>NZ_LMEO01000034.1:0-32010 GCF_001426375.1 Paenibacillus sp. Root444D2
CTCCACTTTTCCTTTTCTTCCAGTATACAACAAACCCAGTGCCTATGCGCCACTGGGTCTATTTTTACAGATTCTGTATTCGTTTTGCAGTGCTCTCCAATTGGAGGGCGTTTTTCTTTACCACTAGAATGATCTGCCATTCATAAAGAACATCATCCTAACGAAAGCTATCATTAATGAGGCAATAGGAAAGAAGGTGAATGAGTTGGTTCAGATGTCCCTAGCTACCGATACGATATCTGTCGAGTTGACCATTAAAGAAGCATTCGCTTTAAGCAGTGGCGTGAAATTCGCAGCAGACCCGAGCATATCGAAGGATGCAAGACGAAAAGTTCTGCGGTCCTTGGATCAAAAGCTGTTTCCAGCCACATCGAATACCATTGATTATCATGCCCTTGAAGTGTAATTCCCTTTGATTTTTTTCCTCGAATCGACTATGATTTGTATTCGATAGCTTGTACGTGTAGGAGGCAAAAAGTAGATGCGTTTACGGGGAAGAAAAGGAATTCGAGAAGATATAGAACGTCAGAAGGAACTCGTTGTTTTGAATGCCAAGGAATATAAAGGCAAATGGGCCGAGTTATTTGGTAACAACAACCCGATTCATGCGGAGCTTGGGATGGGTAAAGGGCGCTTCATTAGTGAAATGAGTAAGAAATATCCGAACATTAATTTCATTGGTGTTGATATGTATGACGAATTGATTCGCAAAGCAAGTGAGAAAGCAAGAAATGCTCATGAAGTTAAGACAGATGATGAGGCGGAGTCTGTGCCAAGCATTCCGAATTTGAAGCTCATGCTTTTCAATATCGAACATATTGAGGAAGCTTTTGCTGAAGGTGAGTTAGAGCGGGTTTATTTGAATTTCAGTGATCCATGGCCAAAGAAAAAGCATGCGCGTAGACGTTTAACGCATCCGGGCTTTGTTCAGAAATATCAGCAAATATTAAATGCGAACGGCGAAATTCACTTGAAAACTGATTCGCAATCGTTGTTCGAATTCTCGCTCAATTCTTTTGCAGATATGGGATTGAGAATGCGAAATATTTCATTAAACCTGCATGTGGATGGGATTCATCCTGACCATGTGATGACCGAATACGAAACGAAGTTCGCCGGACAAGGGATGAACATTCATCGCTGTGAAGTAGTTATTGGTGAAAATGTTCTTGCTTCTCATCTAGAGCAGCTGAATAAAGCTAAATCAGAATAAGTTTATACACACCAAGGCTAATCTTCCACTGCATAAATTGCGGTAGGAGATTAGCTTTTTTTAGTAGATAAGAAAGTATAAGTTTTATACTTTTGCTTCGCATCTACCTTGACAAACGCGCTCGTCCCAAAAGGACGATGGAGTCGTTTATCCTTGCACGCGAATCACCCAAGTAATTGCATAATGACCTCTGAACAATCAGCTGAGGGAAGATACATTTTCTTTTTATGATAATTAGAAACGCGCTTAGCCTCTACATCCGTGTACCGGCTAGCCAACATCGATAACCAGTTCGCAATCGTATCTGCAGATCGGATCGGTTCACCAAAGCCAAGCTGGGTAAAATAGTGAACATTCTCTTCTTCCTGACCCGGTATCGGATCATAGAACAGCATGGGGATCGACTTTGCAAGCCCTTCTGAGCAGGTCATACCCCCAGGCTTCGTAACGAGCAGATCGGAAGCTTCCATTAGCTTGCCAATTTCTTGGGTAAATCCAAGTAAATGAATATTGGGATGCTGATAGCGGGCGTCCATCGCCAGCTTGGCCAGAGCTTTCTTATTATTGCCTAAGCAAAATATGAATTGGATCCGATCTCTCCAAGTTATTAGGTGCTCACTGAGCGAATCGCCTCCGATTAATCCCCAGCCGCCGCCCATAACTAGTACGGTAGGCAGTGATGCCAGCTGGAATTGCTGTCGAATCTTCGCTTTATCGTGGGCAACTCGAAAGCTTGGATGAACGGGAATTCCTGTGATTTCGACTTGAGCTGCCGTGATACCGCGGCCCAGCAGTTTATTTTTGACGTCTTCTGTCGAAACCATATATTTATTAACTTCTCTACTGACCCAAGTCCCATGGACATCGTAGTCCGTAATGACCGTGCATAGCGGGATGTCTAAGCCAGCTCTTTTCAGTCTAGATACCACAACACTGGGAAAAGGATGTGTGCAGACAATAGCTTGAGGAGCCCACTGCTGGATAATCGCCGCTGTCTGTGCATAAAAAATGCGATGCAAGGCCAATTGCGTCAAGCGGTTTAGCGATTTTTTATATTGAGAGCGGTACAATCGGCCGTAAAGCTTGGGCTGAGCGGTTAGCGTCTTTTTGTAAGCATGAATAATCCATGGTGCTATTGTTGGGTGAAGGAATGAACCTAATTCCAAAACACGTGTCTCAATGGTCGAGCAACGCTGCTCTAAGCTTACGGCAAGTGCATAAGCCGCTTGCGTATGTCCGGCTCCGAAGCCTTCAGAAAGAATGAGAACCCGTTTTTTACCATGCAAGACATCCATTCGTTTACCCCCAGAATGCTACTGTCACTAGAGAAGCCGTCGTTCCGATTAAACATCCAACGATACAATCGGAAGGATAGTGCAGCCCTAGGTAGATACGTGATAGACCAACGATTAATGCGAGCGGTATGAGAATAAGGCCAAGTGCAGGTACGGCTGTAACAAAAGGGAAAATGATTGAGAAGATAGCGGTTGTATGCCCGGAAGGAAAGGAATGATCCGTCAGCGGGTTTTTATAAGTAATGGTTTGAGGGTGTACCAGGTAAGGCCTAAGTCTTGGGTATTTCTTTTTAATAATAGCAACTGGAATGTGACTGATGGTTAAGGCAAGGAGAGCTTGAATACCTGCTGTACGCAGTGGGCCTTGCCCGAACAATGCAAAGCATAAGGATATCGCAATGGAGGCTGTGGCCCCGCCTAAATGTGTGATTTTATTAAATAAATGATCAAGGAAGAAGTGCTGGATACGTTGATTCACAAAGTGGAATACGCGTGTTTCATGATGCTGAAGCCAGTGGACGACCCTGCTCATGAGTAGTAGCCTCCTTCGCTGCTTGCGTTACTTTCATAAGTCTATTGTAAAGGACATTTATTAAAGGAAGATTAACGCAGTAATAAATTTTAAGAAATTCAATTTAACGCTCCTCTGATCTCCCGATAACAATCCTGTGCTAGCATGATGTGAAATGAGGGAATTGAAGGTAAATGTTAAAGGGGCTGATGAGGTTGAGAGTTGCCTTATTTACAGATACATTCCTGCCAGATGTAAATGGAGTTGCCAAGACACTTGGCAGGTGGACGCGATTTTTGGAATCCAAAGATGTGGCTTGCAAAGTGTTTGCTCCTACTAGTATGACAGAGGGTGACAACGATCCGTTCCGTGTAGAACGTTTTTACAGTATTCCCTTTTTATTGTATCCAGAATGTCGATTAGCTATCCCAAATCCCCTCAATGTTCGCAAATCCCTCCATGCCTTTCAGCCTACGATTATTCATTGCGCAACCCCTTTCAATTTGGGACTTTTTGGCTTGCACCATGCTTGCAAACACAAAACGCCACTAGTTGCGTCCTACCATACTCACTTCGACCAATACTTAAGTCATTATAAAATACCTTGGGTGGAGCCTACGCTCTGGAAATACATGCAATGGTTTCACCAAAGCTGTCAGAAGGTGTATGTGCCTTCTAAGTCTACCTTGCAGCATTTGCATGCCAAAGGGTTAAGTCATTTAGAGATTTGGAGCCGCGGTGTCGATGCGGAACGTTTCCAGCCGATTGTCGACCGAAAGTCAGTACTCGGGACATATGGTGTAGATCCTGCGAAGTTCGTTATGCTTTATGTCGGGCGTTTAGCCCCTGAGAAGAGTGTAGAGGTCGCACTAGATAGTTTTACTGCACTGCCAGCTGCGATCAGAGATGATTGTCATCTCATTATTGCTGGTGACGGACCGTCTGCCGAAGTGCTGCGCGAATGTTATGGAGGGGCATCGGGAGTTACTTTTACCGGTTTCGTTCAGGGGACACAGCTAGCTGAACTCTATGCGTCTGCAGATGTGTTTCTTTTTCCTTCGGCGACAGAGACTTTCGGCAATGTTGTTCTGGAATCAATGGCTTCTGGGACAACGGTGATTGGAGCTGCTGCAGGCGGGGTACAAGATACTATTGAGCATGAAGTGACGGGTTTACTCTGTCCTTCTGGCGACGTAGCTGCTTTCACACAAGCCATCGTAAGATTGTATGAATCCAAGGAGACTCGGCACAGACTGGCCATTGCAGGCAGGGAGTTTACCCTGCGTCAATCTTGGGATCACATATTTAATCAATTGTTGACCAGCTATGAAGAAGTAGTCTATAGGACATCTGCCAATCAGTCCCACATGCATGCAAACCGTATGATCCGTTAACAGGGGCAGCCACGCAAAAGTTGTCAGGAAGAGCTCAGGTGAATTATAATAAACCCCGTATCACATGGGGGCAGCTTGATCGTGTTCGTCTAAATGGTGAACTTTTGGTACACAATAAAATGAAAAACGTTGAAAACAGGACATTAACGATCTGATTTCAAGCACATGCTGCATAGTCTGTGCGCGTTCCGCCCAAATCTCAGAGAATTGGCTTATTTTCGTCATTGTAGACTTTGACAAATGGATGGAAAGAGAGGAAAATCAAGAACGATTAATTCACCTGTACATAAAACTGCGCATACGCGTATAAAAAGATAGCTTGTGTGCATAAACAAAAAAGGGGGACTTTGCTTCATGCTTGACAATATTATGCTTACCTTTCAAATTGGCTTGGCTTTGGTCGGTGCATATCAGTTGTTTTTAACTTTTTTCGGATGGTACCGTCCTAAAAACAAACAGAAATTCGCTCCACAGAAATCGTTTGCTGTATTAGTCGCGGCTCATAATGAAGAGCAGGTCGTTGGCGCATTGATCGAGAATCTAAAGGCTTTGGATTACCCCAAAGAGCTTTATGACATCTTCGTAATTTGTGATAACTGTACAGACAATACAGCGGATATTGCACGCAGTCATGGTGTTCATGCCATGGAGCGCCATAACCCGAACCTGAGAGGGAAAGGTTACGCGATCGAATGGATGCTGAAGGTGCTTTGGAAGCGGGAGCGTCAGTATGACGCTATTGTCATGTTTGATGCAGACAATCTTTCAAGCCCTGATTACTTGATCCATATGAACAATGATCTTTGCTCCGGTTCCAGAGTTATTCAAGCTTACTTAGACAGTAAGAACCCTACCGATTCCTGGGTTACTGGTTCCTACGCAATCTCGTACTACTTTGCAAACCGCTTCTGGCAAATGCCCCGCACAAACTTAGGGCTTGCTAACTACTTGGGCGGCACAGGAATGTGCTTTGAGTCCAAGCTGCTTAAACAGATTGGATGGGGTGCTACCAGCCTTGTTGAGGATCTTGAGTTCTCCATGCGCTGCATTAAGCTCGGTATCAGGCCGACCTACAACTATGAGGCGATTGTTTATGATGAGAAGCCGCTAACGTTTAAAGTATCTGCCAAACAGCGTTTGCGCTGGATGCAAGGACATTTTGATGTGGCCAAGCGTTATTTCTTCCCCCTATTGTGGCAAGGTATCAAAGAGGGCAGCTGGACGAAGATTGACGCGGCTATCTACTCCGCTAACGTATATAATTTCTTTTTCGGTGCGATTATCTCTGTGCTGCTTTGGATTAAATCGGTGACTCCGGGTTGGTCAGACACACCTATGCTTGCCGATATCAATCCTATTTTCTTTAACACCGTCAGCATAGCGATTTATGTGCTGCTGCCTATTTCCATGTTAGTTGAGAAGGCACCTGGCAAAGTATATAAATATTTAATTCTTTATCCAGTGTTTATGCTTTCATGGTGGCCAATTACGTTCTATGCGTTCTTCACGCAAAACAACAAACAATGGAGCCATACGGAGCATACACGTGTGATTCGTCTAGACGAAATGAAAAGTAAACAAGTGAGTTGACTTTCTCTGAATGAGATGATATTATATTTCAAGTAAAAGCAGAAGCGCCCGCTTCTCACCTGACCGACACCGTTGGCTGGTTTGAATGAATCGTCATGAATGTACAATAGGTTTGCATGAACCTGTTATTGATGAAGATGTGGGCCACTGCGCCCGCATCTTTTTTATATTGTTAGAGAGAGCGTTACATACTTTTTGGAGGTGGAATACTATTAGCAAAGACCATATGATTAATGACGAGATTCGTGTGAAGGAAGTACGCCTGATTGGGGCGGACGGAGAACAACTCGGCATCACGCCGATTCGCGAAGCTCTTCAAATCGCACTTGACGCGAATTTGGATTTGGTAAATGTGGCACCGACGGCTAAGCCGCCAGTATGCCGCATTATGGATTACGGTAAATTCCGTTATGAAACACAGAAGAAAGAAAAAGAAGCTCGCAAGAACCAGAAAATCGTGGATATCAAAGAAATTCGCTTAAGCGCGACAATCGATGAGCACGATTTCCAAACGAAGCTTCGTAATGCCGTTAAGTTTCTTGGCGAAGGCGATAAAGTCAAAGCCAGCGTCAGGTTCCGTGGTCGTGAAATAGCGCACTCGGAGATTGGCCGTAGAGTGCTTGAACGTTTAGCTACTGAAACAGCTGACATTTCCTCACAGGAGCGCGCTCCTAAGCTTGAGGGAAGAAGCATGATCATGATCTTAACGCCGAAAGTCACTACCTAGGCGTTATACTAAATTAGGAGGAACAAAACACCATGCCGAAAATGAAAACACACAGCAGCTTGAAAGGCCGTTTCAAAATTACTGGCACAGGCAAAGTGATGAGATACAAACAAGGTAAAAACCACTTGCTTTCCGGTAAATCTTCACGTACTAAACGTGTTCTTGCAACAAACCCAGTTATGGCTCCAGGCGATGTACGTCGTCTGAAACAACAACTTTCTAACATTAAAGGTTAATATTCGAACATTATTTATACATCCCAGGAGGTAGTTAACAATGGCAAGAGTCAAGGGCGGATTTATTCGCGCTCACCGTCGTAAGAAAATTTTGAAACTAGCAAAAGGTTATTTCGGTTCCAAACATCGCTTATTTAAAACAGCTAAAGAACAAGTAATGAAATCTTTAGTGTATGCTTACCGTGACCGTCGTCAAACGAAACGTAACTTCCGCAGACTGTGGATTACACGTATCAATGCAGGCGCTCGTCAAAACGGCCTTAGCTACAGCAAATTGATGCACGGCCTGAAATTGGCTGGTATCGAAGTAAACCGCAAAATCTTGGCTGATCTAGCTGTGAATGATTCCAAAGCGTTCAACGATTTGGCAACAGCTGCAAAAGCAAAAGTAAACGCGTAATTGCGTTCTTAGAAGCCTGTTCCCTTTAGGGAGCAGGCTTCTTTTTGCATGAAATGGGCGAGGTTTAAACGTTGGATCGCGTTTCTGCTCGACGATGTTTACGAAACAGTACAGCCAAGAACATCAACAGTGGAATAACGACTTGAAAAACAGGGAAAAACTTTACACTAACATTCAAGCCAAGCCACACGTGATAGGTATAGTTCGGTTCTATAAACGATGTGATAAAAATAATAAAACCTACATAGAAAACCCACAGGCGTCTACTTGTTGAACGCGATAATTGGGTACATGCATAAACGGCTCCCCAGTAGAAAGCGGTCATTTTCACAAATAAACCCAGAAATAAAAGCAAGGTGACCATGACGTCCAGTCGCTCCAAAATATCACCAACCTGTATTAACTGAACGGCCTGCAAAAAAGGCAAGGTACTATTTGCGACAATAGTTGTCCCAAGCACCATCAGGTTTAATATATTCATTAGAATTAAAAAAGCGGAAACGCTGAGATAAGAGAGTATACTGATTCGCTTCATCTTTTGCTTTTCAGACATCAGGTGCCATATCATGAAAAAAAGCACCATTTGTCCAAATGGAAACGATAAAATATCCGGGAACGCAGCTTTGATTACGGGACGAAGTCCATTATCAAGTATAGGTAATAGGTTGTCTTTGTGGAGGATTCCAGAAATCAGAATCAATAATATCAACGCTCCGTAACTAAGGGAAATGAGCGGCAACAGGGCCTCATTCACTCTGGAGAATGTTTCGATACCCATGGCAACTGCGTAAGTAGCAAGTAATACAATAACGAGCATCGTAACATATTGGGGAGTCGAGCTTAGTAGTGTTAAATTCGTTATCTCTCCAAAATCTCGAAGGTTTCTCATGGATTCATAGGCAAAATAAAGGGCAAAGCATCCCCCGATCACAGTTCCTATTTTGGACCCAAAACATAATTTTAAGAGCCCGATCAGACACTCTTCTGGTGCTATTCGTTGTATGTACAAAAACATGATTAATAAAAGCAAACCCGCTGCAGCGGCGAACAGCATGGCAAGCCAGGAATCCTGCTTAGCGCCGCTGCCTAAAGCAAATAAGGGTGTACTTCCTATTTCGAAAAGAATGATTGTGACGGCTAGTTGGTAATTGCTAATGCGCTCCATAGTAACCCCCCTCCATAACTTACTATTCGTGGTCGTGCAGTAGCTGATTAAAAGGCTTATTACTCATTCCAATTCGGTCAATCTTAATATGAACACTGGGCTCTAATTGGAGGGTAGGGAATTGTTGTTCCCAGTCGTTCTTTATGTTCTTCCAAACCTTAGGATGTTTTCTGTGAATCACATCTGCGAAACCAAATACATCCGCATTTTTCTCGATAGCAGCTTGAAAGGCTTTGGTCATTAAGCTCTTAACTTCCTCATTTGCAATGTCTTCCGTGACTTTAACACCCTTTAGCTTAGAAACGTCGTCATTGCAGCCATTCTCAATAAGAACACCAGCAGCATTTGCTTCCACCTTCATAACCCATTGCCCGTCACTAGTGAGGATTGGCTTCAGTTTGGTTGTCGCTTTAGTGATTCGAATCGCGGATTTATAATCTTTACTTCCTTTGGAACAGCCAATACGCAAAACGGTCTTATTAATCGTATCCCGGATCCAATTAATGCCGTATCCTTCATCGGATGTAAACCAGCCAACAAGCTTATCCTTTTTGAAAATACCAAGTCTACCCAATTTTAATTTGTTTGCAGAAGTTGTTTTTTTTAACTCTGCTATAGAAGAGTCAGGCCTAATGCCGATGCCAGAAATGATTACTTCAGGAATTAATGTAAAGGAAGAGTCACTCGTCATTCCCATCATGACATTGTGAACCATGACTTGATTAAAATTAGAACCGTTTTTGTCTTCATTGTGAATCATATTGCGAACGGCGGCTCCAGGCAGCTTCTCAAGGGGCGCAACCTGCTCCAGAATTCTTCTTCCTTCCCCTCTAGTTACGAATAGGCTGACAGTTTCTCGAGATTCCGCATTGCGCAAATAGGTGTCCATAAGTTGAGAAATGCCATGCTTAGCCGCTTCTTCACCAATGACAACAATTCGATTATGGGCAAAAAACAGAGCACGCGGCATTTCCAAGCTTGATTTTTGAATCGCACCTCGAATGGAATCACCACTCGTAGAGAATACGATGACGGGTGCTTGCTGGCTGGCATTTCCACCCATGCTTTGACTCGAAATCGTCTGAGGAATGACAATCTGGTAAGAAACAGTCCAGTCTTTCCCGTTCCAATCGATGGCTGTTGCCGATGTGATTCCGAGTTGATTTAACTCGATTCGATCCCAGCATCCAGATAGCAGTAGGCATAAGAAGATGCTTGTAAGTAAGCGAAGCCAGCCGTGAAAGAAGCTTGTTCCCATTTACCTAGCACCTCCTTAATGGCAAATCAGTGATTATCTCTCTTTGAAGGAGACGGCTTCATATTCGGTGCTTGTCTGGTGTAATTTTCGCTTATGGGACGCCCAGCCATTTTCCCCCAAGGCACTCGGAGAAGAATATCTCTAAATTTTGATAAAACAAGAGGGGCAAGAGGGGTCAGATAAGGGACCCCGAAAGAACGGAGAGAGGCTAAATGAATCAAGATGGCCATGCATCCTGCCATGATCCCAAACAAGCCAAATGTGCCAGCGAGCAGCATAAGGGCAAACCTGATTAATCGGGCAGCTATCCCCATATTCAACGCAGGCGTAACGAAATTGGAAATGGCTGTGAAGGAAACGATAATGACCATAGCCGCTGAAACAAGACCAGCTTGCACAGCAGCTTGCCCCAACACAAGTGCACCGACGATAGATATGGCTGAACCAATGACACGAGGCATTCGTATGCCGGCTTCCCGAAGAACCTCGAACGTAATTTCCATCAGGAAAGCTTCAACAATAGCGGGGAAAGGGACGCCTTCCCGCTGTGCAGCCAAGCTGATCAGCAACGTTGTCGGCAGCATCTCTTGGTGGAAGGTTGTGACGGCGATATAGCAGGATGGGAGAAGCATGGAAATGAAAAAAGAGATATAGCGAATAAAGCGGACGAAAGTAGCAATATCAAAACGTTGATAGTAATCTTCACTCGACTGTAGAAATCTAAAAAAGGTTACTGGGGCAAGCAGGACAAAAGGAGTTCCATCGACGATTATGGCAACTTGTCCCTCTAGAAGGCCAGCTGCGACGGCATCTGGCCTTTCTGAGTTCATAATGGTAGGGAAGGGGGTGTAAGTTCTATCTTCGATGAATTCCTCAATGTACCCGCTCTCAAGGATGCTGTCGACGTCAATCCTGTCTAGGCGATTCTTGACTTCTTGAACGACATGTTCTTCAGCAATTCCATCCAAATAGGTGATGACGATTTCAGTTTGCGTATACCGACCTAATCGCAGGGTAATAAACCGAAGATCGGGCGATTTAATTTTCCTCCGCAGCAGGGAAGTATTGGTTCGCAAGTCTTCTGTAAAGCTTTCTTTCGGACCTCTTACGACGGTCTGTGTTTGAGGTTCCTCTATGGCACGCTTATCCCACCCTGTTGTACCAGCGATTAATGCTTCATTGTAGCCGTCAGCAATAATGATGGTGTTACCGTCCAAGAGAGCTGCCAAGAGGTCTACGCCCTCAATTGTGGCGGTCAAATTACTAATGGTTAAAGCTTGTCTCAATAAGTCATGAAAACAAATTTCTTGGTTCCAGTAAAACTCGGTTTCTTGAGAGGTTAGAAGGGGCTTAACAATATGATCATTAACCGCTTCCGATTTAACGAGACCCTCTATGTATACCAGAGCAATCGCATTAGTATCGGGAAAGATACCAACATCCATACGGCGAATTATGACATCAGAACTTGTCCCAAGCCTTTTCAGGATCCGTTCAATATTCTCTTGCAGGTCTGTTGAAAGCGGGAATGGGATTGGCAGGGACGATTTCATCAGTAGCCCCCTAATTTTCCTAGATTGGTATTATCTTCTCTCACCTGATTTTGTTTTATTCAGTTTGACTATTGACTATTCTTCAGGGGATGCATATAATAATCTCTAAATCATATTATATATGGTGATCTACACTAACGAATCGGCTATGAAGAGGAAGAAGTAATAAGGGCACTTATGCGCAGAGAGCGTTGGACTTGCTGAAACCATCGCCTTAATCCCTTACGTACGAAGTCACCTCGGAGCTGTTTTCCTGAAATATGCGGCATTGCTGCAAGCAATAGGGGAAATCGGAAGAGCACACGTTATCGTGCTGAGGGTATTGTTCTTCATGAACATACCTGCTAAGGCTATGTGCTGTGAGGCGCGTAGCAAATTTGGGTGGTACCACGGAAGCTTGAACCCCTTTCGTCCCGTTTTACACGTTACGTGCGTGTATGGGATGAATAGGGGTTTTTCTTATTGTCTAAGAAAGCTCGCAGAATGACATGGACTTACTTTTTGAGAGGAGGATCACAATGAATGTTCAAACTGAACCAAAAAAGTCAAAAGAAGAATTAATTGAGAAGCTTACGAAGCCGGACCTGATTACAGGCTCCGAAATTCTGCTGAGAAGCTTATTGCTGGAGGGTGTGGACTGCGTCTTTGGATATCCGGGCGGCGCTGTTTTGTACATTTACGATGCAATGCATGGTTTTGATGATTTTAACCACTTATTGACTAGACATGAGCAAGGAGCCATTCACGCAGCTGATGGATATGCACGTTCCACAGGTAAAGTTGGCGTATGTATCGCAACTTCCGGACCGGGGGCAACGAACCTCGTCACAGGAATAGCTACAGCTTACATGGATTCCGTTCCGCTCGTCGTCATCACAGGGAACGTAGCAACAAACTTCATTGGTACGGATGCTTTCCAAGAGGCAGATATTACAGGTATTACGATGCCTATTACCAAACATAGCTACTTGGTTAGAGACGTAAACGATCTACCGCGCATCATTCATGAAGCGTTCCATATAGCGAACTCAGGTCGTAAAGGTCCGGTTCTCATTGACATACCAAAGGATGTCTCGGCTAATAAAACGATATTTAAACCCGTAACGGATGTAAGCATCCGCGGTTATAACCCAACGGTGCAACCGAATAAACTGCAAGTGGATAAGCTGATTAAAGCGATCGAAGAAGCAGAACGTCCGGTCATTATTGCAGGCGGCGGTGTTGTATACGCAGACGCATCCAAAGAATTAATCGAGTTCGTTAATAAAACACAGATTCCGGTTGCAACGACCTTGCTCGGATTAAGCGGCTTCCCAAGCGGACATGAGCTATGGCTCGGAATGCCCGGTATGCACGGGACGTTTACAGCGAACACAGCCATTCAGAATGCGGATCTCTTGATTTCTATCGGTTCCCGATTCGATGACCGCGTGACGATGAATTTGAACGGTTTTGCTCCAAAAGTGAAGAAAATCGCTCACATTGACGTTGATCCTGCGGAAATTGGCAAGAACGTGAAGACGGATATCCCATGTGTTGGCGACGTGAAAGCTGTTCTGGAATATGCGAATACCAAAGCAAAGCCTGCGAAGAGCGGAGCGTGGATTGCTGAGCTTCAGGAAAGTAAAGAGAAGTTCCCGCTGAAATATGGCAATACCGAGACGGAATTGAAGCCGCAATACGTTATCGAAATGATTAGTGAGACGACGAAAGGCGAAGCGATCATAACGACAGACGTTGGACAGCATCAGATGTGGGCAGCTCAATTCTATCGTTTCAAAAACCCGCGCTCCTTGGTCACATCTGGTGGTCTTGGCACGATGGGCTTCGGATTCCCATCAGCGATTGGTGCTCAAATGGGTAACCCGGATAAACTCGTTGTATCCATTAATGGCGACGGCGGCGTTCAAATGTGTGCGCAAGAGCTTGCGATCTGTGCGATTAACAACATTCCGGTGAAGGTTGTTATTATTAACAACCAAGTGCTGGGCATGGTTCGTCAATGGCAGGAGATCATTTATGATAACCGCTATAGCCATATTGACCTGGCTGGCAGCCCTGATTTCGTGAAACTGGCAGAAGCTTACGGCGTAAAAGGCTTGCGTGCCACGACGAAGGAAGAAGCAAGAAGAGCATGGCAGGAAGCACTCGATACACCGGGTCCTGTCGTTATTGATTTCGTCGTGCCAAAAGGAGAGAATGTCTTCCCGATGGTTAAAGCAGGCGATACAATTAGTGACATGTTAATGGGGGATTCGGAATGATGACAACTAAACATACAGTTTCCGTACTCGTAAACAATCAGCCTGGTGTCCTGCAGCGTGTATCCGGTTTGTTCGGACGCAGAGGCTTTAACATTGAAAGCATCACCGTAGGGGAGTCCGAAGAACTCGGACTTTCCCGAATGGTTATTGTCACCACAGGGGACGACAACACGCTTGAGCAAATTTCCAAGCAATTGTACAAGTTGATTGACGTCATTAAAGTCATCGACCTAAGCTCGAACCCAATGGTTGCCAGAGAACTGGCACTCATTAAAGTAAATGCAGAACCGATTATGCGTCCGGAAATACTCGGTATTGTAGAGACATTCCGCGCAGCGGTGGTAGATATTGGGCCAGCCTCAATTATCGTGCAAGTTGTTGGAGATTCAGATAAAATAGATGCTATGGTCGAATTACTTCGTCCTTATGGCATCCGTGAGCTTTCCCGCACGGGAGTCACAGCGATGATTCGCGGTTCAGTTAAATAAGACATAAAGCAGTTTGGGTAAAGAGGTAAAGCCTCCTTGAGTGGGGCTTTCAGCGGTGTACTCTTTAGCGCTTGAAAAGGGTAAATCGTTGAAACACCCACTCAAGGGGTAGACAATACGGATTCATCATATCAAAGGAGGATTTATTCGAATGGCAGTTACTACTTACTATGAAAAAGATGCAGACTTAGCGGTACTTAAAGGTAAAACGATTGCAGTTGTTGGTTATGGTTCCCAAGGGCACGCACAAGCACAAAACTTGCGTGACAGCGGATTGAACGTTATTATCGGACTTCGTGAAGGTCGTTCATGGAACTCTGCAAAAAATGATGGTTTCGAAGTTGTATCCGTTGAAGAAGCAGCAAGACGCGCTGACGTGATCCAAATCTTGATGCCGGATGAAACACAAGCTCGCGTTTACCGTGAGTCCATTCAACCGAACATGAAAAAAGGCGCAGCAATCATGTTCTCCCATGGTTTCAACATCCATTTCGGACAAATCGTAGCTCCTGAAGGTACAGATGTATTCTTAGTAGCTCCTAAATCCCCAGGTCACATGGTACGTCGTACTTATGTTGAAGGCTTCGGCGTTCCTGGCTTGATCGCAATCGAGAAAGACGCTACTGGCAACGCAAAAGCAATCGGTCTTGCTTATGCAAAAGGTATCGGCTGTACACGTGCAGGCGTTATCGAAACTTCTTTCCGTGAAGAAACAGAAACTGATTTGTTCGGTGAGCAAGCTGTTCTTTGTGGTGGTGCTTCTGAACTGGTTAAAGCAGGTTTCGAAACATTGGTTGAAGCTGGTTATGCACCTGAAATGGCTTACTTCGAGTGTCTGCACGAGCTGAAATTGATCGTTGATATGATGTATGAAGGCGGACTGGCTTCCATGCGCAGCTCCATCTCCAACACAGCTGAATACGGTGACTATGTAACTGGACCTCGTATCATCACAGCTGAAACGAAAAAAGCAATGAAAGCTGTTCTTACTGATATTCAACAAGGTAAATTCGCTCGCGACTTCATCTTGGAAAACCAATCCAACTTTGCTTTCATGAACGCAACTCGCCGCAATGAAGCAGAGCACCCAATCGAAGTGGTTGGTAAAGAACTGCGCGAAATGATGCACTGGATCAAAAAGTAATCATAAGTACTAATTATAGCAATACCTTCCACAGGGAGTGATTGAGGAGAATTTCCCAATCACTCCCTGTGAATACTATAAAGACGAGTAAAAATTGGCGAGGTGCCTTTTAATCCTTCGAAGAACAACCCAGTGGAGGGCTCAGTGTTTGCTGGAGAAGCGTAGCGTTCGCCTTTGAAAACGTGTCCCAACCTTTGGTTTAAGTGGATGAGGGGACGTGTTTTCAAGAAGTGATCGGAAGCAAATGCTGAAGACCGGAACGGTCAGGGGTTCAGCTTCGATGGTTAATAGAACAATCGAAATCTTTTAGGAGGTGACATGGTGCGCAAAATCTACATCTTTGATACAACGCTTAGAGACGGAGAGCAATCGCCAGGTGTGAACCTGAACACGCAGGAGAAAGTCGAGATCGCGCTGCAGCTTGAGAAGCTTGGCGTTGATCGTATGGAGGCTGGTTTCCCAGCTGCATCGCCTGGTGACTTGGCTGGTGTGAATGCCGTTGCGAGAGCGGTCAGGAATGCCTCTGTTATCGGCTTGTCCCGCTCGAAGGAGAGTGATATCGAGGCCGTTCGTGAAGCGCTACAGGGCGCTCAGGACCCGTGTATTCATCTTTTCCTAGCGACGTCTCCTATTCATCGTCAGCATAAGCTGAAGATGGAGAAACACCAAGTGCTGGAGACAGCCGAAGCAGCGATTAAATATGCGAAAAAGTATTTCAGCAAAATCGAGTTTTCACTCGAAGATGCTGGTCGTACAGAGCTGGATTTCATCGCAGAAGTAACAGCAATGGCTATTCGTGCTGGCGCTTCCGTGGTGAATATTCCGGATACAGTCGGATTTATGACACCGTACGACTACGGTAATATTTTCAAAATGCTGAAGGAGACCGTGCCCGGCATTGAGAAGATTCAACTGAGCGCGCATTGCCATGACGATCTCGGAATGGCGACGGCTAATGCGCTAGCGGCAGTACTTAATGGTGCCGATCAAATCGAAGGCACCATTAATGGGATCGGCGAGCGAGCGGGCAACACCTCGATCGAGGAAGTTGTGATGGCGCTCGAGACGCGCCAGGATTTCTACCAAGCGAAAACATCGCTTGTGCTGAAAGAGATCTACCGCACCAGCCGTTTGGTCAGCAAGCTGACCGGCATGGTGGTGCCAGGCAATAAGGCGATCGTCGGCGCTAACGCGTTCGCCCATGAGTCCGGCATCCATCAGGATGGAATGCTCAAGGAGAAAACGACTTACGAGATTATTTCCCCTGAAACCATAGGGGTCAAGGAAAGTAAGCTCGTAATGGGTAAACACTCCGGACGCCACGCGTTCCGTGAAAAGCTAATTGATCTCGGCTACGACCTCGGAGACGAGCAAGTGAACGCGGCTTTCGCCAAGTTCAAAGATTTGGCAGATCGCAAGAAGCAGGTTGAAGACGAAGATATTCGCGCATTGATCGAAGAGAAATTGATCGAGACGCCGGAAATTTTCGCGCTAGGCACGCTTCAGGTTGCTTATGGCAACCAGATGACACCAACAGCAACGGTACATGTTCGCTTCCAGGACGGTACTGAAGTGGCTGAAAGCGCGGTCGGTAACGGCTCGGTTGATGCGATTTACAATGCGATTGATAAAGCAACGAAGGAAGACGTCGAACTGGATGACTACTCCATCAAATCCGTATCCCACGGGAAAGATGCATTAGGCGAGGTTCACGTTGTTCTTAAGCAGAACGATGTAGCCGTTCAAGGTCGCGGTATTTCCACGGATATTTTGGAAGCAAGCGCCAAAGCGTATTTGGACGCTGTGAACAGGCTCATTGATAAACGCAAAACCCCAACAAGCAACAGAAGCAACGTCACGTTGATTTAATAACCTTGAGTCCACGGCACCACCCAGATAAGCACCTCACCTCCAAGCATAGCGAGGAGGGGTGCTTTCTACAAATGCGAAAGGATGCGTCCATTTATGAAATATCGATTTTCTAAATCGCTTGAAGGTTTCTCATCCTCGGCGGTAAGAGAAATTCTCAAGCTGACACAAGGCAGTTCGATTATTTCTTTTGCCGGCGGATTGCCTGCTGAAGAGTTTTTTCCCTTGGACGCGGTTGCTGATGCGTTTCAAAGAGTGATTGGCGGCGGGAAGTCAGCGCTGCAGTATGGTTTGACCGAGGGGTATAAGCCACTTCGTGAATCCTTATGCAAGCGAATGGCTGCTAAGAATATGCAAGTAACACCTGACGAGATGCTGCTGACGACGGGTTCTCAGCAAGCGATTGATCTTCTTACGCGTGTTTATATTGATGAAGGCGATATCATTCTTGTTGAAAGCCCAACGTATTTGGCGGCCATTCAAGTATTTCAAGCCAAAGGCGCTAAGATTTATTCGGTTGATAGCGATAATGACGGTATGATTCTTGAAGATCTAGCGGCCAAAATTGCGAAGCACAATCCGAAGATGGTTTATGTCATTCCGACCTTCTCTAACCCGGCAGGCCGTGCATGGAGCTTGGAACGTCGTCAAGGCTTACTGGATATTTGCCGCGGCGCGGAAGTGCTTATTTTGGAAGATGATCCGTATGGAGAAATCCAATTTAACGAAAGCGAAAGATACCCATCCATCTTCTCTTTGGGAGGGAAAGCCGAGGGCGGGAATGTTGTTTATACCAGCACATTCTCCAAAACCGTCGCGCCTGCCTTCCGTACAGGATGGGTCATGGGCGATGAAACCGTTATTCGCCAAATTGCTCGTTTTAAGCAATCTGCGGATCTGCACTCCAGCACAATTGATCAGCAAACGCTGTATCATTTGCTTGAGCACTTTGATCTCGACGCACATATCTCCTTAATTCGTGAGCAATATCTGGATCGAATGAAATTCATGTCAGGCCTATTGAAAGATTTAAACTGGCCTGGACTGAAGTGGGAAGAACCGAAGGGCGGCATGTTCATCTGGGTGGAGCTGCCAGCGCATATTCGTGCCGAAGATCTGCTGAAAATTGCGGTAAAAGAAGGCGTAGCGTTTGTACCAGGATCCACTTTTTACGCCGAAAATCCACAATACAACACAATGCGCCTGAATTACACACATACGGATCGAGCGAACACAATTCTTGGTATGCAGAAATTAGCTAAGGCTATGGAATCATATCTACAAAATGCATAGAAGATAACGCACCCTCATGCGAATTGGTCGTCAAAGACCATCAGTAGGAGGGTGTTTTTTTGTGATCCATATTGGAAATACAGAATCCAAAGAGCTGCCTATCTCCAGGTATCTTCTATGGGATTTGGCGGATCATTGACATGGAATATATTACAAATTATGATAAAAGGAGGACAATGGAAAGGATTGGTGACTTCATGTGGATACAGATTTCCAATTATTTGTTCATGGGTTCTTTATTATTGCTGATTGTAACTTTTATTGCAAAAGGTGCATCGAGTCAGGGATTTACTAGTTTGACTGGTTTGGGCGGCACTAGCGGGTCAGCCACTGATTTGACTATGGAACATAATCAAAAGAAACATTTTCAATTCCAAGATTCATTGGTTGGTAGAATCGTAAAGTCTTATCTCTTTTGGATATCCATTACGGGTATTCTTATTTCCATCGTTATCTCAAAGCTCTAAGGTCATAAAAAGCCGCCAAGTCAGCAAGTTACTACTGGCATTGGAGGCTTTTTTGCTCACAATGATCGAAGAAATTGTCTGTTGTTGAAGGAGGCTTATCTTTGCTTAAACCCATCAACCGAAGCCGAGCAAGAATATTCCTGGGTAAAAAAGTGTATCGACTTAAAAGGTATCTTCAGTGGTTTTTGGATGGTAAGACATATGCCAAGGAGAAGCAAGCAGAGTCTCTCCCTTATCTCCTATTTTCACATAAAACACCACTCCTTAGACAGCTGAAGGATGTAGATATGTGGTTGCAACATAATAAAGTGATTAATCTAAAGATCGCAGCCAAGCAGTTAAACAGTGTCATTCTGAAGCCAGGAGAAACATTCTCCTATTGGCGGTTAATTGGCAGTACGACACGGCGTAAAGGTTATCTGGAAGGCATGATGCTTTCTCATGGGAAGGTGCAGGCGGGCATCGGAGGTGGGTTGTGCCAGCTTTCGAATTTAATCTACTGGATGACACTGCATACGCCACTTACCGTAAAGGAAAGGTATCGCCATAGCTATGACGTATTTCCGGATGCAGGTAGGAGTCAACCTTTTGGAAGCGGAGCAACTTGTTTCTACAATTATGTAGACTTGCAAATTTTTAATGAGACGACGGAGGAGTTTCAACTCGTTATCCGGGTAACGGATACTCATTTGGTTGGGGAGTGGCGTGCTGTTAGGCCACCCATTCATACTTATGAAATTTACGAGAACAAGCATTGGATCTCGCGCGAATACTGGGGCGGTTATGTTCGTCATAATGAGATACATCGCAGAGTGCTGAACTCGGAAGGTGAAATCATTGGTGATGAATGGGTGACTGAGAATCATGCCATAATGATGTATGAGCCTCTATTGCCGCAAGGCACAACATCAACTGCAAATCTAGAAAATTTATCGTTGTAACCAAGATAAACGGGAATTCTAACCTTCTATTGAAGCTGTTTGGATGATAATCCAGATGGCTTCTTTGCTTTTGTTTACATGACCTTGGTTTCCGAATAATTTTGCCTATATATGGGAAACTATTGGGTACATGATATCAGAAGGGTGGTGCAGGATGGGGACGATCCGTAGATGGTTAAATGGCATAAAATCAGCTCCAGTCAAGAAATCATCTGATCATCTTAATCATCTTAATCATCCGATTTCGGGGACCCTAGAAGATAACCTAATTATCCTACACGCCTTATTTAGTCATGCCCCAGATCTTGTTACTCGTAAGTTTCAATTAAGAACTGGGGGCAATGCTGTACTGGTTTATTTGGAAGGGCTTATTGATAAATCAGCGATTAATAATAACATCTTAACACCGCTCATCTATGAAATCGAATCGGTTAACGATATTTGGAACTCTTCCATTACGATTGCAAAAACAGAAATTGTAAGCTTATGGTCAGATATTGAAAACTCGATTTTCCAAGGTAAGAGCATCCTGCTTATTGATGGGCAGATGCGTTCGCTTGTTTTACATACGCAAGGATGGCCTCAAAGAGCGATTAAAGAGCCGCAAATCGAATCGACGTTAAAGGGGTCGCATCAAGGATTTGTGGAGACGTCCGGGCAGAATATTGCCCTTATCAGGCGCTATCTTCCTAATCGCGAACTGAAAATAAAAGAATATTTCGTCGGATCACGGGGAAATACGAGAGTTTCTGTGATGTATCTCGAAGATGTTGTACAACCCGATTTCGTGAAAGAAATGGAGGACCGTCTGCTGCAAATTGATGTGGATGCCATTCTAAATACGGGGGAATTAGCGGAATTTATAGAAGATCATCCAATAAGTCTTTTTCCACAATTAATCATGACGGAACGTCCGGATTCTGCAGCAGCTCATATTTTGCAAGGAAGAATAGTCGTCATTGTCGACCATTCACCCAGTGTGATCATTGCTCCTGTGACCTTTTCGGCATTCTTTCAAAGTGTCGATGATTACAGCAATCGCTGGATCATAGCCACTTTTCTACGTCTATTACGTTTTCTAGCCTTAATTACGACGATCTCCTTATCGGCTGTATATATAGCCATTGTTTCGTTTCATTATGAAGTACTACCTTTGGATTTGTTGATATCGATCGGGGAATCCAGAGCAAAGGTGCCTTTTCCTCCGATTGTAGAGGCATTTCTCATGGAGCTAGCCCTAGAGATGTTAAGAGAAGCTGGTTTGCGTCTTCCAGGCCCTATTGGACAAACAATTGGAGTCGTAGGGGGTATTGTCATCGGACAGGCGGCAGTTCAAGCGGGAATTGTAAGTAATATTATGGTGATTATCGTTGCTATCACAGCTATTTCCTCTTTTATTATCCCGGATTACGACATGTCATCTTCTCTGCGATTGCTCCGTTTTCCCATGATGATTATGGCCTCTTTGTTCGGTATGGTAGGCATTGTGATAGGGCTGATGATTATTGG
Source organism: Paenibacillus sp. Root444D2 (assembly GCF_001426375.1). Lineage (GTDB taxonomy): Bacteria > Bacillota > Bacilli > Paenibacillales > NBRC-103111 > Paenibacillus_E. The sequence goes on from NZ_LMEO01000034.1 coordinate 21,318, forward strand.
GGCACACCTGATTTCAATGGAATCTTTTGGGATTTCCTATGGAAGTCCAGTTGCTCCAATCCGACTGTCTGATTGGAAAGACGTATGGATTCGGGTCCCCATGTGGAAAATGAAAAAACGCCCGCTCTCAGCTGATCCAACTCAACTACAAAGACAGGGAGCAAACAGAGAAGGTGAAGATCAACCATGAATAAATATTCGTTCAATCAAATTTCTTTGAAACAATACATCTTTATTATATTTGAAACGCAAATCGGGATCGGTGTCTTATCCCTTCCCCGCGATATAGCGAAAACTGCCGGTAAGGATGGATGGATATCCATTTTATTGGGTTGGATATTGTCTATCCTGTTAAGCTTAATCATCATTCGAATTATGGAGAAAAACCCCGAATATACGTTAATCGAACTTTTATCTAAATACTTTGGCAAATGGGTGGGTAAAAGTTTATCTGTTTTTTGGATTCTGTATGCGGCATTTGCAGCAAGTGTGGTTATGTTTTCAACGATCCATATCATAAAGGTATGGATCATTCTGGATATTCGTGACTTTATCTTGATGATCCTGTTCGTCATTCCCATCTATATGATTGCGAAGCATGGAATAAGGGTGATCGGGATCTTTGCTGAGTTAGTTTTTCTGGTTTCTTTGTGGATGCCTTTCTTGTTGTTTTTTGCATTCAAGGATACCCATTGGATTTTCCTTCTTCCAATCGGTAAAGAAGGATTGCTTCCCATTCTGTCTACCGTAAAATCAACGATCATTTCTTTCCTTGGATTTGAACTGGCTTTCATTCTATATCCGTTTCTAAAGGACAAAAAATCCGCGACCAAGGGAATTGTAATTGCAAACTCTTTATCCATGTTTGTATTTTTAATGGTGACAGTTATAAGTTTTGTTAGGTTTTCTCAAGATCAAATTAAAGACTACGCTTATCCCACGCTCAACTTATTGAAGCTCATTCGATTGCCGTTTTTAGAGCGGTTGGAGATCACTTTTCTTTCCTTTTATTTGTTTCTTCTATTTATGACGATCATCCCCTACCTCTACACAGCTGTGCTGGGAGCAAGTCAATTATGCGGCAAGCAGGATCATCGAAATGTTTTACGAATACTCGTGTGCCTATGGATTTTAGTGTCTTTCTTTTTCCACCCTTCTTCTTCCCAAATCATTCAAATAGGCAAACCATGGGGGATGGCAGGTACCTATTTCGCTTTTGTGTTCCCCATTTTGTTATGGATCTACGGATGGTTGTTTCATCTCGCTAGAAAGGAACAGAAACAATGAAGAAATGGCATGGCATTTTCTTAACATGGGCAGCTTTATTATGGTTAACCGGGTGCGGCAAGGCCGTTTATATAGAGACTCAACGGTTTCTTCTTATTGAGGGTATAGATTTTGATGAAGAAAAGAAGTTGGTCGTCTACACTTCAAGTCCTGTCTTCAGTAACGTAGCTAAGGATAGATATAAAATTACAAGCACAACTGCGGATACGATGCGTGAATCGAAGAAAAAACTCGAGTCGAAACTAAGCGGTAATATTGCAGCTGGAAAATTGCAAAGTATTCTTATAGGAAAAAAAATGCTGCAACAAACCAATGTAATACCCTACTTGGATGTCTTCTATCGCGATCCCAAAAATGAAATTAATGCAAATTTGATTGTGGTTGATGGATCTGTGAAAGAGGTGATGTATACGAATATGAGTGATAAAGGCCGAATCGGTGCTGTGATCAAGCAATTGACAGAAAGCACATATAAAAGCAGAATTTCAGTGCTAACTACACTGCTGAAATTCCATCAACAAATGACGGATAATGCAATAACGCCAGGCATAACTGAAATGAGAGTAGAGAAGAATGATCTCGTTATTTCAGGGACCACTCTTTTACATAAAGATGGTACCTATGCTGCTTCTTTGAATAAACAAGAAACTTCTCTACTTCTATTGTTACAGCGCAATAGGAACAATCCTATACCGTTAACGTTTCACCTTCCTCCTGAGATGTTTCATACGGATGAAGAAATGTCTTATGTGAGTTTCAATATGAATAAGGTAAGGGTTAATTTCAAGACAAAGTTCGAAGGAAACCATCTTACCATCGATATCCAGATGAAGGTTCCGATCGATTTAACGGAACGCATGTTTACCTTAGACATGGAAAAACAGAGCAAACTGTTGGAACTAGCGATTGAACAAGAACTAAAGAAAGAATGCCAGGATTTAATCAAGAAAACTCAAAAGCATCAAGTCGACCCCTATGGTTTTGGGATTTATGTGAGAGCGCACGATTATAAAAACTGGAAGAAGGTAGAGGACAACTGGGGAAAAGCTCTATCTGAAGCAACAGTTAATGTTTCACCTAAAGTTGCCATCAAAAGTATTGGAGTTTTCGAATGAACAAATATTCGATGAATCAGATCTCCTTGAAACAATACATCCTTATTATATTTGAAACCCAAGTTGGGATCGGTGTCTTATCCCTTCCCCGCGATTTAGCTAAAACAGCGGGTACCGACGGATGGATATCCATTATATTGGGTTGGATTTTGTCTATGCTGTTTAGCTTGGTCATCATACGAATTATGGAGAGAAATCCCGAGTATACATTATTCGAACTTTTATCTAAATACTTTGGTAAGTGGGTGGGTAAAGGGTTAGCAGTAGCATGGATACTCTTCGCGGCATATTCAGCAATTACAATCATGTTTGCAACGATTCATATCTTAAAGATATGGATCGTTCCGGATATACGGAACTTCATCCTAATGATCCTGTTTATCGTTCCCATCTATATGATTACCAAGCAAGGAATAAGGGTGATCGGGCTCTTTGCTGAATTTGTATTTATGGTCACGTTGTGGATGCCTTTCATGTTGTTATTAACACTAAAGGATATAGAGTGGATGTACCTGCTTCCGATTGGAAAAGGAGGATTGTATCCTGTTCTTTCTAATGTAAAATCAACCGTATTTTCTTTCCTTGGATTTGAATTGGCTTTCATTCTTTATCCTTTTCTAAAGGATAAGAAATCAGCATCCAAGGGAATTGTTATTGCAAATTCCTTATCTATGGTTATCTATTTAACGACTACAATCGTCTGTTTTGTTAAATTCTCTCCAGTTGAGGTGACAGAATACATTTATCCTGTGCTCAACTTATTGAAAGTTATCCGATTGCCTTTTTTGGAACGGCTGGAGATTATCGGCCTGTCCTTTTATTTGTTTATCATATTTATGACGATTATTCCTTACCTCTACACGGCTGCGCTAGGAACAAGTCAATTGTTTGGCAAGCAGGATCATCGAAATGTATTACGAATAAATATGATCCTATGGATCGTAATGTCATTCTTTTTTATCCCTACTTCCTCTCAAATAATTAAAATGGGCGAATCACAGGAGACTATAGGTTTATGCTTCGCTCTTGTGTTCCCCATTTTCCTTTGGATTTACGGATGGCTTTTTCATCGCAGAAGAAAGGAACAACAATTATGAAGAAATTCAGTACCATTTTTTTAACTGTAGTAATTTTATTGTTTGTAACGGGGTGCGGTAAAGCCATTTATTTAGAGAATCAACAGTTTGTTCTTACAGAGGCTATAGATTTTGATGAGAACAATAAGCTAATCGTATACACGTCAACTCCTGTCTTCAACAAAGAAGCCACGGATAGATATAAGATCACTTCAACAAGTGCTAAAACGATGCGCAAATCAAAAGGGGAAATTAATAGTAAGACAAGCGGCAACCTTGCTTATGGAAAATCGCAAAATGTGCTTATAGGAAAAAAACTGCTGCTGCATAGAAACGCATTCCCCTATTTGGATGTTCTCTTCCGCGATTCCCGAAATGAGATTAATGCGAGTGTGATTGTAGTTGATGGGACCATTAAAGATGTGATGTATACGAACATGAGTGATAAAGGCATAATCTCCAATGTGATTAAACAAATGCTAGATAGCGCATATAAGAGCAGGATTACCGTGCAAACTTCACTACAGCAATTTCACCAACAAATGAAGGATAAAGGAATGACGCCTACTTTAACGGAGATGAAAGTAGAGAAAAATGACCTCGTTATTTCAGGTACTGTTCTTTTACATAAAGACGGCACCTATGCGACTTCTTTGAATCATCAAGAAAGTTCTCTGCTCCTATTATTACAGCGCAATGTGAATAACCCTATACCGTTAACGTTTCACTTACCTCCTGAAATGTTCCATACGGATGAAAAGTTGTCCTATGTGGGTTTCAATATAACAAAGGCAAAGCCTAAGATGAAGGCGAATTTTGAAGGTGGCGATCTTACAATCGATATTAAGATGAAGGTTCAGATCGATTTGACGGAGCGCTTGTTTACCTTAGATTTAGATGAGAAGAAAAAACAGCTGGAACAAGTCATTGAAAAAGAGTTGAAGAAAGAATGCGAGGCTTTAATCAAGAAAGCTCAAAAATATCAAGTAGATCCTTTTCAGTTTGGTATCTATGTACGCGCATATCAGAATAAAGACTGGAAGAAGGTAGAAGATAACTGGGCAAAAGCGCTATCTGAAGCAACAGTCAATGTTTCACCTAAAGTAATCATTAAAAGCATTGGTGTTTCTGAATAGTCCTTGAGAAATGTTAATAGGTGATACCTATAAATGCGATAGCTTTTATATCTAAAGAAGAGGGGCTACTTATGATACAATGTTAGCAGTATATAACGATAGTAAATGCTTTCAATAGCAGGTTTACTAATCTAAGGAGTGAATGGCAGTCATGGCAGATGTGAAAAAAATTGCTGTAATCGCTGGAGATGGCATTGGTCCAGAAGTCGTTGCAGAAGCGGAAAAAGTATTGAAACGTACCGAAGAATTATTCGGTTATCAATTTGAAACAGAGCACGCCTTATTCGGCGGGATTGCGATTGATGAGAAAGGGACGCCACTTCCGGAAGAAACGTTGAAGGTTTGCCAATCGGCAGACGCTGTACTTCTTGGAGCTGTTGGCGGACCGAAATGGGATAACAACTCCAAAGAGCTTCGTCCTGAAACTGGTCTTCTCGGTATTCGTAAAGCGCTTGGACTTTTCTCGAACATTCGTCCAGCTTTCATCTTTGACTGCTTGAAAGAAGCTTCCACGTTGAAGCCTGAAGTGCTGGAAGGAACGGATTTGATCGTTGTTCGTGAATTGACTGGCGGGATCTACTTCGGTGAGAAATTCCGTCGTGAAACAGCAAATGGTCAAGAAGCTGTCGATACTTGTGCTTATAATGTTACTGAAATCGAGCGTATTGCTCGTCAAGCATTTGAAATCGCACAGACACGTCGCAAGAAGCTTGCTTCTGTAGACAAAGCGAACGTTCTGGAAACTTCCCGTCTATGGCGCGAAACTGTGAACCGCATTGCGGTTGATTACCCGGATGTTGAGCTAGAGCACGTGCTCGTTGATAACTGTGCGATGCAATTGCTGCGCCGCCCATCCAGCTTCGACGTCATCGTGACTGAAAACATGTTCGGCGATATTCTGAGTGATGAAGCAGCTATGCTGACAGGTTCCATCGGCATGTTGGCATCCGCTTCTCTTGGCGAAGGCGCCTTCGGCTTGTACGAGCCGGTACATGGCTCCGCTCCGGATATTGCAGGTCAAGGCATCTCCAACCCAATCGCAACCATTCTTTCCGTAGCATTGATGTTCCGTTTGACTTTCGGTTACCACGAAGCAGCGGATTCCATCGAGCGTGCAGTGAAAGAAGTGCTGGATGCGGGTCACCGTACAGGCGACATCGCGGTTGACAAGAGCAAAGCAATCGGTACTCTTGCAATGGGCCAACTGATCGTAGACGCTATGCGTAAATAATAAAGAGCTTGCCCGACGAGGCCGTAGAGGCTTCGGGGGGCGAGCTTTTTTTGAATTTTATTGGAGGGTTAGGGATTTTTTGGAGAAATGGAGAAATGGAGAAATAGATTGGAAGTTGCACGGTGTACAACAATTCACACGCCCAAAGGCCATTTTGCAACTTGAAGTTGCAGATTGTACAATATTTTGCTCCCATTTGTTGTGAAATCACCTGTATGGGGTGGAAGTGTTGTACATTGTACAACAACGAAGGGAAAGAAGCGAGATTTAGGAAGCAATTGTTGCATTTTCTACAACATCATTCAACTACGAACCGGATTCATTCATCTCAATTGAGTCTATTTGACGATTGATCCTGATTAAAGACTCCGTCTATTATGAACTTTGTTTTCTTGTTAAGCTTGCTTCGAACATATCAATGATATAGAGGAATCTTTCGGCCTCTCGAAACACATGGTCAGCAAGTAAAGGATGAATGATGCTTTTTATACGACAAGCTTCGATCAAATCCCTTGCAGTCTTTTTGAAATCTCGCAGAGAAACAACAGAAACCCGATTCTGATCAAGGAATTGGTCGAGAAGCGGCTCCGTTTGAGATTGAGGGCGCATTCCGCTTAAATCAACAGCTTGAAAGAGCAGTTGGTCAAAATCTTGACTAAAGTGGCGAGCTTGCTCAACTAGTTGTCGTTCGGACGGATCAAGGAGATGTCCGATGAACTTCGCATGGTCAGCCATTATTCTCAAAAAGAAAACATTTTCATCAATGATTGCATCGGGCAGCGGTTCTAATCGACCAGCATTCAATTCCTCTAATCGATTTCTAAAATAATTGGCCTCTCTACTGGTATGATCAACCAATAAAGGGAAATTGTTACCGCCTGGAAGTTTACATTGGATGATGAGACCTAAAACCCTTCTTTTAAAAGCCCAAATATGGGTTGCCGCTAAGTGAGCTTCCATGTTAAAGCGTATGATCTGCTCAGGATCAGTTAACTCTGTGAATGCATGAGATTTGCCTTCTATTTGTTCAAAAGTATGATAAAAATGATCTGCTTCTTGGATTAATTGCGTATCCTCACACCGAAATCCCAGCTTCAGAAATAAAGAATGCTCTTTCATAATACGTGACCAGAACCGTATCTCATCCAATGAACGACTAACGAACTCATTTGACAATTTTGACACTCTCCTCAAGAAGTAGTCTGATACCCTATGTATAATCTTCACGGGAGGCGCTTATGCAGATGTCGTGAAAATAGGACAACGGATGACTGCGATTGATTTGAGAAGTAAAAAAAGAACAAGGAGCGGCTCGCCGTAGCAAACTACTCATTGCTCTTGTTGGTTTATTTCCTATTACCTAAACTCAGGCGGAGTTCTCCGAGCAACATGCGTTAAAATGGCCGATTCAATCACAGCTTTGCGCACTTGTATCACAACTTGCTCATTGAAAATACTAGGGATAATGTAATGTTCGTTGAGCTCTGCCTCTGAAACGACGGAAGCAATCGCTCTCGCCGCGGCGCATTTTCTACCTTAACGCTCATCTTATTAGCCTCCTAATATAGGGATCTTTGAGCAGAGCTCAAAGTCTCTCCGCTTTGGGATCTTTGAGCAGAGCTCAAAGTCTCTCCGCTTAGGGATCTTTGAGCGGAGCTCAAAGTCTCTCCTTTTATATGTTGAAAAATACTCTTAAAAAAAGAGCCCTCCATGTAATTAGAGGGCCCCACACTGCCTTAAATTTTGCGGGACGTTAATTTAGCTTGTGTAAAGAGCAACAGGTAGTCATAACCGCCTGCTTTGGAATCTGTACCTGACATATTGAATCCGCCAAACGGGTGTACACCGACTAATGCACCTGTACATTTACGATTGATGTATAAGTTGCCGCAATGCACGGTCTCAAGAGCTTCAGCGATACGTTCTTCGTTCGTGGAGAAGTAAGAACCGGTCAAACCGAATTCAGTGTCATTGTACATTGCGATTGCTTCCTGCCAATCTTTCGCTTTCGCAATAGCGAGCACGGGTCCGAAGATCTCTTCTTGCATAATCCGCGCTTTGCCGCTTACATTACCGAACACGGTCGGTTGGATGTAATAGCCGTTTCCTTCAGCCTTCTCACCGCCGGCAAGCAGAGTGCCTTCTTGTTTCCCGATTTCGATATATTCTAAAATTCTTTCGTACGAAGTCTTATCGATAACTGGACCTGCAGCGAAATTGTTTTCTGGCAGCCCGATTTGCAGTTGTTTCGTCAAAACGACTACTTTTTCTATAACTTGGTCATACACGGATTCCACAATAACCGCTCTGGAACCAGCTGAACATTTCTGACCTTGGAATCCAAACGCTGATGCGACAATCGCGGATGCTGCTGCATCCAGATCAGCCGTTTCATCGACGATAATGCCGTCTTTTCCACCCATTTCAGCAACGACGCGTTTGATCCAAATCTGACCTGGAACCGTGTCCGCGGCCAACTTGTTAATGCGTAGACCAACCTCTTTGGAACCTGTAAAGCTAATGAAACGAGTCTTTGGATGTGTCGTCAAGTAATCGCCAACTTCAGCGCCGCTTCCCGGAATGAAATTGATAACACCGTCTGGAAGTCCTACTTCTCGCATCAAAGCAACAAACTTGTGCGCAATGATTGGCGTTGTGGAAGCAGGTTTAAGAAGAACCGTATTACCTGATACAACGGCAGCAGTCGTCATGCCCACGCAAATAGCGAGCGGGAAGTTCCACGGCGGAATAATGACGCCAACGCCAAGTGGGATATAGGAAATTTTATTGTCTTCACCGGCAATTTTGGTTAACGGTTGAGTTTCATTGATTTCGCTCAAACGAATGATTTCCCGAGCGTAGAACTCGATGAAATCAATAGCTTCCGCGGTATCTACGTCAGCTTCTACGTAGTTCTTACCTGATTCCAAAATCATAAGTGCAGAAAATTCATGCTTACGTTCACGCATAAGCGCTGCCGCTTTAAACAAATATTCCGCCCGCTCTTTAACATGAACACGCTTCCAAGATTCGAAAGTCTCCAAAGCAGCGACCATTGCTTTTTCCGCTAGTGCTTGATTCGCTTTGCTCACATAACCAATCACTTCATCCACATTGCCTGGGTTAATGGATTTGATTTTCGCTTCAGTAACTACTTTCTCAGATCCGATATAAAGCGGGTACTCTTGACCTAATTCCGATTTCACTTTCGCAATAGCGGCTTCCATAGCTTGCTTATTTTCATCCAAAGAAAAATTAGTGAACGGTTCGTTTGCATAAGGGGTTACTTTTGTAAATGTGCTCATATTCATTCTCCTCTCCCTTTGCGGGCCTATTTAAACATATTTTTAAGAACAAACCAGGCATTCGCTGGCCGCTCGGCTAACCGTCTCATAAAGTATCCAAACCAATCGACACCATAGGGAACATAGACGCGGACACGGTAGCCTTCTTTAACCAATTGCTTCTGCATCTCTTCACAAATGCCATAAAGCATCTGAAATTCGAATTGATCTCTGGAGATTCCATTCTCACTTACGAATTGTTTCGTGAAGTTGATGATCACTTCATCATGGCTGGCAACAGCCGTATAATGACCATTTTTCAAATGCATTTGAATGATTTTTTTATAATTTTCATCAACGTCTTTCTTTACTGGAAAAGCAACTTGAGGGGATTCCTTATATGCCCCTTTAACAAGACGCAAGTTGGCACTCAGCGCACTCAAATCCTGGATATCTTGCTCCGTTCGGAACAGATAAGCTTGAATCACGATCCCTACATTATCGAACTCTTCTCGAAGCTCCCGGTAAATATCCAGCGAAACTTGGCAGTGCGCGTAATCCTCCATATCAATCCGAACAAAATTGCCATATTGGCGCGCTCGATTCAGAATTCGTTTCATATTGTTTACGCAAAGCTCTCTGCTGATATCTAGGCCGAGTGATGTCATTTTCAAAGAAAGATTGGACTGTACACCCGAGCTGGCAATGGCTTCTAATGTTTGTATGCACATATCAGCGGACAATGTAGCTTCTTCTTCACTAAAGACGAATTCTCCTAGATGGTCTAAAGTCGCGATTCGGCCATCCTTATTGAGCCCGCTTACAGCATCAATGGATTGTTTGATGGTTTCGCCAGCTACGAAGCGGGCGGCTCCAAAACGAAGGCCGTACTTTTTGGCTAATCGATTCGCAGAACGGCTCTTGCCCAATGATTGAAACATGTTTCTCAGCATCATTTCCATGTATGATTCCCCCAGAAGAATTGAACAATGTTGTTTAATTATATGAGAGAAATATACACCATTATTTTTATTTTGAACAGTCATTGTTTAAAAATAATGGGATTCGGATAAAATGGTTGAACATTTTCGTTGAATAACTATTTTCATACACGCTATGCAAGTAGAGATTTGACTACTTCTGGGACTAACCTTTTTCATGATTTATATTTTTTAGAGGGTGGGGGAGGTGACGAAGCTTATTTTCGATAAGATAGTAAGTTACGGATTTATGCTAGGTTAAGTGAAATAGAGTAGTGGAAGAAGTGCATAATCATTTGATTAGGGGCATACATAACTCTAAAATGCGATGGTCATTCAGCTTTTGTGAGTGAAGATAGGCTATATGTTGTATGTTGTACAACAATTCACACGTCAAAAGGCTATATTACAGCTTAAAGTTGCATTTCGTACAACATTTTGAGCATATTTGTTGCGAAATGATCTATTTGGGGCCAAATTGTTGTACATTAGAGTCAATTTCATAATTCAAACCTCTTGCTACATAAGGACTTATAGCGCATTCAAAAACAGTCACCTACCCAAGGCATCCATTAGGTGCCAAG
>NZ_LMEO01000034.1:32030-606826 GCF_001426375.1 Paenibacillus sp. Root444D2
TCCTATTTTTACAAAATACGCTGGAAATGAAGAAATAGCAGTCTCTAAAGGCTCTTATCCAACTGCATTTCTTCCGAAACCATACTTGGAAAAATCGGACTTTTATTATGAAATTGACTCCATTATGCAACATCAGGGGTGAGCGGCTGGATCTAGGCAGCAATTGTTGCACTTTTTACAACATCAATCTGCCGCGGATGGGGATTATGGTTTTCGATATGTTCCCCCGCTTAGGCGGAGCGTCACAAGCAAATGGCGGGTACGTTAAGCGGAGGCGAGCAGCAGATGCTTGCGATCGGTAGGCGCTGATGGCGGAGCCGAAGCTGCTGATGCTCGACGAGCCGTCCATGGGGCTCGCTCTCATTATCGTCATAGAAATCATGAAGATCATTAAAAACATTAACGAACAGAACAAGACAACGATCTTGCTGGTAGAACAAAATGCCAAAGCTGCGCTCAAACTGGCCCACCGGGGTTATGTGTTGGAAACAGGCAACATTACAATGGAAGAAAGCTCGGAAGCGCTTCGCAGCAACGACAACATCGTCAAAGCTTACCTAGGCGCACATTAAGCCTATTATTTGGCAGCGCCGGTTCGTAGGAATGGTTTATTTCAAGTATTAGCAGGGGCTGTCCCAAAAGTCATCTATTTATGACATTTGGGACAGCCCCTACTGCTCGTAAATCGATTTTTATTCATGTTCATCAGCTCTTCATATATTATAATAATTATTATGTAGTATCTGATCTAATTATTGACTTTCATCTAGTCGGATGGTACCATTTTATACGAATAAGATAGATTTGAGGAGGAATCATAGCCATGGCAGAGCGTTTAGTTGGTAAACAAGCTCCAGATTTTACAATGGAGACCGCTACAGGTGACGGTAAAGAATTTGGTAAAGTTTCTTTGTCTGATTACAAAGGAAAATGGTTAGTATTATTCTTCTACCCATTGGACTTCACATTCGTATGTCCTACAGAAATCACAGCTTTGAGTTATGCTGCTAGTCAGTTCAAAGAACTGGACACTGAGATCCTTGGTGTTTCCATCGACAGTATCCACACGCACAAAGCTTGGATCAATACGCCAATCAACGATAATGGTCTTGGCAAATTGGAATTCCCACTTGCTGCTGACATCACGAAATCCGTAGCACGTGACTACGGCGTTCTGATCGAAGAAGAAGGTATCGCGCTTCGCGGTCTGTTCATCATTGATCCAGAAGGCGAAATGAAATACGAAGTTGTTAACCACAACGACGTAGGCCGCAGCGTAGAAGAAACACTTCGTGTGCTTCAAGCGCTTCAATCCGGCGGATTGTGCCCAATGAACTGGAAACCAGGCGACAAAAACCTGGTTGTAAAATAAGCTTTTTGAATACATAGAGAAGCTCCTCTGGTTAGCATGCGAATGCGAGCAGGGGAGCTTTTCTTCATGAAGGAGAGCGGACATGACGGTTCCGACGAATTTGAAATATACAAGAGATCACTACTGGATTCGACTCGAAGGGGAAAAAGCTGTTGTCGGGTTAACAGAGTATGGGATCAGCGAGCTGGGTATGCTTGTTTTTATCGAGCTCCCTGATCTGGATACTCATGTGAGAAAAGGGGAATTCATGGGTTCTGTTGAGACTGTTGCGGATGACGAACACGATCTGCTAGCCCCATTATCCGGCCAAATAACATCAGTCAATCGGCTGCTGGAAAGAGCGGTGATGCTGATTCACGAATCTCCTTATGACAAGGGCTGGCTATTTACGATTCAGTGGAGTCAAGGGTCTGAGCTTGAGCAGCTATGGGAAGAGGAAACATATTTGCGGGATTTTTCGCTGGAAGACTGAGTGCTGCGCCATAAAAAGTAAAGAATGCAAGACCACTTCATTGGGGTCCAGCATTCTTTTTTTGTATATAAGCAAATTAGAAGTGCAAGTTTCCGATTTTAGAGTCATTCAGCTTTCGTGAGAGAAGATGGGCTATAGTGTCTAACAATGTTGTATTTCCTACAACAATTCACACGCCTAAAGGCTATTTTGCCACTTGAAGTTGCAGTTTGTACAACATTTCGAGCCTATTTTTGCAAAATCGCCCGTATTGGGCGGAAATGTTGTACATTATGCAACAACGAAGAGAGAGGAGCGAGATTTAGGCAGCAATTGTTGCACTATCTACAACATCATTCAACCGCGCATATAAATTCATTCATCTAGCACCCTTCATGTGACGATTGATCCCGATTTAAGCCACCTCCATGTAGAGCGAGATTGGATGAATGAATCGACGGTTTTGAGGGTAGCGGGTACCGGATCAACAGACGAATATACGAAGCCGCGGTTGCCTGTCCCTGCTGTTTATTTTGAAAATCACTATAGTTCAAATTTGGAAGCGCAGCGTGAAAGGATTGGGGAGTACGATGAACCGAAATGAAAATGTGCTGGGAAGTAAGCGATGGTGAAAAGGTAGACGCTTCCATAAAAATTTTTGGTATGATGGGAGGTGATTGAACTATGAACGGTCCAACAGGGAGGAAATGTGAAAAGACTAACAAAGCTGCCCAAATTGTACGTTTTTCAAAAAGTCATTATCGTGTTCACGGCATTGATTATTCCTGTCTATCTGGTAAATCTATTGATGAATATGATGGGGCAATCCTTTATCAAACAGGAATTTTCGAATTCAATCCAGTCCAAAGTGCAATTTTACTCGAACCAGTTAGATGATCAAATCTCTTTCATCCGAAACCAGCAGCTGCAGGTTATCAACGATTCCGATCTTCAGAAGCTAAACTTTCTATCAGGCACACTTGATGACTTTGAAGAAATCCAACTCGTAAAAAGGGTAAAGGAACGATTGGCCACCATCCAGAACTCCAGTGAGTATTTGCTCAATACTGGGGTATATTTGAAATCATTTGGAAGGACGATCTCCACGCAAAGCGGAATCACTGAGCTGCCGAATCAGGAGTATGAGGTGATTGAAAAGTTCTTTAATTATTCGCCAAAACCATCCTTATACTACAGCAATGGCCGATTGTTTTTTATCGAGTTTGCAAACAATTCAAGTGTCATCGTCTATTTGGAGCTATCCGTCCAAAAATTGGAAAAAACACTGAACCAGCTAGTAGGAAATTATGGCGATGCCGGTGCTGTTCTCACCAATGAATCGTTTAGTTTTGATATATCACCTAAGCATGAAGATGCCATTGTCCAAAGTATATTCAATATCGTTTCAAAAGAGCAGAGTAACAAAACGTTGGATAGTCATATCCTTAAAGTCAGAGATCAAAGTTACTGGGTCACCTCCACCCGTATAAGTACACTAGGACTAACCCTTTTCTCCTATGTAAATCAAAATGAACTTACCGGGTCTCTCAAGAAATTCAATGTTTGGTTAATCATTATGTCTGTGGTCTCGATGGCGATCATTCTTGTTTTTTCATTTTCAGTCAAAATGATGATTCACAATCCGCTAAAAGAGTTGATTGCCGCGTTCAAAACGCTGGAAACGGATAACCTGAACATTTCGATAAGGCCGAAAAATGACATTGAGTTTGGTTACCTCTATAGAAGCTTTGACAAGATGATAGACAAGCTAAAGCAATCGATTCAACAAAATTATGAACAGAAAATAGCGCTGCAGCATTCTGAATTAAAACAGCTGCAGTCGCAGATCAATCCACACTTTCTCTACAATGGATTTTTCAATATTTACATGATGTGCAAGGCCAAAGATTACGAAACGGTTGCCACATTTGCTCAGAAGCTGGGCAGCTATTATCAGTTTGTTACAAGAAGCGGAGAGGATGAAGTACCGTTTGCCAAGGAATATCGACATGCCATGGATTACGTGGAAATCCAACGTATTAGGTTCTCCAATCGGATTCAAGTCGTAGCGGAAGAAATTCCCGATGCGTGCAAACATCTCATGGTTCCGAGACTAATCCTGCAGCCCATCATCGAAAACACATTTGAGCATGCTTTTGAGAACGAACGCAAAGGCGGCAGTATCCATATCAAAGTTACGTGTGAGAATCATAGGTTGTGCATATGTGTGGAAGATGATGGAAATAAAATCACGGATGAGTTCATTCATTCCCTGGATGCGAAACTCGCGAATTCCTTCAATGTGCTTGAAAAGACAGGCATCATCAATGTTTGTAATCGAATCCGGCTGAAGTATGGCGAGGAGAGCGGGTTATTTGTATCCCGAAGTGACTATGGGGGGCTTAAAGCAGAAATCATCATTCAATTCAATTATGGGGGCGGCAGCGATGTATAGACTTTTAATTGTGGACGACGAGCCGGCAATTGTCGAGGGACTTGTACAGATATTTCAGGAAAGAGAGGAGCTAGATCTCGACATCTGCAAGGCTTACTCCGCGTTTGAGGCGATTGAAATTATCAAAAAAACGAAGATTGATGTCGTTCTCAGCGATATTCGCATGCCGGAGAAAAATGGTTTGCAATTGATGGATGAGATCTTATTTTACTGGCCTTCCTGTAAAATTATTTTTTTGACGGGGCACAACGAATTTGATTATGTGTACACCGCTATTCAAAAAAATGTGGAAAGCTATATTCTGAAAACCGAAGAAGATAAGGTTGTCATCGGTGCGGTTACAAATGCGTTAATGAAAATAGAGGATGAGCTAAAGAACAATGATCTTGTTGATAAGGCCCGGAAGCAAATGCTGGTCATGGCACCGCTATTGAATAAGGAAATGTTCGAGGCTTTACTTTTAGGCGAAAATGTAGCCGATCTTCTAGCCGAAGACCTATTTGCGGGACAAGATTTAAAGCTGAAGGGGGATTCCCCTGTATTGATCCTTGTTGGCAAAATGGACTGTTGGCCAGAAGGCATGTCGTATGCCAATAAACGAAACGCGCTTTATTCCGTTAGGAACTTAGTTGAGCAATACTTGCCTTCCTCGATGATAAACGAAGACATTGTATATGAAAATTCGACAATTGTTTGGTTCATCCAGCTGAGTTCCGATACGGACAGGTTTCGAAATGAAGACGATGCCATCGATTGGGGTAGCCTAGTCACCTATTTGAAAGGAATACTGGAATCGGTTCAAAATGCGTGCCGCGATCTGCTTCAAATGGACGTATCTTTCATCATTTCTAGGGGAGCAGTCGAATGGGACAGCATCCATAAGGAATTCGAACTTATGAAAGCGATGATGAAGAAAAGATCCGCTGCTGGGCTCAAAATGACGATCATGGACCTCGGCATGACGAACGAATTTTTCAAAGTAGAACCTGCGAAGGTTTCCGCTTACTCGGATGAATTCAACAAGAAACTGCGATTGCTTGAAAAAAGGCTGGATGAAGGGGACGAGCAGCAAGCTGAAATCGTCTGCAGGGATCTGATCGGCAGTTTGAAACATGATATGGCTCAAAATTACCTTGTCGGTCTAGAAAGGTACTATATGTTTGTACTCGTCTTCCTAGCCTATATCAATGGGCAAAACATTACGGAAAGAATCAAGGAACATAGACATTTCGAGAATTTTGCCATGATGGACATTCCCGGTGATTGGCTAACTACGGAAGCCTTTTATATAGAGCTTGGCAAACAGATATGCATGGAGAAAAAAGAGCAAGTTGACAAGGGCGAAAATTTGTTAGTTGAGCGAATTCATAGGTTTATAAACGAAAACTTGGGTGGAGATCTTTCTCTTGCGAGAATCGCTGAAGTGGTTTATTTTAATCCTTCGTATCTTTCACGTTTTTATAAGCAGCTTACAGGGCGCAATCTTTCTGACTATATCAATACAGCCAAAGCGGAAGCGGCGGTGAATATGCTAGAGGACATGCAGGTGAAGATCAATGAAATTGCTTTGAAGCTGGGATTTGAATCTCCTTCTTACTTCACGGCATTTTTTCGGAAAATGAAAGAAGTGTCACCGCAGGAATATCGGGACTCAATCATTCACAAAACGAGGAAGTAAACAAAACAGAACGATGTAAATAGTTTATTATAGCGATCATTCGCCCCCCAGCATTACAATAAATAGTGTAAAGCTCGAGCCTTTACCATAGATCGTTAACACTGTTAGTTCTCAATTTACGAAAATATGGGGGGTAAAACATGAAAAGAAAGCATGTCAGTTCTGTTCTAGTGACTACACTGATGGTTGCATCGTTAGCAGCTTGCAGCAATAATGAAAGCGCTTCAAGCTCGACGAGTACACCGCAGCAAACTACCAATACCCAAAAAAACGAAACCGTAGATCCATTGGGGAAATACGCTCAACCGATCACCGTTACCGAAGTGCTAGGTTACCGCCCTCCGGAAGACCCGAAAACGCCAAAGGGAATTACGCCCGATCAGAATGCCTATCTGAAAGATTTGAAAGAAATGCTGAATATTGATCTGAAATACTTGTGGAGCGTACCGACCGAACAATACGAGCAAAAGTTTTCTCTTGCTGTTGCTTCCGCAGATTTGCCTGACATCTTGGATCTGGACTCGCTGCAATTTGAGAAATTGAAAAGTCAGGGCATGCTTGCAGATCTGACGGATGCTTACAATAAATACGCATCACCCGCTTTGAAGAATTATATGCAGGTGGATGGCGGGTTTGCTATGAAGACCACAACAACCGATGGCAAACTTTTGGGTATTCCTGGTTTCGAGGATCCGTATTTATCGACACAGCTATTGTGGATTCGGAAGGATTGGCTGAACAACCTCAACCTGCAGCCTCCGAAAACCATTGACGATTTGGAAAAAATAGCTGATGCCTTTGTCAAAAATGACCCTGGCAAAACCGGTAAAAATGATCGATATGGCATTGCGATGCAGAAAGCCCTCATTGGTTGGGGATTTGACGCGAGGGGTGTTTTCAATGGCTATGGTACGGCTCCAAAAGCTTGGATTAAAGGGAAAGACGGCAAGCTTGCAGCGGGTGAAATCCAGCCTGAAACGAAAAACGCTTTGGCCAAGCTGCAGTCCTGGTATCAAAAGGGGCTTATTGATAAGGAATTTGCGCTGAAAGATGAGAACAAGGTTGTGGAAGATATTGTTGCCGGCAGGGTTGGCATTTCGTACGGTGAATGGTGGTACCCGAACTGGCCGCTCAATATTAACAAGGATAAGGATCCAAATGCAGAGTGGGAAGCTTATCAAATTCCATCGCTGGATGGTCAGCCAGGGAAATCGATGGTGGGCAAGGTGCGGATGAGCCACATTATTGCAGTAAACAAAAAAGCGAAAAACCCAGAAGCTGCGATTAAGATGATTAATTTCTATCTCGAAATGGGTAAAAAACAATATCTGGAGAAAAACAAAGCGGAAAACGGGTATGTTTACAATTGGTTCGTGCCTAGAATCTACAACCCTGCTCAAATTGAAACCATTTACACAGAGGTCAACAAGGCATTGGATGCCAAGCAAGAGGCGATTACGCTTGATGATGATAACTACAAAAATGTCGCAGACGTGTTTAAGGCAACCAAGGAGTTCCTTGCAGGCGACACGACGAACGCAACCAAAGGTTCAAATTGGGGCCAATACTATAGCCGTGCAGCTAAAAATGGCGGTTGGGGCATAACGCGCCAAATTCGTGACAGCAAGCAAGTGTTCTTTAACGAGTTTTACGGTGTTCCGACGGAAACACAGGTCGAAAAGGGAGCGCAGCTGGATAAGCTTCTCGACGAAACCTATACCAAAATCATTATGGGCGCATCGATAAGCGAATTCGATAAGTACGTTGAGAGCTGGAAGAAGCTTGGCGGAGACGATATCACGAAGGAAGTAAACGAGTGGTACACGAAGAATGCCGTAAAATAAGGTGAACCATAGAACGGGGGGAGAGGAGTTACTTACAATCTCTCCCCCATTTCATTAAAATGGGACGTTTGAATTTGTGTGCGATTGGAGGCTTCACAGTTGAGAATAAAAACAGAAATGCCGCTGCATCTGATGCTTTTGCCCGGCGTGTTGGTTACACTTGTATATGCTTATGGCCCTATACTTGGAGTCGTGATGGCTTTTCAAAAATTTGAACCGGTGCTTGGTTTTTTTAAATCGAAATGGGTCGGGTTCAAAAACTTTAAATATGTATTCAATCTGCCGGACTTTCATCAGGTCATGTGGAATACGATACTCATTTCATCTTTGAAAATTGCCTTTTCCTTGCTCGTTCCACTCGTATTGGCACTTTTACTGAATGAGATTACAAAAAAATGGTTTCAGCGAATGATCCAGACGAGCATTTTTTTACCGTTTTTTCTCGCGTGGACCGTGCTGGGCGGGGTTATTCTCGAGTTATTTTCATTGAGAGGCCCGGTTAACGACCTGATCTCAAGCTTCGGTCTGGAACCGATTATGTTCATGGGCAGCAACAATTGGTTTCGAGCCATCATGGTCGGTTCGGATGTTTGGAAAGGTATGGGCTACAATATGATCATTTTTCTGGCTGCCATCACAGGCATTAACTCAAGTCTATACGAGGCTGCAGAAGTAGATGGTGCTGGTAAATGGAAACAAATGATTCATATCACATTGCCGGGAATGATGCCCATCATTATTTTAATGAGCACATTAAGTCTGGGCAATATATTGAACGCAGGGTTTGATCAAATCTTGATCATGTATAATCCAACCGTTTATCAGGGTGCTGATATTATTGACACGTTCACTTACAGGCTCGGTCTATTCAGCCAACAGTTTGCGCCTGCGGCGGCAGTGGGTTTATTTAAGTCGGGCATATCCGTCGGATTGGTATCGTTATCGTACTACCTTGCATATAAATTCAGCAATTACCGAATATTTTAGACGGCTGGGGGACTTCTTATGGTTTATAAACCATCGTTTAGCAGAAAGCTATTTGTCGTGATGAATGCCTTGGTACTGACATTCATTACTATTATAGGTATTGTGCCTTTCATTCACCTTTTGGCTGTATCGTTAAGTTCCAACACGGCGGCGATGGCCGGCGAAGTTAAGCTGCTGCCGATCGGTTTTACACTCGATGCTTACGTGTATCTCGGACATAAGGTGGAATTTATTAGGTCACTACGTGTTTCGGTGGAAAGGGTCGTGCTCGGAACGGTAATCAACATGTTTCTAGTTTTTATTACGGCCTATCCGCTTGCCAAAGAAACGGAGCAGTTTCGCTCCCGAACCGTGTATGTATGGTTTTTTGCGATTACGATTTTTTTGGGCGGAGGACTTATTCCGACCTACATGATCGTGAAATCGACCGGGTTGATTAATACGATTTGGGCGCTTATTTTACCTGGAGCACTGAATGTATGGAATATGATTATGATGCTGAACTTCTTCCGAGGCATTCCGAAGGAAATGGAAGAGGCGGCTACAATCGACGGAGCCAATCACTGGACGCTGCTGTGGAAAATATACTTGCCTGTATCGTTGCCAGCGATTGCAACCATTGGGCTTTTTACCATAATAGGACACTGGAATTCTTGGTTTGACGGCATTCTCTACATGAACTCACCGGACAAATATCCGCTGCAAACGTACCTTTCCACGTTAATAACAGCTATGAATGCACAAATGCAGTCCGTTAACGTCGAGCAGCTCAAACAGCTGGAGAATCTCAGCGAGAAAACGCTCCGAACTGCGCAGATTTTCATGGGCGCGCTGCCGATTCTCATGGTTTACCCATTCATGCAAAGATATTTTATCAAAGGTATGACAGTAGGCAGTGTGAAGGAATAAAAATAAGGCGGGATAGACAATGGGGAAAATAACAATTGCATTAATCGGAGCTGGACAAAGAGGAGTCAATTATACGGGATATGCGCTTGAACATCCGGATGAGCTGCAGGTCGTTGCCGTTGCGGAACCGAACCAACAGAGAAGCCATAAGTTTAAATTGCTGCATGGATTGCCTGATGAGATGTGTTTTGAGAACTGGGAGGATTTATTGGCCAGACCTAAACTGGCAGATGCCGTGCTTATTTGTACGCAGGACAACATGCACTATGAACCGACGATGAAAGCGTTGGAAGCGGGATATCACGTACTGCTCGAAAAACCGATGTCCCCCGATCCGCTGGAATGTATCCGTATGGGTGAGCGTTCGGAGCAATATGGGCGAGTATTTTCGATTTGTCATGTTCTCCGCTATACGGATTTCTTTGGAACAATCAAAACGTTGTTGGACGAGGGGGCGATTGGCCAGCTCATGTCCATTCAGCATAATGAGAATGTAGCGTATTGGCATCAGGCGCACAGCTTTGTCAGAGGCAATTGGCGCAAAACCGCCGAATCGAGTCCGATGATTTTGGCCAAATCCTGTCATGACCTGGATATTATTCTTTGGTTAGCTGGGGCGGATTGCACCCATGTTTCATCATTTGGATCGTTGTCTCATTTCAAAAAGGAGAATGCCCCGGAGGGAGCGCCGCAGCGATGCTTGGACGGATGCCCTGTCTCGGATACATGTCCATATTATGCGCCTAAAGTGTACCTTACGGACAATATACACTGGCCTACTTCAGCGATCAGTGATGATCTTAGCTTGGAAGCCCGCACGAAAGCGCTGCAAGAGGGGCCGTACGGCAAATGCGTGTATCATTGCGACAATGATGTAGTTGACCATCAAGTCGTTAATATGGAGTTTGCCAATGAAGCGACGGCTGCCTTTACGATGAGTGCATTTACGAATGACTGCAGTCGAACCCTTAAACTGATGGGAACAAAAGGCGAAATTCGCGCTGCCATGGAGAAAAATGAAATTGAAGTGATTGATTTCGAAACAGGCACGACCAAGCAAATCTCACTTGAAACACCGGGAGGGCATATTGGTCACGGAGGCGGTGACTTCGGCTTGATCCGCGATTTTGTGAAGCTGGTTCAGCAGGGCGGGCAAGGAAAGGGGTTAACTTCTGCAGCTCATTCGGTACAGAGTCACCTGATGGCATTTGCAGCGGAGCGGTCAAGGGTAGATCGAAGAGTGGTTAATATGAGAGAATTTAGATTCGATGGAGCATAGGCGGTGGAGTTATGAAAAAACGACTAAAATACCGAGACGATGGTACGTTTGTCATCGTACAATTTTCCGATGTGGAATTTCTCGACGAATTTGATTATGACCCGGAAACACCGAAGTATGATTCAGAGACAAGAGCTCTTATGGAACGAATCATCGAGGCCGAGAAGCCTGATCTCATTGTGTTTGCGGGCGATGTAATCGCAAGTAACCGGGCGAGAGATCCGATTCAATCGTTCCGCCGAGCCGTTGATGCAGCAGAGCAGAGCTGCATTCCATGGGCGGCCGTGTTCGGCAATCACGACTCGGAGGGTGAAGTGCCGAGGAAAACGATGCATGAGCTGCAATTGCAGCATGAATATTGTGTAGCGGAACCGGATCCAGAAGGCGTTAATGGGGCCGGGAACTTTGTCGTAACTGTAGCCGGTAAGTCCGGCGAAACGGCGGCGGCGCTGTATTTTTTGGATAGCGGCGACTACTCAATAATCGGTGATCGGGTAGGCGGATATGACTGGATTCGCAGAGATCAAATCAATTGGTATGTGGGCAAGTCGCAAGAGCTGACAAGGGGAATCGGTGAACAACCGCTGCCTGCGCTTGCCTTCTTCCACATTCCTCTACCAGAGTACAATGACGTATGGGATTTCCACGTATGCTATGGGCATCGTTATGACTCTTGCTGCTCTGCTCCAGCGATTAATTCAGGTATGTTTGCGGCAATGGTGGAGATGGGTGATGTGATGGGGACGTTTGTCGGTCACGACCATGGTAACGATTTTTGGGGAACGCTACATGGTATTCGTCTTTGCTACGGACGTTCGACGAGATATGTAAGCTACGTGGATGGCGTGCGTCACGATCTGCTGCCTACAGGAGCGAGAGTCATTCGACTGAAGGAGGGGGAGCGCCGGTTCGATACGTGGATTCGCCAGAATGACGGAAGCGTCGTGGAGGAGCAGCCGGAGCATCGGCCGGAAGGTAGGAAAGTGGAGTGAGAAGTGAGTAGTGAGTAGTGAGTCCCCTTCGGCTCCCACGGTTGAAAAATTCAAAAAGGAAAACGATAGTTAAACATTGGAAGGGCTGCCGCGAGGCAGCCTTTTTCTTCACTCCTCTATCGGGCTGTTTAACGCAATGTTGTTGTAAAAAGCGTATCAAGTTTGTGGCCAATTTCCCTGATTTCACGGTAGATTGATGTTGTAAAAAGTGCAACAATTGCTGCCTAGATCCAGCCGCTCATCCCTGATGTTGCATAATGTACAACAATTTGGCCCCCAATAGATCATTTCGCAACAAATATGCTCAAAATGTTGTACGAAATGCAACTTCAAGCTGTAATATAGCCTTTGACGTGTGAATTGTTGTACAACATACAACATTGGTAATCAATATAGCCTATCTTCACTCACAAAAACTGAATGACCATCGCATTTTAGAGTTATGTTAATCAATCAGTCGAACTAAAACCAGTACTCTGAACACAACTTCAATGATTACCGCAAAATAATAGGCAGCTGTTTGATTCCAAACATCATCCAACTGTCGATCCGCTCCAACACATGGGAGCGATCAAGGTGGAACTCAGGGAATCGAGTAAGCAGCGTTTGAATAGCAATTTTACTTTCCAAACGAGCTAATTGTGCTCCTAAGCAGAAGTGAATTCCGTGACCAAAAGCAAGATGGGGATTAGGATTCCGGTGGATGTCGAAGATGTCCGGGCGATCGAATATGTCTTCGTCATGGTTGGCCGAGCCAATCCAGATATTGACCATTTGTCCGGGAGTTAGTGTTTGCCCGCGTAGAGCTGTGGTCTTTTTTACCGTTCGAATCATCGTTTGAACAGGTGAACAATAACGAAGAACTTCCTCAAGAGCTTGTGGAACTAAGGAGCGATCCGTCAAAAGCTGCTCTTTTACTTCTGCATGGCTATCGATGAGGAGCAGTGCGGAGGAAATGAGGTTGGTTGTGGTTTCATTTCCCGCTACAAGCAGCAGGATGCAGAAGCCGATCACTTCCAGATCGCTTAATTGTTCACCATCTGCCTTTGCGCGGACGAGACGACTAATCAGATCATCCTGCGGTTCAAGCCGTCTCTGATCTGCTATAGCGGTAAAATAGTCACTCATCTCTTGTTGGCATTGATAATATCGCTCGGAGTTGTTTCCGACCAGCGCATCTGACCATTCTTTGAAACGCTCTCGATCTTCCTGAGGAATACCTAGCATTTCGGCAATGACGATAATCGGCAGCGGACTTGCAAAATCATGAAGCCCATCCATCTTACCGTTTGCTTCCATTTGGTCACACAACGCATTCGCTATCGCCTCAATCTTTGGCGTCAATCCTTCGATGACCCGAGGAACAAAAGCTTGAGAAACAAGCATCCGCAATTGCCGATGTATAGGCGGATCCTGTCTTAGAACACTCGCCTCAATCGGATCTTTCATCGTTCCTACACCTTGCGAAGAAAAATGCTCATGGTCGGAAAAAATCGCTTTGACGTCTTCGTATTTGAAAACGTCCCAGGAATCGGTCTCCTTTTTAAACGATACGGGGGAGGAGGCACGCATTTCTTTAAAATAAGACAAAGGGATCAATTCATTAACCGTTCTCCAATCCAAATGTTTCACCATCGCTTCCATCTTATATTTGAACTGACTAGTCAGTATAATAACTCCAAAAAAAGGGGTGGTTACTCACCGCTAGTCATAAACAAACCTGACGTAATGATCGTATAAAAGAATTGTTCAATATGATCACGAGACAATTCGTTGTTGTTGTTCAAAAAATAATTAGATGCGCTGTCGAGCATCCCAACGATCCCCGCCGCGGCCAAATTGCAGTTAACATCACGAAGCACGCCTTCATGTTTCCCTTCTTCCAAAACGTCGGCAAGAAAATGAATGTAGTCGTTCCTAAGTTTCTTCAGTTCTTCCAGTACTTCCTGATCGATACCATTGGATAGCTCATTGAAAACGATATGCGCTAAACTGCTTGATTCCAAAAACAAATCGAGATTGTGCCTGATGATCCTTTTGATTTGTTCTTCCAAAGTAAGATTGGCTTTAAGATCGGCCTGTACTTTATCAATAATCTCCTGAAAACCATCCTTAACAAGCGTCTTAAACAATTGGGCTTTACCTGGAAAGTGATAATAAAGCGTACCTTTGGCGACATTTGCTCTCAAGGCAATTTCATCCATACTCGCCCGATGGTAACCGTTTTCTGAAAATACTTCAACCGCTGTCTGGATAATTTTCTCTTTACTCAAGGATATCCGCCTTTCGATACGCAAGGTAGAACTGACTGGTCAGTACAACAAAAGTGTAACATATTGGAAAAAGAGATGTCAACTGCACCGCGAGGAGATTTTGCTTTCAAAATGAAATGAAAAAACCTCCCAGAATGAACAAGTGTTCAAATCCATAGGAGGTAAAATACGTTAAAGCTTTTTTACTTGGTAAGCTGTTTATATTTGTTCAAGTACTTTACGACGGTCAGCACATAAGTGGCGTGTGACCAAGTGAGTGGAGCAACGGATACCGGTTCACCTGTGAAAGGGTCTAATTGTTCCGACAGAACGCCGCTTTCCATTGCGTGTTTGACAACCCATTCAAGCGTTTGACGCGGTGCTTCGAGATCCGCCAGTGACTTGGCGTACTCAATTTCCCATTCGGCAATCCATAGTGTACAAATAATCCATGGGTTACCTGGTACGTTCTCAATATCCGTAGAGCGTTGGAAGTAATAGTCGTGATGATAACGAGCGACCCCCCCTACTTCGGTTTTGATCATGAGTCCAGCTTTGTTGGCTTTCATCGTGCTCACCACACGATCATCATCAGCAGGCAGAACGCCGAATTCAAAGATGCCGTAAACGGAGCTTTCGAGCGTCATATCCTTTACCCATTCGCCATCTTCCATATACAAGCCGCGAACGAATCGTTGTTCTCCTTCGTCCCACAGATGCTTGAGGATACCGGATTTGATTTTCTCCGCTGTATGCTTGTAACGATTGCTTCGCTCTTCATCCCCGAACAGATTACTGAAGTTGGAAGCGGCAATTAGTCCGCCATAAACCGCTGATGCTGTAAACGTAAATATACCGTAGCGTTCTTCCCACAGATCATAACTTGGCTTCGGCAAGTTCAATTCCTGATCAATGTAAGTGGACATGAATCTGGCCGCTCTGCGAATGAGATTGCGATAGAGGGATTGGGCGAATTCAAGACTTCCATTTTTCTGGAAATCCTGCCAAAGGGCATATAGCACAAGGGCAGTCTCATCTTCTTGAATAGGGAGCTGTACCCGTCCGGAATGAATGTATGGATGCCAACTGGAGCCTACGGTGCCGTCCGGATTGTATTTATGATGCAAGTAACCTTCGGGTGACAGCACGTTCGCACAGAAGTTAAAGAAAGGAATAATCATACCTTGGTAACCGGCCATGGACATGGAATAAGCAATTAAAGCACCGTCTCGAGGCCACATATAACTGTAATGATCGCGGTTGCTTTGCATAATATCGGAATCGTTCGCTGCGATGATCGCACCGTTTACATCCGTTTGGGTCCTGACTAGCAGTAGACTTTGTTTGAAAAGCCGTTGGACTTCGAGCGGCAGATCGCCGTAATCGCGTTCAATTTTGTTTGCCCATCTTTGCCAGTACACGGTTACACGGTCAAGGAGTTTACCAGGGTGGCTGTCTTTGACATAGGCATCGAGCTTCTTGACTTCCTCCAACGTTTTGCCTGCACCCATCCAATAATAGAGCGTTTGGTTGGCGTTCGGCGGTACGAAGAGTCGAAAAGAAATGGTGCTATCGACAGATCCTTGAGCAATGGCATTGCCCATCAAATGCCCATCTTCCGCGTCGCGCCATGTTCCCTCGGCATTATAAAATCTTTTGACACCTGTAGAGTATTGATAAATGCCCTCGGTTCCTGTACTGCCGTTAAACATAAAATATCTGTCTTTCTTATAATGGAATACCGTATTATTCGCTGGATAGTAAGCGGCTGTATCCCCAACTTCTGTCTCATTAATGAGCAAGTCTTGATTGAAGAACATACGTATTTCGCGAACGGTACTATTGTGATTCGTAATTTGGATACGTTTGAGATAAATATCCTCGCGCTGATGAACCCCGTCATTCATAAGCAGAGTGACACCAAGACCGGGATGCGTAGCTGTCACTTCGGTGACGAGTGAATCCTCGACATAGGCAAGTTTAAATTGCCATTCAGGGGCATTCAGCCAGGCGAAGGAACCATCCACCCATATACCAACACGGCATTGATAACCGCCAATATGGTTAAGCTGGCCTACGAAAGGATAATACAGATCTCGCATGTAGGAATGCTGATCGAGGTTAATAAGAAATTTTCCGTTTCCGATGACCAGATGTCTAGGCAATAAAATCACTTCCCCACTCGTTTGTTTGATCGCGCGATTCAGAACCCGTCCTTGAGGTATCCAGCTTGGGATATCGCGTCCTCGTTTCGATAGTGACTAGGACATAGTTAGCACAGGGCTTGCCAATAGGTTACCTAATTATTACCAAGGAATCAATGATTGTTTGAAAAAATTCTGAAAATTCCCACTGGTCACGCTTACAAACTGGCATAGTTATCCATATTATTTCATTATTTCCTTCTGGTTGGGGAATATACCTGACCGCTGTGGGTGAAGGAGAATCAATTTTTCGTAAGTTTCTGTTGTCAACGCGCTGATTTGCTCCCAGTGAAAGGTCTCGCTGACTTTGCTCAAAGCAGCCGCAGCGAGTTCGTTTGCGTCATCAGGCTTTTCTAAAAATTGGGCAATCTGAAAAGCTAGTGCATTTGCATCCCCCGGGGGCACTTTGCAGCCGTTAATGCCATGATCGACAATCTCAGCAAGACCTCCCGTATCCGATGCGATGAGTGGCGTACCGCTTGCCATTGCTTCCAAGGCTACAAGACCAAATGGCTCATAGAGGCTTGGAATTACACAAAGCTCCGCGGATAACAAAAGCTGACTTTTGTCGGCCTCATCTAGAAATCCTGTAAAGCTGACCCGGTCACTTAACGGAGCGGCCAGTCTCTCTAATCCTTCAAGCTCAGGTCCTGTACCCGCGATAATCAGCTTAGCTTCAGGGTAACGTTTGAGTACAAGCCGCATGGCAGATATGAGGATATGCACGCCTTTTTCATAAACAAGCCTCCCAAGGAAAGCGATAATTCGATTCTGCTCTTCACCGCTAAAAAGAGCATTAGAAAGAAGCGGATTAACAGTCTCAAGGGAAACAGGAGTTGCGCGAAAAGGAATAACACCATTAGGTATATGAGTCGTTTTATGGATAGGTACATGAAATAGGCGAATGACTTCTTCCTGCATATATAGGCTGCAGACAACGAGCTGATCGGCTTCGTCGGCTAACTTATTTTCTAAGGCATGGATCCGTTGCTGCACCGGGGTATCCAGCTTCCCTTCATTTCGGCCATACTCGGTGGCATGGATCGTTGCAAGGAGCGGGAGATGAAGCGCATTTTTGGATTCTTTGGCAGCGTAAAAGACAAGCCAATCGTGAGCATGAATGAGATCAAATTGCATGCCTTGCAAAGTTAAGCGGTGGATAGCATCGGTGAAAGCCATATTCATTTGAAATACCCAATCCAGAAAGTGAATGGCTCCAGTGGACTGGAGAACTTCTACACGATGAATATGCACCCCATCAGACCGCTCATAGGGAAGACAATCGGGTGCAAGGCACGTAATGACATGAACTTCATGGCCGAAGGCAGCAAGATGCTTAGATAAGTCGCAAACAGCTCTCGCGAGACCACCGATGACACGCGGCGGATATTCCCATGCGAGCATAAGAATACGCAGAGGTGTGGACTTGGCATTGGATGAGAGTTTTAATGAAGTACTATTCAAAGAGCTGTTCAAAGAGCTATTCAAACTTATGGAAGTGCTAGTTTGGAAAAGATGGTAATGGAGCTCCGGCAGAAAAGGGGACCTCCGTTCTAAGGGAATCACAAATTCGGATAGCTCTTTGTCTGAGGCTGCTGTTTCTAGCCCGTTAAGTAATTTATGGAAATGGGATAAATGCGTTTCTATGCGGTTAGCCGCATAGGTGGTTACCGTTTCCGCATCTAGGATGAATGTCCAGTCGCTGCTTTGCGCGAGCATAAGCTCTCTCGCGGCTTGATCCAGTGCGCGCTGCTGCATCTTCGTGAGCAGCTCGGGGTTCGGGTGCTTTTGCGCAGCAAGCACCATACGATCCTCCGCCGCGTGCAGCAGCGGATGTACCCACTGGCTGCGCGGCTGCAGCCAGACCTCGGCGTAGCCGCCTCGGCCCCAGCTCGACACGGGAAGCACAGCTTCCGTGGTCGGCGCATGGGCGGCGGCGTAGCCGCCTAACGTAGTCGTGTCCACGACTACGCCCTCTAGGCTGCGCGCGGCAGCGAGCCCGCGCAGCACAGCCTCAAGCCACTGGTGGCCTTCGTACCACCAGTGCCCGAACAGCTCGGCATCGTATGGACATACGATGACCGGCGGTTCCGCCGGCCGCGCTTCGCGGTCGCCGGCGGCCAAAGCTAACGCCTCGCGCTCCTCAGCGAGGCGGCGAAGCTGCGCCACCCGGCTGGCGACGAAATGCTCAGCATCCTGCTGAGCTTTCTGAGCGGCCCGCGCCGGGTGGTAGGGCGCTTTGGCGTCACCTGAGGCTGCGCCGGTGACGCTGTAGTACTTGAAGCCCGTGTGTATGCGTGCGCCGTCCGGCAGCACATAGGGCTTCAAGTACTCCCACTCGGCCCCGCCGTCTTGGCCGAGGTCGTAGCCGATATCGCGATAATACTCGCGATAATTGGCATCGCTCGGGTACCCGACTTCGGCGCTCCATACCTGGGCGCCGGCTTCGAGGTCCCGAGCAAAGGCGCAGGCGCCGCTCTGCGTGCGCAGCGGTGTCCCCGCCGCGTCCTTCGCTTTCGTGGTGCCCTCAACTACCGGGCCCCTCGTTATGGTCACGTCCTCCTGCGGCGTTATCACAGCCTGCGCATGCGCATGGGCGTCCGCTACGAAGTAGCGAAGACCAAGTGCCTGCAGGTGGGGCTCCAACGCAGGCGTATAGCCGCACTCCGGCAGCCAGATACCAGCCGGAGCGGACCCAAAATGCCGCCGGAATTCCGTTACGGCGGCTTCGAGCTGCGCGCGCAACGCGGCGTCGTTCTTGACTAGCGGCAAGAACGCATGCGTCGCGGCGCACGTGATTAATTCTAAGCAGCCAGTGCTTCTTAGGCTGCGGAACTTACCAATCAGATCGCCCCGAAGGCGATCGTACAAAGCCATAAGCCGATGATACTGGTCGGCATAGAGCTTTGCCGTAGGACCGAAGTCGGGATGGCCCCATAGACGAATAACTTCACGCTGAGCCAGTTCGCACAACGAGGTCAGATGCTTGCGAAGCCTCATCTTTAAACGTGAATCCTCGAGCATGGCAAGCAGCGTAGGGGACAAAGACAAAGTGAGATGGAAAGGCACTTCATCTTCAAGAAGCCGGTCCATCATTTCGATCAAAGGAAGATAGCTATCGACAACGGCTTCGAAGAACCATCGCTCTTCTAGGGTGATGCTCTCCTCTTCATGTCGAACATAGGGGATGTGGGCATGTAAAAGCAAGGCAACGAAACCTTGTACATTAGAGCTGGTGCTCACGTTGGCATTTAGGTTTGTGCTCAATCAGTATCGCCTCCAGATTCCGTATCTGCTGAGTATGCGGTCTTCGGTGAATACACCGAATAGGCAGAGAAATGCTCATTAGCTTCAGGCGTCAGTAGCTGAAAGGAAACGGCAATAGGCCGGTACGTATCTAGTTGATCATTCGTTATTTGGTGATAAGGAATATCTTGATTCGTTTCTATAGGGGGAGTCTGAATCGTATTGGAACGCAGAAGCGGGAGAAACTGCCCCTGTTCATTCACAATGCCAAGATCCGCAAAGTAAATTTGGCCTGGGTGGAACCCGCTCAGAAAGCATGATTCTCCTGAGGGGAGATGAAGTTCTGAGACGCTGTCAGCTTGGTAGCTATCTATAGGTAGATTGGTTGCATGATAAAATCGCAAAGTAGGCTGAAGCTCTTTCCAGTCTTTATCGAAATGTTCCTGTACCATGTTCTTTTTTCGGACAGAGAGCTGCCAGTAGGCAAAAAGAACAGTCGGAGACTGGATTAGTAAGTGAAAGGTATCCCGATCTATAGGATCAACAGAGAGAGCTTGGGTAGGTATCGGACTCACCTTTTCTCAGGGTAGTTAGTGAAAATAAGCTGCAAAGATCTTGAGCAACATTGTAGCATATGCACTATACAAACGAAAAATCTCCACCCTTATGTAAAAGGGGGAGATCACATGTATATCCTTTACTTGGTTGGATTTTGCCCTTCCATGTACCGGTTTTCCGTAAGTCTCATTAAGGAATCGTACCGATTCACCGAAGAAAATATCAAAAGGTATTCATCCTGTTTGACATTGGTATACGATGCTTTGAAACCGGTATGATATTGCACGGTCATACTTGAGGATTGATCGTCATACTGCACAAAAGCGATCTGTCTAGAAACGCTTGGAATCATATTCACGCCGCTCTCCCCTTCATCATAAGACTTCGGAACCACGTATCGGATATATCTATACTATAATTATGCTTACACAAGTGCGTTTAGAATGTGTCCACGGTAGGAATGGACAAGTTGCTCAGCAAGCTCAGGATCCGCCGATTGGGCTACGAGCTGAAAGACAGGATCATCGGCATCAGGCAGCAGCAGGACAGACCCATTCTCATGGTAAAACTTAATGCCATCGATTAGATCAACGGGTACATCTTTCGTCCGCTCCATCATGCTCCGCATAACCTCTCCTTTGGAATCCCAAGGACAATCGACACGTTCACGTAGAAGATGAAAGCTAGGAAACAAGGAGAGCAGATCCGAGAGCGGAATGCCGGTTCTTTCCAAATGGAGAATCACCAGTCCAATGGCAAAGAGAGAATCGAACAAGGGATGTATCCTCGCTTCTTGTGTAGCTTCCATGATGGCCCGTGACCATTCCTTCGTACGAACGATCTTCCCGCCAAGTCCCTCCGCCATGCTTTCTAGAAGCTGGGGGGCACTGACGGGAGCACCAATGGTTGCTCCTGGACGGCTGTGCAGGTAACAAAGATAGAGGAAAACGGTTTGTAAATCGCTGTCTACAAGCTCACCTTTTTCTGTTATTAACTGTATGGTTCGTCCATCATCGTGAACACGTAAACCGAGACTTGCGCCAGATAGCGGAATAAAGACGTGAAGCGGATCCTGCATACTTGTAGAAGTAACATGGATAGCTTCAAGCCCCAGTTTTTCGAAAAATGGAACCATGAAAGGCTGCAGCCAAGAACTCGCTTCAATGACGATGCGAAGAGGGGATACAAACGGATGATCGCGTTCATATGCGATTTCTTGGGCCAAAGCATTTATATAAGTTTGTAACCAGTGCACTTCTTCTTTGTAACTGCCAATCTGCTTCATAGTGGCCCGTCCATAATCTTCTTGCCAAAAGCTGTTTTCCACTTTACGCTCTGCTGATTTCGGAATAGGCATTCCTTCAGCGTCCAAACAGAGTAGGCTGCATACATCGTTTTCTTTGCCGGACCACTCGAGGTGAATTCCCCCAGCAGCACCTAAATGACGAATAGCAAAGGTAGACGCAGGTGCAAAGCAATCCCCTAAATCAATAACATGCGTACCTACAGATTGTAGGCTCGCTGTAAGTGTACGCTTTAATAAACGAGTGAACGTATGGGGAGCACAGCTTACCATGAGCGTTTTGCCGGGGGCTAAGGTTGCTCCATAGGCTGTGGCGAATTTAGCGACTAATTCCGGTGTTAAATCTAGATTAGGAATACCACTTACACCGCTTGTCTTGAATAGCGTTTTGGTTGCATGATCTCCCCAAATATAGGAGGTATGAAGTAGGGTCTTATCACGAATTTGTTTATGGGGCCAAATTTTCACGTTGGGTTCAATGCGGCTTTTCGCGCCGATGACCACATGGTTGCCAACAACAGAACCATCCCCCAAATAGGAGGCTTCTTTACAAATAATCCGACTAGTCAGTGTGGAACCGGCCAATTCGTTGTGCTCAGCAATATGGTTATGATCCCACAGCACGCTTCGCGTTAATTTGCTCCCTTTGGAGAGTCGATTATTTTGCCCGATGATGCAGTATTCACCGATCTCTACTTCATCTTCCAGCCTGCTCCCTTTCCCAATGAAAGCTGGTCCGATCACACGTGCGGTAGCGCTGGTTTCAACATCATCTGCGATGTAGACACCGGGGCGGATCTGTGTTCCGTGAATGTCGAGCTTCACTTTCCCATCGAGCATGTCAAACTGGGTTTGACGATACTGCTGCAGGTTGCCGATATCCGTCCAATATCCAGAGCTGATATAACCATAGAGCCCTTTGTTTTCTTCGAGCAAGGCAGGGAAAAGCTGCTGGCTGAAATCAAATTCTTGCCCCAGCGGTATGCGTTCTAGCAGCTCGGGCTCCAAAATATAAATACCTGTATTTACCGTGTCACTGAAAACTTCACCCCAGCTTGGTTTTTCCAGAAAACGAGTAATTTGTCCTTCTTCATTCGTGATAACAACACCATATTCCAAAGGATGGCTGACACGAGTCAGGATTAACGTAGCTTTGGCTTGC
This sequence comes from Paenibacillus sp. Root444D2, assembly GCF_001426375.1. Taxonomy (GTDB): domain Bacteria; phylum Bacillota; class Bacilli; order Paenibacillales; family NBRC-103111; genus Paenibacillus_E. The sequence goes on from NZ_LMEO01000034.1 coordinate 54,723, forward strand.
TTTTCTTTATGAAAAGCGAGTGCTTGCTTCAAATCGAAATCAGTTAATGCATCCCCGCTTATGACAATAAAAGTATCGTCAAGAAACTCGTGCGCATGCTTGACACTCCCAGCTGTACCTAGGGGACTTGTTTCTTCAAAATAATGGAGATTGACGCCAAAAGCTTGTCCGCTGCCAAAAAAGTTGCGTATCACTTCAGGTTTATATTGCATAGTAATTGCTATGTCCTGAATGCCGTGATTTTGGAGCAATTCAATGATATAGGCCATGCAGGGCCTACCGAGAAGAGGCACCATGGGCTTGGGGAGATGACAAGTAAGGGGACGAAGTCGAGTTCCTTTGCCTCCGGCCATAATAACAGCCTTCATTGTGGTACCTCCTTAGAGTTTTGCTTTAGCAAAACTAGCATCGTAAGCATTAACCTTAGAGTTTTCATAGAAAACTTGAATCGTAAGCATTAACCTTAGAGTTTTCGTAGAAAACTAGCATCGTGAGCATTAACCTTAGAGTTTTCGTAGAAAACTAGCATCGTAAGCATTAACTTTAGAGTTTTCGTAGAAAACTAGCATCGTAAGCATTAACTTTAGAGTTTTGCTTGAGCAAACTGGCATAGTAAGATCGTTTTCCCGTAATTGTGTAGGCAAAGGGAACGTCAATCAGCTATTTGTGTGATTTCCCCCCAAATGCTGCACCTTGAGGAACGTCGTTCCGCTATTCCTTATAAATAGAGCTAATTTTCTCCAATTTGGGCTAAATAGCGAATCGTAGTTCCCTTAACGAAAGAAAAATGGGCATTTTTAAAGAAATAGCGTCCTCTAGTTCCCTCTCATTAATGAGTGGCAAAGGCTCAGCTTGTTGCTTTGACCTGAATGGCTGGTTAAAAGCAGCTAAGGCTAAAATGTTGCTTTGACCTGAATGGCAGGTTGAAAGTGGGTAAGCTTCTGGTACTCATTCTGGATATTTTGAGCGATATGGCTCCATTGGTAGTGCTGTTGCAGCAGCTGGTAGGCGCTATCAGCCATCTTGGCGGCTTGCTTTGGCTGCAGCAGCATATCCGTAATGTGCCAAGCTAATGAATCGACATGACCTGGGAGAGCCTTATAGCCGTCCACACCATGCCTAATGATTTCAGCTAAACCGCCTGTATCGGAGAGGACCAGAGGCTTCCGGTGGGCCATGGCTTCCAGCGCTACGATACCGAAAGGCTCGTACAAGCTCGGAATCACACAAACATCCGTAGATTGATAAAGCTGTGTGCGATAAGCATCATCAACAAAGCCAGTAAACAAGACGCGATCTCCCAAAAAAGCAGCCTGGGAGCGAAGCTCACCTTCCATAGGCCCAGAACCGGCGATAATGAGCTTAGCTTGCGGGACTTGTGAAATGATTTTCGGCAAAGCTGCCAGCAGAATTTGAATGCCTTTTTCATAAACAAGTCTTCCAATGAAGAAAATGACCTTATCTTGTTTTGCCACGAAATCGGGTCGATTTATTGTCTTTGTGTTTGGTTTTTGAGTCCGAATTCCATTCGGATGTACACTCACTTTATCGAAAGGAAGATTAAAGATACGTCCTACTTCCTCTTTCATATAGGAGCTGCACACAAAGACACGATCAGCCTCATATGTCAGCTGCCACTCCAAATGATGAATCTTTCGCTGCAGGTCGGAATATAGATTTCCTTGATTTCGTCCCCATTCCGTTGCGTGAATCGTGGCTACTAAAGGGATGCCGTAGCTGGTTTTTATTTCTCTTGCCGCATGAGCAACCATCCAATCATGCGCATGTAAAAGGTCGATTCGTCCGCCATTTTCTTTCCATCTGACAAGATGATCAGTCATGGCAAGATTCATTTCGAACGTCCAGTGGTAAAAGTGAGTATCACCGGAATGGTTAACAGGGAGCCTATGTACGTAAACGCCATTCATGTTCTCAAAACTTGGCGCACCATCGTAGGAGGTTGTGATGATGTGCACAATTTCTTCGCGAGCGACAAGAGCTTCCGATAGTTCATGGACTGCTCTCGATAAGCCGCCGACATGTTTGGGCGGGTATTCCCAAGCTAGCATGAATACGTTCGGACGGTGTTTGGTTTCCTCCAGCAATGTTTCCCATTCCTTCAAGTTTGGAATGATCGGGATAGGGGAAAGCTGCTCTAAGCTTACGTAATCATGAAATTGGATAGCTGGAAAGCAGTTGTCTTTCTCCTCTAAATCGGTAAGGAGTACCTCGTCAACCTGTTCCCGATCCACCTGATCGCAGAGATGGTAGAAGCAGCCTAGATGATCCTTCGTACGGCGAACGGCATGGTCGACGTCGCTCTGTGCCTCCATCATGAACGCCCAATCACTGCTTTGAGCTAGCATAAGTTCCCTTGCAGCTTGATTCAAAGCCCGTTTCAGGACGCTGGCGCTTAATTTACCATGGCCAGAGAGATGCTTATGTTTCGTTGCAAGCTCGATCATTCGTTCTTCGGCTTGATGCAGATGACGATAAATCCAGTCGTTACGTCCCTGCAGCCATATTTCGGCGGAATGGTTACGGCCCCAACTAGATTCGTTTAAATTTCCGACAGCAGCTATTGGATATTCCTCTAGATATTCACTAGGTGTAATCATTTTAATCGTTTGCTGATCGAGAAACATTTTACGGCAGAGCAGCTCAAGAAAGTGCGGGCCTTCATACCACCAATGTCCAAATAGCTCCGCATCATAGGGCGAAACGATGAGGGGTTTGCGATCCAGCCAGCATTCCCAATGAGCGGCCTGCTTCTGGCAATTTGCCAAGAAATGATCGGCATGTTCAGCTGCTTTTTCTAGGGCCTGCTCTGGTTGATAAGGCTCCTTGTGGCTGCCTTTGCTTGTGTTGCGGTAATATTTAAACCCTGTTGCCGAGTCGATATCACTGTAGTATTCTCGATAGTTGAAGTCTCCTGTGTAGCCGTTCTCGGCACTTACTTGACTGGTGGATTCCGGATCCAGAGGAAAGGCAGTTACCCCATAGGGGGTCATTAGCGGAGAAGCCAATTCTCGAGCCGGCTGCGGTGAAGCGAAAGCGACTGCTGTGGAATCAGTGAAGAAATATTGGATCCCAGCCTGCTTCAAAATGCGGTCAATACCCGGCGTATAGCCACATTCAGGCAACCAGATGCCGCGTGGCTTTTGATCGAAATAACGTTCATAATCCCGAACAGACGTCATAATCTGTGCTTTTATTGCCTCTTCTGTTTTCATTAGTGGAAGAAATCCATGCGTAGCGGCTGATGTAACAATTTCAATACAGCCTAAATCTTGATAGTGTTTGAATGTCGCAATAACATTTCCTTTGCAGCTCTCAAATAGTGTAAGAAGCTCACGGAATCGTTTGGCATAACGTTTGGCCAGAGGAAGAAGAGAAGGCTTTTTTTGTAACCGGACTTGTTCCTTAACTGCGTGCTCAATAAGCTTACTTAGGTAAGCGTGATAGTTGTCTTGGAAGTATGGATTGCTGAACAGGGACAAGATAGTCGGAGTTATGGAGAAGGTCAAGCGGAAATCTATCTTATCACTTGTTAGACGATTCATGACTTCAATTAGGGGTAAATACGTTTCAGTCATGGCTTCATAGAACCATTGTTCTTCCAAATTGTCGTTCTGATCCTGATGACGAATATAGGGAAGATGAGCATGCAGCATGAGAACGAAATATCCCTTGAGCTCTGGCTTCGGTTTGATGCGATTGATCAAGAGATAACGTCACCTCACATAGGGAGAGTAGGCTTGTATATTTTCAAAAAAAGATGGCTTGATTCGATTATAGACACGTTCGGCTTGGGCTTCTGGAACAACCGTTTGTATCGGTTCTCCCCATTTAGTTTCGGTATCTTTAGGTGTTGCGACACAATTGGAACGAAGAAGAGGAACGAACTCGCGCTCCCAAGTGTAAGTACCAATATCTACAAGATAGGTACGGGCTGCACCTAGATGGTGAAGATACCAATTGTTAGCTTCAGACGTCGTTGTTACATCCCAGAATCCATGTGCATTACTGCCATTGAAATATAGGCTGGTTACATCGTACAAACGTATCACTTTGGGCATTAACGCATAGTCGCATTCAAAATGCTGAGAAACAAGCCATCTCCGCCTATCACTAATTTCCCAATAAACATAGAGCGAATGTGCATCCACGATCATAAGATGGAGTATGTCCTTGTTATACCGATCGGGAACCTCAAACCCTGCGGTAGGTAATGCCTTCAAGGTGAATTCCTCTTTTCTAATACTAATGACTACCTTTTCACTGTAAAAGCATTCGCTTTTCCAAAGAAAAATATGCGTAGATTGCTAAAATCTAACTGTCCTAAAAAAAAGGAATTTCAAACTTTTCTGGCGAATATATTGGACTAATCCGGGTTAAGAAGTTTATGCTTACGATGCAAGCTTTCCTAACGGAAAGCTCTAAGGGAGGGTTTTTCATGAGTTTTTGTTGTGGAGCCAGTATGATTGGAACGAAAGGTACCTTGAAGCACATTCGTACACAAATTCACAATGTGCCCATTCTTTTTTGCCCGGTATGTCATCGCATTGAAGTTCACTATCTGGTGGAGAACGAATACGAGATATTAGCGGAGTATGCTCACGGAGACGGTGCTCCTGAGGTTGATTTTACGGAATATGTAGATGGTAAGGATCATCTATTGCATGATAATTGTGTCAACCATGAGGGTGAAGAGCCTTTAGATATAGTACGCTGTCAAATTGATATGGCTCTTGATTTGCTTGGGGTCGCGAAATCTATTGGCGATAATGAATGGGAAGATCAGCTTAAGAAACGATTGAAAATGCTGAGTGTACGCCGAGATAAACTAAAAAACAAAAAAACCTCCAAGCACACGTAGAGGTTTGTTGAAAAGAAGACGGTTCGGGTCTATTTTGCCCATAACGTCTTCTTTTTTTGTTACACACATCCCTAACTCATGTATATGGTAAGTACTTGGTGCTTATTGAAGTTCCTGCAGAAGCTTCGCAAAATCCTTTTGTAGATTTCTGCTTAGTGGAACTTTCACAGGCGTATGGTTCAAATGAATTAGAAATCTTCTCGAAGTGGGAAATCCACTTTCTTTCACATACGATACCACATGGCGCAAATTGACCAGAAAACCTTTAAATGGACTGAACATATGAGGAGAGCTCTGCGCCAGTATATCCGTTAAATTCGTGCTGGATTCCATATGTGCTCCATTCATGAGATGGATTCTGGTCAAACGTTTATCTTCTTTCTCAATGAAGAGGATGGAGTCTTCGGAGATAGGCAGCTCTGATTTTTGATTTTTGACAGTAATCCATGTTGTAGATCTAGGCTTTGGGGCTTGTACCTGCTGACTGCGTTCTAGTTGAATCTCCGCAATGGCCTTCCGAATAGCCGCTTGAAACTTTGGCAGCATCACTGGCTTGGACAGAAAGTAGAGGGAACCTAGATCATGAAAGCTCGTCAAAACATGGTCAATATTCGTGGTTCCGCTAACCATAATGACTTTCTGTTGATATCCAGCTCTTCTCAAGGATTGAACCATCGTGATGCCATCTAAATTTCCTTCCAGTCCTATGTCCACTAGCATAATGTCAGGCTGAAGCTGATCGTATAATTGTATAAATTGTTCACCTTCAGAAACGATAGATATGACTCTTAACCCGCATTGTTGGCAATAACTTTCGAGTAATTTGCCTGCCCAATAGTTATCTTCCACGATGGCCACTGTGAAACGGTGTCCCATATGTTCATCGCACTCCAATCCTCTCACCCATGGGCCCTTGCATCCTGTCAACTTATGCTCAGAAACAGCCAACTTAGTCCACTTTGAAGGCAAAAGTACGGTTATCTTGTATAGTTCTAGGTGTGGATTCAAATAGGTAGGCTGCTTAAGAGCAAGCATAGAAATGAGGGAACGTGCAGTTGTTTACATGGGTGAAATTTATCCTAACCTGTATTGATTTTGTACCTATGATTTTATTCGCATTACTACTATTCAGACAAAGAGTGAAACCGTATTGGATACAAATAACGCTCGCTGCACTCGCAGGAACGATGGTCGCTTATTTCGACAATTGGCCTTTATTATACGTTTGTATCATTTGTACACTGCTTATGATGGTTTGGAAATTTAGCTTTGTACCTACATTAATCATAGCATTATCAGGGTATATTCTGTCGGTCATCGTATCTACGATTGTTCTCTTATGTTGTGATTTAACCGATCTCGCTGCATATACAGATATCAAGGATGATTCCTTAACGACTAATTTGATATTACTTTTGACCATTATGGCTAAGTGCGGTGTTCTTCTTACTATTCATAAGCTTCGGCTCGGCTTTACTTTTCTCTCGAATTATACGAGAATACCGCTGACTAGAGAAAATGCAGGCTTTTATCTCTTCATTATTGTTGTAATTATTGGAATTGCATACCGTCATTCCTATCCGGATAGCGTGCTAAGCGCGCTAATGCCGATCCAAATGCTAGGTATGGCAACGGTTCTCTTCATCTATGTCATGCTAGGTAAGGAACTTGGCTTTCAAAGATGAATGCCGGGAGCTAGAATCAGCTTCCACAACAAATCCTTTATTGCGAGCTTCATACTCGAGAAGAATCTGGTGATATTTCTTTTGCGGCATAGCGGCGATGGTTACACTAGGACCTTCTTCATAATCATTAAAATAAAGTTTGCCTTCTGCGGGGGCATACTTTTTTATTTTGTTCAGATTGACGAAAAGATGCATGTCCAATTTCACAAAATGGTGATCAGTTAATGCTTCTATGAAACTCGTGAACGCCACAAGAGATTCTACGTTCTCTTCCATGATGCCGTCAGACGAAACATATTGTATGGTTTTGATACCAAACTCAACATACCAGACGTTATCTAAATGGACTTGAGAAGAAGTTTGCGAAGATGAGGCTTCTTCTAAATATCCTGCTTTTATTAGTAAATCTGTGTAAGGGTATTGGTATGCTTGTGATAGCTTTCTCAAGGTGTCAGGGGATGGCTTGATGACATCATTCGTGGTACGATTACGTCCGAGCTCTAGATCCCTAATATAGGCATGAGACAAGCCGCTTTTACTTGCAACTTTACGCAAGGACAATTTACCTCGTAACGTCTCGAGAAACTTACCAAAGTGATTGCCGGGTTCCAAATGAAACACCTCCCATGCCTTTAATTGTAAAGGATTCAAGGTTAAAATGAAACCGTACGTTAGGTTTTATTTGCCATTAGGTGCCCGATTGAACATCTATGGTATAATAAATTTACTTTTTATTTCTGATTCCATATAATTGTACCCCCCGAATTGTTATACATAGGGACGAAACTACTATACTGTGAGGTGGAACGGTGCTACTGGTACTATTCAAAAAATTCCTTGGAAAGAAGGAATCCCAGGGACAAAGTGAACCGCATGCCTCTTCCCTTGAGGTAACCATACATCAAATTCAAGCAGGAGACCTACGACTTAGGAATCAATTTATTGCTGACTACCAGCCTTATGTGGCTAAAGTTACAAGTAGGTTCTGCAAGCGATATATCGACCCGGCACGAGATGACGAATTCAGTATCGCTTTAGCAGCGTTTAATGAAGCTATTAATCAATATTCTTCCGTTATGGGAAGGTCTTTCCTAGGCTTTGCAGAAACGGTCATGCGGAGGAGATTAATTGATTTCTTACGCAAAGAACAACGTTTCAAAGGACAGATTCCTTACAGCTCGTTCGATCAAGAAGATGATGAAGATAACCTACTCAATCCAATTGAGGTTCATCAAGCTATCGAAGCTTATGAAAAGCAAAAGGGACTTGAAGAACGGCGAAGTGAAATTATGGATTTTAGCCGATGTTTAAGTGATTTTGATATCGATTTCTCTGAACTGACAGAAGCATCCCCTAAACACGACGATTCCAGGCAAATGCTATTCGGTATCGGCCGCACGCTAGCACAGGATGCAGAGCTTATGCGTACTCTTCTGACGAAACGGCAGCTGCCGATTAAAGAGCTGCTGGAACAAGTACAGGTTTCGAGAAAAACATTGGAGCGAAACCGTAAGTATTTGATTGCGATAGCTCTCATCTTTAACGGACCCTACCCTTACTTGCGAGATTATTTACATATTCGAGAATGAGGAAAGCATAAAGAAAGGAAGAACAGCGCATGAACAAGGGAATCGTAATGGAATTAAGCGACAGCTCCATTATTGTCATGAATCCAGAGGGTCGGTTTGATAAGCTTCCGAGGGGAACGCGGAATTGTGAAGTTGGGGAAGAGATACTGTACACACCTGCGAAGCGGCGTATGCGTGTACCGCAAATGGCTATTGCATCGGGACTGGCGGCCGCAATCGTCCTATGCTTTGTCTTAGTATCAACGTTGACAGGAACCATTCCTGGGGGCCAAGTGGTTGCCTATGTAACCATAGATATCAATCCTAGTGTAGAAATAGGAATTGATAATGATGAAGTTGTACAGGATCTAATTGGGTTAAATTCAGATGGAGTTGACCTAATTCAAACGTTAGTCTATAAGGGTAAGTCGTTAGAAGCTGTCACATCTGATATTTTAGACAAAGCCGAACAGGGAGCACTTGCTAGAGGTGAAGGAGATATCATCATCAGTTCTACGATTGTAGAACAAAAAACGGATGTGGATGATCAGGCAATTGCAACGAAGTTGAAAGCTCAGGTCAGTAAGCATATAGAGCAAGCCCATCCGGATCAAGTGAAAAATTATGAAGTGACCGCGTTCGCTGCCCCGCAAGAAGTAAGACAAGAGGCGAAGGCAAGCGGTGTATCGGCCGGGAAGTACGCGATATATTTGAATGCGGTAGACAATGGTGCGAAAGTATCTCTCGACGACATCAAAACGGTGTCGATTCATCAGCTCGCGAAGGATAACGGCGGGATTGACAAATTGGTAAAGCCGGATAAGCCGATCGATAAATCGTCTCTGCAGAAGCTTATCGCAGATGAAAAATCCGGAAAGCTCAGCGAGAAAATTCAACAAATTCAGGACGAGAAATCGAACAAAGACAAGAACAACGATAAAAATGATAAGAACGATAAAAATAACAATAGTAAGAACGGCAAGGCTACGGTGAAACCAACACCGACACCATCTTCGAAAAATGGCAAGAACGACAGGAACGACAATAATAATAAGAATGACAACAAGAACGACAACAAAAACGATAGAAACAGCAATGATCGTAATAATGATAATGACAGCCAATCAACGCCGAAGTCGAACCGCTCGGGTGATGGCAATGAGGATGATTCTAAGAAAGAATCATCCTCAAAACCTAGAGCGACTTCAACGCCTAAGCCTACTGTAAAACCTTCGAGTAAGCCTACAAGCTCAAGCAAACCGACGGATAAGCCATCTGACAAGCCAACGCAAAAATCAAAATCAGAAAATGATAGAAGCACCATTTTTCCTTGGAGCTGGAGCGATCGGAACAAAGATTCAAAAAACCACGATGATAATAGAGATTAGTAAGAGTTAAAAGAATAGAATATATACATAAAGAAACACCCTTGGCATACTTCACTTTTATGTGAAGCTTTGCCTGGGGTGTTTCTGTATGTTTTATTCGGCAGAGCTCATCGAAGGAACCATTGTTGGAGGAGATTCTTTGATGCGGGAAGAGCTTTTACTTCTGCGACGCGCTCTAGCTTTGAATTGCCAAATAACTAGACCTGTAATCATCAGGAAAAGGGGCATCATCCCCATGAGAAAGCTCGCGATTTTTACAGGTTCACCACCCCAAGTTGCGAAATGCAAACCTTTTTTCCAAGCACTGTAAAACGCCATTGGAGCATTTGGGTTTGTTTTACCTAAAATTTCACCCGTATAGGGGTCTTCAAAGACGGTAACATTGCTGGAACCAGCCGGACTGTAACCTTCTTTCATAGCTAACTGATAAGTTTGATCAGGCTTCGTGGGTAGTTGGACTCGGACCAGTTTATGGTTGGGAAATCGTTCTTGCGCATTTTGAACGATGGTGTCAAGAGAAAGCGGTGAACCGTTCATGTTTGTTGCTTTGCTCCAAGAGGCAGCTGCTTCCGTTTTGGTCGACAGTCCGAACCATCCAAACACATATTTATCAAGTTGATAAGCTGTTCCTGTGAGGGCGAATACGAGAAGAAAAGGAATGGTTACTATACCTACCGTTTTATGTAGACCTAAATTTAGGGCAAGCTTACCTTTGTTTCGAATAATTCGGAAGCCACGAGCAAATTTGCGAAGGCCGGGCCACCATAGATAAGCACCTGTGATTAGAATGATGATGAGACCGATACCCATAAAGCCAACGACAATGGAAGCATTTGCTTTACCAAGTACATCCTGGGCAAGTAAATAACGGTGTAATTGCAGAACCTTCGTAAAGAAAACATTTCGATTAGGTCCAACAGGCCCAAGCACATGGGCGGAGCCTGGATCAATGTAAACATTTTGAGTCGAAGCTTTGCCATTCACGTCCTTGGATAGTCTTACCTGATAAAGACCATCTTCTGTCGAAAGCTCGATTCGATCCATTTTGAACCCTGGAAAAGCTTGCTCCGCACCTTGCTGAACGTCGAGTAGTGAGGCATAACCTGGCGTAGGCTGATAAAACTGTGGATGTATCCATTTCTCTACATCATTTTCAATAACAAGCAGACTGCCTGTTGTACAGATGGAAACAATGAATAAGCCTAGAAGTAAACTTACCCAAAGATGAATTTGTAACATTAATTTACGCATAATGGCCCCTTCCATAACTGAGAATGATTATCAAAATCATGAATCTGTTTAGAATGATAATGATTATCACTTTCATTGTCAATACATTTATGGCTAATCATTTGCGATTACAGTCATCGAACGAGATGATAGCGTTTACAATCGCCTACTTCATGGAAAGTAGGACTGAGTTGTATTACAATAGTTGCAAGCGCAATTATGATTGATTTTTCTAAGTTGGAAGGGAGATTTTAGCTTGAGGTATTCGACTTTCGGTAAATCCGGCTACAACGTTTCATCACTTGGATTTGGGGCTATGAATCTTCCAGGTGTACCTTTAGAACAAGCAAGAGAAGCATTAAACTACGCCTTGGATCACGGCATTAATTATATCGATACGGCAGCAGCATACCGGAACAGCGAGGAAATTATCGGCGAGTGCATCTCCCATCGCAGAAGTGAGTATTTCTTAGCGACGAAGACAGGAGCACGTGATTACGAGACGGCGAAAGCGGAGATTGAGCGAAGCTTAGTTCGTATGAAAACAGACCATGTAGATTTATTGCAAATTCATTATGTGAACTATGTTAGCGAGTTTAAGAAAGCGATGGATATCGGCGGCGCCTATGAAGCTGCTCTTGAGGCTCAGCGGGAAGGGAAAGTGCGATTTATCGGCATTTCCGGCCACCGTCCAGATTTACTTGCGAAATGGATCGCCAAAGGGCAATTTTCGCAGATTTTGTTTCATCTCAATTTGGCACAGCCGTTTGCACTTGATGAGCTGATCCCAAAAGCGACAGAGATGGATTTAATGAAAGTGGCGATGAAGCCTTTGTCCGGCGGGTTCATTCAACCGGTTGACCGTGCGATCCGCTATCCTTATAGTCAAGACGTGCACGTAACGATTTCTGGGATGGTGAGCATCAAGGAAGTGCAAGAAAACTTGGCTGCGCAGGAGCAGGAAGTAGGAGCGGAGGAGCGCCAGGAGCTGGAGCAATTGGCTATAGAGCTGGGTCAACACGATTGCAGACGCTGCAATTATTGTTCATGTCCGCTCGAAATCTCCATTCCGGATGTGATGATTGCGAGTAGATTTAGAGAGAAATTCGGATTGCTGCCGAAGGGTGACGGATTTTTCCAAAGACAAAAGGATAGAATAGTAGGCTGTGCAGACCATGATCCATGCAAAGAGAAACCGCTTTGCGAAGAGAAGTGCCCTTACCAGCTGCCCATGCAGTCAGTGGTGCAGAAGGCCGCATCTTTTTATTAATTTGAAAGACTATAGAAACTACTGAAACTGCAAGAAATTGCAGAAGCACAGAAACAAAGAAACAAAGAAACACAGAAACTACAGAAACTGCAGAAATTACAAAAATTACAGAAACACAGAAACTACTTGAACCTAAGGAGAAGTACTTATGTTTGATAAAATTACGGATGTAACGACGGGTGTATTTACGTCGTTGATGGATAATGAAGCCGGGGCAGACGCAATCCTCGTCTGCCTAAGTGAAGCTGAGCTGCGCCAGGACGATGTCCTCGGACTGCCGCAGCTCGATCAGGTCCTTGAGCGCATGCGCGCAAAGGGCCTATTCACTGGCGCCTCAGGCGAGCTCGAGGCGCTGCCGACCCACGGGCTGCTGCCGTACGCGTACGTATTCGTTGCGGGGCTCGGCCCCGCAGCATCACGCGATACGCTGCGCGCAGCCGCGGTGTTTGCAGCGCGCAAGGCACTCGCGCTGCAGTTCGAACGCTTGGCGCTGAAGCTGCCAAGCGGGTTCGACAGCCGGTCAGCCGCCTCGGCGCTGACCGAAGGGCTGCTCCTCGGTACGTACCGCATCGCGGCGTACCGTAAGAACGAGCCTGCGCGCGCGGAGCTGCGCCAGGCGGTGCTCCTCACAGAAGCGGCTGCGGATGCAGCGCTTCTGGAGGGGGCGATCGCAGCCGCTGAGGCGGTTGCGGAGGGCACGAACTATGCCCGGGATCTCACGAACCTCCCGGGCAATAAGCTCATTCCGGCTTCCATCGCAGAGGAAGCCGTTAGGCTCGCCCAGCACTACGGCTTCGCCTGCGAAGTGCTGGACGAGCACGAGATAGCCGCCCGCGGGATGGGCGGGCTTACCGCGGTTGGCGCGGGCAGCGTCAACCCGCCGCGCATGATCACCCTTCAGTATAAGGGTGATCCAGATTCCGCCGATGTGCTGGGCCTCGTCGGCAAGGGCGTGACCTTCGATACCGGCGGGATCTCGATGAAGAAACCCGACGGCATGGAAGAAATGATCAGTGATATGGGCGGAGCCGCTACACTGCTCGGTGCCCTGCACGTCGTCGGTCAACTGAAGCCGAAGGTGAACTTGGTTGTGGTTATCCCGGCGGCGGAGAACATGACGTCTGGTTCTGCCTATCGCCCTGGCGATATCGTGACAATGCTCAGTGGACATTCGGTGGAAGTGTTGAATACGGATGCGGAAGGTCGTATTATCTTGGCCGATGGCTTGACCTACGCCAAGCAGTTGGGAGCGAATCGCCTGATTGATGTTGCAACATTAACAGGGGCCATATTAATCTGCTTCGCCGATGTCGCGACTGGCGCAGTTACGAATGATGACGAGTTTCTGAAGCCGCTGCTTCAGGCAGCCTCAGCAGCCGGTGAAAAAGTATGGCAGCTGCCAAACTATCCGGAGTATCGCGCTATGCTAAAGAGTGATGTCGCCGATGTTAAGAATGCGACTTCATCTGATCGCTGGGCAGGAGCCATTACAGCAGGCCTGTTCATCGGCTTCTTCGCCGAAGAAACACCTTGGATCCATCTGGATACCGGCGGCACGGCTTGGTTATGGTCGGCCAAAGGCATCGAGCCTAAAGGTGCAACAGGTGTCATGGTTCGTACTTTAGCGGCTTATTTGTGTGGGGACGAACTTAAATAGCAGCCTTTAAGAGCTCTTATTTGCCAAAAAAAAGCTTGCAAGCAGAAAATAGAAGTCCCTAAAGGCTCTAATATACAGAAGAATTGCAGAAATCGGCATCATTTGATGAAAATAGAAGTCTCAAAGGCCTCTTATTTGGCGGTTTGTAAGCACTTTTCTATAAATAGCAGCCTTTAAGAGCTCTTATTTGCCCAAAAAAAGCTTGCATGCAGCAAATAGAAGTCTCAAAAGACTTCATCTTTGGGTTTATCCAACATGAACACAAAAAAATCACCCGTCATCGAGTTATCGCCAGCCAAATGATCGGCAGGTCTTTAACTGAAGGCAGGGTGATTTTTTTAATCTTCCTAGGCGCCAATACTTTGCCCAGCTGCAGCTGGCTGATTTACCGGCCTTTGAAGCAATTCATTCACATCGGACATCCGAATGACCAGACGGTTGATTTCATTTGTCGTATAAGAGAGATGCTCGGTGCGCTGTTCAAGCTGCGTTAAGGAAATGCCGATCCAATTTTTCTTGCGTCGATGTAGAAATAGATCATATTTTAACACCGTCATTGTGGCGGCGAGGGGATCTGGCTTGATGTAGACATCTTTCATGATATCTTCCATTTTGAAAAAAAGTTTCCCACGCTTCCATCTTACATACCCTGGTTCAAACAAGATAACAAGAAAATCGGAATCAGCCTTGTCCTTGTTCTCCATGGTAATCAATCTTACAGCACCTTTAGCTTGATTCGGCTTAATGAATTGATTGGATCGAATATCGGGAAGAAAAGGAACAATGAGCAGCGGACATACGCTGGCGATATACAAATAAATGGTTGACTGGAACATGAGAGAGAGTACAATGAAAATCAAAAAGAGTAATGAGCTTGTGATAAGACCAAAATGGTTTGGTTTCATAGTATTTGGGTGATCCCGCCTGACATGATAGATTAGGTAGTCAGTCCTATTTTACCATAAGCGCCCTATAGTTTGTAAACTTTAAGATCAGTCATTCATCATAAGAATTACATCAGGAGGCGAGTATGGCAATGAAAATTGCGGATTATGTACGAAAACCCAGAAAAAAAGTATCCTCCTACCGAAGAAGCTTGCTCATCGCAACGTTGGAGGGGTTTCCGGCGGTTATTATTTTCCAGCTCCTTGGCGGTCCGTTTCTAACGGGTTATTTGCTTTATTTAGGAGCAACTTCAACTGAAATTGGTTTAGTGTTGGCCATTACCACCGTCGTCAATATTATTCAAATTGGGATGGCTGTGGTCATGCAAAAATTCAGAAACCGCAAACGAATGCTGCTTATATTTGCTTCCTCACACCGATTACTTTGGACCTCTGTTGGCTTGATTCCTTTTTTATTTCCCAAAGATCTGTGGGTTGTGATGTATATTGTGCTTTATACGGCTGCTCATTTGGGAAATGCCGCGGGTGGAATCGTTTGGACCTCACTAATTAGCGATGCGGTGCCGGGTCCGGTTCGAGGACGATATTTTGGACTTCGCAATACGATTTTAGGCGGGGTAAGTTCACTAGCTCTTTTCATTGGCGGACAAATATTGGATCGGTATCCAGGCGGGCAAGGTTTTAACTATTTATTTATTATATGCAGTGTTTGTGTGGTCTTAAATATTCTGGCCTTCGGTTTATATCCGAATCCACCCTTCGAGCCATCTACGGCATCGAATCCGGTTGGGATGATTGGGAAGCCGTTGAAGGATCGCGCTTTTCTTAAAGCGATTCTTTTTTTGGCTGTGTTTTTATTCGTGCAAGGGGTAACCGTGCCGCTCTTCTCTTATGTCATGCTCAAGCTGATGAAAATTAATTATGAAACGGTCTCGTTAATTACGGTCGTTCATACCGTGGTCATGATGGCCAGCTACTATGTATGGGGCAATCTGAATGTGCGTTATACGGCTCAAACCTTGCTGCTATGGTCTTTACCGATCATTGCGCTAGCTTGTTTATTATGGGGAGCAATTGCTTTCATTCCAGCCATTGTTGTTCTATATGCCGTTCATATCGTTCTTGGCGTTGGCCTGGGTGGGTTTAATCAGATGGTGTTCACGTTTACGATTGGCGACACACCGAAGAGCGAACGTCCGATGTATATTGCTACTTATTCGGCTATCACTGGCTTTGCCGCTTTCTTGGGTCCGATTTTTGGCGGAAAAGTATATGCCCTGATTACGGATGCCCCGATGTGGGTGCAAATATATGGTGTTTCTACGGTGGTTGGCGCTGTTTTACTTGTACTTGGACTGTTGGTTGGACGTATGGTGCTGGGAAAACAAATAAGGAGTGAAGCATAATGACGAAGAAAAGAATCGGATTAATTGGTCTAGGTGATATCGCACAAAAAGTGTATCTGCCTCTTTTATCGGTCAACGAGCAAGTGGAAATTGCAGGGATTATGAGCTCCACCCCGGCGACGGTAGAACGGATGAGGGCAAAGTATCGCATTCCTTACGGGACAACAAGCTTAGATGAGCTTCTTGCACATGAGTTGGATGCAGTTTTCGTCCATAGTCCGACATCTACCCATTACGATATTGCGATGAAAAGTATAGAACGGGGTGTAGCTGTTTATGTGGATAAACCGTTGTCTTACAATTGGGCACAGTCCGCTGAGATGGCTTCATATGCGGAGCGAAAAGGCGTTTTGCTGGCAGCGGGGTTTAACCGCAGGTTTGCTCCTCTTTATATGGAGGCTAAGCGATGGCTGCAGGAGGCAGGCGGCTTCGACTGGTGTTCAGCAGTCAAGCATCGCATCAAGCAGCAAGGTCATAGCGCCAAAGAGACATTGTATGATGACCTGATTCACATGCTGGACCTTTTACTATGGTTAGGAGACGGCCCGTATGAAGTGAGTACATACAACCAACAAGTCGATGAAGCAGGCAAACTGCTCCACGCATCAGGGACGCTAGCATTCGGCTCTTCGTTAGGCAATTACAGTATGGTTAGACTTGCTGGTGTTGATTTAGAAAAAGTTGAGCTGCACGGGAGCGGCCGATCGGTAGAAGTAACGAACCTAGAGTCAGCCGTTTTTTATGAAAAAGGCGCCGCACCACGCGTACGCTCCTTCGGCAGCTGGGACACGGTGCTTGAAAGAAGGGGCTTTGCTGGCGTTGTACAGCATTTCCTCGACAGCTTGGACAATCCGAATGCCTGCAGCATCCGTGGAGACCTTGTTCTTGCGTCACATCAATTAGTGGAACGATTGTCCGTATAGACAGGACGGCAAGCATCATTTCTCAACGCGCCATGAATCCTGGACGCGCGTTGTAGCACCGCCGCAATTCTGTTGCACAATATCCAATGGAATTGCCGAAATAAAGTGTTTATAAGCATTTCCATTGGAGTAAATACAATGTTTTTTCCGAAAATGGCTTGTGAGTAGGCTTGATGGAAAATTCCATTGCATAGTGTCCAATGGAATCATGTATTCACGAATAGCATGTTGGATTTCATTGTATTTGCTCCAATGGTTTTAATCTTATTAATTGCTCAAGCTCAAGCGCCGCTTTTGGAACATATATTTCAATCCTAAGAATGTACTTTAGAGGCTCTAAGGAAGGTATTATTTTTGGAGGTACGAAGAAAGAGCCTATCGATCATTCATCGAGAGGCTCCATCAGTGCGCTATTTGAGCGGAATGAGCGATTCAGAGGCAAAAACAGTGAAATATCGCACTTGTTCCTCTACCTCATGATTTCGTGGCGTTTCGTTCAAATAGAGGATCGACTTTCCCTCTATATTCGGGAAATTTTGGTTACTGTAGCATCGTTAAAGAAAAGGATAAGGGGCCAATCATCCAAAAGTGACTTTGGATGACAGGCCCCTTCTTTACTATTCACTTCCCTGACTTTTGCTGCAGATATAGAATGGCATCCCGAAGCAGCTTGGCGGTCGTACTATCCGTATACTTGCCATCTTTGATGACAGCATCGAAGATAGTCGGATCTTTAAGCTGACTTTGGTTTAGCAGCTTCTGAAGCTGAGTCACCTTGTTCTGCAAGCTGTTATAAGTGCTTTGATTTGGGAAATATCCTAAATTCCATAACAAACGGAGTAAATCGTCCAAATGATCGAGATCCATGATCACTTTCAATACAAAGGTACGTACGATCGTATTGCCCGCGTTATCTGTAGCCGTTACTTCAATCGTGTGCTGACCAATCCACAAGCTTAGAGGTTGGAGGTTAATGTTAGGACTAACAACGGCACCATCCAGTTTAACCACAGATGAGGCCACTCCGCTTAAGGCATCCGTGATACCAACATTCCATACAATCGGATCCGTCAAAAATACAGTTAAAGGACCGGGTATGTTGATTTCAGGTGCTTGCGGATCGAAGCGTACTTCCGCAGAGTGACTAGCTTCCTGATTACCTGCCAAATCAACGCTATAATAGTTTATCGTGTTTACACCGTAGGTGTTTACCGTAACCGAAGTTCCGGCAGTGGCAGTTCCCCCATTTAGGATGTAAAAGGTCTGTTGTACACCGCTCAAAGAATCATAAGCCGCTAATGTGACGGTTTGCGGTGTTCGCTGCCACCCCGCTATTGATGTGTCCGTGGTTGCTGGAGCTGTTTTATCGATGCCTATAATCAAATCTTTAGGCACTTCTTCATTATTAAACACATCAATCGAATGGTATTGGATTTGATATACCCCTTCATCACTGAAGGTGACCGGCTGAGCTGTGACAGGATGCCATGTTCCACCCTGAATTCGGTATTCCGTTTGCCGGATTCCAACGCCAACAGTCGGATGCACGGCTGTAAACGTAACATGCACATCTTGCTTATTGAATGTGCCTGACCCCGTTGCACCGTCCGCTGTCGCTGTTGTCACAGGAGGGGTGACATCTCGCTTCTTCACCTGGAAAGTCATCTCGTTGGTGTTGTTCGTGCGATCCATTTCAGTGAATCGTCCGATATCATTGATATTGACGCTTAACTGGTAGGTGGCTTCTCCATTAGGAACTTCCCAATATCCGTTCTCACCGCCTGCGTTTGTGTAGAGTGTTGCGCTGCCGCCTACAGGGATGGATTGATTATACGTATCCGTATAACCAAACGAACCGCCGTTCAAACCAAACACGGCTCCGGTTATTTTGCCGTCTGGGGTTGGGAGAATACCGACATTTTTCACCGTAACATAGAATCGAATTCCCGTTTGCCCGGCATACGGATCTGCTGGATCCGTTCCAAGATCTGTTACGATAAGATCAGGACCTGGCGTTAGGGGCTGGCGTTCCAAACTCAAAAACTCGAACGATTGATGGATGATCCGGCCGTTCTTAGCGACAACTTTGATGATATGGTTTGCCATAGGGAGACCCGTCTTTTCGAAAACAACCTTCTTCGCGCCTTGTGTGTTTGCTGTTTTCAAATCCACAGTTGCTTGCAGGACATCATCGATATAAACATCTGCCTCACCTAAAGATGACTCAATATCGGAATACCAACGGATTCCCGTACCCTTAAAGCCCATAGCTGTGTAATCGCCCGGGGTTGTCGTTTCATGGAGATTTGCTCCATTGGCGCCAAGAGCGAAGGTAGGGGCGGAATAATACATATTTGTACTGGAATGAATGACGTTCGTCCAGAGTGCTTGAGGCGTTTCATCCAAGATGCCTTCTTTCAACTCGAACCAATCAAAGTAGGCGAACACATTATCGCTGCTCTTGACGATGGACAGCACAAGGTTGCTTATGTCCGCAGGCATCATGACGTTATATTCGACTGTTGTATAGACGTTCGGCTCCGTTCCAGGCAAATCCAGCGTCCGTATCAGCTGATTGTCGATAACGAGATTCACCTTTTTGTTCGCGGCCGCACTATATTTAAGCTTAAGAATGTAATTGGTATTTGCTTTGACAGGAGGTTTCAGCATGTTCATCCGTCCTTGTGTAAAGTACATACCGACGAATGTACCATGATGGGTCACTCCTTCCAGCTCTGTTTGCTCCGCTTCAACATGCAAAGCTCCCGTAGACGTTGTGGTAAAAGGAGATGCCGGCAACGATAAGGAGGATATGGCCAAAGGGTCGCTCGGCACGGATTCGTTGCCAGAGTCGTCATAAGCGATGAGCGTGTATGAGTGTGCGCTTTCCGGTCTAACGTCTTGGTGCGAATAACGGGTTACGGCTTTCGGCAGCTTAGCGAGCAGTACGCCGTTATCATAGAGCTTATATCCGGTGACTTCCGCATTATCTGTAGAAGGCTGCCAAGTTAGCTTGATTTGTTTGTACGAAACGGCCCGTGCTTGCAGCGTAGGCTTGCTTGGTGCTGAATGTTCCAACGGGGTCAAAATGTATTCGACGGCTTCGCCCGGTTGAAGTGTTTCTGATAATTGCGCGCCCAAAGCGGCGTCAATGGTCGTAAAACTGCGTGCAGCCGCATACGTGTTGCCTGCGCCAAAGCGTTCTGCCGCATACTGGGCGTTAGTAGGCAGCGTAACATTGACGTTCATTGTAACCGGTGTCGTTTCAAAATTAACAAAATTGAGCAGAATTTTATTGGACTTCGCGCCGGTGCTGCTCACACCAAGACTTGACGAATCCACCGCGCGGAAATAAGCTTTTTTCCCGGCAAGCTCATTCTGATTTGTATACACATAAGGGAGTGGTTTGCCATGCGTACTGTAGGCTAGCGCTAAACGGCGGAAAACCTTCAAACGCGTTTCATCGGGATCGCTCGTATTGATCCATGCTTCGGCATCGTCTGCGGACTTCATTTCGATGTCCTCTTTGAGCAAGCTGTACTCTCGGAAGTAAGCCGCATGCTGCATGATGTAATCGAGATAGCCGATGGTACTGCGCGTTTCTCGATCAAAGATGGAGGCAAAACGGTGCGTGAACGTATCGTAACGGTTATTGTCGGTATGAAAATCATTAGCTCCCGTTTCACTCATCATCATCGGCTTTGCCATTCCGTCACCCTGATACTCAGGAAAGGTCTTTAACGTCTCAACGACAGCGCCTCCATCACCACTCGAAATCCCGCTTAAGGTATAGCTGTGTCCGTTCGTCATATCGGTATAGTCTTCAATCTGCCTGCGGTAGGCAGGATCACGCTCCCAGCCATCGGGAATTCCTTTGGAGGGCCAGTATGCCCAGCCTGGGGAAACCGCTTTCAACCAAGGGTTTAGCAAAGGCTTCTGCTCACTAACATATTTAGCAAGAGCCAAATCGGCGGCAAATGCATTGTTAAACACGCCGGGTTCATTATCAAGCTCCAAGTACTCGAACAAATCCCCATTTTCTGCAATGAGATTGTTGTAATACTCTTTGAGCTTCTCAGGGACGACCCCCGATGAAAGCTCTGGATCCTTGATATAGGTTCCGAATGGCAGCAGCACGGGTGCCAAATTCAAATCGCGCAAAGCGGTCAACCATTCCCGCGAAAATTGACTGGAACGAATGACGTTCCCGCTGTAGGCGAGTCCCAGCCACTTCGTTACTTCCATCGTTTGCAGATCGCGGTCTTTCAATACATGAGAGACAAGTGCTGTTCCAAGATGGGTATAACGCCCGTGAATCGGTTCCACGGCTGGAGCTCCTAATGCCTCAAGTTTGGCATAATCCCATTCAAACCAATGATATTCATCGCCTTCAGTTCCCGCATACAAGCCTCGATCCAAAGACAGCTTCAGTTCATTAGATCCAACCTTCAGCATTTCCTTCGGAATATAAAGCTCGTAAGTTTCTTTGAATTTTCGAGTCGTATTTCCGCCGTTCAAGCCTACAATTTGGATTAAACCGGCCATCGTATCATTGGAAAATACAGCTAATTGCGGAACGGATACATACGCGTCCAAGCTTCTGAAGCTGAACTGCACGCCATGCTCCGGGATCTCTGGCAAGTTGTAAGTAATAACCATAGAACCGTTGCGGCTAAGCTTCAGTCCTTTAGACACCGAACTCCAATCTGTGCGAGTAGCCCTGTCGGAAGGAAGGCTGAAGGACTCAACGGGTGTTGATTTATAATCGCCAAATTCGGTCGACTGCTGATTATCAAGCCCGATCTTCCAAAGCGTTGTATAAACCGGCGCAGGTTGTTCTACGGAAGTTAGCGTGTAAAAGGCGGTTGAATACAGAATTTTTCCGGCAGGTTGCGCCGTCGTTTCTTTCAACCGAACCTGTATTTGTCCCGTCGTGTAGTTGACATTGTCCAGTTGAAGCGGGTTCGTTGTTACGGTTTGCCACGTGTAACCGCGATCTGTGGTGTATTCATAGGCTGCCACATCTGGAAAACCGGGAACGGGCGTCCATCCGAATGTATTCGCTGTGTCGTCCTGCACCGGATTTGTTGGCGCATCAGGCAGCACATAAGGTGTCAGGTAAGTGCCAGGAATAACCTGTTGGGCTATTCCCGGCCCTTGCCAGGCGACAGCCAGATTGTCATTCGAGGTGTTTTCTTTGTGCAGCGCCTCGATATAGTATCTTTTTCCGCTGGATAGCGGAATGATCACCGATTTCTGAGTGGGAGATTTACCCCACTCTCTGGGCTTGGCGAAGACGGTATTAGACGCTATCTTCTCTTTGTGCGCAGGATCGCCATCCGGACTCAACCATAGCTCGGAGCTGTCATCCGCTGCGATCCAGAAGGTGTAGCCTCCGCTGACTGGCGGCGTCAGAAAACCATAAACACGAGAACCATAGAGATCCCCCGTATTGTTCGGTGTCTCGAAGTTAGCGAGTAACCTCGAACCCGATGGAGGGGTCTTTACAGGAATCTGTTCCACCTTCCCCCCAGGAACGTTATTCCAATAGTCTTGGGTAATACCTGCTGCAGCCGCAGCTGCACGATGCGCTGGAAGGAGAGGAAACAGTGAAACAATGATTGCCGACAGAAGGATTGAAACAAGGAGTTTTGACTTGTGTAGGGATCTCATAATTACCTCCAGGTTAAGAGATTATCAATAGGATTCCCTAATCCTATCCGGGGTCCACGTCATGTGTAGACGGCGCTCCGATCCATCTAACATTGAAGCGCCGCTCCTCCTTCGTTCTATTTCAACTCTTTCTGAGACTGTTCAGCGAATTTGTACAGATCATCAATACTAAATACCTTGGATTTGTTGTTCTCATACCATTTGGCGTAATAATCATCGACTTGTTTGCCGCCTGCTTTTTCCCATACATCCTTAGCATCCTTCACAGCTTGCTGTGCGGTGTAGCCAGTGCCACCTACCAGAGCTTTCAACCAAATATCGCCTTTATCGATGTTGTTGGATTTGCTTGTGCTTTTGACAATCGCTTGCAGATCATCAGGCAGTACCGGTAAGAAGTCATAACCAAGCGAAGGAATAGGACGATCTTTATTAATATAGATTTCTTTGGATTTGAGGTTGATGTCGAGCAGTTCTTTCTGGGTTGGCACTTCTGGACGCAGGTTCACCAGATACACTTCCGCACATTTGCCCAGCAGCAAATCGGATCTCATCATATTCAGATCATCGGTGTACAGTTCTTTCTTGTTTTTCTCTGTGTCGATAGGCTGCAAACAGCCATTTGAACCTTTTTGCGAATGTGTACCCTCAATACCGTTTTTCAACAGGCTTGCATTTTGGGGATCCACCATCCAGTCAATATATTGCATAATCGCTTTCGGATCCTTCGCTTTGGCATTAACGACACCGACCATTTGCACAGGTGTACTAATAATCGGGCTGAACTGCCCGAATTGGCTTTTCGGTAAAGCCATCGGAATGACCTTAGCCGTAGGGTTGTTCTTCTTCAAAGTTTCATAGTTCGAAATGGTAAACCATGCACTGTCGATCGCGAAAATCCCTAATTTTCCATTCATAAAATCTTGAATGCCCTTTTGTCCGTTTTTATCTGTGAGAAAATCTTTATCGACTAAACCGTCGTCAAACAAACGCTTCTGGAATTCTACGGATGCCTGGAGACGTTCCCAATCATGTACAAATGTACCGTTTTGCTCGGCCCAATCGATCGAACGACCGAAGATGTGGCTGATCACGGAGAAGCCGACACCGCTCAGGTTGATACCGAACGTATCCTTTTTACCATTACCGTCCGGATCCTGGTTCACGAACGCTTTGGCTACGTTGTACAATTCATCGGTTGTCGTCGGAACCTGCAGGTTCAGCTTCTGGAGCCAATCCTCACGGATTAAGAGACGATGATGCGGGGCCACAACATTTAAACGTCCGATTTCATACAATTTG
The DNA here is from genome assembly GCF_001426375.1 of Paenibacillus sp. Root444D2. Lineage (GTDB taxonomy): Bacteria > Bacillota > Bacilli > Paenibacillales > NBRC-103111 > Paenibacillus_E. The sequence goes on from NZ_LMEO01000034.1 coordinate 78,606, forward strand.
CCGTCTTCCTTCGTTCCAATCTTGCGCAGCAGCGGGTATTTCTCTAGAATTTGCTTGTAGTTTGTGCTGTATTTGTCAATCATCTCATCGATCGGCATCAGCAGCTTCTGCGAATACCAGCTGTTCCTGTAGTTGGCATCATACTCCAGAATCAAATCCGGTGCGCTTCCCGAGGCAAGCAAGGCATTAAATTTCGGGAACGATTCCCAGCGGGGAACGGGTGTATATTTAACATCGACAGGACCGTTCTTGTTGATCCAATCCACCCAACGGTTTTTATCCCAGTTGCCTTCCTCCGGAGGAATATTGCCCCGATCATAGACGGAAACGTTAATGGCACCTCTTTTAGCCGGTTCGACTGCTGGGGTCGTATTCGGGCTTGACGATGTCCCTGGATCATTGACTTTGGCTGTGGAGCAGCCTGCCAATACCGCGATACAAGCTAGTGTAGACAGTAGAGCTTTCTTATGACCCATACGTAATATAAACATGGATATACCCCCCCTTAGATCATTCGTTTCCTAAAACAGCTTAAGTTAGGTTGTGTTGTCCTTCGTCTTATCCTTTAATCGCGCCGATCATGACCCCTTTAACAAAATACTTCTGCAAAAAAGGATAGACGATCAGCATAGGCACAATGAGTACGATTACTCCGGCCGCTTTGATGGATTCTGGTGTCATTTGCTGCAAATCATCCGGTCTCACGGAATTAAGCTCTTGAAGAATCGATTGGCTGGCGACCATCTGTTGAATCATAACCGCCAAATTCATTCGTGTGCTGTCATTGATAAACATAAGTACGTGTAAGAATGAATTCCAATACCCGACGCCATAGAATAAAGTCAACGTAGCCAGTACTGGCAGGGATAACGGAAGAATAATCCGGGTGAGAAGTCTCCATTCTCCACAGCCATCCATGCGTGCTGCCTCTTCAAGCTCTTCAGGCACATTCATAAAGAAGGTCCGAAGCACAAGCATATTGAACGCGCTGATCAGTCCCGGCATCCATATGGCACCGTAAGTATCCAGTAAGCCGAGACTTTTCACGATCAGAAACAGAGGAATTAACGGTGTTCCGAACAGCATGGTAAATACGATAGCCAGTGTAAAAAAGCGACGCGCATAGAAAAATTTCTTGGCTAACGGATAAGCCGCCATGATCGTAAACCACATGCTTATCACAACGCCGACAACAGTAATCACGACACTATTGCGAAAGGCTTTGACCATATTCGTGCCAACATATAAGGCTTTGTACGCTTCTACAGTCCAGCCTTGCGGCCATAGGGTTACATGTCCCGATACAATTGCCTGATAGCTGCTCAAGGATAGGGATACGATATGCATCAAGGGAAGAACGCAGCTTAGAGCTGCAAGGCTAAGGAATATATAATTGATCGTGTAAAAGATTTTCTCATCCCATGTTGGTTTCATGATGGGGAGGCTCCTTTCTTACCACAGTCCTTGATCGAATTTACGGGCAAGCTGATTCGCAAGGACGACGAAGAAGAAGCCGACCAGAGATTCAAACAACCCGACCGCCGTAGTTAAACTGAACTGTCCTCCTTGAACACCCACGATAAAGATATAGGTGCTGATGACATTCGAGACATCCGAAACGGCTGCATTTTGGAGCGTGTACACATGGTCAAACCCCACTTCCATGACAGTACCCATACTCAGAATCAGCATGAGAATTATTGTGCTGCGAATACCTGGCAGCGTGACATGCCAGATCTGCTTCCATTTGGACGCACCGTCGATGCTGGCAGCTTCATACAGGTGCGTATCGATCGAGGTAAGAGCAGCCAGATAAATGATCGCTCCCCATCCAGCTTCCTTCCAAATTCCAGATTCGAGGAAGATGGCTATCCAACTATGCTCCTGATACAAGAAGGCAGTAGTGTGACCCGTCCATAGCTCCAACAGCTTGTTAATGATACCGGATTGCTGGGAAAATATCGTAACGACAATGCCTCCGACAATGACCCATGAGAAAAAATGAGGAACATAGATTAGCGTTTGAACAACCTTTTTGAACCGCATGGCGCGAACTTCATTCAGTAGGATGGCAATGATAATCGGAAAGGGAAATCCAGCGACAATGCTTAATAAACTCAATGTGACCGTGTTGCGGATGATAGTCAGCGTCTGGGGTTGGGTGAAAAGTGCCTTGAAATGCTTTAGGCCAACCCATGGACTTCCCCATATGCCATCCATCAAGTTATAGTTCTTAAAGGCAATAACATTCCCTAATATTGGAAAATATCGAAAGATAATAAAGTAAGCAATAACCGGTACAAACATAATCAACAGCGGCATATTTTGCTTGAAACGACGACGGGGGTGCAGCGACTTGGCGGTAGTTTGGGCAATTCTTCGAGTAGAAATCATGGGGGCTGATTGAATGTTGTCTAGCGGTGTATGTGGCATCGTGTGTCACCTCCTTTAGTGTGAAAATTGAACCATCTTTTGCTCCCTTGCCGTCGATGGAATCAATGTAACTCAGAGGTGCAATCCTTCACAATATACATGAATTAGCGAATAAACTCTTTTGAAACCCCTTGCTGTACAAGGCTTTAGTGGATTTGATGCAGAGGTGAATAAACAACAATTAACAATATACTTTTCTTGAAAAATGGTATGATTACTCTTGCTTTCGGTAATCGCCTGGCGTGACGCCGGTATACTTCTTGAAAGCGCGTATAAACGAAATAGCATGCGTGTATCCAACCATGCCCCCGATGTCTTGGACGGAGTCACGGCTGCTCTGGAGCAGCTTTTTCGCTTGTTCCATCCGGATCTTAACGAGATAATCGACGAATTTTTCACCAAACTCTTCTTTGAATGCACGGCTGACATGCGAGGCATGAAGCTGAAACTGCTCGCTTAGCGAAGTAAGCGACAACTCCGGATCTGCATAATGGGTCTCCACGTAGGTGCGGATCTGGTTCATGACCGCATGTGTGCTTCTGTCTTCACGAACAGCTGCCATCCGTTGCGATACTTCTTCTAACATGTGAAACCACGCTGCATATAATTCTTCGATTGTATCGAACTGTTCAATGGCGTCGTTCAGCTGGGGCAGCGCGATTTGCCATAACTCCTGCAGCTCGGCTGATAGCTCCATCATCTCCCGGTGTAAATGATAAATTAAATAATTCATGAGATTGCGGATCTCATCATAGGAGAATAACCCGACTTTTAATTCGGTGAAAATTTGCTCCAAGGCTTGCTTCCAACCCTTGTCCCCCAAGCGAAATGACTGAGCCAGTGATTTGACCAGGGGCAAATGCTTATACATTTCCTTCTCCGAGGACGCTTCGGATTCCCAATGATAGAGGACACGATTCGTTCCTAAGGTCGATTTAAAGCGAAGAACATGGACGGCAGCCTCGTAGGAATGAACTAGCTCTTGAACTTGTCCAACCACATGCCCGACACCAAGCGTAATGCGGAAATGCAGATGCTGCTCGACCCAGGAGCGAACATTTTCGCACAGATTGGCCGCGAGCTTCTCGCTGTTTTTGGCATTCTCATCGGCAAATATCACAACACTAAGCCTATGTGTAGCTGTCCATTCCGCCCATACAGTAAGGCCAAGCGGTTCAGCCGTTTCATAAACGACACGGCTTAGTACAAATTTCAGCAGCTCTTGATCCTTTTGAGAGAACATTCTGCATACTTCCATATACTTATCCATCTCGATGACCGCTGCAGCAAGCTGACCGAAGCCGGAAGGCAATTGCAGCCGATTCATCTCGGCTTTCCAGTCTGCATAATCGACCGCCCGGCTGCCCTCCAGCCATTCTTTGAAAAAGTGCCGCCGCCGGAATACGATATCTTCCTCATGCTGCTTCTCATAGCGGCTGGATAACTCCATGAGGTTGCCGATGGCTCGATCAATATACTGGAATTCGTCTTGTTTCTTGCCCTCGACTCCCATCGATTTTAGTTCGGAATAGGCATGGATACGGGACATAATTAACTGAATTGGCCGATAATTGCGATGGGTCACATAGGTCATCCAGACCCCGCCAAGGACAACCATAACTAGTCCCAATCCGATCCATACATAAGAGAATACAGAGGTGAATGTAAATAAATAGTCATCGTTGAGGCCGCTTCGGTATTCCCAATTCGTATAGCTAGAATGGATTCGGGTTAGCTCGGACCCTCTTTTCTTAAATCCTGCTGCGCCATCTTCGTTTCCGGATGCCATCAGCTGTTTGCCTTCGGGGTCGTATACTTCGATGAAGCTGATCTTTGAATTGGACATATCTCCGACCATTCTTACAATAGATTCCATACTGATGTTGACAACGACGATGCCCTTTTGCCCGGATAGCAGAGGAATTTTGCGTACTAACGAAATGACGACTTTACGCTGATCCATCTCAGCAAATTCTTTAAAGACCCGCTGATTCGTCAGCTGATACTGAGAAGGGCTCTTCATCATCTCTTCTATGAACATTTTATCGCCGAAACGGTCTGCCGTTATCATCGTGTTTGGGCTAATGACCATTTGATCAGAAACACGGTAAAAATAAACCGAATCAATAAACTTGTTGTAATTCATCATCCCCCGAATCAATTCGGTGACTTCATAAGCGGAGTAATAGGGATTTCCCTCAAATTTGTTATCAAAAAACTGGTCAATTCGGTTATTGGTTTGCAGCTCCTTAATCACATATTCGTCTATCGTCTTCAAGGCATAGTCAACCGACTGCATGATATGCAAGGCATACGTTTTATTTGCATTTTCAGCTTCTTTTTTGGACAGTTGGCTGATCGAAAGAATAATAAGCACAATGAGCACAGAAGTGATCATGAAAAATACAGGCAAATAGGAAAACAGAAGCCGATAAAACCATGGTTTTGTCATAAAAACGCTCCTCTAACTTATTCCAAATGCTATGAAATAACAGTATCGCCGCATTCCTATTGCGACTGTTCACTGTCGTACGTTATATGCAAAATATTCAGGTATCATGCTTGTATAAGTGAATACGCATGATACTGGCATTGCTATAAAATTAACCTTGAGGCATTATCCCCTTGGTTCAGGACAAGCTCGGTGAAGGGAGTTAGTCTTAATTGAGTGTTTCTATGTGCACTATCCCTTTGGTTCAGGATATGCTCGGTGAAGAGAGTTAGTCTTAATTGAGAGTTTCTATGTGCACTGTCCCTTTGGTTAAGGAAAAGCTTGGTGAAGGGAGTTAGTCTTAATTCAGAGTTTCTATGTGCACTATCCCTTTGGTTCAGGATATGCTCGGTGAAGAGAGTTAGTCTTAATTGAGAGTTTCTATGTGCACTGTCCCTTTGGTTCAGGAAAAGCTTGGTGAAGGGAGTTAGTCTTAATTGAGAGTTTCTATGAGCACTATCCCTTTGGTTCAGGAAAAGCTTGGTGAAGGGAGTTAGTCTTAATTGAGAGTTTCTATATGCACTATCCCTTTGGTTCAGGATAAGCTTGGTGAAGGGAGTTAGTCTTAATTGAGAGTTTCTCTGTGCACTATCCCTTTGGTTCAGGAAAAGCTGGGTGAAGGGATTTAGTCTTAATAGAGTTTCTCTGTGCACTATCCCTTTGGTTCAAGTTCGAAAGAAGCTAAAGAGGTAATTTTGTAGACTGCTCAGAAAAAGGTTTTTGAAAAGGATTGAATGGGAAGAAAGGAGACAAGAAAAAGTTAATTGAAATCAATGGAATCATAAACTGGATAAAAATGATATTCCTACATCTGTGCGGAACTAATCAAATTAAATAGAACTAACCAAACTAAATAGAACTAACTAATCTACGTAGAACTATCCAAACTACATAGAACTATCCTGATGTGAACTGAAGTAAACCAAAACCATTCCAGAAAGATATGATAATGCCCCGCCACGGCGACAACGAATTATATACATCAATTATATAGCACTGCTAAACCAATTACTCTTCCTTTCTGAGTATAAGGGATAGTGCAAATAGGAAGATAAATAAAACCCGCCACTTCAGCTGAAACAGCTTGAATGGCGGGTTTGTTGTATCTTGGTTAATTTATCCGCAAGAACAGTTCAGGACAGGCTTGCGGGCGGCGAGCGCTTCGTCCATACGGCTGACGACGGTGGTATAGGGAGCGTTTTTGACGAGCTCCGGGTTTTCTTCGACTTCTTTGGAGATGGCGATCATCGTGTCTATGAATTCGTCTAAGGTTTGTTTGCTTTCGGTTTCTGTTGGCTCGATCATGATGCATTCTTCAACGCTGAGCGGGAAGTAGATTGTTGGCGGGTGGTAGCCGAAATCAAGCAATCTTTTGGCAATGTCAAGTGTGCGTACACCGAGCTTCTTCTGGCGGTTGCCGGAAAGCACGAATTCGTGCTTACAGAAACGAGGGTGAGGCACATCAAAGTAGGGTGTCAATCTAGCCAGCATATAGTTCGCATTCAAGACGGCATACTCGGATACTTTGCGTAAGCCTTCTGGACCGAGTGTACGAATATAGGTGTACGCGCGGACGAGGATGCCGAAGTTGCCGTAAAAGCTTTTGACACGACCGATCGTTTGCGGATAGTTGTAGTCGAAATAAAAGCTGCCATCTTCGCGCTTCGCAACGAGTGGAGTGGGTAAGAACGGGATCAGCTTTTCTTTGACGCCAACGGGGCCTGCTCCAGGTCCGCCTCCGCCGTGCGGAGTACTCATGGTTTTGTGCAGATTGAGATGCACGACGTCGAAGCCCATGTCGCCGGGGCGAGTGATGCCCATAATGGCGTTGGCATTAGCTCCGTCATAGTAAAGCAGTCCGCCTGCTGCATGTACGATCTCGGCGATTTCGACGATTTGTTCTTCGAACAAGCCGAGTGTGTTCGGATTCGTAAGCATTAACGCCGCGGTATCGGGACCAACGGCTTTGCGAAGCTCATCGAGATTCACGAGGCCGCGCTCGCCCGATTTAATGGTTATCGTTTGGAAACCTGCAACAGTCGCACTGGCAGGGTTAGTGCCGTGCGCGGAATCGGGACAGATGACTTTGGTCCGCTTCTCGCCGCGGCTTTCGTGGTAGGAACGGATCATCATAAGTCCGGTCCATTCACCATGAGCGCCAGCCGCCGGCTGCAAGGTTACGCGGTCCATACCGGTGAGCGCTTCAAGGTCATTTTGGAGATTGTAGAGCAGCTCCATTGCGCCTTGCAGCGATTCTTCCGGTTGGTACGGATGTATTTTGGCGAAGCCGGGGAAACGGGCTACATCTTCGTTTATTTTTGGGTTGTATTTCATCGTACACGAGCCAAGTGGATAGAAGCCATTGTCGATGCCGAAGTTGCGACGGGAAAGGGCCGTATAGTGACGGATGACGTCTACTTCATACACTTCTGGCAGGTCGGGTTCAGTCTGACGCCTAAACTTGGCTGGCAGGAGATTGTTCAAATTGACTTCTGGCACATCGGAATCAGGAAGTGAATAGGCGACACGACCTGGGTGGCTCATTTCAAAGATAAGCGCTTTGGCGTCTGATTTCACGTTCACGTTATTTTCGCTCATACGAGTTCCTCCAGTGCAGCTGCGAAGGCATCGATATCTTCGCGCGTTCTTTGCTCTGTAACGGCAATAAGTATATGGCCGGCGAGCTCGGGGTAGTCGCGGCCGAGGTCGTAGCCGCCGATGATGTTATGCTGCAGGAGCTTACTGTTCAGCTCCTGCACGTTCGTGCCGTCGGGCAGTTTGACGGCAAATTCATTGAAGAAGCTGCCTGCGAATGGCAGCGAGAATTTAGAAGATGCGGCTAAGCGGTTTGCCGCGTAATGGGCTTTCTGGACGTTGAGCTTGCCAACGTCTTGGATGCCCTGCTTGCCCATCGTGGACAAGTACACGGATGCGCAAAGCGCGAGAAGCGCTTGGTTGGAGCAGATATTCGACGTGGCTTTCTCACGTCGGATGTGCTGCTCCCGCGCTTGGAGCGTAAGGACGAAGCCGCGTTTGCCATCGCGGTCAACGGTTTGGCCCACGATGCGCCCAGGCATGCGGCGCATCCAGCTTTCGGCGACGGCGAAGTAGCCGCACGTCGGCCCGCCCAGCGCAGCTGGGATGCCGAGCGGCTGGCAGTCGCCGACGACGATGTCAGCGCCGAGCTTGCCCGGCGCCTCAAGCAGCCCGAGCGTGAGCGGATTCGCGCTCACGACGAGCAGTGCGCCCGCGCCGTGCGCGAGGGGCTCAGCGGTCCCGATATCCTCCAAGCAGCCGAAGAAATTCGGCGATTGGAGGATGACCGCAGCCGCGTCATCGCTAAGCTTGGAGGTGAGGTCCTCGAAGTCGGTCACGCCCTCTGGCGTAAGCCCGATCTCGACCACTTCCAAGTTCAGCCCGCGGGCGGTCGTGCGCAGGATGGCACGCGCCTCCGGGTGCACCGCGCGAGAGACGAGCAGACGGCTGCGCTTCGTCGCTCCGCTAGCCAGGGCGCCGGCTTCGGCCAGCGCCGTTGCGCCATCGTACATCGAGGCGTTCGCTACGGCCATGCCGGTGAGCTCACAGATGTACGACTGAAACTCGAAAATCGCCTGCAGCTCGCCTTGGCTGATTTCCGGTTGGTAGGGCGTATACGCTGTGTAGAACTCTGAGCGCGAGATGACATGATTGATCACCACCGGAAGGTGATGATCGTAGATGCCAGCGCCGAGGAAGCTGGCATACCGGTCAAAGTCGGCGTTGCGGCTCGCCAGACCGCGCATATAGCGCAGAAGTCCTTGCTCATCCAGCGCCTTCGATACGTTCAGTTCGCCTTGAAAGCGAACCTTCTGGGGTATATCTTGAAACATCTCCTCCATGGATGAGATGCCGATGGTCTCCAGCATTTCTTTCTGATCCTGCTCCGTAATAGGCAAATAGCGGTGCTTCATGATGACGGCTTGCTCCTCTCTTGAGACGAATGGCTTACGGTTTTCTTTTATAAAAAGGGGTGGCAACGACTTTTGCTTTGACCTGAGCCCCTCTAATTTCCACATTCAATTCCGTACCTAGCGCACTGTAAGCGGAATCGATTAAAGCCAAGCCCACATTCGTTTTGAAAGTTGGAGATTGCGTCCCTGTTGTGACTTCACCGATCTGTTTCCCATCCATATTGAAAACAGCATAATGCGGACGGGGAATGCCGCGTTCGACCATTTCAATGCCTACGAGCTTGCGAGGTATACCGTTTGCCTTTTGACCAGCGATCACGTCGCGGCCTATGAAATCTCCCTTATCCAGCTTCACAAAAAACGAAAGTCCAGCCTCTAGTGGTGTAATATCCTTGGAAAGCTCTTGCCCATAAAGGGGGAGACGAGCTTCGAAACGGAGCGTATCGCGAGCGCCTAAGCCAACTGGTACAAGACTGAGATTTTGATCAGCACTCAGCAGCAGATTCCAGAGCTTTATCGCATCATCTTTGTCAACATACAGCTCAAATCCATCTTCCCCCGTGTAGCCTGTGCGCGAAACGAGTGCCTGAATTCCCGATACTTCCACATCTTGAAGGAAGCGGAACGATTTTAAGGATTGAATCGGTGCTTCTGTAACTTTAGCAAGGATTTGTTCCGCATGGGGACCTTGGAGGGCTAGCATAGCCGTTTCGTCAGAGACATTGGTCAATTCCACACGACCCGTGAGGTTCATCTGCATCCATTCCACATCTTTATCGATATTGGATGCATTGATGACCAGCATGTAGTTGTTATCACCAAGTTTGTAAACGAGCAGATCGTCTACAACGCCACCAGTCGGATAACACATAAGGCTATATTGGCATTGACCTGCTTCCAGCTTGGACACATCATTTGTTGTTATTTTTTGCAGAAAAGGGAGGGCGTCCTCTCCACTTACTCGGACTTCCCCCATGTGGGACACGTCAAAAAGCCCGGCCTGCTGTCTGACGGCGTCGTGCTCTTTTTGAATACCTGCGAACTGCACGGGCAGCTCCCAGCCTCCAAAATCAATGACTCGCGCTCCATGCTCCGCATAAATCGGGAAGAGCGGTGTTCGTTTTAGCATGCTCGTAACCTCACCTTCGATTGTTGACATTACTATTTTGCCCGAAATATAAGCCAGAAAATGCAAAAAAGAGCAAAAAGTATGCAACACAAACATACCTTTTGCCCTGTCCTTTTTACCTGAGAGTTACCTTGCGCGAACTTCATGTCCGTCAAGTTTCCCCTTGGGTGTCCGTTTTGCCGCTGTTTGCGGAAATCCGAAGCTCTCCAGAGATGCGTCCGATACAGGTCCTTTTGCCTGAGAGATTCACCACACTAGGGCTTACTCCTTCGGCGCCGCGAGCTTTCCTTGCGGTCTCTCCCTATACCATCATTCGCCAATATTTAATTAGTTTATAGTATTATTATGTGCCCAAATTGGTGTGAATTGTCAACTGCAACTTTTGAAAAGTGAGACTAGCCGCCTTAGTCCGGCTGTGTTGGCAAAATTTACTGCGACCACCTTGACTTTGATGTTCCCATTAGATTAAGCTAAAAGCAAAATTTGCTGGTAAGCGAGGCGTTAAACGATGAGTGAAGTACAAGCCAATTTGTTATACACCAAAGAGCACGAGTGGGTAGAGAAGCTGTCGGATACAGTGGTTCGCGTAGGCATTACTGATTTTGCCCAAGATCAATTGGGGGATATTGTGTTTGTGGAGCTTCCTAAAGTCGGAACATCCGTTACCGCGAATGAAAGCATTGGCAGTGTGGAATCGGTTAAAACGGTTTCGGATATTTTCTCACCTGTTTCGGGCAAAGTAACTGCAGTAAATAGTTCACTGGAAGGTTCACCTGAGTTGGTAAACAGTGCGCCATTCAGTGAGGGTTGGATGGTTGAAGTCGAAGTTACAGGTGCTGAAGCTTTGGAAGGCTTACTTACGCCAGCTGAATATGCATCTTACATTGGTAATGACTAGTAGTTTTTAGGATGGAGGTTTTCTCATGTTATTTGGGCAAAAGCCACAGGAGCCGAATGACCGTGTTCCCCCTGGCCAAACGCTGACACAAGGCTGGCCTGTGCTTCATTACGGGTCTGTGCCTTATTATAATGATATGAGCAAATGGAATCTGCGTGTCTTTGGCTTGGTTGAGGAGGAGTTTCAGATCTCATACAAAGACTTCATGGCTCTTCCACGCAAAGAGTTCGCAAACGATATTCACTGCGTAACCACATGGTCCAAGCTAGACAATGTGTGGGAAGGCATTGCTGTTTCTGAGCTTATGAGCAAAGTGAAGCTGAAGCCTGAGGCCACACATGTCATGCTGCACGCGGAGCATGGCTGGACGACAAATCTTCCGCTCGAGGACTTCCTCCGTGAGACGTCTTTTCTGGGCATCAGGCACAATGGCGAACTGCTTACACCTGACCACGGGGCTCCTGTTCGCATGGTTGTGCCGCATCTTTACTTCTGGAAGAGTGCGAAATGGCTGCGCGGCATCGAGTTTATGCCGAAGGATAAGCCGGGCTTTTGGGAGCGGAATGGGTATCATATGTATGGTAACCCGTGGGCCGAAGAGCGATATGATTTTGATTAAAGAAATAAAGAAATCGAATAGATCGAAAATAATTTGCGGGTATGTTTGGGATATGTTAGAGTAAAAATAACAAAGAGACGGATTCGCGGTCCGTCTCCTGCACAACACTTGGGTGGAGACACTCCGAGTGAGATACCGGAAATGAATAACCCCTACCCTACGGCGCTAACCTGAGTGGGGTTATTTTATTTTCATATACGTCAACAGCGCGAGATGCGTTGGCGATCCCTTTAGAGAGCAAAGGTATGATTTCGATTAGAGATAGCTGTTAACTGCATGAGAAAGAAGTCTTGTATGATCTATTTAATAAGGTGAAATCCACAAATAAATTATTACCCAGCACTTATATCTGTCTCCCGTAATAGGATGTATGAAATCACATCATTAGGAGGCATGCAACAGATGCAGAAGAAAAAGCTAACAATAAAGAGAAAAACAAACTTAGTAGTACAGAGGCACGTTCATGAATTTGAAGGTAGTACAAAACTAGCTGAAGAAGGTTCTGATCGACATAACCATCGATTTGCTGGTGTTACAGGGCAAGCGATTCGAGTAGGAACAAGTCATGTCCATGAAATTGATCTCACGAAAACTGATTTCTTAAATCATTTTCATAATCTGAAAAGGATTAGAACTGGACCGGCTATTTCAGTCGGAAATGGCAAACATGTACATTTTGTTACAGGCCAAACTACATTAAATGATGGTCATGTTCACCAATTTAATTTTGCTACATTGATTCAAGCGCCTCTTGTTTAATGAACAATTGTAAGTATCTAACTGGTTAGAGGCAGGTTGCTATTGCAACTTGCCTCTTTGTATACAAAACCATTGTGGGCATGGCTGTTCTGTTTTGTGACTACTGTGTTTTTGATCATCTTTTTTAAAATTCCGATTTCTACTATGAAGTAAAACGTAGCTAGCCTCTCCTGAAATGAAAGATTGCAAATTATATTCTGATAAGTTACTATTAGATTAGTAATTGATCAATAACTAATGTATGTAACTTTAAAGGTGGAATGAATGATGACAAAGAATTCTTCAACTTCAGTGAATCGACGAGCAGATATTGTATCCGCTGCCATCGAAGTTTTTGCTGAAATTGGTTATTACCGTGCTACGACAGCAAAAGTTGCGGAACGCGCACAAATTTCTCAGCCTTATGTTTTCCGGTTTTTTTCAACAAAAGAAGCACTGCTGCAAGAAGCGCTCGAGGTGTCATGGACACGAATTCTTGAGGCTTTCCGCGCGGTTATTGAGACCGTTGCTCCTGATCAGCTTGAGAAAGAACTGGTCGATGCTTATATTCATATTATGAAATCTTACCAAAATGAAACACTGCTGCAAATGCAAGCTCAAACGATTAAAGAGGACATGATCGCAGAGGTCATGCAAAAGGGATATCGGGATGTTCAGCAAGTGGTGCTAGAAGCTTTTAAGCGGGCAGGTTTCGAAAAACCTCATGAGAGAACCATGATTTTTCTTGCTAGAGGGATGTTGTGCAATATTTCAATGGCGCTGTCTTTACCGGAATTAATGCTTATGGATGAATAAGCTGATTCTGGTTTATTTTAAAGTAAGTGATCAATCGATTTCCGGTGACAAAAAAAATGAAGTGCAAACTGGCAACAGTAGGCACTTCATTTTACGTTTCTATTACAATAGGCCAGGAACTGTAAGAGTCGCCGAACGATAGCCTACATCAGATTCTCCGTGCATGACCTTGAAAATTACGTTTACACTCTGTGATGTTGCACCCAACGTAATGATCCCGGAGTTTGAAATTTTTAAAATATCATTGCTGCTCTCTATAGAAACTGTATAACCTGCTGGTATGACTGGCAGAGTCAACAGCGTCTGTCCTATAGACGGATTAGTAATGACCATTGTAGCTGCAATGTACTGCGCAGAACGCTCAAGCATGAAGTCGCGGAAAGCAGGTGAGCTGTTATCCACCAAGGTCGGATAAACTTGAGTGCTGTAGTCACTGGATCTATAAGCGGACAGTGTATGCGAACCCGCGTTTAAATTTTTGAAATGGTAGAATCCATTTATATCGGCTGTTGTGGTTCCGGAAGTAGCTCCGCTTAATGTTACTGTAGCTCCGAATACCGGTGCATGATTCTCACCTTTTACAAATCCGAAAATGTCTCCGTAATTAACCTGCTTCACATTCGTCCATGTCAGTGTATGATTGTTCGGAACATCCGCTTGAATAAACACGTCAGCGTCGCTGATGATAGTCACCGGACGTGATGGAATTACAAGCGATTGAGATGATAAACCAATGATGGACTTATAGATATAGATTGTACTGACTGTAGAATCTAGTAGTGCTGCATTAAGTCTTTCCACGTTTCCTGTCTCTGCCTGTCCAGAACCGCCAATAAAGGCAACTTGGTTATTAGGCTCATCCATTTTATCTGAAATAAAGAATGAGTATGATGAATACGAACGTTTAACAGGTCCGAAGTAGCCGCCGAGGTTAACGTTAAATTGATTGACATTTGCGCCAACCGCATAAGCTAGTTCTGAATCGGAGGACACGGGGGCAGTGCTTAAAGTCAAGAATGAACGGTTCGTTACGTGCGCTGAGGCTGTATCCATTAAATTGTTGAGGGTGGCATCCAAATAACCCGGTTTACTCATCTTCCAAGTGAAATACATATCCTGTATGGCATTGGTAAATATGAACTTTCCATCCGTTCCAGAGATGACAGTAGTTCTCAGACCGTTGCTCATCTCCATCGTAATCTCAGCCCCAGATAAAGGATTATAGCGAGAATCCGTTGCAATCCCTGAAACCGTTACAAACTGTACACCCATTACATCCGTTACTTGATTTATTCCTTCCTTAACGTTGACGACAAAACCGCTCATCCCATAGGAGGAAGTCGTAAAAAAGCTGCGGGTTCCAACTGGAACATTCGGAAATACAAATTGTCCTTGATTATCCGTCACTGTTGGAGGCAACACCTCAGAGGCAGCGCCTCCCGTGTTGATTTTAACGGAGACACCTGCTAATGGAACCATGTTAGCGGCGTATACGGTTCCTGTCACAGTGCCCGTAGGCAGGGTGACTTGAATCGGCTGTGATAAGTTTGTCACCTCTCCAGATAAAATAGTAAATGGTGTTGAATCTGACTCATATATTGCCGCGGTAACCGTGTTACCGGTGGATGCTTCTATATCGGAAATGGTGAAACGACCATGTTCATTAGTTAATGCTGATTTAGTAGACTCTTTTAAATTCACAGCAACGAGGTTCATCGGTTCGCCGATTTGGTCAACAACAAGTCCCGTAACCGTACCTGTGGATACATAATTCGGAATACTTACAGGAGATATTTGTCTAACCATCGCCTTGACATCCAAGTTATTGATCACACCGTCATCATTTATATCTGCAACTCCGTAAGTGTTGATGTACGTAACGATGTCATCTAGGTGAATTCCGTCGCCGTCAGAGTCAAAGGGTACTGCAGCTTGGACGGCCGAGCTCCATAATACGCCTAACAAAGTTAAGCTAATGAGACTTAATTTTAACTTTTTCAATTCTCCACATCCTTGCCAAAAATAATTAGGTACGATTCCCCAAATTTTATTTCGCTATAAATCGACAAATTCCTGTATTTTTTTGAATTTGATTTTTTGGGTATACTCGGGGAGGTTAATAATTTTAACAGCCAGAAAAATGGGGAAATGAAGTGGAGGCAAGTACTTTGAACAAATTGAAGGCTATATAGACGTTCCTGGAGTCCGAGGTTTTTGGCTAAAGCGGAGTGATTTGGCAGCTTGAGGTGACAATTAGGCAGAAGTGCACATACACTGTCTTAGGGTTGAGAGGGGTGTCTGATGAATGCCTTCAATTGTTAATGGTGCTATCAAGATCAATAGTGTCACCTCTGGTTCAAATGTCCAGATCGGAGATACCTTCATTATTAACCTATCAAGCAATTCGAAAATCTTCGCAGGAGCTAACTCCTTTTCCCCAGGCGATAGCTTTGGAAGTGTCCAAAGTGTGCTAAACGGCAGCACCAATACCATAGATCCGGATATTGTCGATACGCCGAACACGAATATTTAAATGAGATGAGATTACTTCCACATATTGGAGGGTCGTTCTGGCTAGGAAGACGGTCCTAAAGAGTTATATGGGTTCGAAGGTTATACGAGGATCAAACCATATGACTTACCATATAGGGGATAGTGCATCTTGCTTAGACTAAAGTCGATTCGTTTAAAGAAGAGAAATGTAGTGTGGCTCATCCCGGTATTGATTCTTGGAACTGGTGCTTTTCCAGATATTCGGGACAGCGGTTGGTGGAATGTGTTAGGCATTATTCTTTTTTTGACTATCATTTTTGTATGTGGCTGGGATTGGTTTCGAGTGGTTCAGGAACAACGCGAACGCGAACAAATGTGAACCATAGATCCAACGCTTTGACTGTATGAGAACAAAAACCCCTATATGGGGTTTTTGTTAGTTATACCCTGACATAAGGCTGTCAGGGTATTTGCTGTATGATAAAGGTAACACTTGAAAAGACGCAAGAAAAGTGAAAAGAGGAGATGGTATCTATGACTCATCCTGCACTAGAAATGTACAATTACCACGTCTGGGCGAACCAAACCATGTTGAATCGATTAAAAGAACTTCCAGAGGACGTTTACAATAAGGAGATTAAAAGCGTTTTTTCTACGATATCGAAGGCGATCGCTCATATTTACTTGATGGATGCGTGCTGGTTAGACATTATCTCCGGTAAAAGCATGAGGGAAGCCATGGCCGATTCAGCCCAATTGACTGCTGACGTAGAGTCCAAGGGGATCGAGGAGATGGAGAAGCTGTACGTCCAGATATCAGAGCGGTTTAAAACTTTTTTGAACCAACAGGAAGATATGGAAAAAAGGATTATGCTTGATAATCCTTATACGCGACAGCGTGATACCAGCTTATCTGAAATGGTTTTGCAGGTCGTTAATCACGCAACTTATCACCGCGGTAATATTACGGCTATGCTGCGTCAAATGGGGCATGCATCTGTGATGACCGAGTATGCGCTTTATTGGTACTCCTAAACATAAAACGGCTCTGTCGCAATGGATGCGAACAGGGCCGTTTGTGGCTTATACCTTAATTCATGGATGCGCCTTCAGTGAATATTTGGAAGGTAACACCGAACTTGTCTTTTACCTGTCCATATGCGGGGCTAAAATGAGTCTCTTGGAGCTCCATAATGACTTGGCCGCCTTCCTTCAGGCATTATAGAACTGTTGTGATTTTTCCTTATCATCCGATGTAATACAGACAGTCACGTTATCGCCCTTTTGAACAGTCTGACCTGGAAATGTATCGGAAAACATCAAACTAGACTCGCCAACTTGCAACATGGCATGTCCAATACGCCCCTTAGCATCCTCTGGTAAAGGAAAATCTGGGTTAGCCGGCATCTCGCCGAAAGATTGCGTGAAAAGAACTTGGGCATCCAATGCCTTTTCATAGAATTGAATAGCTTCCCCTGCATTGCCGTCCATCACTAAATAAGCTGTTAATTTTACTGTCATTATAAATGCCTCCTTGGTTTTACACTAAAATTGTTTACCTCTTATTATTACCATAAACACATCAAAAAATAAAGAACATTTGTTCGTATTTATGAAATCTTAATCATTTCTTCCGCATATTGAAAAAGTTGCCCTCCTTCATTATTTTCCCTCATGTCGAAAATAAGCGTCCTATACTATAATAAAATAGATGAAGTCCGTATTCTTACAACACGAAAGGTGATGGAGACACCAATGAACAAGTCTCGCATGTGGTCGCCCATTCAAAAAATATTCCATTCGTTCTCTTTAAAGCAAAGAATATGGCTTACCTTTGTTGTTCTAATCACCTTAGGACTTATGGCAACGGGCAGTATTGCATATTTGATAGCTTCCAAGGAAATTCAGCGTAATGCTCTGCAGTCTAGTCAAGATACCGTTAATCAATCGGCGCAAATCGTGAATGAACGGTTGAAGAACATTGGTATTGCCGTAAGAGCATTGATGTTCAGTGATGCCTTTAAGCAATTAATGAAGGATGTACAAGCTAATGATAGATCTAGCTACTACAAGTCATTGACCTCATTGCAGTATGTCTTTTCCCAGGTAAAATTCAACGATTCGATGATTGATAGCATTCTGATCGCCACACCGTTCGGGGATTTTTATCCGACCTCCAGTGTGCGTAACACGGCGAATTCATTTTATAAATCGGAGATGTATGAGCATTTCAAGCAATTGAATCGTGGTTTCTGGAGTAAAGGGCATGTCGATCCATTTTTTACAGGTAAGCAAAGGGTGATATCACTAGTTACAGAAGGCGTTGGCGAAGACTCTTTTATGGTTTATGAACCGACCAATGTATATGTCGTAGTCAATGTGAAAGAAGATGACCTGCGTGATCTCTTTATGGAGAATTTGACCAAAACCAACAAGCAATATTATTTCATTGATGCCAAAGGTGAAGATGTGAATTACTCGGATAGGACGAGTAAAGACCATTTCATTCAAAAGCCCGCATTTTTTGAGCAATTGAGTGATCAAATGAAAGGTTCTTTTTTCTACACGAATGATAAAAAGGACTATTTAGTTAATTATTCGCGTTTGGATGTAAAGGACGATTGGATGATTGTCAGTGTTCAGGCGAAGGATGAGTTGTTGGCCAAATTAAATGGGATAAAAAGAGCAACGACTTATGTGATTATCGGGTTTATTATTTTATCGCTATTTATAACGAATAATTTAACCTATCTGCTTTTAAAACCGTTGTACAGACTGCAAAGGCTGATGAAGCGAGTGGAAGAGAATGATCTTTCTGTTCGTTTTGAAAGCGTTTATAAGGATGAAGTATCCCAGGTAGGATTCCGTTTTAACCGGATGCTGGACGAAATTAAGCAGCTGATTGAAGATGTGAAGAACCGTGAGCGTGATAAGCGGAAGGCTGAAATTAAGGCGCTATCGGCTCAGATGGACCCGCATTTTTTCTATAATACGCTGAATACCATTTACTGCAAATCGGTTTTGGGAGAAAACGACGACGTGAACGAAATGATCCTGGCGCTGTCGCAAATGTTCCAATTAAGCCTTAGCGGCGGGCGCGATCTAATAACACTGGGTGATGAATTGGAGCATGTTCGTCAATATTTGGCCATTCAGCAAAGGTCTTATGAGAATTTGTTCGTATGCCAATTCGAGGTGGAGCCGGAGCTGCTCACATGCTTGGTACCTAAGATTATGATTCAACCACTTGTTGAAAACTGTATTTTACACGGATTTAAAGATATGACCTCAGGGGGGGAGATTCAGATTAGAGTTCGTACCGAAGGGGACTGGCTGTATATAACGGTGGAAGACAATGGGCACGGTCTTGTACCTGAAAAGCTCCTTCAGGGAATTGTTCATCCGACAACGTCCAAGCATGGGTACGCACTGCGCAATATTTATACCCGCTTACAGCTGTATTTTGGCGATCAGCAGCGAATGGAGATCACCAATAACGACTTAGGGGGAGCACGAATCGAACTATGGATCCCAAGCTATGAAGGAGAGGAGGATTTCCATGAACATGAACCGACTGGTTAAATTATGTGTCGTTGATGATATCCGAAGCGTTGTGGACATGATTACGAAGAAGATCCCTTGGCATGATCACGGCATCGAAATCGTGGGAAGCGCAACCAATGGAGAGGAAGGGTTGTCTGTCATTCGTGAAAGCTTGCCAGATATTATTCTAACCGATATTCGGATGCCTAAGATGGACGGATTAGAGATGACACGCAGTATATTAGAGGTGCTGCCGAACAGTAAGGTCATTATTTTAAGTGCTTATACCGATTTTGAATATGCTCAAAAAGCCATTCAATATGGCGCGCTTGATTATGTGAAAAAACCTTTCTCCGTTGATCAAATCGTGAAAGCCGTTGTGAAAGCCAAAGAAGTATGGGAGCAGGAAAATCTTAGCCGTACGCACGTGCTTGGGCTTCAGCAGAAGATCAAAGAAAGTATGCCAGCTTTGCGGCAGGAATACTTATCTCTGCTCGTCCATCATCAAACCAGTGAAGCGGAGTTGGCTAGATTGTCGGACTTCCTGGACCTTAATGAACTGACTCCTCCCTTTGCGGTGATGACGATTCAGATTGATCAGTTCACGGACAAGTACGGCGAGGTTCCTGTTAAGGAGCTTGAGCTTGCACGGTTCTCTCTGCAAAATATCGTTGAGGAAACGATTTCCTTCTATACGACAGCTGTCGTGTTCAGGGAAGCGTTTAATCGATATATTTGCATTTTGAATATGGCGTCTGACGAGCCTTTGGTTGAAATTGCGGATCACTGCTGCGCAAATATCGCGAGACATACTAAGTTCACAATTTCAATTGGTATCGGTCAAATAGTGAGTGTGGTACAGGAACTCCCGAAGAGTTATCAGCAGTCGTTAAGCGCGTTGTCTTATCACTTCTATACAGGCGGCAATGGTGCGTTCAGTTACAACGCTGACTCGCCAGAGCTCCCTGTGGAGTGGATTTATACCGAGGACAGCGAGAATGAGTTTCTGTTCGCTTTCCGTTCAGGCAATTTGGATAAATGTGTGGAATGGGCGATGGGCATATTCAACGAGATGGGCAAAGCGTCTGTCTTACCTGAGCCGGGTGTTGTCGAACGGTTGCTGCAAGGACTCGTGTTACGGATGCTGCGGGTCTTGATGGAAAAGTTCCCCAGGTCAAACATGACCGATTTCGAGTCGAAAGTCCATGAAATTAGAGGCGAGAGCGGCGCGGATCTGCGAGAGTATCGAGAATGGTTCGTTCAATTGTGCGATATCGGCTGTCGTATGATTAATCAGGAGCGAGCAAGCGAGTCGCAGAAAATCATTTATCGCTCTGCGGAGTACATCAAATCGAATCTTCATTTGGATTTAACCTTGGAGCATTGCGCAAAGCAGGCAAACCTAAGCTGGGGTTATTATTCGAATTTGTTCAAAAAGGTAACTGGAACTGCCTTCCAGCAATTTGTTACTATAGCGAAGATAGAACGGGCGAAATCCATGCTCATTGAAGACTACCAAGTGCAGGAAATCGCGCAGCAGCTTGGCTATGAGCATAGGCGGTATTTCAGTGAAGTATTCAAGAAACAAACGGGCCTGACGCCGACTGAATTTAAAGATATGTCTCTGGGCAAGTCCTCGAAGTCATGAGGGTTTGCTCTTTTTTAATTAAATAGACGTTTAACGGACCTGGATGCCGTTAAATGCCTATTTAGAGCGATGATTCCGATCTTACGGACTTCAGCGCCGTTATTCGTTTCCAATCGATCTAAAGTTGATTTCGCACCAATTTCCTTACTCAACAGCTGTATGTTGATTGGTCAATCGTAGTTTTTTTAGTAGATAAGAGAGTACAAGTTTTATTACACTTCGCGTCATCAGTCTTGACAAACGCGCTCGTCCCTGAAGGACGACGGTGTCGTTTATCCCTGACTGGATGGGGTAAAATGTAGAAATATCTGCCCTTGTTCATGAGTTGACCTCATTATCAGAATGAACGAATTCTTTTAGTATAAAAGTGTAAACAAAATCAATTCCAGAACGATACAAGTGTTCGCAAACAAAAGGGAGGCTTACAAATGATAAAAAGAATTGGGACGGTCACTTTAAGCGTTTTACTGGCAGGCAGTTTGGCAGCATGCGGTAGCAACAATGCGGCAACCAGCCCGGCAGCATCCACCAAGCCATCTGAACAAACTGCTAGCGTAGCGCCTGTGAAGAAAGATAAGACGAAGCTTACTTATTGGACGGGTGACCGTCATGATATGGATTACATTAAAGGCGTTGTACAGAAGTTTAACGAAACGAACGGTGAGAACATTGAAGTCGAAATGGTTGTGAAGACGGAAGATTTCAACCAAGCGATTGATTTGGCTTTCGCTTCCGGACAGGCACCTGATATTATCCGCGTGAAGGAAAATACGATCCAACCTTTTGCCCAAAAAGGATATTTGAAGCCAATTGATTCTTACCTTACTGATGCGATCAAGAAGAAATTCCCGATCATTGATGATTTCAACCGGATTGATGGGAAAATGTACAGCCTTCCGAACTATGGTTCAACACTGAGACTTGTTTACAATAAAGAGCTTTTCGCCAAAGCGGGCATTGCTGCTCCTCCGAAAACATTGAAAGAAATGGTCGAGGATGCGAAGAAAATTACAGCTGTAGGTAAAGCCTCTGGCTCTTATGGTTTTGCTCAAAACTTTAAAAGCCCTGAAAGCGCTCTAGGACGTTCGGCAAGGGTTATCGCTGAAGCGAGCGGTTACGGCGGACTTGGCTTTGATTTCAAAACTGCGAAGTTTGATTTCACAGGATTCAAAGACATCATTCAAGCGTTCAAACAAATGGTAGATGACGGCAGTACGCTGCCAGGTATGGAATCACTGGATATTGACCCGCTGCGCGCGCAATTCGCAGAAGGTAAAATCGGGATGTACATCTCATTCTCATCGGAACCAGGCGTGTATGCGAATCAGTTCCCGGCCAAAATCGAATGGGCAGCTGCACCGGTACCAACGATCGATGGCACGATTAAAGGCGCTACCTCCTTCTTAGGCGGGCAATGGTTAGCCATAAGCAATACAACCAAAAATGCAGACCAAGCATGGAAATTCATGCAGTTCATGTATGCGGACGAAGTTTTGAAAACGTATCATGAAAAAGGCTTCGGTCTCTCCATGGTGCCATCGGTTTCTTCCGTGGCGAAGAAACCGGAAATCAAAGGTATTGACGGCTTCCTACCAGTTGGAAACGACGGCACTTGGCCGCTGCAGCCTACTGTAACTGTTGAAGGCATGAAAAAAGATGATGCATTCTTCAAATACATGATCAGTGGTGGGAATTTGGATCAAATTATTCAAGATCTGAATAAGCGCTACAATGACGCTCTCGATAAAGCGGTAGCTAAAGGTACAGTGAAGGTGCAGCCGAATCCAGGCTTCGATCCGATGAAGCTGATGATGAAATAATAGCTATGAATAGGCGAGAGTGGAGTGAATAGCTCCACTCTCGCTCTCTAAGTATAGATATTACAGGAGGGAACGGGATGAACAGGACACGCCAGATCGGGTTTTCATATCTATTTTTATTTCCAAGTTTTCTACTGACCATGGTGCTGGGCGTCTATCCGATTGCTTGGGCTATCCGATATATGTTTTATGAATACAAGGGTTTCGGGGAAGCGTCATTTATTGGACTTGATAATTTCAGAAGGCTCTGGCAGGACACGGAGTATTGGCATTCTGTCTTGAATACATTCATTTATGCAGGAGGTAAGTTAATTATTACCTTGCCATTATGCTTAGTTCTAGCCGTTATTCTGAATCAAAAGCTGCGCGGCCGCAATTGGCTAAGAGCCATCTATTTCATGCCGACGATTATTAGTTCTGCTGTCATGGCTGTCGTATTTTTCATTATTTTCAACTCCTATAACGGCATTCTCAATCAATATTTGCTGAAGTTCCACATCATCTCCGAAAGAATCGATTGGCTCGGTCCCAAACACGCCCTGTTTACGACGATCCTCATCGCTGTATGGGGTGCGGTAGGCAATTACATGCTGCTGTTCCTTGCCGGTCTTCAAAATATCCCGAACGATGTATATGAAAGCTCGTCGCTGGACGGCGCCAATAAATGGCAGCAATTCTGGTACTTAACCATTCCAATGTTGGGGCCAGTGCTGCAAATCGTGATCATGCTGGCAATCATTAATTCGCTTAAAGGGTACGAGAGCATTATGGTGTTGACCGAAGGCGGTCCGGTAGGAAAGACGGAAGTGATGTATTTGTACGTGTATAAACTTTTCTTCCCGACACCGTCAGGGACACTTGTGGACCAGCAATTCGGCTACGGAAGTGCCGTTGGATTCGTTACAGCCGTCATTGTAGGCATCATCACACTAGCTTATCATGCGATGTCTAGACGTCTGAACAAGCTTCAATGAGGGAGGGTGCTGGAAAAATGGAAGTTACTGAAACGTTATCGAATGTACGGATAAATAAACAAACCCAGCCATTTTCATTCGCGAAAATAGGCGGAAGAGTACTGCTCTGGATCTTTTTACTGGTAACAGCCTTACTGATTGTGTTTCCTATTGCTGTGACTTTTCTTGGCTCCTTCATGTCCAATATCGAGATTACGAAAGGCGGGAAGATTTTCCCATCCTCCTGGCAGCTCGTGAATTACAAAGAAGCCTGGGTGCAAGCTAATTTCGCTCGTTTTACATGGAACAGTCTATTTCTGAGCGGAGCAACAACCATCGGAACGCTGATCGTAGCATCGATGGCCGCTTATGTGGTTGACCGGATTAAATTTCCGGGTAAAGCCATTTTCGTCGCGATTCAGGCATCTACCATGTTCATATCGATAGGTGCTGTTGTCATCCGGCCACAATTTGAGCTTATGGTTAAGCTCCACCTGCACACGAATTTATGGGGGGTTGTCCTCATTCTGGTGAGTGGTCACGCGTATATTTTCTTTATTTTGCTGAGCTTTTTACAAGGTATTTCCCGGGAATTAGATGAGGCTGCGCGAATTGACGGCTGCTCCAACGGCGGGATATTTTGGCGAATTATTTTACCTTTGATGCGTCCGGGATTGGGTGTAGGGGCACTGTTTTCTTTTTGCGGAGCTTGGAATGAATATTTACGCCCGTTAGTGTTTACGATGACCAATCCCAAACTCCAAACGTTAACTGTCGGATTATCCTATCTTCGCTATGGGGCATCGGCTGCGGTTCAAACGCATTATATGCTGGCAGGGGCTTGTTTATCGATCTTACCGCTGCTGGTCGTGTATATGATCGCGAATAAATCGTTTATGCAAATGACAGCTGGTTCACTGAAGGGCTAGGAGGGGCAGACACCTGCCTAATACAAATATCAATCTGGAGGTTGTTTCTATGGTCTTACCTGTACCTGGAATTTTAAAGTCGAGTCCTTTCATTCGTCGTCATCCTGCTAATCCGATTTTGGATGCCGATAGGGTTCCTTACCCTACTGCGCTTGTATTTAACGCGGGCGTTACCAAATTCAATGGTCAATATGTTATGGTATTCCGCAATGATTATGGTTCCAGAAGCGAACAAACACTTGAGCCGCATTCCACAACGGATCTTGGGATTGCGTACAGTCGTGATGGGATCCATTGGGAGGCTGGGCCGAAGCCTTGCTTCAAGATGAATGATGGAGAAATCATTCGGGCCTATGACCCTCGATTGACGGTTATGGATGGCCGATGCTACATGTGCTTTGCAGTGGATACGCAGCATGGTATTCGAGGCGGTATCGCGGTTACCGATGATTTTGAAAACTTCGAAGTGCTCAGTTTATCGACGCCGGATCTTCGTAATATGGTGCTGTTTCCCGAGAAAATCGATGGCAAATACGTTCGTTTGGAAAGGCCCTTTACCGTATACAGCCGTGGGGGGGCCGACCGATTTGACACATGGATTTCCGACTCTCCGGATTTGAAATATTGGGGTAATTCCGATCTCCTGCTGGCGGTTGAGCACGTTCCCTTCGCCAATGATAAAATCGGGCCTGCCGCTCCTCCTATAAAAACAGAAATAGGCTGGCTGACCACGTTTCATGCAGTGGATATCGATCCTGCAAGAGGAAAGAACGGCTGGGAACCTACTTGGAAAAAAAGGTATACAGCAGGTCTCATGCTGCTCGATCTCCACAATCCGAAAAAGGTAATCGGCATGTATCAAGAGCCCTTGCTTGCGCCGGAAGCCAGCTATGAGATCGACGGCGGATTCCGCAACGATGTCATTTTCCCTGGAGGCATGATTTTGGAACCATCGGGTGAAGTGAAAATCTATTATGGCGCTGCTGATGCGGTGGTCTGTTTGGCTACAGCACATGTGGATGATTTAGTTCAGTTATGCTTGAAAGCATGAGGTGAAGGTAAGATGACGATTTGGGATCAACTTCATAATCCTCCTGTCCAATATCGCTCAGTGCCGTTATGGTCATGGAATGATAAATTGGAAACGGAGGAGTTAGAACGGCAGATTGAGGAGATGCATAAAGCCGGGATAGGTGGATTTTTTATGCATGCCAGAGGAGGACTCCTTACTCCGTATATGGGTGAAGAGTGGATGTCGGCTGTACGGACCTGTATCGAGAAAAGCAAAGAACTTGGTATGACCCCATGGTTATATGATGAAAACGGATGGCCCAGTGGCTTCGCAGATGGAAAAGTTCCAGCACTGGGGGTCGCTTATCAGCAAAAAAGACTGGCCTATGAGCAGGCCCCCTTTCAGAACCCGGCTGAGAGAACGATCGGTTTCTATGCCAAATCCGAGCAGGGCTATCGTTTATTGTCAGCAGCAGAAGAGAGCAGCGCAGATTTAAGGTTTTTCTATGAAGTAAATCCATATTATATTGATACACTAAGTGTGGAAACCGTACGGGCGTTCATTGAATCGACCTACGAAGCCTATTGGGAACGCTTTGGCGAAGAGTTTGGAGACAATCTGAAAGGCGTGTTTACGGACGAACCGCAGTTCACTCGCGGGCATTTGCCTTGGTCGTTTGATCTGGAGCAAGCATTTGAGTCTAGATATGGCTATGACTTGAAGGAAGCTCTACCCGCTTTGTTTATGAATGTGGAGGGCTCCAGTAAAGCAAGATATGATTATTGGGAATGCGTAACCGCGATGTTCAGTCAAAGCTATGCGAAACAGATTGGGGATTGGTGTGATAGCAAGGGATGGTCGGCAACAGGTCACGTTGTAGATGAACAAGTGCTCATGCAACAAGTGACTTCAGTCGGGGATCCAATGGCATTTTATGAGTTTTTGCAAATTCCGGGCTGTGATTGGTTAGGTCGGTTTATTAGCGAGGAGCCAATTGTTCCGAAACAGGTAGGCTCAGCAGCCCATCAACTTGGGAAAAAGATGACCATTACGGAAAGCTTCGGTTGTTCAGGCTGGAATGTCAGCTTTGAGGATCTTAAGCGAATAGGCGAATGGCAATTTGTCCACGGGATTAATTTGATGTGTCAGCATTTGCAAGGATATAGCTTGAGAGGCCTACGAAAACGTGACTATCCGCCGTCCCTATTTTATCAGCAGCCTTGGTGGGAGGATTATAAAGGTTTTAATGATTACTTTGCGAGACTGACGATGTTACTTTCCGAAGGAACACGTCAACCCGAAGTATTGCTTCTGCACCCAATCCGCTCTGCTTGGGTTCATCAATGTGGTGAGGATTCTTCAGAAATCGAGCCTTACCATAAGGCTTTTACCCAGCTTTCCCGCCAAATGTGCCAAACATTCGTAGAGCACGATTATGGCAGTGAAAGCATTATTGAACGTCACGGTAGTGTCAGCAACGGGAGCTTTATAGTAGGCGAGGCATCCTACCGAGTTGTGATCATTCCGCCAAGTGTAACCTTGAACCGTGTTACGGTTGATTTGTTGAAGCAATTCGTCCTTCAAGGCGGCTGCCTTGTTGCATTTGCGCCATTTCCAACGCTTATTAATGGAGAACTGGATAAGGAGTTAGATCAGCTAATTGAGAGAGCGCTGAAACCCGAATGGCATTCTAGTTCGCTGCTAAACGCCTTGTCCAGCACAGTATCTCCATCCATCCGTATGTTGGATCATGACGGAAAAGACGTATCAGAGGATACCATGAATGTCCAGACGTTAGCTTTGGACGGCGCGATCATGTACTACATCGTAAATTCCGGTAAGGAACGTTATGAGTCCGTGCAGGTAGAGCTGTTCCGAAAAGGAAAAGTATCCTTAATTGACCTGGAGACAGGCGGGGTTATACCTATCGAACAGGAAGATACAGATTGCGGCGTACGCATTTCATTGACCTTTCATCCAGGACAGTCCTATGTTGTGAAGATCATACCTGAAGAAGCAGCGCAAAGTGAAGAGATGTTTGATACAAATAGAACGACTTCTTGGCAGCCAGAATCGAAAATCGTTTTAGATCATACTTGGCAGATTTCTAGTCGTGAGGAAAACAGTTTGACGCTAGATACTTGTCGTTTACGTGTTGATTACGGCGCTTGGTCAGACCCTCAGCCCGTGGTTTTCGTTCAAGAACTGCTTTTAGCTTTTGGACGACCTGTTCATATCGAACTAGAATTCGAATTCCAGGTTGCGTTTGATGTTGATCCTTCGCGCGATGTATATGTGGTCCTAGAGAAGCCGGAAGATGTCAAAATCGAATTGAACGGGCGACCAATTGAATCAATAAGCTCTGGCTGGTGGCGAGATATTTCTTTCCAGAAAGTGAATATTAGTGAAAGGATCGTACCAGGAGTAAATCGAATTCGACTTCAATCTTATTTCTACAACTCTTCTCAGACTTACGCAGCAATTGAGCATGCGAAACAGTTTGAATCGGAAGGAAATAAGCTGACGTTCGAAACAGAAATCGAAAATATCTATATCATTGGGTCCTTCGGTGTAGAGTCAAGCTCGCCATACCTGAGCGGAGAGCGTCAAGCGGTTCATACGATGGGTCCGTTTGTCCTTACGGAACTACCTGTTTCCGTGCATACGGGGGATCTCGTTAGTCAAGGATTTCCTTTCTATAGCGGTAAAATTCACATTGAACAAAAGGTATATATCGATAGAAACGATTGGCTGGAGGCGAAATGGAGCTTTTCCACACCGCCAAATACCATTGTCAGTCGATTGTATATTAACGGTCAAGAGGTTCGAACGTTTCTCTGGGAGCCTTACGAGGCAGATATCACTTCCTTCCTGCGTAAAGGCGAAAATGTAATCGAGGTAGAAATGGCAAACAGCTGCCGAAATTTGCTAGGTCCGCATCATCACATAAAAGGCGAGCTCTATAAGGTAGGACCTGACAGCTTTACGGATAAGCCTGGGTGGACGGATAAAGACATAGAAAAGAATACGCCAATTTATACGGATCGATATACGTTCGTTCGATTCGGTTTAGATGATTCGCCGTATATTGAATTGAAATAAAATAAGAATAGAGCGTAACAACTTATAAATGATGCTGAAAGTGATGCGAATCGGTATCGGATGGCTTTTGCAGAGGTGGAGCTCTACTGAAAGAACGATGAAATGACCCGCTAAGGCTGTGGCCTAAAAGCGGGTCATTTTTTGTCGAATATATAAACTTTTTATCTGAAATAAGGTAGCATTCCCACTGGTTTTCAGCTAGACTGAAGGAAGCTATTTACGAATATCATGTTAAATTGGGGTGGCAGCATGGCTAAGAAAGGTTTATCTATAGGGAAAAAGGCAGCACCATTTCGACTAGATTCTACACAAGGTATTAAGGGTTTGGAAGATTTCAAGGGCAAGCCGTTAGTTATTATTTTCTTGCGTGGAACATGGTGCCATAATTGCCAGAAACAGATGCCAGAGTTAAATGAGTATTACGAACGATTTTTGGAAAAGGGCGTAAATCTCATTGCCATCGCTGGACAAAAGCTAGCCAACATCAAAGATTATGTTAACGCGAACGGCATCAAATTCCCCATTCTTTCGGACGAAACGAGAGAAGTCATAAAGTCTTATGAGGTGTTCACGCCAATTAAATGGGATTCATTCCGAATTGCGATTCCAAGCACGTATATTATTGATGAACATCAAACGATTCGTTATTCCTATATTGGTGAGAACCAAGCGGACCGACCATCTGCGAAGGAAATTTTAGAAGTGATTGATACCCTTTCTATTGTCTCTGACCAAGGCAACTCGATTCAAGAGGAGCTTCCGGTTTTCATAGCGAATATGAAATCCACCCTACAGCACGTGAATACTTCTGCTGCCTATGTGACGAAGAGTATAGAGGACAATCTACATAATATTGAAGGACTTAAGAAAGCTTCTCTAGGTAATTATGAGCAATTAGAGGAGTTTGTGAGCGTTTATGAGAAAAAGTCTGAGGAATTAAACCAATATAGTCATCAGCTGAACATGACATCCGATGAATTCACGGATATTCAGCAGTTGAATCAACAATTAAGTCATAACATTCAAACGACACGCGGATTGATGGATGAATTAATTAGTATGACCCTTGTCGTTAATGAGATGAGTGAGGTCATCTCCAGAATTTCCAGACAGACCAAAATTCTAGCGCTAAATGCTTCCATTGAAGCTGCCCGAGCAGGCGAGCATGGTAAAGGCTTCGCCGTTGTCGCTCAGGAAGTGAGCAAACTGGCTCATGGAACGGAGGAGTCTGCAGGTAACATTACAGCGCAGCTGCAAGCAATTGATGAGAAAATTAATGAAAGCTTTTCGTCGTTCTCTACGTTTGAAGAAACGATGGATACGGTTAGAGAGCGAATTTCTGTCAACTCAGCCCATATCCTTACGATATCGGATGGCGTTAAAGTGATCGCCAATGAAACGCTGCAGCTAGGTACCGAACTGAACCACATCAAGGATAGCCAGCACCAAGCGCAAATTGACTTGAGTAAAGTTGGGGAAGTTGAAACGACGATAAATAATGAAGTAAGTGAAATCTTACAGGATATGCATTATCATGTAGATCAATTGAATGCTTTGGATGAGAGAACGAAAAAGTCGAAATAATGATCTCGAATAACCTAAAACACCTTTTCATGTATGCATTTATTGCGTATGTGGAACGGTGTTTTTTCTTTTTTAAATAAAAACACCAATAATACCCCATTTGGGGTATGGTGCTTTAGTCGCATTTACAGGTATTTTTAGTATGTGAAAACGTGGAATATTGTCGTAATTTGATAATTTAGTATAGGGAAATGGCATCGATAAATAGGAGGTACTATGAAAAAAATAAGTTCAATCATACTGGCGCTCATCCTCTTGATTGGGGGACTTGTACCGTATGTGAGTGAAGTAAGTGCGGCGGCCACCTTATTGCCGGCCCCTATGCATCAGCCTGACGGGATATCTGTCATTGCAACACCGGGTTTGGATCCACTTACGAGGAAGTACTTTCTCAAATCAGGGGACACCATTTACTTGAATGTGCAATTCGAGAATGGTGGCGCTGCCTGTCACAAAGACAGCATTGTTATAACGGAAACGGTAGGCAGCCAAACAACACCGGCTATCTTTAGAATTCCTGAAACACCACCCCAATATATGGGCTATCCCTCTTTATTTAAGTACACGGTCGGAGCTTCTATGGCCTCCGGTCGACTCATCATGAAGCAAGGGCCAGAATTATGCTATACAAACAAATTGGAAAATGCTTGGCATTCTTTCTCGAATTACAAAACGAACTTTAGCGATGGAACCTCCATGGATAACGTGACGTATTTCAAAAGTTTGTTCAAGACCGAAGTTTATATTGATAATACCGCTCCTACGATAACATTTGGCCAATCATCCAATTCAGACTATAAGAATAGCCATGGCGTGACGGTAACATCGACTGATCTGCCCGTTGAAGGGAGTGTGTCACTCTATTATACGTGGACGCAAAGCGCTGCGCCGCCAGCTGCTGCGGAAATTAATACCAGCATAGTGAGCGGAACGACGGCTCCCGACCCTACAGGTAACGGGACCTACTATCTTCATGCACGAGCTGTAGACAAGGTCGGGCATGAAACGATTAGCTCGGCTGGACCGTTCAATTATGATCATGAACCGCCAACGATAGCATTCGGGCAGTACGCGATTGGCATTATTAAGAAAAGCCATGGCGTTACTATAACAGCAAATGACACGCCAGTGAATGAGAATGTCAACCTTTATTATACGTGGACTCAGAAAGTGCTGCCGCCACGAGACGAGGAGATTTCAACGGGCATTCTAAGTGGAGCGGCCGCATTAGATCCGCCAGGCACAGGCATCTATTTTTTACACGCCAAAGCAATGGACGCTGCTGGCAATACGACCATCAGGTCATCTGGCTCGATTATGTTTGACAATGAACCGCCCAAAATTACGCTCGGACCTATATCAAGTACCGCCCAAAAAAGTCAAAACGTGACGTACTCAGTTCTCGACGCCTTCTCGGGCTTGAAACAATGGAGTTACGAATGGTTCAAGGAAGGGGTTTCCTACTCGACAGGTACCGTAAGCAGCGCTTTAGGAACGTTAAGCGTTCCGAACAGCCTGGAAGGCAATTATAAGCTGAAAATCACGGCAACGGACAATGCGACGAATGTGAGGACGCTGGAAAGTCTGGATTATGTCATCGATAAAACAGCACCGGCGATAACCTTCTCTGAGCAAGGGAATAGCGCGCCTGCCAATGTGCGACAAGTGACTGTATCCTTGGCGGAAGCTAGGGGAACGCTCGGCCAGACAAGCTATTTGTGGTCTAGCAGTGTAACAGCCCCAAGTCCTAGCGCTCCGGAATGGAAGCTATTTTATGATGGAACAGGCTCCAAAACGTCTCACAGCGCAACACTATCTTCCCCAGCGAATGCGAATAACACGCAATATTTACATATCAAGACTGCAGATAGCGCAGGGAACATCGGTTATGCAAGTACAACACAGGGCTTTGTGCTGGATAATACGAAACCAACAGTTGCCTTTAGCAATCCAAGCACGAGCACGTACAGTAAATCGGTTACGACAAGTCTTAGCTTGTCAGATAATATCACGACAGCGCTTGGGAATTATGTTATTAAGTATGCCGTCTCGAATCAAGCGACATCCGACGGAAACGATGCGACATGGAGCAGCTCGACGAACGGAACCTTTAAAATTGAAAATAAATCGGGTACGTACTACATTCATGCCAAGGTTTATGATCAAGCCGGCAACTGGCAGCTGGCGCGGGGCGGTCCATATTTGCTGGATGACCTCGCACCCACCGGTACGATACATATCCCTGTAGAACAAACGAACAACAAGTCTGTAGCGGTAGAGCTCACAGCGACAGATTTGCATGGACCCATTGATATGCAGCTGTCGACGAACGGAGGCACAACTTGGGGGAGCTGGGAAGCATTTACCGCTTCCAAGCTCGTTACCATCCCGGAAACGGAAGGTGTAAGGACGATCTCTGTCCGATACCGTGATGCGGCTGGCAACATCAGTACGACCTATTCGGATACGGTTATCTATGATGTAACGAAACCGACTGCGGTGAAAATAACCTACAACACAACACAAATCACGAATCAGTCCGTTACGGCGACATTGACAGCAACGGATACGAATACAGCCTCAGGTGAAATCGATGTAGTCAATCTCAGCGGATTCAGCTATGTGTTCCAAGCAAACGGAACGTACACGTTCGTATTTCGCGATAAAGCAGGCAATGAGAATACGGCAGTCGCAACCGTGACCTGGATCGATAAGACGAAGCCACAGATTCAGTTCAGTGTAGAGGGAGTTTCCGACAAAAAGAAAGCGGCAAGCTCAGTTATTTCAGCAACGGATAATATGACTGCGGCTAACGAGCTTACTTATGCCTATGCCTGGTCGATGAATGCAGGTACGGCTCCGACTGCCTGGACCGCGCTAGGTGCAGATCATAAGGCCGAATTGAGCGGGGCGAATGGCCTCTGGTATTTGTGGGCAAAGGTAACGGATAAAGCAGGGAATGAGGCTATCCGCCGCACAAACTCGCTGTTCCAGCTCGACAATACGAACCCGGTAGGCGTGGTTTCCTATAGTCCTGCAGGGCGCACCGCTAGCGATGTGAAAGCAACCTTAGCTACTAACGAATCGGTAAGGGTGACGAAACCTAGCAGTGGGAGCAAGGAGTACCTATTTACGGATAACGGTTCTTTTGAGTTTGAATTTGTAGATGACGCAGGTAATGTCGGTAAGGCTGTGGCGACGGTGAATGGAATTGATCGAAGTTTGCCTTATGCAGCGGTGACCTTATCTCCTAGCGATTGGACGAACGGCCCCGTTCGTGTGACGGTAGATGCGTCTGGCAATCCTGCGCTGTCAGTAAGCCATATCGTTGTACCTGAAGATGCAGTTCTGGTCTCACAGACGGTTCAGCAGGCGGTCTATGATTTTAAAACGAATGGGACACTTCAATATTCGCTGCTGGATGGGGGCACTTCACTGACTAGCGAGGGAGAGGTCGTGGTCCAAAATATCGATCTGGTGCCTCCTACAGCAGATTTGATGTACAGCACGCAGAGTAAAACGAATGAAGATGTGACCGTGACTTTAATTACCTATGATGACAATCATGGCGTAGTTACGATAGCTGGAAGCGATACGTATACCTTTACGGAAAACGGCTCGCATACGTTTATTTTTCAAGACGAGGCTGGGAATATCTCTCAAAAGACGGCAACGGTCAATTTTATTGATAAACAATCACCAGTGCCAGTGCTTACGTATAGCGAGAATACATGGACGAAGCAAGATGTTACGGTATCCCTTTCCTTCACGGGTGAAGATGATCCTGTAACGGTAATCAACAATGAAGGAAGTACGCAGTATACATTCAAAGAAAACGGAAGTTTTGTGTTTTATTATCGAGACGCAGCCGGAAATGAAGGTCAAGTAACAGCGGAGGTAACCGTAATCGACCGAGCTCCCCCAACGGCGATCGTGAATTACAGCGAAGTGGGATGGACGAATCATGATGTGGTCGCTACGTTAGTGGCTCAGGATAATTCCGGAGTACTGCCAACCGTTGTCAATAACGAAGGACTGACGACATATACGTTTACGCAGAATGGTGCATTTAAGTTTGTTTACCAAGATGCAGCGGGCAATCAGCGTGAGATTAATGCGAATGTGGATCGGATTGATAAGACGCCACCTGTGGCTAGTGTTCAATATTCAACGTCCATGACGACGAAGACCAATACAGACGTTCGCGCAAGCGTTGAAGCCAATGAACCGATCACTATCATCGGCAATAATGGCAGTACTTCTCGTGATTTCACAGCAAATGGGAACTATGTATTCCGTGTAGCAGACCGTGCGGGCAATGAAGCGACAGTAACGGCGAATGTATACAATATCGATCGTACGCGCCCCGTTTTGAACGTTACATACAGCAAGACAGCACCAACGAAGGATGATGTTATTGTAACAGTAGAAGCAAATGAGCCCATCCAAGTGCTGAATAATAACAGATCCAACCAGATTGTTTTCAAAGAGAATGGAACTTTTACTTTCCTCGTTCAAGATTTAGCCGGTAACACCGCTGAAGCCATAGCGACGGTAAGTAATATCACAAGAGCAACGGCGAAGGTTACATATGCTTACAGCGAAACAATGCCTACAAAAAACAACGTCACGGTCACATTAACAGCTGACAGGGCACTGACATATGTAGGAATTACAGGAAATGTCGTAACCTTCACGGAAAATGGAACACGTTGGGTAGAAGCGGCAGATGCTTTGAATAACAAATATGGTCTGCGAATCGATGTGAACAATATCGATCGAGAAGCGCCGAAGATTCGATTCTTAAGCGGAGAGCAGCTGCTAATCGATGTTGGAACAACGGCTATTAACCCAGCTTCCGATGTTGAAGTATCTGACAATCTTGATGGCAACTTGAAGGAAAAGCTCAGTGTGTCCCACAATA
This sequence comes from Paenibacillus sp. Root444D2, assembly GCF_001426375.1. Classification (GTDB taxonomy): domain Bacteria; phylum Bacillota; class Bacilli; order Paenibacillales; family NBRC-103111; genus Paenibacillus_E. The sequence goes on from NZ_LMEO01000034.1 coordinate 113,688, forward strand.
TTCAAGCCGGGGTACCCGGGGAATACGAGATTACTTACAAAGCGACGGATCGCGCCGGTAATCAAATGGTTGTTGTGCGCAAAGCGATTGTTATCGCGCCAACGACCTTCACGCTGTTTGTCAATTCGAAGCAGCTTCAGGATACGGAAGCAGTGGTCTATGGCGATGCGATTCAATTGAAGCTGTTCGGACAACAAGGGTCAAGTCAAGTGAAATGGGCCCGAGGATATAAAAATAAAGGCGATTTTAAGACCTTTGGGCAAGCTCTAGCAAATGGCAATTTACCGGTTAAGGAATATGGCTTATATACGTTCTTTATCCAAGACCAAGAACGTCAGACGAAGCTCGTTCATGTCTACATTTTACCAACGAAATCTTCAGAATAACGAGGAAGCATCAACTTTTCTTTGATGGTTGATGCTTTTCCTCATTTGTAGAGGAGAGTGAATCATGAAGGCGGTACAAGCAAGGATTTGGAAGAAAATGGCACTCATTATGATGACAATTGTACTATGTCTGCCTATCGGTGGAGAGCTGGCGCTTGCGATCGATGCGGAAATTCAGCCGCTCACGGTTGCGAATGATTTCATGGATGTAAGTGTCAATAAGCAAACAGGACGCTTCAGCGTGATGACGAAGATGGGGTCTCCGCTCAAAACAAGCGACGACAACAAACCGCTGCTGTTCCGCGATAAACTGCCAGAAACATCGTTTACGACATTCCGCATTAATGGCAAAGATTTTATTTATGGAAATGGTTACGGATTTCTAGGGACGAATGGTTATTTTACTTTTTCGCCTGAGAATAAAGGCCTCTCGAACCAATCCGTCTGGCATATCGAGGGTCTAGATATTATTCAGACGCTAACGTTAGTAGATGACCAAACGAACCCGAATGCGGGTAACATAAAAGTCTCTTACAAGGTTAAAAACACGACGAAACAAGATCAAAATGTCGGGTCTCGCATTCTGCTTGATACGATGCTGGGACCGCAGGATGCTTCTCCCATCTCCTTATCAGGCGGCAATACGTATATTCGAAATGAAACGAAAATCGAAAGGGTCACTTCCGTATTATTGGAGAGCGACAGACAACCCTTTGAATCCAAAGGTGATGTCATACGGCTTCATGCAGGGCTGGGGAAATAAATCGCCGAATCGGATGATTCTTGCCCATTGGAATGGTATTTCCGAGACCAAATGGGATTACACGGTGAATCCGCAGCTGGATTTTACAAGTACGCAAAATGCTTATGGTTCGGCGGACAGTGCCGTTGCCATGTACTGGGATCCTTCGAATCTTGCTCCTGGTCAGGAAGCTGTGTTTGAAACTTACTACGGGTTAGGCAGCTTTTTTACCTCTCAAAAGGAAGCGACCTACGGGCTGCAAATTGGGGCGCCGAAACAATTAAAGGTTAATGAAAATGGGACTGGTTATAAGGAAGCGGAGTTCGAGGTTCGTGTGGATATCGACAATTCGATCGATCGTTCCGTAGAGCAGCAGAATGTTCAGGCCGTTCTTGGATTACCTGCTGAGCTTGAGCTAGTACAAGGAGAACGATCAACGAAAGCGGTAGGAGGCATGAAGGTTGGCGAGGTCAAGACGGTTACTTGGAAAGTGAGGCCAAAGCCGCAAAAAGTGTATAAAGCTGCACAATTTCAAGTTATTGTACAAGCAGCCGGCAGCGAAGAAAACATACAAGCTTCCTTTGTCGTCCTGCCAGCCTTATCAGGCAAAATTCCCGAAGTGCAGGTTCTAGAGGCGCTTCCTAAGAAACTGTATATGCTGGATGAGAATCCTACGATAGCTCTGCAAGGCAAAGGGTTCGAGGTTCTAAAGGGTTCAAACGAATGGCAAGTGCAGATGATCCGTGAACGTGATGGGGCGCAAGTGCTCGTTCCGAGTACGGATGTCACTGTTGTGGATGATAAACAAATCACGGTCCAGCTGAAAGACACGCTGTGGCCTCCGCTTAAGGAAGAGCCAGGCACTTACATCATTCGAATTAATGCCGGCGTGATCGGTACGTTCGAGAAGAAGGTCGAATTCACAAGAGACAAGCGTTATAAAACGAGAGACTACGGGATATTGCTCGTCGTTGGCGAGAACATGGATGGGAAGGGAAATGAGACTTACAATCTGGTTCCGGTTGAAAATGAGTCCAAGCTAGCTGATTTGAAGCATCAGTATGCAAGTGCCTCGAAAGAAGCCTTGCTTGAGTTCCGAGGGCCGATTCGCTCGCTGGCTGGAGACAATTCGTACTTTGAAATTGGAGCGGGAGCGACCATTAATTCGGTCATCCGCCACGATACATCGAAGGAATTGAGCGCGATTTTCGGGCAAGCCTCGCAAAAAATGGTGATTCAAAAAAATGATCAGGACCTTTCCCATGAAGGAAACTACATTGAGTTGAAAGGGAACGGCGTGCTGTCCATTCCTGGTTTTCCGTTTTCGTTTGGTCCGTTTAGTATCGAATTGGTTGATGGAAGCCGCTATTCACTGGATGCGAACGAAGATGATGGGCAGAAGCCTATCGAAATTAACTGGGAAGTGCTGAAAGGTTTGTCGGTATTGCAGCATATGTCCTTCTTCCAAGTGGAGATTAAGAATGCAGTCATTGGGAATGAGAGTGTTTCTTTTGGCGGGTCGGTGTCGATGAACTTCAACCCAGGACAGAAAAAGGAAGAGGAGAAAGATCCGAACGGGAATAACAATCAGAATCCACCGCCTCCGCCGCCAGGAAATGGGCAGGGAGACGGGGCTGAGAAAGACCAGACCGATGAAATGCTTAAGGTGGGCTTATCCCTGGATGAAGCGAAGTTCGGGATGAGAAAAGAGACGAATATGTTCGGGCGGGCAAACACCTTCGGCTTCATGGGACTCCGCGCGGAAGGTTATGCCGGATTGCCGGAGGGCATGGTGCCTGGGCTTGATTTTGGCGCAAGCGGCAGGGTCATGCTGGATACCTTTGATAAGAAATTCGAAATCGAGGGGCATGTTCAATTCCAGGTTGTTGAATTGGATGGCTTGCTGACGCTGCGCTTTACGGAAAGCGGTGTGTCAATCCCTGATAACTTCGTCTTCGTCGTTGGCGGGGAGCCTGGAATTCCGCTAATCCCGATAGCACCTGTGGCCTTTATCACCAAAGGCGGTGGCGGGTTCCGTAATCTGTATGACACGGTTACAGGCAATTTTAATATTTTGCCTCCACTGAAAGTTGTCATGATTGGGGGGCTAAGTGTTGCCAAGGTTATAACGGCAGATAATGTGACGCTGGGATTATCAATGCGGGGGATGGAATTTTTCGGTGAATTTGAGATTCTGAAGTTTCCGATTCTCAAAGAAGTGTACGGAAGCGTCGACTTTCAAGATTCATTAACCAACTTCGGTATTGCGCTTAAGGCTGGAGCAAGGCTTGAAATTTTCGATGCGATTATAGGTGAAGTCTATGTTCTTTTCGAATATGATTCGTCCAAGCATGGCTTGTTAGGTCCTGTTTACATGGCGGGTGGAGGCTCATTAACAGTCAGAATCCCTAGAGCGGTTCCGATCGTTGGCGGCAAAGAAATCGCTCATGCATCAGGAGAGATCAGCTCCGAGAAGGTTTGGGGGAAGGTCAGAATTATTGGCATTCCGTTTGGCTATCAATATGCTTGGGGAAGCCGCAGGCCGACACTCGCATCGTCGCGGTTAACGGCAGACATGCTGCCGGAAGCGGAAGGGCTGATGGAAAAGGAGTACATCGATGATTCCGGGAATGTGTCAGCGATGACCTTCGGGACGAACATTAAACGCGTCGCAAGCTCGAAGAAACCTGCAGTATCGATGAAATCTGCTGATCGTGTAAGTATTTTATCTAACCCCAACGAGTATGAAATTCCGGTCACAGCTGATCAAGAAGCAGCGTTGTTTGAACTCAAGTACACGGGGGAAACGCCGCCAAATCTACAAGTCACAGATCCGAGCGGCCAGGATTATCCGCTTACGATCGACGAAAACTACTTGGTACAGGAAATTACCCCAGAGGATTCGCAATCGGGAACGCTAGAGAAGCGCGTGTACGTTTCAATCCAAAAGCAGCTTGTAAGTAACATGGCGGGGAATTGGAAAGTGAAGTCCGACCAACCGCTTGAATGGTCATTGATGGATGTAACCGTACCTGCAACCTTGTCGAATGTAAACGCAACGGTTGATCCTGAGGGTGGCAATAAAGTCAGGGTGAACTGGCAAGGGGATCATACGACGAATGAAAAAGTGTCTCTTTTCCTAAGCACGAATAACGAAAATGATCCAGGCCGCCTGTTAGTCAAAGACATTTCTGTTCAGGATGGGACTACGGAGATTACACTCCCTGAGACGATAGCAAGCGGATCTTATTACGTCAAAGCCGTTTTATCGCAAGGCGACACGAATCTGGACAGCAGATATAGCGTTGCAGCCATCACAATTGTAAATCCTCATCAGCCTGTACAACCGCAAGAGGTTAAAGCAGTACCCGCAGGCAGCGGTTTGCTGGGCGTATCTTGGAAAACGCCGCAGGCGGTAGACGGTTACACGATCCAACTGCTGGATGAGAATAATAAACCTGTAACAGGCATAGGCACCGTGGATGTGCCAGGAGACGCTAAGGAAACAACCCTTGGCGGAATGATCAAAGATGACACTGGCACAACGGTTGGACTCGTTCCTGGCTCGACCTATAAGGTATCCATCGGTGCGTACAAGAAGGTCCAAGGTGGCAAGGTTTATAGTGAACCAGCTATTTCTGCTGGGGCTTACTTACCGGTACCTAACCCAGCCAAGGTTGAGCTAACTCAACTGAATATGAATAACGAGCCTATTACGAATTCGTATGGAGAAAATGGACAAAGTGATCAGAAAACCTATGTCGTGAATGAGAAATCCTTCCAATTGCAGCTGCATGCAGATCAATCGGTTTCCACAATCGTTCGTGTGAATGATAAAAACGTAGGCACTTTCTCGGGAGCTGATTGGAAGAAAACTATTCCCTTAGAGGAAGGGACCAATTTGATTGAACTCCTATCCACGAATGCGAGCGGGGACCAAACACGCAGCGGCACAAGGGTATTCTCAGATACAACAGCACCGGACCTCAAGATTGAGCGACTAGGCTCCATTTCTACCGATAAAACGGTGTTGGTCAAAGGGGTAGCAGAGCCGGGAAGCAAAGTAAGCATCAATGGGCAGCCTATTACCGTTGAAACGGATGGGGCTTTCGAACATGCCTTGCCGATCGAGGGTTACTTGTCGAAGGCTATTGTCATCACCGCAAAGGATGATGCCGACAATGAGACGACATACAGCTCCGAAGTTATGAATCAAGCCGTGGATGCATTCGTGAAGGTGGAGCTTCGACCTGTTGCTGAAGCCTCAGGAAAGCTAGCGGCTGATGGAGAAGAACTCAGCCTTCCGGCAGGCAGCAAGCAATCGTTAGAGCTCGTAGGTGTGGATAAGAACGGCGTATCTACAGTTATTGATCCTAGTCAAGTAGGCTGGAGTATGATTCTGGGTGACGCCAACGGCTCCGTTTCGGAGCAAGGGCAGGTTGCAGCAGACTATGAGGGCGAGCTGGTTGTCAAAGCCTCCTATGCCGTGACGACAGAATACGCATTTGAGGATACGCTCATCGTTAAAGTCGGCAAGAAGTCAGATGCACCTCCGCCATCTAAACCTAACTATGATGACTGGTATATTCCGCCGACGCCTTCGAATCCGAACCCGAATCCTGACGGAGACGGTTCTTCCAGTGATTCGCAGCAGCAAGCTGATAAAGTAGTGGAGGAAACCTTGCAAAATATCCTGAAACGGCTCATCGAGCTGGAGCAGGATGTGGAGTTCGTCACCTCGGCTAAGCTTGTGCCTAATCAAGAATCGATTGTGAAAATTCGTGATCGAGCGGCACTTCGATTTGCAGCGCAGCCAATGCAAGAGAACGTAGGTCTTGGGATTGGCGTAGTGCGGAACCCGAAAGCCTATGAAAGTGAAGGCTTGAAAGTCATAGGCGATATCTATGAATTTAAGTTTGATAAACCGATTAAGCTGAAAGAGCCTGCGGAGCTTACGATCCGCTTTAATTTAGAAGAGATTCAGGATCCAAGTAAGGCTGGTATTTATTGGTATAACGAGCGAACGAAGAAGTGGGAATATATCGGCGGCGTGATGAATCCGCTAGCAGGTACGATAACTGCGACACTTCCGCATTTTAGCAAGTATGCTCTCCTGTATAACGCAGATATGCAGGATTTCAAAGATATGAACAATCGCTGGTCTCGCGATATGGTCTATCGTCTCGCATCGATTGGTGCGGTGAATGGCATTAATCAGGGGGATGGCCTTATCTTTGCACCTACGCGATCCATTACAAGGCAAGAGTTTGCCAAGATCGTAGTTGGGGCAATGGGCACTGTGCTTTCATCCAGTAACCTTCCGATGGAATACGCGGATCGGGACGATGTAGCACCATGGGCAGTGCCTTATATGTCTACGGCACTTACGAACCAATGGCTGGGGGGAACTTCCAGTCAAAACGAGCTTTATCTCTCGCCTTCGGTGCCCATTTCAAGAGCTGAAGCGATCGCGATTATCGGACGCATCTTGAAAGCTGGAGACAGCAAGGCAGCCGGAGCGGGTAGTTCATTCCTCGATGGAAGCCAAATCCCGAATTGGGCGAACGAATACGTTCCAATGCTCGTTGAGCAAGGGATTATTAGCGGATATCCGGATGGTACGTTAAGGCCGAATAATGAGATTACGCGCGAGGAAGCAGTGGCAATGATTAGCAGAATGATCGATACGAAATTGAATTAAAGCAATGGCCTGGATTGCAGTGAATATGAAATAATTTACGGACAAGTGAAAGCACCTAGAAACGGTGGAGCTCACTCTGTCCGTTTTTTTTCATGCCTATTGCATTGGAATTATCCAAGGCTGTACTTACTTAATATCTTATAAGAAATTCAAGAAATCACAGAAATTTATCCGATAGGGGGGTGCTATTATACAAATATAAACAAAGATGAGGTGATGATATGCAAGCAAAATTGGCAGCGGACGCCATTCCCACCCCCAAAAAGCGGGATTCATGGATAAGAACGATACAAAGATATAAAGTAATGTATGCTCTCTTATTTCCGGCATTAGTGTACTTTGCCGTATTCAAATATATTCCTATGGCGGGAATCATTATTGCTTTTAAAAACTATAACCTGGCTTTGGGACTATGGGATAGCCCATGGGTGGGATTGAAAAATTTCAAAGATTTTATCAATGGCGTTTATTTCTGGGACATTATGAGAAATACGATTATCATATCGCTGTATAAGCTATTGTTCGGTTTCTCCGCTCCCATCGTACTAGCTTTGCTGCTCAATGAAGTTTATACCCAATGGTTTAAGAAAATTGTACAAACGATCACTTATTTGCCCCATTTTCTGTCATGGGTCATCGTTTATGGACTGATGGTGGCATTATTAGCCCCGGGAGATGGCCTTTTTAATATGATTTTGAAGCAAAATGGTGTTGACCCGATCTCCTTTCTAACGGAACCAGCTTGGGGCAGACTGCTGATCATCTTATCGGAAATATGGAAGGATATTGGCTGGGGAGCGATCTTGTACCTTGCCGCTTTAGCAGGCATTGATCCTAGCTTATATGAAGCAGCTCGAATTGACGGCGCTTCCAAGTGGAGACAGCTATGGCATGTTACATTACCCGGCATTCGAGGCGTCATTATTCTGATGCTGATCCTCAAATTAAGTCATATTCTGGATGCTGGCTTTGACCAGATATTTATGTTTGCCAACAGCTTTAACCAGGAGAAGATCGATATTATCGACACATGGGTATATCGAGAAGGGTTAGAGCGTCTTAAGATTGGTTTGGCTACTGCTGTAGGATTGTTTAAAGCTATCATCGGATTTGCTTTAGTATTGGCTGCGAACAAGATTGCCAAAAAATTCGATGGGCAAATTTGGTGAGGTGGTTTTATAAATGATCAATATGACACTCGGGGAAAAAATATGGCAAGCAGTCGTATATTTTATTCTTAGCATACTAGCCCTACTTTGTTTACTTCCCTTTTTGTATGTTGTTGCTGTTTCCATGACGCCAGAATCGGAAGTGTTAAGAAAGGGAATTGTGATTATTCCAGAAACCTTTACGTTCGTAGCCTATAAAGAAGTATTCATTTCTCATGGTATAGGGCAGGCGTATAAAATTACTCTGTTTCGAACGATCGTAGGCACTGCGCTTAATGTGTTATTTACGGTCCTAGCCGCTTATCCGTTGTCCAAAAAATATTTGCCAGGGCGCAGCACATTTCTGATATTCATTGTATTTACCATGATGTTCAGCGGAGGATTAATTCCAACGTATTTGTTAATCCGCTCACTGGGATTGTTAGACAGTCCGTGGGTATTGATTATTCCACATCTCATTAGTGCATTTAATCTGGTCATTATTAAAGGCTTTTTCGAGCAATTACCTGCTGAAATCGAGGAATCGGCGAGGGTCGACGGCGCAAGTGAACTTCAGTCACTTTGGAGAATTATTTTACCCCTGTCTTTGCCCGTTCTTGCCACGATTTCCTTGTTTTACGCCGTGGGGCATTGGAACAGTTATTTCGATGCCATTGTTTACTTGAATGATGCGAACTTAATGCCGCTGCAAGTTGTCTTGCGCAACATTCTGCTTAACGTCGCAACACAAAGCGCTGATTCGATGGCCAATTCCGGAACGGTTAGCAAGTTCGCTGTGCAAATGGCTGCTATTGTCGTGACGACGGTTCCGATTTTGATTGTTTATCCATTTATGCAAAAGCATTTTACGAAGGGTGTACTCATGGGATCGATTAAAGGTTAAAAGGCAATTCCTACCTAGGTTGTTACGGGGACACCGTGATAATATATATACAAGCAAAAGGAGAGGTCAATATGGAACGTAAAAAGATTACATTTACTGTTCTGGCTGCTATCGTAGGGCTGGGAACGCTATTGTCAGCATGTGGGAACCAAGAAGAAGTTAAGCAGACAGCTTCGAGCAGCCCTCAATCCGAGGCTAACAAGTTTGCGAACAAAATGAAGATCTCGATGTTTAACCAAGGTACTTTCAATGCTGCCGCTCCGCTACCTCCACGTGAGGAAGATATTCAACGTCAAATGTTGGAGAAGGCGATGAACATCGACTTGGATATGACGATTCCTCAAGCTGGGCAGGCCACAACCAAACTGAATACGTTGATTGCAGGCGGAGATATTCCAGATTTGCTCTTCTTGAAGAGCCGGTCCGATCTCGCGCAATATTATGACCAAGGTGTTCTTGCGGATTTGACCCCGTACTTGGATCAATTTCCCGAATTGAAGAAGCGTTTTGGTAAAGACTCCTGGGAGGCGACGTCATATCTGGGCAAAACGATTGGAGTTCCAGGTTATGATAATGTAAACGGTATCAGTCGAAGCTTCTTCATCCGCAATGATTGGTTAAAAAAGCTAGGCTTGAAAGTACCGACAACCCCTGACGAGCTGTTCGAAGTGATGAAAGCCTTTACGGAGAAAGACCCAGACGGCAACGGTAAGAACGATACGTACGGATTCATCGGCGGTATGAATAAAGAAGGTAATCTGCAAACCTACGGCTTCGATAGCTTGATGTGGATGTTTGGCGTCAATCCTCCTTCAGCTATTGAAGTGAAAGACAATAAACCAGTATTCCTATTTATTGATCCTAAAATGAAGGAAGCGCTCGCTTACATCAATAAAATGATGACAGCAAAAGTTGTGGACCCAGACTGGGTGACGATGAATACGCCTGATTTGTTGGACCAAAAGCTATTTAAAGGTAAAGTTGGCTTCATGATCAGAGATGCCCGCAGACTGGAACCGGATTATCAGCAGAAAATGAAAGAAATCGGCGGAGAGGTACCGGAATGGATCGTCATTCCTCCAATGAAGGGGCCTTACGGCGATCAAATCGTAGAGAGAAAATCGTTCCAAGGCAATTCATGGGCCATTTCCAAGAGAGCGGATAAGGACAAAATCATTCGGATCCTGTCCATGCTGGAATATCTATTTACGGACAAAGAAGCCTACCCGAATTTCGCATACGGAATTAAAGGGATTCATTGGGATGTCGTAGACGGCAAGATCAAAAATAAAACCTCTGAATTATCCAAGGAAATGAAAGAGAAGTACCTATGGGTAGATCATTATAGAATGCCGCGTCGTGGCGATGATGCTGAGTACTTCAGCTTCCAGAATCCGAAGACAGCAGAAGCTTTCACGAACAATCAACAGTATGTGGGTCCTACTTTGCCTGGAAATTTGTTGACTGCAGACCCGAGCGACACCTTGGCGGCAGATCGCACACGTTTCATTAATGAAAGCTTAGTCAAATTTATGTCGGGCAAAGACCCTCTTACGAACTGGGACAATTTCCTCAAAACATTGGATACCAAGTTCGACATGCAGAAATATAAGGATACAGCCGTTAAACAATTTAAAGAAGCAGGCCTAATCAAGTAATAAGACGAAGAGAGTGGCGATAAATAGCCCCTCTCTTTGTTGTCCTATGCTATGCTTAGTTTAATCCAGATTTAAAAGGAAGATGACCGATGCGAAGAAGAATCAGCTTGCCTATAAAACTATTTATGATTGTGTTTGCGTTTGTATTAAGCTGCATCATATTGATAAGCCAATTGTCCTATCGCTATGTCCAGAAGGAAATAAGAACCAATGACATTTATTACACAAACCAAATATTGGACAAAGTTGACCAGTATCTAACGGTAAATTTTTCTTCCTTCCAGACGATCTTGTTCTCGGTCGAAACTTCGGTGAAAGCAAACATTGCCAATACGGAAGTGATTAAAAAGCAATTAAGAGAGCTCTATGAACTCAATAGTAACTACGTGAGTAACATTTACTTGATCAATAGTGATTTATCTATTCTAGGCGGAAGTACGACTACGCGAATTTTCGATGAACCTTTATCGGATAGAAAACCTTTGTTTGATGCGGCCGACAAGAACAAACGGACTACATTTGTTAGTGATCCTTATAAATCGAAGTATTCCGGCTGGACCGTTACGATGGTGCGATATCTGAACGGCGCTCCGACTCCTATGGCCATTGCCGTAGATTTGGATCTCAATGCAATTGAAGAAACCTTGTTTAAGATTAATAAAAAAGAACAAATGAATCTAGCTCTGATCACCACATCGGGTAAAATCATTGCTGGATTTTCGGAAAATAGAGGACCCCTCAGTATTCAAGATCATACTTTTTCAGTCGGGGAAACGTCGGCGGAACAAATTCTGGATACGACGGGAACAAGCCTTCAGCTCCATACCAAAGATGGCTTACCGGTCTCCATTTTGAAGAAACCGACGGAGAAATTCAATTGGTTCCTCATCTCGATGAACGATGAATCTCGCATGGAAGCTGCGTTGTCCAGATTGCAAGCCTATTATATCGGGCTTCTAGCCGCAGGTCTTCTATTAAGTCTGTTCATTTCCTTTTTTATTGCCAAATACATAAGGAATCCGCTCTATGCGCTCAAAACAAAAATGAAGCGGGTGGAGCAAGGCGACCTGACAACGACAATGACGATGAACCGAAACGATGAATTCGGCGATCTTTCCCTAGCATTCGACCGTATGCTGCAGCAAATAGTGGAACTGATTCGGCGAGCAGAACTTCATAATGAACTGGAGCGGAAACTGGAAATCCAAGTGCTGCAATCTCAAATAAACCCTCATTTTCTATATAATACGCTTGGATCAATCAGCAATGTCATACGTCTCGGACAAATAGAGAAAGTAGATGTGGTAATCGGGTCTCTCATTTCAATATTGGAATACGGGATCGCCGACGCTTCGGAGAAGGTTTCACTACGTCAGGAGCTGCAGAATGTATCGGATTATATCGCGATCCAGAACATTCGTTATAACAGGCACTTCCACTTGATTGAACATATCGAAGATGGGTTAATGGATTTTCCGGTTTTTCGAATGCTGCTGCAGCCCATTGTGGAAAATAGTATCTTCCATGGCTATAACGGTGGTGGAATCGAAGGCTCGATTACGATTCATGCGTACAGGAAGGGCTGCAATGTCATGATCGAAGTCATTGATCAAGGCGAAGGAATTCCAGCGGATCGCATACAGCATATTTTAGTCGCAGATCCGAGTGATCACGAAGTAAAAAGGAAAAGAATCGGGTTAAACAATATTCATGGTCGAATAAGACTTCACTATGGAGAACAGTTCGGGCTCCAAATCACAAGCATACCTAAGGAAATAACCCGTGTCCGCGCAATATTCCCGGCAGGTATGTTTAAAGGAGATGCATGATGGTGAGAGACTACACCTGCTTCATTGTTGACGATGAAGATCTAATCATTCAACGATTGGAATTATATTTTAGCGAGCTCTCCCACAAGGAAACGCGATTCCATTTAGTGGGCAAAGCGAATAATGGGCTTAAGGGGATAGAGGAGATCTTAAAGCTTAAACCAGATATCGTAATCTCCGATATCGTCATGCCGCGAATGGATGGGATTTCCATGATTGAGCAGTTAAAGCCGGAGCTGCACCATACCCAATACATTCTTTTGACCGCCTATTCGTCTTTTGAATACGCACAGCGAGCTATTCATGCCAACGTATTGGAGTATATTGTTAAGGTTCCGCTCAGGGAAGCAGATTTGGATCGAGCTTTGGATAAGGCAGCCGGAATTCTGGATGAGGTTAAGAAAAAAGAAGAGGAATTGCAATCTTTAAACATATCCGTTCTTGAAAATAAATATAGAGTCCGCAAGCAATTTTTTAACGAGCTGATCAGAGGCGAAATACCAACTCATCGGGCATCGGATTTCGCTAATCGCATGCAGTTCCATTTCTTTCAAGCCAACTATTGCTGCTTTATTGTTGAAATGAATCTGTATGAAAGTTTCCGAAATGAATATACAGCGGTTGACCAAAACATCTTGAAATATGCGATTACAAATGTAATCGAAGAAACGGTGATGAATTGTGGCAGGGGTGTAGCTACGGATCTCTCCGATAATCGTTTTATCGGCTTTCTTTCCTGGGAAAATAATCGCAGTGAGATGGATACGGAATATGCTTGCCAGACATTGGGGAGTCAGATCGTCTCTCATTTGCATCAATATTTGAATCAAAGGGTATCCGTCGCTTTTGGCGGTCCGCACCGAGGCTGGGAATCCATCAAACAAGCTTACACGGAAGCTCAAAATGTGAGTGAGGATTTCTATTATCATACAGAGAAAGTAGTGAAAACACCCGCGCATCGGTTCCAATACCATAATGACAGAAAGGAGGAATTTCAGCAGAAACTGGCTGATTTTCTTGCATGGGTGCAGAGAAAGGTTTCCAAGGAAGAGCTGGAGAAAGAATTTGCTGATTTAAACCAATTTGTTACGGATCATAAAATCCATAAGTCCATCATGGCACCTATGCTTCGAGACTTGTACAGAGACATTGCTGTGAAATTTAAATCGGGGAACACGATGACCACAGATGTAGCTGAGTTTCCCCTAGAATTTATGGCATTTCGGGAGCAGCTTTCGTATATTGGCGACTTCACTTTCGAATATGTACACGCTGGCCAACTTTTACATCGTGCAGAAATCATGAGTGCCATGCGGTTTATAGAGAAAAATCTGAAACAGCGATTAACGTTGGAGGCTATTGCTGAGGAAGTGAATTTAGCCCCATCGTATTTTAGCAGTCTATTCAAAAAAACAATGAACGAAGGCGTTATCAGCTACATCAACCGTAAAAAAATTCAATTGGCTCTCGAGCTGTTAAATGTTCAGGATTACTCTTTATTGGAATTGTGCGAGGAAGTTGGCATTGTAAATGAAGGGTATTTTTGCAAATTATTCAAAGAATATACAGGTGATACACCTAAGCAATATCGGATAAAAATGACACGGTATGAATCCAAATAAGGTTGCAAAAAAATGTATGAATTTTTCGCGAAATCATGTAAAAAAACGGGGTTCAAAAGGATTACCATGATAGATGTATCTAATCATGGAGGTTATCAAATGGAGCTTATTAAAGCGGATGTAACTGTCGTAGGCGGAGGTATTGCTGGGCTATGCGCCGCCATTTCCGCCGCACGTCAAGGGTTGCAAGTTTCACTTATTAATGATCGACCGGTTCTTGGGGGGAATGCCAGCAGCGAGGTCAGGGTTCATATCAACGGGTCGGCCTATCTTGGAAACAGTCCATCCTATTATGCGCGGGAGGGCGGGTTGGTGGAAGAACTCAAGCTGAAGATTTTCCAATATAATCCGCTATATAACAAGAAGCTTATGCTCTCGCTTTCGGATACGGTCTTGTTTGATATGGTCTATGATGAGCCTAACATTTCTCTATTTCTGAATACATGCGTGCATGAAACGGGCATGGAGAACGGCAGAATCAAATGGGTGGAGGGCCTTCAATTGGCTTCCGAAAGAAAATTCCGTTTTGAAAGCCGAACCTACATCGATTGCTCCGGAGACGGGGTTGTCGGATATCAGGCAGGTGCTCTCTTCCGATGGGGGCGAGAAGCGAAACATGAATACAAGGAAGATTTGGCTCCAGAAGTGGCTGACCATTACACCATGGGAGACACAATCCTTTTCCAAGCACGCAACGTAGAATATTCGGTTCCTTACAGGAGGCCGGGCTTTGCGTATGATATTACGAAGTTGCCGTTTTTTGAAAGTATCAGAAAAGGTTTGAACCATCGGGCTTTTCCAAGAAAAATCAACGGGCTCGGCGGATTGTGGTGGCTGGAATACGGCGGACATATGGATGTTATCGCAAACAATGAAGACATCGCTTTGGAGCTGCGGAAATTGGTTTACGGGATATGGGATTATATCAAAAATAGCGGCGAATTTGACGATGTGGACAATCTCATCTTGGATTATGTCTGCCCGGTTCCGGGAAAGCGGGAGTCGAGGCGGTTTATAGGGGATCACATGTTGTCTCAGAACGATCTTACAGCAAAGCCGCATTTCGAAGATGCTGTATCCGTCGGGGGATGGTATATGGATTTACATGCTGCTAAGGGCATCTATGATGAGGGGCCGGCTACAGCCTGGAATTTCGTGCCTGGCTTGTACAATATTCCGTTCCGTAGTTTATTTTCCCGCAATATTCCTAATCTTATGTTCGCTGGTCGCAATATAAGTGCTACCCATGTTGCTTTCGGTTCTACAAGAGTAATGGCTACCTGCGGTTGTATGGGGCAGGCGGTTGGAACGGCAGCTTCGTTATGCTTGAAATATGAGGTAGACCCCGCAGCCATAGTCGAATCTCATATGGGGGAGCTGCAGGCGCTGCTGCTTCGAGACGGGCAAACGATTGTAGGGCTTCAAGAGGAATTGGATCCTTACTTCGCTGACGGATTACATATTCGTGCCTCGTCTCAGCGCAGCTATGCCAATCCTCATCCAACCGAAGCGATTCCTTTGGAGAAAGGGTTATGTTTGGTCTTGCCGATTCAGACATCCGTGGCGGAGAGTGTACGGATCAAAATTAAAAATATTTCCGAGCATTCGGAAACACTGTATGTGAAGCTGTTTGGCGGAGATCGAAAGGAAAACTACATTCCCACCAGCCAGTTGAAAGACTACAGCTTAGCTATTACAGCTGGTCATGACGACTGGATTACGCTGGACTTAGGCTTAGAGAAGCCGGCAGACGATAAAATTTACATCGTACTGGAAGGTACGGAGAGACTTGCCGTATACGGCAATGAAGAGAAACTAACAGGAGCAGTCAGCTTCCATTATAGGCCGGAAGTGCCGTCCAGGCTGAAGAAATTCAATAAGAGCATCTGCTTTAAGGACCTCCTGCCATCGCAGAATATGTATAAACCCGAGAATGTCGTCAACGGCTACGCGAGACCTTATGGTCTGCCGAACGGATGGATTTCCGAACGTACGGAAGGACAGGAGTGGTTGGAATTCTGTTGGGCAAGTCCTAAAAACCTGGATGAAATTCATCTCGTTTTCAATTCACAGCTGGATTTGGAGCATTTCGATGATCCGATAGAGCCTCTTATCCAAGATTATGATGTAACCTTGACCTTAGAAGATGGAACCGAGAAGGAAATCAATATCCGTGGCAATTATCTCACGTTGAATAAACATAAGGTGGATGCGAAATGTGTAACCCGAATCCGGATTAATTTCTGCGCAACTTACGGTTCGCCTTATCATGAAGTATTTGCTGTAAAATTGTTTGCTCCTAAAAACGATAAGTGAGGTCAGGTGAAGTTGCGATGAAGGAATTATTCCCTCGAAGAGGGCTCCCTAATGTCATTCAGAAGTTGGAAAATGGGGAAACAGTGACAATCGTCTATTTTGGCGGCAGTAATACCCGTTCTGAAGGATACAGGGTCATGACGGCGGAATGGCTTCGTGAGCAATATCCCAAGGCGGATATCCGCTGTGTGAATGCAGGCATTGACGGAACTGGATCGGATTTGGGCTGTGCCCGTTTGGAGACGGATGTGCTTCGTCATCAGCCTGATCTCGTGTTTGTTGAATTTGTCGGTAACGATGGCGGAGTCCCCGAGTCCAAGGCACGGATCGAAGGGATCGTCCGTCAAATACGCAGGCGAAGCCGGTTTACCGATATCCTGTTCGTTTATACGCTGAAAGAACGAGATGTGGTAGGATTTCAGTCCGGGGAATACCAGAAGGGAGCTCTTATGCAAGAGGATGTAGCTGACTATTATGGTATTCCTTCGATTCATCTGGGCGTAGCGGTCAGTCATTTGGTGTCGGAGGGCAAACTGGTTTTCACTTCAAAGGCAGGAGAGTCCATTCCCGGGGCTATTGTTTTTACACATGATTCAATCCATCCGATCATTCCCGAAGGACACCAGATTTACACGGATACGATCACTCGGTCATTTGAGCGGATTCGTGAACTTGGGGTTAGTTCGGGAAGTGTTGAACATAACTTGCCTCATGACCCTCTTGTCCTGTCCAATCCTTGGGAGTACGCTGCTATGCTGCCGCTAGAGGGCCATGCCCATTTATCGGCAGGATGGTCTTACGTGACTCCCGATGATTTTGAGCTGGCCCGCAAGTATGATTGGTTGTTCCCCGGCCTATGGCGAGCGGTCGATCCAGGGGAGGCTATCACGGTGCAGTTCGAAGGCACTCACATCGGGCTGTTCGATATCGGGGGGCCTGATTCCGGCAGATTGAAGGTGACGGTGGATGGCGGGGCCCCTTTCCCTGTGGATCGATTCACACCCTACAACGATCATAATCGGAATCAGTATATTTTCTTGCCGGAGCTCCCGAATGGGAAACATACGGTTCGCTTCGAAATCGATACCGAGAAGACAGATAAAGCGGCCGTGTTTGAGGCATGCGGCAATGAACGAAGTAGGGAGCATGTTCGGCAGCATCCGTATTGGTACGATCAAACGGTGATCCAGCTTGGGAAGTTGTTGTTGGTGCAGCCGCCATTATCATAGTTAAAACCGTCTTTGTTCCCAGTGTAAGACCTACAACGTATCTGATTGCAGTTGAGCAGTCTAATACCGTGTAGGTTTCTTTTTTTACTTAAAATCTTATAAGAAATTCTTGAAATTAAAGAAATTTCATGGTTATGTGAGATGCTATGATAACAAAGACGGAGGGGGGATTAGCCAGTAGGATACGGATAATTGCTTCTTTACGATCATTCGAACAAAGGAGGTTATTATTGTTTTGAAAGCGCTATCAAAATAAGAGAGGATGTGAGTTGTATGATAAAAAGGAAGCTGTTTTTCTTGATTGTTCTCATCATGACGATGATAGTTCCTTTAAGCTTATTCGGAATAAGGGCCGCTAATGCGGAGACCATACCGTATAAGACGATCATCATCGATGACGGGAGCATCACGATCGATGGTGTCGTGACCCCAGATGCGGATAACGTGAATAACGGTTATTCGGCACCGAATTGGACCACAAGTACAGGGGTGAAGGGGTATAATAATTCCAGTTCCAAATATACGAGTACAGTAGGGAAAACCATATCGTGGAATCCGCGTTTGGAAGCAGGAACAGCGAGAATATCGTTCTACAAGCTTAACTGGGAGGACAAAGCGGATAGCAATGTAAAAATCGAAATCGCTCATAATGGAACGACGGATGTCCTATTTATGGATCTGAGGCCTTCATTCGGAGCGCCTGCGGGATGGGTCGATTTGGGAGAGTACTATTTCTCCGGGGTTGGTGAAGAATTCGTTAAATTGACACGGTCTACCGGCAGCGCCAGCACGATACTTACGCGTGCTGACGCGGTCAAGTTCGAAGGGAATATTCAGCAGAAAGAGCCTCATAAGACGATCATCATTGATGATGGAAGCATCACGATTAATGATGTCGTCACCACGGATGTGGATAACAAGAATAACGGATACTCGGCTCCTTATTGGAGCACAAGTACAGGAGTGAAGGGGTATAATAATTCCAGCTCCAACTATACGGATGCGGTGGGAAGAAGCATCACATGGAATCCGCGATTGGAAGCAGGAACGGCGAGAATATCGTTCTACAAGCTTAATTGGGCGGATAAAGCAGATAGTAATGTCAAAATCGAAATTGTGCACAATGGGATTACGGATGTCATGTTTATGGATCTCAGGCCTTCGTCGGGCCCATCTGCCGGATGGGTAGATTTGGGGGAGTATTATTTCAGTGGTAATGATACCGAATTTGTCAGGCTAACTCGAACGCAACCTACGACGGGCACCATCATTACACGGGCAGATAGCGTCAAGTTCGAAGGAAATATCCAGCAGCAGGCTCCACCGTTGCCTCCGCTGCGCAGCCGCACATTGGCGAATCTCAGTTATACGGAAAAAGGCAGCATCGAAAACGCAAACTATAAGGCGACCTTTTATGAAGCAACTTGGGATGGAGGCAAATCCATCGTTCGTGATCTGTTCTACAAGGACACGGATACGGGGAACTGGGTGCCAATCAATAATACGGCGGAAAGACTTGAAGAACAATGGGTCTTATTGGATGGGAATGCGGGGAGTCGAACCAATTACTACGATACGATGAACAAACGCTGGATTACATTCGACGGGATTCATTTCCCTGACAGCCACACGGCGGTGTTAACCGATTCTTTGCATGGAAGCGATTACGATTTGCAAGTGAACTGGTCCATGTCAGGGGACAAACCTGATGTTTCCTTCGCATTCACTCCTCGCCGGGATGGCAATTATGTGATCGGTTATCAGTCTTTCACAACTGAGCTAATCTCTGGCGTCAATGAAGTGTTAAATGGTTTCAGATCGCATGCCAAAATGGTAGGTTCGGTGGAATCAACAAGCTTAAGAGAGCTGAGCGCTCCGATGAGTCTGGTTGAAAAGAATGACGGTGCGGGGAACGCTTTGACGTATGGCGTATTTGTACCGTCGGAAGAGCTTCCGGTCGAGTTTGAACCGACGGGAGGCGTTACCAAACAGCGGCTGGGCATGAGTCTTGTCAACAACGAAGGCAGCGTGCAGCCGATCCTTTATGCTCCTCAGCTAGGGACTTATTCGCAAATGACCGCGGAAAGCACGTATCAGTTTCATATGGGGCTAATCGCTCAAAGCAGTAGTCTGTATGAGGCCTACGGGGATATTCTCCGCAATGAATACGGTTATTCAGCATACCGGGAAAATGTCGCAGATCAGTCACTTACTGACGCGATGTTCAATATGATCGATCTGCTTAAGATAGAACCACAGGGGGACGATTCTGTTAATTATGTTCCGTCACCTAGCGGTTGGTGGAACCGGGCGAAGGGCTTCATTGATATCGAGAATGAGGATAGTGTGCGAACAACATCGAATGCGGCTCTTCTGGGTGCTTATTATTTGACCGGGGATGACCAACTTTACGATACGAGGGCGTTGCCGTCCATTCAGTACGGAGTATCACGAAATGGCATCGGTTGGTCACCGACACAAAAGCCCGTATATAGCGTACCGTCGTTATGGAAAATGGCAACCTTGCCGTTCGATGTGTCAAGCGTTGCCGCTGTCAATCAAATGCTGGGCACTTCGGCAGGCATTGGGGCGCTGGGGCAGGAAGAGTATCTTGTGCGAGATCCGGATCAGAAGGATCGGGGGCCAGTCATTCAGCCGCTTATGATGTATCGTATGACCGGTGATGCGCAGTATTTACAGGATGCCAAGGATGCAGCCGATAGCTATATCGCTCAAAATATCGATACACCTGCATCCGTAAATGTGAGTAAAAATGAGTTTATTTATTATTATAGCAAATTGTGGATGGAGATCTTGGAGCTGTACGAGGAAACGCAAGATCCCAAATACTTGAATGCCGCGTACAAGGAAGCCAAACAGTACGCGACCATGTTCGTTGCTCGTCCGGTTCCTGAAGGCACCGTTACGATTCCGCAACCGGAGACGTATAATTACGCGGAGTCGTTCCACTGGCCGGAAAGTGGTAAATACGCATATCCTAGGAGCAAGCTCCCTGAAGATGTAGCTGGTGGCGTACAAGCGGACAGTTGGCTTGTTTCTCCTAATGGGTTGACGTTTGAAGCAGGAAGTACAACTGGCTATTATCGGATGAACGCGCAGGAAGCGCCATTCATGATGAGATTGTCGCTCTACACAGGCGATAAACTGCTGCAGGATATCGCTCATAATGCGGTCATCGGGCGATATTCCAGCTATCCAGGTTATTACTATAAAGGCTTCGCCGTTAGTCAGTTGGAGCCGGATTTTCCTCTGGAAGGTCCAAGCGGGGCTACATCCATCTATTATCACCATATGCCAGCGCAGCTCGGGCAAACGATGGATTATCTGATCAGCGAACAATCGCTGAAATCGAATGGGAGTATTACATTCCCTTCCGTATTCGAAACTAATTTTTTATGGTTCAAATATCACCTCTACGGGAATAAACCAGGTCAATTCTACGGCAATTCGAACGTTTGGCTCTGGATGCCCAAAGGGATTATCCAGACCAACCATCCGCAATTGAACTGGATAACAGGGGAGAGCGGGAATAAGTTCTACATCGGATTAAGTAACGAATCAACTGCTGAGGTACAGACTCCGATCGAATTGAATGCGCAAATCATTGGGTTCGACCCGGAACAAGATTATACCGTAACCATCATCCGCGATAATGGCACACCAGAGCAAGCGGTTATGAGTGGTGGAATCATTCAGGCCACAGTATCAAGCAAGGGAATAACAGCTATCATTGTGGAGGGACTCAATATTGATGTACCTCTGCACCAGACTAGAACTGCCGATACATCGGATGCAAGCTATTTCTTCGATGTCCACAGTCCAATAGATGCTGTTAAAGGCATGCTCATCGTAAAGCCCGACAAAACGTCCTACGATGCTTACGTGGAGGCAAAAACGACAAAGCCAGCGACGATCCATTACTCCTTGGATGGCGGGGCCACGTACACGACCGTTCCAGATACGATCTATCCAATGGAATGGTCGATACGGGTAAATGATTTATCCCAAACTTTCACTTATTATGTGGAATCGGACGGCAAACAGACTCGCAAGCGGACGCTATACCTGCCTGATCAGGTAGCGGCAACGCCGGTCCAACCGGTATGGCACGATGGATCATCCATCATTGTAGATAATATGGAGGCGGATACAGAAGGCGTCTGGATACGAGATACAACAGCCAATGACTATTACTACGATAACTATGTGTATGCCAAATCGACTGCCGGTACAGCGACAAGCAAGATTGCCTGGCGACCAGATCTTCCTGAAAGTGTCACTTACAGCGTGTATTACAAGCTGCCGCAAATAACAGCTTCAAGCGAAAACTGGGCAACCAATGCCTCTTTTACCGTTTATTATAGCGGGGGCTCCGAGACGGTTACCGTTGATGAGTCAGCGGCCAATGGGACGTGGGTGTTCCTGGGAGCCTATCCTTTTGCGGCAGGGGATAGCGGGTATGTCGAACTTACCAATAAGGCCAACAAGTCACGGGTAGTTGCCGATGCCATGATGTGGGTGGACCCTAATCGGATGCCGCAACTAGAGTCGGTGGCCATCAAGTCGGATCGGGACGAACTGCAGATGACTCAAGCTGTTCAACTGAGCGTAACCGGCTATTTAGAAAACGGCCTGATCGGTGATCTGACCCAGGCAAACGTGCAGTATTTCGTTGATAAAACTGATCTGGCCACAGTGGACAGTAACGGTTTGCTGACCCTTCAAAGCCTTGATGGAGCCACGGATCATATCGAGGTGTGGGCCACGGTAACGATGGACGGAGTGACCTTAACAACACCGTCTTTGACAATACCCATCAGGGAGCTGACGGTTATTGTGGACAGTACGAATACGACCGGGTTATACACGACAGAAGGGTCATGGAGCCAAAGCAATTTAGCCGGCTACAAAATTGGAGTTAAGTCCCGTTACTCTACAGTTCAAGGATCATCGGCAACGTGGAAGGCCCAGTTTCCAGAGGGAAGATATAATGTCTCCATCTACAAAATCGTTCATACGACGGCAAACGATAATCATGTCAAAGTGGAAGTGAAGCATCAATCGGTTACCGAGGTCACGTATATCGATGCGACAGCCGGGTCTTCGGGTTGGGTTAATCTTGGAACGTTCGACTTTACAGGAGACGGCAGCGAGTATGTTCGTTTAACCAGGGAGACTCCGACTACGGTAGATCCACCAACTCTTCCTGCGGACATGATTTATACGAGGGCTGATGCAGTCAAGTTCGAACGGCAATCCGTCAGTCCGGCATTGCTTGCGAACGGGATGCCAGGTAAACCGACACTTTCGAATAATAGTGGTGTTGCGACAGGCTTACATGATGGCAATTATGAGGTTACGATGAATATGTGGTGGGGAAACAATGGCTCACTGTATAAGTTGTACGAGAATGGCCAATTGATCCAAACGAAGTCGCTGGCCGATGCATCGCCAGCAGCCCAGACTTCCATTATTCCAATTCAAGGTAAGCCAAACGGAACCTATGTGTATACATGCTTGTTATCGAATTTGTATGGAACGACTTCATGTGATCCACACACCGTCACCGTGGCTGATGCGAATCCTGGCAAACCTGTGTTATCCAGCGACAACTGGGATCAAGATGGGAACTATACCATTACAGCTAATATGTGGTGGGGCACGAACGCAACACAGTATCGATTATATGAAAATGGCGATCTTATTGAAACGCAATCTTTATCTTCACACACACCAAGTGCCCAATCGGCCATTACACAAATTTCAGGAAAAGCTCCTGGCATTTATCAATATCGCGGCGAGTTTATGAATGGAAGTGGAACAACGGTAAGTGATGTTATACAAATTATTGTAAAATAACCCTAAGAGCTGAGTGGATGAGAACGATCCATTCGGCTCTTATATTTCTTGGGAATTTAGTATTGAACTATGCTGTACCGAGGACTCCTTGAGCATCGACGTTCCCATTCGAGTGGCGAAGAAGCTTTTCTCTCGCTTGTTTCCATGCCTGTACGGAAGTAACCTTATAACAAAACGGGCTGCCCCAGTTCTACGGATTTGTAACCCGCTAAGGCGACAACGGTTGAACGTAATCCATCTTCCCCGGTGATCGGTACCTGTTCGCCATTCAGCAGCGCATAAACGAATGACCTCACCAAGTAATCATCCATGGAGTCACCCCAGAAATTCCATACGCCTTTTCCATTATCCATACTATATAGCTCGTTTTTCTGAGCAAAACCATCGATCGCAATGGTTCCTTTCGTACCGATGATCGTCATTGTCACGTCTCCCCAAGTAGGGAATGACGCGTTCCGCGACCAGCTTGTGTCCAAGACGCCAAACACGCCATTGGCGAACTTAACATGTATCATACCAGCATCATCGATATCCAGATGATCATTAAATAAAGTGGCTGAATAGGCGTAGACTTCTTTCACTTCGGATTTGGTAATCCAATTCATCAAGTCCATGACGTGAACGGTATGATCCAACAAAGCTCCGCCACCGGATAACTCTGATTGGAGGAACCAACCGGAGGGAAGCGATCCGCGATTTGTGCCCTTAATGGCTATGATATCGCCAATTTCTCCCTGTTCGACCGCTTCCTTCGCTTTAATAACCGAAGCCAAATACCGGCATGGAAACGCAGTCATAAGCTGAACGCCGTTTTCCTTACAAGCGGTAATCATGGCTTCCATTTCGGAGACGGAAATGCCAAGCGGTTTTTCACAAAGCACATGCTTGCCGGATCTCGCAGCCGCTATTGTTAACTCTGCGTGATGGGCATTTTCCGAGCAAATGACGACTGCGTCAAAATCTGTAGCGAGCAAATCCTCATAATTTTCATAATAGGGCAGTCCATAATTGGTCGTTACTTCTGCTACGCGGCTTTTGATCTCGTCCGCGATACCGATGATTTCGACATTTGGCATGGCCCTGAACGAATTCAAATATGAGTATGCATGGCCGTGCGCAAAACTGATCATACCTACTTTTAATTTCTTCATGCTGTTTCCTCCCCGAGCTTTGAGCTAAGCTGCAGCCCCACAGACTTCCCTGTCCGTACCGATTCCAGCGCAGCCATGGTAATTTCTAGCGCCTTATAAGCATCGTTAGCCGTTACGATGGATTCGCTCCCATCTCGAATGCATTGAATGAAATGAGATAACTCCAAGTCATAGGGGCTAGAGAAGCCTGGACTTTGCGGAACTTCTGCGAAACGTCTGTCTTCTGAATCGGAAGGGGCCTTGCAGATTTGCAGAGAACTGCTTTTTTGACTGTCGCTTCGTATGATGCCTTTGCTGCCCGCAATTTCCACGGCGGTTTGGAAAGGTCCGTGATATCCCCAGAATGCTTCGAGATTGGCAACTGCCCCGTTTTCAAAAAGAAGAGTGACCAGAGCGTAGTCGATGTCATTAACACGTTGATTCAAGCCATATACCGACTTAACTTCTCCGATCGCCCAACGTAAAAAGTCAATATCATGTATCATGAGATCGGCAATAACGCCGCCGCTTTTATCCGCTTCGTAGAACCAAGGTCTGAGATTCCCGGGATGTGAGCCTATCCGTTTGGCATGAACTACGCCGACTCTGCCTAATTTCCCCTCATCGATGGCTTGTTTCATTTGTACATATTCGGGGAAAAAACGAACAACGTGTCCGACAAAAAGGCGAACGCCATTGTGTTCGCAGCATTGGATCATAGCTTCTGCATCTTCTAATTGAAGCGCAAGCGGTTTTTCACAAATCACATGTTTACCGGCTTCTGCCGCTTTCAACGTATATTCTTTATGTAAGAAGCTTGGTAATGTCACACTGATGACTTCGAAATCAATCTCTTCCAACATGGTTTCAAAGGAATTAAATGCACGTGCCCCTGTTTTCGTGGAAAGTTCTTGCGCTAGCTTGAAATCCGTATCGCAGACGCCAACAAGCTGCACATCGGGCATGTTAACGTAACTAAGGGCGTGTACATTTCCCATCCCCCCGCAACCGATAATGGCTACTTTCATGCAAACTCACTCCTCACTTTGATGTATAATTATTTCTAACTAATCTTTATCATATGCGTATTACAGGTTACCGTATATGCGGACATTTATTCTTTTTGTATCCATATTAGTGCTGATTGAAAGTGCGGTGATTGAAATCTATGGAAATTTTTAAAGAGCCGATCCCCTATCAAAACGCGTCGTTATGTATGAAGGTGTGGAGATTTACCCAGTCGGGAAAAGAACAGAAAGAATTGAATCCCTGGCACTACCATAAAGAGGTTGAGTTGATACTGGTTGAAGAAGGGACTCACGAAATTCAGACACCTAATCATGTCTACTCGCTTAATGCCGGGGATGTGGTGGTTATCGGTTCTTCCCAATTGCACAGAGGACGAAAGATCGGCGATAAGGATCTCGTCTACATCGTGCTGCACATTGACCTTCAACCTTATTTCGATCCAGCTATGATGATGTATTACCGGCATTTTTTAGAAATATTTCATCCATTAGAAGAGCTGAATTACATTTTTCAGGAAAACGAAAAGGTGAAGAAGGAAATTGGCATGATTATCACAGATACACATAATGAGGTTATGGGCAAAAATAAAGGCTATGAAATCGCAGTCAGCATGCATATCAAGCATCTACTCTTGATGCTGTTTCGCAATGACAACCGGGAGTTGTTAACGACGCATGTCAATGTGGATGCCGATGTTGATATCATTCGGTCGCTTGTTGCTTATGTGGATGACCATTTGACAGAGAAAATAGACATGGGAGCAGTGAGCCAAATCGCTGGTATGAGTTACACTTACTTCTCCAAATATTTCAAAAAAAAGATGGGATCCTCGTTTACCGATTACGTCAATCAAAAGCGTATTTCCAAAGCGGAGCGGCGGCTTGTTACCGAAAACCGTAGTGTGAACGAAATTGCCGAGTCTGTTGGGATAGAGAATATGGCTCATTTCTACGAGTTGTTTAAACGATTCAACGGATGTACCCCTAAACAATATCTTCGCAAAATGAGTGTGGACAGCCAAATTAAATAAATGTTCATATATTTTCGAAAAGTGATCATTTCCCTAGTTCCACAAGGGAGGGATCGCTTTTTCACATGTAAGGGCGAATTGTCGTCGAATATGTTACTATGATGAAAGACTCTACCTTTTTTGATTAAAGGAGCCGACATCATGATTACCGTAACTGGTTATCAAATTCATCAAGTTATTTTTGAAGACCCAACGATTATCGTTTGCCACGCTACCTCTGATGAACATGCTTGCGAGGTGCTTTTAAAGATTGTTAAGGAAGGCCATAGAGCGATTATAGAAAATGCGAAGCTTATTAATGAATATGAAATAGTCGGAAGTTTAAATATACAAGGTGTTATCAAACCAATCGCCTTATTAAGACAAGGAAATGTCCTAGTCTTGGCTACTGAATGGGTACATGGATTGACACTGCGTCATTTTGCTCAATCTGGTCAGATATCTATTCCTGTTTTTCTTAAGATTGCGATTCAAATAGCGCGTGTGCTGGAGCAACTGCATAAAATACATATCGTACACATGAATATCAGACCGGATACGATTGTCGTAGTGCCATCCTCTTTACGAGTTAGTTTGACGGGCATGGGACACTCTGTGTTATCGATGGACGGGGGCAGACAAGCAAGGAACATGCCGCTTATTGAGGGCTCTCCCCCTTATATGGCACCAGAGCGTACGGGGCAATTGAACCGCGTTGTGGATGGAGGCACCGATCTTTACTCTTTAGGGGTAACTTTCTATGAAATGCTAGCAGGTCAACTTCCTTTTCATGCGAAGGATCCGCTAGAATGGGCTCATGCTCACTTAGCCAAAACGCCTCTTCCATTATTAACATTCAATTCGCAAGTACCTGCGATTATCGATGAGATCATAATGAAACTTCTTGAGAAAACAATGGATCGCAGATATAAGAGTGCGTATGGATTGCGAATGGATTTAGAGAATTGCTTGCAGCAGTGGGAGGAAAACGGCGATTGTGAGCGATTTAGGATTGCTCAGCAAGATGGGCCGCTGCTGTTAGAGATAAATCGTGATTCTTCGGATAAACCTATCATGTTATCAGAGAGAACAGAATTTGAGACAAGCGAGACAAGCAACGGATACTCACAGGTGCTAGAACTAGCGGCCGTCATGCGAGCCTCTCAAGCTTTCTCAGAAGAGACGGATTCCTATCATCTCCTCTCCAAATTAATGAGTATTTTAATCGAGGTTGCGGGGGCGCAGAGAGGTTGTTTTGTAGCCATACGTTCAGCGGAACTTTATGTGGAGCAGATTGTGGAAGCGGAAAGCAGAGAACAACCCTTAAGGGGTGGTATTCCGCTAAGTCAGTATGAGAACGTTTGCCAGAACATAATCAGTTATGTAGCCATTAAGCGTCATTTTGTCATCCTGGAAGATGCAGCAAGGGAAGGACTATTTACACAAGACACCTATGTCCAACTGCATAAACCCAAATCCGTATTAGGGCTGCCTATCATTGCACAAGGGGAACTGCAGGGAGTGCTTTATTTGGAAAATAATTTGACGTCTGGTGTTTTTGCTGCAGAGCGGTTAGGTGTCTTGCACATGCTGGCTTCGCAAATCAACTATGTGCAAAGATTGCTAGGTTATTACGGCAGTTCGCAGAGCATTCAAGAGCCTAAGATCGGAGGAGCACTTACGTCTCCCATCGTCCCTTTAACAGAACGGGAGATTGAAGTCTTGCAGTGGATGGCGGCAGGATTATCCAATAAAGAAATCGCTGTGCGATTAGTGATGTCCGCGGGGACAGTCAAGGTGCATATGCGAAATCTTTTCGGTAAATTGCACGTCAATAACCGCGTGAGGGCAGTCACTGTGGCCACACAATTGAATTTGCTCCAAGCCACTCCAATTGCTGAATGAGATTGTGATAATATGAGAATATAAGGACGCATTGAAGACTTGTCTTTATTGTATTGGCTTCATACAATGGGAGTAAAGGTAACAACACTATATGTTAGGAGAGCTGCATGATGCGTTTTAAAGATGTGTTTTCGATCATCGGACCATCTATGATCGGTCCATCAAGCTCTCATACCGCGGGAGCGGTCAGGCTAGGACGTGTTGCCAGACAACTGCTTGGCGAACAGCCGAAGAAGGTTGAAATCATACTATACGGTTCCTTCGCCGATACTTACCGGGGGCATGGCACCGATTTGGCGCTCATTGGCGGTCTACTGGATTATGAAACCGATGATCCGCGTATTCCTGCTGCTGCCGAAGAGGCTGAAGCGCTTGGTGTGGAGATTGCCTTCCTTACAAGTAAAGATAAGGCTGATCATCCCAACACCGTTCGATTCATACTTTCTTCGGATACACGGGAATTGAGTATGACGGGAGCATCAATCGGCGGAGGCAATGTTGAGATCGTTAATGTGAATCAATTTGATGTGAAATTTACAGCGGTATACCCTACTTTAGTTATTTCCCATCATGACCGTCCAGGAATGATTGCAGATATTACTGCCTTATTGGGGCGCAGCGAAATCAATATCGGTTTCATGGATTTGGATCGGAAAGGCCGCGACCGGGAAGCGATGACAGTGATCGAAACGGATGTATCGATTCCGGATTCGCTTATAGGGGAGCTTAAGAATTTAAGTATGATACACGAAATAAAAAAAGTAGACCTCGCAGAAAGAGGCGAATAAATGAGATTCCGGACATTGAAACAATTAACGGAAGTATGTGCTTCCGAAGGATTAACCATTGCAGAAGTCATGCTTGCTGACCAAAGCCAAGAATCGGGAAAATCACCTGAGTATGTATTCGAGAAGATGCGGGCGTATTACCAAATCATGAAAGAAGCTGTCGCCAAAGGATTGACGGAAGATACAACCTCCCGGAGTGGGTTGACAGGGAAAGACGCGCAGCGTGTTGCGAGCTATATGACAACGACAGAAGCGTCCTTAGGCGAAGAGGCCTGCAAAGCGATGGCTTATGCACTCGCCGTATCAGAAGTCAACGCATCCATGGGACGTATTATCGCTACGCCGACGGCTGGCTCCTGCGGAATTATCCCAGGTGTTTTCATTAGCAGTCAGCAGCGATTTGGATGGGATGACGACCATATGGTAAAAGGCTTGTTAAGCGCCGGTGCCATCGGTTATGTCATCGCCAACAACTCCTTCGTCTCCGGTGCTGAAGGAGGATGCCAAGCTGAAGTTGGGTCCGCCATTGGTATGGCGGCTGGTGCGCTAGTGGAGCTTCGCGGCGGTACGCCGGAACAGGCGATGCACGCAGTGGGGCTTGCTCTGAAGAACACATTGGGGCTCATATGCGACCCCGTTGGCGGTTTGGTTGAAATTCCTTGTATTGTCCGTAATGGATTCGGTGCGGTTAATGCGATGGCAGCAGCCGATATGGCTTTGGCCGGTGTCAGATCCGTCATCCCTTCGGATGAAGTCGTTCAAGTGATGTATGAAGTAGGCACGGCAATGCCAGAGAAACACCGGGAGACAGCCAAAGGCGGCTTAGCTCAGACACCGACAGGCCAACAAATCATGAAAGAGCTGAATCTGGGTAAGAAGCAGCGTTAGAAATCAAGTCTGTGGGTGGGGTTTTCGCCTGCGGGCTTTTTTTGTTCGTCATCCGAAGGATGTTTTATTCTTAAGACAGTCTGGTGATCATATTCCCAGGAAATTCACGGGATTCGCCCCACCTGACGCAGAATGCTGCTGAGACGATGTTTTTCATCGATACAGTGGTGGGAGTGCGAGAAATTGACTCCGTAACGATGAAAAACATCCTTAAAGCCACTGGGATCGACCCCACCTGACGCAGAATGCTGCTGAGGCGATGTTTTTCATTGTTTTTCATCGTTACARWGGTGGGRGCGCGAGAAATTGGCTCCGTAACGATGAAAAACATCCTTAAAGTCGCTGGGGTCGACCCCATCAGGCGCAGAATGCTGCTGAGACGATGTTTTTCATCGTTACAGTGGTGGGRGCGCGAGAAATTGGCTCCGTAAYGATGAAAAACATCCTTAAAGTCACTGGGATCGACCCCACCTGACGCAGAATGCTGCTGAGACGATGTTTTTCATCGTTACAATGGTGGGAGCGCGAGAAATTGACTCCGTAACGATGAAAAACATCCTTAAAGTCGCTGGGGTCGATCCCACCTGACGCAGAATGCTGCTGAGACGATGTTTTTCATCGTTACAGTGGTGGGAGCGC
Source organism: Paenibacillus sp. Root444D2 (assembly GCF_001426375.1). Taxonomy (GTDB): domain Bacteria; phylum Bacillota; class Bacilli; order Paenibacillales; family NBRC-103111; genus Paenibacillus_E. Next base: position 144,491 of record NZ_LMEO01000034.1, read on the forward strand.
AAGAAATTGGCTCCGTAACGATGAAAAACATCTTTAAAGGCGCTGGAATCGGCTCATCCTAACGCAGAATGCTGCTGAGACGATGTTTTCATCATGTTTGTTTTTACAAAATTTTGGCATCCTAACAGCATCACTGGACAAGGGGTTTATTGGATGACATTGATGATGCGAAAAATCGTCTTTAGTTTGTTGCTGGCTTGCACATTTTCTATGCTTAGCGGATGCTCCCAGAAATCAAAAATGGAGCAGCAGGGTATTAAGGAGCATTCGAACCTTGCAATGGAGCGTGAGACCGATAACAGAATGTCGGACTGGAATTTAACGAGCAGTGATGCGGAGCTATATATAGGGGATTTGGGGGTAGAACAGCACTTCACGACAAACCAGGTGAGGAGCATGGCGACGGGAAGTACGAAACAGGCGCTCTTACCTAACGGCTTCCCGTTGATTCAGGCTTTCCCCAATCCCGCTATTGTTCCCAAACAAGGAAGCTATGTAGAGAACGTGATAGATACGGCCATCGGTTATCTGGGGACACCTTATGTGTATGGCTCTGACAGATTGGAGCCTTCTTCGTTTGATTGCTCTGATTTTACGCGTTGGGTGTATTTGTATGCACTCGGGATGGATTTGCCTTGGGATGCCAAAAATCAGGCCGCCTATGTAGATGCCTTGTCTAAACGCAAGTACCGTGATATAAGCAAAGCACGGCGGGGAGATTTATTGTTCTTTACGAGTTTTCGAGGTAATCGGGCAGCGGATTATGCAGGGCTGGATGCTTCACAGAAGCCCATTAGTCATATGGGAATTTATTTAGGAGACGGGAAGATCATTCATTCGGCTTCGAAGAAAACAGGCGGGGTTCGGATCGATCAGATTATTAAAAATCATTTTCATTTGCAGTACCGCTTCATTCTGGGCGGCGGAATATTGGATTAGCAAATAAATGACCCACTACAAGGACAATTAGCCAACCTTGTAGTGGGTCATTTATTTAAGCACTCGTCTTGGTTAACGAATCGGATGGCTGTTTGATGCTCGTTACACTCTGTCGGCCATCGATACTCACTGGAATATCACCGTCTACCGTGACTCGGCGCACAATCCGATGCTGGTCACCGTAATCGTTGATCGCGTAATGCTGCGTTGCGCGATTGTCCCAGATCACGACATCTCCGGCAGACCAGCGCCAACGTACCGTATTTTCCAGCTTGGTAATATGGCTTTGAAGTAGAGACAATAGTTGGGCAGAATCCGCGGAAGAAAGGCCCAGGATTTTCTTCGCAAAATGGCCAAGCACAAGGGTGCGTTCACCCGTCTCGGGATGCACGCGAACGATCGGATGCTCGGTTTCATACACCGTGGAGGCAAACACTTCCCGATGATGACGTTCTTTCTCGGGAGAGACTTCAGGACGCTGCGCGGCGTAATCGTAGTCATTGCTATGCAGTGCCCATAGCTGGTCCACGAGGGTACGCAGCTCAGAGGGGAGGTGCTCATAAGCTGCAGCCGTATTTGCCCAAACCGTGTCGCCGCCGGAAGCGGGAACTACAACGGCACGAAGTACAGAGGCCTGAGGGTAAGCATCGACGAAGGTCACATCGGTATGCCAAGAATCGGCCCGCCCGCTATGAGCGGAATCAAGCTCAAGAACGTAATCAGTTCCAGTTTTAATTGGCACCGTCGGATGAGCAACAGGGTCACCAAGCAGGCGAGCAAAAGCTTCCTGTCCCGCGTCATCCAGCTGATGCTGATCACGAATGAAAATGACTTTATGCTGCAATAACGCTTCGCGGATCGTCCTAACCGTCTGAGTATCCAGATCAGCGTTAAGGCTCACCCCTTTTATTTCTGCGCCAATTCTGCCTGCAACCGGAAGCACCTCAATGTGACTGGGAGTTACCTTTACTTGTTCATTTGTACTCATACGAATTACCTCCATTTTAATTATATTTATGCGCCTCCAACGGCAGCAGTCGCATACTGATTAGCAGGCCGAGATAAGCCCAAATGTCCCCGCAGGGTAGTTCCTGAATATTCCGTTCGGAACAATCCTCTTCGCTGCAATTCGGGTATGACGAACTGTGCGAATTCTTCCAATCCGGCAGGTAAATAAGGCGGCATCACATTAAAGCCGTCACTGCCTCCGTGTAAGAACCACTCTTCCAGCTGATCAGCTATTTGGATAGGCGTACCAGCAAACGTACGATGACCGCGTCCGCCAGCTAGACGGTGAAGCAGCCCGCGAATGGTTAAATTGTCGCGCTTCGCTAAATCAGCGACCAGCTGGAAGCGGCTTTTATTCCCATTGATGTCGGACAAGCTTGGCAGCTCTGGCAGAGGTCCATCTAACGGATAGGAGAATAAATCAATGTTCAACATATTGGATAACTGATTTAGCCCATATTCCGGAACGGTTAATTCGTTTAATTCCTGCTCTTTTTCTTTGGCTTCCGATTCGGTGCGACCGATGATGGGGCAGATGCCCGGTAAGATTTTCAACTGGTCAGGAGATCGACCATACTTGGCAAGTCTTGATTTTACATCGGAATAAAACTGTTGGGCCTCTACCAGTGTTTGTTGAGCAGTGAATATGGCCTCTGCATACTGAGCGGCGAATTCTTTGCCGGATTCGGAAGAGCCCGCTTGAACAAGCACAGGATATCCCTGCGGAGACCTTGGAATATTCAGAGGTCCGCGCACTTTGAAGGTATCGCCGACATGATTGATTTCCCGGACCTTACTTCGATCTGCGAAGGTGCCCGATTCTCGATCAATGATCAGGGCTTCATCTTCCCAGCTGTCCCATAGACTGGTCGTTACGTCTAAGAATTCTTTGGCCCGTTCATAGCGCTTGCTGTGCTCCAAATGGTCATCTTTGCTGAAATTGCTAGCCTCGAAGGAGCTTCCGGATGTGACAATATTCCAGCCTGCGCGCCCCTTACTTATGTGATCCAACGAGGCAAATTTGCGCGCAACATGAAAGGGTTCGTTATACGTTGTAGAGACGGTGCCGATAAGCCCGATATGATCGGTCACCGACGCTAAGGCAGATAGCAAAGTGAAGGGTTCAAGCCCAACAAACGCGCCATGTTTAATGTTTTGACTGACCGCTAACCCATCCGCCAAGAAGAGGGAGTCGAATTTAGCCTGTTCCGCAATTTGCGCAATCCGTTGAAAATATCGAATATCCGTAATATTCTCCGGCTCTGTGTTCTTGTGTCTCCATGATGCTTCATGATGTCCCGTATTCATGATGAATACATTTAAATGCAGTTGTCTTTTCGCTTTACTCATGATCACTCACGCACCTTTTATTTTTTTATTCACTATAGGTTTGCTTCCAGCCCGTTAATCTCTTCTCCAGCGTAACGAGCAGATAATTAATGATTAAACCAATAACCGAAATAGAGATAATGCCAGCGTACATATTCGTGATTTGAAAGCTGAACTGTGTGTATTGAATTAAGTAACCGAGACCCGACTTCGCACCAACCATCTCAGCGGCAACGAGCACTAGAATAGAGCCGGCTCCAGCCTGCCGAATACCTACAAAGATAGTCGGAGTCGCAGCGGGAATAATCACTTTGCGAAACAAGCTGACTGGCGATAAACCCATGGAACGAGCTGATTTGATCAAAAGTGGATCGACATTTTTGACGCCGCTTATGGTGTTCAGTAGAAGCGGGAACGTGCAGGCATACAGCACGATAGCAATCTTAGAAGTTTCACCAAGTCCGAGTAATAGGATGAAAACCGGAAGTATGGCAAGTGCGGCCGTATTTCGCAATAACTCGAGCAGTGGGTTGAGATATTCCGATACGGGCTTCCACCAACCGATGGCCAGACCAAGAGGGATGCTGATGACGATTGCTAGTGTAAATCCGCCCAAAGAACGCGATAAACTGGCTATCGTATGCTCGATAAGATCTCCCGACAGCAGCAACTGCCACCAAGCAGCCGCAATTTCGGAGATTGGAGGGAAGAACGTTCGATCAACGAGCCCTGCGCGAGGTGCCACTTCCCATACGAAAAGCAAGGCCACGATGACAATCGCATTTTTGAACAGTTTTCTTAGCTTTGCTAAGGACCAACTGACGACATCAAAGCTTTCTTTTTCACGAAGAACTAGGGCTTTCCCCGCATTCACACTAGCCATTCATAATGCCCCCTATTAATTCAGATTTATTGTGCTCAAAGCCATCCAAGCTCTTGGCTATCTCTTGCTCCTGGGCTCTCGTTACTTCGTCTTTAAGCAAATCCCACACCTCATGGCGCAGCTTGACGAAGTCAGGATGAGATCGTAAATCTTCTTCACTTCTTCGTGATTCAAAAGGGATATCAATGACTTTCTTGATTCTCCCTGGACGAGAGGTCATTACAGCGACACGCTGGCCTAAGTAAACCGCTTCTTCAATGCCATGCGTGATGAAAATAATCGTTTTTTTCGTAGCCTCCCAAATACGCAGCAGTTCGCTTTGCAGGGTTTCACGTGTTTGCGCATCCAGCGCAGCGAAGGGTTCATCCATCAGCAGCACTTCGGGATCGTAGGCCAAGCTTCTGGCGATCGCAACCCGCTGCTTCATGCCTCCTGAAATCTCATGGGGATAACGGTTTTCGAAGCCGGCAAGCCCAACCAGATGAATAAACTCTAGGGCAATTTTGCGGCGTTCTTTGCGACCCACCCCTTTGGCTTCGAGGCCAAACTCTACATTCGCCAGCGTCGTCTTCCAAGGGAAAAGCGCATACTGCTGAAACACAATACCGCGATCCAGATTCGGTCCTGTAATGGCCTTGCCATCTAACAAAATCTGCCCGCTGTTTGGCTTTGTTAAGCCCGCAAGTAAGTCTAGCAAGGTTGATTTGCCGCAGCCGCTTGGGCCGACGATAACCATGAATTCGCCCTTCTTCACCTCCAGATTGATATCCTTTAGGGCGGAAATAGGCTGTGAATCCTCTTTCAAATGCCCCAGGTTTCTTTGGATTCGAAACGATTTCTGCACATGCTGAATGCTTATTTTAGCTGTCATTTACAGCACCTCCTTAATGGTTTCGCCAGTGGGACTGGCTTTATAAGCAGTTACTTTTTCTCGTTAACAAAAGGATTGAATTCATTCGTGTACAAATCTTTGACCTTCAATTGCCCTTCTTTGATGACGCCTTCGTTCACAAGCCAATGGATCCAAGTATCGAATTCCTTGTCGGAGATCAAACCGCCTTTACCGGCAACACCGGTGCTTTTCCAAAACTTCACAGTAGAAGTATCTTCTTTTCTGCCTCGTGCGTTAATGATTTTCTCATAACGAGCAACGACTTCATCCCGCGGTGTTGTGCGAGCCCACTCAATCGCTTTGGCGGTTGCTTCAACAAATTTTCGAGAGGCATTCGGATTCGCCTTGATGAATTTATCAGTCAGGACATAACTGCCGGCACTAAAGGTGCCAAACAGATCGATATCCTTAAACAAAGGATGAATGCCGCCGCGCTCCAGCGCTTTGTCACGCAGTACACCGCCTAGTGCAGCTGCATCAATCTGTTCCGCGCGCAGCGTCTGTTCCGTTGTGACCGGCGGTACGACAACAAGCGTTACCTGCTTTATTTCCTCCGTCGTTAAGCCGGCTCTGTGCAGATATTCCTTAATGACGAATTCATGGTGAGCACCTAGTGTATTCACCGCGATTTTTTTGCCAATCAAATCCTTTGCAGACTTGATAGGACTGCCATCTAAAACGTAATATCCCGTCCACGTGTTCTCATCGACACCATAATAAGCAATCACTGGCTTAATAGGAGCTTTGGCAGATATCAATTTCACGATGGCACCATTAAAAGCTCCGCCAAAGTCGGTATCCCCCGTAACGACGGCTTGAATATCTTGAGGACCACTAATCGTGTTACCGATAAATTTCAGTTTCAAAGGGGCAAGGTATCCCAAGTCCTCAGCTAACTCTGGAAAAGTAACGGAGCCAACACCTCCTTGATAGCGAAGCTCAGTTACTTCAGGTGCGCCGCCGCTCGCTGATGCAGTCGCCTCTTTTTTGCCGCAGGCTGTCAATAGTAATGAGGAAGCAAGAAGTAATACGATGCCTGTCATGCAACCTTTTTTAGCGAAATGAGTCATGTTCATATCCCCCTAATGATAATTTGCTTTCGTTGACTTTCTGACCAAGCTATCTCCAATGGCTCGGTTTTAAATTGTATAATTCCTATAGACTTACTATGAATATATTTCTATAATGAAATATAATCTCAGCCCACCCAACTGTCAATGAAATGGAAACACATGAACATGAATGACGATGAATGACCATCTTAACCCCGGCAGGAGGCGCGATGACCATGACCAACCAGCGATTCAACCTCATTTCTTTGCATGATGCGATCGATTTGCTTGGTGTAAGCAGATCCACCTTTGACAGATGGCGTAAATTAAAGCAGCTTCCTTTTGTGAAAATAGGGAAAGAAATCTTAATTGATAAGAATGAGCTAGAGCAGTGGGTTCGTCATCACTCTTTTCGCATACAGAATCCGTCACTTGCCTCGGGCGCACCAACAACCGTTGCTTCTAAGGATCAGCCCACGATTACAGTTGGTTATCAAAGCGGAACGGCCCATATGTGGACAGCGCTCATCATGAAAGAGCTTGGCTGGTTGGAGGAAGAGCTCATCTTAGCGAATCCTAGCCGTCCTGTGCATGTAAAATGGTTGGATGCAGCTAACGGAACGTTGCTGCTGCAGGGATTGATTGGGGGCAGCGTTCAGATTGCTTCCATGGGAGACTATCCGATTGTACTTAGTCAATCACTCAGTCAGACGCTGCCTGCATTTCGTCCTATTCTACTAGCCTTTGACGGCAAAACCTCCGGTGGGCAAGGGATTTCACTTGTTATGCGCAAAGGGCTGGAGATCAACGATATTTCGGAGATCTGCCAGTGGCCGCTTTCATCGGCAGCGCAATCGAGTGCGGGTTATCGTTTATCGAAGCTGCTTCAATCGCTTGGAGGTGATGAGAATCATTTTGAACATAAAGAAATGGATGAATGTATGGCGGGCATCGTGAAGCGGAAGCTTGCCGGAAGTGTCATGTGGGAGCCGTATATTAGCTTGGCTCAATACCACGGCGTAGGTCAGGTGCTTTTTCCAGAGGGAATGGGGGAGAATTATTTAACGGGAATTGTTGCTGATGAGAATTGGGCGCGACATCATGAAGGTGACGCAGTTGCCTACTTAAAAGCACATGTACGGGTCCATGCCTTTATCCGCACTAATCCTTATGCAGCTGCCGAGCTTATTTCCAGGGCCAAAGGAATACCTCCAGAAATTACAGCATGCATAATCGCTAAAGTACGATGGGACGCTGCTTTTTATTCGAAGGATATGAACGCTCTACAGCAGCTATCACTGCCATTATCCAAAGAAGTCTGCTTCAAAGGTGAATATTTGCAACTAGCCATTAAGGCATTAAAGCTGCCCCAACTGAGCTGCGAACCACTGGAAGGGGATTGGGCCGTGGAGCAGTTGTACTAAATGTAAAGAGGCTTTCGCTTCGCTTCATTTCGGTATATAGTAAAAAAGAATTGAAGTGTTGAAAGGAGTGCCAAATGCTTACAACGATGCGTGATGAACAAAATGGTATTTTCCCAGCCGTATGCTCACTGGATTGTCCAGATCAATGCGGCCTGCTGCTTCATAAAGAAGCTGGAAAGATCGTTAAAATAGAGGGAGACCCGAATCACCCGGTAACACAAGGGGCTATTTGCAATAAAGTACGCAACATGACGGCTCGTATATATGATGATAAAAGGCTGCAGTATCCCATGAAGCGCGTGGGGCCTAAGGGTGAAGGCAGCCAGTTTGAAAGAATTACCTGGGAAGAAGCAATCGAAACCATTACTAGTCGCTGGAAGCAGCTAATCGCAGATGAGGGAGCCGAGTCTATTCTGCCTTATAGCTTCTATGGCAACATGGGACGGATTGGGACGGAAGGGATGGATCGCCGCTTTTTCAATCGGATGGGAGCAAGCCGACTGCTTTATTCCATCTGCGAATCAGCAGGCACAGAAGGCTACAAGTATACGATGGGAGGCAGCTTCGGGACGGATCCTGAGGATACGGTTCATGCCAAGCTGATCATCATGTGGGGCATTAATGCGGTCAGCACGAATATGCATCAGGTTATGTTGGCTGAAAAAGCCCGTAAGAATGGCGCGCAAATCATCGTGATTGACGCTCATAAGAACCAAACAGGCCGCTGGGCGGACTGGTTTATTCCGATTTTGCCAGGAACAGACGCTGCGCTTGCTCTTGGAATCATGCATATCTTGTTCGCTGAGAATTTAGTAGATGAAGCGTTTATGCAGCAATATACCGCTGGGCATGAGGAGCTAAGGGAACATGTGCGTCAATATGAACCTTCTGTGGTATCTACAATAACGGGCGTACCTGTCAATGACCTCTATCGATTAGCTCGCTTATACGGTCAGACTTCACCATCTTTCATTCGGATTGGAAACGGCATTCAGCACCATGATAACGGCGGTATGTGTGTGCGGACCATAGCCTGCTTGCCGGCGTTAACGGGACAGTGGCTGCATAAAGGCGGCGGCGCGATTAAAGGTAATGGCAGTTACTTGGAGCACAATATTCCAGCTTTACAGCGACCTGACTTGCGGAAGAAGGAAGCTCGGCAAATCAATATGAATTTACTCGGGAACGCCTTGCTGGAGCTTGATCCGCCTATTCGATCGCTTTATGTGTACAATTCCAATCCGGCGTTAGTTGCTCCTCATGCGAATAAGGTGAGAGAGGGACTTCAACGGGAGGACCTGTTTACCGTTGTTCATGACCTGTTTCTGACCGAAACAGCGAAGTTCGCGGATATTGTGCTTCCAGCAACGTCCTCATTTGAAAACACGGACTTTTACCGCTCCTATTGGCATCAATATGTGCACCTTCAGCTTCCCGTCATGGCTCCTCATGGGGAAAGCAAAGCGAATGTGGATGTGTTTCGTTTGTTGGCGGCGGAGATGGGCTATGAGGATGAAGCTTTGAGGGATACCGATGAAGCTTTGATTCGCCAGGCTTTGGATCATCCCGGGAACCCAGCTCTGAATAACATATCGTATGAAACATTACTCGAAAAACAGTTTATCAAGGCAGATGTTAAGCCGTTATTCCCTGGGGAATTAAAGACACCGAGCGGGAAGATCGAACTGTATTCTCATGAGATGGAGAGTAAAGGCTTTCCGCCACTTCCGACATATAAGCCACTAGTGGATGAGGGTGACCTGCCATTCTTGTTCGTTCCAGCACCGAATCATAACTTCCTGAATTCGACTTTTGCGCATAATGAGAAGCATATTCGAATGGAGAAAACGCCTAAGCTTCATATGAATGAGGCGGATGCGTCCGCATTAGGCTTGGTCAGTGGTGATGTTGCCCGTGTTTGGAATGATCGCGGAGAGTGCGAATTAATCGTAGCGGCTGGCACGGATGTGCTCCCGGGCGTGGTTGTGAGCCAAGGACTTTGGGCGGATTTGCCGGGGAACAAAGCGTTGGTTAACGCGCTTACGCCAGACCGAGTAGCCGATATGGGCGGCGGCGCTACATTCTTCTCGGGCCGTGTGCGAGTGCAGAAGCGTGAAGTAAACTGAACCCTTGGGCGCCTCGCCGCATAAGGTAATTCAGGAGGTGATGGCCTATGTCATTACAGCATAAAGCCTATGCTTGGATCGGAAGCCCAGTAGGTGTATCCCTAATGGACGGCACCGGTGCTTCTGGTATTCTGTGCAGCATTCAAGGTGGGTCTATTTATATAATTGAATATTTATACCACACCCAATTTGCTACCAAACATTATGCCTTCAATCAAATACGAGATATTCTCCCTTTCCCGCAATGCCCTCAGCCTCAACCGCCTGTGTACCAACCGAAACCTATCTATTAGTTTAAAAAGAAGGTTAGTTAATAAAGATTCCGAATGCCGATCCTCGTGGATCGGTTTTTGCTTTTTGCCGCCTAGGTAAATCTGTCGTTTGAGTTGCTCGATAACTCAGCCCGCTGTTCCATAATTGTCCAATTAGGTAACACGCAGAGGATTATATAAACTTGAGATATTAACTAGAGTAGTTAGCTTGATGTACTATCTATGAGCTTCGGCTCGCGGAATACTCTCTGAAAGCGCGTTTTTCGTGCTTATTTGTTCGAGGCTGCACGAGGCTTACCGCCATGTCAGCCAAATCCCAATAATACCCCTCTAAGACCTAAATAAATGACAATAAAATTAGATTGAAAGAGAGTATGATGAGGGTCAAAAGTGATTTGTATACGCTTACATATGTGTCCAAACTATTAAACAGAATAAGGAGCTTGTTGACATGAAAATTCATCTCATTCAAAGAAAGCTAGCCATGATGTTAATGATTTCAATGGTATTCTCATTACTCCTCATCCCTTCGCCAGGAAAGGCGACTGATGTTGAGGTGGATGTAGCTGCCCTGCTGCCTACAGCAGATGCGGCTATCGCTATGGACACTACGAATGCAGCAATTGCCAATACCAACTTTGATACCAAAACGAGCTCAACAACTGGTATATACAACATTTTGTCCAGCAACACAGTCAAAAGACAGGCCTACTATAAATTTAACGTGGCTGCGGTTTCGGACAGCGCATACAAGTATTATTTGCAGATATCCGCAAAACGGGGGAGCGGTGCAAATGACGTGGACACCGCCTTACAGGTGTTCGCTCAAAACGATATTACATGGCAGGAAGCAGCAATTACTTGGAATACAGCGCCCCAAACGGATTTGGCTCAATTAGCTCAACTCGGGCAGATTACGGTCACTCAGCCAAATACCATATCTAAGCCGGCTCTATATACGGTAGACGTGACTGATTATGTAAGACAGCATTTATCAGATGGCGCAGTGTCCTTTGTTGTCGGTGATTCACTAGGCTTAGGCAGATCGGTTAATGTGTATTCCAAAGAAACGACGGCATCCAATCCTAAGCCGCAGTTGGTGGTGAAACGAGTGGTTCAAGGCGATAATACACCGCCTACTTGGCCATCCAACGCTGTCTTAAAGTCAAGCAATCTGGGAACGAACTTTGTCCAATTAACCTGGCCAGCAGCTTCAGATGATACTTTAGTAACCAATTACTTGGTCTATCAAAATGACTCCGTTCTTTCTACCGTTTATGGCAGTACATATTATAACGTCGAAGGATTAACACCAAATACGAGTTATACCTATAAAATCATCGCCGGAGACGCGGCTGGGAACTATTCCTCAACCCCTTTGACTTATAGCGCGACAACGTTAACTTCACCTGTTACTCCCTTGCAGGTTGTAGAAGTTAATGCTAGCAGCAGCGATGGAAATGTAGAGAGCAATACACTGGATAACAATTTATACAGCCGTTGGTCAGCTTCTGGCGATGGTCAATATGTCATGTTTGACTTAGGGCAAACGAAGAGTATCGGGTACGTGGGCATAGCTTTTTATAAAGGAGATCAACGTGCTACCCTTATCGATATTCAAACCTCAAACGACGCTACAACATGGACGAGTGTATTTAGTGGCAGCAGCAGCGCGAGTACGGTTAATATGCAGGCATTTGATTTCCCAGATACCAATGCTCGCTTCCTAAGAGTAGTAGGACACGGTAACTCGGATGGCAGTACTTTTACCAGCTTAACGGAAGTGATGATTTATGCACCTTTTTTATCCGGAGATACACCGGTTGCTATTGTTCCGAATATTACACCAACGGCTCCCCCAGGGACAGTTCCTTTCACGAAGGCTGGCTTGACGAAACCCGATGGTTCCGATCACCCCATGCATGTACCTAATGCTGTAACGGGAAATACGATTAATGTGGTAGATTATGGCGCTGACCCAGCGGATAATGAACAAGATGACCGTGTAGCTATTCAAAATGCGATCAATGCTGCCGCTTTCGGCGATGAAGTCTTTTTACCGAATGGTGTGTATAACTTGAAAACATCGCCTGACGGGTTTATTAACATAAAACTCAAATCTGGCGTGAACGTAAGAGGAGAAAGCCAAACAGGCACTCTTCTGAAATCAAGTATTGACGATGTCAAGAATAGTTCAGTCTTGAAATCATCCAATCAACACGATATAGTCGTATCGAACCTGACAGTGACTTCAACTTGGAATCGTACATTTTCCTTAGAGCATACAACGAATAATCCAGAGGCCGGGGGACCCGACAGCATGATTGCCATAGCGAACTATGGCGAGAATCCGTCCTATAACGTGACCATCGATCAGGTTACTGTTGAACGATTTAGACGAATGGCGATTCGGATTGAGAACAGCCATGATGTCGTAGTTCGCGGCAGTACATTCCGCAATGCAACCGATCTCGGTGGCGGCGGAGCAGGCTATGGAACATCGATCCAAGGAATCCCTAAGGTTGATAGGCTCGGTTTTGATAATGATACGTATTGGAATGTGGTGGAAAATTCTACGTTTGAAGGGCCGTATTTGCGTCATGGTTCCCTCATCCAAAATGTAGCGCACAATAACGTTCTGAGAAATAATCACTATACCAATACCAAATTGGATGCTATAGATCTTCATGGTGAGCTGGAATATTTGAACGAAGTTCACGGTAATACGATTGAAAACATATTTACCGGCGGTGGCATAGGGCTTGGAAACACAGGCGGTACGGCGCCAAGCAACCACAGTAAAACGGGTCCAAATAACTACATTCATGACAATGTCATTCAAAACTCACGCGAAGGCATAGTCGTTTCGATGGGTACTCCGGATACGTTGATCGAGCACAACACGATAGAAAACACGACAACAGTCAATAACGGCGTTGGGATCAATATTTTAAACGGACCAGGTACTCGGATTATCAATAATCTTATTCGTAATAATACAGCGGACAATTACTGGGGAATTCTGCTCGAACACGACAATGGTGACCAAAATGCCAATAGTGTGGGACAGGGAGATCCTCAAAACGTACAAATTACAGGGAATACGCTAACAGGAAATACGAATGGGATTCAGCTGCAGGCAGGCTTAAATATTACGGTCAGTAAGAATTTCTTGAACAATATCGGGACCAATTATGAAAAGGCAGCTGGTGTAACAGCTACGGAAATATGGCCTTCGACGGACAACTCCTTAAGCGCATTGAATATCAATGCAGGTACATTAAGTCCTACATTTGATGAAGCTGTAACCGAATATACGTCCAGTGTGCCTAATGAGATAGCTCACATTAGCATCCATCCAACGGCAGCAGACAGTCAAGCAAAGATATCGGTGAACGGGGCATTCGTCGTTAGCGGAGAGGCTTCCAGTGACATTCAGCTAAATGTAGGCGAGAATAGGATCGACATTGTTGTTACGGCCGAAGATCATTCTACAAAGACATATCAGCTGACAGTAACTCGGCTGTTATCAAACAATGCGAATCTAAGCAGCTTGACGATTAGTGCGGGAACATTAAGTCCGGGATTCGAAGCGAATGTAACAGCATACACGGCTTTGGTGTCAAATGGAACCAGTAAGATCTCCATCACGCCAACTGTTGCAGATAGCCGGGCAATGGTAACGATAAACGGAGCATTAATTGTAAATGGAGCAGCATCTGACGTTATTCACTTGAAAAAAGGTGAGAACGCGATTGAGATTCAGGTGACAGCTGAGGATAACTCCACTAAAACATACAGGCTCATTGTGATGAGAGGCAGCGAAAAGGATAAAGACAAGGACAAATAACAAACGTAAAAGAGTCGGCGAGGTTTTCCTCTCGACTCTTTTACGTTTGCAAAGGCCAAAGAATTTCGCATGAAGACCTGCCCTATGATACAATACGGAAAAATGAATGTTGAGTGGTGAATCTATGACATTTGAAGAGGTAATGAATAACCTAGAGGAGCTCGGAAGCGAGCAAACGAAGAAAACGTTTCTTCGGCATGGCGCGCAGGAGCCTTTTTTCGGAGTAAAAGTAGGCGATCTGAAGAAGCTGGTCAAATTGATCAAAAAAGACCGTGAGCTAGCCCTCGCTCTGTATGATTCAGGCAATACGGATGCGATGTATTTGGCCGGACTCTCCATTGATCCAAAAACAATGACGAAGCAAGAACTACAGAATTGGGCGAAGCAAGCCTATTGGTATATGCTCAGTGAATATACGGTAGCGGGCGTTGCGGCAGAAAGCAGCAGCGCGCTTGAATTGGCACGGGAGTGGCTGCAGTCACCTGATGAACGAATAGCCACATGCGGATGGAGCACTTATGCCAATTATATTAGCATCACACCAGATGAAAAGCTTGATCTTCAGGAAATTGCCCAGCTGTTGGAGCAAGTGAGAACAACGATTCATGCGGAAAGAAATCGCGTTAGATATACAATGAACACCTTCGTTATTACGGTGGGTGCGTATTGTTTTCCACTATTTGAAGCTGCGACGGAAGTAGCTAGTGAGATTGGCAAGGTTCATGTCGACGTCGGTCAAACGGCTTGTAAAGTACCGCTCGCGACGGAATATATTCATAAAGTGGAATCGATGGGCCGAGTAGGAACGAAGAAAAAGACGTGTATTTGTTAAAAAGTTATGGCTATAACTGAATGGCAGTGTAAGATGCTGCTTCAGTTGCAGCCTTTTTTAACATATTTCCCTGTTAGAAAAAGGATAACGCTTACCCTTGCAGAAACATTTGAAGTGTGGAAAGAAGGGAGCGCAGTGTAAGCTATGTTAATAGAAAAATTATTTTTGAACATCCTTATCGTTCTTGCTCCTGTATTATTACAAAGTGTCTTTGGAGATCGATGGCGCAATGATCAGTCACCGATCGTGATGGGCTTACTTTATGGCACAGCCTCCTCACTTTGCTTATTATTTTCTTATTATGAACTTGATTTGTATTGGGACTTACGTTATGTTCCCCTTGTCATTTCAAGCATTTATTGGGGACCTTTAGCAGGTATTGTTAATTATATGATGATATTGCTGATGCGTACGTATCTTGGTGGAGATGCGCTTATATTTGGGTACATCAGTATAACACTGAGTTTCATTATCCCTTTTATAGCTTCTTTCAAAATCAAAGAATTAACAGGAAGCTCACGAATAAAGGTAGCTATATTGGTTTCGTTAAGTCCGTTACTGGTTATGCTGCTCATTTTATTAAGCTATGTGTCTCTTTACAAAGGTTTTGAATCGTTTGATCTTGCTACTATTCCTGCTATGATCTCTTTTGGCATACTCCTAGTTCTAGGAACCTGGTTATCATCCATGCTGCAAGAAATACATGAAGAGCGATTTAAAATGAAAGTTCAAATTCAAAAAGCTGAAAAAATGAAAACGCTTGGCGAGTTAGCTGCATCCATCGCACATGAGGTTCGTAACCCTTTAACTGTTGTTCAAGGGTTTCTGCAGCTTATGCGCCCGAACGAGCAAGGGAAGAATCAACAATACCTGAATATTGCCATGGAAGAGCTTGCTAGAGCAGAATCGATTATTAATGATTACTTAAATTTTTCCAAGCCGAAACTAACCAAATTAGAATCTTTTTCATTTTCTGACGTATTAAACAACATTATTGTGCTTCTAACGCCAATGGCGATGAAGAATGGTGTTGAGATTACTGTCAATCTTGAGGACAACATTTATATCTTTTCGGATCGTGGACAATTGCAGCAGGCCTTGGTGAATGTGATTAAAAATGCCATTGAAGCGACGCCCGCCAACGGAGAGGTACAAGTAAGCTTGAAAAAATTGGTTGGCCGAGCCGAAATCAAGGTTATTGATAATGGTAAGGGAATGACGAAGGATCAGCTCTCTCGTATCGGTAATTTGTTCTATTCAACGAAAGATGTTGGAACGGGGTTAGGGACCGCGGTTAGCATTCGGATTATAGAAACGATGAATGGGGAAATGAACTACGAAAGTGAAGAAGGTGTCGGTACGACTGTCACAATCACTTTGCCTTTGTAAGGGTCATACCATTTTAAGTGACAGTTCTGGGAGTGATATGTTGGAAATTACCATGTATGTAAGCATAGCCGTAAAGTTAGCTGTTGCTTTGGTTGGATTACTGATCATGACACGACTTCTGGGAAAGAAAGAGATTTCTCAGCTTACGGCTTTTGATTTTGTCTCCTCCTTAATGCTCAGTGAGTTAGTTGGAAATACGATTTATGATGACAATGTTCATCTCAGCCATCTCGTTTTCGCGCTTGTGATCTGGACACTGCTTGCACTTGGCCTCGAGAAATTTATATGGGTTGTCCCTTGGATTTCACGATATGCATCGGGAACACCAGATTTACTGATCCGTGATGGGGTTATCGACTTCAAGGCGATGAAGCGTAACAATCTGGACTTTGCTCAACTAAGTATGCTCCTGCGGGAAAATAATGTGTTCTCTATGAGGGAAGTTGCTTATGCGTTGTTTGAGACGAATGGCAGCATTAGCGTTCTACGTCAAAAGGATCCGGGAAACCAGAATGATGGTGAGGCAGATTCGCCTAAGAAAAGGGTCTGCCTGCCGGAGAGTATTATTGAGAATGGAAGTATCAATGAAGCAGCACTACAGCGTCTCGGCCGTGATCAGGAATGGCTGAAGCAGCTTCTGCAGCTGAGTGGAATCAGCCATCACGAACGGGTTCTTTTTGCCGAATGGTCCGATTCAAACGGACTTTTCTACCAGCTTAAATAATCAAAAAAAGCCTAATCAACCCCCTAATACCTAAGGGACTGATTAAGCTTAATACATATAAATCTGCCAATTAGCGATTATCAATTTTTTCAGGATAGAGGTCATGGTTCATCAATCGATGTTCAGCCATCGCTTCGAACTTCGTGCCGGGTTGACCCCAGTTACAGTAAGGATCGATAGAAATGCCGCCGCGCGGGGTGAATTTGCCCCAAACCTCGATATAACGAGGCGCCATCAGCTCGATCAAATCATTCATAATAATATTGACGCAGTCCTCGTGGAAGTCACCGTGATTCCGGAAGCTGAACAGGTACAGCTTAAGCGATTTGCTCTCCACCATTTTGATATTCGGAATATAGGAGATGTAAAGTGTAGCAAAATCCGGCTGCCCGGTTACTGGACACAAGCTAGTGAATTCAGGGAAATTAAACTTAACAAAGTAATCTCTGTTCTGGTGCTTGTTATCGAATGCTTCTAATAAAGTGGGATCATAGTTGAACACATATTTGGTTCCTTGATTGCCTAATAAGGTAATCTCTTTCAAATCTTCATTGCTTCTACCTGCTGACATGGGTGGTTCCTCATTTCATAGTTTTTTAGAGAGGGAGTTTGCGAACCTCTTGTATTTTTCATTAGAAATGTACCATATACGCACGGAAAATGCATCCTCGTCGCTAATGGAATTTCGTGGAGAGGGCCGGTTTTTCAACACTAAAGTCTCAAATTGATCCTGATTGTAGATACGACAGAATGGACAAGATTACAAAGTTCACTCTCGGCTGAGCAGTTTCAAACTTAGGATTGTACGTGTACTTACATACGGGTAAAATAGATAAATACATGCGTAACATAGAGATGGAGGTTCGTAAGCTTGAAAGCCTATCAGGAACTATTACAAGATATTCTTACCAATGGTACAAAAAAGGAAGATAGAACAGGGACAGGGACAATTTCAGTATTTGGCAGACAGATGCGCTTCGATCTAGCAGAAGGATTTCCTTTGGTGACGACAAAAAGGGTGCCTTTCCGCTTAATCGCTAGTGAAATGTTGTGGTTTATTAAAGGCGACACGAATATTCGTTATCTGTTACAACATAATAACCACATATGGAATGAATGGGCTTTTAAGAAATGGGTGGAGAGCGCGGATTATTCGGGACCGGATATGAGTAATTTCGGGTTACGCTCACAGCAAGACGAGACCTTCAAGCTTCTATACGATGAGCAGATGGATGAGTTTGTGAAAAAGGTGCTCGAGGATGATGGGTTTGCTAAGCAATACGGTGAGCTGGGGGATGTCTACGGCAAACAATGGAGGGATTGGACAACAACGCAGGGAGGCACGATTGATCAGCTCAAAGAGGTTATTCATATGATCAAAACGAACCCTGATTCCCGCCGTCTCATCGTATCTGCATGGAATCCGGAGGACGTACCCAGCATGGCGCTTCCGCCTTGTCACACCATGTTCCAGTTTTATGTGGCAGAGGGCAAGCTGTCCTGCCAATTATATCAACGCAGTGCAGATACGTTCCTCGGCGTCCCTTTCAATATCGCTGGCTACGCATTGTTGACGCATCTTATTGCCCATGAATGCGGGTTAGGCGTCGGTGAATTCGTCCATACGATCGGAGATGCCCATATCTATACGAATCATACGGATCAAATTCAAACCCTGCTCAGCCGCGAGCCGCGAGAACTGCCAACGCTCAAGCTGAACAAGGAGGTCGCTTCTGTATTTGATTTCGACGTTAGTGACATTGAAATGCTGGATTACAATCCGCATCCAACGATTAAAGCACCTGTAGCTGTATAAACAACATGTGACGAAAGGGGGGCTATGCATGAGTATTTCATTTATTTTTGCAATGGATCGCAACCGAGCCATCGGTGTGAATAATAAACTGCCTTGGCATTTACCAGGGGATCTGAAGTTTTTCAAAACCGTGACGATGGGTCATCCTATTCTTATGGGGCGGAAGACGTATGAGTCCATTGGCAAGCCGTTACCAGGCAGACGCAACATCATTCTCACTCAAAATGCACAGTTCCATGCAGAGGGCTGTGAAGTCATACACTCCGTGCAAGAAGCGGTGGACGGCTTCCGTGATCAGGAACTGTTCGTCATCGGCGGAGCGGAAATCTTCCGACTGTTTACTTCTGTCGTGGACCGCATGTACATTACGCATATCGAGCATGAGTTTGAAGCGGATACGTTTATGACCGAACTAGACTTGTCCGAATGGACGTTGGTATCCAGTGAACAAGGCGAAAGGAACGAGAAAAATCCTTACGAGTATTACTTCCGAATCTACCAAAGAAAACAAGTTTAAGGATATAAATAAAGGCCCTGAGTTATCTGTAGTGTTCACAGAGAGCTCAAGGCCTTTTTATTATTTACGCTTTTTTGTGAGCGATACGATCAGGGATAAAGCTCCAAGTACGACCGCTGCAATGGAGAGGTAGAGGGAAGTGTTGGATGATGTGCCACTCGCTGCAGCACTGCCAGCCGTTACCTGTCCGTGGCTATCTGTCGTTGCACCGCCTGCAGCTTTGGCTTTAACTGTCGTTACAGAAGCAGGCTTGTCAGATCCATTAGCGCCGACCCATTCAACTACGCTGCCATCTTTATAGGTTTGATAGGCTTTCCAGACGATCTCGGTAGCAGCGTCCGCTACCTTGCCTTGCATATTGAATTCACCGAATTCCGTACTAGCAAGTCCATCTCCGGTTGCTTTCCAAGTAACACCTGTAATTTTACCAGCGGTATCTTTGGCTAGCTCGTAGGTCCAACCTGCTTTGGGCTCAAAGCGAGAAACCGCTACAGCATCCATAGGGAATTTCACTTCTACTTTCACAGTAGGAATGTCTTTCTCTGAAGGCACACGTACCGTAAATTTCTCGTAGCTGCCTTGTGTGGATTCTTTCGGATATACAGTGACGTGGGCGCTGGCGATACCCGCGAGAAGCATAGAGCCAATTAACATAATACTTGCATTTAACATGAGCTTTTTAAACATATAACGTGTTCCCCCTTCAAGTTAACTCTTATCATGTTGTCCATATTACCTGATCGACAAGCATAAGAGTATGACTCGACTGGGCTATTTTTTCGACTAGTTTTGTCCTTTTCGTGTCAATCCGTGCTTAATGGCGAATGCGGTGAGCTGGACACGATTCTCGAGTCCAAGCTTTACTAATATATTTTTCATGTGATTTTTAACCGTATGTTCGGATATTAGCAGCTTTTCTGCAATCTGCCGGTTGTTATCCCCTAAGGCAACATAGGCGGTAATTTCCTGTTCACGAGAGGTCAACATGCTCGGTGTCGGGCCTTCCGTATGCGTACCCATGGGTGCGCGGAACCTTTGGAAAAGCTTATCCGCCATCCCCCTGGCCGCTTCAGAATTATCGTCGAGCAGCGCGCGTAGGTAAGTGAGCCATTCGTCAGGGTCCATGTTTTTTAACAAATAGCCTTGAGCTCCGAATTGCAGCGCTGTAAAAAGGTCAGCTACATCATCGGACACGGTGAGCATGACGATGCGTATAGCCCCGTATGCTTGCTTAATGCGCCGCGTTGCTTCAAGTCCATCCATAGGGGACATATGTATATCCATCAAAACCACATCTGGCGCGACTTCTCCGCAAAGCAGGATAGCTTCTTCGCCGCTGTTCGCTTCTCCCACAATATAGAAGTCGGAGACAGGCTCCAGCATGCTGCGAATCGCTTTCCTAGCCAGCGGATGATCGTCTACGATGAGAACTCGGAACGGCTGATTGCTCAGCATTAGATCTTCCTCCTATCTGCTTGTACCAAAAGTGTAGTTCCTGTTGCCATCTCGTCAGGTTCTTTCATCTTAAACTCAAAAGATGCACCTAACTCAGCAGCACGCTTCTGCATCAATTCTATGCCATAGGTCTTCCCCTTTGATGCACCGGGATGCAACCCATCTCCGTTATCAGTAATCTGTAGTCGCCATGCCTCAGGTTGAGCTTCCAGAACAATTGAAGTTTGCGTTGCCATGGAATGCTTGCGTATATTGGTGAACGCTTCTTGTATAATGCCGAAAAGCTGAACTTCTTCTCCAGAAGAGAAGCTGTTCTCTTCCACAGTTAACTTCTCATGAAGCTCAATACCCGTCACCAATTGCCAATTCTCCAGAAATTTATGGATGCGCTGCTGGAAGTTAGCTCCTTCCTCCGGCGGTGTTCTTAGATTAAAAATGGCTTGTCGCAACGAGTTATCGATTTCTGAAACCGCCGCTTTGGCTTCTTCTAAATCTCCTTGCTTCAACTTCACATTGAGGAAGAAAAGGGTTTGAGCCAAGTCATCATGCAGCTCTCTGGCCAAACGCTCGCGTTCTTCATACACGGCTCTGCGGGCTTCACCGATTGTCACTTTCTCATTGCTGCGCTCAATACTTTGGAACATCCACGAAGCGAAGAGATAGGAAAGCAGCAGTGTAATGATGGTAATCGTGAAATTACCAGCTTCCATGGTTAAATAATTAAGTAAAAATTCATGACGAATATACTCAAAGCCGCCGATGATGAAAACAGGCACTAGAATCGTAAAAAGCTTGAAAATACGAAGAGACATAGGGTAGATCCATTCCTTTCCGTAGTCCATCTTTGGAACGGTTACTATTATATCAGATATGTGTTAGATTTCTTCACAAAAAAATGAGGTGGGTACTTCTCAAGTCATGCACACGTGTGCTACATTATTATTAAATCGTAACACGAATTGAAAGGCAGGGTGTCAAAGATGTGGAAATCAATTCTACAGCAGAGAAGAAGCTGGGCTGGATACGTTGGTGTGATTGTCCTCCTACATATATTTGGGCTTATCGGATTATATAGTGTAGCGAAAATGACGCCTGCCTTTTGGGGGATTGGGCTCCTTGCCTACACATTAGGGATGCGGCATGCTTTCGACGTTGACCATATTGCGGCGATCGACAATACCGTACGCAAGCTCGTTCAGCAGAAGAAGAACCCATTAGGCGTTGGTTTCTACTTCTCATTGGGGCACTCTTCCGTCGTCTTCATCATGGCTATTGTGACTGCATTCTCCGTACAATGGGCAGAACGTGAGCTTCCTTGGATGCAGCGTTTTGGCGGTGTTATCGGCGCTTCGGTTTCCGGTCTGTTTCTTGTCATTATTGGCATTTTAAATTTACTCATTCTTATCAATCTATATAAAATGTTCTTGAAATTTCGCGGCGGCACCAATGATGATAAAGAGTTCGAGGAGCTTCTAGAGTCCCGTGGATTCATTGCTCGAATGATCAAACCACTTTTCTCTTTCATAGGCAAAAGCTGGCATGTATACCCGTTAGGTTTTCTCTTTGGATTAGGTTTTGATACGGCGAGCGAAATCGCGCTGCTAGCGATCTCAGCCCATGCGGCGAAGGAGGCTATCCCTTTCATTGGCGTCATTTCACTTCCGCTGCTGTTCGCGGCAGGGATGAGCCTCTTCGATACAGCCGACGGGATGTTCATGACCAAAGCATACAAATGGGCATTTCATACACCGGTACGTAAGCTTTATTACAATTTAACAGTGACCGCATTGGCCGTCATTGCTGCTTTAATTATTGGCGTGATCGAGCTAGGTCAAGTTCTCTCCGAAGAATTCAGCTTGGAAGGGACCTTCTGGACGTGGCTGCAGGAGATTGATTTCGGGACTTTAGGGTATATCTTAGTTGCTCTGTTCGTGGTGGCGTGGGCGATTTCCATTGCGGTTTGGAAAGGGATGAAGATAGAAGAACGCTGGCGTGCCAAAGTATAAATCATCGTGATAAAAGTGGTCTCAGTTAGCCTATGAGACCACTTTTTTGTTGTGGTGAACAATGGAATATGAATATTTTCTAAAGGTTATCTTAGAAAAAAGGATTTTGCCGAAATACGTTGAAAGTAGTCTGTCTGAACTTCAGATACTCTGTAAAAGAAAGTAGGACTTATATGATTGAGTTTAAGCATATTTCCAAAGTATATCCTAATGGAACTGTTGGTTTGAATGACATTAACTTAACCATTCACCCCGGAGAATTCGTTGTTATTGTAGGTCTATCAGGAGCAGGTAAATCTACCTTGCTGCGTGCGATTAACCGTTTGCATGAGACGACCGATGGAGAAATATTAATCGATGGCAAATCCATAACAAAGGCGAACGGTGCCGAATTACGCCGCATGCGCAGAGATATCGGGATGATCTTCCAAACCTTTAACCTGGTCAAGCGTTCTACCGTGATTCGAAATGTGTTATCCGGACGAGTAGGCTACCATTCCACCCTACGTACAGTTCTCGGTTTGTTCCCCAAACACGATATCGAGCTTTCCTTGAAAGCGCTGGAGAGAGTCAATATTAGGGAAAAAGCTTATTCACGCGCCGATGAATTGTCCGGCGGTCAACAGCAGCGTGTTTCTATCGCGAGAGCGCTGGCGCAAGAAGCGAAAATCATTTTAGCGGATGAACCGGTAGCCTCCCTTGATCCATTAACGACTAGACAAGTTATGGACGACTTGAAGCGAATCAATACAGAGCTTGGTATAACGACTGTCGTTAACCTTCACTTTATTGACCTTGCACGTGAATATGCAACTCGAATTATTGGGCTTCGCGCAGGTAAAGTCGTATACGACGGACCCGTGTCGGAAGCAACGGATGATGTATTCTCCGAGATTTATGGCCGTGCGATTAAGAAAGACGAGCTCTTGGGGGTGCTGGAGGAATGAGTGTAACGACAGTCAAGAGGCCTCCTCGTACGAAGATCTATCTCATTGCCCTGATCATGGTGCTTTTCCTGATTGGGAGTATTTATCAGACAGATGCGACGCTGACGAAGCTCGTTACCGGTACTCCGGAGATTCTTAAATTCATAGCCGAGATGTTTCCGCCGGATTGGCTGTTTTTCGCTGATATATGGAAGCCAATGGCACAAACGCTGCAGATGTCCATAATTGGTACAGCAATTGGAGCCCTGTTTGCATTCCCGATGGCATTGCTTGCAGCTCGTAATGTTACTACGGCGCCATGGTTGTTCTATCCAGCTAGACTCATCATGAATCTATTCCGAACAATTCCAGATCTGCTCTACGCAGCACTGTTTGCCGTTCTAGTAGGCTTTGGCCCTACGGCCGGTACACTTGCACTAATCTTCTTCACATTTGGTATTATATCTAAGCTTTCTTACGAATCAACGGAAGCTATTGACCCCGGACCGCTTGAAGCCATGACGGCTGTAGGCGCTAACAAACTCAAACTCATTCGATTCGGCGTCATTCCTCAGGTTGCTCCAACGTACTTGGCTCATTTATTGTACACCTTCGAAGTTAGTATTCGTGCCTCAGCCATTCTCGGATTGGTTGGAGCCGGAGGTATTGGCTTGCTGCTCAAAAACACGCTGGATCTGTTCCGTTACGATCAGTCGTGCGCCATTGTTATTTATACCTTATTAGTTGTTGTTATAATTGATTTGGTCAGTACACGATTCCGTTCCTATTTGCTAAAAGGCAGCGCAAAACCGATGTCAGCTTCGCGTTCAATTACGTATAAGATAATCGGTTGGGTTGCCGTTGTTGCCTTGTTCATATGGGCACTAACTGGCCTTGAGTTGACAGGCTTCCAACCAACGACGTGGATTCTCACGAAGTCTATGTTAACCGGTTTAGTACATCCTGACTGGGCTTATGTGTATATCCCAGAAGGAGAGGATTTACTTCGATCCTTGCTTGAAACCTTATCGATTTCCTACTTAGGAAACTTTGTTTCAGCAATTGTCTGTATCCCGTTTGCTTTCTGGGCAGCAGCGAATATGAGTCGATTCCGCGCAGTTTCAGGCACAGGGAAATTGTTCTTAAGTATCGTACGAACAATACCGGAGATTATTATGGCTTTGAT
This sequence comes from Paenibacillus sp. Root444D2, assembly GCF_001426375.1. Lineage (GTDB taxonomy): Bacteria > Bacillota > Bacilli > Paenibacillales > NBRC-103111 > Paenibacillus_E. The sequence goes on from NZ_LMEO01000034.1 coordinate 169,117, forward strand.
CTTTATTAAAGCTGTAGGCCCTAATGCCTTTGCTGGGGTTATGGCTTTAGGACTTCACTCCGTAGGGATGCTCGGCAAACTGTATGCAGAGGCCATTGAGAATATGGATATGGGACCTACAGAAGCCATGACAGCTGTGGGTGCAAACATGTGGCAGCGGATGGCGTTTGCCGTAGTGCCGCAGGTCATTCCCGATTTCATATCGTATACCTTATATCGGTTTGAGATTAATGTGCGTTCAGCGACCTTGCTAGGTGTTATTGGTGCAGGTGGTATCGGTACGCCACTCATCTTCGCGCTCAACGCGAGGCAGTGGCCTCGAGTAGGTATCATCCTCATTGGTATTATTGTCACCGTCTCCGTCATTGACTACATCTCAGGGACACTTCGCAAACGCATTGTATGAGGACATGGGGAAGACTTTTATAAGTGAAATTTAGTTGAAAATAAGCCTCCAATTCCAGCTATCACAGTGGTTTTGGGGGCTTTTTTGTTCATAAAGGAGGGAATTTATAAGGATGGATCCTCAAGGGCAGAACCGTTGTTTGTTTATGGATAACTGTCTATAGGATTTCGTGGATTGTGAAAAATCGGTTTGGAGGAAGATTATTTACTAATAAATTGATTTTAATCCGCTTATGAGCTGGAAAGTTGTATAACGTACAACAATTCTGCTTAAATCACGCCTTTTTCCCTTCGTTGTTGCAAAATGTACAACAATTTGCTCCTATAGAGGTCATTTCTTAACAAATGGGCTAAAAATGTTGTACAAACTGCAACTTCAACTTGCTAAAAAGCCTTTAGGCGTGCGAGATGTTGTAGAAAATACAACATTGGTAACCACTATTGCCCATTAGCTCTCACGAAAAGCTAAACGACTCTAATATCCCCATACCAACGATTGGCTGGCCTAAAGGAGTACAAACTACAACTTCCTGAGGGGATATCTCTATTTAATCGTTAGCTGTAATGCCTTCCTTGGGCTACCAAGCGAAGTGACCTATTTTCACGGTGGTTCTGTGAACGGGCTACTGAACTCAAAACAGGTTCTAACACCTCGATTTGTTCGATCAGCTCTATAGGAATCAAGACGTTATTCAATTTCAAAAGTCGAAAAGTAGGATAGTAATTCGTAATAATCCCCCTTATCTCGTCTTTACCGCATCGGATAGAGACTTCTTTTTTGCAGCTAATAAGCATTTCGAACATCCAATTTTCACCTCACTATGATATATGACAGGTCCAGATAAACGTTTGTCATGCAAAAGTAAAAAAACATTTACGCGGACGTGCCACATTCATAGTATGCAAGGGAGGTTCGGAGTAGAATGCAAAAAAAATACCTCAACATGATTTGAAGAGATCATGTTGAGGTATTTTCAATTTACAGGGAGCTAAGCTTATTTCAAGCCCATTTCTTTGTTTACGCTGCGAACGATGTCGAATTTGGCATCATCAGAAGCTACATAGCCTTTGTGTGAGTAAACATCGAAAATGACTTTTTGACCATCTGGGTCGTTACCGATAGCGATAAACGCATCCGTAATTTTCTTTTTCCATGCTGCATCCATATCAGAACGAACAGCGATAGTATCATTAGGAATTTTGTCAGAGAAGCTAAGAACACGAGTTTGTTTGAAAACATCTGGGTAATCTTTAGTCATGTTTGCACGAATGTCTTGGAATACGCCTACAGCGTCAACTTGTCCGTTAAGAAGAGCGATAACCGCTTTATCATGGCCTTGGAATTGAACGCCTGTTACATCTTTTACTGGATCTACGCCAGCTTTTTTCAGAACGAATCCTGGGTAAACGTAACCAGCTGCGGATGTAACACCTTGCCAGCCCATTTTCTTGCCTTTCAGATCAGCAACTGTTTTGATTGGGGAATCTGCTTTAACGAGAATTTCTGATTTATAGAAATCAACAAGATCCTTCGTTGGTTGGCCTGTTGCATCGTCAACGCCTAGACGTGTAGCTTGTACAAGCAGGTCTGCTGCTTTACGATTGTCATGGGCAACAACGTAGTTGCTTGGAGGCAAGAAGCCAACATCAACTTGTTTGGATGCCATAGCTTCTATAACAACGTTATAATCTGTTGAAACGGAAACCTTAACGGGGATGCCCAGTTTGTCTCCTAATAGTTTTTCAAGTGGCTTTGCTTTTGCTTCAAGCGTCTCTGCATTTTGGGAAGGAACGAACTGTACTTTAAGCTCTTTAGGTACGAAGCCTGCAGCTGCGGCCGGTGTTGCAGAAGCTTTGGTAGATGCGGATGCAGCAGGGGCTGTTTCCTCTTTTTTTGCACAGCCTGCAAGAACACCTGCAGCAACAATCATGGACAAGCTAATGACAGTAAATTTTTTCATCATCTTTTTTTGACCTCCGTTTAATTGTTTACTTTTATCTATGATGTACTATAACATTATCATATAATATATGGAAGATAGTGTGAAGTATTTGTTAATCTGACAATCGACATGTAAAGAGTTACAAAATAATACGCTTGGAGTGGGTAATTTGACTCAACCTAGTAAGCTGCAGAAAAGTAGAGTAACCATATTAGAAACTAGTGACCTGCATGGAAATATGCTGCCTATTCACTATGCAAACAATCAACCTAACGATGTGGGTCTATCCAAAGTGGCTGCGCTTATTGCTGCAGAACGAAAGAAAGAAGCTCATGTAATTGTGATCGATAATGGAGATCTGATTCAAGGTACGCCGCTTGCGTATCATCATGCTAGATTGAATAACGGTCCGATAGATCCAATGGTCCTAGGTCTGAACTATGCGGGTTATGATGCGGCCGTTATTGGTAATCATGAATTTAACTATGGACTTCGTGTACTGCGAAAAGCAGTTCAGGAATCCATGTTTCCTTGGTTATGTGCAAACATTGTGGATGCGGAGAGCGGAAAACCGTTCCTAGGAAAGCCCTATTTGATTAAAGAGTTACCTGACGGCGTTCGTATAGGAATACTAGGATTGACAACACCCTATATTCCGAATTGGGAGAACCCCGATCATATCGAGGGTCTGCGGTTCGAAGATGCTTTAGAGTCAGCTAAAAAATGGGTGAAGTTCCTCAAGGAGAATGAGCAAGTGGATGCCGTTGTTGTCTCTTACCATGGCGGTTTTGAAAGACATCTAACGACGGGTGAGCCAACAGAGCCATTAACGGGAGAAAATCAGGGCTATCAACTATGTATGGAAGTAGAAGGTATAGATGTTCTGCTTACAGGGCATCAACATCGAAGCATCGCAGGAGCAGAAATCAACGGTGTCGTTATTGTTCAACCAGGAACTGCCGGTGTGTCGCTTGGCAAAGTGGAATTAGAGCTCTCGAAGATAGAAGGCAAATGGCGCATTGATGCCAAGAAATCGGAGCTTCTTTCGGTGGCTAATATTGAAGCGGATCAGAAATTGATAGAGCTTGTTAGCTCATATGAAGCGAAGACTCAGGAGTGGCTTGACCAACCAATTGGTAAGCTGTCCGGAGATATGCTGGTCAAAGATCCCATGCAAATTCGCTTGAAGGACAATGCGCTAATCGAGTTTATCAATCGTGTTCAGATGGAGCTATCGGGAGCAGCCATTTCAAATACAGCGTTGTTTGATAACGTATCGCCAGGATTTCCAGCCGATATTACAATGAGGGATATCGTGTCCAACTACATTTACCCGAATACACTGAAAGTGATTCGGATTTCCGGACAAGACATCAAGGATGCGTTAGAGCAGTCAGCAGAATACTTTGAATTAACGTTATCGGGTGAAGTTCAGGTGAGCAGCAAGTTTAGAGAGCCGAAGCCGTCGCATTATAACTATGATATGTGGGAAGGGATTACCTATACTTTGAACATATCCCGTCCAATCGGCATGCGTGTTGTACAACTGGAATATGAAGGAAAACCGCTGGATCTCGAAGCTTCGTTCGATGTTGTTATGAATAACTACCGAGCTGCAGGTGGTGGCAATTATGCGATGTTCCAGAATAAACCGGTCATCAAGGATATCCCGACGGACGTAGCTGAACTATTGGCAGGATACATCATGGAGCGTGGTACCATTGAAGCTACCTTGAACGAAAATTGGGAAGTTATCTGGGAATAGGTTGTGGCCGTAAATAAAGCCGCACATAAGAGAGAGAGTGAAGACTCTTTCTTGTGTACGGCTTTTTTTGTTTGAATGGCGTTAGGATTCGCGAATGTATTCCCGGTCCCCTGATCTAGGATTGTAATATACGCGGTAAGTGAATCCATCTTTTGGATCAATAAACACCTCTGAGGTTGAGACAAAGCCGTTTGAAGGCTTGCTAGGCGTAGCTGAACCGTTGTTTTTATAGCGTTTGTCATAAATGAGATAACCCAGAAGAAGAAGAATGATAAATCCGATAACCCATGTTCCATAGATAAGTAAAATCGGACCGAGTCCACTCATAGCCTTCGTGTCCGGACGGCGGTGCCATAAGCGACAATTTCACTCATGTTTTGTCCGATGTCGCCGCTATCGAAACGCATCATTACGATAGCATCAGCGCCCATAGCTGCGGCGTTTTTGACTAATCGGTCCATAGCTTGCTTCCGCCCGTCTTCTACCATCTGGGTGTACTGCGTGACTTCCCCGCCGACAAGCCCTTTTAACGAAGCAAGAATATCGCCGCCAATTCCTCTGGCTCGCACAACGACCCCAAATGTACTGCCCAACACTTCCGTGACTTCATAGCCTGCGATGTTTTCTGTTGTAGCTACTATCATGAAGATCATCTCCTTTTTTTGTAAAATAGACTCTTGCTACTTGATTGAGATTCGATATTATTAACTTAGTACGAAAATGAAAATAGGGGGTTTCACATTGAGTATGATAAAAACGATTGAATTATGGCCCGGAGCATCCAAGATTAGCATAGGTGAATATAACCAAGGATGTCCGAGTTTGACTTTATACCCTGTGTCTAAGGAAGGGCTGAGCTCTGCAGTTATAGTATGTCCCGGAGGTGGCTACGGTAGGCGTGCTGATCATGAGGGAGAGCCCATTGCCAAATGGTTAAATGGACTTGGGATTTCAGCTTTTGTTTTGAATTATCGCGTAGCTCCTTATGAACACCCGGTTCCACTCCAAGATGCACAGCGGGCAATTCGAACAGTAAGACATTATGCGGAAGATTGGCAAATTGATCCGAACCGCATTGGTATTCTCGGCTTCTCGGCAGGTGGACATCTAGCTTCTACAGCCGGTACTCATTACGATGCAGGGGATCAGGAGTCCGTTGATCCGATCGATAGACAAAGCAGTCGTCCCGATGTGATGGTGCTTTGTTATCCCGTTATTACATTCTCCGGAGAGTATGGACATGAAGGTTCAAAGCATAATTTACTGGGCAAAACACCGGATGAGAAGTTGGTCTCGCTGCTATCTAATGACCAACAAGTAACTGCGCATACGCCACCGACTTTTCTCTGGCATACAGCTGATGATGCGGCCGTTGCCGTCGAGAACAGTTTGCTATTTGCGGGGGCGCTTAGCCGACATAAAGTGCCTTTTGATCTGCACGTGTTTGAGAGCGGACGTCATGGTATCGGAATTGCTGATGATCATCAGGAAGCTTATATTTGGCCTGAACTATGTGCGAATTGGCTCAAAAAGCAACAATTTGCATGACCAAGCTTGCTTACACATGCCATATACTTGGAGATTCGGCTATTGTGATTAGGCTTGGCGCGGACATTGATTTATCCATTCTAAATCGTGTGCGTCAGTTAACAGCTTACTTAGAGAATAATCGTTTTGAAGGTTTTATCGAAATAGTAACAGCGTATACAACAATCACGATTTATTATGATAGCTTCCAAGTTCACAATCACTATTCAGAAAAGGGTACCACCCGAAAAAATGGGCGTGCCAGCTGGACGAGTACGTTACTACCCTATGACATTGTTTTATTACATATTCAACATCTCTTGGATAACTTTGAACATACAAATGAGGTTCATAGTAACGAGACTGGGAGAACGATTGAAATCCCTGTTTGTTACGGTGAGGATTATGGTCCGGATCTTGAGGATGTCGCGGCCTATCATCATGTCAGCAAGGAAGAGATTGTGCACCTTCATACCTCACAGATCTATCCGGTATATATGATTGGTTTTGCACCTGGATTTCCTTATTTGGGAGGCTTGGATGACCAGCTAGCTACACCAAGGAAATCAGTACCTCGGACGAGTATACCTGTTGGTTCTGTAGGCATTGGCGGCGCCCAAACAGGCATTTACCCTTTTGAAACGCCGGGCGGCTGGAATTTGATTGGTCGTACTCCCCTGGCGTTATTTCGTCCAGAATCTGATCCGCCATCTCTACTGAAGGTAGGGGATCATTTAAGATTTGTATCCATTACGGCAGAGCAGTTCCAATATGAAAAGGAGAGGAATATGCGAAATGGGCTTTGAGGTCATCAAGCCAGGGTTGTTATCAACCTTGCAGGATGAGGGACGGTATGGACAGCGGAAATATGGCGTCATTACATCAGGCCCCATGGACCTCTTTGCGCATCGAGCAGCCAACATACTCGTTGGGAATGATTGGGGCGCAGCTGCTCTAGAAATGACACTGCTTGGACCGAGCATGGTTGCGCAGAAGGATATGCTGCTATCTCTATGCGGTGCTGATATGGAAGCCGATGTTGACGGTATTCCGGTTCCATTGTGGCGATCATTTCTGATCCGTAAAGGAGAGCAGCTAAATGTTCATTATGCAGTTAAGGGCTGCAGAGCCTACTTAGCCGTGTATGGTGGTTTTGAGGTGAAACCTGTAATGGGCAGCAGAAGCACCTATTTACGTGCGGGTATAGGCGGTCACCAAGGAAGAGCACTACAAGCGGGAGATGAGTTGCCAGTAAGAAAAGTCATGGTAGGTGATTATCTTCTTCACCATCCAGTGGCTGTGAGTTCTTTTATTCGTCCGGACTATGAAGAGAATCCTATTGTAAGAGTGATACAAGGTAGGGAAGCCGCCCTTTTCACAGACGCAAGTAGAAGGAGCTTCTTGGCTCAAAGCTATATCGTTACCGCGCAATCGGATCGAATGGGTTATCGTTTGGAAGGGAAGAAGCTAGAACTCTCTGATGGCGTACCGAGTGAGATGATCTCAGAAGCGGTCGTCCAAGGGACGATTCAAGTACCCCCAAGTGGCCAGCCCATCTTGCTTATGGCGGACTGCCAAACAACCGGAGGCTACCCGCGCATCGCGCATGTCATCACGGCCGATCTTCCCTTAGTAGCTCAGGTGAAACCAGGCGGAAAGCTTCGTTTCCGGGAGGTCAGCCACCGTGAAGCCCAGGAGCAGTTCTTGCTGCAGGCGATGGATTTGCGGCTGCTTGAGGCTGGGGTTCGGGCTTGGGTGCGGGATCGTGGGGGGAATTGAGGACTGAAGAACTGAGGGACTGAGGGACTGAGGAACTGAGGAACTGAGGGATTGAGGGACTGAGGAACTGAGGAACTGAGGAACTGAGGAATGAAGAACTGAGGGACTGAGGAACTGAGGAACTGAGGAACTGAGGAACTGAGGAACTGAGGAACTGAGGAACTGAGGAACTGAGGAACTGAGGAACTGAGGGACTGAGGAACTGAAGGACTGAGGAACTGAGGAACTGAAGGACTGAGGGACTGAAGAACTCAGGAACTGAGGAATTGAAGGACTGAAGAACTGAGGAACTGAAGAACTGAAGAGTTTAAGTGCTGGAGAACTGTGGAACTAAAAGAAGAAGGGAAAAACTGAAGAATTGGGAGTGAGAATTCTGCGTATTGACTTGAATTGTGATATGGGCGAAGGCTTCGGCGCTTATCGCCTTGGCCGGGATGAGGAGCTGCTCGACTTTGTCAGCTCCGCAAACATCGCCTGCGGATTCCACGCAGGCGATCCCGCAACCATGCGCAGCACTGTGCAGCTGTGCTTGCGCAAGGGCGTCGCGATCGGGGCCCATCCGGGCCTTCCCGATCTACAGGGCTTCGGCCGGCGCGAGATCGCGATCACGCCGGCGGAGGCTTACGAGCTGACGTTATATCAGCTCGGGGCGCTGCAGGCGTTCGTCCACGCCGAAGGCGGACGCCTGCAGCACGTCAAGCCGCATGGCGCGCTCTATCACATGGCTGCGAAGCGCCATGATCTCGCCGCGGCCATTGCGGCTGCGACTGCTAGCGTCAGCGCGGAGCTGACGCTGTTCGGCCCGCCCGGCAGCGAGCTGCTGCGGGCGGGTGCCGCCGCGGGGCTGCGGACCGCGAGCGAAGCCTTCGCGGACCGCAGCTACCAGCGGGACGGCACGCTGACGCCCCGCGATGAGCCGGGGGCGCTGCTGCCCAGCGCCGCCGATGCTGCGGCGCAGGTCGTAAGGCTCGTCCGCGAAGGGAAGGTCCTCTCCCGGGAGGGAGAGGACCTGAGCATGCGCGCGGACACGATCTGCATTCACGGCGATGGTGCGCACGCGGTGGAGTTCGCGCGCGATATCCACGCACTGCTAAACAGCAGCGGCATCGCGGTGATGGCGCTCGGGCAATAGTCAGCTTATTTCCCCGCACTGCGATAGGAAATAAAGTCGCCCGATGATACTGGAAATCCTCCTGTTAATTTCACTAGGATACCGATGAACGTGTATCTAACGGGAAAACCTCCAGCAATAATCATTGTTAATGCGTCATTTATCTGATTTCTGCTACATTAACGGTAGGTTTTCGGGTTAAAGGACTAATACACGAAATAACCAATAAATGAAAGGGAGTTTTTCCTTCTACCATCGCAAGAAAGTGTAGCGACCTGGATAATCAGCCACCATCACATCAACTGATTCACCGCCGGTCCCAAGTTACGATTAGACCCCAATCACTGGCACCTAGGAAAGAATCTTTATAACCATTCTTTCACTTGAGAACAAGCTGGAAATATGAGTAAATATAGAGGTAGCCGGCCGGCTAATTACTTCGGAAAGGAGTGATCAAAGTGATTACAACAAAAGCAGAGGTGGTCTCTGCGTAAGCAGAGTCCATCGTTCCAAACGGGGGTCGCTAGGCCCCCGCATATTTTTCCTGAATGAGTAGACAGCGAGATGCTTTTTACATATAATGAGAATGTGAACACATAGTGAACACCATAAATTAGGAGAGACTTTGCTCTCCAACCCAATTTCAAAAATTAAACTATCTGGTGAAAGGAGTGCTTTTTAATGAACACAATGACAGTAGCGATGAATGTTGCGGCCGCCGCAGAGGTACTCGTCTCCTAACTGAATATCATTCGTGGAATAACCGTTCACCTGAAGTGTATAATTGCATATACAACCGACAGGCACGATTATGATCGTGTTTTTTTTATTCCATTTTTTGAGAATGGTAGGAGGTTATGGGGCGATGAAGATACTCTCTGCAAATCAGACAAAGTTTAACTTTGCTCGACAATTTGAGGAGGTTTTCATCCATGAGTTACAAGAACGGGAAAGACGTTCTTCCCCCTAACCTATTAAAACAATTACAAGAATATATCCAAGGTGAAATTGTATACATCCCTAAGAAAGAGCAGAAGCGCGCTGGATGGGGAGAAAATAACGGAACACGTATTATCATTGAACGTAGAAATCGAGAAATATTTCGGTTGTACCAAACTGGTTCCACGGTGATGGAACTTATCAAAGTCTTTCACTTATCAGAGGACAGCATCCGTAAAATAATCGTGAAAACACGCGAACTAACAACTAATCAAGCGTAGAGGCAGCATCCCTAGAGGTGCTGCTTTTTTTTATACGACGGACTAATTCACGCACATTGCTAATGAAACCAATCGGAAATGGACGGTTAATGGACCAGGATGCCGTTAACAGCCTATTTGGAGCAATGATTCCGAGCTTACGGACGTCAGCGCCGTTATTCGGTTTCCATCTTTCTTATTTTCATCATTTGAAGTCGATTAAGGGCTGTCGAGTTCATTAGAGTTTCAAACTCAATCTTTTTCGGGTATTAACGTCGCTCCAGTCCTTTAGCCGTGGAAGATAAATCTGAAGCTGATTTCGCACCCACTTCCTTACTCTCCAGCTGTAAGTTAATTGGTCAGTCGTAGTTTTTTTCGTAGAAAAAAATATAAGTTTTATTCCACTTCGCGTCATCAGTCTTGGCAAACGCGCTTGTCCCAGAAGGACGACGGAGTCGTTTATCCTTAGACCACGTAAGCCATCTTATGATGAAAAAGCCTACTGCTGCATATTCCAAAGGGAATGACGATGCGCTATTTGTGGAAAACAATACCTTTTTGAGCGTTAGGGGGAACGTAGGTGTGCTATGTAACCATTTCTGGGTGAAGTTCGGAGCTTTTAGGGGAATTAGCGAATCGAGGTTCCGCAACGTTAGCTTTATAACCACTTATTGGAAAAATAGCGCATCGACGTTCCCATTCGTGAAGCGTGGAAAGAAAACGATAATCCATTTCGGCGCCAATCGGAAAACATATTTGATTGCCGTCAAATTGAAGGAAATGCCTTTACTTTCTTGAAATTAAAAGGAAAGAAAACGTAGTGAGCGTCCGATCGCTTTGGAGGTGGTGCAAGACAAATGCAAGATGAGCTGGATATCCGCAGTTTTATCGGTACACATGATGCCGATTTTTATGATGATGGATTTCACCGTCATTCGGCCGTTGAAGTCAGTATCGTGCTAGAAGGACGGTGCTTGTTCGAATGGTCAAGGCGAAGCTGGATGGAAGCAGGCCATATCGTTATTATCCCGTCAGACTTGTCACACAGGTTTGAAGCCGTGACGAATGTGAGGTTTGGGGTTATTTTGCTGCAGGGCGTAACGGCTCGTACGATGGAGCTGGTCGCGAAGCTCGGAGGCAGCGGATTTACTGGCGACGGGGGCGGCGCTGATAGATCTCCTTTATTCCTTGCTTTATCCCGACTGGACAAAGAGCGGTTCGAGCGATTGTTCCGGGAGTGGCTTCGGATGAAATCGTCGTTCCTAAAGGAAAAGCAAGCTAATTATTCGGCATGGATGGAAGTGCTGCTGCTTTTTTTACTTGAACACTCGCAGCAGGATTTGCAGGGAATGACGGTGACGAAAGCGGCTGACTACATTCGTGAAAATGTGCAGGAATCTGTTCATATTTCTGATTTGGCAGAGATGACCGGTTTTACGGAGCCTGCGTTTCGCCGTGTCTTTGAACAAATGTATGGCGTTAGCCCAAAGCAATACCAGCAGCAGTGCCGTTTGCAGGAGGCAAAATGGCTGCTTAGCTCAACAGATAAGGACATACGTGAAATCGCCGAGCAAGTTGGCTTTTTCAGGCTGCATTCCTTTTCACAGTGGTTTAAGGAGCAAGAAGGTCACCCGCCTACCGTTTGGCGGAAAAGTCAAAGGTTGCAGCACGGTTCGGTGCTGGACTAGTTGCGTTTTGCGTAAATTGCGGTTCGGTTTCCCTAAATACAAGCGCTTTCTGATTCGATATGCTAGTGGAGTAAAGGTAAACACATAGGGAGGCAACGACGGATGGAAAAAGTAAGAATTGGATTTATCGGTGTAGGCGGCATGGCAGAGTATCATATGAAAACATTGCAGCAAATCGATGACGCAGTGATTACGGCCGTATGCGATATGAACGCGGATCGGGCGAGGGAGATAGCTGAAACATTCGGCGCAAAAAAGTACGAAACTTTGGAAGAAATGTTAGATGCGGGGGTAATCGATGCGCTTTATATATGCACGCCGCCTTTTGCTAGGGAAGGGATTGAAGAAGCGGCTGCAGCACGGGGCATACATCTGTTATCGGAGAAACCGACCGGTTTACATATGGAGGAAGTGCGTCGTAAAGAACAGATCATTCGTGAGTCGGGCATCATCCATTCGTCGGGCTATTGCCTGCGTTATCTGGACACAGTGCAGAAGGCAAAGACGTACTTGGCTGATAAGCAAGTAGATATGGTACTCGCATACAGAATTGGCGGCATGCCAGAAGTAGGTTGGTGGAGGCTCATGAATCGCTCAGGCGGCCAACTTGTAGAGCAATCGACGCATCAAGTGGACTTGATTCGTTATTTGGCCGGCGAGTTTGACTATGTCCAAGCGAACTACGAGCAGCGTCACATCCATCGGAATTATCCAGAGGCAACGGTGTATGATGTGGGTATCGTATCTTTCGGCCTGCGCAGCGGGGCGCTAGGCACGATCAGCAATACGGTATTGTCCCGTCAAATTGGACGCGGGGATGTGGAGTTTTTCGGGCATGACTTCTATGTGTCAATAAGCGGTATGACGGTTCGGATTGTAGATGATACGCAAGACGTGACTTTGACGTCGGAGATGGATTTTTACCTCGAACAGAATCGGGCGTTTGTCGCAGCTGTGAAAACAGGACGGCAGGAGCTAGTGCTTGGGGATTATAGCGAAGCGGCAGCGACGCTTGAGGTTACACTGGCGGCGAATGATTCGGCCGTTGCGAAGCAAACGATAACGATCACTTCCAAATAAGAGTACGAATGTTTCCATTTTGAAATACACGAAGGAGGTTAAGGCATGTTAAAAGGAGTCAATCAATGGTGCTTTCCTGAAGGGCTGCCCCTTCAGCAGTTATTCTCGATTAGCCGTGAGGCTGGTTATGACGCGGTTGAGCTGAATGTCAATCCGTTAGGCGGCGTTGGTTTGACCATGGAGACGACTGCTATGGAGGCTGAGGAGATTGGCCGCATGGCCAAAGAGTACGGTATTCAGCTGCGAAGCTTGTCTACCTCTCTACTGTGGCACACTCCGCTATCTTCGGCAGACGCGTCTGTACGTGAGCAGGGGCGTCGCGTTGTCGAGAAACAGTTGGAGCTAGCGGAGCTGCTAGGTATCGATACGGTGCTTGTCGTGCCTGGAGCTGTCAACGAAGAGACATCGTACGATGAGTGCTACGACCGCAGCCGTGCGGAACTAGCTTTGCTGGTGAAAGAAGCGGAAAGACGGCGCGTTCGCATTGGCATCGAAAACGTGTGGAACAAATTTTTGCTTTCGCCGCTCGAAATGCGTGCATATGTCGATGATCTTCAATCTTCTTATGTCGGGGTTTATTTTGATGTAGGCAATATTTTGCATAACGGTTATCCGCAGCAGTGGATCAAAATTCTTGGTTCACGTATATTCAAAGTACATGTGAAGGATTACCGGCCATGCGTAGGCAATGGCAACGGCTTTGTCCCGCTGCTCGCAGGAGATGTCAATTGGACGGCAGTCCGCACAGCACTAGAGGACATCGGGTATACCGATACGGTAACGGCTGAAGTCGGCTTGTACGCAGAAACTCCACTGCAGACGGTGTATGACACTTCTCGTCACTTGGATATTATTCTTGGCGGAGCTGCGAGATAGTAGTGAAGTCAGAAGAATCGCTTCCTGCTTCATAAGAAGACCCCGGCACATCAAGTGTCGGGGTCTTCTCATTCTTATATACGTGTCAGCTCTGAATGAACGACGCGATGTGCTGCAACATACTTGTTTTTAGGACTGATACCGAATACAGCAAACAGTATATCCCTATCGCTCGACGAAAATTGCACCTCGTATGCCTTCGCCTTGGAAACATCAATGATTTTAATCGCAGAAGACAACGGACCGACTACAAAGGAGAGAGAGGCAATCAATCGCCGTCTTCCATTTAAGGCAAATACTTTGACGTGAACTTTTTCCTGATCGTTCCGACCACGATGTGCGGCATTAATAATAATATTTTTCGAAACAATCTTGTTGCGGAAAGCAAGGTTATTTAAGGGACCGGTTGAATATTTTATCATTGCCAATGATTCATACACCTCCATCTTCAGATGGAACATTTTATGTTATGAATCATAGATCGTCACGGCTATCTTTGCTCATTGTTAAGAATCAGCGTATGACAAGATACGAAAGAAAAGGGAGTTCGCCCCGTAAGTAGATCATCTACAAAAAAGTGGATTTATGCAAGATTAGCTGTTTATTTATTTCTTAATTTTCAATTATAGTGATTGACCAATCAATAACAAAATGATAAGATGATTTCAAGTTAGTAATTGATCAATTACAAAAAATAAAAATACGAAATGAGGCTGATGAAAATGGAAAAAGCGATTGTAATTGGAGCAACAGGCGGGACAGGAGCAGCAATCACGGAAGAACTTATCAAACGGGGGGTATGTACCATTGCTTTTGGACGATCACGCCAGAAATTGGAACAGCTTGCTGAAAAACTTGGAAATCCTAAGCATTTAACGCTTGCCTTTGGAGATGCAATGAATCCTGACGACATTGTAGCCCAAGCAGGCGGTGCTAACGTATTGTTCCATTGCGCGAACGTACCTTATAACGAGATGGTGAACAAACTGATTCCGCTAGGCGAATCCGTGATGGAGGCGGCAGAACGGCTTGCAATTAAAGTAGTAGCGATTGACGGGATCTATCCTTACGGGAAAAAACAGATGGATCTTGTCACGGAAGAACATCCAAAAGAGCCTCATACGATAAAAGGAAAAGTACGCCTGGACTATGAACGGATGTTGTTCAGTAATCGATGGACTAAAGCAAAAGTAATGATTGTTCGTTTGCCCGATTATTATGGCCCTACAGCTAATGAAGCCTCGTATTTAGGTTCGACCCTGGAAGCGATAGCTGCTGGCAAAATGGCTTTTTTCGTCGGCAACATGCAAGTTCCCCGCGAATTCGTTTATTTACCGGATGCAGCTGCGATGGTTGCTGAGCTGGCAGGCAAAGACTTAGCCTATGGACAGAACTGGAATATACCGGGTGCTGGGCTTATATCGGGGCGAGAGATCGTACGGATTGCACAAACGGCAAGCGGCCATGTTAAACCGGTGATTCCGCTGAAAAAATTAGGTTTATCATTGATAGGTATGAGCGTGCCCGTGATGAAAGAAATTGTCGAGATGCTTTATTTAACCGAAGAGCCGCTGACTTTAAGCGGGGAAAAATACAAACGGTTCATAGGACCGATCACCGCGACGCCATTCCAGCAGGGGATTACTTCGACTGTTTTGGCATTGCAGGAGAGTAAGGCATCTTTCGCACAAATATAAGTGATCAATCAATTACATTAAGGAGATGAAATAGGATGTTTAGATCGTTTAATTTAAAAACATTTACGATGAGCTTTCTTTTACTGATAACTATTCTGATTGGTGGGATCATTTTAGCGAGACCCTTTGATGATTCCCAACGGGCCACCATCGATGTCGACCGAAACGCCCAGGTCATCGTCGACCTTTCCATCGAAATCAACGCTCCACAAGAGACCGTATGGCGGATACAGACCGGCATCGACCAGTGGCCAACTTGGCAGAAAAATGTCTCACAGGCACGGTTATCCGGTCCAATCACGGTGGGGAGTACCTTTCAGTGGGAGACGCATGGGCTATCCATCGTCTCCACCATCCGCGAGGTCGATCCCCTGCGGCGCATCGTTTGGGGCGGGCCAGCACAAGGCATCGAAGGCGTCCACGTCTGGACCATCACTCCCACCCTCGAAGGAGTTGTCGTGCACACCACGGAGTCCTGGGACGGTCCGCCAGTTGCAGCCGACCCCGACGGCATGCGCGCGGCACTCACGTCCTCGCTCGAAGCTTGGCTTGCCGACCTCAAGACGACTGCCGAGGCGGGGACTTCCGCGCTGTAAGAGCCGCATTCTGATGGTCCGTTTTATACGAAACATAGGAGGTGCTTACTTGGCTCTGGGCAAAAAACCTAGCATTAATGAGACATACTGCCATGCAGTATGTCTTTTGTGCGCTTGATAGAAGGGATGCTTTCATGTCTCAGCGAATTATTGGAATTAAATGTGAAACATCTGAATTCATCGATTAGGTAGGAGGAGTCATTATGATTTCCGTATTCGTTTACGGAACATTGCTTGCGGGAGAGAGTAATCATCATGTTGCTGCACCTTTTTTAATCTCCGTACAACCGGGTACGATATTTGGTCGTCTATATGATGTAGGCCCATATCCAGCTCTTACTCTTACGGAAGGGGACCATAAAGTGATTGGCGAGTGGTTCGAAGTAACAGAGGAAGGGCTGCAAGCAATGGATATTCTGGAGGGGTACAACGGTCCCGGTGCCTCTAATGAGTATGAAAGAGTGTGGGTCAGCGATGTTAATGGCTTGCGTGAAGGCTGGGTTTATATCTGGGAAACCATTAGCGGGCTCAAAGAGATTAATAGCTCCTCATGGAGAGCCTATTCAGCCCAAAAAAACAAGTGAAAAGTTCGGTTTATTTCGACAAATTTCTATCCTGCCAGAGTGCATGATGCTATAATTAAGTTAATTTATTAAGGTCGAGGAGAACACCATGTCTATTTATAAAATATTGCTTGCAGATGACGAAATCGCGCTGCGTTTTCTGCTTACTGAAACTCTTTCTGATGAAGGTTATGCCATCTCGGAAGTTGAAGATGGCCAACAAGCGATGGAGCAATTGCAAAAAGAAACCTACGATCTGATCATACTTGATTATATGATGCCGGAGCGGACGGGTGTTGAAGTCTGTGATTGGCTGCGGCATAGCGATAATGCCAATCGGGATATACCGGTAATTTTGCTGACGGCTAAAGCCTTGGATAAGGACAAAGAAAAAGCCAAAGCAGCGGGCGTAACCACCTATATTGTTAAACCATTCAGCCCTCTTCAATTAATAGATACGGTCGGACAATTATTACAACGTTAATTCGAACTATATAGAGATTGAGATTATTTTATATATAAAAAAGGGTGATTGGCTGTCATGAGTTATACGAACCTAGAGGGGTTGAAGGACTCCAAGTCAGAATCGGATAGAGATGCAAGAATTCTTAGACAAGGAAGAAAGCTGTTTATTCGTGAATTTGAAAAGCAGCTTAAACAGCTTAACTCGCTGCTTGATACGATCCAGATGGCGGCTGCAGCCGATGATTTAAAACAGTTTTATCGCATTGTACATACGCTTAAAGGCAGTGCGCCTATTTTTGGTTATGTCCGGATCGGTAAACTGGCTGAGGATATGGTTCGAGCCTGGGAATGGACGCAATCCATGGATAATGACGGAGAAGGGCTGCTCTTGGCGATCAACCCGATTATTGAAAGTGCAGAACGCAGTATCATTTCACTTCGTGAAATGAATATGGAATATGATATTGGTATGACGGAAATCCAGATGGATGAACAGCAGGATCCTGGAGGCGGTTCTTTGCTTGGATCCATGAAGAGTCGATTGCTGCTTGTGGATGATGACGAGGTGCTGCGCACTTATTTGACCCGTCGTCTTCAACTCGATGATTGTATTGTTGATGAGGCAGCCGATGTGGAGAGCGCCATGAAATTATTACGTGAACATACGTATGATTTAGTGACGCTGGATCTTATGATGCATCCTCAGTCTGGCTATGAGCTTTTTGAATTTCTCAAAGAGGATCCAACATTGAAATGGTTACCGCTTATTGTATTGTCGGGACGTAACGATTTGAATGATAAAGTCCGCTGTTTTCACTTGGGAGCCGATGATTATGTGACGAAGCCATTTCAGTACGAGGAATTGGCCGCAAGAATCTATGGACTGCTCAAAAGGACCAAAAATTTCGAGCAGCTAGCCTTCCGTGATCCGCTTACCGGGGTGTTCAACCGGCGTTATTTTGATCTTCAGATTGGTATGGAATTGCAGCGTATTGAGCGTTACCCGGCACCAATCTCACTTGTTTTTATAGATATTGATTGCTTTAAACGGATCAATGATACTTATGGGCATCACGTAGGAGACTTGGTGCTCCAAGGCTTAGCTCATTTGCTTCAAGTGAACTTGCGGTCGACAGACCTGCTTGCACGTTTTGGCGGCGAAGAGTTCGTTATTGCTCTTCCGAATACAACGGCGGAACAAGCAATTGCAACCATGCAGTCTATACTTAATAAAGTGCGTTTAAATGCTGTTGCACAGTATGAGGGCCAAACCTTCTCTGTCACCTTCTCTGCAGGCGTTGCAGAGTGGCATGAGGGGATGACGGTTGCGGAATGGGTGGCTAAGGCTGACGATGCGATGTATCAAGCTAAGCAACAAGGCAGGGATAGGATTGTTAGCGCTTTGGTCGAGGATGAAGAAAAAGAGCTTCGTAAGCTGGCTGCCAGTTCTCAGATTGACAAGAAAAATCTGCTCATCGTGGACGATGATCCGATTTTACGAGCGATTCTCACCTCACATTTAGAGCACTTACCTATTACTATTACTCATGCTTCCGATGGTGAAATCGCACTCGGCTTGCTGCTCGACAATACCTATGATGCTTGTATTCTCGATGGCATGATGCCGAAGCTGGATGGGTTCTCATTGTTGTCACAGATAAAGAAGGATCCGCGTCTAACTGTTCGGGACATGAAGGTACTTATGCTTTCAGGCAAAAAGAAGGAAGATGATCTAGCTAAAGGCTTTCAAATGGGGGCTGACGACTATATGACGAAGCCTTTTTCACTCGTTGAGTTGGAAGTTCGCGTGAGAAAGTTAATGAACTTAGTGTGATAAATTGCATATAAAACACAAAGCTGCTTCTGCCATATTGGCGAGCAGCTTTTTATTTTGTCAATTGAACTTGGATTTGACTTCTAAGGATTACAGATGTAATATTACTATATTGTATTACATCTGTAATCCATATAAAAGTCAGGAGGTAAGCCTGTGAAAAGTGTTCCCCATATATCCGATGCGGAATGGGAAGTAATGAAAGTGCTATGGGCTAAGGCCCCATGTACGGCAAATGAAGTGATTGAAGTTTTAGAAGCCCAAACGGATTGGAAACCGAAAACAGTAAGAACGCTGTTAAACAGATTAGCACAAAAACAAGCCATTTCGTATTCACAAGAAAACAGGGTGTATGCTTATTTTCCATTAGTATCTGAAGACGAATGTGTGAAATCAGAAACGCAATCATTCCTGAAGAGAATTTATGGTGGTGCCTTTAAACCGCTGCTAGTTAACTTTTTGAAGGAAGAACAGCTATCAGCGGAAGATATTAAGGAATTGAAAAATATTCTTGAAGACAAAACAAAATGAAGGATTTGTGGTTTGCATCGTGCCAGCTGTTATCTCTTTGACTCAATAAAGGAAAGGGCAGGGTGAATGTGAAACGATTAACGGAACACCTTATGGATCTCTTTGATTGGGTTTGGTCTGTCTCGACCATGGCAAGTGTATTGGTTGTGTTGATTATAGTGATGCAGCACGTACTAAGGCATCGTTTGAAACCAAGATGGCATTACTTGTTGTGGCTGTTGGTTATTATACGATTAGTGTTGCCATGGGGACCTGAGAGCGAATTCAGTATTTATAATTGGATCGGTTACACAGATGCCGTTCATTCGACCGTACAAGTTAATCAGGAAGAACTACTTACAAGAGCTGTTGTATCGGAATCTGCTGCCCACTCTATTTATCGGAATGTAGTTGTTGTATGGCTGTTAGGCGTGTGTTTTTTTGGGATATATACAATTCGGATCAACGGGAAATTTGCCCGAAAAATGAAAATTGAGACGGTTACGATAACCGATGAAAGAATACTGGAGCTTTTCAATCAATGTAAAAAAATGATGTCGATACATAAATCAATTGCTCTCGTTGAATCTTGCAATCTGGCAACACCAACCCTATTCGGTTTTATAAAACCCCAATTGATTATGCCTAAAACCATTTTAAACAGCTTAAATGACGATCAATTGCAGCATGTGTTCCTTCATGAACTGGCTCATAGCAGACGTAATGATATTGGGGTCAATTGGTTCATGCATGCTTTGCTGATTATTCATTGGTTTAATCCAGTTCTTTGGTATGCTTATCGCCGAATGCGGGAAGATCAGGAAATCGCAAGCGATGCCCTTGCTCTCAGCTACCTAACTCCTGATAAAACACAGGACTATGGGTATACGCTGATCAAATTGTTAGAAAATTTCTCGCGACCTGTTCAAAATGTAGGAAACGTAAATCTAACAGGAAGCAAAATACAACTGCAAAGGAGAATTAAAATGATCAAACAATTTAAAACAAATTCATACCGTTGGTCGTTTCTTGGGATAGCCGCCATCATCATCATAAGTGGTTGCGCGTTAACGAATCCTAAGGACAGCTCGACATCTACACCATTGCAAAGTACGGCAGTTTCCGAAGAAAAAGTAAAACAGCAGGATTCTCTAAAATCAAATACGACGGCTCCCGAAGAGACACCCAAAGTGGCCGATTCCGTAGTTCCGCAGGCAACGCCTTCGGAGGAAAAGGCGAGAGCGGCGACTTCCGTAGGGGTGCAACCAACGGTGTTGGATGACAAGCCGAGAGCGGCACCAGTAAGTCCAGAACCAAGAGTGTTGGAAGTCAAGCCGAGAGCGGCATCACCAGTAAGTCCAGAACCAAGAGTGTTGGACAACAAGCCGAGAACGGCACCCGTGAGTCGGGAACCAAGAGCATTGGAAGACAAACCGAGAGCAGCTCCCGCAGGTCCGCTACCAACGGCCGCGGCTGCTGAATAAACTGCCTTTTATATGAATAGAAGATTTATCATGAAGTAGAGGAGTTGCTAATCGGCGGCTCCTTTTTTTGTTTACTAGAGGAATTATGCGATGGAATAAAAAACCGATAATCATTTTGAATAATAAATGTTATAATCAAATTCGTCTGTGTATAAAAACGGGTAGTTAATTATCCTTTGTGTTCAGTTAGAGTGAAAAAGGAAGGTTAAGGAAGAATGATATGCATAATTGGTCAAAGGCACTAAATCTCAGAACCCCTTTTAAAATCTCTTTGGTCTACATGCTTGTAGGAAGTCTATGGATTATCTTGTCCGATAGAGTTATGGACATTCTTAACTTATCAGGGGCAATCACTATTCATTCAACTAAGGGACTATTTTATGTATTACTTACGGCATTGGTTCTATACTGGTGGGTAACACGTTTGAAGAAAGCCCTTACAGAAAGCGATGAACGGTACCGAATACTTGTAGAACACTCACCAGAACCGTTAGTTGTTCACAATAAAGGGAAAATAGTCTATATCAATCCTGCCGGTGCCGAAATATTTGGGGCAGCTAGCCCAGAGGAACTTATTGATTTTCCCGTAATGAATTTGGTTCATCCCGATTATATAGACATTGCGATGGAACGAATTAGGTTGATCGAAGAGGAGAGAGTTCCGACAGCTCCCATTGAGCAAAAATTTCTTCGTGTCGATCGTCTAGTTATTGATGTGGAGGTCAGAGCGGTACCTATTATCTACTTAGGTAAACCGTCCGTACAGCTTATATGTAAGGATATCACTGAGCGTAAACGAGCAAGGCGTATGCTGGAAGAGAGAGAGCAGAGTTATAAGTCCCTTGTTGAAAATAACCCCGATGCTATATTTGAATTAGATCTAAATGGAAGAATACTTAATATGAATACAGCTACGGAAAGGATTACGGGCTATCAGCAGGAAGAGCTGCTGCAACAATCCTTTTGTCATTTGATGGCAGGCGAAGATCAACTTAGGGCATCAAATGTGTTTGAAGCGTCGGCAAAAGGTGAGTCAAACAACATCGAAGTCACCATTACTAATAAACGTGGCTACTCTGTCGAATTAAATTTAAAGACGGTTCCTATTATCATAAATGATAAGATCGATGGTGTTTATGGCATTGCAAAAGATATCACCGAACGTAAAAGGACAGATGAGCTTCTGATTAAATCAGAAAAGCTGTCGGTAGTGGGGCAGCTAGCCGCCGGAGTTGCTCACGAGATTCGAAATCCATTAACTTCTCTTAAAGGATTTGTTCAATTATTACAAACCAAAACGGATAATTATGATGAGTATTTTCAAATCATGTTGACTGAATTAGACCGAATTAATTATATTGTGAGCGAGTTTTTGGTCATTGCTAAGCCTCAGGCCGTGTCTTTTGAGATGAAGGATGTTCGTAAAATTCTTCATGATGTGATCTCGTTGCTTGACTCACAAGCCATTCTTAGCGATGTGCAAATCCATACGACGTTTGATTCGGACATTCCGTTAATCAATTGTGAAGAAAATCAAATCAAACAGGTCGTTATTAATATTCTTAAAAATGCGATTGAAGCGATGACAGAAGGCGGTATGATCGAAATTATTATGAAAGTAGACGACAATAAACTCGTTATTCGGTTTATTGATCAGGGGTGTGGAATTTCTGAAGAACGGATAGCGATGCTAGGAGAACCTTTTTATACGACAAAAGAAAAAGGGACCGGATTAGGACTAATGGTGAGCCAAAAAATCATTGAAGCCCATCAAGGGAGCCTTCATATAAAGAGTCAGATCGATATAGGAACAACGGTTGATCTTATTTTACCTTTAGATCTCAAATAGAGATGCTTGCGCTTATGAACTTCTGAAGAGGAGTTTATTTTTTTCTGAAAAAAGTCGATAACTTGACAAACAAATTAGCCTAAAGTTAGCATAGTGTTATTACGATTGGAATTAAAGAAAAATTGGGGATTATTTACACCAAAGGAGGAGCGATCATGTACCAGGGAGACGAACAAAGCCAGCTTGATTTAAGATTATTCCGAATCTGGAGTAAAGCTTCCAAGGCTATTACTGATAATACCAAACGAGATATCGAAAGTCATGGAATCAGTCCTGACCATTTTATGATTCTAGAGCTTCTCTACAACAAAGGACCTTACCCTATTCAAAGGATTAGTGAAATATTTAGTATTCCAAGCGGGAGTATTACCTATGTGGTAGATAAGCTTGAACAGAAAGAGTATGTAAAACGGCAATCGAGTCCTACGGATAGAAGAACCTCCATAGTCGCCCTTACTGAGAAGGGTGATGCCTTATTTAACGAGATTTTCCCGAAGCATGCAGGCGTTATTTCTGAGAATTTATCCTTTATAAGCAACGAGGAAAAACTTCAGATGATCGATCTATTAAAGAAACTGGGGTTTGGAGCAGAAGAACTCAGTAAGGATAGATAAGACTATACGAATCAAATTCAAGCTATCCAGGCGTTGCTGGATAGCTTTTTTTATTTAGATATCTTGTTAAAAATGGTTGACAAATAAATATCCTAATGTTAGTGTATATTATAATAACATTAGGATATCTTATTATAGTTTATCTGTAATTAGGTGAAAAAAGGGGAGAGTTAGATGAATACGGTATCTATTATTATTCAAATCATTTTAGCACTGGGGTTTCTGATGTTCGGAGCCCTGAAGCTCGGTTCAAAGCAAATGGTGGATGAATTTACACGTTACGGGATGCCTCAGTGGTTCAGGGTCATCACTGGCTTACTCGAGATTGCCGGTGCCGCACTCCTGGTTGCAGGAATTTGGAACAACAGTCTTGTTGCTATTGGCGGATGGCTATTGGCCGTTATTATGGTTGGAGCGGTCATAACGCACCTACGTATTAAGGATCCTGTATCTAAAATAGGCATGCCCATTATTTTAATTATCCTTACTCTGGTTGTCTTGTTTATAAAATGAGAAGCGTTGCTATAACGTTCGAACTAATAAAAAGCCGGGTCCTGTTCAGCAGGACCCGGCTTTTTGACCATATAAGACTTCCTCTCATTGTTATTTTGCTTATACCCACTCGCCTTTTGCTGTGTAAATCGTTTTACCGCCGATTTGAATAGAGATGTGGTCTTCCTTCTGAGATGCTCGATGATACAGAATGGAAGGACGCATGATTTCAAAGCCTTGCTCAACGCTGATATCGATAGACTCATTGCCGAAATAGCGATATTTGATCAAATATCCAGCCAAATCGCCATTGGCACTACCTGTAGCCGGATCTTCAGGCGCACCATAGTAGTCACCGAACACCCTTGCATTTAAAGAGTTGCCTGCTTGATAAGTCTCTGGACAAAAGACTAAAATCATTTTAGCTGAAAGCGGCTCAATGAGTTGGAAATATAGATCACGATTCACCTTACAGCGCTGAACGTCTTTCAAGCTTTTTAGAGGGACAATAAGGGCTGGCAGCCCAGTAGAAACCTCTTGAATGGGATACCGCGGATCAATGGACGAGGCTGGAATTCCTAAAACAGCTGCGATCGTATCTAGATCGATAATCTCTCCAAATACCGGCGGCTTCTGGTGCATCCAAGCCATACTGGGGCTATCCTCATCAAAAGTGACCGGTATTTGACCAATTTTTAAGTTAAGTACAATTTGCTGGACAGGGTGTCCTATGATATCTTTTTGAATGATGTAGGCTGTTCCCAAAGTCGGATGTCCAGCGAACTCTACCTCTTCTTTCGGGGTGAAGATACGCACATCATATCCGCCATTAACAAGCTCTTCAGACAGGATAAACGTTGTTTCAGAGAAGTTCATCTCGCGAGTAATGGCCAGCATTTCCTCAGTGGATAGGTGGGCGGTATGACGGAAAACGGCGAGCTGATTGCCTTCATATTTATGCTCGGCAAATACATCAACAATCGAAAAAGATAATGGTTGTATAGACATGACAGGATCCCACTCCTATGAATGAATTGATAGATGAATACACCATACCATATTGTGTTTAATTTGCGAATTCGCTCCGGGTAAGGTTTGCGGCAGAGCAGCTTTCTGCTAGAGTAAGGGTATAGGAAATGTTACACGAAAAGGAGTGGGGCGGATGTCTGACAAAGAAAATCTGGTGCGCTTCGGTATCTCCATGCCGCAATCTCTCATAGAGCAATATGACCGGCTCATTGCCTTGCAGGGCTATGATAATCGCTCTGAAGCAATTCGTGATCTTACGCGCAAAGCGCTATTGACGTCTAGCAGCATGCAGCCCGACGAAATCGTTGCCGGAACGATCGTGATGGTGTATGACCATCATATTCGCGATTTGCCGATTACCTTGATGGAGCTTCAACATGATTACCACCATGCGATTATTTCAACGATGCATATCCATTTAAACCATCAGCAATGCTTGGAAATATTAGTTGTTCGCGGTAAGGTGCAGAAGCTTAGAGAGCTTCAACAGCGGATACAAGTACTCAAAGGTGTAGGTTATGCGGAGCTGTCTGTTACTCATGTGGACGAGCATGGGCACTCGCATGAGCATCCTCATTCTCATTTGTAGAATTCGTAGTTGTCATGTTTTTTTGTTAAAATTAGGGCACGGAGGTGCGATATGTCAGTAAAAAAATGGTTCAGTTTAGAAGAGGCAAATGAAATGCTGCCGTTTGTTGATCAGGAATTGAAGAAAATGCAAGCATTGAAGCACAATTTTGAGGAAAAATATGCAGAGCTCCGAATAAAGAAAAATGAGCATGCTGAGAGACCCGGCGCTGAGAAGGATCCGTTTTTCGTTATGGAAGCAGAGCTGGAATTCCTTCAAATCGAAGCGCGCGGGCTTATTCATAATTTTCAGCTTACGGGTGTAGAGCTCAAGGATATAGATACAGGTCTTGTCGATTTTCCCGCGTTGATGGAAGGGCAAGAAGTATTGCTTTGTTGGAAACAGGGAGAGGATAGAATTCGTTATTACCATGGCAAACAGGATGGATTTGCTGGACGTAAACCGATTTCGGAATAGAGGAATAGACGATGCATAGATCTTTACGTTATATGGCCAAACGCTTATTATTTATACCTTCATTGCTCGTATGCATGTTCGCCTTAATTCTTTTGAGCACAGTAGTTGTCCCTCAGACAGTCTCTGCTCATGCGTCATTAGTACAGGCACAGCCTGAAGCGGGCACCAAGCTTGAAAGCTCGCCTCCCCAAGTAGCTGTTACATTTAATGAACAGTTAGATGCAGGACTATTTTATATCAAAGTATTGGATCATAACGGTGATGAAATTACAAGTAATAAAGCTTATTTGAACAAAGAGCAGACAGGAATAATTCTTGATCTGCCGAAATTAACTGAGGGCTTTTATTTGATCAGCTATCACGTCATTTCGGCTGATGGACACCCTGTTGCAGGGAGTTACCCGATAACGATTGGCAATCCACCGCAAGAAGAAGCTCTCGATCTACCTTCCGTAAATGGTGGTCACAATCATGGAACTGGTCAGTTAACAACGAAAGATATCCTGCAATATGCGTCTCGTGGACTGTGGTATTTGATGTTGTTGACGTTAACTGGTTGGGTTATCTGGTTAAGATTGTTGGGAGCAGGCGGGAGCGATACCCGAAAAGCACTATCAGCTTGGACTCTCAATCTGCAGCGCGCACAATTAGTAGCCCTATTGCTGCTCATTTTCACGCACATCGAAGCTCTACTTGGTGGCGGTGGGGTAGAAGAGATATGGAAACTATTTAGTGCAACTACGATCGGTATTTCCTGGGCGCTTATGCTAGTACTGTCCTTCCTTGGATTTGTACTTGTAGGTAGGGTAAAGTGGCTGGATTTATTATGGCCTTTGTGTTTCCTAGGGGTGAAAAGCTTTAGCGGTCACGCGGCTTCATTTACTCCCTTATGGGCAACAATCGGGCTGGATTTTATTCACCTGGTCGCCGCGGCCTGTTGGGTTGGGGGCTTAGTACTGCTCTATGCGAAATGGCGTCAGAAAAGTGATGATGTCAGTACCTATATGAAACAATTTTCGAGAATGGCTTTGATCTCCATCCTTGTACTTACCCTATCCGGATCTTTATCTGTCTTATTGTTCCTGCCAAACTTACGTTACTTGCTTTACACTTCGTGGGGCATATTGCTGCTTGTGAAAATTGGTGCTGTTGCACTTGTTGTACTCATAGGTTTTATTATTCGGATCTATTTGCGTAAACAGAAGGTTAAACAATCAGTTCTCTGGATAAAGGTTGATCTTACCTTTATGGTTATTATCGTGCTGCTGGTAGGGCTCATCACATATATGGCGCCAATTCCTGTCAACGAGCCGCTAGAGTGGCATCAGATGGGTGAAAAGGTTCACGTATCTGCTGATATTACGCCTAAAATCCAGGGAACCAATACCTTCGTTGCAAAAGTATTTCTTCCAGAAAAAGCTGGGAAACCGAAGCAAGTGCTCATGCTGCTTCATTATTTAGACGATAAAGAAATGGCGCCTATTTCTGTGCCAGTAACCATGTACGAGGATAATACGCAAGAAGAGTCTTATGGCTTTGCGAAATTCAGCTACAAAGCCCAAGGCGCATATCTGCCGTTCCGAGGCAATTGGGAATTAGAGATGCGTGTTATGGATGCGGATGATAATGAAACGGTGTACAACAAAGAATTCATGGTGTATTAAATCTTTTGAATATAGCCGAAAGAGGTGGCGATAATGGCATGGATTCAAGTGCTCGATAAAGAAAATTTGTCGGTCAAATTTGATGACAAGGATGAGATGGCATTGCTGGAGATTAACGATGGCGGCATCTCGCCTAATTACGTAACCATTCGTTTAAATGAAACGGAGATTGATGATCTGATCGAGGCTTTACAACGTATTAAACAAGCCATTCAATAGTGATGGCTTGTGTAGGAGAAGGGGCACATTGTGCCCCTTTTTTGCGTTGATAATTAGACAAACCCGCCATTGACGCGGACCGTTTGACCCGTTATCCATTGGGATTCTGCACTTGCCAGAAATAAGACAACACCTGATATATCATTTGGTTCACCTATACGCCCGAAAGCGTTCATTTTGCGCATACCTTCAATTTGCTCTTCCGTTTTACCCGCAGTAAAAAGTTCTGTATTAACTGGACCGGGAGCTACTGCGTTAATCGTAATGCCTTTCGGGCCAAATTCCTTCGCTAGTTGGCGAGTGAACTGTTCAACAGCTCCTTTGGTACCGGCATAAACGCTGTAGGTCGGGAACATACTACCGAGAACAGAGGTTGAGAAGTTAATGATTCGGCCATTATCACTCAAGTATTTGGCTGCTTGTTGGCAAGCAAAGAAGGTACCTTTGACATTGACATTAAACTGCTTGTCGAAATCTTCTTCTGTGATGTTAGCTATAGGTTTAGTGATCATGAGGCCTGCGTTATTAACAAGAATATCGACCTTGCCATAGGCTTCAATCGTTTTCTGGAACATCTGTTCAATGTCCGATACGCGGCTAATATCAGCGTGAATAGCTGTAGCTATTCCACCGTTCTGTTCAATCCCATGAACGACCTCTGCAGCTTTCGCTGGATTGCTTGCATAGTTTACAACAACCTTGGCTCCGTTTCGAGCCAACTCCTCTGCGATCTCACGACCCATTCCTCTAGATGCTCCTGTAACTAACGCTACTTTACCTTCTAATTTCTTCTCCATTGTAATTCCTCCTCATAGGGCTTACTTAGATTCGTTGATTCAAACATGGTTGATATTGATTTGATTATAACAGTTAAAACTCAAAAATCAAGTGACAATATTGTATTTTTGTCATTTATTTAATTGAACTACCCATAAATAGGATTGGATGATAGTTTTCCATCAAGATATGTAATAGATAGTAGCTTTCTTTCTGACTCTATCCAAAACTTGTATATCATGATATATTAATGTTATCGTATGATATAACATTTGGTTGGGTGCAGGGGGTAGGTAGCATTGTCAGCAGATTCGAGACCCATTTATGAGCGAATATTCGAAACGCTTCGTGAAGAAATAATACAACGTAAATATAATGTTGGAGACCGCGTGCCTTCCGAGAAGGAACTGGCGGATGAATATAACGTGAGCCGGATTACGAGCAAAAAGGCGCTGGAGATGCTGGCAGAAGAACGTCTCATCGTGCGTAAGCCAGGCAGAGGCTCTTTTGTCATGGAAGGAGGGGGTATTCCGTCTGAAGGTCCATCTACGGGTGAGAGAACCAAGCATACGCTGATTGGCTTAGTTATAACGGATTTCGGGAATACCTTCGGCACGGAGATGATTTATGGTATGGAGCAGGCATCCGCCGAGCATGATAGCTTCCTGGTGCTGCGCAGATCGTTTGGTGTGCCTGAGAATGAAGAAAAAGCTATTCGATCGTTTCTTGAATTAGGCGTGGATGGCATTATTGTGTTTCCTGCACAAGGGGAGTTCTATAATGATGAACTTCTCAAGTTGGTCATACAACAATTTCCTTTAGTTCTGGTTGACCGTCATCTCAAAGGGGTAGCCGCGGCTTCGATTAGTACAGATAATATAACGGCTGCTCGCACGGGTGCTGATTATTTGCTTGATTTGGGGCATAAACAGATTTGCTTACTTACGCCGCCGCCTATGGATACAACAGCTATTGAGGACCGTATTGAGGGCTTCGTGCGAGCTCATGCGGAACGCGGGGTTCTGGTTGACCGGTCACTCTGGTTAGATGAAATTACCTCTACGCTGCCCAATTCATTTTATTCACCTAATATTGATAAAGATATCGATATGATTAAGGAGCACCTGCGAAGCAATCCGCAAATTACCGCCTTGTTCGCTATGGAATATAATATTGCTCTATTAGCTAAGGCTGCCGTGGAACAAATGGGACTTCAGATACCCAAGGATATTTCAATTATTTGTTTTGATAGCCCTCCTACGACGCTTGGCAGCGGCTATCGCTTTACCCATCTGATCCAAGCGGAGGATGAAATCGGCAAGCTCGCTGTAGAGAATGTGCTAAAGCTGAAGCGAGGCGAGAAGGTTGCCAATAAAATAAGTCTGGAAGCAAAGCTTATCATCGGGGAGTCAACGGGACCCTCCAAATGATCGGTGAATAAATCATCATGGATATCGAATCTGAGACTGCTAATCTAGTAGTCTCTTTTTGATTGATATATCAAATGATTTAAATGATATGTAAATAGTATGATAAATATATATTGACATACCGTATACATACCAATATAATCGTAAATGTAAGCGGTTTATTTATCGGAAGAGAGAGGAGCAAACCCGATGACGAATGAGGCTAAGTTACCTGCATCAATGAGTAAACTCATTGAGCAAGTAAATAACGAATTACTGAAGGAACAACGGCCGAAGCTAGCTGCCATGTTCCGCGATTGCTTCTCCAACACGTATCAAACAACGATTCAAAGCCTAGAGGACGGATCAACTTTCGTAATCACCGGTGATATACCGGCCATGTGGCTCCGTGACTCATCTGCTCAGGTTCGAGCTTATCTGCTTCTGGCGAATGAGGACCCCAGCTTGGCTGATATGATTGAAGGTGTGGTTAAGCGGCAAATGCAATATATTCAACTTGATCCGTATGCCAATGCCTTTAATATGGAGCCAACCAGCGCAGGTCATGGGCAGGACTTGACCCAAATGAGCCCTTGGATCTGGGAGCGTAAATACGAAATTGATTCGTTATGTTATCCTATTCAGCTCAGTTATTTACTTTGGAGAGCAACAGGGAGAACCGCACATTTCAATGATGTCTACAAATCCGCTGTTCATACAATTCTTAATCTTTGGCGTGTTGAACAAGATCATGAGACGAAGTCTCCTTATCGCTTCCAACGATTGAATTGTCCTCCGACAGACACTTTGACGAGAGATGGAAAGGGCAGTTCAGTTGGCTATACAGGAATGACATGGTCAGGTTTCCGCCCTAGCGACGATGCTTGTTCATACGGATATTTGATTCCAGCCAACATGTTTGCCGTTGTGGTGCTGGGTTATATCGCTGAAATTGCAGAGCAGGTGTGGCAGGATGCCAGTCTTAGCCGTGAATC
Organism: Paenibacillus sp. Root444D2; assembly: GCF_001426375.1. Lineage (GTDB taxonomy): Bacteria > Bacillota > Bacilli > Paenibacillales > NBRC-103111 > Paenibacillus_E. The sequence continues at coordinate 199,732 of NZ_LMEO01000034.1, forward strand.
GCTTAAGCTGGCCGCTGAGATTAAACAGGGAATAGAAGCATTCGGAACGATCGAGCATCCCAAGCTCGGTACGATGTTTGCTTATGAAACGGATGGTCTTGGCAACTTCAATCTGATGGATGATGCCAACGTGCCCAGCTTGCTCTCGATTCCTTACTTGGGATATGTCGCCGATTCCGATCCTGTTTATCAGCATACACGCAGCTTTATACTTAGTGATGAAAATCCTTACTTTTATAAAGGGAAAGCGGCTCAGGGAATCGGCAGTCCGCATACGCCGGATCGCTTCATTTGGCATATTTCCCTTGCGGTTCAAGGTCTTACTGCTTCAAGCAGGGAAGAAAAGCTGTGTATCCTTGATTTACTAGCCGACACCGATGCAGGAACGGGACTGATGCATGAGGGCTTCCACGTAGACGATCCGTCGCAATATACGCGGCCATGGTTTTCTTGGGCGAACTCCATGTTCAGCGAGTTGGTGTTAGACGCATGTGGCCTATCGATTAAGAAGCTGCTGAATGATCGCGTGAACGCATCGCACTCATCTTAGGTTATACAGGGGGTGGAACCCCTTTTAACATAGCAACTGCACTTGTAACGTTTACTTAAAAAGGGAGGAAGAAACATGAAAAAATGGATGACCGTTTTAACTGCTCTCTCGCTCACGTTTAGTTTGGCAGCATGCAGCACAAAAACTGGCGGGGATCAACCGGCTGAAAGCAAGAAGCCTGAGGCCACGACAGCACCGGCAGCATCAACAGCTGCCACCAAAGGAGCACCGGTAGAAATTACGTTCTGGGGAGATTGGGGCGGAGAAGGCGAAAAGCAGTTTGTAATGATGGCAGATGCTTTTAATAAATCGCAAGATAAGATTAAAGTTAAATATGTTTTGCAGGAAGATATGATCACGAAGTTTCTAACTGCGGCTACCTCAGGCGGCTCACCAGATATTATGTTCTGGGACAGATGGCGTACTTCGCTGTATGCATCCAAGAACGTGCTTCACCCGATCGATGATTATTTGAAAAAAGACAACATTAACCGTGGTGATTATTACGATGAAGCCTTGAAGGAGCTTTCCTCTGGCGGTAAATTGTATGGTCTTCCTTTGACGGTTGATGCGCGCGCACTGTTTTATAATAAGAAATTGTTTGCTGAGAAAGGACTACAACCTCCGAAAACTTGGGATGAGCTGGAAAACGCAGCTAAGCAGTTAACGGTATGGGAAGGCGATAAGCTGGTTCGCTCCGGTATGTCGATGCAGGATAATGGCCTGTTCAATATGTGGCTGCAGCAAGCAGGCGGTTCTATGATGACCAGCGATCTGAAGAAAACGAGTTTTAATAACGATCAAGGCAAGCAAGTATTGGATTTCTGGGATAAGCTGATCAATAAAGATAAGGTATATAAGGTTGGGTTTGAAAAAGGTCTCGGCGAAGGAACGGATGCTTTCGTGACCGGAAAAGTAGCTATGACCTATACAGGTCCATGGATGCTCTCGACGTATAAGAAATACGGCAAGGATCTTGATTTCGGTGTTGTTCCTCCTCCAACTGGACCTGGCGGCGCCAAAGGAAGCGTAATGGGCGGCTTCGGTCTCGTGATTCCAGCGGGCTCCAAGCATAAAGACGAGGCATGGGAATTCGAGAAATGGTGGTTAGCGAATAAAGATAATACGCTGCTATGGGCTAAAACAAGCTTAAACCTGCCGGGCTTCAAACCGGCGCTGCAGGATCCGTTCTTCAAGGACGATCCGAACTGGAAGCCATTCATGGATACACTCGAATTCGCGAAAATTCGTCCGCAGCATCCGGGATACTCGGTTATGGAAGGCGACGGTCTGATGCCGAATATTGAGCTATTCATTCAAGGCAAGCAGGATGCGGCAGCGACGCTCAAGAAGGGGCAAGAGCAAGGTGATAAGCTGCTCGATCAGAACGCAGCTGGGAAGTAACTAGAAATGTGAGGGAGGGTCATCCCTCCCTTTTTGTGGAAGGGGGAATTCTCTTGGCATCGATAACCAAGCTGGGTCGACATCAAGCTAGGATGGGTTATCTCTTTATTACGCCAACGATTTTGCTATTTATTATTTTTACGATTATTCCTGTCATCATGGCGTTCTATCTAAGCTTTACGAATTATGACATTGTGAGTAAAAACGATTTCGTTGGATTGGATAACTATAAGCGTTTGGCCGAGGATAACATCTTTTGGACGACGCTGAAGAATGTTTTGTTTTACTCCGTCCTTTATATTCCGCTGAATATTGCCATCTCTTTATCGATGGCCTTGCTGTTTATGCGCAGCCGCTTCGGTGTAAAGCTGTTTCGTACAGCCGGGTATTTGCCAACGTTAACTTCTGGCGTAGCTGCGGCCACGGTATGGATATGGCTGTTAAACCCTGAGTTCGGACTCGTGAACGATATCCTGAGCAAGTTAGGAATCACAGGACCTTCCTGGTTAGCTGAAATGCCTTACGCCATGCTGTCCATTGTGTTAGTGACCTTGTGGCAATCCGTTGGATCGAACATGATCATTTATTTAGCGGGACTTAACGGGGTTCCCGATCATCTGTATGAATCCGCAAAGCTGGACGGAGCTAATGCTTGGCAGTCCTTTCGCTATATAACTTGGCCAGTGCTGAGGCCGACCACCTTTTTCGTAAGTACAATGGCTATCATTGGCGCGCTGCAGTTATTTGACCAGGCGTTCGTCTTGACCAAGGGCGGTCCCGCCAACTCGACGAAAACAACCGTGTATCACATTTATCAGCAGGGCTTCAACCAGCTTCAGATGGGCTATGCCGATGCCATGGCGTTTGCGCTGTCTATCATTATTCTAGTATTTTCGCTTATTAATATGAGACTAAACAAAGAGGAATCCGTGATCTAGGAGGGATGGAAAGTGAAACAACAATATTATTGGCAAACGACAATCCTGTATATCATTTCCATCGCCGTCTGCATCGTCATGGTCGTCCCGTTTGTATGGAGTCTTATCACTTCCATTCGTCCGGATGAAGAGATTTTCATGCTGCCGATTCAATGGATTCCCTCCAGCATAACGTTGGAGCATTATCGCAAGGCGTTTGAGCTCGTTCCATTTGCTCTGTATTTCTGGAATTCATTTTACCTTGCGTTTATGGGCGTGCTCTTCAACTTGCTTTTTGGCTCTTTAAGCGGCTATGCCTTCGCTAAGCTTCATTTCCGCGGAAGAGATACGATGTTCAAAATTCTGCTCGCTGCCATGATGATACCTGGTGTTGTGACGATGATCCCGCAATTTTTCGTGCTGAAGCACATTCCTTTCATGGGAGGAAATGATTGGCTGGGCGGTGGCGGCAATGGCTTGCTCAATTCATTTTGGGCGATTATTTTGCCAGGTGCATCGGGGTCCTTTGCGGTATTTTTTATGAGGCAATTTTTCGTGTCTTTACCTAGTGATTTGCAAGAAGTGGCTCGAATTGAAGGCAGTGGAGAGCTTCGTATCTTTTGGAATATTTATATTCCGCTCGCGAAGCCGGCGTTGGCTACACTCGGCATATTTACCTTTCAAGCAGGCTGGAACAGCTTTCTCGGTCCGCTCATTATGCTTAACGATCCTGCCAAGAAAACGATTCAGCTAGGTTTAGCTGCTTTTACTTATAACAAACAGGTCGACTTCGGCCCGTTGATGGCAGGTGCTTTAATTGCGGTAGTGCCGATACTGATCTTGTTCCTGCTGCTGCAGAAGTATTTTGTGCAAGGAATCGCTTTTACAGGAACGAAAGGATAGTACGCAAGTCGGACAGATAGGTGAAGCGAATTGACAATTCGATTAAAAATGATCATAGTCCTGATGATTGTTGGGGTAGGCATCATCGTGGCTGCTAGCTGGGGAGTGGAGACAATGAACAATAACAATAAGATGACCGATGTGCAAGTGAGCACAAATAGAGAAACCTGGGAGCAGCGTGCAGATCTAGCACAAGCTGGGCTGCTAAAGCAATATTGGAATGGAAAGTTGAATTTATTCGATAATTTGTCGCCTTGCAACGATCTATGCAATGAGAAGTTCCATTATTGGTGGCAAGCTCATGGTGTAGATACGCTGGTGGATGCTTATGCGAGAACCGGCGATACGGCATATAAGGGCTACCTCGCCAACATGTATCAAGGGATTTTGGACCGCAATGGCGGCGTATTGCCGAATGATTTCTACGATGATATGGAATGGTTGGCTCTAGCATGGCTCCGAGCTTATAACGCTACTGGGGAAGAGAAATACAAGGAAGCCGCGCTTGAGCTTTGGGAAGATATTAAGACGGGCTGGAACGAAGAGCAAGGCGGAGGCATTGCATGGCGTAAGCCGCAGCTTGATTATAAGAATACGCCGGCGAATGCTCCAGCAGTCATTTTAGCTGCTAGATTATATAAGCAGTTCGGCAAGCCGGAGGATCTAGCTTGGGCGAAAAAGATTTACGATTGGCAGAAGGCCAATCTCGTTGATCCAGATACGGGCTTCGTCTGGGATGGGAAAAACCGCGAGGGAGACGGCAAAATTGATAAGAGCTGGGAATTCTCCTATTGCCAAGGTGTTTACATCGGAGCAGGGGTTGCGCTTTATCAGGCGACTGGGGACAAGAGCTATCTGGCGGATGCGGCTCGGACTGCTCAAGCATCGAAGCTCAGGCTGACAAGTCCGGCAACAGGCATGCTGCCAAGTGAAAGCAATGGAGATGGCGGCTTATTCAAAGGGATTTATGTCCGTTATTTGGCGGAGCTTGTACTTGCGGACCCTGGTCAGAAGGAGTCGCTTGAGCTTCTTGTAACGAATGCAGACAGTCTCTGGAAGTATGGGAGAGATGAGCAGCGTGTCATGTTCAGTAAATCATGGGCGGCTACACCTGAGCCTGCTGAGGATTTAAGCGTGAATCTGAGTGGCGTTATGCTGCTGGAGCGTATGGCCGCGCTGGAGAAGCAAGGATTGTTGAAACAGAACTAATGAATTAAGAACAGGGGCAGCCGAAAATCTGCCCCTTTATTTTAGGCATAGAGGAGTCGAGAGATAGATGAATGCGGCAGCGATGGCAGATCTACTGCAAGCGACTTTGCACAAGCTTTATTGGAATCCGGATACACAGATTATGAATCAATGGGACGATAGTTTAACGGTCAATCGCCCTGGCGAAAATTACTATTATTGGTGGCAAGCGCATGCTGCGGATGTCATCCTTGACGGCTATGCAAGAACGGGCAATGTGGCATATTCGAACCGATTAGAGCAGCTGTTCCACGGCATTCTTCGCTCTAACGGAGGAACGTTTCGCCATCAATATTATGATGACATGCAGTGGATGGCGCTGGCTTGGCTAAGGGCTTATGACATGACAGGTGCTCAGATGTACTGGGAAAGCGTTGCCGACTTGTGGGAAGACATCCGAGGAGGATGGAATCAGCATATGGGCGGAGGGATTGCTTGGCGAAAAAATCAGCTGGATTACAAGAACACGCCAGCTAACGCTCCAGCCGCTATCCTAGCTGCACGCTTATTTCAACGATTTGGCGATGAAGCGGATTTGGCTTGGGCACAAGAAATCTATGATTGGAACAAAAGGACATTAACCGATCCCGTTGACGGATTCGTGTGGGATGGCATCAATCGACTGGGCGACGAGAAGGTAGATATGGACTGGCAGTTTACTTATTGTCAGGGTGTCTTCATGGGGGCTGGTCTCGAACTTTACACTTGCACAGGGGATTCAGTTTACCTGAAGGATGCCTGCCGCACGGCAGCTGCGGTGAAGAACCGACTGTGCGACAGTGCCACTGGAATGCTGCCTGATGAAGGAATCGACGATACAGGTTTATTCAAAGGGATACTGATCAGGTACCTACTGAAGCTGGTGGAGATATACCCAGAGTTTGAGCTGCCGGCTGAGCTTATTGAACAAAATGCAATCACACTTATGGAGCATGGGATAGACGACACAGGACGTGTTGGCACAGACTGGAGAATGCCCCCCGAAGGCTCAATTCAGTTAAGTGTTATGCTAAGCGGCGTTATGTTACTGGAGGCGTATGCATCACTTCAAACGAAGTAGAGACAAATTGGTGCTGAAGGGAGGTGAAATTTACATTATTGAAAGCGTATTCATTATGACAAATTTCAAGGAGAAAAGGAGTTGTTTTATGTGATCATGCAAAGAAGATCAGCTTTCAAATGGTTAAGTGTGAGTTTGGTAATGGCTCTTTTCCTATCCGTTTGGGGAGGTGCGAATCGTGCATCTGCTTTCACAGCAACGAATGCTGATGCAGCAATGAATTCATTAGTGAACGTGTTCTACGATGCTAACGCCAAATACTTCTACACGAACAGCGACCATCTCATACATGCTGCTCATGCTTATGGACCCGACGGAGGACTGTACACCGATTTCTGGTGGGAGGCTCAAATGTGGGAGACTGTCATGGATGCTTATCAGCGGACGGGAAACAGCACTTACCGCACTATGATCGATGATATTTACACCGGTTTCAATGCAAAATATACGAATATGATTGATAACCAATTCAATGATGACCTTGGTTGGTGGGCGCTTGCTTGTCTGCGTGCATACGAAATTACCGGTACGCAAGAATATTTGAACCGAGGATCCTTTCTTTTCGATCAAGTCTATGCTTATTGGGATACGACCTATTACGGAGGAGGCATCTGGTGGAGAAAGGATGCGACCAACCCAGCAATCAGCAGTAATGCTCAGAAAAATATGGCTACCAATGCTCCCATGGTGATGACGGCTATTAAACTAAAAAATGCCTATAATAACAACACTTATCTAACGAAAGCCCAGCAAATGTACACTTGGGTCAAAACGAAGCTGGTTAGTGGCAGCAAAGTAAATGATCACATGGAAGGCACTGGAGCGGGCATCGTCAAGGATTGGGATTTCACATACAACTACGGAACTTTTCTTGGGGCGGCGACCGCTTTATATGGGGCTACTGGCACAAGCAGCTATTTAACGGATGCTAATCATGCAGCTGGATATGTTATCGACAAAATGACTTCGGCTACTACCTTGCTATACGAAGGGGAGAACGACGCTCCTGGATTTAAAATGATCTTTGCCCGCAATCTGAATCAGCTTCGCGTACAAGCAGGCCAATCGCAATACCTAACCTTTTTACAGCAAAATGCTACACAGGCATGGAATCATCGAAGAACTTCAGACGGTATCATCGGAAGTGATTGGACGGCTCCTACCGGATCTGCCTATATCCAAAGCCTAACTGCTGCTGCGGGTGCATCTATTCTTCAGTTCGTTCCTTCGGACAATTATACGGGTAATATAGCAGGGAACGGTCTTTATGAAGCAGAAAATGCACAGCGTACCTTGGTTGGCGGTGTTGGCATGATCAACGAAAGCACACAGACCGGCTTTAATGGCCGGGGCTATGTCGCAGGCTGGAATACCAATGGAACATCGCTTAATTTCTATGTGAATCAAAATAGTGCGGGAACGAAGACGATTACGTTCCGATATGCAGCAGGTGCCGGCAATGCGAGCCGATACGTCAAAGTAAATGGTGTAGACGTGGCAGCCAATTTGAATTTTTCTGGAACTTCCGGCTGGAGCAGCTGGAACACCGTTTCTTTGACCATTTCCCTTCAGGCAGGATCGAATACGATTCAACTTGGTTATGACACCTCGAAAGGAAACAATAACTGGCTGAATATGGACCAACTATATGGCTTGTAGAGCCAAATTTATTTTAGTATGGAGGTTTTTTATGGGGAAATTCGCTCGGAAAAAAATTCGGTTTATCGTGCAATTCCTGCTCGCCTTCCTGCTTGCATTGCCTATTGTGCTGTCCGGCAGCATTGCTCCGCAAACAGCCACTGCTTTAAATAATGGCTTATCGCCAACTCCGCCAATTGGGGCATCAACAAACCATGGGTGTGGGGTGCGGCTACAGGTAATATGTGGAGGACGACGGACGATATCTTCGACTACTGGGATCGAGTAACTTGGATCATTGATCAGAACGCTCCGCTTGCCAATTTTGCGGGGCCTACCAAAGGCTGGAATGACGCAGATATGCTCATGGTCGGTAATTATGGAACTGGCGCCGTCTTCGGCGGAGGCATGACGGATACGGAATACCGTTCGCATTTCTCGATGTGGACGATTATGGCTTCGCCGTTAATAGCGGGAAATAATTTGAACACGATGAGTCAATTCACGAAAGATACCCTAATGAATTCTGAAGTGATTGCTGTAAATCAGGATGCGCTGGGCAGCCAAGGCATATTAGTAAGCGATCTCGGAGGTTTGCAGGTGTACTCTAAAAAACTGCAGACTACTGGAACGCGTGCGGTTGTGTTGTTTAATCGTACCGGCGCGGCTGCGAACATGACGGTCAATTTCTCAAGTATCGGCCTGAATGCTACTGCTAGCGTAAGGGATTTATGGTCCAAGACCGAGAAGGGAACATTCACCAACAGTTACACTGTAAATGTACCTTCACATGGGACCGTTATGGTGAAATTGACGGGATCAGAGTCAACGAGCAGCTTCTTTATTTCGGGTAAAACGTACCGAATCGTACCTAAATCGACGGGCTTATCTGTTGTTGTTGAAGCAGCTGCCTTAAACAATGGAGCGAAAATATTCCAATGGGATTACGGCACAGCGCAAAATGATCAATGGGTGATTACATCGACAACGGGAGGCTTTAATAAAATTATCAATGTGAAGAGCGGTAAGGCTATAGCTGTGAAAAATGCCTCCTTGATGGACGGTGAAGACGTGATCCAATGGGATTCCGGCTCAACCTTGAATGATCAGTGGGAAATTCAGGGTGTAGGCGGCGGTTATTTCAAAATTATTAACAGGCTATCCGGCAAGTCATTGAATGTAGCCGATAACTCGCTCATCGCTGGCGGAAAAATGATTCAATGGCCGTATTCCGCCGCGGATAATATGACGTTCCAGTTGATTCCCTTGAACTAACCAAGTGTTTTTCTGACATGCCTCCGAAGTACCAGAAGTACCGGAAGTACCGGAAGTACCGAAAGTACCAGAAGTACCGGAGGTACAAGAAGTACCAGAAGTGTCACGAAAATACCCAAAAAGGCAAAAGAACCTTCCCGACTAATGGGAAGGTTCTTTTTAAGCTGTGTAAGCCAAAAGCAATAGCAAAAGTTATAGCCATAGCCATAGCCATAGCTATAGCCATAGCTATAGTCGAAGCTGAACCGGGGGTTACCCCGTATTAACATGCATGGACTAGATGAGCAAGTTGTACTTCGTACAACAATTTTCTTGATTTCTTCCTGAAATACTAAGGAGGTTGTATTCTGTACAACAATTTAGCCTTTTTATAGACAATATAGCTACTTTTGGCTGGAATTGTTGCATTTTTTACAACATTCACGAGGGAAATGTAAATTAGCCCACGTAAAGTTGTACAACGTACAACAATTTTACGGATAACAAGTGATTGCTTAGGAGCTACAACTTGGTTTAACGAAATCTAAAATAAGCTCCAATCAAATTCCTGCGACAGCGTACCCAAAAGGTGAACGCCAGCTGTGCTGTTGCCTTTGCGGTTCAACGCCGGGCCGACCAAACCGATCCCGTATTGTCCAGGTACCATAGTCATAATGCTGCCAGACACGCCGCTTTTGGCAGGCAGTCCAACGTTCATAGCGAATTCACCAGAGGCGTTGTACATCCCACAGGTAAACATGAACGTCTTAGCGATCTGTACGAATCGCCGCGGTATAAGGCGTTGATTACGAATCGGATCTACGCCATTATGCGCTAAAACGAGGGCCATTCTAGCCAAATCGGTACAATTCACCTCAACGGAGCAATGGCTGAAATAGACGTATAGGACGTCATCAACCTCACGATCCAGCACACCGTTGTCTTTCAAGAAGTAAGCTAACGAACGATTACGATGTGCGGTATCCGACTCAGATCGGAGTACATTTTGATTAATTTCAAGTGAAGGATTATGAGCAATGTCGCGGAAAAAGTGGAGAATTCGTTCAACTTGCTCCTTAGTATCACTGCCTGCAATCAAGGATGAGATCGCAATGGCACCAGCATTGATAAGCGGGTTGAAAGGAATACCTGGCTCAACGAGTTCGAGCTTCAGCATGGAGTTGAAATCGTCACCGGTAGGTTCCATCCCCACCTTGGAGAAGACAATCTCTTCACCGTTATCCATCAACGCCAAAATGAGCGTAAATACTTTCGAAATACTTTGTAAAGTAAATCGGAAATCAGATTCGCCGGCAACAGAGATATTTCCTTCAGCATCCATAATGCAGATACCTAGAACATCGGCTGGAGCGTTAGCAAGTTCAGGAATGTAGGAAGCAACATGTCCGTCTGATGTATGTACCTTGCTCTCCGTAACCCATTGAGGCAAGTGTTCTTTGAGTTGCTTCCAGGTTTCTTCGTGTTGTAGATGACTCATTCAGAAGTCATTCCTTCCTCATTCTCTTAAGCTTTCCAAGCCTGTGGGTGGTTATCGCTGATAAGTTCCGTTGCGCTTGCATTCGCAATAACCTGTTCTGGGTTTTTGCAGCCTGGAATGACCGTTGTAACGGCATCATGCTTCAAACACCAAGCTAATGCCCATTTGGCCATATCCATTCCTTCAGGAACTTCTTCTTTTTGGATGCGCTGCACATCCTCAAGCTTCTGTTTCACACTCTCGGCATCATGACGATGGCGAACGTCTGTGTTGCTGAACACCGCACCAGGCTTATACTTACCGCTCAAATAGCCGCTAGCCAAAGGGACACGTGCCAGAACACCAAGATCTTGATTCACACAGGAAGGGAAAACAAGCTCTTCTGGTGCTCGATCCAAGCGATTGTACACGACTTGAATGGCTTTGGAATTGACCTTGCTGGAGGCTTCTGTTTGATGAATATTAGCATTACTACCAATGGATGTTCCCAAATGGCGGATTTTCCCGGCTTGAACTTGTTTGTCCAAAGTTGTCCAAAGCACATCATTATCAAATAAGTCATCAGGTCCGGAATGGAATTGATATAAGTCAATATAGTCCGTTTGCAAAGCTTTCAGAGAATCATCCAGTTGTTTGACAACGCCTTCGGAATTGAAATCATCTGTTCGGGTGAACAGATCGTGGAAATGGTGGCCAAATTTCGTAGCCACGATCCAGTTCTCGCGATTGCGGCGGGATAAGTAATTACCGATAAGAGATTCGGATAGATGGTCACCATAGCATTCTGCTGTATCGATCAGATTTATACCAAGTTCAGCTGCTTGATCGAGAATAGCATCCGCTTCAGCTTGCGTGTAGGTAAGTCCCCACTCTCCGCCGAACTGCCAAGTCCCTACACCTACGATGGAAACTTTCAAATCCGTTTTACCAAGTCTGCGATATTTCATGGCGAGCACTCTCCTTTTTAAGGTATCCAAGTTTATTAAACGCTATAGCTTGCTCCGTGTCAAAAAGAAAAAGCTCTTTCCTCTCTTGAAGAGAAAAGAGCCTTTTGTATTAAGCGAGTTCTGCTGAAAGATCATTTCCCTTTTTGTCATTAGATTTCTTGGATTTACGGTCAGAAACTTTAATATTTCCGATAAACAGTGTCAGAATAGCCCCAAGTAAAACGAATACTAAGCCTACAATAAACACTTGGTGAAGCGATGTAACCAAGGCATTTTTTAGAATTGGCAGCATGTGCTCCACGAATTCTTTTGGCATTTTAGCCAAAGCTTCAGGACTTAGTAGGGAAGAATATAAAGCCTGTGGATTGGTATGAATCATATCCGTCATTTGTGTAGCCAACCCACCTGCTTCCGCGGGAAGCTGATTAACAACAGGAGTTAAATCTTGTTCTAAAAGCACAGTTGACTTGTGGTTCATAATGGCTCCGAGAATCGTCATACCGAACGTACCGCCAATTTGACGGAAGAATTGACTAGAAGACGTTACGACACCAAGCTCGGACTTTGGAAAACTCTCTTGCAAAGCAAGTGTAAGGATTGGCATAACTAGCCCCATACCTAAACCAAGAATCAACATATAACTTGAAGCGATCAACTTCGTCGTGCTGATGCCCATGGTGCCAAGGAAATAGAAGCCGATAGCCATAATAATCATACCACCAAGCATTTGCTTACGAACGCCGATTTTCTGAATGAATTGACCGGAAACAACGCTGGCAGCAATCATCGTAATCATGAGCGGCGTCATCACTGTACCTGATGCTGAAGCACTGATACCGACGATGCCCTGCATGAAGAGAGGAACGAACATAATAGCTCCGAACATTCCGACAGCCATAAGGAACCCTACACCGTTAATTGTTGTAAATGTTCTATTTTTAAATAACCGAACAGGAAGGATCGGCTCTTCTGCTTTACTTTCAATAATAACGAAGGAAACCAACGATATAATAGCTAATGCAAAAAGCCCAATGATTTGCCAAGAGAACCAAGCGAAATCTTTACCGCCAAAAGTTAATGCAAGCAGTAAGCTGACGACCCCGACAATCATGGTGACAATACCCGGAATATCGAATTTTACTTTGCCGTTTGCTTTATGCTTAGGTAAGGCAATTGCTATTAAGACAACAGCAAGGATACCGACAGGAAGGTTGATGTAGAATACCCAGCGCCAGTCTAATGCGTCAACGATCCAACCGCCGATTTGGGGGCCAATAACCGATGATAGACCAAAGATCGCACCGAACACGCCCTGCCATTTGGCACGTTGTTTACCGGTAAATAAGTCCCCGATAATAATCATCGCCATGGGCATCATAATACCGCCGCCAAGACCTTGCAAACCGCGGAACAGAATCAGTTCGGTCATGTTCTGAGACATCCCGCATAAGGCGGAAGCCGCGATAAAGATGACTAAACCTGTTACATAAATGACACGACGACCAATTAAATCGGCAAGTTTACCTGCTATAGGAACGACAACCGTTGATGTCAACATGTAAGCAGTAGTCAACCAAGCCATTAAGCCTAGACCGCCAAATTCACCAACGATACGCGGCATTGCAGTTCCGACAATTGTGCCGTCTAATGCGCCAAATAGCATAGCAATGATAAGGCCGGTAAGCAGGAGACCTCGATTTTTGAGTTCTGGTCCTTCTGCTTCTATGGATTTCTCTGAAGCTGTTTTTTGTATGTTTTCCACTATTACCACTCCTTGAATAAGATGAAATTAATAAAAATTAGTAAGCTTTTCAAAGGCACTCACAAGAATGCGCATTTCTTCCGGGGGAAGCTGTGAGAGTCCACGAGCAATCACTTCTTTCTGGACATCTTCCGCTTGTTTGAGTATGGCCTTACCGGTTTCGGTTATTTCAACCAGCACAATCCGCCGATCTGTCTCATGGTGTTTACGAATAACATGCCCACTCTGGACAAGCCGATCAATCATAACGGTAATAGCACTTGGCTTAACACCCAGTTTCTCAGAGAGATGGGTTTGTTTCGGCGTGCCTTCTTTAGATATCATGAATAACATAAATAATTGTGGCCCTGTTAACTCCGAATCTAACTGGGTAAGTACGGTGTGGCTAATTTTTCGATGTGCGGTTTCAAATGTTGTTCGGAAACGATTCGTGTAGGCTATCAATTCATCTTCCATATCGACATCCTCCTTACCACTTAATTAAAGTATCAAATCATTAAACAATAAAATGTTTATATAAACTAATGTTTAAACTGTTTAAATAAAATATACGCCGATGATGATTCGAAGTCAATAGGGAAATTCAGCACAAGAGGCTAGTTCACTTGCATATCAGGCATATCTTGCATATAATAACTGGTACATATATGTGAAATGCTTTGACGGAGAAGAGTACGCAGTGCTTCTTGACAGGGAGGGAAAGCCGATGATTGAGAGCTATCCCCGAGAATCAGGCTGCTGAAGTTCGCTCCCGAGCAGTCCTTTGAACAGAAGCATATTATCAGCTTCTCATTAGAGGGAACCGGACACATCGTCCGTTATCTGAAATGAAGTGAGAATTGTTTATTTGGCTTATTTGCCAGTGAACGAATCTAATTAGGGTGGTACCACGACTTTTCGTCCCTTGTGAGGGAGCGGAAAGTCTTTTTTGTGTTTTCATTTAGGGTGATTCAGGGGCCTAATTCAGGAGGGATTTCGATGAAAGAGCGGTTAGAAGCTTTAAAGCAGGAAGCGCTGCTGGAGCTAAGCGGCGTACAAAGTCAGCAGGAGCTGAACGATTTACGTATTAAGTATTTAGGTAAAAAAGGACCATTAACCGAGGTATTACGCGGTATGGGCGCATTAAGTGCAGAAGAGAGACCAGTTATCGGCCAAGTAGCGAACGACGTTCGTGCAGCGATTGAAACTGTTATTGAAGAGAAGCAAGCAGCGTACCAACAGCAAGAAACCGAGAACCGTTTGCGTGCGGAAATGATTGACGTAACACTGCCAGGTCGCCCGTCGCAGCAAGGCGCTGTGCATCCTTTAAGCAAAGTTATTCAAGAAATTGAAGACATTTTCATTGGAATGGGGTACACCGTAGCTGAAGGTCCGGAGGTAGAGCAGGACTACTACAATTTTGAGGCGCTTAATCTGCCGAAGGATCATCCAGCTCGCGATATGCAGGACTCATTCTATATCACGGATGAGATTCTAATGCGTACACAAACCTCCCCAGTTCAAGTTAGAACAATGGAGAAACGCAAAGGGGAAGTTCCGATCAAAATCATTTGTCCGGGCAAAGTATATCGCCGCGATGACGATGATGCAACACATTCCCATATGTTTACCCAAATCGAGGGTCTGGTCATCGACCGTAACGTACGGATGAGTGATCTGAAAGGCACGTTGCTTCAATTCGTTCAAGAAATGTACGGCAAAGAGACGAGAATTCGCTTGCGTCCAAGCTTCTTCCCATTCACAGAGCCTAGCGTTGAAGTTGATGTGAGCTGTGCAATGTGTGGTGGCGTTGGCTGCCGTACTTGTAAACAAACGGGTTGGTTAGAAATCCTCGGAGCGGGCATGGTACATCCGCGCGTTCTGGAGATGGGTGGATATGACCCGAAGGAATACACGGGATTTGCATTTGGAATGGGCGTTGAGCGCATTGCGATGCTGAAATATGGTATTGAAGATATTCGTCATTTTTACACGAACGATTTACGGTTCTTAAAGCAATTCTTACACTTGTAAGCATCAGGAAAAGGAGGGGTTAAGCATGAAGGTTTCTTATCAATGGTTATCGGAATATGTAGATGTATCAGGCTTCACAGCCGAGGAATTAGCAGAAAAATTGACCCGAAGCGGCATCGAAGTGGATATCGTGGAAGATCGCAATAAGGGTGTAACGAACGTAGTCGTTGGATTTGTAAAATCACGCGAAAAACACCCAGACGCAGATAAATTAAGTGTATGTATCATTGATGCCGGACAAGGCGAAGACTTGCAAATTGTTTGCGGGGCGAAAAATATAGATGCAGGACAAAAGGTTCCTGTAGCCATGATTGGAGCCGTGCTGCCAGGCGGACTGCAAATCAAACGTGCTAAGCTGCGCGGCGTAGAGTCACAAGGCATGATTTGTTCAGCCAAAGAACTTGGTCTGAACGACAAGCTGCTGCCAAAGGAAATTCAAGAAGGTATCCTGGTTCTGCCTGAAGATACCGAAGTTGGCAGCTCGATTCTTGATGTCCTTGCTATCAGCGACAAGGTATTAGAGCTTGACCTGACACCGAACCGCTCCGATTGCTTGAGCATGCTCGGAGCAGCGTATGAGATCGCAGCGATCCTGGGGCGCGGCGTCAAACTGCCTGATGCGGAAGCAGCGCACGGGGCTGCTGGAACTGCCGCAGTGAAAGCTGCTGACCGCATCAGTGTGAAGATCACAGCGACGGAGCAGTGTACGCACTACGCGGCTCGCCTTATCGAAGGCGTACGCGTAGGCACTTCTCCGCTATGGATGCAGAACCGTTTGATGGCGGCTGGTATCCGCCCGATCAACAATATCGTAGACATCACGAATTTCGTGATGCTTGAATACGGCCAACCGCTTCACGCTTTCGATGCTGAGCAGTTGAACAATGGCCACATCGATGTTCGCCTCGCTGAGGCAGGCGAGAAGCTCGTCACGCTCGACGATGTGGAGCGTACGCTAGAGCCGCACATGCTGCTCATTACGGACGGCACGAAGCCGGTAGGGATTGCTGGTGTTATGGGCGGCGCTAACTCCGAAGTGACAGAAGGCACAACACGGATTCTTCTTGAATCCGCCAGGTTCGCAGGCAGCTCTGTGCGCCGAACGTCGCGCCAGCTAGGGCTCCGCTCGGAAGCGAGTCTTCGCTTCGAGAAAGAAGTGAACCCGGAAGCGGTGATTCCGGCATTAAACCGTGCTGCTGCGTTAATGGCTCAGTACGCAGCTGGTCAAGTCGCTGACGGCATCGTCCAAGCCATAGCAGGCTCACACAAGCCGGTCAGCATCGAGCTTGCTGCTAACCGTGTGAATAATTATCTTGGCACTGAACTTTCCTTGGTCGAGATGGGTCAAATCATAGAGCGCCTGCACTTCACTTTCGAGCAGGCAGGCGAAGGCAAGCTGCTCGTGCATGTGCCGAGCCGCCGCGGAGACATCACACGGGATGTCGATTTGATCGAAGAAGTAGCTCGCCTTTTCGGCTACGACAACATCCCTACAACTTTAATGACCGGCGTGACGACGCCCGGCTCCTTGACCAAAGAGCAGTCGATCCGTCGTATCACTCGGAATCTCCTGACTCAAAGCGGACTGCATGAAGTCATCACTTATTCCTTCACACAGCCGGATCAAACCGTTTCTCTGCCGGGTCTATACCCAGCGGCGAAGCCGATCTCGCTCGCGATGCCAATGAGCGAGGATCGCAGCCAACTGCGTACTAGCTTGCTGCCGCATCTGCTAGACGTTGTTAGTTACAATCGTAACCGTACGATGGATGACGTGGCTATTTTCGAAATCGGCAAAGTATTCATAACAGATGAGTCTTCACTTACAACTTTGCCGCAAGAGAAGCTTCTCCTCTCCATTGTATTGACAGGCAAACGCCGTCAAGCACATTGGGCGCAGAAGTCTGAAGCTGTCGACTTTTATGATATCAAAGGTGTTTTTGACCGCCTTGTAAGCTACCTAGGAGTTACAGGACTCACCTATAAATCTGCTTCACCAGATGGATTCCATCCGGGCCGAACAGCTGAGCTCCTATTAAACACAGCTGAAGGTGAGCAGGTACTAGGTCGAATCGGCCAACTGCATCCTACAGTCCAACAGCAACGTGATCTTGATGACACTTACGTCCTTGAGGTCGAACTTTCTCCAATCTTAGAAGCTGCTGGAGATGCAATTGTATATAAATTGCTGCCGCGTTATCCGTCCATTGGGCGCGATCTGGCTGTAGTAGTGAATGCTAGTGTACCAGTAGGTCTAATGGAACAAACAATCACCGAAGTTGCCGGAGACTTGTTAGAATCGATTCAAGTATTCGATATCTATACAGGAGAACGTTTAGGCGCAAACCGCAAGAGCGTAGCGATTGCTTTAGTATACCGTCACGCGGAGAGAACACTGCTGGATGAAGAAGTAACAGAGCTCCATGCCAAAGTAGTTCAAACCCTAGAACAACAATATGAGGCAGAGTTAAGAAAATAGTGTAACTTTCATTTAAGTTGCAGGAAAACAGGCTGGTCTTATCGAAATTACACTCGATAGGGCCAGCCTTTCATCTAAGGGAGGATATAAAAAAGTGAACGCTGAAGATAAAACGAGGATTACCGTTGATATATATGGTCACCAGTACAAATTAAAAGCAAGCACCAGCACCAATTACATGAAGCGAGTTGCTGAATACGTGAACGACCAGATGCTTCGTATTGCAAAGGGCTACCCGCGGCTAGATTCACAGAAAATCGCCGTTCTGGCTGCCGTAAACATGGCAGATGAGTGCTTCCGTATGAACGAAATCATGGAAGAACTGACCAAAACCCAAAAGAACCAAGAAGCGACCAAAGCTGCCTATGACAAATTAATCGTTAACTTTAATGAATTGAAACAAGAATACGAGCAACAACAGACATCCATTACTGAACAAAATGCTAAGCTAGTACAAAGTAACCAAGCGCAAGAGCAAATGAAACAAGAAGTGCAGAAAGCAAAACAAGAACAAGAGCAATTGAGGCAACAACTACAACAAGCTAAGCAACAGCAAGAGCAAGATAAACAACAGGAAGAGCAAGTTAAACAACAACAAGAGCAGAAAGCTAAACAACAGCAAGAACAAGCTAAACAGCAGCAAGAGCAAGTCAAGCAACAACTAGAACAAGTCAAACAACAACTAGAGCAGGAAAAACGTCAACAAATACAAGTAAGACAACAGCTAGACCAAGAAAAACAACAACACCAACAAACAAAGCAACAATTCGAACAAGAGAAACAACAAAAGGCACATCAGCTTCAAAAGCTCAACGAACAACACAGAGTCGAAAAACAGTCTCTCTCAGAAATCCACTTGCAAGACAAAGAAATGTTAAATCAACAGTATCAACAAGACAAAGTAACACTAATGCAGCAACATTTGCAGGATAAAGAAATCATCAACATGCAACATCAAGAAGAGATCATTAAGCTTTCGAATCAGCGTCTAGCGGAAAAGGAAATACTCGTTAATCAACATCAAGAGGAACTAGAAAACATCACAAACCAACATCAAACAGAACTTGAAACAATTACAAGTCAACATCAAACAGAACTTGAAACAATTACAAACCAACATCAAACAGAACTTGAAACCATCAAAAACCAACAACAAGCGAGAATAGATACCATTACGAACCAACTTCAAGAGAAAATAAATACAGTTTCAAACCAACTTCAAGAAAAAATAAATGTAATTACAAATCAGCATCAAGAAGAAATAGAAACTCTCACAGCCGCGCACCAAGAGGAAATAGAAACACTCACCGCACTTTATCAGGACGAGGCAGAAGCCAAGATTCTGCGTTTTGAGCAAGATAAAGGCAACCTAGTTGGGGAGTTCCAAGAACGGCAAACAAACATTATTCAACAACTTGAAGACCAAAAGTCAACCATTATTACACAATATCAAGCTCAAATTGATGCCTTATTAGAGCAGCAGCAACTAGAACGAAGAGCCCTTTCTCAACATTTTGAAGAAGAAAAAGAACGGATTTTAGCCCAGGCCCGTAGAGAAAAAGAAGAATTAATGCACCAAAGCTTGAATGATGAAGCTCAGCAAAAAGAACTTCAAAACATCAAAGAAGAGTATAAAGAACTACGCGAGGAATATGCTAAACTGCAGAATGAATACAATGAGTGGATCGAACTTGTAGAAACAGACAGCCCTGGCAGGTAATCCACAGTGACACTGAATACATTAGACTATGTCATGTTGTCGATAGTAGCTTTAGGTCTGCTGCTAGGTTACTTTAGAGGGTTTATTGCTCAGATTGTTTCGCTCTCAGGTTTTGTTCTCGCCTACCTCGTTGCATTTTATTTTTACAAGGATTTTGCCCCTCTGCTTAGAAACGCAGTTTCACTGCCAACCTATCAAAGTTATCAAAAATATGAATTTATCGTAAAAGGCCTTAATCTGGAAACCTATATCTTGAACGCTTTAGCCTTTGCTATATTGTTTTTTGGCGTAAAATTCGCACTAGTCATCGTAGGCAGAGCGCTTAATATTCTAGCAAAAACCCCAGGCCTGAACTTCATCAACCGTTGGAGCGGCGCATTGTTGGGCTTAGCAGAAGCACTTTTGATCATCATTATAGCCGTCAATGTTATCACCATCATGCCCTCAGATGGACTTCAAAAGCTGCTCTCAAGCTCAACCATAGCTCCATATTTAATTAACGAATTGCCCAATATAGCAGGAAAACTTCAAGAACTCTGGAAACAAGGAATCCCCCTATAAAAGCTGTCTACATTTCTAACATAGAAAGGGCAGCTTTTATCAATTCACCACGTAGCTCAATGCCACTACAAGTACCAGCACTCCTCGACATACATCCACTAAACATATAAGATTCTGTAGTATCTACAAAGCCACAAAATAACATCACTACAACGACAACCATAAAGGACAACGTCATCACTACCAGGACAACGATAAACGACAACGACAACGACAACGACAATGACAACCCGGCAATAACACCAAAAACACACCGAAAATGACAGCGTCACCACCACAACCACCACAATCGCAATCGCAATCGCAATCGCAATCACAATCACAACGGCAACGACAACGACAACGACAACGACAACGACAACGACAACGACAACGACAACCGACATTAACACCAAAAACACACCGACAATGACTGTGACACCACCACAACAACCACAACGGCAACGACAACCCGACAATAACACCAAAACCACACCAACAATGACTGCGACACCACAACCACGACCAAATTAACAACCGCAACCGCAACCGCAACCGCAACCGCAACCACTATCTCTAACGAGCATCGCAAGCATTACTCTAGAAATGAGGCTATTCGAACAGATAACTTCTAAATTTACGTTTTCTGTAGTATCAACAATCATCAAAAAAACATTGCCGATGCCTTAAACCATTCTTGTCCCTGACGGAGATGAGAGCGGTACTACTTACAAAAATTCCGAAAAGATAACTTCAAATTATTGATATTGATGAGTCGATAGTTAATTTTATACATTGTAGATACTACAGAAAATGAATATTCATTGATATTAATATCAGAAGCATAAACTTCTTTACATACAAACAAATGTTCTGTATAATACAAATATAGGAAGTTATTCAGGACGGTATTATAATTGAAAGGGGTCACTTCATGGATGCATATTTATTTGAATCGTTGGATGACACTTTCAAGACGGAGGAAGATTGTGTAAGATTTTTGACGAAAAGACGGTGGGCGGGTGGGTTTTGTTGCCCGAGTTGTGGTTATCATTTATTTTATATAATTAAAACTCGCAATTTATTAGAGTGTAAAGAATGCCGTACGCAATTTCATTAACGGCTGGAACGGTTATGCATAAATCTAAGCTTTCCTTGATGCTTTGGTTCAAAGCTATACGAGCATTGATCCAAGATGGCGAAACTTATTCAATTGCAGCGTTTGCGAGCTTGCTTGGAGTAAATTATCGAACTGCTAAGTTGATGCTGGAGAAGCTGCAACTAGCTTTATATAAGCAATACTCACGCATGGGTTCGGGTGCGGACAGAATTCGCAAACAAAAAGGAGAGTCCAACCAAAATAAAAGAAAGCATGCAACTTTTAACTCTCGAAAGATCAACACCAACTTTTGTACGTATATGTTCACAAATTCTAAGAAAATAAAGTATGTTGAGGATGTTTTGTTTAGAAAGTGGATGGATGCTTTCTTATCCGTTTATTTGTTTCCTGTCTATTTAAGGTATTGTCAAGTTCTTTGACGTAACGTTATTATCACTTATAAAAAGCATGAATGAACTGCTTCAACGAGCACGCGGTGAAAGTTTGAAGTGAAATCAGAGGAACTGTTACATCATCATGCACATACAAAAAAGCCTTACCGCATTAATGCCGCGATAAGGTCTTATGAATAGATGATTGACTTAAATTATTCAACAATCAAGGTTGTTTTCATATTAGCGTGACCGCTGCCACACATGACGGAACAGTTAATTGGGAAAGAACCCGCTTTATCTGGCGTAAAGGTAACTGTTTTGTTGCTGTTATCGAGGTTTATTTTGAATTCTTTAATGGATGCACCATGAACGCCTTGAGAATTTTCAAGCGTAATTGTAACGGGCTCACCTTTTTTGACCCGATATTCGGATTGGTCAAATTTGAAGTTAGTGGCTTTCAATAAAACTTGCTGGCCAGCAGCTTGTGTAGTAGCTGCGGGAGATGTAGAGGATTGTGCTGATTTCGTATCTTTGTTTCCGCATGCGGCTATCGCAATGACTAAGACTATTCCCATAAAAAGAACAAGTAATTTTTTCATGTATACCCCTCCGAAATTGTATTGGTTTCCCTCATCATTGTACACGACCTCTTCAAAAAAAACAGTGACAAACTCGTGAAAGAAATAGTTAAAAGAAAAGATCGGTCCGGCGAGTGAATACGCGGCAGACCGATCTTTTTTTGGCTTTAGCATGGATATCAGTTATCGAAACTGATAGGTTTTTATCGACGATCTTCTCTTCCTGTGATCCCTTGTTCAAAGGGAGTTTTCACAGGGATGAATAGGTCGATGATTCCAATGACTAAAGCAGCTAAAATGGCACCTATTATGCTCGTAGATACATTACTCACTACAAACTGGGCGGCCCAAATGACAAGAGCGCTCACCAGAAAGCCTACGATTCCCCTGCCAAAGGGAGTGATTTGTTTGCCGAAGATCCCTTCAATGATCCAAGCAGCAACAGCAATAACCAAAGCTAGAAAAAATGCGCTCCAGAAACCGCCGACTTTAAACCCTGGAACTAACCAGCTGACAAACATTAAAACCAAAGCAGAAACAATAAACCTTACCAGATGTCCGAGAAGATGCATCTCGTGAACCTCCTTCTTTTTGTGATGAGAATAAGTTCTCGTCACAAGAAGTGATTTTTTGCAAACAATGCTTGGTGTGTCTAAGTCTTACAAATTCCTTTTGGCAGGTGGATAGGTGCACAGCTTAGTGTATCCAAATGGGGTGAATATTATGGTAGGCAGCATCTTCCATATAACGATTGTCTCCGTAGCTAATCAGGCTTGTTTTGGTTTATAATATAGGGTAGAGAAATGAGGTTGGGATAGTTGAATAAGAAAATAATTAAAACATTAGATTATCAGAAGATTTTACATAAACTAGCTCATCATGCGTCTACTTCGCTTGGTAAGGATGTCGTGGAAAAGCTTGAACCTAAGGGTGATTTTGAACTCGTCAAGCTTCGGCTTCAAGCAACTGATGAGGCTGTTAATGTAGAGCGATTGAAGGGGAATGCCCCTTTTGGTGGGATTCGTGATATTAGATCTTCTTTGCACAGGGTTAGAATTGGCGGGATGTTAAATCCTATGGAGCTGCTCGATATTTCGACGACGATGTTCGGTACTCGCAGGTTGAAGAGATTTGTTCTTGCGGTTCATGAAGAATACGCGATTCCTATGCTCAAAGGGCAGGTTGAATTACTCACAGAAAATAAACCATTAGAAGATAAAATTAATAGTTGTATTGATGAGAACGCTGTTGTTGTTGACGGTGCAAGCCCTGAACTGGGACGTGTGCGAAGTGAACTACGCACAGGTGAAGCAAGAGTCCGCGAGAGGTTAGAGCAAATGCTTCGCAATTCATCTGTTCAGAAAATGTTACAGGACGTATTGATCACTATTCGAAATGACCGTTTTGTAATCCCGGTTAAATCGGAATATCGATCCAGCTTTGGCGGGATGATTCATGATCAGTCAGCTTCGGGTGCGACGCTATATATTGAGCCAGATGCTATTGTTCAATTAAATAACAAAATTCGTGAATTAAAGTTTAAGGAAGAAGTTGAGATTGAGAAAATTTTACGCGCACTGAGTGAGCTCGTTGCTGAACAAGTGGAGATGCTTGTGCTGGATGTGGAACAGTTGGCTGAGCTTGATTTTATTTTTGCTAAAGCTGGTCTAGCTAGGGAACTGAAAGCTACAATGCCTAGGTTAAATGATCGAGGCTTCATTAAAATAAAGCGAGGCAGGCATCCCCTTATCGCGGCAGATTCCGTTGTGCCGCTTGATTTGGAGTTGGGCAATGATTTCTCACAAATCATTGTAACCGGGCCTAATACAGGAGGTAAAACTGTCTCTCTCAAAACAGTGGGACTCCTTAGTTTAATGGCGATGTCAGGGCTTTTCGTACCTGCTGAGGAAGGCAGTCAGTTATGTGTGTTCGATGCGATTTATGCGGATATTGGTGATGAGCAGAGCATCGAGCAGAATTTGAGTACTTTTTCGAGTCATATGACGAATATCATAAGCATTTTAAGAGATATGACACCAAAGAGTTTGGTTTTGCTTGATGAACTTGGAGCGGGTACAGATCCTGCTGAGGGTTCGGCTTTAGCGATTTCCATTTTGGATTATATTCATCAAATCGGTTGCCGAATCATTGCAACGACGCACTATTCGGAGTTAAAGGCTTATGCCTATCAAAAGCAAGGTACCATTAACGCAAGTATGGAATTTGATATCCAAACACTAAGTCCGACTTATCGCTTACTTGTAGGTGTTCCTGGTCGAAGTAATGCGTTTGCGATTGCAGAGCGTCTGGGGTTATCTAAGCGCATTATTGAGCATGCACGTACACAGGTGGGCGAGGAAGATAAGCGCGTCGAATCAATGATCGCGTCACTTGAAGAGAACCGCCTGATCGCGGAAGCTGAGCGCCAAAGCGCTGAGAGGATGCGACGAGAGGCGGAAGAGATGCGCCTAACGTTAGAGGCTCAGCAGGCCAAGTTCGATGAGCAGCGAGATAAGCTGCTCGAGAAGGCCGAGCGCGACGCGCGTGAGGCTGTCGCCAAGGCGCGCCGCGAGGCGGATGAAATCATCGCCGAGCTGCGGCGCATGGCGCAGGAGGAAGCCGGTGGAGTCAAGGATCACCGGTTGGTAGAAGCGAAGCGCCGCCTCGATCAGGCGGCGCCAGAACTGCGCGAGAAGCAGGTTCGCGCGGCGAAGAAGCGGCCAGAGAGAATCGAGGCCGGTGATGAAGTACGTGTCGTGACCCTGGGTCAGAAGGGTCACGTCGTAGAGATTGTTAGCGCCACAGAAGCAACGGTGCAGTTGGGAATTATGAAAATGAAGGTCGAGTTGTCAAATCTCGAGAAGATCGGCAGCACGGCTCAGAAAAAGCCAGCTCATCAGGTAGCTACAACCGTCAAAAGAACACGAGATGACAACATCCGGATGGAACTGGATATGCGCGGTCTCAACATGGAGGACGCCCTGATAGAGGCTGATCGATTCCTGGATGAATCTTTCTTGGGCAACCTGGGTCAAGTCTACTTAATTCATGGGAAAGGAACAGGTGTGCTGCGCACTGGCATGCAGGAATACTTGCGCCGTCATAAGCATGTGAAGAGTTACCGAATGGGGAATTACAACGAAGGCGGAGCAGGAGTTACAATCGTCGAATTGAAATAACTTTTAATTTTTTTCATCTTTTTGAAACTCATTCTTTGGGACTGCGTATGTAATATGTGTAAGCACCGGTGATTAAAAAAATAAGCATTCGTAATACCCAAATTTTAAAATACATGTTTTTAAACCTTAGGAGGAATTCAAAAATGGGAATTTTTAAAAGACTTCGCGATATGACAATGGCTTCGGTAAATGACTTGCTGGACAAAGCAGAAGATCCTATTAAGATGTTAAATCAGTTTCTACGTGACATGGAAGAAGATATCATGGAGGCTGAGGCTGCAGTAGCTAAGCAGATCGCAATTGAGAAGAAATTCAAGCTTCAGTTTGAAGAATCCGAAGAGATGGTTACTAAGCGTACTGAGCAAGCTATGAAAGCTCTTGAATCAGGCAATGAAGACCTGGCTCGCCGCGCACTGGAAGACAAGAAAGAGCACCAAGGCCGTTACGATGAATTGAAACGCCAATATGATCTTGCGAAAACGAATGCTGATCAACTTCGCAGCCAATTGACGGAAATGAAAGACGAGTTCAACAAAATGAAAAACAAGAAGGATTTGTTGATTGCTCGTGCTGAAACAGCAAAAGCTCAAAAGCAAATCAATCAAGCGATGTCTGGTTTTGGTACGGACAATGCAGCTAAAGGTTTTGACCGTATGAGCGAGAAGGTGCTTCAAATGGAAGCTGAAGCGCAAGCAAGCGGTGAAATCCGTGCTAAAAACCGCAGCTTAGATGATGAGCTTGACAAACTGGGCGGAAGCAGCAGCGGAATTGATGACGAATTAGCAGCTATGAGAGCAAAGCTTGCTGAAAAAAAACAATCCTAATGCTATACTAATAGTACCTGCGAGAGACTGAGTCAAACTCAGTCTCTTCTATCTTTCGCGAAGGAAGGCAGGAGACGATATGAACGAAGAGGTGGATGTATTGCTAAGTAACCCGTATTTATCGACGCTTGCCTTTTTTGCAGTTGCTGTAATCGCGCTTGTTGTATTTCTAACGATTTTTGAAATGGTCACCAAATATGATGACTGGGCTGAGATCAAAAAAGGCAACTTATCTGTAGCAATGGCTACAGGTGGGAAGATTTTTGGGATTTGTAATCTGTTCCGATTCGCTATCCTAAACAATGACACGATGATTCATTCCCTCATCTGGGCAGGGTACGGATTCTTGCTTTTGTTGGCTGCCTACTTCATTTTTGAATTCTTGACGCCTTATTTCAAAATCGATGAAGAAATCAAAAAAGATAACCGCGCTGTAGGTTTCTTGTCTTTGACGCTATCTGTCTCCCTTTCCTATGTGGTCGGAGCTTGTGTAACTTAGAATCATACATAATCTTGGAGGCATGAACAATGAAATACCTGTGGGGCACTTTGTTTGCCATTGCATTTGTATTTATGGCAGCAGGGGTTTATTATTTATTGAAATATGCATGAATGCATTAGGTTGGAGGATTACGTAATGAGCAGCAATGAAGAAATAGTATGTCCATGGTGCCAAACAGAGATCGTTTGGGATCCGGAAATTGGACCTGAGGACGAATGTCCGCACTGTTTTAATGAACTGAATGATTATAGGAGCATCGATTTAAAGGTGAAACAAACAGGTCAACCGCTCCGCTTTGATGAACAAGAATATGCCGATTCGGATGAAGATTTGTCATTAGCTTGGGATGATTCGGATGAACCTCTCGATAAATACGGAGAAAAAGTTCAACATATTACTGACGAACAAGAAGAGGCGCCAGAGTGCTCAAGCTGTCATGAACTGTTGTTGTTTGCAGGTACTGAGGTCACGAGCGGCTCCTCTTTCACTCCTGTTATTCCCAAAACGTTAGGAAGTGCTTTCCTAACAGGTCCCTTTACTTCGAATGTCTTTGTATGTCCGTCTTGCTTTAAGGTGGAGAAAATCTTATCTGATACAGATCGACTGCTCATGGTTGAACGTATTAAATCGGAGTAGCGGTGGAACCGAGTCCTTTATGGATTCGGTTTTTTTATATGCCTAGCCTCATATTTTCACTCGATTGGGGAAGCTTAACAAGAGCTATTTCGATCAGTGGGGAAAGGTGAGGAGGAGTATGCAAAAGAATCAGAGTAAGCCGTTTGTTCAACAAGGCAGGGCAAAGGATGGCACTAAAGCTAATTATTTTGAAAACCGTGGAAGAGGAACCGTCGAAATTAAAGGTTCACAAAAGAAAGGTCGGCTAGATGCACAGGCGATTCTTTTACTGATTGTTCACTCGTTATTTGGCAGTGCAAATGCTTTGTCGGGTACTTTCGTTGGTGTGTATTTGTGGAAGGCCAAAAATGACTACGCTTTAATCGGTTGGTTTACGTTAACAACGCATTTAACAATGGCGCTTACTTTTTGGTTGGCAGGGAAATGGGTGAAGGAACACAATAAAATGAACTGCTTACGCCTCGGGGTAGCATTTTCAGCGGGCTTTTATATGCTGGTATTGTGGCTTGGAGCAAGCAGTTTTCACTATTTTGTCTGGTTAGGGATGGTACAGGGGATTTCAGCTGGCTTATTCTGGGTTGCTTTTAATGTTGTTTATTTTGAAGTGACGGACCCTGATAATCGAGATCGGTTCAATGGTTGGGTAGGGCTATTGGGTTCTGGCGCAGGAATAATCGCACCATGGATCTCAGGTTTACTAATAGTGAGTCTGGGAGATGGCGCTGGGTATCGGTTAATTTTTTCCATCTCGTTAGGTATCTATTTGTTAGGCGTGATTATCAGTTTCTTTTTGAAAAAACGGAAAGTGCAAGGTACCTACGAATGGTTATTTCCCTTCCGTTGTCTAAGACAAGCTGAGACACCTTGGAAGCGCGTGTGCTTAGCATTGGTATTTCAAGGCGTACGAGAGGGTGTCTTTGGTTTCATGATTGGACTACTCGTCTACATATCCACATCAAGTGAAGCGAGCTTAGGGAGTTTTGTACTGATTACTTCTGCGGTATCATTAGTGAGTTTCTGGGCGGCGGGACGATTTATTAAGCCGCGTTTTCGCAAGATCAGTATGTTGATTGGCGCTGCTATGATTGTAGCCGTTATTATTCCTTTCTTTTGGAAAATGGGGTATGGCACTTTACTTATTTTCGGCATAGGAGCTTCGCTCTTTTTTCCGATGTACTCGGTGCCTATGGTGTCGGCTGTATTCGATCTAATTGGTTCAAATGAAGTGAGCGCTAAGCAGCGGGAGGAATATGTTGTTCTTCGTGAGCTTTCACTTAATGTGGGGCGTGTGTGCGGTGTGCTCCTATTCATTTGTGTCATTTCGTGGAGCACGGCGCCGCTTGTAATAAACGTACTGTTATTAATCATTGGCAGTTCATCGCTGTTCAGCTGGTACTTCATGAAGAAGCAGTTAACTGTAATTAGAACTTGACATCTTTCACGCTTCTCTATAAAAATGTGGGTATAGATTGTTTTATTGGGAAGAGGTGGGGGTAACCCTTGACACATAAAAAAATGGTGAATAGTATCACAGACCTGATAGGTAATACACCGGCCGTGCGGATTAACCGGTTGTTAGGTCCGAATGATGCGGAGCTCTATGTGAAGCTTGAATATTTCAATCCAAGCGGCAGTGTAAAAGACCGCGCTGCGTTCAATTTAATCGAGCAGGCGGAGAAAGATGGGCTG
The DNA here is from genome assembly GCF_001426375.1 of Paenibacillus sp. Root444D2. Classification (GTDB taxonomy): domain Bacteria; phylum Bacillota; class Bacilli; order Paenibacillales; family NBRC-103111; genus Paenibacillus_E. The sequence continues at coordinate 228,567 of NZ_LMEO01000034.1, forward strand.
CTTCGTCCTGGCGCTACGATTATCGAGCCGACGAGCGGTAATACTGGCATTGGACTTGCCATGAATGCGGCAGCCAGAGGCTACAAGGCCATTCTGATCATGCCGGACAACATGACCAAAGAACGCATTAATCTGCTCAAGGCTTATGGCGCAGAGGTTGTACTTACTCCCGCCGCGCTGCGGATGCCGGGAGCGATTGAGAAAGCGAAGGAGCTGCGCGATCAGATACCTGGCAGTTATATCCCACAACAGTTCGAGAATCCGGCGAATCCAAGCATTCATCGGACGACAACGGCTCCGGAAATTCTGGAGCAAATGGACGGGCGTCTGGATGCATTCGTAGCAACATCAGGCACGGGCGGAACCATTACTGGAACAGGCGAGGTGCTCCGGGAAAAGCTGCCGGATATCCAGATCTACGTGGTAGAGCCGAAGGGTTCACCGGTTCTTTCTGGGGGAAACCCTGGTCCGCATAAACTTGTTGGAACAAGTCCAGGGTTCGTACCCGCTATTCTGAATACCAGCATATACGATCAGATCGTGCAGGTGACTGACGATGATGCAATCCGAACCATGAAAGATCTGGCCAGCAAGGAAGGCATTCTAGTAGGACCTTCGGCCGGAGCCTCGGTGTGGACAGGTATGCAGATAGCCCGTAAGCTAGGAGCGGGCAAGAGAGTGCTCTGCATTGCTCCGGATACGGGCGAAAGATATTTGAGTATGGACATTTTTGATTAAATTCATGAAAAAGTTAACTAATATGAGCGGCCCACCGGATCCAAATGATTCGGATGGGCCGTTCTTCATTATTTCTTATTAAAAATTAATGAAAGAATGTTGAATAAAAATACATAATTGAGTATAATTATAAGTATAAGATGGTTTGGGATGAAAGGTGGAAATACAGTGAAATTAGCCTATATTAATGCGCTTCCTGAAGAAGATCAATTCCAGGAATTTATACAGACATATACAGAAGAATGCATAACATTTGGAGCTCAAGCAATTGTGAATTGGAACGATTTCCAATCGGAGCATGTTATTTCGGTTTATGATGAGAATAAACTTGTAGGAATAGGGTGTATGACGGAAGAATGTCATGTCCATGTGCGTCCTACGTATGAGCATCGTGAAATTGAAACCATGATGAACAAATTGTTGCAAGCCGAATCGAAGTTTAGTTTGGTTCACGGCCAATCCTGATGATTATAGATAAGATGAGGCTATTCGGAGATCCGGGTGGCCTTTTTCCTATTAGGTGGGTGGAAATTTCGGTTATACAAAAATATTCCGCTCTAAAACAAGCTCAGTAATTGAATTAGGACAGCAATTCATTGTAAGATTAAAGGATGAACGAATCAGATTTCAGAAAGGTAGGTTTAACCATGGATGCTTTGAAGCTTAAAATTCTCGAACTACTGAAGGAAGATGCCCGCAGGAGTGCGGACTTGATCGCCACTATGCTAGGAACGGCGGAGGCCGAAGTGGCGCGAGCGATAAGCGAGATGGAAGCGGATAAGGTCATCGTCAAATATGCGACAGTAGTGAACTGGAGTAAAGTGGATGACGAAAAGGTTACCGCCCTAATTGAAGTGCAAATTACGCCGGAACGCGGGCACGGGTTTGATGCTATCGCGGAACGGATCTATTTATATCCAGAAGTCAAATCGGTTTATCTTATGTCTGGCGCTTATGATTTACTTGTAGAAATTGAGGGCAGTTCCCTCAAACAAGTTGCTTCTTTCGTGTCCAACAAGCTTTCGCCGATTGATCGTGTACTTTCAACAAAGACGAATTTTATATTAAAAAAATACAAACAAGACGGCATTATATTCGAGGATCAGGAAAATGATCACCGAATGCTCGTTTCGCCGTAAAGAAGAGGGAACGCCATGATCAAGGATGAGATAACGATACAGCAGAATAAGGTAAAATCGATGCAGGACTACCTCGCTCCTGCCGTACGTGAAATGAAGCCTTCAGGTATTCGGAAGTTTTTTGATTTGGTGAGTAACAGCAAGGAAGATATTATTTCGCTTGGTGTAGGGGAACCGGATTTCTCAACGCCTTGGCATGTCCGCGAAGCAGCTGTGCATTCCTTGGAACGCGGTAGAACGAAATACACGCCAAACTCAGGTATACCTGAGCTTCGTGAAGCGATTGCCGATTATCTTCATACGTCCTTTAAAGTGAAATATGAGCCATCGAATGAAGTCCTTGTTACGGTTGGCGGCAGTGAAGCGATTGACTTAGCTCTCCGAGCTTTGATAACGCCGGGCGACGAGATTCTTATACCTGAGCCTTGTTATATTTCGTATTCCCCAATTACGAGCATAAGCGGCGGTGTAGCTGTTGGGATCGAGACCTTCGCGAAGGACCAGTTTAAGCTGACTGAGAAAGCACTTCGCGACGCGATTACGCCACGCTCCAAAATATTAATTCTCTGCTATCCTAGTAATCCAACAGGCGGTATTATGACCTATGAGGATTGGCTTCCGATTGCCAAAGTCATTGAAGAGAACGATCTTATTGTCATTTCCGATGAAATATATGCCGAGCTGACTTATGGTCAGAAGCACGTGAGCTTCGCGGCTATTCCTGGCATGAGAGACCGGACAATTTTGGTTAGCGGGTTCTCCAAAGCTTTTGCCATGACAGGCTGGCGTATGGGATATGCCTGCGGTCACAAGGAGCTGATTTCGGCGATGACCAAAATTCATCAATATACGGTGATGTGCGCACCAGTTATGGGTCAAGTTGCTGCTCACGAGGCGTTGACGAATGGCATGGAAGAGAAAGATCGGATGATCGAGTCCTATAACCAACGCAGACGTTTGATCGTTAAAGGGTTCCGAGATATTGGTCTCGAATGCCATGAGCCACAAGGCGCTTTCTATGCTTTTCCAAGTATTGTTGCTACAGGATTAACGTCAGAAGAGTTTGCGCAGCGGCTATTATTTGAGTCAAAGGTTGCTGCTGTGCCTGGAGATGTGTTTGGTTTAGGCGGAGAAGGCTTCTTACGTTGTTCCTATGCCTATAGTGTTTCTCAACTAAATGAAGCATTAGAGAGAATTGGGAATTTTATGAGAAAATTGTAATGAATAACGTAAATAAATATGTTCATTATTGATGAAAACTGGTATTCTTGTAGTAAGGAGGGATGAGCATGGCTTTTATGGAATATCAACTATCAACCTATCAAAAACATTTTCAAATTCGAGAACAGGATTTCGGACAAAGTTGGTTAACCAAGCGTGCGAAGAAGCAAAACTCCCTTACCTTATTAGAAGAAGAGATTCATTCTCTGCGACGCAAGTTAGAACAGATGGTTTTTGATGGGAAAGAAATGACATCTGATTCCGTTGTTGAATTGAGCACAATCCTAGACCAAAAAATAAATGAATATATGCATAATGGGAAAAAAAGTCGGTGAAAACCGACTTTTCTCGCGACTATCGATAGATTCAGATAACAAACGGAGGTACGCTCACAACATGAAAGTGAAATGGCTGTTGGTTATGATGGTGGGGCTTATGGTAATGCTTACGGGTTGCGGCGGGCCGAAGCCGGATGTATCTATATTTATTATGGGTTCTAATGGTTTTCCAAGTGAAGCGGGGGACAAGCTGGAGAGTGCTTTGAAATCGAAGGTGGGCGAGGTTCCTACAGTCAAAGTCAATACATCGCCTATATTCTCGTTGGAAAAAATGATTGTGGAACTGGCTGCAGGAGGCAACGGCATCTTCATTCTTGCTGAAGATCAATTCAAATCTTTAAGTAATCAAGCAGGTTTTGTTTCATTGGATGATACGATCAAACCGGAAGATTATCCGGATGGCGTTATTCAAATAGCTGAAGAGGGCAAGCCAGCTGAAAAGCATCTATATGGTATTCCTCTTGCAGGAAACAAATGGATGAAAGAGCAAGGTTTTGAAGGGAAAGGCTTGGTGGCTTTCATTCCTCAAAATGCTCCGAAGCTGAGTGAGTCGAAGCAAGTGCTCAAAGTAATTGCACAAAAGTAACAAGAAGTCTATAATCGACAAATAGATTGATAGTAAAATATGCAGCCATAGGTGCTGGTAAGCTCATTATGAAGAGGTTGCCACTTAAAAGGGAAGCCGGTTGAAGTCCGGCGCGGTCCCGCCACTGTAATCCAGGCATAGGTCGCCAGGAGAGTCAGGATACCTGCCCATGGTGCCGTTTACGACATCCTTCGAGGAAAAGGATCGCGTTAAATCAGGAAGCAATCCCAGGGTTGCTGATCGCCGCGATTTATCGTCCCCTTTGTTCCTTCGAGAACAAAGGGGCTTTTTTGTTAGGGTCAATCGACATAAATTGTTTAGAGAGAGGGTTTACAAGATGAAAAGGAATTCAGTAAAAAAAGCATTTATTCTTACAGTAGCTTTAGTAACAGCAATCAGTCTCGCAGCTTGCGGTAAAAAGGAAACGGAGATCTCTAATCCGTCTAAGCTTGGCGGAGAGGGGACGAAAGCTCCTGCTGCAACGACGACACCAACAACAGCAGCCAAAAAGACGGTCTATCCATTGAAAATAAAGGATGCTACGGGCAAGGAGTTTACATTTGATAAAGCGCCTGAGCGTATTGCATCCGTGTCCCCGGCGGAAACTGAAGCTCTTTTTGCAATTGGGCTGGAGGCTAATATTGTTGGTGTATCTGATTATGATGATTATCCAGAAGCGGCTAAAACAAAACCGAAATTAGGCAGCATAACGAAACCTAACCAAGAAGCGGTGATCGCAGCTAACGCGAATGTTGTATTCACGGGGGTTTCGATGAAACCTGATACGGTAGAAAAGCTGCGTGCTTTAAATATCAACGTGTTTAAAGTGGAGCCCAAAACGGTAGATGATGCCATTGCTGACATACAAACCTTCGGATTGATTACCGATCATCAGGAACAAGCGGAAAAAATTGTCGATAAAATGAAAGCGGACCGTCAAAAGGTTGTTAATGCGGTGAAAGACGTGAAACAAGAGAACAAGAAAAAGGTATACATTGAATTTGCCCCGGGATGGACGGTGGGCAGTGGCGAGTTTATGGATGAATTGATCAAGATTTCTGGCGGTGTTAACGTTGCGGGAGACAAAAGTGGTTGGTATGAAATCAGTGAAGAGAAAATCATTCAACAAAACCCTGGTGTGATTCTGTTCGCCAATGGAGTAGTCGATAGTAAGAGCAAGAAATCACTAGATGAAATTATCCGCACACGAAGCGGTTGGGATGCTATTGATGCCGTGAAGAATAAGCAGGTAGTTGGCCTCGACCAAAACATGCTAAGCCGTCCGGGTCCAAGACTGACCGATGGATTGCTTGAAATGGCGAAAGGCATTTATCCTGAACTGGTGAAATAAAATGAAAAGAAAATTAATGCTATGGGGAGGAGTAGGGGTTATACTCCTTCTTCTTTCTATTGTGGCGAGCTTGTCACTGGGTACCGCTAATCTACCTGTACTGCAAATCGCCAGTATTCTCGCCAAGCATATCCCTTGGCTGGGAGATCACATCCATGCAAACTGGCCGCAATCGTCGGAACAAATCATCAATAAAGTACGATTTCCCCGTGTTTTACTAGGGATTCTAGTAGGGGCATCCCTCTCAATCGCAGGAGCAGCCTTTCAAGGTGTGCTGCGCAATCCGCTTGCGGATCCTTATGCACTCGGTGTATCCTCGGGGGCTTCTGTAGGAGCTGCGTTTTTAATCTATTTTGGACTGCAAGTGGCGTGGTTTGGGCAATGGTCGATCCCTATTGTTGCCTTCGTAACGGGACTTATTTCTTTATTTCTGGTTCTTAAGCTTGCTCAGATCGAAGGGAAGCTGAAGATGGAGACGCTTATTTTATCTGGCGTGGTCATGCAGGCTTTTCTAGGGGCAATCGTATCCTTCATGGTGTCTATTTCCAATCAAGTCATTAATGAAATTATTTTCTGGCTAATGGGCAGCTTGGCCATGCGAGGCTGGTCGTATACATATATCATTGCACCCTATTTAATTATCGGTTTTGTCGTGCTGCTTAGCTATGCAAGGTCGTTAAATTTACTAGCTCTGGGTGAACGTCAGGCGTCACATCTCGGTGTTAATGTAGAGCGTACGAAGCTAATTGTACTTATTGTGGCGACATTCCTTACTGCCGCTGCGGTATCCGTTGCAGGTGTAATCGGCTTTGTCGGGCTCATCGTGCCGCATTTAGTCCGACTAATAGTAGGTCCGGATTATCGGTTGATTATTCCATTGTCCGCAATTGGTGGCGGCATTTATGTCCTCTGGGCAGATACACTTGCCCGTACCCTGCTGAGTCCAACCGAAATTCCGCTTGGAGTCATTACGGCATTTTTGGGTGCGCCATTTTTTGCTTATTTGCTCCAAAAGGATAAGAAAACGTTAAGAGGTTGATCAAGATGATTAAAGTGGAGCACCTTTCCCAAAGCTTTCGGGAACAACAAGTGCTGGAGAACATCAGCTTTGAGATCAAGCAGGGTGAATTTTTTGGCATTATTGGGCCAAACGGCAGCGGTAAGTCGACGCTACTCCGTTTAATATCAGGGATTGATCCTGTTAAAAACGGAAGTGTTGACCTCGATGGCCGATTAGTATCTTCTTACTCACGGAAAGAGCTGGCTAGATGGCTTGCTGTCCTCCAGCAGGATGCGCTGCCTCCAGTAGGCTTTACGGTCCGTGAAGTGGTGGAAATGGGCAGATATCCTTTTCAGAATTGGCTTGGTGAGGAGTCGGCTGATGCGGAAGGTTTAATTGATGGGATTGTCCGGAAGCTGCACTTAGAACCGCTGATTGATCGAACAATCGAGCGCCTCAGCGGCGGTGAACGGCAGCGTGTCGCGCTTGCTAAAGTGATGGCGCAGCAGCCACGGCTGCTTATGCTGGATGAACCAACAACGTTCCTGGATATCGGATATCAAGTACAGATGATGGACTACATTAAGGAATGGCAGAGAGAATCTGAGTTGACGGTTGTGGCTGTCCTGCATGACTTGAATTTGGCTGCGCAGTACTGCACGCGATTAATGGTTGTACATAATGGCGAGCTTGCAGCGATAGGAACCCCTGATGAAATCATTACCAGCAGATTAATCAGCGAAGTGTATGGAACTGAACCGATTGTCCTGCAGCACCCCGTTAACGATGCGCCGCAAATTTTATTACAGCCAGGAAAATAGTTGAGCTATCGGAGGACACAGTCATGGATAAGTTGCAAGCGATTATAGATAGCATTAAGCCTGTTCATCAAGATGTGGTGAACCAAGCGAATGAGCATTTGAATCAATTGACGAAACCGCAGGGAAGTCTAGGGAAACTGGAAGATATTGCGCGTCAGGTTGCTGGAATTACGGGCGAAGTGATGCCGATTTTTGAGAAAAAAGCGGTCATCGTAATGGCCGGAGATCACGGCGTATGTGAAGAAGGGATTAGTGCATATCCGGCGGAAGTAACGCCTCAAATGGTGCTTAATTTCCTATATGGCGGAGCTGCTGTCAACGTTCTTGCCAGACATGCCGGCGCTGAAGTTGTCTGTGTCGATATGGGGGTTAATGCTGATCTGGAGCATCCTAATCTCGTCTCTCGTAAAGTAAGAAAAGGGACACGTAATATGGCGCGTGAAGCGGCATTAACGTTGGATGAGACTGTACAGGCAATACAAGCTGGTGTGGAAGTTGTAGATGAGTTGGTGGAAAAGGGCTATCGACTCTTTGCTATGGGAGAGATGGGGATTGGCAATACAACGGCCAGTGCAGCGATTCTGTGTGCTTTGACGGGCTTGGATGCCAGCGTTGCTGTTGGCCGAGGAACGGGCATTGATGATGAAAGGTGGCTCCATAAGCAATCGGTTGTGAATAAGGCGCTGGATGTGAATGAGCTTCGTGTAGGTGAGGTGAATAGATCAAGCGCTGAGTATGCGCTCGACGTGTTGATGAAGGTCGGGGGACTAGAGATCGCCGGACTTGTTGGCGTGATTCTGGGCGCAGCGAAGAATCGCTGTCCGGTGGTCGTCGACGGCTTCATCTCGTCGGCAGCTGCACTTGTGGCGAGCCGATTAGCACCGCTAAGCGCGTCCTATATGCTCGCCTCGCACTTATCGCAGGAGCAGGGACATGCGAAGCTGCTCGAAGCGGTTGGCCTCGCAGCGATGCTGCAGATGGATATGCGCCTGGGCGAAGGAACGGGCGCGGTGCTTGCCTTTAACTTGATCGATGCCGCAGGCAAGATCATGAAGGAAATGGCGACATTCGAAAGCGCAGGCGTGTCGCGGGGTTAGCCTCGTGGCGATATGCCGGTAAAAGGCAAGCTTACGCAGTAAGCATTGATAAGGAGGCGAAGGCGCCATGGCAGTTTTGGTTACGGGCGGCGCGCGCAGCGGCAAGAGTTCTTTCGCGGAGAAGCTCGCCATGCATGGCAGCGAACGAGGGGTTTATATCGCGACTTCCCACATCTATGATGAGGAAATGAAGGAGCGGGTTGAGCTGCATCAGCAGATGAGGCTTGACTCGGGGTATCCATGGGATACCCGGGAGGAGCCTTTCCAGCTGCGGGAGCTGCTGCTCCATATGCAGGAGAGCGGGGAGGATGCTGTGGTCTTGGTCGACTGTTTGACACTCTGGCTGTCCAACTGGTTGCTCCATCATGAGGGAGAAGCAGATGCTTCTGTTCGAGTTATGAAACGCATTGACGAGCTCGTAGAAGCAGTGTCTTCCTACCGTGGAAACCTCATCTTGGTTACGAATGAAGTAGGCGACGGCATTGTGCCGGAATATCCGCTTGGCCGCAGTTTTCGAGACCTGGCAGGACGAATGAATCAACGCTTAGCTGAGGTATGTGAGCAGGTATTCCTTGTCACGGTTGGCATACCCATGGAGCTAAAAAGCAGAGCTTATCGACTGGAATGAATAAGTCTTAAGGTATAGAACGGTGATCAATATGTGGATATATTCTTGGCAGGAAATCGTTAGTATGACGGCTGCTGCCATTGCGTTGGACTGGCTGATTGGTGATCCGAAGTGGCCGACACACCCGGTTATTCTCATCGGACGCTTCATTCGCTGGGTAGAAGGCAAATTACACAAAGGAAACGAGACGTCAGTTATATCGTCTGGATGGGTGCGAACGAAGGGTGTCATGCTTACTGTTTCTACTGTATTGCTTAGCTTTTGCGTGATGCTGCTGCTTATTCTTGCTGCTCGCTCGATCCATGAGTGGCTCGGATACTTGGTCTCTACGTGGTTCATTTCCACAACGATAGCTATTAAAGGATTAAAAGATGCTGCTTATCTAGTTTACCATCCGCTGCGTACAGGTAATCTCGCAGATGCTCGCAAGTACACGGGCTACATCGTAGGCCGCGATACGGATAAGCTCGGCGAGGAAGAGCTGACACGCGCGGTTGTGGAGACCGTGGCGGAGAACATCGTGGACGCGGTCATCGCGCCCTTGTTCTATGCGCTGATCGGCGGAGCACCGCTCGCTATGCTGTACCGGGCATCGAATACACTGGATTCGATGGTCGGCTACCGAAATGACAGATACCGTCATTTCGGTTGGGCGTCGGCCCGCTGGGACGACGTTATGAACTGGATCCCGGCTCGGCTGACCGGCCTCCTGTTAGTCCTCGTCGCCCTGCTGCAGCCGGGCCTCTCGGCGAAGCGCGCAGCGGCAGCGATTCGCCGCTTCGCGCACCTGCACCCCAGCCCGAATAGCGGAATTCCGGAGTCGGCGGTAGCCGGGGCACTCGGAATTGAGCTTGGCGGGCTGAACGTCTATGGCGGCGCTGCGAGTGAGCGCGCCCGCCTGGGCTGGCCGCTGCGGGAGCTAGCGCAGCAGGATATTGTCTACGCCGTGAGGATGCTTTACGGCGTCAGCTTTGTAGTGATGGGAGGATTGCTGTGCATACTACTCGTACTGTTTTACTAGACTGGCTGCGTGCTTGCATAGCAGCCTTTCAGTTTTTAACCCGTTTGCCGATTCCTGTGCAAATTGACTATACAGACCGAGTGTTCCAAAGAAGTGTGATATTCTATCCGCTAGCGGGATTCGTCATCGGTCTTCTTTTACTCCTTGCAGGCGAGGGGTTAAGCCTCGTCCTGCCTGCGATGCCCGCAGCCGTTCTGCTGCTGGGGTTCTGGGTTGTTTTAACAGGGGGCCTTCATATAGACGGGCTAATGGATACCGCTGATGGTATTCTTAGTCACAGACCCCGTGAACAGATGTTAGAAATCATGAAAGACAGTCGCGTAGGCGCCATGGGTGTCATCGTTTGTGTTCTCCATCTGCTCCTCAAATTTTCGTTTCTTTATACCTTGCTGAGTACTGGTGGAATGGGCGGTGTGTACTTCTTACTTGCCATTGTTCCCATCTGGAGTCGTTGGTTTATGGTTGCAGCTATTCAAGGTTGGCCCTACGCCCGGCGAGACTCAGGATTAGGGAGTTTTTTTCGCGGAGTTACCAAATGGCATGTGACCTTTTCTGGATTAGTAGCCCTTTTTGCCACTACTCTTTTAGTTACTATATTTCCCACATGGCTAGCAGAGAATAGCGTTACATCTTTTTCCATCATCAATGGTTTAACTATCACTTTTAGCTTTGCTATAGGCACAATTTTAACAGGTTATCTTTTGGCCACATATATAAGCCGTAAATTAGGAGGTTTAACCGGAGATACATATGGTGCTTTGAATGAACTCCTCGAGACATTACTTTTATTGGGCATTAGCATTTTCGCGGCTTCCCACATGTAGGTTTGTAACATCCCGAACAAGGGAGTTGCCTTTGGAATTGGGATTGAAGAATAGGCTCGATTGGTTGAGTCTCTATGAGCCCGTGCATATGAAATCAATAAGGCTGAACATCTCCAATGGACATTTTAGGGTGACGGATTTCGATTATTGACTCGATCAGCGGCTTTGTGAGGGTAGATGACTATTGTAGTTACAAGTGTTGTAATTTCTACAACAATTCACACTTCTGAAGGCTGTTTCGCATGTTGAAGTTGCAGCTTGTACAACATTTCGAACTTATTTATTATGAAATTGCCTGAATAGGGCCAAATTGTTGTACAACATGCAACAATGAAGGGAGAATGGCGCGATCTAGGCAGTAATTGTTGCACTTTTTACAACATCATTCAACAGAGCATAGGATTCATTTTTTCACCGATTAAGACACCTCCATGAAGAACCAGATTGGACGAACGAATCGACGGTCACGAAAATACAAACTATGTTTCATCCTAACTCATACCAAAAAGAAGGAGTGAATATCATGCTAGAACGCTATGGGCATGGAGGCGATCTCTGGACGGCAGAAGAAGCCTTTGGCCGTCCGAAGGAGCAATTCTTGGATTTCAGCTCGAATATGAATCCGTTAGGTCCTCCTTCGGTTGTTAAACATATTCTCAGAGACGGGTTGCGCGATATGGTCAAATATCCCGACCCCGCTGTGCGTGAGCTGAGAAACAAGCTTTCGTTGAAATATGATATAGGGGTGGAAAGCATTCTCGTTGGAAACGGGGCAGCGGAGCTGATCGATCTGACTGCGCGAGTGTTAAAGCCCTCTGTTACCGGATTAGCGAGGCCTTCTTTTAGTGAGTACGAGGAAGCGGTTCATAAATCAGGTGGCGGTATTTACAACATCCCTCTATCGCAAATGCACAATTTTGAATTGCAGCAGGAAGAAATCGAAGCCGCCACTTCAGCTGTGGACTTGTTCTTTCTAGGGCATCCGAATAATCCAACAGGGAAGCTAGTCCCTCGTCAGGTGTTGGATATGCTTATGGAGAGTAACCGAAGGTTGGTGCTCGATGAGGCATTCATGGATTTTGTACCAAATGAGCAGGAACATTCTTTACTCAAGCTCGCTTCCACAAGTCAGCAGCTTGTCGTCATCCGTTCGATGACGAAATTTTATTCCATCCCGGGCATACGCTTAGGCTTTATGGTGGCTCACCCCGATAGGATTCGGCAAATCCAACATCTGCAGGTGCAGTGGAGCGTAAACTATTTAGCTCAGCGCATCGGAACAGCCGTGCTTGATGATGTGGATTTTGAGCTGTCCAGCTGGCAGTGGTTGAAGGAAGAGAAGCCATGGCTCACCCAGCAGCTCGAGCAATTGGGTCTTGAGGTTGTGCCTAGTGATGTGAATTTTTTGCTTTTTTCATTTCCCGAGCGGACGGGTATCGATGTGAAGATGGCCCAGAAGCATTTGGGGCATCAAGGGATATTAATCCGAGATGCTTCCCTTTTTGAAGGTCTCGATAAACGCTATTGCCGGGTTGCGATACGCCTACGCGAAGACAACCAACGCTTAATAGCTGGCTTGCATCACATGATGGCAGAATTAACGCAGAACCGGGGGTAAGCTGATGACGAATAAGACTGTGCAAGCTGCAACACTGATGGTCCAAGGCACAGCTTCCGACGTGGGTAAAAGCATTCTAACGGCAGCACTGTGCCGTATTCTAGTTCAAGACGGCTGGCAGACGGCGCCATTCAAGTCGCAAAATATGTCCCTTAATTCTTATGTTACTTTTGATGGCAAAGAGATTGGCCGAGCACAAGGGGTGCAGGCGGATGCCTGCCGTATTTTAGCTACAACGGATATGAATCCGATCCTGCTTAAGCCGAAGCAAGACATGGTTGCTCAGGTCGTTGTTCACGGGAAGCCTTACTCTGATCTAGATGCAAGGACTTATAGAGAGACCTATTTGCCACAGGCTGAAGTGATTGTGAAGGAAGCTTTAATCCGACTGCGCAGTCAATATGATGTAGTGGTGCTTGAGGGGGCGGGAAGTCCAGCTGAGGTTAATCTGAAGGATCGTGATATTGTAAATATGCGCTTGGCGGGTTGGGCGGACGCTCCTGTGCTTCTTGTTGCTGATATTGATCGTGGAGGTGTATTTGCATCCATCGTAGGCACTTTGGAGATCTTGACGCCGGAGGAAAGAGACCGAGTTAAAGGCTTTATTATTAATAAGTTTCGTGGAGATGTTAGTCTGCTGAAACCGGGCTTGGATTGGCTAGAAGAGAGGACGGGGAAGCCAGTTCTTGGGGTCATTCCTTATCTGCCTCAGTTAGGCATTGAGGATGAGGACTCAGCTTCACTGGATTCCAAGCGCATGCAGAGTAAGCGGAATGAGAGCTCTCAAGGGAAACTGGCAGATCAGCTGGATATCGCGGTCATTCGCTTGCCACGTCTCTCTAATTTTACGGATTTCGATCCTCTGCAAGAGGAGAAAGATGTCCATTTCCGCTATATTACCCACCTATCCGAATGGGGGGAACCGGATGTCGTTTTGCTCCCAGGCAGCAAGAATACCATGGACGATTTAAGGTATTTGAACGAATCTGGTCTGGGAGAGCGTGTGAAGATGTTCGCGCAAAAAGAGAATGGTTGGGTCGCCGGTATTTGTGCAGGCTATCAGATGTTGGGCGCCAAGCTTCTTGATCCAAACGGCTACGAATCAGATCATCCTGAGCTGGAGGGACTAGGGCTTTTACCAACGGAGACTGTATTTACTTCCGATAAACGGACGGTTCAAGTTCAGGGAAGCAGCACACTTTTTGCTGAAAATAACTCTGAGATTGTCATTGATGGCTATGAAATCCACATGGGACGTACACGTTATTTGCAAGATATAGTAACACCTTTCCAGATTAAGGCTTTTACCAACCTCGATGATGAAAGCATTGATAACGTTCTGCACGGAGACGGGGCAGCTGCGGATCATGGACGTGTTTGGGGGACGTATTTACATGGGATTTTGCATAATGATGACTTCCGCAGAGCCTGGTTAAATCGTATTCGCAAGCATAAAGGATTATCCCTAATCGAGGGTGGTCTTCGTTTTAAGGAACGCCGAGAAGCTGCTTTCGATAGATTGGCTGACCACGTTAGATGTCACTTGGATATGAACCGTGTTTATGAGATGATGGATATATCAAAGCCTTGGAAAAGGGAGGATGCTTGAAAATGAAAATTTATACTCGAACTGGAGATGCGGGGCAAACTGGCGTAATCGGTGGTCGTGTAGATAAAGACGATGATCGTGTTGAGGCTTATGGCACGACGGATGAACTGAATTGTTATGTAGGTCAGGCGATGAGCTTTATGGATCCTGAGAAGTATCCTGATTTACTCCCGGATTTGCTGCAGGTGCAGCATGAATTGTTTGATTGCGGTTCCGATCTGGCCCTCTTGAAGCAAGAGCTGCGCCCATATAAAGTAACGGCAGAAATGGTTGATATGCTTGAGACTTGGATTGATAAATACGATGCCGAAACACCGGATATTACACGATTCATTTTGCCGGGCGGAGGTACCGTTTCATCCACACTTCATGTTTGCCGTACCGTATGCCGTAGAGCAGAACGCCGGGTGGTAACACTAGCGCGAACACAGGCAATTAATCCAGAAGTGCGCAGATACTTGAACCGACTGTCCGATTTGTTCTTCACTATTGCTCGCACTGCGAATCACCGTGAAGGTATTACGGATGTGGAGTATGTGCGCAGCGCTGAGGTGTTTAGACGTAAATCATGAGTTATTATGAACCGTTAGTATACATCGTACCGCCGGAGGAAGAGGGCTTCATTCTCAAGACGGTGCTGCAAAAAAGATTGATGGTCTCCCGCAAATTGCTATCCCGCATTAAACTAACCGAGCAGGGCATTACGGTGAATGGGGTTAGACAATACATCAACATTAAGGTGAAGGCAGGCGATCGTGTAGAGATTCGTATGGAAGAGGAGCAATCTGAGGATATTTTGCCTCAGGATCTTCCTCTGCACATTCTGCATGAAGATGAGCATCTGTTGATACTAGCCAAGGATGCCGGTATCATCGTACATCCGACGCATGGGCATTATTTGAACACAATCGCCAACGGCGTTGTGTATCACTGGCAGCAAGCGGGCATTACGTGCCGTTTCCGCCCTGTGCATAGGCTAGACCAAGAAACGTCAGGTGTACTGGCAATTGCAAAGACGCCTTATGTGCATCAGCAAATATCAGAGCAGATGATTCAACACCAGGTGAAAAAAGAATACCTGGCCTTTGTATGGGGCGTAGTCACAGCGAAAAGCGGTACGATCAATGAACCCATTGATCGCGATCCTGAACAACCGCATGTTCGTATCGTGACCGCTGACGGATATTCGGCAGTAACTCATTATGAGGTCGTGGAACAATTCGCGCATGCTGCTTTAGTACGCATATGGCTTGAAACCGGACGGACACATCAAATTCGTGTGCATATGCGCCATTTGGGACATCCGCTGCTTGGAGATAAAATGTACACACTTCCAGAGTTTGAGCAAAGTTTATCAGCAGTTGAAGCAAGTAGAAGGCTGGGTCGCCAAGCTCTGCACGCTTATAAACTGGGCTTTGTGCATCCAGGAACAAGGGAATGGACGGAGTTTCATGCTCCTCTGCCTGCGGATTTAACTGTTTTGCAAGCATGGCTGGAGGAAAGTAACTAAATAAACAGAAACCATCCCTTTTGAGGATGGTTTTTCTTTGTTATAACTTGACTTTCCTTATCAATTAGATCAGAATTTTAAGTAGTCCGTTTCATTTCATCTTAGACTTAAAGGAGCTTTAAACATCATGGGAGTAAAAATATTTTGTTACGATAAATGCGGGACATGCCGTAGTGCTGTAAAGTGGTTGAAAGAGCATCATGTAGATATCACAGAAAGTGTTCCTTTATTCGAAAAGCCGCCCTCTGCCAAGGAATTGGCAAAGCTGCTTAGTGATAGCGGTCTGGAAATCAAAAAGTTTTTTAATACTTCCGGAGAAGTATATAAGGAGATGAGCCTGAAAGACAAGCTTCCCAGCATGTCGCAAGAGCAAATGCTCGAATTGCTCGCCTCGAACGGCAGGTTGATTAAGCGTCCAATCGTAACCGATGGCCATAAAGTTACAGTGGGCTTCAAGGAAGCAGAGTATGACGAAGTATGGGCGAAGGGGTGATCTTAGGTTGGAAGAGAAGAAGAAACCAGCAGGTAAAAAGTCACCATTAGCCATTGGCGGTTTCATAGCTGTTCTATTATCCCAAGGGAAGCTGCTCTTAGGCTTACTTAAGTTTGGTAAGGCTGGCGGGGCCATCATCTCGATGTTCATTACTATTTGGGCTTATGCCTATCTCGCTCCGCTGCCCTTCGCAATAGGCATTGTTCTGATGATTCTCATACATGAACTCGGTCATGTGTTCGCTGCCAAGATAAAGGGGCTTCCCGTGTCAGCGCCCGTATTTATTCCTTTTCTTGGAGCACTGATTACAATGAAAAAGAATCCTACCGATGCAGCAACAGAAGCCTTTATTGGCATAGGAGGGCCTATTCTTGGGACCATTGGTGGCGTTGCCGCTTTTGGTTTGGGTGTATATACGGATTCTCCTGTCATTGTTTCGGTTGCCTATGCCGCATTCTATTTAAATTTAATTAATTTACTCCCTATTCATCCTTTAGATGGCGGGCGAATTTCTACAGCAGTAACTCGTTGGTTATGGATTCTAGGTTTAATCGGTGGTTTGGTATTTATTTTCTATATAAATAGCCGTGTAAGTCAACTTATTTTCTTTGTGATTTGGGCCATGTTTGCCTGGGATTTGTATAAAAAATACGTGAAATACAGAAATCGAGAAGAGCTTCTTTCGGTTTCCACACGGTTTGATTTTGGGGCTGACCATTTGCTCCAGCAGGGGTATATCATTCCGGGTGAAAATCACACGCGGGATTTAGAATATACGACTTACTCGGATTTGCAGGGTCCTGGGGAAGGTAGACAAACCATTGTGTTGTATTGGCAGGGGATCGGATTCGAGGGTCATGCTTTATTGCCTCAGCAATCTATTATCAAAAGAGTTCAGTTAATCAAAGTGGAACGTATGCAGAAAGAGAATGGGTTTTATTTAGGGTTACAAGTAAAAGTGGATTATTCACCTCTTGGGATTCAGGAGCTTTACTATGAAGTCCCTGCGAAAACCCGTTGGAAATTCGGAATCGCTTATCTTGCGCTCGTTTTGTTTTTGCTTTATATGATAAGACTTGTACATCAAGTGGGAATTATCGACTAACGCTTTGCAATTCTCGCCCTATTAATTAATGAAATGAAGTGAATTCATCATAAAGAGGATAATAGCCATGAAAATTACAGGATCAAAGAGACTTAGTCAGCTAGGATCGGCTATTTTTTCAGAAGTAGCAGATTGGAAGAGAGAGGTTATGAACCAAGGGGTAGACGTCATAGATTTAGGTATAGGAAGTCCTGATCTACCTCCTTCTGATCGAATTATTGAAGTGATTACAGAAGCCGTTCGGAACCCGGCGCATTACGGTTATCCAACATCTGAAGGAAGTTTAGCGTTTCGCGAAACGGTAGCCAGATGGTACAGTTATAGATTCGGTGTAGAACTGAGTCCGGAAAGTGAAATATTGACTCTGATGGGTTCACAAGATGGTCTTGCTCACTTAGCGCTTTCACTCTGTGATCCTGGGGACATTGCCATTGTCCCTGATCCAGGTTACCCCATATATTCGGCAAGTCTCGTGCTGGCGGGAGTCGAACCTTACTTGCTGCCGCTGCGCGCAGAACACAACTTTTTACCCCAATTAGAGGACATTCCAGTAGACGTGGCTGCTAAGGCTAAATTCATCCTGCTTAACTATCCAAGCAACCCATTGTCTGCTGTTGCAGATCGCGCTTTCTTTGAGCATTTGATTACTTATGCCAAGAAGCATGACTTGCTTGTCGTACACGATCTTGCCTACTCCGAAATGGCTTTTGACGGCTACCGGCCGATTAGCATTTTGGAGATTGAAGGCGCTAAGGAGGTTGCTGTCGAGTTTCATTCACTGTCAAAAAGTTTTAATATGGCAGGTTGCCGAATCGCTTTCTTAACCGGAAATGCAAGTGCAGTAAAGGCTCTTAAAACACTGAAATCCAATATCGATTATGGTGTATTCAGTGCCATTCAAGCAGCTGGAATTGCAGCATTAGAGGAAGACATGGAGCATAATCACTCTGTTGCCCATGTGTATGAAAGAAGACGAAATGTGTTGATCTCGGCACTAGCGGAAGCGGGTTGGATCATACCGCCACCCAAGGCAACTATGTTTATCTGGGCTCCAATTCCAAAAGGATGGACATCTCGACAAATTTCCCGGGAAATGTTATATCATGCTGGTGTTGTCGTTATTCCTGGAGACGCTTTCGGGGCCGAGGGAGAAGGCTTTGTACGAATCGCATTGGTACAAGAAGTGGGTCGATTACTTGAGGCGGCAAAGCGAATAGGAGATTGGCTTCGTACATTAGAATGAAAATTAGAGATATTGGTAAAAATAGGAGAATGAGAGACATATAGATGTTTAAGTAATGAAATAAAACTTATTTGTTGAAAGGGGTAAGCATATGGATGCCATTTCCTCATTATCGGAGCTCTTAGCAGAGCAGAAGCCTTCATCGTTCGTAGAAATTCCCGGAATTTTGGGGCAAACATTTGGGCAAGCAACAATTGCAGCTACGCTGCCTATGAGCAAACTATTTTCAATCTATGAAGTTGATTTAGAAGTTCAACGTGCGATTATTCCGCGTAATCTTTCTAAACTAATTGATTATGTTAATTTGTATTTAGAAGATCGCCAACCTATTTATTTCCCGGGAATCATATTCTCGGCAAGAGGTGCAGGTCATTATGACGAAGACCAACAAGCGCTTCGATTGCAGCCTATTGAGAAATTGTATGTCGTAGATGGTCAGCATCGTTTGGCCGCTTTCCAACGCATTATGGAGACATTACAAAGTCAAATGGCTCGTGCCAAGGATCGTCGTGAGTACGACAAGATGGAAGAGATCACGGAGAAGCTGCGCCGTTTGTACGCTTTCCCTATCTCAACTATGACCTATTTGGACATTAATGCTCGTCAAGAGCGTCAGTTGTTCTCTGACATTAATAAGCTTCCGCGTAAGCTTGGCGGCAACCTGGCGGTACTTCGCGATCAGCGCAGATTCTATCACGTTGCTGCGTCGGAGCTTGCAGCCAAAGCGCCAGCTATGCAGAAGCTGACTGTAGATATGTTCTCTGAACGCGGTAAGTCACCTGAGTATTTGTTCTCCTATCACTTGTTGATCGAAATATTGATTGCTTTGTTTGAAGGCAGAATGAAATCAGCAGCGCGCAATAATGGCTATCAATATGAGGATAAAGAGCTGCAGGATCTTGTATCCTTGGCGGGAACCTATTTCAATGGCTTACTGAATTACTTGCCCGAACCAACGAAGGGTGAAATCGTATGGTCAGAGAATATCCAAATTGCACTAGCCATGTTTATGCATGAAGAAGCTACCAAACCAGGTAAATTTAATCGCTATGCACTTGAGCATGTATTGAAAATACTTCCTCATGTAAATTGGAACAACATTTATGCGGGAGAAGAGAAGGATCGGTTACCGAGACGGACTCGCATTATGAAAGCCTACAACTACATCAAAAACTTTTATCAAGATCAGAATGCATTTCTTATCAGCGATGCCGATTCTTACAATTCCAAGGAGGACGTGAGCTAATGGAAGGATTACGCCTTAAGATGACCATTCATCCTTTTTGCGATAAGTTCGGACTTTCAACTGTAGCTTTACGCGTTCAGGATCTGCTGAATTATACGATGATTGACCCTATGGTGCAGCGTAAGCTGAGCAACATGCAAAGACGCAAAATCTCCACCTATTTGCAGGAGCGGGAGCTCGATCATGTGTTCTTCGGACCTGTTACACTGTCATTGCGTGAAGTGAATCAACTGTCCAAGGGCGAGAAGGAATTCCTTCTGAAGCATGGCTCCAAGCTGTCTATTTTGGACGGTCAGCATCGTATTCTAGCGCTAGGCTATGTGAATGATCAGATGCAAAAGGAAGTTAGACGGTATGAGAAAAAATTAGTTGTGCTAAAGATCAAGCAACGGAAGTTCCCAGAGGATGCTGAAATTAGGCAAGAGGTTGAGGAAACAGAAGGTACAATTAATCAGCTTGAAGGAAGACGTCTAGATTTGATGGAAACACAGCTTGCTGTGCAAATCTATATAGGCTTAACTGAGGAAGAAGAGCAGCAGTTGTTCGGCGACATTAACTCCAAAGTCCAACTGGTGAGCAAAGAGCTTGGTCATTCCTTCGACTCCATTGATCCGTTAAATCTGGTTATTCAACAGGTTGTCGATCATAATGTGTATCTCAAAGCAGCCGGTGTTGAGCGTCGCAACAATTTGACTTCGTTCAATCGTAACTTTACGTGTTTCAGCTGGTTATATGCGACGGCGACGATGCTATTTTCAGGCAGAATGCAGCCATCCTATGAGCTTCAACGTAAAATTCGCCACGATCCATCGACGTATGTGGAAATATTGCACCAATTTTTTAATACGCTCCTGCCGATGATGCCAGAGCAACCAGGCTTGGCGCAGTATACATCTGCAAACCGTGTGATTCAAGAAAGTATTGCGCTGTATGCCAATCGCTTCTTATTCCCGAACGGAGAGTATAACGAGGAATGGACGAACTCTTTGCAGATTCTGGAAGGCTTCGATTGGTCACATGACAATGAGGAATTGATCTACGTATTTGGCGCGTTGGATAACGGTAAGATCAATCTTATCCATGAGAAATCGCTGAAAAAGCATGTGAAGCTTGTTCAATTCTTCCTTGAAGGCACGGATAGCGGAAGTACGGATGAGGATGATGTGGCTTCGTCTGCATCATAAAAACAAAGATAAACAGACAAATGAGAGATTGACCTCATTTGTCTGTTTTTTGTTTAAGGGGCGCGGGGGGAGACTTATTCCCTGCTTGTTTGCCTGGGAGTTGTACAGCGTACAACAATTCTCTTGATATTTTCCCGGAAAATCGAAGATTTTTGTACAAGAATTAAATGATTTTTCATCCAAATCAGCTCATTTTTGGGGGAGTTGTCGTATTTCCTGCAACATTCTCCTCAGATAGAGCTGAGAAGCTTGAATAATGTTGTACTAAAGAAACCGTCGATTCATTCATCCAATCTTGTAGTCATGAAGGTGTCTTAAATCGAGCTCAATCCTCATATATAAGCTCAATTGAGGTTGCTGGATTGAATGAAAGCCTATTCGCGGTTGAATGATGTTGTATAAAGTACAACAATTGCAGCCTAAATCTCGCCTTTTTCCCTTCGTTGTTGTATCATGTACAACAATTTGGTCCTATACAGGCCACTTCGCAACAATTGGGTTTAAAATGTTGTACAGAATGCAACTTCAAGTTGCGAAATAGCCTTTGGGCGTGTGAATTGTTGTAGATAATACAACATTGGTAACTACTATAGTCTATTTGCCCTCACGGTAGCTGAATGATTCTAAAATCGAAATTTTGGTGTTTTGAATACCAGTTGTGAGGAGGCATAATGAATCAATCGACTGTCTCCTAAACACAACATCGCTTGTTACTTTTGTGTATCTTTGCATTTTACAATAATTCGATGATTGGATTCGTAGTACACTCCAGTTGATCACCTTCAGATAGTATAGAATTAGCTCCCAGTCACAAGGTGGTCAGAATCCAAGGGTTCCCGCATGAAACTGTTCACCTAAAAAGGTTGAAGAATGGACGGAAATAAGCTGACTGTGCCTGTTTACACAACAGTGATTTAAAATTTGAACTGGAAAAAGGCTGTCCCTGATTATCCAAACTTTGTCATAAAAATTTATTAATTTGTGCATGCTATACGTATTCTCGAAAAAACAAAGGAGACAACATGCAAACTCAACAAGAACAACAACAAAACACCATTATGCAGGTACCACCTCAGGTAATTACAACCAAGGACTCTCAGTATTTAAAGGACCAATTATCGTGGGAGCTCTTAGCCATGAAGAAATGCCGTCATTTTGCACAGGAATGCTCGGATTCAGAAATTAGACAATTGATTGATAAGGCGGGTCAAATGCATCAAAAACATTACATGCTCTTATTAAAACACCTGCAAAACAATAATACAGAGGAAATGAAAAAAGTTCCTCAACCACAACAATGAAGGAGGATCGTATATGAATCAGAATCCACAAGTCATCAAAAATCCTAAACCTGCCAGTGAGCCGCAAGTCAAAGGTCCCGAGTTGAATGATCGTGACCGGGTAAACGATATTTTGGCGACGGAAAAATACTTAACGGATAGCTTTAACGTATCTGCCAGAGAAGCAAGTCACACTTCCCTACACCAGGATATTATGACGATTTTGAACGAGACACATCAATGTCAATATGAACTATTTGAAATGATGTTCAGAAAAGGGCACTACAAATTAGAGGCCGAAGAACAAACGAAACTGGATCAAGCCTTTCAACAGTTTTCTAACTATTCAACGCAATTCCCATATCAAGGCACAACCATTCAGTAGATCATATTGTTTCAGTCTTCCCATTTTTGACCATACTGCTTAATGTAGCTACTTAACTAGCAGGAGGGTATCCAAGACCATGTTGGCCGTTCATCAACGTATGGCGGAGTTATGGACATTACGCAGAGCGCGCGAGCTAACACGAGCAGAGCAAGATGAATTACTGCTGTGTATGGAAGCTAACGCGACATATGTATGGAACCGTTTGAAATTGGAAAATTTATCGCTCTGTGCTTCGCTCACCGGAGACTATGATTGGCTGCATGAAATTTGCGAGCGCATCGAAAAGCTTGAACCCAAGCACTGACCTAACCAGTCGGTGCTTTTTTCCTTTTCTGCAAGAGAGTGGACAGGTATAATGGTAGTAGTCTAAATCTAAGGAGATGTGACATGGTAAGCTGGTTCAAGCAATTGTGGGGGGCTCCCCATAAATTCTTTCTTCTGGGTTTACTGCTTTTAACCGCGTTATTATTAAGATTATATCTAGCTCCCCTCTGGGTAGGTTATGATACTGACGTACGAACGTTCCTAGCGTGGGCGGATCGCGCCTATTCAGTAGGTTTATCCGGATTGTACACGAACGCCAAAGATTACTTTCTTGATTATCCTCCTGGGTATATGTATGTCCTATACCTCATTGGCTTACTGCACCACAAGCTGTCGATTCCCTGGGAGAGTGCAGGGTCACTGGTCATTCTGAAGCTTCCTGCCATTCTGGCTGACATAGTCACAGCTTACCTCTTATATCTGCTAGCAGTTAGTCGACGAGGTGGGGCACGAACATGGATACAAGCCATTTTAATTGCTGCTTTGTTTGCCTTCAATCCGGCGATTTGGTCGAACTCCGCGATATGGGGACAGGTTGACTCCTTTTTTATGTTATTTATTCTTGCAACTTTGTTACTGCAACAGCGGGGGAAGCTCCCACAAGCCGCGGTTTTTATAGCATTAGCTCTTCTTCTTAAGCCACAGGCACTTCTTTTCGGTATTTTTCTACTTATCGACGTTTTACGAAAGCGCAGCATGATGGTATTGTTGTTGAGTGTTCTAAGCGGAGCTGCAACGATGGCCGTGATTTCACTCCCTTTTGCCGTTGGCAGAGGGTATGGCTGGTTGATCGCATTATACTCTGGCACTTTATCTTCTTATCCATACGCCTCCTTGAACGCTTTCAATCTTATGGCACTCTTAGGTGGCAATTTTATCGATTTGAATAGCAGTATCCTGCACATCTCTTACCAATTGATTGGGTGGGTGCTTATGGCGCTATCCATCGTGTATGTTTGCTTTCTATATATTCGCAGCAAAGGACGGCGTGGCGCCTTACTATATGTGGCTTTCTTATTTATCACGGCTGTTTTCATATGTATGACCAAAATGCACGAGCGCTATTTGCACTATGGGTTATTGCTCGCGCTGACCAGCTTTATTTACATAAAGGATCGCCGGATCCTGGGGCTCTTTATCGGTTTTAGCATCACTCATTTTATAAATATAGCTGATGTACTTTTACGCAGTTTTCATCAGGATTATCACATTCCGAGATATGATCCTTTGATGTTGGTCGTTTCGGCCATCAATGTTATGATGTTTGCCTATGCATGTTTATTGGGATGGAGGCTTTTCGTGGAATCACAAGAAGAACAGAAGGTGGAGGAGCCAGCTCTGCTGCCAACAAAGCAAGAAATTCACACAGAATCCGAACGGTGGAATGCGATTTTCAAATCAAGTAGGGATGAGGTCGAAAGAAGCACAAGGGGACGTTTTTTCACAAAAAAGGATGCGCTTTATCTTGGCGCTTTAGTGTTGGTCTATACGATAATTGCTTTGTTCCATCTAGGTGGGCATAAGGCTCCTACAACGTTCTGGAAGCCAACAATCGCAGGCGAAACGGTCATTGCCGACCTCGGAAGCTCGCATAACATTACGAGAATTAACACTTTTGCAGGTGTTGGTGAAGGGGCTTATTCGTTCTGGTTTTCACAGGACGGTACGCAGTGGCAGGATCAAATATCAGTGAAATCCGACCACACCAAGGTATTCACTTGGAACACAGTTGAGCCTAAGAAAGATGCGCGTTACGTTAAAATGGTCATGGATGCGCAGGAAGGAGCGGCGCTTCATCTTCATGAAATTGGTATTTTTGGAGATGGCAACACGGCTATTTTGCCAATTACTAAGGTTTCGGAACAAGATGTCAACGCGGCTGATGAAGGTAAGACAGCTAATTTGTTCGATGAACCTGCGACAGTACCTTATACGCCTACATATATGAATGGGTCGTACTTTGATGAGATCTACCATGCAAGAACCGCTTATGAGCATCTTCATCAAATAGAGCCGTATGAAAGCACGCATCCACCGCTTGGTAAAGTACTAATGTCTATTGGCATTTATGTGTTTGGATTGAATCCGTTTGGCTGGAGAATCATCGGAACACTGTTCGGCGTCGGCATGATTCCTATTATGTACGTGTTCGCTAAGCGAATGTTTGGCCGTTCGGAATATGCCTTTATCGCTGCTTTCCTGCTTACCTTTGATTTCATGCACTTTGCGCAGACGCGAATCGCGACGATAGATGTTTACGGCGTATTCTTCATCATGCTGATGTTCTATTTCATGTATCGCTACACAACGCTTAGCTTTTACAGAGAAAAGCTTTGGACCACGTTAATTCCCTTAGGACTATCAGGTCTTTTCTTCGGAATTGGAGCTGCATCCAAGTGGATCGTTATCTATGGCGGTGCAGGTCTTGCCGTGCTGCTGCTTTTGTCTTTATTAGAGCGGTTCGGGGAATATCGATTCGCACGAAGTTTGCTGCTCGAGGCGGAGAATGAATCTCCACTTACAGAACCGGAGCGCAGCCGGCTGCAGCTTGTGCAGAAGCTTTTCATACGAAACACGTTGTTTACTTTACTCTGGTGCATACTCACATTTGTCATCATTCCTCTAGGTGTTTATACGTTATCCTATATTCCGTTCATGATGGTTCCCGGACCGGGGCACAATCTGAAGGATGTGGTCACCTACCAGGTGCATATGTACAAATATCATAAAGATTTGGTCGCGACGCATCCTTTCTCTTCCCCTTGGTGGGAGTGGCCGATGATGCTCCGTCCGATATGGTATTACCAAGCTAAGCTCATGCCGCAAGGCATGCTTTCGAGCATCGTCTCGTTCGGGAATCCGTTAGTATGGTGGCCGGGCTTCATTGCCGTTATCCTTTCGTTTTATGTAGCAGTTACACGTAAAGATAAGCTGCTGCGGATGCTGCTAATCGCATACTGCTCGCAGTATTTACCATGGATCTTAGTGCCAAGGCTCACATTTATTTATCACTATTTCGCGATGGTACCATTCCTTGTACTGATCTTAACTTATTACATCAAAGAGTATTTAGAAGAAGGACCGCTTTATAAAAGAAGATGGGTTTACGGATATTTAATTGCCGTATTCGTTCTGTTTGTTCTCTTCTATCCGATCCTTTCGGGGATGATCATTCCATCCAAATATTCCTTCTTCCTCCGGTGGCTGCCGGGTTGGAATTTCTTTTAGACAAAAAGTATTGACGTTCCTAAAAGGCAATGGTAATATAAACCCAAGTAAATTACTGTGAATTAAAAAAAGTCGACCCATCAACAGGAGACTCCCACTTTGTACAGAGCAAAGGCAGCGGAGTCTTTTTTTCATCCCAAACCTAATGGAGAGTGAATCACATGGCTAAAGTTGTAATTATTTCAGGAAGTCCAACACCTACATCCCGTTTGCATGGCGTTATCGAAGTGGCCAAAAGTGAACTATTGAAAGCGGGCTTGGAAGTGGAATGGATTAAAGTACGCGACATTCCGGCAGAGGATTTGTTATATGCCAAATTTGATAGCGAAGCCATTGTGAAAGCGAACGCGCATGTTGCGGAGGCAGATGCCGTATTCGTTGCTACGCCGGTATATAAAGCCTCTTACACAGGTGTGCTAAAAGCTTTCCTTGACCTTCTCCCGCAAAAAGGCCTCGAGCGCAAAGTCGTGCTTCCGCTAGCCGTTGGAGGGACGATATCTCACTTGCTAGCTATCGATTATGCTTTAAAACCGGTGCTGTCTGCATTAGGTGCTCAGAACATTCTGCAAGGGGTTTACGTGCTTGATAAGCAAGTAACGTGGGGCGATCAAGGACAAGCTATATTAGACGATGAAATTGCAGATCGACTGCAAGAATCTGTGACTGAATTTATTCAAGAGATTAAATGGCATACGAGCCGTTAAAAAACAAATAAATCATCGAAAACCGCTTCTGGTACCTTTTACTAGTAGTGGTTTTTTGTGTTCGGACCAACCCTTCCCATGCTATACTAGTCGTAGAACTTATACGTTATGATTTATAGAATAGGAGCGATTATTTTGTCCGAAACATCATCTGAATCTGTGCTGCTTGTCGATGGCATGGCTTTATTATTTCGTGGTTATTACGCCACTTCTTCCAGTGGTTACATTATGAGAACAAGTGCCGGTATGCCGGTTAACGGGGTTTATGGTTTTCTTAAATATTTGCTAGATGCGATTCAGACGTTCAAACCTACACATGTTGTTTGCTGCTGGGATATGGGAAGTAAGACGTTTCGTACGGAGAAATTTGATAATTACAAAGCGAATCGCGGACCTGCTCCGGAAGAGCTGATCCCTCAATTTGATTTAGTGAAGGAAGTAACGGCCAGCTTTAACATACCGAACGTGGGTGTTATCGGATACGAGGCGGATGATTGCATAGGCACATTGGCAAGTACATATAGTCCATCTACGAAGGTGCAGATTCTCACAGGTGATCACGATATGCTGCAGCTTGTAAATGAGAATACGGAAGTTATTATTATGAAAAAAGGTCAATCCAACTATATGGTGTATACGCTGGAAACCTTGATGGAAGAGAAAAGTCTAACACCTGCTCAAATTATCGATCTGAAGGGTTTAACAGGAGATACGGCGGATAACTATCCGGGGGTAAAAGGAATTGGTGAGAAAACTGCGACCAAACTGCTCATGGAGTATCAGGACATCGCCGGGATTTTGGAAAATCTAGCGGCTCTGCCGAAAGGTGTTCGCGCCAAAATTGAGGCGGAGATCGACATGCTGCATTTATCACGCGATTTGGCTACGATTCGTTTGGATGCGCCTGTCGCTTGTGCGCTTGAGGAATGCGGCTGGTCGATGGAGCGGGAAAAGGTCATTAGCAAGTTCGAGGAATTGGAATTCAAGGGCTTGATGAGATTAATTGGATAAAATCATATGGAAGGGACAGGGCTGCTAATGGTCCTGTCCCTTTTTATTTTTAACGTGCAGGTGAGAAATTAGCTACTTGTTTGAGGATGACTTCGATTTGTTCCAGTGTCTCGGTTCCAAGAACAACATCAACGGCTTTCACATTCTCTTCGATCTGTTCAGGTCGAGTCGCACCGATGAGCGCAGAGCTTATTCCTGGTTGACGGAGTACCCATGCTAGAGCGAGCTGTGCGAGAGAGATATGGAGCTGCTGAGCAACCTGCTCCAGCTCATGAACAACTTGAAGCACTTGGTTATTCAAATAGCTGTTAATGACACCATTTACGGAGTCGTTAGCGGCACGACTCTCAGTCGGAATCGGCTGTCCCAGCTTGTATTTACCGGTTAAAATGCCTTGAGCAAGCGGCGAGAACACAACTTGACCCAATCCTTTTTGCGCTGACACAGGCAATACTTCTCGCTCGATATAGCGCTCAAACATATTATAAATCGGCTGATTAGAGATCAGCGGTCTTAGGCGCAAACGCTCGGCAATACCAGCTGCCTCGGTAATTTGGGCACCGCTCCACTCACTGACAGCGGCGTACATAATTTTACCTTGAGCAGCTAAGTCGTCCAAAGCGCGAAGCGTCTCTTCCAGCGGTGTATGGATGTCATAGCGATGGCAGAAGTATAAATCAATGTAGTCGACACCTAATCTCTTTAAGCTCGCATCACACTGCTCGAAGATGTGCTTACGGGATAAACCTCGATCATTCGGACCATCACCCATCGGGAAGTAGACCTTCGACGAGAGCACATAGCTTGACCTCTCATAGGGCTTCAACGCCGCCCCCATCGCTTTTTCGCCCTCGCCACGATTGTAAGCATTAGCTGTATCGAAGAAATTAATGCCACTTTCAAAAGCTTTCGCGATACAAGCATCTGCTGCCTTTTGTTCGGCGGCTGTTCCGTAGGTAAGCCAGCTCCCCAAGCTAATTTCACTTACTTTTAACCCGCTGCGACCCACGTTTCTATACTTCATGAAATGTTTACCATCCTCTCATTATGCTGCATTGAAGTCATTATAAGAGTGGAGAGGTTAGCTTGACAATGACGCACTATTTGTTCACTTAGTTACTTTAACTTAAGTAACCGCCGATTGCCGATAGCGAAGAGGTGTCGTTTTGGTCATTTGACGGAAGACGCGTCCGAACTGTACAAGTGACCCGAAGCCTGCCTGCTCAGCGATCAAAATAACTTTAAGTTTCGTAGTTGTCAGCAGTCGCTGCGCTTCTTGCACACGAACGAGATTCACATATTCAATAAGCGAAAATCCGGTAATTTCCTTGAACATCCGGCTTAAATAAGCCGGGCTGATTTCGAATTGCTCAGCCAGCTCTTCCAGACGGATAGGTTCAGGATAATGAATATTGATAAATCTCACGATGGTGGAAATTTTCCGATGCAGTGGTGAAATGTGTTCGGGAGATGTAGACGGATGCATAAGGACGAAGCGTGCTGTAAACAGCAGAAGCTCAGTCAAATATTGACGCAAGGCGAAAGTTTGCCCAAGCTGAGGCTCCTTCGCTTCATGAATCAATTTACCCAGAATGTCTTCGACTAAACGCCGAGTAGGCAGATCTAATCGCAGAACAGGAGTAGCATGTGTGAAAGCATCGAGAAGAAATGGAGCATCCTCTTTGGCACTCGCTAAAAAGCTATCATCGAAATTAATCACTACACGCGCATGTCCTAAGTTGTCCGAGTCTGATGTCGCATGAAGCTCACGCCGATTTATAAGCACTAGGTCCCCAGGAAGGATGAGATACGAGCGATCACGAATGAAGTACATACGCTCACCTTCGTACAAATAGTAAAGCTCGTACATGTCATGCATGTGTTGAGTCCTCTCGAAGGAACCAGAACGATGAATATGTTGGATATAAAATGGGCCTTCTTCTTCATTGCCGAAGGTGACAGTTCGTGACATAGACATAGGTAGGACTCCTTTGGTTCTCAATGATTATTTGAAGTATAGCATGATTTTAGTGAAAAATATGAATAGTTTTAACGAAAAATAAGAAGAGATGATGAGAAAATTTTCGTACCTTGCGATATGATTGAGCTATGAGAAATGAGTAAACGCTTGCATAACAAGGGAGGATTTACACAATGAAACAGCTTATCGAAGCTATTAAATCAGGAAATATAACGACATTTTCTTCACCGGATGTGAAAGTGTATGCAGCATCTTTTACACAAGTAGGTAATACTTCCCTTTTAATGGTGCGAACAGCGGCAGGTAAGAAGCTTATCGCTGCAGGCGAGGGAGAACTATACGACCAACTCATTGGGGAAAACGTGGATGGCGGTAAAGTAGCTTCTTTATCTCACGAAAATCGTCTTACGCTTAACCAATTCCTTCCATATACGGCTCCGCAGGCATTTGGTACACAAGTAGCTACAATGGGTTTAGGTGATCGACTTGGTATTGCAAGCCCTGGACATATTCAAACGATTCGCGGCAAAGACATTCGCCCAGTGCTAGCACAGCAAAGTATTCGTGAACTTGCGCTAACAGGCCGAACCTATGAGGATGTTTTGGATGCGGCTGCTTATGCTGTTTTCCAAGAGGGCTATAAAGATGGGTATGGTGCAGACGGTGACCATTTGAAGAAGGAAGAAGACATCGAGTACGCACTGCGTCTTGGTTTTACGATGCTGACACTTGATTGCTCGGAAAATATCGACAATACCATTGAATCTATGTCTGAAGCGGAAATCGCAGCAAAATATGAACAGCTGCCAGCTAGTTTGCGTAATCATTATGAAAAGCGTTACCTTGAAACAGCAGCTAATGTTCCTGGAGCGACTCTTAACTATACACGTCAAGCTTTACAGAAAGATGTGCTGATTTACGACGCAGCAATTAATTTCATGGAAGCTATCTTCCGTAAGTATATCGCGACGCTTGATCGCGCAGTCGATTTTGAAATCTCTATTGATGAAACGGCTACGCCGACATCTCCTGAAGCGCATTATTTGGTAGCTAACGAGCTTCGCGACCGTGGAGTTACGATCTTCAGCATGGCGCCGCGCTTCTGCGGGGAATTCCAGAAGGGAATTGACTATATCGGCGATATCGCTCAGTTTGAACGTGAATTAGCTAGCCATGCCGCGATTGCTGTACATTTCGAATACAAGCTTAGTATTCATTCCGGCAGCGATAAATTCAGTGTATTCCCACTCATCGGGCAGTACACGAACGGCCTGTTCCATATCAAAACAGCAGGAACGAACTGGCTCGAAGCGGTACGTGTCGTAGCGAAGGTAAATCCTTCCCTATACCGCCGCATGCATCAATATGCGCTTGATCATTTCAGTGAGGCTACAGCTTACTATCATGTGACAACTGATATTAACGCTATCGTTCCACTGGGTGAAGTGACGGATGCTGGTCTGCCGGATTATATGGAAGAAAATAATGCTCGCCAACTGCTGCACATCACGTACGGCTTGCTGCTTCAATCGAAGAATGCCGATGGCAGCAAACAATTTGCTGACGAATTCTTCCAGACGTTGGCGGAACAAGAAGATGCCTTTGCTGAAGGTCTTCGTTATCATATTGGCAGACATTTAGAGCTGCTGGGTAAATAATTATAGAGTCGATCTCCAGATGCGGAGGTCGGCTTTTTATTAGGTATCTAGTCGGAGAGGAGCCGATTCTCGGTAGGAGCATATTCGTCCATCGCTTGTAGACCCGTAAGGATTTAAGTATGATTAAACAAGTGAGAGTTAGACAGTCAGATAGTGAGGTTGCTGCATGCAAAAGAGATTAAGCCGCAAACATTTTCGGGTTCGGCTGGAAGATATGATTGTTACGCTTCGTCAAGAAATCTTGTCTGGCAAAGCGGCTATCGGCAGCTACTTGCCTTCTGAAAGTGATCTGGAAAAGCGATTCGAGCTCAGCAATGCATCCGTTCGCAACGGTCTTAAAGTTCTCGTAGAGGAAGGATTTATTGAGAAAATTGCCAGGGTAGGAAATAGGATAATAAGTCCCTCTTCCGAACAAAAGACGGTTATCAAATTTGGTTATGTCCAATCATTTGCCGGACTTGTCGAGATGGAAGAAATGCTGGCTGTGTTTGCTAATCAATACCCGCATATTGTTGTACATCCAATAGAACTGCCTTCGGGCAGCTATTCCAAATCATTGAAGCAATATATGGAAGCGGAGCTCCTCGATTGTGTAATGATTAATAATAATAATTTTCAGGATTTCGTGGAAAATGACTGTACCCATTTATTGGAGCCGATTGAGCAAATGGATGATTTGTATCCGTTTTTAACGGAACCGTTTCAACAAGGAGGTCACACGCTCGTTCGGCCATTTAATTATTCGCCTGTCGTTTTGTGCTATAACAAAAAGCATTTCGAACAGTCTCAAGTTCCACTGCCGAATAGTAATTGGGCATGGCGTGATCTTTTTACATATGGTCAACAATTATCTGTGAAGAATGAACGGTTTGGCTTTTATTTTTATTTGCCCTCCCGTAACCGCTGGCCGATCTTTATGCTGCAGAGCGGAACAACCTTTCAGACCGACGATAACGGAAACTACCGATTGCATGGAAGCAAGATCATAGAAAGCCTAGAAGCATGCAGAGATCTGCTGGATGTATTTCCGAGAATTCTTTCGGAAAGCAATGCCGATGCGGAAGCACTTTTTCTAGAAGAAAAAGTTTCGGTTATTATGACAACCTATTTTTTCTTAAATCAGCTGCGAAATTCTAACATTTCCTTTGAGGTCTCCCCATTGCCGGGTTTGCAGGATTCAAGTACGCTGCTCATTATTAATGGACTAGCTGTTAACAGCCGGTCTTCTAACAAAGAGGCAGCAAAGCTGCTGGTCGATTTTTTGACCTCCTACGAGATTCAATTACTGCTTCGTCGCAAAACGTTGAATATTACCGCTCACCGACGTGCCATGGAATGGGAAGGAGAGGAGTCGGGGTATCGACCGTCTAGATTTTTTCTATACAGGGAAATAGTCCCGACGTTTCGGCTAATTACGGAATTGGGCCTCACCAATTACCAATTAAAAAGCATCCAGCGTGATATTATGTTATTTTTATCGGGTCTGCAAAATAGTGCAGCGCTTAGCTCCAGATTGGAACAATTGTTGATCGAAGCTAAAGAAAGCAACATCATTCATTCCTCCTAAGGGTTTTTCATAGGTAAACACAGGTGCAGGCTCATCCAAAGAGCTTGTACTTTTTTTATTTCCACCCCATAAAATCACAAGTCGAACCAAAGAAAACCATATTGGCTGCGCTTACATTGATGATATCATAAATATATGAGTTAGATACGAGTCAGAAATAAAGTGAAATGATAGGTGGGGTAACTAATGCAGCATAGTGGTGTTTATTTTCACAATGTTACTGAACTTGAACAGCTGCCATACCTGCCGGGACTTCGATTGCACCGCTTTCCGAAGCAGGTTCGTCACAGCTTAACGGAGAAGGGCAGAACGAAAGCGGTGCAGTCGAACGGCTGCGAGCTTCGATTTGTTACAGAAGCGAAGTATGTACAAGTGGTGCTGGCTTCGCAGGATACGAACGGTAAAGTGCTGGTGTTCAAAGGCGACTTTTTCCATTCCTCTCATCAGTTAGAGGCGGGGGTTGCAACAACCATTCAGTTGGAAGAGCCTGAAAGGTTTGCTCAAGTAATCCCGGAGAAACTGAACAATAGGGCGTTCTCTTCTAATGTTTGGCGCATTTTCTTTGAACGGTTTAGTGCTGTATTCTATGATATCGACGCGTTCGGGTTTGAAGTGAGGCCACCTTATAAGCATGAGATGCCTCAGTTGACACTTCTAGCTTATGGCTCATCGATAACGCAAGGGGCAGGAGCTTTAAGCCATTACAACGGCTATATACAGCAAGCTGCCCGACGTCTAGAAATGGATGCATGTAACTTGGGACTTAGCGGATCCTGCTTTTGCGAAAAGGAGTTGTCCGATCATATTGCGGAACGCAATGACTGGGATATAGTCTATCTTGAGATCGGTGTCAACATGCGAGCGGTAGTTCCTACGGAGGAATTTGAAAGACGTACATCCTATTTACTGGACCGTATCATTGAAAGGCACCCGGAGAAGCCTGTATTTCTGACCCATATTTTTCCAAATCGGGCTACGTATTTCAGTGATTATAACCATGATTACAGCGAGGCCGAAAGACGCTATAACGAAATCTTAGCGCAATATACAGCAAATAGAAGCCACCCTTTCCTACACCTGTTGGACGGGAGCGAGATCGTGGATGACTTTACTTCGTTGACCAGCGATCTCATTCATCCTTCTGATTATGGCCATATTCGAATGGGAGAGAAGTTGGCAGGTTTCATGCTTCCAACTGTAAATAAGCTGCGAGAATCGCAAGTGAAACATGGAGTCATTTCCAAATAGGAGGAGATTGATATGAGAAAGAAGTGGCTTTTATCCATAATTAGTGCATCTTTGCTTGCCGCAACCGCAGGATGCTCGCAGGCAGGGAAGCAGGAAACAGCAACCACAGGCAAGCCTGAGGGTGGGAAGGCAGCCTTCTCGATATCCTTCCGGTCCGGGAATATTTCGTACGCGGAAAATCATCCGAACATTAACGAAGAGAAATGGGTAAAGAAGCTGGAGGAGCTAACGAATACAGATTTGGACATCCGATTAATGTCTCACAAAGAATTCGATCAAAAGATGATCCAAATGTTCGCCATTCATGATATACCCGATGTTGTTCAGGCGAGCTCTGGCTTGACGAATCCGCAATTGGCAGGGTCGGTGCAGGCTGGTGTATTTCTACCTTTAAACGATTTATTAGAAAAGCACGGCAAGAACCTTTTGAAAAAAATACCAAAAGAAGCATGGGAAAAAGAAACGGACGCCAAAGGGAATATCTACGCGATACCAGAGTGGTTATCGAATCCGTCCAGAAGAGCGACTTGGATCCGTACAGATTTATTAGAAAAAACAGGCCTGCCAGAGCCCAAAACGGTTGATGATTACCTCAACGTTATGCGTGCGTTCAAGAAGCTAGGTGTTGAGAATCCATATATGGGACGAGAAGATTTCGTATATGCGGATGCTTTCTTCGGGGCTTATGATGTTTTCGGTAACTTCTTTATGAAGCAGGGTGATCAAATCGTTCCTAAGTTCTTTAACGTAGAAAATATGCAAAAGGCCATTCAAACCTATAAAACGATGGTGGATGAAGGCTTGATGAATAAAGAGTTTGAAACCATCAATCCGACCAAGTTCAAAAACGATATTTTAGCCGGAAAAGCAGGGATATGGAACATGAATGCCAACTTGTTGATTCAATGGGATCAGCAGTTGAGAGAAAACGTGGCAACCGGGAAGATGAAATTGATTTCATCTCCAACTGGACCTGACGGCAAGGGCGGATTGCGGCTTGTCGGTAACGTGACTAGAGCTTATTTGATTAATAAAAGTGCAAAGGATCCAGCGGCTATCATTAAATTTTTCGATTGGATGGTTAGTGACGAGGCGGAGAAATTTTTTACCTTTGGTATTAAAGGTGAGAATTACACGGAAGAGAACGGCAAACTCAATTATAAAGCGCCAACGAATGCTAAGGATGTAGATGAGGAGACTTATAGACAAATTTTACTTTGGTTAGTTCAGGATACGACATATAACAAAGGAACTTTGAGTCTTACGCCTGAGGGGCAAGGTCTGATGAAAATGTATGATACGGTATTGGCCAAAGAAGGACGTGACGGTATCCAGTTCGATCCGCAGCTGAAGGGATATTTGAAAAATCCTGATCTTTCGCCAACGGGAGATAAGCTTCCGCCTGTTATTCTCACACATGTTTTGAAAATGGTTTATGGAAAGGAACCGATCTCGGACTATCCGAAAGTTTTAGAAGAGTGGAAGCAAAAAGGCGGCAATGATGTCATCAGAGAAGCTACGGAAAGATTTAACAAAAATGATGGCGTTAATCTATCGAGAACGAAGAACTGATAACTAGGAAAGCGAGGGTGATAAATGAAGTACTTACTGCGAAGTATTGAGATACGTATAGCATTATGCGTAATTCTGCTGATGACCGTTGTTTCACCAATGTTTGAAATGAAATCGCTTTCAGTTGAACCGGTAGTCACACAAATCTTTTATGACAGCTTTGAATACGGTAACGGCGTTGCTGTCCCGACATCATCGCCATCCAAGTGGGCGCAAGAGGGTCTGAACGGAAGTCTGGTGAAGACGACAACCAGCGGCATGCATACAGGTACCTATGGGATAAAAGTAGATGCTACCGATTCGCTAAGCCTGCAGCTTAGTACGCTCGGATACCAAAATATTCAGTTGAGCTACTGGTACAAAGCAAGTGTCACAGCAGGCAGCGTAAAAGTGGAGTATTCCGCAAACGAAGGTTCCGATTGGTTTGCTTTGGATCCCATTAATAAAACGCAGGGCTCTTTCGCACAAAGAACGTACACCATTACGGCAGCAACGTACACACCTATTGATAATCTTCCGGATGTTAGAGTGAGATTCAGCGTGGACTCAGCACTAACAGGCAACATCTATATCGATGATGTGGTAGTTAGTGGCACAGCTATTTCCAGTACACCGGAAGCACCTTCAACCCCACAGCCCGAAGGACCAGAAATCGAATTTTTCTCCGACAATTTCGATGATCCTGATAATTACGGTTCAGAGGGCAGTGTATCCATACCGTCCCCTTGGTTACAGGAAGGCGCTGGGGGAAGCGCCGCCAAAACATCAACTTCAACAAGTGCTCCATCGCTACCCAATTTTGTCAAAATTGATTCTAACGATGCACTAGCTTTACCGCTCAATACGACTGGATATGGAAACATTAAGCTGAGCTATTTTACAAGAGCATCCTCTTATATTAGCGGAAGTATGGTCGTGGAGTGGTCGGGGAACGGAGGAAGCAGTTGGACGACTTTAGAAGAATTCAAGCTAGCACAAGGCACTGCTGAGCAAAAAAACAGCGAATCCAACAAACTGAAAACGTGGACATTAGGAGCGGATGCCAACAACAACGCTAACCTTAAGATAAGATTCAGAGTGGGAGATCCCATGCAGGCGAATATGTACATGGACAGTGTGTCAATGACAGGGCAAGCTATTCCGGGAATCCCGCCTGCTGTTACACCAGTGCCCACACCTCCGCCATCCACGGACCCGGTACCTTTTCCAGTACCAGATGGTGTTACTTTGTATGAAGATGTTGAAATAGGAACAGCGGGCAACCGCCCCCTATATACGTCGATTGCAGTGCCCGAAACTTCGCCTGCTGCTCCATTGCCTGTCGTAGTTTATATTCATGGTGGAGGCTGGAATCACGGGGACAGGAAACAAGCGCTAGCTAACATATGCGGATATGTGACCAAGAGAGGATATATCGGCGTTTCGCTAGACTACCGCCTCACTCCTGAAGCGCCTTATCCGGCCCAAATTCAGGATGTGAAACTGGCCATTCGTTATTTGCGAGCACATGCCGCTGAGTACCATATTGATCCTGACCGTATCGGTGTATGGGGCTCTTCAGCGGGAGGCCATCTTGCTTCGCTGCTCGGTACTTCAGGGGATCTCTTAACGAGTGATCAGGTGGTTCTCGATAATGGAAATACGGTAAATGTGCCAGATCTGGAAGGCTCAGGAGGCTGGCAGGAATATTCAGATAAAGTGCAAGCAGTGGCTGACTGGTTTGGGCCTGCTGATTTCACAACTGCTTTTGCGAATAACTATAGCTCAGTAACGGCGCTTCTAGGCGGGAACAAAGCCTTCACTGTGCCAGATCAAGCGAGACTTGCGATGCCCGGTACGTATGCATCTCCGGATGATCCGCCATTCTGGATCCGGCACGGGGACGCGGATTCTACGATTCCCTATACAGATAGCGTTACATTTGCCAATCAACTAACAGCCGCGGGTGTTCCTGTTGTTGACTTCAAAGTTGTCCCTGGGCAGGGCCACGGGTTCACAGGAACAGCATCAGAAACAGCCAATGCGGAAGCATGGGCATTCATGGATCAGTATGTTAAGAACAGGACCGTGACAGATCACATTTTATACAAAGACGGCCATGCACCCAGCAATCCAACAAATCCTAATCCTCCTGCTCCGACTGGACCGAATGTTTCAGCTGTTTTGGATCCTTCCATTTTCACAATGGAGGTTAACGGGTCAAAGGAATTGACTGTATCGCTTACGCCGAATGATACCGTAACACAAACGGTGACATGGATAACGTATGACAGTAGTGTTGCAACCGTATCCTCGTCAGGCTTGACAAGCGCATTGGTGTCAGCTGTAGGTCCGGGTACAACGAAAATACGGGCAAACGTGACAACCTCCGTCAATCAGCAGGTATATACGGATAGTGAAATAACAGTGGTACCACAGCGACCTTCTGGACCTGGAACGGTGGTTGAAAATGAAATAGGCAGTCCACTACCAACGGATGATGCACTCATTGACAGCAGCAAAGCAGGTATGAATTTTAATTCAGCCACGGGCACAAGCGCCGGACTATTTAGTGTTTCCTCAGGAAGCACAAATAAAAAATACGTTTATTTTAAATATGATTTGTCCGGCTTGAGCGATCCTGATTACAAATATATATTTCAAGTGGCCGGGAAAAGAGGCAGCTCCAACACCAATGTGGAGCTTTCACTTTATGGGATCGAGAATACGGAATGGATGGAAACAGGTCTAACATGGGGCAACTCGCCGGTCAATAATCTGGCTGATGCCGCTTTTATTGGCAAATTCACGGTGTCGACCGATAAAGGATCCAGCCCGGAATTGTACAGTGTGGATGTATCCGATTATGTCAGAAGCCATTTGACCCAAGGCAAGGTTGCCTTTGTAGTGGGAGATGCGGAAAACACGGGTATTTCCTTAAACCTCTATTCGAAGGAAGCTAACGGTACGAGTAATCCAAGACCTCGATTAGTTGTTAAGGAGATCGTCGATATCTCGAACGATAACACACCGCCCTCATGGCTGAGCGCCAGTCATTTAGCAGTGTCTAACCTTGGGACTGATTTCATCAACTTGTATTGGCCAGCTGCAGTAGATAATATGAAAGTTATTGAATATCGGATTTACCAAAATAATACACTGCTGGCAGCGGTAAATGGAAGCACTTCTTATAACGCTGTTGGGTTGAGTCCAGGAGCAGTGTATACGTTCAAAGTTGAAGCAGTAGACGCAGCAGGGAATATCAGTACGTCTCCGCTGACTTTTAGCAGAGCAACGCTTTCGGCACCGCTGACACCCCTACCGGTTATCGGTGTAACCGCGAGCGGAAGCGATGGAAACATTGAGATTAACACGATGGACAGCAATTCGTACACACGTTGGTCTTCATCGGGTGATGGGCAATGGATTATGTACGACTTGGACGACATCAAACGCGTCGGATATGTTGGTATTGGATTTTATAAGGGGGATGTGCGATCAACGAATTTCGAAATCGAGACCTCTGAAGACGGAACAACTTGGACACAGCGATTCAGCGGCTCCAGTAAGGGCACTACTACGACTATGCAAGCCTTTGATATTCCTGATACGGATGCCAGATACGTGCGAATTACAGGCCATGGCAATTCGGATGGCAGCACATTCACAAGCATAACGGACGTTCATGTGTATCCTCCATTCGCTAACGGGGATACGCCGGTTGCCCATATTCCTTATGTGGTACCCGGACCGCCGCCGGGGGCTGTGCCCTTTACCGAGCCGGGGATGACAAATGCGGATGGCACGAACCATCCTATTCATATGCCCCATGTAACATCAGGCAGGGTTATAAATGTGTTGGATTATGGTGCGGGTCCTGCAGACAACGCTGCTGACGACCGTTCTGCCATTCAGGCGGCTATCAACGCAGCTGTTGAAGGTGACGAAGTCTATCTGCCGAATGGAACGTACAATTTGAATGCAGCTCCTGACGGAACTACAAATCTATTATTGAAAACGGGGGTCAACCTCCGTGGTGAAAGTGAATCCAGTACAGTGTTGAAAACGGCTCTTAACAAAGTTAAAAACAGCACGGTATTAAAAGCAGCCAATCAGCATGAGCTGGTTATTTCCAATCTAACACTAACCTCCACTTGGGCGGGCGCTTATACAACAGATCATACGGTAAACAATCCGGCAAATGGCGGACCGGACAGCATGATCGCTATTTCGAACTATGGCGAATATCCTTCCTACAACATCACCATAGATCACGTAAAGGTTGAAAAATTTACTCGTATGGGAATTCGCATTGATAACAGTCATGATGTCGTTGTAAGAAACAGCACCTTCCGCAATGCCACTGATGTAGGGCCAGGCGGGTCAGGGTATGGAGTCGCAATCCAAGGTATGGCGAAGGTAAATCGGCTAGGGTATGACAATGATACAAAATGGAACTTGGTGGAAAATTCGTCTTTTGAGGGGCCTTACTTAAGACATGGAGCGCTCGTTCAATTTGTCGCGCATAACAACACCATACGCAACAATCAGTTTACTAGGACCAAGCTGGATGCGATTGATCTTCATGGAGAACTGGAATATTTAAATGACATATACGGAAATTTGATTACCGATATTATCACGGGTGGAGCTGTTGGTCTTGGTAATACAGGGGGTACAGCGCCAAGTAATCATAGTAAGTCCGGTCCCAAAAACCATATCCATGACAATATCATCCGAAATTCTCGAGAAGGTATTGTGATTACGATGGGTACACCGGATACGATCATTGCGAACAATATCATTGAAAACACGACGAATATAGATGGGGCTTCAGGTATTAATGTCTTGAACGGGCCAGGAACGATGATTAGAAATAACATAATTCGCAATAATACGGCGCCCAATTATTGGGCTATCCTCTTAGAGCATGACAAAGGGGATGAAAAAGCGAACTATATCGGTGAAGGCGATCCGCTGAACGTGCAGATTTTGAATAATACGATTACTGGGAACGCAAATGGCATTCATCTTCAAGCGGGGACTAATATTGTGCTCAGAGGAAATATACTAGAAAACAGCGGTACGAACTACCTGAAAGCTCCAAGTGTGACGGCTGTGGAGGAAGATGAACCGCCAATTAAAGAAGAACCTTCCTCCGACGCTGACCCAAGCGATCAGAACCTGGGGAGAACCTCCTCTTCCGAGCCGCCAACCGGCAGCCACGCTGATATAGGAGTTACGGAAATAAAAACCGTTGGTGATAAACGGATAGCGTTTACAAGTGTAAATGAAAAACAGATTGATAATGCATTGCAAAACACAGACTCAAGTTTGCTTGCCATCACGGTTGATAGCGGTGAAGTCGAACAGGTAAATGTAAAGCTGAACAGTAAATCACTGCAAAAAATTATCGCCATCAAATCGATTCAGACGATTTCTGTTAATACCAAGCTGGGAACGTATCTGCTGCCGAGTGATCAAATTAACATCATCCAGTGGGCTGCACAATTGAACACGAATCTGGAGAACATGCAGCTTGAGATCATCATCAGCGGGAATGATAGCGCTGAGCAGCACGCTGAATCATCCGGATTAAAGGTACTTGGTGTCATCGATTTTACAGTACAAGTGTCTGGGTTGGATGGGAAAATGATAAATATCGATTCATATACCCAATATGTAGCTAGGGTAATCAAAACGGAAATCCCAGTACAAGATGGGAATCTGGCTGCTGTCCGCGTTTCGACTGATCGCAATGGCAAAGTTAGCTACGAGCCGGTACCTTTTTCTGTAAAGGGCAATGAAGTGATGATTTACAGTAGAACGAACAGTACTTACATGCTGATAGACCATCATCTTTCATTCAAGGATACCCAGAGGCATTGGGCCAAGGATGACATTGAGAAAATGGCCAATAGACGAATTGTTCAAGGAGTGTCTTCGGAGGAATTTCATCCGGATGTACCTGTTACACGTGCTGAATTCGCTGTGCTCCTTACCCGTTTTCTAGGTTTGGAGAATACCGCAGGATTATCAGGCAAGATCAGCTTTGAAGATATCCCGAGCGATGCTTGGTATCGTGATTCCCTTGCAGCGGCTGTAGGATCGGGAATTGTGAGCGGTTATGAAAATAACGCATTCCGTCCTGATGGAACCATTAGTCGGCAGGAGATGGCGCTTATGATCTATCGAGCCATACAATTCGCAGGCAGCAAAGATCAAGAGCCAGCCAACCAACAGCCCATATTTATGGATCAAGACAAAATAGCAGACTGGGCGCAAGAGGCAGTTAACCGCTTGACCGGAATGAACCTAATGGAAGGCATTTCGAACGGTAGCTTTGCACCTTCGGATGTTACGACCCGTGCACAAAGTGCGGTTATGTTATCCAAAATGCTGCCTGTACTTTCTTTTACACGGTAGGGAAGAGTCACCTTCGCAGTAGGTTCTCCGCTTTCATATTGGCAAACCTTTAATGCTGACACTTGTGGCTTATCGTAAGCAAGTTTTCTTTTTTCTATAAAAGTAGCGTTTTACTGCCGATGATTTCAAATCTCGAAACAAACAAACAAACAAACAAAGAGCCAAACGTTTGTAATATCAACGTTTGGCTCGCTTGTTTTTATAAGAGTTTATTCTTCATTTGTAGGTTCATTTCGATAATCGTCTTCACCTGGATAGTCCCGCTTAATGCCTTCATGCAGCTCGTGATTTTCGTAAGAAAATTGATTAGGCGGGCGTTGATCCTTACGCCATGGTGAGCTCTTTCCCAGCGATTCTGTATTTAGGCTAGTGCCGTATGGACCTTCTGGGAATTCCTCTGGAATTAGGTCATTACGCTGCGACTCAACCGTCTCTAGATCAGTGAAGTCATCGCGGTATTCAGGGATGAAGCCTTTCGCTTCAGTTTTCTTAGCTAATTGGGGGGATTCGTCAATCATGGATAAAGCCTCCTTATCAGGTTGCTATGCTTTTTCCAGTTTCCCCCGCAGACAGCTTAAATATCCGTGAAATGAATGGAACCAATAATTTGTGACAGGAATTCATTAAGTTCTTGCGCTTGTTCCTCATTCAGTTTATACACATGCTCCAAATATCCTTCTTCAGCTAGATCATCTGGGCCAATAACAGCGCTGCGTCCGGATTGCAAGTCAATAACAAGCTTTTTGCCGAAATAACGGGACGTCGTCATAATTGCGAGATCAAATCGGTGCAATGCGTTGCCAACGAAGCAAACGAACCGTGTTGTTGTTTCTTCCTGATGGTCGTATAAAAAGTCATAATCAGACATGAAGGCCCTCCATTCTCTTTCTAGTATGTACCCCATTATAACCGAAAAAAGCTCGTCAACAAAACATATCTTGCGCCCATCTGACAAACATGGTATGATTTGGATATTAGAAAAAGGGAAGCACCTTTTCAGCTAACTGCTGAAGAGGTGCTTTTTCGTTTTTCTGAACCTATTTTTAGCTACCGTTTGGAGGAGAAGGCATGAACATTGTATTTCTGAACACATTGGAGAAAGAAGCGGGGGATCATCGCGTTACATCGGCCCAGGTGTCGATTGGGGAAGAACAAGGCATTTGGAATGTCTATTGGAATGAGCCTGATAGTGCTGGCAAAATTCAGCAAGATCAGTGGTATCAGGGGGTAAGCTGGGATGAGATGCTGAGTGCTTTCCGCCAGGGACTGAGGGATAAAGTTCGTTCTGGTTACCGTCCGCTTGTTAGTACGGATTTGGAATCAGCGCAAGGACTGTCAGGCAAAGCTAGAATGACACAGATGCTGACCTACTACTGCGAAGAAAATCCAAGTGAGGAAGTGTACGAAACGCTCCGTGCTTGGAGGCGCGAACAAGCTGCCCGCGAGGGGAAAGCACCGTATATTCTTGCCACGAACCGAGTCCTTCGCATGATCTCCGTCTTCCTGCCTCAGAGTAAGGAAGAGCTGCAGCAAATTCCTGGCTTCGGTGAGCAGAAGACGACCATGTACGCGGCAGATGTGCTCAATCTCACCGCTGAGTATACTCGTTCGAATGGCTTCCCATTAGATTGGGTGGCTAAAAGCGTAGACACAGTGAAGTTTGAGGCTTGGCTCCACGCACAGAAGGAGCAAAAGCTGCGTACGGAGCTTGACCGTGAGGTTAGCAAGCGCAAACTTCTTGAGATTGTTGCTGGCGGAGGAAGCTTGGCGGATTTGCAAGCAGTGCTAACGATGCCACGCAGGGAACTGCTGCTTTGGGTGGAGGATTTGGAGCGAGAGGGATACGATATGGATCCGCTTGTGGAAGCGGAGCTTGCTTCGATCCCGGAAGAAGAGCAAATCAAAGCCTGGAACGCCTTCGAATCGGAAGGTGACCGCTA
Source organism: Paenibacillus sp. Root444D2 (assembly GCF_001426375.1). Classification (GTDB taxonomy): domain Bacteria; phylum Bacillota; class Bacilli; order Paenibacillales; family NBRC-103111; genus Paenibacillus_E. Next base: position 272,645 of record NZ_LMEO01000034.1, read on the forward strand.
CCTGAAGCCGGTGCTGCAGCGCATCATCGGCACGGAGGAGCTCAAAGGCAAAGAACTTGACCGCGCCTATGAGTGGCTGCGCTTGCTTCGTTTGCGCTTCCGCAGGGAGAAGGAAAGGTTTGCTTCTCAAGCTGCAAGCTAGTATTGACATTGCTTAGGAGTATATGATTAAATGGTCAATAATCTAAATATCAATTAAAGCGATGACGAACATGGGCTATGCCCGAAGTAGGAGAAATGCCGCTGCTGCAGAGAGTCGGTGTAGGGTGCAAACCGATGCAAGTATGGCTCCGAATTACAGTTCTGAGTTGGTTAAGGGAACATGCTCGTTAGGGCATCAGTAGCTTTTACCCGGCATTCATTTGTCGTTATGTATCTAAGTGAAAGAGAAATTTGCGAATGAGAGCGCGAACCCTTCTCTTTAATTAGGGTGGTACCGCGAGACAACCTTCTCGTCCCTTTGTGGACGCGCAGGTTGTCTTTTTTGTATTTAACATGATGAGGAGGATAATACGATGTTGATATGGGATCAGCTTACCGAAATACAGCAGCAGGAAGTGGAACGTCAATTGCTTATCATTGGGCGGGGTGCTGCCGAAATCGTACCTGAGGAAGCACTCAAGCAAAAGATCATGCACGCTGTGGTTACAGGAAAGCCGTTAAGAGTAAAGCTTGGCTTAGATCCATCTGCACCCGATATTCATATTGGTCACACTGTTGTTTTGCAGAAGCTGCGTCAATTTCAAGATTTGGGACACGAGGTTCAACTCATTATCGGAGATTTCACAGGACGCATCGGGGATCCTACCGGAAAGTCAGAGACGCGCAAACAGCTGTCAGAGGAAGATGTTAAGCACAATGCGCAAACGTATCAGACGCAATTGTCCAAAATATTAGATTTGACCAAGACCACTTTTTACTACAATTCATCTTGGCTTGGAGCGCTTAGATTCGAAGATGTGCTGAAGCTAGCAGGTAAAGTAACGGTTGCGCGCATGCTGGAGCGGGACGATTTTGCCAAAAGATACGCGGCTAATCAGCCGATTCATGTTCATGAGTTTTTCTATCCTTTGATGCAGGGCTATGACTCGGTTTCTCTTGAAAGTGATATTGAGCTAGGCGGAACGGATCAAACCTTCAATATTTTGATGGGCCGAACGCTCCAAAGTGCTTATGAGATTAAAGATGGTCAGGTAGCGATTCTGATGCCGCTGCTCGAAGGCTTGGACGGTGTTCAAAAAATGAGCAAAAGTTTACGGAATTACATTGGTATCGATGAGCTTCCTAACGAAATTTTCGGCAAAACGATGTCGATTCCGGATTCGCTCATGACCAAATACTACGAGTTAACAACGACCATCTCAAATGAATCCCTGCATGATCTCAAACGAGGGCTAGAAGCAGGTGCCATCCATCCGAGAGATGCCAAGATGAAGCTGGCTAAGGAATATGTGCAAATGTATCATGGTACGCAGGCAGCAGAAGAAGCTGAACAGCATTTTATAACCGTGTTCCAAAAGCGAGCTTTGCCCGAAGACATCGAAGAAATGACTCTAAGTATCAGCCAGCTGGAAGAAGGCCAAATCTCCATCATTAAGCTTCTCGTTTTACTAGAACTGCAAGCTTCCAACGGGGAAGCAAGACGCAGTGTGGAACAAGGGGCAGTGAAGATCAATGAACAGAAGATCACCCATATTCATGAACAAATAACCCCAAAGGATGGGGATATTATTCAGGTGGGGAAACGGAAGTTTGTTAAAATTAAGTTGATTTAAGCAGGACAGAAAGGGCTCCTTGATAGCAGCATTCTGCTCCAAGAAGCCCTCACTCTTTCTACGATCAAAAAGTACCTATAGCCATTCTTTTTTACGAAATAATACATACATGCCTATGCCCAATGCACCCATGAATGCCAACACAATTTCATCGCCATGAGCCACATGAAGCCCGAGAATGTTATCAAAATTCATTCCGAACACGCCGGTAATGAATGTCAAAGGCATGAAAATCGTCGATGTTGCTGTGAAAACGCGCATGATTTCATTCGCGCGGTTAGCGACGCTAGACTGATAGGCTTCTCGTAAGTTGCCCATGAGATCGCGCAGCGTATCAAACGTATCCACGATCTTTACGGCATTTTCATAAATGTCTCCGAAATATTTTTGCAGCTGATGGTCAATCAGTCTAAGCTCTTTCTTGCCAAGTGTTCCAATGACATCTCGCTGAGGAACCAGCACTTTTTTGAGCCATAGAATCTCTGATCGAAGACCGATAATTTCATTCAAATGCGACTTCTTCGTTGCCACCAGGATGTCTTCTTCCAGCTTTTCAATCTTGGCCTCGATACGGTCACCGACCGCCACATAATTATCGACGACAAGATCGACCAGATGGTATAGGAAACGATCGGCGCTGTTTACTTCCTCTTCCCAGAGAAAAGGTTTCAAAGCTCGAAGTTCATTGATTTTTTGTCTAGTAACGGTAATAATGACATGTTTGCTTAGAAATAGATTAAGTGCGCGAAGGAAAATTTCTTCATCATCAAATCGAATACTATTAATAACAATAAAATAATGGGAATCGTAGAACTCAATTTTGGGACGTTGTTCCTCTTCGCTTAAGCAATCCTCCACGGCCAAATCATGGAGATGGAACAAAGGTTGAAGGATCTCTAAGTCCTCTACCCCTGCATCAATCCAATAAAAGCCTCTTTCTGGAGGTGTTAGGGCGACAGTCACGTCATCAACCAACGTAAAAATGCCATTCTGAACCCACCGTGTTTTCATCTGATCCACCCCTTTGAATGGAATCAGCCGGTTAGTTCATCATTTAGAGCAAGGCTCCGGATGAAGGAATAACCGACTGCATTCCTACACTATTAAATTGTTTAAGATCCTTGCAGGTTCTACTCCTCGGTTCTCCGTCCAAACGTATGCCCTCCTTTTTCGTCCGTGTCGAATACTTGTCTAGTATAACCCTTCATATATCACGTTTCAAGCCATAAAAGTTTGCAGAAACTGGTAAAGTGTTGTTAAGATAAAGTATGGGAATAACGGTCAGTCGGTGTCAAAAAAATAGCCGCCATGACTCACATGGCGGCATTTAAAATTTTATTTTTAATTTCTTTGTAAATCTCAATTAATTCAGGATCACCGCGCTGCAGCAATTCTTCTTCACTGTTTGCACCGTAGATACGGCATAACAGGGCCGCAGCATCCTCTGCTTGCTGAATGGTTGGTTTTGTGGTTTCAATCAGAGTGAAAAATCGGTTTAATGAAGCAAAAGCGGAAAAGTTATCGATCGTTTGGGTTGACATAGGTGACCTCTTTTCATGAGATATGATTTATTAGTAGAGTGTTGTTATATATATTAGTGTTTTAATATCATATAACCCGTTTTTTAGATGGCTTAAACATTATTATTTGAGACATTTTGTATCAACCGTATCCTAAGGGGACAAACCGCTGCAAATTCTTTGCCCTAATTTCGCTTGACAAGTGTTTCACGCCTTGACTTTGGATGAATTTATAGTATGATAATTTTAATCGCATACGTTACATTTTCTTATCAAGAGTAGGTGGAGGGACTAGCCCTATGACACCCGGCAACCGACAAACCTTTGCAAGCAAAGGGACGCACGGTGCTAATTCTTGCGGAAACGCTGTTTAAAGCGAATCTGGGAGATAAGAGAAGGACATTGACTTTGATTTTCCTTGGCCTTTCTCTGATTCCAGAGAAGGTCATTTTTGCATTTATTACCCATTTTCACCCATTTAAAACTAATGAAGAGGAGTGAACAGGATGCCGATCAAGATTCCTGACAACCTGCCTGCCAAAGAAATTTTAAACCAAGAGAACATCTTCACCATGGACGAATCCGTCGCGTATCACCAGGATATACGTCCACTTCGAATTGCTCTATTGAATCTGATGCCAACAAAAGAAACGACGGAGACGCAGCTGCTGCGCTTAATCGGGAATACGCCATTGCAGGTGGAATTCGTGCTTCTGCATCCGAAAACTCATACTTCTAAGAACACTTCCGTCGAGCACTTGGAAATGTTTTATAAAACATTTGACGATATTAAAGATGAAAAGCTGGATGGCATGATTATCACGGGTGCTCCTGTCGAACAGATGGAATTCGAAGATGTGAATTACTGGGAGGAATTGACGCAAATCCTGAATTGGAGCAAGCACAACGTCACTTCTACCTTGCATATTTGCTGGGCCGCTCAAGCTGGCTTATATCACCATTTCGGTGTGCGAAAGTTTGCGCTCGAGAATAAGATGTTCGGCGTATTTCCTCATACGGTCCAGGTACCGAATACCAAGCTGCTGCGCGGCTTTGATGAAGTCTTTCATGTACCGCAATCGCGTCATACGGATATTCGTCGTGAAGACATTGAACAATGTCCGGATTTGGAGATTTTATCGGAATCTGAGGAGTCCGGTGTTTATATCGCCGCAACGAGAGATGGGAAGCATATTTTCGTAACAGGACATTCGGAATATGATGCTTGTTCATTAAAATGGGAGTACGATCGGGATGTGAGTAAAGGGCTTTCAATTGATATCCCCAAAAATTATTACCCGAATAACGACCCGAGTAGACTGCCATATAACACTTGGAGAGCGCACGCGAATCTTCTATTTTCCAATTGGTTGAACTACTACGTATATCAAGAAACACCATTTGAACTGAATGCTAACATCAACGAAAGCTTGGCAAGCTCGCAATTGTAATTCGAACCCATACCCCTGAGGAGGAACTCCCTTTGTTGAAAATCGAAAGTCGTCTCGCCCAAATTGGCTCTATTGAAGAACCCGTTACTGGAGCTATCAGCTTCCCAGTCTACCAAGCTACTGCGTTCCGTCATCCGAAGCTTGGGCAAAGTACAGGATTCGACTATGCACGTACGAAAAGCCCGACACGCAAGGTGCTCGAAGATGCAATTGCTCAGCTGGAGTCAGGAGATGCGGGCTTTGCTTGTTCCTCAGGAATGGCTGCGTTGCAGACTATTTTTGCTTATTTCAGTCAAGGAGATCATCTGATTGTTTCCTTGGATTTATATGGCGGTACCTACCGTCTGCTTGAGAAAATCATGTCGCGCTTTGGTGTGACCGCTACGTATGTTGACACGAATGATTTAGATGGATTGGAAGCGGCTTATCAATCAAATACCAAAGGGCTTGTCATTGAGACACCGACGAATCCGCTGATGATGATTACAGACCTTGAGCTTGTATGTACATGGGCTCGTAAAAAGGGCATCGTATCAATTGTCGATAACACCTTGTTAACACCGTATCTGCAACGTCCTATTGAGCTTGGTGCTGATATCGTCATTCATAGCGCCACCAAGTACCTCGGCGGTCATAATGACGTGCTCGCTGGACTCATCGTGACCAAGGGCAAAGAGCTCTCCGAGCAGATGGCTTTCCTGCACAACTCCATTGGTGCCGTGCTTGGACCGCAAGACAGCTGGCTACTTATGAGGGGAATGAAGACGCTTGCGCTGCGCATGGAGCGTCATGAGCAGAATGCAACCGCAATCGCTAAGTTCTTATTGGAACACCCGCTCATCGGTGAAGTTTACTACCCAGCACTTGAAACGCACCCTGGTTATGCGATTCAGAACAAGCAGTCGAGTGGAAACACAGGTATTTTCTCCTTTAAAGTAACGGATGCGAGACTGATAGAACCGATTCTTCGTCATATCGAGCTCATTGCTTTCGCCGAAAGCTTAGGCGGTGTCGAATCACTTATGACCTATCCGGCTATACAAACACATGCGGATATTCCGCTTGAAATTCGTCAGCAAATCGGTGTAGATGACCGTCTTTTACGCTTCTCTGTGGGCATAGAGCATATTGATGATCTGATTGCGGATCTTTCGAATGCTCTCAGTAAGGCGCAAGCCGAATTGGAAGGAGATTCGCTATCATGAGCCATCCACAAGATAATAAACGTAAGCCACATGGCAAATTTGCAACGAAACTCATTCATTTCGGTGGAGAGATTGATGAAGCAACAGGGGCATCCAGTGTGCCTCTGTATCAAGCCTCAACCTTTCATCAAGCCGACTTAGAAGTCTCACCGGAGTATGACTATACCCGTTCCGGCAATCCAACCCGTCAAGCTTTGGAAGACTATATTGCATTAGTCGAAGGCGGTACACGCGGATTTGCCTTTGCCTCGGGTATGGCAGCTATTTCATCAGCCTTCATGCTGTTATCGCAGGGTGATCATGTCATTTGTACCGAAGATGTTTATGGTGGCACTTATCGCCTGCTGACAACGATTATGAATCGTATGGGCGTTGAGTCGACATTCGTTGATATGACTGATATCGCTCAAGTACGTGCAGCACTGCGATCTAACACAAGAGCCGTATTTATCGAGACACCTTCGAATCCGACACTCCGAATTACAGACATCGCCGAAGTCGCTGCTTTTGCTAAAGAGCATGATTTGCTTACGATGCTGGATAATACGTTCATGACCCCTTACCATCAGCGGCCAATCGAGCTGGGTATTGATATTGTGCTGCATAGCGCAACGAAGTTCCTGGGCGGACACAGTGACGTTCTGGCTGGGCTGGCTGTAGTTGCTAACGACAGTCTAGGGCGCAGAATGAAACAAATTCAAAATGGCATGGGGAACGTACTAGGCATTCAAGATTCTTGGCTGTTGATCCGTGGGATGAAAACCTTGCAGGCTCGTATGGAAATGTCCGAAACTAGTGCCCGTAGACTGGCAAATTGGCTTTCAGAGCAGCCTGATATTGATGTTGTTTACTACCCGGGACTTCCGAACCACCCTCGTAGAGACGTTCATGAAAAGCAGTCTTTAGGCTATGGAGCGGTTGTTTCGTTCGATGTTGGTTCCGGAGAGAAAGCGAAAAAGCTATTAAGCAAAGTGCGTATTCCTCTCGTTGCAGTAAGCCTGGGCGCAGTGGAGAGCATCTTGTCCTATCCGGCTATGATGTCGCATGCCTCGATGCCGAAGGAAGTTCGCTTACAGCGCGGCATTACGGACGGTCTTGTGCGGTATTCGGTAGGCCTTGAAGATATCGAAGACATTATTGAAGATTTGGAACAAGCCCTCCGCGGTTAGACCTCCATGAATTCGAAAAATAGTCATATTTGAAATGGAATACGCCTTGGTAAAAGCAGCATATTGCTGCTTTTTTGGTATGAATATGGTACGATGAGTGGATACAAGCCTTCAGAAAGTAAAGGAGTGAGTAGCCTATGAAACCGATTGATCGCATTTTAAATAAAGCACAGTCAGGCGGACGAATTGATGTAGAGGAATGCATTACGCTGTTCGAGTCCGATCAAATAGAAAAGATTGGCGACACCGCCAACCAGATTATGAAGAAATGGCATCCCGATCCCATAACGACATTCGTCATTGGGCGGAATATTAATTATACGAATATTTGTGATGTTTATTGCAGATTTTGCGCATTTTACCGTCCACCCGGTTCATCAGAAGGTTACGTATTGCCGGATGAAACCATTTTCCAGAAGATCCAAGAGACTCTGGATGTAGATGGAACCGAAATCCTCATGCAGGGCGGCACGAATCCGAATCTTCCATTCAGCTATTACACGAATATCCTTCGAGAAATTAAGAAGCGTTTTGATATTACGATGCATTCTTTCTCGCCAGCTGAAATTATGAAAATGAAAGATGTTTCAGATGGTTTATCTTTAGAGGAAGTCGTTCGTCAATTGCACGAAGCAGGACTCGATTCTTTGCCGGGTGGCGGAGCAGAAATTCTGGATGATCGCACTAGACGCAAAATTAGTAAGCTAAAAGGGTCATGGCGTGATTGGATGGACGTTATGCAAACCGCTCACAAAATTGGTATGCATACAACGGGTACTATGGTTATTGGTTTTGGCGAATCTATGGAAGAGCGCGCGCTTCATATGCTGCGCATCCGGGATGCGCAAGATGATGTTCTGTTCCAGAAGCTCAATACACCAGGCTTCCTAGCTTTTATTCCGTGGACATTCCAACCGGATAATACGAATATGAAGGCAGAGAAAGTAACGCCTGAGGAGTATTTGAAGACGTTGGCGATTAGCCGAATTATGCTCGACAACATTCCTAACTTCCAATCGTCATGGGTGACGATGGGACCTGAAGTGGGCAAACAAACGCTGAGCTACGGCTGCAACGACTTTGGAAGTACGATGATTGAGGAGAACGTAGTCTCCGCGGCGGGTACAACCCACAAGGTCAACGTTAACTCCACGCTGCGAATCATTCGCGAAGCAGGTAAAATTCCAGCTCAACGGAATACGAAATACCAAACATTGCGTGTGTTTGATGATGAGTCGCTTGTTATTGATAAAGATTTCGTGATGCAAAACTAATAATAATTTGGAGAGCAGCTGCGGCTGCTCTCTTTTCGTTTTAAATGCACATGCATTTACTTGGACAAGTTATGAAAAAATTAATGTTATTTTCATGTTTGTTTCTGAAAAAGGAGTATAATCGAGGTAGTTCACAATTTAGACAAAAATGATAGGAGTGATTCTTGTGAAACTATTCAAAAATTTTCTTCAAGGATTTTTTTATGCTTTTGTCTCAATTGGTGCACTTCCGTTCTTGCTTGTAAAGAGTATTTTTGAATCATACTTAGGATAATGGCAGAAGGCGATTAAGATGTCGTAATGCAAAACTAGCTAATAAATACAAAAAAATGCCTCCAACTTGGATGCGTTTTTTTTTTTTTTTTACTTGCGAGATTGTAATATATTCACTCAAGATTTGACGAAAAATAGATGATTGGAAATGGCAAATTGTTCGTTGTATATCTGATTCCTATCGACCATATACTCTTAGGAGGAGGACGTATTGATGAAGGGAGTTAGCCTATGGAACTGTTTGCCATTGTTGTAATGAATGCCGATGAGGCCTATGTACGTTCGCTAAGCGCTCAGATAGAACGTGAGCTGCAGCTTTTACATATCGCTGAAAGTGGAGTAACTGCCCCATTTGATCTACATGAAACACATGCGTACATTCGAATAGAAGTGAGGATGAATGAAAGAGAAATATCTTCTGTTCACAAAGAACTAAGAGAAGGACTGGCTGTCGTTTTGGCTGATCATATCATCGCAGAGAAGGAATCGCTTATCTTGCGTGATTTGATTGTTAAAGAATTTAAATATGAAGCCATAGATGATTTGGAAGCCATTGAAGGGTACTGCAAGCAATCCATGTGTGCGGAGGCGGTCATTGAGGAATTGCCTATTTTGAATGGCAGCTCAGCAAGACAACGCCGCAAACAAATGTTATCGGAGCAGCTCGTGCAAACTCTGGAGGAAACTCCTCGGTTAAGCTTAGATGGCTTCCTTAAATTTCGCTTACAGGATTATACGGAGGAGCTGCGAGAGATAGCTGAGTATGCCATTGATGAATTCATGATGGATCGCCAGTATCAAGAATTTATTTCTCTGTTGCAGTACTTCGTTTATATTCAGGAAGCCAAGATCCCAGTTGCTCATCTTATACATAAAGGCGGGCATGAGTTTGTCATCCTGAATGATCAGCTTGAACTCATAGACGCGAATGAATTCGATACAACCTTTAAGCTGGAAGTACTTGAAAAAGATATTAATTTCGAGGACATGATTGTTAGCACACTCATTACGGTATCTCCGGCAAATATCTACATCCATACACGAGATCCCGAATTAACGATCATCAAGACGATTAGACAAATATTTGAAGATCGAACAACGGTTTGCTCCTATTGTCGAACTTGTGACATCTTCTTGGGCGAAGCCAAGAAACAAGATCAACTGTCCCCTTGACCTTGACCGAAGAGGCAATTATAATAGTGATCGAAGGCGTTAATATCAAAGACATGAACTTTCTGCAAGAACTGCTCAGAGAGAGGAGACTAGGCTGCAATCTCCTTCAGCTATTCAGATCGTTTACCCCTTTGTAGCCGTATTGTGGAATTCGACCTGACTTGCAGGATCGTTAGTATACAATACCGGAGTCATTCCCGTTACCGAATGCTGATGAGGATTCGCCTTACCCCTGTGGGCATGCAGCGAATCGAACTAGGGTGGAACCACGAGCTGAGCGCACTCGTCCCTTTTGGGATGCAGTGTGCTTTTTTGCGTTCAAAAAATGAAACAAAAGCGGAGAGACTTTGAGCTACGCTCAAAGATCCCAAAGCGGAGAGACTTTGGGCTACGCCCAAAGATCCCAAAGCGGAGAGACTTTGAGCTACGCCCAAAGATCCCTATATTAGGAGGAACAAAAATGGTTGTACAAGTGAAATTACCAGATGGCGCGGTTAGAGAGTACGCAGTTGGAACGACCATTGAGCAAGTGGCGGAATCCATTTCATCCGGACTGAAGAAAAATGCGATTGGCGGCAAAGTTAACGGGAAATCTGTGGATCTGTCGTTCTCTTTGGAAAATGATGCAGACGTAGAAATTCTAACGCTCGACAGCGAAGCGGGATTAGAGATGTATCGTCACAGCACAGCGCATTTGATGGCTCAGGCGATTAAACGTATTTATGGTGAAAAAGCGGTTAAATTAGGGATTGGACCTGTCATTGAAGACGGATTTTACTATGATATCGATTTGGACACACCGCTTAATCCCGAAGATTTGGTGAAAATCGAGAAGGAAATGGAACGTATTTCCGGTGAGAACCTGGCGATTACTCGCCGCGTTGTTTCCCGTGAGGAAGCGATTCGCATTTTCACTGAAATGGAAGATCCGTTTAAGTTGGAATTGATTCGTGATCTGCCGGAAGACTCGGTACTCACGATCTATGACCAAGGTGAATTCTTTGATTTATGCCGCGGACCGCATCTGCCATCAACTGGCCGAATCAAAGCGTTCAAATTATTGAGCGTTGCTGGTGCTTACTGGCGTGGAGATGCGAAAAACAAAATGCTGCAGCGTATTTACGGCACTGCTTTCCCTAAAAAAGCGCAGCTGGATGAGCATTTGCATCTTTTGGAAGAGGCTAAGAAACGTGATCACCGTAAGCTGGGCAGAGAGCTTAAAATGTTTGCTTTTTCACGTGAGGTTGGGCAAGGGTTACCGCTTTGGTTGCCAAACGGTGCTAAATTGAGACGTACAATGGAACGTTATATTGTCGACCTGGAAGAACGTTTGGGTTACCAACACGTTTATACGCCAGTTCTCGCTAATGTTGAGTTGTACAAAACATCTGGCCACTGGGATCATTACAGCGAGGATATGTTCCCGAAAATGGTGATGGACAACGAGGAGCTTGTCCTACGTCCAATGAACTGTCCACATCACATGATGGTTTATAAAAGCGATATGCGCAGCTACCGCGATCTGCCGATTCGGATTGCTGAGCTTGGAACTATGCACCGTTATGAAATGTCAGGTGCTTTAACAGGTCTACACCGTGTTCGTGCCATGACACTGAATGATGCTCATATCTTCTGCCGTTTGGATCAAATTAAAGAAGAGTTCTCCCGCGTTGTGAACTTGATTCGTCAGGTTTATGCGGATTTCGGAATTACAGAGTACCGTTTCCGTCTTTCCTATCGGGATCCTAAGGATACAGAAAAGTATTTCCAAGATGATCAAATGTGGGAAACTTCCCAACGCATGCTGCGTGAGGTTGTTGAAGAGCTAGGACTTGATTTCTACGAGGCTGAAGGTGAAGCTGCCTTCTATGGTCCTAAACTAGACGTTCAAATCAAAACAGCGCTCAAGAAAGAAGAAACACTTTCAACAGCGCAAATTGATTTCTTGCTCCCTGAGCGCTTCCAGCTTGAATACACAGGTGAAGATGGTCAAAAGCATCGCCCAGTCGTTATTCACAGAGGGATTATTAGTACTATGGAGCGTATGACAGCCTTCTTGCTTGAGAATTTCGCTGGTGCGCTGCCAACTTGGTTAATGCCCATCCAAGCCAAAGTCATTCCGGTATCTCCGGCATTCGAAGAATTCTCGAATCTCGTGACTGAACGTCTACGAGAAGCTGGTATTCGAGTTGAGGCAGATAATCGTAATGAGAAGCTGGGATATAAGATTAGAGAAGCGCAGCTGGAGAAGATTCCTTATATGCTAGTCGTCGGTGAAAACGAAGTGAAGAGCGAGAGCTTATCGATTCGTAAACGTGGTCAAGGGGATCTAGGAACCCATCCGATTGAACAGGTGATTGGCATGATTAATGAGGAAATAAGCAAGAAGCTTTAAGACTCATAACCTATAAAAAAAGCAGAGAAGATATTCTTCTCTGCTTTTTTTGTTTTCAAATTCAGTTAATTGGGTATGTATAGGGGAGCGTGAATAGGACACCTTAAACAGTGAGTCTGCAACCGGAGGTTTAAAGGTGGTAGGTATTGGACAACCTGCAATAGTAGGGGAGGTATTAAAAAATAGTAATGTTAACCAATTTTTTGACTCAGTCTAAATGGTTTAGTGCGTCGATCATCGTTGTTCTGATGGCACTTTTCGGACAAGAGACGACGGGCAAAAGTGACCAAAGCTACACGACGGCAAACTCCGTCACCCATATACAAGATCAGCAGCAAAAGGTTATTCCGGCTAAAACGGCACCTGCTTCACTGCCGGTTGCGCAAGAAAACCTGCAACAAATCAATTATCGTTATGTTCCAAAGTTAGACTCAGATTTGTCCAAGCTCAAGGCAGTCGAAGTGATAGCCACCGGTTATTTTGCAGGGAAGGAATCAACAGGGAAAAATCCGGATCATCCTGAGTACGGGATCACGTATTCAGGTATTAAGGTAAAGCGGGATGATAAATCTTTATCAACGATCGCAGCAGACACGAACGTTTTTCCGCTTGGAACTGTCTTGTTTATTCCCGGTTATGGCTATGGTGTTGTTGCAGATACAGGCAGCGCAATTAAAGGTAAGAAAATTGATCTGTATTTCGACACAAAGGATCAGGTTTATAAAGAATGGGGCAAGAAGACGGTTAAAGTATTTATTGTCAAAGAAGGACATGGGAAAGTGACTGAACTCATCTGGAATCAACTAAAGGATGAGATCATCGCACCTACCAAATCGCTATAACGAAAATTAGCTTTTCAATAAGCCGGACATTTCCATCATAAAATCTCCTGTTTGGGAAATCCTAATCTTACAGGAGGTGATTGAACATGGCTAAGAACAAGAATAACAAGAATAGAAATTTGAGTTCGAATGTAGCTCAAGACGTAGAATTTGCTGCGGAAACATCAGCAACCAACAAACAGCAACAAACGAATACTCAAAACCAAAACAAATAATGAAATATCAATAAGCTTAAAGTGTTGGAAGAACAGAGATCTGAAAAGGTCTCTGTTTTTTATTTCTGTTTTTTATTTCTTTTCAACATCTCCTATTTTCGATATAATGTAACAAAAACTAACATTAGGTTCCTTTTGGGAGGAGTTCCATTGCTTATGCGCGCAGAAATGAAACACAAAGCTTGGTTATATGCTCTTATTCTCATTGGTATTACAGTAAGTGTAATCGAGTTATTTACTTCCTCTCGATGGTTTACGGCTGTAAGTTTGGCTGTTTTTTTGTTTATAGGTATAGTTTCTTGGCTTAGTTCCAGATCATCAAGGTCATCCAATAGCCTCGATAATAAGGGCCAACAAGAGCAATTCCGAACGTTTATACAAGAATCTCAGGTTGTAGCGGATAGATTAGCAGCTGCTGTTGAAGAAGTGAATCGGTCGATCGGACATCTTTTGCATATAGCCGATGCTTCAATTCAAGGGGAAGAGGATCTGAAGATTCGAAGTAATCAAGCCGTTGGACAGCTGCAGGAAGCATTCGCTGCGATTCAGCAGGTAGCGGCTGCAGCAGATCAAATTCTAGATTCGTCCTTACATATGCATCAAGAGAGTGAGCAAACCAAAGATACGGTAGTTGATGTATGTCGGTCACTGAATGCCACGGATGAAGTTATGAATGATCTACATATTAATAATGATACCATGCAGAAGAAGATTCAAGATTTGACAGGACATACTTCAAAAATTGAAGAGATCAATACATTTATTGCAGAAGTAGTTTCTCAAACCTCGCTGCTCGCGCTTAATGCATCCATTGAAGCGGCCAGAGCGGGTGAGCATGGACGAGGTTTTTCTGTGGTCGCACAGGAAATTAAGAAGTTGGCCACACAAAGTCACGAAGCGGTTACGAAGTCTTCCGAACTATTGGCATCTATCGAGAGCGGTGTTTCACAAGTCGTGACAGCAGTTGCTGAAGAGAAAGCATCCGTCGCTCATGGGATAGCTGAGATGAAAATAATAAAAGACAAGATCGATACGATCTTTGCGTTGATTCTGAATGTGAATAGTCTTGTATCGAGTACAACAAGCTCCACTCAAACTCAGTCCTCGCTTGTCTCAGGTACAAGAACATCCCTGGGTCAAGTTGTTGATTTGATGAATGAGACGATGTCTAGTGTGGAGATTACCTTGGATCAAATGAAAAAGCAGCGCCATGAAGTTTCGATGCTGCAGCATATCAACCAAAATCTAGATCGTTCCTCTAAGGAACTGATACAGGCGATACAAGCAGTAGGTATGCAAAATAAAGAAGGTACGATTCATGTAAATATCCAAGAAATGAAGCAAGTGCTTAGCTCACTTGTGCTAATACCTGACATAACTTCATTGCATGATACTAAGCATGCTTCCCATTTAGGCACTATTTTGCAGAAAACGGCCGGAATTGAAGCCATCTGGTCTAACCGCGCGGATGGAACCTTCATCTATTCGATGCCTGAGGCAGGGCTAGTTAATGCAAAGGGCCGAGAGTGGTGGAAGCGTGCAATGGGGGGAGAACTGTTCGTTTCTCCGGAATACGTGTCAGCTATTACCAAAAAACCATGTATCACAATGTCAAAAGCAATAATAGATGACACGGGAACCCCTGTTGGTGTTGTAGGAATCGATTTAATATTGAAATAAAGGTTCTCAAATCGACTGTTTTGGTGTAAAATAAGATTACTGTTATAAATCTTGACACGGGGAGATAGGTGAGTGGTCATGCTGAATGCTTTGCGATTGGACGGAAAACCTCAAAAAACACCAAGGAAAGCTGCAGAGGTACTTCCTTTCTTGGAAGCTTACATTGTCCGCAAGGAACAGCAGGTCCTGGATATTGAGCAGGTAGTAGAGCGCTACGAAATCAAAAGAATGAAAGAAGAGCGCGCTTATCAGACCATGTCATCATTTCGCCGCATGTTTTCTGGTAAGAAACCTGATCATCATCTTGCAGTCGAATATATCCACTATGTGAAGAAACCCATGGAGCAAGTTAGGAAGCTTAGAGCTGAAATTGCCCATGCGAGACAAATTATGAATGAATCCAAACCAGGCGATGTGATCTCAGTACCGGATGAGATTGAAGAGCTGCTTTCTTAATACAAACAAAAAAACCTTCCATTAGGAAGGTTTTTTATTGTTGTCATTGACCTTTCTTTAGTTGTTCTAAGTCCAGAAATCCATCCTCTTGGCTGTAAGCCGGAACACCGTGGATACCGACGTCTAATCCGACTAATTCCTCATCCCTACTAACTCGAAGCGGAACGATAAGTTGAATTAGCTTCATACAACCCCATGTAATAACGAATCCCCATATACAGACGGTAACAAGCCCTAAAGCTTGAACACCTAGTAGGCTGAAGCCGCCGCCATAGAATAAACCAGCGGTACCTTCCCGGATGGCGTTAGGCTGCGCGAATAATCCTACAGCGAGAGTCCCGATGCTGCCGCTGATACCATGAACTGGAAAGGCACCGACTGGATCATCAATCCGTCTAGCTTCTAGCATTTCTGTTGCATAAACCATGGCGATTCCGCAAATAGCTCCGATCAAAATGGCCGCAGCATCACTAACGAAAGCACAGCCTGCGGTAATACCAACGAGCCCTGCAAGAGCGCCGTTGATAACCATAGGGGGATCGGCTTTACGGTAACGCATCATGGTGAATAGGATGCACGTTGCGCTGCCCGCTGCTGCCGCCAGCATGGTGGTTACTGCAATGTGGCCGATCGAAGTGTTGGTGGCACTTAGTGTGCTTCCAGAGTTAAAGCCGAACCAACCGAACCAAAGGATAAATGCGCCTACTGAGGCAAGCGGCAAATTAGACGGCGGTACAATGTTAGCCGTGCCGCTAGCGGAAAATTTGCCAATCCGCGGACCAATGATCATAGCTGCGGCAAGAGCAGAGAAGCCGCCAAGTGCGTGAATGACAGCTGAACCTGCGAAATCAACCATGCCTAATTTGCCGAGCCATCCATTGACGGCCCAGACCCAGTGGCCAGCAATCGGGTAAATTAAACCAGTCATTGCGATGGTGTATAGAATGTAAGCACGGAAGTTGATGCGTTCGGCTACTGCCCCAGATACGATCGAGATCACAGCGATAACAAAAGCGCACTGGAATAGCCAATAAGTTTCATGTGAGATATTTAAAACGATATGTGTTAAATCTCCTCCCATGAAGAAGCCGGTAGTTCCAAATAGTCCGGAAACATCTTTCCCGTACATAAGAGCGAAGCCGAATAAGTAAAAAATAAGTGCTCCGAAAGAGATATCAACAAATACTTTCATGATGATACTTACCGCATTTTTTTGTCTGACGAAACCAGCCTCCAATAAAGCGAAGCCGCCTTCCATCAATAGAATCATGGCAGCTGTCAGAACCACCCATATGGTATCTAGGCCGCTAGAAAGCTGTTGGATTGCATCCATAATCTGATCTCTCCTTATGTTTGAGGAATTGTTTGCACCAATTATACGGTTCTGATGATAAGCATGTCAACGAAATGCGTAAGAATACATAACATATGACGGCTATTGTTCGTTTTTGAAATAGTTGATGTCAGTTATTCATTTATTTCTGCGAAAACTCAGTCTCTAGACCGAGGAAACCTTCAATCTCTCGTCTCTTTTCATTCATGGCAGTATCTTATAAACTAGAGGTATCTTAACGACGTTGTACACAAATGGAGGAAGAAGTATGAATCCGCATATGTTTCAAAGAATAATTTGGGGGCTTGTCCTCGTAACGGCAGGTGTCCTTTACTTACTTAACCAATTAGGGTTTATTGATATTGATCTTGCTTATATGTTTTCCACTTATTGGCCTGTCATTCTTATTTTCTACGGTCTCGTTGGATTTGTTTGGCAGCGTAGGTATCATTGGGGAGGCTCAATATGGAGTTTACTCGTGTGCTGTATGGGAACGATCTTTCTTCTGAAGAATTTAAAGCTGACTGATCGATCGGTAGGAGAGATGTTTCAGATTTTGGGACCTATTGCCTTAATCCTATTTGGATTAAATGTGATTTTTAAACCTAGCAAGAAAGAGTCACCGGATTGGCCTTCTATTAAAGAGGCGAAGGATCAAGTTAGACAGGCAAGACGTGAGGCTAGAAGATTGCAGCATCAAAAACATAGAAATCCATGGGATCAACCTAAATGGAGTGATGGAGCGCCATCGCGTACAAATGAAAAGGAGCGCGATAGTAAATCTACTTTTAATGAAGTAAAGCATGAGCTCAGCGACGAAGAAAAAGCCGTACTTAAGGATATTCATGGCGAGTTTCATGATAAGCATATGTGGGATGTGCCAGACGCGCCGGGGGAACCAAATCCAAGTAGACAACCTCAGCCGCTGCAACAGCCGCAAACGCATGCTTTTAACCATCATGGGCACAAGTACGATGATTTCGTACGTAACTTCAACTCTGGTGATGTGCTTCATCGGCATGGTTTTATCGGAGATGTGCATCTGGGACAAGAAGCTTGGGAACTGAAGCCGATTCAGATCTCACATTTCATTGGTGATTCTGTCATAGATCTTACTCGCGCAGCCATTCCTTTGGGAGAGACAACCATTCATGTTTCAGCATTTATTGGGGATGTGAAAATATTCATACCTAATGATATTGATGTTGAGGTTCGCGTAATGGCAAGTTCTTTTATCGGGGATATGAAAGTGCTTGATCGGCGTGAGAGTGGGTTTCTGCGCAGCGTGAGAACGCAGACCTCGCACTATGAAGAGGCTGACCGGAAAATAATTGTAACCACGAGCATGTTTATTGGTGACATTACAATCAAAAAGATAGGTTAAGGATGGAGCATGTACAAATTGCGAATGTTCAATATGAAGTGGCAGCTGCTGAATTACTTTCTTATCTCGAGTTTACTTACGGTATCTAGCATATATATTGTGCTTGAATATTATAAGGAGGAGCTTGTTTCTTGGCAGTTCCGAATGTGGTTCGTCATAGCCATTCTCTTGGTCTGTCTAACGGTGGGTTATGTTGCGACCAAAAGATGGCAGCGTAAAGTGGATGAGCTGCATGTGGCCATGCTCGAATTGTCCAAGGGGAATTTCTCCAGCCGGATTGAAATGGAACCCGTAGAACCATTCTTGTATTTGTATGATGCTTTTAATAACATGGCCTCTGCCGTTGAAGAGCGCATTCAGCTGCTGCAAAAATTGGGTGAGGCCGAGGCGATTCGGGATCAGGAGCTCACCGAAAATGCTGTGCTTGAGGAGAGACGCCGACTGGCGCGAGATTTGCACGATACGGTTAGTCAAGAGCTATTCGCCATTCATATGTCAGCATCCTCATTACCCAAAATTTTGGAGAGAAACCCGGATGCGGCGCCGGGCGTTATGAATCAGCTTATTCAAATGTCTCACCATGCCCAGAAGCAAATGCGCGGACTCATTTCGCAATTAAGACCCATCGAATTGGGAGATATGAGCTTACAAGAAGCCCTAGAGAAATGGTTTCCGGAATATTGCCGAAACCATGAACTGCAGGGCATGCTTGATGTTTCTCTGCATGAAACGATATCTGAAGCGATTGAACATCAATTTTTCCTCATTATACAAGAAGGTCTTGCGAACGTAGTTAAGCATGCTTCTGCCAAGCAAGTTCGCCTAGCTATATATGAAAGAGAGCATCAGTATGTACTTCAGCTGCAGGATGACGGTCAAGGCTTTGAACGTAGAGACATTCCATCGGCTTCACATGGTTTATCAACAATGAGAGAACGAGCGCAAAAGCTTGGTGGGGAAGTGGAGATAGACAGCAAGTTAGGATCTGGAACTCGAGTTAGAGTACGCATTCCGCGTTTTACGGGACAGTCGAGCTTTCTAATGAAGGAAAGAGGTGGGGAAATAAATGAGCAGTAATATTAAAGTGATGATCGTTGATGATCACGACATGGTTCGGGTGGGGCTTCGAACCTACATCTCACTAGAACCCGGTTTGGAAGTTGTAGGGGAAGCAAGCAATGGCCAGGATGCGTTCGATAAGTTAAATCAAGAACTCTCTCATCATTTGCCGGATGTCATTTTGATGGATCTAACCATGCCGGTTCTGGATGGTATAGGCGCCACCAAGTTGATTTGCGGGAAATTTCCACAGGTTAAGGTTATTATGCTGACCAGCTTCTTGGAGGAAGCGAAGGTTCTTGAAGCTGTCGAATCGGGTGCCATCAGTTATATGCTGAAGACGGTTTCCTCCGACCAATTGATTCATGCGATTCTAAGCGCTTACCGCGGTATGCCGGTTATGAACTCAGAAGTGTCCTTGGCGCTTACAAGAGGGATTAGGCAGCGTAATAGTACACCCGAGGAAGAAGGATTGACTTCGCGCGAGAGGGAAGTATTACTTTTGATTGCAGAGGGAAAAAGTAATAAAGATATTTCAGAAGAGCTTTTTATTAGTATCAAAACGGTCAAAACACACGTCAGCAACCTTCTAATGAAGTGTGAATTAGAGGATCGGACTCAGCTTGCTATCTTCGCTCACCGCAAAGGTTTGGTTTGATAATAAGGAACGTAACACACATAAAATCAAGATTTTGACACATTCTATGCGTAAGTAAAATAATATGAGCGCTTAAGGAGTGTCTGAATGAAAACAATATCATCATCATTGGAGCAGGTTCAAGAATCTTTCGACAGTGTCCGTGAGCACCTGCATGAATTCGATTTTGCTCTGGGCGGTAATTGGGATTACGATCATGGCTATTTTGACCACTACTTAGATGAAGATCATCTAGTTTGGCTGCGTATTCCTTTTCAAGTTGTGACAGGAAGGATTGATGGCGACGCCGAATCGACGGATGCGATCGTCGAAGTGGGAACTCCTTTCGTACTGAAGCATGTTTATAATGAAGGACTTAGCCAGGATGCGGAAGCTGAAACCTATGGCGCATTGATCGATCAATTCCAAACCCCGCTTGATCCCGATGCCAAAATCGAAGATAAATGGGTGAAAGAAGCAGCTGGATTGCTCCATAAAGTGGAACAAGCTTGGATACAATGAGTTAGCCCTTTTTTTACCTCCATTTTATTGTTTTTTAATATTCGTTTAAGGTTGTAGGTGCATGATAGAACTACAGAGAGCAAGACATAACCCTTCAAGAACATGCACTTATAACTTTATTAATCAAATGGAGGTAAGAACTATGGAAGACAATAAGAAAGACTATAGCGACTTCTTTAAGCCGCAGAACGACAATAGCAGTAACAATGATCGCGTTAATCGAAATGATTCTAATCATCAAGACCCGCAAGATCCACAAGATCCTAACAAAGCAAGACCTTCCTACTATTATTCGTATGGCCCTTACAAGTCGGCTTTTAACGAAGAAAACGAAGGGCATTCGCTTACAACTTCTTCTTCTGGAACTGAGGGAACCTCCAGTGTTGAAGTTACTCCGCCTAAGAACTTGCGTCCTTTCAGTTTTGGACCTGAAGCAGGCGTTCCACAAGGCTCAGGTCCTTGGGATCCAAACGCAAGAAAGCGTTCATCTGTGAAAAGCGTTTTCGCAGCTTTCATGGCAGGCGCTTTGGTCGTAGGTGCACTTATGTTCAGCGCTGATAAAATGAATTTGTTTACTGGCAATCAGCCTTTAGCTTCGGGCAGCTCCACAGCAGCTGCGACGAAGAGCGGGAGCAGTAATGGAGGCGAAGTGAAAAATGTTGGGCTGGATGTTGTTCGTCCAGGGAACATTTCAGCTATTGCACAGAATGCTGGGCCTGCAATTGTTAAGGTTGAATCTCTCGTGAAACCAAAGCAATCAAGCCGTGGCGGTAATTCCCTCTTTGATGATCCGTTCTTCCGTCAATTCTTTGGGGATAACGGCGGCGGTAATACAACGCCTAACAATAATCAGAATAATTCGGGCAATGGCGAACTGCAGCCGGCAGGTATGGGAACAGGGTTTATTTTCGAAAAAACCGGATATATTTTAACCAATGAGCACGTTGTGGACGGCGCTGATGAAATTCAAGTTACGGTAGAAGGTTATGATAAGCCATTTAAAGCTAAATTATTAGGTAACAGCTACGATTTGGATTTGGCTGTACTCAAAATCGAGGGCGATAAAGAGTTTCCAATCCTCCCACTTGGTAAAGCTGAAGATGTGAATGTTGGGGATTGGGTTGTAGCCATCGGTAATCCATACGGCTTCGACCATACGGTTACTGTAGGTGTGCTTAGTGCGAAGGAGCGTCCTATCAGCATTCCAGATGCGAAAGGAACTCGCGAGTATAAGCACTTATTGCAAACGGACGCATCCATTAACCCAGGTAACTCCGGAGGACCTTTACTGAACTTGAATGGTGAAGTTATTGGTATTAATACGGCCGTTAGTTCTCAAGCGCAAGGAATTGGTTTCGCCATTCCTACTAGCACAATTTCTTCCGTTCTTGAAAATCTTAAAAACAATGTTAAAATTCCTAAAGAACCGGTTCCTTACTTAGGTGTAGGCCTACAAGATATTGGTAAAGACTGGGTAAGTGAATTGAAGCTTTCGAACACAGACGGGGCATTAGTTGGCAGCGTTCAACGTAAAAGTCCTGCTTTCCAAGCTGGTCTGCGTCAATACGATGTCATTGTAGATGTTAACGGAGCCAAGGTGAAAAATTCGCAGGAATTGATTACCAAAGTTCAGGCAGCGAAAGTTGGCGACAAGGTCACTTTGGGACTTATTCGAGACGGCAAGCGTATGGAAGTACCTATTACAGTTGGGGATAAAAATGCGCTAGCCGAGACACCTGCCCAATAATAAAAAGAAAAATTAGAGAGATAAATGAAGGTTAGTTCGGAATAAAAGGAAGTGGAGTCCCGCGGCCGCAAGCTTGCAGGCTCTGCTTCTTTTTGCTTGGATAGCGGAATTTGTTACAATGGTTGAAAGAAGGGTGGTCCAGTCGATGAGAGAGAACATAATGGTTATTGATGATGATGAGAAAATTACATCTATGTTGAGACGAGGTTTGGCTTTTGAAGGATATTCCGTCGTCACAGCGACCAATGGTGCGGATGGCCTCAAGCAAATGTTAACATCGGAACCACATCTGGTGATCTTGGACGTCATGATGCCGCATATTGATGGCTGGGAGGTCGTTCGTCGAGTGCGTGAAAGCGGCAGCGAGGTACCGATTCTTATGCTTACAGCAAAAGATGAAGTCAGCGATCGCGTGAAAGGCTTGGATCTTGGGGCAGACGATTATTTGGTCAAGCCGTTTGCGCTTGAAGAGCTGCTCGCAAGAGTGCGTGTACTTCTTAGGAGGAGAACAGAGCGTCCAGAGCAGCAAACGAATAGATTGAGTTATGAGGATACAATTTTGGATTTGGATACACGTGAGGTGTTCCGCGGTGAGAAACTGATTGAGTTAACAACCAAGGAGTTTGATTTACTTCACTTGTTTATGCAGAATCCGAAGCGTGTCCTTTCACGGGATATTATTATGGAAAAAATATGGGGCTACGATTATAGCGGTGAATCCAATGTTCTGGAGGTTTATATCGCGCTGCTGCGCCAAAAGACCGAAGAATTTGGCCATAAACGATTGATTCAAACGGTTCGGGGGGCAGGCTACGTATTGAGAGGGGAAACTTAATATGTCTCTTCGCTTGCGGCTAACGCTTTGGTATTCAGGTATATTGGCACTAACCATGCTGCTCTTTGGCATTGTCCTTTATTTTTTCTTGAATTACTTCCTATACGATCAAATTCGCCAAGATGTGAAAAGGGAAGCACAGAACACTTCGTTGCGTATTCAGAAGAGCTTTGCCCTTTCGCAGAAGGGACTCGTCGTTGATTTGGAACTAGAAAGCAGAGATTTCTACTCTACGAATACGTTTCTGCAATTATATAATGTTGCACTCAAAAAATTTAATCGCTCGGCTAACTTACAAATCTATGATGTTTCTTTGCCTTTAGCCAAGAATACGATTGATAAATTAAGCTCTGAGGATGGTTTTTTCGAAAAGACAAAAGTACTAGGGCAAGATTTCCTCATTTATAATCAAGCGATCAGGTCAGATGATCAGAACCAGCTCATCGGGGTTCTTCAAGCGGCTGTACCGATTAGCAGTTATGAAAAAACGTCCGTTACCCTTGGGTATACGCTGATGATTTGGGCATTACTCACGATTATTGTGGCAGCTTCACTTGGTTGGTTCTTGGCGCGCAAAGCGCTCAAGCCGATCGAACGCGTCATTGACGCCGCGAATCAAATAGGAAGCAGCGATGATCTGGAGAAGCGTATCCACTATGACGGTCCACTTGATGAGATTGGGCGCTTGACGGAGACGATCAATGGGATGCTCTCTCGCATTGAGATCACCTATCTGGAATTAGATGAAGCGTACCGCGCTCAGCGCCGGTTCGTATCGGACGCTTCTCATGAGCTGAGAACACCGCTTACAACGATTCGAGGAAATGTCGACTTGTTAGAAAAGATGTGGAAGCAAACTTCGGGGAGTACAGAACTTGCTACGCCTGATCAAATGCAGATGTCACTTGAGGCCATGCATGATATTGCAGGTGAAGCACAGCGAATGAGCAGACTAGTCAATGATCTTCTGGCTCTGGCGAGAGCAGATGCCGGCGTTCTTATGGAGAAGAAGCCAGTTGAGATCATGCCGCTCGTTCAAGAAGTGGTAAGGCGGGCTCAATTGCTAGAGCATACTGCTGATTGGCAAGTGGGTGATCTAGATGCACTAGAACATGCGGTCGTGCAAGGGAACCGGGATTATTTGCAGCAATTGTTGTTTATTTTCATCGAAAATGCATTCAAGTATACACCTGCTGGAACCGTGCGGTTCGAGGCGTCGCGAACGGATAGTTTTATTGGTATTCGGATTACCGATACGGGAATTGGCATGGATAAAGAGGATATTCCTCATATTTTCGACCGATTTTATCGCGCAGATTTATCCAGGGGACTGACGTCAGGAACTGGACTTGGTTTATCGATCGCCAAATGGATTATTGATGAACACGGCGGGTCTATTGAAGTGACAACGCGCAAAGACGAGGGAAGTACCTTTATGATTTGGCTCCCAGCAAACTTTCCTCTCTCCGTATAATCAGCTATAATGAAAGAAAATAATGTTTTCTTAGGCAGGTGGAAGAAATGGAAGTAGTCCGAATATCACCCAGAGGCTATTGTTATGGCGTTGTAGATGCTATGGCACTTGCTATGCAAACTGCTAAAAACTTAAATCTTCCCAGACCTATTTATATATTAGGCATGATTGTTCATAATGCGCATGTCACTGATTTCTTCAAAGAAGAAGGTGTCATCACATTAGATGGCGAGAACCGGCTTGAAATATTAGAACAAATCGAAACAGGGACGGTCATTTTCACTGCTCACGGGGTATCACCTGAGGTAAGGCGCCGAGCCCGAGACAAGGGCTTAACCGTTGTGGATGCAACCTGCCCAGATGTAACGAAGACACACGATTTAATTCGAGAAAAAGTTGCCGACGGCTATGAAGTTATCTATATCGGGAAGAAAGCTCATCCTGAGCCGGAAGGCGCAGTAGGTGTAGCTCCGGATCAAGTGCACCTCATCGAGAAGCTTGAAGAAGCTGACCAACTAAACATTAAAGCCGAACGTATTATTATTACGAACCAAACAACAATGAGCCAATGGGACATTAAGCATATTATGAATCGTTTACTTGAACTATTCCCAAAAGCTGAGATTCATAATGAGATCTGTCTAGCCACGCAGGTTAGACAAGAAGCGGTTGCTGAACAAGCGAAGGAAGTCGATTTAGTTATCGTAGTTGGAGATCCGAAAAGTAATAATTCGAACCGCTTAGCGCAAGTTTCAGAGGAAATTGCAGGAGTTAGAGCGTATAGAATATCGGATATCACGGAGCTTAATCGCACGTGGTTAACCAATGTACGCAAGGTCGGTGTTACATCTGGTGCTTCAACACCTACACCTATAACCAAAGAGGTCATTTCCTACTTGGAAGGCTATGATGCGAAAGATGAAACCAGTTGGGGAATTACACGTACTATTAATATGAAGAAGCTCATTCCGGCTGTTAAATCCAAAGCAGCTAGTAGTGAGTGATCCTTATTTATTCCACAGGGCGGGATTGAGACCAGCATGCAAAGCACTCAGAAGGTGAAAATGATGAAAGTGAAGGCTCGCTACGATTGGAAAAGCACGAAGCGCTGGTTTAAATATAAATATTTACTTCTATTACGTGCCAAAGGCGGTCCTTCCAAAGTAGCACGCGGGTTTTCCATTGGATTGTTTGTAGAGATGTTTACGTTACCTACAGCTGGTTTTGCATTCGTTCTTATCTTTCCGTTGGTTTATTTATTAAGAGCTAATTTACCTGGAGCGTTAATTGGTTTTGTGTTTGGAAAAGTGATTTATATTCCATTCTCGATACTCAATAAGCAAGTGGGGGATTGGTTGGTACCGAAACACTTTAAGATTTATCTGATACATCATTTACCGCACATGCTTTCTAATATTATTAGAGGTGGTTTGGATTTAATTGTAGGCGGTATGGTGGTTGGGTTGATACTTGGGGTTATTGCCTACTTCCCAGTGGTGCTCTTACTTAAATACCATACGAATCGTCGCAAAGAAAAACGTAGAATCCGTAAAGATCAACTAGCCCCTTCGAATACAAAAGAATAGCAAATAATTTAACGCTTGACGAAAACTCGTCGAGCGTTGTATATTTACTTTAGCGGTTAAAAGCGTAGAAGCGAACAAGCGTTGAAGTATACAAGTGTTCCAACCCATATAATAAGGAGCGTGTTGAAGATGATCGCCATTACATCCAACAAAACGTCAGATGAGCGTATTCAGGAAATTGTACAATTCATAGAAAAGCAAGGTGTTCAAGCACACGTCTCCAAAGGTGAGGATCGCACAGTAATCGGAATTATCGGTCAAGCTGATCCTAAATTAGCAGAACAGCTGCGTCAAATGTCAGGAGTTGAGCAAGTCGTGAAAATTTCCAAATCTTATAAATTAGCAAGTCGTGACTTTCATCCGGCTGACACGGTTATCAAAATTAAAGGTGTTGAAATCGGTGGGGAGCAGCTTGTTGTTATGGGTGGCCCTTGTGCCGTGGAAACACCAGAGCAAATCGATGAGATTGCACGTTTAGTGAAAGCAGCGGGAGGTCAAGTTCTCCGCGGTGGCGCATTTAAACCAAGAACAGGTCCTTACAGCTTCCAAGGTGTTGGCGTTGAAGGCTTAATCATGATGGCTGAAGCGGGTAAGAAGCATGGTCTTCTTACAATTACAGAAGTTATGACACCTGAGTATGTTGATGTATGTGCACAATACGCGGATATCCTGCAAGTAGGTACACGCAATATGCAAAACTTTGACTTGCTCCGCAAGCTGGGAACCATTCAAACGCCAGTATTACTCAAACGTGGTTTTAGCTCAACATATGATGAATTCTTGAATGCTGCTGAATACATTCTTGCTGGCGGTAACCCGAATGTTATGCTTTGTGAACGCGGAATCCGAACATTCGAAACGTACACGCGGAATACACTGGATTTATCGGCAATTCCGGTTCTTAAACAATTGAGCCATCTTCCGGTAATCTCTGATCCGAGTCACGGTACTGGCCGTAGAGAGCTTGTTGTTCCTATGACAAAGGCATCCGTAGCGGCAGGAGCAGATGGTTTGATCATCGAAATGCATACAGATCCAGACAATTCAATGACTGGTGATGGTGTTCAATCCTTGTTCCCTGATCAATTCGCTAATTTGCTTGTTGATCTTGAGAAACTTGCTC
The DNA here is from genome assembly GCF_001426375.1 of Paenibacillus sp. Root444D2. Taxonomy (GTDB): domain Bacteria; phylum Bacillota; class Bacilli; order Paenibacillales; family NBRC-103111; genus Paenibacillus_E. The sequence goes on from NZ_LMEO01000034.1 coordinate 299,773, forward strand.
CGCTGCTTGGTAAAAAGTTTGATACACATAAAGAAGTTATCTTGGCGTAATGGGAATAGTTCTAAGATGACTGGTTTCCTCGAGAGAGGAAGCCAGTTTTCCTATTTCTGGATATGGGACAAATATGTGAAATTGTGTGAGCATAGCTTACACATCGATAAAAAATACCTGACATAAGTATTGACTGTGTAAGCTTAATCGCTATATAATATGTGCAAGATAACAAGCAAAAGTTGAACATTAATCATGTAAAGTACGTTGAATGTACGGAAATGGGAGGGTTTTTTAAATGTCAGTTCAAAACGTGTTGAACCTTATCAAGGAAAAAAACATCGAGTGGGTAGATTTTCGTTTCGTAGGTCTTTCCGGTAAAGCACAGCATATTTCTTTGCCTGCTACTGAAGTAGATGAAGAAACATTCGTAAACGGAGTAGCTTTTGACGGTTCATCCATCCCAGGATTCCGTGGTATTGAACAATCTGACATGGTAATGATGCCAGATACAGAGACTGCATACGTAGATCCTTTCACAGCTCATCCAACTTTGATTATCATGAGCAACATCCACACACCTGAAGGCGAGCGTTATGATCGCGATCCACGCAGCATCGCTCAAAAAGCAGAAGAGTATCTGCAAACAACTGGTGTAGGTACAACAGCATTCTTCGCACCTGAGTCCGAATTCTTCATTTTTGATGATGTTCGTTTCGAAAATGGCATGAATAAGTCTTACTTCGAAGTTGACTCCGAAGAAGCAGGCTGGAACACAGGCCGTAAAGAAGAAGGCGGAAACCTTGGTTATAAAGTTCCAGTTAAAGGCGGTTACGTTCCGGTAGCTCCAATGGATTCCCAACAAGACATTCGTTCCGAAATGTGCAACAAGCTTGCTGATGCAGGTCTTCGCATTGAGCGTCACCATCACGAAGTGGCTACAGCTGGTCAAGCTGAAATTAACTTCCGTTTTGACACATTGACTAAAACAGCAGATAACCTGCTCAAATACAAATATATCGTTGCTAACACGGCTAGAGAATATGGTAAAGTTGCTACTTTCATGCCTAAACCACTGTTTGGTGACAATGGTAGCGGTATGCACGTACACATGTCCATCTTCAATGAAGGCGAGCCTTTGTTCTATGAAAAAGGAGCATATGCAAACCTGAGTGAAATGGCAATCAACTATATCGGTGGTATTCTTTACCACGCACCAGCATTGATCGCTTTGACAAACCCAAGTACAAACTCTTTCAAACGTCTGGTTCCTGGTTACGAAGCGCCGGTTAACCTTGTATTCTCCAAAGGTAACCGTTCCGCAGCAGTTCGTATTCCAATCGCAGCTGTGACACCTAAAGGTTGTCGTATTGAATTCCGCACACCGGATAGCACGGCTAACCCATACCTCGCTTTCGCAGCAATGCTGATGGCAGGTCTTGACGGTATCAAAAAGAAAATCGATCCGCGCGCTCTTGGATACGGTCCTTTCGATACTAACATCTATGAAATGTCCGATGCTGAGAAAGCTGAGATCCGCAGCGTTCCTGGTACATTAGATGAAGCTTTGGATGCTCTTGCAGCTGATTCCGACTTCTTGATCGAAGGCGGCGTGTTCACACAAGATTTCATCGATAACTATATCGAATTGAAACGTGGCGAAGCGAAAGCTGTAGCAATCCGTATTCACCCGCACGAGTACAACCTGTACTTCGATTGCTAATTCCTTAGCACTTATACATGAATAACATACGAGCTGCTTCTTTCATAGTTTTCTATGGAGGAAGCAGCTTTTTCATTTATCGATACTAAAACTCTTTTGATAATCATTATAATTAGTACTGTTATTTGATGGAAATTGAGGTATAATGAATGCATGAATCAGATGTGGAAGGAAGATCATTATGAAAATTACTATGATAGCAGGAAGTAATCAGAGATCAGCGACAAGTACAAGACTTGCTGAATATATCAAGCATCTAGCGACCTTAGAGGGCCACGAGGTGACGTTGATTGACTTGTATCGAACACCGCTCCCTTTCTATACACCAGATGATGCAAACGAGGGACATGAAGCTCTAGAAAAATTAAAAGAAGCCATGCTTGAAGCAGATGGGATCGTACTGGCAACACCGGAATATCATAGTGGAATTTCCGGCGTTTTGAAAAATGCGCTTGATCATTTAGGACAAGATCATTTCAATAACAAGGTCGTCTTATCTGTTAGTTCAGCAGGCGGGGCAGTTGCTGTAAGCTCTCTGACGCAGATGCAAACCATTGTACGTAATCTGCATGGCATTAACTGTCCAGATTGGCTATCTATTGGAGGCGATCAGCGGAAGAGCTTCCAAACGGGTGTAACCTATCAAGATATCCATCCAGATGTTGAAAAACGTGTTCGTCGTGTTGTTGGTTCATTCCTCGATTTAACCAAACAGTTAGCTGCAAAAGTATAGTAATCCGAATAAAACAAACCAAGGACAGTTGTCTTGGTTTGTTTTTATTTCCACACACTTTTGACACATTTCTGTGGTACAGTTTGGAAAATAGGGCGAGGGGGGAGATCATGGGAGCACCATGGACTAACAAGGAAGTCGTTCATTTATTACATCGAGCCGGATTTGGTTCCACTGGGGAAGAAGTTACTGCATGTATTGCACTTGGACGTGAGGAAACGGTGCGACGGCTTATTGCAGGAGAAGCCTTGATCGATCAAGCGCCATCACTAACCCCATTTGATCAATTAACCGCTGATGGTAAGAAATCATTAGATCCGCTGCAATTAGCCGATCAACAAATGTACTGGTTATATCGAATGGTATATTCTAGTGCTCCGCTCATTGAGAAGATGACGTTGTTCTGGCATGGCCATTTTGCAACGGCGAATTATAAGGTTAACGATGTCACACTAATGGTTCAGCAAAATACACTATTTCGCAAACATGCTTTAGGAAATTTCAAAGAGCTCGTACTCGCAATTGGCAAAGATCCTGCCATGATGATCTGGCTGGATGTGAATCGGAATAAAAAAGGTAAACCGAATGAGAATTATGCCCGCGAAGCCATGGAGCTATTCACGCTAGGTATCGGTCACTATACAGAGACGGATGTGAAGGAAGCAGCGCGCGCTTTCACGGGATGGACCTATGATAAGAAGGGTAATAAAGTAGATTTTAATCCCAAACAACACGACAATGATTCGAAAACGCTGCTTGAAGAAACAGGAAAGTTGGATTCGGATGATGTAATTGATATTATTTTTCATCAAAAAACGCTGCCGATCTTTCTTGCTACAAAGCTGCTCAAATATTTTGCTACGGACAGTCCTTCCGAAAGTTGGATTCAAAAAGTTGCCGAACTTATATCTGTTAAGGCTACTGTGGGGGAAGTGCTGCAAGAACTATTCCTATCCGACGAATTTTATGAGGAGAAATTGCGGTTATCTCTCATCAAAACACCGGCAGACTATGTTGCAGGTATTCTCAAATGCTGTAAGCTAACTGTTTCTAAGGGGCATGCACAAGCAATGAGGAAGATGGGACAGGAGCTATATTCTCCGCCAGATGTTGCGGGTTGGAGAGGAGGAGCCTCATGGCTGAACACAAACTCCCTATTATCAAGGTACCAGTTTGCCGAGTCCATCGCCAAGCAGCTTAACGGCAAGGTGCTCTCCTCGGCAGAGTATACACCTGAACAACAGGACCGTCCGGAAGAATGGGTGAAATTGTGGAGTCAGCGTATAGGAATCACTGATTTATCGGATAAGACTTTACAGGGGTTAAGCGCATACGCAAATGATACCCTTATACATACAAAGCAAAAAAATGCAGGTTTGAGAGGCTTGCTTCAATTAGTACTGATTAGCCCAGAAGCTCAAATGAAATAGCAGGGGGTGAGAAAAGTGAAATTATCGAGAAGGGATTTTCTGTTAAAAGGAACAGCCATGTTTGCGACTTTAGGCCTAGGCGGGGCTTTATTTACGGAAACGGGAAAATCGATTTTTGCAGGCGGTTTTGATGATGGTGTGGATGAACCTGTGCTTATTGTTGTTCAGTTAAGTGGCGGGAATGATGGCATTAATACGCTAATTCCTTATGGGCAAGGGATATACTATGATGCGCGGCCAACGCTGGCTTACCAGCAGAAGGATGTTCTTCCGTTAGATAATCAAGTAGGCTTGCATCCGAGTTTAATTGGTCTCGCTGCACTTTATAAACTTGGGAAAATGGCAGTCGCACAAGGAGTTGGATATCCAGGACCCGATCACTCTCATTTCCGCTCTATGGAAATTTGGCAGACGGCCGAGCCAGCGAAGATGAGTCGGAGCGGTTGGCTTGCACGCTATGCAGAGTCTTCTTTGCGGGATAGCAGCAATCCGCTCAAAGCTATACAGATTGGCGCAGGCGGCAAGGCTTTTGCTTCGGAGAAAATGAGCTTTCCCGTGATCCAATCTCTAGAAACGTATCATCTGATTGATCCGAAAACTGCGATGATGGACAAAAATCGGATCACCAAAGCATTCTTGGAGATGTATGGTGAACAGAATCAGAGGGAACAGCTTCGTGTCGTATCTGGGCGCGGCTATGATGCCTTCAAGAGTGTTGAAGCGATTCAAGCTTTAACGGCTACCTATGCGAATAAAGTGGAGTACCCGAAAACTAATTTTGCAAGGGATCTCCAATTAGTATCCAAGCTGCTGGCCGGCAAATCGGGCACAAGAATATTCCATGTACAGATTGGCGGTTTCGATGATCATGCGAATGAGAAAGTACAGCATGCCAAAGTGCTGACTCAAGTCGACGAGGGTCTGACAGCGTTCTATAAAGACTTGGAGGCGCAAGGCTTGCAGGACCGTGTTGTGGTGATGATGTTTTCGGAGTTTGGGCGAAGGGTGAAAGAGAACGGTAGCGGCGGAACAGATCATGGAACGGCAGCTCCGATGTTTGTGATTGGAGGCAAGGTGAATGGCGGCCTTTATGGCGCGTACCCGAGCCTGAGTAATTTGGACAATGGCGATTTGAAGTATGAGGTCGATTTCCGGTCCGTTTACAGCACGCTTATTGATAAATGGTTAAAAGGTGATACGACCGCTGTGCTAGGCAAGTCCTATGAGTCTTTAAAGTTTTTATAATGAAAGCCGGGGTCCTGTGCCTCGGCTTTTGGTTTTTGGTCGTTCATGGTAACCTATTGAAAAGACAAAAAAATCGTCGTGCCGGTGGAGGTGTCATAACGTTGAGCATAGAGCCTATTTCGGATCATCTGCAGGAGCATTTAAGGATACTTTTTGTGGGGTATAACCCTAGTATACGATCCGGAGAGACGGGTCATCATTATGCGAATCCGAATAATCGCTTTTATCGGATCCTATTCCAAGCGGGATTAACACCTCGGTTGTATGTACCTCAAGAGGATGGGGATTTGCTGAAACTCGGGTATGGATTTACGAATATCGTGGCTCGCCCTTCGTTAACGGCTGCAGAAATTACGCCTGAGGAATACCGAGAAGGTCGACTTATTTTGAAACAAAAGATTCAGGCCATTCGACCACGTGTTGCCTGTTTTGTAGGTAAAGGGGTATATGAACAGTATAGCGGCCGCAGGGGGATGAGTTGGCGGAGTCAACAGGATCCGGTGGTTGAAGGTATGATCGACTATGTATGTCCCTCTTCTAGCGGGCTTGTTCGGATGAAGCTGGAGGAGATGGTTGATATTTATAGCGGCATCAAGAAATATATCGAAACGGAGTTGGGGAACGGATGAATATTCCATGGTTGGAGTGGGCTAAAGAGATTCAGGCTATTAGTCAAGCAGGGCTAACCTACGGAGAGAATGGCTATGATTTGGAGCGGTACGAGGCGCTGCGCAAGATCAGCGTGGAGATGATGAGTTATTTCTCAGAGACACCGATCGATACGGTGACGGCTTTATTCGCGAGCGACACGGGGTATCAGACGCCGAAAGTGGATATTCGGGCCGTCGTCTTGAGAGAGAACAAGCTGCTGCTTGTGAAGGAAAGAGCGGACGGTGCTTGGGCTTTGCCTGGAGGCTGGGCGGACATCGGCCTGACACCATCGGAGGTCGCCGTCAAAGAGACCCGCGAGGAGGCCGGCTATGAGGTCAAGCCGGTGCGATTGCTGGCGGTCTTCGACAAGAAGCGCCACGCGCACCCACCCTCGGCTAACCACGTGTACAAGATGTTCATCTTGTGCGAGCTTGTAGGCGGGGAAGCGCTTGAAGCCGGTCTGGAAACGACCGGCGCCCAGTTCTTCGGCGAGAGCGAGCTGCCGCCGCTTTCGGTGGAGCGAAACACCGCTGAGCAGCTGATGCGGATGTTCGAGCTAGCCCGCGACCATACAGCGCAGACGCTGCTCGATTAGCCAAGCGCGTAAAGACTTTACCGCTTAAGTACGGGTTTCAATTGTGCGATGATTTCCTCCATTTGCTTCGAGCATTGTTCGTACATCTCTTTGGCATCTTTATTATTCGTAGTAAGCCCAAACAGCATCAGGTCGCTTTCGCACTTTTTTAATGTAGCAAAGAGGGATGCCTTCTCCTGTGGCACAGGTACCATGATCTTGTCGTCAAATAGATCCACATATAATTGTCCGTAAGAATCGACTTGACCTAGAAATACATTTTCAATCGTCACACCCAATTTATCTAATTCGGTTTTCAGCCATCCCCGGCTAAAACCGATGGTGGCTAATGATTCATCCAAGATTTCACCATCCATGATAACCGCTTGGGGTTCCTCTTCGGGCGCAACTTTGATGCCCAAATGTTTGGCAGTCAAAGGTTGGTTTTTTCGAGCTAGTAGGACATTTATATCACCGCTTGGTTCCATGATCGCAAATTCAACATCAGCCATTTTAAATGCCGATCTCTTTCTTAATTGCTCCATAAGTTCATCGGTGGTGAGGCGTTCTTTCTTTAAATTATCTTCCAAAATTTTACCGTCTCGAATGAGCACGGTTCCTTTACCATCAATAAAATCCCGCATTTTTTTACTTTTTAACTGCATAAATTCAATTCCTAAAGAACATGCGACCCAAGCGATTAAGGATACCAAACCTAAATACCAATTATCCTCTAATGAGATGTAAGCCGCGAGATTACCAATTGTAATTCCCGTTATGTATTCGAACAAGGAAAGTTGAGATACTTGTCTTTTACCCAACAACTTTGTCATTATGAAAAGCACGACAACCGCCAATAAGGTACGTAAAAAAATTTCAATCCAATCGGACACACCGGTTCCTCCTCTTTTATTAAATCTAATCCAATCGGTTCAATTGTTTGTAGATTTCTTGAAAGTTATACAAAAACAAGATATAAATCCCAGTGCGGAAATTATGTGGAATGTATTAAGTAGATTGTTCCTCAAATGGGAACACGGCTAGCGGCTCGTACGACGGTTGGCGGCCCAAGTGGCTGCGGTAGAGGACGATGTCCTCTACCTGCCACACGGGCCAGCCGCCGGCAGGCGCTCCTACCGCTGCTAGGGCGGAGCGCTTGAAAGGCCCCGCCGCTGCGCGGAAGCGGCGGGCTAGTGTAAGGTGCGGCCGATAGGCGCGAGCCTCGGCCGGGAAGCCGTGGCGGGCGCAGACGCCCGCGACCTCGCGCTGCAGCGCAGCCAGCGCGTCTAGGTCGCCGGCGAGGCCCGCCCAGAGGATCGACGGCGCCGCCGGAGGTCCGAACACGCCGAGTCCCTCGGCGTGCAGGGTCAGCGGCAGCGCAGCTGCAGCAAGCTGGCGCAGGTCGGCCGCTAGCGCTTCGGCTGTCTCGGCGGATGCGTCGCCGAGGAAGCTTAACGTGACGTGGACATCCTGCGGATGTGTCCACTTTTGGAAAGGCAGCACCTTTTGGATGCTGTCTTTCCATATGTCGAGCTCCCGCTGGACGTCTTGCGGGAGCTTAATGCCTACAAACAGCCGATACATCTCGGAGGCGTTTGTGGCTCTTTGTGCGTTTGTGGAACTTTGTGTATTTGTTGAACTTGTGGCGTTCGTTGAACTTGGTTTGTTCGTGGAACTTGAGTTGTTTATGGAACTTGAGGCATTCGTTGAACTTGTAGCATTCGTGGAACTTGTAGCATTCGTGGAACTTGAGGTGTTGGAGTTTTCAGAATTCGCAGTGTTTGTATAACTTTCTCCTATTTTATCAAGCAATGTCATAAGTAAATTAGGCTCCTTTAGTATCCAAATCTGTTTTCTTCTTCGTACTTCTCCTAGCATTGCCAACTGAGGTTTTACTTGATGCATGAAGAGAATATTGCTATCATAGCGATAATACAAAAAAGCAAAGGTGTGGTCATTCATGGGAAATAGGGCTTATAACTTTAACGCGGGGCCTGCGGCATTACCTCTCGAGGTACTGCAGAAAGCACAAGAAGAGCTTGTCGAATTTAAAGGCATCGGCATGTCCATTATGGAAATATCTCACCGCAGCGCGGAGTTCGAGCAAGTACATAATGAAACTCAGCAATTGTTGAAACAAATTTTTAGCATCCCTGATGGGTACCAAGTGCAGTTTCTGCAAGGTGGTGCGAGTACACAATTCGCTATGATTCCGCTTAATTTTCTAAAGCCAGGTAAAGTTGGCAGCTATGTGCTTACAGGTGCATGGGCGGAGAAAGCTATTCAGGAAGCAAGCTTGTTCGGAGAAGTTGCCATCGCGGCAAGCTCGAAAGAACAGAAATTTATGAAAATTCCCGACTTGAGTGAAATCAATATTCATCCGGATTCCTCTTATCTGCATCTGACTTCGAATGAAACAATTGAAGGCGCTCAGTTCCAAAGCTTCCCGGATACAGGAAATGTGCCGTTAATTGGGGACATGTCCAGTGATATCTTGAGCCGTCCTGTTGATGTTTCGAAATTCGGCATGATTTATGCAGGAGCGCAAAAGAACCTAGGTCCTTCTGGTGTAACTGTGGTTATTGTAAAGGAAGATTTATTACAGGATCTGCCTAAAAAGATTCCAACTATGCTTCGCTACGAAATTCATAGCAAAAACAATTCCCTATACAATACACCACCGGTTTATTCCATTTATATGATGAACCTAGTATTGAAATGGATTCAGGAACAAGGTGGACTAGCTGTCATCCAGAAAAACAACCTTGAGAAATCAGGTTTAATTTATAGCGCAATCGACCAAAGCGGTGGTTTCTATCGCGGTCCTGTTGATGCGGGCAGTCGTTCCGCAATGAATATCACGTTCCGTTTGCAGGATGAAGAGTTGGAGAAGAAGTTCATCAAGGAAACCGAGCAGAACGGATTTGTTGGGTTGAAGGGTCATCGCAGTGTAGGCGGTTTGAGAGCATCTACGTATAATGCTGTTCCTTATGCATCCTGCAAAGCGCTTGCTGAGTTCATGAGTGATTTCCAAAAACGTAACGGTTAAGAAATAAGATTAAGCTATTCACGGCACCCTCGTGTGCGTGTGAATAGCTTTTTTTGTTTCAGGATAGGAATGTTGCATCATCGCTATGAACGACCTTAGACGGACTCTGGGGCGGTTTGGTGAGCCTGTATTTGGGACGGGATGGATCTATATCTAGTGAGCTTAAAGCCCTAATCTTGCTTTCGACAATTTCGAAAATTTCAAGTCGAAATTGAAAAAATATTTTCAAAGCCTTCCGAGCCACGTCCTGTCTAGGTTTACGTATTTTGATAGTCAAAATGATCCTTTTTACTCGTTGACAAACACAATATATTGATATAAATTTGAATCTATCAACTAGATATCGTGAAAAAAGCGAAACACACAACTGCTAGAATTTGTGAAAAAATAGAATCAAATTCCGTTATAAACCCCGTGATTACCGCCTTTTTCCTTGGTTAAGAGATTCTGAAATTCGCATATTTTGTCGAAAGGACAATGACGGATTCCAGCTTGGATTTCACGGAATGATTCATTTGTTTACTACATATAGGGTTACTTACATAAGCGGTACTAGATAGAGAATAAGAGAGTGTTAGGAGAAGGAAGCCCATGCTGATTGCTTACGATTCGAAGACGGGAAATGTTCGCCGATTTATTGCTAAGCTCAAAATGCCAGCGATTCAAATTGAGGAAGCGATGAAGATGGACGAGCCCTTCGTGCTCGTTACCTATACAACCGGTTTTGGTCAAGTGCCTCCTAAGGTAGCTTCTTTCCTAGAAAGCAATGCCTCTCGTCTTATCGGAGTAGCAGCGAGTGGTAACCGCAACTGGGGAGACGGATTTGCCAAAAGCGCAGATACGATCTCACAGCAGTACGATGTGCCTGTGTTAACCAAGTTTGAGTTATCCGGCACCAAAAATGACGTAGAACGATTTGTTCAGGGGGTACATGCAATTGCGGCACATTGAGCTGAATAATTTATTAATGCAACGCGGAGCGGATGGCTTTTTCCAACTAGAGAAGGATAAAGAAGCTGTTGAAGTTTTTATGAAGGAAGTCCACAGTAAAAGCCTGACTTTCCCCGATACTTCTTCTAAAGTACGTTATATGATCGATCATAACTATTACGAGAACGTATATGAGAAATATACGCAAGATGAAGTTAACGATGTTTATCAAGTGGCCCACGATAATCAATTCGAGTTCGCCTCCTACATGGCAGCTTCGAAATTTTATACGGATTACGCTTTACGCAGTGATGACAAGTCCTTATATTTGGAACATTTCCCGGATCGCGTTGCTATTGTTGCTTTGTACTTGGGACGTGGGAACGTGGAAACAGCGCGTGTTCTTGCTGTCTCGATGATGGAACAACGCTTGCAACCAGCGACACCGACATTCCTTAATGCAGGTAAGAGCCGCCGAGGCGAAATGGTATCCTGCTTCCTATTGGAGATGGACGACTCACTTAACTCGATTAACTACGTGCTTGCTACTTGCATGCAGCTTTCCAAAATTGGCGGCGGTGTAGCCGTTAACTTGTCCAAGCTTCGTGGACGCGGTGAAACGATTAAAGGTGTGGAAAACGCAGCAAAAGGTATTATGCCGGTACTTAAGCTTATGGAGGATGCGTTCTCCTATGCAGATCAAATGGGTCAGCGTAAGGGTTCAGGAGCTGCTTACTACAACATTTTCGGCTGGGACGTTATGGAGTTCCTAGATAGTAAGAAAATTAATGCGGATGAGAAATCGCGCCTGAAGACACTGTCCATCGGTCTCATTGTACCGAATAGGTTTTACAAGTTGGCTGAAGAGAACCAGCCGTTGCATGTATTTGCTCCTTACACGGTACTGCAAGCTTATGGAAAGCATTTGGATGATATCGATCTCGATGAAATGTACGACGAACTGCTGGCTAACCCGAAGGTGAAGAAAAAGGTTGTCATGAGTGCGCGTGACATGCTAGTTAAAATTGCGACTACCCAACTGGAATCCGGTTATCCATATATGATGAACCGTACGAATGCTAACAGGGATCATGCCCTGAAAGGTATCGGTACGATTAAAATGTCTAATCTCTGTACAGAGATTTTCCAACTGCAAGAAACTTCGGAAATCAACGATTACGGCCAAGATGATCTCATTCTTAGAGATATCAGCTGTAACCTTGCTTCCATGAACATTGCAAATGTAATGGATCGTAAGAAGCTGCGCGAAACTGTTCACGAGGGCATGATTGCATTGACTTCTGTTAGTGATATGACGACGATCTGCAATGCGCCGGGGGTTGCCAAAGCGAACCGTGAGCTGCACTCCGTTGGTCTTGGTGTCATGAATCTTCATGGCTACTTGTCTAAGAACAAAATTAGCTATGAGAGTGATGAAGCCAAAGATTTCGTCCGCACGTTCTTCATGGCTATGAACTATTATTCCATTGAGAAAAGTATGGAAATTGCTAAATCTTCAGGGCAAACCTTTGAAGGTTTTGAGCAATCCGAATATGCGAATGGTGCCTACTTCAGCCGGTATACGGAGACGGATTACAGTCCGCTTACGGATAAAGTGAAGTCCTTGTTTGAGGGAATGCCGATTCCATCACCAAGCGATTGGGCTAAGCTAAAAGAAGATGTAAAAACCAATGGTCTTTATCATGCTTACCGATTGGCCGTTGCTCCAACACAAAGTATTTCTTATATTCAAAATGCAACTTCGAGTGTCATGCCGATTGTTGAACCTATCGAGACTCGAACTTACGCGAACTCAACAACGTACTATCCGATGCCTTTTATGGCACGTGATAATTTCTTTTACTATAAATCTGCTTATCAAATGGATCAGTTTAAGATTCTTGATCTTATTGCTGAGATTCAAACACATGTGGATCAAGGGATTTCAACCATTTTACATGTAAATAGCGATGTTTCGACGAGACAACTTGCTAAACTATACCTCTATGCGGCACACAAAGGACTTAAATCGCTCTACTACACGCGAACAAATCAGCTATCCGTTGAGGAATGCGTCAGCTGCTCGGTGTAATTTGGAAGGGGATTGAATATAAATGAGTACGGCCACTACCCTAAATAATGCCAAGAAAGCTGTGAACTGGAATCGTCCCGATGATGATTTTACGATCACTTTCTGGAATCAAAATATTATGCAGTTCTGGACAGATGAGGAAATCCCATTATCTGATGATAAAATGTCATGGATCACGTTAAGCGGTGCAGAACGTGAGCTATACATGAAAGTACTCGGCGGCCTTACGCTGCTCGATACCATGCAAGGCGGCGTTGGCATGCCGAAGATTCTTGAGCATGTCGATGGACTCCAGCGCAAAGCTGTGCTGAGCTTCATGGGGATGATGGAGCAGATTCATGCGAAGTCTTACAGCAGTATTTTCACCACGTTGTCTACAACGGAGGAAATCAATGAGCTGTTCCTTTGGGTGGAACGCAATCCTTACTTGCAGTTCAAGGCAAACAAGATTTCCCATTTCTACGAAAACATTGGAACTCCTAAAGAGCTGTATTTGGCTATGGCAGCATCTGTCCTGCTGGAGAGCTACTTGTTCTATAGCGGCTTCTATTATCCGCTTTACTTGGCTGGACAAGGTAAAATGACGAGCAGCGGCGAAATCATCGATTTGATTTTACGCGATGAGAGCATTCATGGCCTGTATATCGGTGTGTTGGCACAAGAGGTTTATGCGGAGTTAAGTCCTGCTGAGCAGGATGAGGCGTATGCAACATTGTGTGCCTTGCTTAAGGAGCTTCATGCCAATGAGGAAAGCTATACAGAAAGTCTCTATGGGACTTTGGGCTTGGCAGAAGAAGTGAAAGCTTTCTTACGCTACAACGCGAATAAAGCGTTCATGAATCTGGGCGTAGACCCCATTTTCGAAGAAGAGGATATTAATCCGATTGTTCTTAACGGTCTGAGCACGAAGACGAAGCAGCATGACTTTTTCTCGAAAAAAGGGAATGGTTATGTCCGCACGATTCACGTTGAAGCGTTGACGGATGATGATTTCCTTTTTGGGGATTGAATATTAACATGGTTAGCTGCGGATTTAACGGAGTGAGATTGTGTTGACAAAAGTCGATACCGATTTTATAATACAAACTAAATCATATCCATTGAATACGGTCAGGTTCGAATATAGAGAGAAACCCTTTCCCGTGATCATATCCTTCAACTGGAGGGGTATGTTTCATTGTGGTCAGGGTTTTTGTTTATCTGTTTGAAAGGAGAGTTTATATGTATCCAATAATCGATCTTGTAGAGCATCAAACCATTGCCACCGTACAAAAAGAAGAAGAACTAGAGCTTGCTATAAAGAGTCAGGCCAATATTATTTTTCTGCTAATAGGCTCCATCTTCAATGTTCAGGAATTGGTGGATAAGATAAAGGGCGCAGGTAAGCAAGTCTTTATTCATGTAGAATTCATAGAAGGAATAGTGGCTGATCGGACCGGAATATCTTATTTAGCGAAAAATGTAAAGCCTACCGGTATTATTTCTACAAAAGGTAACCTCATTCGGATTGCGAAAGACATGAATTTGATGGCCATTCAACGTATTTTCCTAATTGATCACAGCGCCGTGCTAAGAGGGATCAAAGCGGCGGAGCAAAGCCAGCCGGATGCGATTGAGGTCATGCCTGGCATTATGCCCCACATTATCGAGGGGCTAACTTCAATGACTCCCTACCCCATTATTGCCGGGGGACTGGTTGACAATCAGAGGGAAATAGACGAGGCTTTGCACGCTGGGGCGTTGGCAGTCTCTACCGGGAAATCTGAGTTATGGCAATAGCGATTAATTGATTGCGCTTTCATTATTTTTATTATATAGTAGCAATATTAGATTATTTTGTATCTTGGGTAGAGACTAATGAGAACCCCTGATTACACTGTAATTCACTTTCTAATGGGAAAGTGAGTTCATGTGTAGTTGCGGGTTCTTTATCTTTTTAGGGGGACAATTGCACAAAATGGAAATTACCTTACTAGGGACAGCCTGCGCTGTTGGCGGGATGGATAGGGATAACACCTATTTCCTCATCCAAAACAGGGAAGATTGCACGATGGTAGACGTTGGGGGAAGTCCTTTGAGCAAGCTTGCTAAATTGGGAATTAGCGTCCATCAAGTGAAGGAGATCATTTTCACCCATTTTCATATCGATCATGTGTACGGATTACCATCCCTACTATGGGGAATGTGGCTAGCAGGTCGAACGAAGCCCCTGATCATTTATTGTTCCTCTGAGAATGAGGTCCAACTAAAGAAATGGCTAGAAGTGATTGATATTCATCAATGGCCTGTGTTATTTGAAGTTCAGATCCATAAGTATGCGTGGAGAACGGAATCACTGTTGATAAAAGAAGAGGAGTTAATGATAACGACCTTTCCAAGTCTGCATCTAGGTCCGACCGTTGGATTAAAAATCCAATATAAAGACAAGGTTTTGGTTTATTCGGCAGACACGGAGCCCAATAGCTGGATCAAAGAACAAAAGCAGATTGACATAATGATTCATGAAGCGACAACTGCCGAACGTCCACGGGTTAACCATACGAGCTTACAGGAAATAATTAATTACTATCCATTGGAACGTATTGATCAGGTGGTAGCCGTTCATTTAACCGATACAGAGCCTTATGATCGCGTTCTCGACAGTCAGGTTATAGCTATTAAGGATAAAATAATCATTGGCTTTGATTTCATGAAAATTAATCTATGATGATGTGTAAGGGAAAGAGACGAGTAGAATCCCAAACCTATCAGACTGACTTTAGCCGGAAGGTGAAGTCTGTCTTAAGGTTTGGGATTTTTTTTGAATTTATAGATATAGGAGTGGGAACAGATGAAAGATTTTGCAGGATATATATTTGATTTGGACGGTACTATTTATTTGGGGGGGCGCTTGATTGACGGCGCAGCTGAGGTGATCGAATCCCTTCAATCGAGACATAAAAAAATCTTGTTTTTAACGAATAAAACGATTGAATCCCGAGACAAATACGTCACCAAACTAAACGGTTTGGGCATAAAAGTCGGGATTGACCAAATCTTGAGTCCGACGCTGGTTACCATTCGGTTTTTAAAAGAAAAATACGAAGACTGTAAAATATACGTGATCGGGGAACCATTGATCAAAGAAGAATTCAAGCAGGCGGGGTTTACATTCGCAGAATCACCTGAAGAAACAGATGTAATCATCACCTCATGGGATCGTGAGTTTCACTACTCTCATCTGGATTTTGCCTATCAAGCGATTAAGAAAGGAGCTATGGTCCTTGCCACAAATCCGGATAGAACTTGTCCGACGGAGGGAGGTGATGTTCCGGATTGCGGGGGGATGATCGGAGCTATTGAAGGAGCAACAGGAAAGAAAATTGAACTTATTACCGGTAAACCGTCCATTTATATGGCCAAAGCGGCATTGGAAAGTTTGAAGCTAAACGCAGATCAATGTCTAATGACAGGTGATCGGCTTGAAACGGATATTTTGATGGGTAAACTAGCGGGTTTGCATACGGCATTGGTTTTGACGGGAATTACACAAAAGGAGGATATTTCCAAATCAGACTGTCAACCGGATTATATTCTTAATTCTGTATATGACCTCTTGTTAGAGGAGGTTATCGAAGAGACTGCAAGTACATTAGAATTGGATTGAAATGAGACGGCGAGATCATGGGTTAATAAGAGGAGGAGAGCTATGAATCGTAAGTTCAAACAAATAGTCGTTTGCTCGGTTGCTCTGTCACTGTTCGCCGCTTCGGTCGTGACCGGGATCGATATCCCGGCTGTATCGGCATCTGCTGTTTCGGCCGTATTTATTACGGAGCTGGTTCCGGACACGGTAAATGTAAATTCAAATGATGGCTACGAATACGTCGAGCTTTACAACGCTTCAGATGAACTGATTGACTTGACGGGTTACAAGCTTCAGGGGAAAATTGACGGTGTTTTTAAATGGGAAGGAACACTTGGTAGTAACGTACGAATTCCCCCTCGTGAAACGGTGCTGATTTGGACTCAAAATAGTGTGATCAGTGGAAACACACCACAATTGACACGTGACCAGTTCAGAAGCAATTATGGTATCGCTGAGTCCGAACTGCCGAATGACCGTATACATGTTCTGCAAAACGTTTCTGGCTTGTACAACGGAAGCTCTTCACAGAAAAATATAAGCATTTCCCTAGTCGACCTGCTCGGTTCGGAAATCGTTGTCGCCACATATTTCGTGAATTCTGATAACGACGATACGTTCGAAAACAAAGGCATTTCATTTAAGCAGCCTTCCTCTGGGATTGCTATGGTGTATAACGGCGGAAATAAGATAGCAACGCCGGGACGTATCGCCTCCGATGAAGTGCCAGGAGTGGCGCCGAGTGACGTGATCGCAGCTGGGGGAGACGGCAGCTTGACGCTGTCGTGGACGCCGAGCAGCGATTCGAATGTGATCGGCTACCGGATTCATTCCCGAAACGGTCTTTCAATGGCGTCGGTTACTGATGTGACCTATACGTATACCGGACTGACTAATGGATCCGATTATACGTTTACGTTATCGTCCGTCTATGCTGACGGAGGCGTATCCCCAGCTTCGCTCCCGGTACGCGGAAAGGCGGGCATTCCAGTTATTCCTGCTGTTGCGACTGGCTTACAAGCGCTTCCTCGTGATAAGGCGATTCGTTTGAGCTGGGATGCTTCTACTGAGGGGGATGTTGCTGGTTACCGTATTTATAAGAACGGCGTGCAGCTGCCGGATTTGGTGATAGGCTCCTCCTATGTGGCAACAGGTTTAACGAATGGCCAAAGCGTCACGTTCGCTGTCTATACCGTCAATCAGTCAGGGTTAATGTCTGCGCAGCCTGCAGTGGTTGCACAAAAACCGCAGGCCGCCCCCTCGTTTGTAGTTACGGAAATGGCGCCAAACACGAAAAATATCGACTACAAAACAGGTGGGACAGATGCGTTCGAGTTTATTGAGCTGTACAATTCTACCTCTACGCCCATTAACGTCAAAGGATTTATTTTAAAATACATAGCAGGTGCAACCGTTTTTGATTATCTCATCACGGAAAACAAAATGATCGCGCCGCAAGGGACATTCCTTATTTGGTTCAAAAACACCAACGTACAGCAGGTTGGACTGCCCGAATTCAATCTGGCTTACGGCAGCTCGATTGTGGAGGATCAGATGATCGTAGTCGTAAACGGCGGCATGTCGAATTCGGCGTCGCGCCGTGTACAATTTCTAGATCCCGACAATATCGTGCTTACTGATACGACCTACAAGGTTGAAGATATCGGCGAAAGCATCAGTGCCAACTTCATTCCGGATCGCGGCAATGGGGTTGTCTCGGCCGACAGATTTTCCATGCAGGCCAATCCGGGTTTTCTGTATCCGGTGCAAAAGGTAGCCGATCCAGCTGATATGGTGCGACCAGCTGCCCCTACTGACATACAGGTAGCGGCTGGTGTCGGTGGAGTGAAGATGACCTGGAGCGATAAGCTCGAGCCAGATGTTGCCTATGTGAACGTATATGTGAATGGCGTGGTGCTAAATAAGCTGCTCATGCCGGAGAATAAGGCGATTATTGAGGGACTGGAAAACGGGACGGCGGTTTCCTTGCAGGTGAGCACGATCGATACGGCTGGCAGAGAATCCGATTTGACCGCTCCGATCGTTGCAACACCGACGGCTGATACAATGCCGGGGGTAATGATAACGGAAATTGTTCCCGACACATGGAACACAGAGCCGCTCGAATCGCGCGATGTCTACGATGCGTATGAGTTCATCGAGCTGTACAATCCGCATTTGCAGC
The DNA here is from genome assembly GCF_001426375.1 of Paenibacillus sp. Root444D2. Taxonomy (GTDB): domain Bacteria; phylum Bacillota; class Bacilli; order Paenibacillales; family NBRC-103111; genus Paenibacillus_E. The sequence continues at coordinate 318,001 of NZ_LMEO01000034.1, forward strand.
CGTTCGATCTGAACGGGAAAACAGTGCGGTTTACGCAGCCAGATGATGCTGCGAAAAGCTGGTCTTGGACGTTCGATCAGCCGACCCCCATCGAGCCGAAAAAAAGCATTCAATTTTGGGTGCGTCCGAATGGGCTCAGCTATTTAAAGCCGGACGGATTTAACTTTTTCTATTACGGCTTCCAAGAAGCAAAATATGTTCCACATTCGGCTTTCGTGTATGGCGACGGCGCAGGCGGGTTATCCAACAATGGCGGTATCATCGATATCGTCGAGCCGGACGGTACTGTTCTCGTTTCGGCAACGTATACAGCCGGTCAATTTCTCGAGAAAAAAGGGATTACCTATGCGTATCCGATGTTCGGCGGCACTGACATGCGGACCGTCGGCATTCAGCAAACCGGGACGCCTGGTGTAGTTAACTCTACGCAAATTCCTCGTGAGTCGACGCATGACCAAATTGCACCTGTAGCACCTACAGGGTTTCAAGCGGAGCCAAACCGAGGTGAAGTGACCGTCAGCTGGGAGCCAAATGCGGAATCGGACTTGGCAGGGTATCAGTTGTACATGGGTGGACAGCTTGAGGTGACATTGCCGACATCGGTAACGTCGTACACGATACCGGCACTTCCGGGTCAGGTTGCGGTGACGTTCGAGTTGAGCGCGATAGATAACACCGGCAACGAATCCGCGCGCGTATCGGCTACGGCTAAGCCAACCTACCCGTTAATGACTCAGGTAGAACGAGAGCCGAGCCCTGCGAATGCACTTACTGAATCTCGGTACATGGCGGCATGGGATGTCGGGGGGAAGGGTCCGATCATACCGGGTCTTCTACAAGGTCACGTTCCTCAGGGGATGTCATATTTTGCAGATAACCAGCATGAATGGATACTGATGGCTGCGTATCACTATACGGGGGATCCCAGCACTTTAGCGCTCGTCGATGCAAAGACAGGCACTTTGGAGAAATATGTTAACCTCAAAAATCCCGACGGTTCCATTTACACCGGGCATGCGGGCGGTGTTGCGGTAAGCCGGGATAACATATGGCTATCATCCGGCAAGAAGATGTACCGGATGCCGATTCAGACGCTGATCGATACGCCGGACCAAGGCTTCGCACAATTTGCGGATTCGTTCGGCGTTGTGACGAATGCCTCATTCGCGTCGTATGAGGATGGGATACTGTGGGTTGGAGAATACAGCAACCCGCCTTCTTATACGACAAGTCCGTCGCATCAGATCCAAAACCGAAACGGGGAGTCTCACTTGTCGTGGATCGTTGGTTATGAGCTCGATTTAAACGACAGACTTCCATCGGATACACCCAGCTTTCGAGAAGAGAGCATGGACAAATTTGTGCCTAAATATGTGATAAGTATCGGTGATAAAATCCAGGGCGTTGCGTTTAACAAGGGAGAAGTGCTGCTCACTTATAATCAGGGGCGGCCTTACAACTCGATTGTTCGCTATGCAATGCCGAACGTTTCTGACCTGTCCACGAAATATGCGGAAACGTCCATCGGCGGCGTTACAGTTCCGTTATGGTTGTTGGACAGCGTGAATAAAACGGGTTCGATCAATGTTCCAACCGGTGCGGAGAATATGTTCATCCGCAATGAGGATGGTGCTGACAATCTGTATGTGAACTTCGAATCGGGTGCGAACCATATGCGGTTCATGTCGTCCTATTCGATGGATCGATTGCTTAAGCTGAATCTTGATCAGCTGCGCGCATATGACAATCGGACATTAGCAGGTATTCCCCAGGAAATGAAGATCGGCGCTCAAGCGCAGGCGATCGTACTTGCAGACCGAGGTAAACGCAATGCAGAGAACGTAACAGGCAGCTATATATGGACGAGCAGCGAGCCTTCAATTATCGAGGTCACAGCGGAAGGCTATATTCGCGCCATAAAACCGGGTACAGTAACGATTACCGGTACGGCCGGCGAGAGTGTGCTCAAGGCTTCCGTTCGGGTAACCTCTCCGGACTCAATTCGCGCAGATTTTCCTTCGAGCGGACGGATGACCGAAGGTACGGAGTTCCAGCTTGCGGTCAAAGCTGTTTATGCGGACGGGTCGGAAAGTGATATAACTTCATTGGCTGCTTACACGCTCAAAGGTAGTTCCGGGGCTCTCGAGGTAAGCCGATTGGGGTTAGTCCGGGCCATTAAACCGGGTATGGAAATGATTTCGATCGTATTCGAGGGAAAAACGTTTGAATTGAAAGTAATTGTTAGCCCAGAAGAGGCCGGGGGAAGGAAACACCAGTCCCGTTGAGCAAAAGACGAATTAATTCCAAGCGGTAGAGATGAAGGAGAACCTCTTTGGAAGAGATGCGGTTTGTTTGCGCATTTTTTCTAAGGGGGTTTTTATATTTTACATGGAGGAGAACCATACATGAGACCTACATTTTCAGCAGCTAACAGATCGATTATTTTAGAGACAATGGCGCAGAGCGAGCTAGATATATTGGTTATCGGAGGTGGGGTCACAGGAGCCGGTATCGCGCTCGATGCAAGTGCGCGCGGTATGAATGTTGGACTGTTGGAGAAGAACGATTTCGGTTCCGGCACAAGCAGTCGCTCTACGAAGCTTATTCACGGCGGGTTGCGGTATTTGAAGCAGGGAGATGTCAAGCTTGTGCAGGAGGTTGGACGGGAACGGGCAATTTTGTACAAAAATGCGCCGCACCTTGTCATTCCCGCACCGATGCTTCTTCCTGTATATAAAGGCGGGACATACGGTTACCTTGCCTCGTCGATTGGTCTATACATCTATGATTGGCTGGCAGGAGTCGCCCGCAAGGAGCGGAGAAAAATGTTTGACCGTAGGCAAACAGCCCAGCTCGAGCCACTGCTGAAGCAGGATGGCTTGAAGGGAGGCGGGCTATATTTCGAGTACCGAACGGACGACGCCCGGCTAACGATTGACATTATGAAGACTGCTTACGCGCAAGGCGCCAGCATCGTGAACTATGCAGAGGTGACGGAGTTTATTTACCGTGACGGTAAAGCGGTGGGTGTTCGTGTACACGATCGCATCAACGGTACGTACACGCAAATTAATGCCAAACATATTGTCAATGCAACCGGCCCGTGGGTCGATAAGGTGCGAGATATCGACGGTTCCTTGAAAGGGAAACGCTTGTTCTTAACTAAGGGTGTCCATCTCGTTGTTGATTACGAGCGCTTTCCGGTAAAACAGGCTGCCTACTTCGATACACCGGATGGTCGCATGGTGTTCGTCATTCCACGCGGCAAGGTGACCTATATCGGCACAACGGATACCGTCTATTCGCAATCCATTGAGAGCCCAAGAACGACGATAGAGGATCGCGACTATATTATTCGTGCGGTGAATTTTATGTTCCCTAGCATTGGGCTTACAACGGATGATATCCGTTCCCATTGGGCTGGGCTTAGACCGCTCATTTATGAGGAAGGCAAAGGGCCTTCTGAGCTGTCTAGAAAGGATGAGATTTTCGTTTCCGACAGCAAGCTCATTACCATAGCCGGCGGCAAGCTGACAGGTTTCCGCAAAATGTCCGAGAAAGTCGTCGATCTTGTCGCCAGCGAGCTGCATAACACCACTGGACGGAGCTACCCGGCCTGCAGTACGGATAAGATCACGGTGAGCGGTGGAGAAGTTTACCAGAGTGGTGCGAGCTATGCGGATTGGAAGAAAGAAATGCTGAGATTGGGAGCCGCACAAGGCGTAAATCAAACGGTCATGCAAGATTGGATTGATACATTCGGTTCGAATGCGCTTCGCATTATGGACCGTCTACCGGCTTTGAAACAGCAAAACATTCCTATAGAAATGCACTGGCTGCATGCAGAGCTGATGTACTGCATAGAAGAAGAAATGACCGTCGACGTGTCCGATTTCTTGAGACTGCATACAGGTTGGACCTATTTCCAATTGAGTAAGGCGGAGAAATATGCTGACGCAGTATTTCAAATACTTTGCAATCACCTGTCATACGACGGAGCTCAGAAGGAAAAACAGCTCAACATGATGGAAGCGTTATTCGCTTCTATTAACGATCTCCCGGTAAATGATCATGCTATCTAAAGAAGGGGGTGATCAAAGATGAGCAGTGTATGGCATATTACAGATCTAGAGCTTACCATACGAATTCTGCTGGCTGCAGGGTTAGGGGGACTCGTAGGCTTGGAGCGGGAATGGAGCAACCATGCGGCTGGTTTACGCACGCACATTCTTGTCTGTATCGGATCAACGGCAATTATGCTGCTGTCGATATATGGCTTCTCCGATTTCGTTAACGAGCCGCAAGTGCGGGTAGACCCGGCACGACTGGCGGCGCAGGTCATTAGCGGCATCGGGTTCCTGGGAGCCGGTACCATCATGCGGACCGGCTTGACTGTGTCCGGTCTGACGACTGCCGCTTCCTTATGGGTGGTGGCGGCGATCGGTCTGTGCGTCGGCGCGGGCTTCTTGTATTGCGCGGTGCTTGCAACGGTTATGGTATTACTTAGTTTGGTTGTGCTTAACAAATGGGAAAAGTATTTAATGCGCAATCGGCGAACGATGGAGGTAGTGATAAAAATCGTCGATAAGCCCGGCGTGTTAGGCAACATTGCTACCAAATTCGGCGAGAACGGCATTCACATCGTGAACGTCCAGATGAAGCCTGATGGCATGACCGAAGTGGACGGTGTATTGGAGGCGGTCGTGGAGCTGCGTTTCAGTTTGAAGGCAAGCCAAGGGGAGACGCTAATAAAGGCGTTGGATACGATCTCTACATCAGCGCATATCCTGTCTACGGAGTCGAAAACCTTTAGCATGGTATCAGGTTCCCGGAAGTCAAGCAGGCATGCGGTAGGATAAATTGCATAAGCCGATCAACTTCTTGTATGTGATGTTAACAAATGGTAAAATATACTGTTGTATTGACTATTACGCAATTATGTGAAATACTAGTAACAGTGAAAACGCTTTAATTCGTTCATAACGATTGGGTCGGAGATCATTGAGACAGCCCAAGAGACGAACGGACCGTGTGGTAATTGCGCGGCTCCTTTGTTTCTTGTGTCTCAGTGCTCTCCTTTTTTCATCTCCAAAAGTAATACCAAAAATGGAAAGGGGATTTTACAATGAAATTAACAAAATGGTTTCCCTTGCTTGCGGCATCTTCTCTTATGCTAACAACAGCGGTTGGCTGCTCGAACGGTGGGGAGGAAACACCGGCGGAAGCGTCAATTGCACCGGTGGTGGAAGACAACTCGCCGATTACGATTCAATATTGGCATTCTCATGCTGAAGTGCAAATGCCCGCAGTCAATTACATGATTAGTGAGTTCCAGAAAAAGTATCCGAACATCACGGTCGAACCGGTGTTCCAAGGTGCATACGTCGATTTGCATAAGAAGCTGCAGGCGGCTGTTGCGGCTAAAGAAGTTCCTGCCGTCACCAATGTGGAAGTTTCAGTGTTACCTAACTTTGCTGACAGTGGTGTGTTTGCAGATTTAAGCGGTTACATATCCCGTGATAAAGTAGATATGAACGATTTTTCCAAAGGGATGTTGCAAGCGTATTCTTATAACAATAAGCAATACGGCTTCCCGTTAATCGTCAGTACAAGCGTTATGATTTACAACAAAACGATGCTCGATAAGCTGAATGTTAAACCGCCGCAAACATGGGCTGAAATCGAAGATTTTAATAAAAAGGTTACGGTTAAGGAAAATGGGAAAACGAGCCGTTACGCTTTCTCCGTACCAGGTTGGGATACATGGTACATGGATCCGTGGGTATCTAACGGCGGTGGCGCGATTCTGAGTCCAGATCATAAGAAAACGCTGCTTGACCAGCCTGATAGTCTGAAGTGGATTCAAAACTTCGAAAAATGGACTAAGGAAGGTTCTATGCATATGGGTTACGGCAAAGGTGCTTCAGACACCATGCGCCAAATGTTCTTAGAGGAAAAAGTAGCGATGGTTCAGCATACTTCGGCTGTCTTGAAAACCTACCTGCAAAATGCGAAATTTGAAGTAGGCGTTTCATTCCTGCCTGGCGACAAAGAACGCAAATCGCATATCGGTGGAGCAGGCATTGTTATGATGGACGGAGCTCCTGCTAAACAGAAGGAAGCTGGTTGGAAGTTCGTGAAGTTCATGACCGCAGCTGAGAACAATATCAAGTGGGCGGAAGGCACAGGTTACTTGCCAACTCACAAGTCCGTTCTCACGACAGAGGAAGGCAAGAAGTACTTTGAGAAGCTGCCGCAGTACAAAGCGGTGTTTGATAATTTCGACAATGTCGTAGGCCGTCCGCAGCACCCGACTTATCCGGAATTCAGCAAGAAGTACATGGAAGTGGTTGGTAAAATGCTTCTTGAAAATGGAGATCCAGTGCCTCTTATGAAGGACGCTGTGAAAGAAATCGATGCGATTTTGAAAGAAAGCTAGAAAGAAAGGGGAGTCGCCATGAAAGCGACGGAAAGCCAGCCTGTCCGTATACAGCAAGCGACCAAACGGTCTAATACCCGTTGGTTAGAATACTTGAAAGACTTTTCGTTTGCAGTGCCCGCATTGGTCATATTGACTCTGTTTATCTATTATCCGCTCCTAAATTCGTTATACCTCAGCTTTACAAACTGGAATATGACGAAGCCGGTGAAGAAATTCATCGGCTTCGACAACTACGTCTATTTGCTGACTAGCGACACGTTTTATAAAGTGCTCAAAATTACATTTACGTACACCATATTAGACGTTCTGCTTACGCTCGGACTCGGGCTGTTACTGGCACTTTTGTTTAACTCGGTTTCGAAGTTTTTTGGCTTTATGCGGGCGATCATCTTCATGCCGCATTACATCTCGATGGTTATCGTGTCTATGATCTTCCTATGGATTTTCAACGGTCGATATGGATTGATGAACGAATTGCTGAACTGGGTGGGATTGGACCCGATACAATGGCTGACCAATACGAAGACCGCACTTTGGGTGCTTGTCCTTATTGGGGTTTGGAAAGGCGTCGGTTTTACAATGATAATCTTCATCGCCGGGCTTAGAAGTATTCCGGTCGAATATTATGAGGCTTCCGGCATCGACGGGGCGACGAAATGGACGCAGTTTTGGAAAATTACATTGCCGCTGCTGTCTCCGACAACATTATTCCTGGTCGTTACACACTTTATTTCTTCGATGCAAGTGTTCCAATCAGTCGATGTCCTCACGAACGGAGGCCCACTCGATTCAACGAAAGCTATGGTCTACTGGATTTATGAAATGGCGTTTTCCGAGTTTCGAACAGGCCGAGCGTCTGCTCTTGTTATCATGTTCTTCCTCATAATCGTCTTGCTGACCATGGTGCAAATGTATGTGTCCAAGAAGAAAGTCCATTACGAAGGGTAGGTGCCAGTGACATATGAAAAATCCGCTGTTTACCAGTACCCGGGTCATTGTCGCAATCGTTATTACGTTATTTATGTTTTTTCCTATTTATTGGATGCTGATTACTGCTTTGAAAACATCGAGTGAGCTGCGCATGGCTGTACCGAGCTTTTGGCCGGAAAAGCTGATGTGGGAAAACTTCGCAAGCGCTTTCAAGGCAATTCCTTTCTATCGTTTTACCGTAAATACGGTCATCCAGACTGTCGGTATCGTATTTCTGCAAATTAACATCGGCATCATGGCTGCGTACGCATTCTCTAAAGGTACGTTCCCAGGTAGAGATGCCCTGTTCGCTCTTGTACTGGCCGCGCTGATTGTTCCAGAGCAGGTCGTGTTCGTACCTATTTACGTAATGCTGTCGAAAATAGGTTGGATTAATACGTACTACGCATTGATCATTCCACACGCGGCTTCAGCATACGGCATTTTTCTGTTGCGCCAAATGTTCCGATCGATTAATAACGATGTGATTGAGGCCGCTAAAGTGGATGGAGCGAGTCGTTTGCAGGTGCTTTATCGCATTCTGACCCCGATGGCGATGCCGACGGTAGCTACCTTGACCGTCATCAGCTTTATACATAGCTGGAATGCCTACTTCTGGCCGCTCGTTATGACCAACTCGAATAAAATGCGCGTGCTGACGGTCGGTATTTCCATGATGCGGGATTCAATTGCTGGCGACGAGGCGCTTAACTTTCACCTGTTGATGTCTGCGAGTATCTTGGTTATTTTACCTATCGTTATCATGTTTGTGTTCGCACAGAAATATATTGTTGCCGCCATGGCGAACTCAACATTTAAGTAAGAGAGGAGCTTCATGCATCATGACAAAACAACCATTGTTAGTCATCGCGCATCGTGGAGCGAAAGGGGAAGCGCCGGAAAATACGCTGGCGGCTTTCCTTCTCGGACTTGAGCAAGGTTGCGACGCGATTGAATTAGACATTCATTTATCCAAGGATGGAGAAATTGTCGTTATTCATGACGACACAATGAACCGGACGACAGACATAAGCGGTAAAGTGAATGAATTGACGCTCACGGAGCTTAAGCAAGCTGATGCAGGTCGATGGTTTCATGAGAAGTATGCGGGTGAGCGTGTGCCGCTGCTGGAAGAAGTATTCGATCTCGTACCGACGAATGTCATGATTAATGTGGAAATTAAATCTTCCTATGGGCGTAAATTAGAGCCTGCTTTGGTGGAGCTCATGAGACGCAAGAACCGCATTCAAAATGTCGTTGTTTCTTCATTCGACCATAAATGTTTACTGTTTCTGAAGCTTCTTGAGCCGGAAATCAAGATCGGTCTTCTATATGATTTTACCCCAGGGCAGCATAACCAATTAGCGGCAGGCTTAGGGACGCCGGTATACTCGCTGCATCCCAAGCATACTCGAATCGTCGCTGAAGATGTGCGTGAAGCAGTTGCACATGGTCTTCGCGTATTTGCTTACACGGTCAACGACGAAGAAAATATGGCGAAGTTGATTGATTATGGCGTCTCGGGAATTATTACAGACTATCCAGGCAAGCTGAGGACTTTGTTATCGTATACGGCTAGTGCGGGGGCAGGACGATGAAACGAACGGCATGGATTGTTCTTCTTGCAGGATTATCGGCGCTAATGGTAACCGGCTGCCAACAGGGGGCTTCATCGGTTTCGACCACGCCGTCTTCAGTGTCAACGAAACCGACCGCTGAAGCCGGAGCTGTCGGCGGGGCGGTGAATAAGTCTGGCAGCAACCAGGCTGCAGCGACACCCGCAGTTTTTACACAAGAAGAAGCGGGTATTAAAATCCGAGTCGACATGCCGGAGATCAAAACCTTTTTGCAAAAAGCAAACCAAGGTCCCATTGTCCCTGCATTAAAACAAAATGCGATCCCGCAAGGCATGGCCTACTTGGAAGACCTTAAATGGATTCTGGTGTCGTACTACAGAGAAGATGGTAAGCCGAGCTTGCTAACGGTAATAGACGCCGGTACCGGGAAAATGGTTAAGGCGCTTGAGCTCTATAAAAGCGATGGCACTCCTTACAAGGGGCATGCTGGGGGGATCACGGCAAGTCGGAAGCATATCTGGATTTCTTCGGAACAAGATGTGAACTTTTTCAATACGGAAGATATCCAAAAAGCGGATAACGGTAAGCTTACTTTCAAAGGTTCAGTGAAAAACGATACGCGTGCTTCATTTACGACTTACGCGGACGGCGTCTTATGGATCGGCGAGTTTGCTCAAGGCACTGACTACCCGACGGATAAGTCACATTACCTGACGAATCGCGATGATAAAGAACACAGAGCATGGGCGGTCGGCTATAAGCTGGATGCAGAGACAGACCTGCCTGTGGCAAAAGAGCAGGGGTCGACACCTGCTGTCCCAGACTATATTATGTCGCTGCCAGGCAGCATTCAAGGCATGTTTGTTACAAAGGACGGCATATGGCTCAGTCAATCATCCGGTCGCAATAATGCAAGTACACTGCACCGTTTCGTCAATAGTATGACAGTAGACAAACCGCATACTACAGTGTCAGTTAGGGGCAAAGATGTTCCCGTCTGGTTCTTGGACAGCAAGAGCTTGAAAAGTAAAATGGAAGCACCCCCCATGTCCGAAGGGTTGTTCGAAACGAATGGACAGCTGTATATCCTATTTGAGTCGGGGGCAACCAAGTACAAAACTTCTTCCAGCTACGCGCTGGACAGGATTCAAGTCCTGCCGCTTCATGAGTAAGAACTGGTTGGCAAGCTGCGAACAATTCATGTATGATATTGGAAGTTCGATGATTTAATTCAACTTCATTATCAAACTGAGGAGGAGGAGCTGCAATGATTCAAGGCCTGGCCCATAGAGGATACCCGAGGAAGGTTCCTGAGAATACGCTTGCATCTTTTCAAGCAGCTTTAGACTTATCGTATAGTCATTTGGAGTTGGATGTACAGTTAACCAAAGACGGCGTACCTGTCGTTATTCATGATACGACGGTCAACAGGACGACAAATGGCAAGGGCAGAGTGGTGGATTTCATGTTCGACGAGCTGCGGAAATTGGACGCCGGAAGCAGTCAACTGATCCCGACGCTCGAGGAAGTGCTGCAGTTGGCCAAGGGAAAGGCCAAGGTGGACATTGAACTGAAGCAGAGCGGCAATCTGTACCCTGGATTGGAACAGAAAGTACTTGATGTGGTACGTTCTTGTGATGCTCTTGATCAAGTATTCGTGACATCCTTCGATCATTATTCGATCGTCCGGATGCGCGAATTGTCTCGCGAGATCGAGCTTGGGCTAGTCCTTTACGGAGCAACGCCTTCTGTCTTTCCGCTTGCCAAGCAAATTGACGCCCGTTACGTTTCTGTCAAATATATTTATTTGACTGACGAATTTGTTCAACGCTGCGATGAGCAGGGCATCCAATTGATAGCGTGGACGATTGACGATGAGCAAGATATGCGTGATATACGCTCCCGATACCCGCACATTTGGGTTTGCACGAATGAACTGGACCGGTGGAAGCAGTGCATGGAACCGTTCGGATCGATTGTAAATCAGTGAAAATGACATAAAGACGAGCCGTTATCTGAGGATAGCAGTTCGTCTTTTTGTTATACGGTTCTAAACTTTGAGTTCAGCATGATGTACATTCGATGTCTCTATTTGAAAAGTAGTGTGCTGGATTTTGAATTTATTTTCTTTTTCATGGATTTCCTTTTGTAAAATATCCTGTTGTGAACATTGATGACACCATCAATTCTTTCTAACGTCTTTTTAACTTTATCCATCAATGGTTGTGGGTGTACTTTCCATCAATATGTGAAAGGCATTACGAATAACACCCCACGCGCTTTAATCCTGATGCGAATGAGAGAAGATTCACAAAAGGGTTGCTGCAAATGTACAAGCTGATGGCTGCCTAGTTCGTCTGAAGAAGGAAATCATGACTTCACATATGCGGTCATTCAATGACGCTTGTTACGCCGTAGGAAGACTTTCGTTTTACAAAAATAATACTCGACAGAATCAACACGAGACCTGCCAAAAGCGACCCTGAAAACGGTTCGTTAAAGAAAAGCGTTCCCGTCAAAATAGCAACTAACGGTATAAGGAACGCCAATCCAGGGCATTTTTCAGACCGTTTTCAGCTTTAATGCGTTTTCTGGAGACATCCGATTTGTCCAGATTGCTTATCGTATTTCTCCATGGCAGAATCGTAAAGCCAAGTGCTACAATACAATCAAGCGATTAATAAAGGAGTGAATCAGGTGAGAAAATTGACGATAGAAGAGAAAAAGAATTATGATGAACTTGGCTATGTGGTCGTTTCGGATCTATTTTCGACGGAGGAACTAAGTGAGATTAACGAAGAGCTTGATGGATGCGAAGAGCCAGTCCAAACCTCGGGGGAACACGAAGGATTTACGTACCAGCTAGCGATGCTGACCGACAAGACGAAACAATTCGCTCACGACGAGCGGATTCTGAACTTGATCGAGGACATCGTTAAGCCGGGCATTTCCATCTTTTCCTCAAAGCTGTTGACCAAGCTGCCACACAGCGCATCTGTCTGTCACTGGCATCAGGACGACGCATACTATAACGAAGTGGTGAACAGCGATACTCGGATGTCGATCTGGGTACCGCTGCAGGATACGGACGAGCTGAACGGATGCTTATGGATCGTTCCCAGAAGTCATAAGCAAGGGCAGCAGCCTTATACCGTCAAAAATAACGGCACTTGCCGGAAGGCGCTGGACGAGGAGCAGGTCGATTTGACAAAAGCCGAACCGGTGCGAATGAAGGCGGGCTCCATGCTGCTTTTTAACGCGTTGACTTGGCATTCCTCGAAAGGCAACGAAACGGATCAAGTTAGAAGGGCGTTCATCGTTTCGTACCAGGAGGCGACGGTACCGATCGGGCGGGGGAAGCAGCACATCGTTCTGCGTCCTGCGATCTGAGCTGCAAGGAGAGAGTAAGCATTGATAAACGCGACCCAACTGGCGGATCATCTCGATAAATCCGTGTTCTCGATCGCTTTTGCTGGAAATACGATACTCCAGGCCGGTACGTATCAAGCACCGTACATTCACAACATTCATTCCATTCACTATATCGTAAGAGGCACGGGTTTCTACGTGATGAACAACGTCAAATATACTCTAGAAGCGGGATCCGTCATGATGTTTGTTCCCGAGACGACGTTCGAATGGTCGGTCTCGGAGGCAGAAGACGTTGAAATTTACCATATCCGGTTCGACTACCGAATTTGTTGTAAAGAGAAGCAGGAGTGGATTTCACGGTCTTCTGACAGCTGGCTTGCCCCTTTGCGCGGCATGCTTACGACAGTTCGGCCGGCCGAAGTCCGTAGATGCTTTGATAAGGTGTTTCAACTATGGAAAGCCTACGATCCCATTTGGCAATATCGCTGCAATTTGGCGTTTCGGGAGCTATGGCTTTCCTTGATCGACAATATGTACGATCAACAGTACAGTAGTGACGCGGATTCGGCGATTCAGTTCACGTATCGGTATATCGCGGACCATTTCCAGTCTCCTTTAACCGTTGAGCAGTTGGCCAAGAAGGCCGGGCTCAGCGCGGGCTATTACTCCCGGCAGTTCAAGCGGCTCACCGGATTCGTGCCAAAAGACTACATCATTCGTCTGCGGGTTACTAAAGCGAAGGAACTACTGGAACGCTCTGGGCTGACATTAACCGATATATCCAAGCTCGTCGGCTACGAGGACGAATTTTACTTCAGTCGGATTTTCAAGAGGATTACTGGAATGACTCCTTCGTCCTATGCAAAACAATCGAAGAAGCTGTAAACTTTTGCTTGCCCTCACAGGTTCTAAAGGTACATCGCGGGCCTGGACGGGCTGGCAAATACGCTTCTGCAGCTTGGCTTATCGGTTATGATGCTGTCCCCATTTGTGCTATTCACCGATGGCTACAATTTCTTTTCATTCACCAGCGCACCGATTATATTGATGCTTATGTTGGGTATCATTCATGGCGGGATTGGATTTTATCTTTTCTTTGCAGGAATGAAAGGACTTATAGGCCAAAGCATCGCTGTATTGAGTTATATCGACCCCCTAACTTCACTATTAATTTCAGTTCTGGTTGTTGGAGAGAGGATGAGTTTGCAGCAGCTTATCGGCGCTGCCATGCTATTGGGCTCCATATGGATAGGTGAAGCAGGCGGAGAGATGAAAAGGGGAAATAACAACCCTTCAAAATGAGAAGTGTAACTCGACATAGAAACAAGGTAACTGACAGAATCGGCTAGCCTGTTAAACTAACGGCGAACTTATGGTTTAACAAAAAAGGGGTTTCACATATTAGATATGACTAGTATGTGAAACCTTTTATTTAATAATAGTTTTTTAAATTTAAGTCTTGATAAACTGCGAAAATAAAGTTGTAGACTGACAGCAACGTTAAGCTAAACGGGCAGTTTTCACTAATATGAAGAAGAAATTACAATACCCATTAATTGTGGCGAAATGCTTAGATCATGTGTTAGATTCTTTAATGCGAACACTTATGGTGACCAATTCCAGTTTGGCGGTTATTTAAAATATGCTATCAGGAACGTAATAAATTTTCTGCGTATTTTGTTTATTTACTGGGTCTGTAACTATATTAAAATAAACGTTACCGTTTTTTGTCTGTACTCCCTCAATTTCATGGGTTCCCACATTTGTAATATTCACAAGGGTTTTGTATGCTCCTGTGTTGTTCATCATAGCAATCTGCGGAGTTTGACCTTCCGCGCCGCCTGACGTATATATTTCCGTATTATCGAGCATATCAACACCCTGGAAAGATCCGTTCGGTCTGACTATAGCACTTCCCGACTGCGTAAAGCTGGTAACGCAGGCGCTTACCGCCGCAGCACTGTCCATTCGAACCTGTTCATTGCTGTCAAGAAGCTGGTTCAATGTTACCGTGTCATAAATTGACCAAGTTACAGTTCCTTCTGCAGTTTGTATGCGGAAAATAGTATTGGTACTGTTGCCGCCGCTATCAACGCGGTATGTCGTACCTAAACTTGTACCAGTCTCATTGGCGTAATTCATATAGGTGAACCGATGAAGATCCGTATAATCATATGTCGCGCCGGCCGAGTATTGAAGTCTTGCTACCTGGAGCGACCAGTAATACGATGTTGAAGGATCCGCTTTCGAACTGAAATAAAAGTAATTTATATCATTATATGTGTACATATCAAGTGTTTGGCAATGACCGGCATTGGTGACGGTCATTTCATCAACGTATGTTGCGTCACTTCCGTTTATGAGTAATCTTGAAAGATAGCATGTTCCCCCAGACCGCTGAGTTACGTAAAGATACGTTGAAGCGATATAAGCCTTCTGAACAGCCAGGTTGTGATTAAGTCCTTTGAGATTGTATGCGAGTGTTGCTGAAGCGTTTACAGTTTTAGCAGGAGTTGCCGCAAATACGGGCAAAACAGACATTCCCAAAATAAGAATTGCGAGAACAACAGATGTGAGTAGTTTTAATTGCCTTTTAATAAGGCTCAATGCTTGAACTTGAAACATACTGATACCTCCTTTGTTGTGCAATCCTTTACATCTTGCTCCAATGCTCCATGCTACTTGGCCGTAAGCCTCAAGCGGCACCTCCTTATTGTCGGATGAGCCCAGTCAACAAAATAAAAACCCCAACAATAAGACAGGCTCGCAGGCGAGCGAATCAAATTGTTCGGGTTTTCTCATGGACTCCAACCGTCACATATATTCATATTAGGGTGAAAAGTAAGCGCTTTCAAAGCGATTACATGATCATGTTAACAGTTTGTTTCCAGAAAGTCAAGCGATATTTGGCAGCCGGCTTTGCCAAGCTGATTAGGTTGAAGCAATAGAGCAAATATAAAACCGGGAGTGGGACGTTTTGATACCGTGGACAGCAAAGTGTAATAATCTGGTTTCTAGCCAACGAGGTCGATGGTAAGCTCGCTGCAGGAGACGATATTGAGGAAGTAGCTTTCTTCTCCTCTGATGAATTACCAATTATGGCTTTTCCTACACATGATATTATTTTGAAAAAAATTAATTGATGAGTGCCATATTTCATAGCGAACGTAATTTTAATGAAGCTGCACTAAACGGGGGTAAAGGAATGTTTCTAAGATCAGCAGAGGATCAGGAGCTTATTGAGACATGCAAAAGAGTGCCGAACCGAACTTATGCAGGCAATTACAGGACTAAGTGATTTTGATAATGATATGATTAGAGCCCCTGGCAAATGGTCGATCAGAGAAATTGTTCATCTCGAAAATGAACTAAAACAATCGCCCAATTGAATTAGAAACCTGCCTTCCCGTGCTCATGTATAAGAACCCTCCAACTAATTTTGAAACAACACAATCGGAGCCATACGGTTCTGTGGGCTCCCTTTTCTGATTAATTAACGCAGTTTACACTGGATTCTCCACTATCAAAGTATGCAACGGTTCTGCTAACACCCCTCATTTATAATCCATCTCCCACCTCCATATCTCAAAAAAACCTTTACAAAAACAAAGAGGAAACGTGACCTTGATGGCGAATGATATTTACCAGCAATTAATAAATCTAATAGATTTATTAATTGACTACTCGAATGGAGCTATTTCCTGTACTTCGAAATCATTGTGTAAATTGAAACCAAGGAGATGACTAACAAGTGAAAAAGAAACTGTTAACCCGCTGCTTCACCTGCCTGCTGGTCACACAGCTTGTCGCCGGCTCTCTGCTGCCGCTTAGCAGCGCTGCAGCTGCAGAAAGCGCAGCCGCCATTCCCCGCATGCTTATTACTGAAATTGTCCCCGACTCGGGTGGAGACGATGCGCTGGGAGAGGATCCCTTCGAGTACCTAGAGGTTTATAACAACAGTGACCAGTCGATTGACTTCAAGGACTACTCTATTTTATACAGGTACCCGGGAGATCCCGGCAATGATTTGTTCTGGCGGCCTTACACCGATGAACAGATAATCATCCAGCCTAAGCAGACCATGGTTTTCTGGGCGGTTACGCCATCAGGGGAGCCCAAGAAGGTGGCTGACTTTAATCAGCATTTTCAAACCTCGCTCGTTGAAAATAAAGACATAGTCCGGATTCCCGGGGGTCTTAACAACCTGAGGGAAAGAACCATCGTGGTGGCGACTAATACGGGAACAGACATTGTACGCGCAAGTTATAATCCGGGCGTGATCGATACGGCGGCGGATCTGAGTGTCGAGTACGGTGTTCCGGACGACGGCAGTCTCGATATGAAGAAACTCAGCTCCAAGACGGTGCCGGCCTCCCCGGGAACCTTCAACTCGGCTAACGTACCCGCGGAGCCTGTCCGTACTGTGAACGACCCTGTTCCGCCGTCGGTAAAAGATCTTACGGATCTCTCCGGCATCGACCTGATCAAGCCGATTGAGCTGATGGCCGAAGCGGCAGATGATCGTCTGCTTGCGTCCGTTAATCTATATTATAAATCCAACAAGACGACGAATTATAAAATGGTAACCTTGCCGCGCGGCGCCGACGGACGCTTCCGCTATTCTTTGGAGATGATGGAATGGTTCGGGAGCCCGACGCTCGACTACTATTTCCAAGCGTCTGATACCTTCAACGAAACGTCTACGGCTCCGAGAACGCTCAGCCTGGCGGGGAATGAGATAAGCCCTGCGCTGAACGTTCGTGAAGGCGATATTCTGTCAGGTGAGCGGGTTCTGATCGGTTCGTCTGCCACCGAAGGGTCCATGTCGCTGTTGATCGACGGCCAGCCGGTCAGTCCAACGGAACATGCTCTCGAGAAAACGGCTTATTTCGTATTTGAAGCGGACGACATAGACAAAGGGCAGAACGTGACCACCATGGGCACTGAGACGCTCCACTTGATTCCGTTCAGCACTCAGGACTACAAAACTATGGTAGTACCGGTACGCCCCGATTTGTTCAAGTACGGTCAAGCGAATCCGATTGCCCTGCGTGCGGGTTCAGTAACCAGGCCTTATTATGAGAACCAGCCGGAGCCCGGCCTGGATGATTTCAATATCCGCAATGTCCGGCTTGTTTTGGCGGACGGTACGGTCATCCGCGACCCGAAATATGCGAATCCGGCAACCATACTCGACATGGGAGATAACGGACGCTTCCTTCCGGTAGTATACTTCAATTTCACGATTCCCGAGCGCTATTGGGACGGGATCTCTTACCGATGGAATACCGCATCAGCCGTTGATGGACCTCATCGGGTCGAAGTGTCGCTGCCTGACGGCAGCAAGGACACAGCGAGCGTGATGGTAGACAATCAGGGTCCGGTAGTAACTGCGAATATTACGGAAGGCAGTACTTACAAAGGGGCTTTTGATATACAAGCTTCCGCATCGGATGCTGCTTCCTCCGTCAAATCCTTCGAGGTGAAACTGGATGGCAGGCTCATTGAGGTTCCGTATTCCACCTCCTCTGCGGCTCTCACTCCGGGGGAGCATATTCTTGTGCTTAAGGCTGTAGACGCCGGGGGCAAATCGACGGAGAAAACGATCAAGTTCACAACTCCTGCAGAGCTTCCGGGTAAGCCGCTCCTAGCGGCGCCAGCGGACGGAGAACAGGATACGGACACGAACGTGAGCCTGCAGGTATCGGTTTCCGATCCCACCGGCGACCCGCTGAACGTGAAGTTCTTTAAAGGGCAAAAGATCACCGCCGCGGATGCGGGAGTGATTGCTTATAAGCATGCGGCTGATGTGGAGCCCCCTCTGACCATGACGAGTCCGGGAGAAACGCAGCTGACTACCGAAGAACAAACAGCCGCCGGAGCCTCCGATGACCATTACGTTACTACGGACTCGACTCAACAGTTTCCTTATCAGCGCTTTGAAGTAGAGGTGGGGGCGGAAATAGACGCTGGCGACCGTCTCGAGCTTAGCTGGGAAGGGCATTCGCTCAAGGGCCGTAAAATAAGTTTGTATGCGTGGAATCATATTACCGTGAAATGGGACTCCCTGGCGTCCACGGTGGCAGATTCGGAGGAAGATTTTACACTCTCTGCAGCGGTGGACGGCGGTAATTATGCAAGAAGCGGTAAAGTGCAAGTCCTGATTCAGGACGAGATTCCGCGCCGTGAGCAGTACGATTTTACCATTGCCTCTATACCGGACACACAGATATACGCGGAAGTTCAGCCGGAGTATTTTGAGTCCCAAGTCAATTTCCTGCGCGATGCCAAAGAATTGATGAATATTCAATATGTGATGCAAGTGGGGGACATTGTAAACTCAGCAGGCATCAAAGGACAGTGGGAACGTGTGGATAAGTTCATGAAGGTGGTGGAAGATGCGCAAATTCCTTGGGGCGTAGCTGCGGGCAACCATGACGTATTCGACGGAGGAGCTACGTCAGTGCCGGATTACTCGGAATTCTCAAAGTATTTCGGAGAGAATCGCTTTAAGGATAAGCCTTACTACGGAGAGTCGTACAAAGATAACAAAGGTCACTATGATCTGATTTCGGCGAGCGGCAACGATTTTATTTTCGTCTATATGGGCTGGGGCTTTAATGATGAGGACATGGGATGGATGAACAACGTTCTGAAGCAGTATCCGGACCGTAAAGCGGTCATTGTGGTTCATGAATATTTGCAAAATAACGCAGCGAGATCTGCAACCGGCAATCAGATGTACCAAAAGGTGGTAGTGCCGAATCCTAACGTATGGATGGTCATGAGCGGTCATTTCACCGGAAGTGCGCTGCGTACCGACCAGCTTGACGATAACAAGGATGGACAGCCGGATCGCAAAGTATACCAGATTCTTAACGATTACCAGGGCATTCCGAATGGTGGAAATGGATATTTGAAGCTTCTCCATTTTGATACGAAGACGGATACCGTCTATGTTAATACGTATTCGCCGTATTTGGACGATTACAATTATTACGATCCGACCAAGGACGAATTTAAGCTTCCGCTGGACCTGAAGCCAATGCTAAAAAGAGTGGCAACCGATGCGATGACGGTAAAAGTGTACGCTAACGACGCGATCGGATCGGCGCAAGCGGCCAGCGGTTCCACAGCCATGGTCAACTGGAATGGCCTGAAGGGCAGCACGAATTACGAATGGTACGCACTGGCGGAGGACAGCTTCGGCGGAAGGACTTATTCGGATATTTGGTCTTTCCGCACCCGGCTTACCGTTGAAGCCCCGCAAGGTGTGATGGCGGCAAACGTGACTGCGGGTTCGGCGCAGTTGAGCTGGTCCCCGGTAACAGCATCCGACGGAAGCAGCGTTACCTACCAGGTGTACGACAGTCATGGGGCCGTATCTACATCTACGGTAACTGGTACGGTGTATAATTTGACGGGATTGGAGCCGGACACGGTGTATACGTTCCAGGTAAAGACCGTACACTCTTCGGGAGCGGAATCTATGCTCAGCGATCCGGTAAGTTTTAAGACAACGATCGACTTGCCTGCTCTACAGAACGGCTTGCAGCGCTTTATTGCCTCCGGTAAGGTTACCCATCCGCTGGCCATACAGCTGGAAAATGCGCTAAGCCAGGCGGACAAAGATATGCAGATGGGACAGCGGGATCAGGCAGCCAAGAAGATCGAGGACTTTATGAAGCACCTTTCTAATAAAGCACATCAAGAATTGGCGGCAGCGGACGCCCGGCAGTGGCTGAATGATAAAGCTGAGGCTCTGCTTCGCGTCTGGGTCAGATGACCTGCCTGCAAGGCGCAAGCAACAAAAAAACCCCTGGAAGATTGCTTCCAGGGTTTTTTTGTTGCTTTCTTCAAGTTTGGAGCAACCGCGAGTAAAGCCTCATTTCGGTCTTATGTGAGCGCTCCATTCAGCACAGTGTAATCTGGGGACCCGCGCAAGTGCTGTGCCAGATTACGCCCAGCTCGCCAGGCAGTCCATTTGGGC
Source organism: Paenibacillus sp. Root444D2 (assembly GCF_001426375.1). Classification (GTDB taxonomy): domain Bacteria; phylum Bacillota; class Bacilli; order Paenibacillales; family NBRC-103111; genus Paenibacillus_E. The sequence continues at coordinate 338,351 of NZ_LMEO01000034.1, forward strand.
CAAATGGCGCGGTTTACAGCGACAAGCTGTCGAGCGGGATCTTGAACACGCTCTGCAGGACAAGCCCGACGGCCAGCGCAGTCTCGTCTTCCACGTCGGTGAGATGGAGGAATTCCACGTTCCGGCACGTTTGAGGCACTTGGGCTATCACTCGCGCTTTAAGCTCGTCGACGAACGAATCCCCCCACACCGGAAGCATGAACCCGGTGAGCAAAACCCGGTCAGGGTTGAGCAGGGTGACGATATTGGCAACGGCGTAAACGATCGCCGACCTCACCATCTCGCAAAGCTGAACGGTTTCGGGGTCTCCGGCGCGGATAGCTTCTCTGAACTGCTCCACACTCCTGCCGAGCGTCCGCAGCATGCCCCTTGAGGATGCCAGAGTGGTTAGACAGCCCCTGCCGCCGCAGTAGCACTCATAATCGTAGGGCGGCATAAATGCCTTATAGTGGCCTACCTCGCCCGCTACGAAGGAGGAGCCGGTGACCAGCAGCTTCTCTACGACGATGGCGCCACCGATGCCGCTGGCTAATTTAAGTGTCACATTGCTTTTGGAGGAGATCAGACTTCCGCCCATATTCTCGTTGAGCGCAAGCAGATTGGTGTCATTCTCCAGAAAGACGGGCAGCCCGTACTCGTTCTCGAGCAGCTTCGCCAGCGGTATCCGCTTCCAGCCGAGCCCCGGCGAGCGAAGCAAAATGCCTTCGGAGGAGTCAACGAGTCCATGGACGCTGAAGCCGATTCCCTTCAGGCTGGTAGGGTCAGGGGTCTGGCCCATGAGTTTGTCGATCACGCTGCGGATCACCCTAAGCAAGTCCTCTTCGGTCTCGTAACGGTCTGCCTTCACTTCGGCTTCCGCCAAGCGGACGTGCTGAAAATTATATACCGCTCCCCGTGCCGATGTGCCTGACAATTCAATGCCGATCGCACTGAATCGGGAACCGTTAAGCAGCAGGGGAACGCGCTTACGGCCGCTGCCGCTCTCAAGGGATTGCGGTTCGCCTTCGACGATCACTTGATCCTCGAGAAGCCGATTGACGATGTTGGTGACGGTTTGCTGACTAAGTCCGGTTTTTCCAGCTAGCTCTACACGGGAGATCGGACATTCCGAATAGATCAGATGCAGCACCTTCTGCTGATTAATGGATTTAAGCAGCGTGTGGCTTGCATGTTTCAATGTGGACATAAGTCGACCTCTTCCTTGAACTGAACACGTTTATTCTCTTAGTAGAAATTAGTTTACCACGCAGGTCATTACTGGGTAAAGGCAGGGATTTTTGTCGAAAGATATCTATTGTATCTAAAAGAAAAAACAGGTAATATAATAATAAATAAAATTGATTTATTAATTGAGTGTAAATTGTAAGCGTGTTCATACCACGTGAATCAGCGATTTTTAACAGATCTCTTACATAACGATAATCATCGCCAAACAATTATCCTCTATCCTTAAACTTAATAAATCAATTTTTTTTATTAATTAGAGGGGGTTTCAGTATGAGAAACAAATTTGGAAAGATTACGGCTTTTAGCCTGGCTGTTGCCATGTCGGGTTCGCTGCTTGCAGGTTGTACAGGAAAAACGGAACAACCATCCGCAAGTCAGCCTCAGAATCAGACGAAAGTGGAAGTCTACGAAAATGGGCTGCCGAAGATAGAAAAAGTGACGCTGAAGGTTGGTTTCTTTATGGGAGGCTATGGAAGGGAATGGTTCGATTATGCCGTGAAGTCCTTCCAGGCCAAATACCCGAACGTATCCTTCGACGTTACCGCATCGGCGGACATGAAGAACATGATTCAAACAAAAATTTCCGCAAGCAACGACAACGACATGTTCGACATTTTCAATACAACGCCGCCGTCCGGAGCACAGGGTATCATTTCCCTGGCTGAAGCCGGTAAGCTCGAGCCTTTCGATAATATGTTCGACAAGAAGCTTCCGGACGTACCGGGCAAAGCAGTGAAGGAACTCATGATGCCGGGCCTCGCCGAATCGTTTACCAAGGTGAACGGGAAGGTATACGAGTTTGCGACTTCGAGCTCCTACGGCGGATTATTCTACAATAAGACGCTGTTCGAGCAGAAGGGCTGGAACCAGAACCCGAAGACATGGGCTGAGTTTAACGACCTGCTTGCCAAAATTAAGGCGGACGGTCTGGCTCCGATTACTTTCCCTGGAGTTTACCCTAATTACTATGACTGGGCCTTTGGACCAGCAAAGCTGTTTGAGCTGGCCGATATCAAAGGAAACGCCGATAAGGTGATCGAAAATTATAAAACGTACAACGGTCCTCAATTTACGAGCGAGGAAAGCTTGGAACACTGGAACCGACTGTATGAGCTGGGCAAGAAGGGGTACTTCCCGGAAGGACTGCCGGCCTTAACGCATACCCAGTCCCAGATGCAGGTGATTCAAGGCCAGGCCGCAATGGTTTCCACAGGAAGCCACGTGGAGAACGAAATGAAGAAGACTACGCCGGAAGACTTCAAATGGGGCTTTATGGCGGTGCCGTTTAGGGATAAGGCGGAGCAGAAGCTTTGGATCCGAAGCGGAATCACTAACTTCCAATACATGTGGGCCGGCAAGCCGGATCTAAATAAGAAGTGGTCTAAGGAATTCATTCTGTGGCTGATGACGCTAGATAACCAACAGTTTGCCGCAGAAAAGGCGGGCGCTCTCCCGATGAGAAAAGATTTGATTGACGACGCGAGTAAAGTCGTTAAGCTGTCCACCTCTGCGCAGGCGATTCTAAAGTATATTAAGGATAATGATGCCCGTTCTTATAAGCCGCACAGAACCGTCAGCATCTCCGATCCGAACCTGGCCAAAGCTAATAAGATGGTGGAAGAAGCCACGGTGAAGATCGTATTAGGTAAGCAGGATCCGAAGCCGATTCTCGAAGAAGCGGACGCTTTGCTCAAGAAAGCGGTAGAAGCTCAGAAGAAATAAGTTCATAGGCGGGGAGGGATTCTCTCCCCTTTACCATTTCCCTTCATAGGAGTTGACTTCCTTTGTCCGAACCCACTGTACTGAAAGTTAAATCCGCTTCCTCCGGCAGCATGGGACTGGATAAAGCGCGGACGCAGAAGTGGATTTTTCTAATCATGGCCGTCGTGCCGCCGTTCGGTGGCTATCTGCTGTTTACGCTGCTTCCGAATGTTTTATCCGTTTACTATGCGTTATTGGATTGGGACGGGCTAACGGATTCCAAATTTGTAGGGCTCAGCAACTTTGTTACCGCGATTCAGGACGAGTATGTATGGCGGGCGCTAAAGCACAACCTTATTTTTATGGCAACGGTACCGGCACTTGTCGTACTCATTTCCTTAGTGCTAGCTTATCTGGTCACATACAAGACTTATGTGGAAAATGAGTTCCTGAAAATCTTGTTTTTTTTTCCGAACGTCTTATCCATTGTTGTCGTTGCTCTATTATGGGCATTCATATATGACGGCACGTACGGCCTGCTTAACAGCGGTTTGAAGCTGCTTGGGATCGATATGAACCATTTTTATTGGCTGGGCAGCGAAGGTACGGCACTGTGGGCGCTGATTCCTCCATGGGTTTGGGGTGGCGTCGGGCTCTATGTCATCATTTTCGTAAATGCGATGTCGGCCATTCCCAAGTCGCTGTATGAATCGGCTATTATCGAAGGCGCAGGACATATGACACGGTTATTCAAGATTACACTGCCGCTCATTTTGCCCGTCGTCCGGGTCAGTGCGTTATTCCTCGTGATCAGCACGCTCAAGACATTCGAGCTTATTCTGATTATGACTAACGGCGGCCCATCCGGCTCCACGGATGTAATCGGTCTCTATATGTTCAACCTTGCTTTCGGTAAAGAGTACATCAACTACGGTTACGCTTCCGCTGTCGGTATGATTCTCTTCGTCATCTTGATCACGGCCAAACTGCTGATGGATAAGTTTCTGCCAAACCGAAGCGTAGAGTATTAGAGCCTACTTTTTAAAGCGGGGAGAAGATGAAATTGAAGGAAAAAATGACGTATATGGACGTCCTATGGCGTCTGGTGCTGTATGTTTGGGCTTTGTCGATACTGTTTCCGCTGGTGTGGGTGTTCTACGAGTCTCTGAAGTCCAATCCGGAGTTTTTCAAGGACATCTGGAGCCTTCCCAAAAAGCTGCAGTGGTCCAATTACACAACAGCCTGGACGGAATATGGCTTCGGTCGTTCGCTGCTAAATACGCTTTATTATGTAGGCGGAAGCCTTGTACTCAGCTTGTTCTTTACTACGCTTAACGCTTATGCATTGACTCGGATGGAATTTAAGGGACGGCAGTTGATCTGGGGCCTCATTATGCTTTCCTTGTTCCTGCCGGGGATTAACGCCCTGGTTCCGCAGTACGTGATCATGAGGGAGCTCCATTTGACGAACAGCTTAACGGGGTTAATCTTATTATCCTCCTTGGGAGAAAGTGTGTTCTATCTGATGCTGCTCGGAGGCTTTATGAAGTCGCTTCCCAAGGATTTGGAGGAAAGTGCGCATATGGACGGCGCTTCGATCTTCCAGGTGTTCTGGCGGGTGATCGTTCCCTTGTCCACTCCAGGGATTGTTACGGTTGCGATTTTTAAATTCCTGGGCTTCTATAACAATTTTATGGGGCCGTTCATCTATTTGAGCGATCCCAAGAAATATACGATTGCGGTGCAGATGTACCAAGCCAACAAAATGATGGAGTTTACAGCGGACTGGGTTACGTTGTTTGCAGGAGTGACGATTGCGATGGTGCCTTCGGTCATTATGTTCATGTTGTTCCAGCGGATGATTATGCAGGGCGCCACTTTAGGTGCGGTTAAGGGTTAATCTAGATCATGAATCGGTGTATCGACGTTCCGCCGGTACATGTATTTGTGACACAACAGGTTAAAAGCTGTTTGCAAAAAGGAGAATGCTGCATGAAGATTGCTGTAATCGGCTGCGGTACTATGGGCCGTACCCATGGGGCCGAATGGATTAGAATGCCCGGTATTGAGCTTGTCGGTGTATGTGATATGCAGGAAGAAGCCGCCATTGCGCTTGCTGGGAATTTGGAGACAAAGGCTTATTTCAATTTCGATCAAATGGTATCGGAGGCGGGGCCGGATGTTGTAGACGTCTGCCTGCCTACTCATATGCATAAGGAATTTGTTCTCAGGACTGCCCGTCACGGGAAGCATATCATTTGCGAGAAGCCCATCGGATTGTCGCCCGAGGAAGCGGATGAAATGGCCGTTGTCAGCGAGCAGCACGGAGTACGGCTGTTTATCGGGCATGTGGTACGCTTCTTCCCAAGCTATTCCGATATTCGCCGCAAAGCTGCGGAAGGAGTCATCGGAAAGCCAGGAGTGCTGCATACAAGACGGATGGGCGGCAATCCGGGTATTGCCAAGACTTGGTACGCCAATAGTGATATCAGCGGTGGTGTGATCCTTGACCTAATGATTCACGATATTGATTTTGCTCAAAGCATCTTCGGGAAGGCTGTATCCGTGTATGCAATGAACCGCAGGCATGAGAGTCTCGACTATGCTTTGGCTACCCTGCGTTTCGAAAATGGCGGGATTGCGCATCTCGAGGGCTATTGGGGATTTCCGGGACCTTTTACGACGAGTGTGGAATTGGCGGGCAGCGGAGGTGTCATCCGCTTTAACAGTGAGGATGCCGTTTCACTCAAGAATTTCAAGGCAAATAGGGATTTATCGGATACCCCGGATGTTGCGATTCCCAAAAGCCCTTTTATGCATAATCCGTATTACCTGGAGCTGGCTCATTTCGTGGAGTGCCTACGGACCGGCACCGAGCCGGGCATAACGATCGCTGACGCCCGGAGTGCGCTGAAGACGGGCCTTGCCGCGATTGAATCTGCCGCATCAGGACGTCCGGTACGTATACAGTAATGGAGAGGGAGAGAAGCAGTGTCTGAGTTAACGAATGTTGTAAAGATAGGAATGATCAGCTTCGCCCATGGCCATGCTGCCGGCTTCTATCGCCAGCTTCGGAGGCTACCGGGAGTGAAGGTAACGGGCATATCGGATGAGAACCGTGCCCGGGTGGAGCCGTATTTGCAGGAGGATGCCGAAATCCGTTATTTTGCGGATTACCGTGAGTTGCTAAGCAGCGGATGTGATGCGGTGGTCATCTGCTCGGAGAACGTTCATCATGCCGAGCTCACGATTTCCGCAGCGGAAGCGGGAAAGCATGTGCTGTGCGAGAAGCCGCTCGGCTTGAACGTGGAGGAAATGAAACAGATGGTAGCTGCCTGCGAGAAGAACGGAGTCCAGCTAATGACGGCGTTTCCCTGCCGCTTCCTCCCTGCAATTGTGCAGGCGAAAGCAGCGATCGACAGGGGCGAGATCGGTGAGATCGTTGCAGTGAAAGGCACGAACCGGGGCACCATGCCGGGAGGCTGGTTCATTGATCCAGCGCTATCTGGCGGAGGCGCCCTACTGGATCATTCCGTACATGTCATGGATCTGCTCAACTGGATGCTGGAAAGTCCTGTAAAGGAGGTATACGCTGAAGTTGCAACCCTGTTCCATGAGATTCCGGTGGATGACGCCGGAATACTGCACGTGAAGTTCGCGAACGGAGCTTTTGCTTCGATCGATACCAGCTGGTCGCGCACGAAGTCTTTCCCTTACTGGGGCGATGTTACGATGGAGATTGTAGGAACGAACGGTCTGCTTTCCGTCAATGCCTTCGCCCAGAAGAGCGAGGTCTACAGCGACGAGAGTATGAAAGCCCAGTGGAGCTACTGGGGAGATGATATGAACCAAAGTCTGGTGCAGGCTTTCATCGATGCGATAAGAAGCAACCGGGAAGTACCGATTACCGGCATGGACGGCCTTCGGTCGGCTGCTGTCGCTTTGGCGGCTTATGAATCGGTTCGACGGGGCAAGCCGGTTAATTTAGATGAAAGCGGACGCGTGAAGGCTTAGGGGGAAGTAAGCTGGCGCAGGAATCATTTTAGCAGATATAGGCTAGGCGGTTGAGCGATAAATGGATAAGAATGTTGATTCATTTTGCATGGAGGTGGGCGGTTTATGGCCGAGAATAATCAACCGACAGGGAATGCCCTTCAGTTGGATAAGCATATGAAAGTGGAGACTGGCGGAGTTGTCAGGAAAGAGTGGCACACTCCCCTAGAGAGTCCGTTCCGCGTTTCCGGCCTTGCCTGGTGGAACTTGGAGTACCAGTACCGCCGCCTTCCGGTGAAGCCGAACGAGGAGATCCCGTCCGCAGTGGATGACCTGGCTAACTGCACTGCGGGCGGACAGATCCGCTTCCAGACGGACTCGCCGTCGGTGGCGGTTCGGATGCGATTGAAAGCCAAGACCGGCATGTATCATATGCCGGCTACGGGTGAAGGCGGAGTCGATGCTTACATAGGCGAAGCCGGTGCCCAGCTGTATGCCGGGACGGCTAGGTTTCTGCCGTCGCAGCAGGAGTACGAGAGCGAACTGTTTGCAGGAGAGAGCGGCGGTCTGCGCCAGTTTACCCTGAATCTCCCCTTGTATCAAGGGGTAGAGGCAGTCTGGATCGGTTTGGAGCCAGGTGCGCGGATTCTTCCCCCTAAGGCTTATGAATCGGAGAAGCGGATTGTCCTGTACGGCACCTCGATCGGGCAGGGAGGATGCGCTTCCCGCCCGGGAATGGCGTACACGAATATTCTTAGCCGAAGGATCAATTATGAGTTTATTAATCTCGGCTTTTCCGGCAACGGCAAGGGCGAGCCCGAGCTGGCCCGCCTCATTTCTCAGATCGAGGACCCAGCGCTGCTCGTCCTTGATTATGAAGGCAACTCTGGCAGCACCGAAAGCTACCGTCAGACGCTGCCGGAGTTTATCCGCATTCTGCGGGAAGCTCACCCGGAGGCACCGATGCTCGTCATATCGCGGGTCCCATACGGGCTGGAGCCGCTGAAGCCCGAGCTGCTGCGCAGTCGGCTGGAACGACTGACGTTCCAGCGAGAGCATGTTGAGCAGCTGCAGGAACAGGGAGACCGCCGTCTATTCTTCTTCGACGGCTCAACACTGCTCGGCGCAGATCCGGCTGAAGCGACCGTGGACGGTGTCCACCCGACGGACATGGGCTTCATGCGCATGGCCGACGGTCTTGAGCCGGTGCTGCGGCGAATCCTGGCGGATTCATAGAAGAGTTGCACCATCGATACTAAGTCAGGTTCTCCATGCGGTAATGCCCCGGGACGGAGTGGGCAAAAGATCGTTAGAACGTAAAATCCGGCGTAGCGATCAGGTAAAATGCCGCATGCGGGCTCCATTATTGAGTAACATAGCAGCCCGAAATCACGAAGCTTTTTCGCCAAATGGTTGGTCTCTTAAATTGTGTATACACCCCGGAACGCCAAAAGGAGTGGTGAAAAAGCGAATGACTAGAGTAACCAGCCAGCAACTGCTCAAATCGATTAATCAGCAGAAGGTGCTGCACCTGATCTTTGCCGAAGGACCGATATCCCGCGTGGAGTTGGCCGACAAAACGGGGCTGACTCAGCAAACCGTGACCAATATCGTCAACCGGCTGCTGCTGGAGGATATCGTAATCGAGGGTACGCCCGGCGCAAGCAGCGGAGGCCGCAAGCCGGTTCCGCTGACGATCAATGTCGCCAACATGTTCGCCATCGGCATCGAACTCGCGGGGAAATATGTCCAGGGGGCCCTGCACAATTTTCGCTACGATCTTGTCGGCGAAGCCAGGCGCCCGGTAGATCGGTACGTGAACGAAGACCATATTATCGCCACCGTGTGCGAGGTTATCGATGAGCTCCTGCAGCTAGTTCCGGAACGGAGCCGGATCAAAGGGATCGGCCTGAGCATTCAGGGACTGGTGGTTTCCAAGCAGGGAATCGCACTGCGACTGCCTGGTTTTGGGTGGGGCCGGTTTCCTTTGCAGGAGCGGCTGGAGAATAGGTACGATATGCCCTTCTATCTGGAAAACGACGTTAATTTATTGGCGATCAATGAAAACATGAATGGAAGCCTTAGGGGCTCGTCGAACAATATAACGCTGAAATTCGATTACGGCATAGGCGGCGCGATCGTAGCCGATAATCAGTTGGTGACCGGGTCCAATTTCGTAGCTGGGGAATTTGGGCATTACAAGGCTTTCACGGGTGCCAACGTTTACCGCTGCCACTGCGGGGGAATGGGCTGCCTGACTACGCTTGCATCAACAAGCGGACTGGCAATGAATGCCGGATTGACGCTGGATGAGTTCGCTGAAGGCGTTCGTACCGGCGAGCCGCGGATGGCAGAACTATACGAAACCGTTGTGACGGCGCTCTGCTTGGCCGTTAGCAACGTGGTGACGTTTCTAAATCCCGACCAGGTGCTGATGACGGGCAAGCTGCTTGAGTCGTTTGGCGATTTGCTAATCCAGGTCATGGACGAGCGGATTATGGCTAACGTGCCGGAAACGTGCCGTGGGGTGCGGCTCAATTACATGCGGCAGAAACCGAACGAAGCGGCTCTGGCCGCGGGTTTGGTGTTGAAGCGCGTATTTGAGGTACCTGTTGATAGCCTGTCGCTGTAATCGGAAGGAGTGTACGGAGGAGAACGAGGAAATGTCGCATTATAAATTGCTAGCTTTGGATATGGACGGCACGCTGCTTACTGACGATAAGCAGGTGACGGAAGAAACGAAGAAGTGGCTGCGTAAGGCAGTGGACCATGGGGTAACCGTCATGTTCTCCACGGGCCGGGGTGTGCAGACGGCCAGCCATTTTTGGGAGGAGCTGGAGCTCGATTCCCCGATGGTCCTGTTAAACGGTGCGGAGATCTGGGAAGGGCCAGGCCGATTGATGGCCCGCACCCATTTGCCCCGCGAAACGGTTCGCCGGTTGCATGAGTTGGCTCTCCGCGAGGATGCGCATTTCTGGGGCTATTCCGTGGAGAGCTTGTCCAGCCGGCGTAATTGGAGCGAAGAGCTGTTTGAAACCGACTGGATGAAGTTCGGCATGAAGCATGACGATTTGGCGGTAGTTGCGCGCATCCGTGAGGAGCTGCTCGGCTGGGGCGGGCTGGAGATTACTGCTTCCGCACCGGTCAATGTGGAGATCTCCGTCCAGGGGATCACCAAGGAAAGCGGCGTGCGGGAGGTTTGCCGACTGCTCGGCATCGACATGACGCAGGTCTTGGCGGTTGGAGACAGCGATAACGACGTGCTGATGCTGCAGGCGGCGGGGCTCGGCGTAGCGATGGGCAACGCCGAGGAGCACGTCAAGGCGATCGCCGATGCCGTTACCTCCTCCAACAATGAGGATGGTGTCGCCAAGGCGGTGCAAAAATTTATTTTCGGCTTGGACGTAGCCGAGTGTCGGTCGATTGTATAAGGATCGGCACCGACGGGGGCTGGTGCCGGCTTAAAGGCAAGGCGAAAACAAAGCCAGTAAGCCATAAAAACCGGCTTGAGGTGGTAGGCCAAATGGCAAGTAATTTATTTTTAAGAAAGAAACCAGCAAACCCTTGAGTTTGCTGGTTTCTTGCACTTCAAAACTTATTTGTCACCCAACACGTACTGGCCATTTCACAACAAAGACGGATTTGGGTAATCCCCACAAGCTAAACACAAGTGAAAAGATGCCCAGAAGAAAGACCACAAAGCGGTAATCCGACAAATTAAATAGTAGAAGTTCGAAGATTTTCAGTAAAGCCTTCGCGTGCAGGATCGGATTTCCGCTCGAAAGATACTCACTGCATGTTGAGAATGTTTGAATTCATTTACATGAGATACGGATATTTCCCCTCGATGAGTTGCCTGATTTCGATAAATTCGCTGGCTTCCTCACGCATTAGTGAGGTAATTACATACTGATCGATTCCAACTTTCCTTTTATATACAATATAAGTTCTTCAATCCTGCCATATTTTCTGTATAATGGTGGTGAAAGCAGTTACAACATGGCAATGAGGGGTAATCCAATGAATCTTGCTCGAATCCGCTTCAACAAACGCAGTGTTATCGTCACGTGGCTCATATCTTATATTTCTGTACTTCTTATCCCGATTATCATTAGCGGGATTCTATACGCAGCTGCCTGGCATGTTGTGGAATCGGAAGTCAACCGTGCGAACAAGTCAGCCCTAGAGCAGATGGAGCAAGCGATTGATAATAGCCTTCGCGGTATTGAGCGGTTAAGCTTGGAAATCGCTTTAAGCAAGATGGTAACTGGTTTTATGAATACGGTGAAGCCATTGACCGATAGCGACTATTACGATTTGGTTAGCATTGCCAACGATCTGCGGGTGTACCAGACAGCGAATGATTTTATTGAGCAAATCTATATCTACTACCGGAATAGCGACACGGTTATATCCACACGTGATCACACGAACAGCCGTATGTTGTTTGAAAAGATCCGCGAGAAAGACGGGATGAGCTACGAGGAGTGGGCGAAGTTTTTTGATAAGCCTTACATCCAGGAGTATGCCCCCATTACGTTTAGGGAAGACGGCCAGGCAGTCAAAGCTGTGATGTATGCCAAATCCGTCATACTCGCCAACCCAGATCATCCAGGCGCAGTCATTTTATTTGTCATTAAGGATTCCAAGCTGCTGGATAATATTCCATCCACGTCGGATAAAACCTCGATAGCGGTACTCGATAAGGAAAACCGTCTAATTGCTTCAACTGGCTTTGAAGCTAGAACGGACTTTCTGGATTACAACAAACTTTCTAGCAAAAATGGGATGTTTATTAGCGAGGACTCCGGTAAAAGGGCAGCCGTTTCTTATATCACCTCAAGCAGCACAGGTTGGAAATACATTTCAACGATTCCCGCCGAATTATATGATGACAAGATGAAATACATGAAGAAGCTGATTTATGCCAGTGTAATCTTGAGCCTTATCATGGGGGGACTTGTCACTTATCTCTTTTTGAGAAAAAATTATAACCCAATCAACCTACTGATTCGGAGCTTTTCTGTGAAATCAGGGATATCCTTTCATGAAGGCTCGAATGAATACGGATTTTTACAAGATGCGTTGAATAATACGTTTGCGGAAAAAGAACAGATTGATAGGCGGCTGCATCAGCATCGTGATGCCATTCGTTCGCATTTTCTTCAGGGGCTGCTGAAAGGCCGTTTGGAACAAAATGTCCCGATACACGAATTGCTTGCTGCCCACGATATTCGTTTGGCTTCACCGTATTTTGCCGTTTTGTTATTTCACATCGAGCATTTCGGCAAGTTTGAGATTGACGAGTATGCCGCTCCTGAGAAAGTGAGAATGCTGCATTTCATTATTATGAATGTCGCTGAAGAAGTGATCGGTCATCACAATCAAGCCTTCATTACGGAAGTAGACAATATGCAAGCGTGCATCGTAAATTTCGGGACAGATCCGGATTCGCAAGAGTTGAAGCGTATTGCCGATCAGGTGAAATCATTCTTATTAGAACATTTCCATGTCCATTTGACTGTGGCGATCAGCGGCATCCATCAGGAGCTGTATGGGATCCCACCAGCTTACCAGCAAACCTTGGCAGCCTTAGAGTACCGACTCGTTATGGGGAGCGGGGAAATTATTGGGTACGATGATTTACCGAGTTCAGAAACGGTTAGGCAATCCAGAAGTTACTACTATCCATTACCTGTAGAGCATCAGCTGATCAATTTTGTGAAATCAGGGGATTTTGAAAAATCGAGTGCAATTATCGACGAAATCATCGAGATTAACGTATCGGACGCGTCCTTGTCCGTTCCGCTCGCCAAGTGTCTCATGTTTGATTTGATAAGTACGCTGCTAAAAACGATGGATGAAATCGGTACGAGCAGCAATAATCGAGCGTTAATCGTAAAAACGGACCCAATCGACCGATTGATGAGCAGTTCAACCATCAAAGAAATGAAGGTACAGATTCGAGAAGTGCTGAGTCAGGTGTGCCAATTCATTCAAGAGGACCGTGGGCAGGATCACAACCAACTTAGCCAACAGGTAATGGAATATGTCAAAAGCAATTACGCTGAGGAGAATCTGAACATCTCCATGGTAGGCGATAAGTTCGGGTTAACGCCTTCCTATTTATCCAAACAGTTCAAAGCACAGACGGGTGAAGCCTTGCTTGATTTTATTAGCAGAACCCGATTAGAAGAAGCCAAGCGGCTGCTTTCTCTTCAAGTCTTATCTGTCACGGACATTGCGAAAAAAGTCGGATACTCGGACATGAATACGTTCAATCGGATTTTCAAGAAATTTGAGGGCATTACTCCAGGCAAATATAAGGATATTCAATGACATGAAAGAAGCCGTACAAGCATGCTTGCGCGGCTTTTCCGTTTTTACATAGCGATTGCGTAAATTGAAGGTTGATTATTATCGATTTTAATGATGCAGTTTCGGTTTTAACGATATCCGATTCATGGTTTTCGTTACATAATGAAACCACGGTGCACCGAAGTGCCTAGAAGCAATTCATCTGAGGGGGATTTACATGGGAAAATATGTGAACAAGAAGTCTTTTAGTATGGCATTAAGCGTTGTAGTGGCATCTAGTGTGTTCGTTGGTTGTTCCAAACAAGAGGCAGGTGTGAGCACGACTTCACCTAAAGCATCTGCTGCCCCAACAGCGGCTGGAGCTAAGTATCCAATTAGTACGCAAGAAACGTTAACGTCTTGGGAACAGATCGACACCAACTTGGCATCTTTTGTTCCTAATCTGGCGGAATCGCCGTTCGGCTTGCAGCTTGAAAAAGAAACCGGTGTGAAAGTGAAGTATACACATCCGGCTGACGGGCAATCGAAGGAGCAGTTTAATCTAATGATTGCATCCAATAAATTACCGGATGTTATTGAATATAATTGGGGCGGAGGCGGGACTGCCGCTTATCCAGGCGGACCCGAGAAAGCGATTGCCGATAAAGTCATTCTTCCACTCAATGATTTGATCGACAAGAATGCGCCGAACTTAAAGAAATTGCTTCAGCAGGACAAGGAATTAGACAAGATGATCAAAACGGACAGCGGCAAATATTACGCATTTCCGATGATTCGTCCTGATAATGGGTTAGTGTTCCGAGGGCCAATGATACGCAAGGACTGGCTGGATGAATTGAACCTGCAGGTTCCTACGACGATCGATGAATGGTATACGGTGTTAAAAGCTTTCAAAGAAAAGAAAGGCGCAACCGCACCATTTACCGCCCAGTATACCAGTGAGCTGAACATCCAGGACGCATTCATTGGCGCTTTCAAAACGGCTAATCGGTTCTATATCGATGATCAAGGAAAGGTGAAATACGGTCCAATCGATCCGCAGTTTAAAGATGCTTTGACTCTGCTGCGTAAATGGTATGCGGAAGGATTGTTTGATAAAGACTTTGCACTTAATACGGATTCCAAAGCGTTGGACAACAAATTAATGAGTGACAGTGCGGGAGCAACCGTAGGTTTATTAAGCGGAGGCATGGGTAGATGGATGGATACTGGGAAAAAGAAAAACCCGAAATTCCAACTAGTTGCAGCTCCATATCCGACTTTGAAGCAAGGGGAACGCGCTTTTATCGGTCAGCGTGATTTCAAGTACAATCCGGTTGCCAGTAAAGCCGTGTCAGGCGATTCGAAGAACGCTGAGCTCGCGGTTAAATGGATGGATTATGCTTATGGTGAAAAAGGCAGCTTGTTATTCAACTTCGGTATTGAAGGCGAAAGCTACAAGATGGAAAACAATGTCCCTAAATTTAGCGAGAAAATTACAAAAAATGAGAAGTTTAATCTTCAACAAATGGTATCACAGTATACGAAGCCGAATGGTCCTTTTCTAGGTGACTCCCGAAAAAGCTTCAATACGTTCAAGGAGCAGGACGAAGCGATTAAAATTTGGGGTGAAACGGATGCAGCCAAGCATGTTATGCCGCTTTTCATTACACCAACAATAGACGAAAGCAAGGAAGTTGCCAAATTGAACACAGCGATTTCGAGCTATAAAGAAGAAATGTTCGTGAAATTCATTATGGGCAAGGAACCCATCGAGAAGTTCGATGAGTACGTAAAACGCATTAATGAAATGGGTATCGATAAGGTCACAAAAATCTATCAGGATGCGCTTGACCGCTATAACAAAAGATAACACCTTTTGGGCATCTTGCAGGTGAATACGGAATCATAAGCCAGCCTTTGGTAAGTGGCTTGTATTCACCTGCATGGAATTAGCCCGAGGATAGAGAGGGAGCAGAGAAATGAACACAATCAGTCCTGAAACGGTCAGTACCTTCATACCGAAAAAGAGATCCCGAATAGGGATATTGATCGATATTCGTAAAAATAAACTGCTTTATGTGATGCTCTTTCCCGTGCTGCTTTATTATGTAATCTTCCATTATGGACCGATGTATGGTGCTATTATCGCCTTTAAGGATTTTTCTCCACGCCTTGGCATTTGGGGGAGCGATTGGGTAGGCTTTGAGCATTTTCAAGCATTCTTCACTGGGCCGTATTTCTGGAGGACAATAAAAAACACAGTACTTATCAGCTTCTATCAGCTATTGTTCGGATTCCCGGCACCGATCGTGCTAGCGCTTCTTCTCAATGAAGTGAGACATGCCTTATTTAAACGCACGGTTCAGACCATTACGTATATGCCTCATTTCATTTCACTAGTTGTCATCTGCGGCATCATCAAAGATTTCACCGTTAGCGACGGCGTCATGAATGACATCATTGTCTTTTTCGGCGGGGAACGGACGACATTTTTACTTGAACCGAGCTTTTTCCGTTCCGTTTATGTAGCTTCAGGCGTGTGGCAGCATATCGGGTGGGGAACGATTATCTTCTTGGCAGCTTTGACCGGCATTGATCAGGAGCAATATGAAGCGGCTAAAATAGACGGCGCAGGCAGGTGGAAGCAGATGATGAATGTGACGCTTCCCGGCTTAATGCCGACGATCATCATTCTGCTCATTTTGGAGATTGGAAGAATGATGAATGTCGGGTTCGAAAAGATCATTTTGCTTTATAATCCAGGCACATATGAAACGGCGGATGTCATATCTTCTTACGTGTACCGGGTTGGTTTACAAGACTTCAATTATAGCTTCAGCTCCGCGGTTGGCTTGTTTAATTCGATGATCAATTTTATTCTGCTCATTTGTTCCAACTGGTTAAGCCGAAAATTAAATGATACTAGCTTATGGTAGAAAGGAGGTATAATCATGCTGAACCGGGCAACATTGTCAGAAAAAAGCTTTGATTCTATCAATGTGATTTTCTTGACATTCTTGATGATCATTACGATATATCCAATCGTTTATGTCGCGTTTGCCTCTATTAGTGACGCTGGAGCTCTGATGGCGCACAAAGGCATTTTATGGCGGCCGCTCGGATTTTCACTGGATGCTTACACGAACGTGTTTCGAAACCCCATGATCCTGAAAGGATACGGGAATACGTTTTTTGTTGTGCTGGTGGGTCTGTTTCTCAACATTGTACTTACAGCTTTTGGGGCTTATGCGTTATCAAGGAAAAGCTTAGCCTACCGTAAACCGCTTTTGCTGTTTATCGTGTTTACCATGTTTTTCAGCGGTGGACTAATTCCTCTCTATTTGACGATTAAAGGAGTTGGACTCGTTGATTCGTTATGGGCGCTCATTATTCCTCAAGCGATTAACACATTTAATCTTATTCTGATGAAAACTGCGTTCGAAGCGATTCCGGATGCGTTGGAGGAGTCGGCCAAAATAGACGGCGCGAATGACTTTGTCATTTTGTTCCGGATCATTTTGCCGCTTTCCATGCCGGTTATTGCCGTTATGTTGTTGTATTATGGTGTCAGTCATTGGAATTCTTGGTTCAATGCAATGATTTTCTTGCAGGACCGGTCACTCTATCCGCTGCAGCTCGTCCTCCGAGAAGTTTTGCTCCAAGGGGAAGCAAGCTCAAACTTAGGGGCCTCGGACGGCGCCTCGGCAATGCTCTCGGTTACGTTGAAATATGCGACTATTATTGTGGCAACGGTACCGATTCTGCTTGTTTATCCCTTTCTCCAAAAATATTTCGTTAAAGGCGCTCTGATTGGAGCGATAAAAGGATAGGGGAGGCTGCTTGCAATGAATGATATGGAATGGGAACATTTTATGGCCGACAATGATATGGAATGGGTTGTAAAGCCAGTCAGTTGGGATGAAGGGGCCTTCATTGGTAATGGCTCGATCGGCGCGATGGTGTATGGGGAGGAAAATGCGAAGAAACGGCACGTGCTCCGTTTTGTCACAGGACGCACAGATGTGACGGCAAACCGGACCGACAAACCCGGCTTCCCTCCACGCGTGCCCATAGGTGAGCTTGACCTCGAGATGGAAGGTATGATTTATCATCCGACAAGCATGCGGGTAGACTTATGGAACGCGGAGCTTCGTGCTAATTTGACGACGACCCGGGGCGTGGTAAAGCTTCGTTCCATTGTCCATAGCGAGGAACCGGTCATGGCCATCGAGATGGAGACATCAGAAGGGGAGCGTGGTACTCAGTTTGCGTGGTACGCCTACCCGGAAGTTGATCACGTGCTGAAGAATGCGGATGGCTTTAATTTAAATCAATATATACCTGCAACTGATGTGGTAAAAACGGTTAGAGATACGGTGAACCTTTGCATTCAGCGATATTCAGGCGAGGATGGCTGTGTAACTGCCTGGAAGGAAGTGCAAGTGTCGCTGAATCGCCGAGTTTGCTTCCTTTCCGTTATTAATGGGCATGATGAAGCTGCGGTTGATAAAGCGGTGAAAGCGGTTGTTCAAGCCATTAGCGTTGATTTCGATGCATGGGTGGGCGTTCACCGCCTTTGGTGGCACAACTATTATCGGCAAAGCTTCGTCTCGGTTCCGGATGGGCGGCTCCAAAGCTTCTATTGGATACAAATGTATAAATTGGCTTCTGCCACGCGTGCGGATCATCCATTGATTGATAATCAAGGCCCATGGCTAACTTCAACGCCATGGCCTGGTGTTTGGTTCAATATGAATGTGCAAATGAGTTACTCACCGGTGTATACCGCAAATAGACTGGACATAGGGATGTCGCTTGTTCGCGCATTAGACGAAAACAGGGAAAATCTAATAACCAATGTTTCGGAGTCCTACAGGCATGATTCCTCAGGACTTGGTCGCAGCTGCAGCTATGATTTGCGGGCCAAGGTAGATGATGAAGTAGGGAATTTGAACTGGATTTGTCATAATGTTTGGCGCCAGTATCGGTATAGCATGGATGATGAGATGCTGAAAACCATCTTATTTCCTCTTTTGCGCAGAAGCGTGAACTATTATCTTCACATTCTTGAAGAAGGCGATGACGGTTGTCTGCATCTTCCGCCTACCATTTCACCTGAATATGGCTCGTTTATGAAAACGAAGGTGCGCGACGCGCATTACGATCTTGCTTTGCTGCGCTGGGGCTGTCTGACCCTTTTGGAAATATGCCAGCGGCTGACGGTGGAAGATCCGCTTACCGGGAAATGGAAGGAAGTTCTGGAAAGACTGACTCCGTTACCTGTAGATGAGACGGGATTTATGATTGGACATGACATGCCTCTAGCATACGGTCACCGACATTTCAGTCATCTGCTTGCGATTTTTCCACTTCATTTGATCGGCTGCGATAAGGAAGAGGACCGGAAGCTGATCGCAACCTCGCTTCGTCATTGGATCGGAAAGGAAGGCGACTTACGCGGCTTCAGCCTTACTGGGGCGGCTTCTATAGCAGCTATTCTCGGCTCAGGAGATGAGGCATTGCTTTATTTGCAATCGTTGATGTTGATCTTGAAACCGAATACAATGTATAAAGAAGCAGGGCCTGTCATCGAGACGCCCCTCGCCGGTGCAGAAGCAATCCACGACATGCTGCTTCAAAGCTGGGGCGGCAAGATACGCGTATTCCCAGCTGTGCCGGGCGAGTGGCAAGATGCGTCTTTCGAAAATTTGCGAACTGAAGGAGCTTTCTTAATCAGCGCGGTACGTCGTGATGGTGAAACCCAAATGATTCGAGTGAAGAGTTTGGCTGGGGAGCCGTGTATCATCAAGACAGGCTGGACCGGTGTAATTCACTGGACGATATCCGGAACCAGAGTTGCCGAGCATACCGTCTATGTAGAAGCGGGTGAAGACGAAATCATTTTGGATTTGAACAAGGGGGATGAAGCGATTCTTTCCCGAGGTACGGAGATGCCTGACTGGCGGATCTTTCCCGTGGAATCACCGCGAAAGGTTGCCCGCTATTTCGGCGGACATAAGCCTTGGCGTCTTTACGGATTTTAAAATGGTTAAATTCAAAGTAGGAGGATGTGCAAATGGGAGTGCCATTCAAGCAAGGTGACATCGTATTATTTCAAGGTGACAGTATTACGGATGCCGGCAGGGTGAGGGAAAATCCAGCTGATATGGGCAAAGGGTATGCGCTGATGACAGCAGCGCTGTTCGGTTCATCTTATCCGGAACAACAGGTTACATTCCTGAACCGGGGGATTAGCGGGAATCGAGTGAAAGATCTGCAGTCTCGTTGGGAACAGGACTGCATCGCACTACAGCCGAGCTGGGTTTCCATCTATATTGGTATTAACGACTGCTGGAGACGATATGACCGGAACGATCCTACATCTGTGGAACAATTCGAAGAAGGTTACCGGGAACTGCTTGTCCGCACGAAAGAGGAACTCGGGGCTAAGCTGATTATGATCGAGCCATTCGTGTTGCCAGTGCCGGAAGACCGTAAGCAGTGGCGTGAAGATCTAGATCCCAAAATTAATGTCGTGCGGGAGTTAGCACGGGAATTTGGTGCCCTTTTGGTTCCGCTGGACGGTATATTCGCACAGGCTTCGATGCTCGCACCCTCCAGTTTCTGGGCACCAGACGGCGTGCACCCGTCACCGGCAGGACATGCGCTAATAGCCAAAGCTTGGCTTAAGGCGGTCGGAGTGGCAATATAAAACTTTTATATATGCGTACATAGTAAAAAAACTACGACGGACCAATTAACGCACACAGCTAATGAGGCCAAGCGGAAATAGACGTTTAACGGACCTGGATGCCCTTAACAGCCTATTTGGAGCGATGATTCCGAGTTTACGGACTTCAGCGCTGTTATTCGGTTTCAATCTATCTTATTTTCATCATTTTAAGTCGATTAAGGGCTGTCGAGTCCATTAGATTTTCAAATTCAATCTTTTTCGGGGATTAACGTCGCTCCAGTCCTTTAGCTGGGAAAGATGAAGCTGAAGTTGATTTCGCACCCATTTCCTTAATGAACAGCTGTATGTTGATTGGTTAGTCTTAGAAAAAAAGAGGCTGTCTCAAAAGTGTTCGCATAATTGAGAACGCCCCGAGTTTTACGCAAAAGCACCTCCAATTCCACTAGCACAGTGGGAGATGGAGGTGCTTTATAGCTTATTTGGCGTGTAAAACATATCCATGTCTATCTCGCGTACAAACCTAGCCTTCGGCTAGGTCATTTATAATATCTACATTTTGCTAAGGAATGAATAGGCAAGCTAGGTGTGCTAATTCCTTCTAACTATCGAGGTATTTCGTGAGATAAGACCACAGATCGTGCTTATGCTCTGCAAAAACATGACATTCTGAGAGCATTAGCGGTCAATAAGCAAACATAGCTTGCTTAAGTATCCATAACAAGAGCTATTCGAACAAATAAGCAGTTTCAGTTGCCCTATTTTCCGTATCGAACCGCGTTAAACGGGTCCCCGAGCGCAGACTTGGGGGATATGGATTCAATCCTGACGAAGAGGCCTTTAAGCCAACGATTCCTTCACAACAGGCTCAGTTAGCTTATAGCCAACGTTCCTGATGGTCATAATATATTCCGGATTGCGTGCATTGTTCTCAATTTTATCTCTCAAGTGAGAGATATGAACATCGACGATGCGGGTATCTCCGAGGAAGTGATAGTCCCACACCCCATGGAGAAGCTGCTGTCTGCTAAGGACTTTGCCGCGATGCTTACACAGGAAGAGCAGCAGCTCGAATTCCTTAGGTGTAAGTTCAATCGGGGAGCCATTCACCATAACTTCGCGTTGATCGGCTTTAATGGCGATTTGGCCAATCGTGATAGGCGCATTTTCTGTCGAGGACGGTAAGGTTTGGATTCGCCGATGTATGGCCTGTATACGAGAAATGAGCTCCTGCGGTGAAAAGGGTTTGGTCATATAATCGTCAGCTCCGTTATCCAAGCCGGCAATTTTATCCGTGAGATCCTGCATAGCTGTAAGCATAATAATGGGTACAAGGTTATTCTGGTTTCTAAGCTTGCGGCACACTTGGAACCCGTCCATCTTCGGAAGCATTAAGTCGAGAACGATGAGATCGGGACGAAACGTTTGGATGGCATCGAAGACAGCTTCGCCATCGAATACGCAATGGACTTCAAAACCTACAAGCTTCAAGTTGAATTCTATAAGCATGGAAATGGAAGGTTCGTCATCAACAACTAGGATTTTCTTTTTCATCGATGGGTGGACTCCTTTTATCGAGGATAACTCTATTATGACAGCGCTCTATCATCGAGATATTAAGATAAAGTTAACCCTGTGTAAAATTGCATTCCGTATTCGCTTATAATAGGATAGAGAATGAGGTGAATTTGACAGAGATGGCTTTTCATATTGTATTAGTAGAACCTGAGATTCCTGCAAACACAGGTAACATTTCCAGAACCTGCGCAGCGACCGGCACATATCTCCATTTGGTTAGACCGCTAGGCTTTCAGACGGATGACAAGACGTTAAAGCGCGCTGGATTGGACTATTGGCACTCCGTTAAGCTCGAGTATCATGACTCATTTGATGAGGTGCTAGAGGCTTACAAAGAGCATCGTTTTTTCTTTGCAACAACGAAGGCAACCAAACGTTACACAGATTTTACATTTCAGGACGGAGATTTTTTTGTTTTTGGCAAAGAAACCAAAGGACTTCCTGAGGAACTGTTAGCTCAGCATCCCGAAACATTGCTGCGGTTGCCAATGTCAGATGCGGTCAGATCGCTCAATTTATCGAATTCGGCAGCGATCATGCTGTATGAAGGCTTGCGGCAGACCGGCTTCGTTGGTCTTGATTAGAACTTAAGGCCTATCAATATTAGGGCTGAGCCGACATATTTGACAGGAAAAGAAAGTTTCAGCATGTCATTAGCAGGAGTTTCTTAAATAACGGCGAATAGTAATCCGTATCAGTCCGTATAGATATGCTAGATGAAGTAGAGGGCATGGAAAACGTGAGCGGAAGAGAGGTGAAGTCCTATGATGAAGCCAGCCGGAGTCGTTCGTAAAGTCGATCAATTGGGACGTATTGTACTGCCTAAATCATTAAGAAAGCGATATCAAATGAATGAAGGAGATCCTGTCGAAATTTTGGTGCAGGGTGACCATATCATACTAGAGAGATATCGTCCAAAATGTGTGTTTTGCGGAAGTATGGAAAGTGTTAGTGAATTCAAAGAACGCTATATTTGCGGCGTATGTGTAACTGAAATGAACTTGCTAAAGGTTAGAGCGTAATAAAAGAAAAAGCATCGTTTCTCCAAGCGGAGAAAACAGATGCTTTTTTTGTTGCATTTCAATTGTTTATAAACCTTTTGTTTTGTCCTCGTTATAGGAAGCCGTCATCATAGCGACGATGAATAATAGAAAAACGGTATTAACGAGCCAAAATGTTGCTGATAAACCAAACATTGCTGCACCTCCTAATATAGGGATCTTTTAGCGTGCTAAAAGTCTCTCAGCTTTGGGATCTTTTAGCGTGCTAAAAGTCTTTCAGCTTTGGGGATCCTAGAGCATAGTTAAGGCTTATTATACCCAACCATTCTAAAAAAAGAAACGAATAAAGTGTGAATAATTTCGGTTATTTAAAAAATAGAAAGTTGGTGGCTAGCGGTCTAAGCTTCCCATCAGATGGGCGATTGATGACACTGCCCCCCATGACTAAAGTGGTGGAGCCGCCCCCATCCAAGTTATACGCATCCACAATGCCTAATTGCTGCATTTTGTCCTGCAGCTCAGCAAGTGTTGCTCCAGAATTACCGCTTTCGTCATAGCCGTCGGTCACAATAAACAAAAGCTGGTCGTGCTTGTAGTTGGCCATGATGGTCCGCGCTGCTCTTGCCGGTGAGCTTTGCCACTGATAGGGAATCGACATCTTGTTACCATTCTTCAGGAGAACCGGAACGAAGGTAGATCCCAT
Source organism: Paenibacillus sp. Root444D2 (assembly GCF_001426375.1). Lineage (GTDB taxonomy): Bacteria > Bacillota > Bacilli > Paenibacillales > NBRC-103111 > Paenibacillus_E. The sequence goes on from NZ_LMEO01000034.1 coordinate 361,545, forward strand.
GATCGGGTTCAACTTGTCTAGCTCAGACTGAGTACTGAACTTTCCGCCAATGAGCTTGCGGTCTTTATTCAGGCCAATGAAGGTTGTATCGTTGTTGGTAGGAAAGAAGCCATTCACATACTTCCCATTCATCATGGTTGTGTCGAGCGGATAGCGTTTGCCTTTGTTATCATCGGCGAAGCCCCCTGCATTCACACCAGCGATAGCCCCATAACGTGTGACTGCATCCAGCGTTGTTTCACTGGAGCCAATTTTATCCTTGCCAAGCACAAGTTTGATGGCCTTATCGCTCTTAAGGTTTACTTTAAGAGCATAACCTTTATAGTTGCTTTCATTCAAAGCAAAAAGTTTTAAGTCGATATTCCCAGATGAAGCTTGTCGAATTGGGCTGCCGAGCTTGGCTGTTATCCGTGTATCATAGATAATCCCGGGTATCGCAGCTTGTGCTGCAGCGTTCTGGAGCATGGCCGTTACTTCTGCGGCACTTTTCTCATAAAGCTCGAAATATTGCTGAATGATGGATTTGGTTTGCACAGCGTCGCTATTCGCTTTGGTCAGCAAGTTATCAAGCGTAAGCGTTTCTTGATGCAAAGAGATCGGCGTAGACGCCTTATGTATCAACGGGCTGATAGGGACATTCGCCGTAACGAAGAGCAGCCAAATCAGCATCCCCAGAAACGGGGCGCATGCAAGAAGAAGGACGCGGTTGATTTGTTGAATGCTGATCACGTTCATTACTTTAACACATCCAGATTTTTTTGCAGTTCTTCCAGCTTCTTCTTTACGTCGGCAAGCTGCGTATAGAGCTGGTTGCTGTTATCGGTTTTGCTGTTAGCGCTGTCCTTCGTGAAAGCCAGTAATTCATTCAGTGAGTCTACCTTTGTCTGTAAAGCTTTCATATCTGTCGTAACACTATCTTTTAATTGGGTCACTTGCTTCTGATAGTCTTGTTGAACCACTTGCAGTTGTTGCTGGGTTTGCTGTGCGATATCGGTTGCAATTTTTTGCCTCAAATGCTCTGTGTACATCATAGCAGCGGCGACTCCGATTGCGATCAGCATGACCCAACCCACAAACAAGTATACGTACGTTTTCTTTCTTACCTTGGTAGCCTTCGAAGCGGCGCGAGGGAAAGAATTCGCAGTCGTAGTCTCGATGGGCATGTTCATGAAAATCACCTCTATTTACTAGTATAACATATTCCATATTTTTTACAGAATTTTAGATAGAATTCGCTGTTTTTCGATATTCATTTGGGGTGAGTCCCTCTAGTTTTTTGAAAACTTTGCTGAAATATTTCTCGTCCTGGTAACCGACCATCTCAGCTACTTGTGAAATCCGAAGATGTGGATTACGCAGCAAGACCTTTGCTTTACTCATGCGAATTTGACCTAAATAATCAGAGAGATTTACCTCGAACTCTTGCTTGAATTTCCGTGAGATGTACTCGCGGCTGAGGTAGAATCGATTCGCGATGTCCTGAAGAGAGACATCTTCGTGATAGTGCTTCTCAAGGAACTCGGCGATTTCAAAAATAACGCTTTTGTCCTTTTGCTGACTCTCAAGAAGCAGTTTCGATAAGTGAACAATACTCCGAGTGAGTTCCTGCTGCCACAATGAGAGAGAAAGGATCCCGTACTCATCCAACGGAACGATTAAACTGGATGGCTCATCCAGGAGCAGCTGTTTGACCTGATCTTCACTAATGTTAGAGAAAAATTGCTGCACCCAACGGCGCTTCATCACCCTATACTCCCGCCACCAATGGTCGAGCTGTTCGAGTGTAATGGCTTCACTCAGTTTAACGGCATCCATCCATGCTTGAATCGTTTCTTGAATTTGGTCTATGCTGCCACTGCGAATAGCGAGTTGAATTCGTTCCTCGTATTGACTGAAAGTAAGCGCAGGCTGAATCGTTTTGGCAGTATTCAATGTACTGTGAATCCAAGTTTCCTTGGATTTGAGATTGCGCTGTCTGAGAGCATCACGGGCTTCCTGATAGGATAAAGCCAAATCCGTCGGGAAGGAGCGAGAGCTTCCGATACCGAAGTCCACGCGGGTATGAAGCGCGGTGCGAATCCCATCATTAATTTTAGCTAGAAATGCCTCAGAGCCAGATTGATCCTTCCATAGAAGCAAAACAATTTCGTTATCGCTGTTCCAATGGCGGAATGCATAACCGCGCTGATCGTTAATGAGGAATTCATTACATATGTTAATGAGAGAGAAGAACAGTAAATCCAGATTATGACTGAATTTGTTCTTCACACTGCGTTCCATCGTATCTAAAGATAAAATAGCAACACGACATTCTCGGGTTGTCCGAGATAAATGAAATTCTTTCTCGAGCTGCTCGGCCGCTTGATCATAGGCGGAGGGTTCGGCAATTAAGTTCGATAGCAGCTTGTCCCAGTACATGGGCTTAATTTGGTTCATTTCAATATTCAGCTCTCGATTAGTATGACGAAGCTCCTCATCCTTATTCCAAGCCTGAATGGCTTTATCTAACGCTTCATTTAACTGCTCGGGATCAATGGGCTTTAATATATAGTCCGTTCCCCCATACTTCAACGTATGGCGAAGTAGAGAGAAGTCGTCATGGCCGCTAATGACGATCGTCTTCGAGTCAGGAGCATGCGTTTGCAGCCACTCAAGCAATTTTACACCATTCATAATGGGCATCATCATATCGGTCATAATAATCTCAGGATGATGGGTGTTCACCATATCAATGGCCGATTCACCATCTTGGGCCTCCAGAATGGTTTCTATGCCATACTGTTTCCAGTTGACTAGCAGACGGATGGCGTCGCGCACATGCTTTTCATCATCGACAAGTAATGCTTTCATTCCGTTTGCTCCCTTTTCATAGGAATGTGAATGACAATCCTAAGACCTTGTGGTTGTACATGTTCAATATCGAGAGTTGCATCATCGGTAAAATAGAGCTGTACTCGGGTTAGCACATTACTAAGTCCAATACAGGCTGCATCGGTTATGGAAGGGGTATTCAGTCGGCTTTTTACCTCGCGCAACCGCTCCTCCGTTATACCAATCCCATTATCTTCAATAATGAGCTTTAAATATTCATCCTCACGATCTGTAGGCATCGTTGCCTGAATACGTAATAAGCCTGTGGTTTCACTTGGTTTAAAACCATGCTTAAAATAATTTTCCACAAGCGGTTGAAGGATCATCTTGGGTACAGAGATTGCTTTTGTGCTTTCTTCGATGTCGTAAATAATTTCAAATTGATGCTCGAATCGCTGTTTTTGCAGCTCGAGATAAGCTTTAATATGTTCAATTTCCTTACGCAAAGGAACAACCGATTCGTTGGTGTTCATACTGTAATGCATCATTTTAGCCAGATATGAAATTAAAGCGTAAATCTTTGGAGCCTCGTGCTGTAAAGCTAATGTACCGATAGATTGCAGTGCGTTATTCAGAAAATGCGGATTGATCTGGGCTTGGAGTGCCATGAGCTGATTCGATTTGTTTGCAAGCTCTAAGCGGTATTCGCGCATGACCATTTGATTTAAATCTTGCATCAGGCCATGGAATCGATTGGCGAGAATGCCCATTTCATCCGTTCGAGTGAGCTCGATATCGGCATTCAATTGGCCTAACTGAACTTGTCCCGCCTGTATGCGTGTGATATAACGAAGTAATTGTTTGATAGGCTCTGTAAATTTAATGCTGATATAAATGGTTCCGGCAATGACAATCAACATAAACAGAGTAAGGATCAAAGAATTAATTAACGTTAACTGTCTGGCACTTTTCGTTAATTGCTCGTAGGGAAGCCGCTTCACGATCGTCCAGTTCACATAGTCAGTTTTCATTTTTTCATAAATATTTATCCCCGCATAAGCGCCGTTTTTCCATTCATAGGAACCTTTTTGGAGATCACTATAAATCGCCTCATTCCCCCAGCTTGCTTCAAGAGGTTGTCCCCATTTAGAAACATCAGGACCGAACACGATGAACCCCTTATCATCCAGGATATACAGTTCTTCTTGGTCATGGGTGAATAAGCTTTGAGATATTTCTGAGACTAGATTCAGCTGAAGATCAATGATCAGCTCACCAATCGAGACGTTACTTGGGGAGTACATAATTTTACGGTGCATAGATAGGACAGGGGTTGGAGCAGAATACACATTAAGTGCAATATTGTAATTATGGCTTTCATGAGTGGTTTCAAAATAAACGGTTTTGTTCTCGGGGAACTGCCGAAGAGATTCATATTTACCGATCGTGCTTCCTTGAATGTCGCTGCTCGCTAAATAAGAACGGTCGCTAACGGAGGCGTAAAGATAAATTTGTTTGATCTCTTTAACCGAGTGGGACATGACCTGCAGTCCGCTTTTGATAACCTTATCACTCATGTAGTCGATTTCTTGCTCGGTTTGCAGAATATCGTATAGATAACCAACAGATGAATACTGACCTGTATAAATCGTAGTGGATGCTTGGACAACACCATTTAAGTAGTTCAATAAATTCATTTTTGCTTGAGATATCAGGGCCGAATTATTCGTAATTGTGTCTTCTGTGACTTTCTCCTTGGTGAATATATAAGAAACAATAATGGATGTAGTGAATGGAACTAAGGTCGCAATGAGCAGAAAAAGGATTAATTTATTACGTATACTATGACGAAACAAGGTGTATCAACTCGGTTTCTTTTTAGACTTTTCACCCTACATTGTAGCAGGAGAGGTCAACAAATTCCACCTAATGCATCACGATAATCTGTGTTTTGCCAAGAACAAGGGCTTTATACTTAGGGTATAGTTACATAATCGTAAGGGGGAAATTCCCATGAAGGCCAACAAAGGGTTAGCAGGACTTATCCAACAATGGGTGTTTATCGGACCAGCGTTGATCTTTTTCGCGCTCATTGTTGTTACTCCTTTTCTCATGAGTATTTATTATTCATTTACCGAGTGGAATGGTGTGACAACAACCGTGAAGTTCAACGGTCTAGACAATTTCAAACACCTTCTTTTTCATGACACGGACTATCGCAACGCATTCTGGTTTACAACAAGAATAACCGTGACGGATGTCATTCTCACGAATCTTGTCGGGTTTCTTTTGGCGCTCTTGCTCACACAGGCACTGAAAACCAGAAATGTACTGCGTACTATTTTCTTCATGCCGAACGTTATTGGGGGATTACTGCTTGGATTCATTTGGCAGTTTATTTTCGTCAAAGGGTTCGGGACACTAGGTGAAATAACGAATCTAAGTTTTTTCCAGCTACCTTGGTTAGGTGATGCTCCAACCGCTTTCTGGGCGATCGCCATCGTTAGTATTTGGCAAGGTTCCGGCTACTTAATGATCATTTATATTGCGGCGCTTTCGAATGTGCCCAAAGATATGGTTGAAGCGGCCTATATTGATGGAGCTACCCGATTACAAGTACTTAAGAATATTATCATTCCACTCATTATGCCGGCCGTTACAGTATGTTTGTTCCTCACAATTTCATGGAACTTCAAGATGTTTGATCTGAACTTTGCCTTGACCAAAGGTGGACCGTTCAACTCAACAGAGTCTGTTTCCATCAATATTTATCAAGAAGCGTTCCGAAATAACAACTACGGTTTAGGAACGGCAAAAGCGTTAGTATTCTTCGTTGTAGTGGCCATTATTTCGACCATCCAAGTCATGTATACGAAACGCAAGGAGGTTGAAGTTTAATGGAATCTGTCAAAAAATACTCTGGACGACTATTCACACTCGAGGTGCTTGGCATCTTGATTGGACTTTTATTTCTAGTCCCTTTCTACTTTGTCATCGTCAACTCCCTTAAGACATTTCCGGAGCTGGCCGCTAGCACAGCTAAGCTTCCGTCAAGCTTATATCTTGACAACTATACGAAGGTATGGGCAATCATGAAGTTCCCAAGTGCGTTTATGAACTCTTTAATTATTACAGTGCTCAGTAATGTGGGACTTGTATTGATTAGTTCCATGGCCGCTTATCGAATGGTACGCAAATCAAGTAAATTCAACAATCTTGTATTTATTGCTTTCGTTGCTGCCATGGTTATTCCGTTTCAATCCATCATGATCCCGCTTGTGCGTGTGGCTAATGCAGTTGGACTCATGGATAGCAAGTTTGGTTTGATTATTTGTTATTTTGGATTCGGTGTTTCACTGAACGTCTTCTTGTTTCATGGTTTTATTAAATCCATTCCACTTGAAATTGAAGAGTCAGCCACTGTGGATGGCTGCTCGCCGTATGGAGTATTTTGGCGAATTGTTTTCCCGCTGTTAAAGCCGATGTCCACGACAGTCATTATCTTAAACAGTTTATGGATATGGAATGATTATTTGCTGCCTTCACTCGTGTTAAATAGTCCAGATCTGAGAACAATACCTTTAGCTACATTCTCCTTCTTTGGCCAATATACGAAACAATGGGATTTGGCCTTGGCTGGTCTAACACTTGGCGTCCTACCGATCGTTATTTTCTTCTTGGCCATGCAGAGACATATTGTAGAAGGCATTACGGCAGGCTCGGTAAAAGGTTAACAGTTTTGCAAATATGTTCAAAATCTTCCACCTTTATGTTCAATATCCTCTGTGTTAAGGGTTTAAGTAAGTGTTTACAATAAACCATGTAAGCTGATGACGAGCTAATGAGATGTTATCAGGGTAAGTTGATTGAAACTTAAAAGGGAGGCTTTACCTCAATGAAAAAATTAACAATGATCAGTATGGCAGCTGTACTTTCACTATCTTTAGTTGCCGTTGGTTGCGCGAAGAAAGAAACAGCGCCAACGCCAAGTGCAACTACGGGTGGAGCGGCAACAGCAACACCTGCTGCAGGCGGTAAACAAGTTACAATTAAAATGTTCCAATTCAAAGTAGAAATCGCCGATCAACTTGGCAAATTAATTCAAGAATATCAAAAGCTAAATCCTAATGTTAAAATTCAAGTTGACACAGTAGGCGGCGGTGCTGACTACGGCGCAGCATTACTTGCGAAGTTTAACTCGGGTGACAAACCGGACATTTTCAACAACGGTGGTTTCTCGGATATGGATAAATGGATCGAAAACCTGGAAGATCTTTCGGATCAACCATGGGTTAATGATCTTGTAGACGTGGCAAAAGAGCCAATGACGAAAAACGGTAAATTGTATGGACAACCGCTGAACCTAGAAGGTTATGGTTTCCAATACAATAAAGACTTGTTTACACAAGCCGGCATTACCGAATTGCCAAAAACACTCACACAACTCGAAGATGCGGCTAAAAAGCTTCAAGCCAAAGGCATTACACCTTTCGAAACTGGCTATGGCGAGTGGTGGGTACTTGGTAACCACTTCGTAAACCTTCCTTTTGCTTACCAAAAGGATCCAAATGCTTTCATTGATGGCTTGAACAAAGGAACAGCAAAAATTCCAGGTAACGAAGTATTTAATCAATGGTCGAAACTATTTGATCTACAATTGAAATATGGTAACAAAAATCCGCTTCAAACCGACTACAATACACAAGTAACAGACTTTGCTACTGGTAAAGCAGCAATGACACAACAAGGTAACTGGACACAAGTTCAAATCACGAAAACGAACCCGAACATCAAAATTGGCTTCTTGCCAATGCCGATCAGCGATGACGCTGCAGCGAATGATAAATTGTTCGTTGGTGTTCCAAACAACTGGGTTATCAACAAAAACTCTGCTGTGAAAGACGAAGCTAAGAAATTCTTGAACTGGATGGTAAGCTCTGATGTAGGTAAGAAATACATCACGGAAGAATTCAAATTCATTCCAGCTTTCAAATCCATTCCTGCTGACGAGAAAGTTCTAGGACCTTTGGCAGCTGACATTATCGCTTACAGCAAAGCTGGTAAAACACTTAGCTGGAACTGGTTCAAATTCCCAGGCGGCGAAGCTTCCAGTAAAAAATTCGGCGATATTATGCAAGGTTATGTTGCGAAGAAGTATACGAAGGATCAAATGCTTGAGGAATTCCAGAAAACATGGGATAGCCTTAAGAAGTAACTCCATAATGGGTAGTAATAAAGCCTCAGCGCCAATGCTGAGGCTTTTTGCTGTTTAACAGATAAGGAATAGGCTGTTACAATAAAGAAGACTGGAGGTCTATGATGATAATAAGAATCAGGTCTTGGCTGCATAGCAGAGGAAATTCACTTCCGCGTGAGAAACAATTGTCTCGTGAGGCCGTAATTTCATTAATTATTCATTCTATTTTTCAGTTTGGCGCTTCCATGTCGGGCGTGTTCTTAAACTTGTACTTATGGCGTTTAACGCACAGTGTCGTAGTGAATGGTACATACAGCATGATCGTTTTCATCTTAACACCGATTGGCTTTGCACTTGGCGGCCTCATGATTAAGAAGAAAGACCGAATGGTATCGTATCGTCTAGGTATCATGCTTATAGGTCTTTTCTATTTGAGCGTCATTCTAGCCCAAGAGACACTGGTCGAATATTATATACTATTTGCCATTTTTAATGGACTTGCTGGCGCTTTTTACTGGGTAGGTTATTTAACCCTGATGTATGATGTGTCGAACGAACAGAACCGGATTCGATATCTTGCCTTCAATATGATTTTTTTCACAGCAGCAACCTTAGCGGGGCCGGCTCTTGCCGGGTTCATTATCCGTTTAAAAGAAGGGCTTAGCGGCTACACGATCGTCTTCTCAATCGCATTCTGTATGTTCTTACTAGCGGCGCTGATTTCATTGAAAATTAAAGCTTCAAGCGGACATCATAGAGTCTATTACTTGAAGCTGACTGGTCTTATTATGAAGAAAGAACGTGACTGGTTGAAAGCGCTGTTTGGATTTTTGGGAATGGGTTTGCTGCAAGGGACGATGCTTTTCTTACCGAATATTCTGCTTTTCAAAGTGATGCCGCGTGAAGATATTGTGGGCTATCTCGGTGTATTATACTCAAGTCTATCGATCGTAATGGGCCTTTTTATATCTAAATACGCAAACGCTAGTAAAGCTCGTCTTTATTTAGCCATATCAACACTTGGCTACCTTATTGGTGTATCTTTTTTACTAGGAAATGTTAATGTATGGACCGTTGTAAGTTTCATGATTTTGCACTCTATTTTCGCACCGCTGCAAGGGAATACGATGACAGGCTATTATTATGGCCTCATTGCGAAGCTGCCGCTTAAAGGTCAATTGAAAGTAGAAAGTGTGGTTGTTCGGGAATTTTTCTTGAATGTCGGACGTGTGATTTCTATTACCTGTTTAATCTCATTTGGCAGTGATTTGGATGGGGGCTGGATTCCATGGATTTTAATGATGGCAGCGATGTCACAAATTGCCCTTGTATGGTCGATTAAGAATCAATAAGATGAGCATGAAAGCGCGTTAACTCGGATATCCTAGGAAGTAGATGACAGGAGAAGAGGACGTGCGGTTATGGAACAGTATGACAGCATGATTGTTGGCGGAGGTATTGCTGGACTTCAAGCGGCTATTCAATTAGGAAGATATGAGCATCGTGTGCTTGTTATAGATGCGGGCTATGGCCGGTCTACACTATGTAAAAGTTATCATAACCTCTTGGGGTGGCCAGATGGTGTATCGGGTGAAGAGCTTCGCCGATTAGGGAGGCTTCAAGCTGAGAAGCTGGGTGTTACTTTCGCTAAAGATGAAGTTGTACAAGCCGTAAACAAAGGGAAGCCTGGGGATGGATTTGAGCTATGGGGGAAGTCGGGTAAGGGATATGAAGCCCCAACTTTACTTTTGGCTACAGGGCTTCTAGACCGTATTCCCGAGCTGCCCAATCTGAAAAACTGTCTAGGGCTGACTGTTTACGTCTGTCCAGATTGCGATGGCTATGAGGTTAAAAACAAACAGACTATTGTGATGGGTTCTGGTGATTCTGGAGCGGAAATGGCCCTGACGCTTAGTACGCGTACGGACAAGCTGACCTATGTGAATCATGAGCAGAAAGCAGTGAAGAGCGAACTACTAGCAAAGCTGAAGGAAAAGAGAATCACCTATGTTGCGGAAGATATTGGGGAGGTAATGGCTGAAACCAATGGCTTATTTCGCGGTATTGTTTTGGCAAATGGGGAACGAATCGGTGCGGAGCGCGGGTTTATTGCCTTCGGCGGGAATGAAGTGAAGTCGGATTTGGCACGGCAATTAGGCGCGGAGCGATTGGAGAATCGCCACATTGTAACGGATCCCCGCAGCAAAATGACAAGTGTGCCGTTCGTCTGGGCAGCTGGGGACGTAGGCGTTCATGCGGAACAAGTCACTATTGCCATGGGAGAAGGGGCTCAGGCGGCGATTTGGATGAACAAAGCACTGTTGATGTTAAAAGAAGAAGCGAACATACATCGAGTTGTAGTTCGCTCTTAAGGGTTTATAGTAGATAGAACAGCAGACGAGTCGGAAGTTTCCGCCCCTGGGAAAGCAGTTACAACATGGGCATAGTCGGCTAACGCCTGCTCCCCAAGCGGGGTGATGTGATAAATGCCGCGGCTTTGGCGTACGAACCAGCGGTAGTAGTTTTTTTGAAGCAGGGAGCTCACAGCTTTATTGCTCGTGAAATCGCGAAGCTGACGAGGACTAAGTGGTCCATGCTGACGCATTAGGTAGGCGCAATGAAGCGATTTTTCACGGTAGGCAGTCATGAGTTTTTGTTTAGAGCTGCCACCGACGTTGTAGTCCCCACTGCGTTCATGAAATTCATTTACGACTTTCAAGGCAGCCCGCTTATTCGGGCGTAATAGATAGGGAGTAGGCTCGCAGATGAGATCCACTGCGGGCTGTTTGCGTTTGAAGAATTGAACGGTCAGTACACCTAGACCGAGCATGCGGCATAAACGTCGAATTTCTTCCCATTGCAGTCGATGAGGCGCTCGTCCTTTATTAGGAAGCTCGAAAGCGACATAGACCTGATCCGTCAGCCGCAGACGATCGATGCCTTGCACGAGGAGCGGAATATTGAAGCTTTTTTTCAATTCGACAATGATTGGCGGCTCATCGCCGCGAATGGCAACTAAGTCGCAATGCTTAATCTCCGCACGTACGGTGTATCCTCGCTGCTCGAAATATTGTTTAATCGGAGCGTAAAGCTCCGTTTCTGTTTGGATAGGCATGAGGTAAGTGATCTCCTCTCTAGTTACAAGATTTGCAGCCAGAATGTGTTCCATTATAGCATAGCTTTTGCTAGAATAGGGGAAGAATAACTTGTACGTACATGTTGAAACGGAAGGGTAGAGCAGGAGACAGAGGAGGATGCGTGGGATGAGTGAGATATTGGATGTCTGGATAGGAAAGAGTATGGATTGCGCTTGCGGGTTGCGGCACGAAGTACCGATTAAGCGGATCGTTATTGAACGGGATGCGCTGGCGCAGGTGGCCGGGTATGTAAAAGAAGCCGGCTATGGGGAAGTGACGCTTGTCGCGGACGGGAGGACGTATCAAGCAGCTGGAGAGAAACTGCGCGAGCTGCTGGAAGCCGCGCAGGTGAAGGTGAGCATCAGCGTGATTCGCGAGAACGCGATGGGGGAAGTGGCGGCCGATGAAGAAGCGATTGTCCAGGTGATGCTGGACACGCCGCTTTCATCGGAGGTCATAGTGGCCGTGGGCGCGGGTACCGTCCACGACATTGTGCGCTTCGTGGCGCATCGCACGAAGCGGCCGTTCTTGTCTGTGCCGACGGCGCCGTCGGTGGACGGCTTCGCCTCAGTGGGCGCGCCGCTCATCGTCCGCGGCTTCAAGCAGACGATCCCGGCTTGCGCGCCGGAGGCGATCTTCGCCGACCTCGCGGTGCTGGCGGAGGCGCCGCAGGCGATGATAGCGGCCGGCCTCGGCGATATGCTCGGCAAGCACACGTCGCTGGCCGATTGGTCGCTTGGCCGTGTGCTCCTCGGCGAGCACTACTGCGAGCTGAGCGCTCGGTTGACGCTGGAAGCCGTGGAGCTCTGCACGGCTCATTTGGCCGAGATCGCGCAGCGCACCGATCTCGGCTTGCTCCGGTTGATGGAAGGCCTGATCCTATCAGGCCTTTCCATGCTCATGGTCGGCCACTCGCGGCCGGCCTCCGGGGCTGAGCACCATCTCTCCCACTACTGGGAGATGGTGCTTCTGCAGCAGCGGCGCCGGGCGCTGCTGCACGGCGCGAAGGTCGGCGTCGCGACCGTGCTCATGGCGCAGCGCTATCAGGCGCTGCAGGGGCTCACGGCCGACGCGGCCGCTGCGCGCCTAGCGCAAGGCCATGTCCCCAGCGAGCTTACGGATGCGCAGCGCATCCAGCAGGTCTATGGGGAGATGGCCGAGCAGGTCATCGCCGAGAATTTCCCGGTGAATGGCACGGCTGTAGATGCGGAGGCGCTGAAGGCGCGCATCGCGGAAAAGTGGGGCGATGTGCAAGCCATCGCCCGGGCGGTCCCGCTACCATCGCAGTTCATCGCATGGCTCGAGGCCGTGCAGGGACCGGTAACGCCGGAGCAGCTCGGTGTGGAGCCGGAGCTGGTGGAGGCGTCCCTGCAGGATGCGCTTTTCGTGCGCAACCGATTCACGATCCTACGTTTACAGCGTCTGCTGTAAACTCTGTATCTGTACAAAGGAAATATGGGATGGCAAGGGTTATTACTTGTCATCTCATTTTTTTGTTTTTTTAAAAGGCAAAAGTCACCTGATTCCTCATGATTTCTGGGATTTTTCGTCCAATTAGCACATCGACGTTCCCCCTCAGTAAATACTTGTGACCCTTTTACTTTTATATAGCTTCTGGTACATCGGCATTGATTTTCAAGACGAAATTTGCAACTCCATTGGAATAAATCCAATCAAATGCTCTCTAGGGCTGTGAAAATCGCCATTCCATTGGATTTTTTCCAATGAAATGGCCGATTCCTTGTCTGAAGACGGACTTCTATTGGATCTTCTCCAATCAAATCAGGGGGCTTCTGAGAAATTGCATTGTAGCTATCGTAATTTACTACAATAGCTCAATAATCTAACAAATCCAAATACAAGACTGCTGGTGGTAAGATTTGAGTGGTAAGATTTGGCTGGTAAAACTTGGATGACCCCCTGCCAGCTAAGGCCTTTCAGGATATAGCCATCCTTCGTACATAAAAGTGTAAAAAAGCACAACCTGACTTAATTTTTGCCATCCCGAAATTTGGAATTGTTAACTATACTGGTACGTATGCAAGACGGTTCCGAGACAAGAAGGAGGGGCAACATGAAATTTGCTAATGAGAAAGTCAGCGATATCCAAATCGCTTATATTGGTGGAGGCTCGATGTATTGGGCGAAAAATCTGATTGCCGATCTGGCGTTAGATGGTCAATTGTCAGGCACCATTCGTTTGTACGACCTTGATTACGGCAAGGCCAAAAATAATGAAAAGCTGGGTAATTCGGTTTCAGATTATGCGGAGACGAAATCCAAATGGACTTACAAGGCGTATCCGACGCTCCAAGAGGCGCTAAGCGGATGCGATTTTGTGTTTATTTCAATCCTGCCCGGTACATTCCGGGAGATGGAATCTGATGTGCATGAACCGGAGAAATACGGCATTTATCAGGCCGTTGGCGATACGACTGGACCCGGGGGTCTTGTCAGAGCTCTGCGCACCATTCCCATGTATGTGGAAATAGCACAAGCGATTGAGCGCTTTTCACCGGATGCTTGGGTGTTTAATTACACGAATCCAATGACACTCTGTACGCGGACGCTTTTTGAAGTATTTCCGAAAATTAAAGCACTTGGCTGCTGCCATGAGATTTTCGGTGTGCAAGGTCTTTTGATTCGTATGCTGCGGGATATGGAAGGGATTGAAGGTGTGCACCGGGATCAAGTGAAAGTGAATGTGCTGGGCATCAATCATTTTACTTGGATCGATCAAGCAACATATCAAAATATGGATCTAATTCCGATGTATCGGAAGTTTGTTGATACATACTTTGAATCCGGATTTGAGCATAACAAAGATGCCTGGGTCACGAACACGTATACGGCTGCCAACCGCGTAAAGTTTGATTTGTTTCGGCGCTATGGCGTTATTGCAGCGGCAGGTGATCGCCACTTGGCGGAATTTATGCCTCCTTGGTATTTGAAGGATCCGGAGACAGTTCGTTCATGGAAGTTCGGCTTAACGACGGTACAAAGCCGTGTCGACAAGCATGCAGCAACGGAACATTTTTACAGTAAGCTGCTACGTTCCGAGGAGAAGCTGCCGCTCAAGGCATCTGGAGAGGAAGAGGTCAGACAGTTAAAAGGTCTAATCGGACTTGAACAATTCGTGACCAATATTAATGTTCCCAACGTTGGACAAATGAAGGGAATTCCTATGGGAGCGGTAGTAGAAACGAACGCTGTGTTCTCAGCGAATAGTTTGCGTCCGGTCTACGCGGGCGAGCTTCCGATGGAGGTCAATAATCTGGTCTTGCAACATACGATGAACCAGGAGCTTATTTTGAGGGCTGCTCTCCAAAAGGACAAAGACTTAGCTTTCAAGGCGTTTATCAACGATCCGCTTGTGAATATCGATATCCGCGATGCCGAGGTATTGTTCGATCAGATGCTGCAAAATACGAAAGCGTATTTACCAGGATGGAACATCTGATGGCGGGTCGGCCATGAGTGCAGGGTTAGAAATATTTAGCGAATCCGCCTCGATTGATCCGCAGGATGATAAAGCCGTTCGCCGGATGATTTTCAAGCTGGCAGGTCCATCTTTGACGGAAATGCTGCTCATGAATATGACGCAAATGGTGATGATGATTCTGGTCGGACACCTTGGGGCTATTGCCGTGGCGGCGGTGGGTTTAACAAGCCAACCTTATTTATTACTGACCGTCCTTTTTGCAGCGCTTAATACAGGTACAACCGTCATTGTCGCACGTTCCACAGGAGCGGTCAAAATGGGGGACGCGAATCTGGCCGCAGGGCAGTCGCTTCTGCTCGGTACCGTCCTGTCTGTCCTAATTGTTGCGATTGGAGTCACCTTTGCGGAGAGCATGCTCCGTTTGATGGGAGCCAGCGCTGAGGTCGTTCAATATGGATTGCCATATGCGAAATTAATGTTTTTCTCCATTGGCTTCTCCTCTATCTCGTCTGCTTTATCTGCTATTCTGCGAGGGGCGGGAGACACACGGACTCCAATGAAAATCAATGTGCTGTCAGGATGCGTCAATGTTATCCTCGGGTTCGTGTTGATTTACGGTCACCTCGATTTTCCGCAAATGGGCGTTAAGGGGGCGGCCATCGCTACTTTAGTGGTCCAGACCGGGGCTATGATTTGCTTTATAGCCGTCCTGTTCAGCGGAAGATTTGCAGTCCGTATCGGCTGGCCGGATATAAGTCGATTGGATAAGGCCATGATCAGACGCATGTTGAAGATAGGGATACCTAGCAGTCTAGAGCAGCTTATTATGAGATTAGGGATTATGACGTTTGTGAAAATCTGTGCTGGACTCGGGACCGTTGCCGTTGCGGCATCACAAATTGTAACAAGCATTATCGGGATATCGTTTATGCCGGGGGCTGCTTTTGCCATCGCAGCCTCTACGCTAGTTGGGCAAACCCTTGGCGTAAGTAAACCCGACCTCGCCGAACGATATGTGTGGCAAGTCAGAAAGTACGGCATGTTCGTGGCCGGTTTTATGGGAATGCTTTTTATTCTGCTCGCTCCCCACATCCTCATGCTATATACGAATGATGAGACGATTATTCGCGAAGGGGCATGGGCGCTTCGGATCGTAGGTTTTATCCAGATATCTCAAATATCGCAGTTTGTTCTTGGAGGAGCGTTAAGAGGAGCAGGAGATACCCGGTACCCCTTATATTCGACATTCATTGGCGTGTGGGGAATAAGGGTTGTACTCAGTTACTTGTTTGTTTACGTCTTTCATTGGGGCATGATCGGTTTATGGAGCGCCGTTGCTTGCGATCAATTTCTCAGATCTAATTTGATTTATTTTAGGTTCAAACGCGGGGCGTGGAAGTATCTAAAGGTTTAATACGCAAAAGGAGACGCAGAAGAATGGGGATTGTGTACGATTCGAATTCGCAAACTTTCCATCTTCAAGGGAAGTCATCGAGCTATATCATGCAGCTGATCAAATCCAAATATTTGGCTCACGTTCATTGGGGACGCCAAATCCGGGGAACCAATCCGGGGAATTTACTCGCTATAAGACGTCGCTGCTCTTTCTCGCCGTCCACGGACCCGAATGATCTAACGCTGTCTTTGGATACGTTGCCGCAGGAATTTCCGGCATACGGAGGCAGTGATTTTCGCGTTCCGGCCTATCAGGTTCAATTGGAAGACGGAACGACGGTCAGCGAACTCATCTATGAGTCCCATCGGATATACGCGGGAAAAGCACCGTTAGAGGGACTGCCGTCCACCTATACGGAGAATGACTGCGAAGCGGAAAGTATCGATATCGTGTTGGTTGATCCAACGATTGGTTTGAAGGCTATACTCACTTATACCGTATTTCTTGATTGTGATGCGATAACCCGGTCTGTTCGGTTCATGAATGTGGGAAATCAGTCAATCAAGCTGCTTCGAGCATTGAGCTTCGGTATTGATATATCCCACTGCGATTTCGATATGCTTCATTTATCAGGCACATGGGCGCGTGAGCGTCATATCGAAAGACGTCCCATTCTAACAGGTGGGTCTGTCATTGAGAGCCGCCGGGGGTCTAGCAGCCATTCGCTCAACCCCTTTATGGCCCTGCTTTCCAAGCAAGCGGATGAAGACCATGGAGAAGCCTATGGATTCAGTCTTGTCTACAGCGGCAGCTTTGTTGCTCAAGCCGAAGTGGATCCTTACGGAACGACCCGTGTAGTGATGGGCATCAACTCATTTGATTTTTCTTGGCTCTTGGAGCCTGGGCAAACCTTCCAAACGCCTGAGGCAGTTCTCGTCTATTCCGCGGAAGGTATCGGCGGGATGTCGCGCACGTATCACAGGCTGTATCGCACACGATTATGCCGTGGACAATTCCGCGATCGTCACCGGCCGATTCTGATCAACAACTGGGAAGCCACCTATTTTAATTTCAACGCGGATAAAATTGAAGAGCTTGCACGAGTCGGCAAGGAGCTCGGTTTAGAGCTTCTAGTGCTGGACGACGGTTGGTTTGGCAAGCGTGACAATGATAAAAGCTCACTCGGAGATTGGTTCGTTGATCGAGGTAAGCTCCCGCAAGGCATGCCGGATTTGGTAAGTCGTGTGAAGCAGCAAGATCTAGAGTTCGGTCTATGGTTTGAGCCTGAAATGGTATCCCCGGACAGCGACTTGTATCGGGCCCATCCTGACTGGTGCCTCCACATACCTGGTCGGCGGAGGACAGAAGCGAGACAGCAGTTGATTCTAGATTATTCGCGTCAAGATGTAAGAGACTACATCGTAACGGTCATCACCGATATTCTTGCGAGCAGTCCAATCACCTATGTGAAGTGGGATATGAACCGTAATATGACGGAAATCGGTTCTGCCCAGCTCCCGCCTGAGCGGCAGCGTGAAACGGCTCACCGTTATATGCTCGGACTGTATGAAGTGATGGAACGGATAACCTCCGCATTCCCGAGCGTGTTGTTCGAAAGCTGTTCCGGTGGGGGCGGAAGGTTCGATCCTGGGATGCTCTACTATATGCCGCAGACGTGGACGAGCGATAATACGGATGCGGTAGAACGGCTGAAAATTCAATATGGAACGAGTATCGTTTACCCAATCAGCACGATGGGAGCTCATGTTTCCGCAGTTCCTAACCATCAAGTGCATCGTACGACGCCGCTCGATATGCGGGGGAATGTGGCGATGTCGGGTAATTTTGGCTACGAGCTGGATTTGACCGCATTTACGGAAGCGGAAAAGGAAACCGTGAAGAAGCAAGTTGCGCTTTATAAACAATTGCGGCCGCTGATCCAATTCGGCGAATTTTACCGTTTGATCAGCCCTTTTGAACACATTAGCGCTGCTTGGATGTTTGTTTCCGAGGACAAGAAGGAAGCGTTGGTCGCTTTTTTTCAAGTACTGTCGGAGCCGAATGCACCCCTCAGGAAGCTGCGATTGAAGGGTTTAGCGGCAGAGAGCAATTACTTACTTTACGATGCGGAAGATCAAGGCAATGGTGTGGAAATATTTGGCGGGGATGAGCTTATGCATGTGGGTCTAAATTTACCGATCTGGAAAGGCGATTTCCGAAGCCGCCTTTACCGCTTGAAAATGGAGGAATGACAAGATGAAAAAGCTGCGTTTGAGCGATTTGCAGGATAAGCGGAACGGCCACATTTTGCAGGATGTTTTACCAGGTGCTTATTTATCTTCAGGCGGTCTTTCATTCGCGAAACGTGGAGAGCGCAGTCACACGAACGATGGACCGGATGGAAGGGACTACCATGTCCATGGCGATTGTGAAGCTTTCCTTATTTTGCAGGGAAGCGGAACGATGGAAATAAACGGGGAGCATATTCCGGTAACAACCGGGGATATCGTGATTGTTGAACCAGGTGAGGATCATCACCTCAATTCGAGTGAGGACGACCCGATTGTCACCGTGTGGTGCCATGCAGGCCCGAATCGTCATAAGAATCAACAGCAGGAGGACGCAGTATGAACAAAATCATAAACACGGATAGCCATACCTTTACTTTATCGGGTGAGGATCATGGGTTTACTGTCAAGCTGTTTACGAAAAAGCTGCAGGAGGGAATCGATCTCATCACGCTGCAATTGGAAGCAGTGGAGGCGCTGACGCCTCCCGTTTTTACACTTCAATGGTCGCATCCCGCCTGTGACATTCAGGGCAGTTGGCATCCGGCCCAGGACCGGAATAAGAGCTTTAAAGCCGACTGGATGCGCACATTACGTTCCAACGCGGCTGCGTCGGCTCCTGTTTACGCCTTATTTAATAGTGAGGGCCGCAATAGGCTGACATTTGCTTATTCGGATGCACTTAACACGGTGCACTATTCGGGAGGCATCAGCGAGGAAACGGCCGATTTCCATTGCCGCATTCGATTGTTTACAGAAACGACGGCGCCTTTCACATCATATGAGGCGAAGCTGCTCGTAGATACGAGAGATATTCCTTATTATGAAAGCCTTCAGGGCATTCAAGAGTGGTGGAGCTCCATGCCGGAATATCGCCCGGCCTACGTTCCTGCGGCTGCTAAGGAGCCGATGTATTCGACCTGGTACAGTATGCATCAGAATGTAACAGATACACATATCGAAGAGCAGTGCCGAATCGCCAAGAAGTTGGGGATGGAAGCCGTCATCGTGGACGATGGCTGGCAGACGGAAGATAACCGCAGGGGGTATGCGTACTGCGGCGATTGGGAGACTTATGATGGCAAATTTCCCGATATGAAGCGGCATGTTGATGCGGTTCATGAGCTAGGCATGAAGTTTATTCTATGGTACTCGGTTCCTTTTATCGGCAAATACAGTAAGGTGTGGGATCGATTCAAAGATAAGATTCTGCGATTTAACGAAAATCATGGGGCAGCCGTGCTCGATCCGAGATACCCTGATGTCCGAGAGTATATCATCAATAAATATGAAGAAGCAGTGAAAGAATGGGGCTTGGACGGCTTCAAGCTTGATTTCATTGATACGTTTTATTCACCTGAACTGCATCTTCCCTCAACAGCCCCCGGCAAGGACTATGAGTCTATACCAGCAGCCGTTGATCGTTTATTGACGGATTCTATCGGCAGATTGAGAGAATTGAATCCCGATATCATGATCGAATTCCGCCAGATGTATATCGGTCCTGCCATGCGCAAATACGGCAATATGTTCCGGGCAGCGGACTGTCCGAATGACAGCATCCAGAACCGAGTGCGTACGTTGGACATTAGGCTGATTTGTGGAGATACGGCTGCTCATGCGGATATGATCATGTGGCATCCTGAGGAACCTGTTGAAAGCGCCGCCTTGCAGCTAATTAATTGCCTCTTCTCGGTGCCTCAAGTATCCGTCCTCTTGGATAAGCTTCCTTCCAATCACTTGAAAATGCTTGAATACTGGCTTTCCTTCTGGAAGAAGAACCGTGATCTGCTGTTAGAAGGTCGTATTGAGCCTATGAACCCAGAGCTGTTGTATCCGCTAGTCCGTGCTTTTAAAGACAATAGAGGGTTTATTGTTGCCTACCATGACAGAATTGTGCCTATGGATGCGTCAGAACTGGTGTCCGAGTGGACTGTGGTGAACGGTAGAAGAGAGGATGGACTTTATCTAGAGGTTACTGGTGAGGTTGGAGCAGCGAAAGTGATTATTAAAAATTGCTGTGGTGACATTGTAGAGGAGTTGTCTACCATACTGACTACAGGCATTCATAAGCTTGCGGTTCCGGCCTCGGGTCTCGCAACCATCTCTATCCAATAGAACTTATGGCAAGCACACAAGGAGGATCATCGATGAACTATTTAGCAAATGAAGGTAGATATGCAGAAATGCCATACAATCGAAGCGGAAAGAGCGGCCTTAAGCTGCCTCCGATCTCATTTGGATTATGGCATAATTTTGGAAGCGTTGATGTATTCGAGAATAGCAGGGCCTTAGCGCGCCATGCGTTTGACTTGGGGATTACGCATTTTGATCTTGCGAATAACTATGGTCCATCGGCAGGCTCTGCGGAGGAAACGTTCGGACAAATTGTGAAGAAGGATCTTCACCCATACCGTGATGAGCTGATTATTGCCACCAAAGCAGGCTATCGCATGTGGGACGGTCCGTACGGGGAGCGGGGCTCCCGTAAAAGCATGTTAGCTAGCCTTGACCAGAGCTTGAAGCGACTTGGGATGGACTATGTCGATATTTATTATTCGCACCGTTTTGACGCAGAAACACCTCTGGAAGAAACAATGAGCGCCTTGGATCAGGCTGTGCGGCAAGGAAAAGCGCTATATGTAGGTGTGTCCAATTATAATGCGGAGCAAACGGAGCAAGCAGCAGCTATTTTGAAAGGTCTCGGTACTCCGTTCGTCATCCATCAAGTGCACTATTCGATGTTCGAAAGAAGGTTGGAGCAGGGCTTGCAAGACATATTGGCAAGAGAAGGCGTGGGGTCAATCGCTTATAGCCCTCTAGCCAGGGGGTTACTGACGGATCGTTACTTGGAAAACATTCCGGCGGATTCCCGTGCGGCAGGTGGCAGTGTGTTCCTAAGACCTGAGGATATTACTGAGGAAAAGATTGCTAAGTCTCGTCTTTTGAATGTATTAGCTCAGGAACGTGGACAAAGCCTTGCCCAGATGGCTTTAGCTTGGGTTCTTCGCAAGGGATATGTTACTTCAGCATTAATTGGGGCAAGTAAAGTGAGTCAGCTTTACGATAATGTGGCAGCTCTGAAGCAGCCTACTTTCACTCAAGAAGAATTGGATCTTATTGATCAAATTCTTGGGGGTTGAAGTTTTCGACCAGATCTTATTGACGGAGGAAGATAGTTCTAGCCTTGCTCTTTGCAGGATTTGCATTAGTGGGAACCGAAGTATACGGAGCTATGGAAAAGTCTCACTATCAAAGACAAAAGAAGGTTGTGTTATGCTAATCCGATTGAATAAAGTACTCGAAAAAGCGATGCCTTTTGTAACGCCATCTGCTGTTATTGTTGGGTTAATTTGCTCAGCTTGGCTGCATCATCTTAGCTTTCTAGTACCGTGGATATTTGCTGCAATGACGTTTGCCGGAAGTATTGGATCTAATTTTAAGGATTTACATAGAGTGATGATGCATCCGTTTCCGATTATAGCCAACTTTATCATTTTGCATCTTACGATGCCATTACTGGGATGGGGGGCCGGCTCGATCTTTTTCCCGGGTGATGATTTGACACAGACTGGATTTGTGCTCCTGTTCGTTATTCCTACCGGGGTTGTCAGCCTGGTGTGGGTTACCATATACGGGGGGAATATAGCGCTCACTTTGGCGCTCATCTTACTGGATACGCTGCTTTCCCCATTGATTGTGCCGCTTAGTCTCTCTCTCATTGTTGGAGCTAAGGTGCATATGGACCCATGGGATATAATGAGTGGGTTATTCTTAATGGTTGTGATCCCTTCATTGCTTGGCATGCTGCTTAATCAATGGACGAAAGGCAGAATTAAAACAACCTGGGGGCCGCGGTTGGCGCCCTTTTCAAAAATAGGACTTTTTGTGGTTGTTGCGATTAATTCTTCGGTCATTGCTCCTTATCTGAAAGACATGAATGGTCAGTTGGTAAAAATCATTGCTGTTTCTTTCGCATGTGCAACCATCGGTTATTTGGCAGGATGGCTTGTGTCCCGGATGATGAGGTGGGACCGCGAAGTCACAATTGCCCTCACCTTCAATTCGGGGATGCGAAACCTGAGTGCGGGTGCAGTGCTCGCTATCAGCTTTTTTCCGCCGCCTGTTGCGCTTCCGGTTGTCGCAGGTATGCTTTTTCAACAAATCCTAGCGGCTTTATACGGGCAGCGTCTGGCTAAGAGGTATGGCTTGAACGGTCATACAGCCAAGGCAGCCTAAAGAGAACGAGGCTTCACTTGGAAAGAATGAAGTTGAATTGGAAAAATAAGCAAAAACGAAAAGCAAAAGGAGCTCAGCCAGTTGAACTTGGCTAAGCTTTTTTTTGCATATCAGACAACCATGGAGGTTGCCTGATAATGCGTATCATATGATGAATGGTTTTAGGAAGTGCATTAAAATATAGGCATTTAGATCAGTAACAAGAGCGGAACTAAGTTCATATGTTGTCATGGGAGTACTCGAATAAATTGGCGGATCTCAAAGGGAAGTTGTTTCCTGATTATCCGCTGCCGGCACAACTATCTATTAAACGGAGGTTGGAAAAATGAATGATTTTCAAAATGATCTAAAGAATTTGAATGTTTCCGAGTTCAAGGCGAGTGAGGCGACAGCTTGGAACGCTCAAAACCAGCAAGATGCTCGATTATGCTTCGTTTGTTTCGTTTGCACCAATTGCGCCACTTGCACCAATTGTTTCAATTGCTTCAACTGTTTCAATTGTCATCAATGCCACAACTGTCATAACTGTCATAACTGCCATAATTGCCACAACTGTCATAACTGTCATAACTGTCATCGTTGAGGACATTGAGGCGGTTTTGCCCGTTGTTTCTAGCCTCCAGACGGAAACAGTGGATACCTAATGAGTAGAGTTAAGCCCCTGCGGCCAGCGGCAACCTAGGGGTTTTTTTTCATGTCTACTTAAGGAACGCTTCACTACATTGGCTGCATGGGCTTTCTTGAAAGAATAAGACATGAGGGACAAATAGCTGTACATAGAATTATTTGTGAAGAGTTGAGGCATATCGGGAACAACTTACAGAGGAGGAATAGAATGATAAATTTGAACCCTTCGATGCGACTGAAGGTGAAAAGGGATACGTTTTTTCTCCCTAATCCAAATGGTAGTGTGTATTTTCGAAACAATGTAAGTTCGTTCCGTATGGAAGGAGAATTAATCGATCAGTGGATTGAAAAACTGCTACCGATATTCAACGGAGAACATAGGTTGGAGGATTTGACAGACGGATTGCCGGACCAACACCGGAATCAGGTTTATAGAATTGCAGAAATGTTGTATCGTAATGGCTTTGTTCGGGATGTGAGCCAAGACGCTCCACATCAATTGCCGCAAGAGGTTCTCAAAAAGTATGCTTCTCAAATTGAATTTTTGGACAATTTCGGTAATTCGGGTGCATATCGGTTTCAGTCCTATCGTCAGTCCAAAGTTTTGACGGTGGGCTCTGGCCCATTTTTGCTCTCAGTCATTTCTGCGCTGCTTGCATCCGGATTGCCCAAGTTTCACGTACTAATTTCGGGCTCAGAGCCGACTGATCGGGAGCGGTTGCTAGAACTGGCGGCACATGCCCGTAAAACGGACCCGGAAGTGGCAATAGAGGAGGTTACCCTGAAGAAGGAAGGGGTTAGTAGTTGGCGGGAGGCTGTGAGGTCGTTTGATTCGATTTTGTTTGTGTCACAGGAGGGTGGTATCGAGGAACTACGGGTTCTTCATACGGTTTGCAGAGAGGAGAAGAAGACGTTTCTTCCCGCAGTGTGTCTACAGCAGGTGGGACTGGCGGGTCCGCTAGTGCATCCGGACTTTGAGGGATGCTGGGAGTCAGCGTATCGCAGAATACACGAATCCGCGATTCGTAAAGACCCTCAGCTGCACACCTTTTCTTCCACAGCGGGAGCGATGTTAGCGAATGTGATCGTGTTTGAATTGTTAAAAAAGATTACGGGAGCGAACGATTTGGAGCTTAGTAATCAGTTCTTCCTGCTTAATCTGGAGACTTTGGAAGGAAGATGGCATTCGTTCATGCCCCATCCGCTTGTGACCGGACGCATTGCAGCTGAATGGATTCACGATTTCGAACTGCAGCTCGAACGGAGATCAAGCAAAAGTGAAAATGGATTGCTTCCTTACTTCAGCAGGTTGACATCGGCGGAGTCAGGGATATTCCATATTTGGGAAGAGGGGGATTTAAAGCAGCTGCCGCTCTCTCAGTGTCGCGTACAGGCAGTCGATCCGCTATCGGAAGGGGCGGCTGGGCTACTGCCCGACATTGTTTGTGCCGATCTGACGCATGAAGGAGCTAGGCGGGAAGCGGGGCTAGCCGGGATTGAAGCGTATGTGTCGCGAATGGTCGGCCTGCTCGTTTCTACACTTCCATCCCAACAGGAATCAGAAGGCAGCAGGTTTGAACCGCAGGAATTTATCGGCGTCGGAGCGGGAGAAACGGTTGCGGAATGCATTGGCCGAGGGTTGCAAATGTGTTTGGCCGAGATACTGAGCAAGCAATTGTCGTGTCAGTTGCCTTCTGTCTTTCGAGTAAAGTTGTCTGATATAGAAGATAAGCACTGCCAGTTTTATTTGCAAGCTTTGACCACGATGAAGGGGGTTCCGATAATTGGCTTGGGAGAGGAAGTGTCCGGATTCCCTGTGGTATGGGTCGGTACGAGTGATCACTGGTATGGCGGTGTAGGCTTGAATGTAACCCTGGCGTTGCGGGATGCTTTGCAACAGGCTCTGTTGGAGGCACAAAACCAACCGGCTCGCCTCACATCGCAAGTATTGGAGGTTTCGTCCGTGCGTCTGGCAGAACAGTTGCCACTAAGCCTTGTGATCTCCTCATGTGGAGCGAATGCAAAATCGGAGGTTCTTCAGTCTGCCTTGCAGGTCTTGGAACGGAACCGTAAGCGGATCTTGGTCATCGATCTGGCATCAGAATCGTTTATGAAAGAGGAAATGGCTGGAGTGTTAGGCGTGTTGCTGCGAGAGGAGGGTTCCCGGTGAGCGATATCGTTATGATTGTTGGAAATGGGGTGTTGGCAGACTGCGTGTACGAAGAACTGTCAGCCCATTTCGAGGTCGTACGTCAAATCGATTTCGAGGCAGGCGTACCGGAAGCGGTCGATTTGGCTCTGGTACTGCACGATGCTTGGCATCCTCATGTTCATCAAAAGGCGGAAGAGCTGCTGCAGCCAGCCGGCATCCCTTGGTTGCGCGGCTTCGTTTCATTTGGCGAGGGCGTGATCGGGCCTCTGGTAAGTCCGGGTACAAGCGGGTGTTCCCAGTGTGCAGACACGCGGCGTCTCATGGCGGGACGCGAGCGAAGGGAGATGCGGGATCTACAGATGAGGCTGGTAGCGCACGAGGGCATATCGAGTGACGCATGGGCGTCGCGTACAGGACTTTTGCAGATGGCTCACCTGCTGGTGGTGGAGGCACGGAGGAGGTTACAAGGCAATCCGGTTTACACGGCAGGGAAGGTGTTTTTGATCAACCTAAAAACGCTGGAGAGCACCCTTCACTTCTTTCTCCCAGACCCGCTGTGTCCTGTTTGTAGTCGTTTGCCTGATGACTCATCAACAGCAGCCCAAATTTCGTTGCAACCAAGTCCGAAGATTAGCTCAGAAAGTTACCGCTCCCGCTCGATGGATGATCTGAATAAAGTTCTAACCAAAGACTATCTGGATTACCGGACTGGCTTTTTGAATGGGAAAATGATGGACCTTGCGTCGCCATTTGCCGATGTGAGTGTGAATCTGCCGTTGTTCACAGAGGACGTGGGGACGGCAGGGAGGACTCATTCCTATGCAGTGAGCGAGCCCACCGCTATTTTGGAGGGGTTAGAACGGTACTGCGGTCTGGCACCACGAGGTAAACGGACGGTAGTCCATGGCAGCTTCCGCCAGTTGGAAGATCAAGCGCTCGACCCCGTCAAGGTAGGGATGCACACGAAGGAACAGTATGCTCAGCCGGGGTTTCCGTTCACAACGTTCGATCCTAACCAGCCAATCCATTGGGTATGGGGCTATTCGTTTTTGCAAGAGCGACCGATTCTGGTTCCAGAGCAGCTCTCTTATTACAGCATGGGCTGCAGGCATGGTTTCGTGTCCGAGTCTTCCAACGGCTGCGCGTTAGGAGGAAGTTTGGAGGAAGCGATTTTTTACGGCATATTGGAAGTGGTGGAGCGAGATTCTTTTCTGATGACTTGGTATGCGCAGCTGTCTCTCCCGCGCCTTGACCCTTATTCGGCTAACGACCAAGAATTGCGGTTGATGATCGATCGTTTACGAGCCGTGGCGGGGTTTGATGTGTATTTCTTTAACTCTACGATGGAGCACGGGATTCCAAGCGTTTGGGGGGTAGCGAAAAACAGGAAACAAACAGGAGTGAATCTCATCTGTGCGGCCGGAGCTCATCCTGATCCTGTACGGGCGGTGAAAGGCGCGGTTCACGAGTTGGCCAGCATGGTACTGAATCTGGATAAGAAATTTGAGGCGAACCGGGAGGAGTATGTTCGGATGTTTCACGATTCCTCCTTGGTGCAGCAGATGGAGGATCATTCACTGCTGTACGGTTTGCCGCAAGCGCAGGAGCGCCTTCAATTTCTGCTGGATGAAAATCGCCCGTTGCGAACCTTTGAAGAGGAATTCAAGCGGGAGGCAAGGCATGCTGATTTAACGGACGATCTGAAGGACATTCTTAAGGCGTTCCGCCGATTGAATCTCGATGTCATCGTGGTGGATCTGACAGCGCCGGAAATCATTCGAAATGGACTGCATTGCGTGAAAGTACTGATCCCGGGGATGCTGCCAATGACATTTGGCCATCACTTTACTCGCGTGGCAGGGTTGGAGCGGGTGTTGAGGGTACCGATGGAACTCGGATATGCGAAGCAGCCGCTGAGGCTAGAACATCTCAATCCGTATCCGCATCCGTTTCCATAGGGTTTTAACCCACGAATATCAGACCGCCAACCGTCGACGAATGATGCCTTCGTACCAACTATTTTAAGCTGTGGTATCAAATATAGAAACGTGGCGTGGTTGACAACCTTGTTCATATCAGGAGGGAGAAGGATGAGTCTGAAGGCTTTTCTGCACAATCTGCATTATGACATTGACAAGACCAAACCGCCGGACTTGGTGGTGGATTGGGAGGATCGACCGCTTGCGTATAAGCTCTACCGCGGTTTGCCTGTGGTTCCGTTATCTCCGGAAGTACCGCTGACGCTTGAAGGCAGCGAAGCGCCAGTGAAACCCGACCTCCGTCGAATGGGCCATTTTCTCTGGTACATATTCGGGCTCACGCAATTGTCCCAGTCAGTCCCTGCCTCGAATTCCATGGTACAAAACATGGGTCTGCTGCAGTTGTACCGGCGGTTTGCTCCCTCAGGTGGAGCCTTATATCCGAATGAATTATACGTGTATCTGAAGCTAGAGGATTTGCGGGCAGGGGTATATCATTATGATGTGGCGCACCACCGTTTGGTGTTGCTGCGCGAAGGCAATTTCGATTCATATTTATCCCGGGCTCTTGGCAAACGATGTGACATGTCAGGCTGCTTTGGCGCTGTTTTTGTGTCGACCCTGTTTTGGAAAAACTTCTTTAAATACAATAACTTTTCCTACCGCCTGCAAGGACTGGATGCAGGTGCGCTGATCGGGCAGCTCTTGGAAGTGGCCAAACGGTTTGGCTTTGCGTCAGGGGTGTATTTCCAGTTTCTTGACCGAGCCGTGAATGATCTTCTCGGAGTGTCCGAACAAGAGGAAAGCGTGTATGCGGTGATTCCACTGTCGGTGGAGCCTGCGATCCCATGGTTTGCCAATAGGGATGAGGGAGAGGAGGGGGTCTCTGTCACCGAATTGTGCCGGGAGTTGAGGTCGGTTGAGCATGATCACTACGTCCGGTCCCGGAGGGTTAAGGAGTTTCCGATGCTTATCAAGATGAATGAAGCATCCCGATTGGAATCGCTTAGGCCGTTAGGGCGAATTGGGGAAGGTAAGATCGTTCACTGCGAGGATCAAGCGGTTGCTCTGCCCCGTGTGAAGCGGCTCTTGTATGATCTGGCGTCAGTAAGTCGTCAACGGTTTTCACCGGACGGTGATTTTGTAATGGGCAAGATAAGCCAAGAACAGTTGGCCTTGCTGCTGCAGGAGGCAACATCTTCCTTCAGGTATCGGAATGATTTGGATGGAGCACATGAGAACCCTGTTTCACGCGTCTCACTATACGTCTGTTTGTATAACATTGAGGGCATCCCGAACGGCGCTTACTATTATGACAGTGCTGCTCATACGTTATGCCGGGTACGTCATGGAGATCATCGGCTCAGGCTGCAGCAGGGAATGCCTTCCGACAACGTGAACTTGTTTCAAGTTCCGTTATGCTTTCATGTGGCAGGGGACAAGGAGCATCTCTTAACTGCCCTGGGGTATAGGGGGTACCGCATCCAACAGATGGAAGCAGGGATGCTCGTTCAGCGTTTACTGTTGGCGGCATCCGCTATCGGGATAGGGGGACATCCGCTTCTAGGATTTGATGCGAGCTTGTGTGATGAGATCTACAAGATGGCTTCGCGAGGAATTACCAGCCTGATCCAAATCCCGGTTGGACCATATCGTCATTGCCCGCGATTGGTAGGAGGTTTGCACGGCTAGAAGAGGCGTATGTGAAAGCTCTTGTGTCGTATAAATAAGTAAGAGCACTGACTAATAGGTCGGTGCTCCTTCTTATTTATGGAGAAAAACGGACTATGCAATCTAATGTGGAGATTTATTTTTACTGAATCATTGTAAAAGAAAAATGTTGATCAAGCGCAAAGTTGATTGCACCGAGTGCTCCGCCGATTTCAGGCAATACGGCGGTATCTACCGCTATTCCGGCAGATAGAGCCATCATGGACCGCTGCTTCATAACTTTGGTGGCGGTTTGTACATAGGTGCTGCACATACTGGGGATGGATCCTCCAAGAATGATTGCCTCGGGATTCAGTAAATTGACCAGATTAGCCAGAGCAATGCCGAGATAAGTGGCGGCATGATTAACGACGCGTATCGCCAATTCATCGCCCTGATCTGCGGCCAAACAAACGTCCCTTGCCTGGAGAAGTTGGAGGTCGTTTCCTTGTACTACACCGTTAAGCAAACTTTCCTCTTGACCGGAGCGAAGCTGTCTGCGGGCTTCCTGTTCGATAGCTGAAGCCGTAGCGTATAGGTGCAAACATCCGTTATTTCCACAAGGACATACAGGTCCGTCTGGTTCAACTGTAATATGCCCGAGCTCACCTGCCCCGCCGAATGAACCGGACACCAACTGCCGATCATTAAAGATTCCGGCAGCTATGCCGGAGCCGACCCCGACATAAATCATATGCTTGTAGCTGCTTCCTGAACCGAATCGGCATTCGGCAAGCCCGCGGGCGCGGTGCCTGTTTATGGCCACGGTGGGCCAACCAAGCTTTTTACTTACTATTTCCTCGATGTTCACGTTAGACCAGCCCAAATCGGATGCGCTCCTAATAATACCTCGTCTCGTATCGACAAGACCTGGCACTCCCAGACCGAACATTTTGATGACCTCTATGTCCAATTCCTTCACAAACTTTGAGGTTTGATCAGTCAATTCCTGGATGGCTGTCTCGGGCTGGGATGAGCTGACGGGTATTTTTGTCATATGTAGGACATTGCCAAGTAAGTCAAACACGCCTAGCGTCCATACTTGATTGTCTAAATCGGCACCCATAATGCCATGGGATCCTGGCACAAGCTCTAGAGAAATAGCTGGACGCCCACCCGTGGATGGGGCTTTTTCCGTTTCTTTGACAAGATTCCAATCCATTAGCTCAGAAATTGTTGAAGAGATGGTAGCCCTGCTCAGTTCCGTAACTTTGGTCAATTTAATCCGAGGCATGGATCCGTGCATGCGCAAGGCTTGAATGATACTGGTTTTGCTGCCCTTTTGATCACTTTTATTAGGAATTATCATGAACTTCACCGTCGCTATATCATTATGTCATTAAATCGATTATACCTGAACCTATAGTTATAAGGGTAGTGTACTCACTTTAATAAAAAATAGAACAAAGTTCAATATATTTTTACTTAATAGAAACAAATTTCACTACAAATTTCATTTTAAATTAATACTTAATTTAAATCTTGACGTAAGTATGGCGTTTGAATTATGATATCCTCATATTAATGAAAGCGCTATTACGGAGGGGATAGGATGAAAGCGATGATCGTCTTAGGCGGTAATATGTATGATGATTCTACAATCGAGCATTTTTTGAAAGATGCGGCTGCGATTGGTTATGAGGGTGTCGAGATTCGTGGTGTTGGTGAGTTGAAAGACGGTCATATCTCGCAAGAACGGGCGGAGCAAATTAAAGATTTGCTTGAAGGCTATCGTCTAACACCTATCAATCTGTCTCTGTTTGTAGGGAATTTCGCCTGCAATTCAGAGGAGGAAAATAATGCCGAGTTTCTGAAATGGGGGCGTTATCTCAATTTTGCATCAACAATCGGATGCCGCATGATGAGATTGAATCCAGGATTTCAGCATTCCGATGAAGTTTCCAAGGATGACTTTACGAAAGCAGTGAAGTGGTTTCAACTATGTGCCGATGCTGCTAGCGAACGCAATATCCGAGCGGTTATTGAAATGCACCATGGAACACTATGTGATACGGCAGATTCGTCAATCGCCTTTGTTGAAGCGGTAGGACGAAGTAATGTAGGGCTAATAATAGATCCGGTCAACTTGTATCAGGTACCGACTGATTATGGGATAGAAACCATTAAACGATTAAAGCCATACCTCTTCAATGTTCATATCAAAGATATCGTGGAATTGAAAGGAAACCAGTATCCTTGGGCTTTCGAATATAGTGATTATGTGCCGCATATCGGCCGATACCACCGGGTCATGCCAAAACAGGGCAAACAGGAAGAACAATATTATTGTCACCGGCTTATTAATCAGGGCGGTATCGACTGGTACGAAGTGTTCCGGGGGCTGGAGCAAGTCGGGTACAACGGCTACCTCACCGTTGAAAGTGTAAGCAAGCCTGGCTCCGATCTTCCCGTACATACCGAGTTGGCGCAGCAATGTTACAAAGATGTGCAGCAGTTGCTAAGTATCACAAAATCTAATGTCAACGTATAAAAAGTTCGACTGAGGGAGTGTTGCACTGCTGTGGAAAATTCAGAAAAGCCATTTTCTTTTTCACTCTTTGTCAAGCATTGGAAAGATAAGCCGGCACCAGAGCTGGCCCGCTTTGTAAGCAGTATCGGTTTTGACGGCATTGAGCTTCCCGTGCGCGCCGGGTTTCAGGTTGAGCCTGAAACCGCCCAGAAAACGCTGACGAAATTCGCTAAGCAGCTCGGTGAACAAGGGGTCAACATATACAGCGTTGCCGCTTCAACCGATGAATCGGTTTTCGCCGCATGTGCGGAGGCTGGAGTGCCGCTCATCCGGATCATGGTCAACATAGATCAGGACGGCTACAAGGCGACGGAAGAACGGACCAAGCGGAAGTTGGAAGAGCTGGTACCGCTTTGCGAGAAGTACAGCGTGAAGGTTGGCGTCCAGCAGCATTACGGGAAATTTATCATCGATTCCAATGGCATTATGCGGTTGATGGATAACCTCAGCCCAGGCCATGTCGGCGTAGTCTGGGATGCGGCGCACGACGCATTCGCGGGACAGCAGCCCGAATATGGACTGGACATCGTTTGGTCGCACCTTGCTATGGTGAACATGAAAAACGGTTTTTTTATTCGAAGCAACGGACCCGAAGCCGAAACAGCCGAGTGGAAGCGTCATTTTACGACCGGACGGCACGGTATGGCCCACTGGCCACGGATTGCTAACTATGTAAAAGAACGAAACTATGCCGGTGTTGTATGTTTGACTGCGGAGTACACGGATCTGGCCAATAAAGACCGGTACATCGCCGAAGATCTTGCTTACGCGAAATCGCTTTTTAAGTAAAAGGAGGCGCAGTACCATGGCAGCTCAGAGTGAATTGTATGTGGGCAGTCTCGCAAAAACCGCACCGAAAAGCAGATGGAAGCACGTGATGCACGGACTTAGACGAGACAAATTTCTTTATTTGTTGATTGCTCCTGGCGTATTGTTTTTTCTGATATTCAAATATGTTCCTATGTGGGGAGTCGTCATCGCTTTCCAAGATTACTCGCCATACTTAGGTGTAACGGGAAGTCAGTGGGTTGGCTTTGAACACTTTATCCGTTTTTTTTCAAACCAAGACTTCTATCTTCTATTTCGAAATACGATGGCAATCAGCTTGCTGAGCCTGGTGTTCTTTTTCCCGCTGCCGATCTTACTTTCCCTTTTATTGAACGAACTGCGCAATGCAATCTACAAAAAGTGGATCCAATCGATCGTGTATATGCCGCACTTTCTTTCGTGGGTTATTATCGCAGGGATTACCTTCTTGTTGTTATCGCAGTCCTCGGGCATTGTCAATAAGATGCTAGTCAGTTTAGGGGCTGCCAAATATGACTTTTTAACGAATGAAAATAATTTCTGGGTACTGCTTACCGTACAAAACGTCTGGAAAGAGGCCGGATGGGGAACGATCATTTTCCTAGCCGCTATTGCGGGCGTGGATCCTCAGCAGTATGAAGCGGCTAAAATGGATGGAGCCAACCGTATTCGGCAAGCCTGGCACGTAACGCTGCCCGCGATCCGCAGTGTCATTGTTGTTTTGTTCATTTTGAAGCTCGGCCATATTATGGACGTTGGATTTGAGCAAGTATTTTTGATGATGAACGGCGCAGTGTCTAATGTCGCGGATGTATTCGAAACTTACGTTTATCGTCTGGGTATTCAGCAGGGACAATTCAGTTTCAGTACCGCCGTCGGTTTGTTCAAATCGGTGGTTGGATTGATTCTGGTTATTGCAGCTAATAAGCTGGCAAAACGTTTTGGCGAAGAAGGCGTGTATTAATCACCGCTTACTATCGGAAACGGGGTGAGAATAATGAAACGAAGCATAGGCGACCGCATTTTTGATACAGCGAATATCATTGTGCTTGGCATTATAGCGATCATTACGCTTTTTCCGCTTTATTATGTATTTGTCGTTTCTTTTACGGATCCGGCGGAGTACATCCAGAAGCAAGGCTATATCTTATTTCCAGAAAAATGGACATTGGATTCTTACAAATATTTGTTGTCTACGTCGGCTTTTCAAAGCGCAACGATGATCAGTGGTTTTCTAGCTACTGTTGGAACCGCGCTCAGCCTGGTGATAACAGCTGCGCTCGCATATGGTTTATCCCGTAAGCGGTTGCAGGGTAGAAGACTAATCATGTTATTGATTCTTATTACGCTTTTGTTCAGTCCGGGATTGATCCCGCCTTACTTGCTGGTTCGCGATTTGGGCTTGATTAACAGCGTCTGGTCATTGATTTTACCGGTCCTAACCAGCGGGTGGTACGTCATCCTGATGAAAAGCTTCTTCGACAGCATTCCGGTTGAGTTGGAGGAATCCGCTATCATCGACGGATCAACTGATATCGGCGTTTTCTTCCGGATTGTCCTTCCGCTGTCACTTCCCGCACTTGCCGCATTCGGATTATTTTACGCAGTGGCTTACTGGAACACATTCTTTAGTGCGGTATTATACATCAATGATCATGCCAAATGGCCGCTTCAGCTCGTGCTGCGCAATATGTTGATTGACTCGTCGACTCAAGCGGGGGGATCAGCTGCAGCTGAAATGATGGCAGAACAAAATATCCCTACCGAAACTTTAAAAATGGCTGCAGTCGTTATAGCGACGCTTCCAATCCTGTGTGTTTATCCGTTCCTACAAAAGCATTTTGCTAAAGGCGTCATGCTGGGTTCGGTGAAAGGATAATCTTTTTAAAATGAATGAGGAGGGTTAGTATGAAAGAAATAGGAAGGGTCATAACATCTAAAGCGGCGCCTGCATCTCTAGCATTCATCATGGTAGCATCAGTCTTATCGGCTTGTTCCGGCGGCGCAGCGCCAGTTTCAACAACAGGAACAACCGGTACTGCAGACGGTGGTAAACCAACGGAAATCAGCATTTTCACGGAGTTTAGCACACCGGAGCCACCGGCAGCTGATAACCCAGTTACGAAGGAATTCGAGAAGCGTACGAATACCAAGCTAAATATTACCTGGGCATCTCCAAACGCATGGGAAGAGAAGCAAAACGTTATGCTGGCTTCAGGTGAACTGCCTGATCTGATGAAGATCAAGGACATGAAACAAACGCAGGCGATCAACATGATTAAGCAAGGCGCGTTTTGGGATTTGACGCCTTATCTGAAGGATTATAAAAATCTATCGGCTTATCCGAAAGAAATTATGGACAGTGTCAAAGTGAATGGCAAACAATATATCCTGCCGTCGGTACGTCCGCTTCATGGAAGCAGTTTCTTTAATATCCGCCAAGATTGGCTGGATAACGTAGGGCTGAAGATGCCGCATACAATGGATGAGTTCTATACAGCATTAAAAGCATTCGTTGATAAAGACCCCGACAAGAACGGCAAAGCTGACACATATGG
The DNA here is from genome assembly GCF_001426375.1 of Paenibacillus sp. Root444D2. Lineage (GTDB taxonomy): Bacteria > Bacillota > Bacilli > Paenibacillales > NBRC-103111 > Paenibacillus_E. Next base: position 396,418 of record NZ_LMEO01000034.1, read on the forward strand.
GTATAACGGTAAAAACTGGGAAAAAGTTATCGATATTTTCAACAAAAGTAACGGTAAATGGAAAGAAGCAGGCGGCAAGCTGGTTGACACCGATCTGGAACAGGGAACAAGAGACGGACTTATTTATCTAAACAAAATGTACAAGGATAAAATATTGCCTGAAGACTTCATTGCTATGAAAACCACCGATTTTGAAAACATGGCGAAAGCAGGCAAAGTCGGTGTCCAAATGGATACCACAGAAGGTGTTTTCCGTTCTACGGAAGGTGCACAAAAGCTTGATCCGAAAGCCGATTTTGTTGCTATGACTTATCTTGAAAGCCCAACTGGTAAAATGGTTCATACGGGCTCCGGATTTGCCGGGCTATACGTGATCCCGAAAAAAGTTCCTGAAGCCAAAATGAAGAAAATCCTGGCTTTGATGGATTACGGCGCGTCCGAGGAAGGCTTTGAATTGGCCTGCTACGGCCTTAAGGATATCCACTTCAAGGTGGTAGACGGCTTCAAAATGGCTACAGAGCAAGCAGTCAAAGACAGTGTATCGCAAAGCTCATTCGGTAAAATCTTCGAAAGATTTGATCCGTACCTGTGGGCCTACCGCGTAGGTATGCCGAAAGCAATCTTCGAGCGTAACAAGAAAATCGTTGACGATCGTTCAAATTACGGCGTATCCGATGTATCGATCGGTCTGTTGTCTGACGTCGATCTGAAAATGGGACCGGATTATAAGAAGAAGATGGACGATATGAAAGTAAAAGTAATCATGGGTAAAGAACCGATCGAATCATGGGATGCTATGGTTAAGTCGTTCAAAGCGGACGCCAATTACATGAAGATGATCGACGAGTTCAACCAGGCATTTCAAGACAGAAAAAACGGTAAATAAGTAGAGAAAAGGAGCGAGAGTCCATGCTGCAAAAATTGCGATTGGCTGTTGTTGGATTGGGACGCGTATCGAAGTCCCATCTTCCGGCAGTACGGGAGCTGGCTGAACAAATTGAATTGGTTGCCCTTATATCTCGCGATGAAGGTAAATTGCGGTCGGAAGCTGAAAAGTGGGAAGGGGTGAAAACCTATACTTCCTATGATGACGCAGTCAATGATCCGGATATCGACGCTTTCCTTCTGCTTCTACCGCATGATATTCACGCGGAATATTCGATTAAGGCGCTTCGTGCCGGCAAGCATGTGCTGGTTGAAAAGCCAATGGCGATGAATGTGCAGGAAGCAGAGGAGATGCTAGAAACTGCGGAAGCCAATAACGTCACTTTAATGATCGGGCAAAGCCGCCGTTTTTATAAACCAGTGATGGAATCGATCCGTCAGGTGAGAGAGAAAGCTATCGGCGATTTAATTAATATCAACGCGTTGCTTCTGGCGCATATGGATAAGCCGGCAGCAGAATGGTGGAAGGACGAATCGAAAATCGGTGGATTTATTATTCCACTTTGGGGAAGCCACATTCTTGACTATATGCTATGGGCTTACGGTAGAGCCCCTCTGTCGGTCTATGCTCAGGGACATTCCAACAACCCGAATTGGACCGGGGAGGATGAAGTTGCCATTTCCATGAATTTTGGCGAAGGCCGGATGGCGAATGTATGGATGTCGTTCAATGCAGGCTGCCGCCCGACGGATGAAGTTGGTCTTACAGGAAAGCGTATATGGTCTACGCAGAACAGCATTTACGATCGATATTTAATCGGATCGAATGGTTTGCTGCATCTGAAAGATGAATACGAGCTTAGTTTGAATGGAGAGAAACTGGAAACGTGTGAAACCAATTTCGCTAATTTCACATGGCAGCTTGAGGAATTTGTGGGCGCTATACGAGAAGGACGTCAGCCGCTGGCTTCAGGCCGGGAAATCATCCAGGTGATGAAGGTCATCGACGGTTGCTTTGAATCGATGCGGACTGGTCAGGTTGTGCAGCTCTAATCCTTGAGGGAAAACGAAGGAGGACTTTTGCAATGAAGTTAAAAACCTTGATGCTTTCACCGCAATCTCGTTTGGACGAAGTATGTTCGGAGGCGTGCCGTGTGAGAATAAATGAACATTTCGAGCCGGTGTGGAATGAGACAGGACGCGACTATACACAGGATGAGTTATCAGCGCTGGTTGCGGATGCGGAAGTGATTATTTCCAGCTGGGGCTCCCCCAGCTTGACAGACGAAATGCTTGAGAAGGCCGTCAAGCTTCGCGCCATTGGCCATGCGGCTGGAACTGTGAAGAACCTTGTTCCTAAGCAGATTTTCTCTCGCGGAGTCAAAGTATTTTCTGCAGCTCCGAGAATTGCGTTAAGTGTAGGAGAATATTGCTTGGCTGCGCTGCTAACATCTCTGCGGTATTTGCCTGCTTTCGATTCCACGATGCGGGAAGGGAAATGGAAGATTCCCGGTTTGAAGGGAAGAGAGCTTACCGGCAGCACGGTCGGTATCATTTCAGCTAGCTCTACGGCTCGCGCTTTTATCAAATTGCTTGCGCCGTTTCAAGTCAATGTGTTCATTTACGATCCCTATTTGACGGAAGAAGCGGCAGCCCGGCTGAATGCTAAGAGGGCAACACTGGAGGAAGTTATGAGCTGCCCCATCATTTCGGTGCATGCGCCAAAGCTTCCCGCTACGGAAAGAATGCTAACCCGTGAATTGTTGGCACTTATTCCGGATGGTGCGGTCTTCATCAACTCTTCCAGAGGCCCTGTGGTGGATGAGCAGGCCTTTATGGAAGGGCTTCAAAGCGGACGATTTTTTGCCGCACTTGATGTGTTTGAGAAGGAGCCTCTTGTTGCGGATCATCCTATTCGGTCTCTGCCGAATGTACTTCTTTCTCCTCATATTGCCGGTGCCTCCGTACAAGGCCACCTTGCGTTGATGGAGGAAGTGGTCGAAGACATCATCAGAAGCCTGCGGGAAGAGAAGACGACGTATGAAGTAAACGAGAAAATGTGGGAAGTTATGGCCTAACAGGTCGCAGAGTCCTTTTATATCGGAAGGAGAAATACGCAGATGGTTAGAAAAATGTCCGTTCCTCCTATGGAATTGGTAGATTATAATGGTCCTGGAACGCAGATGTGTGCGGTTATGGATGCCATCGGAGAGATTAGTGTCAGACGGGCTTTAATCCCGGAACCCAAGGAAAGCGAAGTACGCGTCAAGGTCAAGTGGGTCGGTATTTGTGGAAGTGACGTTGAGGTGTTCCGTGGTGCGCGCGAGCCTGAATTTATTTCGTACCCGACCAGGCTGGGACATGAAGTTGCAGGGGTTATAGATAAGGTCGGCCCTAATGTGATTGGCGTCAAGGAAGGCGATCATGTAGCTTTGCGGTATGTTTGGGGCGCGTTTGCCGAATATGTATGCTGCACCCCTTTTTCCCTCAAAGTTTTGCCCAAAGACCTGCCGTTAATCGAGGGTTCGCTAATTGAAGTGCTTCCGGGCATCATCCATGCAGCAGAACTCGGGGACATTTCCCCTAATAAGAACGTGCTGATTACTGGGCAAGGCGTCAGCGGTCTAGTGATGACCCAAGTCATAAATATGTTTAGCCCGAGAAATTTGGTCGTAACGGATTTGTTTGACGAGAAACTGGCGCTAGCACGCAAATATGGTGCCACGCATACTTATAAAATCCCTCATGAACATGCGGATACCATGGATATCGTGGGAGCAGACTTCCCGGATGGCTTTGACGTGGTCATTCCTTGTCTTCTGGAAGGAGCGGGAATGGTAGACGCAATTAATGCAGCAGCGCAGAACGGACGTATTGTAATGTACGGCTGCATCGGCACCTGTCATAAGCCGGTTGATTTCTTCAAGGTTCATAAAAAACGGTTGGATATTCTTTCAACGGAACCTAAGCGGGACATCGACAACCGGCGCTACTTCGATGAAGGGCTGCGGCTGGTCCTTGACGGATTAGTTAACACCGAGGAAATGATTACTCACGTCGTTCCCCTCGCGGAAGTCGCTCGGGCATTCCAATTGAGGAATGAACACAAAGGGGATACCATTCACGTTATGATTGACTGTGAAGTCAAATAGCTTTAAGACAAACCGCCTAAAGGAAACCTCCTTAGGGCGGTTTATTTTTTTGAAATGGATGTATCCAATTCATATTCATATTGTTGCAAAGCGTGCAACAACATACAGCCAGTACACAAAGCTGTAACGATATTTTTCACACTACAAATGCATCAAACCTAACATGAAAATATTGTTAGAATAATTTCCTATATAAGGAATAATATGATGTATTTTCGTGGACGAATACTCACACTACAAATGCATCAAACCTAACATGAAAATATTGTTAGAATAATTTCCTATATWAGGAATAATATGATGTATTTTCGTGGACGAATACAAAAAATGCTCCTATTGTAGAGAATGACGACGTGTTATCCATCATTCCCTCAAAAGGAGCAAACCCATGGATAACGATAAACAAATTTCAGCCATTTGTAAATGCCTTCAAATGATTAATTTTTTTGGTCAACGCCGTCTCATCGAGGATCATCGGTCTCATAAGCTTGTTTCACCGGCCGCGGTTAAACTCCATATCTTGGCACAGTTACTCCAGTTAGAATCGTATGATCTCATCACGGAGCAACTTCGGGCTCATCCTGAGCTCCGACAGGTCATCTTATTCCGTCAGCGAATCCCAAATGTCGAGAAAGACAAAGGCACTTTGTACGGAGAGCTTACAGCACTTGTTCTGCCAGCTGATTCAGCAGATACAAGAGACGAGCAAGAARRGCTCTGGGATYTCCAAATCGATCGGTCGCTTGCATCTGATTGATGCGACGGACATTTCACTTCCAACCCTCCTTGGAAGCTGGGCTCGCTGCGGTAAACGAAAAACAGGCGTCCGCCTCCATACACGTGTGGTTGTCRCCGACCCAGACACCGTTTTCCCTGATAAGGTGATCGCCTCGACGGTAAATGTCCGAGAATCCGTTGTCGTGATGGAGTTGATAACGGATGATGACGTGACCTATGTCATGGACCGTGGATATGAGAAATGCCTTCACTTTGAAAGATGGGTAATCGAAGGAAAACGTTTTGTTGTACGCGTACGTGACTTGCTGCATCTCTACCCGGTAGCAGGTACCGAACGGGAAATTCCGACGGATTCCCCGAACGTGATTCGAGATGTGGATGTGTTGACCAATAAGACGACTGTTCCGATTCGACTCGTGGAGTTCACAGATGGAAAAGGTGGTCATTATCGCGTTGTGACAAGTCGRTGGGACTTACCAGCAGCCGAAATCGCACACATTTACAAAAAACGCTGGCTCATCGAAGTGTTTTTCAAGTGGGTAAAACAGCATCTTAACCTTATTGGGACTTACCAGCAGCCGAAATCGCACACATTTACAAAAAACGCTGGCTCATCGAAGTGTTTTTCAAGTGGGTAAAACAGCATCTTAACCTTATTCAACTGTTCGGTTRTCATCCAGATGCGGTTTGGAACCACCTTTTCTTGTCACTRATAGCATTCGCCGTTAGCCTGCTTTTAAAGTTAAAGYTGCAAACGAAAAAAACACAGTGGGCGGTGCTAAAGCTGCTCAGGTCATATGYCTTTCACCMATGGGAGGAGTTTCTGGTGGCGTTAAAYCGGGAACCAACCAGGACCTCGAAAGGTAGACAGAAAACAGGTAGTCGGCAAGTGATGATGGAACCGCAGCGGATCATTCTGAACTAAGGCAATAACAAACAGCCAAATATCCAATTTTTTTTNAAAGGTAGACAGAAAACAGGTAGTCGGCAAGTGATGATGGAACCGCAGCGGATCATTCTGAACTAAGGCAATAACAAACAGCCAAATATCCAATTTTTTTTGGAGAAACACGTCAACTTAATAGGTGTTGCTRTTTTTGCTCAAATGGATAAAGTCCAGATGTAATAATATGTTATTTTTTGTGGATAACCTTTGATCCAATTAAACTATTCTACGATGTTAGGTTTGATGCATGCTTAGTGTATTTTTCATCGTTACAGATGCGAGGGGGAAGTGGAATCGTATCTGTAACGATGTTTTTCATTCTTACAAACGAGAAAAAAGCAGCTTTGTGCGCTGAGTGAGGCTGTAAAGATATTTTTCATCGTTACAGATGCGAGAGGGAAGTGTAATCTTGTCTCTAACGATGTTTTTCTTGTCCACTCAACCGAAGGCTTCGCTGTTTCTTTTTAAGATGGGATTCTATTTGTATGTTTGATTTACTCCTAACCCACAGAATCAAAAGGTGAACAATTCATACACATCATGTACAATAGAGGGAGCAGGTAAGCGCGCGATGCTGCGGGAGCCTAGTATGATCGGATTGGAGGGGAGCACATGAAGAAAGATGATCTTATAACGGCTGCGGAACTGCATGCACTGCTAGCTGAGAATGGAGAGGACTTTCAGGAGTTTGAAATGGACGAACCCATCGGTACACAGCATCTTCATTCACTGCAAAAAGCCGTTGTGCTCCTCTCCCAGCAAGTGGCGGATCTTCAAACGCAGCTTCATGCGCATTTTGAACTCCAAAACAAACAGCAAGAACAATTGCTTCGGCAGTTTAAATATCAGATTGAACATAAGCTTCATGAGCAGTTGGCAAACGGGATCGTCGTACTGCAGCAGCCGACGGACATGGATGCCGAAGCTTTGCATAAGGAATCCCAACAGCTGACGCTCTATTCAACTGAACGGCCTGAACCGGTTGATGAGGAGCCGACCTATTCCAGGGTGAAAAGCTACAGAAAGATTCGGAAACGAAAGAAGTCGTTACTGGAGAAGCTTTTCGGATAGTTGAAAAAGACAAAAGACCGCATCTTCCTAGTCGAAGAGCGGTCTTTCCTTGTTTTAGTGCAGCTGAAAATCTATAGCATCCCTTCCTCATGCGCCTTCTTGGATGCTTGCACGCGGTCTCGGACGTCCATTTTCGAGTATATGCTGGAAATATAGTTTTTCACGGTGCCTTCGGACAAAAACAGCTTTTCGGCAATTTCCCTGTTATTGAGACCATCGGCGATACAGTGCAGTACTTGCACTTCGCGCTCGCTGAGTCCATAAGCATCGGCCCGAATCTGCTCTTCTACAGCTTTGACTCCGGCACCCTGCGATGTATGATCTGCAGCGCCCCTTGCCTCCTGGACGAGCATTCTGGCGATATCTTGCGGGATGAGTGTGCCGCCTTGATGCACCCATTTGATGCCGGCCGCCAGATCCTTCGGATGAATGGCTTTGAGCAGATAGCCTTCGGCACCCGCTCCTAGGGCATCAACGACATAGCTGATTTCCTGGAAGGTAGTCAGGATGATGACGCGAATCTGAGGCCATGCGGCCTTGATTTGGCGGGTCGCTTCGACGCCGTCCATGACAGGCATATGAATGTCCATGAGAACGACGTCAGGCTGCTGTTCTTCGCACTGCTTTAAAGCTATATGACCGTTCTCAGCCAAACCGACAACATGAATGTCCGGATCCATATCAAGTACGATGTGTAGGCTTTCTCTTATTAAATCCTGATCATCGACCAGGAGAAGTTTAAGCGGGGTTGTGTTCATGCTTGATCCTCCTCAGAGTTTTTCGCCAGAAAAACTGGCATCGAAAGCGTTACTTGAATTTTTCACCAGAAAAACTGGCCATCATTAGCGCTGCTTAAGTTTGTATCCACATTGTACCACCCGGTGCTTCCAACGGGAAAGGATTTAGAATGACGGCGAGCGTTTGGCAGGAATGGAACAATGGACGATAGTACCTTGACCTAATGTGGAGCTTACCTGCAGTGTACCCTGCAGAGCAAATATGCGTTCCTGCATGGCGTTGATACCAAAGCCAACTTTCAGCTGCTCCGTACCGATGCCATCGTCCTCAATACGAATGTCGACTAAACTGTCGGAGTAAGTTAGGGTAACTTCTACGGTGGAAGCCCGGCCATGCCGTTTGGCGTTGGTCAGTGATTCTTGCAGACAGCGAATGAGCGAAAGTTTGGTTTGTTTCGGAATTTCGAATTCCTCACCGATAGTCGTGAACCGTATTTGGGTCCCGGTATGAAGGGCAAATTCGTTAGCCAATCTTGTCAATTGTTGGGAGAGCAGCATATCGCCCTCGGGAACCATCTGATGAATGCTGCGGCGTACTTCTTCGAGCCCATTGCGGGTTACACTACGCAGGACATCCAGCTTTTCTTTGGCTTTGTCTGGCGCTGTTTCGATCAGGTAGGACACAGCGTCCATCCCCATGATGACGGAAGTAAACGTATGACCTACTGTATCGTGTAATTCACGAGCCATTCGGTTGCGTTCCTCGAGTAGCGTAAGCTGTTCGATTTGGTTGGCGTACTGCTCTAATGCGTTATTTTGCTCATGGATTAAATGGTACTGACGTTGGTTCTCGGCTAAAAGCTTTTCGGTCTTCTCATTCGAAGTCACAACCCGTTGTAAGCTAAGGCCAATGGCAAAGAATAGCACAGCATTTAAGATAATGCTAAATAATTGACCAACCCCCATCCCGCTGTGTAGGATGAAAAAATACTCAACAGGCACTGCGACCATAAATATGGGAGCGGTCCACCAAGCATTTTTTCGGTCGGTGAGGAATCCAATGACCATTAATGGGCAATTAATAGAAAGGTACGCATCCTGCTGCATCCATGAAAGATAGATTTGTAGAGGAATACCTGTCAGCAGCACGGCAATCGGATAGAAGGTTGAGTTGATGTAGTTCGGTCTCCAGAATAGAAATGGAACACCATAGGACAGGAGGATGGCCAATATCGTTTGGATGGTAGTCGTTAGTTCATGCTCATGCATATGCAGCAGCGCATAAAGTAGGCCAAGCAGCGAAGAACCGGTCAAGACGATAAATAGGGACCACTCCACACCGTGCCAAGGTCTTCTTTGAATCATAAAAGGACTCCTTTACACAAGATCTTATATGATCATTGTACATAAAATTAGGAAAAAGCCATAGTGAGCGCAGTCATATGGTATGGTGATGATTTATGACCTTTCTCTATGACTATTCTTAGGAAGTTTACTAGGCAAAGCGGTTCAAGTAAGGTAGCATTGGGTTATATTGGTTAAAGTTAGGAGGAATGTAAGGATGACGGCAACAACAGAGGCCATAACGCCGATTGTAAAAATCGATCAAATTACGAAACGCATCGGTTCTAAGACGATTATTGATAAATTAAGCTTTGAGGTGCCGCGGGGCGAGGTGTTTGGGTTTCTCGGTCCGAACGGAGCGGGAAAAACGACAACCATTCGGATGATGGTCGGACTTATGTCGATCACGGAAGGAGATATACGGATTGGCGGGTATTCGATTCGTACCCATTTTGAGCAAGCGATTCGTCATGTTGGCGCTATTGTAGAAAATCCGGAAATGTACAAATTTCTAAGTGGTTATCAGAATTTGGTCCATTATGCGAGAATGTTCCCGGGCATTGAGGAAGACCGAATTCAAGAGGTCATTGATCTTGTTGGTATGGAAAATAGAATCCATGACAAGGTCAAAACATACTCCCTCGGCATGCGCCAAAGGCTTGGAATTGCTCAAGCCTTGCTGCATAAGCCGTCAGTACTCATCCTGGACGAGCCTACCAATGGGCTGGATCCAGCAGGTATTCGGGAGCTGCGTGATCATTTGCGGAAGCTTACTCGCGAGGATGGGATCTCTGTCATCGTGTCCAGTCACTTACTATCGGAGATGGAGTTGATGTGCGACCGAGTCGCCATTATTCAGAACGGGAAGCTGGTGGATGTCAGACTGATTAAAGAATTTGTTCAGGCGGATGGCAAGCAGCAGGTGGCTTTTGAGGTGGCGTCGATGAATCAAGCTTTGACATTAGCAGCTGAACACGGAGCAGCAGTGGAAGTAGTTGGGAATGACATTATGATGAATCTCGATAAGCAAGAAACCGCAACGTGGAACAAAAGATTTGTAGAGGCAGGGATTGCGGTCTATGGCATCCGAGCGACAACCAAATCGCTGGAAGATCAATTTTTAGAGATGACGGGAAGTGATCCGATTGCTTAATCTCATTCGAAATGAACAGATGAAAATTTATCGTAGGCTGCGAACTTGGATTCTAGGTGGATTATTGATTGCCATTGTCGTATTAGCAGCACTATTCTCACATTCGGGTTATAAAGCAAATGAAGACTGGAAAATAAGAGCGGCGGAATCGATTGAGCACAATCAGAAAGAGCTGGAAAATCCGGATGTACCGGCCAAATTTCAACAGCAGATGAGGGAGGACATAGCGCTTCAGCAGTACATGTTGGATCATAATTACCCTCCGACAGATAACACGTTGTGGGGTGGCACTCTTAGCGCAGCAGGATTAATCATCATGGTTACGTTATTTACCGTGATTATTGCCGGAGATATGGTCGCTGGTGAGTTTACATGGGGGACGATTAAGCTGCTGCTCATTCGTCCTGCCAGCCGAGCGAAGATTCTCCTGTCTAAGTATCTAACAACGCTGCTGTTTGCAGCTACGCTACTGATTGTGATGTTTATTACTTCTCTGATTGTGAACGGGTTCCTCTACGGATTTCAGAATCTAAACCTGCCACACCTGACTGTAAATGCAGCGGGGCAAGTTAAGGAAGGCAGTATGCTGGTGTTTGTGTTTGCCACTTATGGACTGAAGCTGATCGAACTCGTCATGATCGTGACGATGGCCTTTATGATCTCGACCGTATTTCGGAGTTCTTCACTAGCCATTGGTCTCAGCATTTTCATCATGTTCGCGGGGCAAGTTATTACGCTATTACTGATGAGATACAGCTGGGGAAAGTATTTCTTGTTCGCCAATACGGATCTCACTCCCTACCTTGAGGGGCAGCCGCTGGCAGAAGGGATGACGCTTGGCTTCTCTATCACCGTGCTCCTCTTCTACTTCTTATTGTTTAATGTACTTTCATGGGAAATATTCCGCAGACGCGATGTAGCTGCCTGATTCTAGGGCGGTCTAGAGAGTAACGGATAACGGATACAAAAAAGGACGACTCCTAGGTTAGGTAACCTTTGGAATCGTCCTTTTCTCATTTTTGAATATACGCGTGGATGGTATCAGGAACTTCCTGCAAGGAGTTCAACTGATAGAACGCCCCTTTAGGAGTGATGTCGATGGTTCCTTTGTTGTACTCCCAGTCCTGCTGTACAGGAATGTGAATCGAGTGAATACCGGCATGCAGCGCAGGCAGTACATCCGTCTTGATCGAGTTGCCGATCATCCATGTGTGGTTACGATCAAAACGCTGTTCATTCATGATCGTTTCCATGTATTCTCTCGTCTTATGCACAGTAACAAAGATGCGATCATCAAAGTAGGTGTCTAAGCTCAAATCCTTCACTTTTTTCATTTGGATAGTTGCATCGCCGCCTGTATATAGGAACAATCGGTGTCCGGCTTGCTGAAGATGATCGAGTGTTTCGTTCATTTGTGGATAAGGCTCTGCCGTGTATTCATAGACAGTATGGCCTAATTGCATTAACCATGCTTCTTCTTTTACATTCGTTGGACGGTTATACTGTGAGGCGAACCATTGGTATGTCTCAACAAATGATTTGGGAAAACGATCCGGCATAAAGCCATGAATGTGGATGCCAGCGAGATCGATTTGGAGCTGCTTCTGCTTGATGTCCTGCGCGCTAAGTCCGTGCCCAGAATACCATGTGAGCATAAGATCGATAAACTGGTCAATCACGAAATCAAAATATTTATTACAATGCACCAACGTATCGTCAAGATCAAAAAGTATCGTTTGTTCTCTCATAGGCCTTGTCTCCTGCATCAGTTAGAAATGAATTTCCAACTATTATATCATGCGCCTAGCCCCAAGCCTAGGCGAGACCCCTACATAGCTACCGTATTCCCTTTAAATGCCCCATTTGCGGATGAGGCAGGTTTATTCCCATTCTCTTGATCGCCGTTTTGGATAGGGGCAGTTGTTGAAGCTTTCGAGTCCATTTTACTGTTTCCTTGGAATAGTCCGCCTTCTTCAATGATAAAGGAAGCCGCGCTGATATTGCCTTGAAGGGAACCTGTAGAAGTAATTGTCAGCTTGCCCTTGGTGATAATGTTACCCTGGACACTTCCTGCCAGTACAACGTCTCTTGCAGAAATATTGGATTTTACAACGCCATTTTCCCCAATAATAACATCCCCTGCGCATTCGATATCACCTGTAATGCCGCCTTCAATGCGAATGCTAGCTTCTGATTTAATACGGCCTTCAAAGGTTGTACCTTCTCCAATCAAAGTATCGGTTGTATTTGGATTCATGAAGTCTTTCTTTTTCTTAAACATGGTGGTTATTCATCCTTTCGAGTCGCTTTGAGATAAGGTTTAGGATCGATGCTTTCTCCATTTTTGAGTACTTCATAGTGCAGATGAGGTCCAGTACTGCGTCCCGTGGAGCCGACTAAGCCTATAGAACTACCTTTTTCCACGGAATCTCCCTTATTCACTAAAATTTTATTTAAATGCATGTACCAAGTGCGCAATCCCTTTGAATGCTCGATGACGATATTGTTGCCGTGGAACATATCACTCCCCGTACTGACGACTTTGCCGTCTGCGGTTGCATAGACAGGATCATTCTCACGGGCACCGAAATCAATGCCGGAATGAAAGCTTGGACGATGCGTAAAAGGGTCTGTGCGGTAACCAAACGTCGATGTGACGACCTTGGTGGTAGTCGGCCACAGGGTCGGGGTAATGCGAAGCAATTGCTGCTTATCGGCAACCTTTTGCTTCGTTGCGGTTAAGTTGGTTTGCAGCTCTTTCACTTCGCTGTTAAGTGCCGTGAAGGAAGCTAACGTCTGCTCACCAAGCTTTATAATGTCTTCCTGAGAAGCTGGATTAGGGCTTCCGCCAATACCGCTGTCAAGGGTAGGGAGCTTTCCATCTGCATCCGCAGGTTTATCCTGTGTGCTGGATGAAGTGCTGGCAACAGCTGTGCCGGCTGTGTTTGCATCGATTCCGGCAATCGATTTGAGATCACTTTCGAATTTCTTCATCTCTTCGACTTGCGTTTTCATTTGTTCGGCTTGTTGAGACAGTTGAATAACTTCATTCTGTAATTGTTCGATGGCCTTGTCTTTGGAATTTAATGCAGCGCTCCATTGCTGGTTAGCTCCAGTTAGCTTAGATTGCAGAGCGCTAGCTTTTTTCAAGGTGCTTGCATGCATCAGATATGTGATTATAGAAATTAGCAGTAGCACGGAGAAGCATGCTGCAGCGATATAGGCGAATAAATGGGGAATACGAAACCTGACGACCGATTGATTGGCATCTGGAATGATGACTAGCGTCAGTTTTTTGGGTTTCCAGTTGAGCTTCATAAAGGCTTAATTGTCTCCTGTCGTGGTTGAATTTGGTAAAGTTCGTATTCCTGTACTTCATTCGTCATATTTTGATAAAAACCTTCCTAATACCTACTAGTCCTAGATAAAATGAGTCTAAAGTAGGAAGGAATCTTGTCGGATATAATCGAATGTACTTAACAAATACAGGAAGTTGTAGATATGGAGTGTAGCCACTAATGATAAAGCTTGCAGGTATCGATATAGGGAACGATAGTATTAAACTGGTGCTGGATGGTTCTAGAGAACCGTTAGTGATCCCGAATATCATTGCGCCGGGATACGAAAGACATATTTTGCAGGAAGAGGACTCACCATTGAAAGCGCTGGATGTGATGATTTACAGCCCATCCCTTTCACAAAGAAATCAACGCTATTTCGTCGGACAACTTGCTTTGGAACATGAAGATAACCTGGAGCTTGAAGACACGGATAATAAAGCGATATCGGATCAATCCCTTATTGTTGCGCTTACTGCCCTAGCTTATCAAGGTCTCACCAACCAAGCCTTTAATGCTGGGTACGGGAATGTAGACGAAGTTGAATATACGCTCGGAACCGGCTTGCCAGTCCGTGCGTTTGCGAAGTTCAATCAGCAATTCGAGCAAAGACTTCTTGGTGAGCATGAAGTGACGTTTCTATCCACTCCACAATTCCAAAACCGTAAGATTAAAGTATCGGTTCGCAAGGTTGCAGTTTCCATTGAAGGGGCGGCAGCTATGTTCCATTTGGCTACGCACGATAGCTTGCAAGTCAAGGACGAAGAGATTTACAACGGCTGCATCGGCGTTTGCGAAATCGGCGCGCTGACAACGGACTTCCCTGTTATCAAACGGATGGCCATTGATAATCACTTCAGCCATGGCGAGCAAATTGGCATCGCTACCTACCTGGATGCCGTCATTCGCGATGTCGAAGATGCTTACGGCTACGTATTCCCAAGCCGCGCGAAGCTGGTTCAGCGAGTGAAGAATCGTGAGTTTACGATTCAACTTCTTGGCGAAGGACAGGTCGATATTCGGCCGATCGTGGACCAGCATTTCCGCCGCGCGGCTTTGCGCATGATCGAGATGATCAAAAAGCGCTGGCGCAAATATCCCGATATTCAATGCTTTTATGTGATTGGCGGAGGCGCATCAGCCCTGAAACCTTATATCCAAGAAGCCGCAGGGTCATTAAAATTGCGATTCGCGAATGAAAGCGAATATCTAAATATGTATGGCTACTTGAAAGTGGCCAAAAGTCGGTTAAGCCAGTCAGTTCCTGTTTAATCCTCACAAGCACCTGTTTATATGCGGGTGCTTTTTTATGCATTTTTTTGCCACAAAATCAATTACCGGCTTTTGATTGCTTCGAAAGGTTCACCTCCATATAAGTTGTCAGGACCGTAAGGAATAAACAACAAGCAAAACACATTGCGCAGGCCGTGCCCATGATGGGCTTATACTTGCCGAAGGCAAGTCCGATGACGATGCAGACAGTGGAGAAGACGATCAGGATATTGCCCAGCCATAACCATTGCTTGTAGGAGAATCGTACACTGGTCTTGGTCATCTGCTCGGGAGGAGTTTTATTAGAATTCCCACTGTCGCTGGATGAAGCCATTGGATGAGATTGCTTCCGCTGCTTGATCTTCGCGGCAGCGAATAGGATACCGATGACGAAAGGCTGATATCCTAGTACGATGAGCGGCATGCTGAAATTCGCGAAGGCGAGCAGCTCCGTGATACTCTTGAACGATAGAATGGTCGTCAATGCCACCAAGAGGGCGACCTGCTTGTTAATGATGGGATAGTTGCGCTCCTTGATGATCGAGCTAATGCCTAAGAGAATCGCTAAATATATTGCAATCATTTTGCAAGCTAGAACGGGTAGCCAGATGGTCAGGAGAACGATATCAAGCCGATCGAGGAAATCCGTCACATGAATCACTTGCACCAAATTGTAAGCGGGATATATGAAATTCGCAGGCATTTTCGGTCCCAAAACGGTAAGTACCAAAAAAATGATCAGCGTGAACAGGCAAATACCGAGCAAGGATCCGTGTCGGATAGCGGAACGGATTTGATTTGCGTTGTACATCGTGTGCAGAAAGGCGCCGAGAATGAAAATATCACCCGCACTTCCGATGGTAAGCAGGTTGCTGAAGGCCAATTGTTGGAACGGCATTGTGAAAACGGGCATAGCGAGCCGAAGATTGAATTCGTTCGAAAGCAAGAGTGGCATCAACAAAGTTACGGCGACGAAGAGAGGATAAAACATATCGTTGACGCGAGCGACGATTTCAACGCTGCTTCTCCCAAAAAAAATCAGATACAAACAGGGCACCAAAACTAAGATTTCCACGGGTGTGTTGTGCAGCAACAACGTGGAATTATATTTCGATGCGGAAGACAAATCCTGCACGAGAATTTGCCAGAAGTGGAACAAAATCAACAGATTGACGGCAGTACCGCCCCAGCGCCCTAGCAAATATATGGATATTTCGAAAATATTCAGCTTTGGAAACATCTTCACTAAATATCCAAAAAAGGCTGCAATCACAAATATATAGAAAACAGATAGGATATAGCTGAACCACGCATCCATCTCACTTACTCGAATCAATACATTTTGCAACGTAAAGATGCCTCCGCTTGTGATGATGGATGAGGCCAGCCACGCCAGCTGTCTCTGGTTGATTACTTGTTTTTTATCGATGAAAGCCACCGCCTTTTCAATTGCTTCAAGGGCTGATTACTGAATTATTGATTTTTTGATAGGCTATCTTGCAATCAAATGCCCATTAAATGACTAAACCAAGGGGAAACCGTGTGGATAAAGAAACGCGAAGGCATCGGAATGGGTACGTGTAAATATTTGCTGATGAATAGTACAAGTGTGACAAAGGTAATTAACCCATAAGTCGCCTTTACGTTGCCTTTCTGATGCTTAAGTGCCTTGCGGTCTACCAAAAGACTGGCAATCATAATGAATAGAAAGCTCAGTATAAATATGCTGTTCATCGCTATCTCCCATCCTTGATCACATTCTGATTGATAAGACCGGTTTCGGTGATGGAGGCTTCAACCTTGATGCGGAATTCAGCTTCTTTAAACACGTCTCGCCATTGAGGTTTTAAATCGTTGTTCCACACATTTGGATGACTCCGCCAAACGAGTAAACCCAGTTGAGCGGAATCGGTCCCTTCCTTTTGCATTTGCTTAATGGCGGCTTGGACGCATTTCTTCACTTGCTCTGCGAATTTACGCTCCACCTTGTGGATGGCCGCCGGCTTGTTGAGATCTTGTTCGGATAAATCTTCACCAATGACCCCTTTTGCCTCTAGAGTAAGTTGAAAGATGACCTTGTCCCCTTGCAGTATAGGTTTGATTTCGGTATGTCCTTCCTTAACGAGAATGGAGATATCTTTGCCTGATTCGAGCGGAAAGGTGAGAAGATGTTCTCTAACACGGTTTCTCATCCACATGAGTCCATTCGCCTCCTGGTTCTTGTAAATACCAACCATTCTGTCTCCCTTGAACTGACCATAGCCAACTAGCTGAATTTCTTGAGAGGGCTTCTTAGCTCCTTGGGTTTCCTTGGCTTCGAGGTAACTCAAAATAGGATCACTGTTAAAGCTAAGCGAAATGCCAATATCCTTCGTGGATGTCGCCATCGCGCGGCGCGATTTAGTTATTTCGCGAATGACTTCGGAGGGAAAACGTTCAAACTTGGGCTCCGCATTCAGCAGGTCGTAGCCTTTGCCTTTCGTCACGACGAGAAAGCAGGTCAGCCGACTCTCCGGTGTGCGCGCCGCATCGTCAAACATGATGCCGATTCCTGCCTTGGCAAGCTTTTCGCCTAGGACGATCGTTCGCCGATGTGATAGAAACAGTCTGCGCGACATTCGCATTTGCAGCCTGCTTGTTGCTTCGCGTATCGTTGTTCCGACTTCTGAATCTATATAGTAACTTTTGCCTCCGCTCGTACCGCCTCCACCCCCGCTGGCGCCGCCCATGGAACCGGGGAGGGGTAACATATAGGTAACGCGATACTTGCCGTCGTCCTCCAGATCAATGGAGGAAGTGAGCACAAAGGCGATATCGTTGGTTTCGGTACGATCCCAACAGCCTGTCAGGAATGTCAGCACGAGGGTGATCATCATCCCAAACACAAAAAGACGCCTACGATGAGTCATTTGATTTGCCCTCCTCACTCGCTTTATGCTCATGCTGAATTCTGCTTCCGTCTACGCCTCCGTCCTCCTTGATTTGCTGAGGCAGCTTGTCATCCATGTGCTGTGTGTCTTGAATGGCCATAAATGCAGGACGTTTCTCCATCGCCCACGAAGGAGAGCGAATCAGCGAATCCTGCAAGTCTCCGGCGGATAACGGTCCTAATGGGGATAAATAAGGCACTCCGAAGGAACGTAAATTCGCCATATGTCCGAACAAAATCATCAAGCAGAAGATGATTCCGTAGAAACCGAAAACTGAGGCAATGATTAGAAAGGGAAAACGCAGCATCCGAATGGCGATAGCGCCGTTAAAGCGTGGGATGGTGAACGATGCAATCCCGGTAATGGATACAACGATGACAATCGGTGCGGATACGATGCCGGCTTGAACAGCGGCTTGCCCAACAACGAGCGCACCCAAAATGGAAACAGCGGAACCGACTGCTTTGGGCAATCGAATGCCCGCTTCGCGTAAGGCCTCGAATGTAATTTCCATGATGAACGCCTCAACAACGGCAGGGAATGGAATAGCTTCGCGGGAGGCGGCAACACTTAACATTAGTGTTGTCGGCAGTAGTTCATGGTGGTACGTCGTTATTGCAACATACAAAGCTGGTGCCGTGAGCGACAGAAACAAGAAGATGTAGCGCAGCAAGCGCAACAGTGAACCGATTTGGAATCGTTCATAATAATCCTCACTCGCTTGCATAACCTGTATGAACACGAACGGGACGATTAGTGCAAAAGGTGTGCCATCAACGAGGATGCCCACTCGTCCTTGCAGGAGAGCACTGGCAACAACGTCTGGCCGTTCTGTGTATTGGATCTGTGGAAAGGGCGAATACGCATCATCTTGAATCAGCTCTTCAATCATGCCCGATTCCAAAATGGCATCAATCTTGATTTGCTCAATCCGCTTGATCACTTCCTCGACAAGGGAGGGCATTGCCAAGTCGTCGAGATAGCAGACGACAAGAGCGGTATTGCTCTCTTTGCCTACACTCATGGATTTCATTTTGAGTCTAGGTGTCTTCAATTTGCGGCGGATCATAGAGGTGTTCGTGCGAATGCTCTCCACGAACCCTTCTCTCGGTCCGCGCACGACGGTTTCCGTCTCCGGCTCGCCGACGGAGCGCTTCTCTGTTCCGCGGATGCCGAGCAGGACGGCTTTCGCGTTGCCTTCGACGAGAAGGGCGGCATCCCCGCCGAGAACGGAAACGAGCAGGTCTCCGTAATTATCGGAGATCTGTGTCTGGGACACGGGCAGTATCGTGCCTGCGATGCGGTCAATCGCTGTTTCGCCGCCACCCAGGAGCATTAACGATTTCATCGTTTCGTTGAGCAGTTGGGTGTTGGTGAGTCCATCCACGAAGAGAAGCATGGCGGGAATGTGCGGCTCGATCTCGAATTCACGGACGACAACATCAGAGCAGTCCTGAAACATGGCTTTAATAAATTCATGATTTTCATGTAGAAGAAGTGATATTTTAGTTTGCTTAAGCTCTTCGATGAAGTGATAGTCTAACGAATCACTAAGCCCGGATTGCTCATCATTCTCACCCAGCCTGTCCGATGGGCGTTTACGCAGGATACTTTTCATCAATTGTTTGGATGCTTTAACCATGCGAGGGGCCCTCCTGCCGCAATCTGGATGAAGATTATAGGAATGCGTTTCCTATTTTTCTCGGAATGAAAGGATTTTATTACGAAAGTTGGAAAATTTTATTCGGTCGAGTCCAGATGATAGGATAGGTATAGATGGGAAGCCCTTGGCAAAAGCTATCAGGACAAGAAATTGCGGGGAAATTGGCAGAGGAGCTGGAGCTTTTGTTGTGGGTTATCATACTACTGCTGCTATTCATCTTTCAGACAGCAACGATTCTGATCGGCGAATATAAACGACCTGCTAAAACGGTAGCCTGGCTGCTCGTTTTGTTTATTTTTCCAATCATCGGATTTATCATGTATTATTTCTTAGCTAAGGAATATACCCAAAGGAAAATGGTTCGGCGCAAAGGTCGTCGTAAAATGGATGAAATTAAACATCAATGGATGTATAAAGAATCGGCTGCGATTGCGAACAACGCGGCGAGTTATCAGTTGTTCAATGAGCCTCGTCTTGGTGGACTGCTCCATAACATTCCAGGCTCACCCATTACTCCAAAGAATCGAGTTGAAGTGTTGACCAACGGGGAAGTCACTTACGAGGCTATGTTAAAGGCAATTGAACAAGCGAAAAGTCATATCCATTTTGAATTTTATACCATAAGACATGATGAAACTGGTGTGAGATTTCAAGAAGTTCTGATCCGTAAGGCAAGGGAGGGTGTCAAGGTCAGAGTTATTTATGACGGGGTAGGCAGCTATACGCTTTCTACGGCTTACATAAATAAATTTAAGCAAGCTGGGGTGGAGGTGCATCCTTTTTTGCGGCCGCTTATTGCCTTCTTCGATAAACGGATGAACTATCGCAATCATCGGAAAATTATTGTCGTTGATGGTTTGGTGGGGTTCGTTGGCGGTATTAATATTGCCGATGAATACTTAGGGAAAGATCCGAAGCTTGGTTTCTGGCGGGATACCCATCTCATGCTGCACGGCGATTCGGTGTATTATTTGCAGATGACCTTTATGACTGACTGGATGTTCGTTAGCGGGGAGCGATTGTCTGATGAATCGTTATTTCCTGAGCATAATGAACCGCAAGCCTCGTTGGTCCAGGTTATTTCAAGCGGTCCAGATGCCTACTGGGATGCTATTCAGGAGATGTTCTTCGCAGGTATTATGGCAGCTAAGAAGCGAATATACATGACAACGCCATATTTTATTCCAGATCCCAGTATCACTATGGCACTCAAAACAGCGGTAATCAGCGGTGTCGATGTTCGTATTATTCTCCCTTACAAATCCGATTCCAAAATCGTTCAGTACGCATCACGATCCTATCTGCTTGAGCTGATGCAGGCGGGAGTACAGTTCTATTTATATCGCAAAGGCTTCATGCACGCAAAAGTCATGATCGTCGACCACTTGATGGCTACAGTAGGTACGGCGAACGTGGATATGCGCAGCTTTTTTAGCAACTTTGAATTGAATGCCGTGATGTTTAATAAGGATGAAATTGTGCGCTTAGAGGCTGACTTTTTAATGGATTTGAAGGATAGTGTTGAGCTGAAATTAGCCCAATTTGAGATGAGGTCCCAGATGGAAAAGGGGAAGGAAGTCATTGCCCGATTATTATCCCCTTTATTCTAATGAGGGAGTTCTGTGAAGGCTACTACATTATTTTAGACGGTCTAAAATAGCGTTCAAATTCTGTGGAGGGACCTTCTCAATGAGGTCGCCATACGTTCTCAAACGGTTCATCACCGTATGTAAGTTGAAATCTCGGATACTAGGACGCAGCTCTACCTCTTTCCATAACAGGGGGGTGGAGACAGAGGCGTCCTTTTTGGCGCGTGGTGTATAAGGAGCGGATAATGTTTTTCCATACCAGTGCTGCAGGTAGTCTACATAGATTTTATCGCCGCGATTTTTCTTGAACCTTTCGATGGTAAAAAGATTAGGATACTTCTTCACGACAAAGGCGCCAATAAAATGACCGATACGGCGAAGCTCTTCAAATGTGTAACCAGGCTGAATAGGGATGTAGATCTGAACACCAGTAGCGCCTGAGGTTTTGGGAACCGACTGAATATGCAGGGAATCCAACACTTCTCCAATGATGTGGGCAGCCTCCATAATACGAGGTTCTTCCTCTAGCGAAGGATCGATATCGATCACCCATTCTGCTGGCAGCGTCTCGCCAATTCGGTGAAAGGAAGGATGAAACTCCAAACAAGCCAAATTTCCCAACCATATCAGGGTGGGTAACGAGTCTAGATTGATGTAATTAATGCCATCCAGCGGCGCCAGCTTCACGAAGCTAGGTACCGGATCGGGGGCATTTTTTTGATAAAAGGATTTTTCATTATAACCGTTAGGGAAACGAATCGTTGTTAAGTGACGATTACGGCAATAGCGCAGCAGGAAAGGAGACAACTCGGTTAATTTAGCGAGATAATCGGCCTTGGTAATGCCCATTTCAGGCCATAGAAGCTTGTTCGGGTTCGTAATGGTCAACTCGTGCCCTTCCACGAGCAGTGTTCCTTTGGTTGAGACCGCCATGTGAATCATCCCTCCTGATCTCTTGATTTACATCCGATTATTCCCCGTGGGGAGGGATCTCAAACTTCGATGACCTGTTGAAATGTGATGAAATTAGGCTTGACAAAAAGCTGGATTCGAATGATACTTATGAAAGTTAATAATATTTAGTAAGTAACATATGAAGTGGAAGCTAGTTCTTATTTGTATATTAAAACTTAATTCTATCAGAAGATAGAACCAGAGGAGAGATAAATATGAGTAACTCATTTTTAGCTGCTGTCAAAGAAAGACGTACGTACTATGGACTGAGTAAAGACGTGGTCGTTTCGAATGAACGTATCCAAGAGATTGTGAACGAGGCTGTGAAACATACACCGTCTTCTTTTAATTCACAAAGCGCAAGAGTTGTTGTATTATTCGGTGAGCAATCCGATAAATTGTGGAACATTACGAAGGAAACACTGAGAAAGATCGTACCTGCTGACAGCTTCGCGCCAACAGAGGAACGTATCGATAGTTTCAAAAGCGGGTATGGAACTGTTTTGTTCTTTGAAGATGAGACGACAGTAGAGAATCTGCAAAAGCAATTTGCTGCTTACGCTGACAATTTCCCGATCTGGTCCAATCAATCCTCAGGCATGCTTCAATTTGTCGTATGGACGGCACTGGAGCAAGAAGGTTTGGGCGCGTCGCTGCAGCACTACAATCCTTTGATTAACGAGGAAGTTGCACAAACGTGGAACCTTCCAAGCGAGTGGAAGCTGCTTGCCCAAATGCCATTCGGTAAACCAACCTTTACTCCAGGTGATAAAGAGTTCCAACCGCTTGAAAATCGCGTGAAGTTTTTCCAATAAGATATGCAATTCCAGTCATCAATTCGTCCCTTATAGAAAAGCCTTCCCATTCGTCCTATGACGGTGGGGTGGTTTTTTGCGTAGAAGAACGAAACCAGACAGTTATATCATGTATCCACTAAACTTGGAATACAAGCCTAGTGATGTAAGAAGTGCGGCACAGGCGCGAAAGCGCGGAAAACGCGTTTTCGCTGAGGAGTGAATGAAATAGGCTCCGAAAACGCGCTTAAATGTAGTGAGAACCGAGGCGAGTTGGGCGATTGGGGGTTGAGAAGTCGATTTCCACGCTTTCAGCTGAAGTGGAGAGTGCGGCGCAGGCGCGAAAGCGCGGAAAACGCGCTTTCGCTGAGGAGTAAATGAAATAGGCTCCGAAAACGCGCTTAAATGTAGCGAGAACCGAGGCGAATTGGGCGTTTGGGGGCTGAGAAGTCGATTTCCGCGCTTTGAGCTGAAGTCGAGAGTCCGGCGCAGGTGCGAAAGCGCGGAAATGGAGCTTTCGCTGAGGAGTGAATGAAATAGGCTCCGAAAACGCGCTTAAATGCAGTGAGAACCGAGGCGAGTTGGACGCTTGGGGGCTGAGAAGTCGATTTCTGCGCTTTCAGCAGAGGTGGAGAGTGCGGCACAGGCGCGAAAGCGCGGAAAACGCGCTTTCGCTGAGGAGTAAATGAAATAGGCTCCGAAAACGCGCTTAAATGTAGTGAGAACCGAGGCGAGTTGGGCGCTTGAAGGGTGAAAAGTAGATTTTCGAACCTTCGCAATGCATGTCGTTGCTTAAAAAAAACTTTACCTTTTTCACAATTGATAAAACCGCTTGCAGCTCCACATCGTTACCTTAGATAGAAAATTTAAGGAGGAATAATCGAGCATGGGTAATTTTAAAAGAGTATTCATATCTTCCCTAGTGTTATTAGGTCTTATGGCGGGAGTGACGGCTTTATCGGCAGTCGCGGCTGAGCCTCTGAAGGTCAAATCCGAAACGGATATAGCAGGGGATATTGGTATCCTCCAAGGAGAGGGCAATGGGCTGACGGTTGAATACTTAAACAAGCCAACTACAAGGCTGCAAGCCGCGGTGATGTCCCTAAGATTAAAAGGATTGGAAGCTGAAGCGTTAGCTTTCACCGGAACCACAAGCTTTAAGGATGCCAGCGGCGTTTCCAAAGAGAATCAAGCGATTCTAGGTTATTTGAAAGCGCATCCTGATTTAGGCTGGCAGGGAACCGGCGACGATAAATTCGAACCGCTCGCAGGAATTACAGCTCAGCAATATTATAAGGTTCTGTTGGAATCGCTAGGCTACACACAAGGCACGGATTTCGAGTATGCGAACGTATTTGCCTTTGCCGGGAAAAATGGCTTATCGAAGATTGCTAACGTGAAGCAATTCAAAAACTTACATATCGCTACAGCAACCATCGAAGCTCTGAAGGTGCCAATCAAAGGAACTACGAAAACGCTAGGCGCTGATTTGACGGATAAAGGTAAAATCAGTGCGACAAAGTTAGAAGTGCTGGGGAACGCAGAACTCAGCTTGAAGCAAAGCGATACGTTGGGTAGTTATCTAACGGACTCCAAAGGCATGACGCTTTATTATTTTACTAAGGATGCAGCAGATGTGAATTCATGTGTGGGTCAATGTTTGGCCAACTGGCCGATCTTTAACGGCAATAATTTCACGGTTCCTGCGGAGTTTAGCGCAGCGGATTTCAAAGTATTCGTACGTGCTGACGGCAAAGAACAACTGACCTATAAGGGCTGGCCTTTATATTACTTCGTCAAGGATCAAAAAGCCGGAGATACCACAGGAGACAACGTTGGTAAGGTCTGGTTCGTTATTAAACCCTCGAATGGCGGCGTGGCGCTAGGCACCAAAACCGATCTAGGCAATTATTTGACAGATGCAAACGGCATGGCACTTTACTACTATGATAAAGATACGAAGGGCGTCAGCAATTGCTCCGGCAAATGCTTGGAGAAATGGCCATTATTCTACGCACCGAATATCTCGCCTCCAACAGGAGTTAATTCAGCAGATTTCGGCACGCTCATTCGTGCAGATGGCAAAATGCAAACAACGTACAAAGATTTCCCTCTGTACTATTGGGTAGATGATAAGAAAATGGGAGACACGTTAGGCCAGGATGTTGGTAAAGTCTGGTACGTGATTGATCCTGCGAAATTCAGTGGCACCAAGGCGGCGAATACATCTGTAAAAACAAGTAAATCCGACGCTCTTGGCACGTATTTGGTGGATGCAAACGGCATGGCTTTGTACTTGTTCACAAAAGATAAAGCGGATCCTAACTCCTGCGTAGGCCAATGTTTGGTTAACTGGCCGATCTTCTATGATGCGAACCTTACGGTTTCCTCGGACCTAACTAGCAGCGATTTCGGTACCCTTACTCGGAACGATGGCACAAAACAAAGCACGTACAAAGGCTGGCCGCTTTATTACTGGATCAAGGATCACAATCCCGGTGATACAACCGGACAAAATGTAGGAAAAGTCTGGTTCGTCCTCGACCCGGCTCAAACCACAGCTAGATAACTTCTAGTCGACCCTGTAGGTTTATTGCGCTCCAACATGCTGGCAGATTCAGCGGCGTTGGGGCGCTATTTTTCTATAAAGCTATTGCCAAGAAGTCTAGCTGGCGATAAGGTAGAAAGATAATAAACTTCATTTCGACTCGGGGTGTACCGAATTATGCGAAATCGAACAGATGGTGAGCTCATGAAGCTGGTGATGGCTAAGCACCATCCTGCTTTAGAGGAGCTTTACGATCGCTATGCGAAGCTAGTGTATTCATTTGCGCTGAAATCCATGAAGGAAGAGCAAGCGGCCAGAGAGATTGTCCAGCTTGTTTTCACACGTCTTTGGACCACAGAAAAGGGCTTTGACGCAAGCAAAGGTGCATTCGTCAACTGGGTGATCACGGTTACCCGTAATATCACGATCGATTGCTTGCGCAAGAAGCGGAGACTCGATCAAGTGATCCAATTTGAGCCTAGAGAGTGGGAACATACGCTTATTTCGAGCGATCCTGATCCAGAATCGGTCATGTCACGTAAATGGATAGGAGAGCAAATTCAAGAGGCTTATGTGCATTTGTCGGATAGCCAAATACAATTGATCGACATGATGTACTGGCAAGGCTATTCTCTAAGCGAAATTGCGACTCAAACGAATGAGCCGCTTGGTACGATAAAAAGCCGTTTGCACCAAGGTTTGAAAATACTTCGGAAGCACCTGACATCACTGAGGGAGGGATGACGTAATGAAAGAACAGGAGACTGTGGAATGCAGTCATCTTGTCAATTATTTGACAGGCGACTGCACAGAGTGGGAACGCGCTGCTTTCGAACGGCATCTGCGAACTTGTGTCACATGTCGGGAAGAATTAAGCGAGCTGCAGGAGGTCTGGCAGGCACTTCCTTTTGAGATGGAGGAAGTAGAAGTCCCCTCGGATTTGAAGCAACAGGTTATGCAGTCTATTATCCCGACTGAACTGAAGGCGATCCAGAAAAAGAAGAAAAAACGTTCGTTCAAATGGGTTTATGGTGGGGCTGCAGCCATTATCTTAGGCCTCGTTGTAGGTGTATGGTGGAACAATCAACAACCCAAAAACTTTTCAGCCAACCCCTCTTTAAATCAACCTGCGGAAATCGTTCATACGTTCCAATTGAAATCCGTTGAAAGTACAATGCCAACAGCCTCTGGCACAGCTTATGTGCTGCAAAATGGCGATATCCACAATGTGGTCATTAATTTGCAAGGCCTTAAGGAGACGCAAGGGGATTGGGCCTATCAGGTTTGGTATAACCGAAGCGGGAAGCGATACAATTGCGGTACGCTCCGTGTAGACGAGAAGGGTACTGGTGTGCTGACATACAGCATCCCTGTAAAGGTGAAGGATTTCCAAATCGACTCCTTTGGCGTTACGTTAGAGCCAGATCCGAATGGTTTGCAGCCGCGCGGAAAGAAGATACTGGGTACATCATAGCTCATACTACGAGTAGGTTAAGGTTAAACTACCAGTTGTGTTTGATCAGAGGTCTGAGCATGTTTAGAGAGGACGGATAGATTTGAACGTAAAAGGTATTCATCATGTAACCGCGATGACAGGGGACGCAGCAGCGAACTTCCAGTTCTACACCGAGGTGCTTGGCATGCGGCTTGTCAAAAAAACAGTCAATCAAGACGATACAACGGCTTATCATTTGTTTTATGGAGATGAAAAGGGGAATCCGGGAACAGAGCTTACTTTTTTTGATTTTCCCGGGGTTGGACCTAATGCTGCAGGGGTAAGCAGTATCTCAGGTACATCTCTTCGTGTTGCGAATGACGACGCGCTTTCGTATTGGATAGAGCGATTCAAGGAACATGGTGTGAAGTACTCCCCTGTGGAGGATTTTGCGGGACGTAAAGTCATTTTTTTCGAAGATCCGGAAGGTCAGCAGCTAGCCATCGTTTCCGATGAAAATAATACAGGTGTTAAGGGCGGGAAGCCGTGGGAAAAAAGTGTGGTTCCCGTTTCGTACGGCATCACCGGACTAGGCCCAGTGAAGCTTACCGTACGGAAGCCGGAATCCACACTG
The DNA here is from genome assembly GCF_001426375.1 of Paenibacillus sp. Root444D2. Classification (GTDB taxonomy): domain Bacteria; phylum Bacillota; class Bacilli; order Paenibacillales; family NBRC-103111; genus Paenibacillus_E. The sequence goes on from NZ_LMEO01000034.1 coordinate 423,601, forward strand.
GCAGCGCTTCGCTTACTAGGCTTCGCGGAGAAAGAACGCATTCCCGCGCTGGCTAAAGGAGAAGAAGATATCATTGTCATGCAAGTAGGCGAAGGTGGGTCTGGGGCCGAAGTCCAGGTCGAGCCGCGCAGCGATCTGCCGGTTTCACGTCAAGGCGGCGGCGGCGTTCATCACGTGGCTTTCCGTATTGAAGACAAGGAAGAACTGCTGGCTTGGGCTGAAATCCTTAACAAAGCTGGTTTGCCTAACTCAGGTTTCGTAGATCGATTCTATTTCCGATCCTTATACTTCCGCGAGCCGAATGGCATTCTGTTTGAGCTAGCGACCGATGGTCCGGGCTTTGCTACGGATGAACCCCTTGAGACGCTGGGCGAATCGCTTTCCCTCCCGCCATTCTTAGAAAACCAACGTGTTTCCATTGAAGCAAACTTAAAGTCGCTGCATACCAAACGTTGATGACCAAAAACGAACATTCTGCTCTGTGATTCACCTCACGGATAAGAGATGTTCGTTTTTATTTTTGTGGTCAATCGGTTATCATGGATACATACATAGTGTGAAAATGAAGGGATAGAAGCCAAATGACGACTGGGGATAAAATCAAACTAACCTCCTACTCCACAAAAGGTGGATGCGGATGCAAGATCGGTCCGGGAGATCTTTCTCAAGTGATAAAATCTTTGCCGCCTACAGTTGCTAACCCAAATCTTCTGGTTGGGATAGATACGAGCGATGATGCAGGTGTTTATAAACTAAGTGAAGAGCTTGCGCTCGTTCAAACCGTAGATTTCTTCACTCCGATCGTTGATGACCCCTATTCATTCGGACAAGTAGCTGCGGCGAATGCTATCAGTGATATTTATGCGATGGGCGGTAAGCCATTAACGGCATTAAACATTGTGGCTTTTCCGATTAAAACGCTTCCCAAGCAAGTGCTTGCCGATATTTTACGCGGTGCTGGGGATAAAATGATAGAGGCGGGAATTACACTAGTAGGTGGTCATTCCATCGATGATAACGAGCCGAAGTTTGGACTCGCCGTAACGGGATTGGTGCACCCAGGGAAAATTCGCACCAATGCAGGAGCTAAGCCCGGAGATAAATTGATCTTAACGAAGCCGATTGGCGTTGGTATTCTGACGACCTCGATCAAAAAGGATCGATTGAATGAGGAAGAAATTCAGCGAGTCACGCAGGTGATGGCAACGCTGAATAAGACGGCGGCGGAAACGATGGAGCCTTATAACGTTCATGCCTGCACGGATGTGACGGGCTTTGGTTTAATGGGACATTCTCTAGAAATGGCCAAAGGCAGCGGCGTGGGTATTCGCATAACTGCGCAAGATGTACCTGTATTGCCGCGAGTGCGAGAGCTTGCCGAAGAGGGATTCGTTCCTGGAGGCACCAAGAACAACTTTGCTCATGTACAGGAATCGATCACATTTGCTGAAACGTTGGATCAAATTAGCCAATGGATTTTGTGCGACGCGGTCACCTCGGGCGGTCTCCTCATCTCTGTTGATGGAGAGCAGGCGGATGAATTGTATCGCAAACTGAAGGATGCCGGCGTAGAAGCGAGCTTGATTGGCGAAATTACGGCAGAACATCCTGGACGCATTGTTGTAAGTTAAAGGAGCGAAAATCCATTGTTTCAAGATATCACCATCGAAGAATTACTTACCCTGCAAAATAAAAAAGAGATCATTCCGATCGACGTTCGTTCCTCTTCCGAATTTGAAGATGGTACTTTCCCAGGCAGCCTGAATATACCCATATTTGAGGATGCAGAGCGTGCCGAGATCGGTACCCTGTATAAGCAAGTGAGCGTACAAGCAGCTAAGGATAGAGGGCTGGAGATCGTTTCTGCGAAGCTGCCTGCTTTTGTGAAGTCTTTCGAGCAAATCAAGGAACCGAAGGTCGTTTTCTGCTGGCGCGGCGGAATGAGGAGTAAAACAACAGCAACTGTATTGTCGCTGATGGGTATTCGGGTTTACCGGTTGACAGGAGGTATTCGGGCCTATCGGAAGTGGGTTGTAAGTACACTAGAGCAGCTTGGAGATTTTAAGCCCCCTGCCCACGTTATTCTGGGAAACACGGGAACCGGAAAAACGGCAATTTTGCGCAGTCTTCTGGAAGAGGGCTATCCTGTCTTGGATTTTGAAGGGATGGCGGGTCATAGAGGCTCCATTTTTGGAGAAATTGGCCTGAAATCGCATAACCAAAAGACGTTCGAATCCTTACTCGTTGGACAACTATTGAAGCTTGAATCAGCGCCTTACGTTTTAATAGAGGGAGAAAGCAAACGAATAGGCAAAGTCGTTCTTCCCCAGTTTCTCGTTCAAAAAAAAGAAGCTGCCAAGCAGATTTTTATCGAAATGCCGATCGAAGAACGTGTTCAGCATATTATCGAGGATTACAGACCTTTCGAAAATCAGCCGGATATTTTATTTGCGTTTAAGCATATTAAAAATCGCATCCATACACCAATTGCCAAAGAAATCGAGACAAATCTTCAAGAACAGCACTATGAGAATGCCGTCAGGCTGCTTCTGATGCATTACTATGATCCGCGCTATGAGCATGCGATGAAGCAATATGAACAAGACAGAGTCGTTATCAAGGCTGGAAATAGGAAAGAAGCTGTAGAGGCTGTAAAAAAGTATTTGTCGGAGCTTTAGAAGACGGCTATGGCTGAAAAGAAGTGCTAACTGCAGTCAGTTAGCACTTTTTTATATTTGTCTTAAAGTATCATACACATGAGTGGCAGCAGCAGATAGGGGTGTGCTCTTTAATTTAATAATACCAACTTTTCTGGCTGGGATAGGTGTTGTTAAGCGAATTTCATACAACGTTCCGTCCAAAAGTTCTTGAGTGACAAACTCTCTGATCCCGCAAGCTATACCGAAGCCATTTCTAGCAAATTCGATAAGTAAATCAACACTGCCAAGCTCAATCTCTGGCTTCATGGACAAACCGTGCCCTTCAGCAAAATGATCTAAGTAGGCGCGGGTGCTGCTCCCTTTCTCTAACAGGATAACCGGATGCTCAAGCAACTTCTCGAGAGAAATGGGGGTCACTGTAAGATGCTTGTACGCTTCCCCTGCCAAGAAACAGTCATGAATGATAATGCTTTCTTGAATGGAGATATGAGGATCAGAAATAGGGAGATTGACGATGCCTAGGTCGATTTTCCCCTCTTTTAGCAGAGTAATCGTCTCCGTTGTGGTTCTGTTCGTTACTTGTATCTTTACTTTGGGGAACGCTTCGTGAAATTGCTTAAGATGCGGCAAAAGAAAATGTTTACAGAGCGTATCCCCGGCTCCAATTTTCACCTCTCCGTGCGTAAGCTGATGCATCTCCGTAATTTTTCTTTCACCGTTAAGAATAAAGTGGTAAGCCTGCTCAATATAGGTGAATAGCTCGCGCCCCTCCGTTGTTAATGTTACTCCTCTGGATGTGCGGAAAAATAATTGCCCACCCAGTTTTGCCTCTAATTGTTTAATCGAATGCGTAACAGCTGGTTGTGTAACAAATAATTCATCAGCTGCCTTGGATAGACTTCCCGCTTTTGCCGTGATATAGAAGACTTGATATAGCTCCATATTGTGAATCATCGTTCGTTCATCTCCCTAATATCAATACTGTTAATATTAAGTATTAGTAATATTAATTTTTGTAATAATAATATTGTCATTATACTTAGTTGTATGGAGTTATTTCAATAGGAGGGTGATCTTAAGATGACTGTTACAGCTATTGTGGGAGCGAATTGGGGCGACGAGGGCAAGGGGAAATTAACAGATGTGCTTGCCGTTCATTCCCAGTTTGTAGTTAGGTACCAAGGTGGGAGCAATGCAGGGCATACGATTATTAACGACTATGGCAAATTTGCGCTGCATATGCTTCCCTCTGGAGTGTTTTATCCTGGAACCACGAATGTTATAGGGCCTGGTGTTGCCTTAAATATGAGTAAGCTCCAAAGTGAATTTCAGGAATTAGTGAAGCGAGGCGTACCTGAGCCTAAGTTATGTATTTCTGAACGCGCGCAAGTCGTGCTTCCTTATCACATTCTTTTCGATGAGTTGGAGGAGGAACGTTTAGGGGATAGGAAGTTTGGGTCCACCAAGCAAGGGATTTCGCCATTCTATGCGGATAAATATGCGAAGCTTGGCATACAAGTATCCGAATTATTTGATGAAAGTCATTTAAGGTCAAAGTTAACTAGGGCATTGGAGTCCAAAAATATACTTCTCACTCATTTATATAAAAAGGCTCCTCTGGATGTAGATCAGCTTATTGATGAAGTGCAGCAGCAAGCGGCATTCATTCAGCCATTTGTGTGCAATACGACAACATTGCTGCAAGATGCATTAGCAAAAGGACAATCGGTATTAGTTGAGGGGCAGTTGGGAGCGTTACGAGATCCTGATCATGGTATTTATCCTTATACGACATCTTCATCCACTTTGGCTGGATACGCTGCTGTTGGGGCAGGCGTTCCTCCCTATGCCATCAAGAAAGTTGTCGCTGTAACGAAGGCTTATTCAAGCTGTGTTGGCGAAGGGCCATTTGTATCCGAAATTCATGCCGAGGCTGCCCATGAGTTACGTACGCGTGGCGGGGATGCGGGAGAATTCGGGGCAACAACCGGCAGGCCAAGGCGCGTAGGATGGTTCGATGCCGTTGCGACCAAGTATGGCTGTGGGCTGCAGGGCGCAACCGAGGTTGCACTAACCAATCTAGATGTGCTGGGCTATCTGGAGGAAATTCCAATATGTAACGCTTATCGTATTCAAAATGAGATTAGCATGGATTTCCCGCATACCTCACAATTACAGCAAGCAGAGCCGGTCTATGAAAAAATGCCGGGATGGAAGTGTGATATCTCACATATCCGGTTGTTTAACGATCTCCCAATTGAAGCTCAGAATTATGTGCTTCACATTGAGAAATTGATTGGTGTGCCTATTCGTTGGGTCTCCATTGGACCGAAACGTGAGCAAATTATTGAAAGATAGACCAGTCCATTGATTCATTATGTCCTCACACTGGTATTCAAAACTCTAAAGTTCGATTATAGAGTCATTCAGCTTTTGTGAGGGCAAGTGGGCTATAGTGGTTAACAATGTTGTATTTTTTACAACAATTCACACGCCAAAAGTCTATTCGCAACTCGATGTTGCAGTTTGTACAACATTTTGAACCCATTTGTTACGAAATGGCCTATATTGGACCAAATTGTTGTACATAATGCAACAACGAAGGGGAAAAGGCGAGATTTAGGCTGAAATTGTTGCACTTTTTATAACATCATTCGACTGAGAATATGGAGTCATTGCAACCTCAAATAAGCAAATTTGACGTTGGTTTCCGATTTAAGACCCTCGATGTAGAACTAGATTGGATGAATAAATCGATGATCTTAGATAAGCAGCGTTAAAAAATAGCAAAAAAATAGGCCTCTAAGCAAATTTGCTCAGGGGTCTAGTTTTTATGGTTTATTTATTAAATAGTTTCTCAAGAGCCTCACGTTGAGGGGCTCTAACATTCACGACTGGACGAATGCTTTGAGCTATTTTCTCCGCTTCTTCGATGGTCTGGCTTTTGCCCAATGAGATCAAAGTCCCGATAGCTACAGCTCCGGTACGGCCTTTGCCTCCGCCACAGTGAAAGCCAACCTTTTTACCACTGTTATAAGCCTCTATAACGTGATCGATTGCTTGCTGAAAGAGCTGATCCTGTGGTACTTCGGCGTTGTCTCCAAGGGGGACTTGAATCCATTCGACGTTACCGGCTGGGAAAGCACACTCCGTGGCTTCTCCGCGTAGATCAACAATCACTTCAACGTTCTCGTTCTTGATCATGTCCTCAACGTCAGAGGCACCGCCAAAGAAGATTTTATCTTCGATTAAGGCTTGGTAATTTTTTGGCATGGATATGCCCTCCTTATTTTTTCTTAAATGGCATGAATTCTATAGTTGCCTTTACAGGTGCGGACGGTGGCGCACAGCATAATGAGGCATCCAAAGGCTCTCCCGCGGATTCAAACTCGGAATCCTCCTTGTGAAGATCGGAACAATTCACCGCGACGTGCATTCTTTTGATCATCTTAGTTACCTTCTTTTACGAACTGCCCAATACGGGCTTTAATGGCATCGCGAACCTCGCGGAATTTGGCAGTAATTTCTTCTTCAGTTCCTGTTGCTTTGGCCGGGTCATCGAAGCCCCAGTGCCATCTTTCTGCTTTATCATTACGCACAACTGGGCAGTTGTCATTGGCGTGACCACACAATGTAATGATGTAATCCGCTTGACTCAAAATTTCAGGGTCAATCACATCAGAGGTATGAGTAGAGATATCAATGCCATCTTCCTTCATCGTGGCAACTGCTCTTGGGTTTAATCCGTGAGCCTCCAGACCGGCACTCTTCACTTCATATTTGTCACTTCCCAAAGCTTTCAAATACCCATCTGCGATTTGACTGCGGCAAGAATTTCCCGTGCATAGAAAATATACGATTTTTTTGTCCATACGGAACATCTCCTTATAGGTCGATTATGAAACTACGTTTAACCATAGGTACAGACCAATTAACGTGATTAACAATGTTGGGATCGTAAGGATGACGCCTATTTTAAAATAGTACCCCCAGGTGATTTTCACACCTTTTTTGGATAGGACATGGAGCCATAATAAAGTCGCGAGCGAGCCGATTGGAGTGATTTTAGGCCCTAAATTGGAGCCTATGACATTGGCATAGATGAGAGCTTCACGAATGATTCCCACTGTTTGAGTGCCCTTGATTGCTAGCGCATCAATCATTACCGTCGGCATGTTATTCATAACAGAGGAAAGTATAGCGGCTAGGAAACCCATCCCTATGGTGGCAAGGAACAATCCTTGACCTGAAATGATTTCAATTAGTTCTCCAAGAGCATTGGTTAAGCCAGCGTTCTTTAATCCATAAACAACTACGTACATGCCGATTGAAAAAATCACGACAGCCCATGGCGCATCTTTGATGATTTTTTTGGTTTGGATCACCTTGCTCGATCGGGCAATCAGAATGAAGTTAAGTGCAGCGACCCCGGCTATAATGGAAACAGGAATTTTAATAAAACCACTGATTAGGTAAGCAGCTACTAGGATCCCAAGAATGACCCAAGATAATCGAAATAGCTGAATATCCTTAATCGCTTCAGAAGGACGCTTAAGCTGAGTGATATCGTAGTTTTGAGGAATGTCTTTTCTAAAATACAGGAACAGCACAAGCAAACTGGCAGCTAATGAGATTAGACTTGTAATAAACATTCGGCTAGCATAAGTGACAAAATCAATACCGAAAAAGTCAGCCGATACGATGTTCACCAAGTTGCTCACAACAAAAGGAAGGGATGTCGTATCCGCTATAAAACCACTGGCCATAATGAACGGCAGAATCATTTTATCCGGGAATTTCAAGGCACGAACCATAGCTAGAACAATTGGCGTTAGAATTAGCGCGGCGCCATCATTAGAGAATAGTGCAGCAACAGCTGACCCGAGCAGGATAACATAGACGAACATGACCTTCCCGTTCCCTTTGGCAATTCGTGCCATATGAAGGGCAGACCATTCAAAGAATCCAATGTTGTCTAAGATGAGGGAGATTAGAATAATAGCGACAAAAGTCAAAGTCGCATTCCATACAATGCCTGTCACAGTAACGACGTCATTTAGAGAAACAACCTGAAAGAGGAGTGCCAGAATGGCACCTGCTGATGCGGACCATCCAATATTCAGCCCTCTAGGCTGCCAAATAACGAAGGTCAGTGTAAGTAAAAAGATGATAAGTGCTAAGTAAACCATGTATTACTCTTAAACCTCCTAAGTTGTAAGTATCTGCTAGTCGCAGCAATCCAATTGTTCACAAGATATGATATCTACCTTTTCTTTTTGAGAAGGCAAATATTGAAATAATACATGCAAATAGGGCTTATCGTCAATGTTTAATGAGTAATATACCCATTGCCCCTTCTTGGCTTCCTTAACCAAGCCGCCGTCCTTCAATTTCCGCATATGTTGGCTCACATTAGGCTGGCTGGTATTCATGATTTCCACGATTTCGTACACACAAAGCTCACGTTCCTTAAGAAGCGAAAGAATCGTGAGCCGCATTTTATCCCCCAACAGCTTGCAAACGTCCGCGACTTTATCTATTTCAACCAAAGCTGCACCCCCTTCGTAAGGTGTAAAGTACAAAAAAATTCTTTGTCATTTTCTCAATTTCGGTTTCATTTGTCAATGCTTATATAATTATTTAATTATATAGTGGAAGTGAGTGTTTATTCTATTTTAAGGAAGGAGGATGAATTGGTTTCTTGTGAGGCTAGTTTTTATCGGCTTTATGCACGGAAGTTGTACAGTGTACAACAATCTCTCTACTTTCTTCTCAATATGCTGTAGATGTTGCAGTTTGTACAACAATTTAGCCATATTTCATGCTATGGAGCTATTTCTTGGAGTAAATGGTGTATTTTCTGCAACAATTTTGAAAATAGCGCGGATTTGCTTGCTTTTGTTGTACAAAGTACAACATGTCTAGGGGTAGACACTATTAGCTGATAGCAACTAGTAGATAACGGGCGTAAGGTTGATCATTTTATGATTTTAATCTAAAGGCGGACGTAGTCTTAGCTTGGTTTGTTCTTTTTTAATAATGGCAACAATGAAGAGAACATATCAAACATGGGAGAACCACATGGAACTTAAGCCCGTATTTCCTTTCGAGCCGATCAGCACGGAAACGATTCCAACATCCGATAATTGGGTGGCACAAATCAAGTGGGACGGCGTCAGAATGCTAACCTATTTTGATGGAAATGATGTTCGTTTAGTGAATCGCAGATGTAATGACCGAACCAAACAGTACCCCGAGCTGCTAGAAATAAAAACATATTGTTCGGCTTCTTCTGTCATCTTAGACGGGGAAATCATAGCATTTGATCAAAAAAAGCCTGCCTTTCACGAGATTATGAAGAGGGAATCTTTACGGAAAAGCCAAAGCATAGATAGAGCCATCACACAGACGCCTATTACATATATGATTTTTGATATCCTCATGTACAATGGCAAGTGGGTCGTGGATAAGCCATTATCCGAGCGACAGAAGATACTTCACGAAGTGATTACACCTTTGCCTCAATTTCAAATTACGCAAAATATTGCGGATGGAAACAAACTCTTTGATGTTATGAAGGAGCACGGCATGGAGGGGGTTGTATGTAAGGACCTCAACAGTACTTATGCTATTGGGGGAAAAGACAGCCGTTGGGTGAAGAAGAAGATTTTCCGAGACCTATTTGCTGTGATTGGCGGGGTAACGGTTAGGGCGGGTGTTGTCAATGCGATAATGCTTGGGTTATACGACAAAGATGGCCATTTTATTTATATAGGTCACGCCGGCACTGGGAAATTAAGCAGAGAAGATTGGCGTCAATTGACGAAGATCGTTGAACCGATGACGAGGTCACAAAAGCCATTTATTAACGAGCCTGAACGGAGCAAAGAAGCCATTTGGATTGAACCCAAGTTAACGGCGAAAATCCAATTTCTTGAATGGACTCCCCACGGGACGATGAGGCATCCCAGCATTCAAGCCTTTGTTCAAATGGATAAAGCGGATTGCACCTTTGCACAGAATATGTAGATGATAAAAAACAGAATAAAGCAAAAGCGCTAATCCTTGAATCTCAAGAATCAGCGCTTTATTTGCGTCCTATTCACCTTCACGTTACCGGTTCTTTGACTTTTTTGGCTCTCGGTTTCGCTTTCGGCTTCTTGACCTCAGTGACACTGGCGTCCTCACCTAAAGTTACTTTTTCGTCCGTCGATTTCGTGGCGTCAAGGCTAGCTTGCAGCGCGGCCATGAGATCAATAACGCTCGTTTTCTGAAGCGCAGGCGCCGATTGGACTTCTTCCCCAGCCACCTTATGTTCGATTGCTTCGAGCAAGCGGCCGCGGTATTCATCTTTATACTTCTCAGGTTCAAAAGGTGTCGATAGCTGGCTGATGAGCATCTTCGCCATTTCCATTTCACGCTCGTTCACGGTGACTTTCTCGGGAAGGTTGGGGACTTGAGAAATCGGACGAATCTCATCCGGGTAAAAGATAGTTTCCATAGCGAGGCAGTTCTCGATAACTCGAATGGCGGCTAGTGAGCTCTTGGAGCGGATCGAGACTTTGGCGATGCCGATTTTGCCGGTTTGACGCATGGAATCCAGCAGCAAATGATAGGCGCCAGACCCTGTATCTCCAGGCCCAAGATAGTAAGTCTTTTGAAAATAAACCGGATCAATATCTGTCAAGTTGACGAAATCCAGAATTTTGATCTCTTTATTCGCTTCGCCTGAGATATTTTCCAATTCATCCTTCTCAAAAATAACGAAACGTCCAGGTTCATACTCATATCCCTTGGAAATTTCCTCCCACTCTACTTCCTTCTCACAAGTCTGGCATTTACGTACATAGGAGAGTGGTGTAATACAAGTTTTATGTATATAACGCATTGAGATATCTTTATCTTCCGTAGCCGAAAACATTTTCACAGGCACATGAACAAGTCCGAAGCTAATCGCGCCTTTCCAAACCGTATGCATCTTATGATTCCTCCCCAATAATCGTGATTGTACTAGTATTCTCTTGATTTAATTCCTTTATACGGTAGGGATTTAAGAGAATGGATTACCTCGATAGTGGGTACTTTAAAAGCGAAAGTTGATCAACATGAGCTAATCTAAGCTAAGGAGGGATTACGGATGGCACAAGATTCAAATGCATTCCAAGATACGATCAATGAAGGCAAAGATGATCATTTCATGGACATTGATCGCATGATTAATGAAGGCTTGGGAGGCGGTAACGTCACCATGCACAATGGATTAATCGAATCCACGACAACGGATACGATGGATCATCCGGAATCCGTATTGGATGAGCCATGAACATTCATCGCGCTCAAGAAATTTTAGCCGCAGATGAGAAGATTCACGTCGAGTTAAACGGCCTCCCTGTCTGGATCGACAGTGTGGATTCTGGCAAAGCAGTTGCCAAAGTTCATGCAGAAGAAAACCCTGCAGATACTCGGGTCGTTGCGGTTCAAGAGTTAGAAGAGGTCCATTAGTGGATGTGAAAGAACAGCAAAGCCTGCTCCGAGTCATTTCGGGGCGGGCTTTTTCAATTACAGAGTTGATGTTGCCTACTAGCGAGGACTATAATAAGAGCAGCACGCGCAAACGGAAAGAAAGGGATGAGATTTACTTGCCTCAATCCACATTTACGTATAACTCCCGGCATGAGGAAGATACCGATAAACTGGGGAGATTGCTGGCCGCTAATTTGCAGCCTGGAACGGTCTTTACACTAGATGGCGATCTGGGTGCGGGAAAAACGAGGTTTTCGCAAGGCTTTGCCAGAGCGATGGGAATTACCGAAACCGTCAACTCGCCTACATTTACCATTATCAAAGAATATGAGGGAGCTGAGCTTCCTTTCTACCATATGGATATGTACCGCATTTCCCAAGAGGAAGCGGATGAATTAGGGCTCGACGATTACTTTTATGGAGCGGGCGTTACGCTGATCGAATGGTCAAGCTTAATTGAAGACCTTCTACCGACAGAGCGACTAGCTATCACGATTGTCCAAAAAGATGATCAAACCAGAGTATTTCACCTGACTCCGTACGGAGACACGTATCAGAGCTGGTGTGTACAAATGAAGGAGAACGGACATTTACAATGACAGAACGGACAATGAATTTAGGACGATGCTTAGCCATCGATACCTCAACATCTGCAATGACAGTTGCTATTTTGGAAAATGGCGCCATGCTGGGCGAGGTCAGCTCCCACGCTGAACGGAATCACTCGATCGGGCTTCTTCCCCATATTCAAGATTTGCTTGCGAGTTTACATCTCAAACCCAAGGACCTTCAATCGGTCGCTGTGGGCCAAGGCCCCGGTTCCTATACAGGGGTTCGTATTGCCGTGTCTGTTGCCAAAACATTCGCATGGTCGTTAGGTCTGGATCTTATTGGTGTGTCCAGCTTAGAAGCAATGGCACTTGGCGGTGCTATGAAGGAGCAGAGCGCGACCGGAAATGGGCCAACTTGGGTGGTTCCGCTCATGGATGGCAGGAGAAAGCAGGCTTTTACAGCCGTTTATGCCTATGAGGGTGCTTCCCCCATGACAGCTAGTGGAGAGTTAGAAGCAAGCTGGCAAGAAGTACTGCCTGATGGCATTCGCGTTATTGGATCTTGGACGGAGCAAATCGTTAAACAAGCAGCCTCATCTTCGCAAGGACAAAGGCCACAAGAGATTCTGTTTGTGGGTGAAAACGAGGGCTTCATGGCAGAGCTTGAACAATTCGCACGGGATTGGGACGGAGTCGTTCGTATCCTTTCCTATGGCATTGAAGCGGAATATATCGGGAGACTAGCCTATCCGAGGTTGGCCAAAGGGGAGAAGGCAGATGTGCATACATTTGTCCCCAACTACACCAGACTTCCGGAAGCCGAAGCCAATTTACTGGCCGGGATTAAGACGAAGAAAGGGGATCATTGATGATGGAGCAGCGACAACCGCAAACAACCGAAAACTCGTTGGTGTTCCGTTCCATGCGAATGGAAGACATCCCTTATATTTGTGAAATTGAACAAGAAGCATTCACGACGCCTTGGACAAAAGGTGCATTCGAAAATGAATTAACGAACAATCAGTTCGCTCATTATATGATTATGGATATCGAAGGTGAGGTCGCCGGGTATGGCGGCATGTGGCTTATCATGGAAGAGGCGCATGTCACGAATGTGGCAGTTCGGGATACGTATAGAGGACGTAAGCTAGGGGAACGTTTGCTTCGGGAGCTGATGAAAACAGCTGCTTTTTTAGGGGCTATTCGGATGACACTTGAGGTGCGAGCCTCGAACTATGTTGCGCAAAATTTGTACGAAAAAGTCGGTTTCCGCTCTGTTGGCGTGCGTAGAGGATATTACACGGATAATCGCGAGGATGCTGTCATTATGTGGGCAGACTTGCCTAAGAGAAGAAAGGATAGTCTCGGGGACTGAGGCTTTCGGATAGGTGACGAATTTGACAAGAGAAGTAGGGAAAGAGTTAGAGAGTGAAGCGGGACAACAGCAAATGAGTGGAACGAGGCAACAGATAGATAAGGATGTCCTAAAAGGTAAAACAGGACAAGAGCAAAAGGAAGCTCCCGTCACGAAGCCGGTTTATATTTTGGCAATCGAAACGAGCTGTGACGAAACTTCCGTAGCCATTGTCGAAAATGGTAAAATCATTCGTTCCAATGTGATTTCCAGCCAGATCGAAACCCATCAACGCTATGGCGGTGTGGTGCCGGAGGTGGCTTCCCGTAAGCATGTGGAGTCGATCACATGGATGCTGGAGGAAGCCGTCGAAAAAGCGGGCGTATCGCTGCAGGAGCTGTCCGCGATTGCTGTAACTGAGGGACCCGGATTAATCGGGGCCCTGTTAGTAGGCGTCGTTGCGGGCAAAGCGCTAGCCTGTGCCTTAGATCTGCCGCTAATTGGTGTTCACCATATTGCGGGACATATTTATGCGAATCAACTTGTGCATGAGCTCGAGTATCCATTGATCTCGCTCGTTGTGTCCGGTGGACACACGGAGTTGATTCTGATGGAGGGGCCGGGCCAATTCCGCATCATCGGGCGAACGCGCGATGATGCGGCTGGCGAGGCCTACGACAAAATCGCGCGGGCGATGGGCCTGCCTTACCCGGGCGGACCGCATGTGGATCGGCTTGCGCAGGAAGCCGAGTCCGAGATCAAGATGCCTCGCTCGTGGCTCGAGGCAGACTCTTACGACTTCAGCTTCAGCGGATTGAAATCCGCTGTGCTGAATGTCGTCAACCAAAGCAAGATGCGCGGCGAGGCCGTTCAAGTCGCACAGATTGCCAAGGGCTTCCAAGCCTCCGTCATCGACGTGCTTGTGGAGAAGGCTGACCGCGCCGTGCGTGAATACGGCGCGAAACAGCTGTTGCTCGCGGGCGGTGTCGCCGCGAACAAAGGGCTGCGCAGCAGGCTCGCCGAGCGCTGCGAGCAGCTGAATGTGCCTCTGCTCGTGCCGCCGCTCGGCCTTTGCACGGACAACGCTGCGATGATAGGCGCTGCCGCTTTCCTTAAGTGGGACAAGCAGGAATTCGACTCCATGGAACTGAAGGCAGAGCCTCAGCTCAAGCTTGAAGAGTGGTAAGGGCAATAAAATAAATTTTCTGACAACTGTATTGACTTTGCCAAAGCTGCATATTATAATCACAATCAATACTTTCAAACGCAACGAACGGGATTAGTAAGGAACAGTAGTTTCGCTCAGAGAGCTGTGCGCTTGGTGAAAGCACAGACGAAACGGTACCTGAACTCGCCCGGGAGCGGTAAGACTGATAAGGATGCCAAGGATCCAGCACCCAAGTAGGTCTTGACGGTTGACCCCCGTGATCAGGTACATGAGTGGTTTCGAGTGTAACAGCTCGGATCAATTAGAGTGGTACCGCGGAAGGTTCAAGCCTGTCGTCTCTTATATAGAGATGGCAGGCTTTTTTGGTTGTTCTGAAACTTGAAGCGAACATGAACGAATGTGAAGAAGGTATATGAACATATAACAAGGCAATGAACAAGAGTAGTAAGGAAAACATACACAAAAACGCGATGAACAAGAGTAGCAAGGAAAACATACAAAAAACGCCATGAACAAGAGTAGTAAGGGCTCACTTGTACGGTACAGAAAGCTGCGGGTTGATGCGACGCAGACCGTGAATGCCCCGAACTCGCTTGGAAGCGGTCATCCTGATCAGCGAATCAAATGCTGTTAGGGATGAACGGGTGACCTCCGTGAACGGGTGACGTAGAGCAGCAGCTAGTTGGGCTGCACTATGTCTGAGGTGGGCTCCGTAACTTGGAGCCAACAAGAGTGGTACCGCGCTGGGTGAAGACCCGTCGTCTCTTATGTGGAGATGACGGGTCTTTTTGTTGTTTTTTTGAGATGGCATCTCAATTGACTAAAAGCAGCCAACTTGGCCTGCTCCCGTCAAGGTGAGCTTCTGTAACGATGAAAAACATCGCTACAGTCACAGCCCGCTCTACAGTAGCTTCTGTAAGAATGAAATACATCACTACAGAGACTTTCCATCTCAACAGTAGCTTCTGTAACGATGAAAAACATCGCTACAGTCACAGCCCGCCCAACAGTAGCTTCTGTAACGATGAAAAACATCACTAAGGTTACAGCCCCCAGCCCCATCAGGAGCTGTAGTGATGAAAAACATCACTAACGGGGAATCCAATAAGGAGTCTGCCTCAAATCACCTGGTTTAAGAGTGAAAAACGTCCCTAAAGTCACAGAAAAGCCGAAGTTAGTTACGTTAGCGATGAAAAACAGCACTAAAGTAACGCGAAGACACATAAGTCAGACGTAGCACGATTCATTTTCATTTTCAAACCATAAAAGATCATTGCCAGCAGGTCTGGCCCAACCTTGAGGAGGAATAAACATGGAAATCAACAACACAAACACAAATCGACGCATTCGTATTTTTGACACGACACTAAGAGATGGTGAACAGGCGCCAGGAGCCTCACTGTATCCGGAAGAGAAGATTCGTATCGCAAGGCAGCTAGCGAAAATGGGCGTGGATACGATCGAGCCGGGCTTCCCGATTTCAAGTCCTGGCGATTTTCAGGCGGTGCAGCAAATTTCACGGGAACTGCAGAACATAGAGATTTGCGGCTTCGCCCGTGCTGTTAAAGCAGACATTGACTCGGCGATAAAAGCCACACAGGATGCTGCTTCAAGACGGATTCACATGTTCCTGTCCTCATCGGACATCCACCTGGATTTTCAACTTCGCAAATCCCGTCAACAGGTGGTAGAGATGGCTCGCTCAATGGTCGCCTATACGAAGCAATTCGTTGATCGGATCGAATTCTCGCCGATGGACGCAACGCGAACAGGGGACGAATTCCTGTTTGAAGTACTCGAGGCGGTCATTGCTGAGGGAGCAACGATACTAAACATTCCTGACACAGTAGGTTACGCGCTGCCGGAAGAATACGGAGCTATGTTCCGAAGAGTGCGGCAAAGTGTAAGGGGCGGCGATACCGTGGAGTACAGCGCGCATTGCCATAATGATTTGGGTCTTGCTGTCGCGAACAGCCTTGCGGCTATTGCTGCAGGAGTCACACATGTGGAAGTAACCGTTAACGGTGTAGGAGAACGCGCAGGCAACTGTTCTCTCGAAGAGCTCGTTATGGCCATAGAGACGCGTAAGATGACCATGGGTGTTGAAACTGGGATCGTATCCAGTGAAATTTTCAACACATCCAAAATGGTCAGCCGCATCATGGGCTTTCCGATTGCATACAATAAGCCGATTGTCGGCCGTAATGCCTTCCAGCACGAAGCAGGTATCCATCAAGACGGACTGCTGAAAAATCGTAACACGTACGAAATTATGGATCCGGAAAAGCTGGGCATTCCACGGTCCATGATCATCCTTGGCAAGCACTCAGGACGACATGCACTGAAGCATCGCGTCGGGCAATTTGGCATCGAGCTCACAGGAGAAGAACTGGATACACTTTATACCAGATTCAAAGAAAAAGCAGATGATCAGAAAATGGTGACTGACGACCAGCTTATGGAGCTTGTAGGCTCAACCGTTGATGGGCAAATGGAGCCATTTACACTGACACATATGCAAGTTGTTTCTAGCAGTGACCGCAATCGTGTTGCCTCCGTGTCGGTAAAGAACAATCAAACTGGTGTTGAAAATGTGTACTCAGGGACTGGTGAAGGACCGATTGAAGCAATCGTGCAGTGCCTTCGACAAGCGATTCCGATGGCTGTGGATTTCTCCGATCTGGAGCTTCATTCGTTATCCACAGGTGAAAAAGCAACAGGAGAAGCGGAAGTCACCATCTCAGTGGGTGGCCAAACTTACAAAAACACAGGCATTGACCAGGATGTGCTTGTTGCTGTAGCGAAAGCTTTTATCTCAGCCTGCAACCAAGCTATTCGTATGCAAAATAACGCAGCAGCTCCAACCGAAGCCACGACGGCATGATAAAATTACTAAACAATCAAATTGTAAGAAAACTTAGATATATACACAGCTTGTGTGCAAAGTTATTCACACACCCTGTGTACAATGTGTATAACTAGTGCAAACCCACGATTACCAACGGTTTTAAAAGAATACGGAGAAGAATAACTTTTTCACAATTTTTTGTGGATAATGTGGATAAGATTGTGGAAAACGAAGGAATATCGCAGGGGGAGGCGGATTTCGCCTCTCTTTTTTTGTGGATAACGATGTGGATAACTTATTGGGCATAAAATCATCTCACTTTAAATTATCGGAACAATCCGGCAGTGGATAGCTTTTCACTTGGATGAAAATGCTAAAAGCAAAAACAGCGGGTGAACACACTTGAAATTAAAAATAGCAGGCATTTTTGTGGGTATCTTGACTTTATTGTTAGAGTTGTCCACAAGTGCGGAGGGAATAGCAGCTGGTATCGACCCATCCATCCACAATGAAGTAAAGTCCAAGCACGTAACGGTGGTTTCAATACCGGGTTTATCGTTCATGGAGCTTCGGCCCGATCAACTTATGGAGCTGCCCCATTTACGGCGGCTGACGGAGATAAGTGCAGTTGGATCTATGAACATTCGCACATCGAGCCGAACGATGCGAGATGTGTATGTCTCGTTGGGAGCAGGAGCACCTTCCGTAGGAATCGCAGAAGTACAGGCTTTTGCTGCAAAAGAAACAAGGCAAGGTATACGCTTTTCCGAACTTATGAATCGTTACACAGGATGCTGCCAGGAAGAAAAGTCGGTTGAAGCTGACGCCGTACTGGTGCCTGACATCACATTGCTGCAGAGGGCTAATGAGAACCAAGCTTATGAACCAGGCACCCTAGGGGAATTGTTGAAGGAGTATGGTGTATATCGTTCCGTGCTGGGAAGCAGTGATTTAGGGAAGAGATCAGGCATCGAAGAAAAGAAATTGCGGCGCTACAGTCCGCTCATGTTGATGGATTCCAATGGCTTTGTGGATAAAGGTGCACTCGGAGATGATATCTTGACTGTGGTTGTGGATAGGCCATACGGTGTTAGTACCCATTATGCACAACTGCTTTCTTTGTGGGAAAAAAGGAAGCTGCCCGGCATTACACTAATCGAATTAGGTGATTTGTACAGACTTTACATGGATAAAGAGCATTACAACGAGGATCGTTTCACGCAGTTGAAAGGACAAGTATTGAGGGAAATGGATCAATGGTTAGGGCAAGTGGTGACAGGAATGGCGGAAGATGAAAGCTTGTGGATTTTCTCTCCGGAAGTGAATAGTGAGGCGGCAAGAGCCAAGGCCTATCTATCACCTATCCTTCATTACACGGCCGACAGCAGAGGAGCAATATTAGTTTCTGAATCTACTCGCAGGCAAGGTGTTGTTACGGCACAAGATTTCACAAGTTCGCTGCTAAAAGAGTTCAGCATCCCGGTACCGAATGGGCTGGTGGGCATTCCTTTATCCTATATAGGGGAAAATGACGTTCTTGCTGGGCTTGTCAGGGAACAGAGCAGCATGCAGATGGTTTACCGCAGTAGGCCGCTGTTACTATATCCGTTTGTTACTTATGAAATGCTCGTATTGCTCTTGAGTTTGATATATGGTCTGTGGATAAAAAAAAGACGGACAGACCCTGGATATCTCGAAGAAAGGGCTGTGCCATGGCTCAAAAGTGTGCGTATGCTGCTCTTCTCGTTGCTAACGGCGCCTGCCGTTATGCTGTTGATGGGCTGGTTGGTTGTTCCTCTGACAACAAAAATAGGGATTGAAGGCACGATGCGGGTGCTGATTGCCATTTTTATTGTGGGCACGCTGCTAATCTCTGCTGTTATGGAAAAATGCCGCCTATCCACAGCCATGATCTGGCTTGGTCTTGGAAACGCGTTGATCATAACGCTGGATGGCAGTACAGGGGCCCATGCCATGAAGTATTCCATTCTGGGTTATGATCCGATGATCGGCGCCCGCTACTACGGCATCGGGAATGAGTACATGGGCGTCTTGATCGGCGCCCTCGTTCTTGGCGTGACGGCGGCTTTGCAGCGCCGTCATGGGAAAATACAGCCCGCGCTGCTCGCGTGCGGGGCGTTCTTGCTCGTGACGGCCTGCCTGGCAGCACCGTCACTCGGCGCGAACGCGGGCGGCGCCTTGAGCGCCGCGGTCGCCTTCGGCGTAGCCGGCGCGCATTGCTTCGCCGGCGAACGCTGGCGCGAGCTGCGCCTAGGCAGGGGCGCAGCCCTGCTGTCGGCGCTGCTCGCGCTGGGGCTTGGGGCGCTGTGGCTGCTCAACAGCGCCGATTCTCCCGCGGCATTCGCGCGGGAGAGCCATGTCGGGCGTGCGTTTCACGCGCTGCACGCCGGGCACTTCGATCAGATCGGACAGCTGATCGAGCGCAAGCTGCGGATGAACGTGCACTTGCTTCGTGCATCCGTGTGGAGCAAAGTGCTCATCACCAGCCTCATCGTGATGGCTGTCCTTGTGCTCCGTCCCCGCGGTCGTCTTCGCTTGTGGCAGAACAAATACCCGTATTGGATGTACGGGTTCTCGGCCAATATGATCGGAGCCATCGCAGCGCTGCTGCTTAACGACTCCGGCATTGTTGCAGCTGCGACGTTGATCATTTTCGTCGCTGTACCGATGCAGCTCCTGCGATTGCAGGAGCTTTCATATCCAGAGGCAGCACGTCATACGGCAAAGCAAAAGCAGCTCGAATGAGCTGTAAAGTTTACAAATGATTGTCTGGGACCTTTCGCTTCCATTATACTAATAATAGGAGCAGGCGGCGGCTTTAATAAAAATTGGCCGTTGTAATCGCCGGCGAGCTGCTGTTGGATATTCCACTGTCGCTATTGCAACATCAGCAGGCATCGTTGCCTCGATTGCCCCTTGTCCTTCGTTTCATCTGGCATTGTTTTGCTTCACAGTTTAGTTATGTAAGGGAGGAATTCGGTATCGAAAGAGAACTTGCATTAGAAATCGTGAGGGTCACGGAGCTTGCCGCATTGGCAGCTTCCAAATGGATGGGAAGAGGCGATAAGCATAATGCAGACGGGGCCGCTACTTCGGCAATGAGGGCTATGTTCGACTCTGTGTCTATCAAAGGCACCGTCGTTATCGGAGAAGGGGAGATGGACGAAGCCCCTATGTTGTATATTGGGGAGCAGGTAGGCAATCAAGACGGCCCAGAGGTTGACATTGCAGTCGATCCCTTGGAAGGAACGGAACTAGTGGCGAAGGGAATCAACAACGCTTTGGCTGTTGTCGCTGTTGCGAGCAAGGGGAATTTGCTGCATGCTCCGGATATCTATATGGAGAAACTCGCTTGCGGACCTCTGTTAAAAGGACGTCTGCGATTATCAGAGCCATTAGAAACAACATTGCTCAAGGCTTCCCAAATTTTAAATAAATCAATATCAGAATTAACAGTTTCTATTTTGGATCGGGAAAGGCATGCCGAACATATGGAGACGCTGCGTAGATTAGGGGTACGTATCAAGCTTCTCAGTGACGGAGACGTTGCCGGGGCTATGGCGCCGGCCTTTCCTGAGTCAGGCGTTGATCTATATGTAGGCTCCGGGGGTGCGCCGGAGGGAGTGCTTGCCGCAGCGGCATTATCATGTCTCGGCGGTGAAATTCAAGGCCGATTAATGCCGTCTTCTCCGGTAGAAGAGCAGCGTTGCCGGGAAATGGGGCTGCATGACCCGCTAAAGATATTATCGATGGAAGAAATGGTTGGGGACGGCGATGTCATTTTCGCAGCAACGGGCATAACACCTGGAGATTTTTTAGGCGGGGTGCTGTTTTTACCAGGGCATCGTGCCGAAACGCAATCTATCGTCATGCGGGCAAAAACAAAAACGATTCGCCATATCCGAACCAGTCACTTTTTGCCCAATAAACCGTTTCTAAACCATGTCTGACTGAAGTGAAGTGCTGCATGCTGTCCCAAAAGTACCATTAAAAAAGGAGTTAAGCAGTTTAAATAGGCTTAACTCCTTTTTTTGATGTCTGCGGGTGATTTCTGGAGCTGGTTATTGGCAAGGAAAAGAAGACGGACCCCCTCCTTATGCAATTGGCCCCCGAAGGTCTATTTCGTTGGATAATCGAGACCGTCGATTAATTCATCAAATTTTGCTCTAAATTAAGGTATCCTTCATCGGGATCAATTGTCCTACATGCTGGGTTGCGGTTGCTGGATGAACGAGTTCATATTCGCGGTTGAATGATGTTGTAAAAAGTGCAACCATTAGTTGTTGCATCAAGTACAACAATTTGGTCCAATACAGGCCATTTCGCAACAAATGGGCTCAAAATGTTGTACAAACTGCAACTTCAACTTAAAAAATAACCCTTTGTCGTGTGAATTGTTGTATGAAATACAACATTGGTAGCCACTGTAGCCCATTTGCCCTAACGAAAGCTGATTGACTCTAAAATCGAATTTTGGAGTTTTGTTGAGAGACATAATGAATCAATCGACAAGTCTCTAGTCTCCAATGAAATTACACAATAGGCCCGCAGAGGGTCCATTTCATTGGAATAATCCAATGAAATTACGATTTCTATTGGTTCAAAAGTCTCATAGATCAAAAGGGGCTGCCTTCAAGTAGATCAGTTTACAATCTACTTTTAGGACAGCCTCTGTTTGTATGAACCGATAAATATCTATCTTTCTATGCGAGGAGCGTCTCCCACTCCTCATAACAAGCAGCGAGCGAACTCTTACGCTCATCAACCGCAGCGGTCTTCTCTTGAACGAGCACATAGTTGTTGTACACAGCTGGGTCAGCAAGCTCCGCCTCCAAGGCCAACACTTCGTCTTCCAGCCGAGCGATGTCGAGCTCCAGCTGCTCCAGCTTACGCTGGCGGCTGCGTTCTTCGCGCTTCGCCAGCTTGTCTGCTTCGTAACCACCGGTACTCGCGGGTTCACTCTTCCCAGCCGAACCGCTGCCTCCAGCGGCCTTCTTCTCCGCTTCTTTGGCCAGACGCTTCGCTTCCATCTCGGCGAGCTCGGCCTTTTTCTCCACGTAATCGTCATAGTTGCCGAGATAGCTCGTAAGCCCATCCTTCTGCAGATCCAGCATGCTCTCAGCCATCTTGTTCAGGAAGTAACGGTCATGGGAGATGAAGAGGAGTGTACCCTCGTAATCCATCAATGCCGACTCCAAAACCTCTTTACTATACAAATCCAAATGGTTGGTAGGCTCATCAAGGATCAAAACATTCGCTTTTTGCAGCATCAACTTGGCTAAGGCTACACGGGCCTTTTCACCGCCGCTTAAGGCAGCAACCTTTTTGAACACATCTTCGCCGCTAAAAAGAAAGCTCCCGAGCACCGTGCGAATGCGCGCTTCTTCCAGATGCGGGTACGTGTTCCACACTTCCTCAAGTACGTTGTTGGTCGGGGTCAGTCCCGTTTGTTCCTGATCGTAATAGCCAATCGTGACGCCCGCTCCCCACTTGAAGGTGCCTGCGTCTTGTTTGTGCTGACCAATTAATGTTTTAAGCAAGGTGGATTTACCCACACCGTTGGGTCCAATGAGCGCAGCGGTTTCCGAACGACGAAGCTGGAAGGAGACGCCGTCCAACAATCGTTTCTTTCCATCATAGGAAAGCGCCAAACGATCAACCTGCAGCACTTCCTTGCCGGAGGTCTGCTCGATTTCAAAAGAAAACGATGCCCGCTTCAGATCCCCCATCGGCTTATCGAGTCGATCCATTTTTTCCAGCTGCTTGCGGCGGCTCTGCGCTCTCTTCGTCGTGGAAGCACGCACAATGTTGCGCTGAACAAAATCCTCCAGCTTCGCAATTTCATCCTGCTGCTTTTCGAACTGCTTCATTTCGATCTCATAATTAGCTTCTTTAATCTCGATGAATCGGGAGTAGTTTCCGGTATATCGCTTGGAAGCATTTCGCTCTATTTCATATATAGAAGTCACCAAAGCATCTAGGAAGAAACGGTCATGAGATACGACCAGAATAGCGCCAGGATAGCCGCGTAAATAACCTTCCAGCCAAGTTAGCGTCGGAATGTCCAAATGGTTCGTCGGCTCATCGAGCATGAGCAGATCGGGTTCTTCGAGAAGCATTTTAGCAAGGGCAAGCCTTGTTTTCTGACCGCCGCTAAGCGTTTTGACTAGCGTATCCGGAGGAAACTGTCCAAAGCCCATCCCGTGCAAAATGCCGCGGATTTTCGCTTCAATTTCATAGCCGCCATGTTCACGAAACCATTCGGAGCGTTGAGCATAACGATTCATCGTAGTTTCGTACTTTTTTTCGTCCGATATTAATTCAGGATCTGCCATTAACGCTTCAAGCTCTCGAAGCTCTCTCTCTGTCTCGAGCAAGGAACTAAACACGCTGAGCAGCTCGTTCCAGATAGACTTGTCCGTTTGCAGTCCGCTGTTTTGCTTCAAATAGCCGATTTTCGTTTCCTTCGCCTTGAATAAGTCGCCGCTGTCATAGGACATTTCGCCGGCAATAATTTGGAGCAGTGTCGATTTACCGGCGCCATTCACGCCAACTAAACCGATCCGTTCCCTGTTTTCGATCTGAAGCGTTATATTGGAGAGTACGGAACGTACCCCATAGCTTTTGGAAATGTTAGAAACCTGTAATAGCATCTGCTGCTACCTCCTGCTTATTAATGAAAGGACCTGAGCTTGCCCGCCCTTTCGCTCTCTTATAAATCCCATCAATTCACTAGTATACACCATGCGAGGCGGCATCGTATGCTTAATTTTGCATAGATCAGAATGGGTGGGGGATGGGTAAATGGTGCTTTTGAGGCATGCTAATCATAAAGGCTTTACGTTCTTGCCCCTGCTTCTGTTGATATTTCTATGTCAAGGCGTAACAAGCCCATCAGACAGTGGGAGGCAGTCCATATCAGCAATTCCCAAGTCTAGTTCAACCACTTCCCCAGCAGCATTCACGATAATGACGTTTAATATCCACCACGGTGAAGGTTTAGATGGTAGAGTAAATATAAAACGTATTGCTGATCTCATCCAAAATGGAAAAGCCGACGTCATCGCCTTGCAAGAAGTGGATCGGTACCGCTGGCGCAGCGGGTATGTGGATCAAGCGAAGGAATTGGCCGAGCTTCTTGGGATGGATATGCGTTTTGCACCTAGTTTAACCTATACGGTTGGGCAATATGGCAATGCGATTCTGAGCAGATATCCCATTGAGGATAGCAGCTACACGCTGCTTCCAGGTAATAAGGAAACTAGAAGTCTGTTAGAGGTTAAAATCAAGGTTAATTCTGAATCTGTTCGAATAGCCGACACACATTTGGGTCTTTCCAAAGAGGATCGAAGCCTTCAACTTGCGCGTATTTCAGAAATGGTAACAAAACACGATGATCCACTTGTTATCGCGGGGGATTTTAATATGGAATTAGACGCCATCCCGTTAAAAATAGATACAGCGAAGCTCACCAATGTGCCATTACGAGATGATGTGAAATCGACATTTGTGGATGGAAAAAGGATCGATTACATCTTTACAAATAGGAAGAATGTCGAATCTTCATGGGCGATTCCGACGATATTCTCGGACCATTTTCCCGTAATAACGCTCATTCGTCTGGGGTCTTCGGTGCGAGTATAGTTTTTTTCCTTGTTTATGTTAAAATGGGGGAAACCACTCCTCGTTAGGGAAGGGCTGAAGCTAGTATGAACATCCGAGAGCGGAAAATCGAATTACGCAAAGAAATGGAAGAACTGCGCTCCTCCATCATGTCTGAAGAACGTGAAGAGAAGCAGCAGCGCATAAATGAAAGATTAAAAAAACTATGCAGCGATAGGCTTCTTGTGCATGGACAGAATGAACCGTCCGCCCCGCCTACGATCATGAGTTATATGCCTTTTCGGTCTGAGCCGGATGTTGCCCCTATGATGGAATGGTGTTGGCAGCAGGGAATTCGTGTGCTTGTGCCGAAGGTTGTAGCAGATACGAAGACAATGAATTTGCATGTCATAAGCAGCTATGAAGATGTGGAAAGCGGGGCATGGGGCATCAGAGAACCTCGCAACGAGGTGCCGATTGAGCACGATTTGTCCACCTTATCTATGATCTTAGTGCCAGGGCTTGCTTTTGATTTGGATTTCGGTAGATTAGGTTATGGAGGCGGTTTTTATGATCGCTTCATGCAGCTATTTGCTGCGCGCGGGCTTAAGAGACCATTTGCGGTTGCGGCCGCTTTTGATAATCAATTGATTCCTGCGGTTCCTTCTTCCTGGCATGATTTCCGAGTTGACGGGATCGTTACCGAGAGCAAAATGGTCTTCAAATCAGAATCCTAAAACAGAGGTGAGTGCTTTGCCCGATTCTTTCCCATTAACCCATTTTAATGAGCAGGGACGAGCACGAATGGTCGACATTTCGGACAAAACAGAGACGAAGCGTACGGCTACTGCGCGTTCCACTTTAATCATGAAGAGCGAAACGCTTGATTTAATTAAGCAGGGTAAAATGAAAAAAGGCGACGTCCTCGCCGTTGCGCAAGTGGCTGGCATCATGGCCGCCAAAAAAACGTCAGACTGGATTCCGATGTGCCATCCGATTGCGCTGTCGGGCATTGATATTCAGTTTGCTGATAATGGCAACAATGAACTTTACATAGAAGCAACTGTCCGGACGACGGGTCCAACTGGCGTTGAGATGGAGGCATTAACTGCCGTATCCGCCGCCGCGTTAACCGTCTACGACATGTGCAAAGCAGTAGAGAAGGATATGATTATCAGCTCCACGCTGCTTGTCCTCAAAACAGGCGGCAAAAACGGGGATTTTCACAGACAAGATAGTTGACAGTGACGCGACTAGACAGATAAAGCAGTTTTTTTCATAGAAATGAAAGTCGACGATCACTCAGGTTAGTGGGGTTATCTCATTCAGTTAACAAGGGAGAGGTGACGAAGGATGCACTGGAAAGTTGCGATTTTGACAGCCAGTGACCGCGGTTACCGAGGAGAACGAGAAGACACTAGCGCTCAGGTAATCCGCGAGCTGATTGAAGAGGAAATTCAAGGCGAGATCATCGAATACCGGGTCGTTCCGGATGAGATGGATGAAATCATGGCTTCATTAATAGAAATGACGGATTATTATCAGGCAGATTTGATTTTAACGACTGGCGGAACGGGACTAGCCCCCCGAGATGTAACACCGGAAGCAACGCTCAATGTGATTGATCGAGTTGCACCTGGTTTTGCAGAAGCCATGCGGATGATTTCGATGCAAAAAACGCGGAAAGCGATGCTTTCCAGAGCGGTATCCGGCATTCGCGGGCGCACGCTGATCATTAATTTGCCGGGCAGCCCCAAGGGCGTGCAGGAAAATCTGATGGCGATTATCGATCAGCTTCCGCATGCGTTAGGGATTTTGACAGGCAAAGAAGGTGACCATGGGTGAGCGAACGGGAGCTAATTGCCAGGGTCAAGCAAGAAGGTGACCCTAAATGAGTAAACATGAATCCATGCTGCGCGAGGTTAAAGTCGAAGATGCCATCGGCATGATTTTACCTCATGATCTGACTCAGATTTTGCCTGGCGAGTTCAAAGGGCGCCTGTTTCGCAAAGGCCATCAGGTGACGGAGGCCGATATTCCTGCGCTTCTGAGCATCGGCAAAGAGCATATCTACGTGATGGAGCTGCAGCCTGGCTACCTGCATGAGGATGAAGCTGCGCTGCGCATGGCGCGGGCGATTGCTGGGGATGGGCTCACACTGACGGAGCCGCACGAGGGCAAAGTGAACGTGAAATCGGCGATTCACGGCTTGGTCAAGATCGATAAGGCGTTCGTCGACAGCGTGAACGCTATCGATGAGGTCGTGTTGTCGACGATTCGGAGCAACACGGTCGTTCAGGCAGGCGCTTCGCTAGTTGGCACGCGGGTGATCCCGCTGATTGTAGACGAAGCGAAGGTTGCAGAGGTCGAGCGTCTGGCTGCCACTCGACGTGAGGAGGGCTTCACCTTGCTTGAGGTGAAGCCGTTTCGCAAGCTGCGCGTCGGCGTTATTACGACGGGCAGCGAGGTCTTCAAGGGCCGAATCAAGGATAAATTCGGCCCGGTTGTGAAGGAGAAGGTCGCGCAGCTCGGCTCCGAGGTTGTAGACCAACGCTTCGTGTCGGATGACAGCGAAGCGATTGTGGGTGAGATCCACGCGCTGCTAGCGCTGGGCGTGGATCTGGTTTTGGTCACGGGCGGCATGTCCGTGGACCCGGACGATCGGACACCGGGTGCGATCAAGCAGGCCGGCGCCCGCGTGGTCAGCTACGGCACGCCGATGCTGCCGGGCTCGATGCTGATGATCGCCTATCTGGGCGATGTGCCGATCATGGGCTTGCCGGGTTGCGTGATGCACGACCCGTACACGTCCTTTGATGTGCTGCTCCCGCGGATTTGCGCGGGTGAGACTATCGTGCGCACCGACATTACGGAGATGGGGTACGGTGGGTTTTATCAGTGCTAGCTAATGCTACAGCTAGCGTCTTCCTTTTTAAAGCACATTCGGACATTTTGCTGCATTTTGTGCATGTAATTGGGTGAATTTGTTTCTTATCTAGACTAGAGACTTCGTTGCCGATTTGTCTGTTTGCTTATTTGTTTTACGGTTTATTTGATGTCGCAACAAATGATGGAGATGAAGTCCATGTTTCAAAATATCGGTTTCACCGAGCTCTTATTAATAGCAGTCGTTGCTCTTGTCCTATTTGGACCGCAGAAGCTGCCCGAAATTGGCCGCGTGCTTGGGCGCACGATCAGGGATTTTAAGAAAGGCGCTCACGCCCTGCTGAACGATGAGCCTGAGGAAGCGCCAAAGCCGGCAGCCCAGGTCAAACCTGCTCCGCAGGTTTCGACTCAAGGCGAAGCAGCCTCGTCTAACGCTGTCGAAGCAGATGCTCCTTCCGAGAGAGCGGCAGTGGCGTTTGTAACGGCAGCTCCCTCATTAGTCAAGATGGCTGTCGACCCGAGTACAGCTACACCAGAAGTAGCGGAGTCAGGTACTTCAGCGACTTCTGAGTCTGAAGCAGTCCATGCATCTGTCCAGCCCGAGCAGGCAATGGCAGCGGCTCTTACGCCATCGGTTGACGCGTCTTCTGCACACTCGGGTTCGTCTACTGCAACCGCAGCATCTGTCCCACCAGTTATCCCAACGGATGTACCTTCTGTCTCTTCGGCAGCAGTCTCCACTGTGGAAGCACCGTCGGTCACTCCGACGCCACCCGCTCGAACGGACGCACCACCTGCCTCCCCGAAAGCGCCAACGGCGCCTATCGCGCCTACAAGCAACACGCGGCGTCTACCAGATTAGCCGCTTTCTTTTCAGCATAACAAGTGCTTCAGCCTTATAGGTTTGATCCACTAGATCAGGTTGGTGAAATATGACAACGAACGAAGAAATGTCACTCGTAGAACACCTTGGTGAGCTGCGCAAACGAATCATGTGGGTACTGGTCGTCCTGGTCATAGGGATGGTAGGCGGACTAATCTGCGCGAAGCCGATCATTCGTTACCTCAAAAACATTCCGCCTGCTGACAGCATCAGTTGGAACGTTTTTTCCCCGTGGGATGCCCTGCGTTTGTATATGAATTTTGGATTGGCCGTAGGGATTCTAATTACCCTCCCGGTTATTCTTTATCATATATGGGCGTTTGTTAAGCCTGGCTTGCGTGAGGCTGAGCAGAAGGCTTCGATTATTTATATTCCTTATGCGTTTTTGCTATTTTTAGTAGGTCTTTCCTTCGGTTATTGGGTTGTTTTTCCGATGGCCTTTTATTTTACTTCCTCCATTAGCCGGAGTCTCGAGATCACAGAGATGTATGGGGCGGCGCAATATTTTACATTCATGTTCAACATCATTCTTCCATTGGCCATTGTATTTGAGATGCCGATTGTTGTGATGTTCCTCACGAAGATTCGTCTTTTGAATCCGAAGCGTCTGCACAAGTTCAGAAGATATGCTTACATGCTGCTCGTTATTTTAGCTACGGTTATCACGCCGCCGGATGCGATATCGGCTATCTTAGTGGCTTTGCCACTTATCGTTTTGTATGAATTTAGCGTATTTATGTCAGGATTCATCTATCGTAAACAGTTGGCGAAGGATGCTGAGTGGGAGCGGGAGTTCGGTCCTAAATGATAAAACAGTCTGCGTAACGTGCAGGCTGTTTTTCTTTTTTCGAAGGGAATATTTGTTTTTCATTTGGGTAGAATGAGGGGGGTGTCCAAAAGAATGAAAAATGTGTAAAAGGACTTGCAAATTACTCCCAGAATGAGTATCATAAGAATTGTTGTTAGCACTAAACACATTCGAGTGCTAATAACCGAATACACCCATTACCAATTTTCTAAAGGAGGCTATTTTTCCATGATCAGACCGTTAGGTGATCGAGTAATCATTGAAGCCGTTGCGAAAGAGGAGACTACAGCAAGTGGCATCGTGCTGCCAGATACAGCTAAAGAAAAACCACAAGAAGGTAAAGTTGTAGCCGTAGGCGCAGGCGCGTTGAAAGATGGCGTACGTGTTCCGCTTGAAGTAAGCGAAGGCGACCGCATCATTTTCTCCAAATACGCTGGAACTGAAGTGAAATACGAAGGCCGCGAACTGTTGATCTTGCGCGAAAGCGACATTCTCGCTGTATTAGCCTAAATTTAGCAGGATATAGATCGGCAACACGTATACTTAGTTTTTCCGTATTACTACTTACTATGTACAGGTTCTAAATTAGAGGAGGTTTCCTATCATGGCAAAAGAAATTAAGTTCAGTGAAGACGCACGCCGCGCGATGCTTCGTGGGGTAGATGCTTTAGCTAATGCTGTAAAAGTAACCCTCGGTCCTAAAGGCCGTAACGTTGTTCTTGAGAAAAAATTTGGCAGCCCGTTGATCACGAATGACGGTGTTACCATCGCGAAAGAAATCGAGCTTGAAGATGCTTTCGAAAACATGGGAGCACAACTTGTTAAAGAAGTTGCTACCAAAACAAACGATGTTGCTGGTGACGGTACAACAACTGCAACGGTTCTAGCACAAGCTATGATCCGCGAAGGTCTGAAAAACGTAACTGCAGGCGCTAACCCAATGGTTATCCGCAAAGGTATCGAGAAAGCTGTTAAAGCGGCTGTAGAAGAGCTTCAAGCTATTGCGAAGCCAATCGAAGGCAAACAATCCATCGCACAAGTAGCGGCAATCTCTGCTGCTGACGAAGAAGTAGGCGAATTGATCGCTGAAGCTATGGAAAAAGTAGGTAAAGACGGTGTTATCACAGTTGAAGAATCCAAAGGATTCCTTACTGAACTAGAAGTTGTAGAAGGTATGCAATTCGACCGTGGTTACACTTCCCCATACATGATCACTGATACGGATAAAATGGAAGCTGTCCTAGACAACCCATACATCCTGATCACTGACAAAAAAATCTCGAACATCCAAGAAATCTTGCCTGTTCTTGAAAAAGTGGTTCAATCCGGTAAACAACTTCTGATCATTGCTGAAGATGTTGAAGGCGAAGCACAAGCAACGCTTGTTGTTAACAGACTTCGTGGCACATTCACTTGCGTAGCTGTTAAAGCTCCTGGTTTCGGTGACCGTCGTAAAGCTATGCTTGGCGATATCGCTGCTCTAACTGGTGGCCAAGTGATCACAGAAGAACTTGGATTGGATCTGAAATCCACGACTCCTGACCAATTGGGTAGCGCGCGTCAAATCCGCGTAACCAAAGAGAACACAATCATCGTTGATGGCGCTGGCGACAAAAAAGACATCGGCGCACGTGTTACTCAAATTCGCGCACAATTGGAAGAAACAACTTCCGATTTCGATAAAGAAAAACTGCAAGAGCGTTTGGCTAAACTTTCTGGCGGCGTAGCTGTTATCAAAGTTGGCGCAGCAACTGAAACTGAGCTGAAAGAGCGCAAACTTCGTATCGAAGATGCTCTGAACGCAACTCGTGCAGCTGTTGAAGAAGGTATCGTTTCTGGTGGTGGTACAGCCCTAGTTAACGTGTACAACGCAGTAGCTAAAGTAGTAGCTGTTGGCGACGAGCAAACAGGCGTAAACATCATCCTGCGCTCCCTAGAAGAGCCAGTTCGCACAATCGCAGCTAACGCTGGTCAAGAAGGTTCCGTTATCGTTGAGCGCCTGAAGAACGAAAAAGTAGGCATCGGCTACAACGCAGCAACTGGCCAATGGGTGAACATGTTCGAAGCAGGTATTGTTGACCCTGCTAAAGTAACTCGTTCCGCACTGCAAAATGCAGCGTCCGTTGCAGCTATGTTCCTAACAACAGAAGCTGTTATCGCTGACAAACCAGAAAAAGACAAACCAGGCATGCCTGACATGGGCGGCATGGGTGGAATGGGCGGCATGATGTAATTTTTACATCAGCCCATTAAATAGCTCTATTGAAAGGCTCCTTCGGGAGCCTTTTTTATTTTGAAATCACAGAAAAATCACTTACCCACGAAACTGGTGACATGGTGTAAGATCATTCGTTTACAGATTACATTGATGTTAAGTCTGATGGTACAATTAAATAAAATCCAGACAAGGTGGTGTACCTAAATGGAGCAAACTGAGGTTTTAAAAAAATTGATCAGAATGACTGGAGAGCGAGCTAGGATTGACGCCAAAGCGAATGACACCTATGTGGTATATAAGAATAACCAAAATCAACTCGTTAAAGAACATGCCAATGGAATAACTGAATTGTTGAAAGGTGAGGAATCGGGGCGTGCTTGAACCAGCACTTGGTAATCAGAACTTGCTGAGGGAACGTCGATGCGTTATTGGTCGAAAAATGCGCGAAATCATGAGGTAGAGGAACGACGATGCGTTACTTCGTGGTTTTTGCCTCCAAATCGTTCATTTTGATCAAATAGCGCACTCACGTTCCCCCAATTGGATAATAGCGGCAGATTTCCTGAAATAACGGATCGACGTTCCTTAACTAGAGATTGGGCAGGCTTCCCTTGCCCATATTAGGATAAAGTGAGCAGCAATAAATAAAACTAAGAAAGCTTGACAAGTATAACGCTACTGTATAGTAATTTTTTTGAGAAAACGTCCAATTTCAATAAAGGGCTGCCCTTAAATACTACTTATGGGACAGCCCTTATTTCGCTTGATTTCAATTCAAATCCCAAGCCGCAACAACCTTATTCTTCCCCGTCTGCTTCGCAGTAATCTCCGCCGTATCGGCCTGTTCAATCAATTCCTCTATCGAAGTTGGACTACAGAGCTCTAGGGAAGATACGCCCACACTGACGGTGATTTGGTAAGGGCGCCCGAAGGCAAATTCTCTCTCAATTTCGCCTCGCAGCTGATGGGCAATCTTGAGGGCTTCCTTCCCATCCGTTTTAGGTAAAATGAGAATAAGTTCCTCACCGCCATATCGTCCAGCGATGTCGCTCTTTCGTAAATTGAACCGGAAAATATCTGCGATTTCTCGTAAAACTCGGTCCCCTTCCGGGTGTCCGAACTCATTGACCCTGCGGAAATTATCGACGTCGATCATGATCACGGATAAGTCGAGGTTATAACGTCTAGAGAGATCGAATTCTTCCCTCAGCTTTTCCATGAAATAACCGCGTAGATAAAAGCCGGTCAGGTTATCAATCACCATCTCCCTATGCAAGAGAACGTTGATAATGTGCGGTTTGATGAAAGAAAGAAAATGCTCCATATGTTGAAGCTTTGTTTTAGTCATACCATCTACAAAAACCTGGAGCGTAATAGCTTGATCACCTCGTTGAAAGAGAGTGAAAGTGTGGGCCCAGCTATCTTCACTTCGGCTTTGATAGGCAATCAATTCATCGTGGTCTCTTAGACCCGAAGCTGTAACGAAAACCTTGTGTTTATAATGCAGCAGTTTGTAAGTGATGGCCAGTTGAATCACTGGAAAGTAGTCAAAAAGTGCCTTAGTCAACCTCTGCATCGTTGTCATTAGATCCAAAGTTTCGGTAACCTGTTCACTGAGCTCGATAATGATTTGTAAATCCAAGGAGAGGAGCAACCATTGCTCGCGGTCCGCAATCATTTTTTGAACAAAATCATCCTGCATAATAGCAGGTGATGCCGGGGCAAAGGTGGGCCGAATAACCCGTTCCATGCAAGCGGTCAAGTAGGGACGCCAAGTTTCCTTTTGAATAATCTGATAGCCATTCAATGCACGTCGCAAATACAGCATCGCATTTTGAATATCGCCCTCATACATGGACCTCTCAGCTGAAAGTCTATAATAATCGGGCCAAAAGATATCAAAAGAGCATCGTTTGAGATAAGCTTCAAATTTTTCGAACCAAATCCCCATATTCTCCGAACGAAGCTCTAAGAGAAGTGTGAGCAATTCTCGGTAAGCCCAACCAGCATACATGCCTGAGTTATTTTTCGAAATAAATTGTTCAAAAAACTTGCAGGCTAGCTCCAGATTTCCCTCCCTAGTTTGGAAAAGTGCGTCCAAGAAGAACGAGGTGTTTTCATGTTTCAAAAAGCCCGGGATGGTGATTGGTCGATTTTGACGGAAGGCGACATAACCTTGAAAAACGGACAGTAAAGCCAAACTCGACTCTGTGATTTGCTGCTCGAACAGGAGGGTTTTAAGTTCTTGAAACAGTTCCCACTGCTCCCATTCAAGTGCGTATAATAACTGATTCGTTAAATATGTCTCGGCCAAATCCTTACGCCGCAATTCGTCAACCTGCAGGACACGTTCTTTGTGATAGTGGTAGCTGGCCAAGTCTCCTTGATTTAATGAAAACTCCATGGCATTCAGATGGCCTACTTGTTCCTTGATCGTGTAGCCAGAGCGCTTGGCACCTTCAATCCCGCGATATACGTATGTATTGATCAGCTTATTGTTGCTCTGATAAGAATATAAATCATAAAGACGGAGCATGAGGTCCGTATGAGGTGACGTTTCCAGAAGCGGTTCTAACTTAGCTGCAATGGATAAAGCCCATTCCTCGGTTTTAGGAAAATGAATCAACATATTAATCGTATAATAGTTCGTAATTTCCGCAAAATGGCGAAGTGAAAGCAAATTTCTCTTTGGATAGACGACCTCGGTATAGAAGACATGAAGCTTACGCACCTCTTCATCCTGTAGAGGGAAACAGAGATTGCTGGTGTTGAGTAGAAATGCAGCCCGTACCCGGTCTTCTAATGCCTGACTTTCATCGAAAATAAAGGGGAACAGCTGCTCACGTAAAATATAAACATCCAAATCATTTTGCAAGATGCGGATATATATCCACCCGAAGCGATCCGTGATTTTACCTGTTCGTTCGTATACGGTTAGTGCCAATTGTTCGGAAAGAGCAAATTGGTTAAGCAGAAGATACATTCTACTTAGCAATCTGTCTAGGAAAATGAGATAAGGTCTTCCCAATTTTTCATATAAATATTTAATGCGTTCTAATAATTCAACCTTTTGCCCATAAGAGAGGAGGGAACGGATTTGTTTATAATATTTTAAAAGCAAATAATACTCTACTTTATACTCACTCGCTTGGCTGGATAGTGCAATGAGTTGAGGTAAGCCAAGTGGACGGAATTGCTGCTGGTAGACCAAAGCTTTTTGGTAGTAAGACATTAGTTGAACTGAAGACAGCTCCTGCAAGACCAATTCGGTAATTTCAGTTGAGATAAATAAACTGTCATTGTGACTAACATGAACCAGGCCAAGCTCTGCCAGCTTCGTAACCGATGATAGGATATTCCCTAAATCCACTTGATTAGCCTTAAACAGGGAAAACACGCTTATTGGCATAGGCAAACAACATAGGAGCCGTAATAGCTCTATTTCCACTTGGTCCAAAAGGGAGATGCGCTTAGAAAACAAGTGAAGAGAGTGAAGCTTTTCATAATTAAGATGGAATCCAGTTGTTTTATGCCAGCCCTTGTTGGTTAGATGAATACTTCCGGATTGAATAAGCTCCTCCAAAATGATGCGGCAGTGACTAAAGTTGATTTTGTGCTCATAAAACCAATTTTTCAATTCGGATATTAAGGTGGAATCAGCTCGTCCAAATTGTGAAGACAACAGCTGTTCATAGATCGCTAGGTCCGAATGATGTATTTCAAGCGTTTGAAAAGTAAGGCCAGTGAATTGAGAAGGTATCTTGCTGCCGCTGAAAATTACGTGCAATCCGGTCATCTCATGGCCATGCTCTCGCCAAAAGTTGAGGAGAATAAGCTGGGAATCTTCATCGAAGTGTTCGCAGTTTTCAAGAATATAGAACATGTTTTGAACAGGGAACATCGGGATTACGGAAGATAAAAATTGATACAACCACTCGGTTAGCAAATAAAGGATATCGTCGCCTTCATAGTGCTTTTTAAGAAGCTGGTCAAATTTACGAGAAAGATTCCTCAGCATGGTGATTGATTCAGGAAATAAGCCATAAGCCAGATGTAAGGTTCGGGAGACCACTTCACGCAAGGTTGAGTAAGGAAGTTCTTGGGAGACAATCTTGAAGAAATAGCCTCTTTCTAACATCTCATTGACATTCTGAGTGTAAACATCAAATCGAATAGCCTCATCCTCACAAACGAGCCCTAATAAACGTTTCTCATTTGACTGTAAAAAATTACGAAAAAGCTTTTGATGCTCTTGCGTAATTGGCGCAGCGGCAGGGTGCAGCCATTGTGGGCTGCTATGGTAAATAAGCGGTTGCACCTGCTCAGGCAGTTGAAAGGCTGCTCGAATGATATCGGCAATCTCATCTGCGAATAACATAGTTTCTGGCTCAGTACGCAGACGCTCTGATAATTGCTGCAGGTTATTTGGCACGGAATCGGAGCCATAGATTGTATGAATCAGTAGATGGATAGCTTCAAAATCAGCAGCTCGGGAAAGAAGAAATCGCCGTGCATAACGCGGAAAAGAAGTAAATGAAAAGTCCGTCAATAAATGATTAATAAATTCTATAGCGGACGGGAATGGTTGGACATCGATGATAATAGCTAACGATTGTGGATCGAAAAAAAGCTGCTCTGGCAGCAAAAATCCCATGTAAAACTGCTCTTCATGTAGAATGGAAAGTGCTTTACAAATGGAAATCAGCAATTTTCCTTTGGATTCATCACTTAATGCTGCTTTTTCTATATGTGAAAACGGCAAATAGCCTTCTGGTAATGGAGAAAGCTGAACGACGAGATTGCCCTCAACAAAATTCCAATCCAGCGGCTGACGGAAATAATCTCCTTTAGCAGCTTTGGTCCAAGAGCGCAAACGAGTCTCGATTTGTTTTTCGTGGAAATAATTCCAAAGCTTGTGATGGAGTTGCATCTCCGAATAATCAGGAGCATGAGAGTATGTTAAATGCCGAAAGGCGGAATTCGTGTTTTGAGTTGTATGATTCATCATACTCCCTCCTCCTTCTAAGGTATGGGGATTCAAGACGCAGGGGATGGGATGATACCATCAAGTATATACCATTGTTCAATTGTAACAAATATATGAAGCAAAGGGGAGAGGTATCATTGTGCTATTAGCCTGCCTTTTTCGGGCCTGCTTGGATATTTAACCTGCTTGGCTCACAAAATCCGCCTATTTATTGGATAAATAGGCATTGGTACATTCATTGGACTAGGGATAAACGTATACTAACATAAACCTATAGAGGAGTTGACCCATCCATGGATCATTACAAACCTAACCAACTCGGCCCGCTTAGCCAACCGTTCCAACCTAGCCAACTCAGTCCGCTTAGCCAACCTAGCCAACCTGGCCCAGGCAAACCATATCAATGTCCACCGACTGACCCAATCATGACAAGTCCAGAAAGAATCGTAAGAGACTTCTACCACCCACAGAAAGTTCAAGTTATTCATCCTATTCAAATCGTGAATAGACATCACTGTGTACCTGTCTATGAGCATGTGTACACTTGTGAAGAGACTGATGAATATTGCGGTACACACCCGCATCCGCATCAGGGTATGCTGCGCGACTAGTTGATAAGGAAACCCTCGGGAAGAATCTGATGATTCTTTTTGGGGGTTGTTTTGTGTGGTGCCAGAACAGAAGAAATTGACTTTACATAGCGACCAGGCTTCTATTATTCTAGCGAAACGAATTGTATACATGCTTTAGTAGTAAATGTATAATTATGTATTATATTGGAAAGGGTGTGTGGTTATGTCGAATCGTGTGTTCCCTTTGAAACGGGAAAAGCGTGATTTTCGCGATTATCATTTTATGAGTACAGCGTTTAAGTCCCCAAGCGAGCTGCCCAAGAAAGTCGACTTGCGCTCAAACATGTCCCCCATTGTCGATCAAGGTGCACTTGGGAGCTGCACGGCTAACGCCATAGCAAGCGGCCTTAGAGAGTATTTGCTTGTAAGCAGTCAGGAGAAGTGGACAGCCCTTTCTCGGCTTTTCTTGTATTGGCACGAACGTAAGCTCGAAGGTCATGTGGGTGAAGATTCAGGGGCCTATATCCGAGATGGGATGAAAGTGCTCCAGAAGATTGGCGTTTGTCCAGAGGATGATTATCCATATAATATTGCAGATTTCAGAGATATTCCCGGTCCCAAAGCAGAGCGGGATGCAGCAAATTACAAAATTAACGACTATCATCGGATCACCGACTTATATGCCCTTAAGGCAGCACTGGCTGAGCAATCACCCGTTGTTATCGGCATGATGTTGTATGAGAGCTTCCAATCAACTGAAGCAGCCCAAACGGGTAAGATTCCGGCTCCGAAGAAGAAGCGTGAACGGGTACTGGGCGGACATGCCATGTTGGCAGTCGGGTATGTAGACCGTGGCCAGTCAGGTCATGTCATCGTGCGCAACAGCTGGGGCGAGGACTGGGGAGATCAAGGTTACTGCTACATTCCTTATAAAATGTTTCAGGATCCGGACAGTGTGATGGATATGTGGACGGGACGATAAATGAAAAGCAAAAGGCACCACATCACTGTGGCGCCTTTTTTCTATTTCAACTGAAAATTAGTAGCTATGATTGCATCAATATTCTGTTTCTCCGCTGGATCCTTGGCAATAAGCTTGTTTAACAAATCATTGTCCGCAGTTCCTTGCTTCTGAAGAGCTGCCAGATACCATCTGGCGATGACCCGGTTCGTCTGATCATCGAATTTATCATTCACATACGGTTTAATCGTATTAGCTGCACCTGCATAGTCACCACGCATGTAGTGAACTTGACCAACATTGAGCGCCATACTAGGCGTCACAGCGAACTCGCGTCCTTGTGCTTGTTCTTTAGGCAGATTCTTCAGGGAATCGATGCGAGCCAGAACTTCATTGTATGTGGCAAGTACATTGTCGAGCTTTTTATTCGTATCTTGTATATTATTCTTCTGAATGTCTTGGTTTGCGAGTTCGATATTTAAAGACATGCTTTTTTCATAGAGATCAATATACCAAGGATAGTTAGGAATTTGAGCGGTGGACCAATCTAACGCTTCTTGGGTTTTGCCTTTAATCAGAAGCATATTGAGCTGTTGCATGGCAACCATCCGGTTGTGCGGTTCCTTTTTCAACAATTGATTGAGAAGATCTTGGGCTTGATTGAAAAAGGTTTCTGCTTTCTTCGGGTCTTCCTTCTGCATCTGATTAGATACTTGAAGAAGAATCCCGATTCGGCTGACTTGTCCAGTTAACAAATAGTCGGGATGAGCAGGATGCAGAGAAATCGCTTTGTCCAATGGAGCTACGATTTGGTTGTAATCTTGACTCTTTTTAACAACATCAAGTGTTTGCTTATAAGAACTGTTCGCTGAGACCAGTTGGGCAGAGATATAGAACATTACGATCGACAAGACTGCTAGGAGAGCCGGAAACATTTTGTGAAGTGCAAGTGAATCAGACTTTAATCGTATCGGAGCCGATGTACTGTTACTCAGCATCCCACCTAGTGCAAGGAACAAAATAGCACCCAAATAAACATAGCTTAAATCAAAGTCAATCATACTGTGGATCAAAAGAGAAATCGTTACTATGAAAAATAGGAAGTGAAGATCTCTTTTCTCCTGCGAACTCTTAATGTAACTTCGAATATAGAACACCAAGACAGCAATCACGAAACCGATAAAAGCAAGGAATCCGAGCGCGCCGGCTTCAACCAAGTATTGAAGTGCGAAGTTATGAGCCTGACGACTTGTGTAAGGGTTGTTTTGATACTTCTCATATAAAGAAGCCCAAGCGCCACCACCTGCTCCAATGATCGGATAGTC
This sequence comes from Paenibacillus sp. Root444D2, assembly GCF_001426375.1. Taxonomy (GTDB): domain Bacteria; phylum Bacillota; class Bacilli; order Paenibacillales; family NBRC-103111; genus Paenibacillus_E. The sequence continues at coordinate 462,968 of NZ_LMEO01000034.1, forward strand.
CGACCAGAGCTTCACAGCATCTTTGTAAAAAGTACCGCGCTCCAGAACGCTGTGTTGTTGGAAGTTAATATTTTCGATACGCGTTTTCACGTTATCTGGAAGAATATTCTTAAAACCAGTATCACTTAGGATAAGAATGGCTCCTACTACCCCAACAACAATAGCCGCAATCGGAAGAATGAAAGTAGCATATTTCTTAGAATCAAAACGAGCTGTAATTCGCTCTAACCAAGGTGCACCGAAGCGTTGAATAACGATTGCAAGTGCAGTGAAAACTATCGATGTAAGAAGTAAAATCCACCAACCGTGCCAGGATTCTGAAGCACTAGGCTGTTTTTGTAATCCGATTCCGATATCTGTCACTTTTTCTAGGATAACCAAAGATGCAGCGAAAGCTATACCGAATTGAATAAGTGCAAGAATCTGTCTGCTTATTGAAAAGAAGAACAGCATAATTAAGAATACTACCGGAATAACTACTATGGCACCACGAGATAGCGTTAACCAGAACGAAACAATGATAGGAACTAACATGATTGCATGTGGTAGAACTACGTACCATTTACGAGACTTCACAATGAAGAATAATGCGCCAAGGGATAATGTGATTAAAAAGGCAGCATATGTATTCGCATATTGGAAAACAGATGTTAAACGTAGCCCGTTAGAGTCTGTCATGATCGCATCACGGTACAAGTAAGGTGTAGTTGCATCCATGAGAGCGAACCAACTAACCAGGTGACCAGCGAAGCTTCCATTACCTAACCAGTACAAAAGTCCGAAGAGGACAATGAAATAACCGGAAATAATTAACAAACTGGCAAGAATCGACGTGCCAAGCTTGTTTTTTGTCAGAAATACACCTAAAATGAAGAAGGTTGCATACAGCATTTGGATGTAAACCATATTCGTTGCCAAATAATGAGAGGCCGAATTCGATAGCGAAATCACGTAAGTCAGCGGCATCAGCAAGACCAGAATGGTCAATACATCTTTCTGTTCCTTAAGCTTGAATACAAAGAAAGCAAGTATTGCGATTAGCAGCAATATGATGGAGGACCATACGGAAGCCGAGTAAATTGTTCTCTCAAAATCGTAAGTTCCACCATTGAACAACGCCCGTTGAAACGGCGCCCAGAACATAAACAAGCCTGTAAACACTACTAAAAACCAAAAAATAACAGAGTTCTTCTCTGTCGTAATCGTTCCATTCGCTTTTGCACGCGAAGCCGCGTAGGCATTCTTACTTGCACTCATGACAAAACAGTCTCCTTCTTCGCTAAAGTTCGACTTTATTTTAGCATATTGGAAGAGGGTTTCCAAATAGTGATTATTATTTAGTATCCCAGTTTAATGTTCATTTGTGGTCTATTCATATAATAAATTTTCAGAAGAGGTTGATAGTAATAATGTTTGTAAATCCTTTAAATATTTTTAAAAACCTGTGGAATCATAGGGAGCTAATCAAAAGTTTCGCTAAAAGAGAAGTAGTATCTAAGTATAAGGGATCTTTTCTCGGAATCATGTGGTCATTTATTAATCCGCTTTTGATGTTAATTGTTTATACATTTGTATTTAGCGAGATATTTAATGCAAAGTGGAATACAGCAAGTAATAGTAAGGTTGAATTTGCAATTATTATTTTTTGCGGATTGATAACGTTTAGCATATTTGGCGACGTAATCAGTCGCGCTCCTTATTTAGTACTAAGTAATGCCAATTATGTGAAGAAGGTCGTTTTCCCTTTAGAAATTCTTCCTGTAATAGCTCTAGGATCTGCAGTAATTAATAGTCTTATTAGCATGGGCATATTAGTTTTATGTGTTGGTATTTTTATGCACGTGATAGAATGGACGTTAATTTTTATTCCTTTAGTACTATGTCCATTGATGTTTTTATCGTTGGGATTAGGTTGGTTTTTATCATCATTAGGAGTATATCTTAGAGATATTGCCCAAATTGTCACAGTAGCTGTACAAGCCCTGATGCTATTAAGTCCTATTATGTACCCAGCAACTTTAATTCCTAAGGATTTGCTCTTTTTATATTATCTTAATCCTATTGGTTATGTTGTAGAGGATATGCGAAGAATAATAATCTGGGGAGAATTACCTAATTGGAGCTCCTTGGGTATCGAAACGATAATAGGGTTAGTTATTTTCTACATGGGGTATGCATGGTTTCAAAAAACAAGATCGGGTTTTTCAGATGTAATTTAGCATTTGAAATTGGAGGTTCTTTTGTGGATTCAAATGTAACGATCAAAATTGATAATGTAAGCAAAACTTATAAAATATATAATAACCCTCAAGACCGTCTAATGCAGTCATTATTAAGGGGAAAGCGCCAGTACTATAAAGAGTTTAAAGCATTAAAACACATTTCGTTTGAAGTAAGAAAAGGCGAAACTGTTGGTATTATTGGTAGAAATGGTTCTGGCAAAAGTACATTACTACAGATTATTGCAGGTACTCTACAAGCGACAGAAGGTACTGTTAAAGTTTATGGCCGAGTAGCAGCTTTACTTGAATTGGGTAGCGGTTTTAATCCAGACTTTACTGGAAGGGAAAACGTATTTTTGAATGGGGCTATTCTTGGCATTAGTAAAGAAGAAATGAGTAAACGTTTTGATGATATTGTGTCATTTGCTGACATTGGAGATTACATTGATCAACCTGTTAAAACATATTCAAGTGGCATGTATGTTAGACTTGCGTTTGCGGTAGCTATCAGCGTTGAGCCTGATATTCTTATCGTAGACGAGGCTCTTGCTGTGGGTGATGGTCGATTTCAATTAAAATGCTTTGAAAGAATAAAGACAATGAAAGAAGCTGGGACAACTATCTTGTTGGTAACTCATGATTTACAATCGATAAGACAATTTTGTGATGAATGTTTATTATTTGATAAGGGTGTTTTATTAGACCAAGGTAAACCTAATGATATTGTTAATAAATACACTAAAATATTATTTTCAAGTCCTGATTCAGAACTTTTAGAACATAACGAATTGAGTGAAGATACTGCTGGTTTTCAAGGAGCTAATGCAATAGATAATGATCAACGGATAGCTGATGCTAAAGAGTATCGCTACGGCAACGGTCAAGGTAGCATAAATTATGTTGATATAACTGACTTAGAGGGGAACTCGCTAGAAATTCTGACAACTTGTGATGAAGTTAGGATTAGTATGGAGGTAACTTCAAGTAAAGAGGTTCTTAAACCGATATATGCAATAACGATTAAGTCCGTTAAAGGGCTTGAAGTATATGGTACAAATACATATTTTCAAAATATGCCCTTCGAGGTTCTTAAACCCAATCAGCCAATTCACATCGAATTTAAACATAAAATGTCCTTAGCACCAGGGACTTATTTTATTTCATTTGGTTTTGTCGAACTAATTAATGATGAAATTGTTCCTTTGGACCGAAGATATGACGCCAAAGAGATAAAAATATTGCCTCAAGGTACTGATCGGAGCTTTGGCATAGCTAATCTTAATTCTCAAATCTCAGTAAACTACCTATTGAAAACCGAAATGAAGAAATAAGGTGAAATTTATGAATTCAAGCGACTTTATTAAAGACTTAAACTTAGTTGAAATTTTATCGGATAATTTTGTTGTAGAGCGTAGTTATACAGGGAAATATGCTGATTTAAGTGATGAAAAAGAAGCGGAAATGATCTCATTAATGAGCAAAAAACACTGGAGAGAAGTTATCGCGGAAAGTTTTCAAGAAAAGTCGCCATGGCTTTACCGAATTATTGCTGATGCAGGCCGTCCTATGTTTTTGGATATGCTGGATATTCCTAAAAACGGACTTTATTTAGATGTTGGATCAGGATGGGGACAAGTATGTATTCCATTAGGACGTCTAGGTAACTCAGTAGCACTTGATCTAACTTTTAACAGACTTAATATTTTAAGAAGCATTGCCAATCAAGAAAATGTTTCTTTACAGTATGCACAAGGAAATTTCTTGTCTTTTCCATTTCTTGAAAAAAGTTTTGATACAATTATCTTTAATGGGTCTTTAGAATGGATTGGTGTTGGTAGAGAAAAAGGAACTTCGATTAGAAAAGTCCAAATTGATGCATTAAAAAAAGCAAATGATCTTTTGAAACCTGATGGTATGATCTATATTGGTATAGAAAATAGCATGGGTCTGAAATACATTTTAGGTACTGAAGATGATCATACAGGTCTACAGTATCATACTTTTTTAGAAGAAAGGATCGCTGAGAACAACTTCCAAACACAAAGTAAAGGTGAGCAACTTCCTTCTAAAACTTGGAGTTTAGAAGAGTATAAGGAAATGATATCTGAATCAGGCTTAGAATTAGAAAAGGTTTATGGTTGCTTCCCCGATTATAAACTCATTAGGCAGATGATTGATTTAAGGTTTATTAATGAAGAATTAATTAATGGCGCCCCTGTTACGGAACATGTCGGGATAAGTGGAGAAGACATTGACCGACCTCTGGAATTACAAGCTATGTATAAAGTATTAGCGAAAAATAAGATTGCGCAATATTTCTGTCCTTCATATGCATTAATTATACGCAAGAGAGGTCATTCTAATGGAACTATTTAAAGCTTTGATTCACTCAAACATAAGTACGACAGAAGATCTAAATAATCTTATAATTAAATTACAGCTTAGTGATGGTATGAGGAGCGAAAATGCTTTTAGCGCTAGGTTTTTTGTTTTCTATCCAAATGGTGATAAGTTATGCTCTGTTAAAAAAATACCAGCGAATGGTTTATTTAATATAGAAAATATCTCGTATACACAAAGATTGTACCGGGATTTCTCCGATTTATCAGCCCCGCATATTAATGGAATTTATCATGGTGAAGATGGTTATATATATATCGTTGAAGAGTTTCTTGAAAACAAAACAACTTTATTTGATGTTATGGAACAAGGTGATCTTTCGCATAATGAAACCATTGAAATTTTAAATTTATTATTCAATAGTATTAAGATGCAACCGTCCATTCCTTTTGATCAAAAAGTACTGGATGAAGACATAAAAATGTGTTTTATTGCATTAGAGTTATTAGAGTTATCGGAGCATACACTAATAGAACTTAAATCAAAGTTGGATAAATTAATAAATGATAATATAGAATCGTTAACTACTAATTTACTATGGACAAACAGAGATATATTAACGCGTAATATTATACTCGGACATAACAAGCTATATCTAACGGATTTTGACCTTAGTTTAAAAACACATTTTTTCTGGATTGATATTTACAGATGTAGTCATTATTCAAATATTCCAGTACAGGAGCTTAACTTGAATATCAATGTGGACGAACATCTATTACAATTGTTATTTCACCTAAACGAAATTACATTACAAAATAAAGTTCTAAATACAAAGGCTTTCATAGATTCATCTAAATTACATAAACAGAAGGTCTTAGAGATTATTAATAGGACTATGGGGATTTCGATTGAAGAACTTACAAAAACTAGTGAGCCTCTTATTCCAATAACAAATGGAGATCCTTACTTGCAGTTGTTTTGGTCAATAAATAATGAATATACAGAAAATAATTCTAAGAAGTTAATGGTTATTGAAGACGGTGAGGTTCATCAATACGTTTTCGATGTCCCTCAATTTGGTCAGAGTATAAGGCTTGATCCAAGTAATAAACAATGTTTAATAGAAATTAACCATATAACAATAAACTTAATGGAAAATGAAATTTTTGAAATAACTAGAGAAACAAATTCTGAACGATTAAAAGTAAATAATGGGTTATTACAACTAGAAAACCCTAGTTCATTTAAGTTAGTTTCGTTAAATAATGATCCTCAAATTATGATCAATCTCCCAGAAAAAACAAATGATATTAATAGTAAGATTAGTATTACAATTGAAATGAGCTGTACTCCAGATATATCAAGTGTAATCATAGATGCATTTGCAGTTAAATCAAGTGAATTACAGAAGACAAATGACGAATTAACTCAACTCGAATCAGTATACAAAGTAGAAAAAGATAACCTTATAAATGCGACTAAGCTATTGGAAGAATCAGCAGTATGGTTACAAAAACTTGAAACTAATCTTTCAGAAGGTAATAAAAATATAGTCTCACTTCAAGATGAGTTGGAAAATTTTAAGAAAAATGAAATTGATTATTTAATAGAGCTATCACAAATGAAAAAAGAGATAGATGGAATTAAAAACACAGTTTCTTGGAAAATTACCAAATCTTTGAGAAAACTTGGACGATTTAAAAATATAGGTAGAAAATTAAGGGATATATTAAGGGTGCTAATGCAAAAGAAGTTTGTTCTTGGTTTGGTGCCGATGAAGGATTTAACTGAAGAAATCGGCGGTTATCAATGGGCAAGCATTGGAAACGATCCGCATTTTCAATTGCATGGGGAGTTTCCAAAAGGTTGGGTTAAAATTAAATGGACTTCTTATAGTAATGTTAATCTTCCTTTAAAGTTGTACTGGGATGAAGGGAATGGGCTTTCAGAAACTAATAGCCATATCTTCGGATATATAAAGAAAGGTTATAAGACAGTTCAAGAAACTGTTGTCTTTATAAGTCCTTTAGCGTTAAATCTCCGACTTGATACTGGCGAGTTAGAAACAGAATTTTTACTTGAGCCTATTGAAATGTATAAAATTACTCGATTCCACGTTTTTATGAGATCAGCGTTACTTTATATTAAACAACGCGGCATAACATTTGTAACTATAAAATCTTTAATAAGAAAAACATGGGATATATATAAGTTACAAGGCTTAAGGGGAGTTTGGACAAAAATAAAATATAGCGTAACTGGTGGTAACCAAACTACTAATTCTATAGATTATCAAACATGGATTATTGGTCATTCTATAACTGATAACATTAAAGAAGATATTCTTAAAGAAATATCCAGTTTCACATATAAACCTCTAATTTCAGTAATACTTCCTGTATATAATGTTGATGAAATATGGTTGGTCAAGTGTATTGAATCGGTTAGAAATCAACTATATACAAACTGGGAGTTGTGTGTGGCTGATGATGCATCACCAAAGCCTCATATTCGAGAGATGCTTCAGAAGTATGAGAAGCTGGATGAAAGAATTAGGGTTGTTTATCGAGAAAAAAATGGTCATATTTCTGTAGCTTCTAATTCAGCTTTAGAAATTGCAAATGGTGAATTTATTGCCCTACTAGATCACGATGATGAATTGACGATTGATGCTTTATTTGAAAATGTGAAATTACTTAATAAACATTTAGATGCCGATATGATATATAGTGATGAGGATAAAATCAGCATGGAAGGTGAGCGACATTCACCGTTTTTCAAACCAGATTGGTCTCCTGATACACTGCTATCTCAAATGTATACATGTCATCTCGGTGTATACCGCACATCTCTAATAAAAAAACTAGGCGGGTTCCGTAAAGGTTTTGAAGGTAGCCAAGATTACGATTTAGTCTTGCGAGTAACTGAAAAAACTAATCGTATTTATCATATACCTAAAATATTATATCATTGGCGCTCAATACCACAATCAACGGCTTCAGGCGGTGCTGCCAAAAGCTATACAAATGATGCTGGATTTAGAGCATTAGAGGAAGCAATTAGTAGAAGAAACATTAATGGATGGGTAGAGCCTGATCCAGAGGTGTCTAATTTATACGTAGTACATCATAAATTAATTAGCAACCCCTTAATTTCTATTATTATACCTACAAAAAATATGACAGCTATACTTGATACTTGTATTGCTTCTATTTTCGATAAAACAACTTATGATAATTTCGAAATTATTGTTGTAGATAATGGTAGTGATGATCCAACGACAATAAAATTATTTCAAACATGGCTTCAAAAAGAACCTTTTAGATTCAAGGTAGAACGAATTGACATTCCATTTAATTACTCGCGACTTAATAATATCGCAGTAGAGAAGGCCAATGGAGAGCTAATTTTACTTCTTAACAATGACATAGAAGTTATAACCCCTACATGGTTAGATGAAATGGCAGCCCAAGCAATGCGTAGTGAGATTGGAGCGGTAGGTGCTTGTTTACTTTATCCCGATAACACAATTCAACACGCAGGAATTATTCTGGGTATCGGAGGTGTTGCCGGTCACAGTCATAAGTATTTTGATTCCAAGGATTATGGCTATTTCTCGAGGTTAAGAATGGTAACAAATTATTCAGCTGTGACCGCGGCATGTTTGATGATAAGAAAGGATGTTTATGTCTCAGTTAAAGGGCTTGATGAAAGTCTTGAAGTAGCTTTTAATGATGTTGATTTTTGCTTGCGTGTTGGTAAAACAGGCTTGAGAAATGTGTGGCTTCCACATGTAAAATTATACCATCACGAATCTAAAAGTCGTGGACAAGAAAATACACCTGCTAAAATTGCCCGATTTAATGGGGAGATTGAGTATATGAATAGAAGATGGGGAAAAAGCCTATTGGAAGATCAGTATTATAATCCAAATCTAACGCTTAATTATGAGGATTTTTCGCTATCATAATTAAGCGAATTAGGATAGTATCGACGACTTATATTGATAAAATTTTATTCTTATATTCCTCGTTGTTTTAACGATGCTCTAATGCAAAATGCAAACCTTTGTAAACAGGCATTGAACTTGCAACCGAATGATAGAGAGCCCTATCTCTATCATTCAACACCATATGGCGAAGAGCCTGAAAATAATTCAAAAGGGTGGATTGAGTTTAATACAATTGAAATGTGAGAAAATCCTGAATTTAGTCCATTTAATCCATTGAACTTGATTTAATTTAAGGAGTTGTACTTGGTGTTTTTAATTAATAAGAAGGCATATGTTATTTTTTTAATCTTGATAATATCTATTTTTATACAATTGTTTGCAGTTAATTACGATTATTTCAAGAAAAATTTAATATATGGTAGTTCTCTGGAAAGTCAAAGTCTGGATTTAAGTAAGGCTGTGTTGACTAATATTATTAGTGAGGCGTCAAATAAATATATTTCTCAAAGTAATGATCCACAAGTCGAGTTTAAACAGGTAAATAAAAAAACATATAATATAGAAATGAATATAACCTACGTTAATTCTGGAGCTACCTTGCAAGTATTTTATACAGATGATATTAACCATCAGTACAATGAAGAACATTCAATTAAAATACTTACCAGTAATAAACAAGAGAAATATATAATTAATTTTGACAAACCAATTAACCTTGAAAACTTAAGGGTTGATGTAACTGAGAGAACAAATGATTTATTTCTACTAAATAGTATTACATTAAACAAAAAAGGTTTTCATTTTAATTTTATTAAATTTTTACTAATAAATTTAGGATTAGCATTTATTTATCTAATTATAATATTTTTTAAGAAATATAATGAGATGCTATTTAACTATAGATACCAAATTACTTTACTAGTATTTATTTTATTAGTTTTATTTAAATTCCAAGGTTCATCAATTGGTTTATGGGATTCTATTATGGTAAATACAAATAAAGAGACACATTCAAGCACTACTTTGATAGGTAAGGCAAGGGATATTCGTTCTGATGAATTTTTAGTACATACCCCATGGGTGCTTGCACAAAATCAAAATGATCAATATTTTCCCATTGTTAATAAAAATATAGGTTCAAATGGGCATTCTATGATTGCACTTAACGCACCTACATTTAGTCCGGATATTATTGGTAAACCATATTTTTGGGGTTTTTTATTGCTTGGAAAAGATTTTGGACTTTCTTGGTACTGGAATTTTAAGTTACTCATGTTACTTTTATTATCTTTAGAGATAAGTTACTTCCTAACAAAAAATAAATTGTTATCTTTTTTAGGAGGCCTTTGGATAACATTATCTCCGGCAATACAATGGTGGTTTGATACACCTGCAGCGGTTGTAGAGTTGATAATATTAGCTCAAGGAATGATTGTTTCCTTAATATATTTTATTGAATATTATAGAAGTACTAAATTAAGAACTCTATTTATTATTCTCTTTACAATGTCAACTATTGGATTCACTACGTTATTGTATCCACCTGTTCAAGTTTCATTGGGTTACCTAGTTTTAGTATTTCTGTTTTTTATATATTGGGGTAATAAGGAGAAATTTGTATTTAATAAACAAGAACTTTGGGTAGGAAGTGCGTGCTTTTTTCTTTTAGTTATTTCAATAAGTACTTTTATTTATTTTTCTTATGATGATCTGAAATTGTTGTCTCAAACAAAGTATCCAGGAGACCGATTTGCAACTGGTGGTCGTGTAGATGTCAATGAACTGCAAACTTACCTTGTTAATTGGGTATTACCTTACAAGGATGTTAATTTTTCTAATAGTAGTGAGTTGAGTAGCTTTGTAAATTTTTTACCATTATTAATATTAGTATTTTTCTATGTATATAGATTTGAACAACATAATAAAAGACTAATAATGGGTATATTTACGTACTTATTATTTCAAATATCCTGGTTGTTTATAGAATATCCTAAATTTTTTGCTAAAGTTACATTATATTCATACGTTACAGAAAAAAGATTAGCATATCTAATATTAGGTTTAACTGCAGTTTATTTGAGTTTATGGCTAATCTCAACTATACAAAAACACAAGACGTTTAATAGTTTTGAAAAAATTAGTATTTCATTTATCATAGGAGTTATCTATTTATATTCAATATGGCATACACCAATGTTAAAATATCTAACGACAAGCCTTGCAATAATTACTGTTATTTACTTTGTTTGTCTTAACTATTTAATATTAAGTGGTAAAGTAAAATCATTCTTTCTATTATTGTTGGTATTAATTGTAATATCTGGTTTATCAGTAAATCCTATCTCAAGAGGTACAGCATCGATTTATGATAAACCCGTTGTTAATGAAATTCTACAGTTAAATAAAAAATATCCTCATGAAAAATGGGCTGCTGTAAACAGTATATATAATGGTCAATTACTTGTGGCATTAGGATTGAATACGTTTAATAGTGTACATTTTTTTCCAGATATAAGCATGTGGAAGAAATTGGATGAGGAAAATAAATATGAGGACGTTTATAATCGGTATGCTCATGTTTTGTTTTATTTAACAAAGGAAAAAACAAACTTTAAGTTGATGCAACTTGATGCAATCCAAGCCAATATTAACTTTGGTGACCTTCCTAAAACAGGTATATCGTTAATATTATCCAAAGGTTCTTTAAATGAGTTTGAAAGTAAACTCGAAAGATTATACTTTGATGATCTAAATGATCTATATATCTACAGATTGTATGAATAATTGGAGGGTTGATTTTGAAGATACTTGTAATTATTCCCGCTTATAATGAAGAAGCGAATATCGGACAATTGCTCAAAGATCTAGAAGATTGTCATGTGAACAATAAAAAAATAGACCTTTTAGTTATTAATGATTGTTCAAAAGATAGAACTTCTGAAATTTGTGCACTCAATAAAATTAAAGTAATCGATTTACCATGTAATTTAGGAATTGGTGGTGCTATGCAAACTGGTTATAAATTTGCCTATAATAATAATTATGATTTTGCTATCCAAGTCGATGGTGATGGTCAACATAACCCGTCATTTATTAAAGATGTATTAGAGCCACTGATATCTGAGGCAGCTGATCTAGTTATAGGTTCAAGATATCTAAATAAAGAAGGTTTTCAATCAACACAACTAAGAAGAATTGGAATTCGATATTTTAGCAAACTAATTCAAATCCTAGTTAATCAAAAAGTAACTGATCCTACTTCTGGTTTCAGGGCAAGTAATAAAAAAGTAATAAAGTTATTTGCCCATAAATACCCAGTTGATTATCCTGAACCTGAGTCTATTGTTTATTTATCAAGGATAGGAATGAGAATATTAGAAGTACCCGTGATTATGAAACATAGAGTTGGAGGAGAATCATCGATAAAATCATTTGGGTCATTATATTATATGATAAAAGTATCACTTGCGATAATGTTAGACATATTAAGGAAGCCTAATAGCTTTGTTGAAAAAGAGGTCACAGAATGATATCTATAAAATTGCAAATATTTCTAGTAATAATAGTAATATTAGGCTTACTTATGTTAATTAATATGATAGTAAAATATAAATTGGAACTTAAATACTCATTACTGTGGATGTTGTTTAGTATTACTACAATAATTTTAGCTTTATTTCCTGGTATTTCATTAATTATTAGTGATTGGTTAGGTATTGAAAAACCAGTTAATGCTATTTTTTTATTAGGAATTCTGTTAATTATGGTCATACTATTTAGTCTTACGTTAACTATCTCTAATACTCAAAACAAAATAAAGCAATTGACTCAGGAAGTAGGAATAAATAAGCTTGAGAAAGTACAATTAAAAGAAGAAATATTGCAATTAGGCAACATTATATCTTCAAGAGAGAACGAGTGTCAAAATGAATAATATATTATTATTAACGAACGTGTTGTTACTTGTTATAGGTCAAACTATCTGGAAGGTTGGTGTTACCAAAACACCGTTAAACGAAGCCAAGGATTTATACAATATAATATTCTCTCCATGGATTATAGCAGGTGGGATACTCTATGTTTTAGCAACTGGAATCTGGTTATACCTGTTGTCAAGATTACCGTTAAGTTATATGTATCCTATGCAAAGTGTTGCATATGTTTTAGGATTAATAATATCTATGTTTATTTTTAAGGAGTTTATCCCAGTATCAAGATGGTTAGGAGTAGCGACCATAATATTTGGTGTTTATTTAATATCAAAATAGCTTATTAATTAGGAGATGAAAATATGAAAGGCATTATTCTAGCAGGTGGAACAGGTTCGCGACTGTACCCTTTAACTAAAGTAACAAACAAACATTTACTTCCTGTAGGTAAATACCCAATGATTTTTCACTCCGTTGCAAAGTTGAAGGAAGCAGAAATTAATGACATTCTTATCGTCACTGGAAAAGATCATATGGGTGATGTAGTTAACCTTTTAGGAAGCGGTCGTGAGATGGGGGTAACCTTTACTTATAAAGTCCAAGATGAAGCTGGAGGAATCGCACAAGCGCTAGACCTCGCTGAGCACTTCGTAGGCAATGACCAAATAGTCGTGATTCTTGGCGATAACGTATTTGAAGAGAGTATTGTTCCTTTTGTAAACAAGTTCCATGCTCAACGAAATGGGGCAAAAATTCTCATTCAAGAGGTCAAAGATCCTCAAAGATACGGTGTTCCTGAGTTACAGGGAGAGAAGATCATCTCAATTGAGGAAAAGCCTAAACAACCGAAAAGCAGCTATGCGGTAACAGGTATTTATATGTATGACAGTTCTGTATTTGAAATTGTAAAGACACTTAAGCCTTCAGGTCGTGGTGAACTCGAAATAACAGATGTTAATAACGCATACATTCAGAAAAACGAACTGACGTACGATATCTTAAAAGGCTGGTGGACTGATGCAGGTACACATGCCTCGTTAGCTAAAGCCAATGAATTGGCAAAAGAATTGTTTTTTGGAGAAGAGTTTGGGAAACTTAAATTGTAAGAGGTGCTGATACTGATGAATATTATATCTACTAAGTTAGAAGGACTATATATTGTAGAGCCCGATGTCTATGGTGACAATCGGGGCTTTTTTATGGAGAGTTATAGTAGTGCAAAATTTGTTGAACACGGTATTGATTTTCTCTTTGTTCAAGACAATCATTCTTTATCTGTGGAAACCGGCGTGTTACGAGGACTTCACTACCAGTTGAATCCAAAAGCTCAAACGAAACTTGTTAGAGTGGTAACTGGAGCTATTTATGATGTCGCGGTAGATATTCGTAAGGGTTCATCTACGTTTGGGCAATGGGTAGGGGTTATTCTAAGCGAGGCTAATAAGCGTCAGCTGCTTGTTCCGCAGGGCTTTGCACATGGCTTTTGTACAATTGTTCCAAATACTCAGGTGCTTTACAAAGTTGACGAGTACTACTCCCCTGAACATGATAGGGGCATTCTTTGGAGCGACCCAGCTATAGGTATTGATTGGCCGAATTCTAAACCTATTCTTTCTGATAAAGATCAAAAGCACCCGCTGCTTAAAGATGCGGAAATAAACTTTTAAATAGGGAGCTATACAGACATGAAAGTACTTGTAACTGGTGGAGCTGGGTTTATCGGCAGCAACTTCGTTCACTATATGCTGGATCGTTATCCTAGCTACGAAATTATTAATCTCGATGCTTTGACTTATGCTGGGAATTTAGAGAACCTTTTATCGATTCAAGAAAATAACCATTATACTTTTGTTAAAGGTGATATCACAAATGCAGAGCTAGTGAACAGTTTGTTCGAACAGGGTATCGATACGGTAGTTCATTTTGCCGCGGAATCACATGTGGATCGCAGTATCTTGGAACCGGATGTTTTCGTGAAGACAAACGTACTGGGTACGCAAGTTTTACTTGAGGCAGCTAGAAAATATTCCGTTAAGAAATTCGTCCATGTTTCTACGGATGAAGTCTACGGGACACTTGGTGAAACAGGTCTTTTCACAGAAGAAACTCCTTTATCTCCTAACAGTCCTTACTCAGCGAGTAAAGCCGGTTCAGATCTCCTGGTGCGTGCTTATCACGAAACTTTTGGACTACCGATTAACATCACTCGCTGTTCTAATAACTATGGACCGTATCAGTTCCCTGAAAAGTTAATACCATTAATGATTGCGAACGCTTTGAACGATAAGTCTCTCCCTGTTTACGGAGACGGTCTTAATATTAGAGATTGGCTATATGTCGAAGATCACTGCAGCGCGATTGATCTCGTTCTACATAAGGGTATCAACGGTGAGGTTTATAATATCGGCGGTAATAACGAGAGAACGAATATTCAAATAATACAAACGATTCTTCGCGAACTGGGTAAACCAGAGTCTTTGATGCAATTCGTGAAAGATCGACCAGGTCATGACCGTCGATATGGCATTGATGCAACGAAGATTACGGAGGAGCTTGGGTGGAAGCCGAAGCATAATTTTGAGACGGGTATTCATGAAACGATTCGTTGGTACTTGGATAATCAAGACTGGTGGAAACGAATTCAGACGGGTGAATATCAAAAATATTTTGCAGAGCAATATGGCTCACGACTTGGTGTCGAAAAATGAGAATAGTAGTTACCGGGGCTAATGGTCAACTGGGGCAAGATGTTGTAAAACTGCTAAGAGCTAAGCATGAGGTTCACGGACTTGGGAGAGAGCAACTGGATATTACCAATGAAAGTCAATGTCTAGAGGTTCTAAAAGCTTTGAAGCCAGATGTTATCATTCATAGTGCTGCGTACACTGCTGTTGACCTTGCCGAAACGGAAGAAGCAAAAGCTTATCGAGTCAATGCTGATGGAACTAAGAATCTTGTCGTGGCTGCAGAAAGTATAGGGGCGAAATTTTGCTATATCAGCACAGATTATGTATTCGATGGTACGGCTAAGAGTGCTTATGTGGAAGACGATGTGACGAACCCTCAAAGTGTCTATGGGAAGTCCAAACGTGCTGGCGAACAGCATGTCCAATCGTTGTCAACAAAACATTTTATCGTGAGAACTTCATGGGTTTATGGGATGTATGGGGCTAATTTCGTGAAGACCATGCTTAATCTGGCAAAAACCAGAGATTCTTTGAAGGTTGTCAGTGATCAATTTGGTTCACCGACCTATACAGTGGATCTTGCCTTATTTCTTGAAAATCTCATACAGACCGAGCTTTATGGCGTATATCATGCTTCTAATTCGGGTGTTTGTTCGTGGCATGACTTTGCTTGTGCCATTTTTGAAGAAAGTGGCGTGAAGATAAAGGTAGAATCATGTACGACGGAGGAATTCCCGCGACCAGCTCCAAGACCACGGAATTCAGCTATGGATCATAGAGCGATCCGTGCTAATGGTTTTGAGGATTTACGACCTTGGCGTGAGGGGCTCAGGGCATTTTTGAAGGAGCTAGGAGAAAGTAAGGATGAAAACGGTTAGTATCCACATAGTTACTTATAATAGTTCTGAATATATTGATGACTGTTTGGAAGCTGTTCTTAAGCAATCACAGCCAATTGAACAGATAGTAGTAATCGATAATGCCTCAAAAGACAATACGTTAACAAAGTTAGCAAAATGGTCAGAGTATTGTACAATCGTTCCAAACGAAGTGAATAATGGGTTCGCTGGTGGTCATAATCAGGCTATAGGTATGACAGACACGGACTACTGTCTAATTCTGAATCCCGATGTGGTTCTTGAGCCTGATTATGTACTAAACACAATTAAATCTTTAAATAATCATACAAAAGCCGGCAGTGCCACAGGAAAACTGCTATTTATAGCAGATCATAGCCACATTGATAGTACGGGCTTAGTCATTAACAAGGCTCGCAGAGCCTTTGACCGCGGTGCACATCAGACAAGTGACAAGTTCGAGCATAAAGAAGAAGTCTTTGGTGTGTCTGGTGCCGCTGCCATGTATACTCGCGAAATGATTAATGACATTAGTGTGAATGGCGAATTTTTTGATGAGGACTTTTTTGCTTATAAAGAAGACGTAGATGTTGCTTGGCGAGCGCAGTTACTAGGCTGGAAGGCCTACTATGAGCCATCTGCTGTCGCGTATCACGAACGAGGCTGGAAGGAAGGCGGTAGGAGCAGTAAGCCGCTTTTTGTCAGGAGATTATCGTATATTAATCGATATAAAATGATATTTAAAAACGATCAAATCGCACTGGTGTTGAAACATATCATTCCTCTGTTAGTATATGAATGTCTTAGCTTTGTTTACGCTCTATTGCGGGAACCAAAGCTGCTTGGAGCTTGGTCCAGCTTTTTTCGCAAGTATTCAGAGCTAAGAAAAAAGCGAGGGATCATTCAAAGCAAGCAAAAAATAGTGACTTCTGAAATCAACAGATGGTTTGTAAAATAACCCAGGTAAGATTAGCTAAATAAAGCTAGTCTTTTTTTTAATCTAAAATTTATAAACCCATGTTATAATAAGTGTAACGAAATTAATAAAAATGAGGTTTTTAAGTGGATTTAAGTATTATTGTACTAAATTATAAAACACGCGACTTGACATTAGCTTGTTTAGAATCTGTTTTTTCGTCAGCTACATCTTACATATATGAGGTCATCTTAATCGACAATGCCTCAAATGACGGCATCATCCATGCTACAACTGAGCAATACCCGCAAGTGGTCTTCATAGCAAACACTGACAACGTAGGCTTCTCCAGAGCCAACAACCAGGGCATTCGCATCGCCCAAGGCCGTTACGTCCTACTTTTGAACTCTGACACTATCGTCGAATCCGACACATTAGACGTCATGCTTCGTTTCATGGACGAGAACCCTACCGTAGGAGCTAGCGGCTGTAAAATCGTACTTCCAGACGGTTCACTCGACAAAGCCTGTAAGCGGGGCTTTCCTACGCCTTCAGCGTCCTTTTACTATGCCTTTGGATTCTCTAAACTATTCCCAAACACACCTCGGTTCAACCAATATCAACTGGGTTACTTAAGTCCGGATGAGGCCTATCCCATCGATTCGTTAGTTGGGGCTTTCATGTTAATCCGCCGCGAGGCGATTGATCAAGTGGGGATGCTAGATGAGGAATTTTTTATGTATGGTGAGGATATAGATTGGTGTTATAGAATAAAGGAAGCGGGTTGGGTGAATTATTATTACCCCGGCACTCAAATTGTCCATCACAAAGGCGCAAGCAGTCGTAGGAAGCCTTTTAAGATCATATATGAGTTTCACAGAGCTATGATATTGTTTCATAATAAGCATTATCGTAAGAAGTATTCCTGGCTAACGAACGCAATGGTTTATGCAGGTGTTAGCTTAAAATTCATACTCTCCTTAGTAAGAAATAAACTGCGTCCAGCGAGGTGATTTACATTGATTCGACAGAGTCAGGGGTTCCTAACACAACTTTATGCACTTGCCGACTTCATTTGTATTCAGCTCGTGTTCTTACTGTCATGGTGGCTGAAGTTTAGAAGTGGCTGGATTCCATTCGATTCTCCTCTTCCGATCAAGCATTACTTAATGTGGAGTGTCAGCTACGCGATTATAGCCATTTTTCTCAGTTATATGATGAACTTTTATACACCTAAACGAAAGAAGCAGTTCTCATATGAGGTTTTAAAGATTATCCAAGTCCACATATTCAGCTTGCTGCTGCTGTTAAGTGTTTTGTTTATTTTAAAAGAAGTCGACGTTTCACGCTCTTATCTCTTATTATTCCTTGTGAACAATATACTTTTCATCAGTTTTTATCGTTATATGATTAAAATCTCACTAAAGCGAGTCCGGCAAAAGGGTTATAATAAGCAGTTCATTTTAATTCTTGGTGCAGGCTCACTAGGTCGGCAATTCTACACGAAGCTGAGACAGCATCCAGAGTTAGGATATGAAGTAGTCGGTTTCCTTGATGATTATCAGGAGAAACACGAAGTCACTTACCAGAGCTATAAGCCGATTATCGGGAAGATAGACGATCTTGAGTCCATATTGAACGATCTCATCATCGATGAAGTTATTATCGCTCTACCCTTAGATGCTCATCGTAAGTTCGGCAGTATTATAAATGTGTGTGAAAAAATTGGAGTTAAAACACTTATCATACCGGACTTTTATGATTTCTTACCATCTCGTCCTTATTTCGATAATTTTGCTGATATGCCGCTGATTAACGTTCGTGATATCCCGTTGGATGAGTTCAGAAATCGACTTTTCAAGCGAGCTTTCGATATTGTTTTCGCAAGTGTGGCCATTCTCATTACGTTGCCCGTTATGATTGCATCAGTAATTGCAATTAAACTTACTTCTCCAGGTCCGATCATTTTCAAGCAAGAGCGCGTAGGTCTTAACCGCAGAAGGTTTATGATGTATAAGTTCCGCAGTATGAATGTGTTGGCGGAGAGTGCCTCAAATACGGAGTGGACGGTTGAGAATGATCCGCGACGAACGAAAGTCGGTACCTTTCTCCGCAAAACGAGTCTTGATGAGCTGCCGCAGTTTTTTAATGTGCTTTTTGGGCATATGAGTGTCGTCGGCCCAAGGCCGGAGCGTCCTTATTTCGTGGAACAATTTAAAGAAGAAGTTCCGAAGTATATGGTGAAGCATCATATTCGTCCTGGTATTACTGGCTGGGCGCAAAGCAACGGCTTACGAGGCGATACATCTATCGAAGAACGCATCAAGCACGACATTTTCTATATTGAAAATTGGACTTTTTTATTTGATATTAAAATTATTTGGAGAACGATTATTAATGGTTTTATTAATAAAAATGCGTACTAAAAATTTTTTCGCATCAACCGCATGATTCGTCAACATCTTCCCCATACTATGCATATACTTAGTATGCGGGGAGGTTATTCTTATGATCGATCATGAAGACGCTTACCAGGATGATCATTTGTCGGTTGGCAAAGGGTTGATTGTTGGTGTTGTGTTCGGCTCCCTGATCTGGGCGGCCATTATTGCCGGTGTTGTGTATATGTGGTAAAACGTAATTCATAAATGAAGAGGCTGCTGGGGCTATTATAGCCCCAAGCAGTCTCTTTTTTTGTCTAAGAAAATGTCGGAATCTGGAGGATAAAGAGGCTGACTACGTATATCTATTGATTGGCATCGGCAGAGACAATTACCAATAATCATGCATACGTTAGTTCAGAGGTGATCTAGCTGATGAATGTTATTGCCACAAAGCTTCCAGGATTATTTATTATTGAGCCTGATGTTCATGGGGATCATCGGGGTTTTTTTATGGAAAGTTATCATTGTGCGAAATTGGTGGAGCATGGAATAGATATTCCTTTTGTACAAGACAATCATTCTTTATCTGTAGAAATTGGTGTTTTGCGAGGGCTTCATTATCAGTTGAATCCTAAAGCACAAACGAAGCTAGTTCGAGTTGTTTCAGGTGCTATTTATGATGTGGCTGTTGATATACGTAAAAACTCTTCTACCTTTGGTCAATGGGTGGGCGTCACTCTTAGTGCGGCTAACAAGCGCCAGCTGCTTGTGCCTCAAGGATTTGCTCACGGCTTTTGTACGACGGAGCCCCAAACTCAAGTGTTATACAAGGTAGATGAGTATTACTCTCCTGCTCATGACAGGGGAATCTTGTGGAGTGACCCGGCTATTGGCATTGATTGGCCGACAGATAAACCAATTTTATCGGATAAGGATCAGAAGAGCCCGCTGCTTAAAGATGCTGAGATTAATTTTTAAGAATTAACTTTTAAAGTCTGTTTAAGGATGGTTTTGGTGAAGGAAGAAGGGATACCGTTTGAACTAATTCTTGGGTATAATGAAATGTATAAAGCTTCTGGTGTGGAGGTTAACCTTGATGAGTGAAATTATAGACCGTGAATTTCTAAGTGCGATACTTAGGAGATTGAATGAGATAGGCGCTGATGTTACGGCCATTAAAGATCGGTTGGACAGTATAGACAAGCGATTGGGCAATGTTGAGGATCGGCTCACTGGCGTTGAGAATCATCTCACTGGTGTAGAGGATCGTCTCTCAGGTGTTGAAAATAGCTTGATAAAAATTGAAGAAACTTTACAAGATATCAAACGAGTTCAAATACAACAAATTGAGCAGATTGCAGGTATTGCTGTTCCAATGATGGAGCATCCGGCAAGTATACGCACACTCAAATTGGTCAAATAAATGAGCAAGATTAGCTAACCTAATCTTGCATTTTTTCGCATACGCGGTCGCAAAGAAATTTCAGTTCTCACTCTACTACAAGACGAGAGCAGCTAATTTACATTGCTTTTTTAACACTTATAGAGGCTGCATGGGCTAATCAAAGCCACTGCAGCCTTTTTACCTAAGAAACAGGATTAGATGCCTTGGAAGGACTAAATTTCATTGTATTTTTGAGCCCAGTAACAAGCGGTTTCTCAGCAAGCTTATAAGAAGCGTAGCATAGAGGCATAGTCATCGCCACAATAATTAGATCCGTAAATAGAAATCCAAGATGATTAACCAAATGTGTCGCCACACTCAGCTTCATTAAGATTGAAATAAATAACAGATGCGTTAACAAAATCGTATAGGAAGCATTTCCTAGCTTGCTCAGGATTTCCACCCAATAAGGCAACTGGAGTTGTTCAGGAACAGATGAAGCGCCTAATAGTACAAATGCAGCTGGTATGATGTAAAGCTGGTAATTGTGATAAGGGGTAAAAAGATATTTGTTGTTCACCCATATTACCGCAAAGCCAATCACGCCTATAACAATCAACAATTTGTAGTGTTTATTTCTATGATGCTCCGCCCATTTGGCTAATAAACAGCCAGTAATAAATTCTAAATTAACATCATTGAAGATGAAATTTAAATAGAAATGACGGTCAATATCAGCACCTATCAGAGGTACATGAAGAATGTGGCAGAAGGTTAATGTTACCCATATGGAAATGAAGAGATAGGCTGGCTTTTTGCCAAGAGCCATGAGAAGGCTGAAAACCAAGTAAAAGAGTACAAAGTAACTTAACGACCAGGCAACTGGGAGCACCGGACCATGAGCTTGAGGCAGCAGTAGGAATGATTTGATGATTGTATCTTTATGGGTCTCATATCCGTAGCCAAAGCTCGGGACCAGAAAATAAACGGGCAGTACGACGAGTGTGATTAACCAGTAGAAAGGGTAGATTCGTATTAGCCGATTCGATAAATAGGGTAGAACACTCATTTTGGTTCCGATTTTATGGCCATATGTATGATAAAGTAGAAAACCAGTAAGTACGAAAAAGAAATCTACACCACCCGATCGTCCTATGCTACTAATCCCTAGTAAGTCGTATTGAAAGTACTTGAAGGACATGGCGGATGTGTGAAACAGCAGCACAAAAAATGCTGCCGCTCCTCGTGAAGCTTGAAGCACGATTCTCTGATTTTTATTCAATAAAAGCTCCTCCGGTTCATGGTATCGATCCTACAAACCATCATGCCAGAGAATTGTGAATAATTTATGTATACAATCTGAAACGCAGCTGAAATGTTTACTAATTCCCTTAATAAAACCTTTTTCAGGGCCAAGCCCCAACTCGTCTGCATAATCGGCCAAGTCCCCTCATATGCATGTACTATGTTGATGTTAATCATGAGTGAGGGGATGATCGAATGCGCCGGGTCACATGGGTGGTAGCAGTGGTGATGTGCTTAGCAATGGTTCTCGCGGGATGCGGGATGGGCAAGAAGGATGCAGGATCTATCGTAAAGGATTTGGATCATGTGATCAGCAAGTCGGGCAGCTATCAGGCTTCAGGAAGCATGATTCTGAACACGGGGCAGCAGCCGCAGGAGTATCAGGTGGAGGTGGCTTACTCGCCGGAACATTTCTACCGTATTTCACTTACGAATGCGGGGAAGGACGTGACGCAGATCGTGCTGCGTAATGAGGAGGGCGTGTTCGTTTTGACGCCGCATCTCAAGAAGAGCTTCCGCTTCCAAAGTGATTGGCCGGAGAATCAGGGGCAGGTGTATCTGTTCCAGTCTCTTGCGAAGAGTATAATTGCCGATAAGGATCGCCAATTTACGACGGATAATGATGCGTATGTGTTCGATGTTGCCGCCAATTATCAAAATGAGCAGCTGTCACGCCAGAAAATTTGGCTGAATAAGAAGACACTCGCGCCTAAGCAGGTTCAGGTGTCGGATGCGAATAAGAATGTGTTGGTTCAGGTGAATTTTACGAATTTTGAATTCGATGCTAAGTTCGACAAGGATTATTTCCAAATGGAGCGCAATATGACCAGCTGGAATTTGAAGTCTTTACCTACGATGGCTGGGGTTGCGGATGCCAATCACCCAGCAACGAGTGATAAGTCTGTAACTGATAAGAATCTGTCAGCAACAGGCGGTCAATCCGATCAAGCAGCTGGCCAAGCTCAAGATGGGCAAAAGGCTACAGCGACTAAGCCTGGAACAGATACGACGAAGTCAACTGCCGCGGCAAGCAAAGCGCAGAGTATCGGTATCATCGAGCCGTCCTACCTGCCAAAAGATGTGGTGAAGCAGGATATCACGGATATGAAGCTTGGTGAGGACGCAGCGGTCCTTTTGAGATACAAAGGGAAGTACAACTTCAGTCTTATCGAGGTGAGACCACAGGCCAAATCAGTGTCCTTGCAGCCGGGTACGATTGTTGATCTTGGATTCACGATCGGCGTGCTCACAGGGGATGAGAAGAAGACACTCACTTGGACGAATGACGGCGTAGAATTCAGATTGTCGACTGGTGATTTGCCTACGAATGAAATGATCAAAGTCGCTATGGCAACTGAGGGGCAGTCTGGGAAATAAAAAGGAATTGAATATGTGAAAAAAGGGAAGCCCTGCGCAATAGGCAGGTGTCTTTCCTTATTTTTATTACTATTTTTTCGGGTATAATGAGTAGCAAGAGGTGATGGGAGAATGGACTTAATCAATCTATTTGACAAGGATGACGGTCTAGCGAAAGAGGATATTTTAAGCAGATTAGAAATGTTTGCCAAAGAACTTCGTCAAGGTACAACCGTTATTGTTATTGGTGCTGCTTCCATTATTCTCACAATCGATTCCGAAAGGAAAACCACGAATGTTGATATTTTCAATACCACTCGTGTGGCGAGCTATTTAAAGTATGATATTCAAATCATTAATGAGGATATACTTTTTCTCTGTGAGGATTATCGAAATAGGTTGATATTAAAGGCGAATTTTGAAGGTATCCTAGTGTATACGTTAGGGTTGTTGGATGTTGCCTTGATTAAGCTTGGTCGTGGTTTAGATAAGGATATCGAGGATATAAAAGAAATATTACAATCTGGTGTTGTCTCAATAGAGCAATTTAAATTCAAATATAAAGAGTTTCGTTACGGTTACGGGGGAAGCTTCGAAATTTTAGACAATAACTACTGGGCCGTTGTTGGTGAGAAATTCATATCGAATGATAGGATGTTTTGAGGAGGTAAACTATGGATAAAATGTTATATTTGGATTATC
Organism: Paenibacillus sp. Root444D2; assembly: GCF_001426375.1. Classification (GTDB taxonomy): domain Bacteria; phylum Bacillota; class Bacilli; order Paenibacillales; family NBRC-103111; genus Paenibacillus_E. Next base: position 487,005 of record NZ_LMEO01000034.1, read on the forward strand.
TTCGTCAATATCTGAGCAGTTATGTAAAACGAATGTTTGATATGGAACTTTCCTTAGAGAATCTAGATAAAATCTTTGAATTCAAGGGAACTGAACGTCATCAGTATCCGTTATATTTCATTTGGATGTTGCCTGAGTATACTGATTGGTACATACAGCATGATAAGCAGCCTTACATACTGTTAGGTGATAATTTTGCTAAACATATGAAGGATTTATTTCCATATAATTCGTTTGTTTTGACGGACTTATTGAAAATAGTTCAATTTCCAGAACAAATTCGTTCTGAACAAAAACTGCTGCAAGCAAAGCTATCATTAGGCTCAAAAGTTGTACATATTCTGGAAGGAAGTCAGAAATTCCTTTGGAGTTTTATCTATAAATTAGAAGCAGTGAAGAACGAAATAGGTGCAACGTTAGCCAATTCTTGAACAAGAAGATTTAACCAACTCCCCATAAAGGGAGTTTTTTTGGTATAATGCAACTTTGGAGTAAATAGTTATTGGAGTGTCTTTGATGAAAACAACGAATAGACAAACAATGGAAGAACAGCAACATTACTGGGAAAATGAAATTGCCTTATTCGGCAAGTATCTTGCGGATGAAGGCAAATTAAAAGCTGACACAATTGACAAACATATGGATCGCATGCAATTTATGGCGACGGTTTATTTTGACAATTACGAAATTGATTATGAAGAACTGCGTAGCGAGACAATTATTGATTTTCTTGGTCGTTTCTACATCAGTAATGTACTGAATAGTTCTAAGTCTGATATAAGTGCTTATTTACCTTCGATTAAAAAGTGGGTGCAGTTTCTTCTGCAATCTGAAAAGATTTCGGCTAATCAATGTGCTGAGATATTAGATGTATGTAAGAATAAAGAGTTTTTCTTAGAGCGTTTTGAACAGTATATGGATGCAGATAGTGAACAGGCCTTGGAAGATTGGCATAATTCAAATGATTTTGAGGCTTATAAAGATCTTCAGGCGTCTGAATCCGCACCTATCAAGGTTGAGATGAGACCTATTTCAGTAGATAAAAGTTTGCTTGAACAATGGATGGATGAAAAGACAGCTGTGCCTCAAATTGTTGCCGATTTTCAAAAGTTTCTGACTGCTGTGCAGGATGCCAAGAGTTTGAAATTGACGATTACAAGAAAACATTTACCGCGCAAATTTTGGAAAGAGCTGGACGAGAAGCTTAGCTGGCAGCTTTTTCATAAAGAGACTTTGAACCAAGATAATGTTCCTTTATTTCAATTTTTTTTCTATGCATCTCAGCATCTGGGTTTAATAGCAGAAATTAAGCAGCAATGTGTCATCACGCACCAGGCGGATGGGTTTCTTGCTTTAACGGATGAGGAACAGGCAGCTATTCTGCTGGATGCGTTATGGAACAAAGTTGCTTGGGCACAAGTACAGGAATCCAATGAGTCAGGCCGACCTGAAGTCACTCAGGCTTCAAGAGCTCGGATCGCTCAAGTTCTTGCCTCGTGGCCGGCGGATGAACCTCAAGACGCTTATAGTGATTGGATTCGTAATAAGTTAAAGGGTGAGCTTTTTAACGGAAGCACCGATGTGTTTCTTCATTCTGTAATTCCTGTGTTGGAGCGTTTTGGGTTAGTTCGAGCTCAGTTTATGCCACATTCAGAAATCACATACTCGTTCGAAAGAGCTCCCATTCAAATGGCGGTAACGGAATCAGGTATCCGTGTGTTTCGTTATTTCCAAACTCAGAGAAAGCAAGCAGTAGTATCACGTGGTAACGGGCGACTAGATCCAATTAGTGATATGTTTATCAGCATGCTAGATCCAATGCCAATTCAGGTTGAACGTCGGCCTGGTCGTAATGAACCGTGTCCGTGCGGAAGTGGCAAGAAATATAAAAAATGTTGTTTGTAGACCTGCAAAAGTAAGGTTGACAGTTTTTCGTGATTAGGCTTAACATAGGTTTACTTGTAATGGATAAATGAGGTGAACGCTGGTGGATGCTTTTTATCGTCCCACGTGGGTAGAGATTTCGTTAGATGCACTGCGAAGCAACATTGAAGGTTTTCAAAAGGTACTGCCGGCAGGAATGAAACAGATGGCAGTCGTTAAAGCTGATGCGTACGGACACGGGGCTGTTGAAGTATCCAAAGAGGCTCTCGATGCGGGTGTGGATTACTTGGGTGTTGCGTTTTTTGATGAAGCGTTGGAGCTAAGGAATGCAGGGATCACAGCACCTATTCTGGTACTAGGCTATACGCCTCCAGAAGGGGTTGATAGAGCGCGTGAACTCGATGTGACGATTGCTGTCTATAGTAGGGATGTTCTCGAAAAGCTTTGTTTTCAGGGGCAAATGAAAGACGAGGAGCTTCAAAAGAAGCTAAAGATCCATATTAAGCTGGATACTGGCATGGGGCGGCTTGGTTTGCACACGGAAGAGGATGCTATTCCATTCATTGAGGAAGCGTTGACGCTGCCGAATGTGGAAGTTGAGGGTTTATTCACGCATTACGCGAATGCAGATGAAGTAGATAAGAGCTATACAATGGAGCAATATCGCCGTTTTGAGCGAATTGTGAGCTATTTTACGGATAAAGGTGTTACGTTTCCATATATACATGCAGGCAATAGCGCAGCGGCTATAGATTTGCCGGGATTGACGTATTCGATGGTGCGTTTGGGGATTTCGATGTATGGTTTGTATCCTTCCGAGGATGTCGATCAATCGAAAATTGAGTTAAAGCCGGTACTGAGTCTCAAAACAGGGATTGTTCATCTTAAAACGCTGCCTCCAGGCTCTGGAGTTAGCTATGGTACGATTTATCACACCAAGGGCCATGAACAAATTGGGACACTGCCGATTGGCTATGCGGATGGGTATTCTCGGATGCTTTCGGGTAAAGCGGAGGTTCTTGTTCGAGGCAAAAGAGTGCCAATCGTCGGTAAAATCTGTATGGATCAATGTATGATCAATGTCTCGGATGTACCGGATGTCCAGTCTCTGGACGAGGTTGTGGTGATTGGGGAGCAAGACGGAGAACACATTACGGCTGAAGATGTAGCTCGTCAGCTAGGTACTGTTAACTATGAAATTATTTGTATGATTTCACATCGTGTTGCTCGCGTGTATGTTCGCGACGGCAAACGTATAGATGCAATTAATCCTCTCATGCGGCATCGCTACTAAAATATCAGATTAAATTACCATTTATTTTTTGTTTTGCATGGAGAGGATTTTCCGAATTGACCATCGAATACTATGTAAGTAGGATTCTTATATCCAAGTGTGTAACATATTTGATATACTGGATGCATATATCTATTGTATAAATTGGTTTTTGGAATGACATACTGGTAATATTGTCTTTGTATCGTTTCTGGGGGTGCGAAAGTGTGAGCAATGCGCATAATACGAAAAGGATCATGATTAGCTTGCCTGACAATCTGTTGCAAGAAGTGGATGGTATTGTCGAGAAGGAGAATTCGAATCGCAGCGAATTTATTCGCCAGGCAATGAAGCTGTATTTAATTGAACGTAAAAAGCGCAGTCTACGCGAATCCATGCAGCGTGGGTATATGGAGATGGCGAAAATAAATCTCAGCATGGCATCTGAAGCTTTTCAAGCGGAGGAAGAAGCGGACGGTACGCTTGATCGCTTAGTAAGCGGGGTGTAAGCAGTGATTGTCAAACGTGGTGATGTTTTTTTCGCAGATCTTTCGCCGGTTGTAGGGTCGGAGCAGGGAGGGGTTCGTCCTGTTCTAGTGATCCAAAATGATATCGGCAACCGCTTTAGCCCAACCGTGATTGTTGCAGCGATTACCGCTCAAATCCAGAAGGCGAAGCTTCCCACGCATGTGGAAATCGATGCGGAAACGCATGGTTTCGACCGAGATTCGGTGATTCTGCTTGAACAAATCAGAACGATCGATAAGCAACGGCTAACGGACAAAATTACGCATTTGGATGAAGAAACGATGCGCAAGGTGGACGACGCTTTGCAGATTAGTGTGGGACTGATAGAATTTTGAATAAGATCAGGAACGGACGAGGGTGATTGGTTCCCTCGTTTTTTGGTTTGTATACATACATAGGAATAAAAATGAATAGAAGTGGGGGAACTGTTTGTGGCAAATACGGAAGAGTTGAAGATTAAGGCTAATGAAATGGAAGAGCAACAGTTGAGCGAGACTGAGGGAAAGAAGACAAAGGCTAGTGAAGTGGATGAGACAGAGGGAACGAAGAAAAAGGCTAGTGAGTATGAGGAGCCGAGGGAGAAAGTTCAGATCTCTGAAGAAAAGAAAGCAGAGATCCAGGAGCGTATCCTGAAGCAGATCTCTGCTGAATTACAGCTGCCCGCAGGCAAAGTGAAGACAACAATGGGGCTGCTTGATGAGGGCAACACGATTCCGTTCATCGCACGTTACCGCAAAGAGATGACAGGCGAGCTGGATGAGAATCAGCTGCGAGATATCGAGGAGCGCTTGCAGTACTTGCGCAACCTAGAGGATCGTAAAATCGAGGTTGTTCGTTTGATTGATGAGCAGGGCAAGCTGACGGATGAACTGCGCAAATCGATTGAAGGCGCTGCGAAGCTGCAGGAAATCGAGGATTTGTACAGACCGTTCCGTCAAAAGCGCAAAACGAGAGCGAGCGTTGCCAAAGAGCGCGGTCTCGAGCCGTTAGCGGAATGGATTTGGAAGCAGCCTCGCCAAGGCTCGCTGGATCAAGAAGCTGAGCGTTATATTAACGCGGACAAGCAGGTAGGAAGCGCCGCAGATGCGATTCAAGGCGCAATGGATATTCTTGCGGAGAATATCGCGGATGATGCTAAGATTCGAGCTTGGGTGCGTAGGTATACGCATGATCAGGGGATTTTGCGTACCGAGGCCAAAGATGCTAAGGCTGAATCCGTATATGAGATGTACTATGCCTATCAAGAGCCTGTTAAACGTTTGCCGCCTCATCGCATTCTCGCGATTAATCGCGGGGAGCGGGAGGATGTTTTGAAGGTTGGTTTGGATGTTGCGGTCGATAAAATTCACGATTATATGGCTAGGCAGGTCGTCAAAGGCGATTCTGTTGTTCGCGAAGTGCTTCGCTCCGTTGTAGAGGATGCTTATAAAAGGTTACTCGCACCTTCTATTGAGCGCGAAGTGCGTGGTGAAATGACCGAGATGGGCGAGGAGCAAGCGATTAAGATTTTCGCGGAAAATCTACGGAATCTGCTGCTCCAAGCCCCGGTCAAAGGGCACGTGGTGCTGGGTGTCGATCCAGCTTACCGGACAGGCTGTAAGCTGGCCGTCATTGACGACACCGGTAAAATGCTTGAAATCGCCGTCACCTACCCGACACCACCGAATAATAAGGTGGCGGAAGCGAAGGCGAAGTTCAAGCAGCTGATCAGCAAGCACGGCGTCGAGCTGATCGTGATCGGTAATGGGACGGCTTCCCGTGAAACGGAGCAGTTTGTTGCGGAGCTGATTGCCGAGATCAAGGAGCAGAAGCTCAAGTACTTGATCGTAAGCGAAGCGGGGGCGAGCGTGTACTCCGCGTCGAAGCTGGCGCAGACGGAGTTCCCTGAGCTCGACGTAGCCGAGCGCAGCGCGATCTCGATCGCGCGGAGGCTGCAGGACCCGCTCGCGGAGCTTGTGAAGATCGAGCCGAAGGCGATCGGCGTCGGGCAGTACCAGCATGACGTTTCGCAGAAACGTCTGGACGAGAACTTGAAGGCCGTCGTAGAGTCGGCCGTTAACCATGTCGGCGTGGACCTGAACACGGCGTCCCCGTCCTTGCTCTCGTACGTGTCGGGCGTGAACGCGACACTGGCGAAGAACATCGTCAAGTATCGCGAGGAGAACGGCAAGTTCAGCTCCCGACAGGAGCTGTCGAAGGTTCCGCGCCTTGGCGCGAAAACCTTCGAACAGTGTGTCGGGTTCATGCGGATTCCGGGCGGTCGGAACCCGCTCGACAACACCCCGATCCATCCGGAGTCTTACGACGTGGTGGATCGGCTGTTCAAGGAGCTGCGCCTGGAACTGGCGCAGCTTGGCTCACAGCAGCTGCTAGCGCTGCTGCAGACGCTGGAGCCAGAGGAACTGGCTCCTAAGCTAGGCGTAGGTGTCCCGACGATGCGGGACATCTTAGACAGCCTGCAGCGGCCTGGGCGAGATCCGCGGGACGAAGTCCCCGCGCCGATCTTCCGCACCGATGTGCTGCAGCTTGAAGACCTTGTGCCGGGCATGGAATTGACCGGCACGGTGCGTAACGTTATCGACTTCGGTGCCTTCGTCGATATTGGCATTAAGAACGATGGGCTGGTGCATATTTCCCAGCTCAAGAACGGCTTCGTAAAACACCCCATGGATGTGGTGTCCGTTGGGGACATCGTCCAAGTCTGGGTGCTTAACGTAGACGAGAAAAAAGGTCGCGTTGGCTTGACCATGAAAAAGCCTCAGCAATAAGAATCAGCAGCAGTTGGTAGCGTTATGCTCCCAGCTGCTTTTTTTGTTGGCTGATCGCTGGCCAATTAGAGCCTCTAAAGGCTGCTATTCCTCCTGTGTTATGCCATATTCGATAAATAGAAGCTCCTAGAGACTCTTATTCTGATATAAATAAGAATTTTAATAATGAAATTTACAAATAAGAGCTTTTAGAGACTTCTATTTCAATATTTTTGATCGAAATTGCTCAAATAACAGCCTTTAGGGACTCCTATTCGGGATCGAGGGGGTTTAGAGTGGGGTTACTCGTACGCCTAACCGATACCCGTTACCAACATCAGCCAAACTCTACATCATCCTTCCTTGAGTTAATCTCACGCCCAATCAAAAGACGTTACCAACATCAGCCAAACTCCACATCATCCTTCCTTAAGTTACTCGTACTCCCAATCAAAAGACGTTACCAACATCAGCCAAACTCCACATCATCCTTCCTTAAGTTACTCTTACGCCAAAACAAAGAGGCGTTACCAACATCAGCCAAACTCCACATCATCCTTCCTTAAGTTACTCGTACGCCTAACCCATGAGGCGTTACCAATATCACTCAAACTCCACATCATCCTTTCTTAAATTACTCGTACGCCCATCCAAGAGGCGTTACCCGCATCAACCAATCTCCACATCATCCTTCCTTAAGCTACTCATAACGCCCACCTCCGAGCATCATCTCCATCACTTACCCGACATCATCCTCTCCAACAAGTATCATCAATACTCCCCAGCATGTGAGGTTAAAGAGTTTATTTATGAACTCGCCCCACATCCTTCAAAGAGTAAACCATCACATTCCGCTGACCAGCGACAAGAGATAGCATCCCCTCCAAGCATAGTCGTTTCAACCATTCTGCAGCGATACGAATATTTACATTGCATTCGGCAGCAACTTCCTGAAGTCGTACCTTGCCGCTGCGACGCTTGGCTATTTGGATGATTAGTTGCTTCCGTAACACCCACTTGTCAACCTCTAGCAAGGCGATAGGTGAGAGAGGAGGTATTTTAGCAGCAGCCTTTCTCGGTAACAACGGATAAACATTATCTTTCTGAACTACACTCTTCTTGCCTTGCCTTAATCCTGAATGTTCTTGAACTGCACTCTTCTTGCCTTGCGCTAATCCTGGATCTTCTTGAATTACATTCATCTTACCTTGTACTAGTCCTACTTGCTCATGAACTTCACTTATCTTACTTTGCACCAATCCCAAGTGCCCAAGAACAGCGCTGTTCCTGCCCTGCCTCTCCTGAACTACCGCCATCTCTCTTAAATTCCCCCGATGAACCATCCATTCAGAACCACTCATCCAACCACCAAACCCATGACGCCCCAATCCAAGTTTACGCATTTTTCTTAACCAACCTCTTGTTTTACGTGGCATTATTATCGACTCCCCCTTTTTTATGTACGAAAAAAAGCACACCCGAACCGCAGAAATTCTGCAAGATCGAGTGTGCTTCACTCCGATAATCTATTACATTTATTTACAGTATAGAGGGCACATTTCAAATATGCAACCTTTTTTTAACAAACGTTTACTTTTTTCTGAATATAACACTTTACCCTGTTTCTCTATATAAATCAGAATTGCAAAAAAGCCAGCACCCGCTCCGCGCAAGTACTAGCTCTTTTATCAGAATTTACGCTTGCCCGGTCCGTCCGTCGATTGGGTATCAGGCCACTCTTCTTGTGAGCGGCGGGTGCGGTAAAAGTACCAGCTATCATTCAGCAATCGGATTTGTCTGCGGTTTTTGTTCTGGAAGGCCCGCATTAATTGATTACAGAGCCATTGCGGCATATGCCCATCCCCTTCTTCGCCATGTAATAATAGCATATGAAGGATTTCTTCGATGGGTGCAGGTCCTTTTGATTTGCGTTACTTTTTAGGTTTGTCTTTCTTTTTTGTTTTGCCTTACTCTTTGCTTTGTCCTACTTTTTGCTTTGTGTTTTTAATCGTACTCTTAAAGATTAACCCTCAAATTCCTCTTCATACCACTGTTCCAGTTGGGCTTGAAGCGCGCGAATTTCAGTCAATAAGGAAATAAGCGGATACGACTTTTCCTGGATGCCGGCGAAGGTCTTTTCCAAATGATTGATGTAATCTAAACCTTGAATGAGGGTATGCGCTGTGCCAACCAATTCCAAGTCGTCGCATTCTGCAATAACACGTGGAAGCTGAGGGACAGAGTCAGCGGTCAATTTCTCTAATTCTTTGTGTAATCTTTGATTCAGAGCTGTCAATTGATAAGAGTAGGAAGAGGGCATTTCAACGAATTCTACTTGTTGTTCGAGCTTAAGAATGACATATCGCATTTGCGGCATAAGGGTTGTTCAAATCCTTTCTTTAGAAAGCTTTCGATCTTCTTTTCTACTTGACAGTATAGCCGTACATACGGTACAAATTCAAGTGAGAACTTGTCAAAGGAGCGAATGGGGATGGAGGATCGGGAGCTGCAGCAATGGATCGAGCAGATCTCTATGGCATCGTTTGGGAGGCCTTTTGTACATCAGGCGCGATTTAACCGGAGGTTAAGGTCGACGGGCGGGCGTTATTTTACCAAATCCCATGATATCGAAATCAGTTGGATGCAGTGGGAAACATTTGGACGAGATGAGATTGAGAAGATCATTAAGCACGAACTTTGTCATTATCATTTGCATATATTAAAGCGTGGCTACCAGCATCGCGACAATGATTTCAAAACCTTGCTGGCGCAAGTCGGAGGTACCCGGTTCTGTCGTTCGCTGCCGCGGGCTTCCCAGAAACAGTCCTATAAATATAGGCTGGAATGCGTCAATTGCAAAACCGAATACTTCCGAAAACGCAAAATGGATGTACGGAAATATGCATGTGGAAAATGTAAGGGAAAATTGAAATCGTATACACTTGACTTAGGGACGCCTTCATAATAAAATAAAACTTGTTCATTCCCTGATAGCTCAGTTGGTAGAGCACTCGACTGTTAATCGAGTTGTCACAGGTTCGAGTCCTGTTCGGGGAGCCATATCTTTGGAGAGATACCCAAGTGGCTATAAGGGGACCCTCTGCTAAGGGGTTAGACTGCGTAAGCGGTGCGAGGGTTCGAATCCCTCTCTCTCCGTATTTGAATTAGCTGAAATTAAGCTCAATGGCTCTCATGCCGTTGGGCTTTTTTTTGTTAGTGAATCACATTCATTTTTAACAGTTTTCTAACATCTATCAAATGATTTTCCGTTATAGTGATCAAAAATAGATCAATGATGGGGGCAAATTTTGTGGCAAAATTGTTATCTATACGTGTACGACTCCTTTTATTGCTAATAGTTCCATCCATGCTGTATTTAGGCACAAGTGTGTTTTTGCTGCAGCAAAGTAAGTCCAATACGAAAGTATTGGCTTCATCCCTTTATGAAACCACGAATAAAAGCACTTCGCTTATCTTAAATGCCGATCGTGATATGTATCAGGCATTGACAGCCTACCAGCTGTTGGTTTCGGGAACGTTAACTGCGGAAGAGAAGACGAAGCAGCTTAAAGCTTTAAAAGACAATATCGATCAAACGAATACAAGGGTTGGACAAGCGGCTGATATTATGAATGCTAAACAGTTATTACAAACAGCACATACAGAGACGAAGCTAACCATTGAGCAGAACATAGCTGGCTTTCATATGTCTTTTGACCAATGGGCGAAAGAAGCGAATGCTGTTGTTCAGTCCTCGAGCACAGGAAAAGGGATTATTAATGACGCTAAATTATTAGCAACTTTCGAAAAAGGCCGCGAGGGCATGAATCAAATCGGTGAAATTTTGGATGCCTATGCGAAATCAAGTATTGAAGAGATTGAGAATCAAAATGATAAAATGGCAAAAACGATCTACATATCTATCGCAATTATTATCATTTTGCTCATGACAGCAGGCTGGATGGTTATTAGTCAAATAATGAAAACGGTCAAAAACATCGTGAAAATTACCGGCCAAGTAGCGGCAGGAGATCTTCGTCATGAGCCTCAGGTTAAGTATACCAAGTGCGAACTAGGGAAAATTACAGAATCAGTAGATATTATGGTTTCGAAAATTAAAGGGTTGATCGGTACGATCGCTCACAATACGCAGTTCGTACATGACGCTTCCATCGAGCTCTCAGATAGTTCTAAGGAATCGGCAACGGCCTCAGAGCATGTCGCTACCAGTATTCAAGAAATGACGCAGGACGTCGAGACGCAGGCAAGAAGCAGCGCAGAAACGAGCAGAGCGATTGAGGAAATGGCAATTGGGATTCAGAGAGTGGCTGAAAATTCAGGCGTTATGGCAGAGCACTCCTCCCTAACTTCACGTCATGCCGAACTTGGCAATGACTTGCTTGGGAAGCTGCAGCAGCAGATCGTGAACATGTTGAAATCGGTCGAGCAGCTCTCACAAACTGTACAATCCTTAACACGTAAATCCGATGAGATTGGTCTTATTGCATCGAGCATTACCACGTTTGCGAATCAAACGAATCTGTTGTCACTGAATGCTTCCATCGAGGCAGCTAGAGCGGGTGAACACGGCAAAGGGTTCAACGTTGTTGCGAATGAGATTCGTAAGCTTGCCTCGCAATCTATCGAGTCAGCAGAGGGAATTAATCAGTTGATTCATGAGACGAGAGTCGAGATCGCCAGTGTTTCTAATTCCATGAATGTAACCAAGCAGGAGGCTAGTGCCGGATCGAGCATGATGCAGGAAGTGAACCAAAGCTTCCATACCATCATGCAATCGGTGACACACATCGTGACCCAAATTCATGAGACATCGGCGATCACCCAGCAAATGTCGGCAAGCTCCGAGGAGATTTCTGCGACTATGGACCAAGCGGCAGCGAGTTCAACGCATATTTTGAACAAATCCCAAGGGGTTGCTGCTGCAACTGAGGAGCAGTTAGCGATGATGCAGAATATTGCTGCTGCCTCCGAACAGCTCAGGTCTGTAGTAAATACTTTGAATGAATCTGTTGCTTACTTTAAAATGAAATAGCTGCTAAAAAGGCACTCCCTGTGATTGGTGGTTCACGGTGGAGTGCCTTTTTTCGTTAAAACCAATGCTTACGTTTGAAGTAATACCACATAATACCGCTTAAGATGAGCATTAGAATCCAGACATACAGATACCCATAATCCCAACTCAGTTCGGGAATATATTTGAAATTCATACCGTACAATCCGACGATAAAAGTCAGAGGAAGAAAGATCGTACTGAAGATCGTTAAAGTCTTCATAATTTCATTCATCCGGTCGGACTTCATACTCATTTGGAGCTCGAGAAGACCGGTTAGCGATTCCCGAAAAATGTCTAAAGAATCCACGACTCGTGAGATGTGGTCCATGATATCCATGAAATAGACATCATCTTCTTCACGTGTGTAGGGGAAGGAGTGATGCGCGATAGCGGAAAGGGTAATTCGTTCCTCCACAATGACGCGGCGAAGCTGATGCATAGTTCGTTTGAGTTGGAAAATATCCTGTGCTATGCGAATCCTAGGGTTGCTATACACGGCCTGTTCCATGCTATTCAGGCGATCATCAAAATGATCCGCAACGATGGAATAATCATCGACACAACGATCGAGTATCGCATGAAGAATGGCTCCTGGATGACGTAATCGATCTTCGACTTCTTGGCAGGTATGGTAAAGCTGATCTATGAAGGGGAGGTTGTCCTTGTATACGGTTATCACAAAATTTGATCCGATCACGATCCCTATTTCCTGTGGCTCAAGCTGCTCGGATACCGCGAAAAAGGTTAAGAAAATGTGATTCTTATATGTATCCATCTTCGGTCGTTGGTTCAGCTTAATCGCATCCTCAACGAGTAAAGGGTGGCACTTGTATAAGTCGCCTAAGACATGTTTGACCTCATCGGGAGAGGGGTTCTCCATTCTCACCCAAGCTACTTCGTTTGGGCCGGGAACGCGTACCGTTTCCTCATGAACCGTTCCATGGGTAGATTCATAAATAAGCATGAATGACAAGCACCTCGAGTATTTTGAATTGGACTCAGCATACCATATTTGCCCATAAGCATTCCAGATTTTGTGCTTGTCAACTGCGACAGAATCTATTATAATTACAATTGTCGTCAAAATGGGCTGCAAAGGCTTACAGACATTCGTGGCCCGTTGGTCAAGTGGTTAAGACACCTCCCTTTCACGGAGGTAACAGGGGTTCGAGTCCCCTACGGGTCATTTTTACTTTACTACCTCGCGGTCGTGGTGGAACGGCAGACACACCATCTTGAGGGGGTGGCGCTCACAAGGCGTGAGGGTTCAAATCCCTCCGACCGCATCCCAGTTTTAAAAACAGGAAACCCTTACTAGTTAAGGGTTTTTTTGTTTTTAGAACAGATGTAGGAAACATGGATGTAAAGCTTTTAAAGCTCAGCTGCGGTTTTATTTTGTAGACTTCCTCACATTGTATAATAAGATTTCCTAGTATATAATTCTTTATTAAGAACATTAAGTTCATTTGCTGAACAAAGAGGAGGCTTATATGCTAAAGATTAAATTGATTATGTCTATTGGTGTCATCACTTGTGCTTTAATTCCCAGTGCTGTATTTTCTTCATCGTCTGGATCTGTTAACTCCAAAATCATCTCCAACGCTAGTCAAACAAATGAAAAGACTGATGCTATATCAAGAACAGAAAAAGATGAAAATGGATCCAAGGATGATAATGCCCAGAACAGCGAAAAAGGAATTGTACAAAGGTTGGGCGTTCTCGAAAAACTTTTAACATCACTAACTACGACTGTAAATAATCTAAGCAACGATTTATCCTCAACTAAGGAAACAATCGTTGCGCAAAACAACCAAATATCTTCTTTTCAGCAAATTATCTCAAGTCAAGAAAATGAAATATCCGTATTAAAAAATCAAGTTGGGACTTTGCAATCTCAATTCCAACAACTTCAAACTAGGGTTGATATTTTAGAAGCTAACTCTAATCCACCGGCAATTGGTCATAGTATTAGTGGTGTAATGGTCGACAGTAATAATAAACCGTTTTTCTCGGGAGTGCAATTAATTGATGGATCAGGCAAGCGTTATTCCCGCAGTAGTGGGGATCTGACGAACGGAAGTTTTACTTTTACTAATATTCCAAACGGTACTTATACAATTAATTATTATTTTCCTACATATGTAATTGATTCTCCAAACCAGGTTACTGTTTCAGGAAATGATGTTACAGGAGTTATCATAAAGCTCGCTGTGCCAACATATACGATTAGTGGCCAAGTTGTAGATAATTCAGGTTTACCTATAAGGAATGAAAGGGTACTTCTAAAGGATCCACACAACGTTGGAGGATATTGGCAGCCCACGGGAAATGACGGTTCTTTTACGTTGGGAGGTATTGTTCCAGGTTCTTACACAATCTTAATCGGAAATCTAGACTCTCCCTTAGCAACAGCAAATGTAACCGTCACAGATTATGATATTAATGACATAAGGATTTTAAAAACATCAATTTCCTTCATTTCAGATATTCAAAGCCCTGATCTTAAGATTCTCTCGCTTTCCGCTAACAAAGAACTAAGCGGTGATATTGCTTTTACGATGAAATACAACAGTGGGTTAAATAGAAGTTTTAGCTTTTTTAATCCACCGCAAGGCGATAAGGTGATGTTGACATTTCCAAACCAAATTAATGTTGTCCAGGAAGGTCAAGTGACATTCATAGTGCCTGCTGCGGAAATCAAAAAAATGTCGGAGATAACAATGAGTTTTTATGGCCAATCAAACGAAAGAGATTTTATTTATCTAAATCCCCAAGACTTTATTAGCTTAGTTCAATAACTCTCACTTATATTCGAAAGACGATCCAACGCCTTTAATGGCGGTGGGTCGTTTTTTTGTTTTTAACCGCGAATTAAAAAAAGCCCCGAAGGGCTTTACAGTAATAGTTGCAGTCCATATTCATGCTGCTATGTATTCTACTCATGTATCACATACCAAGTGCCGTGAAGCCGAATGTACCCCATTACATTAACTGACTTCGGTTTGAACCACCAGAAAATCCGTTTCAAGGCTGCACAACCTTTCGTGTGGAGTGTTAGGCTCTTATGTTCAACAATTTAACTAATCAAATAAAGTGATGCGACGCCCAGTATTGGAACCAAAATGAGCATGATCCCGAGTCGAACTGAAATTAAATCTTCGTGTGAGTACACGGAAGCCACAACCTTTCTATGTGTAGTACGATATTTATTCAATTTGAGTCTTGTCGAATCCTTTGATGAAAAAACACTAGTTTTGTCAGCTTGCTCGATCGTTCAAAATATCCTTGTCTGCTGCTGCATCTGAGTTTGATTATTTTAAGTTGAAGATCTGTTCCCAAAATTTATGATTCTTTTTTTAAACAATTGGGTAAAATGAAATGAACTTAAAAAAACATGGCAGGTGTAAATCATGTTATCTGTAATTAAACGATTTTTAATCGGTCAGCCATTAAAGTCGAACGAACTAGGGGAACAGAAGCTTAATAAAAAGAAAGCTTTAGCTATCCTCTCTTCCGACGCTTTATCATCCGTTGCTTATGGGCCTGAGCAGATTCTACTCGTTTTGATTACTGTAAGTACTGCAGCTTATTGGTACACAATTCCTATCGCAATAGGCGTTCTGTTTCTTTTATTAGCACTTATTTTGTCATATCAACAAATCATATATGCCTATCCGCACGGAGGCGGGGCCTATGTCGTATCGAAAGAAAATCTCGGGATGAACGCGGGTTTATTTGCAGGAGGATCTCTTTTAGTTGATTACATACTAACGGTGGCGGTCAGTATCTCTGCTGGTACGGATGCCATTACTTCTGCCTTTCCGCACTTACATCCTTATAATGTAGTTATTGCCATTGCTTTGGTTATATTCATTACGATCTTAAATCTCAGGGGGATAACGGAGTCGGCTTCTATTTTAGCTTATCCTGTGTATCTATTTGTTCTGGCTTTGTTTATCTTAATTGGTGTCGGATTATATAACATTGTAACTGGGAATGTCTCAGCTGAACTGCATGCACCAATTGGTACGCCTGTTGCAGGAATCTCCCTGTTTCTATTACTAAGAGCGTTCTCATCGGGCAGTTCTGCTTTAACAGGGGTTGAAGCTATCTCTAATGCCATTCCAAACTTTGAAGATTCAGCTCCAAAAAATGCATCCAAAACATTGATGGCTATGGGCTTGTTACTTGCCATTTTATTTGCGGGAGTCGTTTATCTAGCATATTACTATGGGATATCTCCTAAAGAAAAGGAAACGGTTGTCTCACAAATTGCTGCTGCAACGTTCGGCAGAAATTTCATGTATTACATCATCCAAGGTACAACCGCTATGATTCTTGTTCTCGCTGCGAATACGGGGTATTCTGCTTTCCCTTTACTGGCTGTTAATCTGGCTAAGGATAAATTTATAGCAAGAATGTTTACGATTAGAGGAGATCGGCTGGGGTATTCAAACGGGATTATTTTCCTGGCGGTTACATCGATCTTGTTAATCATCCTTTTCAAAGGGAAAACGGAGCATTTAATCCCTCTGTATGCTGTCGGGGTGTTCATTCCATTTACCTTAGCTCAGACGGGGATGTTGGTAAAATGGATCCGGGAGAAGCCGAAAGGCTGGATGGTTAAATTAACGATTAATTTAGTTGGAGCCTTCATGAGCTTCACGGTCATGATGATCTTCTTTATTACCAAGTTTGGGCAGGTGTGGTCCGTACTCATCTTTTTGCCCCTTATTGTTTTTATTTTCCACCAAATCAAGAAACACTACGAGGCCGTTGGCGAACAATTACGTATAACAACTTGCGAACCGGCGATTCCGATTGAAGGGAATGTGATGATTGTGCCTGTTGCGGGCATTACGCATGTGGTAGAGAACTCCTTGAATTATGCCAAATCCCTTTCGCCAGATCAGATCATCGCCGTTTATGTGGCTTTCGAACGAGACGCCGAGAAACAATTTGAGGAGAAATGGAATACGTGGCAACCCGATATAAGGCTAGTGACCTTACATTCCCAATATCGTAGCATTGTTCAACCATTGACGAAATTTATTGATACGGTCGAGCATAAGGCGGCTGAATCCAATTTTCGGGTGACGGTCTTAATCCCGCAGTTTATTCCTAAGAAAAGCTGGCAGAATATTCTCCATAATCAATCCAGCTTACTTATCCGAGCTTTCCTGCTTTACAGAAGGAATCTTATCGTAACGACCGTGCCGTATCATTTGAAAAAATAGTAGGGTGGCCTTACTTCATAGTAGCTACTCAGAGAAATAAGAGTCTTTGGGAGCTTCTATTTGCGCAAAGTGGCTGAAGGAGTGGGATAAGAGCTTTAAGGGCTCTTATTTGTCGTTGATAGGGTGGGAATGCCAGCTACTCAGAGAAATAAGAGTCTTTGGGAGCTTCTATTTGCGCAGAAAGTGGCTAAAGGAGCGGGATAAGAGCCTTTAGGGGCTCTTATTTGTCGTTGATAGGGCGGGAAAGCTAGCTACTCAGAGAAATAAGAGTCTTTAGGAGCTTCTATTTGCGCAGAAAGTGGCTAAAGGAGCGGGATAAGAGCCTTTAGGGGCTCTTATTTGTCGTTGATAGGGCGGGAATGCTAGCTACTCAGAGAAATAAGAGTCTTTGGGAGCTTCTATTTGCGCAGAAAGTGGCTAAAGGAGCGGGATAAGAGTCTTTAGAGGTTCTGAGCTTATCCTTGGTCGTGGATTAAGGTAAGCCCCAAAATGGAGTTGATTGTATGTAAACAATGGGTTCTGCGAGCAAAAAAGAACTTAGCTTCCTTTCGGATCGCACTTATTTATTTGAGCATTCTGGGGCGTATATCTCTTTCTAAATCCAGCATTTTTATGCTTTTTTTATACAGATGCTATAGATTCTTTACCTCATTTTTATACGGTTCGGCGTTACAATGTTTCAGGGAAGCACTTGGTTCTGTCTGACTTCAAGGAGGTGTGTTATGTACAACGATGTAACGATGGTCTTATTAATGGCATTAACATTTCTAGGATTTTGGGGGTTTTCAAACTATTGTGAAAAAGCGTGAGCTCATGTACTGCAACGAGGTTATTGACCAATCCTTTTAGGAGGCAAACATATGATTGTTATCGGACTAATTGCATTTGCCATCATGGTGTATCTCGGTTTTGTTCTAGTGAAACCAGAGAAATTTTGAGCGTAGAATATATGCTTATGTAAGCAAGGAGAGAACCTACTATGGGTATGGGATTGTTACAGGTGATCATTACACTGGGTATTATCATGCTTTTGGTGAAGCCTGTGGGGAGTTATTTGGTTAAAGTTTTTGGAAATGAAAAGAGTCGTCTTGATCGTGTTTTTGGTCCTTTTGAGCGTGTATCCTATCGTTTGATGGGGGTTAAAGAAGAGGAAGCGATGGGCTGGAAAAAGTATGTAGGAGCCGTCTTATTACTCAATTTGGTCATGATGCTTTCGATATATGCGGTATTTCGACTTCAAAAATACTTGCCTCTAAATCCAGACAGCATTGGTAATATGCCTCCGGCTTTAGCTTTTAATACAGCTGTTTCTTTTATTACAAATACGAATTGGCAAGCATACAGCGGTGAAAATTCATTGTCCTATTTCTCTCAAATGGTGGGGATTACGTTCCCCATGTTTACATCGGCTGCAACTGGATTTGCAGTGGCGGTTGCATTTATTCGCGGTTTAATTGGCCGTCAAAATAATCTGGGTAACTTCTATGTGGATATAACCAGAGCGATTATAAGGGTGTTTCTACCGCTTAGCTTCATTGTTGCCTTAGTCTTAGTATTTCAAGGTATTCCGCAAACATTGCTGGGAGCCGTACAAGCTACAACAATTGAAGGCGCTCAGCAAACAATTACTCGTGGGTTAGTGGCTTCGCTCGAATCCATTAAGCATATTGGTACGAACGGTGGTGGTTGGTTCGGTACGAACGCTGCGCATCCTTTTGAAAATCCGACCCCTGTGTCTAACTTAATCCATATTATTTGTATGATGCTGCTGCCAACATCTCTGGTGTACGCATTCGGGCTAATGATTAAGAACAAAAAGCAAGGCTGGACGATCTTTGCTGCTATGGGGATCATTTTTATCGTGATGTTGTCTACGGTATTCTATGCTGAGTATCGGGGTATAACGGCGGTTGATGCGATGGGTGTACATGGCAACATGGAAGGCAAGGAAGTAAGGTTCGGATTGTCTGAGACTGCCCTATTTACAGCTGTAACTACGGCTGCAACAACAGGCAGTGTAAACGCGATGCATGAATCGCTCACACCGCTCGGAAGTATCGTTCCTTTTGCAGAAATGATGTTGAACAATGTGTTCGGTGGTAAGGGGGTTGGGTTGTTAAACGGCTTGCTTTACCTCATTTTATCGGTTTTCATTTGTGGACTTATGGTTGGGCGTACGCCAGAGTTTTTAGGTAAAAAGATCGAGGGAAAAGAAGTGAAGTTGGCGGCAATCGCTATTCTGATTCATCCGCTTATCATTTTGGCACCGACAGCGTGGGCGCTTATTCGGCCAGAATCCGTTACTTCGATAGCCAATCAGGGGATGCACGGGTTGTCGGAAGTGCTGTATGCTTTCACGTCAGGTGCTGCCAATAACGGCTCCGCTTTTGGTGGATTAAGCGCCAGTACGAACTTTTACAACTTGGGTATCGGTATGGTCATGCTATTTGGCCGTTACATTTCAATCATCGTGATGTTGGCCATTGCAGGTTCACTTGCTACGAAGCGTGTCGTTACTGTTACAACAGGTACATTGCGTACAAATACACCCTTATTTATGGGGATTTTAATCATGATTATTCTAGTTATCGGTGCTCTTACGTTCTTCCCGGCGATGGCATTGGGTCCGATTGCTGAACATTTGGCGGCGCGCTAAAGGATAAACGAGATAGAGAGGAAGGATTCACATGGCGGTGGAACGTAAAAAAACAATGACAAAAGAAATTATGAATCAAGCTATCGCTGATTCGTTTAAAAAATTAAATCCTTGGGCGATGATCAAAAATCCGGTCATGTTCGTGGTTGAGATCGGTACGGTCATTACACTCCTGCTTTCGCTCGCACCCGATCTATTTGATACCACAGAAGTAGGGCGGGGTTATAATATCGCTGTGTTTTTGATCTTGCTTTTCACCTTGCTTTTCGCTAACTTCGCGGAAGCTTTGGCGGAAGGTCGAGGCAAGGCGCAGGCCGATTCACTACGGAAGACCAAATCCGATACGATGGCTCGCCTGGTTCAAAAGGATGGTTCTTATAAGGAAGTGTCTTCGACTTCTCTCCGTAAGGGAGACGTGGTCCGCATTGAAAATGGTGAGATCATCCCATCCGACGGCGAGATCATTGAAGGCTTAGCCTCCATTGATGAGTCAGCGATTACAGGAGAGTCCGCTCCGGTTATCAAGGAAGCAGGTGGCGACTTCTCATCCGTTACAGGTGGAACACGGGTAGCGTCTGACTATATCATTGTCAAAGTGACGACCGATCCTGGCGAATCGTTTTTGGATCGCATGATTGCGCTCGTGGAAGGCGCCAAACGGCAGAAAACGCCGAATGAAATTGCTTTAACGACGCTGCTAGCTGTACTGACCTTGATCTTCTTAATCGTCATTGTGACTATGGTACCGATGGCAAAGTATTTGGACGTGAAATTGGAGATTTCCACGCTGATTGCTCTGCTGGTCTGCCTCATTCCGACGACAATCGGAGGTCTCTTGTCAGCTATCGGTATCGCAGGTATGGACCGTGTAACTCAATTCAACGTGCTTGCTATGTCAGGTAAAGCGGTTGAAGCTGCGGGCGACATCGATACGATGATCCTAGATAAAACAGGGACGATCACATTCGGGAATCGGATGGCTTCGGAGTTTGTTCCAGTGAATAACTTACCAGCAAAAGACATCATCTTTACTGCCCTGCAAGCATCTGTGAAAGACGAAACACCTGAAGGACGCTCCATTGTGGAGCTTGCGAACAAGCTTGGGGAAACTTGGCCAGCAGACAGCTATCAAGGTGCAGAAGTGGTGGAGTTTGCCGCTGAAACACGGATGTCGGGACTTAATTTAGCTGATGGTAATCAAGTCCGTAAGGGTGCAGTCGATGCGATTAAGAAATATGCAGCAGCTAGGGGCGGGAAAATTCCTAGTGATTTAGAAGCAATCACAAACCGAATTGCCAAAGCCGGAGGCACCCCGCTGGCAGTCGCGGTTAATGAGCGGATTTATGGCGTTATTTATCTCAAGGATACGGTAAAACCGGGCTTGAAGGAGCGATTCGCGGAACTACGCGCAATGGGCATCAAAACCGTCATGTGTACAGGGGATAATCCACTTACAGCTGCGACGATTGCACTTGAGGCCGGTGTCGACGAATTTATTGCTGAGGCGAAGCCGGAAGATAAAATTGCTGCGATCAAAAAAGAGCAGCAAGAAGGTAAACTGGTAGCCATGACAGGCGACGGAACGAATGATGCTCCTGCGCTTGCTCAAGCCGATGTAGGTTTGGCGATGAATTCAGGCACGATGGCTGCCAAAGAAGCTGCCAACATGATCGATTTGGATTCCGATCCGACCAAGCTGCTTTCAGTCATCTCCATCGGTAAACAACTGCTGATCACTCGCGGAGCTTTAACAACATTTTCTATCGCTAACGACATTGCCAAATATTTCGCGATCATTCCTGCGATGTTTATTCTAGCTATGCCGCAGCTGCAGGCCTTGAATATTATGAATTTGGCTTCGCCGGAATCGGCCATTTTATCAGCGCTCATTTTCAATGCTATCATCATCCCGCTGCTCATCCCAATTGCCATGAAAGGTGTTAAGTACCGGGCGATGTCAGCAAATAAATTGTTATCGCGTAATATTCTGATTTATGGTCTGGGTGGTGTGGTCGTGCCTTTCATCGGGATTAAAATCATTGATATGGTACTTCACGGATTAAATATCGTTTAAAGAGAAAGAGAAACGAGGAGATAGCTTTATGAAATCGTTTTTTATAGCTGTTCGTGTGTCTTTATTTTTCATGATCGTCTGTGGGCTCATCTATCCACTCGTAACGACAGGTGTAGCCGGGGTCTTATTCCCTAAACAAGCGAATGGAAGTCTCATAGAATCAGGCGGTGGCGTGATTGGATCGGAATTACTCTCTCAACCCTTTGAGTCTCCGAAACTCTTCCATCCAAGAGAATCTGCAGCCAAGTATGATCCGACTGCCTCATCGGGCTCCAATACAGCGGTGGCTTCAAGTGATTATGCTGCGGCAATGGCAGAGAAAATCGATGCCTTGAAGCAAGAAAATCCTAATCTAACGGAAATTCCAGCTGACTTAGTCACGGTCTCCGGTTCCGGTTTTGATCCGGATTTGTCTCCAGAAGGGGCAAAGGCTCAAGTGCCGAGAATTAGCAAGGAAACGGGGATTTCCGAGAAAAGTCTCAATGACCTCATTGATAAGCATTCAAAAGCGCGCCAACTCGGAGTTTTCGGTGAGCCTAGAGTCAATGTGACTGAATTAAATATGGAACTGCTTAAGCAAGTGAAATTGTGAGATAAGCAGACAGCCACTCTCGTTTATCATGAGAGTGGTTTCTGCACATTTTCGGGAGAAGGGAGAATGTTGCCATTTGGAAGGTTTCAAAAGAAAAACACCGGAAGAAATCCTATATTCCATCTCTAAACTGCACCGCGGCAGTTTTAAAATATATATCGGCGCCGTCAGTGGATCAGGTAAAACCTACCACATGCTTCGCGAAGGGCACAACCTCAAGCAGCAGGGGATCGATGTGGTTATTTGCGCCGTATCGACGCTCCAAAGACCGGAAACCGTGGAACAATTGGGGGATCTGGAAAGGGTACCGAGCATTCACTGGATCAAAGATGGAATCGAGCAAAAAGATCTCAATTTGGATGCATTAATCGAAAGAAACCCGGAGGTCGTCCTCGTAGACGGGTTAGCTCACTGTAATCGAGAAGGCGCGCGGTTTCCATCACGGTTAGACGATATTAAATTTTTACTTTCAAATGATATTAGTGTTATTACCACGGTGAATGTCTATGAGCTGGAAGAGGCGATGGAGGTTGCTCATAAACTAACAGGTATTGAAGTAGGGCACTGCGTTCCCTCAGATACGTTGGAACTCGCTGATGAGGTTCGATTAATCGACGCGACGCCGGAAACGATTTTAAATCGAATGGAAGAAGGCCATTTAAAGGGGAATAAAGATACAGCTTTATTCAAACGCGGTAATTTAGGTGTGCTGCGTGAACTGGCTCTTCGTCTTGTTGCTGAGGATGTTAACGATTCTCTGGAAGAACATCGCGAACAAATGGGGATTCTGGGTCCATCTGGAGCGACAGAGCGCATTCTTGTAACGACGCAGTATCATTGGAATGGTTCTATTTATGTGCGCAGAGGACAACAGATCGCTAAGCGATTGAATGGTGATCTTCATGTGGTTACGCTGCGTAATTTCAATAAGCCGCTCACCAAAGAGGCGGCCACTTTTCGCAGGGCGATTATGAAGCTTGTCCAAAAAATAGGTGGCAAATTTGAGGAACTGCCCTTTGGGAACCGGCGCAGCATCCCTCAAATATTGGTCGACTATGCGATAGCTCATCATGTAACACGTATTGTATTAGGTCATTCTAAGCAAACCAAATGGCAAACTCTTTTACAAGGCTCCGTCATCAATGGCGTGTTAAAAAGAACGACAAATATCGATGTGTTCTTGATTGCTGACCGTGCTTCTCAGGAGGGTGAGCGCATTCTGCCTGCTCATATCCACTCGCTGAAGGAACCTTACAAATATAAACGTTTGAGCAAACAAGAAGTAGAAGCGAAAATCGAAAAAATCAAGCGAGGTAGATTTAAAGTCTATATTGGAGCTGCCCCTGGTGTCGGTAAAACGTATACGATGCTGAGAGAAGGCAACGATCTGCTCAAAAAGGGGATTGATGTGAAGATTGGCTTACTTGAAACCCATGGAAGAAAAGAGACAATCGCACAGATTGGGGAACTTGAAGTCATACCCAGGGCAGAAATTCAGTATCAAGGTGTAAAGCTGGAGGAAATGGATACAGAAAGTATCATACGTCTTAGACCTGAAGTGGTTTTGGTAGATGAATTAGCCCATTCGAATGTACCCAGCAGTAAGTATAAAAAGCGGTATGAAGATGTGCTGGAAATTCTGGAAGCGGGCATATCGGTCATAGCAACCGTTAATGTGCAGCACCTCGAGAGCTTAAATGATGCCGTGGAACAAATTACGGGTATTCGAGTTAGGGAAACGGTTCCCGATAGCATTCTTCGCATGGCGGATGAAGTACAGTTAATCGATGTTGCCCCTGGAGCCTTACAGCTTCGAATGAGAGATGGAAAAATTTATGCGATGGTAAAAGTAGATCAAGCGTTGAACAATTTTTTTAAAACAGGGAATTTGATCGCTTTACGGGAACTCGCGCTGCGTGAAATCGCTGATGATGTAGATGAACGTCTGGAATCTATGGAGCGCAAGAGCTCACTTCGCGGCCCATGGCGAAGAAAAGAAGTTATTTACGTGTGTGTCACGGAAATCTCACAAGCTGATCGCTTAATTCGTCGCGGCTTTCGGATTGCGCATCGACTTAAAGCAATATGGCATGTAAGTTTTATTGCGATGGGAGGCGCAGAGGAGTGGAAGCAGAAGCTAGAGTCATTAGAGAGGTTGACGAATAGGCTTGGAGGCGAGTTTTCGTATCAAGAGGTGGCTAACCGCAACCAAATTCCGCAGGTGTTTGCTTCCAGAGCAAGTGAAGCGGGAGCCACTCAAATCATTGTGTGGAAAGACGCTCTTGTCAAAAAGCTTGTGCCGCTTGCTAGTACAATGGATGTATTGATTGTTGCCGATTATGATATGTGGCAATCTTCGGGAAATAGGGTAAAATGAAAACATGGTAAATAAAACAAATGAATTTGGAAGCTGGAAATCTTATGTTAATACAGCTCTATTTATTGCTGCTGTAACCTTATTTCTAAAAGCTTTTGGCCCTTTTTTTGGTCTAGTTAACATTGCCCTTCTATATCTATTTCCTGTTCTTTTTAGTGCTGTACGATGGGGGAGGGGACCTTCCTTTTTTGCTGCGGGAATGGGGGTTTTATCGTTTGATTTCTTGTTTGTACCTCCCACTTTTAGTCTAACGGTTTCAGATCTGCGTTATTTGATATCGTTTATTGTTTTTTTATCTGTTGCAGCCCTTACGGCAAACTTAGCTTCTAAACTGCGGAGTCAAATTCATCAAGCTCAGCAGAGAGAAGCAAGTACGGCTGCTCTGTATGCGCTAAGTAGTAAGATTACCGCTATTTCAGACTTAGATGTCCTACTTAATCAAATAGTTCAGCATGTTTCTGATACGCTTGATGCCAAGGCCGCAATCATTTTACCCAACCAGTTGGGTGAACAGCAGTTGGAAGCCTACTCCAAGGATGGCGGGGATTGGGCCAGTGATGAATCTCACCTGTCTATCGCCGCATGGGTGAATAAACATAATGCCATTGCGGGTCGAGGGACTCTTACATTGGGGGAATCATCGGATCTGCATGTCCCCTTAGCTACGGATCAGCAGGTCCATGGCGTGCTTGCTGTTCATGTGGGCGATAGAAATCTGTCTGACATGTCGGAACTTATTCGGATCATCGAAGCACTCTCGGATCTTGCAGCCGTTGCGATATCTCGCGTTAAACTAGCGAATGAAGCCAAGGTGGCGCAATTAACGGCAGAATCAGAGAAGCTGCGTACCGCGCTGCTGGACTCGCTTTCACATGAATTGCGAACGCCTCTGGCAACCATCATTGGTTCCGTAACCGGGCTACTAGAAGGGGAAGACGTCTTCGGTCCTGAAGATCGACGAGAGTTATTGCTAACGACACGTGAGGGAGCTACCCGGATGAACCGGTTAGTAGGCAATTTACTGGGTATGGTTCGGATTGAGAGCGGCATGCTGCGTTTAAATAAACAGTGGTGCGGGGTAGAGGATATTGTAGGCGTTGCGCTTACGCAATTGAATGACGCTTTGCTGCACAGAAAAGTAAACATACATCTTGCGCCAGATCTTCCATCGGTGCCTATGGATGAGGTTCTTATTGAACAGGTGTTGATTAACGTGATTAGTAATGCCATTAAGTATTCGCCTGATGGAAGTGAAATTGTGATTGAAGCGGATCACAAGCAAGACATGCTTGATTTGACCATCAAAGATGAGGGTGCTGGCATTGCTTCAGGCGATTTGGAACGGGTATTCGAGAAATTTTATAGAGGCCATTTAACCAAACATATCCCAGGAACAGGGCTAGGGCTTGCAATCTGTAAAAGCATTGTCGAAGCACATGGCGGCCATATTGCAGCTATGAATAATGGGGATCGAGGAACGGCTATTCGGATAAGCTTGCCTTTACAATTCGCTGAGAAAGACGGGGATAGGAATGACAACCACAGGGGCGAAGATCTTAATCATTGATGATGAACCACAAATTCGAAAATTACTGCGCGTCACTCTAACCGCACACGGTTTTGAAGCAGCTGAAGCTTCAACCGGTCAAGAAGGTTTGCTGCAGGCCACAATGGTACGTCCAGATCTTATTGTCTTAGATCTAGGATTGCCTGATATGACGGGCATGGAAGTGCTGGCGCATATCCGTGAGTGGTCGCAGGTGCCCATCATTATTCTTACGGCTCAAGACCAGGAGCAAGATAAAGTTGCTGCATTGGATCGCGGCGCTGACGATTATGTAACGAAGCCGTTTGGCATGGGCGAATTTATGGCCCGCATGCGAGTTGCCTTACGGCATATCGCCAAGACGCAGGATGAACCAGTGTTGAAACTGGGTCATTTAGTTATTGATTTATCTCAGCGTAGTGTAGAGCTAAATGATGAGAAACTCAAATTAACACCGACCGAATACGATTTGTTGAAAGTACTTGCTTTGAATGCTGGACGAGTAATGACACATAAACAATTGCTCAAACAAGTTTGGGGCGGTCAGCAATATGAATCAGACAGCCAATACTTGAGAGTGTATGTCGGTCATCTGAGGAAAAAGATTGAAGAAGACCCGACAAGACCGAAGTATATCCTTACGGAGCCTGGGATCGGATATAGATTTGCTTGGCAGGAAGGTTGAAGAAAAGAAGGCTGTCATCCTCTTGATGAGAATGGCAGCCTTCTTTATTTACATATAGGAATTTAGGGTCCATGAAGTGAGTAAGGCAACTGAAGTTGCTTATTTGTCTTAATAATTCCTATTATGATGACATAGGCAAGCTAGGTGTGCTTATCTCTGGCTAATACGCTCTGAAATTAACGTTTAACAGCTAATAAGCACGCACTGTGGTCTAATATGACGAGATGCTTCGATATTAGAGTCAATAAGCAAACTAAGCTTGCTTATTTATTTCTAGCTAGCTCGCTACATGAAAAAATGGCACAGGGTTTTCTTTTTGTATTATTTTAACAAGTAAATGAGTCGATGAAGCGCAAATCGATACCGAAAAACATCCAAGAGAACCCAGTCCAACGGAAGCCTGCGATCGAATTGCGTCCGACAAAAGTAGGGAAATACCAGAACTGTTGACCGTTGCTGAGCCAGACATAGGTGAAATTAAACAAGCAGCGGCGAATACCTCCCGGGTCTACGGCATAAGCGGAGGCACCTTCCGCTTTAAACGGCTTCTGCGGTGTATAAGCTGGAGGCGCGGAAGTGGGGGCTTGCTCTCCTCCTTGCTGTTGCCCAGGGAAGCCGGGTTGCCCAGGGAAGCCAGGTTGGCCCGGGAAGCCGGGTTGGCCAGGAAAGCCAGGTTGGCCCGGGAAGCCAGGTTGGCCCGGGAAGCCGGGTTGGCCCGGGAAGCCGGATTGACCTGGAAAGCCAGGCTGGCCAGGAAAACCAGGCTGCCCGGGAAATCCAGGAGACATGCCGGATCCGGGAAAGCCAGGCTGACCAGGTTGCCCAGGGAAACCCGGAAGTCCGAACATGCCGCCTAAGCCGCGCGGATCATAAGCTGGTACCCAAGCGTAAGCTTGCGGTACAGCATAGCCGTATGGATAAGGTGCAGTTTGTGGGTAAGAAGCAGGGTAGAACTGTTCAGTAGTTTCAGGCTGTATTAATTCAGTTTCCAATTCACGAAGCTCATCTTTTTTGTTAATTGAAGCCATTGCGCAATTTCCTCCTTAGGTAGAAGCGGATTAGTCGATACTTACTATATGCAGCAGGGTAGACGGATGTCACGATGTGAATATGGCGTCAATTGAACATCAAAAGCAGACCAATAGTCCTACTTTTGATGGTTTATAGGAATGGTGTAGGTGATTTAGCCTACATTCTCCAATAAAATATGGGATTTCGACCCATAGATTGTACTAATTTTGTCGTATATAATTGAAAATGGTTATATTATGAAATAATTGGAGCGAGCTTTATTGAGAGAACTATTGGGTAAGATGTTGAAATACGATGTGACAACAAGCCATGGACTTGTCTTAGTGCCAAGTCAATCGGTTCTCAATCAAGAGCATTTGGATTTGTTTCGGCAGCATCGCATTGACTTTATGGGTATCACTACGACAACCATGCATGAGCATAAGCTTGATTCTGTATCCCCACCAGATTCTTCTCAACTCCTTGTCCAAAAAGCTTCTCAATATGCCAAGGACTTATTCGAGCGTATTCAATCGCAGAAGAAGATCCCGCTGCTGGAAATCAAAAATGATTTGATTCCTATCGTTCTGCAGACTACTGAGAACCCCGATTTATTTCAATTATTTGAAGCTGTCAAAGCGAAAGATGAGTATACGCATCAGCACAATATTGGTGTAGGCATACTCTCAACGCTGATTGGCAAATGGTTAAATTGGGCTGACAATGAAGTGGCGTTATTATCACTGGCAGCTACGATGCATGATGTTGGTAAGATCAAGATTTCACAAGAGATTCTATTGAAGCCGGGGAAATTAACCACCGAAGAGTATGACGAAATAAAGCGGCACACGATTCTAGGATATAACATGCTTAAGGAAACGGTAGGGATTAACTACAGAGTTGCGCTAGTTGCGCTACAGCATCATGAGCGGGCAGATGGCACGGGATACCCCTTGCAATTAAAGGATAGCCAGTTGGATCGAATGAGCCGAATTGTTGCTGTTGCCGATGTTTTTCACGCGATGTCATCGAAGAGGCCTTATCACGAAATGATGCCCTTTTACGAGGTGGTAAGTCGGATGAGGAAAGGCTTTTTCGGAGAGTTGGATCCCCACATCGTATCTGTATTTCTTACCAATATCATACAGAATTTGATCGGCAGGACTGTAAAGCTAACCGACGGACGTTGGGGAGAAGTCATTTATATTAATCCTACGGATGATACGAACCCGCTTGTTAAGATTGACGAATCATTTCTGGACCTAAGTCGAGAAAGACATATCCATATAAGTGAAGTTGTAATATGAGATCGTTTGACAATCAATTAGACATATATATAAAGGAAGTTATCGGATGACAAATAGGTTGATTACGGAACATGAAAGTTACGTAAATGTGGAGCTAACCAAGGAACCAGAGCTGGTTTTTCATCAGTTTTTTGCGAATTACGGCCTTACGCAGCGTGAATCGGAAATTCTATCTCTACTTGTTACCCATGGATACACCAACCGTGAGATAGCTGAAAGTTGTTACATCAGTGAGAAAACTGTGAAAATTCATCTGGCTAATATTATGAGCAAAATTGGTATAGGCTCGATGCGGAAGCTGCTTGCGATGCTTCTGCAGCAGGCTCTAACCCTTTCAAACCGAACGAATGATTCAAGTAGAATTACGACAATAGGGATGAGTTAAAGATCCAAGAGAAGACTCCTGAAACAGGAATTCTTCTCTTTTTTTATGAGGATTTTATCTGATACATTTTGGAACCTAAACAGCAAATATTGTATTGACATGATACAAAAAGTATCTTAAAGTAGTACTATAATCATGATACAAATAGTATCAAAGTATGAATGGTTTGCTACCGAATGCAAAAGTAGACTTCCTACGGAGGGGAATCATGGAGATCAATTTTAAAGAATATTTAATGATTATAAAAAAGCGCTTGTGGCTCATCGTTTTAGTCGTACTGGTGACGACTATTCTAACAGCTATGTATACCTCATCACATTATCAGCCCATTTACCAGGCTTCGACCAAGTTGATCGTCAATAAAACCTTTGAACAGGATCAATCAGGTACGGAGCAAATCGATTACGGAGCGATCGGTGTTAACATGTCCCTCATTAATACCTATAAGGAAATCATTAGAACCCCAGCTATTATGGATAAAGTAGTTCAACGATACCCCGATTTAAATGTATCCACAGACCAACTAATTTCAATCGTCAATGTTTCTAATCTCAATGAAACGCAAGTCATGTCGATCGTTGTACGGCATTTTTCCCAAGAAAGAGCAGCGAGAATAGCGAACGCCGTTTCGGATGTCTTTCAATCCGAAATCCCCAAGATTATGAAAGTTGATAATATCACCATATTAAATAGAGCCAAAGTACAGGACAATCCTACACCTATCAACCAAAAATCAAATCAATACCTTATTTTAAGCTTTGTAGCCTCCTTGGCTGTAATGATAGGGCTTACCTTCCTGCTAGATGCATTAGACGATACGTTAAAATCAGATGAAGACATTCGTCAGGTATTTGAAGTGTCGACATTAGGGTACATACCAAAAGTGAAAAACAAAGTATTGCGAACCAAGCAAAAAAATAAATCTAGAAAAAAAGCAGGGGAACCGTCATATGCCAAAACCATCCAATAATTCTGCGATTATGATGCAAATTCATCCGGATTCCTCCACCTCAGAAGCTTATCGTTCTTTAAGATTTAATATCGAATGCTCCGTCTTCGGACGCGAGGCGAAGACGATTACGATTACTTCGTCGGGCCGTGGTGAAGGGAAAACGACGACTGCTGTTAATTTGGCGGTGGCTTATGCTCAGATCGGAAAAAAAGTGATTCTGCTTGATGCGGATTTGCGAAATCCATCCATCCATCTTGCATTTGGTGAAGATAATGGTATTGGATTGACGAATTATTTGGTTAATCGGAACGCATTGGACGGGATCATACGGGAAACAATCATTGAAAATCTGTCTATTTTGACCACAGGACCTGTGCAACAGAATCCGTCCAGTTTATTAGCATCGAAATCTATGGATGATCTCTTAGCAGAATTGAGAACCAGATACGACATGGTCATTGTGGATACACCATCGGTCTTAACGTTAACTGACGCGAAAATAATGGCGACCAAGTGCGATGGGGTACTACTCATTGTGGAATATGGCAAGGTGAAGCGTGGCGCAGCCAAAAAGGTGAAAGAGGAGCTTATGCTCGCGAAAGCCAAGCTGATTGGGGTGGTTATGAACGAAATAAAAGACCATCATGCGGAAACTTATCTGTAACCTTTGTCTGTAAAAAATTGCAAGTAAGGGGAGCGAGTTTATAGCTAATGAGACAAAAAAGACGAAAGCCGCATCGGCGAGTCGTGAGAACCGCCTGCATCTTGACGCTAAGCATTGGAATTCTGGCCGGATGCTCAGATACAGCTCCGTTAAATCCGGATGCTAATTCTGTATCTCAGGAACAGGCGTTAAAGAATGTTAAAGTATTTAAGGTCATCAATCAAAAAATTGGAGATCCGCTCGAGCGTGCGGCTGAAGTTCAATCCTCCGTTCAATTCGACGTGGTAGCTAAGATGGCTGGGGACGTTGATCAAATCCTGAAAAAGCGCGGGGATATGGTGCAAGAAGGAGACGTCATCGTCAAACTAAAATCAAGCGAGGTCTCAGCTCAGCGAGAAGCAGCGGATGCTGCTGTTAAAGCAGCTCAGGAAGCCATAGAAAAAGCAAAAATTAGAGCAAAAAAAGAAATGGAAAGCCAGAAGCTGGAAATGAGTAACGCCATTCAAAAAATGGAGCTAGGCATGACGACCTTGCTGCGGAACTACAATAAAATGAAGAACGACTATGATATCGGTCTGGTTACGAAAGCCCAGTTGTATCAGATGGAAAACCAAATGATGAATGCCCGCATGGATCTGGATCAGCTCAAGCAGAAACTGAGCGCTTTGGAACCGATTGATGCTACTTCTGAGTTGGAATCACAGCTCAAAAATGCCCGAGTTACCTTACAGCAGATTGATCAAACCGTGAAAAACCTTGAAGTAAAAGCCCCTGTGAGCGGCCTGTTATCGGAGATGCCGTTAGAGGGCTGGATGAGCTTGCAGCCGGGCGCTACCATTGGTGTCATTCAGAGATTGGATCCGATTAAAATTAAAGCACAGCTATCGGAAGAAGAAACGAGACACTTAAGTGGTAAGACAGAGCTGTCCTACTACATAGCAGGAACTAAGCAGATGTATCGAGGGAAAATTAGTTATCTTTCCAAAGTGATCGACCCGCAAACGAAAGCTTATGAAATCAACTTAGAAGTGCCTAACAAAGATTTGACCCTGAAGCCTGGCATGAAGCTAAGGATTCAAATGACTGAGGAAAAAGACCAAATCGTTCCTACTGTTCCGACGTATAGTATCGTTAAAGAGGGTGATGATGCCTTCGTATTCGTACTATCGGGCGATATAGTCGAGAAGCGCAGCGTACAACTTGGCAGGCTAAATGAACCTAATCAAGAAGTGCTGTCAGGAGTCAAAGAAGGGGATTTGGTCGTTAAATCCAATCCTAATCAGTTAAGAGACAAAGAAAAAGTCCAAATGACGGCTATTGAAGAGCAATAATGAAAAATGGAGTGACTTGAATTGAAAATAAATTGGAAACATACGATGGTCATGTTCATCTTATCCGTCTCTCTAGTGATTCCATCTGCGTCCTTTCATGCATTGGCAGATGAGAAATACACGCAGTCATCGAGTGCAACTAGCTATCAACTTACCGATGCGATCAAGGTGGAAGTTAAAAGCATTTTAAATGAATCAACCTCAGAAGGAACAAGAATTGCCGCTGTTGTACGCATATTTAACAATGGAGATCGCTTGACTGGGGTCCCGGAATATGAGGTTCGCGTCAAGACACAAGAAGGCTTGGAATATATCATGCGTCCTAGTCAAGCTAATGTCAAAAATATTCAACCCAAAGAAACTGCCGAGCTTAGTTATATGAATGTAGTTGATCGGTATGACGCGTTTTCATTGACCGAACTCTCGTGGTTGGATGTGGATGAATTCGTCTATCCCAAAGAAGAAAAGAGAATCATATCTATTCCTGTATCCGCCATAGAATGGAAAGGGGAGAAGGCAGTCCTTTCTGATCCAGCAACGACGAAGAAATGGGAAGATACGTTTACGATTCCAGTGTTATCGAGCCCGATAGAATACAAACCGGTTAGCCTTAATGAACAGAATACACCAGAGGGACCCATGACGATTGTAGGTTTGCTTGCAACGAATAAGGGGGATAAGAAAACAACGATACCCGATTTTCGAATAAACGGAGTATCAGACAAAAAGGTTTATACCGGCAAAAGGTTGGAACAAGATAAGCTGTTACTTGAACCAGGCGAGCAGCATTATGTCCATTATGCCATTCCAGTTAGGAATACAACGGAACTGAAGAGCTTATCCATCTTGACGCCCGAAGACTTTGCGGTTGATGACAAGACGCACAACAATTATTTAATAGGTAGATTAACGATTGCATTGCCGGGAGCTACGAGTAATCTGCACTTTTTGAATCAATTAGTGGAGTATGAATGGAATAAACCTATTAAGTTTGATCCGTTATACAAGTTGATTCGACCTGAAGTAGATGTATCCATGGTGGATTTGCAATTGCATGAGAGCGCTGGCGGGGGCTTTAAAGCAGCAGTTGCTAAGTTCAAGCTGCTTAATCATAGCGAAAATCCATTACAGGTTCCTCAGTTCCAAGCGGAGTTGTCAAGCAAAAGCGGTAATAAGTACTTAGGCACCAGACAAAGTACGCTGGTAGAAACGCTTATTCCGAATATAAGCTATGTCATTTACTATTCTTTTATCATACCGAGCACGGAAACAGGCGAGCAGCTGGCCATGCAAATTTTGGATACGAAGAGTGTTGAGCCCTACAACATTCCGCTTGCTGCCTTCAAAACAAAGGTTATGGAGGAGACAAGCGATAAGTCCCTTGCCTTCTACCCTTTTCAAGTTACTTTGAATGATTGGTCGACAGGGGCCAACTACAATATGGGATCGGGAAGTTTACCCTATTCGTATAAGCTGAATTTGGATTTTAATATCAAGCTTCAGGATGAGGTCGTTGTTGATCAAAGCTTCTCCAAGATGAGGCTTGAATTGGCCGATGCCAAGAACAGAATTATGGTAACGAAGGTTCTTTCGTTTACGGGAGAGAACAAATTGGTTAGCGGAACACAGACCATTAATTTCGACTTGGATCGGTTTGAAACTACGGTATATCTTCGTATATACGAAATTATTGATACACCCTTTGGGGAAGCAAGACGACTTATCCAAACTTTGAAACGATAGGAGAGTGAAACGATGGAAGAAAATGCGAAGAGGGAACAAAAATTGTATGCGCGCCCCATGGTTTTAAGTCAACAACCGGTTC
The DNA here is from genome assembly GCF_001426375.1 of Paenibacillus sp. Root444D2. Lineage (GTDB taxonomy): Bacteria > Bacillota > Bacilli > Paenibacillales > NBRC-103111 > Paenibacillus_E. Next base: position 521,153 of record NZ_LMEO01000034.1, read on the forward strand.
GTTTTGAGACAGCTCAAAGCTGGAATAAGGGCCACGGTAACCTGAATCACCCGGGTACAGGGAATGGTGGTATTAATTATCCGAACCCTCCGTACACCGGACCGCATAATGGTAACGGAGGCGGCAACGGTAAGAATAAGTAAATTTGTCCAAGGGGGGTCAATGGTAGAATGCCGTTGACCTCGATTTTCAATAAGTCCCGAGGGGATGTATCATGGAACGCATTTATACTACAATTGGCGAGCACTTTATTCAAATACAATGCCATTCAGAAACGATTACGAACTGGATTCAACGGAACTTCCCAGCAGTAGCTCTGACTAAGGTTAAGCCCCATCTCTCTATTCAACTAACAGAGGGATATGGAATTCCTTTTGTTGATTATAACGTGGCGATTACCAAAGAAGCGAATACCATTTGCTTTCGCAGGGCTGATTACTTAATTGAGACAGATTTGGAGTATCGTAATGCTAAAATATCTGTACATAATGAATTGGCATTAAAGCATGCATTGATGAATCTATATAGCTCTTATCTGGTTTACCATCAGTGGGGTCTATTAATTCATTCATCTTGCGCAATCGATAAGGGGAAAGCATACCTGTTTGCAGGTCACTCAGGTGCAGGCAAGTCTACCGCCGCTAAGTTATCGCAGCCCCGAGAACTTTTTTCCGATGAAGCAACAATTGTGAAAATCACCTCTGATCAGATTACGGTTTTTAATTCTCCTTTTCGAAGTGAACTGGACAGAACTGGCGTAGAGGAATCAAGTCCGTTGGCAGGCATTTATTTATTGAATCAGGCAATCGATAATCATATCGTTCCACTTAATAAGTCGAACGGATTTCTTAATCTCATGGATAAAGTCTTTTATTGGTCTCACAGCTCAGATGAAACCGGGAGCATACTCCAATTGCTGCAGCATGTGGTCAACGCAGTCCCAGTTTACGAGCTGCATTTTCAAAAAAACAATACATTTTGGGAGTTGATTTCGTAATGACCCAGTACCTTCGGATGAATGATTATGAATCTATTCAACTGGATATGGAATGGATTATTTTGAACACAGACGAGTATAACTTAACGAAGTTAAATGGAGTGGGCGGATTTTGCTGGTCATTGCTTGGCGCAGCTCAGACGGTAAGCTCCATTAGCGAAGCAATTCGGAAGGAGTATGAATCTGTCGACGAAACGGTTGAAGAAGATATTGAAGCGTTCTTGAACGATATGATTGGACGCGGCTTGGTTCAATATGCAGTTTCGTAAGGAATTCCTACAGCTTATTACTCATGCAATGGAAAAGAGAGGATGGATCGAGCTTCCGGCTCGAGGAACGAGTATGTATCCTTGTATAAAAAAAGGGGATATCTGCCGTTTTGTATCCACGGAGGCTGCAAACATAAAGAAAGGCGATATCATCCTATTTCATACACCTCATGGCAACTTAGTCGCCCATCGTTTTTGCCGATTAGTAACTAGGAACCAACAATTGCATTATCTTTGTAAAGGAGATACTAATTTAGCGCATGATGAAGCTGTTGCAATGGAGCATTTGATTGGCAAGATGACCTGGATTAGGCGGAAAGGGAGAATCATCCAAGTCTCGAGTCTACCCTCTTATGTTTGGGGTCAAACGGTCCTTTCATTCCCCATGATATCGCTATTGTTAAGAGCTTATTTAAATCGAAGAGAAAGCACGCAAGCGTAGACTTTCTATGGAGTGACCTATGACAGGAATAATACGAAGGTACCTATTTGCCGTAAAGGAGTACATAACTTTCAAGGACGTTCAGAGAACCTACACCTTATTGACTCCATATATGCTGCGGCACTGGAAGGCGTATGCCATTCTCTTTTCCTTGTTATTCGTTGATATCACCTTAACGTTGGCCTATTCATGGTTCTTTGGAAACCTGACGGACGCTGCTATTCAAAGTAATTTTGCACGCATGAAGTGGTTAATTCCAATAGGAATTAGCTTTGTTATTCTTAGCATTTCTTCGACTTATTTGAATACCATTTTTGAAACCATTGCAACAAATGCTGTGAAGAGGGATTTTTCCGCACACTTATTTAAACACATATTGCTTTTATCTGGAAAGGATATATCCAAGCACCAATCCGGTGAGCTGATGTCTCATTTTACCAATGATATTCATAGCATTAACGGTGTTATTGGCAGAAGCCTAATTGATCTTATAAGACTTCCCTTTATCTATCTGGCTGTTTTGATATATTTGATGCAGATTAGTGGGAAATTAGCGCTTTTATGCGTACTAGTCGCTCCGATTGCTATGCTATTTAGTGTTATATTCGGTTTATTACTCCGTAACAACGGCAGATTAGTTCATAGCCTGATAGGAAATATTAGTACCCTGCTAAATGAGACCTTTCATGGATTGCAAGTCATTCGATCTTTTACCATGGAAAAATCCATATTCGCGAAATATGTTAGTAAAAATCAAGAACTATATACCCTTGAATTAAGAAATGCAAAGCTGCGTGGATGGTTTTATGTAGGGGGGCACGCTGTATCTACGATAACATTTCTTGTAAGCCTCTGCATGGGTTCGTATTACGTCTCATTAGGTTTAATATCAGTAGGTTCCTTGCTAATTTTTGTTAACCTGGTTAACCATTTGGTTTATCCGTTGACAGAGCTCGCAGGACAATGGGCAGGCTTTCAAAGATCATCTTCAGCTATGGAAAGATTATTCAAGATCTTGGAGCAGCCAACCGAATCAACTGATTTACCGTTAGCCATCCAATCTAAGCCATTGATGAAGTCTATTCAGTTTCAGGACATCACATTTAGCTATGATGGACATAACAGCATTTTCAATCATTTAAATTTGCAGATCCCGGCCGGAAAGGTCGTTGCCATAGTCGGTTTGAGCGGGGCAGGGAAAACGACATTATTTAATCTGCTCTTAGCATTTTACAAACCGCAATTAGGTAGGATTTTCATTGATGATCGTTCTAGTGAAGCATTCTCACCTTCCGAATTAAGGAGTTTATTTGCCCATGTTTCTCAAGATACCTTTCTATTTGGCGGTACGATAAGGGAAAACCTCTTATTAGCCCGAGAGGGCATTACGGATGCGGAGATGATGCAGGCTGCAACAATTGCCAACATCCATCCTTACATCATTTCTCTTCCTCATGGCTATGACACTGAAATTGGGGAGAGAGGGGTAAAACTGTCCGGTGGACAAAAACAACGTATGGCTATTGCCCGTGCGGTGTTAAAAAATGCTCCGATCCTCCTGCTGGATGAGGCTACCTCCGCCTTGGACAATGAGACAGAACATCAAGTAAAAGAAGCCCTTCATAAATTAATGGTAGGCCGTACAACGCTTGTCATCGCACATCGATTATCGACTGTTCAAAATGCTGATGTAATCATTGTCATGGACAAAGGAAAAATTGTTCAAACCGGACACCATAGCGATTTACTGCTGGAGAATGGATTGTATCGCAGTTTAAATCGGAAAGGGTCTCAGAAAAGGGGAGAGCTCGTTGATCATCACTTTGATACAAGCGTTATATGATTCAAGAGTCCACATGCCCCAGGAAATAGAGTTTTTTGAGAAAACACTCGAGGATATTGAGTTTTTTGATATATCACCGCAGATTTATTGGTTATTAAAGCAGCGGGGACAATTGGTGCAAGTGCCGTCGTTTTTTCTGGAACGGTTAAAACAAAAATATAATGGTGCCTTATATCAAAATATGTTTATCCGAAGCCAAACGAAATTAGCATTAGAAAAACTTGAAGAAGCGGGAATTCAGACAATCCCCCTTAAAGGCACTTTCTTTGCCGAAAAGTATTTTGGACATTTAGGAGCTAGGTGTACGTCCGATATTGATCTTTTAGTGCATCCTTTTGAACTGGAAAGAGCTATTCATTGTGTGAAATCTTTGGGGTATATAGAGCAGGAACGGATCCCTTCCCATTTCCATTGGAGCTTCAGTAAAGAAATACCTGATTCACCAATTCCTCTGACAATTGAGTTACATTGGGATTTGATGAAAGAAAAAACATCTGAGTTAATTATGGATGAATTCTGGGAGCAGGCTACAGCCATAGGATCATACCGGTATATCAAGGAATTATCGGATTATCACACGTTTTATATGATTTGTTTGCATGGTTGGAGGCATAATTTGTGTTCTATTAAATATTTTTTGGACATCATCCAAATGATACATACCCTGCAGGACAATATTGACTACACCCGTTTACAGAAGGACGCCGCTGCCCACAAAACCCTGAGAAGGATCGTTAGAACACTAGCTATTGTCTACCACCACTTTCCGCATCTAGCAAACATCAAAGAGCTGCCCATTAAAAAAGGGATCAACCTATGGTGGCAATACAACGCAATAAGAGATCGAAATCATAAGACATATATGCAATATGTAAATTGGGTCTATTATGAATTTTTCGATTTTGATTCGATGAAACATACTTGGACAGCACTCGTTAATTTCATGTATAGCGTAGGAAATATGAAGTTCACGCATAAGATCAAAAAGATGTAGGAAGTTGTTGACAGCAAAGATAGAAGATGATATTCTGAGGTTGTTCTCGATAAAGAACGACATGAGAGAATGAAAAAGAATTTCTCACAGGTTCATGTAAGTAAATAGAAGTAAATTAATTGAATAGCAACGTTCTTTAATGAGAACGATGAAGGGCGAGATTCCCTTTTATCATATAGAAATATGGAGGAAACGTATGAGTGCAATAGCCGGAATCTTTCACCTAGACCAAGAGCCTGTGAATGCTGAACATAGCCATAAATTGATGCAAGGATTTGCTAAGTATCCTTCAGACGATGTTCAGACATGGCAGCAGGGGAAAGTTTTCCTAGGCTGTCATGCACAGTGGATTACACCCGAATCGGTCGGTGAACGAAATCCTTATTATGATTCCGAAAGACGGCTGGCCATTACAGCGGACGCGATCATTGATAATCGTGATGAATTGTTTCATCTACTTCAAATAGATCGAGACCAGAAAGTAACAATCAAGGATAGTGAGTTGATTTTGCTTGCTTACGTGAAATGGGGATTGGATGCCCCGAAGTATCTAATAGGTGACTTTGCCTTTATGATTTGGGATGAACGTAAGCAATCACTTTTTGGAGCTAGGGACTTTTCGGGAACAAGAACGTTATATTTCCATAAATCTACAGATCGATTTGCCTTTAGCACGATCATTGAACCATTACTTACTTTGCCAGAAATCGCAAAAAAACTTAATGAAAATTGGGTTGCACAATTTCTAGCCATTCCTTTGACAGTTGATGCAATAGATTGCTCAGCTACTGTATATGAGGATATAGAGCAAGTACCGCCATCTCATAGTATATCAGTGATAGATGGAAGGGTAACGTTCTCCAAATACTGCACTTTAGCTGTAGGGGAAACTTTAAGGCTTAAATCAAATGAAGAGTATGAAGAAGCATTTCGTGATGTTTTTCAAAAAGCAGTAACGTCAAGATTACGTACTCATCGGCAGGTAGGTGCACATCTTAGTGGGGGACTTGATTCTGGTTCTGTTGCAAGCTTTGCCGCTAAAGCCCTGCGGAATGAGAATAAATTATTACATACCTACAGTTATATACCTGTTGACGATTTTAAGGATGATTGGACACCCAGGAGTAGATTTGCTGATGAAAGACCTTATATTCGCTCCACGGTTGAACATGTAGGCAATATAAAGGATAACTATTTGGACTTCAAAGGACTTAGCCCACTATCGGAAATTGATAACTGGCTTGAAACGATGGAGATGCCCTATAAATTTTTTGAGAATTCCTTTTGGCTAAAGGGGATCTATGAGAAAGCCCAAGAACAGGGGATCGGTGTCCTTCTAAATGGTCAGAGAGGGAATTGGACCATATCTTGGGGGCCAGCCATAGACTATCAAGCTATTCTAATGAAAAAATTAAAATGGATTCAGCTGTATAAAGAAGTAAAGCATTTTAGTGCGAATATGGGTGTAGGAAGAAAAAGGATTTTATCCTTGGTTGGAAAGAAAGCATTCCCACATTTCATGCGAAATGCTCCCTCCAAGGACAATGAAGTATTTCCAAAGTTAATTAACCCCCAATTTGCCAAAAAGACAAATATTGATGAATTGATAGAGAAGCATGGGTTTAATCGAACAGATTACTCAAGCCAAAGTGCCTATGATATAAGAAAGAATCAGTTCGAACAGCTTTACTATTGGGGTTTAAACGGTACCATAGGAACCAAATTATCATTACGTTATTCCTTATGGGAACGTGACCCAACGAATGATCTAAGAGTTGCTCGCTTCTGCTTGTCTGTGCCAGACGAACAATTTGTTCAAAACGGTGTAGACAGATCTTTAATAAGAAGGGCAACGGTTAACCATTTACCCGATAAGGTTAGATTAAATCAACAATCCAGAGGCGTTCAAGGCGCTGATGGTGTTCACCGGATGGCTCCTTCATGGCCTGCTTTCATTCATGAAATCGAGCAGAATATCAAGGATCCAAGGATGTCAGAATACATGAATATGGAAGAAATTAAGTCGGCGCTTTCCAAAATTAAGGATGCAGCTAAACCTGAGTATGTTTACGAATTTGGGTTTAGAATATTAATGCGCAGCATTATTTTTTCTCGCTTTATAAAAAACTTTAATTGAGAGGGGGTGAGAAAATGCAAAATCAAGCTAAAAAAGAATGGAATATCCCGACTTTGGAAGTACTTGATGTGAAAATGACAATGGCTGGACCAGGAATTGCACATCCGGATGGCGTTCAACCCGACCCGACTGAGGTCGTTCACTACAGCTAATTTAGATTACATAATTCGGTAAGTATCTATTGCCCTTATACTTTTACAGGTATAAGGGCTTTCATTAAATTTATTCATGTCAACATATGGAGTGAAAATAATGATTCAAACAATAAATAAGGTTATATATCGAGCCTTCGGTTTAAATATTAATAGTGAGTTTGAGCTGTCGGAATTAATGATAAGTAACAATGAGAATGAGAGTATAGATGTTGTAATAAACAAAGCAGACTTATCAGAACGATGGAGCCAATTGGCAAAAGCCGACGATATGTACGTGATTAGTAAGAACTTATTTATGTTCCATATCAAAGATACCGCCATTTTTTGCGTGCAAGACGGGGGAATCATAACCGTTTCACCTGTGATTGGTGCAGATGAGGCAAAGATTCGACTATATGTACTTGGTACTTGTATGGGTACGCTATTAATGCAGCGCAGAGTACTTCCTCTGCATGGCAGCGCTATAGCTATTGATGGGAAAGCCTATGCTTTCGTAGGTCATTCCGGAGCAGGGAAATCGACTCTTGCTTCAGCCTTTATTGGCAGAGAATTTCAACTGCTAAGTGATGACGTCATTGCGGTAACGTTCTCTCCAGATCAAATGCCGATGGTGATGCCTGCCTATCCACAACAAAAGCTGTGGGAGGAAAGCTTAACGGAATTTGGAATGGAGACAAGCCGCTACCAATCCATATTTGACAGAGAAACAAAGTACCTAGTTCCAGTTTCTGATCATTTCGTAACGAAACCGTTACCTCTAGCAGGAGTATTCGAACTTACTAAAACAGATGGAGATGAAACTGAGATTGTTCCTATGAAAGGTCTGGCGCGGCTGCATGCCCTATATTGCCATACATTCCGGAGTTCTCTGTTAGAAAGATTTGAATTAATGGATTGGCACTTTAAAACATCGATAAGCATCTCGGACCGGATTCGAATGTATCAATTACGCCGGCCGAGCTCTGGGTTTACGGCTCCCCAGCTCATGTCACTGATTCTGAATACTATAAAAATGGAGGAATAAGCATGATGAAATACACCATTCCGTTAAATGTACAAATTGTTCAAGGTGAAGGGAATATTGTTAGTGATATGGACGGAGAAAAAGTAATGCTGAACATTGCCAATGGGAAGTATTACAATCTCGGTCAGATCGGTGGTCATATATGGGAGTTAATAAGTGCTCCTATCTCTGTAGAGGAGTTGGTGACAGCTTTAACGAAAGAATTTGATGTCGAACAAGAAGTGTGTGAAGAACAGACCAAGGTATTCTTAAATCATTTATTAGAAGAAAAGATTATTCATGTCTGTTAAGCTCCCTAGGGGTTCGAGCTAAGAGTCGTAGGAGGATAGTGAATGCCATGAATAAGTTGAAAGTTTTTTTGACATTAGATATAAGAACTATGTTGTTACTAGTAGAGGCATTGTTCTTCTTAGGATGGGCACGTATTCTTGTCTCTCTGCCATTCTCTAAGGTGGCTCCCTCATTAGGAGTTCCCATGCAAGAAACTTCAATTATGGAGTTAGAGAGGAATCGGATTGTACTAAAGCATATCGCAAGTGCTATTGACATTATGAGTAAATATACGTTGTGGGAAAGCAAATGCCTAGTTAAGGCTATAGCTGGCATGAAGATGCTCAAACGACGCAATATCGAGAGTACGTTGTATCTGGGAACCACTAAAGATGAGTTGGCCAAAATGATTGCACACGCATGGCTACGTAGTGGCCATTTTTATGTTACAGGGAAGGAAGGGATGGATCGATTTACGGTTGTTGCCAAGTTCGCCAAACAAATAAATGCCAATAGATAAGGGAGTTAAGCAATGAATAAAGAACTAAGCTTAGATGCAACCGTCTTGCCCAAAGAATTGAATTTAATACTATCGTTCATCAAAAGCGAGAGTGAAGGCAGCTTAAGTTCTTTTGATGCTGACGCTTTTACCGGAATAAATTGGAATTTATTTCTGGAATTGGTTCGACACCATCGGGTATATCCATACATCTATAAACAAATAAAAAAAATAGAGAAAACCTATATTCCTGACTATGTTTGTGAAGAATTGCGACGCGAGTACCAACAAAATACGTTTCAAATGCTGCGATTAAGCGCAGAGATGGAGCAGCTTTGCAGGTTATTTGCAGATCATAAGATCGAAATGCTGAGCTTAAAAGGACCTGCTCTTGCAGTAGACCTTTATGGTGAAATATCCAAGCGAACCTGCAGTGACTTAGATATACTGATATCTATTGATAACTTAGATAGAGCCCATGATCTCTTGGCAGCACTTGGTTATGTCAAAGATGATTATTTCTCAACCGTAATGAACGACTGGAAATGGAGACATCACCATGTCACCTACACGCATTCTCAGAAAAAAACGAAAATCGAAATACATTGGAAACTAAACCCGGGCCCCTCTTATGAGCCAACTTTTACAGAATTGTGGGAGAGAAGAAAGAAGAGCTCAATAGCCAGCTTTCCCGTGTACATGTTAGGAAATGAGGATTTGTTTATGTTTCTAGCTTCCCACGGTGCGCGCCACGGCTGGTCCAGGCTTCGCTGGCTAATAGATATCGACCGTATCACAAGGCTTCAAATAAACTGGGAGAAGCAAATCGCTTGCTTAAAAAAATTTCAAATGGCCCACGTTGGAGGGCAATCTCTAGTCTTAGCCTCTAATTTATTAGCTACTCCATTGACCAAAGAAATGAATACGCTGATCGAGGGGAAACGCCCCGTTCATTTAGCACATGCAGCGTTATTTTATATGAAACAAATGATTCACTTGCACAGAGAGCCTCTACCTGAGGATGTAGCAAGGTATCATAAACATCACTTATTTTCCTTAATGTCTAATCAGTTAAAAGTGTTACATATATTAAGCTTCCTGCATCCTTACCCCATGGATGTAGAGTTACTACCCTTACCAAAGAACCTCCATTTCTTATATTTTCCGTTAAGGCCTTTCATGTGGCTTTGGCGGAAAACTAGGAGGCACTCATGGTCATAGGAGGAATTTAAATGGAGCAAGTTCTGCACTTTACTAAAAAGCTATATGCTTTCTCTGGAAAAATATTGATTATTAACACTCTTGGCATGGTATTTATTAGTTTAATTGAAGGTGTAGGCGTTCTTTTATTACTTCCAATCCTTAATGTGAGCGGCATTGCTAATGTTGAGACAGGAATTCCACTTGTTTCGATGATGATTAAGTATCTTCAAGACTTACCAAAGGCTCTAAGTTTACCGTTAGTTCTATGTTTATTCGTTTTTTTAGTAATAGGTCAAAACTGGTTGCTGCGAACTTTAACGATTCGAGATACCATTATTCAACAGAAATTCGTTCGACACTTACGACTGGAAACCTATACGAATTTGCTGCAGTCAAATTGGAGTTTTTTCGTAAACCATAGAAAATCAGATCTCATTAATTTATTAACTTCCGAATTAACAAGAGTGGGGTTTGGAACAACCTTAGTGCTGCAATTAGTAGCCTCTCTGATTTTCACTTTAATCCAGATAGGTATAGCATTCTGGCTATCCCCAGTCATGACAATCTTTGTATTAACGTTTGGAGTCATTCTAACCTTATTTTCTCGTAAATTTATTAAAAGAGCGAAATCACTTGGCGGCCAAACTTCACAGTTATCCCAAAACTTTCTTGCAGGTATATCCGATCAAATGGCCGGCATGAAAGATATTAAAAGTAATTCATTGGAAGAATCTTGGCTGCGTTGGTATCGATCGTTAACACAAAATTTAGTGAACGAACAAGTCGAATACATCAAGCTAAGGTCATCTTCCCAACTTTTTTATAAAGTTGCTTCTTCGGTATTAATTGCTGTTTTTGTTTATCTTTCCGTCACCATCTTTCAGACCAAAGTGGAGCAACTGTTACTAATCTTCGTTATATTTTCCCGATTATGGCCTCGCTTTACAGGCATACAGTCGAACATGGAGCAAATCGCTTCAACCATTCCTGCCTTTAAGGCAATCATCAAATTGCAGCAAGAATGTGTGCGTCTGAAGGAATTTTATATGGAGAACAAACCAGAGAACAAGACCTTTCAACCGATTGAAATTAAAACGCACATTGAGTGTAAGAACGTATCCTTTCGTTACAATCAAAATGAACAGACCTATGCGCTTAAAGACATTAATATCTATATACCGTCTAGGAAGATGACAGCTATAGTGGGTCGTTCTGGAGCAGGGAAAAGTACATTAATTGATGTTATTATGGGTCTTATTGAACCCCAAACAGGTCAGATTTGCATTGATGGGCAGCCAATTTCAAACGAAAAGGTATATGCACTAAGGCAATCCATTAGCTATGTCCCTCAAGATCCATTTCTTTTCAATGGAAGTATAAAAGATAATCTTCTGATGATTGATCCTAACGCAACCGAGGAACAAATCTGGGAAGCCCTAGAGTTTGCCGCATCCGCGGAATTCGTTAGCAAGCTGCCTGAGGGTCTCGACACATTGATTGGTGATAGAGGAATCCGGTTATCTGGTGGAGAACGGCAGCGTCTAGTGTTGGCCCGAGCCATATTGCGTAAACCATCTATCCTTATATTGGATGAGGCGACGAGCGCATTAGATAGGGAGAATGAAGCGAAAATTCAAGAAGCGTTGGAGCGATTGCAGGGTAGGTTGACCATGATCGTCATTGCCCATCGCATGTCGACCATTCGCAAGGCTGATCAAGTCATTGTCATCGATCAAGGGCAGATTATTCAAAAGGGAGAATATGACCAGCTAGCTGAAGAGCGCGAGGGACTATTTTCAAACTTATTAGGTAATCAAATAGGTGCTGTAAATTCATAGTTTCTGAAGCTGGCGTGGTGTAAAAGGATATTGATTGTGTAAATGTTCTCTATCGAAGCACATTCACATTGACATGTTCTTTATAAAGAACTATTATTGAGAATAGACAGATGTTCTTAATAAAGAATTTTAATTTACTTGAGATGTGCGTTATCGGGCGAGGGAGATCATGAAATGAAAATTCCTAAGATCATACACTATTGCTGGTTTGGCGGGAAAGAAAAGCCCGACATCGTGAAGCGATGTATAGCAAGTTGGCATAACCATTTAACTGGCTATCAATTTATGGAGTGGAATGAAACCAACTTTGATACCAGCAGTAATTCATATGTAAAAGAAGCTTATGAAGCGGGTAAATTTGCGTTCGTCAGCGATTATGCTAGAGTGTACGCGCTCTATCACTATGGTGGTATTTATTTAGACACAGATGTGGAAGTGTTCAAATCCTTTGATGACCTGTTGCATCACGAATCGTTCTGGGGATTTGAGCAAGAGAACTATATCGCGACCAGTACGATTGGAGCCGCGAAAGAAAATAAGCTGATTCAAGTATTTATGGATTCCTATCATACAAAGAGCTTCATCCTTGCTGATGGTACCTTTGATTCGCTTACCAATGTTGCGATGATAACGAAGATATTAGGCGATTGGGGTGTTACTCCCAATGGTAGCTATCAAGAGATAGAGGGTGTTGGAACCTTTTATCCGCAAACGTATTTCTCCCCTTATGACTACATTAACTGCCGAACATTTAAGTCGGAAAACACGTATGCCATGCATCACTTTTATAAGAGTTGGTTGCCACCTAAGGCGAGATGGAAGGGGCGAATGAAGTTGCTCCTGGCAAGGATTATAGGTGGACATAATATTGCAAGAATAAGAGGGCTTTTGAGATGAATCTATTAAGAAAAGTCATGTCTACGCTTATTGCTGAAAGCCGCGGCAGGGGACTCTATCATACAATAATTATGAATATTTCTCATGTAATAGGAATCTTGAGAGCTTATATGAATAAGCTTATTTACTTTAAAAACATTGAATCCTCGATATTCTCTCTTCAAGCAAACAGCAGAGTAGAAGCATTTAGTAAGCATGCCAAAATCCATATTGGGAAGTTTGTGTTTATCAGGAAAAATGCGAGTATTAGAGTCGATCATTACGGCAAACTCCATATTGGCGATAAAGTGTTTATAAATGATAACTGTAACATTAATTGTGTACATAAGATTTCTATTGGTAAATACACCAAAATAGCTCCGAATGTAAGCATTAATGACCATGATCACAATTTCAAACATTCAACAGATGAACACCTTATTAAGGGAGAAGTCATGATAGGGGAAAATGTGTGGATTGGATCTAATGTTGTCATTTTAAGAGATACGTTCATCGGGGATAACGCTGTAATCGCAGCAGGAAGCGTTGTGAAGGGGAATGTTCCCGCTAATACTTTATTCTTAAATAAAAGGGAAAAGAGCTATATTCAATATGCATAAAAATAAAATCTTGATTACGGTTTTCGATATGGAAATTGGCGGGATTGAAAGAAGCTTAATCAACATGCTGGAGAGCTTCGATTATGATAAATATGATGTGGATTTATTCATTTGTCATCATTCTGGTGACTTCTTGAGTTTAATCCCTGAGAAAGTTAACCTTCTTCCACAAATACCTGCGTATACCGTATTCCGTAAATCCATGCGCCAATGTTTACAGGAAGGGCAAGTCTCAGCAGTCTTGATTCGAATATTGGCTAAAGTCATTTCCCGTGTGAAGGCGAAATCAAGACAACTGAAAGAGGGATCGGGCTATATCCAAATGCAGCTTGTGCCTAAATACATGTCGTATGTGTTGCCGAACTGGGAGAAGAAGTACGATTTAGCAATCAGTTATGCGTGGCCGCATGATCTTGTAGCGAGTAAAGTGAGCGCGCGTAAGAAGATCGCTTGGATTCATACCGATTACAGCGAATTAGAGATTGATAATGAGATCGACTTGGCTGTCTGGAAAAAGTATGATGTGATCGCCTCGATTTCTGATGCAGTAACGGATGCCTTTATCCAAACGTATCCTACCCTAGCGAACAAGATCCAGCTCATCGAAAATATTACTTCGCCGGCGTTCATTCGAAAAATGGCGGATAGTGATATTCAGATAAATGAAAGATATCAGGATGCCTTTACCATTGTGTCTGTTGGAAGACTGTCTTATGTTAAGGGTTTTGATATGGCTGTCAAGGCGTTGAGGTTGTTACATAATAAAGGATTCACCCAAATAAAGTGGCTAGTCGTAGGATATGGCGGTTACGAGGTTGAACTTAAACAGTTAATTACAGATAACAAGTTAGAAGACAGCTTTATTTTACTAGGTAAAAAGATAAATCCATATCCTTATATAAAGGCATGCGACTTATATGTCCAGCCCTCAAGGTATGAAGGCAAAGCAGTTACAGTAACAGAGGCGAAAATATTAGGTAAGCCGATATTAATTACCAATTATCCAACAGCGAGCAGTCAGATTGAAGATGGGATTGAGGGTTTAATTTGTGGATTGAGCGTTGAAGGCATAGCAGATGGGATAGAGAGGTTCTATAAGAATTCTGAGCTTAGGGAAGAGTTGGCAGTTACTTGTGATAATACAGACTATAGCAACAGTTATGAATTAACCAAATTATATAGGATTATATAGGAGGAATTATATTTATGGAAAATGTATTGCTGCTAGACACATCGGTAGGATCTCTGAATAAGGGTGACGAAATCATCATGAAGTGCGCACGACGTCAATTATCGGAAATAAATAAAAACAACTTTGTTATGACCTTACCGACACATGTTCCCGCATTTCATTGGTATCAAGTTGTTAGAAGATCATATGCTCAAAATTTTTATAAAGATGCTAAGTATAAATTTGTTTGTGGTACTAATTTGTTGACAATGGACATGTTTAATCGTTTCCCTCAGTGGAATATCAATTTATTTAACTGTGAGCCTTTACGTAATAGTATTTTGGTTGGCGTTGGTGCGGGTAAAGGAGAGCAGATTAGTAATTATACGAAGAAGCTTTACAATAAAGTTTTATCCCATAAGTATATTCATAGTGTTAGAGATGAAAGAACAAAACGATTCATGGAAGATATGGGCTTCAAAGTACTTAACACAGGCTGTCCGACAATGTGGTCATTGACACCAGAATTGTGCAAAGAAATTCCAACAGGAAAATCAGAGTCAGTTATATTTACACTTACAGACTATTCAAGGGATATTGAAAGGGATCAAAAGTTAATCAATATTCTTAACGCAAATTATAAAAATGTTTATTTCTGGCTGCAAGGCTCTGGAGACTATAAATATTTCAAGACCTTAGACAATACTCAAAGAATTAATATCATACCTCCTTCAGTAGAAGCGTATGAAAATATGCTATCAACCGATATTGATTACGTGGGAACACGCTTGCACGCTGGTATATTCGCGATGGGACATAAGAAACGTTCGATCATTATTTCAATCGATGAAAGGGCACGCGGGATGGACGAAACTTACAACTTGAATGTATTAGAAAGAAAAGATATTAATAAACTTGAAGAAATGATTCAATCTGAAATTATTACAAGCGTTAATGTGAATTACGAAGTTGTTAATAAGTGGTTAGCACAATTTGAATCTTGAAATGAGGCGAAGAGATGAAAAAGATAATACTTAATAAAATTACTGTAAATCAAAATAGAGTAGACTACTTCTTTACCATCGAGGGGAATCTGCAAAAATATTTTAATAAGAATAATCATATGTTTCTTGAATACAACTATGAGATCTCGCAAGTTCCACACGCTATCCTAGCTATACCATTTGTAGCTAATGTGATGCCTCTGATGTGGATTACGGATTCTATGTTAATTGTGGACGTGTTGGATAAGTCCTTCTATGATTGTTTAAAGAATGTGAAAACAGCTTATCAAAATATGTTCCCGAATGTAGAATTTAAAGGTCAATTGGTTGTAGATAAAATTGAGGATCACATCTACACACCAGAGCGCGAGGCCGCGTCATTATTTAGTGGTGGTCTCGACGCAGTTACTACTTTTATAAGGGTAAAAGATAAAAATCCATTATTGATTACTGAATACGGGTGGCATGACGACGAGATCCAAGAGAGCGAAGTCTGGAACGCGGATAAAGAAAATGCGATTTCATTTGCAGAACAATACGGGTTGGAAAATATTCTCATTCAATCCAATTACGGTACGTTTATTCATGCACAATCCATCGATTATGATTATCATAAAAAATTAGGAGACAGTTGGTGGCATGGGTTACACCATGGCTTGGCAATAATTTCTGCTGGAATCCCCATAGCCTTTAAACTTAAAGTTGAATGCATTTACATAGCGAGTTCAAATTCTCCACTGTTCCAAGTTGCTTGTGCATCAGATCCAACTGTCGATAACAATATAAGATATGCCTCCGGGAAGGTTAACCATGATGGTTATGAACTGACTAGGCAGGATAAAGTTAAGGTTTTAGTTAATTATTATGATGCAGATAAAGAACCTGTTCAAATAAGGGTCTGTTTTAAAAATAAAGAAAATTGCTGCTCTTGTGAGAAATGCTTAAGAACCATTCTAAGTATAGTGGCCGAAGGCAAAGATCCCAAATACTTTGGATTTAATGTACCAGATAATTTATCTGTACATGTTAAGTCATTCTTGGAAAAAGAAGTTAAATTTTTTACACATACTATTATTACGATTTATTGGAAAATCATTCAAAATACGATGAGAGAAAATATAAACAGAATTGTCCATAAGGATCTGCTGGATTGGTTCATGGATTACGACTTTGCAACAGAACGTAAGAAAGCTTTATTAAGATATCGGGTAACCCAATTTGTACCCATAATTAACAGGAGAATTAAAACAAAAATAAATCGAATTTTTGCAAATTCATAGTGAAAGAGATCATATGAGAATAGAAAATTCCCTGAAAAATATGATATTTGGTCTTTCAGGCCAAATCACAAGCGCAATAATGGGTATTATTGTACGGACTGTTTTTATTTCAACGCTCGGAGTTGAATATCTGGGCGTTAACGGTCTATTTACTAATATATTAATCCTGCTCTCAGTTGCCAATTTAGGATTTGATACTGCAATTATTTATAACCTTTATAAGCCATTGGCAGAAGGTAACCAACGGAAAATTCAAGGTTTTTTGAATTTATACAAAAAAGCGTATCAAATCATTGGTTTCGTTATCTTTATGGTCGGTTTATTACTGCTGCCCTTTCTTTCGCATTTAATGAATGGGGCGACAAGCATACAAGAAATAAAACTTATATATATCTTATTCTTAATTAATTCAGTTTCATCTTATTTCCTAGTTTACAAACAATCTATAATAATAGCCGACCAGCATAATCATATTATTTCCAAAATCCATACCGGGGTTACTATTATATCTAATCTAGTCCAAATACTTTTATTATTAACTACAAAAAACTTTATAGTGGTGCTTGCCTTACAAATAACCATGAATATTCTGAAAAATGTATATATTTCTCATAAGGCAAATCGATTATACCCCTACATTAAAGAAAAAAATAATGTTAAATTATCTTATGAAGAAAAAAAAGGTTTTTTCAAAAATCTCTATTCCCTAATGCTCTACAAAATAAGCGGAGTAGTAATAAATGGTACGGACAATTTAATTATTTCTTCTTTTTTTGGATTATATTGGGTTGGAATTTATTCTAATTATTTGTTAATCATTGCTACAATTAATACTTTTGTTAGCCAAATTTTTTATTCAATTACAGCAAGCGTGGGTAACTTAGTTGTAAAAGAAAATGAGGATCGGAATTATTTTGTTTTCCGTATCATTCAATTTTTAAATTTTTGGGTATATGGTTTTTGTTCGATTTGTCTTTGGAATCTGATAAACCCAACTATTACGATATGGTTAGGTGAAAACTATGTAATGAGTACATTCATAGTATTTTTTATCATATTAGATTTTTATACAAGTGGTATGCAAAATGCCACCACAACTTTCAGAGAAACTACAGGCTTGTTTCAAAAAGGAAAATACCGTCCTGTTTATGCGGCCTTAATAAACATTGCAGTTTCAATCATTCTGGCAAATAAGATAGGAATTGCGGGAGTACTATTAGGCACCGTAATAAGCAGGTTATGCACATACTTCTGGTATGATCCTTTTGTTATTTTCAAATATGCCTTTCAAAAGCCAGTTAGAACCTACTTCCTCAGATATTTTGGCTTTGGCATCCTTGTATTTTCTATAGGGTTTATCATAAATTATATGGGTAATACTCTAGAACTGCATGGACAGATGAACTTGATAATAAGGGCGATATTATGCCTTATAATTCCTAATGTATTTTTCTTTATCTTATTCAGAAAATCAGAAGAGTTTACATATTTGTATAAAGTTGCACTTTCACTTTCACAGAGATTACCTTTGAAGAGATTTCAAAAGAAGGTTGAATCATTATAATATTAGTAATATAGTGGATTTTCATAATAATCCAATCTCCTCTATTTTTTTTGCATAAAATGTAAAATAGAAGGAGGTTGGTTTTATGGCTGGTTATGTTTTGGAATTAACTCGATGGAACGTGAAGAATGACGGCACAGATGCAATTAATACTTCAAAGGGGATCAACGCTGCTATTATTTGGGCATCTCAACAGGGATTTGCAGAAATTGTGCTACCTGGTGGCATTTATTTGATTGATGAGAATAACCCGATCCAACCTCTGAGTTTTATGACATTGAATTTAGGGGGCTCCACATTAAGGATTCGAGATAATGGGTTACAGAAGTATGCTATCGTGAGCTTTCAAAGTAATCAACAGTATTCAAAACTTACAAATGGCAAGATTATAGGTGATAAGGACACACATGATTACAATACAATTCCCGGTACACATGAGGGCGGGTATGGAATTGAGGTAGGGAGTTTTACACCAAAGGTTGGCAGTAACGTCCGGTTTCTTTCTATCGATCATTTGGAAATCTCTAATTGCACTGGAGACGGCATCGTTTTTGCAAGTACCTTTGGGCAAATTTCCCCAGTCCCTTTACAGTTCGCTGCTTCATTTGAACAAGGGGGAATTAATACTTCTAATGGTACTTTCACAGTAGATAGTAAAAGAATTCGATCTACTTTAAAAATAGATTTGGGGCAGTCTTTAATTAAGAAATACGGATATTTCGGGTTATATGGTAATGGTTACGGAGCACTTGGATCTGAAATTACTACTAATCATTATGATGTCATTTTCTATAGAAGTGATAATACATTTCTGTATGCAGCAAATACAGTACAATTTTTTGATGAGGTGGACGTACCTGTGGGGGCAGCTTATGCCAGGGTAGTTCTCCATCAAAGTGCAGTACCTTCTAGTAATGGAGTTTCCATAAATCTAAGAGTCCCGGAGTTTCCGAAACATTGCCGTGTAGAACAATGCCAAATTCATCATTGTAGAAGACAGGGCATATCTATTTGTGGAGGTAAGCATCTCTATATCAACGAATGTGAAATCCATCATATCGCTGGTACGGATCCGCAAGGTGGAATTGACATTGAAGATGGATATGATTTAAACCAATTCATTCATATTGATGGAAATGATTTTCATGACAATACGGGTTA
Organism: Paenibacillus sp. Root444D2; assembly: GCF_001426375.1. Taxonomy (GTDB): domain Bacteria; phylum Bacillota; class Bacilli; order Paenibacillales; family NBRC-103111; genus Paenibacillus_E. Next base: position 540,500 of record NZ_LMEO01000034.1, read on the forward strand.
TGATGTTGTAGTCGTTAATGGGAAATATATTAATATAACTAACAATCGAATAAATACGACTACAAGATATGTCTCACTTGGACTGAACAGGGGGGTAGATAAGGCTATAGTAACGGGGAATACGATTTATAATGCTTTAGTTAGTCTTGAAGGAGAAGTGTTATTTACCAATAATCAATTATATGGTTCTCATTTGAGACTTTCAGGAGACACACAGTTACCTAGAGAGATCAATATCAGCCATTGTATGTTTAATAATTGTCTGTTGACACTCGATAAAAGTACTCCGTATCAAATCAAGATCGAGGGGTGCAAATTTTTTAACGATAATCAGAAGATTAATTCTTTTTATAATGCTAAATGGTGCAGTGTAACATTTAGAAATGAGCCACAGATTTTCTCGAATTGCGAATTTAGTGGGGATGATTATTACTATTTAAATTATATTATTAATGGTACTAAAGGTGGCTGGATCTACGACAATGTTACATTCACAAATATAAGTAAGCCTTTGGGTTTGCCTGGGGGAACTTATACGAACTGCAAATTTTATGGTAGTGGAGCTTTGTCACTAAATGGATCAAGTGCAAGTAGCGGGGAATACACCTTTAAGGAATGTATGTTTAACGCTAACGTCACCGTGAATAATGCCAAAACCTTCAAACTATTGAATTGCTATCTACAACAACAAGCTGGGACGGCAGTCAAGATTCAAAATGTTTCTGATCAAGTAATTCTTAAGGGAAATGTAATAAGTTACTTGAATGCTGCCGGGGTGAACTCAATGATAAAAATAGAGGCAATGTTTACAGGTAATTGGATTGTTATTGAAGATAATTTAATTTCATCCTTAATAAAGCAAACTGGTATTGAAAATTTAATATCTAACAATCAGCAAGTTCAAGTAATTATACGAAATAACACATTGAAAAATGCAATTTTTAAACTTAATGGTAGTGAACTTTATATGCATAACGTGATTGATGGGGTAATGGTGTAATGCGCTTTTAAAATTGCCACTAGAAGCTAACTCTAGGTGGCAAATATACATAATTGTCACAGGATAGTGATAATCATGAATTTTAAAGAATTAAAGATGTATTGGTTCTCGGATCTATTTCGATTCGAGAAAGCACAAAAAGTCAAAATAAGAAAGTAAATTTTACAACAATTTATCTCCAGGATTTCGATATACATTTTGGTTAAGTTTATGCTGGTACTTGAAGCAAAAAAATAAATTCTGGTCCCCTTTATTCCAAGTCGGCATTGGTCAGCTGTCCGGCTTTATACTTCGACTCGAATCCTTCCCAGAACTCCGGACTGTTGAAAATATTCTTCCCAATCAATACCTTCAAGGCTTCCGCTAATGTCATATTATCGGGGGCGATCTTTGCCGTTCCCGTCCACATGTCGAATACAAAACCTTGTGTGAAGAAGTCTTTAGGAATCCGCAGTAACCGAACTGCCCCCAATCCGTGCCCCATGAGTTGCGAACTAGAATGTGTTGCACCCCATCGGTAAAAGTCTTGTAGCCGCAAGCGATAACAGCGTGTCTGCCGTAAAATGCTTAACTTGGACTCGGATTAGGTACAATGCCGCGCTGAGCAGCGTCTGGGCTTTCGACGCACTGGTACACCTTGTTGCGAGTTCGGAAGGCTTTTCCTTTAACCTCGATTCACGTATGGGTAATCCACCTCTGGAGCGCAGCCGATGGTTTGTAGAACCTTCATGCCGGAGCGTATCGTTGCACCGCTGTCTGTATTAATGGTTCCCCGACGATAATAGCGCCGATCGCTGTAGTCCCTGCCCAGAAAATAACTTTATCTATTCGATCTAATAAGTGATAAGCAGACTTGGTGGACAATAATGTCTCTTGAGCTATGTCCCTAGCGTTATCATTAAATCAAGTTTTGTTTCAACACGTGTGAGTCGTTTGAGAATTTCATTTGTTTCTTCAGGCACCTTTCAACACCGACCTTTATCCCATTTTTAAACATAAAAATAGCCCCGATCGGATCGGAGCGCTGAACAACTCTATGTTTTATCTTCTAAGCAATCCTACTCGCTTTTTCCGTCTCAAGGCTGTTAATCTTTTTCGGTTGAGTAGTAAGAATTCTACCCAACTTAATTGACGGTTTCTCGATGAAATGATACATCAGAGTAGCTACAACGAAAGAGATAAAAAGTGAAGCAATTAAGATCATCCCTGTCGGTAGAACGCCCCGTAATAATTGAAACATCGAGAGAAAAATAACTATATGGATAAGATATAAGCTATAAGAAATTTTACCCAAGAAGTTTACAAAATGGATTCTTAATACTCGGGACATGAAGGTGGAATTTATGGCGAAGATGATTAGTACAACAGCTCCTAGTGTAACAAACCATGAATCGATCACTGTTCTATAAAAAGGTGGAATAGTATGAAACGCATTAATTACAAAAGAAGGATGAACAAACAAATATGACACTAACCCAAATGCGATTGCAAGAACTTTAATTTTGTTACTAAGAGAAGTGAATTTCTGAGCTATATGGCTTCTATATTTTGCGAGTAATGCACCTATAATAAACATTGCGGTGTAGTTGAGTGATGCCACATACTCTGTTCCTGTACTTGCAGGTTTAAACACATTATACAAGATGATCGCCATTACACTTACGATTACACCAAGCGCTATACCCTTCTTCCAATCTAATCTTATTAGTAATAGCATTACTAATGGAAAAATAATTGATATTCTCATCTCATGGACAAGAGACCATATCACAGGATTTAGATTACTCATAAAACTACCTAACATAAGTAAATGACTTTTAATCACTTGGATGTTAATAGGTGCTGACCAGGACAAATTAATCCAAGCAGTCGCTCCATTTATTTTTCCTGTATAAAAGAGCTCCTTGCCCCCAATAGCAATAATAACCGCGAATAGGTAAGGTAAGTAAATGCGGCATACACGTTTAATAATAAATGAAGAGTAACTTGAGTGCTTATTATTAAAGTATGGGAGAGATAGCACGAATCCGCTAAGGACAAAGAATAATATCACAGACTCTCCGCCAGAAATAAATAGACGAAGGGGACTGTATTCGAATATTATTTTAGATACTTTATTTGTTGGGATCACTTGGTACATATGAACAAACACAACAAATAATGCCGCTAGCCCCCGCAGAGAATCTAATTCCTCGTATCGTTTATTCATGTAGCTTCCTCCACATATTCATTATTAAGAATGTTTTTGTTCTCATTAAAGAATATAACAAATCAAGAGGGCTTACAAGAATGAATTTAAGTCCATGAACTGTCTATAGGTATCCTCACCCAGCTATTTGTGCGTAACAAACGTAAACGTAGCTAGCATTAGCGGAAAAGTCACCAGGTTCAGCAGTATCTTTAGGGCTAGAAGGAACAAAACGGAAAATACCGGGCTTATTAGTCATGTTTGATGTCTTCCAGGCTTCCGTCTGTGTCATTCTCCTGGAAATAGATGCCGCCCTTGTTATAAGCCTTAAAAAACTGGAATTGATGGAAATAATTTGGATGAGCTTGTTCATTGACACCGATCGATCGAGGATTTCAGTACACATCCTACGATTACCGCGGCGTGCTGGCTCTATGGAAAGATTCTTCTCGCATATTAAAATGAAAGCACTCTATCCATAACACCGACCGCAGCGAAAAATAAGCAAGCTGCCTCTTGTTCAATTTAGGAAGCAGCTTACAGCTAGGATTTTATTATTACTGTGCTAATTCTTTATTTTGAATATTAATATCGTTTGCTTTTAACTTTAATTTTGTAACTACGAAAATATTGTTGGAAATCGTATAGGCAGGTGCACCTGTTCCTGCGTCAATGGAGTGAATTCCATCTATATTTATATTTGTTTTTATTGTACTATTTTTGAGTGTAAAGGATTTAACTTTTGCTGGTATGGTTGAGCCTCCAGGTGGGCCTATTTTAATAAATGGCTTACTTTTTAGTGTAAGATTATTAGCAGTGAAGGTGCTGTTTAGAAATGATAACTGTTTTGCTCCTTGTGCATATATTGCAGCTGCGTAACCAATATCTTTTGAAATCGTAAAGTTAGAATTGTTGAAATTGACATCTGGTTCTCCAAACAAACTATCTAGTGTGAATATCTTACTTAAAGCATTAAAAGAACATTTATTGAAAGTATATTTGCCTGGTTGATTAAAAACCAACCCTACAGTTTCATTTGTTGCGGATGAAAAATTGCAATTATTATAAGTTCCAGCCGGGAATGCCGTTCCATTGTAAGCATTAAAATCTTGAACAATTAAGTTATCATATATATTTTTATCTGTTCCTTTGCCTGAAAGTGTCGAGAGTTTTGTTAATCCTTTAATTGTGATATTTGAGAGATGAACAGGATTTTGGCCAACATTCAAAGATCTGTAAGAAGTTGTGTCGGTGTTGGTAATTGTAATATTCTCTACTTTTGATCCGAATGGCTCAGTGTTGTTCAAATTTAAAGTGCTATTAACTAATGTCGCATTTGTGAATGTGTTACTTGTTGCAGTCAGATCAACTTGCGAGTTACTGAATTTGTTCTGATTTGCAGCTCCTGTTCCACCCATAGTAAAGTCAGCATTATTAAAAGTATTGTTTGAAATTGTTGTATTGGGGAATGACTTCCATATATAGAACCCCCTTTTACTTTCAAATAAATTATCAGTAATTAAAGCAGTGTCTCCATCAGCAAAAACGATATCTCCACCTGTATTATTGTAAAAGTGATTATTTTTTATAATAAGATTATTATTGGGATAAAATCCTTGCGCTTCTGAGTCAATTCCGAATTGGGGAGCTGTCCCTTTGATATCATGAAATTTACTATTACTAATTTCGATTCCATCTACTCCGACAATTGAAATTCCTTGCCTTCTATTGAATGCTGATTCTGAGTTTTTTATTATTACGTTTCTAGATACATCATTAGTAAAAAATTTAACGAAAAAATGATTAAGATCATTAGAACTAAAAACAGGGTAAAAAGTATCAACGCCTACTGGGATTGGAACTAGGTCAAGTCCAAATCTGACTTGTTTAACTGAAGACATATATTTACCGTTACTATAATAATAAACATCATATTTATTACTAGTAACACCTAGTGGTTGCTCAAAAGTAAAGTATTTTCGTCCTTTTAATCTTGGGTTTGTAAAGTCTAGTGCTATCTTACTTCTTACTTTTGATGTGGACTTAATAAAGTTGCCGTTATTATCGATATCTCCATAAACGTAGCTTTTACCATCGAAGTTAGCTATTCCATAGTTAGAGCCACTAATTGTAATGCCATCTCCAGTGAAATCGACTGTTTTAACGCCATCTATCGTTAAATTGTAGGCACCCTCTGAGATTATTCCAACACCGAATTCATGGGTTCCATAGCTACTAGATTGGTCTTTTCCACTGAAATTATGTGATTGTTTATCACCCTGATAAGTTCCACCTTTTAGAGTTACGTTATTTGCTCCATATCCAATGTAAATTGTATGATAACCCTCAAACCCATTCGTTTCCTTTTGAATAATCGTTGCTTCATCAAGTAAGAATGTCATATTGCTTACCATGTTTATTTGCGCTTGAGGATCATTTGGTTTATTTCCTTTACTAATTAAATATTTGCCAGTCGGCACTTTAAAGATTCGATATCCTTGACTATGAGCCCATTGCAATGCTTTGTTTATTCCATTTGTCGTTTCAATTGGATGTGTTCCGTCACTATAGATATTCCAGCGGGAAAGTTCTAAGTTGTAAGTTGTGGGCACTGCTGTTTGTGTTGTTTCTTCTAAGGGAGCGGCACCAACATGTAAAGATTGAAAAGAAAGTATGAAAAAAATTAGTATTCCGAATGCTTTCGTAGTCATTTTCTTACCATCCTTATGGAGTTATTTATATTCATGTAACATTGTACACTAAAAATAGGGAAATATATCGAAAGAAGTCATAAAATGGATTAAAAAGATTGTTGATATTTTATTTCTTGAGGTTAGGAATATTAATTAGTGTTGACATGTTCTTTATAAAGAACTACAATTAAATTAGCCATTTGGGACCATAAAGTAGTATTTTTTTTACTCAAATTGTTCTTTATAAAGAATTATTATGTAAATAACGTTCTTTATAATAGGATTATCGCCAACCTTTACCGCTTCGTTCTTTATGAAGAACAATAAATGGGTTCCAAAATTAGCTCCGGTGATGCCTCCTTATCGTTATCAATGGAAGCACTCGACCATGCTGTGGGTTGAATCGACCTTAGACGCAAGTCGTCAAAAGTGTGGTGCGAGGAAGGGTTAGATGCCCTAGATTGTATTAAAGGATTTAATTATATGGTCTTTCTCCAAAGGCCTTATACTTAAGAACTTTAGTGAGAGGGTGGATTTATTTGTCATACCGACAAAGGTTATCTCTATTAGTCTTCATAGACTCATTCATTGTATTAACGTCCATTTTTTTTAGCCGATTTTTATTGAGCGCAGATCTAAATGTCATAACGCTGCCTTTGGTCGTTAGTTCAATTTCGTTGCTCCTTAGCCATCATGTGTTTTCATTTGTGTATAAGCTTTATAAGAAAGCCTGGGAACATGCGAGCATCGGGGAATTGTTATTTATTGTAAAAGCGATTACGTTTTCTATTGTTACTGTGGCGTTCATCCAACAAATCATTGTACAGGATATTTACTTCCGTTTACTCGCAGTTACATGGATGCTCCATATCATGCTGATAGGCGGATCACGTTTCTGTTGGCGACTCCTTCGGAATCGTTATATCAATAAACAAGTGAATAAAAAACGTACTTTAATCGTTGGTGCCGGTTCGGCAGGGATGATGGTTGCCAGACAATTGATTAAAAATAATGACGCGGATCTAGAACCTATTGCATTTATTGATGATAACGCAAGAATGCATAACCTGGATATTCTGGGGATACCCGTTGTTGGTGGCGTTAATCGCATAGAGATGACGGTAAAAGAGCTGCAAATCGACAATATTATTATTGCAATTCCTTCTCTAGGTAAAAAGGACCTCAACTTCATATTCCAAGAATGTGCGAAAACGACAGCCAAAACCCAAACATTGCCTAAGTTAGAGGATCTAGTAACGGGTAAGCTTTCAGTTAATCAATTCTTGGATGTTCAGGTGGAAGATTTATTAGGTCGCGAACCGATAGAGCTCGATATTGAAAGTATTTCCGAATTTATCACGGGCAAAGTAGTACTGGTAACAGGTGCTGGAGGCTCGATCGGTTCGGAAATTTGTCGACAAGTCACGAAGTTTCATCCTCAGAAGCTGATTCTCTTAGGACATGGAGAGAACAGCATTTATTCGATCGAAATGGAATTAAAGGACATTTGTGTACATACAGAGATTGAATTCATAACGGAAATTGCCGATATTCAGGATTCCTGGAAAATGATGTCGATCATGAATAGACATCGGCCTGATGTCGTCTATCATGCAGCTGCCCATAAACATGTACCGCTCATGGAGCGAAATCCGGAAGAAGCGTTAAAGAACAATGTCATCGGTACGATGAACGTTGCCAAAGCGGCCAGTAAGTTCGAAGTGGGTACATTCGTCATGATATCAACGGATAAAGCGGTGAACCCAACCAGCGTCATGGGGGCTACCAAAAGAATGGCTGAGATGATTATTCAGGATATGGATAAAAACAGCAATACCAAATTCGTTGCCGTTCGGTTCGGTAATGTACTAGGAAGCAGGGGCAGTGTCATTCCCAGGTTTAAGCATCAGATTGAAAAAGGTGGACCGGTTTCAGTCACTCACCCCGACATGATTCGCTACTTTATGACGATTCCCGAAGCATCTAGATTGGTCATCCAAGCCGGAGCATTAGCCAAAGGCGGAGAAATCTTTATCCTAGACATGGGAGAGCCTGTGAAAATCGTAGATCTGGCGAAAAACCTCATTAAGCTGTCCGGCAACTCGCTCGAAGAAATCGGCATTGAATTTACCGGAATGAGACCGGGTGAGAAGCTTTATGAAGAGCTGCTGAAAGCCGACGAAATCGACGAACAGCAAGTATATCCCAAAATTTATATCGGTAAAACGGCGGATCTTTACGTGGAAGAAATCAAAGAGATGATTTCCGTTTACGCCTCTCTTGATAAAGAAAGTTTAAGGGAATATCTTGTGAATTTAGGAAACAGTAATATCATTGCGTTGCCGAAGAAACTAGTCTCAATTGGCTAAAAGGAGAAGACATCCATGAAAGTAAGAAAAGCTATTATTCCGGCCGCTGGTCTGGGAACAAGATTCCTACCTGCAACCAAGGCAATGCCCAAAGAAATGCTGCCCATTGTTGATAAACCAACTATTCAATATATCGTCGAAGAAGCAATTGAGTCGGGTATTGAAGATATTATTATCGTGACAGGAAAAGGGAAAAGGGCTATTGAGGATCATTTCGATAATTCCTTTGAACTTGAGCAAAATTTATTGGAAAAGCAAAAGTTTGACCTATTAACTGAAGTCCAGAAGTCTTCTAAAGTAGAAATTCATTATATTCGCCAGAAGGAACCAAATGGTCTGGGACATGCCATTTGGTGTGCACGTAAGTTCATTGGGGAGGAACCCTTCGCAGTGCTGTTAGGTGATGATATTGTTCGGGCGGATACGCCTTGTCTGAAGCAGATGATAGATCAATATGAATCTCGCTATGCTTCCATCATTGGTGTGAAGCACGTGTCCGATGAAGAAGTGTCTAGGTATGGAATTGTTGACGGTAATGAAATTGAGAAAAGTTTATATAGCATCAATCATCTAGTGGAAAAGCCTAGGAAAGAGGAAGCGCCGTCGAATCTTGCGATTATGGGCCGCTATATCCTGACACCAAGGATTTTCGACATTCTCAATAATCAAAAGCCGGGAGCCGGTGGTGAAATTCAACTTACCGATGCCATTGCAGAATTGAATCGACTTGAGTCGGTATATGCTTATGAATTTGAAGGCACGCGATTCGATGTGGGCGATAAGTTAGGTTTCATACAAACAACAATTGATTACGCGCTGCAGCGTGAGGAGTTAAGATACGAATTACTCAAATACCTTTCTTCCACCTTGGAGAGAGAATTAATTAAGTAGGGGATGCAGATGCCTAAGAAAGTGCTGTTATGTGCCACGGTTGATTATCACTTTAAAGCTTTTCATGTGCCATATATGAAATGGTTTAAAGAGCAGGGTTGGGAGGTCCATGTTGCCGCTAACGGGAATATGGACCTTCCTTATGTCGACGAGAAGTTTAACGTTCCGATCCAAAGGTCGCCTTTTAATCGAACCAACATAAAGGCATATGCGGAACTAAAGTCAATTATTGACGAAAATAAATATGATATCATACACTGCCATACCCCGATGGGGGGCGTACTGGCTCGTATAGCAGCAAGAAATGTACGGAGAAACGTGACTAAGGTCATATACACCGCTCATGGTTTTCATTTTTACCAAGGAGCACCCGTGCTTAATTGGTTGGTGTACTATCCCCTTGAGAAATTTCTTTCTTATTTTACGGATTGCTTGATTACCATTAATGAGGAAGACTACCAGCTAGCCGTATATCGACGATTTAGAGCAAGTCGAATTGAGTATGTGCATGGCGTAGGCGTGGATACAGAACGCTTCAGACCTATCCAAGAATCGCAAAAGCGTGAATTGAAACAAACAATCGGTTATCAAGCGGACGATATTCTCCTGTTCTATGCGGCTGAATTTAATCAGAACAAGAATCAACAATTGCTCTTACAAGCTCTAGCTTCGGTCAAAGACGACGTTCCTAATGCCAAGCTCCTACTTGCTGGTGAGGGCCTTCTGAAAGAACAATGTCAAGAGCTAGCCAAGGAGATCGGTATTGCGGATCGGGTTGATTTCCTGGGCTTTCGTAATGACATTGATCGCTTATTGCCGATGTGTGATATTGCCGTTGCATCCAGTCTTCGTGAGGGGTTGCCTGTGAATATCATGGAAGCTATGGCGTGTGGACTTCCCATTATTGCTAGTGAGAACAGAGGTCATAGAGAACTGGTTCAGAATGACCATAATGGTTGGCTTACAGCGCCTAATGATCAAGCTGCAATGGCAGAGAAGATCAAGCTGTTAGCTCAAAATAAGGAATTAAGGGTGAAGATGGGCATGTTGGGCAGAGAAATGGTTGAAAGAAAATACGCCACCCAGCAGGTATTAAATGAGAAGAGTACGATATATTCTCTATATATGGGCGAAAAGGTGGAGGGCATGTGGGCGATCCAATAAGAATTCTACACGTTGTAGTCAACATGAATCGAGGTGGAGCGGAAACACTCCTCATGAATTTATATCGCAATATGGATCGTTCCAAGGTTCAATTCGACTTTCTAACCAGTAAAGCGGGAGCTTATGATGCCGAGATTATGGAGATGGGTGGAACCATTCACAGAATTCCCTATATATCGGAAATTGGTCATACCAAATATATTCAAGCTTTGGATCAATTTTTTATTACATATCCCAATTATAAAATTGTGCACGCCCATATGGACAAAATGAGTGGATTCGTATTGCGTTCCGCTAAAAAAGCGGGAGCACCTATACGGATTGCGCACAGTCATAACACGAGCAGTGAGGGCGGTATTGCCGCCAAAATATATAAGTGGGTTGCCGGAACTTTTATAACGTCCTGTGCAACTCATTTTTTGGCATGTTCGAATAAAGCAGGTCAATGGTTATTTGCAAACAAGGGAAATAAAGTTGTGATTTTGAAGAATGGGATTGAGAGTGATAAATTTGCATTCTCACCTGAGGCCAGGGAGCAAGTGAGGAGGGAGCTGAAGCTTCCTTCAGCGTGCTATGTTGTCGGGCATGTGGGGAGATTCGCTCATCAGAAGAATCATTCCTTCCTCATTGATATTTTTGCGCAATTAAACCGTGAACAGCCGGATACGCTGCTTGTTTTGGCAGGGGATGGACCGCTGCGTCCAGAGATTGAGAAGAAAGTGAATGCTTTGCAGCTGCAAAATAAGGTGAAGTTTCTTGGCGTAAGAAGTGACATTACGAGACTGCTTCAAGCTTTTGATATGTTCGTATTTCCATCCTTACATGAAGGACTGCCCGTTACGCTAATAGAGGCGCAGGGCGCTGGATTACCTTGTCTCATTTCGGATGAAATTACCCAAGAAGTGGATATGGGCATCCATTTGGTAGAGCGGTTATCGTTGAGTGACAAATTGCTTTGGGTAGATCGAATGAAGAGTGTAATTGTAAGGAATTTGCCGAGGCAGATCCCCGCTTTATCCTTATCGAACAAGGGTTACGATATTAAGAACACAGCGGCGTGGACAGAGGGTTTTTATTTAGGTATATCGAGGTGAATGATGAAGAAGCTTACTGTATTTACACCGACTTATAATAGAGCATATTGTCTTCACGTTTGTTACGAGAGTCTGAAGCGGCAAACATCCAGAGATTTCATTTGGTTAATTATAGATGATGGCTCTACGGACGATACGGGGGAATTGATAGCGAACTGGATGGCAGAGAATGAAATCGAAATCCGTTATCATCGGCAGGACAATCAAGGTATGCATGGAGCTCATAATACGGCTTACAAGCTAATTGATACAGAGTTGAATGTATGTATTGACTCTGACGACTATATGCCGGATGGCGCTGTGGAACAAATAAACTCCTTTTGGGAGATGCACGGTAGCGAAGATGTGAGTGGCATCATCGGTCTTGATGCTTTTACAGATGGCCGCATTGTCGGCTCAAGGCTGCCAGAAGATCTCAAGAGTTCCACACTTTTTGAGTTGTATAGTAAACATCGTGTGACCGGTGATAAGAAGCTGGTTTATCGAACGGCATTAACCAGACAGTATCCTTATCCTATTTTCGAAAATGAAAAGTATGTTGGTTTAGCTTATAAGTACTACATGCTGGACCAGCAGTATGAAATGCTGCTCATGAATGAAGTGCTTTGCTGCGTGGAATATTTACCGGATGGTTCCTCGATGAACATGCTTAAACAATACCGCAAGAATCCGAACGGCTTTGCCTTTTACCGTAAGGAGCTTATGAAACTGCCCTTTGCCAGCTTACTCTTTAAATTCAGGCAATCGATCCACTATGTGTCCAGCAGCATGACATCTGGTAATCGAAGGTTTATGCGGGAAACACCTGCCAAAATCATTACTCTTTTCGCAATTCCACTTGGGGTCATGCTTTATTGGTATGTGAATAGGAAAACAAGAATCTCTTAGGTGCTCGAAAGGAAATCAACTATGGCCATAATATGGGTTAATCTGGTTGTCGTTTATATCGCATCGTTCTTCTCTAGGTATTTGGCCACACCAGTGACAATCGGCCCTGGTCCTCTCTCGTTTAGGCATAATAAATGGATGGCTGCCATAGTGATGGCAACATTCGTAATAATAGCGGGACTTCGCAAAAACATAGGCGATACCTTCTTTTACATGCATGCTTACAGGGTAAGTGATTTTACTTGGGAAGAAATTAAGGCTGATAAGGATATTGGCTTCGGTATCCTGCAAAAGATATTGAAATCTTTCACCGAGGATCCGCAGTTGTTAATTTTTTTAACGGCGCTCGTGACCAATGTTCTTATCGTCTATGTGTTATACAAGTATTCTAAATTGTTTGAAATGAGCATCTATCTATACATAACATCCGGACTTTACATTGTCTCAATGAACGGAGTCAGGCAATTTTTGGCTTCTGCCATTGTATTCGCCGCTACCAAATATTTATTTGCAGGAAGTTGGCAGAAGTATTTCCTCGTGGTTGCCTTTGCCTCGACATTTCATGGGAGTGCCCTTATTCTTATTCCCATTTATTTCATTGTGAGAAGGAAGGCGTGGACGTCCTCCACTTTCATTCTCCTGTTTATGGCCGTTGTGTTGATTTTGGGATACAACGTACTCTCTGATGTTCTATTCGCAGCTATCGCGGATACGCATTATAGCGAGTATAAGGAATTCCAAGAAGGCGGAGCTAATATTATTAGGGTAGCTATTGGGGCCGTTCCTCTGGTATTTGCTTATTTGGGTAGAAATAAACTAAGGGAGATATTTCCCCAGGGTGACTACGTAGTAAACATGTCGTTATTGAATTTTATTATCATGGCCGTTGCAACGCAAAATTGGATTTTCGCCAGATTTACGATCTATTTTGGTTTATACAATGTCATCCTCATGTCATGGGTCATCAGCTTATTTGTGAAAAGGCAACAGAAATTCATGTATTATGCAATATTGTTTTTTTATTTGATTTATTTTTACTATGAGAACGTGGTTACTTTACACGTCATTTATCGAAGTGATTACTTGAAATTCTAACCAACAGACAGGGGGGTTCAAATCATGGCAATCCTCGTAACGGGTGGAGCCGGTTATATCGGAAGTCATACTTGCGTGGAGTTATTGAAAACCGGGTATGAGATTGTAGTTGTTGATAATCTGGCCAACAGCAGCTCGGAATCGTTAAGACGTGTTAGAGAAATAACGGGTAAAAACTTCAATTTTTATCAGACAGATCTGTTAAATCGGGAGGATTTGGAGATCGTCTTTAAGCAAAATAGGATTGAAGCTGTGATTCATTTCGCGGGGTTCAAATCCGTAGGCGAATCGGTTCGTTTTCCACTCCGCTATTACCATAATAATATCACGGGGACACTTGTGCTTTGCGAGATCATGCAGGATTACGGGGTAAAAAGAATCGTTTTCAGTTCGTCAGCTACTGTATATGGAATGTCGGAACACGTACCGATTTCGGAGAAGGCTCCACTTGGTGCAACGAACGCCTATGGACGAACGAAGCTAATGATTGAAGAAATCTTGCAGGATATGTACGTTTCCGATCCGTTATGGAGCATCGCGATCTTGCGCTATTTTAACCCTATTGGTGCCCATAGCTCTGGAAGAATTGGCGAGGACCCGAACGGCATTCCGAATAATTTGATGCCCTTTATCACACAGGTGGCGGTAGGGAGTTTAAAAGAATTACAGATTTATGGGAATGACTACCAAACCTTGGATGGCACCGGTGTAAGGGATTATATCCATGTAGTGGATCTAGGAAGAGGGCATTTGAAGGCGCTGGAGAAGGTCATGGCAACTACAGGTGCGGAAGCTTACAACCTTGGAACAGGACGGGGACACAGCGTTGTAGAAATGGTTACAGCTTTCGAAAAAGTAACCGGCAGGCACATTCCGTATAAGATGACGGACCGAAGACCTGGGGACATCGGGATTTGCTTTTCAGACCCGACAAAGGCTGAACGGGATTTGGGATGGATCGCCGAAAAAGGCATTGATGAGATGTGTCAGGATGCCTGGCGATGGCAATCCAATAATCCGCATGGTTACCAAGAAGAGGATAATATCCTGGTTGAATCAAGCATTTCATGACTTGCATGCATAAGAGACAAATAATTAGTTTAATAACCAGCCCAGAACAGTAGGAGTAGATCATTCATGAAGCGATTTTGTGACCTGTTCGTATCCATTCCATTATTCATACTATTTCTTCCAATTATCGGGATTGTGGCTATAATGGTTAGGTTAAAGTTGGGAACTCCCGTCATATTTATGCAGCAAAGACCGGGGTTACACGGGAAACCTATTCACATTTATAAATTTCGGACGATGACGGAGGCTAGGGATCAAGAAGGAAACTTATTGCCTGATTCCATCAGATTAACTCAATTTGGCATGGTTCTTAGAAAATATAGCCTAGATGAATTACTGCAATTGGTGAACGTCATTCAGGGAGACTTGAGTTTAGTGGGACCAAGACCTCTGTTGATGGATTATTTGCCTTTGTACACGGAAGAACAAGCTAAACGCCATCTTGTGCGCCCGGGGATTACGGGATGGGCTCAAGTCAATGGCAGGAATGCAATCTCCTGGGAAGATAAGTTTAAATTGGATGTCTGGTACGTGGAAAACCAAAACATACCCCTCGATTTTAAGATTTTAGCTTTAACTTTTATTAAAGTGTTGAAACCGCAAGGGATTCAAAATGCTAATCATGCAACAATGCCTATATTCGAAGGGAGTATGAAAAATGTTGAACAGTAAGATGAATATTTTATTTACTAGTTCAGGCAGGAGAGTATCGTTATTGCAGCAATTTAGGAAAGTGTTTGTTCAACATAACATTAACGGGAGTATAGTAACCGCAGATCTAAAACAAACAGCTTCCACTGCTTTTTTTAGCGATAAGCATTTTATTGTACCGCGAGTAACTGATCCCAATTTCATATCAGAATTGCTTCGAATATGTCAAAAGGAACAAATTGATATCATCATACCGCTTATTGATACGGAACTGGTTGTTATTTCGGAGAATCGACATGTTTTTGAAGAAATAGGAGTTAAATTATTAGTCTCAAGTAAGGAATTGAACGAAATCGCATGCGATAAAAACATAGCTTATAAGTTTTTCCTAGATAGAAATATACCTACTCCGAAAGTATATAGCGACGATGAAATTGATAATAAACAGTACAAATTTCCTTTATTAATTAAGCCACTCAACGGAAGTTCAAGTGTAGGGGTTACGAAAATAAATAATGAAAAAGAATTGTTCTTTTTTAAGGATTACATTCCCAATGCCATGGTTCAGGAATTTGTTACGGGTACAGAGTATACGGTTGATGTAATGGTTGACTTTAACGGAAATATTAGAACAGTAGTTCCGAGATTACGCATAGAAACTAGAGCGGGAGAAGTCAGTAAAGGGGTTACCAAGAAAGATAATGACATCATTAATGCCGTAAAACAAGTTGTCAAATTTTTACCTGGACCAGTTGGATGTATTACCTTGCAATGCTTTAAAAAAGAAAATGGAGAGATAACTTTTATTGAAATTAATCCTCGTTTTGGCGGAGGAATCCCTCTTTCAATTGAAGCGGGAGCAAATTTTCCATTGTGGGTCCTCCAAATGTGCAGTGGAGAAACCTTTTCAGAAGAGGATTATAATTGGCACGAAAATCTAACGATGCTTAGATATGATGAGGCAGTTTTTACGGAGAGTATCCAACATGACCGTTAATGCGTTGGTTTTCGATATGGACGATACTTTATATGAAGAAAAGGATTATGTGAGAAGCGGCTTTAAAGCAATTGATCGCTGGATAAACAGAGAGTTCAATATCACGGGTTTTTATGAAACAGCATTGGATTTATTTTTCTCAGGAGAAACAAAGTTTATTTTCAATAAAACGCTCGTGAGACTAAATATTACTTATGATGATACATTGATTAAGAACCTGGTAGATCATTATCGATCCCATGAACCAGATATTCATTTATTAGAGGATGCCAAGTGGATTCTTGAAAATTTAAGGGATACTGTCAAAATTGGGTTAATCTCTGATGGATACTTAGTTGCTCAGGAAAAGAAAGTCAATGCGCTAAAGCTCCATGAGAAATTTCACTCAGTTATTCTTACGGATAGATTGGGCAGAGAGTATTGGAAACCGAGTCATATTCCTTACGAGCAAGCAAGCCGGGAATTACAGCTTCCGCATGATCAGTGCGTTTATATCGGTGATAATATAAAAAAAGATTTTTTAGCTGCTAAGAGACTTGGGTGGACAACTATCCAAATAGATCGTAAAGATGGGTTATATTCGGGGATTTCAGCTGAACACGATTATAAAGCTCATTTTACAATCGATAGTTTGAAAGATTTATCGGATTTACCCAATCTAAAGCATATGTTTGCCTATTAGTGCTGAATAGTTTTTTTTATTTTTAATAACCTTTAGAAAGGCAGTGGAATTGTCAAATGACTACGCATAACAAAAGAATTTACCTTTCCCCTCCACACATGAGCGGGAATGAAATGATGTATATCCAGAATGCTTTTGATACAAATTGGATCGCTCCTCTAGGTCCTCATGTGGATGCATTTGAGAAAGAGCTTGCTTCTTATGTCGGGACAAATGCAGCAGCAGCAGTCAGTTCAGGGACCGCGGCAATTCATTTGGCTTTGCAGCTAATAGGTGTAAAGGAAGGAGACACAGTTTTCTGTTCAAGTCTTACTTTTGTGGCCAGTGCTAATCCGATTGTTTATTGTGGAGCGAGGCCGATATTTATTGATTCTGAGCCTGAGACATGGAACATGTCTCCTGGGGCGTTGGAAGCCGCGCTGCAAGATGCTGCTCTAGAGGGGAAATTGCCTAAAGCCATTATTGTTGTTAATCTCTATGGTCAAAGTGCAAAAATGGACGAAATTATGTCATTATGTGAATCCTTTGATGTCCCCGTCATTGAGGACGCAGCGGAATCGCTCGGATCGATTTATAAAGGAAGAGCAAGTGGGTCATTCGGTAAGTATGGCGTATATTCATTCAATGGGAATAAGATTATATCTACTTCAGGCGGGGGAATGCTGGTTTCCGATGATGTAGAGGGATTAAAGCAAGCGCGTTTCTTAGCTACGCAAGCACGGGATCAAGCTATACATTATCAACATAGTCAATTGGGATTTAATTATCGAATGAGCAATGTATTGGCTGGGATCGGAAGAGCTCAGTTAGAGGTTTTGGAAGAAAGAGTAAATGCCAGAAGAACGATTTTTAAACGGTATTATAGAGAGTTATCTCATGTACTAGGTATTCGTTTTATGCCAGAGTTGAATAATACTCGTTCAAATCGTTGGCTTACGGCTTTGACGTTAGAGGAAAATGAAGCTGGGATATCTACCCATGTATTGTTAGAAGCCTTGGCGGAAGAGAGTATCGAAGCCCG
This sequence comes from Paenibacillus sp. Root444D2, assembly GCF_001426375.1. Classification (GTDB taxonomy): domain Bacteria; phylum Bacillota; class Bacilli; order Paenibacillales; family NBRC-103111; genus Paenibacillus_E. Next base: position 558,304 of record NZ_LMEO01000034.1, read on the forward strand.
ACCTGTTTGGAAGCCGCTGCATATGCAGCCTCTTTACGAAGGGGCTAGATATTATCCCCATAGTGACATCGAGAATGTTTCCGAACAATTATTTAAAACTGGGATATGCCTTCCATCTGGATCGAATATGACCGAAGATGATCAGTTAAGGGTTATCGAGTGTATCAAGAGGTGCTTGATCAAGGATCGAAGTATTAGCGCTTAATACTCACTTAAGGTTATAGATCTATTAAAGGGAGTGGTTATTATATGATAAGACCATTAACATCTTTTCGCTTTATAGCAGCTTTAATGGTGTTTTTATATCATGTTGGTATATGGAAAGCCTATCAGACAGGATATATTGGGGTTTCATTTTTTTTCATTCTATCTGGCTTTATTCTATGTATTAATTATCGAGAAAAGTTGGGCAAGTTAGATTTTCATCAGATCAAAACCTTTTACATAGCTAGGTTCGCAAAGATATACCCTACTCATTTATTAACCTTTTTGTTAGCAGTACCTTTTTATTTTTTAATCCCACTTAAACATTCAACTATTCTGTATGTACTACAAGCATTTACAAATATTTTACTAGTGCACAGCTTTCTTCCAGTGGGTAACTTTTCTTTTAATGGTCCTTCGTGGAGTATATCAGACGAATTCTTTTTTTATGCTATTTTTCCCTTTATGATAATACTTATAATAAAATATTTTGGGAGTGGGCGAAAAAAAATACTATCCATATGCTTTTTGTGGCTGATTATGCTGGTAGTAGCTATTCTATTTTCTTACAATAAAAGTGATGCGATAAATAATTGGTTATTTTTTGTTTTTCCAGTAACTCGAGCTTTTGATTTTTTGGTTGGTATTACTTTAGGGTTATTATTTTTAGAAATTAAAGAAATAATAAATTTGAAATTCACAAAATTAACCTTTACTATTTTGGAAATATCATCCATCATTCTGCTGTTGTTAAGTATTTATTTTTCGACCAGTTTGATTCAAAACCTTAGATATGATTTATTCTTTACTCCATTTCTGAGTTTGCTTATCTTTACTTTTGCGTTTCAAAAAGGAATTATATCAGATTTACTATCAAATAAAATATTTGTTTATTTAGGTGAAATAAGCTTCTCATTTTATATGATTCATAACTTGGTATTATCGTATACTTACTGGAGTTTATTAGAATTGAGTATTACACCGCTTACCATAACGGGGTGTTTCATAGTCACCATTGCGTTGAGTTCGATCTTGTACCATTTTTATGAGGAGCCATTGAGGAAGAAAATAAGATACTCGCAAGAGAAATCGAATTTAAAGATGTCAAAGATAGTTGTCCAAAGAGGATGAGTAAAACAATTCTTTCATCTGCTAGTAAAGGCAATCTTTAGAGAATATAGTATTATTAGCTTGTTGTTCTTTATTAAGAACACGCTGAAGGAGGAACGGATCATGTGTGGAATTGTCGGTTATATTGGAAATCAGGAGGCGAAGGATATGGTGATCCCTTTACAATTAATCGCTTATTATTCAGCGGTATATCGAGGTTGTGATGTTGACAAAACAAGAAATCTACCCAAAAGTGTCACTGTGGAGTGATGATAACGATGATCGGTCAAAACATTTCAAGTATACGTAAGCAAAGGGGGTATACGTTGTCCGAGCTTTCAGAGCGGACCGGTATTTCCAAGTCCTATTTAAGTAACATAGAAAGAAATCTCAAACAGAACCCTTCCATTCATGTCATGGAGAAAATAGCTTTGGTTCTAAAAGTAGACTTGAAAACGCTATTAAAAATTGCCGCTGATGTGGAAACAAGCCAACAGCTGGATCAAGAGTGGATGGATTTTATTTCTGATTTGAAGCAGTCAGGCATTGATAAGGAACGGATTCATGAATTTAAAATTTTGATTGAGTTTATGAAGTGGAACAATGAGAAAATTAAGTAGGATGAAGCCGTTATTCTGGTGGAGTCTACTAATTGTTTTCGTAGGAGCCATATTTCTTTTCACTGCACTTCAGACCTTTACAGGCGAGCATACGAAAGAGCAAATCCAGCAGATAACAGGTATGAATGAACATAATGCCTATATTACTAATGCGATTATTCGCAAATCTGCCCATGTCCTTATGTTTGGCTTGCTCAGTATCTTTTTCTATATCGTGATTCGAAGGCAATCGATCTGGTTCGCTTGGGTTTGCACGACTTTGATGGCCGTAGTAGATGAATGGCATCAGTCATACGTACCGGGGAGGTCCGCATTAGTCCAGGATGTGCTGTTGGATTCACTAGCAGCGCTGATATTTCTTAGAATTATCGTTTATATAAGAACACGATAAAATAGTGAGATTACTCAAAATAGCCCCTTTTTGGGGCTATATTGTTCTTTATATGAAACAAATTTGTTCGTTGGAAGAAATTCTGATATAATAACATCAAGAGCAACATTACTCCATTATAAGGGAAGATCCGAAATGATTGGAAAACGAGTTCAAAAATTGAGGAAAGAGAAAGGCCTGTCTCTTACAGAACTGGCCGAACGTGCAGGGGTTGCTAAATCTTATATTAGCAGCTTGGAGCGGGACATTCAGAAGAATCCTTCGATTCAGTTTCTTGAAAAAATTGCAGCTGTTCTGAAAGTACCTGTCGACAGGCTAATTGATGACCAAGAAGAGATGGCTGCTAATGACCGTGAGCTCGATCAGGAATGGTATGAGATCATTAAAGAAGCCATGACTTCTGGTGTTGACAAGCAGCAGTTTCGAGAGTTTTTGGATTTCAATAAATGGAGAATGAAGCGTCCAAACGATGAATAGTCTTATTTAGTTCTAGGAAGATTGTTTAATGAATTCCTTTGAGGACATGAAGCGATCGTTTTCAGTTGAAAGTGATATAGTCGTGGGTTGGAATGGGCTTCTTAGGAATGCGCGGATATCTTCCATCGTAAGACCCATCTTACGCGCGCTCATAATAAGATTGACCCACTCCATATCAAATTCTTCGGTATCCACCTGGTTTATCCGATTCACAAACGACCCCTCCAAATCATCTATCGCGATACAATTTGTATCCGTTGACTTATTATCGCACGTTTTTTCTATGAAATCAATCCCGAAAACATTAAAATTATACAAATTGTATCGCCATTCAAATGGCTCCCCTCGACAAAAAACGCGTAAATAATTAGATATAGACTCAAAACCTAGATGAGGGTAGGGAAACCTAAAGTGAAGAATGATCGCATAAATCGCAGGACGTTTCTCAAAAAAAGTCTGTTTGCGGTTGAATCCTTAGCCATACTAACGGGAGTTAGCGGATTATATGGCATCTTCGGAGAGCGGTATTGGATTCAGTCGACAACGGTTCGTCTTTCGTACCGTCGTTACCCTGCATCTTTTGAGGGCGTGCGTATTGTACAATTCAGTGATACACATATAGGCAAGTATTATAGTTTGGAGCAGATGAACAAAGTGGTTGATTTGCTGCAGCGGCAAGAGCCTGACATTATCTGTTTCACAGGAGATTTATTTGATTCCAAATTCGGTGAAGTGAGTGATGAGGTAATTCCGATCCTATCGCGACTCCGAGCAGGAATGGGTAAATTCGCGGTGCTCGGCAATCATGATATGCGTCTGGATTCTAGTCGAGTAAGGGATGTACTCGAGAGATCTGGCTTTACCGTCTTAGTCAATGAAAGCCGATCTATTGAACGTGGGAAAGGACGCATACAGGTGGTCGGAATAGATGAAATGTTCTACGGGAAACCGGATTTGCCATTAGCTTTAAAAGGTATAAAGCGGGACGATTTCGTGCTGCTGCTTGCGCATGAGCCAGATTTCGCAGATACGTCGTTGGCGAGTCATGTCGATTTGCAGCTCTCTGGTCACAGCCATGGCGGACAGATTAGGATTCCATTGTACGGTAGTATATTTACGCCGGACCTAGGACAAAAGTACCCTATTGGCTTGTACGCCTTTGAAGGAAGCGAGTTCCACGTCTATACAAACCGTGGAATAGGTACGACTTTGTTCCCAATTCGATTCAATTGTCGACCTGAAATCACGGTGTTTGTCCTAGAAAAGAAGCTGCCATAAGCAAGTAAAAACTCCGTTAGCCGAAGCCAACGGAGTATGTGTTCATCAGTAGCAAAACCACTTTTTCCAAATATCAAACGAATCTAAGCAATCAATATCATCCCACTTGATATCGTCCCATTTGATGTCGTCCCAGTGATTGTCATTATTGTTATTGTTATTGTTATTGTTATTGTTATTGTTATTGTAATTGTTATTGTTATTGTAATTGTTATTGTTATTGTTGTTGTTATTGTTATGATTGTTGTTATTGTTATTATTGTTGTTATTGTTATTGCTGTTATTACTGTTATTACTATTATTACTATTCTCTTTATTAACTGTAAAAATTGAAATAAACTTAGAAAGAATACTGTTTTTCTGAGAACTACCTGATTCATTACCTGAGGCGGAAGCATAAGCGGGCAAGATGATTGCGCTAAAGAGTAAAATCAGACAAGATAGTCTAACGATTTTTAACACTGAACATAACCTCCCTTCCGAAGAATTATTTCACGCAATCGTTCTTTATTAAGAATTATACAGCAAAAATTAGGTTTTGAGAACTATAAAAGGCATAGATCATTTTTTTAATTTATGATACAATATGTAACATAATACAAGTAGGGGGGATTGATAGAGTAAAAATGAGAGTTTTCTAGCTGTTATAAGATACAATTTGTAACATACAAACGGAACTGATTAAAATCATGCGAGGTGCAACTCATGCAGGTTGTTCAACCTATTAGAGAACAAGAGAAAATTGAACAGATACAGGCCGTATTGAAAGAACAATCGATTCGGGACTGGCTTCTTTTCACTATTGGGATTAATTCGGGGCTTCATCTGAGCGATCTATTGTCTTTGAAAGTGAGCGATGTGAAGGATCGAAGTGTAGTCAGTATCAAGGAAGAAAAAACGGGTAAAGCAAAGACGTTTCAACTTTCTCCACAGCTTAAAGCTTATATCGAAGAATATATCCAATATATGGATATCGACGCTTATTTATTTCCATCCCAAAGAACGGGCAATCCGATCAAAAGAATTCGAGTTTACCGTATTTTAAATGAAGCAGCTAAGCAAGTTGGACTAAACGACATAGGTACACACACACTTCGAAAAACATACGGCTATCATTATTACCTAAGAACGAAAAATGTTTCGGTTCTCAGAGATTTATTCAATCAATCGGCTCCATCAGTGACTTTAAAGTATATTGGCGTGAAGGAATAGAAAATCAATCTTAATTGATATTGGGTGAAAGTAGTGACTCGAGGTAGATACACAATGTACCGCGGTGGTTAACATAAGTGTAACTCTTTTTAAAGTTAATAGCTGAGCGTTGGGAGTGGAGTTTCTTATGAAACAAGAAGAAAAGATTTCAGTAGAAATTCATCATGTTCTTCAGCAGTTAGGAATCGACCAGCAGAAGTTTCAGAATCAAGTTATGATGTCTTCCTCACAATCTACTCCAAGGAACGCTCAGCTCTTACAAAAGCGATGAATCGTTTTGCTTCCTCTGGGGTCAGTATTCGACCATCCACGGTTAATGAAAACTTTTTCAAAATGCTCTCATCCGTTAAATCGAGATGCTCTACGAACTCTCTAACATCATGATCTAGAACCGTTTGTGGCTGGTCAGTCCGACCAAGTAAATAATCAACGGTAACATTAAAAAAATTGGCGATCTTGTTAATTGTTTCGTAGTCCGGCTCACGTCGATTTGTTTCGTAATGAGAAAGAGCGGCTCTTGAGATTCCAATTTTATTAGATAGTTCTTCTTGCGTTAATCCTCTTTTTTCGCGTAAAAGGGCAATGCGATCTCCATATTTCAGCGTGATCATTCCTCACTGTTTAATTATTCTTTACCATTATTACCATTGTTTTTCCCGCTATATACCAGAGAACTATTATAACAAAGCAGAGATTCATTGACTAGATACAAGATGTAACAAAAAGGAGGGATGAGGCAAATGGCGTTGGAGAAAAAAAGTAAACTATCATTAATCGTACCACTGGATGGTAAGTTGAATATTATTCAAATTCGAAATCAACTCATTAATAGCAAATATGCACTAATCGATATTATAGCACTTGAAAAGTCCCAATTCACATTTGCTAGTCCCCTATGCTTGCCAACCAGCCATCAAGTCACCTACGGTTTTGAATTTACGATTTTCGGTCAATCATTTCGAGTTAATGGTAACATAGAACTAGAAAGTAATAACGATAATGAGTACATCTACAAAGCAGTTATTCAATCTGAAGATCATGTTGATTCCGAAATGCTCTATGCCATCAATCAACTTGCGGTCACACAGAATACGGAATACGTTAAGCTTTCTAAAAGCTACACGCCAGAACCTTCTTCAGCTGTTACAGTTGATTTGACATGTTGAGGGAGAAATAAAGCCGCTCTGCTTGTGCTAATTCGTTTGTTGCTCTCATAAGGTTAGTATAAAAACCAATGAATGTCGAATTAAAATGTGCGAATACATAATTTCTATATCCATACACGAGAAAATGAATTCAACCCCTTGCAATGTTACAAAACGTATCTTATAATCAATATATATACAGAATGTAACAACATACGACATTTTGAGCACTCAAAGGGGAGGAATATCATGAATTCGGATATTGTATATTGTATTCATTGTAGTTCGATTATAGGTAGAGGTAATTCAGATCAGATTTTTAAGACGGGTTTTTATCATACAACGATTCCACTTTGTCTCTGCAAAACGTGCGTTTCGACGGAGGAGAACAGGTTAAGTATAGAAATTATAAGCGATTCCCATAAGTGCTATTCCGATTTTGCCTTGCCCTTGTCTATTTAGCCGAAGGGTGGAGTAAGACCGGTTTTTTTTGTTATAAATTGTAAACGCTTTCAAAACCTATAAAGGAAAAGCCTTCCTCTTACGTAAAAAGCGGGAAGGCTTTTTCATTTTATTGGAGTAAATGCTTATGCGCACTATAGTCAATCTGCTGCTTTTCGAGGAAGCTAGTCAAGCTCTTATAGTCACGCCGCGGTGTTGCGAGAATGTAACCTTGAATACAATGGTCACGCGTTACTTCACTTGCATGCGCCTCCAGGGCAACCTGTCCAATACGAGCTGCGATGGAATGCTTAGCAATATCTCTAAAGGCTGTCGGTACTGGTGATACCAATTGATCGAGAAATGTTTTGGAGTCTTCTGTCCATAAGTGCCGCGAGCTGTCCACGTAGTGATTTTGCCAATCCAGCTTCGACTTACCGTCTTCCTTGGGGAGCACCTTTAGGAACTTCCGAAACATGAAATATCCGCCAATGGACATGAACAAAAGCAGGACACATACCCAGAAAATGATGAACCACATGAAAAAATCATTAGCCATTTATTTGTCACCTCACTAGCCTACATCCATATATCTTTAAGAATTATACCTTATTTCTAGATTTCTTGCGACAATCCTAGTAAAATAGGAAGGTAGTAGACGTAACTACTTTAGTCTTCCATACCTAAGTAGTTGCGTAGTAGACACACAAAAAGGAGTTAACCATTATGCCCAAAATAGGCTCGCACGTTTCGTTCTCAGATAAAGGCTTGTTAAATGCAGCAGAAGAGGCAGTCACATACGGTTCTTCCACATTTATGATATACACAGGCGCTCCGCAAAATACGCGCCGTAAACCGATTGAGGAACAATTTATCGAAGAAGGTAAAGCTGTGATGGAGAAGCATGCGATGAACGAAATCGTCGTACATGCTCCCTACATTATTAATCTAGGTTCTTATAAAGAAGATACCTTTGAGTTAGCCGTGCGTTTCCTTCAGGAAGAAATTCGTCGGACAGACTATATTGGCGTTCGCAATATCGTTCTTCATCCTGGGGCTTACACAGACAAGGATGCGGAGTATGGCATTGCCAGAATCGCGGAAGGTCTGAACGAAGTACTTGCAGGAGTTAAAGATACTAATGTGAACATCGCGTTGGAAACAATGGCTGGCAAAGGGACGGAGATTGGCCGCAGCTTTGAGGAATTAGCTGAAATTATGGAACAAGTAGAGTTTAACAATAAATTATCCGTTTGTTTGGACACTTGCCATATTCATGACGCTGGGTATGATATTGTGAACGACCTTGATGGCGTTCTGCATCATTTTGACAAAGTAATCGGTCTAGAAAAGCTTGGAGTTATTCACTTGAATGATAGTAAAAATCCTCGGGGAGCCAGCAAGGACCGTCACGCTCCGCTTGGCTCAGGTTGGATTGGCTTTGAAGCTATGAATAATGTTGCCAACCATGAAAAACTGCAGCATTTGCCAATGATTCTTGAAACTCCTTGGATCGGTAAAGAAGATAAAACGCAGCGTCCGATGTACGAAGCAGAAATTGCGCTGCTGTCCGGTAACCTTAGTGGACGTTTTGGCGGAGAATTCTTGGATCATGTAGAGCGAATTGACTTTTTGTTAGGTAAAAAAGACATTCATCACCGTGATTTCGTTCTGAACACATGGGAATTATTGAAAAATGATGCCAAGGCTAAGAAAGCGGACGGACGTGAGCCGCTGGAGCGCTTGTATGATATGCTGCATGAAGAGAACCTCTTTTCTGACCTCAGCGAGGAGCAGATTAATCAACGTTTGATCGTTTGGCTCGCAGGTAAAGATATACTCAAGAAAGTTTAATATCGATTACAGAAAACTAAAAAGAAAACTTTCTTACAGAAAGTTAAAGCTATTAGGGGGATTAACATGGAACAGGGAAGTACGAATAACTCATTGCGCAAGGAGAGCGTAATGGTGAATAGGGCAAGAATGTTGATCTCTTGTCCGGATCAACCAGGAATCGTCGCGGCGGTTTCGCAATTTTTGTTTGAGTATGGTGCGAATATCGTGCAATCCGATCAATACACAATGGATCCTGAGGGCGGTATGTTTTTCATCCGGATCGAGTTCGATTTAATGGAGCTTGGTAGCCGAGTTGACCAGTTGAGAAAGGATTTCTCTGTCGTTGCGGACAAGTTCTCCATGGATTGGAGTCTTTCTCTTGCTAGTCAGAAGAAGCGCATCGCTATCTTCGTATCGAAGGAAGATCATGCTTTGCTTGAGCTGCTTTGGCACTGGCGCGCTGGTGATCTTAACGCGGATATCGCGATGGTCATTAGTAACCATCCGGACATGCAATCGCTCGTCGAGCCTTTCGGAATTCCATATCACCATATTCCGGTTACCGCGGATACGAAGGCAGAAGCCGAGCGTCGTCAGCTTGAAGTTGTTGGAGACAATGTTGATGCGATCGTATTAGCTCGTTATATGCAGATCGTCTCGCCATCTTTTATTAAACACTACGCTAACCGCATCATTAATATCCATCACTCCTTCCTGCCTGCCTTTGTCGGCGGGAAGCCTTATGCGCAAGCCCATAACCGTGGGGTGAAAATCATTGGCGCTACAGCACATTATGTGACCGATGAATTGGATGGCGGCCCGATTATTGAGCAGGACGTGCAAAGAGTAAGTCACCGTGATAACGTCGAAGATTTGAAAAGAATCGGTCGACATATTGAACGGATTGTCCTTGCTAGAGCAGTAGCGTGGCATGTAGAAGATCGAATTATTGTGCATAATAACAAGACAGTTGTGTTTAATTAATTATAGATTAGGCTGTGTCCGTTGCTGGATGCAGCCTATTTTACAAGAGACAACTTTGGGTGGCGATGTTTTAGCGGGTTATTGTGGCAAAGCTTTAAAGCAAATGGTACAATAATGCAAGCGATAAAAGTCACTTGTATGTACAAGTCATTGATTGACGAAAATACAGAAATATAGGAGGGAATTTTCGAATGACAGTAACAAACAAAACAATTGAGCAATTAGCAGTAGACACGATCCGTACGTTGGGTATCGACGCCGTTGAGAAAGCCAAATCAGGTCACCCAGGTATGGTCATGGGGGCTGCGCCAATGGCTTACGTGCTGTGGAAACAGCATATGAAGCACAATCCATCTAATCCTAAATGGGTCAATCGCGACCGTTTCGTTCTTTCAGCCGGCCACGGATCCATGCTGCTATACAGCCTGCTTCACTTGTGCGGATATGATCTGCCAATGGAAGAGATCAAAAACTTCCGCCAATGGGGAAGCAAAACGCCAGGGCATCCAGAATACGGTCATACAGCAGGTGTTGACGCAACGACGGGTCCACTTGGACAAGGTATTGGTATGGCAGTTGGTATGGCCATGGCGGAAGCTCATCTGAGAGAGACTTACAATAAAGAGAATTTCCCTGTAATCGATCACTATACATACGCAATCTGTGGTGATGGCGATATGATGGAAGGCGTTTCATCTGAAGCCGTTTCCTTGGCAGCTCACCTTAAATTGGGCAAATTAATCATGCTTTACGATTCCAACGATATCTCGCTGGATGGCGAGCTTAATATGGCATTTTCCGAGAACGTTGAGAAGCGTTTTGAAGCTTACGGCTGGCAAGTGCTGCGCGTAGAAGAGCAAAATGATCTTGCGGCGATTTCCAAAGCAATTGCTGAAGCGAAAGCTGATACAACGCGCCCAACTTTGATTGAAGTGAAAACGACAATCGGTTTCGGCAGCCCGAACAAAGGCGGCAAAGGCGGACACGTTGGACCTCACGGTTCTCCACTTGGCGGCGAAGAAGTGAAGCTGACGAAGCAAGCTTACGGCTGGCCGGAGGAGCCGGACTTCTTAGTTCCGGATGAAGTAAGAGCGCACTACGCTGAAATTCAAAAAGAAGGCGCTGCAGCTGAACAAGCTTGGAGCAACCTGTTGAATGACTACATCAAGGCATATCCAGAACTCGGTAACCAGTTCAGCGCGGCTGTGAATAATGAATTCCCAGCAGGCTGGGACGCAGATCTTCCGGTTTACAGCACATCAGACAAGCCTATGGCGACTCGCGTTGCTTCCGGTAATGCAATCAACGCGATTGCACCTAATTTGCCGCAATTGATCGGCGGTTCCGCGGATCTGGCAAGCTCGAACAACACGATGATCAAAGGCGAATCCAATTATAGTGCCAGCAACTATGCAGGCCGCAATTTATGGTTTGGTGTTCGTGAATTCGGTATGGGTACAGCGATGAACGGTATGGCTCTGCATGGCGGAGTTAAAATATACGGAGCTACATTCTTCGTATTCTCCGATTATCTGCGTGCATCGATTCGTCTTGCTGCTCTTATGCAACTTCCGGTGATCTACGTTCTAACGCATGACAGTATCGCTGTTGGTGAAGATGGACCGACACATGAACCGGTTGAACAATTGCCAGCGCTTCGTGTCATTCCGGGTATCACCGTTATTCGCCCAGCCGATGGTAACGAAACATCAGAAGCATGGCGCTATGCGATTTCCCAAGCTAAGGGGCCAGTTGCACTTGTGTTGACTCGCCAAAACCTACCGATCCTTGAAGGCACAGTCCAAGGCGCAAAGGAAAACCTAAGCAAAGGCGGATACGTTGTATCCGATGCTACAAATGGCAAGCCAGTTGCACAAATTCTGGCAACAGGCTCCGAAGTACAATTGGCTGTCGCGGCGCAAAAGCTTCTTGAAGCCGATGGCATTAACGTTCGTGTCGTAAGCTTGCCAAGCTTGGAACTGTTCGAGAAACAGTCCAAAGAATATAAAGACTCCGTCATTCTGCCGGAAGTGAAGAAGCGTCTAGCTGTTGAGATGGCTTACCCGCTTGGTTGGGAACGTTACGTTGGCGACCAAGGATCCATCCTCGGTATCTCTACATTTGGAGCATCCGCACCAGGGGATTTGGTTCTCAAAGAGTACGGATTCTACCCAGAGAACGTAGCAGCTAGAGTGAAAGCTCTATTGTCTTAGTTATAAGGTAGCCACAGCCCACCACCGCGTGGGCTTGGCTTTATTCTTAGTCATTTTAGAGGGGGAACCAATTACCATGTCTAGCTTTGAAAATGTAACTGTATTAACGAAAGCCAACGTTTATTTCGACGGTAAAGTAACTAGCCGCACCGTTCAATTCGCCGATGGCACTAAAAAAACACTCGGCATTTTGCTCCCGGGTGAGTACGAATTTGGAACAGATGTAAAAGAAATCATGGAAATCCAAGCGGGTGAGCTGAACGTATTGCTTCCAGGCAGCAGCGAATGGATTACCATCAGCGGCCAAGGTGAATTCACAGTTCCCGCCAATGCAAAATTCAAGCTCGAAGTGAAAACAGTTAGCGATTATATTTGCTCTTATATTCATGAGTAATTAAATAGGGAAGAGATATCCCTTCAGATCCCATACTTCTATCGGACATATTGTCCGATAGAAGTATGGTATTTTTTTCCAGAATTGGTTTGGGGTTAGCAAAGCTTACCCCTTTGTATTCGTGTACTATTGAATAAGCGCGGTTTACGAGCTTATTCAGAACGAGCGCGCTGGATGGCCTGCTGAGAAGTAGATTTTCGGCTTCTCGGACTCTCTGTCAGCGAGTTTTGGCTCGCGGAACTCTCGCGGAAAGCGCGGAAAACGCGCTTATTTTCCTTGTGGGGGATTTAATTGGATGACCAGGGATAGAGGGAGCGGGTATCCATCTGCAGCACTTCTTCGATGTCGCTCATGCGTATCCATAGTTGCTGGATGTATTGAAGGTCATTAAGAAGCGTAATATGCCGCAGTTTAATCCTGGAGAGGCTGACGCCGATGCATTGGGGGTGTCCTGGATTAATGACGAGGTCATCCAGCAGGACGGTTATTCCAGCCTCTAAGTCAGGGATTTCTTCCATCTTAAGCTGCTGAAACGGAGCGCCTAATGGAACGTACATCGAAGTTTTGTTCCAATCTAGCTCGTTAGGCCGAAAACGAAGCGCCATGAGAAATGGCTGGATGCGCTCTTCATGGAAGTCATAAAAAACGGTAAGCTTAGCCATCAGAGGGTGCCCCTTTTTGCTTCAGATGCTCCAGCTTGTCCATGATGAGGCGAGTTGCATCGGACCAATTGGCTGGATTATATTTGCTAGCTTGGCTTTGGCTTTGTGTAAATAGCTGGTACTCATGATCCATAATGCCTTGTAGGACACGACGCTGAATTTGCTCTATGCGTGCGGCTGCAAGCCGATGAGTTACTTGAAATTCTTCGGAAAGAAGGGCGATCATTTCGTTCTTTTGCTCGGGCAGCGGGAGTTTCTTAAGCATAGAAATAGGTATTGCCGCGTAGAGCTGGAAGGCCGTTGCGTCCTGCTCTTGCCAATCGACATAGCGATCTGGCATGATCATTTGGTTGCCGGAATGGCGAAGCACATGACAAAGCTCGTGAAGAAAGTCTTCCCACTGCTCCTTGGCAGATAAACGTCGGTCTACGTTAATACTGAATTGTCCATTATTTTCGACAGCCATGCTGTTCATATCCATCGCATAAACCCAAATATGCAGTTTAGCAGCCAAATTGGTCATGCTAAGCTGAGATGGCTCTGTGATCTCATGTTGGAGATATAAAGTCTCGACCCATTGTTCCAGAGGGGTGGTTTGGTAGTGAGTGAACAGGGCAAACACCTCGTTATAGGAATATATGTTCGTTTATTTAAGGCAAAGAAAAGCCCGCTAGGGCTTGGCTATATTGTAGAAGGATAAGTTTACAACTTAACTTGCTTCGTATCAACCATGATGAATTCGTTCATCAAAGGAAACTGTTACTGTTGACTGTCTGGTTTGCGGGTCATCTGCTGCTCTTTGATGAAGTTCCAGAAGCGGAGCATTTCGTCTCGGCGCTCTTTGGGCGCATTTTTGAAATCTTTGAAAAATAAGCTTACTTCAGGATCATCGACTTCCACGGAACTGCTCGGTCCAAGCGGTCCTTCTAGCGCATCTTCTTCCGTCGGAGCAAATCCGGCGAGCAGTAGAAGCTCGTCCTTATTAGCACCTCTAAACGCATCGGCTAAGGCGATAACAGTTTCCCTGGATGGATTGAAGCGGTTATTTTCTATGGAGTTAATAAACGAATAACTGACACCGGATCTTTCTCCGAGTTCTCTAAGAGAGAAATTGTTCTGCTGACGCAAATGCCGGATTCGAATGCCGAATTGCACCATATCTTTCATAGCTTCATCACCTGTTTCTATTGTAAAGGGTTGATGCTACAAAAAACAAGAGGGTTCGGATAGAAAGTTTTGATTTTCAAAACATTTTGTGTTGAATTTTAAAACAAGAAGACGTATGATTTGTTTAGAAATTCAAAACGACAAATTTTAGGAGATGGTCGGAGAATGGTGGAACGTATTTTACACATAGAGCAAGAACAAATTAATCGACGGGCAACGCGCAAGCGGGTGGAAGATGTGCTCGAAACGGTTCGAATGTACCGGTCGATCGGGTATGCGCGGAGAGAGAGAGGAACGATTTCGGACTCGAATCAGGTATTCAAGGTGAAGGAGCAGACAGCTGTGTACCAGGCAGACACGGAGGAACAATTGGTTGTTTTATGCGCTGAGGTAGAGCAAGCGTTGTTACTGCTTGATGAACTTGAACAGGAAATGATCAGCAAACGTTATTTGCAAAGGGACAAGTTGTTCGATTTCTTGCTGTTCCATGAGCTGAATTTGAGTGAGCGTACTTATCGCAGGGTGAAGGCTAAGGCGATAGCTAAGCTTGCTTACATGCTGCGGCTAGAGGTGATACTTTCTAAAGAGTAATGCTGATATGGGGCTTGGGGCTATGGGGTGTAGGAAGAGAATGTATATAAGAGGCATACAAACAACTAAGGGAGTGTGACCATAAGTTGGCCGCTTCTTGGCAGTTCGCTAGATTGACGCCGTGGTATGATCGTTGTGTAGAGTAGTGAGGGAGGTGATTAGGTTGAACAGGACGCAACGGATAATGTCCGGATCGAGCAGATCTTGTAGGGCTGCTTACGGGACAAATGGAAGGAGTGAAACGAGTGGTAGTTAGGTCATTTTTAGGCAGTGACCGTTTTGAAAAGAAAAAAATGTTTTGAATTTCAAAACATTTGCCGCCAACATTCAACTTTCAACACTGAACACTGAACACCGAACACCGAACACCGAACACCGAACACCGAACACCGAACACCGAACACCGAACACCGAACACCGAACACCGAACACCGAACACTAAAAATCTTGTGGTAAGTGAGAACGTTGGAGTGAAGTTATATAACGATGTTTTACATCGTTATGTAGGGCTCTGGCGGAGAGAGCGTCGCTGAGACGATGTAAAACATGCTTACAGATGAGTCAAAGAGGCGGAAACGGCAGGCTGGTGTGCTGTAACGATGCTTCGACAGGAAGGAGGTAAAAGAAGTGAATGATTAACATGGCAAATCAGCTAGCACTTTATCTAAAGTCCGAAGGTGTGGGGAACCTTGGGAACGACTTGTTCGTGGACGGTGTTCCACAGACCCCGGATGAGGCTATTTGGCTCAGTCACGTTGGTGGCAGCGCGGAGTTCAAGTTAGACGCGCCGGGTAGCTGGCGCAAGCTGAGCTTGAACGTGAGAAGCACAACGCCGGTGGGGGCGCAAGATCGCATCTGGAGCGCTATTAACAAGCTGCTCAATCCGGATGACGGTGTCATCGAGGTGGACGGGCTAACCTACACAGTGCAAATTACTGCGTTGCCCGCTGTGCAGGAGAAGGATGGGGCAGGCAGGTGCCTCATGAAATCTTTCCTGATCCTTCGACAAGTAAAGCCTGTGCTAGAAACTTGGCTGAGAGCTATAACCGTATTTACGGAAGCGGCTTTAGGCTCACAGTGGCGCGTATACCGTGGATTCAACGGTACGTGTCGACCTAGCGTCTCATGGCAGTGTTTGAGCTTACAGAGTGCGTCGGAGTCAAGAGGTGCATGCCAGCTTACGAAACAATTCGTTGGGCAGATTGCTGCGAGGTCGGCCAATGAGTATCAGTTGGCCGCTCAAATATTACTGCTGGGATTGGCTGAACAAGCTAAATTGCCAATGGGAGGCGCTGATAGCAGGTGGTTAACGGTGATTAATTCAAGTGCAACGATTCGCTCAGGGGACTTGTCCACAGGGATTCTGACCGTTACTTTAACGGGCGCCGCTGCAACTCCGCAAGGCATGTTACCTCTCATCGCTGGCGTTCAGACAGCAACATAAATTCATATTAAGGTATCTTATTCCAAAGAGGAATTGAATAACGGATGGAACTTGGATTCAAACGGATTGTTCGTAATTTACTGTGCTTTGATATGGATTTTGAGGCTGGCAAAATTGAGTCGGGCAAATAGTATGATGGCTAAGCCAGTGAAGGCGAACTGTCAGTAGGGAAAATATCACATTCAGAAAGGAGCAAAAACGAATGAACCAAATTGGTTTTAATCTGATTTCAGCCGCGCTCGGCGGTTTCGTAACCTATGCCTTTGGCGAGTGGAACGAACTTCTTAGCTTATTTCTCATGGCAATACTAGTCGACTATGTAACGGGCATTGCCGCCTCGATGAAGGAACAGCGAGGACTTAATAGCCAAGTTGGCTACTGGGGTCTTGCCCGCAAAGGGCTGATGCTGCTTGTGATTATGCTGGCGCATCGCATGGATATTCTGATGGATACGGACCTGATGATGACGGGAGCAATTTATTTTTATTTGGCAAATGAGTTTATTTCCATTACTGAAAATTATGGACGATTAGGGCTTCCGCTGCCCAGCTTTATGAAGCAGATGATTCAAGTGCTGCGAGGCAAGGAGGAGGGGTTATGAGCAAAGATGGCTTTATTGATCAATTAGCTTCAGCTGCACAAGAGGATATGCGGGAGTTTGGTATTTTAGAGAGTGTGACCATCGCGCAGGCTATTCTGGAAAGTGGCTGGGGTCGCTCAGCTCCCGGTAATAATTTGTTTGGGATCAAGGGGAGTGGGCAACAGCAAGTAACGCAGGAATTCATAAACGGCAAGTGGATACAAATTGTAGGTGGCTTTCGTGTGTACGACAGCTGGTACGATAGCATACTTGATCATTCGCTGCTGCTTGCAGGCAATCCCAGATACGTGAATGTGCTGCATGAAAGAGATTACAGGTGTGCTAGTCAAGAGCTGCAGCGCGTAGGGTATGCAACGGATCCGCAGTATGCGGACAAGCTGATTCGGATTATTGAAGGGAGCGAGCTAACTCGTTTTGATCAGATAGAGGAGGAAAGGGGGGATATGATGAGTTCTGATGATGCGAATAAGATTATTAATTTCTTATCCGCTGCTTGGATGAGCACAGAGGATGCAGAAGCTAGAGTGGAATTTCACCGTTTGGCTGACGAGTTCCGAAAGCGTCTGGGCAGACGTAAGTTGCTAATACTCAACAGCGATCCAGAAATCACCAGCAAATAGGTGAATTGCTAGTAACACTTCATCTCGCACCTAAAATAAGAGTCCCAAGGGACTCTTATTTTGTCATTTTCTCTTCACTTGAGGTAAATAGAAGCCTCCAAAGACTCTTATTTGCATAGATAATCCAACTTGGTGCCACTTTTTTAACAAATAGAAGTCTCTAGAAGCTTCTATTTTCACTTAAACCCTAGAATTGGCACAAATAGAAGCCTCTAAAGACTTCTATTCTGGGGTTCCGTGGGAGCATCAACCAATTTCAGCCGCCACCCCTCAAAATTAGCCTAAACGAACAATTTCCGCCCTCCAGGATCCAAAATGTAAGAGTGAATCCTTCGTTCCCCACTTGCTGGCTTTATTATCTCTTTCCTGTGCAGGCTGCGAAGCCACTTCCATGCGTGCTCAACTCGGATGCCAAGATGTTCAGCCACTACTTGTGGTTTTAGTGGATCAGTGGTACTCGTTGCCAGCCGAGCGATTTCTTTTTCTCGATGTGTGAGTGATATAAGTTGAGTTTGATCGCCATACCATCGCGCCATGATGTTGAGGACGACTTGTTGGCAGCGTCGCGGATGCTGGGTGATATCATCAAGTGAGAACCGAAAAACCTTCCATTCGTCCAGAACCAACTGATTTTGCCGCATTAAGTTGTCCCCGAAACGAGAGCGGTCAATATCTCGAGCATGCGGACCGTAACCGTCGATCTCGAAACAAATCCGATGCGGCGGACGGAGATATACAAAGTCGACAAATCTGGTGTTGTCCTGAAAATCTCTTACTTCATACTCGGGATGAAGATGGCGAAAATGCCCAATGACCGGCCACCAGATATTCTGTATAAACTGTTTTTCCGCATAGCCATGCCCCTCATTTAACCGGCGCAATCGCTCTCCTGAGCGTTTCTCCTCATGGAATCTTACAAAGTTTTCATGCTCTTTTACAAAGTCCATCATTCCAACCTCCAAATATAAAGTGTTTTTTCTTATTTTCACGCTATGTTCAACTTTAAGTTGAGCTGTGGTGTGGGCTAACCTGGTGTAGTCTAGTGTAGTGTAGTGTAGTGTAGTGTAGTGTAGTGTGGTGTGGTGTGGTCTGATCTGGTCTGGTCTGGTCTGTTGTAGTGTAGTTGTAGTGCAGTGCAGTTTGCTATAGTACAATGTGTGCAGTGTGTGCAGTGTGTGCAGTGTGTGCAGTGTGTTAAGTGAAGAGAAGAGAAGAGAAGAGAAGAGAAGAGAAGCCAAGCCAAGCCCTAACCTCCCCTGCAAAATAAAAATACCGCCTCTCCCAAAAGGGAAAGACGGCATGTTCTTCACGCGTCGCGTAAACCTATATCACTATTTCATTAATGTATAATCACTATTTCTTTTTGCTGGTTGTCGTGGCTTGTCGATTCTAAGGGTTTCTTTAAAAGGGTTTTCCTACATTGCATACGCAATATGATCCTCAATATACTGCTCCAGCTTAATCCGCACATAAGGCGGCAACGCAGACAGCATACAGCCATAACGGAAGTTGCGGCCGTCAGGCTCGATGCGAATCACGCGAGCGGTGATTGGCGGCAGCTCCGCTTCCTGCGGGAAGTGGATGACGATGAACATGTCCGGCGCAAGCGGGGCGGCAGATGTGATCTGCAGTCCGCTCTCGGACAAGTCGAAGAGGGTACCGTCGATGTTTTGGCCGGAGAAGGAACCTTCCTGCTCCCACTGGTAAATGGACAGCTTAAGGCTAATGTCCAGCTTCACGCGCGTGTTCCGGCGGCGTTCGCGGCCAGAAAGCGGCGATGCCGGCTTCTCTGCAGCAACGACAGGCTCGCTAGGTCGAACGACCTGCTGCCCCATCCATTCTTCATAACACTGAATGACGGAGCTCAAATCTTCTTCACCCAGGCCTTTACTTAGGCCGATTTGGAATAAGTTGGTTGCCGATTGCAGCATAGGCGTCGGCAGTTGGAACTTGCCCGTAATTTCCTGCGCAAGCTGCAGATCCTTCAGCATCAGCTTCAGGGAGAATTGATTGCTGAAATCGCGATCGATAATCTTATCGCCTTTCAGCTCAACCATCTTGCTGTTCGCTCCGCCGGAGCGAACAATATCTAAGAATTGAGCAGGGTTCACCCCTGCTTTAACCGCAATGGATAAGCCTTCGGCTAAGCCGGCTAAATTAATGCCCACCATCGTGTTGTGGGCAAGCTTGGCATACGAACCGGAGCCGCTCGGCCCGAGGTAAAGTGCTTTGCTGCCAAGTGCGAGGAATACATCCTGATGCTCATCGAACACTTCTTGGCTGCCGCCGACCATGAAAGTAAGCGTGCCTGCTTCGGCAGCAGGTTTACTGCCAGTGACAGGCGCATCGAGGAAGTCGACGAAATGCGCTGCGAGCTCCTCAGCCAGCTTTTGACTTGTTTGTGGGGCTACGGTACTGGAGTCAATAATCGTCAGAGCGGGATGAATGCCACTCAGAATGCCCTGCTCACTGTAGAACGTTTCAAGTAGTGAAGCGTCATTGCTAAGCATTGTAATCAGAACATCCGAACTGCGAGCTACTTCCGCAGGAGTTAAACTCATTTCAGCACCAAGATGGGCTAGCTCGTCCGCTTTTTCAGCAGTCCGATTATATACAGTTACCATA
Source organism: Paenibacillus sp. Root444D2 (assembly GCF_001426375.1). Lineage (GTDB taxonomy): Bacteria > Bacillota > Bacilli > Paenibacillales > NBRC-103111 > Paenibacillus_E. The sequence continues at coordinate 578,319 of NZ_LMEO01000034.1, forward strand.
AAACCTTTTTGAATAAGGTTAGCAGCCATGGGTTTGCCCATAGTGCCAAGTCCAATAAAGCCGATACGTTTCATGATCCTTCACCTCTAGATTCATTTTATCATGGCAATTATAACCTGTGAATTACTTTATAGGGATCTGTGGTCCGAGACCAAAGTCTCTCCGCTTACGTGATCGCTCATCGATGAATATCATTCAATATAGGATCGCTTACTTGCTTTTGGACAGGCAAATAAGTATGCTAGGAAAAGGAAAAAAATAGAGATGGAGGCGAGCATAGTGAGTAAGAAACTACAATTTGATTACAGTAAAGCACTATCCTTTTTATCCCAGCATGAGGTTGATTATTTGGCGGCTCAAGTAGAGCTAGCGCATGAACAGCTGCATAACAAAACGGGTGCAGGCTCCGATTATTTAGGATGGGTTGATCTTCCTGAGAATTATAATCGTGAGGAATTTGCTCGTATTCAGGCTTCTGCTAAACAAATTCAATCCGACTCCGAGGCGCTTGTTGTTATCGGTATCGGCGGTTCCTATTTGGGCGCACGCGCGGCGCTAGAGATGTTGTCTCATTCTTTCTATAATATTTTGCCAAAAGATAAACGTAAGACACCTGAGATTTATTTCGTAGGAAATAACATCAGCTCTACATATGTTACGCATTTGCTTCAATTGCTTGAAGGCAAAGATTTCTCTGTGAACGTGATCTCAAAGTCTGGTACAACGACAGAGCCAGCGATTGCTTTCCGTATTTTCCGTGAGTTGTTAGAGAAGAAATATGGTAAAGAAGCTGCGCGCAAACGTATCTATGCTACAACGGATCAAGAGAAGGGTGCTCTCAAAACTCTCGCTACAGCAGAAGGTTACGAAACCTTTGTCATTCCAGATGATGTAGGCGGACGTTATTCGGTATTAACAGCTGTTGGTTTATTGCCAATCGCGACAGCGGGTATTGATGTGGAAGCGATTATGAAAGGCGCGGCAGATGCGCAGCATGAATTCTCCAATCCGAAGTTGAGCGAGAATCAAGCTTATCAATACGCTGCTGTTCGAAATTCACTTTACCGTAAAGGGAAAACGATCGAAATTCTCGTTAACTACGAGCCTTCCCTGCATTTCGTATCGGAATGGTGGAAGCAGTTGTTCGGTGAAAGCGAAGGCAAAGATTACAAAGGTATTTATCCAGCATCGGTAGACTTCTCGACGGATTTGCACTCCATGGGTCAGTTCGTTCAAGATGGCAACCGGATTCTGTTTGAAACGGTCATTCAAGTTGATCAAGTGGCTGACCATATTACAATTGGCACAGATCCTGATGATTTGGACGGACTCAACTTCCTGAGCGGGAAAACGATGGATTTCGTGAATAAGAAAGCTTTCCAAGGTACGATGCTTGCTCACACAGACGGTAACGTACCGAACCTGATCGTAACGCTGCCGGATATGACGCCTTACTCCTTCGGATATATGGTGTATTTCTTCGAAAAAGCATGCGGGATCAGCGGTTACCTGATGGGTGTGAATCCTTTTGACCAACCAGGCGTTGAAGCTTATAAAAAGAACATGTTTGCCCTCTTAGGCAAACCGGGTTATGAGAAGGAAAAAGCGGAGCTCGAAGCACGCTTGCAGAATTAATTCATAATGCCAAGCAAAAAAACGATCAATCCTATCGGATTGGTCGTTTTTTCCATCGAAAATTTCCATTATTTATGTGGTAAATTTTCTTTCTATATTGTCGAAGTCAAAGGATGTGTGTAGAATATAATGAAACAGATGTTTCCTTCTACCAAGAAAGGTCGGCTATGCTAGCACATTTCAAAACTATCCAATCGTACGGATCGTCGGAAATCATCATCAAGAAGTCGCGTTTCATCGGTCATGCCAAACCGGTAGAGTCAGAAGAAGAAGCTACCCTATTTATTGAAGCTATCAAGAAGGAACACAGGTCGGCCACACATAACTGCAGCGCCTATGTCATCGGAGAAAGGGATCAGATTCAGAAGCAATCTGATGATGGGGAACCGAGCGGTACAGCAGGAAAGCCGATTCTGGAAGTGATTAAGCATCAAGGACTTAAGAATATCGTTATTGTCGTTACCCGTTATTTCGGCGGCATCATGCTTGGCGCGGGCGGACTCATTCGAGCTTATGCGGATGGAGCCGTGGTAGGCATTGAAGCAGGACAGCCAATTTATAAAGTCAATCATCAGCAAGTGCTGATTGAGGTTGACTATACGTGGTATGGCAAACTCGAGAACGAGTTGAGAAGTCAGGGGATGCTCCTAGGAGACATTCAGTTTACGGATAGAGTGACTGTGGCATGTTATCCTTTGGCAGCGGCAGCGGATGCATTTATCAACTGGGCAACTGATTTCACACAAGGTCAAGGCATTGTTATCGCAGGAGAGAACGAATACAGGGTTCATAAGAGCTTGCCGGAATAGGCAGGCTTGGGTTACAAGGCACAACTAATTTCATAGAGAAGCTAAGGATGCGGAGGGATAGGAATGGCTAGGAAAGCAGTCGCGCAAGAGCTTAGCAGAGAACGAATACTTGCGGAAGCGCGGGAATTATTCGCTACTTTCGGCTATCGCGCTTTAACGATGCGCAGCATCGCTAAAGCAATGGGGTACAGCCATGGTGCGTTATATTACCATTTTAATGAGAAAGCTGAACTGTTTTATGCGTTAATTAAGGAAGATTTCTCCGAATTAGTACAGCGTCAGCGGGAAATGATTGTTCGTGAGCAAGGGTTTAGCGTGAATCTGCTTCAAAAGTTGATGATGGAGTTCGTCTGGTTTGGTTTGAACAATCCGCATCATTACGAAATGATGTTCATGATTAACGAGCCAGAGCTGCAGCAATATTCACGAACAGAGCAAGCACAGTCCTTGGAAATGTTTGCTATTGTCATCCGTCAAGTGATGGCCGATCAACCGGGAGCCGAGAGCAGGAAGTTTACTCTTCCGTGGAATTTGTTTATGTCCTTACATGGCCTCATCTCCTACTGCATTCAGTTTAAACAATCCTATGAGGAAGCGCGGAAACTGGCTGAAGAGCATATCCGCCTCATCTGTGTCAGCTTAGATTTAGATTCCTATGAACAGCAGCGTCCGCTAGTGACACTTGTCAACACAGAATCTGCTTAAATCAGCCAATGGATTTCATTTTACAACATCCGATAAGTGCTTTAGAATAACAGAAGGGGAGCTTGCTCCTTAATGTGGCACACGCGCTTAGAGGAAGGAAGAATATAAAGCTATGGATTTGAACATTTGGTCGGAAGAAAACGTGGAATATATGTTTGAAGAAATTAAGAGAAAGCTTCGCATGGCTACCGGTGGGTCGATTAAAGCCTCGAACGTCAAGCAGGAAGTATATGAGGACTTGAAGGACTTATATGACTTGGTCGTCAGCAAAGAAAATTTCAGCATTAGCGAAATTGATGCGATTACCACAGAGCTTGGAAAGATTCGCAAAGCATAAGCAGTTTTTATCCATAAAATTGTCGTTATCTTGGCCTTAGGGCTGGAGAGACGGCAATTTTTTTGCGTAGATAAGGAAGTATAAGTTTTATACTTCGCGTCATCAGTCTTGACAAACGCGCTCGTCCCAGAAGGACGACGGAGTCGTTTATCCTTGGTTGAACAGAAAGAGGGACAACTGCGTATTTATATAGGAGAATGGACAGCTATCCAAGCGATATTACCTACACAGCCGTACACTGTAGAGCAATGTATCTCTGGTAGCTGAAGGAGGTGGACGTTCGTGGCATCCAAAATTCGTAAAGACGACGTTCGGAAATTGGTCGGGAAAAATATCGTGGCTCTTAAGAAAGACGGAACTCAAGTAACTGGTAAATTGGTGAGGATCAGCGGTAACACGTTGATTGTCGCTCCGCAAAAAGGCAAAAAGGTTCAAGTAAAAGCGATTATTCCATTGGTTTTATTTGATCTGTTAGCGATTGGTACTGCACCTTATGCTTATGGTGGATTTGGATATGGCGGTGGCTTTGGTGGTTACCCTTATGGCGGTGGCTTTGGCTTCGGTGGTCCAGGACTCTGGTGGTAAAGGAGGACTCTTTCCCGATATGGGAAAGGGTCTTTTTTTTGGTACCATTTCGGCTCTGGATGAATAGGCTAACATACAAGTCTCCGGCCCAAGTCCCTCAAGCTGGGCAGAAGAAGCTGGAAGTTATCCAAATACAGGGAGTGAGCAGTGTGCCGAGTTCCATCGTTTTTAACATGATTAATATTAACAACCAGAATACGAATGCAACCATCGGGATCGGTGAGAATGCGCAATCCAGCTGGGATTCACACAGCAAAAACAATTACGGAACCGGTCAGTGGATCGGCAATTCTGTCTCCGCCAATATTGTTAATTTCATCTATGACAACGACTTTATTGATTCACCAATTAATGATCAAGATTTTAAACCAGCTGTCACTAACCAAGTATAGTTGAATGGTGGGTGAAACCATGTTGAAATTACCGTGCCCACTAGATCCGCCGCTTATTGAATTTGATTCTATCCATGTTAATTCCATTTCCGATGCATCAGGAATTTTTATTGGCACCAACACACAAGTGAATTGGTCTACAAGTGGGAAAGCGAACAACGGCCTTGGAGAAATAGACGGTGATCATAATTACGTGCTTTATAATATCAACACGGTTTACGATAATGACATCATCGATGCACCTTATACCAAAGGGGATTTGATCATTGGCCGAGTATAAAAAAGAATGCTCCGCAGCTGCTCTAATCAGCAGTTTGCGGAGCATTTGTCGTATGTTCGGCCTGCGGGCTGGCGGGAGCAGGGGTAAAGCCGGACGTCCTAGCCTGGTTGGCAATCATGTCCTGCAGCCAATCGGGCGTTTCGTTATCGCCGATGTTGAGCATATCAAGGAAATCGGAGTCGTTGAGCATAGAACGCGTTCCAACTAACTGATTGTTGTCGCCTTCGACAGCGCCAAAGCCTTGGACCGTTTTCTGATTGCTTTGAAAATCAGTCGGCCAATTATTGCCCATATTGAGACAGGATGCGCTTTGTACCGATCCGATGCGGATTGAGCCGATAATGAATGTTGGGGACATGAAGGAGGACACCTTGTATCACCTCTTTACGATTTGGACTGCGGTGGTGTGTATTTATATCCGGTCGCGGTTCGCTCGGTTTTCGGAGCGGCTGCAGCTTGTGAATCAGCTTCTACACCTTCAGCTGCTGTACGAGAGCCGGCGGTCTTACTTTCTTTTGACACTTGAGCACGTTTAAAAACTTCATCAACCGGGACACTTTTCTCACTTGGCTTGGCGCCGAAATTGTTGCCTAAGTTCAAAGAACCGCTTAGTTCCTTGATATCGAGATGATCCAATCGAAAGGTTAAGTTCTCTAAAACGGGTTGATGAATATGCAGGGTATCTATATGTATCTTCGGGTGTTTGGCAGTAAGATCAGCTAATTCTTCTTCCAATTTACGTAGACGCCGTTCTAATTGCTGTACATGTTGATCATGAACGGGAGACGTGGCTCCAGCTTTAACTTCTGATCTAGCTCCAAGACTAGCGCCAGAACTAGCTCCAGAGCTAGCAGAACTAGCTGGGGTTGATGTTTTCGCTGTAGTTGTTCCTGTAGTTGGCTGCGCTTTAGGCGGGGACGTTTTCTTTTTTTGAAACCACATCATTAATCTCAGCTCTTCCGTGTAGATGGTTTAACATCAAAGGTGTCGCCATCTTGGACAGTATGCTTGCCACCTAGAACAACATTGTGCTCTCCGCTTATTTCCCCGAGCCCCTGGTTAATCTTCTCGGAATGACGCCTTCCAATGATCCGATTTGTACCCCTATTCACACTGGATGTTTCCGCGATTCCATCAATATGAATAGATTGAAATTGTATGCGCACCACAGTAATCCCTCCAATCCTGCGTTTCCGAACGATCTCTTTTATTTATATGGGGACAAAGGGAGATTCATTTCTCTTTTTGTTAAAGATTAATTTATGGATACAAGGATAAACGACTCCGTCGTCCTTCAGGACGAGCGCGTTTGTCAAGGTAGATAAGAAAGTATAATACTTATACTTTCTTATCTACTGAAAAAGATTACCAACCAATCGGCCAGTAAGGCCAGTTAGAGGGTAATCTTTATTAGGTTCACAGTGTACTCATTACGTGAACTGTATCGGAATAACTTTCTCTCCATCCGGAGGAGCAAGCGGGATACGAATGATAAGCAAACCGTTGTGATACTGCGCCCGCATTTGATCGGTCATAGCGTTACCAGGTAGGCGGAAAGCTCTCTCGAATGCGCCAAAGAATCGCTCGGACAACCGCATTTGTTCATCAAGTACTTGGTAGGGCCGAACGAGCATCCCTCGCATGAGCAGCGATTGGTCACGGAAAGAAAGCTGAATCTGCTCCGGCGAAGACAATCCGGGAACTTCAGCCACAACAACGAGTTCCTGCGATGTCTCATACATATCGACTCTTGGCCCGGTTAGCGGGATGATACTGGCAATATCCTGCCAGAATTCGGGGCCCAGCACATCGCCGGCTTGCGCCGACAGCCCTTTCCAAGCGGGCTTAGGCGTTCGGTTGCCTGGGGGATTCATCGGCCATCATCACCTGACTTCTACATAGAAAGTAGCGCTGCGAGCAGCTTGCTACTAGTTTATGTACACCCGCGGCGGAATATGGCTGTCTGTCATGAACCTATCGCTGCGGTGGCCGCTGATTCGCCAGCTGCTGCTGCGCCATGCGCACGAGCTCACGCACCATTGCCCCTCCAATCGGACCTCCGACCTTGCCCGCATCCTCCGAGCTAAGCTGCCCGTTGTAGCCTTGCTGAAGGGGAACGCCAAGCGTTCGGGCTACTTCATATTTAACGAGATCAGGTCGTTCTGGGTTGACATTATACCCCTGATTCTTCATGACTTGAGCCTTGAGCAGTCCAAGGCCGTGTTCCGATCCGGGCACGATGGCCCGGTTGCTTCTTCTTCGTGCCATTAGGCATCACCTCTTAATGATTAGGATGCCCTGGGGTTCTCCGTACCATGAGTACGGAATGTAAAATATTTATGTCCCAAATAATTGCCAATCGTATATAGGCCATTCCCAACCAAAATGGCAGCATTGTGCAGCCAATCTGCCTGCATGGATGGCATGACAGACCTTGCCGCTTCAGCAAGCGCCCAACTTAGCCCATAAGAAAGACCATAACAGCTCAAAATAACAACAGCAAATTTCCACCAACTGCTGCCGACGCTGACATTGGAACGAAACGTAAATGTACGATTCAGCGTGTAGCTTACTATCGCGCCTAAGGTATTTCCTGCGAAAGTGGATATCCAATAATTCAGGTGCAGCAGATTAAAGAAAGCAAAGCTGGCTGACAGGCCAACTAACGTATTGAACAGACCGACAAGTAAGAAGCGCGCGAAGCTGCTAGTCAACAAAGCTTTTATCCGGCTCATCATACGATCACCGAGTTGAGCTTACTTGGGTGGATGGAGGATGAACCGCTTCCTGATCCTGTACAGTCGCTGTCAAATCTTTTTCAATTTCCTGATCCTGTCCAGTCGCTGTCAAATCTTTTTCAATGACGAAAAGCGGTCGCTGCTTCACTTCTTTATATATCTTTCCTATGTATTCACCAATTAAGCCGAGAGCGAGAAGCTGAACGCCCCCAATGAACCAAACTGAAAGAATAAGCGATGTCCAACCGGTAACGTTCGCTCCAAGGATTTTGCCTATAATTGCGTATAAACCGGCAACGACACTCAACGCGAATAAGAGGAAACCCATCATAGTGACGAAGCGAATAGGGGTTACGCTGAACGACGTGATGCCATCGAAGGCGAATGCGAGCATTTTGCGAAGCGGATACTTGGATTCTCCGGCAAAACGCTCTTTACGGTCATAATAGACCTGAGTGGATGGGAAGCCGAGTAGAGGCACCATGCCGCGCAGAAATAAATTGACCTCTTGAAATTTCTCCAAATTTTCGAGGGTGCGCTTGCTCATTAAGCGGAAATCCGCATGATTGTAATGAATTTTCACACCGAGCGTTGTCATTAGCTTATAAAAGCCTTGGGCCGTGACTCGTTTGAAAAACGTATCGGCTGAGCGATCCTGTCGTATGCCATAAACGATATCGTAACCTTCATGGAATTTGACGATAAACTCGCGAATGACATTCGTGTCATCCTGTAGATCGGCATCAATGGAAACGACGCAGTCCGAATAGGTCTTGGCTTTCATAAGCCCTGCAAGCAAAGCGCTTTGATGCCCGGCATTTTTCGCAAGCTTAAGCCCAGTCATAAAGGGACTGGAGGCGTGGAACCGCTCAATAAGCGTCCAAGTTGCATCCTTGCTGCCATCGTCGACAAACAGCACTGTGCTTGCGGTGGCAATTAGTTTATCAGAGATGAGAGTTTGTAATACGTTCGTAAGTTGGAATACCGTTTCTGGGAGTACTTCTTCTTCGTTATAACAGGGGACCACAATGGTCAAAACGGGATAAACCACAATTCTCGACTCCATTCTGAAAAGGGGATTAAAAGGATGATATATGGCTTTCATTATATCGTAATGTATGTAAAATATTAATTTTTAACGAAAATTAAACATTTTTTACAAATGAACGTCCATATTAATAAGTGCTTTACGAATCCTTAACTTGGTAAAAGAGGGGAAATCAGGTAAATTTACAGAAAAGATATATGATGTTCGGATAGGAGAGATGGATGATGGAATCACGGTTAGAGAAAGAGCCAAGAAGAGGGAAGGTCAATGTGATACTGTCGATTGCCTTGCTTGTCCTTATTTCTCGGGCACTCATGCTATTTACTGGATATATCGGGATGAATTTATTCAGTAAATCTTCTCAGGTACCCGTATATATGCAGAATGTGCCGGGCACATTGTCCAAGTGGACGCTGAAGTTTCCTGGAGAACTAGCTTCTACGGAGAAGCTGAAGTTAGAGGATTTTATCAAGTTTGATACGTATTCCTATTTAAAAATAGCCACCCAAGGTTATGATAAGTTTCGGATGGATGAACCACATACAGCTGCAAATTGGGTTTTCTTTCCACTATTTCCGTCACTGATTTTTTTACTTGGTAAAATATTTTGGTTCGAACCTGCCATAGTCGGTATGATCGTTTCGAATCTATGCTTGCTTGGAGCTCTTATTTATATTTATTTTATTGCCCTGCAGCGGGGACTCAGTGAGCGTCAGGCGGGAACCGTACTATTACTAATTGTGATTTACCCATCGTCGCTTTACTATACATTACCGTACACAGAGAGTCTATTTCTGATGCTCTCGGCAGCCTCCATCTATTATGCAGGCAATAAAAAGTATGCACTTGCCTTTATAGCGGCCAGTTTATCTACCGTGACAAGGGTGCCTGGGTTTATCAACCTTGCATTGGTCATGGGCACCGTGTTTATGGACGAAGGGTTCAAATGGACCTGGCGTTACCTGAAATGGTCGTTGTATAGTATTTTATCCCTTATCCCAATGGGTATTTATCTCCTACATATGAAAAGCGTCACCGGTGATTTCTTGGCACCTTTCCATGAGCAGAGCTTGCACTGGTTCCGGTATACCACCATACCTTTTGTCAATTATTTTGGTTATTTGAAAAAGCCTTACTTCTCCACGCCTGATGGCTGGGATAACGGCTTCATTGCTTTTACCGTATCAACAGCTGTGTTTATCGTTTTTTTGAGTTACTTCATTGTTCATATGAAAAAGCTTTTGACAAATAAGCATGAGCTGCTATTTTTCGTTTATGGCTTGCTGTTAATCGTCATCCCATTTTCAAGTCAACCCTTATTTCTAGTAAGCGTCGTTCGCTATATGATGGTGAGTATACCGATCTATTTCTACTTAGTAACGTTAACCGAGAAGTGGGAAAATGCCCGAATTTTCTATATGTTGCTGTTTATGATTCTACAGGTTTTCGTGACGATTGGCTTTTTTAATGGGTATTATTTTGTTATCTAAAGAGGGTTGATTAACGAAAAGCGACCAGAACATGAATCATCGTCCCAGCCGCTTATTCCTTTATTACCAACCAAATCCGAAAGTACTAAGAACGATAACCAAAAGGACGTATAATACGAGGACTATAGAAGTGCCTGTATAAGGTACAGCAGGACCGCAACCACAACTCATGTCAATCCCTCCCTTCACAAAATTACTATATGTCATTCAACTAGAGGGCGCATGGATGAATGTCCAGAATCTGAATTAAAATTGGGTAACGTGTCCAACACCTTGTAAATCGTAGCGGGATGAGAGGAGTTGCGGCTGCTGGAGGTAGTATATGTTTCCGGAAGCTGAGATTACGCAGCTGGAAAAGAAGCTTGCGGAGGCAACCTGATTTAAATCAACGAACACAAACAGGGAGGTATCACTCATGATTCAGAAAATAGCAACAGTTGGCATTTATGTTGAGGATCAGCAAAAGGCCAAAACATTTTGGACCGAAAAAGTTGGATTTGAAGTCGTTCGCGAAACGTCAATGGGTCCTAATGCCTTCTGGTTAGAGGTAGCGCCGCAAGGAGCTGAATCCGCACTAGTCATTTATCCGAAAAGCATGATGACAAATTATGCCGAACTGAAGCCTTCTGTGGTCTTTGTTACGGATGATATTCAGACGACCTACGAGAACATGAAGTCCAAAGGCGTTGAATTCGAAGGGGAACTTTCAAAGATGCAGTGGGGAACTTTTGCCACATTTAAGGATGAGGATGGAAATACGTTTCTTTTAAAAGGGTAAGGATTTAAAGGCAAGGACGAGTTCTTAGGTCGTATAATCGACTGGGAACCGTCCTTTTTTTTTATAGATTCAATCTGATTTAGGATAAGTTCTCCCATTTGGCCCACATCTCCACTGGATTGAGTTCGTATATCTCGTTCTCGCGAAACATGAACTGGTGCATAATGAATTCTCTTCGAATCGTTGCGAAATCAGGGTGGTAGTTCTTAATAAATGCATTCAGTTCCTTCTCTGTGTAGGTGCGTCCTTTTTCAAGCTGCTCTACAAGATGTTCTAGGACGATAAGTTTTTTCTTGAGTTGAGCAGGGATATGCTTGAGCTTGCCGTCTAAGGTTATAAAGTTTCGAATGACAGATTGTTTGAGGTTCTGATTACGGTCTTCATCCTTCATAGGTTCAGTTTCTCCTTTCTTATTTTTGAAAATGAGATCAGCCGTCGCGGTGGCATTACTACGAATGAAATACTCATTTAAAGTGAAGTAAATGGTGTTCTTGTCTCTACGCTCATTGATGAGGCTGGCCTCGCGAAGCTTGGCTGCGTGATGGGTAATGGTTGCTGGGGTAACGCCCAGTTTCTCGGCAAGAACTTGACCATTCTGCTCTCCATCCGCTAGTAAAATAAGCAAACGTATTCGCGTTGCGTCTGCGAGAGCCTTGTGATAAGTAATGATTTTATCTAATTGCATGGCGGGTGCACCTCCTTAAAAGAGTATCTAATTTGATTAATGTCTAATTAGATAATAATTAAATTAGTTGAGATTGTCAACACAATGGAATTGATCGAGAAAGTTGGTCATTCCTTGAAAGTTTCCTATTTGACCTTACTCATGTAAAATAATCGTAGATAAGAATGGTTATTGATCATAAAAGGGGATAGGAACAACCATGCGTGTACTTATAATGACAGCTGTAGCTCCTGAAAGAGATGCAGTCCAGCGCGGCCTTGGCCATGATAGCAGGTTTGAATTTGCCTTAGCTGGCGTTGGACTTGCTGCGGCAGCAGTGAACGGAGCGATAGAGCTTGCGAAAGCTGAATATGATTTGGTTGTAATTGCTGGTATTGCCGGCGGATTTGTAGGTCAAGCGGAGGTAGGCTCGCTTGTTGTGGCGAGCGAGATCATCGCAGCTGACCTTGGCGTGGAGCTGCTGGATGGCTTCAGCAGCTTGGACGAGCTGGGCTTCGGCTCGACGCGCGTTGGTGTTGCCGCTGATGTGGCCGAGCGAGTGACAGCGGCGTTGTTAGCCGCTGGTTTGCCGGCGCAGATGGCGCCAGTGCTTACGGTGGCAACGGCCACCGGAACGGCAGCAACAGCGGCCGCGCTGGCTGCTCGCGTGCCTGGAGCTGCTGCCGAAGCCATGGAAGGCTTCGGCATTGCGACAGCTGCGCAGCAGCGCGGCGTGCCTGTGCTGGAGATCCGCGCGATTTCCAACGCGGTTGGTCCTCGTGACCGAGACGCCTGGCGTATCGGTGATGCATTTAAGGCTTTAGAAGCAGCAAGTTCAGTCCTAGCGGAGGTGCTTTAATATGAAGATTGCGTATTCACCTTGTCCAAACGATACATTTGTTTTCCATGCTTGGGCGCATGGGTTAATCCCAGGTGCTCCTGAGCTGGATGTCTTATATGCCGACATCGATATTACGAACAAGTTAGCTGCTGAAGGCACTGGGCCGGATGTCCTTAAGATCTCATACGCAGCACTGCCTTGGGTGCTGAAGGACTACGCCCTGCTGCCCTGCGGCGGCGCTTTGGGCAGAGGCTGCGGACCGCTGGTGCTGACGAAGAATAGCGGTACAGCGGAAACAGCGGGAACAGAGGGGACAACAGGAACAACGGGAACAACGGGAACTAGGGGAACAACAGGGACAACAGGAACAACAGGAACAACAGGAACAACAGGAACAACAGGAACAACAGGAACAACAGGAACAACAGGGACAACAGGAACAACTGAAACTGAGGGAACAGTGCCTGAGAGAATAGTGCCGGACCCTGCCATGCTCAGCGGCCGCCGGGTCGCTGTGCCGAGCGAGCGCTCGACCGCGTACTTACTGTTCCGCCTCTGGGCGGCACAGAACGTTCCGGGCGGCGTAGGTGAAATCGTGGTCATGCCGTTCCACGAGATCATGCCTGCTGTGCGGGACGGCCTCATAGATGCCGGCCTCGTCATTCATGAAGCGCGCTTCACTTACCCGTCTTACGGGTTAGCGCTTCTCACAGATCTGGGCAGTTGGTGGGAGTCAGACACCAACCTGCCGATCCCGCTGGGCGCCATCATTGCACGGCGCTCCATGGATCTTGAGGCGCTTGCGGGCTGGGCCCGCGCCTCGGTCGAATACGCGTGGGCGCATCCGGAAGCATCGCGCGACTACGTCATGCAGCACGCGCAGGAGATGGACCCGCAGGTCGCTGAGGCGCACATCGACCTGTACGTGAATGAGTTTACCGCTAATCTGGGTGAGAGCGGCTATGGTGCCGTCTTGACCTTGCTCCAGCGGGCTGCAGAAGAAGGGCTTGTGCCGCAGATGGATTATGCGGCATTGCTGAAATAACATCGAAAAACCGCTTAAGTGCGCTAACACTTAAGCGGCCAAAAAACGGGGCAGTGAATACCCGCAGCCCCGCATAGTTTTGAACGTAGAGAAGACCACCGTTTAGGGAGTGAACCCTATGACGGTGGTTTTTTCTTCCCAAAAGCTGATTTCGTTCATGTTTGCGGGGCGTGAAAACATCCTAGCTTAGCTGATTTTTCTAATTCAAGCCTGTAACGATGTTTTTCATCGCTAAAGTGTGCATGAGGAGGAAATGAGCTTCGATAGCGATATAAAACATCCTTAAAACTGCCGTACCCAAGTAAGATAGCCTAATCTGCTCGCTGTAACGATGTTTTTCATCGCTAAAGTGTGCATGAGGAGGAAAAGTACTTCGATAGCGATATAAAGCATCCTTAAAACTGCCGTACCCAAGTAAGATAGCCTAATCTGCTCGCTGTAACGATATTTTTCATCGCTAAAGTGTGCATGAGGAGGAAAAGTACTTCGATAGCGATATAAAACATCCTTAAACCTGCCGTACCCAAGTGAGATAGCCTAATCAGCTCGCTGTAACGATGTTTTTCATCGCTAAAGTGTGCATGAGGAGGAAATGAGCTTCGATAGCGATATAAAACATCCTTAAAACTGCCGTACCCAAATGAGATAGCCTAATCTGCTCGCTGTAACGATGTTTTTCATCGCTAAAGTGTGCATGAGGAGGAAAAGAGCTTCGATAGCGATATAAAACATCCTTAAAACTGGCGTACCCAAGTGAGATAGCCTAATGTGCTCGCTGTAACGATGTTTTTCATCGCTAAAGTGTGCATGAGGAGGAAATGAGCTTCGATAGCGATATAAAACATTCTTAAAACTGCCGTACCCAAGTGAGATAGCCTAATCTGCTTGCTGTAACGATGTTTTTCATCGCTAAAGTGTGCATGGGGATGGAATGTGCTCAGTTAGCGCTGTAAAACATCACTAAATCCACCGCACAACAGGGATGCAAGGCACGATTCCCAGAACTCACCACTCACTCACCACTCACTCACTCACTCACTCACTCACTCACTCACTCACTCACTCACTCGCTCACTTGCTCGCTCGTACTGCACACACTACCCAACCACATTCACCGGACGCCCATCTTGATAAGCACGCACGTTACCAACCGCCGTATCCATCAGTCTAGCTCGTGCTTCTTTAGTTGCCCACGCGATATGCGGGGTAATGATCACATTACTCGCATGCAGCAATGGATTATCCGGTCGAGGCGGTTCTACAGTCAGCACATCGAGACCGGCTCCAGCCAATCTGCCTTCGTTGAGCGCATGAGCGACATCCTCCTCATTGAGAAGTCCGCCTCGTGCTGTATTGATTAAAATAGCCGTCGGTTTCATCTGTGCTATCCGATTAGCATCAATCAGTTGATTCGTTTCCGGTGTCAGCGGACAGTGGAGACTAATGACATCAGAGCGCTGCAGCAGCTCGTCAAGCTGCACCCACTCGATACCCTCAATAGGTTGAGGGACATTTCTTCCGCTGCCTGTCGCGATAACCTTCATTCCCATCGCCTGCGCAATCAACGCGGTTTGTTTGCCGATTTGCCCTAAGCCAATCAGTCCCATGGTTTGACCATTTAACTCCACGAGCGGAGATCGGCTGTAGCTGAAATCAATCGACTCTGACCAATCCCCATTAAGCACGCTGTCACTATGCTGCTGCACCCGATGGCAAAACTCCAATAACAAAGCAAACACCAGTTGAGCAACAGAATGCGTGCTGTAAGCAGGAACGTTAGCGACAATGATGCCCTTCTCCTTGGCAGCATGAATATCAACGATATTGTACCCGGTCGCAAGTACGCCGATATAGCGAAGCTTGGGCAGCTGCTGAATCATTTGAGCGGAAAGAGGTGTCTTATTCGTCAGCACAATCTCCGCGTCAGCAGCGCGTTCAATGATCTGCGATTCAGCAGTTCGATCATAGACAACAAGCTCGCCGAGTGAATCTAATCCGCTCCAGTTCAGGTCGCCGGGATTTAGTGTGTAACCATCAAGCACTACGATTTGCATCTCTTATCGCTCCCCAAGCCAATTATTTCTTCGCAGGTAACTCCTTAAAAGGATTCAAAAACAGCTTCGGAATATGCGTCTCAAATCGCAGCAGCTGACCCGTCGTCGGATGCATAAATGCAAGGACACGCGCATGCAGTCCAAGACGGCCGATTTCCTTCGTTTTTGAACCGTATTTCTTATCGCCAACAACGGGGTGACCGATGTCCTGCATATGAACGCGGATTTGATTTTTGCGGCCGGTTTCGAGATTAACTTCTAACAGTGAAAAGTTCCGGTTCGCTTGTAGCGTTTTATAATGAGTAACTGCATGCTGTCCATCATTCGGATACGGCGTCGAAAACATTTTAAGCGACTTCGTATGCTCTTTGAGCCATGAGGAAATGGTCCCTTCAGGCTTCTTCACCATGCCTTCAACCAAGGCAACATAAGTGCGTTCTTTGACACTTTCCTGCCAAGTGTTCTGTAGGTGCTGCTGAGCCTTCTCGTTTTTGGCAAACATCATCACGCCCGATGTATCTCGATCCAGTCTATGTACAACGAAAATCCGAGCCTTCGGATCGTGGTTTCGAACATGTGCCGTAAGCTGTCGATAGGCCGTAATCTCATTTTCTTTCGTATTTGTGGCGATAGATAACAGCCCGGCATCCTTTTGAATGACAATCACATCTTCATCTTCATGCAAAATCGTCATGCCAGCGAGCGGGATATCTTCGATGATTTTATCCTTGTTAATGGTGACCGTTTGCTCTGGCTGCAATGGATAGTTGTATGCTGTTACGGCTTTGCCATTCACTGCGACTTGTCCACGGGCAAGTATGGCTTTAACCGAATTCCGGCCCAAACTCGAAAGCTTTTCTATTAAAAAAGGCAGAAGCTCAGAGGACTCCTTGACGGTGTACTGACGGGTACTCATTTCTTGATTCCCTTTAGACGGAGCAGGATTCTGGCTCTGATTCTTATTTTGCTTGAATTTGGGAGTCTGGTTCTGGTTTTTATTTGGACCTTGAAACTTACCTGGCTTCTTTTGCATAAAAAAGACCTCCTATTGCGATCGCTTACCTTCCGGTCAGATCATTCACCTTACAATATACCACGTTCGGAAAAGCAAAAGAAACGCTATGAGGGAAGATCCTATATAGCGCGCGACTTTCAAGGTGTATATACCAAGGGGAACTATTTATCCGCCACCTTCCCCGGCAGCTTCTGAATCGTGCTCCCCGCGAAAAATTCTCCCTGTAATCGCACATGCTCAAAGGGTAAATGCGGATTCGCTATCCGCCAAAGCATCCGATCCGCTGCGCGATAGCCGGTTTCTCGAATCGGCAGCTGCGGGCGCGAGCACAGTGGGAGCGTGTCACTTTGTTCATTGAGCAGTGCGACTAACGAGCATTGCTGCGGAACAGCAACCCCTAAGTGGCGCAGCGTGTGATACACAGGAGCAGCTTCTTCGTCGATACCGCAAATAACGGCAGTAGGCTTGTACGTCCTATAGAGGACTCCGAAATTATGCAGCCACTGATCTGTGGCGTCTCGCTCCGTCGCATGCTCTTGCGGATCCACCGAAAACCCGGCTTCTTTCATCGCCTCGCGAAACGCCTGCCACCGGATAACGAAGCCACGTTGATCCAACGCATCTCCCACATACATAATTTTCCGATGCCCCATTCGCACAAGTCTTCGAACAGCTTGAAAAATAGCCTCATATACATCCCAAATCACGCTATCTACCTTGGTTTCCTGCGGTGGGAAGTTCAGCAGAATGCGAGGAAGCGGAAGCTCCAACAATTTCTGCTCCAGAAGATCCAAATTCATCCGCGGCGCAATGAACACACCTTCAGCATACAGCAGATCTTGTTCCTCAGCCCATGCCTCAAATTGCGATGGCTTCAGTTGTGGAGGAATGAGGAGAGGCTGCACCGTGTGGCCGAATTCCATGAATCTTTCGTGCAGTCCTTGCAGCAATAGTCGATTGAAGTTTAAAGACTGTTTATTTTGGACCAGCACAAACCGGCGCTTTACAACAGGATAGGGTGAAATATGATCCAGCTGCAGCGTTTGTTTCTGATCTTTGGTCATATAGCCAAGCTCGCGTGCAAGCCGGAACACTTCACTTCTTGTCTGTTCGGACATCCCGGGGAGTCCACGCAGCGCTTTAGACACCGTCTGTATCGTAAGACCGAGTTCAGCAGCCAAATCGTGAAGCGTAATTCGTTTGCGCATATGTCCGTGAATCCCTCATTTCAATTACTTTGTATCTGCAATTTTAAACTAAATTTAAACTAAAAAGAAGGTTAAATTTAAACTACACTAAGGGGGAAGCAAGGAACTCAAAAGTATTTAAACAAAGGGAGCGAATACAGATGAACAAAATAATTGAAGCAGATATCGTCGTTGTAGGCGGAGGTCCAGCTGGTGTGAACGCAGCCATTGCGGCTGGACGGAGCGGGGCCAAGACGGTTTTGATAGAGAAATACGGCTTTATTGGCGGGATGTCAACCGCTGCGCTTGTTTATCCATGGATGACATTTCATACAACAGATGGCAAGCAAGTCATTAAAGGTCTCGCGCAAGAGATTATCGACCGCCTCATGGCAATGAAAGCATCCCCAGGCCATCTTCGGGACACGGTTGGCTTTGTGAATACGATTACGCCATACCACCCTGAGATTTATAAAGTGCTTGCTGTTGATATGTTGAAAGAAGCGGGTGTTAAGCTGCTATTCCATAGCTTTGTTGATCATGTAGAGACCGTGGACAACCGTATCCAGTCCGTACAATTAACGTCCAAGTCGGGTAGAATTGATGTGAAAGGCAAAGTGTTTATTGATACAACAGGAGATGCGGATCTTGCTTATTTATCAGGAGCACCTTGCTTGCAAGGGCGTGACGGCGATAGACTCACACAACCGATGACGATGAAATTCCGGATGCGCGGTGTGAATTTGAAAGTCGTCAAACAGTACATGATTGAACATCCAGATGAATTTTATAAAAAGACACCGATTGCCGAGCTTGCTGATCTGCCTTTGTCCGGCGTTTTGGGTTATTACAAGCACTGGAAGGAAGCGAACCTGCCGATTAATCGAGATCAAGTGCTCTTCTTCACAGGTCCTGAGTCCGACGAAGTACTGGTCAACACTACGCGTGTGCAGGGGCTTGATGGAACTAATGTTGAGGATTTGACAGAAGCTGAAGAGCTGGGGCGTAAGCAGGTGTTGATGGTAGCAGAGTTCATGAAGAACAACCTGCCAGGCTTCGAAAAAGCCTCGATTTCATCGGTAGGCGCTCAAATCGGTATCCGCGAAACGCGCCGGATTGACGGCCAATATGCGCTGCAGGTTGCTGATGTCGTTCAAGGACGCCATTTTGAAGATGTTATCGCACGCAGCGGTTATCCGATCGACATTCACGATCCATCCGGTAAAGGTGTGACCGCTGCTTGGGTCGAAGGCGACGGAGCCTACGACATTCCTTACCGCTGCCTGCTGCCGCAAAAAATTGAGAACCTGCTAACCGCAGGGCGCTGTATCTCAACGACCCATGAGGCACTCGCAACAACGCGCCTTACTCCAAGCTGTATGGCAACTGGGCAAGCAGCCGGTTCAGCAGCAGGACTTGCCGTTAAACATGGTATTCAACCTGCGCAAATTGATATTGTGGAGCTGCAAGCTGTTCTCGTGAAAGACGGGGCAGTGTTGAACTAGCAAAATGCTTCTCAGCGAAAGACCAGTAGATCAGCTGATAGGGCAGAAATGGCCTTCTCAGCCAAAGCTCAATCGCCATCCTCGCCGAATAAGGGCGGAAAACGCGCTTAAAGGCAAACAACTGTATGCCCACCTCCAAAAAAGGGAACACTGCTACTTACATGATGCAACACTACATGTGAGAAAAGGTGGGAATTTCTTATGCTTTTATATCAGTTAACGCAATGGTTCGAAGAACGCACCACCCTGCAAAAGGCTTTGCAAAGTGGACCCGCTGAAAATACCGGTCAATTGCAACAAAGAATGCAAGAAGTCGAAGATCAGCTGTATTCTCATGCCGAACGGTGGAAAAATGCGATTCAGGAAGCCTCCTATTTGCAGTTCCCTTATGAGAATCCTCAGTTGGATGATGATATGGTCCTTTAGTCTTCTTTGGGAGGGCTTACCTTTGTATTTCCTCGGTTTTCGTGTAGAATTAGATTGTACGATAAACGAGAACAGAACGAGGTTTTTTGATAATGAAAGTACTTGTATCCACACTTAATGCCAAATTCATTCATACCTCCTTGGCTTTACGCTATTTGAAAGCGTTCTGCGAGAAGGATTTTGACGTTGAAATTACAGAATATACGATCAAAGACCCTGTTATGAACGTCGTTTCGGACATTTACCAAAAGGCCCCGGATGTATTGGGTTTTTCTTGTTATATTTGGAACATAGAAGAAACGATCACGATTATTAAAATGATCAAAAAGATTCGGCCAGATCTCCTAATCATGCTTGGCGGCCCCGAGGTCTCCTATGATACCGAGTACTGGATGAATCGCATTCCTGAGGTCGATTTCATTGTGATGGGCGAAGGGGAAGAGACCTTCCACCAACTGCTGACGGAAATTTCGACGACTCGCAAATATCATTTTGTTTATGGACTGGCTTATCGCAAAGGCGAGGAAATCGTACTGATGCCAGGCAGACCAAAGCTGAAGCTGGATGATATCCCTTCTCCGCACCGTTTTGCAGAGGATGTACCTAGTCTGGCTAATCGTGTTGTTTACTTCGAGACAAGCCGTGGCTGTCCTTTCTCCTGCCAATTCTGCTTGTCGAGTATTGAGGTCGGTGTGCGGTATTTTGATATGGAACGCACCAAGTCAGACCTGCTGTACTTAATCGACTCCGGCGCGAAGCTGATCAAGTTCGTGGATCGGACGTTTAATATTAAGCGTGATTACGCGATGGAAATCTTTGAATTCCTCATTGCCAATCATCGCGGCACCGTGTTCCAGTTTGAGATTACTGCGGACATTATGCGTCCAGAAGTTCTCGATTACCTAGCAGAGAATGCCCCACCAGGTACATTCCGCTTCGAGATCGGTGTTCAATCTACGAATGACACGACCAACGATTTAGTGCAGCGCAGGCAAAATTTCTTCAAGCTGAGCCGTACAGTATCTAAGGTGAAAAACAGTTTGAAAATCGATCAGCATCTCGATCTTATTGCCGGCTTGCCGGAAGAGGATTATAACTCGTTTCGGAAGACGTTTAACGATGTCTTTGAACTAGGTCCAGAAGAGCTGCAGCTCGGATTCCTGAAAATGCTGCGCGGCACGGGTATGCGCAATGACGCGCATAAATACGGCTACGTTTATATGGACCACGCGCCATATGAGATTCTCGGCAATGACATTCTGCCATTCACTGATTTGATTCGCATCAAACGGGTGGAGGATGTGCTCGAGAAATATTGGAACGCGCACCGCATGGATCATACGGTCAAATATTTAATCGCCAAAGAATTCGCTTCTGCGTTTGATTTCTTTCAAGAGTTCGGTGACTTCTGGGAGAGCCGCGGCTGGCAGAAGATTGGGCATCAGCTCGAGGATCTGTTTACTCGTTTGCGCGACTTCCTGATGCATCGTGAAACGATAAACATGCACGTCATTGAAGGCTTGATGAAATTGGATTATTTCCTGGGCCATAAATATAAGCCGCGCAAAATATGGTGGGACTTCACCTTGGAGAAGTCTGAGCAGAACGCGTACCTGAGGCTGCTGGCTGAGCAGCCTGAGCTCGTAAGCGGCGACTTCCAGAGTCTCCGCATCAATGAAAAAGATCTCCACAAGCATGCAATGCTTGAGGTGCTTCCTTTCGCTTTGCAGACGTATCTGCAGAGCGGAGAGATCGACGAAAGCAGCAATGAGCTGCTTATTGTACACTTTCCGCCGGACGCACAGCAGCCGGCAAGCTATTACACCATGCCGCTTCAGCAAGTGGCAGCCGTATAATCGAAGCCTCGCTCCCCGTGTGAATAGGGAGTGGGGCTTTTTTTGCCCGGCATATATGGTTTAACCATGGCCTCTTGAGGGTAATCTATGGTAGTTGAAACACTTAATCATTGATACTTGAGAGGAGAGAAACTCATGATTGAAACCAAGAATAAACAGCTTGAACATCAGATCGTAAAGGTACTAAATGCTAATCAAGTTTGCTCCTTTGCAACAGTAGACAACGGCAAGCCAAAAGTACGTTACATGGCCTTATTCCACGATGGATTGACCATTAACCTTACGACTAACAAAAAGACGGATAAAGTGGACGAGCTAAAAGACAATCCCCATGTACACATTCTAGTAGGCTATGACGGCAAGACTTCCTCAGAAATTTTGCAGATCCAAGCAACGGCTACGATTACTGCAAATAATGCCCTTCGAGAGAGGCTGTGGAACGACTCCATGAAACAATGGTTCAATGGTCCGCATGATCCAAACTACGTAGTACTCGAAATTACGCCTTCTTATATCGAATATTTGAACGGGAATTCCGAACCGCAGGTTTGGACGACATAGCTTCTTAAACCTTTTTAGATCCCATCGAAGGATTTCCCTAAAAAATCCATTGACCACAGGTAAGGTTCAGTGATAAGATTGAAAAAATTTACCTATGGATCAAAGATAAATGAGAGACTTTGAGCTACGCTCAAAGATCCCTATATTAGGAGGAATCGTAAAGTGGCTACGTATTACTTAGAACCATCCCGTACGTTTAGTGAGTTTTTGTTGATTCCTAATCTTACAACGAAGGAATGTACACCGGCGAATGTGAAGCTTAAGACACCATTAGTTAAATTCAATAAAGGTGAGGAGCCTGCGATCTCGCTCAATATCCCGTTTTCATCTGCTGTCATGCAGGCCGTATCCGATCATGGAATGGCGATTGCTTTGGCGCGGAGTGGCGGGATTTCGTTCATTTTTGGCTCACAATCGATTGAAGAAGAAGCACTTATGGTGCGTAAAGTAAAAGGGTACAAGGCAGGGTTTGTAGTTAGCCGCTCGAACTTAACTCCCCAGCATACGCTAAGTGATGTACTGGCGTTGAAAGAGGAAACAGGTCATTCTACGGTTGCCATTACCGACGATGGTACAGCGAATGGAAAATTGCTTGGTATTGTAACGGGACGTGATTACCGGACAAGTCGTGACCCTTTGGATCGCCAAATCCATCATTTTATGACGCCTTTCGATAAATTAATTTATGGAAAATCAGGAATTACTTTATCGGAAGCAAACAATTTAATTTGGGATCACAAGCTGAATTGTTTACCGATTGTGGATGAGCATCAGAAGCTCGACACTCTCGTTTTCCGCAAGGATTATGATGAGCATAAAGAAAATCCGATGGAGCTGCTGGACGGTAACAAAAGCTATATTGTTGGTGCGGGGATTAATACGAAGGATTATAAAGAAAGAGTGCCTGCGCTTGTTGAAGCGGGAGTAGACATTCTGGTCATCGATTCTTCAGATGGTTACAGCGAATGGCAGCGTGAAACGGTTCAGTATGTGAAAGAGAATTTCAATGTGAAGATCGGCGCAGGTAACGTTGTAGACCGTGAAGGATTCCTTTATCTGGTGGAATCAGGAGCGGACTTCATTAAAGTCGGCATCGGCGGTGGATCTATCTGTATCACTCGGGAGCAAAAAGGGATTGGTCGCGGACAAGCCTCTTCCCTCATGGAAGTTGTTGAAGCCAGAGACCAATACTTCAAAGAAACAGGTACCTACATTCCAATCTGTTCCGATGGTGGTATCGTACATGACTACCATATTACATTAGCCTTAGCGATGGGCGCTGATTTTGTTATGCTGGGCCGATATTTCGCACGTTTCGATGAGAGCCCGACCAGAAAGCTAAAAGTTGGCAACAACTTCGTGAAAGAATACTGGGGTGAAGGCTCCAATCGTGCCCGCAACTGGCAGCGTTATGATACAGGCGGCAAAAACAAGCTCTTGTTTGAAGAAGGCGTCGATTCGTATGTTCCATACGCTGGAGGCCTGCAGGAGAACCTGGACAAGACGCTTGGTAAAATAAAGTCCACGATGTGCAACTGTGGATCATTAAGCTTGGATGAGCTGAAGAGCAAAGCGAGAATTGCACTCGTTTCTGCAACCAGCCTTGTTGAAGGCGGAGCGCATGACGTTATTTTAAAAGAAAGCAGCTTATCCGAAGAATAGCAGCTGCGAAAAGGGTGCTGTCTTGAACGGGTGCTTAATACCTGAAAGACCGTCCCTTAACTAAACAAGCCTCCCAAACCACTATGAAAGTGGTCTGGGAGGCTTGTTTTCGTTTCGAGGATCGCACCCTGCTTTTTGAAAGATACTCAACTCAGCTGAGAGACTGCACTGCTAAACTTTGCAGAGAGAGACTTCACTGTAACATAACTTTGCAGAGAGAGAGACTTCCTATAACTCAACTTTCCTAGGAGATTTCTCTTTTTACTCTAAATCAATTAACAAAGTTGTACATCATACAACAATTTCAATCCTAAACCGATAAAATCGCAGTAAAGTTGCATTTTGTACAGCATTTTCGACTGATTTTCAAAGAAAGTAGCTTATTTAAGAGAAATTGTTGTACTTTTTACAACACTCTCTACTCCTAATCACTTTTTAAGCTACAATTGTTGTATTTTATACAACAATCAAAACTTAAAGGGTAAGGGAAGGTTAAGGCAAAGTCAGAGCAAATTTGAGAAAAGTCAAGGCAAAGTCATAACAAAGTGATAACAAAGTCGAGCAAATCAAAGAAAAGTCAAAGCAAGCCAGAGCAAATCAAAGCAAAGTCAAAGCAAAGTCATAACAAAGTCAGAGCAAAGTCAAAGCAAGTCAGAGCAGAGTTAAAGTAAAGTCAAAGAAAAATCAGAGCAAAGGCAAATTAAAGTCATAGTAGAATAAAAACCAATGCCAAAGGCACATTACCTCTGTGTAAGAGGGATTTATTGCACAAAATACAATTAAGGCAAGTAGCTGCGAATAACCGTCATGCTGCCTTCTAGCGCATAACTGCCAAGATCGGCAGGAAGCAGGAAGCAGTCTCCTGGCTTCGTGGAGATGCTGCCATCTGCCCACTGAAGGGTCCCGTTACCGTCTGCAATTACGAGGATGACGAAGCTTTCAGGAGAAGTGCTTAGCTCCCATTTCGGTCCTACAAGGCCTTTTTCCACGGTGAAGAAAGGAGACTCGGCAAGCGTTAACCAAGTGCCAGCTTCATTCAAATCCGTTTTCATGCGAGTGGAGCCGGAGCCTTCGTAAGCGATAACGTTGAGCGAATCTGCAATATGAAGATCACGAGGCTTTCCATCCAGTCCGGGACGATTATAATCGTATAAACGATAGGTCGTATCGGAATTTTGTTGAATCTCGGCAACTAGGACACCAGCGCCAAGAGCATGGACCGTTCCTGCTGGGATGTAAAAGGAATCACCGGCTTCAACAGGCACTTCCTGTAAGCAATCCAAAATGCGGTTCTCTGCAATTGCTTGAGCTAAGCTTTCACGTGTAACGCCTTCTTGCATGCCGTATATAATTTTGGCGCCGGGCTTGGCATCAAGGATGTACCACATCTCTGTTTTGCCGAGCTCGCCGGCAGCCAAATTCTTGTAATGATCATTCGGATGTACTTGTACGGAAAGGTCGTCTTCGCAATCCAATAACTTAATGAGTAGTGGGAAACGGCCGTTTTTTTCGGAGAATCCTTTCGTGCCGAATAACGTTTTGCCGTATTTCTCGCGAATTTCGTCGAGACCAAGGCCTGCTAATTCGCCATTAATCACCTTCGTCGTTCCATTCGGGTGATCGCCAATCATCCAGCCTTCGCCAATAGCACCTTCTGGAAGCTTAAAACCAAACTTTTCTAGGGCTCTTCCACCCCAGACACGTTCTTTCATTTCAGGTTGAAATTGAAGCGGGTATGATTTCACTAACTATCCCTACTTTCTTCTCTAATTTCTCCTACAAATAATAAACTAATGCATTCTCTAGCATTATATCATGCGACTATCTTTTTTCTAGAGCTAAGAGATAGGGAGCATGCGGGCTGGTATTCATAAATTGGTAGCGCAGCATCTGAAAGGCTGCGAGCGGAAGGCGCTGGGCCCAGCTTTCGACGGCCGCAGCTTCTTCCGATCCTCCATCGTGCCCGCTGTAGAGCACGATGGTTACGATACCGCCTTTGCGGAGCAGGCGGAGGGCAGCCTCGAGAGCAGGGATCGTGGATTCCTGCTTCGTAATGGTTGCCGGATCGGCGCCGGGCAGGTAGCCGAGATTGAATGTGACCGCGGCGACCTTGCCATGGCGGTCCTGCGGCACAGCCGCCTCCATGAGCGCATGGCTGCATAGGCTCATATACACACAAGAAGATGCGTCTGGAAGTTCTTTCTCCAGACGCATCTTTGATTGATCCAGCGCTTGCTGCTGGATATCGAAGCCGTAAACGCTGCCGCGGGTGCCTACCAGCTTCGCTAAGAACAAGGCATCCACGCCGTTGCCAAGAGTCGCGTCGACGACTGTATCCCCCGGCTGAGCCCGCTGACAAATTAGTTGATGAGCAAAACTTAGTACTGAAACAAAACCCATGCGATGAAAGCCCTCCATGCTGCTTAAACGATCATTTTTTGTCTGCTAGCCATGTGGCCAGCACTTCGATTTCTTCGGATTTCAATGCGCTTTTGAAAGGTGGCATATCGCCTTTACCTCCAAGGATCTGCGCAACGATCTCATCCTTGGTCTTGCGTGAACCGACCTTCGTCAGGTTCGGCCCGAAGTCGCCTGCAAGCCCCGCCCCGTGGCAGGACATGCAATTGTCCTTATACAGCACCTGTGCCTGCGCTGCGGTGCTGGTGCCGCCATCCGCAGGCTTAGCGGATGCGGAGGGGGATGGCGCCGCGCTGGCAGGCGCTGGCACTGATGACGTCGGCGCCGGCTTCGCCGTAGCGGCCTCTTTCAGTGCTGGCGTTGCCGCAGCAGCTGTTGGCTTCGCTGTCGGCGCTGCGCTCGGCTGCGGAGTGCTGCTTGCCGCCGGCTGCACCGTAGCGGCTGCCGGTGTTGCCGTCGCTGCAGCAACCGGCGACGCACTAACTACCGCCGTCGGTGTCGTTGACGGCGCCACCGTACTCACTGGTGTTGCCGGCTCTCCTCCACATCCAGCGACAACTAGCATCATCCCAACAATGGCTGTTTGAGCCCGTTTCATCATCATGATTATCCATCTCCTTTATCATTCTACCTATATAAAGGAAACGGATAATAATCTATTTTGGTTTTATGTGTTTATATGTTTATGTGTATATATGTTTATGGGTTTTATATGTTTATATTTTCGTTTCGTTCCATTTAACCTTGGTTGGCCTTACCTTTCCAAAGTTTACCCTGCCAAGTCTTTCTTTCTTTCAGAAGGCTATCAAAGGCATTCAACACTTCCCACTTTTTGAGGCTCCACATGGGACCAATCAGTAAATCGCGGGGAGCATCTCCAGTAAGGCGGTGGACAATCATTTCCGGTGGGAGAAATTCGAGTGTATCGACGATCAGCTTCACATACTCGTCTTTTTCCAGGAACTGAAGCAAGCCAGCTTCGTATTGTTTCACCATAGGTGTTTTACGCATTAGATGAAGTAAATGGATTTTAATGCCCTGAACATCCATTTGTGCGACTGCTCGTCCCGTGTCCAACATCATTTCGTGGGTCTCCCCAGGCAATCCATAAATAATGTGTGCACAGGTGCGAATGTTATGCTTTCGAAGCTTAGCGACCGCGTCTAAATAGCATTGTGTGTCGTGAGCACGATTGATGAGTTCAGAGGTTGATTCGTGTACGGTTTGAAGGCCCATTTCGACCCATAGATACGTACGTTCATTCAATTCCGCCAAATATTCAATCACATCATCTGGTAAACAATCCGGTCTGGTCGCAATGGATAAACCTACAACACCAGGCTGTTTTAAAATAACTTCATAATATTCCCGCAGCTCCTCAACGGGTGCATACGTATTCGTATAGGCCTGAAAGTAACCGATGTATTTGGCTTCAGGCCACTTCAGATGCTGGAGATCACGAATCTTATTAAATTGGGTAACCAGATCATCGCGGCGGCTCCCGGCGAAATCACCTGACCCCCGCGCGCTGCAAAATGTACAGCCACCGGTTGCGATATTGCCATCCCGATTGGGACAAGTAAAACCTGCATCCAGCATGACTTTAAAAACCTTCCCCCCGAAAGCTTCACGCATTTCATAATTCCATGTATGGAAACGTTTGTCCCCCCATAATTGAGGCGACTCCTGAGTAATAGTAGACATATGGTTGCTCCTTTCTTTCCAACCTATTGTAGCGAAATTGAAGCATGAAAGCGACCCCTGCCTTTCCAAGAAGTTCCCCGTTAAAAGAGGGCGATACGGAGCATGATAACTTTGCATAACTATTACATGCCGAAAGGGGTTTTGAACAAGTGAAAAAGTTTCGTACAATTACTTTGGCGGTAGCATTGACAACTGCATTAAGCTTTGGGGCAACTGGTGCACTTGCTAACACATCGGGGACAACGTCAAGTGCTACGCCAGGAACTATGGGGACAGGAACTACGACAACATCGGGATATACAGGAAGTAATTATGATGCTACTACAGGTATGGGTACAACGGGAACAACTGGAACAACTGGAACAGCTACCCCCTATACGGGATACGGCACTGGAACAGGGTCCTATTCCGGAACGGGAACGGGTACTGGTGTTACGGGTCACATCAGTGGATATGGTAACAATATGATGGACCGAATGACTACTCGGGGTACACACACTGGAAATTACGATACATCATCTTACCGGACTTACGCGACTACAACAGACGGCAATCGTACAAATTGGGGATGGCTCGGTCTATTAGGTCTATTAGGCTTAACAGGACTTAGAGGTAAAGACAAACGAAGAGATGAAGCTAGATAAATAGCTGTTATCCAAATGCGCCTTCCAATTGGAGAGCACTGCAAAAGCCTTACTTTTGAACGAAGTGGATCTGCCAAATGGAAAAAGCATGAGATAAAGAAAAAAAGCAGTTCGTTCCTCATCAGAGGG
>NZ_LMEO01000035.1 GCF_001426375.1 Paenibacillus sp. Root444D2
CGCTAACTTATCCCGAAGGATAAATCCGCTCGACTTGCATGTATTAGGCACGCCGCCAGCGTTCGTCCTGAGCCAGGATCAAACTCTCCATAATAGTGGACAATTGCTTGTCCGTATATCTGAAAGCTTAATTGCTCATTTGCGTTGCTAGCGAGATTTTGCAATCTCTTTTTGAACGATTTCTCGTTCGTGCTTACTCACTCGTTGTTCAGTTTTCAAAGATCAATTTCTTACGTATTTCCTCGTCATCCGTTTAGCGGCGACTTTTATAATATATCACATCCAGGCTACTCAATGCAAGCTTTTTTTATTTTTCTTTTTTCTTACTTCGCTTACATCTTGGTACTGCGTTGGCTTTCGAATGCGAACCGTTTTTAGCGGCGAGAGTTAATTTATCATAGAATCGCAATCAAAGTCAAGCAATAAAATAAGAATAAAAAAAGAACCAGAATAATACCTGATTCTTCATGGGTTTGTTCGATTAAACGCTCGTATATCTTAACTCTATTTCTGAATTCTCTTCATCAATAAGAACGGCAACTTCTTTAATCAATCCTTTTTTGACAAGCTTATTCAACAGTAAAGGAAGCTCTGCTCTAAGTTCAACTAACTGAGGATGCTGTTGCAGATCATCCGTGCTTAGTGGTTGTTCATTTTCTCTTAGTATTTGAATAAACGCCTCACAGCAACGCTCCATTTTCGACATAACCGAAAATTCACACGCGAGTAGAACGAGCTGAACTCTCTGTTTCAACGTTTCCTTACTCATTGTCAGTTCCTCATATAGCTTATACACGCCAGGATTAATCGCACGGATCTGCCTCCATACAGTGATTTCCGGGTGATAGCCATCTTCGATAATAACAATGCGAGCCCAGTGATGAAGCGCTTCTAGAATATTATTGTACGCATCCAGCAAGTGCTCATCTAAAATGTATTCCTTACTCTGAAGATATTTACGTAGAAAAAGGGAGAATTCAACAAGTAATTTGTGCTCACGTAAGTCCCCCGGAAACTCGAGTATTCGGTGACGCAAGCCTTCTAAATAAGTATTCTGATCCAGAAGTATCTCCCCTTTTAGCAGCCAGTGAAGGATATTTCGGTTGACGCCATGACGTATCCATTGCTCTATGGAAGACGGATCTACCCATCTTTCTTGTATCCTCGAATCGTCTCTTATATAATTAGTCGTATGATTGTTCAGGCTCAGGTCGTTCGTTACTATTAGAAGTAGCGTATCAAAACCATCTGTCAGTGAAGGAAGTTGCTTAGGATTATCTACCGCCATGACACTAATGATTCTCTGGTCATTTCGGAACTTAAGCAAAAACTGCTCTTTATCGATTCCCATGGGTATCCGAAGCTCCTGTCTCCAAATTGTTTATATCTATTTCTACATCGTAGAAGGAGTTTCCTGCTGATTTCTGTGACAATTCATACAAACATGATAGCTATTAAATGGGGAGGAACAACGCGTGCGTTTCAGATCAAGTAAAGTAAATGAATTCCGCTTATGGGGTCTCGCCATGACCATGGGTGGAATGCTGCTTATGATTATAGGACTAGCTGGCATCGTTTTTGACTGGGGGAAGGCTGGGCGAATCGTCGCTGTGGTCTTCATGATCATTGGTATGATAAGTATGATGGTAAGTATGGGTATATACTTCTGGGCAGGAATGCTTTCCACATCAGCGACAGTCATTGATTGTCCGGAATGCGGAAGAAGAACGAAAATGCTGGGGAAAACGGATCGTTGTATGTTTTGTAAAACTATTTTAACTGTTGATCCTCAATACGACCCAACGGCCGAAAACGAAACAGCCGCCACACAAGCAGTTCAAGTCGAAGTGGACAGAGCTCACGAACATAAGCCTCATTGATTGAAAAATAAAAGCCGCAACCCTCTTGGGTTCGGCTTTTTGATTTGTTATTGCTTAGTTTGTTGCAATGCATCTTGAATGACTTTCCACGTTGCCGGCTGTTCAAAGCCTCTTCTCCATGAGGCCACTCCTGCTAGATCGTATTTTTTCACGAGTTCAAGCCTAGCTTTTATTGATGTTTCATCTTCTAACCAAATACGTATGAGCTTCTCTCCATCTTTGTACTCCACATAGTTCTGACCTGTATCGGCCAAGAAAGTAGGAGTTAGTTTTTTATCTTTAATAATCGCCTGGGCGGCTTCCATCGTTAAAGTTTTGGAGGTAACGGTTGTTTTGCCACTTTTCGTCTCTTCAGTCCACTGACGCGTATAGAATGGCACACCTAGGACAAGCTTAGATGATGGCACCTTTTCGCTTCCTAAGAGCTGGGTAACAGACCGCTCTGTCCATGGCAGCGATGAAACGGAGCCGGATTTGGGGCTAGAAGCCCAGTATTCGTCATAAGCCATCAGCATCATATAGTCTACAACTTCGGCAAGAGCAGGTCTGTCATAAAACATAGACCACATCTCATTCGTTGATTTCGGTGTTACATCGATGGAAACAGCAAGACCTTGTTCATGCATAAAAGGTGTCAATTCGCGGACGAATTGGACTAAATTTTCTTTATCTTTGAGATTCACATTTTCAAAATCAATATTGATCCCCTGCAAATTGTATGTTTGTGCAAAGCCGAGCAACTGTTTAATCATTTTCATACGACGATCATAAGTCGATAACGCTTGAGACGTTCGGTCGGGTTCAAAGCCATTGCTAAACAACGCCCAGACTTGATAATTGCGCGTTTGTGCCCATTTTACATAGGAAGCGTCGGCCAAGTTCTTAATGCGCCCCTCACCGTCAGCCAGAGAGAACCAGGTAGGGCTAACAACATGTAAGCCGGGCATATCTCCAAGCTTAGAAGTGTCGGGATTCTTCGTAATGACATGCTCCCAAGTCAAATTTAGTTTGCCGTTAAGCGGCTTCCAAGGTACATAAGTTGACGCTTGCTCCTGAGCTGGTATCGTTTCTTCATGATCCTCCAAAATATCAGCTTTACGTACAAAGCCTATAGGACCACTCTGCTGCTGTACGCGATACCATTCTCCCTCTACGGATAGGATCATCACTTGCTCATTGATTGTGATCGTGGAGACTATCGGCGCTTTTATAGAAGCAAAGGTCCGCAGCTGGGTATCTTCAGTACCTACATGCTTCCCCCACTTGACGAGGTCGCCTTTTTTGAATAAAAGAACTGCACCAGACTTCTCGGACTCTCTTATTTCAAAAGGATACAGCTGCCGAAGAGGATCTATGGGCACGTAAATGTCATTCCCTTTCTTTTCAACAGGAAAAGATAAGGTGATTGGTTTCTCGTTCATTAGAGCTGAAAGCTCCGTAGTCTTTAACCGTAATACTTTATCTTTTGTTGTAATAATAACGGAATCACTGCTTTTTTCATATATAATCGATGGGTCCATCCACTCTTGTATGAGCTCCAGCGGAAGTTTCAGTCCCTCTTTTTCCCCAATCGCGCTTGTCTTATAGAAATTCCCTTGATAAAAAACCGGCTTGCTTAACTCGTGATATTCCAGCTCTACCTTCGTCCGGTTAGGCGCTAACTGCTGCCATAAGAAAGCAGCTGCACCCGCGGCAAACATGCCAATACAAAGACCAAATAATAAGAGAATTCTCTTTGTAGGTCTTCTGCGTTTTGGTTGCTGATCTGTAGGTGTTGAATGCAAGGTTTCACTTCCTTTATGCGATATATAAAAAGAAAAAAAACGTGTTCTTACCTCTCAACATCTGAAAGGTAGGATCACGTTTCATTATACATCATAGGCACAGATAATGAGGAATTCTGCTTAAGTTAATGCTTGGTAATCCCTGTACAATCCGGGCAAACGCCATAAACCTCTAGTCGATAACCGCCAACTCGGAATCCTGTTTGCTCAGCAGCGGTAGTCTCGATATCCGAAAGTGGCGGATACTCAAAATCCGAAATTTTCCCACACAACTCACAAACAGCATGATAATGGTCCGTCATATCCGCATCAAAGCGACTCGAGCTGTCTCCATAAGTCAGTTCCCGAACGAGTCCCGATTCAATAAATACTTTAAGATTATTGTAAACAGTCGCAACGCTCATGTTAGGAAATTTCGATTCAAGAGACTTGTAAATGTCATCTGCTGTCGGATGAGTCATGGAATCCAGCAAAAAGGATAGAATAGCATGCCGCTGCGGCGTCATCCGAACACCTGTTGTTTTCAACTTAGCTAAAGCCTGTTCTAATTGTGCTGCCATGGTACTCACCACCTGATGTTAGTCATTAAAACCTTACATAATATTGTACGTTTGTTAATTGACTTTTGTCAATGATGGTTGCGAATATAGCACCATTTGGCTATTTATTTTTACGGGAATCTAGTACATACATAGCCAAACCCGCAAGGACGAGGATCACTGATCCAATGTACGAGCCCATGAGATCAAAGAGCCCTGTAAACCAGCGAGGTTTATTACTAAGAAGAAAAAACAATACACCTGCGGCAATGAGAATAACACCTAAGTTTGTGCCTTTGATTAGTTTCTGTAAAGGATCTTCATTGTTATAGAGTTCAGCTGCAAATTCCCCAAGCTCATTACGCCGATTCACATTATCTGTCGTTTGAAGCGCATCGAATAGATTATAGAAGTAAATGACCGGAATGAACAAAGCAAAAAGCGTTACCATAGGTACACTTGTGTCGGACCGCGAAGCGAAAGACGTGATAATAAAAATATCGAGAATGAGAAGCATCATAATAAATAGACCGCGCTGCATAAGACCTAAGTAAAAGTGTCCAGTTCCTGGGACAATGAACGATAGTACGCCTGCAACCCATTTGCGTTTTCTTGGAGCAGGATAATACGGAGGATAGTGCTGAAAAGATGGATTTGGCGAATACTCTGGAATGTGCGGATTGTCTTGGGGTAGATTCATGTGAAAGCCTCCTATCTATTTTTTACAAGTATTGCGATATTTGCTGGATATACGCTGTAATCTGAGTGATTCCCGAATTTATATGCATAATTTTGTTTATAATCCCTGATTGCATGAGGAGTACAGTCGCTGCTATCGCAACAAAACTGTTCACCCATTGTTTTCTTCTGCCGAGTTGAGGATTCTTTGCAATCTCAGGAGTTTCAGCAGATTGTACCCTGCGCATCACACGCTCCGTCAACATCGGGCTTGGTTCGCTAAGCGGCATCTCGTCCAGCAGCTTATTTAGGTATTGCGTGAACCGAGTGTCTTCCTGATGCTTGGGATTCATGTGCATTCACCTCCAACCATTTTTCTTTTAGAATCGCCTTTCCCCGATAAAGTCTAGTTTCCAGCGTTTTCATGGGCAACCCGGTCACCTCAGACATTTCTTGGTAGGAGAGCTGCTTATAATGAAACAAATACATAATTAATCTATATTTGTCTGGAAGTTCGGAAAGCAGAGCCTGCATACGCTCCTGCTCATCCTTCAGCATAGCCATTTCCTCGGGCTGCTCACGGGCATCTGTAAACCAGCCCTTCATTTTATCGAGCAGTGCTTCATAGGGCTTACGCTTCTGAGAACGCCGAAAGTCTGTCACTAGATTCGTTGTCATACGATACAGCCAAGTTGTGAACTTCGCATCGCCCCGAAAATGAGCTAATGAACGAAACAGCTTAACGAACACTTCTTGAGTTAAGTCTTCAGCAGTTTCCTTATGCCCGACCATGCGGTATACCAGTGTATAGATGTAGCTCTTATGCCGTTCTACCAGTATACGGTAAGCATCGGAGTGACCTTGACGGACCCAGTCGATTAGCTGCTCATCCGTCATTTTGTCCATGCCTGACTTCCCCCTTTCTGTTCGTCCAAAAGCTTAGACGCTTCTTATGGGCGAACCCCTTCAATTTTTACTTTTTTCGAGGGTAACGCCTGTAACCCCTTTCATTTGATTGATTTCTTCAAGAACCGTCCCGATAATGGACGGCTTAGGAATAGTGACGTGGAATGTAATTTGAACATGATTCGGTTTATTGTCGCTCTCTTGTTCTTCCATTGAGATCTTACGGATATCAACTTTCTGTTTACCAAGTAGAGTCGTAATAAGTCCAAGCGTCCCCGGTTGATCAATCGCCAGTATTTTGAGAATACGAATTTTCTTCCCATTAAAATATTTATGTTCCACTTTATTCAATATCCACAAGGAGATGAGTACCATGAAACAAGCAAGAACTGCCGGGTAATAGAAGCCAGCACCAATTGCAAGACCAATTCCCGCAACTACCCAAAGGGACGCCGCTGTCGTAAGACCCGTAATAGATCTCCCATTAAATATAATCGTTCCAGCACCTAAAAATCCGATACCACTAATCACTTGTGCAGCTAAACGCGAAGGATCAATACGGACATTTACTTCGTTTACAAAGGCACTAAACCCATACATAGAAAGCAACATAACAAGGGCAGAGCCCACACATACTAAAATATGCGTACGAAGGCCAGCTGCATGACTGCTAACCTCCCTCTCAAACCCGATTAAGCCGCCAAGAAAAAGCGCCAGAACTAACCGTATAGTAATATGGAGTTGATCAATAACCCAAGGATTGCTCATCGTGTAACCGCTCCCTTTATTCATACTGATAGTGACTTGTATCATACATGATAGCGAGAACTACTGAACATATATTTAGGAGATGATGGCCGGCCGTTCGAAAGTGGTTAAGCTTATTCCCGGAGGAACTGTGAATACTCGACGTACGGCGAAACCGAAACTTTCGTATAACTGAATAGCAGGTAAATTCTCCGTTCCGGTGGATACAATAAAACGCGTTGCTCCATTTAACTGTTGATCCATTAGTATATGTTGTAAAAGTGACCTAGCAATCCCACGGCGAAAAAAATTCGGATGCACCATCATGCGACAGATCGTGACCATACAGCCTTCTCGGGAGTAGGAGATGGCTCCAGCAAGCGTGGGCTCATCATTCTCCTGAACGTAAAAGCCATAAAATGTTTCCTCCGCTTCGCGTATGGAGTGGATCCCATCCTTCAGCGGCGGGATGTCATCGAAGCCAATAAGGTCAGCTTCTACGCGATAGGAAGCGATCTGTAAAGATAAAAGGACCAAGATATCCTCGTTAGTTTCCAATAGAAGTTGTTGAATGGACATTTCTGAGTCTCCTCTCCAGAACTTACAAGCTAATTAACTGAAAAAAGTGGCGTCCATAACATCGGATCACCACTTCAGCCTTAATCACTTACTGTTCAGGCACTCCACAATTAATTTGTTGACGAGTCCTGGATTTGCTTTACCTTTGGTTTCTTTCATGACTTGCCCGACTAAGAAGCCCACGGCTTTCTCCTTGCCGGCTTTGAAATCCGCTACCGATTGTGGACTGTTCTCCACAACCTGCTCAACAACGGCTTTGATGGCACCTTCGTCGCTGATTTGTACAAGCCCCTGCTCTTCAACGATCTTTTGGGGCTCTTTGCCGGATTCGATCATTTCCTTAAACACTGTTTTGGCGATTTTGGTGGAGATTGTGCCTTTCTCAATCAGACCGATCATCTCGCCTAAGCCCTTACCCGTAATTTTCACATCGGCTAGTTCGAGGCTATTCGCGTTCAAATACCCGAGCAGATCACCCATGATCCAGTTCGAGACCGCTTTGGCATCTTTGGTATATTGTAAACTCTCTTCAAAGAAATTAGCCAGCTTCATAGAGGAAGTGATTACATCAGCATCATAGCTTGGTAACCCATACTCACTGCTGTATCTTGCTTTACGCGCGTCAGGCAATTCAGGGATAGAAGCTTTGACACTAGCTTTCCAAGCATCGTCTATATGCAGGCTGACGAGATCTGGATCTGGGAAGTAGCGATAATCATGCGCATCCTCTTTGCCGCGCATGGACAAAGTCTTGCCTTGCGCTTCATCCCAGCGGCGGGTTTCTTGCTCGACTTCGTCACCGCTGCGGAGAATTTCGGCTTGGCGATATTCCTCGTACTCGAGTCCTCTTTGGACGCCGCGAAACGAGTTCATGTTCTTCAGTTCAGCTCTCGTGCCGAATTTCTCTTGCCCGAAAGGACGCAAGCTGATGTTAGCATCGCAGCGCAGCGACCCTTCCTCCATTTTCACATCGGAAACGTCGCAATAGATCATGATCGCTCTGAGCTTCTCCAAATAGGCTCGCGCTTCCTCCGGCGAACGCAGATCAGGCTCGGATACAATTTCAATCAGAGGTGTTCCCGCACGGTTCAAGTCCACCAGAGAGGTGTAACCACCATCAACGTGTGTCAGCTTACCTGCATCTTCCTCTAGATGTACGCGAGTCACGCCAATACGCTTGCTAACTCCATTCACTTCGATATCGATCCAACCGTTCAATCCGATCGGCTGATCATATTGCGAAGTTTGGTAGGCGTCCGGTGAATCCGGGTAAAAGTAGTTTTTACGGTCAAATTTACTATGTGTAGAAATCGTACAATTGAGTGCCATAGCGGCTTTCATCGCATATTCGACTGCTTGGCGGTTAAGTACCGGAAGTACACCCGGGTGACCTAAACATACAGGACATGTATTCGTATTCGGAGGTGCTCCGAATGAGGTTGCACAACCGCAAAATATTTTGGAAGCGGTATGAAGCTCTACGTGAACTTCAAGACCGACTACAGTTTCAAATTGGGTATCTGTTGCCGACAAAATGAATGCCTCCTTCGTTACTCATGAACTATTAACCTACAATTGCGGGCGCTGCTTATGATGATCTGTATGCTGCTCGAAAGCGTGGGCTACACGCAGAAGGGTAGCTTCATCCAACGCTTTGCCGATGACTTGCAGGCCAACGGGAAGTTCGTTCACGAATCCGCAAGGTACGCTTATCGCAGGAATGCCCGCCAAACTGACCGGAATGGTCATGATATCATTCAAATACATCGTGAGTGGATCACTGCTTTGCTCACCGATTTTGAAAGCAGGTGTCGGAGCCGTTGGTCCGATGATGATGTCGAATTTCTCGAACACTTGATCAAAATCTTGCTTGATCAGGGTGCGGACTTGTTGTGCTTTCAAGTAGTAAGCATCATAGTAGCCTGAGCTTAACGCATAGGTTCCGAGCATGATGCGGCGTTTGACCTCGGGGCCGAAGCCTTCGCTGCGCGACATGTGGTACAAGTCCAGCAAGTTGCGAGCGTTGTCCGAACGCACACCGTAGCGCACGCCGTCAAAGCGCGCAAGGTTCGAGGACGCTTCGGAAGAAGCGAGCAAGTAGTAAGTCGCTACGGCATACTCAGAATGCGGCAGCGTCACTTCTTCCCATACAGCGCCTAGGCCTTCAAGCACTTTGAGCGCTTCAAGCACTTTCTCTTTGACGGCAGGGTCGATACCATTGCCCATGTATTCTTTGGGTACGCCGATGCGCAGACCTTTGATATCACCGGTCAATGCGCTGAGGTAATCAGGGATATTCACTTTCGCAGATGTGGAATCCTTCGGGTCGTAGCCGGCGATGGCTTGCAGCAGGTAGGCAGAGTCTTCAACGTTCTTCGTCAGCGGCCCGATCTGGTCGAGTGAGGATGCGAACGCGACTAAGCCATAGCGGGACACGAGACCGTACGTCGGCTTCAGCCCAACGATACCGCAGTAAGCGGCAGGCTGGCGGATGGAGCCGCCTGTGTCTGAGCCCAGCGCGAAGTAGACTTCGCCTGCAGCTACTGCGGCAGCGGAGCCGCCGCTGGAGCCGCCTGGCACGTAATCCGTGTTCCATGGATTGTGGGACGGATGGAAAGCGGAGTTCTCATTGGAGCCGCCCATGGCGAATTCATCCATGTTGAGCTTGCCGATCGTAACGGTTTGAGCATCCTTGAGCTTGCTAACCACGGTTGCATCATAGATCGGCGTGAAATTGGACAAGATTTTGCTTGCACAGGTCGTTTTCAAGCCTTCGGTGACCATGTTATCTTTGATCCCAATCGGAAGGCCGAATAAATGGCCGCGTTCACTGCTGCTCGCGAACTGCTCGTCCAACTTGGCGGCAGCTTGTCTGGCGTTCTCTTCATCTAAGGTAAGAAAGGCGCGAACCTTGCTTTCCACTTGCTGAATTCTTGTATAGGATTGATCCACGAGATCGGCAACTTTAAGTTCTTTGCCTTGAAGCTTCGCGTGAATTTGCTGTAGGTTTAAATCAAACAAAGACAACGACAGGCACTTCCTTTCATAATGGTTCTTATTCTAGAACAGCTGGGACTTTGAATTGCCCGTCTTCGTGATCAGGCGCATTCAGCATCACTTTCTCAATAGGCAGCGATGGCTTCGTGACATCTTCACGCATGACGTTGACTAACGGCATGGCATGGCTTGTCGGAATAACCCCTTCGGTATTCAGTTCATTCAGCTGCTCGGCATATTTTAAAATGGCATTTAGCTGTTCGGTAAAAAGTTCTTTCTCATTATCACTCAGGTCGAGTCTAGCCAACTTCGCAACGTGCTCGACATCTGTTTTCGTTATGCTCAAGTTTTCTACACCCCTTTAATTAATCAGCATTTAGTCATTCTTTTCATTATATCCCAGATATTTTACGAACTCAATCCAGAAAAAACCACAAATCAAAAACCACAGCTTTCTTTTCAGCTTGGCTTGGAGGCCGTTGCTAAAAAGAAGCTGTGGTTGAATTCATAGTCAAGAATTATTGGATAAATCCCGTATCCATTGCTTTCGCTTTTTCTTTTAACACGTAATATTTGAGCTTAGCTGCAGCTAAGGCCGTTTCGTTCTGACGGACTTTGATCTCGAACTTATTCAGATCATGCTTGGAGATGACGCCTACGCTATAACGAAAGTTCATTTTAGTCAAATCGGCCTGTACATCATTCAAGTTCCGCTGTTCTGTGAGAACGGCTTGATACGCATTCTTAGCATCGTTGTACGTCGCTTGTATTTTCTTGGTTAGTTCAAGCTTGGTTTGCTCATTTTTCTGCCCATTAATGGCCAGATTTACGCCTTGATACATTTCACCATACGTGTTCTGGGTAACCGTGTGACCCGTTTCCCATACGGCTTCGTCGATGTTATTGCCCGAAGCTTTCATCTGATAGGAAGCCTTCAATAAGGTGGTCGTGTCTGTTTCCGAAATGGGATCCACTGATATGGACTCGATATCCTTGATGACTAGATTCGGGTCGTAGGAAATCCCGATGTCCGTCGAAAGCTGTACTAGCCCCAATCGATAATTATTAAGCAGCGTTTTGATATCGTCCTTTTGCTTATTGATCGCTTTCTGCACCGTTTGCACATCATCAGGTGACGCTAATCCTTGCTGTGCGAAAAGTGTAGCTTTAAGTAGGTCCTTCTCTATCACAACTTCGTATTCATTCATGAAATCCAGCTGCTTCTTCTGTGCTAATAGCTGCACATATTGCGCGATGGTTTGCAGTCGGATGCCCGCCTTAGCTTCATCCGACTGCAGCAGCGAGTTCCGCCCATCTGTCCCGAGCTGATGCGCTGCTGTGCTCATTTGCGCGCGTTGGGAAGATATGATTTTATTCATTCCGCCAGCGAGAGCCCCCATCCCCTGCATCATCTGATTCATCGCATTATTTTGCATGACAGTCCAGGCGATATCGGTTGGGTCTGTTAGATTAGGCAGCTGTGGATTCCCCGTGTTGGTCACCTCGGCTGGAGTGCTCGGTAAATGACCGGGCGTCATCGAGGCTGAACCCATTTCGTTCATTTGCTGTTCCAGGTCACCCTTTTTACTGCCTTGAGCAGCGTATTTTAGCGTTAGCAATGCGAGGTTATGGGAATCTTTCAGTGCTTTATCCAGCACATATGTCAAATCTACGGAAGATACGGTTTCCAGAACGTCTACGTTGACGTATACATTTTGAGTTGGATCTTGAGCATTATCGGCGAATACGAGGGCTTGCGTTGTGCTTGAAAGGAGTAACAGGGCTGCAGATAAACTTATGAGCGTTTTTTTCAAAAAAATCGCTTCCTTCCTCTTCGGTTATAACGTGATATTCGATCCAGATGGCAGTACAGCTTGCGTTCCCGGAGCGGCATCTTTTGATTTCTTTTTAGAGAAAATAACGAAACGAGTTAACAACATAGCAATAAAGTAAGTGAGTGCACCGGTCAAAATCAATGAAACGCAATCATGCCAAATGACTGAAAAGTCATTTCCTTTAACGAATACGTTGCGCACGCCATCTAAAAAATAAGTGAGCGGAAGCATATGCCCGAGCACCTGGAGCACCTTAGGCATGGCTTCGAATGGCCAAGTGAACCCCGATAGCATGAAGGAAGGTACCGCAATTAACATCGCTGTTTGCGTCGCCCCGAGCTGATTACTCGAGAATAAGCTGATTAAATAACCGATACCGCTGACGGCAAAAGTAAAGCTTACAATGATGGCCAAGCCGACAAGCAAACTGCCGCTCATGGGTGCACCAAAGGCATACAATGCGATGACAAAGGTAACAGCTGTGTTAAAGAAATTGATTAAGAAATAAGGTGCTGTCTTCGCGTAAGCGATGCGCCACGGATTTCTTTTCCATGCCTCGAACCGCTGCCACGTTCCTGCATCTTTCTCGCGAGTGATGGTTAAGGCAATACCAAGAAACAGAACTTGCTGCAATATCGCACCAACTAGTCCGTACAACATAAAGTCGCTGTAGTTGAAAGCTGAATTGTACATAATGCGATAGCGGAAAGGAATTGGAGAGAGTGTGTTCATCACTTCTTCATTCTGCAGCCCTTGCTTTAGTTGGAGCTTTTTTTGTGAGTATCCCATACTGAAGGTTGTGATGACTTCGTTTGCCCCTTTGGTAGCGGAGTTCGAAATCATCATGTTGCTTCCGTCGATCAGTGTAAGCAGCGGCAGCGTTTCGCCATGCTTCAGCTTCGCTTCGAAATTAGAGGGAATGATAAGGCCTACCTTGGCCTCTCCCGTTGAAAGCGCCTGTTTCACCTCTTCCTCCGAGTGGTATTCCTTCTTGATCTGGAACGTTTCACTTTGTTCAAAGGCTTGAATAATTTGACGGCTAAGAGGACTTTGGTCTTCATCGATAACAACAGTGGCCATATCGGTCACTTTATGGTGTAAGTAAATCGATCCGAACAGCACCGTATAAAGAATCGGAACGAAGAACAAGATCAGAAAAAGACGCCGGTCCTTCAGAATGTGCTTCCATTCTTCTGTAATTAGCTTGCCAATCTGAAGATCCATCTCCTTCATCATCCTTCCGTTTTACCGTTCCATTGCAGGGTCATCCCTGTTGTTGCTGTGTCTGGCAATGTGTTCAGCTCGATTTTGATCCCAAACGAACGAATGTCCGTTTCGCCTGAGGTTTGTGTTGCTTTCTTGATTGCGAAATCCGGAGCAGCCGCTAAGGTTTTAACGGTACCAACGACTTTCTCGCCCGTTGAAAGCATGGTCATGCTGATGTTGTTGCCTACTTTCAGTCCTGCAATAGATGTCTCCGGCAAGTAAAACTTAGCCCAGCGTTTCTCCGTCGACTCGACCGAGAGTACGGGGAATCCGGAGCCTACAAGCTCGCCCACTTGTGCAGATTGACTAAGGATGACCCCATCGATTGGTGCGACCAACTCTGTGTAGCTTAAGTAAGTCTCTGCTTCCAGCTGAGCCGCTTTCGCCTGCTGTTCACCGGATTGCGCCGATTGAATTGCACCTTGAGCTTGCTGTACAGCTGCCGCTGCCGCCGCTACATCGCCCTGTCTCACTTGCACGTTTCCGCGATTGGCCTCAGCCAGCTTCAAGGTCGCTTGCGCTTGGGCTAGCAAAGCTTCCGCTCCGCGAATTTCTTCCTCCCGCGGTCCTTGATTCGCCATGTTTAGCTGCTGCTGTGCCAGATCGCGTTTCGTTTTGGCTTCTTCGTAGCTCACCTTCACTTTATCCACATCAGCTTGAGCAACAAGTCCTTGCTCCAGCATCGCTTTCATCCGATTCAAGTTTTGCTCAGCAATGGTGTATACTTCGGAAGCCGCTTGGAACTGAATTTCCGCTTGCTTCTTCTCTTCCGGACGCGCCCCATTATGAAGCCCGTCAACTTTGGCCTGTGCCGCGCTAACAGCCGCTTTGGCCTGTTCGACTTGCTGCTCGGCTGTATCAGCCGTCACGTTGACACCGGCAATGCCCTGCTGTTTCTTCGCTTGAGCTGTCGCGGTAGCTCCTTGCGCCTCAGCGATTTTGCCTTGAGCGAGCGCGACGGCCGCTTTGGCCTGCTCGACTTTAGCCTCAATCTCGGTGCTTTGCAAACGGGCCAG
The DNA here is from genome assembly GCF_001426375.1 of Paenibacillus sp. Root444D2. GTDB lineage: Bacteria > Bacillota > Bacilli > Paenibacillales > NBRC-103111 > Paenibacillus_E. The sequence continues at coordinate 14,228 of NZ_LMEO01000035.1, forward strand.
CACTTGCCCTTTTTTCACGACATCCCCTTCTTTCACGAGGATTTCGGTGACTCTTCCGCCCACTTTGAAGCTGGCGCTTACTTCGTTCGATTCAATATAAGCCGTAGGATGCAGCTGGTTAACGACATCTGTTTGGCTAGTTGCCTGTTTGGTTGTTAAAAGAAATGCACTCGTTCCGATGACAATCGCCATCGCGGAATAAACCATTGGTCTAATAAAACGCATAATTACCCCTCCATGAAAATAAAAATGAAAAAATTACTGAATTAGAAAATTAGCAAAATACAACTGCAGTGTGCTCATAATCCGCTCGTCGGTTAATGGCGTGTTCTGCTTCTCCCAATCAAAAACTAATGCGACATACAATTTGAATAAAATGAAAGAAGTCATTTTCGGGTCACAGTTCTTCATCGTGCCGTTATGTATCGCGCGTTCCATATGTTCACTCATGAACTGGATCACTTCTGTTTCGATACTGGCCATCGCTTCAATCGTTACCGGACTGCCAAATTGTTGAACCTCGTGAGCTAATTGGATGAGCAGCTCATGTTCTTTGCGAAAAACGAGAACTCCATAAATCGCACTATGAATTTTCTCGAAGGGTGTAGCCCCTTCTGCAATTGCTTTATCAGCGACTGCTTTCATTTCGGCGATTAACGACTGTACAATTTCATGCAAAAGATCTTCCTTATTGGCGAAAAACGTATAGATCGTCGCTTTGCCGACACCGGCAATTTTGGCGATTTGATCCATCGTTGTACCTTTGTACCCAAAAAGTGAAAAAGATTTCTTCGCTGCTTCCATAATTAACAATTTTTTGGCATCCATTTGCGCACCCCAGAACTAGAATACTAAAATAGTTTTTTGTTCAGATATTAATGTATCACCATTTCATGATTTTAGCAACCCAAAAACCATGATTCTCAAGCAGCTTCTTTTGTATACATAATCACACTAATAAAACAAAACCCGCACTAGTCAGCACTAGGCGGGTGTTTGATGAAACATGTATTAAATCCAGGCCTTCAGGCCGATTTGTTTAATGAAGTCTTCAGTTGACTGAACATCTTTGTCTCGCTCTACTTCCTGTTGTCCATTTGTCTCACCGTTCATAATTTTACGAAACAGTTCTTCGTTCTTCGTTGCAAGTGCAAAATCAATTAACGCTTCTCTCTCGACTTGGTCCGCCTGCTGATGGAGAAGAACTTCTTCAAGCTCGATATCTGACGCAGGTACGTAATAATGTTTATTATCCTTGGGGACACGTACGACGTAATCGAAAACGTTATCGTTATTCCTGTCGTAAGCAATAATATATCCATATCCGCCTATTGGCAGATTCTGTTCTAAACTATCGGCAATTACTATTATTTTTTCACCAAGACGAAGCATCTGAATTCCCCCCCACCTATATAAGCCCACAATCTATATGTCAACCAGACTTATCCTCTACTCTACTAAAAAAAATAGTTTGTGTCCAATTGATAGAGGGGTCATTAGTAAAATACACAATTATTTTTGGAATGAGATGGAAGAAGGTATAATAAATGAAGGACTTTAAATGCTTGTATCTGAATGAATAACAAGGAGATTCCACATGAGCGAGAATACCACTAAGAAGCCTCGCCCGTCTTTGACGGTAGGCCCGATTGCCAAGACGTTGATCTTATTTTCTTTACCGATTCTGTTAGGTAATGTGCTCCAGACGCTTAATGGTTCTATCAATGCCGTATGGATTGGCAAGTACCTTGGTGAAGGTGCGCTTGCGGCGACATCCAATGCCAACATTATCATGTTCTTCTTAATTAGCTCTATTTTCGGCATTGCAATGGCCGCCGTTATCATGATTGGTCAAAATCTCGGCGGACAAAAGGTAGAAGAAGCTAAAAAAGTTGTCGGCACCAGCGCCGTCTTTTTCCTCATTCTTTCCATCGTTGTTGCCTTATTCGGGCTGCTTTTCTCCCATACCATTCTGGGGTGGATGAATACACCTGCGGATGTTAAGGATCTTGCTGTTACGTACACACGAATCATTTTCGCTGGTGTTCCATTTATGTTCGGCTTTAATCTCATTATGGCCATATTACGGGGTTCAGGTGACGCCAAGACTCCTTTCTATTTCCTGTTATTGTCTGCCGTTCTGGACATTGTATTGAATCCATTGCTCATTCAAGGCATGGGGCCTTTTCCGAAAATGGGAATAGCCGGCTCGGCTGTCGCTACCTTTGTGGCACAGCTAATCAGCTTCGTACTGTTGATTGTGTATTTGTATCAGAAAAAGTATTTTCTGCGGATTACGAAAAAGGATATTCCCCTGCTCCGCATTAACTGGATGATCATACGGACGCTGATTCAAAAAGGACTGCCGATGGGATTAAATATGGTCGTGGTTTCCCTAAGCAACTTAATTCTCATCCATCTCGTAAACTCCTATGGTTCTGAATCGACCGCTGCCTTCGGCGTTGCGATGCAAATATCGAGCTATGTGCAAATGCCAGCTATGGCGATTGGCGGAGCTGTGACTTCCATGGCCGCGCAGAATATTGGTGCTGGGAAATGGGATCGGGTGAATCGAATTACGTGGACCGGTGTTGGGGTTAATATCATGATGACAGGACTGATTGTTGTTCTTCTTCATTTGTTCAACCGTGAAGTCGTCAGTTTCTTCCTTCCTCCTGAGGGCAAAGCGATCGCAATTGGGGTACATATTAATAATATAACGCTATGGTCGTTTATTATATTTGGCGTATTTAACGTTGTTGCTGGCGTAGTTCGTTCTGCAGGGGCTGTTGTGTTCCCGCTTATTGTTGCCTTTATTGCTTTGCTGCTTGTACGAATTCCGCTAGCTACTATACTGGCGAACAAATATGGATTTGATGTGATCTGGTGGAGCTTTCCGGTTAGTTTCAGTGTAGCGGCAACGCTAAACTTGCTTTATTATCGCTTTGGTAAATGGAAGCAGGCAAGGATGCTTACGAGTAGGGGCTAAAAAAAGTCTGCTGAGCCCGTTTAGGGCTTAGGCAGACTTTTTTTCTCACGAAAATCTATTCGTTCCAGAGCTTCACTCTATCTTTCACCAACTGTGTGAATTGTTCACCCATTTTCTTCACGCCGACTTTCTCCAGGTCTGCCATAAAAGCATCCCATACTTTATCAAAGTCTTCCGGCTTCGCCAGAATCGCCTCTGGGATCCGTTTTTTCATAATATCTTCGGATTTCTGGAATGTGACTTGTATATCGGAGCCTGTTGGCATTGAAATTCCCCAAGCAGCGCCGTACTTTCTAACTGGGAATTCTTCATCTTTCGGCCACAGATCTTTATAAGTTGTAACATTATAAGCTTTCAATGTTTCAAGGTCTGCTTTTGTATAGTTCTTTTGGATTTGTTCAGGGAAACTAGTCGTATAGTAGTTGCCGGTAGGATCTTTAACTCCATCACCATAGCGTGCGGACAGGAAGTAGTTTCCGATTCCATTTTCTTTCTTATAGCCGCTCGGGTTATTGGTTTTTTTATCCTGTGCTTCAGGTGTAAGTACACGCTTGCCATTTTCCACCTTGTAGTCGACGCCTTCAATGCCCCAGTTAACCAATACTTGGCCTTCATCCGACGCCAACCAATCCAGAAACTTGATCGCACGAACAGGATCTTTCGCTTTCGTTGTAATACCGATTCCCCAACCTGCTAAATAACCTGTATCCTGGAAGGAGTGCTCTTTAACATTTTCATTCATAGTTACTGGGAAATGCGCATAGGTTTGATCCAACTTGCCGTCTTTCTTTAAGACGTTTTCGCCGTCGCCGTACTCCCAATTTTGGTCAATCAGACCAAGCACTCGGCCGCTGGCTACTTTCGCCTTATATTGATCGTATTTTTGCACAAAGCTTTCCGGATCGAGCAGTCCGATACTGTTCATATGATTAAGCCATCTGAAATACTCTTTTTCTTCAGGACGCAGGAAATGGTACTTGGCTTCATACGTATTTTGATCGATATTGAATTCGCCGTCATCTGGAGCTCCTGTTGTATAGAACGCCGGGTTCGTCACAGAGATCAGAATACGCCAGTCGTCTGCTAGCAAAGACAGTCCGACAGTCGGATTTCCATCCATGGTTGGATGCTTTTCTTTATATGCTTTTAAAGCGTTCTCATAGTCCTGCACGGTCTTGATTTTCGGATAACCAAGCTCTTTTACAACCTGATGCTGAAGTTCAAATCCACCTCCTGCATCAAAATACTTTTGGTTCACTCCTGCGGTAGGAAGTACATAAATAGCGTGATCATCATTGCTGTAACGGAGCCTTTTGAAATAATCGCCATACACTTTTTTGATATTCGGACCGTATTTGTCGATGAGAGGCGCAAGATCCACCATAGCACCGGCATCGATCAGCTTTTGCACATCACCCTTCCCACTAACCAGATCAGGGTATTCACCGCTGGAAGCCATTAGAGAAATTTTTTGATCGGAAGCGCCTACCGGGAATTCTTCTTTAAGGGTTACTCCGGTTTTTTCTTTAATTTTCTTGCCAACTCCGGATTGCATGTCGTCCCAGTCTGCATTCGGATCAGCGCTAAACATAGAAAAAGTTATCGGTGCCAATTCATTTGAACCAGCTTCCTTCGTATTGCCTGGTGCTGAAGATGCTAGATCTGAAGTGTCTTTGGAACAGCCCGTCACGGTTACGATAGCTGCAGTAAGCAAGACTGCTGTTATTGTCGCGGCTTTCTTTCTCATGGATTGTTGTCCTCCCTTTATATGTACAATCTATTGAATCACAGGAAACCCTGTTATTACCACAACCTTTTAACTCTTTACAGCACCAAGCGTAATCCCTTTAACAAAATATTTTTGTAAAAAGGGATAGACAAGTAAAATGGGCACGGAGACAACCATCGTAATCGCCATTTTAATGGACTCTGGTGAAACCTTCGCCACATTATGCATAACATTCGGATCGTGTGATTCGTTGCCGCTTTGTGTACTCTGAAGTACTTTCATTAACTCATACTGCAGGGTGGTCAACTTTTCATTCGAACTGTTATATAGAAATGTATCGAACCAAGAGTTCCAATGTCCTACAGCAATGAACAAAGCAATCGTTGCTAGTACAGGCTGACAGAGCGGCAATATAACCTTCCAATAAATAGTGAAATCATTGGCTCCATCGATTTTTGCCGATTCTTGCAAAGCATAAGGCAGACCATCCATATAAGATCGGATGATGAATACGTTCCAAACTCCGAGGATACCAGGGATGATATAGACCCAGAACGTATTAATCATGTGCAGATCACGCATCAACATATAGCTAGGAATCAAGCCGCCTGAAAAATAGAGTGTAAGTGCAAACAACATGGAAATCGGTTTACGAGCTTGGAAATCTCTACGTGATAAAACAAAAGCGACCATCGACGCGCTACCTACTCCTAGAATGGAACCGATTACTGTACGCAGTACGGAGTTTTCGAAGCCTCTGATTAGACCTGGAAAACGAAAGATAGACTGATAGTTTTGCAAGGTGAAAGCGCGAGGCCAAATGTGTATACCACCCCTCACTGTATCGACAGAATCATTAAGAGATATAGCTAATACATTCAAGAAAGGATATAAGGTAGCAATTGCTGCTAAAATCATAACCATATAGAGAAACAGGTCGAAAACAATATCGAAGTAGTTTCTCCTGAGTAATGCCTGCATGCTCCCACCTCCGTTTTTCTTTCGTATAATTTGCATCTTAAGCATAAGATCTAGATAATCGTTTCTTTAGTAACTTTTTTATAGATCGTATTGGCTGTTATGACAAGAACAATACTTACGACTGAACTGAAAATACCAACCGCGGTACCAAAAGAAAATCGTCCTAATTGAATCCCATATTTAAGCGCATACAATTCCAGCACTTCCGCGTAGTCGAAAACGAGCGAGTTTTGCAGCTGAAACTGCTTTTCAAAACCGATGCTGATCAAATTGCCAATCGACAAAATGAATACAACCATGAATGTGGTACGAATACCTGGCAACGTAATATGCCAAATGCGACGAAATCGACCCGCGCCATCCACGGTGGCTGCTTCATACTGCTCCTGATCTATACCCGCCATGGCGGCAAGGAAAATGATTGAATTCCACCCGGTTTCCTTCCACATATCCGAAGCGGTTACAATCCCCCAAAACCAAGTGCCTTTGGCCATAAACTGCACAGGTTGATCGATGATATGAAACTTCATAAGCAGTTCATTAACCGCACCTCCGTCAATAGACAGCATCTTGGTCACCAAGCTGGCTACAACAACCCAAGATACGAAGTGAGGCAAATAGGAAATGGTTTGAATGGAACGTTTGAACAATTGCCCCTTGAGCTCATTCATCAGAATGGCAAACATGACAGGTACTGTAAAACTAACGACAAGCCCCATGATACTCATACCCAGCGTATTCTTTAATGCGTTGTAAAACCGCTCATCCATGAACAATTGTTTAAAGTTATCGAATCCGACCCATTGCTGCTGCAGTATCGATTTCCCTGGCTTGAACTTCTGGAATGCCATTAGCCAACCCCACACAGGCACATAATTAAAGATGATCACGTAGATGACAAAAGGGATCGACATCATATAGAGATAACGCTGTTGAACCATCGTTTTCCAAAACTTCGTAGACTTCTTCCGATCCGTAAGGGGGATGGTCGTCTCCGTAGATAGCGTTTTCATAGTATCCCTCCGTTTGTCTTATATTTCTATCATACTGGATCATCCCCATTCAAAAAACCACCCAAATTCAGCTTAAAATCATGTCAAAACAGCGCTTTCAAATCGTTGGTTTCACAGGGAAGAAATAAAAGAGATTGCCTTCCTATCCAGCTCTCAGGCTAGAAAGAAAGGCAATCCGTTCAATTCTTCTTCCCTTTATACGAGGAAGGCGATTCGCCTACATATTTCTTAAACTTGCTGTGAAAATAGTCTGCGTTAGCGTATCCAACACGCGTAGCAACCTGATGCACCTTGTGCCCTTCACCCAGCAGCTCAATCGCTTTCTGGATGCGGATTTGATCCAGGTAGGTGTGAAAGTGTGCGCCGGTATAGTTTTTGAAGATTTTACCTAAGTATCCGCTCGTATAATTAAACAACTCCGCTAACGTATCCAACTTCAAATTCTCAGCATAATGCCGCTCGACGAAATCCATGATCTGCTTTAATAAGGGTTCATTACTAGAGACGCTTATCAGGTTCGTTAAATCACACAACTGTTGACGGATATGATTTTGGATGGCAGTCAAGTTCGGTTGCTCGTAAATTTGCGTAATGATTGACATCGTATTCTGCACGATTATATACGTTTTATCATTCTGTCCGGCCAGCTTGTTCAATACCATCGAGATCAGCTGTGCATAGTTCGTTTTTAAGCCATGTTCGCTGCTATCATAGGCGATGAACTCTGTTCCTGCAAGTTGGAGCCAGTGCATCAAGCTTTCTTTATTCCCCATATCCATCGAGTAGTAGAGTTTCTCGGCCAAGGAGCCGATATCTAAAGTGGTTGGATGCTCGCTGGCTCGAATGACATCATGCTGAGCAATAAGCTCATCCCCAAAGAGGAACTGACTCGCAAGCAGGTTCGCTGCTTCACCAAAAGAAGTGTTAATTTCTTTACTCTGCTTAACTACCCGACCTATGGCACTATGGAAGATATGATTAGGCAGAGCCGCCTTTATCTCACTGTAAACACGACTCCTTGCTCCTTCATCCATTATGGGCTCTGTTAGGAGAACACCGATATAGGGGTTCGCTGCAAAGACAATACCTCTATGCTTATTAGTCTCAAACAAAACGGTTAAACGCTGTTGGACCTCGGCGTAGATAGACAGATCAGCCCTTTGTGACTGTGCAAGCTGGAGCAGCAGTATTTGATATCCTCCCGCTGATGCTCCAATTAGAGTTTCAACATCATGAGGGATGGACCGCTGACCAACATCCGCTGCTAATAAAGCTTGTATGCATTCCTCTCTACGCTGCGCCTCACTTTTTACACTTAATTGGGATAACTCCTCTTGCTTCTGAAGATACCTATAAATACGCATTAATTCAACCACAATCTCTTCCTCGTCCACAGGCTTAAGCACGTAGCCATCCACCTGTCCGACAATCGCTCTCTTCGCGTAATCGAAATCCGCATATCCAGTGAGGATAAGAAACCGGCACGAAGCATCCGTTTTGCGAATTTCCTCAATGACCTGCAGCCCATCCATCACCGGCATGCGAATGTCAATAATAATTAAATGCGGCCCCAACTCCGCGTACTTGCTCATTGCTTCTCGGCCGTTCATCGCATCGCCTACAACCTGGAAGCCATAATGCTCCCAATCGATTAATGTCTGCAGACCCGCGCGAATCATAGGTTCATCGTCAACAATTAATACTTTGTACATGATCTCACCCCTGAATCGGTATCGATAAGTAAATGCGCGCCCCCATGCCCTCATGGGAAATAATCGTTAAGCCATAGGTGTCGCCATACATTAATTTAAGCCTTTGGTGCACATTACGCATGCCAATGCGATGCTCTTGTTTGTCCTGGGTGTCATTTATCGACTCCTTAATCTCCCTCAGTCTAGACTCGCTGAAACCAGCCCCGTTATCAACAACTTCTATACGCAAATGTTGACCTTCAATCGTTGCCTGAACCTTCAAAACCCCATCATTTTCCATACATTCCAAACCATGAATGACCGCATTTTCAACAAGTGGTTGTACGATCAGAGGGGTAATCATAATGTCGCTAACTCCCTGATCCAAATGAATTTCATACGTCAACCGATCTCCAAACCGGAACTGCTGTATATCTAAATAACATCGAATCATGTCAAGCTCATCCTTCAGTGGAATTAGACTCCCCATGATTTCAAGCTTTTTGCGCATTAGCTTGCCCAGCGTTCGAACGATGCCGGAAATTTCTGCTTCGCCTTTCAGGTGAGCTTTCATGCGAATCGATTCCAGCGCGTTAAACAGAAAATGCGGATTAATTTGACTCGCCATCATCTTCAACTTAATCTCTTTTTGCCGCAGTTCTAACTGATGGTTCATTCGGTTAGACTCATGGACCTCGCTCATCAACTCCCGAATGCTTCGGACCATGTTATTGAACTGTCTTGCGAGCATGCCAACTTCATCGTATCCATCAATTTCCGAAGAAACATGCAGATCTCCTAGCGCCACTTTATTGATCTGTTTGTTCAACTGAAGCATTCTGGATGTCAGCATGTTGGAAAAGAAATAAATAAGGACAAAGGCAATGAGTAAACTCGCTAACGTAATGTACAGACCCATATAGCTGATCTTGTTGGCTTTGCCAACGATACTCTCTACTGTGAATACGGATACTATTCGTAAGCCCCTATCGCTTAACGTCGGGATGAGGTCATTGATGAGAACTTTAGAATCTCTTTCTTTGAACCGCGTCTGGTATGTGCCTTCTGGTTTATTGAGGAAATCTTTGGCGAAATCCAATTCGTTTACATTTTTGCCAACCCATTCCGTGTTCTTGGCAGCCACGATATCACCTTTGCCATCCAAAATCATCGTATCAAAAAGCTCTTGACTAACGATCGCATTTATTTCGTCAGGATTAACATCAATTACCAACACACCACTGGTTCGATAATTAGGGAAATAAATTCTTTTAACCAAACTAAGCACTTTTCGATTATTTTTCGTTTCATCCTCGATAAAGTACCAGCTGATCTTCTCTGTTTTTTTGCTCATCGCTTCTTGGTACCAAAAAGAATCCAAAACCACGGGGGAAGGCTGTATGAAATTCCAGTTGTTTAGCGTTGTTGGATTCGTTGTGAAGAACCGGATATTGTAGACCTCTTTATACAGCTTCACAAAATCAGTGAAATCCTGGAACTCTTTATAAGCGCTTACAACTTCATAAATGGATTGATATTGCGTGTTCACTACACGCTCCAACCGCGGATCAATCATCAGTTTGTTCGAAATCTCAATCGGAATCCGGAGAATGTCGGATGCACGCTTGTTAATTTTCTCCACGTTATTGGATGTCTGTCCAATCGCATCACTAAGCACCGATTGCCGAAAGGCGTTCGTCAGGAACACACCCACGATCAGTACGGGAATGACCACGACCAAAAGGAACGCGAGAATAATTTTATTTTTAATCCGAATATTGTTCGTCTTCTTCATGAAGTATTGGAGCATCGTCATCACCACTCAGCGCGAGAAATTTGTCGTACTTTTAATTATAATACAGTTTCATGATAAAGGACTACAGGAGTGAATAGGCAGATTATCATGTCAAAATTGAAAAACCTTCCGAAGCCATGCGTGATGACTTGGAAGGTCTATGTTTAAGATGGGACTTTATTAGCCTTTAACGGCACCCGAACAGGATGATGACCGGCAGCACGGATAAGACAGAGGCAGCCATGATACTGCACCAGTCGGTCATGTATAACCCTTTAAACAGGGTGATGCCGAACGTAAGGTGCGATGGGCTTCATCATTAATGAACACAGAGCCGAACATAAAGGTGCTAGCACTGTTTTTATCTGCAACGATGGAAATCATCGTTCCAGCGTGCGATAGCCGCGGCTGAGACACTGTAACGATGTAAAACATCGTTACAAGTCGCACGCAGCGCGGGTGCCAGCGCTGTTTTCATCTGCAACGATGAAAATCATCGTTGCAGCGCGTGACAGCCGCGGCTGAAACATCTGTAACGATGTAAAACACACTAAGCATGCATCAAACCTAACATCGTAGAATAGTTTAATTGCGATCAAAGGTTATCCACAAAAAATAACATATTATTACATCTGGACTTTATCCATTTG
>NZ_LMEO01000036.1 GCF_001426375.1 Paenibacillus sp. Root444D2
GAGCGCTCTCCTGAACAACATCTGCAAACCAAGGTGTCAAAATCCTGCGAATGAGTGAGTATATGTGAGATAAACCCTTAAAACCGAGGGACGGGCAGTATACTTCCCAATATGTGTCGGAAAATAACGACCTGATGCGCGACGCAAAGGGGTATTTTTAATGAAAAGAGTAGATGTTGCTTATGTGCTTCTCTTCGATGAACAAGGTGAGAATGTATTAATGGTTAAAAACAAAGGTGAGAAATCAATTACAAGCCCTGTGAATCTTTAGGGACAATATTTATTAATAAGTTCTTGAGCAATCCCTTTTTTATAGCCTTTTTGGGCTAAACGTTTCAGTAAATATTTTACAAAAAATGGCATCGCAACATATCGTGAATCAGACATATCTAAAATTAATGCGCCATGTATCTTGTCATGAGGCATGCCTACTTCATTTGCCTTCCCCTCACCTATTAACCCATATAAAATTCGCATTGATTTCTCAAAATTGTGTGCGGGTTCAATTTTAACCCGAAACGTAACTTCATTTTCATTTGATGCATTTAGAAAAGTATGATGTGTTCCTTTTGGGACAGTGAGAGTATCCCCTTTTCTCAAAATTATTTCTTTCTTTCCCTCAACAACCTTGAGCTCTCCTCCCAAAACTTCAAAGCTTTCTTTAAAATTCATATGATAATGTAAAGGGGGACCTCCACTACTCGAAGGCAAAAGTACTTCAATATACTCATAATCTCCATTCGTTTCTTCTCCAGTTTCCAAGAACGTGATTCTCTCTCCACTAAATTTGTGCGTTATTGAACGTGTATCTTTTACAATAGTCATATTTATTTCTCCTTGTACAAGTTACTTTTTTTTATTTCATCTTATTTACATAGGCATTTCCTATTTTCTCCAAAGTATTAGATAATTTCAGTGCATTCTAATTAGGTTGCCGGGCCCCCCTCCTATTCAATCCTTATTTACCCTTTACAACCAAATTGATGTGATCGAGGTTCGTGCTACTGTTGAAAATAAACTCAAGCTGATAAGCTCCACGGATATAAACGATCTTTTTCTGCTCGATGTTGCCGGTCTTGATAACGGTTGAGGAGTGTGACGCTCCCCATTGCTGTTCGAGCATTTTCACCGTTATGCCACCGATATTGGCTGCACGCTCAACATTCGTTCCGAAGTAGCGCAATTCCTGAATTTTGTTCTGGTTGTACGTGTTTACGGAAAATAAAGTTTTAGACTGGCATTGCTGGTCTGATGCGTTTTCTATCTAACAAAATTGGCAACCTATGAAATAAAAGTATTAGACTGACCAAATAAAAGAGACAGCGGTAGGCTCAGAACACGAAAATAAAGTTCTAGACTACCGTTGCCTCTAATCGAACAAACTCCAATCTTCTGCAATTTTAATGTGTCTTGTTAGTTTCAAATTTGGGTACTTTATATCAATTTTTTTCAGGCATTCTATATACTCTTTACTTTTTAATTGTAATGCTACATCTTCAAATACTTCACTAATCCAGAACTGATAATGCCGATCTTTCTGTGATTATTTTTTTCGCTTCTTCCCTTAACATATTTACTCTCCTTAAGTCCCGCGAAATTACCAAACTATTCTGGCCGTTAATGGCAACTCCAGTCTAGTACTTTATTTTCTCAGTCTAAAACTTTATTTTTACTGGACAGTACGAGACGTCATACCCGGGGTTGCCCATATCTGCGGAATATACATCAAATGCATTCGAACCTTTGGCGGGCTTTTCAGGCTGACCGATGGCTTTGATCACGTCTTGGCGAGTGCTTTTTCCTACAGCACTTGTCGTGTTATAGGATAGGCATGGGCAAGTTTGAGGTTATGTGACGCTTACGTGGCTTACCAGTTGCCAGCGTTTTGACCGCCGTCGACATAAAGAATCTCTCCTGTCACGAAATGTGCGGACTCCAGATACACAATTGCGTCAACAATATCTTGAACCTCGCCCATTCGGCCTACAGGGTGCAATTTAGACAGAAAGCCATGTGTCTCAACCGCATGCATAGGCGTGTTGGTTACCCCAGGCGCGACGGCGTTCACACGAATACCCTTATCCGCATACTCAATCGCTAGCGATTTTGTTGCTGAGTTCAAACCTCCTTTGGTCAGTGCGGCAAGTACAGATGGCAAAGACTTGTGTGGATGTACTACAACCCCACTTCCTGTGATGTTCACGATGTGGCCGGAACCCACTTTTATCATCTCAGTCACCGCACGCTGCGTAACATGGAAAAATCCTGCCAAATTGATTGACAACATCGATGTAAAATCCTCTATAGTGTAGTCCGTGAATGGTTTCGCAATAAAAATGCCAGCATTGTTCACCAGTGTGTCGATCCGGCCAAAGCGAGAAAGCCCTTCGCCGATTAAGCGGTCTGCGATTTGAGTGTCTGAAATGTCGCCGGCAACATAAGCGACGTGTGTACCTGTCGGATCAATTTCACTTGCAGCCTCTACCAGCATTTGTTCGCGGCGGCCATTAATAATTACATTTGCTCCTCGTTTCACCAGTTCAATTGCCACTGCTTTTCCTATACCGCTGCTTCCGCCTGTAATCACTACGACTTTTCCTTGAAATTCCATCTCCCAGTCTCCTTTGATCTAGTATTCGTATCAAGTGTAGTTTGATTATAAATCCAAATTAAATCGGAGTTCAGTGAAGTAGATTACAGTTCTCCATCATATTTTGAAGGTGGAGCGACCACGGCGCAGCTTCCTGAAGGGGGGAGCCATGATCGGAAATTGACATAAAATCGTGAACTACCTAAAACCGATATGTAGTCAGAAGTGAGGTGATAGGCCATTAATAAAGGACTTAATACTGCAATAGAACAAGTATCCCAAATCAATTGGAATTATGACAAAGTAAGGTCAATGGACCAATCCGAGGTAGACGTATCGCTTGTTCGCGAATATTTTAGAAGATTAGCAGTTTTTTTAGACTATCTTTCAGTGGGTTCAAACTATCCATATATTGATCCAGTCAAGCTAATAAATAGGGAAGCTAGTATTAACTATGACGATGTCCTAGAAATTTGCCCAAATGTTAATAAAGCACCGAATGGAGTAACCAAAGCATTGTGTGTGACCCATGTGATTTGGAGGTCAATTGCAGATGAAGGTGACCCCATTGCAATTGAATATAAAGATCTTTTTAAACCATTAATAATATTATTTCAAAGAGGTGGAACTTGGCATACACACCACGGGATGCTAGATGTTAGCAATAGGTATTTGTGTTTTTTAAATGATTGGCGTAATCAGATTGCAGATCAGGCACTTGATTTTAAGTAGTTATTTACTTGTAATAATAAAGAATTATTGGAAGTTAGGAGAACTACAAAAATTGTTCATCAAGATATATAAAGAATTTTGTTAAGCAGTTCAAAGATGGCAAGAACTTCCGATAACACCATATTCACGCTGCGGGCCTTACGGCCCTTGGTCTGCCCGAGGCATTTCGAGGAGTGGAATCAGGCAGACAACCCTGCACTTGCTAAGTCCGTCGGACACGGCGCTATCGCGCCTTAAGCCAGTGAGGGTTCGTGAATACAACAACATTAGCTGAAATTCCTTCAATCGAAAATACAGGAGTAACTCAATGAATCATGACTCAGAGAAATGCGCTCTAGAGGACGCAGCATTAGGGATTTTCATGAAAAAATTCAATGAAATGAATCAAAACAAGTTACATCTATATGTTAGAAATTTAAGACCAGATTTTATATTAAAGGATACCGAGGAGAAACTAGTAGGTCTTGAAATAGCCCATCTCTATTACGATTCGAAAGAAGCTAAGATGTTACTTGGAAGAGATAATAATAGCTCTCATGGTGTGGAAACGATTAATGAATTAATTAATGAACTAAATAATCTAATCGTCAAAAAGGCAAGAAAATATAGGGAATTAGAGTTAGATCATTCAATAGAACTATTGATAAGGAATGCATCACCAATATTCAGAATGAATGATATATTGAGATTTATAGATGAGATAATTGAACAATACACATTTGAACACATTTGGTTTATATCAAGAGATGAGAACAATGAATGGATATTAATAGATCTTGTGAAGCATAGTCAATGAAGTGAAGGAACTTCAGCTAACACCGTATTCACGCTGTGGGGATATCGTCCCTTGGTCTGCCTGAAGCGATTTCGAGGAAGTGGAATCAGGCTGACAACTCTGCACTGCACCACCTAACCGCATCGCATCATTAAGCTAGCGGAAACGTTTGTTGAATAATACGAGGAGGATCTGAAACCTTGAGCCCTAATGATGTATCCAGTAAAGATGAGTTGGTTGCATTTCTTCATACATTGAGACATGATCTATCTAATAATGCTACGAGCTGGGAGAACAAAACATTGGAAAGCTTTTTGGAAGCTATGGCTGCATGGTTAAATGATTCTGATGATGCGAATTCTAAAACGCCTACTTGGAGTCTGCTTGCAACCTCTTTATTGGCTGGTAAGGCATACGAGTAAAAATGTCATTGCGCTAACGAGAAACTATTGTGGAGGAGCTTTCATCGCGGCGACTCCTTCTTTGTTTATTCAAGTTACGGGCAGTATATAGCATCATAATTAAGAATAGGTTTATTGCAATAATCAAACGATTCAAGCGATAACCGGCTCAGCCGTCAGTAAGAAGTATTTGCCGCGAGAGGCCTCAGAGTAAACCTTAGTCAAAGGAAGGCATTACCACGAGCATATCCTGTAAGGAAAATGGCCGTTGCACTAGACATGATCGTAGGGAAATGGAAGCCTATTATCATTCAACATCTCATTCATATGGAAACATTGCGATTTAATGAACTAAGAAAATTGATGCCGGATATCACCCAAAGAATGCTTACTTTACAATTGCGCGAATTGGAGGAGCAAGACATTATTCGAAGGATAATCTATCCTCAAATCCCGCCGAAGGTAGAGTATTCGCTCACGGACCATGGTAAAAGCATTGAGCCTTTGGTGGATGCCTTACACTATTGGGGACTCTTTCATGTGGAGCATATGGAGAAAAAGTTGGCATTTTATAGCGAAGTATAGAAGTGGCATGCTCCCCTTAAAGTAGACAGTTTTAACAAATAACCGCTACTTAAAGGGAGCTTTCTTTGTCGAAGAAGAATGAATTAAGTGCTATAGAGAAATTAGACGTCATACGCGTTAATACTTTAGTGAAATGGCGACATCGATATGAGTTGTACGGAATCTAAGGATTAGAAATTCGTATTCGTAATAACAAGAACAATGCAACTGGTGAGGCCTTTTCTCACCGAGGGACGGGCAGAAATCCGTAAGAAAGGTATTTGGATAATAATGCAGAATTACTTTCCTATACCAAAACGGGGAAGTGCTTGTCTATATCAAGGAACATTCATATGTACAATCGCTCTTGATTTTACTGTCGTTCCGATTCTTTTCGGATTTCCCTAAACAACAATGCTTCCCTTATTTGTAGGGAATCAGTGAGAATTGGGAGCGGCCGAGTTTGGCATCCTGTTCTCTAAATCTTCTGAGGGTGGGCTTATGGGCTTGATTTAGTTATCTACCGGCGAGGAATTCAGGTTAACGGGCAGATGGTTGGTATAAGTAAACAATTCACGGAGATTGGGTGGGAACATGTTGCTTGGCAGATGTTTTATACGGGTTTTTCTGATCTTCGTTCCTCTTTCCCTCTTATGTGTGTTCTCCCTGTTCCAAACGACCGTTGAAAAGGAACGGTCATCCTCCGTCGGCACACTGCAAGAAGAGCGAGGGCCGCAAGTCGAATTAGATTTTTGGAATACTTGGGTTCATAATGAACCTTGGCAGGAGATTATCTATGAAAGAATGAAAAGTTTCGAGAAAGTGCATCCAGAAATCAAACTCCATATGGTTGCTATTCCTCATGATGAATATAAAATCAAAGTAAAAGCCGCCGCGGCCGGGAGGGAACTTCCCGATCTTCTGGTGGTATGGCCAGGAGCGGAAATGCGTCCGCTTGTGGCAGGACGGGCGCTTTCGCCCATAGATGAGATTGTAGACAATTACAAGGACAAATTGATTCCGGCCAACAAACTGATGGATTACGCGGTTGGCGGGAAGCAATATGCGATCCCGACGGTTGTTAGCTTTACTAGCATTATTTATTATGACAAGGCTTTGCTTATGGACAAAGGATATCCGCATTTTCCTGAAACTTACGGAGAAATGAAGCAGCTTCTGACCAGGCTCCGCAATGATGGGAAGATTCCGATCGCTTTGGGCAATAAAGCCAAATGGGTGCTGCAATCCAGTTATTTATCGACGATCGGGAGCCGCTATACCGGAGATGAGTTCCTGGCGGAGGCAATCCGCGGGGAGAGAAGGTTTACCGATCCGGAATTTGTAAGCGCTTTAAGGGTAATCGAGGAATTGAATAAAATGGGAGCTTTTAATTATAACAAGAACAGTTTGGACAATAACCAGCAGGACGATCTATTCATCGAGGGGAAGTCTGCCATGGTAATTGACGGATCATGGGCCCTGCCTAAAATCTCGCAAAAGTTTCAAGGACAATTAGGCTTGGCGGCGTTTCCTGCCGTTAGCGGCGGCAGCGGAAGCGCAACGAGCGTATCCGGGGTGACCGGCCAAGGAATTGCCATAAATGCCGATCTGTCTCCTGCTAAGAAAGCTGCTGCTCTACAATTCATTGAATACATAAATAACGAAATTACCTATAAGAAGCTGTTGCTGACCCAGATGCTTGTACCCGCTAATATAACCTTGCCCAGATACGTAGATCCGGTGTTTAAAGAAATGTTCGAACTCACAAGCGGGGGAATTGCTCCCGTTTATGACGCAGTGCTTCCTACCGACTTAATCGATACTATGAATAATCTCCTTCAAGATATGACGACGCGAAAAGGCTTCGGACCCGAACAGGTCGCCCAAGCGTTACAATCCAAGATGGATGAAATACGAAGGGGGCAGTTCGACAGCACAAAAAGCGTCAATAATCTAAATGTGGCAAAAAAGGAAGAGGCACCATGAAATGGAACATCATTCGATTCAAAAATTTAAGCCTTAAATGGAAATCCTTCCTCATCTTTATGATACTTGTCTCCATCCCCAGTATTACTCTGGGGGCTATCGTTTTATTTCAAACGGATCAAATGTTAAGGCGGCAAGCCGTGGATTCCACCTTACGTGTTTTAGATACGCTCGCCCAGAATGTAACTTCCATCATGGAAAACGTAGAGGATATCTCTTCGTACATGATTTATGACAATCAATTCCGAAAATACTTGTATGGAGGGAAGGATCAAGAAGAAAAGGAATTCAGCAACCTGCAGGACAGTATTCATGCATTTAGCGCATTTCAAATTATAAATAAGAGATATTTGGATTCCATCGAACTTCAGGGCCTAAATGGCGTGTTACTTACAATTGGCGACCCGGTGACGGTAGATGAAAGCAAGTGGATCCGTGAAGCGGAAGAGGCACATGGCGGCTATGTGTGGAGCGGCGCTTATCCCGTTATTAGCACGTGGACAGGGAAACAAAAATACGTCATCTCTTTGATCCGGCAGATCCATGACATAAACGAATTAAATAAAACCATCGGTTTGGTGCGAATCCGATTGAGTGAGTCTTATTTTTATTCGCTGATTAGCACCAAAGGCTTTTCGCCATTGACAGGATCGGTCTCTATTGTTGACAGTGGCGGAGATATTTTGTCCCATGAAAATGAATTCTACATCGGCAAAACGTATCCGGATCCTGTGCTGGTCAAGCAAATGAATGAGGGAAAGAATCTGTTCTCTTATTCGAACAAATCGGGCGGTTATCTCGTCGTTGCCCGAAAGATCGACCATACGAATTGGTATCTTGTCGCCAAGGTCGACCAGCTTGAAATTATCAAAAATTTAGATTCTATTCGAACTTCGATTAAAGGGATGACTCTGTTTTCCATTACTTTGGGAATCATGGCTTTAATAGGATTTTATTGGGTGATTATTCGACCGATTACCGAACTGACCCGCATTACCATTCAGGTCGAACAAGGCGATTTTGAACCCAAGTTCAAGGTCAAAAGTAATGATGAAATCGGAAGACTAGGTCTTCGCTTCAATAAAATGCTGCGGACGATTCAACGTTTGATCGAAACGAAGTACAAGCTTGAGATCCAGCAAAAGGAGTCTGAACTAAAAGCATTGCAAAATCAGATCGACCCGCACTTTCTCTACAACACGTTGGATACGATTCATTGGACCGCACGTTTAGAAAATGCCAAGGATACCAGCAAGCTCATTGTGGCGCTCTCCAAGTTGTTTCGCATTAGTTTAAGTAATGGAAAGCTGTGGATTACAATCGAACAAGAACTGGAATACGTAAGAAACTATTTGATACTGCAAAAACAAAGGGTACGCTTTCCGCTTTATTACGAAATTGATAGGGAAGACCACCTAGCAAGCGTCCTTGTACCCAAAAAAATTATTCAACCATTGGTGGAAAATTGTATTATTCACGGTTTCAAAGAAAATCGCGAATCAGGGTCTATCGAAATCCGTTGTACTTCCAAGGACGGGAGCTTATGTATAGATGTAATGGATGATGGGCGAGGTTTTAATCCACAACAGGCACTTAGCGTTATTTCGGGGGATTCGGAGCATGGCTTTGCCCTAAGAAACATTCAAGAGCGACTCACTCTGCTGTTCGGGGAAACCTTCGGCCTGCAATTTTTTGTTGGTGAGGGAAATGGGGCTCACGTCCGAATCACTCTGCCTATCATTCACAACGAAGAAGCGATGAACTATAGGATGGGAAAGGGGTAGATGGAATGAAAGCCAGGGTATTAATCGTAGATGACGAACCAGTGATATGCAGGGGGCTCAGATTGACGGTTCCTTGGGAAGAGATCGGGGTGGAAATAATCGGCGAGGCGTATAACGGGGAGCAGGCGCTGGCTATCGTACAAAAAACGCCGGTTGACGTTATTTTAACGGATGTCAGAATGCCATCCATGAATGGACTTGAGCTCGTGGAAATTTTGTACCGTGAGGACTACCGAATCAAAACGATAATATTAAGCGGATATGATGAATTTACTTATGCAAAAAAAGCGATCCGCTTCGGTGTCAGAGATTATTTGCTTAAGCCGGTCGACGTCGATGAGCTCATGGAAGTCATTAGGAGATTAGTTTTGGAAATCAAGAAGGAATCAGCCGGGCAGGCGGAGCTAGAGACAACCGATGGGTTTGATCGTAAGGAGGTGTCCCCAACGCAGGAGCACGCCGAGAGAACAGTGGGAAAGCTTTATCCGAGGGAGCTGGAAAAACGACTGCTTGAATACCTGTTTCAACATCGCCATGACGATCTCCGCCAGACCGTGGATCATTTATTTGCCTATTTTAACCAACATCATTATTCGTTTGAAGATGCGTTTCAGGTGTGCCTGGAAATACATATGCTCGTTCACCGTCGGTTTCGGGAAACGGCTTGCTTAAAGGATTTGGTACCTCAATTATCAAATCCGTCAAATGTGCTGGGGAGCAAATCCCTTACTTCACTTATGCACATGTTTTGGGGTACGCTTGCTAAAACCTCCGAGCTATTGAAACGGGGCAGCGTCGGGAAAAACCGCTGGATTATCCAAAGAGTCAAGAATTATATGCTTGAGAACTATCACATAGAGCTTAAATCGCGGGAGCTCGCCGAAATGATTCATGTTACTCCCAACTATTTCAGTTCCATTTTTAAACAGGAAACCGGAAAATCCTTCAATGAATATTTGAACGAGATTCGAATTGAGAAAGCAAAGGAATTGCTAAAAACAACCTCCGAGCAGGTAGGGACTATCGCCATAACAGTTGGCTACAATGATTATAAATACTTTTCCAACGTATTTAGGAAATATTGCGGAGTTGTTCCTTCGGATTTTCGGGTACTAAGCAAGGTATAGTAAACAAAGTTTAATTTTTTCGACTAAATCGTAATTTAGTGGGATATGGAAGTAAAGGAAAATGTTCTAGAATTAAGAAAGCGGTTACATGTCAGATGTGCCGAATTGATAGTCATTCCATTCAGGAAAATCCTTAGGGGAGATTAGGAGGTCATCCAATGAAAAAAAGAGGAAAACCGATTTTGATTACACTTGCTTCGCTAATGGCCGCATCCACACTGTTATACGGCTGCTCCAATTCGCAGCCCGCGAGCAGTAAAGAAAAAGTGGAAATCACTTGGCTAGTTAGAACCGACCCTAACATGATCGATTGGGAAAAAGATGTGATCTCGGGTTTCCAAAATGCAAACTCCAATATTACGATTAAATTGGAGCAAATTCCGCAAGCTGAAATTGACCAGCGGTTGACGACGATGATCTCCAGCGGCAAAGTGCCCGACGTATGGTCCGCCAACTGGGCAAATTCCGGCTTTGCAACTTATAACAAAATGGGTGCTCTTCTCGATCTGACTCCTTACGTGAAGACAGACGCCGACAAAATGGCTACAATTAACAAAGATATCATGAACATTTACAATATTAACGGAAAAATTCTTGGAATTCCTATGCTGGCCATCGGCAGCTTCATGTTTTACAACAAGGATCTGTTTGATAAGGCAGGGGTACCGTATCCACCTACAAGCTGGGACGATAAGTCCTGGACCTATGACAAGATGCTGGATACAGCTAAGAAACTGACTCATGATGTGGGCAATGCGGATAAGCAAGTGTTCGGCATCCTGAACAGCATGAGCCCTAATCTTCAGTCTTGGGGATTTGGCGGGGACTTCTTCAAGGCGGACGCCTATAAGACAGCTGTAATGGGCGATCCAACGGCATCTTCTAATTCGGCTAATAAAGAGGCCATCCAATTTAACGTGGATCTGATTCAGAAATATAAAGTGGCTCCTAACCAAACGACACTGGACGCGGTTACCGCGATTGGAGATCCGTTCTTAACAGGCAAAGTGGCGATGGTAGTCAACGGCGGTTGGGGATTCTGGAGCTACCAGTCTGCTAAATTCAAATGGGGCGTAGCGCCGATTCCGTATCATGACGGCCGTAAAGTCCCTCTTTTCGTAGATCCGTGGAATATCAGCGCGAAGAGCAAGCATCCTAAGGAATCTTGGGAATTTATTAAATATCTTGTCGATCCAAAAGGTGGAGGCAAGACATTCATGGAGAAAACGTCTGCAACCCCGGCTGATACTTCGCTAGCCGATCAGTGGTACAAACAAATGGCAGATAAAGTTGGCTTGAAGGTAGAGGATGTTAAGTCGTTAAATGAAGGTGCCATTAAAAACGGACGTGAAGCGGATAACCATCTCATCGATAAGTTCTCCGTCATCAGTACCACTATCAACCAAACGATCAGTGGCGTATGGAACGGCCAGAAGAGTGTGGACGACGGCTTGCAGGAGATTGACAAGAACCTTCGTTCCTTGAACATGAAATAACAATATCCTAATAATTTTGCAAAGTTTCCCTTGGGATGGACCAAGGGAAACTTTGTCAAATCGAGGTGATACGATGAACCAAACCAATCAGGCTAGAACTCAACTTGGGGGAATGGCTGTACCTATCAAGAAGAAGAGGAATCCGGAGCGTGCCAGGGAGGAACGAGCATTTTGGTACTTTATCTCTCCTTGGGCCATTGGGTTTCTGCTCTTCACCGGAGGCCCTATATTAGCGTCTCTCTTCCTTAGCTTCGCAGATTATAATGTTGTGGACTCCCCTAAATTCGTCGGACTAGGCAATTATACCGCTTTGTTTCAAGACAAACTTTTTTACAAATCTATGAGCGTGACTTTTTACTATGCCATATTGTCGGTCCCGTTTACCATCATTTGTTCTCTTGTGCTTGCAGTGCTCTTAAACAACAAAATCAAAGGACAAGCGGTGTTTCGGACGTTGTATTATACTCCTTCGATCGTATCAGGCGTTGCCGTTTCCTTTCTGTGGTCTTGGCTGCTGAACCCGGATTTCGGGGTCGTGAATTCGCTCCTAAGCCAGTGGTTTCATGTCAAAGGACCAGGTTGGTTTACCAAACCCAATACCGTCATTCCCTCTATGGTGCTGATGCAGCTTACCTCGCTAGGGGGAACAATGGTGATCTTTCTGGCCAGCCTGCAGAGTTTGCCGTCCGACCTGTACGAAGCGGCATCAATCGACGGAGCTGGCAGACTTAAAAAGTTTTTCAAAATAACCATTCCGCTCATTTCACCCGTCATTTTATTTAACGGTATTATCGGCATCATCTCTTCGTTTCAGGTTTTCACACAAGCCTATGTTATTACAAAGGGCGGTCCGGACTGGAACTCGTATTTTTACGTTTTGTATTTATTTAACACCGCTTTCGCCCAGTTCCGGATGGGGTATGCATCGGCGCAAGCCTGGATTTTGTTTATTGTCATCTTCATGATGACAATGCTGTCGCTTTGGGTGTCCAGACGGCTTGTATATTATGAATATGACAGCAAACAGTAGGAGGGAATGGCATGTTGAGAAATCGCAGAATCACTCACGGCGAGCTTAGCGGAATTAGTAAAACGGTCGTTTACGTACTTTTGCTGTTGGGATTGTTGTTGTTTGCTTTTCCTTTATTTTGGATGCTGACTACTTCCCTGAAAGATCTTGGAGACGTTCATAAGCTGCCGATGACCTGGATTCCATCGCCGTTCCGCTGGAGCAATTACGCGAAGGTGTTCCAGGATGTCCCCTTGGCCCGGTATATCCTCAACACGGTGGGCTATACGGCCATAACGATGCTCGCTGTTGCGTTAGCTTCTTCGCTGGTGGCCTTTGGATTTGCTCGATTGCGTGCGCGTGGCAGTAAATTTTTATTTTTGCTTGTCTTAAGCACCATGATGATTCCACCGCAGGTGACGTTGATCCCGCAGTATCTGTTATTCAATAAATTCGACTGGATCGACACGTATTTACCGTTGGTCGTTCCGGCATTTGGCGGCAGTGCGTTCATCATTTTCCTGCTTCGTCAATTTTATATGGGATTTTCCAAAGATTTGGACGAGGCGGTGAAAATCGACGGCGGAGGCTATTTTACGATATACCTGAAGATCATTTTGCCTCTTTCGATTCCTTCTCTGGCTACGGCGGCCATCTTGGAATTTATGTACAGGTGGAATGATTTGATTGGTCCACTCATTTATTTAAGTAACGGTGACAAATACCCTTTATCCCTGGGGTTGTCCAACTTTACGGCGGCTTACTCCGCCACCCCTTGGAATTTGTTGATGGCTGCTTCCGTAGTAGCTGTTTTGCCTCCGCTGCTGCTGTTCTTTTTTGCGCAAAAATATTTTATACAGGGTATTGTGATTGCCGGTTCTAAAGGATAACTTCATGAAAGCGCGGTGACGGAAACTTGAAATGGGGTATTAGTTCCTACAGCCCGTATAGGTCGTTAACCTCAGGGGAAATGACTATTCCTGATGTGGTGGAGTGGATCGATGGCGTTGGGGGGGAGCATGTGGAAATCGTACCTTACGGCTTTCAATTGGACGATAATCCCGAAAGACAATGAGACTTGTTTCAGATGTGAGACTCTTTTTGACTGTCGGAGGCGCGGGAATGCTCCTATCCATCATGCTGCTGTACGGTATAGGGACAGGAATCCTAGCGCCCATGAACGCCATTTATTTGCATGATCACCTCGGCTTGACCAAGGGGGAAGTGGTGACAGTATATTCCGTTTCGCTCCTGCTAAATATGATCACCACAATTTCAGTAGGCATCGTCAGCGATCGCATAATGCACAAAAAGAAGCTGCCGCTCTTGGCGGCTTTGATTTGTTTGGCCGGACTGTCCTTCTATATGCGTGCGGATGGTTTCGTGGGCGCGTTAATCGGCATGTCTATTGCTACGGCTCCCTCGGGGCTTATCATGGGTCAACTGTTTGCGATGGCGAGAAACCATTTTGCGTTAAAGGCCACTTCAATCCTGGAAATGTCCCTAGTGTGGCTTCGGGGTGGATTCAGCGCGGGATTTTTTTTAGGACTGCTGCTCGGGGCCAATCTTTATCTGCTTTTCGGTTTTCAGGGTGTGCTTATAGGGAATTTATCAGGGTACATCGGACTGATTGTTATTTTGCTGTTATACAAGGAAGTCAGCCCTTCACATACCAAGGTTGCCAGGGGGAAAGCGGAGCCTTTCTCTCTTGTTATGCTGCTCGCTCTACTAATGCTCTCTTGCGCCGATTCCATTCGAGGCTTGTATTTACCGTTGGTTGTGGACCGTTTATTCGGGAAACCGCAGCTAATGTCGTATCTCTGGAGTGCCCAAGCTGTATTTGAGCTGCTGTTTATGACGATAACCAGTTATTGGGCGGCCAAGTACGGGAGTAAGCAGATAATTGCACTGGGAAGTGTATTTGCTCTTCTCGCCTATATTCTTTATGCGACTGCCGCACCGTTGCCGCTCTTTTTTGCGGTTCAGCCTTTCTATTCGATTTACGTGTCAATTCTGTACGGGGTGGCCATGGGAGTTGTACAGCGAATGTTTGTCCATCGTACAGGATTCGGGTCAAGCTTATACGTATTTCTGACGCAGGGTGCATCTTTAATCGGATTTTTATTGCCGGTGCTTGTGAAGGGGATTTCGACTGCCATTTTTATCATCCCGATTATTCTGGTATTATGTGCCATTTTGATAATTAAAAGGCTTATAGCGGGCGAAAAGGTTGTAAATAGCAAGGTTAATAACGCGAAGCTCACGGAGGGGAAATCATGAAGATCAGCATTTGTTCCTATAGTTTTCATCGGCTGTTGGCTGCGGGCAAACAAGATATTTTCCAATACATAAAGGATTGCAAGGAATTGGGCTGCACGCAGCTGGATTCTTGGAACGCACACTTGTCTACGATCGAGAAGGGGGAGGAAGTGATTCATGCAGGGAGGAATCCGGGGGAATCCCAGCATCTTACTTCCGTGGACGACGATTACCTGCTTTCGGTGAAGCGGGCTGCCGATGAAGTGGGGCTGCCTTTCGGCTGTATTGCCGTCGACGGAGCCCATATTTATGAGGAGACGGAAGAAGGCCGCCGGCGCAATCGGGCCCGGGCATACAGATGGATAGCCGTCGCAGAGAAGCTTGGAGCCTCGCACATCCGAATCGATGCGGGCGGTCCGGAGCAGTGGACCGAGGAGCAGTTTGCCATTACGGTAGATGGTTATCGGGACGTTATTGGACGCGCAGCGGAAGCGGGGCTTCAGGTTGTTGTTGAAAACCATTGGGGGCCAACAGTGCAGCCCGATCAGGTCGTAAGGCTAATAGAGGCGCTGCCGGAATTAGGTTTGCTCCTTGATTCATGGAATTGGGCACATGGCAAACAAGCGGAAGGGTGGCTGAAATGCGCGAAGTATGCGAAAGTTACACATGTCAAAACGTTCAATTTTACAGAGAACGGTGAAGAACTGACGCAGAATATCCCCGCTTTTTGCAGGCTGATGAAAAAGAGCGGCTTTCAAGGCGCATGGGGAGTGGAAAGCGTGCCTCGCACAGATGGGGAGATACAGGCCGCTAGAAAAAGCATCGAGCTTATCAAGCGTTCCGTTTCTGGACCCTGATATTCGAGAATGAGAACTTATTTATCCGGGGCTGGGATAGTAGAAGTAACGATTACAGGTCTTTATAAAAATATTTGGAGTAAAAAATAAGGGGCAAAGCTAACGTTAAACGATAGCGGAAAAATGTATGCCGATGCATCCGTTTTTTGTTCGCTGTGCTAACGGGCAGGATAGTGGAGTAACGTTGAATTAATTTGCGATACGGTTCTCCACAATTAATTGTCTGGTAATGTTGAGATTGTCTGAGAAACACTTGCTTTGATTTTCGAACGTATTGCTTATTATATTTGGGAGAGAGAGTACCTATCGTTAAATAAATTAACGACTATTCAACTATGTGTCCTCACAGGAGTGATTAAAAATAATGTAGACGAGGGTTTGATCTCTGGTATTATGACTACGGGACTTGCTTTCCCTGTGAACCTTATTCTGACATGCTTACTATCAATACTACGAAGTATATCAATAAAAAACCTTCCGTTGAGGGATATACTAAAATCATCACCGCTCATTTCCATTAAAGGAACCTCATCTTGTACATCCCCAATCTCCGCAGTTCTAGATAATAGCTCTAGGGCTCTTGTAGTTGCTAATAGCCTTATTATACTTTCACCAGCTAGGACCGTGACGCATTCAACAGCACGCAATAATCGGGTTGTATCAACTAACACTTCAGATAAATATGATTGTGGAATTACATTTGTTATTGATGGAAAAGTACCTTCGATTAGAGCGGACTCAACCTGTAGTTCATTTGCCGTAAATCTAACTTGATTGGCAATCACATCAATTTCGGTTGCATCATCATCATTTCTTAACATTTTTGAAACTTCATATAAATTTTTGGCTGGAATAAGAAATTTGGTACTGCTGTTAAGAGTGTTTTCGGTATGTATAATTTTGGAAGCAAGGCGAATTCCATCGGTAGCAATTAGGTTCACTGAATTATTATTGTAATCAAATGAGACTCCCGTTAATACGGGTCTCATTTCGGACGTTGAAGCCGCAGTTGCAACTTGCTTAATTGTGGCCTTTAATAAAGCATTGTTAATTCGGAGCTTATTGTCAGGATTGTGTTCGTAATTATTAATTAACGGGAATTCTTCAGGATCCATACCGCATAAACGAATCTGTGATTTCCCTGACACGATGGTGAGTATTAAAGGCTTGTTTATTTCAAATGTAATTATATCAGCAGTAAGTTTACGAATTACCTCATTAAAGTAACGTGCTGGTACAACAATACTACCTGTTCTATGTACATTCAAAGAATTATTATCCCGGGGGATCCTAAACTGTATCCTCATACTTGTATTACTTGCAGTAAACACTATTTCATTTACACATGCCTGAATACATATACCCGATAGAATGGGTATTGGGTTGTTCGAAGATACAGCTCTTAACACATGCTGTAGAGCGTTGATAAGAGAATCTTTTGATATGTTTATCAGCAATGCCCTCACCTACCTCAGAAGTAAATTACTTTGAATAGAAGGATTCGATTATGTTACGGATAACCTCTGAACGGGATTGCTTCTTGTCCGCACAATCCTTTTCAAGTCTTTCCCATATATCGTCCGTTAAGGTTAGTGATACTTTCTTAGTCAACCCTATATTCTTTCTGCCAGCCCCCTCTCGAAGGCCACCTCTCGAAAACAAAAAACCTAGCTGTCCTTCTTTATTGGCTACACCGACTTTAATTTTTTTATTACTCAATCTAATAGCCTCCAATTATTGAATATAGTAACCTTAATCAAATATTCTTACTTTCATTTTATCACACCATATGCGGACTGTACATATTTCCAATAAAACAGTCATTACGCTAAAGGGCAGGTTAGTAGAGCTGTTACTTTGAGCGGCCCATCTTTTATTTTTCATTAAAGTATCGTGCAAGAAAGTTCAATAAGTTTGCTTTGGTACGCATTTGATACCAATATTAGAACGGATCCATCTAAATTAGATTATTTTGTAGATAAGCTTCAAACGTTATTATAATATCATCCAGAATAATCTAAAGGGTGATAAATATGAGCGGTAGTTGGCATGATTCGTATTTAGGAAAACTTCGCAAAGTGGTTGGCACTCAAAAGATAATCGTAAACTCAGTACGAGCAATCTTACTTGATAATGAAGGTCGTGCCTTGTTTATTAAGCGTCATGGTGATAAAAAATGGGGTATGCCTGCAGGAACTATGGAACTAGATGAATCCGTGTTTGATGCGATGAAACGTGAAGTCAAAGAAGAAACAGGGCTTGACGTTTTTAAGGCAACATTAATTGCTATTTATTCTTCTCCAACAACACAAACATTCACGGACCGTTGGGGGAACGAGCATCATGTAATTGAATATTTATTTCAGGTGGATGAGTGGTCGGGTACTCTTCAAAAAGTGACAGAGGAAAGTGTAGATGTTGAATTTTACGCATTGGATAATTTACCAGAAGCCTCATGTGATCTTTTTGCAAGACATCATCAAAGAGTATTTAAAGATTATAAAAAGTTCGATGGAAAACTAATATTGGAATAGTTGTCGGCATTAAGCTATCGGGCAGGATAGTTCAATTAGATGTGGAATAACACTAGGGCGTAACGTATAGTTTGTATTGTAAAATAATGTACTTTCTAAAATAGGGGGATTCGTGCAGAATGTACGAAATAGTGTTTTTTGATGTTGATGGTACGTTATTTAGTGAAGTGGATAGAGTAATCCCTAATAGTACAAAAGTGGCGATTAAGAGACTTCATGAAGAAGGCATTAAGGTCGTAGTTGCAACAGGTAGACCGCACAATTTATGTGAAGAACTAGTATCACTAGGTATTGATACAGTAATCTCATCTAATGGCGCTCTTGTGAAAAACCAAAGCGAAGTTATTTATAAATCCGTAATATCTCAAAAGACTGTTCATGAACTGTCGAGTTTTGCCGAGTTACACGGACACGGTATTTCCTACTTTACAGATTCAATTTCAATGAACGGGATCGGAGTAGAAGAGAAGCGTGTTAGAAATGCTCTAGCAGAAACCCTTGGTCTTGTCGATTATCCTAGCAAATTAAACACACTTCCAGAGGAGATTTACTGTATATGTTTGTATGCTGATGAGAGTGAAGCTGAAAAATTTATTGATAACTTTCCGCAACTTCAGTTTGTACGTTTCCACGGTTATGTAATAAACATCCTTGAAACTCAAATTGTTTCTAAATCGCAAGCAATCAAAAGAGTGCTGGATTATTACAAAATTGACGTTTGCAATTCAATTGCATTTGGAGATGGTGGAAACGATTTGGATATGTTAGAGTTTGTAGGTTTGGGGATTGCTATGGGAAACGGTGATGAAAAGCTTAAGCAAAAGGCAGATTTCGTTACCAAAAAAGCAAGCGAAGATGGTATACACTATGCTCTGACCCAGTTCGGAATAATATAGTTCAGCAATCCATCATTTAACTAACGGAAACTATAGCACAAAAAACAGGCTGCCGGGAAATTGGCAGCCTGTTGAGCTATTGAGCAGGATACTTCCAATATGTGTTAATATAAAACTAAAATGATTAGAAGGTTGAAACAGGGGGAATTATATGAAATTTTACATAGCGTCTAGTCTCAAAAATATAGAATATGTACGGCAAGTCGCGGAGAGTTTGAGTGCCCGTGGTTTTCAACATACTTACGACTGGACAACTCATTCAAACATAGACTCCATAACAAAACTACGTGACATAGGCCAAGAAGAAGTAGCAGGGGTTTTGAATGCAGATGTTGTAATTGTCATGTTTCCAGCTGGAAAAGGGAGTCATGTTGAGTTAGGAATTGCTCTGGGGGCTGGAAAGAAAATTTATTTATACTCCTCAACAAATGAACTGAATGATATCGGAAACACATGTACGTTTTACCATGTTGATTCAGTTGAACAGCGGATTGGCTCGTTAGGGGATTTGATAAACTCTATCTGCCTTGAATACCAGCATCATTAAACTAAATGGCAGGATACTGGAATAATATGTAGAATAATTAAGTTAAATTATCGTTTGAATATCGGGTTTTAAAGGTGGATRCAAAAGGTGATTGCTCAGGCTATAATTATAAAAAATCAATATGTGCTTATGGTTAAGCAATATGTTGAGCGGGGAGATATTGTTTGGAATTTCCCTGGGGGCAGCATTGAACAATATGAAAGTCCAGAACAAGCCTGCATTAGAGAAGTAAAAGAASAAACAGGTTATGACATTTGTATCAAGCAAAAGGTGATTGCTCAGGCTATAATTATAAAAAATCAATATGTGCTTATGGTTAAGCAATATGTTGAGCGGGGAGATATTGTTTGGAATTTCCCTGGGGGCAGCATTGAACAATATGAAAGTCCAGAACAAGCCTGCATTAGAGAAGTAAAAGAAGAAACAGGTTATGACATTTGTATCAATGCTTTGTTACATGAGAAAAACCAGAAATTCAGTTTTACGGCTGAAATTAATGGAGGAGAATTGTTCCTTGATGTCAATAATAAGGATAATGACGACATCATTGATATAGCATGGATTTCATTACATGACCTCGAAAAGTTTGATCATATTACATT
This sequence comes from Paenibacillus sp. Root444D2, assembly GCF_001426375.1. Lineage (GTDB taxonomy): Bacteria > Bacillota > Bacilli > Paenibacillales > NBRC-103111 > Paenibacillus_E. The sequence goes on from NZ_LMEO01000036.1 coordinate 20,160, forward strand.
GCCAATACTTGAACTTGCCCGAAAGTAACACTGCCTTTAATATACTAAACCGCATGAAGCTGCCGCAAACCAAACGGCAGCTTCTTTNTCATATTACATTGCCAATACTTGAACTTGCCCGAAAGTAACACTGCCTTTAATATACTAAACCGCATGAAGCTGCCGCAAACCAAACGGCAGCTTCTTTTAAGCTATCTGGCAGGTTAGTTCAAAGATGAACTGCTCTGAAATTTGTAACAAAACCAATAATGTATTCGTTAAGTATATGAGGTGATGTTAAATGACGAAAATGAGTGGCTTTATCTTAATGTTAATTATAGTGGTATCCATAATTTTTGTTGGGTGTACAAAGTCACAAACAACAGTTCAATCAGACTTAGTTGGTACCGTCAATGTAGAAGACTCAGATACTGATACAATAGTTATTTATACTTTCAAAAATGAAAGCAAAAAAGACGTCACTGTTATTGGAGGAGCAAGATATAAGATGGTGAAAGACAACAAAGATGTGGAAGAAGGCGGGGTTCCAATAAAAGACTACATTACTTTAGAGCCAGGACAAGATTACACAGATAAAAAGACATTTTCGAATTTGAAGTCTGGCTCATACAGTATAGATATGGAATGGAACAATACGATTGTGACTGCTAAATTTCTACGAAATTAAAATTAAGAATTCTACTTTATTGAACTAACGAAAACTATAGTTCAATCACGACATGACGGCAGCCGGCACACGATCGGCTGCCTTTGTCTGTTGAAGTAACGGGCAGGTTTCTTCAATGACAATGACAACTCTATATGCTGTTATACTAGTATTAGCAATGAAGGATAGGACGACTTCAGACAGGAGAGATGGAGAGGAAAAATGGTAGAGAACTTTGTTAAAAGCTTGTATGAATCAATCGTTGAAGAGAATCTGGAGATCTACAAAAGTATATATGAGACCACTCAGTTCAGCGACAAAACAAATGAGAATTGGAGACAAGCGATTGGGCTATACGGTTCTCTGTCTAAAGAACAAAAGGTGATTTTAATTAGTATTATTGAGCAGACGATAACAGATACTATTTCGAATGTACTAGGCATTATTGATGGAAGTTCAACTCTTAAAGGTTGTACTTTTGAACCAAAGTTACTTCTAGATTCAGTACGCACTGATGGTGAACTACAAGATAATTTTCTAGCATATATAGAGGATAAGAAAAACGAATGCTAAAATGGCAGCTTCGTTACATTAACTGGCAGATTTATTGAACTTTAATTGCTAATATGTGGTACTATCATTGCAATAAGACAGTTGGAATTGAAATAAAGGGGATGATTAAATGGGGTCTAGGTTTATGCATTTGTTGATTTCAGATTTTGTATGCAAGGAGTTGTCAATCAAGCAACGTGGTGAAATGCTCCTTGGAGCGATAGCACCAGATGCAAAATCAGAAAAAAACGATACCCATTTCGTAGGAGATCGATTTAAGTATGGCGTCAACAGGCGATGGGAGTACGGTCGGTTCATCATGAAATATAAAGAGCGCATCACTGAGCCTTTCATGTTGGGTTATTTAACCCACTTGGTTGCGGATGAAGTTTGGGCAATGAAGTCTTATTTTAGTGGTTTTGAAGAGAGGCTAAAGAACGACCCAACACTGTACGAGCGTTATCACCAAGACTTTCGATTGTGCAATGCGAAGCTAAATGAAAAATATGCTTCTGATGGACTTTACGAAGCCCTAAATTCCGCTGTGTACATACCGAGTATTGATGAACTTGATGAGAAGAATGTATTAGAATTTAAGAAACATGCACTGGACGACTTTAACTATCCAATTGAACACGTTGAGCAAGAGTTGAGCATTTTTTCGTTCGAAGAGATTTTGGCATACTTAGAACGCTCGGCTTATCGTGCATTGGATGTTTGTCGACCATTATTTACTGGAAATATTAAGATGCACCCATATGCCCTATTTGACTAACGTAAACTATTGTTCAATACACGACATGACGGCAGCCGGCAAGATGAAGCCACTCCAATGGAGTGGTTTCTTTGGATAGGACTTCTCGTTATGTAAACTGTACTCACATTTGTAATACAATAACATCAAGGATTTTACCAATCTCTTGCCAATCCTTCACTCTCGTTATCCTTTTATGCTGGCACTCTTGATTATATGGCTTATCAATCAATAGTACATTTATACCACCTTCAGCTATCGATAATGCATGAGCTGGATGGTCTTCGATAAAAAGTGATACCCCATTCAATTTTGCACATTCTATTTTCCCATTCGCGAATTGTGATGCACATAACGATGATTCAATCATAATATCATTTTCTTTAATCCACTTTTTTACGGATTCCATCCATTCAACTGGTCTTCCAGTCATAATTGTAAATTTCACTTTATTGGCGAACCTAGAAAGTGTTTCTTGTAGGAATGGATATGGTTCAATGAGGTGTAATTCATCTTGATTACTGGTAAAAAATTCTATGAATTCTTTGAAACTTTGCCCATATAGTTCTGATAATTCATAAATAGTTACTTCATCGAACATAATGCTACGATTAAGTTGCTTATTATAAACATTTACAATAGATCTCCTTGTATCCATTAAAGTATCATCAAAGTCCAATCCAATATGTATCACTGATTTTCACTCTCCTAAATATGAAATCCTTGCTTTATGTAGTAATTCTTATAGTACCATTTATTGGAATGTCCTTCTATGTCGTTATTGTTTCAAATTTCGCTCATAGTCGGGTCTATAGAAGTGCCTACGGCGAATCATCTTTTCAAATTTAAATTCAGTTATCCAGTCTGCAATACTATAGGATATATTACGGTGAACCGTATCACAGGTTAGAAGGGATACTATAATCAATACAAATAAGGGCCGCCGTTAGGTGGTCCTTTGCTCATCTAACGGGTACACGTTAAACTAAAAACGAAAATCAGACCTACATCGTTTTAAGGTTGTAAGTCCGATTTTCCTTATATTAAAGGGGGTCTGTTTATATAATAACCATGATTTATTAATCGAAGATTAAAATTTAATAATGATTGTGTTAAAAACATGTTTGGTAAGAAATAGTGATTACTTCGTTAAACGGGCAGATATGCGTAATAATATTTGGGATTAACTACTCATATTACCTATAAATTAGGAATTTTTACGATGGTTGTATGGTAAAATGATTTGATGATAGGTGTATGTACAACTCTATTGAAAGGTTGGGATATAGTGCTGTTTAGTTTGATGTGCTCTAAGTGCCTTCATGAGGGGAAATACAATATTACTCGGTTAGTTGAGGCGAACGATTACTGGCGTCTTTTTTGTGAAAACTGTAATCATGAATTATTAGCTGTGAGTCCTTCTGAACGAGAAAAAATTATTCAAGGTATTGCATTGACCGAGAAGTACGTGCCTGACATATTAAACGCTTATAAATGCCTAGATAAGGATACACCATCAAAAATTGAATTTAGCAGGATTAAAGAAGAGGACTAATCAATCCATTAAACTAACGGAGAACGTTAACGCGGCGCCGGAACCGATCCATCGCTTGTTTTTCGTTTCTGTCGCTTTACGGGCAGGATAGTTGAAGAAGGAATTTCAAATTAAATTTGAAAGAGAAACTATTAACAAAATAATGTGAGGGAGGTTTAAGAAATGTATTGCCCTTATTGCAAAGAAGAACTGAAAGTTAATAATGAAGAGTTATATTGCAAAGCTGGAGAGAGTTATTTTTCAAAGCACATGGAAAAAGTTTTTAATGTAGCAATAGATAATTCTAAAGAAGTTGAAGTACGGATACCAAAAGTTGAAAATAGTGAAGCAGGAAGATTCTTTTGTGTGAATTGTGGAAGCAAAATGATGAAAATTGAATCTATGCATGAAGTTTGTACATGTTGTGGATTCGAAATTAACAAACGTACGTTCTATGAGATTATTGAACTTAATCCCCATCGTTCATTCAGGTGAAAGAATCATTGAAAAAATGAAATTATACTTAATGAAGTAACGGAAAACGTTAGCTGCATAAAGACAGACAAACAAAGCAGGCGCCGCGGCGACCTGCTTTGTTTGTTGAGGTATCGGGCAGTAAAGCGTGATGGCATTCCACAAACGAGAAACGTAATGCTGAATCAAGATACGACTGCAGCCGACCAGAACGATCGGCTGCTTTTTAATTAAAGTAATGGCAGTTATGTTTAAAGGAGGCAATTATTTATATCAGATTGGAAATCTAGTTATGGTAAAATTAGGATGAATAAAAACAACTAAATTGAAGGGGATTAGATTAAATGGAAGATCAATGGAGGATATCCAAACACGATAGTGGTTGGAAGGTTCTGTTCAATGATATTGCTTTAAAATTGAGAAATTCATTAGGAGATTTGGCCATTCGTATTGATCATGTTGGTTCTACATCGATCGTAGGTCTGGATGCAAAACCAATCATTGATATCCAAATATCTGTTCTAAATTACGATGACATAACATCCTATAAGACCAAAATTGAGAGCGTTGGTTTTGTATTTCGCGAAGAAAATCCGGACAAAACTAAGAGATATTTTCGAGAATTACCGGGCACTCGAAGAACTCATATTCATGTTAGACAAGTCGGTAGTTTTTCTGAGCAAATGACTTTGCTCTTTAGAGATTATTTGCGTGAGCACCCTCAAGATTGCTTAAGGTATGCTGAGGAGAAAAATCGATTAATGGAACAATTTAAAAATGAACGCCCAAAATATGTTGAAGGGAAAGGTCCGATCGTTTGGGATATCATACAGAAAGCGCATAACTGGTCTCAAGAAGTAGGTTGGAAGCCAGGCACATCTGATAAATAAGTTAACCTGGTTCATTGAGCTAACGGAAACGATAGTTGAATCCAATAAAAGACTGCCAGCATACACGGAACCATTCGTTGTCCTTATAAACTGATTCAACGTGCTACCTGGATCGTGAATTCATCGCCGTGCCCCACTGTACTCGTGATGCGCTTTACAACAGCTCACTGACCTTTAGATCGAAGAAGGCGGTCATCGCTTTTTGAAGCTGAGGGTACCATACCCATCTCATCGGTTCTATCTGCAATGGGTCGGCGCACCATTCTACAGCAACATAGAGGCTCTGCACTACGCACAGCCTGTAATCTAGACAAAGCTGCTCCCATGAATAGTTGTTCACTCCATTGCTGCGTAGCACATCAAGATACTGCTGTAAAATCTGAAACTCAAGCGCCCGTCGGCTCTCAGTGTCCCACCAATGAATCATAGCGTAAGCCAGATCGCTTACGCCCAGCCAGCAGGTCAGCGACCAGACAAACGGCTGTCGGTCAATCAAAAACATGGGTACGAGGCCGTTCTGACAAATCAGGATATTGCCAGGATTCAAATCTCCGTGAATGAGCGTGAAACCTTCGTGTGATCGGGTTCTCTCTATCATCCGCTCCGGATGCTTCTCCATAATCAGCGGCAACGCTTCAGTCCAAAGGTCGGGAATATCCTGTCCGCATGCCTTAAGCAAAGGGGCAAGCCCAGGGCGGATCGCTGAAAGATAGCGCTCAATTTCCTCCATCTCCGGAACAGGCCGTCTTCCCGGTCTTTCTGCCCCTTGTTCGTTCGTTACCCAGTGATGGGCATGCAGTTTGGCAACTGCTTCCGCGAGGGCTCTACCGTACTGCGGGGTTGGCGGAGCTTCCCAGCTCGGTTTGTGGGTATCTGTGACATCCTCCAGCAGCAGGTGGTAGCTTTTTTTTGCCGTGTCATGCCCTGCATCGAAGCATCTGAGCAGGGGCGCATTCTGCAGGGTGATGTAGTCACGGGAATAGTAAGCCGGTTCGGAAGCGGCGGCGAATTGTGCTGAATCGCACAATTTGAGGAAAAGGCTTTGCGGAAGCACGCCTTCTGCCTCTTCTGAATAAGAGATCCGTATCCGGTAAACCCTTGAGTTGTCGCTCCGCGCCGGAAAAACTTCAAGACCGGCCACTTCCCCTGCAGTCAGCGCGCCTGTCCTTCGGAGAATCTCCGTCAACCATGCTCGCGACAGTTCGTATGGATGCCTAATCATTTTACTTCTATTCATAAGAAGACCTCCCATAAATTAAAACCTCAATCATTCAAGTCACATGGCGAGCACGCGCAAAGGCGCAGCAGTAATTTACTCCTGATCGTTCATTTACGATACGGTTTTCTGTATTTCTCGAATGGCTAATTTTATGTTTTCCCTCACATGATATATTCCTGATGAACTCCAGATATAGTTAACTATACCGCTGAGTAGCAAAACTTAAGTCGGATATAGATTTCACTTGTTGATATTGAAATTAACGAAAAACAATAAAAACAGGCTGCCAGTATACTTAGTATAATCGGCAGCCTGTTGAAGTAACGGGCAGATTAACGGAACAGTGATTGAAACTTTTACTTTCGAAAAAACGTACTTAAATGTAAGAATTTTCAAGGGTAGGTGAAACAGTGAGTAAGGAATTTGATGAATTACAGAAGGAGATTTCAAGACAACTTGAAAATGTATTTGCCTCTTTACCAGAAGTAATAGAAAAAGCAAAGCAAGACTCAACTGTTAAAAACCATGACATGGCTATCGCTGTAAGTGCTATTCAAGCCAGTACACTCGTTCTCCTAAGAGTCATGTTTCAATACGATAAATCAATTAATAACCGCATAGAAATATTAGAAAAGCAAATAAACAACGGAACATGATAGTTGATTTATTAACCTAACACTATAGTTGAGGAGCATGCTTGGAGGATGCTCCTTTTTCGTTTGCTGAACTAACGGGCAGATTAGTTACCAATAAAGGAAATGTACATATGATGGTGAATGTTATGGAAGGACACGCATTGGTATTAGCAAAGTGCATGAATAATGCTGTTAGATATATTGTAACAAGTTAGGGGGTCGATGATTTGGCTTATACCAAAGCTGTGATAAGAGAACCGTATTATGACTGTCCAGTTTGGATTGACAGTGATATTATTCGTAAAGATCACGTTATTTTGACTGAAAGTAGTTCAACTACAGAAGTTGAATTGTTCTTAGTGCATTTATTTGGATATAACAATATAGATGTTAAGGAATCATTCGAGAAATCATTTAAGCAACTATTTAATGAGGATGAGGTTGTAATTCTAGGTGGAATTGCTTTTTTTGAAGATGAAGATAAATTCATTTATCCAAGTTGCTGCTGCGGCTTAGAAGACTTAGTACTCGTTAATGAATCAATTATCAATAGAGTTAGTCCTTGGTTGGGGCATGATCCTAACCCAGGGATTGAGTATAGTAATAACGGTATTGTTAAGGTATGGTCAGATGATCCGAGCACGACAAAAAAAGAGAACGCTTTTTTTATTGAATTTAAGTATGATGAGTTAATCCAAGCTTTAGAAGATACTAAAAAGGAACTATTAGGCTTCATTGAAAAACCGCTGTATCGGTGGCTAGATCATCGTGACAAATCTATCGCAAACGAAATGGTAACAAAGATGAAGCAGTGGTTTTTAAAGGAAGCAAATTGCCAATAAGGGATTTATTTTTGATGTCGAGGCACATATTGAATCACTGCCCGATCTTTAAGCTAACGCGAAACGATAACGAAATAATAAAAACAGGCTGCCATCATTATCGGGCAGCCTGTTCAAGTAACGGGCAGTTTAGTTACAATATATGGTAGAATGGGATAAGTAAATTGAATGGAAGTCTGGTACTAGAAAGGAGAAGAAGAATCAACTATCATGAGAAAAATAAATTCAAAGCACATCTTCATTGCGTATTTAATCGGCATAGTTAACTTTGTGATTGTGAAATTCTTCGGTGATATACAGAGGGTAATCGATAGGGTTGCTAGTAATAAAACACAGAAAGATATGGGTTATTTAAATTTAGAATTGATACCCTTTAGGACTATATCTTCATCTATTGATTCTTACATCCGAATAGGAATGGCTCCCCCATCTATCAATCTAATCGCCAATATTGCCGTATTTGTTCCGATGGGGTATTTAATTCCGTTAGTTGTACGAAGACCTTCATTTATTAAAACGATAATAATTTCGTTCGCGTTTATTCTTGGCATTGAAATAATTCAATTTGCAACCTATTTGGGGTCAGCGGATATTGATGATGTGCTTCTAAATATAGTTGGATGTGTAATGGGATATGCTGTTTATATGATCTATAGAACACTTCAGAATAAACTGACAAAGAGTATCGAAACTAACGGAAACGATAGCACAATGATAAAACAGGCTGCTGACATATTCGCATATTCGGCAACCTGTTTTATTATTGTACTGTTAAGTGGATAATGCACCCGTTGAGACAAATTACAGATTACCATAGGAATTTCTGCCATTATGAGGAGATAACTCTGTTGGGAGAGCGCATCGATGAGGTCAGGAGATCGATCCCCGGTTGGGTTCAGTCCGCGCGGACGGAGTAGATGGAATTGCACTGATTTAGGCTATACGGAGGATATTAAATAAGGTTCGCAATCTGACTTGAATCAAAGGTATATTTTTTTCCACATACATTGCACACAATCTCCACCACACTGTTGTTTTCATAGGCATTCGCCAGTTCTTCATTGTCTAAGGCATATAACATGGGGTAAAGGATCTCCTTGGAGCATCCACAAAACAAACGTACGGGCTCAATGCCTACAATGTCGATGTCTTCAAATATTGAGTATGGAAGTTCTTTAAAAGTCTTGCTGTTCTCTAGATCAATCAAGTACGATTGATGATTTGATAATACGTCTCTTATTTTATGAATAAGATGAACCTGAGCACCCGGAAGCAGTTGGGCCATGACTCCCCTGCTTAACACAATTTCATTTTGTTCATTAAAAACTATGTGTACTGAAAACCATGAAGGAGTCTGTTCACTTTGTTTAAAATAATGTGATATATCATCAACAATATTCCCGTATGGCATATCTGTGATCCCTGTAAATAAGTTGTTCATTCCTATATCGGTTGTGACCTGAATACATCCTCTAGCACCTATCAACTGTTCGATCGATAAATTGTTCAAATAGTGTGAAGGCGCGTTTAATAATTCGTCACTAATATAACCGCGTACATTTCCCATAGAATCGACATCTGCAAATATTTTATAATTATGATTGCTAGCTTTTACTTTTAGACTAATCCGTTGAGTGCCCTTTAGAATTCCTGTTAGCATACTTGCAACGGATACGGTTTTGCCAAGTGCGGTTTTAAGGAGTTTATTCATATGATCATGATTGCAAACAGCTCTGATCAGATCAGTATTTTCCACAAATAGAATGCGGGCTTGTTTATTATAGGCTAATGTTTTAATTAAGTAATTATCCATTTGAATCAAAATCCTCTCCATGATTTCTTATGTTGACGTTTTCCCTAGGGGTACTTCATAGTATAGATCCTGACGCTACGTCAGGTTCAAGGTTTATTTTTACGTGCTATCCAGTGATCGTTATACGATCTGGCTTTATGGCTATTCTTGTTATTCTGAACCTGATGAGTTTTATTAAATATAATGCGTACATGGATACAACGCAGTTAAAGTTATTGGAGGGATCTGTATGGAGAATCGGAGTTGGAAGATAGGAGAAATCGCAAAACGAACAGGTCTAACCATACGAAGCCTGCATCATTATGATCAGATCGGATTGTTCTCGCCATCCCGGGTTACCGAATCCGGGCACCGCCTATATACAGATGCTGATGTTACTAGGTTGCATCAAATTATATCGCTTAAGCAGCTGGGGTTTGCTCTAGAGGAAGTTAAAGTAATGATTAATAACCCTGATTATAATCCGACAGATATGCTGAAAATGCAGCTTTCCCGACTAAACGAGCAAATAAGTATACTGGTAGAGTTACGTGTTCGTTTGCATGATATTTTTGAACTTTTAGATTCAGGGCAATCGGTATCAAGCGAACGGTTTATGATGGCAATGCAAATGATGAGGATCATTCAGAGCCCGCATTTTAAGCCGGGGCAAGCAGAAGAAATAAAAAATCTGTTCAAATCATTAGGCGAGAATGAGCTGGAGAAAAGTTATGCAGAAGGGCTGCGACTCATTGCTGAATTCCGTAAATATAAAAAAATGGGCAAGCTTCCGGATGATCCTGAAGTCACTTCTTTAGCGGAACGTTGGAAGCAGGAAGTAGACTCATTTGCTCCTGCAGATGCTGAGTTTATACAATCGGCAGAACAGTATTACAGTGAGAATCCAGAAGACGCAATACAACATGGAATTGATGGCGAGCTCTACGAGTATATTAAGAAAGCTGTATCATTTATTTGAACTAGGGATTTGGGCAGTGCATTACGCTAATGGATACGATAGTTCAATGAATTGAAACGTGGATCTGCAGCTGCGGATCCCGTTTTAATTGTGATTTTGGAAGCATTACTTTGCCGAGGGTACTTTGAAGCATTTCCTTGCCGCCAGTACGTACTGTATAGTAAAAAATTCGACTTCGCTCAACTAAACGGGCAGTTATGCGAATTAGTCACATTTGGCGATGTCAAAGTTTTGAAGTCTTTTTGTTTGGATTAATTTTCAAGCGGTTGGTGATAATAATAAGAAAAAATGAATACTTGGAGAAGCATTTTATGCAATTTTTAAATAACAATATTGTTAAAATATTATTATTCTTTTTGCTTGTTAGGGGTGGTGAAATATTGGGGAGGCGATTGTTCCCAATAAAGCGTTATTATCCATTCATAGTTTGGCTAACTATGTTTATAGTTGCGATATCAATTATAATTTTTATAATGCCAAGTGTTAATGAATGGTTGACAATGTTAATTATGTTTATCGTAGCCACAGCGATAAACATAATTTTTCCATTTAAGACCTTGAGAGAAAAGGATTGAGGACAATTGTTGTTTAACTAACGGAAGAACCATAGTTAAATATCACAAGGGCTGCAATGTTGCAGCCCTTTGTTACGCTAACGAGCAGAATAGTTTAATCAATTATTGGGTAGTCTTTATGGTAAAAAACTTCAAATATCAGGTGTATCAGAGAAAAAGGTTTTAATAATTTTGAAGGAGAGTTTGATTTAGATGAACAACCTTAAGTTTTTCGTTTATCAAGTTTTACTTTCATTTCTCGGTATAGCAGTTGATATTCTGTTTAGAGAATTTATATATGAATCGTCCTTTTTTAATAATAGATATATTCCAGCACTAATTGAGACATCAATAAATGGTGTCTTACTATATTTTATATTTAAACTATATCCTTCTTTAAAAACAACTAAGTTACGATATAAGATTTTAATACATATTGCTGCTTTTATTTTAGGAGCAATATTGGTGGGGTTAACGGGAAGTTTTTTGGGCATGTAAAGGTGGGTGTTCTTATTTCGTTGAACTAACCGGTTACGTTAGTTAAAAAAAAGCTGGTTCACCACCACCAATGAGTGGTTTTTATTTTGGTTAAAAATCAACAAAACATGATCCATTAACTGCCATTACATTTTTTTGAATTTTAACACATAATTAAAAATATCTAATTTTGGTTTCATAAGAAAAAGGTGGCAACATACGTGCAAAAACAGAAAAACATAGCGGGAATCAGAGGCTGGCTTCTATTCTATGTGAGTTATTCAATTGTTGGAGTTTCGATCAATCCATATTACATATTCAAGATGATAGAAGATGTACTAGAATGGGATGTTAAAAGTGTATATGCTGTTGGTTCTTATATTTTACTAGAAGTTCTTTTTATCATTTCTCTTTTTAATTTATTAAAGAAGAACAAAAATGGACCATTGATTACAATCATAACTGAATTTATAGCGATATTATTTAAGATAATTGATTTCTTTTTCTCAGATAGAACACTATATGATGTTCTTGATTCAGCTCTTATAATTATTGTAGGAATGATATGGATTTTATATTTTAAATATTCGAAACGAGTAAATACAACTTTTTGATTGTATCTCAAGAAGGCATTGGCATCATGTACACAGTCAATTCAACTAACGAGGAACGATAGCTTCATAACAAATTCTAGTAGGCTGCCGGTGATAAATTCGGTGGCCTATTCCGCTAACGGGCAGGATTGTTCAATTGTTCCACGAATACTTCCGCTTTCCTAAACAAAAAACCGTCCTTTAGAGGAACGGATTATTATGTGTTTTTTATCTTTCAGCAAGGAAGCCCTGGCATATGTCCAATCAATGACTATGTACCGAGCGTATGATTATACCGTAGTGAAAATTCACCTGAGGGGAATGAGTAAATATGAGTGGTGCAAGTTGTGCAGGTTACGGTTCAAGCGCAGCAACTGTTTTGGTTCTTTATATTCTTTTGGTTATTGTCTTAATGACTTTTGCATGGTAATTCCTTAATCCAACATCCACAAAGAATAACGAGAAAAAGAAAAACGGTCTTATCGCGAAATAGATGCGAATACAGACCGTTTTTTTCTCGTTGTTTAAATGAGGGTGACGAGTGAGTTGGGTGCCTGGGTTGGCAATATCAATATATGGTCAAGTGGATGATTCCGCCACTAGGCCGATACCCATTTGAATTATTCCTTCCAACAAGCAGCTGTGTACATTAACTGCAAGCGATTTCTGAAACACAAGTTTGTTATGCTAACGGAAACGATAGTTCAACCAGAACAGGGAGCAGGCCTTCGGGGTGCTGCTCCCTGTTACATTGAATTAAATTAAGACTGAACGATACGAATTCAAAGGTCAGGCACAGTGTCTTAATATAGAGTTGGAATCGGAGAACAATTGAAGGAAACAATATCTCTTAATGCAATCGAATATTGATTCCATCTTCCGCCGAAAAACCTAAAGCCATAGGCTCTTGATTCCCCAACAGTCGTCAAAAAAAACCAGAAATTGTCTCCGTTTCTAAGCCACATATAAGTGAAACGATATAAACAATGTTGAAGACCGAATGGACTCGGGGCATAGGGAGGCAATTGTTGCATATATCCCATTATTCGTGGTTCACTCCTTGTTGAAATTAGATTTATAACCAGTTTATGCCCAGAGTCAAAGATTGGGTTGGATGTATGCCTAGGAGCAGGGCGTGTAAAAAAGGTATTTAATGCAAAGGACGGTTACAATCTAACGGAGTACGATAGCTTCACAAGACACAACGGCAGCTGGCACACGATCGGCTGCCGTTGTTCATTGAAGTAACGGGCAGTTTAACTGAATAAGAAGGAGAAGGCATAAAAGAGACGAAATGACTATTCAATATTCATAAAAAGGAGAGAATTATCGTGGAGATAACGCCAGTAGAACTGATAGGAGAAAGGGTTAAGATACTTCCTATGGAAGTTGATCACGTACAGGAATTATTTGATGCGGGAAACTATCCAGATATATGGGCGTATATGCCAATGAAAATAAATTCAATTGAAGATATGAAATGTCTTGTGAATGGAGCGCTTCAAGCAAAAGTACAAGGAACTGAATTTCCTTTCGTTATCTATGATAATGATTCAGGAAAAGTTGTGGGAAGCACTCGTTTTCTTGATATATCCTTACCTAATCGGAGTTTGGAAATTGGTTGGACATGGCTGTCTCCGACAGTTTGGCGAACAAATATAAATACTGAGTGTAAGTATCTTCTTTTGAAGCATTGCTTTGAAACACTAGGGACAATTCGTATACAAATAAAAACAGATGGTCGTAACCTTAGGTCTCAACAGGCAATTGAAAGATTAGGTGCTGTTAAGGAAGGAGTGCTTCGTCGGCATCGCATCATATATGATGGATATGTGCGAGACTCTGTGTATTACAGTGTAATCGATGAAGAATGGCTTTTCGTGAAGGACAGATTAGAGAGTATGCTACGACAATAGCGTAAGTTCTTGATTATTAAACGAAGGGATTCGATTGTTCGATAAGATGGGCTGCGTTCGGCAGCCCTTTTTTTTTGTAGTGATATGTTTCATCATTAATGATTCCAACCTAACTCTTTTTATGCCCCTTTGTGAATATACATTTCAATGGGGGGGGATTTAATGGAGTTACAAGGGAAGATAAGTTTAAGTGTTGGTTGGATAACTTTGTTTCTTATGGGTACTGACTTATTTGTGGTGTCTCCGTTATTACCGTTCATTTCGGAAGCATATCAGGTTAGTACATCGACCACTGGATGGATGGTAACAGTTTTTGCAGTTACATATGCTTTTTCAGCTCCTTTTTTTGGTTGGTTTTCAGATAAAAAGGGACGGAGATTATTTATTACGTTTGGTTTATTGCTGTTTGCTATTTCTAATACACTAACCGCTTTTACTCCTTCTTTTTTATGGTTAATTATAAGCCGTATTTTAGCTGGTTTGTCCGTTGCTTCAATTACCCCTTTGATTTATGCAATCATTAGTGATATTGCACCACCAAATCGGAGGGGAACATGGCTTTCAATTGTTGTTTCAGGACACTTAACGGCTCTTTGGGCAGGAGCGCCGTTCGGTACGTTATTGGAGCATTTTCTAGGTTGGCGTTCAGTATTTGTTGTAATGGCTGCCATAGGAGCAATATTGGCAGTAGTGAATTTCAAAACATGGGTTTCTATTCCAAGAAGTGATTCAACCATAAATCTACTACAAGGAAATCTTCTTCGAATATTAGGTTCTGTAAGTGTTACTACCATTTGGGCAATTTCGATGTACACTCTTTATGTTTATTTGGGAGCAGCTCTTTACTCCGAAAATAGATTCTCGTCATCAGAAATCGCATTAGCTGTTACTTTTTATGGTATCGGAGCGGTTTTAGGAAGCCTTACAAGTGGACAATTAACAGATAAGTTTGGAGAAAGAAAAATTTCAAAGGCTACACTAATTTTCTTGACTCTTATACTCATTTGTTTAGGGATATTCTTCTCATCTGGCGATTGGGTTTATTTCTTTCTGTTTATATGGGCTTTGGTTGGTTATGCAGGATTCACATCATATCAAGCAAGATTAGCAATGGAATATTCAAAAGAACGAGGAATTGCAATGGCATGGAATAATACAGCTTTATATATAGGTATCACGATTGGTTCAATGATTGGAGGTTATGTCATATCTAATTGGGGATATTCACTGCTCCCTTATGTTTGTAGCGGCGCAGCAATCGTTAGTTTTATACTCAGTACCCAAAAGGTACAAGAAGCCAAAAAAGAATATGTTTTTTCAGAAGATTGATGACCTCAGAACGAGGTCTTGTTATTTAGCTAACGGAAACTATAGCTCAACCTGAAACGAGGCTGCCGGTATGATTCGGTGGCCTCGTTAAGCTATCGGGCAGTAGAGCTTGGTGATAGCAAGCTGTTTAGGTTTAAATATTAGGTATGTTCCAGCAACAAATATACGGATAAACGCGTATTATATATGGGTATTATTGTAAAGAAAGGGGTTTTGAGTGATGAGTAAATTACATATTGATAAATTTGCTTCTTATCTTGGATTTCTTGCTTCGGCTATTACAATTGTCTTGTTTATTGTCATTAAAATTGAAAATGGGTCAGACATAGGAGGACTTGCGACAATATTAATTCCTGCGGGCTTACTTTCAATAATCTCATCAGTTACTCAAAAGGCAATTTTTATGTACATTAGTCTGCTACTGAGTTTACCTCTTGTTTCGTTGTGGCAGCCAAACATGGGAAGTATAGGTCTTCTTGCGATAATTCCAATGTTTATTTTACTTGCAGCAATACAAATGACTTATGTATTTATTCGAAGCAGAATTCTAAAACCACGATAAATACCTTTGTTCGTTAAATAAACGAAGAACGAGAGTTCAATAACAACAAGAGGCAGCCGACCCAATTGAATCGGTTGCCTTTTCTCAACTATCGGGCAGGATTGCATGGAAATATCTTGAATTATACAGAGGTACTCATTACTTTCGAGGTGACCGTCATGTCAATCGGGCAGGCTAGTCTCAATACAAAGATGGACTTGTTGTTAGGATGCTAGTTAATGGAGGTGCGGATTTTGCAAAGCGTTATTCTAATAGGGGAACGACTTTCGCTCTCAAAACTACAGGAGGTATTTTCCGAGAGCCCATTTAAAATCGTAATGGTGAATAAAGGTGAGCGGCTTTCGGGTGTTTGCTCCGAGGGACACATATACCTGGATGATATAACTTCGTATGTGCCAACTGAATATGAGCCAGAGGAACTCAAGATTATTCATGATTCTATTCAGTCACCACAGTTTATTTCATTGTGTTATTCTTCTGAACCCGTATGTATCAAAGCCCTCCAGACGATTAGTACGAAGATACATAATCTGTTGTTAGACGATGACATGGGGAAAATTGTATCTTTAACCGACAGCTTGAAGTAAATCAGCGATATAAATCCTTCACCTAACGGAAACCGATAGGCTTTAGATTAACAAGAGATGAGGATGCCTATGGACTTAGATGTATTTTTAAAGGCATTTCACAATGAGCATTCGCTCAAGTTTGTAGAAACCTGCAACGAAATCGTTGATGCAAATGATATAAAATTTGTTGATATCATTGTCCCGCGAGATATTGCTACTGTATTGTATTGGAGACTAAAGAATCATGCTAATAATTGGTTGTTAAAACCGGTGCCAGCTTTAAATTTTGAGAGGCCAATTGATCTATTAAAAAGCGACGATGGCAAAAAATAATCAAAGTTGCACTTATGCGAATGCCTGACTAATAAGAGATAAGAACTGAATTAAGTCTATTTAGATTTGAACTGATGTGAAAACGCCTCTTTATTGCACTAACGGAAACCGAGAGTTTAATAATGCACCTCAGAGAGCTATCAACATGGCTATTTGCCGCGCTGACAGCAGCTCTCTTATTCATTGAGCTAGTTGAATTGATTTGTGGATTCGTGCAGGAATAGCCTATTATTATCGATAAATTAGAAATATTGATTGAGATCAAAATGAGGTGGTAATATGTATTACTACATTAGTATTCACTCTGATGATTACACACAAAAAATAAAATCGGAAGTTCTGGAGCATTACTTACAGGAAAAATTAGGGTTTACAAAAGTTCGTCACCTAGTCTTTATTAAAGAAATCAATGGAGAAATCGTGGAAATAACTGGTATTCCGGCAAACCCCAATGGCGGCTATGGGTTTAATTCACTTGATGGTATTGAAGAAATAAACTTAATTGAGATCGATTTACCGAGAGATATCGATGAAATTTTAGAACATTCCATATCCGAGATTGCAATCTTAATTGCTAAAGAGTTTTCATGGAAGATTGATGATGATCACGGACTAGATGATTGAGGAGCTTGCCACACGGCAACTCCTTTTTTGTTTAGCGTGCCCAGAGGCACGCATTATCTAGTTGGTGCAAGTCCAACCACGGGAGGGACCAAGCCACCCTTGTAGCTAGGATGCTTGCGTAT
>NZ_LMEO01000037.1 GCF_001426375.1 Paenibacillus sp. Root444D2
CGTTCCGCCTTGCTTTGGGGGCATGTGCTGACCTCTCTGGTGTCCAACGCCATATCGTTGATCGTCATCATTCTCGCAGCGTTGATTATGGGTTTTCGCTCGTCCGCGGGAATACTGCCATGGCTTGCCGTAGCAGGCATACTTGCATTGTTTACACTGGCCTTAACTTGGGTCGCGGCGATTGCCGGTCTGTCCGCAAAAACGGTGGAAGGTGCAAGCGCGTTTTCCTATCCACTTATCTTCCTGCCGTTTATCAGTTCGGCGTTTGTGCCGACCAAGTCGATGCCGTCGATCGTTCGCGCCTTTGCCGAAAACCAGCCGGTGACCTCGATCGTGAACGCCATCCGTGCGCTACTGGCAGATCAGCCGGTGGGCAATGATATATGGATCGCTCTTGCGTGGTGCGTCGGGATTTTGTTCGTAGCTTATTTCTTTGCAATGAGGGTATACAAAAAGCGGGTGTGAAAAAAAAGACAGCTTTTCTGAATCGTTAAAAGAAAAGACAGTCCTGAAGAAAAAATTCTACATCTATATAAAGGCGCAACTGACTAGCAGTATAAAAATACGAATGTCATTCTATACACTTATAACAAAGTTTAATAGAGCCAAATAGATTAGTTGAACATAGGAGCAGTTCTGCCGCGGCAGCTGCTCCTTGTATAATAATTGGAAAATCTCCAATAATAAAAAGATATTTCATAAAACAAGCTTTATGTATTCGGCTATTATCGGAGTGAACGATGTGCATAATTCTTTTTGGTTTATTGCTCTACTTATTTCAAACACAATATTATTTTGTTTTATAATATTAAAAAAAAGAAACACGCAAACTCTGTTTCTTTATTTAACAATGGTTGGATTTGGTTATATCATCGAGACCACGATTTTTAATTTCTTAGGAAGCTATGATTATAAGCCCAATATTATCAAGCATAATTCTTTTTATGACAGTGAATTGGGAGCATTTTTCTCTAACGCATTATCTTTACCGATCACAGCAACCTTGATAGCAACTTTCAACTTAAATTGGCTTTGGATCGTCTTTTTTTCAGGATACTTTGTAGGGATTGAATGGTTATTTTTAAAGCTCCATATCTATACACAACACTGGTGGAGGTTAGAATATACCGGATTGGGTCTCCCTATGTATTTTGTTTTGGCTAAGATCTTTAATAAATGGATTTTACTTCCTTCAAGAGGATTTAAACACAATTTGATGCTTTATTTAATAACTGGTTCCATTTCTGCCAGTGCCCATATTCTCCCGATGCTCTTTTTCTTGAACCGATTCTATCGTCCTGGATGGTTTGAAAATGTAGGTCGCGATTCCATCGCCTTCTCAGCAATTTACTATTTGTGCGCAAGCTTTTTTTATTGTTTAATTGTTAAAATCAATTGGAAAACGAAGTGGGTAAAATATATTTTAACAGGTTTAATTGTTTATATAGTGAATCAAGTGCTTATAAAGATTGGAATCCTTCACAGTCTCGTATGGTGGGACCAGATGTACTATGTTTTTTTAGCCTTATTTATTATCGTGCTTGTTAAAATCATAGATAAAAGATTATCTAAACAAATATTGGCCGTTAAAAATCCATCCTAATGAAAATCGGGTAACTATAGTTGAGGGGCTTGCTTTGTGGCAGCTCCTCTTTATGCGGATACAAACTGCAACACATAAAGGAGATAGAGATATGACGGAATTCTGGGAATCAAATTTTATAGAAAAACAAACAATGTGGGGATTTGAACCTACAGACTCCGCAATCGTGACAAAGGACTTTTTCCTTGAAAGGAATGTTAAGGACATACTGGTGCCAGGTATTGGATATGGCAGAAATGCAAAGGTTTTTATTGACAATGGAATAGATGTAACAGGTATTGAGATTTCAAAAACAGCGATTGATTTGGCGAGGCAAAACGGGCTAGATATTCGTATTTTTCATGGTTCAGTAACTGACATGCCTTTTGATAACAAACTCTATGACGGTATATTTTGCTATGCACTTATTCACTTATTGAATAATCGTGAGAGAGATAAGTTTATTAAAGATTGCTATAATCAGTTAAAGCCAAATGGATATATGATTTTTACAACTGTTTCAAAAAAAGCCCCCATGTATGGACAGGGCAAACAATTGGATAAAGACTATTTCGAGATAATGGAAGGCGTAAAAATGTTTTTTTATGATTCTGACTCCATAAAACAAGAATTTGAGAAATATGGACTGATAGAGTTTTCTGAAATTGACGAGCCAAGTAAGAACATGAAAAACAAACCTCCAATAAATTTTATAATTGTAAAATGTAAGAAAGAACTATAAAGATATGCAGTTATGCCAAGTCAGCAGAGAACAGGAATTGAATGCAAATTAGTTCAAGAGGGTTAGGAGCAAGAACTATAATCTCATGACTATTTTCTTCGTCAACAATTTCGGCTGATTGAACTACCGGAAACGAGAGTTGAATAACAGAAAAAAGCAGTTCAGTTTAGATATTTAATGAAAACATATGCTAAGGTATATTTTTTGGTTCTTCCGCCATACGTACGCAAAAAACCGGACGTAGGAACGTCCGGCTTATCCCCTTAATAGGTTGGAGGATTATGGTAAGTTAAATACATTGGGGGATTATGGGTAATAATTATGGGCAATTGACGGATCTCGGTGTTTTGCGGAGTTGTGGATAAGAACTCGTCTCGCGAGGGAGTTTCAGCACTTACCACCACCGGTAAAGCCAAGATAGCAGAAGCTACAGCACTTATTAAACCTAATTTGATTGTTTTCTTCATGATAAAACGCCTCCTGTTTTCTTTTTTCCCTATCTGGGGTTTTCTTGCTACAAATTCATCATAAGCCATATCTGAGGGGGGAAATATACTCGAAAATTGAGTATAGAATAATATTAGAAGTAAATAAATTCAAGATAGCATGTGTATAGATGGAGAGTCCGAAAACTTAGACAGAGAAAAGAAAGTTGTAGCTTTCATCCTATCGGCGAGATATTCATAATGAAACAATATCTGTATTAAAAGCTCTAACTTGAAATTTGATAACAACGCGCAAGCTGCCGACAAACACGGTAGCCTTATTGCGTAGAACGTTAGTTTAATAAAAAAGATAAAATAGGCTGCAGGAGATAAAATCGGTGGCCTGTTGTGCTAACGGGCAACTATCTTCAGAGAATTGATATGGTAACATATGGATAAAGCATCGATTCAGAATGGGGGCTGAACTCATGAGGTTGAGGGATTCAAAGATGGAATTTAATTTCAAGAAGACTCTTATAATTTACCCGTTGGTGTTTCTAATCTTTTTAATAATTGTTCATTTCATGATTGGAATCAACAAACCTATATTAATCTTCTTCGTGGTGTTCTTTATTATTAGCATGCTTTACATGAAGGGGTATTACTGGAAACTACATGGTGGAGTGTTAGCGAAATATATTTTTTTCTGCAAGAGCAGCGAATTCAATGTTGATGAAATTCAACAAATCACATCGGTCACGATACAAAAAATCGGAACGGTTACTTTCCGTTTAGGGAAAGGACCGGCTGAGGATGAATATATCTTTTTGTTACGGGATGGAAATGAAATTAAATCATTTGCACATTGCTTAAACAGAGATGGGAAATCAATAGGAAGATATCTAAATGAAAAATACAAGAAAAGGCTAGTAGAAAAAACGAAGTATAAATTGAATAATATATAGGATCAAAAAACAATTGTTAACGTATCTTGATTTCAGAGTAATCCATTGAGCTAACGAAGACCGATTGCACAACGACAACAGGCTGCCGACATCTTCGGCAGCCTGTTCAGCTAACGGGCAGGAAAAGTTTTGGGCCATGATTTCTACTTGATCGGATTTTCCGGGAGAAGCCAGAATGGCTTGGCCGCACAAATCGTTCTTGTGGCGAAGCCAGGTTTAACACCTTACATGTTTGCGTTTGAAACCAAGTTGCCCTCTATCTACTCCCTTTTGAATATTTTCGGAAGCCTGTAGGAAACTGCCTTTTTTCTTGTCTCGTTTGACTTCTACTGGACCTACTGCCATCGCGGTCTCGACCGCCTTATCATGGAGCGGCATATAGGATACCCCCACTGTGTAAATAAAACTATTCATAGCGTATTTAGTTCTTTCGGGAGAATCGTGAATCGTATTTCTCACAATTTCAAGCATATTGGCAATTTTGCTTTCGGAAAATTCACCGTCCTGGCGATTACCCAAAAGCCAGCAGTAACAACTCCAGCCCGCTGACATTCGCAGCTCTTCGCCGCTTGCGATCCATTTATCGGCAACTTCTTGAGCAATATCTGTTTCTGCCAAGGTTACTGCAACCACAAAATCGGACAGCATATAAAAATAAGCCGCATCCATCCAACGCTCAAAATCCGCTTCAGTCATTGCTTTTGGGTCTGCAATTATGCCGGCAAAGTACATTGCGTCGTAATTCCCTGTGTTGTAAAGCTGCTCAGCCAAAGGTTGATTTATTTTAATTTTCTTGGCGATGGGCTTCATATCGCCTATAGCCACGCCAAAAAGCGGTTCGTGCGCTCCATTGGATACGTAAATTTTCTTGGTTCGTTCCTTGCCGAGAGCTTCAAGCTCCTGCATAACCATTTCTACATTCATTGTTTAACACTTCCTTCTAACTGGAGGTTTTTCCTTGCAATTTGCAGCTGACCCGTTTCGATATCAACCTTTGACTCATTCCTGCTAACATAGCAACTTCTCCCGCCTGAGACCCGGTGTTCCTCTTCGACTTCCTTGTGGAATCCCCACATTTAGTTCCCTAGGATAACCATACCTCTCGTTAGCATTTTCCATCCATTATACAGTATCAGTGAGGCCTAGAGCACTCACAATGATTACTAATTAACAGGAGGTTTTTATATGTCAACGCAAAACATCAATAAGATAGCGCTTATTACAGGTGCAAATATGATTTCCATATATTGTGCTAGAATGTTATTTAGAACGAGTTATTGTTACCCATTCCACCCCGATTTTGGTGGGGCTAGAAAGGTAGGGGATACTAGAATGAGCGAAAAGCATGGGGAATTGGACATGGCTGAGGAGTTGCGTTCCGAACTAATTGGATACTGTTACAGGATGATGGGGTCCATTTTTGATGCGGAAGACGCGGTACAGGATACCATGCTCCGTGTATGGCAGAGCTGGGACCAGATTCGACAGGACTCTTCTCGCAAATCCTGGATTTATCGCATTGCCACGAATGTTTGTTTAGACAAGCTCAGGCATGCAAAGCGTCGGGCGCTTCCGATGGACTTGTCCGATCCTGCCACTATTATCGTGGAACCCAGGGACAACTTGCCTCGAACTGCTTGGATATGGCCGGCTCCCGATACCGCTGGCGACCCAGCGGATATCGCGGTTAGCAGGGAAACCATTCGATTATCGTTTATCGCGATTCTGCAAACGTTGCCGCCTCGGCAACGCGCCGTTTTTATTCTGCACGATGTATTCCGATGGCCTGCCAAACAGACGGCGGATGCAATGGGTATGACCGTAGCGGCCGTCAACAGCACTATGCAACGAGCGCGGGTGACGCTAACGCAAGCGAATCTTCGGTCTGATGCGCTGCGAGAGATGGACGTCGATGCAGACCAACGACTTCTTGCCTGTTATGTAGAAGCATTCGAACAATACAACATCGAAAAGTTGTTGGCGCTATTCCACGAGAGTGGCAGCTTGTCTATGCCGCCTTTTGTGATGTGGGTGTGCGGCAAAATGAAAATGGCGTCATTTTACCAAACAACACGCAATCATTGCACGGGTTCCCGTTTGGTGTCTGTACGCGCTAACGGCAATTGTCCCGCCTATGCGCAGTATGTTCAAGCCGGACGCGCTGGGGTCTTGGTCCCATGGGGCATACATATCCTCGAGATTCAAAATGGAAAGATCGCGCATATCCATCATTTCATTGACACCGATTTATTTGCCCAGTTTGGTTTGCCGACATATTTGGACGCGAGTATGGATTTTACGGCGAACCGATGATTTTGCGGCCGCTCGTTCGTCTATATTCTTGAACGGCAAATTGAATGAAAGTGGAGGTTTGAAAATGTTGCAACGTTTGTTTATTTGGGTGGAGATTCCGGTATCGAATATGGAACGGGCCAAAACGTTCTATGAGCGGGTTTTTCGAGTGGATATGCAGTCGATGCCCATGGGGGACGATGAATACGCGTTTTTTCCGGTTCAGGAACAGTACAACGGAGGGGCGTTAGTGAAGGGTCCCCATCGTAAGCCCTCTGTCGATGGCATCACGATTTACCTTGACGGAAGTCCAGACCTGGCCACCATTCTTTCAAGGGTCCCTGAAGCGGGTGGACAAGTGGTCATGGAGAAAACCTATGCGGGCAATAACGCAGGATATTTGGGAATGTTTTTAGACAGTGAGGGCAATCGCATTGGCCTTCAACATTTATAAGTAAATCAGCAACGGGTAACTATAGTTGAGGAGTCTGCTTGGCGGCAGCTCCTCTTTTGTTTGCGTGAAGGTCTTTTTGTCTTTTTATTATCTTAAAAACATGTTGACAAAAATTGGGGATTATTGCATAATAACATTGACTGAACCGTTCAATCTATAATTTTGACTGAAATCGAAATCCATAAATGTTTTTTTTGTAAAATTATTGACTGAATGAGTCAATCTAAATCGAGGAGGAATTATGACATGACAACCAATCCTAACAAAAGCAAGGCGATCGTCATTGGTGGGGGTATGGCCGGATTAATGACCGCACGCGTACTCTCGGATCATTACGAAGAGGTGCTGATCGTCGAGAAAGATGACTTCCCCTCAGGGCCAGACCTCCGTCCCGGAACTCCGCAGGCATTCCATCCGCATCGCTTCACGACGCGTGGGAAATCGATTACGGAACATCTTTTTCCGGGATATGAGAATGACTTAGTGGCGCAAGGTTCTCCTTCGTCTCTGAACAAAGTCGTTTATTTCATGAACCAGCACGGGAGCCTGGAAATGAAGTATGACCGGAATGATATCAAATTTAGTCGAGCAGTACTTGAGTGGGTCATCCGCCAACGCGTAAAAGCCATTACTAACGTACGCTTCCTGCCCAGACACGATGTGGTCCGGTTGTTAACGACCCCTGATAGGTCAGCCGTTACCGGCGTTCTAGCTAGAGATCGAGATCAATCCAAGGAGGAAAAGGCTCTGACAGCCGATCTGGTTATTGATACGAGTGGACGTTCCTCGAAACTTTCGGGATGGCTTACGGATTTGGGATACGATGTGCCGAAGCCGGATCTTCTGAAAGTTTCGCTCGGATACAGCACTCGCCGATATAAAGTGCCTTCTCATCTGACCCACATAATCGATAAATGGGAAGTCATCAACCTCCAGGGTCAGCCTGCAGGAGGCACTTACACGGGCGTGTTTTCCTTTATCGAGAACCAGATTGCCGAAGTACTGCTCTACCGCCCAGGCGGGAATTACCCTCCGACGGATGCCGCAGAATTTGAACTGGCCGTGGAGCAGCTTCCGAGCCCGATCATTTCGGAAATCGTACGCGATCTGGAACCCATCACCTCTCCTCGAGGCTTCCGCGTTCCAGAATTGTACTGTCATCGCTACGAACAGATGTCCCGCTGGCCTGCAGGATTGCTGGTCTTGGGAGATGCTTACTGCATCTACGATCCGATCTTCGGCCAAGGCATGACTGTGGCCGCGATCGCTGCCGAAATACTGGAAACATGTCTGCTAGAACGACACGGCGATTTCCGGCCTGATTGGGAGCACGGTGTACTTCGCCGAATCAAAGAAGCCATCGAACCGGCCTTCTGGTTAAACTGCACGGCCGATCTGCGCTGGGAAGGTGTCGAATACGAAGGTTCGGATTCAAGCACGGGGAATGCGTTCAGCCGGGAATATATGGAGCTGTATCTCAAGCACGCTACAAGTAAGCCCGATTGGCGACTATACGGGCTCTATTGGGCCGTGAATACGTTGTCCGTATCACCCCGTCACATTTTCAACCCGCAAACGGCCGTCCAAGTTCTATCCGCTTCAGATGAAGGCAAGCGACTGCTCGCCGGGCTTAAGGTGAACGACGGCCGGCCGGTCGAGGCAGTTCTGGAAGATCTGCTGCCCCGATTCTCGGAAACGCCGTTCGAGTCGGCAAGGCAATAGTGATTTTAAAAATCGGATTTGTTATACTGATAGATATCTATATCGTCCGGCAAAGGAGTACTCGACATTGGCACCATTAAACGATGAACAATTACATCAAATCCGCGATGAACGAAGAGAACAAATTAAGGCGGCGGCCATCCAGGTGTTTGCCCATAAAGGTATCGTTAGCGCGAAGATGAGCATGATCGCAGAAAAAGCAGGTATTAGCAACGGGCTGCTCTACCATTATTACAAATCGAAAGATGAGTTGTTTATGTCGCTTGTTCAAGAGGCGATGATCGAAACGGAAGCGGCCATGCGAAGCATCAATGAAATGCCGGGAACGCCAATCGAGAAAATCAGGGCTTTGACGGCAGAAATTCTCGATGAAAGCGGAGCACCGTACTTCATGCTCATCCACCAGGCGCGCACGTCCGACGGTGTGCCCGTAACGGTTAAGCACCTTCTGGAGCAGTATTCGATGGATACTTTTATTGATATGCTGCTTCCGTTATACCAAGAGGGACAGCAGGTCGGAGAATTGGCGGCAGGAGACCCTAGAGAGCTTATTGCCTGTTTTTTATCTGTCCTTACCGGTATCATGGTCATCAATGCGAACGGGATTGAAGACTATCGAATTCCGAAGGTCGATATGTTGATGCGGTTGATTGCCCCTCTGTATCGAGTAACAAATAATTAATGTAATATTCGTATGAAAACTAATCTTGATTATAGAAAAATGGATTATTAGGCAAAAATTCTTTAAGCTGACGAAGAATGATAGTTCAAAAAATAACAGCGGCAGGTCTAAGACTTTATTTCAAGTCCTAGTCCGCCGCTGTTTCATTTTTGGATTAGTCTACTATATAGACTTCATAAAAGGAGTTTTGTGATAGTGCTACGATCACTTTAGAATTATTCAAAGAAATCTGGGCTAGAATTCAGCACCAACCTCTCTCAGGCCAATCATCCGCATAAATCGTTGGTCCTGGCCAATCATTTGCACTGGCTGCTCCGGAAAATGTTAGCAACATACAGACTACTAAAAACCCAGTAATAAAACCTAATCTTAATTTTCTCATCAATATTTGTCTCCTTTTTTATGTGTTTATTAAGCGAAAATCCTTGAAAAACATATCTTAACAGAGATAGGTAATATTTTACAGAGTTTAATAGACCAATACTTTATGCCCTCAAATAATTGAGATCACTTTTAAATATGGGAAAAATTACCTATATTCGATAAATTAATAATGATAAAGCTTTTAAAATTATAAAATCAACGTAAGTTATTTGGAGAGCAGTTTCAAAAACTCGCGCATGAAGCCTGGTAAATCCGGCCAAGCGTGACCAGTGACTAATTTCCCATCCACATGAAGTGAATCTGTCGTATATAAGGCTCCGAGCTGCTCCACATCTAAACGGCAAGCGTTATAGGCAGTCATGGTGCGGCCTTCAAAAAAGCGATTGTCTTTTAAAGCGGAGAATACCTGTGCAGCATGACAAATAGCGCCGATTGGTTTATCAGCTTCAAGAAAGTGACGAATAATGCGCGGAACATGCTCGTTCGAACGAATGTATTCTGGGGCTCTGCCTCCAGGAATGATTAAACCATCATATTGACTAGGATCTACATCAACGAAAGCGATGTGTGACGGCAGCAGATGCCCTGGCTTCTCTGTGTAGGTCTCCCAATCGTCGATAAAATCGTGAACAACTGTACGAAGTACTTTCTTAGTCGGTGAAGCAATTACGGCCTCGTATCCTTCCTCTAATACACGAAAATAGGGGTAATACACTTCCAGAACTTCTGCAGCGTCACCGGTTAGAATTAAGATGCTCTTTGACATGGAATCACTCCTTGGAAATAGATGGTAACCCACATACAATTATGAATAAACCTCGTTTCGTTGTAAACGGGTTGAATTTGATACGATTTGTCGAATCCAACGAATGAAACTCTATATCCAAAGACTCTTTACCACTCGAACTACTAAAAGTATAATAAGTATAGAACAAACGTTCTGGAAGTGGAGTGGAGCCATAATGAGTATTAGTAATCGTGAGAATAAAAAGATAGCCAACGTAATGGCAAATGCCTTACTTAGCCAGCAATTTATTAGTGTAAAGATTTATAATGAGGCTGGGGATGGGCAAATTACAGGTCTGATCACCAAAATTGATCAAGAGATAAGAAGAGTAAAGCTATCCCACGAAAATGGTACGGATTGGGTAGCATTTGACGATATTTTGAATGTAGAATTGGTGGAATAATACTTATAAGAGGATAGTGCTAAAGGAAGGCATGTTGGGAGCTCAGCATGTCTTTTTTCTTTGATTCGGTCTCAAGACCGATTGTGAGTTCATACCCGGGCTTGAATGAATGACAATGTCGTCATTATATAATGAAAACACTAATATGATTCATTTGGGAGACTTGCTTGTAGGGGAGGGAAATGGAATATGGTAAGTGCAAAAAAAACGAGCTTTTTGGATTCGTTTACCCATTCAACTGTAGTTTCGAAGGACGGAACTACTATTGGATACCAAAGTATAGGTAAGGGGCCGAGTCTCATTGTAATCCATGGGGCACTAAGTACTTCGAATGATTTTACCAAGTTTGCCCAAGAATTATCGGATGCATTTACGGTTCATGTTATGGATCGACGTGGACGTGGATGGAGTGGACCGCAAGGGAATGACTATTCCATCAGGAAGGAATGTGAAGATGTAAAAAGCGTACAAGAAGCAACGGGAGCAACCTATGTATTCGGTCATAGCTATGGTGGGCTTGTAACCTTGGAAGCTGCGCGTACAAATACCTTTAAGAAAATGGCCGTCTATGAACCTGGCGTTTCAATTAAGTTGTTACCAACCGATTGGGATTGGCTGCCTGAATATGAAAATGACATGAATAAGAAAGATTTTAGAGGGGCATTTGCCAGCTTTGTAAGGGGTTCAGGTCACACTCCCTTAAAACGGTTACCGAAATGGTATGCAAAATTTATTTTACGTTTGGTGATACGCGGCAATCATTGGAATCAAATAGAAAAACTATTGCCAGAAAATTTAATTGAGCACAGAGAAGTGAAGCGTCTGGCATCCACTTTCAGTAATTATCAAATGATTGATGCGAATGTCCTATTAATTTCTGGGGGGAAGAGTCCAGATTCTGTACATCAAATGATTCGCGTATTGGATGAAACAATTTCACGAACACAAACGTTGACTTTACCTAATCTAGATCATCTCGCTCCGGACAATAAATACACACCGGTCGAAGTGGCACAGCATGTAAAGCGGTATTTTCTTAGTTGAATTTTGGTGCCTAAGTCAACCCTATTGTTGTATAATCAATTAAACGTTTTGAAAGTGAGCTGAAGCTGAAGATCGTCGATTAGATGAGCTCGATTTTCAAGCCATGATGCATCCAGCTATTTGGGGTGGTCTTTTATTCTTGGGCGTTATTTCTACTGCATGTCATTCGAGAAAAATAAGTGTTAAAAAAAAGCTGATGGGTGTTATTTTACCGATCAGCTTTTTTAAAGTGCTAAATAGTTGTCTTGATGGGGTTGCCGGCAGGTTGGTTATTAACTCAAGATGGCGCAAGAAATACTAGTGGGAATATCGAAAGGGAGGAACCAACCTTGGTTAACGCCATTATAGAAGTGGACGGACTCGTCAAAAGGTATGGGAAATTCACTGCGGTGAATGGAACTAACTTCCAAGTGCGTGAGGGGGAAGTGTTCGGACTGCTCGGGCCAAATGGGGCAGGCAAAACGACAACGATGGAAATGATCGAAGGTTTGCGGCGTCCGGACGAAGGGAGGGCGCTTGTTGCAGGCTTCGATACGAAAAAGGATTTGAATAGGGTTAAGGAAATCATCGGCGTCCAGCTCCAATCGACGTCATTGTTCGACCTGCTCCACGTCCACGAGATTATCCGCATGTACGCAAGCTTTTATCCAAGCTCAGTGCCGATCGAGCCGCTGCTCGACGACATGATATTGCGCGAAAAAAAGAATGACCGCGTCAAAAACTTATCCGGCGGTCAGAAGCAGCGACTCGCCATTGCGTTGGCGCTCGTGAATGATCCGAAGGTGGTTTTTCTGGATGAGCCGACAACCGGACTCGATCCTCAAGCCCGGCGTACGTTGTGGGATATCGTGCTCCGCCTGAAGGAGCGCGGCAAGACTGTGGTGATCTCAACACACTACATGGAAGAAGCTCATGTGCTTTGCGACCGCATCTGCCTCATGGATAAAGGACAAATCGTTGCGCTCGATACGCCGGAGCAGCTCGTCCGCAGCCTGCAGTCAGACAGCGCCATCGAGTTTCGCTTGCCGGAGCCGATTCGGGAAGATGAGGCACGAAAGCAGGAAGTGATGACGCTTGTCCAGTCGTTGCCTGATGTGAAACAAGTTGAACAGCGCAAAGATACGTTTGTGTTGTACACGGATCATTTGCAAAATGCGCTGACCGCATTTGTACAACAAGCCGCTGAGCAAAACATTAAGGTTTCTGATCTGCAAACGCGCACGGCAACGCTCGAGGACGTGTTCATCCACATGACGGGAAGGAGTCTGAGAGAAGAATGAAAGCGTATCGTCAATTGACCTTGGCCCAGTTACGACTTTTTGGGCGAAATCGGCAAGTATTATTCTGGACGCTCGTTTTTCCGATCTTTTTCATGGTGATACTAGGCTCATTCTTAGGAAAAGGGGACAACACTTCGCTCTCCGTCACCGTTATCGACCAAGACCAGACGAATGCGTCGAAGGCGCTCCTATCCTCTATGAAGCAGCTATCCATTTTAAAATTAACTGAAAGCACAGATCTCAATGCGGCGATGAAAGATCTTAAGCATGGCGATCGGCAGCTTGTCGTCGCAGTTCCAAAAGGGTATGAAGATGCTGTGAGCGCTAAATCATCCTCTATGCAAGGTTCCAAACTCACCGTTTACTACGATGAAACGAGCCAAACAACCAATCAGATCGGGCTCCCCATCATGTCTCAGATCGCCGATGGCATAAGCAAGCAGATCGTTGGTTATAACCCTGTCATCACGATTCAATCACAAGCTGTCCAATCCCTTAACCTGAAGTATATCGATTTCCTAGTTCCAGGCATCGTCGCTATGATGATTATGAATAACAATCTGAACGGGGTCGCCGGCCAAATCGCATCTTGGCGCGAGCGGGGTATCCTTCGGCGTCTTCAGAGTACGCCGCTTCAACCTCGCAGCTTCATTGCCGCGCAAATCACGGCCCGACTGGTATTGAACGGCGCGCAGGCGATAATCGTGTTGCTAATCGGTAGCCTGATTTTCGGAACGCAGGTGAATGGTTCGTGGATGCTTCTGCTAATGTTCGTCATAATCGGGACACTGACGTTCATGTCGATCGGCTTTATCATCGCCGCGCTCGCCAAAACGCCAGAAAGCGCTGGCCCGATTGCCGGATTCGTCTCCTTCCCACTTCTTTTTCTAGGTGGCGTCTTCTTTCCGATCAAGAATATGCCCGACTGGCTGCAGCCTGTAGTCAATTTGCTGCCGATCTCGCATCTGTCCACAGCGCTGCGCCAAATCATGAATGTCGGAGCCTCGCTTGCCGACGTGTGGCGTGAAGCCGCGCTGCTTGGCGGTTGGATGCTCGTAGCCTTCATTATCGCCAGCCTAACATTCAAGT
Organism: Paenibacillus sp. Root444D2; assembly: GCF_001426375.1. Classification (GTDB taxonomy): domain Bacteria; phylum Bacillota; class Bacilli; order Paenibacillales; family NBRC-103111; genus Paenibacillus_E. Next base: position 13,852 of record NZ_LMEO01000037.1, read on the forward strand.
GGGAGTAACCAAAAATATGGGCAGCCGGCCAGATTGGATCGGCTGCCTTTTTCAGCTATTTCTTTTTTGCTAAATGCATTAATGTTAATTTCATTGAATAATAATTCAATGTCTTGTATTATTATACATAACATTTTTCGCATGATGTTATTAATGGATTGAGGGTGAACTGGTATGATTTTGTCTTGTGAATCAAATTTTCTAGAAGATTATCTAGTAGAAACAGAGGAAGTTGATTATAGTCACCTTTCCATTCAAGAAAAAGCAGCAGAATTATATGACGAATCGTATAACGAAGATCATTTTGTGAAAAAAGCTTATGAATTTGTTCGTGATGAAATATCTCATTCTTGGGATATTCAAAGTTCACGAATTACATGTAAAGCCTCGGAGGCGCTATTCTTTAAGGAAGGTATTTGTTACGCTAAGTCTAATCTGTTATGCGCCATATTAAGAAGCAAAGGGATTCCAACTGGTTTTTGTTATCAACGACTTACAATAGGTGACACACCAGCTACAGGGTACTGCATCCATGCTTTAAATGCAGTTTACCTTAAATCCATAGGAAGATGGGTTCGCCTAGATGCACGTGGAAATAAAGTTAATGTTCATGCGGAATTCTCCACAGATGAAGAAAAGTTGGCTTTTTCGGTACGGGAAGAATATAACGAAGTGGATCATCCAGAAATATTTAAACGGCCAAACTTAAAAACAATAAATGCATTAAAGCAACATACAGATTGTATAAAGATGTATCTTCATGGTTTACCGTCTAATTTATAATCATGTAGTGAAAAAAACTTATCCATGTATACTTTGCTTTTTATTTGGCAATAATAGTGTTTATTGCGTTAAAAACGGAAAAGAAAGAAAACCTGTTTACCGGATAATGTTCGAATTAAAAAATGTATCCATATTGGAATTGAAAATAGAATGAAGTATCGCCTGCAATACGGTTAATTTCTCTTTTCAGGTAAGACGCAAGAATGAAGAAGCTGAGATCATTGATTCAGCTTCTTTTTTATTTGTTCACCAACAATTTTAACTAAGCAAAAAATTTTCAAGATATTTTTCTATCGCTTCAATTGAATTTATAGAGAATTTTTTACCTTTATAGTTTATAAAACCCTCGTTTATGCACTCAGCTATTGAACGATTCAAGCTTCTAATTGGTGCACAGACCTCACTGGATAAAATTTGTTTTGTAAGGTAATCTAAATCACCAATTTTATAATGATTATGTAGACTTAATAAAATACGGTCTTTAGCAGGTAGAAGTGATAACTGCGCCGCGGTATCTGAGCTTAAAACTAATTTTGAGGCAAGTTGTTTAATTAAGTAGAAATTGAAATTAAAATCGAGTTTCATCCATTCATAAAACTTTGTTTTATGGATAGCAATCGTTTCACAGTCTTCTTTGGCAATTACACCGAGTGTTTTAATGTTATCATTAAAAATTTCTATCTCCCCAAAACAACTATAAGATTTGTAAATATACAAGGAAAGCATCGTTCCCACATAACTTTGCCTATACACTTCAGCTAAACCTGTAGTTAGGATATACAGATAATTATTTTGTTCATGTGGATGAAGGATAAGGCTGCCTTTCTTATGCTTTTTATAAATAAATTCTTTCTTAATATGCGTGGGTACATCATTCACAATTTCTTTAAAATCCATATTTTCACCTTCTTTTTCCTTTTGGTCATTTGACCTATTTTCATTGTAATTGGATTTATATAATGAGATCAAATACGAAATGGAGGTCTCTTATATGAGAAAATTAATTATTGACACAGACACTGGAAGTGATGATGCTGTAGCGTTAATTATGGCATTAAAATCAACGGATGTGAAAGTAGAGGCGATAACAACCATTTGTGGCAATGTCCCGCTTGAATTGGCAACGAAAAATGCCCTTATGACAATCGAAGTTGCTAATGCTCAAAAACCACCTCTTTATGTTGGAGCAGCCAAACCGCTTATGCGCGATTTAGTTACTGCTGTCAATGTTCATGGTGAGGATGGTATGGGAGATTGTGATTTAATTCATCCTACTCTTTTGCCAGAAACCAAGCATGCAGTAGATGCTATCCTTGATATTATTGAAAATAACCCTGGAGAAATCGAAATTGTAACCATCGGTCCTGTTACTAATATTGCACTTGCTATTTTAAAAGCACCTGAAACTATGAAAAAGGTAAAACATATTTACACCATGGGTACTTCTGGCTTTGGCCCTGGAAACACTACACCTGTTGCTGAATTTAATGTGTATGTAGATGCAGAGGCTTATCGAATTATGCTAAACGCAGGAATACCAACTACCATCATCGGATTTGATGTATGTCTAGGAGAAGCTGCTTTGAATAAAGACGATATGGATGTATTACTCTTAAGCGGTAAGAAAGAAGCTGAGTTCTCCGTAAAATGTAACCGTTCCTTGCTTGAATATAATTTACAAAGAAGTAATGAACATATTGTTGACTTACCTGATGCTGTGGCAATGGGTGTTGTACTCTGGAATGAAATTGTACATGAAGAAAAATTGTGTTACTGCTATGTATGCACAACAGAAGAGGCAGCCTATGGTCAAGTGATTGTAAATGACGGTAGTAAACTTGCCATATCAGATGGTTTTGCAGGTCATACCCCTAACGCTAAAGTTTGCAAAACGATTAATAATCCTTTATTTAAAGACAAATTAATTAGGTTGCTTGTGCAATAATCATGTTTATCAAATATGTACATTGTTTTATTTATAAAGATAATCAATTTTTGATGCTGAGAAGGAACAACCCTCCCTTTAAGAATATGTGGAATTGCGTGGGAGGCAAAATTCTGCTTGATGAGATGCCTCGGGATGCGCTCATTCGTGAAGTCAAAGAGGAAACTGGACTGACCCTTCAATCTGTTCATTTCAAAGGGATTGCCACTTGGAATCAAGTTGGTGGCATGTACATTTTTCTCGCTGAGCCATTTATTGGGGATTTAATTGAATGCAGTGAAGGAACACTCGATTGGAAAAGCAAGGAGTGGATCATGCAATCTCCAGATGTCGTCAGCAGCATCCCGACAATTTTGGAAGATGTACTCACGATGGATGTACCCGTAGAATTTGCGCTTTTTTATACGGGAATGGAGTATGAAGGAGATATATGGAAATACATGATTTTAAAAGCTGAATTAGGAGATATTATATAGGTTTGGTTTCAAAAAGGCATCTTTATGGGGACTAAAAGAACCTTTTGAAGGTTCAGAAGAAGCATTTATGGTATTAGAGTTACGTGAAAGTACGCTCGATAATGTTTCAGGAGTTGTTGAATATCTGAGCGTATTCTTCGAATAAGCAGATAAATAGCGGAAGAGAAGCTGCCTTGGCGGCTCCTCTTTTTGTTCAGCGTGCCCAGAGGCACGCATTATCTAGTTGGTGCAAGTCCAACCACGGGAGGGACCAAGCCACCCTTGTAGCTAGGATGCTTGCGTATG
>NZ_LMEO01000038.1 GCF_001426375.1 Paenibacillus sp. Root444D2
GAGCGCTCTCCTGAACAACATCTGCAAACCAAGGTGTCAAAATCCTGCGAATGAGTGAGTATATGTGAGATAAACCCTTAAAACCGAGGGAAGGGCAGTAGTGCGTGGCGGAATGGCTATTTATTATCGCTAACTATTAGTGATACGGGTCACTGTAGTGTAACTAAACACAAAGTTCTGTTTGACCATAAGAGTTACATTAGTATATAGAGATAAAGCCACTCCTGACAACGGAGTGGTTTCTTTAATAGAACTTCTCTTTTATTTTAAGCATAATAGCCACCTTCGGAAGGATAAATTTATTCTCCAAATAGTTTTATATATCTTGCTGAACGCTCGATTTGCCAATGATTGATTATACAGGCACCTTAGGTTTCTTCATTTAAGTGTTGTTCATTGCGGCGGCTATGGGGTTAAGTGTATGATATCGCTTGGTGATATAAACTATTATAAGGCCCGTATCGTCTAATTAATGACTTCCAAATGAACGGAGTGCTGCTATTGTTGAACAAAAGAGGTATGCTTATATTCATATCCTTTGCATTCATGCTTGTTTCCTGTCAAGGAAATCCGGGTCAAGGACCGGAGGGCGGCGATTCTCCTGTGTCTGCCGTTAAGCCGTTGAAGGCCGATCTGATTCAACCAAATGGGACAAATGTGGCAGAACGCATTGCTGTGCCCAAAGGTTTCGAACGTATGCCTGTTGAGACAGGATCATATGAAGAATATTTACGTCAGATTCCGCTTAAGCCTCATGGCTCCAAGGTTCATTTATTTAACGGTGCGTTAAAGGCGAAAGAGGTTTACGAGGCGGTATTGGATGTGGATGTGGGGGAGCGGGATCTCCAGCAATGTGCCGATTCGGTGATGAGACTGAGGGCGGAATATTTATACGGTAAGGGATGGTATGACAAGATACATTTTGACTTTACCAATGGCTTCAAAGCTGATTATGCTACGTGGACGAAAGGAAATCGGATTGAGGTTTCAGGGAATAAGGTTTCCTGGGTGAAACGTGGAGCCAGCTCCAATAGCTATGAGGGCTTCCGCAGCTATCTGAACATGGTGTTTGCGTATGCAGGTACTCTATCCTTGGCAAAGGAGATGGAGCATATAACTCTATCGGAAATGCGACCCGGAGATGTTTTCCTCGAAGGCGGATCACCAGGACATGCGATTGTAGTAATGGATATGGCCCAAAATCCAAAAAGCGGCGAGAAGCTCTTTCTCCTGGCTCAGGGATATACGCCTGCACAAGAGATCCACATTCTGGAGAACCCTGCTAATGGTAAGGGAAATCCCTGGTACAATATCTCCTTTGGTGATAAATTGCAAACACCGGAGTGGAAATTTACGAATGAGCAGCTGTTCCGATTCTATAATTGAGGCCTAAAGGGAGAATGACGTACATATTAAACGGAATAAGAGGGCATCTTGCAGCCAAGGGATAGACTGAAAGTGGAACTTACAAGATGGAAAAGAGGCGGCCAGCGCCGCCCCTTGCGTATGTCGGGTTCCCGTTTCTATCCTAGAACCGAGTCGATATATCGATAGTGCTTCTTTCTGTTAAATCCTACTGTTGATTTTAACATTGAACTAACGGAAACAATAGTAAAGGAGCTTGCTTCGTGGCAACTCCTTTTTTGTCCATTAAAGTAAACATAACTGTTAGTGCTAAGAATTGGACTTTGAAAGAAAAGGAGCACCTCGGTATGATGGGTTTGTCAACTGGTTTAACCTAATACCATCAAGGAGGCGCTCGCATTATGAAGTTTAAGCAATCTGACGGTCAAAATCAACGGATCGAACGAATTTCCACGACTCACTTCATTGTGGGAATCGATATAGCGAAAGAAACACATGTCGCACAAGCAACAAATTTTCGAGGAATCATACTTACTAAGAGGCATCTTTCTTTCTCAAATCGTCATAATCGGTATGGAACCAACGGGACACTATGGATATAACCTTGCTAATTGGCTTGCTGACAAGGGCAAAGATGTTGTCATGGTGAAAAAATGATTTCGAGTATAAATGGTCAAATGGAAGAAGAAGATGCAAAGGTTATATTTGAAAGCATTGCAGGTGCTGGAGTAGATTATTTACACGTAACTGATTTATAATTCAATAGATCTTTAATGGAGGTAAATTCACGATTTTGCATAGAAACTAAAGCAAGTAGGGGGCAGGCTCGTAGATAAAGCGGGTCTGTTTTTTTATGAGCTTTTGAAGGTTTTCGAACTAACGTAAGTCATGCATACTCCTGACCATCAAGGTAAATATTACTTCTATCATAAAAACTTGGGTCTTTATCCATTGAGCAAAAGTACGCAGGGGAATGGGGGAAATGGAATTGGCGCAGGAACCAATAAGTACTTCTGCGGTTTTGAACCTGGAAAGAATTAAAGAACGTTATACCGAGAATGAACTGCTCATTATCAGAGACCTGTGCCATACGGATTCGAACTGTGGTGCCTTCATCGTCTATTTAACGATACTCGTGGATGAAAAAAGATTAAATCAACAAATCATCCGAAAAATTAACGTGGATTTATTGCAGTACAGCGGGCCGGTAGAAAAAACGATATTAACATCGCTGTACTCTCTAGGCGACGTAAAAGTACTGTTGGATATGGACGAAGTCGTAAGTCATATTGCCGATGCAAATTTTGTTATTTTCATAGAAGGAAATGCTGAAGTATATGCAATGAATTTGCCAGGCTACGAGACGAGGGCAATAGAAGAACCGCAGCTTGAACTTAACGTGCGCGGACCACGCGAAGGGTTCACTGAAGACTTGCAAAAAAACTTGGGCATGGTTTTTCGGCGGATGAAATCATCGAATTTAAAAGCGAAAATGTACAATCTTGGACAAGAAAGTCAAACGAAAGTGATGATTCTATATCTTGCGAACCGTGCTGACACTGAAGTGTTAAAAGAGATCAGTAGAAGAATAGAGTCTATCCATCTAAATGCTCTTGTAGATAGCACACAAATCGAAGAATTGATCCAGGATAGCAATTTTTCGCCATTCCCTCAGATCCTGAATACAGAAAGACCTGATCGTGTTATTACAGCGGTGAATAGAGGGAAAATCGTCATTATGACAGACGGGACGCCAAACGCCTTAATTGCCCCTAGCACATTCTTTGAAATGCTTCATCCCAGTGAAGATCTGTATGAACGGTTTTATTTCGCTAATTTTATGCGTTTTATACGAATAATCACATTGTTAATTTCTTTGTTTGGTCCTTCGTTATATATCGCGTTGACTACGTTTCATCTGGAAATGATTCCCACACCTTTGATGATGACCTTTCTCTCTGCGAAAGCGGGGATACCATTTCCGACCTTCATTGAAGCGCTGATCATGGAGGTGTCTTTCGAGGCGCTGCGAGAAGCGAGCTTGCGTCTACCTCGCGTTGTGGGACAATCGGTCAGCATCGTTGGAGCTCTCATCATAGGAGAAGCGGCCGTACAATCAGGTATTGTGTCACGTCCGATGGTCATTGTTGTAGCGATGACAGGAATAGCTTCTTTTACGGTTCCGTCTTTTAGCACAGCTATATCTCTACGCATATTACGATTCCCGTTAATGTTTCTGGCGGCCCTTAGCGGCATGTTTGGACTATCAGTGGGCATGTTTCTGATCATTTTTCACTTGTGTTCCCTAAGATCATGTGGGGTTCTGTTTCTTGATCCACTTGGATCAAAAGGATGGAAGTATATTTTGAAAAAAGTTTTCCTTCTTCCGGTTAATTACAGAAACGCCTCGCAGCATGCGGTAGTACTGGTGGACTCATCTAAGAGCCAGTCTGATTATTTTCCTAGGAAAGAATGGGATTAGCATGAACAAGGCTGCTCGGTTTCTACTATTGTGTATATTTGCGGCTATGATGGAGGGCTGCTCGCCGGACGTTAATGAAATCAGTGATATTGCTTTAGTCACGGCCGCTGCGATCGATTACGATATGAAAACAAAAAAATATACATTTACTTCCTACTGCGTCATGCCATCAAACACAAGTAAGGAACAATCCGGATCTCTTACTCAATGGGTGTCAAGTGCATCAGGGAATACCCTATTTGAAGCAGTCAGAAAAATGCGATCCCATGCCGGTAAAAATTTAATATTTCAGCATAACAAATTTTTCATTGTTAGCGAAAACGCAGCGCGTCACTCCTTGTACGAGGTGGTGGATTTCTTATCCAGGAAACGTGAAATCCGCGTTACTGCCTACCCGATTATTACGAAAGGTCAAGCTTCGGATAAACTAAAACTCGGTGCTGAGTCCGGAGATCTGGTCTCGAATGACTTATTGGGTCAAATCCGGAATAATAAGCTTTTGGGTCAGAGTGCTACTTTAACAATAAAAGATTTTGCAAACTTATATTCGAATCCTGACCGCGGCTTTGTGTCCGGGCAATTGATATTGAAATCATCATTAAAAAACGCCGATAAAGTTCTTCTAATGAACGGAGGCGCTGTGGTATACAAGGAGAAATTTGTGGGTTGGTTGAAGGGAAATGATGTTTTGGTTGTTAACTTATTATCTAACAGAAAAAGTTGGGGAAATCTCCAATTTCCTGAAAGTATTAAATCAAAATCGGACCTAAGATTTTCTGCTATATTTCATGTAACGGGCTCAGAGATCCACAGCGGCTTTAATAACGGAAGTCCCAAGTTAAACATTAACCTAACATTAACTGCATCCGTGGAAGATGTGAACCATGCAACGGAAGTTACCAATTCGGGAACCATTGTGAAGATGGAGTATGCAGCTGCTAAGCAAATAGAGAAAAAGATAAGGGCTAGCTTAGATCATTTTCAAAAAGTACTGAAAGTAGATATTATTGGGTTTTCGGATTATTTTTATGAGCATCATCCGAAAGAATGGAAAACCATTCAAAGGGATTGGGAGAATATTTACCCTTCAATTCCAATACAAGTCCATGTCTCAGTCAAAATTGAAAAATCGGGTATGATTACGTCCGTAAAGGAGAAAATCGAATGATAAGTATAGCTATACTGATCAGTTCTCTATGTTATGGAGTCTTGTTTTTTTGTCGCTTACGCAAACAATCCTCGGTATCTGATGCCATTTTGATGTTGTTATTATGCGGATTTATTGCGGGTTATTTCGTGCCTCGTGTCGGAGAGAAGTGGCCCACAGTTGAATCTCTGAACAACTATTTATTTACACCGGTATCCGATTACATCTTTCACCTATTGGAATTGAGAACGGGGGAAGGTTAAATGGCAAGGCTAGAAAAAATATCGCATATTCAGCTCGGCTGTTTATTATTTGGATTTATCTCTGGATTCGAAGGTTTATTTTTGACGGAAGCCAAAATATTAAAACAGGATGTTTGGATCGCATATCTCATTAATATCTTATTAGGCCTTGGAATTTTGTGGATCATTTACTACGTTCAACGCCAGTACCCTCAACTAAATATGGCTGATATCTGTGAAAAACTGCTTGGGAAGTGGGTGGGCAAAGCCATGCTCATCGTTTATCTTCTTAATAATCTTGAGTCGACGGCAGGAGGTTTCCGGGCGTTAACTATGTTCTACACGACAATTATTTTGCCAAATACACAATCGGATGTACTGATGTTAATTTGTGCAATTTGTTCTACTTATGCCGTATATGTCGGCTTGGGTGCTTTAGTGCGAACTACGGTAGTTGTTATTCCGTTTTTTTTATTCGCTTTTCTTTTTACTGGTCTTTATATTTTTCCTGAAATTCAAACCAACCCCTTCCTTCCTCAACTTCAAAGTAAATTTCCCGATGTGGTTCTCGCAGTCGTACACATATTTACCTTTACTTTTAAGCAAATGATTACATTTGGATTTCTAATGTCACGGGTAGAACATACAAAGAAAATATACTCAAGCTGCTCGATAGCTGTAATAATGGCTGGGATTTATATCACCATAAGTTCTTATTTGACTCTTGGCTCACTAGGGCTGAATTATATTGAGACGTCAACATATCCTTTTTTTGCAACGATTCAATTGGTAAAATTCGGAGAATATTTGGAAAGAATCGAGACCATCCTTATCGGGATATGGACGGTTTTTACCTTGATCTATATCATTGTCATGCAATATGTGTTTACGCTTGTGGTCGGACATGTCTTTAAAATAACAAAGATGAGACCCTTTGTCTTTGCTATCGGTCTTCTATTTTTTGCGCATTCATGTAGAAGCTTTATCCGAACTGCGGATCACTTCACATATGGAACTAGAATTTATCCCATTTCCTCGCTGCTCCCATGCATCGGCTTGCCTATCCTTTTAGCGGTTGTGACAATGATCAAGAAGCGGCGTAAGGCATCCTTATGAAGATTCATAACTTTAACACAATTATTACTTTTTGGTTACTATATAACAAAAAAGTGTGTACTTTTCTTTTTGTTACTTTTGATCCATACTATCATTTATACGATGTTCTTAAATTTATTTGATGATAAATGACAGTTAGAACATCTATACCAAACTAAAATTTACCTTAAGGGGGAATCATAATATGGGGAAGTTTGATGGTAAAGTAGCGGTTGTAACAGGAGGTACTAGCGGTATTGGTCTTGCAACAGCGCAACAGTTTGCAAAAGAAGGCGCGCATGTTTTTATTACAGGACGCAGACAGAGTGAACTGGATACAGCGGTGAAGCTGATTGGGAAGAATGTAACTGGTATCCAAGGCGATATTTCAAAGTTAGAAGATTTGGACAAACTGTACGAAGCAGTGAAGCAAGAGAAGGGAAAATTGGACATCCTCTACGCAAATGCTGGGCTTGGTACCCTGCTTCCACTAGGTGAAATTACGGAAGAGCATTATTACAAAACATTCGACGTTAACGTAAAAGGAACGATATTCACGGTTCAAAAAGCATTACCTTTGTTTCCGAACAAAGTAGGTTCAATTATCCTGACCGGGTCCACGGCCGGTTCGATTGGGGATCCAGCGTTCAGTATCTATGGCGCATCAAAAGCAGCAATAAGGCAGCTAGTTCGCAACTGGATACTTGATCTAAAAGGTACTGAAATTCGTGTAAACGTCGTTAGTCCTGGATTCGTTCATACACCGGCTTATGATGACTTATTTGGAGCTGGGGTCGAAAATGTCCTTGAGCACGCCAAGTCCGTAACTCCACTGGGCAGAGTAGGAACCGTTGAAGAAATCGCAAATGCTGTCATGTTCCTTGCTTCTAATGAAAGCAGCTATGTAAATGGAATTGAATTGTTCGTGGATGGCGGAGTTGCACAAATTTAGTTCGGAAATTTACCACTAGGATTTCATAAAATAAAACTAAGGGGTGTACGACAATGTCGACAAATTCAAATCAAGTTATTCTAAACATCCGTTTCAAAATAAAACCGGGTATGAAAGAGACTTTCCGCGACAGTCTCTTTGCAATGATAAACAATTTCAGAAACGAGCCTACCTTCGTAACTGCCATTGTCTCTGATGATATCGATAGTCCGAATGATCTTGTCATTTATGAAATCTGGCAAGGTACTAGAGATAGTTGGGTACAGGAAGAGTTTCCAAAGCCTTATCGCAAAGAATATGAGGACACACTTACAAGCTTAATTGATGACAGAATTGTAAGCTGGCTTGAACCAGTCGGAGAATGGGGAAGCCAACTGACGAATGTACCTCGCTAATTAAATGATGTGGGTAAAAAGTTCGTTTAAAAGCTAAGCCAGCATGATACACCCTCGTATCATGCTGGCTTTATTAATACCGTTCTAGAGGCTCAAAGATAAATATAACCACTTGAAAGAGGTTGATGAAAGATGAGCACAAAAACATTAAATGAAGCTAATTTTTTCGAAATTGTAAAAGGAAGGCGTTCTGTCCGTGAATATGATCCCTCCTTTCAATTGACAAAAGAAGAAGTAGAGGAACTCATTCAAGAAGCTGCGTTGGCACCATCTGCGGGAAATCTCCAACCCACACGTTATTTCGTCATACATGACAAAGAATCAAAAAATCAATTATATCCGATTGCAAATAACCAAACACAAGTCTCGACAGCTTCAGTTGTGATTGCAATTCTTGGCGATCTCGAAGGACATAAGAAGGCTGAAGAAATTTATGGTAAAGCCGCAGAGTTAGGGTACATGACAGAAGCAATTAAAGAGCAGTTTGTTAAAAACTTTGCAGCTCTTTTTCCTCGATTCAGTAATCAGGATATGAGGGAACTTGTAACATTTGATGCGGGGCTCGCCGCAATGCAGTTGATGTTAGCAGCCAAAGCAAAAGGATATGAGACTAATCCAATGAGCGGGTTTGACAAAGCTAGATTCAGTAAGGAGTTTGGAATCGAAGATCGTTATGTAGTGATGGCGTTAGTCACCATTGGCAAAGGCGTTAAAGAAGGACATCCTACAACTCGTTTACCGGTTGAAAAGGTTACTTTTTGGCACAATAAATAAAGCTAATAAGAAAGGAAGAAGTACATTGACAATCGGAATTATTGGAGCGGGAAGAGTTGGACGTGCATTTGCAACTAAGCTTGTACAAGCAGGCTATGATGTTGTAATTAGTAATAAAAGCGGGCCAGAAGCGTTAGAACCCTTTGTGAATAAATTAGGTAAAGGAATTAAAGCGGGAACTATTGAAGAGGCTGCAAGGGCCAAAATTGTCATGGTTGCCATTCCGTGGATTAAACTTGAAGAATTGTTATCTAAACTTCCCAACTGGGAAGGACGGATTGTTATAGACGCCAATAATGCCTTTTTAACGTATGCACCAGATTACCAGGTTGCTGATCTTGGAAGAAGAACATCAAGTGAGATCTTCGCGGAGTGGGCACCGGGTGCACGTATCGTAAAAGCGTTTAATACTCTTTTTGCTGACTATATCGAGGAAAATCCAATGGTGGGCCCAGGAAGACGTGTACTCTTTTACTCAGGCAACGATAAAGATGCCAAGCAGGAGCTTGGACAACTATTTGAAGAACTAGGTTTTGCTCCAATCGATCTAGGAGATCTTGCAACAGGTGGGAGAATGCAGCAGCTCGGTTCTCCTCTAGCAGGACTTAATTTGCTAAGACTATAATAGGTGTTTGCACCAAAACTAAAGGGAGACCAATATGACAACAACTACGGATCAAATTGTAATTTTAGTACGATTTAAATTAAAACCAAATTCAAAAGAAGCTTTTTTTGGAATTTTAAAACCCCTATTTGATACAATGTCTCAAGAGCCTACTTTTGTGAATTCAATTGTGCATGAGGATCTGGACAACCCTGATGATGTTGTGTTTTATGAAATTTGGAACTGCTCAAGAGAGACTTGGTTGGCAGAAGAAGCAACAAAGCCCTACCGCAATGCGCCATTTGAACAAGCGGGGCCGATGGTAATTGAAAGAACGTTGAACTGGCTAGTCTCTGCTGGTGAATGGGGAAGCCGTCTGACCTCAGGCAAGCATCATTAAACTTTATAGATCAGAAAGACTAGTAAGATTTGATGTTCGGAGGATTAAAGAATGGGCACAGCTAATGAGCTAATGCAAAAACATTTCAAGATTTGGAGTGAAACTGATTTCGAAAGTAGAAGAAAGGCAATCGATGAGGCTTACTCGGAAAACTGCCGTGTGTATGATCCTTTCTATGCAGATGTATTTGTTGGTCGCGATGCGCTCATGACTTTGATCGATGAAGTACAAGGTAAGTTTCCAGGGTTTGTTTTCACTATTATTCCTGGTTCTTTAGATGAGCACCATGGCCATGTAAGGGTTAGTTGGTATTACGGACCGTCTGACAAGCTTCAAACGATAACCGGGCAGGATTTCATGCTCATTGAAAATGGTTTGATCCATTCCGTGTCCGTCTTTATTGACACACCTTCAGAATAAAATCGTTCTTTAATAGAAAAAGTTAAAAAGCTGGCGCCTGTTTTCACAGAGCGCCAGCTTTCAGTTATTAAGGAAGATCAATTAGGATAAATCTTGTATGATCTACTGCGGTAAGTTGAAGAGATGAGATATTTGTTATTCGAGCTGTGTCTCTTTTATTAAGAAGCTCCGCTTCATTAAATTGTAACGAACCTTCTACGATGAATACAAAGATGCGACGGCCTTCCGGTTGTTCAAACTTCAAAGATCTTCCTGCTTCCAGATCGGATAAATAAATCGTGAGATCCTGATGGATATGTGAAACATTAACCGATGAATTTTTTGAAACAACAGGCAATAATGCGTTTTTCATGAGTAGAGGATCATATTGAGTGGTCTGATATGAAGGTTCTAAGTCTTGTTCCTCTGGATCAAACCATAGTTGAAGGAAATTTACTGTATCTTCGCCTGGATTCATCTCAGAATGTACAATTCCAGTTCCAGCTGTCATGCGCTGCACGCCGCCAAATGTGGTCTCCGCAGTATGTCCGGTACTGTCTTTGTGCTGTAATTGACCCTCCAGAACAATAGACACGATTTCCATATTCCGGTGAGGGTGCATACCAAAACCACGTTGACCTAATACAAAGTCATCATTTAAAACCCGCATGGGTCCGAAACTCGTCGTTTTCGGATCATAGTAATCTGCAAAAGAGAAACTCAGGTTACTGACTAACCAGCCAAAATCTGCATGGTGCCGAGATGATGCCGGAAATAGTTGAATCATTGTCACACCCACTTCAGTTTATTATTAATGCTTTTACTGTCTGCCATTAAATGATATTATGAATCAAAAGTAACAATAATAAAAGTACACACTTTTTTGTTACATAGTGACCAATAAGTAACAATTGTAATCGGGAGATGTTATAAACAATATGAAAACTTACTACTGCGACCTAGAAGTTACTATGGAGGTTATCGGAGGGAAATGGAAGGGGCTTATCTTGTACTATTTGATTAAAGGCCCGAAACGGACGAGCGAGTTAAAGCGACTTGTGCATAGTATTACTCAAAAAATGCTTATTCAAACGCTCAGAGAATTGGAAACTGACGGACTAATTAGTAGGAAAATGTACAATCAAGTACCTCCAAAAGTCGAATATTCAACAACAGAACTTGGTCAATCGCTTGAACCTATTTTGAGAGCACTTTGCGGTTGGGGTGTAAATTATGCAGAGAGGGGATACTTTGTTATAAACGAGTATGATCTAAAGCTAACAATTATATTCAGGGAAATTGGAACTCCGAAAGTCGAGTATTCAACTACTGAACTTGGTCAATCGCTTGAACCTATTTTGAAAGAACTTTGCAATTGGGGTGGTAATTATGCAGAAAAATCATTCGCTGAGGATGAGTTCGAAATTTTGTATCTGGATTAATAGTAAAATAGAACGATGTACTGATGTCCCCAAGCATGTCATTCAACAAATGATATGCTTGGGGACATTCTTATTCTTTTATCTGAAGAAAATGGTCATAAATTCCAAGCGTAGTCCAGGATACAATGACCAATAATAATATAGTTAGGATTTCCGGAGTGGATGAAGTTAATGGCGAATGGGTCACCAGTCCCAGAAATATAAATTTTTATCTCATTAAAAATCGAAATATTCGGTAAGACCACCCCAGTCAAAACACAATTATCACTATTTTGTTACTATATAACTAAAAAGTATGTACTTTTCAATTCGTCACTTTTGATCCATAATGACTCTTGTGTGATGCACGGAAGAAAGTAATGATGATTCAAAAAAAAGTTAAGGGGTGTGTGACTATGTCCACAAATCAAGTTATTCTAAATATTCGTTTCAAAATAAAACCAGGTATGAAAGAATCTTTTCGCGACAGTCTCTTTGCTATGATTAACAATTTCAGAAATGAGCCCACTTTTGTAACGGCTATCGTCTCCGATGATATCGATAATCCGAATGATCTTGTCATTTATGAAATCTGGCAAGGTACTAGAGATAGTTGGGTACAGGAAGAATTTCCAAAGCCATATCGCAAAGACTACGAGGAGACTCTTACAAGTTTAATTGATGACAGAATTGTAAGCTGGCTTGAACCAATCGGAGAATGGGGAAGCCAACTAACGAATGTGCCTCGCTAAATAAATGACGATTTCTCCGGAAATCCTCGCCGGCTTGACGCTGGAGTTTTCCGATCGGGAAGACGGGTATCGAGGCATCGAGAAGTTGTATGGACTTCATTTTGCCAATCTTAAGCGAAGTTGCGTTACGCTGCAATCCGATCTGGAGACATTAATCTCGTCGATGCGTAGCACGCTTTCCAAAGGAGTACTTCCAACCAGCGCAACTTGGTGTAAAACCAACCATCTGCGCAAGTATCCGAGATTCCAGATCTAATTTGGAGGGAAGCAACATGCAAGAGGTATATCATGAGGGCGAACTGATAGTTCAAAATCGTACGGGAGAAAGTTCGATTGCTGCTCAGAATGCAAAGATGGTCGGTAACCGGTTTTCGAATGGGATCATTAATTTCCTCATAACTCAACAGTTTGCGGTTTTATCATCCACGGATGGTAAAGGAAACGTATGGGTAACATTTTTGACTGGAGAACCAGGTTTTGTCGAGGAGCTTGATGAACAGAGAATGGTGATACGGGCTGGATTGATTACAGGTGACCCTCTTGCTTCGGAGTCTAAAGAACAGAAACAAATTGGGCTGCTTGTTATCGATACGAAACGCCGAATCAGACTGCGTGTTAACGGAACAGCTATTATGGAAATGGGACAATTCATTGTGACCGCGCATCAGATTTACGGGAATTGTCCGAAGTATATTCAGAAAAGATCGCTTTGTTCAGAGAAAGACGCCTATAGAATGTTAAAGTCGGAACAGCGAAGTAAGGAACTGAGTCAGCAGCATGTGGAGTGGATTACGCAAGCAGACACGTTCTATATCGGCAGTACTAATGATCGGGGAGAAATGGATGCCTCACATCGAGGAGGGAATCCGGGTTTTGTTCACGTAGTCAATGCAGAAACGTTAATGTTTCCCGACTATTTCGGCAACTCCATGTTTAACACATTGGGAAACATCCAATCGAATCCCTCATCGGGTCTGTTATTTATCGACTATGATCATGGTCATTCGCTACAGCTGACTGGTTTGGCTGAAATCATTTGGGATGAGGCGGCGATTGCGTCCTTTCCTGGTGCGGGACGAGTAGTGAGATTTGAAATTAGGGACGTCGTTCAATTGAATAATGCCACTGAACTATGGTGGGAAGATACAGAGATGTCGCCATTTAATCCGAAAGGCTGATTGTATTACTATTATATTTAGGAGGAATTAAACATGAGTACTAATAAATATTTGATCATTGTTCAAGCCAATCAGCAAGATATGGGGAGAGCGATGCACGGACTGCTCTATGGACAAGAACTGCACGAGGCTGGGATGGAGGTTGAACTCTATTTTGACGGTGCGGGAACGCAGTGGCCAAATGAATTCAGCAAACCAGATCACATGCTTAATCCATTATACAAGCAAGTGATGAAGACTGGTATTATTAAAGGCGGCTGTGGAGCGTGCGCCGGATTCTTTGAAGTCGCTGAAGAAGTGCAACAAGCAGGAGTTAAACTGGTCGGAAACGACTCCAGCAGCGGCCATTTAGCGTTTGCTCAATTTATGAAGGATGGATTTGTGCCTATCGTTTTGTAAATAAATTGCTTCATTTAACCCCGCTTTTAAGGGAGGCCACAGAAAAGTTCCTTAACTACATCAAAGGGTACAGCCACTCAAAAAAATTGAGGATGCTGTACCTTTTTTTCGGTATGATTATGAGAATTTTTGATAATCCAACAGATGACAATAAAGCACTTAGTAAATACGTTGATCAATATGTAAGCAGGTTGACTATATAAATTCTAGTTTCTAATAAAAGGCGGTGTGTTTTTTTGATGCTGCGCCTCGGGAATGAGATAAAGTTCTTGTCATTTATGGGATAAAGTTCTTGTCATCCGACAAAAATCTAGTCGTGATAGGCTAAATGTGTCATAGATATCTGGTATAATAAAGAATTCATTCAAAGGAGTGATGGTCATCAAAGGAAACCTCTTTACTTCATATTACAGCCAATTCGAAAACCAGCTTACCGAAGCATTTCTAAAAGTACTTATGCACGGCACTGCAGAGCTAACCGATGCCTTTTTAGACTTTGTCGGTGTTCAGGGGGAGTATGTCGGTTACAAATACGATTTTCAGTTTGGAAGAGCAGTACAAATGAGTATTGATCGTGCCGTTTTAATTGGCATTGCTGAAACTGAGATTGTGCATCCAGGTACTGCAACTCCTCAAGATGAGGAAGACGAGGAACAGGAGGGGATCCCGGACGGATATTTGTACGCATCTCATGGTTCATGCTGCCTCAACATAAAGAGTCCGCAATCAGAGGTCAGAAAGAAAAACAATGCAAGCAGCGGCAAGGACTCGATGAACAAGAAATTCATTTCATTTCTGCTACACTTAGCAAATCACAAATTTACAAAAGAATTGTACAACTCACGATATATGACAAATACCAGTCAAGAACTGTTTCGGGTGTAGTAACGCGCAGCAAGCATGGAGAATTTCGTTTGGACACCGTTGATCCGTTCACCGGGGTAGAGGATTGGGATTGGATCAGATTTCAAGATGTACTGAAGGCGGAGCTAAGTAAAGAATGGACAGAAGATGAGATGATTGATCTGTAGAATATTCATTAAATAATTCTCACTTCAACCAAATTGCAAAGCGCTTGGGAATATGCAACCACATCCATAGGAATTAGAGAAACTAATTATCTACAACTAATGGATAATTGTGTTAATTTATCCTTAAATCCAGAAACGCTGGTGAACAAGCCCGAGGGAAAGCATCCCTTGGGCTTGTTTTTGTTTTAATTTCGCATTTGCGCTGGAAAACATTCGATTCGCATCATTAAGTAGTTAATGTGTTAGACATAAAAAGTTGTAGACTGGGGGTGGCGTTAAACTAAACCGAGGGACGGGCAGAATCGTTTAATTTAATGATAGAATATTGTATAGAACTAATAAGGGGGTATTGAAGTGCGAATGTATGCCCTACTTGAAGAGCGTGTGGAGAACGTTAAAAAAATTATGGTTTACGAATCTGAGAGTGGAGTGTATGTCTTTTTGTATGATACACAAGAAGATAAGAGTTGTGTTGCTGACTTATGGTTTGAAACGCTCGATGAAGCTGTCGATCATTGCATTCAAGAATTTAATGTTATACAGGCACAGTGGCTGGTAATCAATGACCCTAAAGAAGGGGAATATCACGATATTATTCATTAAATCAAAAATGGAGTTAAGCTAAACCGAGGGAAGGTGAACTATAGTTGAATGATGAAGCTGCCGGCACGGTCGGCAGTTTCATTATGTTTAACAAGCAGGATAATGGAAATTGTTTGAAGAACTAAGAGGATTAAGTAGTAAATTACATCGTTTATTGTGAGGTATGATATGCAATATTTCATAGGTATTGTCCCTCCCGACGAATATAAAGAGCAAATTGCAGCATTTCGTAATCGCTGGGTTAGTAATCGTTTAAAAGATGTTGTGGAGCCCCACATTACAGTAAAAGCACAGGGTGGACTTACGGAAGATACGCGTTGGCTAGATAATGTTAGGGAAATTTGCACATCAATTAAAAGCTTTCGCTTATCAATGTCAGGGCCAGCAACATTTGGGAGTGCAGTAATATTCCTTGGTGTTGAATCTGAGGAAATATATGTATTACACAAGCTACTGGTGGATAAAGTATCCCCTTCACCAGAGCTGATCGATCGTTATTTTGAATTGGGTCGCTTTCATCCTCATTTAACCTTAGGGCAAACCTATTGGGGTATGAACGAAAATGAGATTGCAGAAATGAAGTTAGCAGCAATTCACGACCTAGCTCCTTTTCCGACCTTTCAGGTCAATTACGTACGGATATATAAAGAAATTGAGCAAAACAAGTACGAACCATTTGAAGATATCCAATTTGTTCGCTAACCAAATCCAGACCCTCACCAGATTGGTGTCAAATGGTACCGCAATTATACTGAGGAAAATGAAATTCAACTGAGCAAGTCGTTGCACTAAATGGATACGCTTGTTAAGTGATGAAATGGCTGCCGGCGTGGTGGCCCTTCGCTCAACTATCTGGCAGGATACTGGAATAATATGTAGAATAATTAAGTTAAATTATCGTTTGAATATCGGGTTTTAAAGGTGGATACAAAAGGTGATTGCTCAGGCTATAATTATAAAAAATCAATATGTGCTTATGGTTAAGCAATATGTTGAGCGGGGAGATATTGTTTGGAATTTCCCTGGGGGCAGCATTGAACAATATGAAAGTCCAGAACAAGCCTGCATTAGAGAAGTAAAAGAACAAACAGGTTATGACATTTGTATCAA
>NZ_LMEO01000039.1 GCF_001426375.1 Paenibacillus sp. Root444D2
TTCAAATCGTGTCGTCCCGATAGACACGCGGGCGTAGTTTAATGGTAGAACTTCAGCCTTCCAAGCTGATCGCGCGGGTTCGATTCCCGCCGCCCGCTTTACAGAAAAAGATCACCTACGGGTGGTCTTTTTTCGTTAGAAAACATCGTCATATTGCTCACTTGAGGTAGCAGGATGAATAAAATTCTCGGTTGAATGATGTTGTAGAAAGTGCAACAATTATTGACAAGTTCCCGGCTCTCCCCATTCAATGTTGCATAATGTAGAACAATTTGGCCCTAAACAGGCTATTTTGCAACAAATGGGTCCGAAATGTTGTACGAACTGCAACTTCAACTCGCAAAATAGCCTTTTGGCGTGTGAATTGTTGTAGAACGTACAACATTGATAACTACTATAGCCCATGACCCTTCACAATGTTACTGAATGAATCATCAGTTTCTTTTTGGAACATTCGTGGTGGAGAACGCGGATTAGCTTGCCTAAGGTTGTACAAAGCCCATCACCAGAAGCTTTTTAACATCTGAATTACTTTTGCCCAGCATAATTTAATAAATAGAAATGGGGAATCCTCTGCAGTAGCATGTAATCCTTGAGAAAAATCTATTTCATGATAAATTAAATGGTGAAGGATACAATTAAAGCATGTGAACCAATGTTCAAGGGAGATGTGACAGTTGTCACCGAACCAGGAAAGATCAATGAATTTAAATACATAAAGGAGTACAAAATCCATGACTCTAAATAAAAGAACTCTAAATAAAAGAAATAAGCTAGTCGATGTGAGCAGAACACTAGCGAAGGTTTCAATAGGCGAGGCTTTTGCCGATGTAGTCATTAAGAATGGAACACTCATCAATGTTTATTCTGGTGAATTAATTGAGCATATGGATGTTGCTGTTGCCGCTGGGAGAATTGCATATGTAGGGAAGGCAGACCATACCATTGGGGCTCAAACTGTCGTTATCGACGCCACAGGGAAGTATATGTCTCCAGGATTTTTAGATGGTCATATGCATGTTGAAAGCACCATGCTTTCCGTTACCGAGTTTGCCAAAGCGGCATTAGCCAAAGGTACAACGGGGATTTTTATGGACCCTCATGAAATTGCCAATGTGTTTGGAACAGAAGGTGTAAAGCTGATGCACGAAGAGGGGCAGCAGCTGCCTCTCAAAGTATTCACGACTTTCCCATCCTGCGTACCAGCGACCACGGATTTAGAAGATGCAGGTGCACGCTTAGAAGTGTCCGATATTAAAGAGGGACTGCAGTGGGACAATGTGGTCGGACTAGGCGAAGTCATGAATTTCCCTGGTGTCGTTTACGGCGATCCAAAAATGTGCGGGGAAATTGAAGAAACGATCAAGAGTGGTAAAACCGTCACAGGGCATTTTCCAAGTGATGATGATCGTATGCTGCAAGCTTATTTGGCATCCGGGGTGACATCTGATCACGAAACCGTAACTCGGGAACAAGGTCTCCACAAAGTCCGCATGGGCATGCACCTTATGATTCGTGAAGGCTCGGCCTGGCATGATGTCAAAGAGGTCATTAAGGTGGTAACCGAAGATAAGGTCAACACGGCCAATATTTCGCTCGTCACGGATGACGTAAATCCTCAAACCTTGGTGGAGAAGGGGCATCTCAATCATGTGGTGCGCCGCGCGATCGAAGAGGGTGTCGATCCTGTAACCGCGATTCAAATGGTAACGATTAATGTGGCGCGTTATTTTAAAATGGAGCAAGATTTGGGCAGCATCACTCCTGGTAAATGTGCTGACATTTTATTTATAGATGATCTAAAGAAGGTCGACCCTTCGACCGTTATTACCGATGGTCAGGTTGTTTTTAATAATGGAAAGCTTACGGTTGATTTCCCTGATTTCGTCTATCCCGAGCACATCCGTAATTCCATGAACATTAAGCGGGAACTTACAGCTGAGGACTTCAAGCTTGTAAGTCGCAGTAATCAGGATAAGACGAAGGTTAATGTCATTAATATTATTGAAAACAGTGCAAGAACAGAGAAAATGACAGCAATGCTGGTTGTTGAGAAAGGCATCATCCAACCAGATACAGAGCAGGATATTATCCGTCTAGCCTGCATCGAGCGACACCGTGGAACGGGTCAAATTTCGCTTGGTTTTACCCATGGCTTTCAATTAAAGTCAGGTGCGGTTGCGTCTACTGTGGCGCATGATAGTCATAATTTAATTGTTATGGGGATCAATGAGCAGGATATGGCTTTCGCAGCAAATGAGCTGGTCAAAATGGGAGGCGGTATGATCGTTGTAGAGAACGGTAAAGTGCTGGCTCAAGTACCTATGACCATCGCAGGCCTCATGTCAGATAAATCATTGCTTGAAGTCGTTAAAGAGGTTGCAGAGCTCGAAAAAGCGTGGAAACAAATTGGCTGCCCGCTGAACGCTCCGTTTATGACATTCTCATTAATTGCTTTACCTGTTATTCCTGAAATTCGGATTTCAAACCGAGGTATTGTCGATGTTACACAGTTCAAGCTAATTGAAGTGGAAATTGGTTAAGTGGCTAAATAAATAGGTCCAAAAGGACTTATCCTTTTTATTCTTTTTAGAAGGATGACGTTCGGCGCGGGAGGTTTGGATGGTTTGCGGGAGGCCGGAAACGAGCTCAGCTTCCATCCTTACTGTGATTTCGGTTTCCTCGATAATCGGCATATCTAGGGTGGTGGCCACCTCATCTCGAATTTGATGCATCAAACTCAATTGCTGTTCAAATTCGTCTACACGTTTGGAAAGCAACATGTTCTCTTGTTTTAGCTTTTTTATAAGCTCATATAGTAATTTCATGGTTAGCTTCGGTTTCTCTGATTGCTCATTTTCTTCGTTATTATAAGTGGGAGACAGCAGCAACATCAACTCTTCATCACTGATTAGCTTGTTTGACACAGTATGGCCTCCTTAAATTAATGAATCTCACTGAGCTGCCCATCCGTAAAAAGATAATCATTGGGAAGAAGTGAAAGATTAATGTTCCGGCTGCAGTCGATATACTGTGGGTATACAACTTTGATGGATTCCTCTTCTTGAATTGGATAGTTAATTGGATAGTTAATGATTTTATTTTTCTTGATTATATCTATAAAAAGATGAAACATGATGGAGATAATTAACAAGCCCGTCGTGCATAGTTTTAAGTTTTGAATCATAAGTTAGCCCTCCTATGAATCTTTTTTCATAGATTAACGGATTAGAACTAAAATGTCGCTCGAAAACCGTTGTCGTTTTGTAAGCTTTTTATGAAGAGTTAGAAGGAATATAAGGCAGAAATAGGGTGATGATGGTATTTTTAAAAGTATATTGTTGTTAAATCTTACGAACTTGTCTATCAATGAAAAAAGAAATAAACTATATCGACTGGTTTAACTCTCAAAGGATGGAGTGCTCAACATGTTCAGTAAAAGTAGTCAGATTCAGACCTATCTTGAGCGTATCGGGTTTAAAGGTTCTCTCGATGGCAGCGCAAAGACACTAGCTGACCTGCAGGAGTGTCATCTGCACACGGTTCCGTACGAAAATTTGGACATTATGAACCGGATAGCTCTATCGTTGGATCCTCAGGATGTATATCAAAAGATTGTCGTGCGTGGACGCGGTGGGTACTGCTTCGAGCTGAATGCATTATTCGGTTGGCTGCTGCGAGAACTTGGCTATTCGGTCACTGACTTGGTTGCTCGATTTTGGCGCGACGAGCCGAACACACCACCGAAACGACGCCATCACGTCCTGAAGGTAGAAGCAGAAGGCACGATTTTCTTGTGCGATGTCGGAGTAGGGGGGATAGTCCCCCGCAGGCCAATAGCGTGGATCGAAGGTCTTGAACAGCATCAAGGCGGAGAGTGCTACCGTCTCGAGCGCGATGCCTATTACGGTTGGATGCTGTGTGAGCAGAAGAACAAGGAATGGATCCGCATTTACTCGTTTACGGAGGAGCCTCAGCTGCCGAAGGATTTTATCTTTGCGACCTTCTGGTGTGAGAACGCCCCGGATTCGATTTTTATCAAAAACCCAATGGTAGCCATACGCACCCTGGAGGGGCGGAATACGCTGGCGGGCCGAGAGTTTCGCATCTTCACATCCGCCGGGGTAAGGACTTTCACTCCGCAGAACGAAGAAGACTATAAAGCGGCACTGCAAGAGCATTTTGGTATTCATCTAGATTAATCATTCATGTAGTCATGTATTACAAAGTGGGATTTCCATTTATTCAACGTCGAAGAGGCCCCCGTAAAGGGGACCTTTTTCTTCTTCTAACTTGAAGTAATACGAAATGATTCTAATTACGAAAGTGATAACCTACTGTCTTCACGTTCTAACTCTTTCTGCTGCTCCTTGGTGAAAGTACAACTTAGCTTTGGTAATCCAGTGTGTTTGTTGATGTAGATAGTTCTTGCAACGCCATGAATGAATTTCATTTGTTTGGTCCATTCTTTAGGGTTGAACATGGACATCAACTCCCTATTTATATAGGTCTCTTACAAATTCTCCACGATAGCAGTTTTGGAAGCGCTTTATTTATATATTATGTTCAAAGGGTATGGTTGATGCATCTAGTAAAAGTACTTTAGATCAACGCAAAAAAACGCTGAATTAGCGTTCTTCTCGATCCAGCTGCCCAAACAACGAGAGCAGAGACTGTAACGGTTCTGCTGAAAGTACTGGCACTTAAGGGATAATCCTTTTTTTGCGGAACTTATGCCGTGTTACAAGAAAATGAGATATAATTTAAGTATGGATACTAACAGGAGTTCTTCTATGATCGTAAGTACAAAACTTCATATACCACATATCCGTAACGCTTTGGTTTCACGGCCCAGGCTGATGCACAAGCTGAATGAGGGAATGGATGCGAAGGTGACGCTTGTTTCCGCACAGGCTGGTTACGGCAAAACAACTGCGTTAAGTCAATGGGCGAAACTGTGTAGTGCGCTCGTAGCGTGGGTTTCACTAGATAAGCAGGATAATGATTGGATTCAGTTTTGGAGTTACGTCACAGCTTCCATCCAGGAGAGAGTTCCCGGCTTCGGCAAGGCTGTCTCTTCTCTGCTTGAGAACGGGCCTTCGGAGTCTTCAGAGACTGTTATCAAAGCACTTTTAAATGAATTAAATCGCTTTACAAACAAAATGGTGATCATTCTTGACGATTATCATGTCATTGAGCTTCCTGCGATCCACGATTCGTTGGTTTATCTGCTTAATTATTTGCCTCCCCATATTCATCTTTACATCGCTAGTCGGACTGATTTGGCGATCCCAACCGCTCGGTTATTGGCTAAAGGTGACTTACACCGAATCGTTATTCAAGACTTGCGGTTTCAATTAGATGAAGGACTTGTTTTTTTTCGGGATACGACCGATTTATTACTAACGAAGGAGCAAGTAACAGAGCTATTCCGCCAGACTGAGGGATGGATCAGCGGCTTGCAGCTAGCAGCAATTTCTTTGAAGCGCAGTAATAATATAGCAAAGTCTATCCATCAATTTAGCGGTCAGCAGCATCATATATCCCATTATTTACTAGAAGAAGTGCTTCAACATCAGTCGGAGTCTATGCGCGACTTTTTACTGGAAACGTCTATCTTAAGTCGAATGAATCGATCATTGTGCGAGGCTGTAACAGGTAAAATGAACTGTCAAGTACAATTGGAAAGACTAGAGAAGCTGAATTTATTTGTCATTCCTTTAGACGATCAAAGGAATTGGTATCGATATCATCACTTGCTTTCCGATTTTTTGCAACAACAATTGTCCAGAACGTATCCGGATAAATGGAAACAATCGCATATAAATGCGGCCAATTGGTTGGAGAATCATGGCTTTGAAGAAGAAGCGGTGGAGCATTATTTAGAGGGGAAGCAGTATGCGAACGCCGTTCATTTGATCGAGAAAAATCTTCAAACGTTAGTGCAATCGAAGAGTGTCGCGCTGATTAGATGGGTGTCTGTTTTACCGGAAAATTCTTTTGCGGAGAAGCCTATGATCGAAATGTTTTATATATCCGTATTGCTCGGAGTCGGACAATGGGAAGCGGCTTTTCGAAGAGTGGAGCAAGCCAGGATCCGGTTTCAAGCGCTGCAGGAGAAATTATCCGATGTAGAATGGAACCGCACAATGGGCAATATTTACTTTTTTTGTGCGGTCATGTCGTATCTGCAAAAAGATTTGGTGCGAACGTCGGAATACTTCGAGTTGGTTGAACGATACATACCGGAAGGAAGTTTCTTCCAAACAATGGGTCGGAATAGATATCAGGGCTATGATGCATTTGATGATCATCTTGCCTTTATAAATGATCTTCATGCGGCGCATGCCTTTTTGTTGAAATGGATTAAAACGTGGGAACACAAAAAAGAATATCCATTTATCGGATTCTTGTATGCTTCTTATGGCAAATTGCTGTATGAGTGGAATCGGTTGGATGAGGCTGAACTTTTTATAAAGCAGGCACAAGGACGCAAGGATATGCAGCCTTTTGCGAGGATTCTGATTCAAATTGCCATCAGTGCCTCTCGAATTCAGCAAGCCAAAGGAAACTCAAACCGAGCCTCAGATCTTCTAGAGCAGTTAAAATTGCAAATTAACTCCCCTGATTATGATTTATTGATGTTGAAAATCGAAGCGGAACAAGCGTGTTTGTCCCTTCAGCAAGGCTCCACCCAAGATGCTTTTGATTGGATGCAAGGGTGTGGTCTGGCGCATACGGATGAGGTTTCCATGAATCGCTTGACAGAGCATCTAGCTTTAGCTAGAGTGCTTTCAGCATGTGAACGGACACATGAAGCGTTACACCTATTAGAACGGTTGAATCTTTTATTAAGTAAAGAAGATCGTCTACGAGATCGAATTAAGGTATTAATTTTACAAAGTGTGATGCTTCAGCGTTTGGGTCGAGATGAGGCTGCCATCGTTCCGTTAGAGATCGCTTTGTTATTGGGAGAACCAGAAGGGTACATCCGCAGCTTTATTGACGAAGGCCCTATAATGGCGAAGTTGCTTTCGGTTTATTTGAAGGGACAGCAAAGCAGTCGTTTAAGAAATACCTCAGGGGTTTCCTTTGCCTACGTGAAACAGCTGCTACAAGCTTTTCATGTCACTCCAGAAGAATTATCTCTTAAAGAAACGTTAACAGAGCAGGAGATGAGGATATTACAGCTGATTGGCAATGGATTTTCGAACAAAGAAATCGCTCATCAGTTGAACATCTCGGGTGAAACTGTAAAGTCACATATAAAGAATGTGTACAGAAAGCTTAAAGTAAACAATCGTGTGCAGGCACTGCAGCGTGCCAAAGAAGTAGAGAATTGAGGAGAAGGTGCGCATGACCCAAAGAATAATAAAAGCACCGCAAGACTTAGCGGCATCGCCATTCAATCAAAGCGTTTTGAAACTCAAAGGCCTCACAGTCATTGAATCGTGCACTAACACGGTAGGTAAACAAGGGTCTATGTTCTTAGAAGACTACCTTCTCATGGTTGTGCTGAATGGTACCTATACGGTGAGATACGGCGATCAGGTGTACATTGCTCATAAGCATGAAATGGTACTTTTGCAAAAATCCATTGTTATTGAATATGAAAAATCAGGCGAACCAAATCAGGCTTACTTATTAGAGTACATGATGTTTTTTCTAAAAGATGAATTGCTCAAAGACTTTATTAAAATGGCGGACATTCAATCTGTGCAGCCAACAGCGTTGGTACCTATTTTCGTAAATCCGATAAGTGAACGATTGTTAACCTATTTAGGGTCGTTAAAACCATATTTCAACGAACCTGATAACATCGAGGACGGATTAATTAAAATCAAGTTGTTGGAATTATTGTTTGATCTTAGCCATGCCAACGGAAATATCATACAGCAATTACTTCAATTGAAGCAGCAGGTACGATCCGATATCTCAACCGTAGTGGAACAAAATATCTTGAATCCTGTTTCAGTGAATGATTTGGCCTATTTATCAGGCAGAAGCTTGTCCAGCTTCAAACGGGATTTTCAAACGATTTACAATACGTCCCCATCCCTATGGATTCGGCAGAAACGCTTGGAGAAGGCTAGAGAATTGCTGACCCATTCAGCCATGTCAGTAACGGATGTTTGCTTTACGACGGGCTTTGAGAATGTTGCACATTTTTCAAGGGTATTCAAAGAGCATTTTGGCTACACCCCGTCCTTTTACAAGCAACAGTTAAGCTAAAAGCTAACAAAAATCTTAGTTCGGTACTCGCCGGGCTAAGATTTTTTTATTTGGGCTAAATGAACAAATACTTTGGGCCTTTTGGAAAAGTAGGACGATATACGTTGTGTTAATCTGGGTTCATGAGTTATTCAATTCAAAATATGAAGACGAGAGGGAGATAACAAATAATGGAAAATCAAAAAGTTTGGTTCATCACGGGAGCATCCAGAGGGTTCGGATTGGAAATTGCAAAAGCTGCTTTAGCAGAGGGCAATAAGGTGGTAGCAACCGTTCGCAGCAAGCCTGAACAATTAGCCGCGGAGCTTGATAACAACGAAAACTTATTTGTAACTGTCCTGGACGTTACGGATGAAGCTCAAGCCTTAGATGCAGCGAAACAAGCAGCAGACAAATTCGGAAGAATTGACGTGCTAGTCAATAATGCTGGTTATGGATTACTGAGTGCCGTTGAGGAAGCTTCGAATGAAGAAGTGAAACAGAATTATGATGCCAATGTTTTCGGTTTACTGAACGTTACCCGTGCGATTTTACCCTACATGCGTAAGCAGCGCTCGGGACATGTCATCAATATTTCATCCGTGGGTGGATTGAACGGGTATGTAGGTTGGGGGATTTATGGTTCCACCAAGTTTGCTGTTGAAGGCATTACGGAATCCATGGCATTGGAATTAGCTCCTTTAGGGATATATGCAACTGTCGTGGCACCAGGCTTTTTTAGAACGGAATTTCTTGATCCAATGTCTTTGATAAGAACTGCTAATGTCATCGATGATTATGCAGGCACGGTGGGAGAAATGCGAAGCTTTGCCACACAAGTTAATAAAAAACAGCCTGGCGATCCCAAGAAGCTCGCTCAAGCTTTCATTAAATTGGCCAATTCTGAAAAGCCCCCGATTCATTTGCCTCTAGGCAATGACACACTGGCTATGTATAGAGAAAAGACGGCAAGGTTTGAAAAAGACATTGAAGACTGGTATGACGTCATTACGGGAACGGACCATGATGATGTAAGAGGATTTTAATCTTGTTCACAACAAAGACAAATGGACAAGAATGACCGAATATACTTATACAGAATCATCAGAAGTTGTTTATCAACTAGGAGGTGTTTCGGTATGGTTTATTGGTTGTTGGCCGTTATCGTGGTTGTGGTTGGTTTATTGATTCTCATGAACGTGAAGAAGCGCAAAGTGGTTCCGGTGGCTGATTTGCAAACACATAAGTCGTGCGCTTATTGTAACGAGGAAATTGCTATCGATGCAGATGTATGCAAGTACTGTAGGGGTGTAGTCGTAAATTGAGGCTGATATCATGAATAGCCAATGAAGCAGCGGTCAGTTCGCATTAGTGTGAGCTGGTCGTTGTTTTGTTTTTTAGCATTTTATTAAATTGAGAGTAAAAAAACATACAGGAAGGGCAGCAAGAATGCGAATGCATATACGATACCCTCCCTGAGTAAACACGAAACGCTAGCTCTTCCTATTCCTTCTACCAGACTCCTTGGCATCAATAGTATCCAGGAAATCATTCGTTGTCCGAACGACATACTTAACCTCATCAAGCCCTCTCTCCATGAGCATACTTTTGTGAATATCAAGGATCAGCTTTTTCTCATGAATTCCTTCACCATCAAGCTTCTGGAAATTAAACAACTCGCTGGGATCGATTTCTAAAGCATTCATCAAAATTTCCAACGTAAGAAGTGAAATATTTCTTTGACCTCTTTCTATATCCGAAATATGCGATTTACTCATACTATCCTTGCCTGTTTTTTCAGCCAACTGATCTTGTGTTAAACCTTTTAACTTTCTAACCATTCTTAACCGTTCGCCAACTAGTCTTAAAAAATCGGACATCTCATTCACCTCAAATTGAGGTTATTGAAATCGTTGATAAAAAGAGATACCCGTATAATATGATAAAATATATAAAATCCTGTATAAATGGTACTCTGATGTCCCATTTATAAATATAATCAGCAAAAAGTTGGCGCTCCACTTCAAAAAAGTGTAACATCAATCTAATAACAGCAGACAGAAGGAGCTTGAATCATTTGACCATCGAATTAAAAAACGAAATACCTCCCAATTTTGAGGAATTGAAAAAATCGGCCAATCGTACATCCAATTGGAGAGAACGTCTAGAAGCCGTTGAAGCATTAGGCCAGTATAACGACCAACAAACCATTAATATTCTAGTGCGTATGATGAGCGGCGATGCTGTATATCCCATTCAAGAGGCTGCTTATCGCAAACTCCGTGCATTTGGTGAGGATGTTCAGCTGCCGCCAAGAAAAAAAGGTGACTTGATTAAAGGTGCAGGTAAAGTTTTTGTGCGCATTAAGAAGAGCTTGCCGGAAGGTCATACGTTTGAAGAGTTTAAAGAGAAGTTACAGAAGACCAGAAGTGACGTATATGATACTTACGAAGGTGACAAAGGCTCTGACTTCGATCAATGGCTTGAAACCACATGGGCATCGTTGCTGAAAAAATAAGAACCACAACATAATGGAGTGAGTACATGAGCAAAGCGAAGGGTAAAGGCGGAACCGGTAGAGGGACAGACAGTAAGGGCTGGAACCGATGGCAAGCTAGTGCCAATAGAGCAAAGAGTGCCCCAAAACCTTATAAAAGTAAAGGTCTATTAGCAGCAGCCAAAGCTGCAAAGGCCGCGAGTAGCAGCAGTGGCGATAAACCTAAAGCATAGCGGCTGCTGCTCGTAAGACCATATCTTAAATACCTAACCCTCGGCATCCTGTCGGGGGGTATTTTACCTACAATACGAATAAAATCGCACAACATAACTCATATTATCGAAGTTACTATTCCATTCATTAAAGGAGACTTCGAAATGCAGCAGCAAACGCCAAATAATAACATGACACAAGGCATGCAGAACATGAATCATGGGGGGCATGAGCTCTTTGATTTACATGAGGTGTTATCTTGTACAATTAATGTACTGGACCAGTTCATGATGTTTAGACAATTCGTCCAAGATAACGAGCTTCTGGATATTTTGGATCGTCAGTACAACTTTACGCTGTTCCATTACAACATAACGGCAGAATGCTTTGCAACAGGGCAGAAGCCGAGTCAAGAAACGCAGACGTATATGATCCGAAATCTGTCGCAGCCGATCTACGGTATCAAACCAACACAGCCCAAAAAGCCGAATCAATCGCTGGCTGATGTGAAGGATGCAGGCATTAGCGCGCATATGTTAGGCCTTGTGAAATCCCATGCTACGCTGCTAACGATGACTTCCCTTGAAGTGACGAATCCTGCTGTACGTCGTGTATTGGCATCTCAAGTACAGAACTTTATCGAGATGGCCTATGAAATTTTCTTGTATCAAAATAGAAATGGCTACTATCAAGTTCCCCAACTTGAAGCCACTGATATGCAAAAAATGCTTAATACCTTTGTTCCGGCACAAGGAATGCCACAAATGCCGCCTAATAACAGAGCAGGAACTATACACTAAATTTAAAATAAACCAGTATCGGTCTCATCGACCCGTGCTGGTTTTTCTTTGCTCGTTAAACTTTAGTACTCACTTTATTACTCATAGAAAAGTTTAGAAGCGTGCTTATTTAGTTGTTTCAAACCTACATAGATAAGGGTATTTCATAGAAGATGAGTAGTTATAATTGGAAATAAGCTTGTATGAATTTAGGATCAGGAGGTGTTATCATAACCATTTGTATAAGCTTTTTTGTGAATATTTGTATTTTGATAACTTGTGCTTATTTATTCAATCTTGGCTTTAAATATATGTTTCAGCATGCATCTTGGACCGTGAAACAGACGGTGCTTGTCGCCATTTTTATAGGTTCAGGGTGGCTAACGATGTTTTTTGGCGTGAGAGTATCTGAATTCATGTTATTTGATTTGCGAGTCGTTCCAATCATATACGGAACACTATTGTTCCGTAAGCACTATATGTTGCTCATTATTGGATTTGGAATTGCGCTGGCCAGATACAGCATTACCGGCATTAATCCACAATCTATTACGGGTTCGTTAAATATTATGCTGATGGGTTGTTTGGCAGCAATCCTTGTGGCTAAATATCAAAAAAGCGCATGGAGCTATAAGAAAAAGGCGCTCATTTCCATCCTCTCAATGAACTCGCTTCAGGTCATCGGTATTGCTAGTTTCGGTGCCGTACCTAAGATCATTTATTTGACTAAAGTTGCCCCGTACACCTATCCAGCCGCCCTATTACTTAGTGCTTTTTTTGTCTTCATTATTCGAGATTTCTATAAGGAGCAGCAGCGGGCGGACAAGATACGTAATATGAATGTGATTCTGCGAAAACAGACCAAGAGACTTCTACAATCGAAGCGTGAGCTTGAGAAGAAGGCACAGCAGTTGGCACAGGCTTCAATCTATAAATCGGAATTTATTGCCAACATATCACACGAACTCAAAACACCTCTAAATAGTATAATCGCTTTGTCAGATCTGATACGGGAAAGTGAAGAGATAACGAGTTCAAAGGAAGTGAATCAATATGCGAATATCATTCATACCTCGGGAAATGAACTGCTTCAAATGATCAATAGCGTATTAGATTTATCCAAGATCGAAGCGGGCAAAATGGACATGCTATGGCAGCCAGTCGTCATTGAAGAGCTTGCCTATTACATAAAACAACAATTCAAGCCAATGATGGATTCCAAAAAGCTGCGCTTCAACGTGACCGTGGGAAAAGATGTGCCAACGATCATTCAAATGGATTCACAGAAGCTCAACCAAATACTTCGTAACCTGCTTATGAATGCGATAAAATTCACAGAAGAAGGCAGGATTACTTTATCCGTTCAAATTCGTGACCACAACAATAATGCCTCGCCTAAGTGGATCGACTTTGCCGTTCGCGACACTGGCATCGGCATTGCCCTAGATAAGCAGCAGTTGATATTTGAAGCATTTCGGCAAGGGGATGGAGCTATGACTCGTAAATATGGAGGAACAGGTTTAGGCTTATCCATCAGTTTGCAGCTTGCCAAATTGCTCGGTGGTTCCCTTACTCTTCAGAGTGAACAAGGTAATGGCAGTAAGTTCATTCTTAGCCTGCCTTTGCGAGCCTGGATGGATCATTCGGAGGATACCGGCTAAGAAAGGCGTTTAAAAATTCTAAACCACATCTTTGCATCCATATCCGTACCTGTGTAAGATAATAACGAATAAGATTTTTGTGGATGAGGTGGGGTTTCATGGTTTTCGGTGCGCGCGTGTGGAAGACGGGGATTGCTGTTGCTTTGGCCTTATACATAAGTGCTTGGCTTAATTTCACCCCTCCAGTTATTGCAGCCGTCGCAGCAATTTTTGCTATGCAGCCGTCGATCTATCGATCTTGGCGTTATTTCCTAGAGCAGTTGCAGACGAATATTCTAGGCGCGGCATTGGCACTGCTTGCGGGTATGTTTTTTTCTAATAACGTGATTGCTATTGGAATTGTATGTATCATTGTCATCATCATAAGTTTAAGAATGGGTATGGAAGAAACGATCGGCCTTACCTTAGTTACCGTGGTAGCGGTCATGGAGGCTTCCGGAGAGTGGCAATTTGCCGTCAATCGTTTGCTGCTGAGTTTGATTGGTATCGGTTGTGCATTCGTGGTGAATGTCCTATTCTTTCCACCTAAGCCCAAAGAGCAGTTCGCTGCACAGATTCGTACGATTTTTGCCAAAATGTCGCTCCTCCTTCGTACGGTTATCTCTAATGAAATGAAAGAGACCGTTTTCCGTGAGGAAAAAGAAAGTCTACGCAGCAGCTTGAAATCTTTGTCTGATAAGTACAGACTCATGGAAGAAGAGATTAAGAAAATTAAGGGAAGCGGGTTAAACCGTATTCGTGAACTTGTTGTTTACAAGCAGAAGCTTCTTGTGATGTACAAAGGGCTTGAGGTTCTTGAAGCCGTGGATGAGCACTATTTTCAAACGTCCCGCACACAGGCAATCGATGTCTATTTCGATGATCATTTGGAAAAGCTAATAAAGTTCCACGAGCACATTCTGTTGAAATTTGATGATAAGCTCAAGGAGGACTGTTCGGAAGGTATGGAGATGGAAGCAGAGAACGAGCGTTTCATGACTGTACTCATCGAACGTTATAATAAGCAGCCGGAAGGAATGTTGCGTTTGTCGGTTGTGGCTGCGGCTATGTACGACTATGGTCATCAGATAGCGCGGTTGGATAAGCTTGCCCAACATGATCATCGCGGAGAATCACAAGAGAGAGAACCCCTCGATTTATTGCTCAAAAGCATTAGGTTAAAATAGATTAAAACAATTTTCATCAAATAGACTTACTGAACCTTTCGTTTGCCAGATGTTCTGGCACCTCGGGAGGTTCCATCATAAAAAATGAATTAGAGGTTGCATTACGAAATCGTATGTGCTATATTATGATTCTTGTTCCAAACGGACAAGCAAGGCAAACGATTATTAATGAGTCTGAACGTGTTGAATATCTTCACGAATGGATAAATAAAATAAAAGCTTGCAAATGAAATTCCAATATGGTATATTACTTCTCGCTGCTTCGGTAACACGGCAGTGAGCGAAAGAAATTGATCTTTGAAAACTGAACAACGAGTGAGTAAGCACAGTCGAGCAATCGACTATAATGAGATGAATAATCTCGCTAGCAAGTCAATGAGCATTTCAGCTTT
>NZ_LMEO01000040.1:0-10057 GCF_001426375.1 Paenibacillus sp. Root444D2
AGTTAAAGAAAAATGAAGTAAAGCCGTTTAAACTCGCAATTTAATAAGTAATCTGTTGCTTTAGTCGACTAGTGTCCAGTATTAGGGGGTTAGACCGAATTTGAGCTGTAAACTCAGTTTTCTAAGTAAATTTGATCGATTTGTTGCACGAAATACAACATTAATCCGATTTTCCAGATTTTACGCGCCGATTGTTGTATGAAATGCAACATCTCACTAATTTGCCCGATTGAATCTCTGATTGGTGTGTGAAATGAAGCCTGTTGAATGACTTACTTTTGGAAGCAGGGGAGGGTTAAGTTGTTCGTTAGTAGACCATCCATACTGGCTTCAATGATTCATACGATATAACAGATCGAATACGCTATAAGATAACTTATCACTTTGGATGAATAGTGAAATTTCCCTGATCGTAAAATTATGCTCAGAATCAACATGGCCAGTCTGTTCGCTGAGGGGGAGAACTGTTTGCAGAATATTTAATAGCATATAAGAATTTCAATGAGGTCGTCTCGTTTCGGATGTTTGTAGGGGTACAAACACATTACCGAATGAGCGGCCTTTTTTTGTACCATTTTTTTGGTTAATCGACAGGCTTGTGAGTATGGATGTGGATAGTGTTGTATTTTCTACAACAATTCCCACCCTCAATAGCTATTTTGCAAGCTGATGTTGCAGTTTGTACAACAATTCTGACCCATTTGAGGCAAAAACGCCTGTATGGGGTCCCAATTGTTGCAGGTTTTACAACATTGAAGCGAGAGAGGCTGGATTTGGGCAGCAATTGTTGTATTTTCTGCAACTCCATTACACTGAGAGTAAGGAGTCCTAATTTATTCGTCTGTTCACAATAAAAGGAGAGAAGGTTCAAGCTTTAAGATTTTCTCTCTTAAGAGAGGCAATTTTATATTCATCTTCCCTCGCCATTGTTTCTAACTGCTTTGCTGCATTTATAAAAAAGGTCACAAGGAGGAGACGGTCTCATGTCGAATATGTAGGATAAAATCTTGTATCACTGTGACCTATTAGGAGGTTTGGATAAGTGGATAAGGTGCGATGGGGTATTATTGGTTGTGGGGATGTGACTGAGGTCAAGAGCGGGCCGGCCTTACAAAAGGCGGAGGGTTCTGAGCTTGTCGCTGTGATGCGAAGAAATGGAGCGCTAGCAGAAGATTACGCCAAAAGGCATGGAGTTGCTGCATGGTACGATGATGCGGAAGCGTTGGTCAACGATCCGGATGTCAATGCGATCTATGTCGCGACACCTCCAGGTTATCATCGGGAATATGCCCTGCTGGCAGCACGGGCGGGGAAGCCTGTCTATGTGGAAAAGCCGATGGCGAGGAATCATGCGGAATGTTTGGAAATGATAGCTGCTTGCGAAGAAGCAAAGGTACCTTTATTCGTGGCCTATTATCGCAGAGGCTTGCCGAAATTTGTTGAGATCAAAAGATTGCTTGACAGCGGTATCCTTGGTGAGGTTCGATTTGTGCAGACGACTTTTCTCCAAACCTTGAGGGATGATGATGGACAGGAGCAGCCGTGGCGCATACGGCCGGAGCTTTCGGGAGGCGGTTTGTTCGTTGATTTGGCGAGTCATACGCTGGATGTTCTTGATTATTTACTTGGCCCAATTGGGGAAGTAAAAGGTTTTGCCAGAAATCAGTCGGGCAAGTATCAAGTCGAAGATATCGTGACAACGACCTATGCATTTGAGTCTGGTGTTATGGGTGCTGGGATTTGGAGCTTCAACTCGTTTAAGCGCAGTGACGTAACTGAAATTACGGGGAGTCTGGGCAAAATTGCGTTCTCGACGTTTAGCGATGATATTCGCTTGGAGATGGCAGATGGTCAGATCGAGGAGTACGCCATTCCGTATCCGGCTCATGTGCAACAGCCTCTTATTCAATCTGTGGTTGACGAGCTTCGGGGTATTGGCAAAAGTCCTAGTACCGGTCGGACTGCGGCGCGAACGAATCGGGTGATGGATGAATTGCTTCGTGACTTTTATGTTCAACAGCAGTCCTGAGCAATCTTCTCCAAATGTTAACAGAAAACATATAAATGCGGATAAAACAATTGACGGAAACCCAGTAGCCCTTTAAACTATGGTTAATTAATATGGAGCCTTGGGTATTTCATATCCTCAAACTTTGTCCCGCAAAAGCGTTAAAGTGGTGAGTGAGCAATGAGTCCAAGCGATAAATGGGAACTTAGAGAGGGGTAATTATGTTGAAAAAGAAAGCACTCGTATCATTCGCATTAACAGCAGCTCTTATGGTCGTAGCAGGTTGTGGGCAGAAGGCAGCTCCGGCTCCAGCAGCAAGCGCTGCGGCTTCAGCTACTCCGGCAGCAACAGCAGCCGCGCAAAAGTCTTATAAAGTCGCGATTTCACAAATTGTCGAACATCCGTCTCTGGATGCAACGCGTCAAGGTTTCCTTGCAGCTCTTAAAGATGGCGGTATCGTGGAAGGTACCAACTTGAAAGTCGATTTCAACAATGCGCAAGGCGATCAACCGAATAACTTATCCATTGCTCAAAAAATTGCTTCCGCCGACTACGATTTGGTACTTGGTATCGCAACACCATCTGCACAAGCTCTTGTACAGCAAGTGAAGAAGTCTCCAATTCTTTTCGCAGCTGTTACAGACCCGCTTGCAGCCAAAATCGTCAGCAATGTGGACAAGCCGGGCGGTAATGTTTCCGGAGCTTCAGACACGAACCCAATGGCTGTTGCGCAATTAATGGATTTCGTTGCTGCGAACATGCCTAAAGTGAAAACAGTTGGTCTTGTTATTAACGAAGGTGAGCCTAACGCTGTTATCATGGCCAAAAATGCAGAGCAAACCTTAACGAAACATGGTATTAAGCTCATTAAAGCGCCGGTTACTAATACGTCTGAGGTAAAACAAGCAGCGCAATCCCTCGTTGGCCGCGCGGATGCTTTCTTGATTACACTGGATAACACGGTCGTTAGCGGCGTGGATGGCATCATTCAAATCGCGAATGAAAAACACATTCCGTTCTTCTCCAGTGACCGTGATACCGTGGAAAAAGGTGCTTTTGCAACAGTTGGCTTCAAATACTATGATCATGGCTACCAAGTTGGCCAAATGGCTGTCGACATTCTCAAGAATGGTAAAAAACCAGCAGACATGAAAGTAACTGTTCCTGAAAAAATGGATCTGATCTTAAACCTGAAGGCAGCAAAAGCTCAAGGAATTGATGTAACAGACGCTATGAAAAATGCAGTAAAAGATAAAGAGAAAAACATCATTCAGTAAGGATTAAGACACAAAAGGGGTGAACGTCGCTTTCGTTCACCCCTTTTTTTCAAAGTAGGAGGTTATTCACATGATGGATTCAATGACTGGTGCCGTCGAGCTGGGTCTTCTCTATGCGTTGATGGCGCTTGGTGTTTATATCACGTTTCGCATTCTCGATTTCCCTGATCTTACGGTGGACGGGAGTTTTACAACAGGCGGCGCTGTTGCAGCTATCATGATTGCTCATGGCTATTCGCCGCTGCTAGCTTGTTTCGCTGCTTTTGCAGCCGGGCTTGTGGCTGGAGCTTGTACGGGACTGCTCCATACGAAAGGTAAAATTAATGGACTTTTATCAGGGATTCTTATGATGATTGCCTTGTATTCCATTAATATGCGCATTATGGGCAAGCCTAACATTTCACTTCTCAATGTCGATACGATATTCACTTCGGTGTCGCCGATTACGGTTGTGCTTATTATTGTCATCGTGTTCAAATTGCTGCTGGATGCGTTCCTGCATACTGATTTGGGACTTGCTCTGCGAGCAACCGGTGACAATGCGAGAATGATTCGCAGCTTTGGTGCGAATACGGACAATACTACGATTCTAGGCGTCAGTATATCGAACGGATTAGTTGCACTATCTGGAGCTCTCATCGCGCAGCAGTCGGGCTTTGCCGACATCTCGATGGGGATCGGGATGATCGTCATTGGACTAGCTTCCGTTATTATTGGGGAAGCGATTTTTGGCGCTCGGACGGTTTTTCAAGCGACACTGGCTGCTGTACTCGGTTCCATCGTGTACCGTATTGTTGTCGCATTGGCCCTGCGAGTCGAATGGCTAAAAGCATCCGACTTGAAGCTCATTACCGCGATTATTGTTATTATCGCGCTTGTTCTACCTTCCGTGCAGCGAGCCATTAAGCAAAAAGCAGCAGCGAAAAGGCGTTCGGCTGAGCTCATCGCCCTCGCTGTGAAAATGAACAAGGGAGGTGATCGTTAATGCTTCAGCTCTCGAATGTTTCTAAGCTATTTAACCCCGGTTCAGCGGATGAGAAAATCGCGCTAATCGGCATTAACTTGAACCTCAAGCCCGGTGACTTCGTCACGGTCATTGGCAGTAACGGCGCCGGTAAATCGACGCTGATGAACATCATCTCCGGCGTTATGACGCCGGATGCCGGCGAAGTCGCTATTAGCGGTGAGGTGATTCATCACCTGCCGGAATACGAGCGCAGCCGTTGGGTCGGCCGCGTCTTTCAAGACCCCATGGCGGGGACCGCTCCTCGAATGACGATCGAGGAGAATCTCGCCATGGCGTATGCCCGCGGCAAGAAGCGCGGGCTGAGCTTCGGCGTCACCGCGCGTAAGCGCGCGCTGTTCCTGGAACAGCTGCAGCGCCTCGGCATCGGCCTGGAGGGCCGTCTGCGCGCGAAGGTGGGCCTGCTCTCCGGCGGAGAGCGCCAAGCCCTCAGCTTGCTGATGGCGACGTTCACCAAGCCGCAGATTCTGCTGCTTGATGAGCACACCGCCGCGCTGGACCCATCGCGCGCGGAGCTCATTACACGATTGACCGAGGACATCGTGCGCGAAATGAAGCTGACCACCTTGATGGTCACGCACAACATGGAGCAGGCGATACGTCTCGGCAACCGCCTGATCATGATGGATAAAGGCCGCATCATCCTTGATGTGAGCGAGGAACGGAAGAAGGACCTCACCGTGGAGCAGCTGCTTGGTGAGTTCGAGCACATCAGCGGCAACAAGCTGTCGGATGACCGCGTGGTGCTGGGTTAAAACAGAAAGCCTGCTGCAAAAGGGAAGGATTCCTTTTGCAGAAGGCTTTTTTTGCCTCTGCACACGTATCAAGGGCGGTAAAACTTTTAAAGGACGAGCCTATAGAAGAGTCTGCTTCTCAGCCTGCTGTCGAGGCTCCAACTCTTACGGTAGCTCCTATCGTTCAAGCTGAGGAAGAAATTTGGCGGGAGTCTCGTTAGCGCCTGTATGTCGAAGCTCGGGCTCTTACTACCTGGAGATTAGAGTTAACTTAGTTGACATCATTTCATTTTGAAATTGTCACCTAATCTGTGAAATTTCACTACGAAAGCGTTACCTGTTAGTTTACTTAACAAAAAAACAAAAAATGTTTGACAACAGATAGGTGAGTTGTTAATATTTAATTATTAACATCACTGGAATAAATAAAAGAAGAAAAGAACATTTACATCATGCATTCAGTCATTTTTGTCTGGTAATATTATCGTTTCATTGTTTTATTTCGACAATTAATAACATCTGTGGAATAATTGGCCTCGCAACAACATTAGACCATGAAATTTTACGCAAAAGAGGGGAAGACGAAATGGATAAAACATTAGTTGAAGAGTATCGTGGAGGTGCTTTGGAATGCGTGCATAGCGGGCATATTTGCGGAGTCTCCATCTCGGGTGCTGTTAAGTACGCAGTAGGGGATGTAGAATCATTAACATATTTAAGGTCATCCGGAAAACCATTTCAAGCTATTCCTGTCATTAGGCATGGCGCGGATAGAAAGTTTGGCCTATCTGATAAAGAAACGGCAATTATGATCGGCTCCCATCGTGCGGAAACCTTCCATGTTGAAGCATTGGAATCCATGCTTACCAAGATTGGAGTGGGAGAGGAAGCGCTTGTCTGTCACCCCACTTACCCCTTAAGTGTGCCTGCTTCAGAAGCCATGCTTAGAGCACAGAAGCCTAAACGTTCGATTTATCATAATTGTTCTGGAAAGCATCTTGGCATTCTTGCTTTGTGCAAAACAATGGGATATCCGACTGAAGGCTACTTTGAACCTGATCATCCTGCTCAAGTCGAGATCGTAGACACCCTCGCTTACTTATCTGAATGTCCAAGAGAACAGATCCACATAGGTACAGACGGTTGCGGTTTTCCGGTGTTCGCTATTCCTCTTAAGCATTTAGCGACTGCCTTCATGAAGCTGGCCTGTCCAGAAGTGATTGAAGATCTTGAAATTCGATCCGCCGTCATCCGAATAACCGCTCTCATGAACGAGCATTATGAGATGATTGCTGGTTCAGAAAGAATCTGTTCCAGTTTACTTATGGATCCCAATATTGTCGCTAAGGGCGGTGCGAAAGGCGTGTACTGCTTTGGATTGAAAAAAGAAAAGCTAGGTTTCGCGCTTAAAGTGATGGATGGCTCTGAGGACGAGTGGCCTATCATTACGGCATCCATCCTTGAGCAGATTGGATATAGTAACCAAGAGACGATCGATCGTATGTATCAACTCACACCAACTGACATTACGAACGATAATCGTAAGGTTATCGGAACAAACAAAGCGGTTTTTACCTTAGAAATCATATAGATACCCAGGCTTAGTTACTAAATTATGTTGAGGAAACGATCTTCAGCAAGATTTTATAACATAGATCAAATTACAGGAGGGGTTATAAAAATGAAGAAAAAAGCTACGATTCTAGCCTTATGTACCAGTCTAGTACTTACTTTTGCTTTAGCAGGCTGCTCTACGAATGGCGGGCAGAATGAAGCGGCAAAAGCCACTGGAGCCGCAGGAGCCAAAGAAGCCACAGGCAAGAAAGCGAAAATCTCGTATCTCGATCCGCTGCCAAGCCCGGAAAGAACAGCGCTTATGCAGGGGCTTTTGAAGCAATTTCAAGAGAAAAACCCGAATATCGAAGTTGAATATACGTCTGTTCCTTGGGATGATGCGAATAAGAAATGGATGACCATGGGTGCAGCTGGCATTCTTCCTGACGTATTGAGTATTGATGATACTTCCTTAGTAGCTATGGCTTCTGCTGGTTATATCGAGAACCTGCAGCCCTTTTATGACAAATGGGATCAATTAAATAATTTGACGGAAGCAACCAAGCAGGCGAGAAACAAATTCAAAGGCAATGTCTATGCGATTCCAGATGGATTCTTGCTGCAGGGCTTATTTATAAGAAGCGATTGGTTTAAAGAACTGAATATGCCCGAGACCATCGCGACATGGGATGATTACTTTAATCTAGCGCAAAAATTCACAGACTCTGCGAAAAACAGATACGGTATTTCCTTCAGAGGAGGAGCCAATGGCGTTATTCGCGCAATGGAATATGTTATGGCGGCGGTTCACTCCGATAGTTGGTTTGATAAAGATGGTAAATCGATTTTGTATAAACCTGAAGGCGCTGCGGCCTTTAAGAAATTTTATGATGTTTACTTAAACGGAAATGCTCCTAAAGAGTCTGTCAACTGGGGCTTCAACGAAATGGTTCAAGGATTCTTAAACGGTCAAACGGCTATTTTAAATCAAACGCCTGAAGTTATTATTACAGCTCAGAAAAATATGAAAGAAGGCACATGGAATGTAGTTCCAATGCCTAAAGCCGATGACGGAAAACGTTACATTTTCTGGGGTTACACAGCGGCTTACGCCATGTCTTCCAAATCACAAAATAAAGAGGCTTCTTGGAAGTTGATCGAATTCTTAAGCTCTCCTGAGAACAACCTAGCGTACAGTATTAAAAATTCAACGATTCCTATTTACAAAGAAAACCTGAAAGATCCGTTCTTCAGCAAAGGTCCTATTGCTGGGTATGCAGGTTCCATGGCGGATTCCAACATTGTGTTTGCAGGCCCTCCGAGCCATTTAACGAAGCTTGGTCAATTCACGGGAACGTTCGCAGTAGAAGAAACGCAAAAATATTTGACAAAGGCGCAATCGCTCGAGGATACTGTTAAGCATCTTGCAGATTTTCTAACCAAAGAACAACAAGCTTATATGAAGGAAAATCCATAAAAAGAAGGCAGATAACCGGGGACACGAATGAATCCCCGGTTATCTATTCTAAAGTATTGAAAAGGCGGGGAGAGAAAGTATGCTAAAAGCAATTCGATGGAAATCATTCGAGCCTTATTTATTAATCACTCCTGCTGTTCTAATTATTCTAGCTTTTTTTGCTTATCCGTTACTATCAGGACTTAAGCTTGCTTTTATGCATTATGTCTTATTTGAACCGGGGGATATCCACTTTTCAGGTTTTGAAAATTTTAGATCTTTACTGGCCGATAAGAATCTCCCTCAAATATTAGGTAATTCTGTACTTTGGGTCATCCTAACGGTAGGTTTGCAATTCGTTCTTGGATTTATTTTGGCACTAGCGCTTAACAAACAATTTAAAGGGAAAAACATCTACCAATCTATTGTTTTTCTGCCTTGGGCCGTGTCTGCTTTTTTAATCGGAATGATTTTTAAATGGTTGTTTAATGAACAGAACGGGCTTATTAATTACTTATTGGTGAAACTCGGAATTCTGGAAAAAGGCATCCCCTTTTTGGCTATTCCACATGTCTCTATTTACCCAGTCATCGCTGCTATGGTTTGGTATGGAGTGCCTTTTTTCGGGATTATGATTCTTGCTGCTCTGCAAAACGTACCTAAAGACATCTATGAATCTGCTGATATTGACGGGGCAGGCCGAATGACCAAACTGTTTCGAGTTACGATTCCTTATATCAAACCGACGATTATTATTACATTGCTGCTCCGAGTGATTTGGGTATTCAATTCAGCCGATTTGATTTACATCATGACCAATGGGGGCCCAGCTAATACTTCTCATAACTTGCCTTCCTATATATTTAATAAAATCTTCTATACGACCGACTATGGGCAAGCCTCCGCATTGGGAATTATGATGCTAGCAATACTTATTCTTTATACGTTAATTTTCTTGAAAACGACTAAATATGATGATGCAGGTGATTTCTAATGGTCTCCTATGTTCGGAATGTAACCCCTACAGTTTCTCGAGTCATTGCGTTAACATTGTTCCTAATCGGTGCGTTGTTTCCATTTTATTGGATGCTAGTCACTTCTCTAAAGGATAGACAGGAAATTTATAGCGGGAAGCTAACGCTTTGGCCCAAAAATTTAACGTTTGCGAACTATATAGATACTTTTCAGAATTCTAGCTTTCCGCATTATTTTATGAACAGTTTTATAGTAAGTATGAGTAGTTCAATCTTGGTGTTGATTGTATCCATTCTTGGTGGCTATAGTATGGCCAGATATTCATTTCGAGGCAAGAAGCTATTTCTTATTTCCTTTTTGGCTACTCAAATGATTCCTGTGATGGTTATTTTAGTTCCTCTCTTCATTACATTCAGTCATTTGCACTTGTTAAATAAGCTGCCTTCGTTGATCATTACTTATACGGCCATGAACATTCCTTTTTGTTTACTGACGATGTCCAGTTTCTTTCAGAGAATTCCCGTATCTCTCGAGGAAGCGGCTCTAATTGACGGGTGTAACAAGTTTCAAACGATGATCAAAA
The DNA here is from genome assembly GCF_001426375.1 of Paenibacillus sp. Root444D2. GTDB lineage: Bacteria > Bacillota > Bacilli > Paenibacillales > NBRC-103111 > Paenibacillus_E. The sequence continues at coordinate 9,612 of NZ_LMEO01000040.1, forward strand.
TTATTCTGCCCATTATGCGGCCGGGAATTGTTGCTACCCTTGTATTCGCATTTACAGGCGCGTGGAATGATTTGTTTTTCGGAGTTATGTTTACGAATAGCGAAAGCACCAAAACAGTCCCTGTAGGACTAAGCAGTTTTGTGCAAAAATTTGATATTAACTGGGGACAAATGAGCGCAGCGGGTATTTTATCCTTGATTCCGGTTGTAATTATGTTCGCTTTTGCCCAAAAATACATTGTTTCAGGTCTAACAGAGGGTGCAGTCAAAGGATAACGACTTCAATTGGTGAAGCGGAGAGACTTTGAGCTACGACGATCAAAGATCCCAAAGCGGAGAGACTTTGAGCTACGACGCTCAAAGATCCCAAAGCGGAGAGACTTTGAGCTACGACGCTCAAAGATCCCAAAGCGGAGAGACTTTGAGCTACGCTCAAAGATCCCAAAG
>NZ_LMEO01000040.1:10128-12489 GCF_001426375.1 Paenibacillus sp. Root444D2
CTACGCTCAAAGATCCCAAAGCGGAGAGACTTTGAGCTACGCTCAAAGATCCCAAAGCGGAGAGACTTTGAGCTACGCTCAAAGATCCCTATATTAGGAGGAGAATTATGCTGCTGGAAGTTATTGCGACTACAGTGAGAGATGCTTTGTTGGCCGAACAGAGCGGTGCGGATCGTATCGAACTCATAACTGGGATTCTGGAAGGCGGGTTAACGCCTAGCTACGGCTTAATTGATGAGGTTGTGCACAGCACGAAGATCCCTGTTCAAGTGATGATTCGCCCGCATAGCCAATCTTTTTGTTATGACCAGAGAGATCTTGGCGTGATGATGAAAGATATCCAGACAGTGAAACAGATTGGCGCTCATGGCATTGTACTTGGGGCGCTTACCAAAGACCGTAGGATTGATCACGAGACGCTGCGTCGATTGTTAGATGAGGCGGAGGGATTATCTGTGACTTTTCATCGTGCATTTGACGAAGTAAGCAATCTGGAGAAGGCTCTAGAGGAACTACTATCTTATAGACAAATTGATCGGGTGCTCACTTCTGGAGGAAAGCCAAACGTGCTTGATGCACAAGAAGAAATCAAACAGCTTGTTAAGAAGGCGGAGCATTCTCACCTGCAAATTTTAGCCGGAAGCGGCTTGACCGTAAGTTCAATTCCTGCCTTCCTTCAAGCGACAGGTGTGAAAGAGATTCATTTCGGTAGAGGGGTACGAGTGGATAATCATCCGATAAATGAGATCGATACGGAAAAAATTAAAGATTTAAAAAATATGGGTAGGGATCATGTTGCTAATGGTTGACTGCGGTGTGTAGGATGGTTAACATTAGATTTATTAACATGGGTGGAATAAGAAGAGGAATCCAAGTAAATGAAAAAAATTGAGAAGCATGACCAAGATGTGATCAGACTGCACAATAAGCAGATGATTTTGGAAATCATTAAAAAGAGTCGGCCCATCTCTCGAGCGGAAATCACCAAAATCACCAAGTTAAGTCCTACATCTGTAGGGCGTATCGTAGGTGAGTTATGTGAACAAGGATTGGTGAGGGAAACCGCGTTAACCTCGGTAGGCGTTGGACGTAAGGCGATTATGTTAGATATCGATCCCCAGGCGGTTTATACAATTGGTGTCGACATCGGTAAAAAGGCGATTAAGTTCGGAGTCATGGAGTTCAGCGGTGAACTTCTGCATGAGGAGCGAGTTGATCATATCGCTTTGCAAACAACCCCTGAAGCTACGGCCGCTCTCATTTCCGAAACTATTACTTTGATGATAGCGCATAAAAATCTCGACAAGTCTAAAATTATTGGCATCGGCATAGGCGTGCCCGGTGTGATCGACCATGAACGGGGAATCGTCCAGTATTCATCGACATTGGGCTGGAGAAATATCCCTTTCGCTCAGTTTATCCAGGACAAGCTGCATATTCTTACGGTCATTGACAATGACTTGAAAGTGAAAATCCTTGCTGAGTATTTACTAGGGTCCGCCCGCGGATCGAGAAAGACAGCATTGATTGAGTTGGGCACCGGCGTAGGCTCCTCTTTGATCATTGATGGTGACATTTTTCGCGGAGGTTCAAACAGTGCCGGGGAATTAGGACATACCACGCTGGATCCGAATGGCAACATGTGCGAATGTGGCAAAAGAGGATGTCTGCAAACGTATATCGACGAGTCGGCTATTCTGCATGAAGCAAACCGAATCAAGGAGACCGCCGATATCCAGCAGCTTTTTGCAGCTGCACAGAACGAAGAGAACTGGGCCCAAGATATTATATCCAGAACTTCGCTTTACATTGGCATAACCATTAACAATATTGTCTGCATGTATAATCCCGATGCCGTCATATTATGTGGAGATTTGGTGGAAAATTACAGTGAGATTGTGCCTTTAATCGAAGAACAGTGCGGGCAGGTGGTGTGGGAACCTTTTCGTGACACGTTCAAGATTCTGACTTCCGAGTTGAAGAGCAAATCGATCGTTGTAGGCGCAGCCATGTTAGTGATGAATAACTACGTTGATAAATCTTAAAGTAAAAGCGTTACGGACGTTTGAGGCGGCAGCCCCACGTCCGTAACGCTTTTTTAAATATATAAGATCATAATTTCATTTATTTCTTCTGGGTAATCTAAGGATGTTGTATGTGGTACAACAATTTGCGCGCCAAAAGGCTATTTCACAACTTGAAGTTGCACTTTGTACAACATTTTGAGCCCATATGTTGCGAAATGGCCTATATAGGACCAAATTCGGTCTAACCCCCTAATACTGGACACTAGTCGACTAAAGCAACAGATTACTTATTAAATTGCGAGTTTAAACGGCTTTACTTCATTTTTCTTTAACT
>NZ_LMEO01000041.1 GCF_001426375.1 Paenibacillus sp. Root444D2
TCATATTACATTGCCAATACTTGAACTTGCCCGAAAGTAACACTGCCTTTAATATACTAAACCGCATGAAGCTGCCGCAAACCAAACGGCAGCTTCTTTAAGCTATCTGGCAGGATAGTTGGGAAATAATACCGAATAAAGATATAAATATGGACATTAAAGGGGGAGAAAAGGTTGCCTGAGAGTTCTTGTTTGGGGTGTCAATTAGCAAATAAAGAAATTGAAACAAATACAATTTATGAGAATGATTTAATGACTTGTATTCTAGATATAGCACCACTGAATGAAGGACACATACTAATACTACCTAAACTACATTACCATGATGTCGATGACTTAGATGAAATTACTGCAAATGAAATTATGAAGACATCCAGATTGCTCGCAAGGTTACTAAAATCCCATTTCCAACCCGATGGGGTAACCATTCTTCAAAACAATGCGAAATTTAATGATTTAACGCACTATCATATGCATATCTTTCCGCGCTATGATTCCGATGGTTTTGCTTGGGTAGAACCATTAGACTCCACAAATGCAAAGGGACGTCTAAAAGAAACCACCGCGAAGTTCGTTGATTTGATTAATCAGCAGTCTCTACACTAACGGATACAAGAGTTAAGTAAATGTAACATAATTGAAATCTTATTTTCATGTGGCATTAATTAATCAAGCCTATAATAAAAGTCGACCCCCCTTTAAAATATAAAACTTAGACCCTCAGCCCGTTGCTGTGGGTCCTTTTTTTGCTATTCAACTAAAGGACACTTTGATGCAATGAATCTCCTAAACGGAAAACAAAGATGGTATAATATTCCACGCCGGTACAATATGAGAACGGAAGTGAAATGGATGGAAAAAATACGACTTCGTGCGTGCGCAATGATTATTAAGGATGGATCAATTTTACTTATCGAGTACGAGAATGATAATGGTGACGGTGTCCATTACAACCTTCCCGCAGGTGGTGTTGAGCCAGGTGAAACCTTTTGTTGAAGCTGTGAAAAGGGAAGCAAAAGAAGAGGCGTGTGTCGACGTGGAAGTCGGTCCTGTTGCTTTTGTTTACGAATATCAACCAACTAAAAGCAATTATATTTATGGCGATACCCATTCTGTGGGTATTACATTTGAATGTGAATTAAAATCAGGGTCATATCCTAAACTTCCACAAAAGCCAGATCCTAAACAAACAGATGTTAAATGGATCCCGATTTCGGAGTTGCATTTGATTCAACTGTACCCAGAAATTAACCAAGACATTGTTGATTATTACAACGGTAATAAGTATCGCAATTATGTTGAAGAACAAGAGATACAACAAAAGCAGTTACGCTAACGGATACGATAGTTGAACAAATGTTGGAGCGAGGCTGCCGGCGTGAATCGGCAGCTTCGTAACGAACGGGTAGGGAGGAGAATATCATATGCATTTCACCAAAAAATCAGTAACTGCCGTTTATCTTATCTCTGGCCCACTTGGTGTAGGGAAATCAACCGTCTCGAAGACTCTGGCCAACGCGATGCACCAATGTGCGTTGATTGAAGGTGATCTCCTTCTCCATGTCTACCGAGGAGGTACCGAGCCGCCCTGGGAGGAACGACTCCGACTGGCTTGGCTTAATATTGCTGCGGTGACGCGGAATTTTCTCTTGGACGGGCTAGACGTGGTTATCGATTTCGTCGTCGAAGATGAACTGCAATGGTTCTTTGACCAACTATCGGACCTCGAGACGACGCTACACTATGTTGTGCTGTACGCGGAAGCGAACACCCTTACCGCTCGGCTCCATCAGCGAGGAGATGCACAATATATCCACCGTTCGCTCTTCCTTCGGAACAAGTTGATGGCGTCGCCGACCAATGAGCCATTCCTGCTGGATACCGATAATAAGCAGCCGGTTGAACTTGCTGAGGAAATCATTAATAATTCCAGATTTCGGATAGACTTGAAGTGAGAAAATTATTTTGTGACAATTGAGGTAACGCAGAACGATAGTTGAATAAACATTAATGAACGAAGCTGCCGGCACAATTGGCAGCTTCATTACGTTAACGGGCAGGTTAATGGAATAATTAGGAAGGAAATCTGTGCAAGAAAGAGAATAAGATAGGTTTATTATTTAGTCTTAACTTTGGAGTAGCTTGTTAGATTAGAGCTAAATAAAGCATGAAATTTATGAAAGGGTGTTTATAAAAGTGCTACCAATGGAACAAGAAACAATAGGTATGCTTGTAGTTGGTTTTTGTATTGTGATGGGAGTTTCTTTTCTTTTTGTGGTTCTTCTTTGGGCTAAAGAAAGGAAGTCAGAGTATCGGAGTGCTTTTGGTTGGATGATTGCCCATTTGATAATCTTTTCATCAGCGGTATCATGCTTTCTAAAAGCCATAAGTAATAGACCATTGCATCCGGCTATGGCTTCTGAAGGTAACTCTTTATGGCTAGGAATTGGTGGAGTATTATGGGCTATAAGTATGATTCTTTTCCTTGCTGGAATTGTGAGTTTTTGCACTCGAAAGCGTCCTTAAATCATTGCGCTAACGGGTACGATAGTTCGATCATCGAGGAGCAGTGTGCCGCGTCAACTGCTCCTTATTTTCATTAAGCTCTAGTTGCCGCTGTTTTCTTTTCGTGAATGAGTTCAAAGCATATTTTTAGAAGTGGATTACTCTTATTTTTTACCAGCTCGCTGTCGATATAAAGGCATAGTATTTTACTACGAAAGGAACGATTAATTTGTTTAAGAAAACGGTTTTGTTCATCGTTTCGCTCCTATTGATGCTAGGATGCATGCCAACTTATGCGGCTTCCGGCCTCATATTGGACACCAATCTGGAGAAAGCGGTCCGAAAGCAGTTAAAGAAGCCTGACGGAGATTTGACGCAAGCCGATTTAGCCAATCTCAACTCGCTCTATCCTCAGGAGGGGAATATTGCTACTCTGGAAGGACTGCAGTATGCCGTCAATATTAACAGCCTGTTCCTTACCGATGTAGGCATTCGCAATATTTCTCAGCTGAGCTCATTAACGAAAGTGACTTTCCTCGGCATCAACGGCAATCAGATTGAAGATATTCATCCTCTCCAGAGTATGTCTCAGCTGAATAAGCTAGTCATGTCGGGGAATCGGGTTACCGACCTGTCCCCGCTAAACGAGCTGAGACAGATAACCGACTTGTTGATTGGAGGTAATCTCATTGATAATTTGAAGCCGATCTCCAGACTACCGCTCCGTTGGCTGGTGGCGGATAGCAACCGAATTAAGGATGTCTCCGCTCTTCGGGATATTAAGTCTTTAGAGTATGTATTTTTGGAGAAGAATGTCGTTGAGGACGCTTCTCCGCTGCTTGAGTTGCCACGTCTTAAGGAGCTTCATATCGAGAAAAATCCCTTGAATACTTCGGCTCAAGCTGTGCTGCAGCAGTTGTCCGACCGTGGTGTGAAGGTGACCACGGATCTGACGTTGCAGGCCAAGGAGCCGAAAAAGGAGGAGAAGACTCCGATTCAGTTGACGCCGCCGGGTGACGATAAGCTGATCAAGGATAATCATTTGGAGACATTGATCCGCGAAGAGCTTAAGAAGCCGAGCGGGCTGCTGACCAAAAATGATATGTTGTCGCTTCGCAGTCTTTTTTCCTTGGAAAGGCAATCGATCGAATCGTTGGAAGGGCTTCAATACGCTGAAAATTTAGAGAAGCTGTATTTGACGAACAACCGAATTCGCAATCTGACGCCGCTTATGCATTTGAACAAGCTCACAGAGGTCGCATTGAGCGACAATGAAATCGTTGATTTGACGCCGCTTCAAGACATGACACAATTAACGGACCTTGATCTCAGCGATAACTTCATTAAGGACCTGTCTCCATTATCCAGACTTACCAGCTTGACCAGTCTTGCTCTTTGGGACAACTATTTTCAGGATGTAACCCCGCTTGCGGGGATGAAGGACATGCAGCTGCTGAGCCTTGCTCATAATCCCGTTCGAGACATTTCGCCACTGTCGGGCATGACGGAGCTGGACTCGATTTTCCTGAATGATACGTTGGTAGTGGATCTCAGCATCCTAAAAAATTGCAAGCAGTTATCCGGGCTGTATTTAAATCATAATGCGCTAAATGCAGTCTCCCAAACTTTGGTGGAAATGCTTAAAGGGCAAAATGTTGAGGTTCTGGATATCACGACATTCCCTGAACGAGTTCGAGTGCTAGTCGATGAGCGGTTCTTACCACTCGATTCGAAGCCTGTCATTGATGAAGGCAGCACGCTCGTTCCGCTGCGGGGAATATTTGAGAAGCTGGGTGCTACGGTTACGTGGGATGCTAATAGTCAGTCCGTGACTGCAACTAGAGAAGGAACGACGATCCGCCTGCAAGTCGGTTCAAAGGAGGCTGCAATCGACGGAACGGGCCGGAGTCTTGAGGTCGCCCCTAAGCTGATAGACGGCAGTACGATGATACCTGTACGATTCGTTGCCGAAGCCCTGGGTTGCGAGGTTCATTGGGATCCGGCGAACAAGCTGGTGTTAATTAAAACGAAAAAATAGTTTGAGCGTAGACCATAATGGAAACAGGGGGGACCCAATTCCTGTAACGAAGATTGCTCAAAATGAGAATCAATCGTTAAACCGAGGGACGGCGAACGATAGTCCAATGATGATACGACGGCAGCCGGCCAAAATGATCGGCTGCCGTTGTTGCGCTAACGGGCAGTTTAGCTTGGCAATTTAATGTGAATAATTGAAGATGACGAATATTGTCAGTTATTCCATTACGAGGAGGGAAGAAAGTGGAATTTCTCATTTGTTCAGTCATTACAATAAACCTAGTTGCTTATTTCATTCCAAAGCGATTAACTAAAGTCGAAATGTACATATCTATCCTATTCTCAAGAGCTATTCAATCAATCAGCGACATATATCTAGATTTGGGCTTAAACTTATATGGATATTTTGCACCTGGCGTAGAATGGCTTACCCTAATACCCGTATTTGGATTATATCCTGCATTTACAATTATTTATTTGAACTATTTTCCATTCAAAAGTAGTCTTTTAAAAAAATGTATATACATAATCCTTTATTCCATATGTGCTACAATATTTGAATGGCTTTCCGTGAAGTCAGGATATTTTTACTATAATCATTGGAAACTATGGTACTCCGCGATTATATATCCTGGATTGCTGATTATTCTCCCGTTCAATTTGTATATATTGAGGAGAATAATTAAACTTGAATATCACATTTCAAATAAAAAGTAAAACAAATAAACAATATTCAGAAGCTAGAAGCCTCGGCATGATAATGGCGTGTTTTAGGGAACTCATTAAGCTAACGGTGAACGATAGTACAATAATAAAATAGGCTGCCAGCGTATGACTGGCAGCCTTATTGTGTTAGTCGGTAGGATATTGGGATAAAAAGGAATTTACAATGGAAATAAAGAATTACTCTAACAATAAATCCTTCGATGGGAGATGTCTATGGGCTATGTAGAAGACTTAAGAAAAATAGTAGGCCATATTCCACTGATTCTTGTTGGTGCGGTGGTTATTATTATTAATGATGAAAATGAAATTTTACTGCAAAAACGAATGCATCATCCAGTAGGTCGTTATGGTTTACCGGGCGGATTAATGGAGTTGGGGGAGTCTACCGTAGAGACTGCTCAAAGAGAAGTGTATGAGGAAACAGGGCTCGAGGTTAGAAATCTTAATTTAATTGATGTTTTTTCGGGCAAGGAAAATTTTATCAAAGCTCCCAATGGTGATGAATTTTATGTTGTTGTTACAGCTTATTGGACAAAGGAGTTTAGTGGTATTTTAAGAATTAATGATGAAGAATCCATGAGTTTGGACTTTATTAATATTGATGAACTGCCAGAGAACATACCAAGAAGTCACAAAGAAATAATAAATAGGTACAAAACTTTGATAAGCTAACGGAAAACGTTAGCTCAACATGAACATTAACAGGCCGCCGCATATCAACAAGAAGGAGTGTGGAAAGTATGTTTCATGTAAAAGATATTTTATCCGATCAGTTATTAGCAAATGCTAATGACCCTAGTTGGTACCTACCATTTTCAGACGCAGTTGAAAATTTGTCAGAGGAAGTAGCGTTTTGGAAACCTAGTGAAGATAGTAATAGTATCGCTGAAATTGTGCAGCATTTACTTTATTGGAATGAAACTTGGCAAACTAGATACCAGAAATCTCATGTCAATGCTGTGCCTTCCATAGGAAATAATAATAAAAGTTTTATAGTTCCCAATGATCAAAATTTCACTGACTTAAAAGAACGATTATTAGAGGTGCTTTTAAAATGGCAAGATCTACTTACTGAAGAAAAAGTCGAAAGTGATGTGAATGGTTTCCCAATGGCTGCCAAGTGGTGGGAGATACTCGGAAATGTGTCAACTCATAATGCATATCACATTGGTCAAATCTGTTACATTCGGAAGCTACAAAAGAGCTGGAGAGTAGATGCAAACTAAAAAAAATTACCTAGAATAATTAGTGAAGGAGCTTGCAAGCGGCAGCTCCTCTTTTTGTTCATTCAAGTAAACATTCCTGTTAGTCCTAAGAATTGGACTTTGAAAGAAAAGGAGCGCCTCGGTATGATGGGTTTGTCAAAGGGTATAACCCAACACCATCAAGGAG
>NZ_LMEO01000042.1 GCF_001426375.1 Paenibacillus sp. Root444D2
CGCTCTCCTGAACAACATCTGCAAACCAAGGTGTCAAAATCCTGCGAATGAGTGAGTATATGTGAGATAAACCCTTAAAACCGAGGGAAGGGCAGTAGAGCTCAATAATAATATCTGGTCTATTTGGAGATAATGAGCGCATCTTACTTGAACGAGGTGTTACGTTATTTTGACATTGGACAGAATCATAATGATCGGTATATGGATTATAATGAGTGTGCTTTTAATTCTGACGGTCACCCGCATTAAAATCCGAGAGGCGTTCGTAATATTCTCGTTTAAACAAGTGCAAACCTGGCTCCTTGGGCTTGTAGTTGTGCAGTACAATCTGCTTGAATACCCTGTTCGCGAGTTTGCCAATGCAGCACGGAACAGTTTTTCTTTTGAATATTTCATCTATCCCGCTATTTGTGTCGTATTTAATTTGAAATTTCCAGAAAAAAAAGGAATCATTCCGAAAACACTGTGGTTTCTGTTTTTCCCAAGTTGGATGACCGCATTGGAGGTATTGTTAGAGAAGCACACTCACCTGATTCATTACATTACTTGGCATTGGTACTGGACTTGGATCTCCCTTCTGATAACCTTTTACGTAGACAGGTCGTTTTATCTCTGGTTCATCAGGAAACAAACGGGTGGGATAAGATCCGCTAAGTGAATTGGGTTGTTCAACTAACGGAAACGTTAGTTCAACTAGAACAGGGAGCAGACCACCGCGGTGCTGCTCTCTGTTTCATTGAAGTAACGGGCAGGTTAGCTGGTGGCTTTGGAGTATTATTAGTCTTAACATTAAATAATCACTAAACAAACTTGGTTCTACACGTACTTTTTAGGAGGAAATTGTTTGTTAAGTAACATAAAAGAACTTTTTGGCGATTTGGATTTCTTTTCAAAGCAAGTTGCTGAGGCAGATTTGTCAACAATTATGTTTGAAAAATACGATTTTTCTAAGGGCTATATGGCGATAGATACAATTTTTACAAAGTGCGACCAGTTCTTAAATCTTAAAGAAGCATTTGCAGCGATTTTTTGTAAAGAGTTACATGACATGCATGAATGGGATATTAGTACACAACATTCTCCTGATGATTTGCAGTGGATTAAAGCCATAAAAGAAATCTGGATTCCTGAAAATTATCTTAAATTTGAAGGTATTCAATTGGAGTTCGTTGACGTAAATAATTTTATTAAAAAAGTAGAATATGATTTAGAGAGCTTAAATGTAACAAAAACAGCAGCTAATAACTTTTTTATGAAAATCACAGAAAATCCAGAAGTGATAAGGTTAAAAAAAGGGCATGTATATGATAAGTTTTTTTGTCAGAATAATGATTATTACTTCATATATGAATGGGGAATTTATGCTTAAACCAATACAGAAAACTTGCTATAACGGATTAAGTTATTAAGCTAACGAATAACGATAGTTGAGTTAGCAGAGTTTACGTGGAACTGCAGAAAAATAATTTTAATTATGTAAGGAACTAATGAGCACATGAAACAAGAACTAACTGAAACGTATGTATTTAATAAAGCAAATTTTCTAATTTTACTTAGGATGATAGAAGATGGTGAGAATGAATTTACAATTGAACAATTTTCAAATTGGTGTTGGAGTTATTGGTCGCAATGGAGATCAGGTGATGAGAATCTATTAACGAATATGCAAGATATTGAACTGACAGTGATTGACGAAGTTTTAGAAATTTATTTTAGAGATGATAAGATAAATAAATTTGACTTAGTTATGAAACAATTATCAAATTGGGTTAATAAATTATCGTAGACTTAGAAACAAGATATTAGGTTTTTGAATTAGCTAAGTCGATGAATATGCAGTCGAACATTCAACTAACGGGTAACGATAGCTTCATAACAAGATCTAGCAGGCTGCCGGTGATAAACTCGGTGGCCTGTTGTGCTAACGGGCAGGATTCTTAAAGAAGGTAGATGGAAATATTTGTTGAAATTATATGTAACTTAAATGAAAAGAGGGCGCTTTAATGGTCTTATTACAGTATGAAGATTGGCAAGAGCATTGGCAAAAGTTATTTGAAAAACTTGATAAGGAAAGCTACAGTAATTTGACCCCTGATGAAAGAATTTGGTACAAAATATTGATGAAAGAAATGAAATAATTAATTCATGGGATGATGGAGAACACGATCACTTATTTGAATTATTTGAAATGCTAGACAATCAGTTCTATAACGAGCTCAGTGAGGACTTGGAAACGAAGTTAGAAACTGTTGTAAAACGAATTATACAAACTTGACCATTCAACTAACGGAAACGTTAGTTTAATAAAAGAGAAGTTCCATATACATAGCATGTCGCGGTGAAACATCATTAAGGCATCATCACACAAGATGATGCTTTTATTATGTTCATGAGAGCTTCTAGGATGGCTTGTAGAGCGATGATTGAGGGGAGCGTGGGCTTCTAATCCATAGAATAAAGCGTCATTTTTCAGCTTTTATTTTCTTTACCTCATCCACTTCCCATACTTTTTCTCCACGCCTTATTATTCCCATCAACTTCTTTGTACAAAAAATATCCAATGAAGCTGTTTTTATATTTGAAACGGAGGAAATAAAGTCTGTTAAGGGAGTGTGGGGATTTATGCTGTAGTTATGTGTATTTGTCGGGTGACAAGAACATTATCTCATTAAAGGTCGCGTAAATCGCGGCTTTTTTGTTTTATGGGATAAAGTTCTTGTCAAAACAAAATGACAAGAACTTTATCCCATTCCCGATTTTGACAAGAACTTTATCTCATTCCCGACAGACGGCTTGAAGCGGATTGGTGGATAAACGAAAACTTCGAAATCTGGCTGTACTGATTAAACTAACGGGCAGAATTCTACAGTGATTTTTGGTGAAATTAGTCTTTACCTCCGAACGTGTATTCGCTATAATGTGTATGGGTATATTTTCCAAGTCGGGAGTGGTTAAGTAGTGGCGGAAATAGTCAAAGCGAAAGTTGAAAATTCCCTTACTATGTTGTTAGTTACAGATTTAGAAAAATCAATGAAATACTATGAAGGTGCTTTGGGATGTGAAGTCAACGAACACTGGGCAATTCGAGATAATTTCGGTCTAGGTTTTAAATTAATTCAAGCAAAAGACATTGAAGATGTTAGACCGAATAAAGGAACTTGGAATACTTATGCTTATGTAAAAACCCATGACGAACTTGATGCTTTATATCTTGAACTTAAAACAAATGGAGCAATTATTGTCTCGGAACCAAAAGTAATCGAACAAGACTGGGGTTCTTGGAAGGATTTCTCTGTTCGAGACTTGGATGGATACGTTATAGGTTTCGGTTCGGGAAATAAAAATAGCTAATCAAAGTGGGTTTGTCGTTACGCTAACGGAAACGATAGCGCAATAAACTATACCACGAGGCTGCTGCGTTTTGAACGGCGGCCTCGTTGCGCTAACGGGCAGTTTAGTGCGGTATTAAATCAGGTACTAGATAAAGATAGCACTATTTAATTAAGCCATAACATCCTATAATTTGATTGAAAGTAACTTTATGTTGGATACTTTAAAGGGAGTTATAAACAAATGGTTAAGCTTGTCTTTCCTGTAGTGATTTCTTTATTATTTTCACTGTTCTATAGTATCAAGTTAAATAAGAATCATAAACTTGCCACAATTATCTCAATCGCAACAGTTATTAATATTGTTTGTTTATTTTTAGGTACAGTTTGGTGGTGGGTAACTGAAACAGATGGATTGGGTCAAGTTATACAAATCATTATTTATGCTATATGTTTAGGTGTTATATTATTAATTAACGTTACTGCTGTCATAGTTATAAAAAAGCGTAGAATGTAAGACATAAGGCTGCCTTCGATGGGCAGCCTTATTCGTTCAGCTAAACATTCCTGTTAGTCCTAAGAATTGGACTTTGAAAGAAAAGGAGCGCCTCGGTATGATGGGTTTGTCAAAGGGTATAACCCAACACCATCAAGGAG
>NZ_LMEO01000043.1 GCF_001426375.1 Paenibacillus sp. Root444D2
CTCCACTTTTCCTTTTCTTCCAGTATACAACAAACCCAGTGCCTATGCGCCACTGGGTCTATTTTTACAGATTCTGTATTCGTTTTGCAGTGCTCTCAGACTATGGGTACCTTTTTTGTAAGCTTTTCATAGAAAGGACTTCGAACAGCGTTCTCGCTCTATTAAGATGACACTTGAGGACGAGTTTGACGTTAACAATAGGAATAATTTCACAAAAAGTTCATGAAGTGACTTCATAGTGGCGAGGAAACCGATGGAAAAAAATTCATACTTATCTTACAATTAGTTCTATAGTCATGGATCTGAGGAGGGGTATATATGTCGAAAAATAAAAAAATATGGCGATTAACCATACGCAAAAAACTAATGTTGGTTTCTCTGCTTTTACTGTTAATACCCATATTAGTGTTAGGTGCCATTACGTATAATGTTTCAACCCAAGAAACCGATAAATTGATTCAAAGCAATTTGAAAAATTCGGTCGAAATGGCTTTGGAGCTAACGGCTGCTTTTGAAAAAGCTTCGAAACAGGGAACAATGTCGAAAGAAGACGCTCAGGAAAGAGTGAAGGAAATACTGCTTGGAGCAAAGAAGGATGGAACGCGTTCAATTAATGCCAACATCAATCTCGGTGCCAACGGTTACTTCTTTATTTTGAATGAGAACGGCGACTTGCTGGCACATCCATCTTTGGAAGGTCAAAACATTATAGATAAACAGACGAAAGACGGATTTTATTACATCAAGGATATGATTCAAAAAGGAAAAAGCGGAGGAGATTTCACGATCTATAATTGGCCGCTCCCCAACTCTACCAAAGAAGGAGAAAAAATCGCGTTTGCTGAGTCCACGAACTCTGATTGGGGTTGGATTATATCAGCAGGCTCCTATATGCAAGATTACAATTCGGGACAAGTTCATATTTTGAACACGATCCTCCTTACATTAATTTGCTGCTCGGTAATTGGAGGCGTGGTGATGACGTTTTTTGCCTTCCATATTTCCAGACCGATTAAGCAGCTTGCCCTTCAGGCGGAACAGTTTGCTAAGGGAGATCTTCGTTCAGCTCAGTTAAAAGTAAGCAATAACGACGAAATTGGTGAACTTGCGGTTTCTTTTCAATTGATGCACAACCATCTACGCCAAATTGTTTCGGGGCTCTTAGCCAATTCAGATAAGTTAACGGACTCTTCTCATGAACTAAACCAGTCCATTGGGGAAACGACAACAGCGAGCAATCAAATTTCGACCTCTATTGAAGATATGGTCATAAGCAATGAAACGCAGGCCCGCAGTGTCAATGAAAGCTCGACAGCAATGGAAGAAATGGCTGTTGGCATTCAGCGAATCGCGACAACCTCGTCTGCCGCCTACGAAGCATCAGAGATGACGCTGAAGGAAGCGGAGCAAGGTAACCACCTGATAAACGAGACAACCTTGCAGATGAATGCTGTAAGTCTTACAGTGGGCGATCTCGCAAAGATTATTGAGAAACTTACGGAACGTTCTCAGCATATTGGAGACATCGTACAGGTGATCACGGATATTTCCACTCAAACCAATTTGCTCGCTTTGAACGCATCCATTGAAGCAGCGCGTGCTGGCGATGAAGGTAAAGGATTCGCTGTCGTAGCCGGCGAGGTGAAAAAGCTGGCCGAACGTTCTTCGGCATCTGCCGCCGAAATTGCCGAGCTGATCCAAGACATCCAATTGGATATGAAGCAGGCTGGTGTGGCGATGGAAAAAGGCGAGCATGAGGTTTCTGCTGGTGTGAGCTCGATCCAGCATACGGGTCAAGCTTTTATTCGTATTCTCGACGCAACGCGGAGCGTTGTGAATCAAGTACAGGAAGCTTCGGCAGCAGCCGAGGAGATGTCTGCCAGCTCGCAGGAAATCGCCGCTTCCTTGCAGGAAATCGAACGAATGGCAAACCAGACCAATGATTTGGCGCATCTGATCTCCTCGTCTACGGAAGAGCAGCTTGCAGCGATGGAGGAGCTGACATCCGCTTCCGAATCGTTGGAAATCATGTCCTCAGAGATGCAGTTCATGGCTCATCGATTTAAACTCTAAGGTGCAACGATAAGTTTCATCCCTTCAAATGGAAAGGACCGGCAGCAAGGTGCCGGTCCTTTTTTTCAAATTGTTAGCCGAGCATATTCATCAGGAGTCTGGCCGATAATGGACTTGAAGTCTTTGATGAAATGCGACTGGTCATGATAACCTAGGTCCATGGAGAGCTTGGACCAGTTATGCCTCCGGCTTAGATCCGTCGTCTCCGCTGCGTTCTGGATTCGGGCCAGCTTGATCACCCATTTGGGGCTAACTCCGACGTAATGGTCGAACAGGCGCTGCAGCGTTCTTTTATTCACATGGAAGTAATTGCAGAGGGTATCAACTTTGGTGAGATCAGGCTTCTGATTGATATGATCGATGATCTGATTAATAAAAACGACCTGTTCATCCTGTTCGGGAAGCTTGGGCCGGATCAGTTGCTCGATATGTGAAACCATAAGATGTTCTTCTTTTTGAGCAAAAACATCCGTCTCAAGTCGACGTGGATCTATGTCAAAGATGCTCTGGACACTCATTGGATTGTTCAACAAGTCAGAAATCGGCTGCTTCAAAAAAGGGTAAAATCCGCCAGGCTTGAACTTGACTCCGAACACGCAGCCTTGGCCTTGCAGGTAATGCCCGTACTTCTCTTTCCCAGGACCGTAGATGGCCGTTCGACCCGGTTCAACGAGGAGATTGACGCAAGGATTCGGGATAACATGCTGCAAATAAGGCTCCTGGTCGGTTAAATCCCACCTAACTATCCAGTAATGTCGGATGAAATAGGCCAGATCTTCGGAGGGGGTATGTCGCGAAAGCTGGAATTTCTGCTCGCCTTGCTGCAGATTCATAATGCCTAGGCTGGGCTTGGAGGCTTTGGGAATCACTTCGCTCACTCCTTGTCGCGTTTTTACAATACATAGGTTGTACAATCAACTATACTTAATCATAACACATACCAAAGGAGTGGAAGTATATGGATATGGAACTCAAATACGAATTTTACATTGGGGCAGGGACTAAAGAAGTGTGGGATATTCTCGTGACTCCGGAGGGAACGCGTAAGATTCTCTTTGGCAGTGTGCTTCAGTCTACTTTTGAAATTGGATCCGATTATGCTTACGTGGGGCCAGGTAATGACGGTGAGGAAACCGTTCATGTATACGGTAAGATTCTAGCTTACGAACCAGAAAAGCTCATTAGTTGTACCGAACATGCCGGTCCATCTTACAACCCGAATCATGCGGACTTTGAATCTAGAATGACATTGTCACTTGAGACTGTCGGGAGCTGTACAAAACTAACGTTGGTCAATGATAATTGGACACCTAACCACCCAAGCTTCGAGAATACCAAGGCAAGTTGGTGGATGATTCTGAGCAATATCAAGACGCTGGCGGAGACAGGCAAGACATTGGATTTTGGTTGGTAGAAGTAAATTAGAGCATTTCATGGTGTTTTACAGAGCATTTTTACACGATATTGAGTTTCTCAACAAAAATAGGAGTCTGTAGGAGTACGTTTCACAATGTAATTTATTTGAGAAGTTACTTCACCAATTTGAGTAGGTTCTTTTTTAAAAAACTAAGC
This sequence comes from Paenibacillus sp. Root444D2, assembly GCF_001426375.1. Lineage (GTDB taxonomy): Bacteria > Bacillota > Bacilli > Paenibacillales > NBRC-103111 > Paenibacillus_E. Next base: position 3,646 of record NZ_LMEO01000043.1, read on the forward strand.
TGAAAGTTGAGGGGTATTCATG
>NZ_LMEO01000044.1 GCF_001426375.1 Paenibacillus sp. Root444D2
CCTTGATGGTGTTGGGTTATACCCTTTGACAAACCCATCATACCGAGGCGCTCCTTTTCTTTCAAAGTCCAATTCTTAGGACTAACAGGAATGTTTAGTTTAACGCTGCACTTTAGTACTATCCTTTTTAAACAAAATAATCCAAAATGATGCTGCAGCGCTTTTGATCAAGCTCCGAACCAGTCCGTGGATCTTGCCAAGATCAGGAATTCTAACATAAAAACAGCCTGCCGTGTTTTACAACACAGCCAGGCTGTTTGAGAATTAGATTGCTGACGCTACTGTAAGTATCCTTTTCAAAATTATTTACCGCCTTCGACTTAAATTAAGCTCTTCATGCCTCGCAGCCACTCATAAAAACCATCATCTAAAAAAAGATCCGGGATGTATGTTTGAGTGTAATTGCAATTTGGGCAAAGAAGTACCAACCCTTGTTCAAGCACCTTAGGGTATAATTTCTCGTGTTTGTAAGAGGATGCACTCCTTCTGCCTGCTGGTAATCCTTAATACGTTGCTTAACATCTTCTTTGTTCATTTATATCCCCTTCATTTGTTGAGATCAGCATTATACCAAGATATATATTGTTAGACATTGATTTCTTGCGATTCAACTCTACCATCCTTGAAAACCTTCAAATAGAATTTTTGCAAAAGCCTTATTCCTAAATACGCTTCATACCAGAACGATTTATTTCTCTGTGGTTCCACAACTTCAATCGTTTCGCCATCCATTATTACATAGACTCTATTATTTTCAATTAAATTTTGCCCCAAAACCGATAATTACGATGTCATAACTCTGTTTCTTATAACCTTCTTCACGTGTATTAGATCATTCCGACTTTTCAATAGAAAAACGCTGTTTTATAGCAAGTTCCCCCTTTGAACTATCGTTATCTGTTAGCTTATAATACATTATTTTTCCTAAATAAATAGGCCACTCCATTATGGGGAGTGGCTTTGTCTTTATATTTTGATGTATATTTTCTGCTCAAAAGGAAATCTAAAACTTCATGTTTTCGATTACCTCGCTTTCTTCCTCCAATGTAGGGGACGCCAATTCAACTTTTGGTCATTTGTGTGCTTTGCTTTCTGCTCCTTAAACACTTTATCTTGCCACATTTGATACAGATAAATGATCAAAGCAAAACCGACCATCATAGCAACAACAGCTATTGTAGGCAAAGTCGATTCACTCGAAACAAGCCCCATCCGTTGCCATATCGGATAAACGATGTACATAAATAGCCCATCCAAAAGGACATTGACAACCAAATATAGCCATATTTTCCCGAAAGTAAAGCGGAATACCCAAATAACAATAGCCAAATATGCTCCATACACCCAAGGAACCGGGATGACTCTATCCCACCCGAACAGACTGGAACCTGACTCTTCCCACCATCCGTAATGGTAAGCTGCTTGATAAGCCAATGTATGGATGATGGTCATAAACAAAGCGACAGGCATATATCTGCGTACAGTATCCATTTTCAAAAACAACAAGGACGCCCAAGGTAATATCAGTAACGACCAGAGAATTATCTCTTTCATGTCATTTGAACTCCATTATAATTTTTTTTGTTCTTATGGGTGAAAATGTAGAAGTATACTGCCAGTTAGCACAAAGGCTGCATGCGGCAGCCTTTTGTGTTTTATTCAATTATCGTTACCCGTTAGTTCAATGGTCAATTTTGATTAATTCGTTTTACAACAGTTTCTAATTTCAATTCCAGGTCTTCACTGAGTCCGTTATAGAACTGGTTGTCTAGCGTTTCAAATAATTCAAATATATGATCGTGTTCTCCGGTTTGGGGTTCAGCTTCTTCATGCGCTCCTGGAGCAAAATGTCCAACTTTTCAAACTTGCGGCTCCACATCAATCGATAATTTCTGGTCCACTCTTCCACTTTGGAAATCGCCACCGGATTCAGTCGATAGATGCGCTGCTTCGCCTGCCTCTCCATCGTGACGACGTTCGCCTCGAGCAGCACCTTGAGATGCTGCGACACCGCAGGAGAGCTGATCTGAATATGTCCGCAAATTTCCGTAGCGTGAGTTGCTAATAGCTTGATGATCCGGCGCCGTCGTGCAGCCCTTGACGGCGAAAAACCATGTGACGTATTGTCTTAAATCGCTCCTGTTCCCTAATTAAATTAAAACTAAGTTTCCCTTAAACACAAGATCGATTCAAGTATGTAATTTACTTCACATAACTTTTTTTTCGTAATGGTTATAATAAATTTGTCTCCCCTGGACACAGGAACTTGGAAGATTGAAAATCGAAAAATATGGTAAGGAGATTTATCATGGAAACCTTGGAGAAAGATTTATTCACTGCACTACGCGAACGGCGCTCTATTTATGGAATTAGCAAAGAATCACCAATTTCGGATCAAAGTATCCAAGAAATAATCGAGGAAACCGTTAAACATACACCATCGGCGTTTAACAATCAAACTACCCGCGTTGTTCTGCTCTTGGGTGAACAACATGACA
>NZ_LMEO01000045.1:0-120741 GCF_001426375.1 Paenibacillus sp. Root444D2
ACGAACAACCTCCGGCTAATTTCATTGTATTTTCTTAGCCTAAAAGTGTCCAACTTAATTAGGGGGCTTTATAGAATTGTTGTACATGATGCAACAACTAATGGAAAAAGGTGAGATTTAGGTAGTAATTGTTGTACTTTCTACAACATCATTCAACCGCGAACATGAATTCATTCATCTAGTAACCTCAATTTGCCTATAATGCAATCCCAAATCTTACTTAACCTAGCAAAAATCCGTTGCAAACTACCCTAAATAAGGGAAGCATCGTCGCCTAATCCCAAAATAAAAAAAGGACCTTGTTATCTACACATGTAGACAACAACAAGGTCCTTTTCAGCGCTCTCCCATCTTCGGGAGGAGCTCTTCCACTTCCTAACCCCGATCATCGGGATCGCCGGCAGAGAACACCTTTTTCACATTATCCATGATTTCCTCAACTGCCTCACTCAGCATATCTGTTGGTGTTGTAGCCTCTTCCTCAGGCTGAGTAGGAATCGTATCGTTACATACGTGATCGAAATAATGACTTTTATCCATGCGCTAACCTCCTAATTGTAAACCAGGCTCGTTTGTTTGTTGTTTACTTATTCCGTATCCTTTATTCACCCGAACAGAAACTTTTGAAACATAGGTCTGAAAACCCTTGCCTAAACCCCATTATTGGAGTAAATTAAACCTATATGAACGAATATCAACATAAATAAACCAAATATGAGGAGAGATTAACCGATGGATATCCGCTACGCATCACACCCGAATGAAGTTAAGCAATTTGACACTGAACGCCTGCAAGCTGAGTTTCAAATTAACGCTTTGTTCTCACCTAATGAAATTAAATTGGTTTATTCCCACGTTGACCGTTTCATCATTGGTGGTGTCCTTCCAATTACGGGCGCACTTCAATTGCAAGCTGACAAGAAAGAAATGGCTGCAGATTATTTTTTAGAGCGCCGCGAGATCGGTATTATTAATGTTGGCGGCAGAGGCACGATCACCGTTGACGGTACGGTTTACAACATGGATTCCAAAGATTGCATTTATATTGGTCTTGGCGCGAAGGATATTACGTTTGCTAGTGATAACGCTGCCGAGCCAGCGAAATTCTACTTTAATTCAACACCTGCTCACCAAACATATCCAACGGTGAAAGTCGCCATCAGCGAAGCTACTCCTACTCATTTAGGCAGCATCAATACATCCAATGAGCGCACGATTTACAAATACATCCACACAGGCGGCATAAAAAGCTGTCAACTCGTTATGGGTATGACACTTCTGAAGCCAGGCAACATGTGGAACACAATGCCTTCCCATACACACAATCGTCGTTCCGAGGTTTACTTCTACTTTGACATGCCGGAAGATGCGGTAGTGTTCCACATGATGGGTGAGCCGCAGCAAACACGTCACGTAGTTATGCGTAATGAGCAAGCTGTCATCTCCCCAAGCTGGTCCATTCATAGCGGTGTTGGCACGAACAACTACACCTTCATTTGGGGCATGGCTGGCGAAAATCAAATTTTTGATGATATGGACGCCGTGGCCATGAAAGATTTAAAATAGTCGGTAACCTCTATTTAGAAACGGATGACACCCGATGAACCCTTTACGCAGATATGAAACCATTATGGAAATACTTCTGGCACAGAAAGAAGTAACGGTGAACGAGCTTAGCGAACGGCTGGACGTTACTGGTAAAACGATTCGCGAAGATTTGGCCAAACTCGAAGAAAAAGGGCTGCTTGTCCGCATTCATGGCGGAGCGGTGCTCGCTCAAAGTGATCAGCTTGGCATACTTTCAACGAAAGAGCCGATCATTAAGCATGCCGATCAGAAATCCGAAATCGCGACGATAGCTCTGCGATACATTCAACCAAGAGATATCATTGCCCTCGATGGCGGCAGTACAACACTTGAAATTGCTAGGCGGCTGGAGAATCAGCCGCTTACTGTTGTAACGAATGATCTATTTATTATCTCCGAGCTCTTGCATAAGGAAGAAATCCGTCTGGTTGTTCCAGGCGGCTACCGTCTGCGCAACATGCTCGCAGGTCCTGAAGCCGTGGACTATGTGAATAAGCTCAACATTCAGAAATCATTCATTTCTGCTACTGGCGTTCATTTGCAGCACGGCTTTACCATCTACACAAGTGATCATGCCGATTATAAACGTGCATTGATTAGATCCAGCGCAACGGTTTACGGCGTTGCCGATCATTACAAATTCGGCCAATGTGCCTTACGAACGTTCGCTTCCTTGTCTGAAGTTGCTATGATCCTAACAGACAGTGCCCTACCCGCTGAAATTGCCAAGCAATACCGTGATGCTGGTATTCAGATCGTAACTCAATAGTAAAAAGGAGTAACCTTCATGACACTTTTTAATTTAACAGGCAAAACAGCCTTCGTAACCGGCGCTTCCGGCGGTCTTGGTCAAGCCATGGCCATTGGCCTTGCTGAAGCAGGAGCAAATGTCATTGCTGTATCCTCTTCCGAAAGCGTTCAAACGGTAGAAGCCATCCGAGCACTAGGCGGCAAAGCCGAGCTGATCGCAGCTGACCTTAGCAACGAAGACATCCTTGAGGATGTTGTAAATAAAGCTAACGGTATCTACGACGGCATCGATATTCTCGTGAATAATGCCGGAATCATCCGACGTACGCCGGCTGTTGACCATGCACGTCAAGATTGGCACGATGTCATTGATCTGAACTTGAACTCTGCCTTCTTCTTATGTCAGCTAATTGGCCGTCACATGATTGAGCGCGGCAGCGGCAAGATCGTGAACATCGCTTCCATGCTAACCTACCAAGGAGGCATTAATGTTCCTGGCTACACAGCGAGTAAACATGCTATAGCTGGCGTGACCAAAGCTTTAGCGAACGAGTGGGCCGGGAAAGGTATCCAGATCAATGCCATCGCCCCTGGTTACATGACGACGAATAATACAGCTCCTATCCTCAAAGATGAGAAACGTACACAATCCATTACAGACCGAATTCCGGCAGGCCGTTGGGGCTCTCCCGAGGATTTGAAAGGTCCTGTTGTGTTCTTGTCATCGCATGCATCGGATTATATGAACGGACACGTACTGTGCGTGGACGGCGGATGGATGGCTAGATAGATGGGAATCGGTACGTTAGCCCATACCGTCGGCCATCTTCCATTGAAGCAATTAACAGAGAAGCTAAGCGGACGAGGCATTGACTTCGTTCAACTGGCACTCAGCAAAGCAATCAGTGATTTTGACACCAGCCTCGGTAGGCTCAGCCCTGCTCTGGCCAACCACATTGGCGAGCAATTCCACCGTGCTGGTATCCGGATTGGCGTGCTTGGCTGTTATATTAACCCGATTCATCCTGATCCCCAGCAGCGGCGTCATGAAATCAACCGGTTCAAAGAGCATCTGCGTTTCGCCAGAGACTTTGGTACCTCTATCGTTGCGACGGAAACAGCTGACCTAACGACGTACCTCTCACAGGATTCCGAGCTTTATGAGGCCATGGGATGGACAACCCTCAAGCAAACAGTTGAAGAATTAGCGGAAGAAGCGGAACGTTGGGGTGTCTTCATCGGACTCGAACCTGTTTTCACTCACACGTTGTCTAGTACTGAGAAAATGGTTCGGATTTTGGATGAGATTCCTTCCAGTAATCTGGGGGTTGTGTTTGATCCAGTGAATCTAATGCCACCTACTGCTGTTGAGTCACAAGAAATTTTTCTGGAACAGGCATTTGCTGCTTTCGGTGACCGTATCGTCCTTGCCCATCTTAAAGATGTTGTCATTCAGAACAACAAACGGCAAGAGGTACGATCCGGTAAGGGTATTTTCCAAACGAAAACGTTCTTAGAGATGCTGCACCGGGTAAAACCGGGGATCGACATCTCCTTAGAACAGCTTGCTGATGATACGCTTGATGAAACTTTTCAATATGTAAGAAGCCTTATGAGTTAAAAATAAGCCCTTTTCTCTCTATCATCAGAGGGACTGGGGCTTTCCTTTTTGAAAAGATGCCTATTTCTTTATATCAGGCTCTGTCATGACTTCATACGTGTTACCCAAATAAGACTGCAGCGCCTTTAACGCCGCAACCCCCACCGCAATGTCATCCTCTCCATTCCCTCCACTTACACCGACTCCGCCAATGACACTCCCGTTCACCACAATCGGAAGCCCCCCGACGAAGATAGCAAATTTACCAGGCATCATGGCATGAATACCAAATGCCTCACCATGGATGGTCGCTGGGCCACCGGGTTGATTGAACAAATGCGTAGAGCGCCTGTGACCGCTAGCTGTAAACGCCTTTGCTATGGCGATTTCAGGGCTCGTATTGCGAGCGCCATTCATTCTTTCTAACGCAATTAGATACCCGCCATCGTCTACGATACATATCGTTTCGGCTGCATTCGCTTCTATTGCCGCTTGTATGCCTGCTGCGATCATGACCCTCGCTTCCTCTACTTCAAGCTTAAAAACCGATTTCATAAGTCAATCCCTCCCTGCTTTACTGCCATTATGACGTGCGCAACAAACGCCTCTTCCATTCATATGGGGACGTGAAGGGTTTATGTCATGGTCGTCACTTGAAAAAAGATATTGTATTTCGGTGCGGGCAATTGTAAGATTATAAAAATTAAATCGATGTGTGACTGGCGTAAACATGGATAACCATGAGGGAGCACATCGCAAACAGCCGTACGCCTGGGCAAAGTATTTGATCCTTAATCAAATGCTTTTTTGTGCTTCTATGACAATTGAAAGGTCAGGTGGCTGTTTATGAAAATGGCATTCGTACTATTCGATGGAATGACCACGTTAGACTTCGCTGGCTTCTATGAAGCTATCACATGGATGGGGATTATGGGGGCCAAAGAGAACGTCACTTGGGATTTCTGCTCCAATAAGGAGGAAATTACGGACGACCGAGGCTTAACCGTTAAGGTAACACATGTCTATCCCGATCTATCGGATTATGATCTCTTGTTCGTACCTGGCGGATTTTCAACGAGAAGCCTTAGATTCGACTCTGCCTTCATCACTTGGCTTCAAACCTCAGCTAATGTGACTTACAAGGTTTCTGTATGCACAGGTGCTTTGTTACTAGGTGCAGCCGGATTCCTACATGAAAAAAAAGCAACCACCAATCCTTTCGCCTACGAGTTATTGACACCATACTGTTCCGAAGTCGTTAAAAAACGAATCGTCCGAGACGGAAATCTCTTTACCGGTGGCGGCGTTTCAGCCTCTATTGATTTAGGATTATTCGTCATTGAATCTCTTACTGATTCACTTTTCGTGCAGCAGGTTCAACAAAAGATGGATTACCCCTACTATCAAGCGGGACAGTTGTTTAAAGTGAATTTGGAGTAATAAGGTGTTTGGGTTGGTGTGAAAGTGAGTTCGAGTAAATGTGTATACCTGTAGCCAAGACGTATATGTTCAAATATTTGTTTACTTACTCGCTCATCCATGTAATGTTGTTGCATTTTATACAACATTAAGCGAGGGAATCCACATTTTCCTCGCGATTGTTGCACCAAATACAACAATTCCAGCCAAAAGTAGCATTTTAGCAGGAAATTAGGCTGAATTGTTGTACGAAATACAACATCTTCACTTTAGCCCAGGTGAATGGATAGGAATTGTTGTACGCTGTACAACAATTCTCTCCCCTATTCCCCACATCCACTGTAAACCTGGAAATCCACCCTCACTCGAGCCGAATCCCTATCTTCATCTTCCAAGCAATGGGTAAACTCCACTCCCGCCTGACCCAAAACAAATAAATAAGCCCACCCAACACTCATAAAGTGTCTGGATAGGCTTATCAGCATTATTTTTTAGGTTGTTCACGATTAACACGAACGGGTCTCTCGACCCAATTCTCACGATTCATGCGTTGAACCTGATTAATCGGATTCTTAAGATCGATAATTTCAACTGGTTTACCTTCCGCTTGCATGGTGGCTGCTAGCTTTTCCTTATAACCCGTTCCAGGCGCTGGTCCGCCACCCCCGTTGCGCTTACCCTTGTTCCAAACTTTACCTTTACTCATTTCACCACTCCATTTTTGTTTTAAGTGTAAAGGCATAAGAAGAAAAACGCAAATATTTACTTCCAATCCATTCGACTATCTTTCAAAGCGGAGTACCAACTCCTAGTCCATTCACTTCAAAGGCCCCATGCTTCGTATATTTACCTTAACGGAAATATGAATGTCAGCCTTTGATAGCGCTTCTCCCCAATGTTCCTCTACTTTCTTGTATTTTCTATATTCATGAGCCCGTGCGTTGAGACCAAGCCCGATAGGATCTATATGCTGCTCCTGTATCTTCTTGATGAGGTTCTCGAATTTCTTTTTCACTTGTTCAGAAATCAATCCCTCTAACTCTTTGCCATTCTTTCGCACATCAAAAGGGAACAAAAGTTCAGTAAGATCAACTGGCATTGTAATATTGATATCGAACCTAAACTTGTTCTGTTGGTATGAAGTCTTAACCTTCCTTTTCATGCTTTGAACCATAATACTTACATGGTCTGTTTGGATGGGACCACTCTTTTCACGCCCAGGAATCGTAAGTGTTAAGTTAACAGACTTCTTTGCATTTTTATTCAATATTTGAAGTAAAATGGTTTCCTCTTTGTCCAGAGAAGCTTTATATTTCCCTTTATGATCCAGCAGCGTTGCGCCAGTTAGCATGATCCGTTTGGCCTTGTCCAACTGAATTTCTGAGATATAGGGCGTCACTCCTTTTTCAAACATTTGCCAATGCAGATTCTGCAGCGTTGTTTGTACCGTCTCCGATCTAGCACTCTTCGTATCAATCATCCCCCGAAGCAATAAGGGTAAAATGGGTTGATCTTTCGGATTTAAGTACATAATGTCGGAAATAGGTCCATTAACAGCGATGATCCTTGGTGTTAATGGATTTTTCATATCGCGAAAGAAGACATCAAGCATCTGGAACCAATCTTCGTGCTCGAGGATGCGCTTTCCGATAAGCATGACCTGAACCTTTCTACCTGTAATTACACCTGGTGCTCGTTCATCCTGTTTTCCCCTTGCTTGTCGAATCGTTTGCGACTCTACTTTGACTATTAGATTTTCATTCTTAATACCTCTGCCGTGCACGGGATTATGCAAATAAAAAAGTAAGTTGTCTTCATTATCTAAATCCACCCCTAAGGCGAGATTGTTTGTAGCATTTTCCAAATCTAACCGATCTCTGCATCCAGGGACGAAAGAAACAAGCAAGAAGATGAATATAACATTCAGCATCCGCTTGTTCATAAGTGCTTCCTCCACTTAAATCGATCATGTATACTTACATATAAAAGTAAACAAACAGGGGCTATGTACTCAACACCCAAACCGATCTGACCAAGTAAAGTATTCATCTTTTCACTCTGAAAAACAGTAGGCATAAAGAAAAACGTGCCTACGGCAATGAACACCCATAGCAGCCGTAAATGATTACGGTGGTCTTGCTTTCCGATTAGCCAAGTTGTACAAAAAACACTCATGTACATCGTAGGTATCCAAGACAATGAAAAGATAAGAAGATAAAACGCGATAAATATGACTTCGATCCTTGATATAAATGTAAACTCGATCGTTTTCAATACATTGATCGTAGGTTCGTTGTATTCCATAATTTCATCTGTGCTGAAGTAGGCGAAACAGATAATGGTAATGAATAAATACATAAGCATTGTCAATGTATACGAGATAACAAGACCGATGGAGGCCATCCGCTTATTTTTGAGAAACGGATACAAGATAAACGTGGTTGAGAATCCGATATGATAATAAAAAGTGCTCGGTACCGCCGCGAATACAGGCTCCCATCCTTCCTTAAGTACAGGAAACAGCCGCAGCCAATGGGCATCCTTAAGCGGAAGTAAATACACAATAGGAATCCATAAAGATAGAAGCATAACCAATTCCACATATCTGCCCAAAATGCGAAGTCCGTTTCGCACAATGACATAAGTGGGAATGAGCAGCAGAATCATAATGATATAAGCTGGAGTTTGCTGCAAAAGATATTGTTTAACAATCAATACGGTATATACAAGCCCCGTGTATCCGTAGTAACAGAGATACAGGGCAAATAGGATGGCCACAACTTTGCCTGCCCCTTTACCCAAATACACTGTCACTAAATCCAGCAAAGTCCCGTCAGGATACCTTTTCATCACTTGTACGACGATTAAACTCGCTGCCATGGAAATAACCCAAACGACGATAAGAGCAATCCAGCCAGCCGTACCTGCTTTTTCGGATAATACGCGCGGCAGCGACAAAAAACCGATGCTCAATACCATACCAAAGTTGAGAAAGATATACTGCATGAAGGTGATTTCATTCAAGCCATATTTTTTCACTTGCTGTCCCCCTCCGAGTTAATCTTTTACTTCACTGTTCCCATAGCTCCTATGGTTGTCTTCACGGAAACATGAATGTCAGCTTTGGCCAACGTCTCACCCCAATTATCTTCCACTTTCTTGAAATGGCTATATTCATGCGCTCGGGCATAAAGCCCAAGCCCCATCGGATCAATTTTATCCGCTTGTATTTTGTGTATGAGACTTTCCAACTGCTTTTGTAATTGAATATTAATTTTATTCTCCAAATCTTTTCCTTGACTTCTCACATCGTAAGGGAACGTTAGCTCTGATAGACCAACGCGCATGGTAATATGGATATCGAATTGAAACTTGTCATTTTTGTAGGAAGTCTTGACTTTCGTTTTTATTTTTTCAGCATTTAGACTTAATTTATCTGTGTGGAACGGCCCGATCTTCACTTGTCCGGGAATGGGAAGTGTCAAACTAACCGCCCGCTTTGTCCTATTTTGCAAAATTTGCAGTAGAATACTTTCCTGTATGTTCAGAGAATCGGCGAAATTCCCTTTATTATCCAGCAGTGTTATACCCGTCATCGCAATTTGTTTATTCAGCAAGCGAACTTCGGAGATGTAGGGAGTTTGACCCTTTTCGCGCATTTGATTGTGCAGCTCCTGCAAAGTCGTCTTTACCGTTTCCGATCGGGTATTCTTCGTTTCGACCATATCCCTAAGTAATAAAGGCAGCATGGGTTGGTCTTTCGGATTTAAGTGAATAATTTCAGAAATAGGTCCATCGAAGGCAATAACCCTGGAAGTTAACGGGTTTTTGGGATCGCGAAACCAAATATCGGTTAATTGAAACCAGTTTTCTTGCTGTAGTATTCGTTTGGAGACCAGTACGACTTGAATACTTCTGCCCTGGAAAACGCCCGGCGCATAACTGTCCTGTTTCTCTCTCGACTGACGATTCGTTTGTGGGGTCACCCCAATTTCACGCGTTTTCTTCTCAGCACTTTGACTGAATACTGGTGATGTACTGTAAAGCAATAATTTGTTTTCTTGATCGAGATCAAATCCTACTAATAGGGCGAATGTGGCATCTTCCATATCTAACCGATCACTGCAACCAGCAGAAAGAACGACAAGCACTCCGAGAAGCATATTTTGAAACATCCGCTTGTTCATATGTTCTTCCTCCACTTAAAACGATTATGCGTCCATAAATAAATCAGTAAACAGCCAGGAAATACATATTCGATGCCAAAACCAATCTTTCTAAGAAGCTCATTCATACGATCACTTTGATTAAAAGATGGCATGAAAAAAAACGTGCCCACTGCAAGAAACAACCAGAGTATTCGAAAATGATTGCGGTGATCCTGCTTTCCGAGCAGCCAGCTAGTCGTATAAACACCTAAGTACATAGTAGGTATCCATGCTAATGAAAAAATGAGTAAAAAAAACGCGATAAACAGTATTTCCATCCGTTCTATGAACTTAAATTCAATGGATTCCAAAATATTGACCATGGGTTCGTTGTATTTCTGAATTTCGTCCGGGCTGTAATAGACAAAGCAGATTAACGTAAGGAACATATACCCGAACATTGTCAATGTATCGGAGATCATAATGATACTGGAAGCCTTCTGTTTGTTCTTCAAAAACGGATACAAAATAAACGTTGTAGCAAATCCAATATAAGAAAAAAACGTTGTAGGTACAGCCGAAAATACAGGCTTCCATCCTTCTTTTAATAAGGGAAGCAAATTCAGCCAGTGAGCATCCTTGAGCGGAAGAAGATACACAACGGGTATCCAACAAGAGATTATAACAACGAGCTCCGCATATCTGGCTAAGATGCGAAGTCCATTGCGCGTTATTACATAGGTTGGGATGAGCAGCAAAAGCATGACTATAGATGCCGACGTTTGCGGCAGCAACCATGCCTTCGTAATCAATACAGCCTGGGCGATTCCTGTGTAAGCGTAATAAAAAAGATAGAGGGCAAATAAACTAGCTGCCAACCTAGCTGTCCATTTCCCCAAATATCGTGTAAGTAGATCAAATAATGTGCCATCAGGGTGCTTTTTCATCACCTGAATAACAATTAAGCTTGCTGCCACCGTGATGATCCAGCCTATAATGAGCGCGATCCAGCCATCTGTGCCTGCCTTTTCCGCCAATATTCGCGGCATTGCCAGAAAGAATACACTCATCTGAATGCCGCTATTAAGACAAATATACTGCATAGTGGTGATCTCATTACCTGCAAATCTATTCATTTCCCATCACCCTCTGGACGATTTTCACCTTGCCTCCGCAATTGGGTCGCTTTTACCCCTAGTGGTCGCTTGCCCATTTTCCACAACGGTAAACGAATGAACGTATCTTTCCAATCGGCATAACGAACCGGCGCGAAAGGGGTGCCGTACGGCGTTCCAAGCGATTCGAGTGCAATTAAGTGTCCGATCATCGTCATCAAACCAATAACGATGCCCACTATACCGAACATGGCAGCAGCAATCATCATGACGAAGCGGATAAGTCGAACGGCTGCCACCATATCATAATTAGGCAGGATAAAGGAGGAAATTGCCGTAAAAGCAACGACAATTACCATGGTATTACTGATAAACCCCGCTTGTACGATCGCTTGTCCAATAACAATCCCCCCAACAATGCCAACGGTTTGCCCTACTGGGGCTGGCAATCGCACTCCTGCCTCCCGCATCATTTCTAAAGTCACCTCCATGAGAATCGCTTCAACAAAGGGTGGAAACGGCACCCTTCCTCTGAACTCACCAATCGTGAGCAGTAATTTCACCGGAATAACCTCGAAATTATAGGAGATGACGGCAATGTAGAATGCCGGTAAGAATATGGCGACGAAAAAAGCGAAAATCCGCAGCAGCCGTATAAAAGTAGCAATCGACCAGCGTGTGCTGTAATCGTCGATGTTTTGAAAAAATGATATAAATGACACCGGTGCGATCAACACACTGGGCGAACGATCGACGACAACAGCGAGTCTTCCTTGCAAGATCTGTGAAGCCGCAGCATCTGGTCTTTCCGTCGTTATTAATTGCGGAAATGGGGAGTACGGATTGTCCTCGATCATTTCTGCCAACTCACCAGTGTTAATGATGACATCGACATCAAGCTGCTCAATCCTATCTACAAGTTCTTTCAACATCTCAGGATTCGCAACATCTGCTAAATATAAGATAGAAACTAAACTGTTACCTCTTCGTCCAACGTTCATTTCTATAATTTTTAATTCACGGTTTTGAATATAGCGACGGATTAAAGCAATGTTTTGGGTTCCTGTTTCAACAAAACCTTGATGTGCTCCTTTTAAAGAAGCCTCAACCTGTGGATCTTCAATTGCCCGCTGCGGCCACCCTTGCGTTCCTAAAGCGTAGACTTCCGTTCGTCCGCCAACAAAGAGAATACTGCTGCCATGCAAAATGGCAGACTCAATTTGCTGCCAAGACAACAACGGATTGATTTGACCTACATTTATCGTGAAGCCATATTCCAAATCGCCGCTTCCCGTTTCAAATTGAAGAGGCCGAAGCACATTATTATTGATTGCGTTTTTATCTATGAGTCCATTCAAGTAGACTAGCGCCGCTTGGTCCCCAGACTGTTTGATTATAAAATGCCGTACAACCAGATCGGGAGTTTGACTGAACTGACTTTGTAAATAGGTTATATTTTGCACCAACGACACACTTATCGAGTCGCTAGGCGGCTGATTAATATGCTCTGGAATCGAACGATACTTCTTTTTTCCGAACCAGTTTGAAAATAACAACGAACTTCACCACCTCCCCCTTATTCTTCCTTTTAATATCCAAAATTATGTATTCATGATAAAGGCTGTACGTCATTGAAGCGGAAGTAAGGATACGATACCAATAGAAAAAGCAGCCACCGTTAATCGGTGTGCTGCTTCTGATTTACAAGATTGAGTTTATATCCATACGGCCAAACTTTACGTTAACATTTACCCTTGCAGCTCAAACGCTTTGGCTAATAAACGATAAGAATGAATGCGCGCATCCACATCATGAATCGGAGAAACGACCATAAACTCATCAGCTTTATACACCTCATTCAGCTTGAGAATCTCCGCTTTAACTTGCTGAGGAGTACCCACAATACGCTTGTGTTGGCGACCGCGTATTAGGGCCAAATCAGCTTCTGTATACGGATAATTCATTGCTGTTTCAACGGAAGGGAATGAGGGCAGCAGCGCGCCGCGGCCAAGGGAGAGGAAGAACAAATCCGTACTCGTCGCTAATCGATTCGCCTCTTCTTCCGTATCTGCACAGACAACTAAAACCGCTGCAAGCGAATGAGGCTTATCATTCAAAATAGACGGTTTGAATTCCTCGCGGTAAATCTGCAGCGCTTGTTCACAATCGGCATTGCCAAAAAACTGGGCAAAACCAAATGCAGCCCCTTGTTTAGCAGCAATACTGGCACTGTCATAAGAAGAACCGAGCAGCCAAATTTCTGGTGCTGTCGGAATAATAGGAGACGCGTGCAGCGCGGCAAAGCGATGGCTCGCAGGCAGCGAATCATATAAATACCCTGTCAAATCAGCAACTTGCTGCGGGTATTGATCTACGCTTGTGTATTTCCCCTCTTGCAGCGCTCGCGTTGAGATTGGCATGCCGCCTGGCGCACGCCCAAGACCAACGTCAATCCTTCCAGGATGCAGCGCCTCCAACAAACGGAAATTTTCAGCCACTTTGTATGCACTATAATGCGGCATCATGATACCGCCTGACCCTAAGCGGATCCGATTCGTTTTTGCAGCTAAATGAGCGATAAGTACTTCTGGGCTTGAGTGAGCAAGCGCCTCAGACGCATGATGCTCCGACACCCAGTAACGCGTATAGCCAAGTTTATCTGCCTCTTGCGCCAGCTCGGTCGTTTCAACTAGCGTTTGCGCGGCGTTGCGACCTTCTCCTATTTGTGATTGGTCCAAAATCCCCAATTTTAACATGCTCGATCACCTCCTTTTAACTGTAACATATTTAAGCACAGAATAGCAAAAAACAGCCGGAAGACTCCCGACTGTCTTTACGCATCTAGTTATTGGGCAAGTTGAACTTGATCGAATAAAGTCTTCTTCAGAAAGACTAATGTATCCGTTTCACCTAGCGGCCTTTCGTGAAAGGCTTGATAACCTTTACGTTCATACATCGAAAGCAGCCAAGGATGATTCTTCGACGTTGCAAGGACAACACCGGATGACAACAAGGTATCTCTGACGATGACCTCTTCCACATAAGTCAGAAGCCGATTGCCGACACCTTGATTTTTGAATTCAGGTAAGACAGCAAACCAATACAAAAAAGGCAGATCGGTCAGTTCTGGCAAATTTTTCAATGAAATGGTTGCTGCAATAGAGCCGTTAATTTCCAATACATAGCTTGTATTTTCTAAAAGGTTCTCACGAATCATGTCGATCTCCGCATTCGCGGCTCTAAATGTAATTCCTAGTTCACGAATTGACTCATAGGCGCCATCAATGACTTTGAATTGTTCTTCTGCATCATCAATTGTCGCCAATCGAAAAATCTCACTCATATTGGTCACCTTCCTAGTTGATATGGGCAGCAAGGTCTGCGTTAGCCGAAAACCTGGATAAAGCAAAAGATGAGATCTCTTGCTCGGTTGTGCCTTCCCTTGAAAGATCTGATAAGATCTCTCCAACTACACTTGCGAACTTAAAGCCATGGCCTGAGAAACCGCCCGCCAATAGGACATGAGCATGTTCCGGATGACGATCGATAATAAAATGTTCATCAGGAGTTAATTCATATTTACAAACGGCTCCCCGAAGCACTTGACCCGAAGCTTGTGGCAGAAAGGCTTCCAAGGCTTGCCGCAAATCCTTCTCATCCTCGGCATAATGACCGAACGGTTCGAAGGGCTGCCCTGGCTTCCAAGGCTGACCGGCATCATGCCGACCAATCTTGACGCCGGAACCGTCGATGCTAGGGAAGCCGTAGAACCCGCCATTTTCCGCACCCAATGTAAATCCCGGAAACCTAGCCGAATCATAGAGAGATTCATCTGAGTTGAACCAAGCGACAGCTTTACGAACGGAGCGAATCGGCAGGTGAATAATCGCATTTAACTTACTAAACCATGCGCCGGCAGATAGGATTAACTGATCTGCGTGATAAGCCCCATCTAGTGTTTGTACAGTAACGCCGCTCTTTCCTATTTTGATGCCTGCTACTTGCGTATTGACAAGTAGTCTTGCACCTGCGGCCAAGGCCTGTTGGCGATAGGCGCGTACGCAAGCTTCACTGTACAGAAACCCCGCTTCATGTTCATACAAACCTATGTAAGAATCTGGCGGATTTACGCCCGGCCAACGTTTACGAATTTCATCCGCGTTGAGCTGATCAACTTTTAGCCCAAAAGCAGCAGTAGACTTTAATTTGCTCCCCATATGAAGAGACTTGGCGGCTCCCATGTTCAGAACTCCGCTGCGTACAAGCAGCCGCTGTCCGCTGGCTTCCTCAAGCTCCTTCCACAGCCGGTCAGCTCTAATTGCCATTGCCGTGTAGGAGGAACTGCCTGCGTATGCATGACGGATAAGGCGAGTCTCCCCATGATGACTGCCTGCCGCATGGGGCGGATCAAATTTATCAATTAATAATACTTTCACCTTGTTTTTGGCCAAATGATATCCAGCACTCATGCCCATCGAGCCTGCGCCTATAACAATGACATCATATGAGGTTGGCATAAGTTACATTTCCTTTCTCATACAACCGCTGCGCGTAGTTGTTAACCGAATCATAGGACTCCTCCTCGATTATAGACCGTAACTTTTTTCTCCAAAAATGCGGTGAGTCTTTCTGCTAACAAGGTCAACCCCCAGTAAATAAAGGCTGCGGCAATATATGCCTCGAGAAATTTTAAGCTTACTGAAGCAACAACGCTTGCTTTGCCAAGGAGCTCCATCTGAGACACGGTGAAGGCCAACGATGACGTATGCAGAAATCCAACGAAAATATTGCACAAATTGGGTAAAATAACGCCAATCGCTTGAGGCGCTACGATTCGCCAAATCGCTTGAGGTGTTGTCATGCCAATGGCATGGGCGGCTTCGATTTGACCTCGATCAACCGATAAGATGCCGGATCGAATGATCTCCGACATATAAGCACCGGCTGTTATAGAAAATGCCGTCAACACAATAAGCAGAGAAGGAATCGATGACGATTTGAAACCCCATCCATAATACGCAGACAACCGATCAATGACGAGCGGCAGCCCAAAGTAGATAACAAAAATATGAAGCAGAATCGGCGTCCCGCGTAGAAAGGATACGTAGAAATCTAGGAGACGATGTACATATTTCACTTTGTAGATACGAGCGAAAGCCGTTACTACACCGATGCCGAAGCCGATAACAAGCGGGATGAAGGTCAGCACCAAGGTTAACGGTAATGCCTTTAATATTTGGAAAAAGGCTGTATAAATAAAAACAATATCGATTTTCATGTCCTCACTCACCCCGTTAATGGACGCTCATGCCTTTGCAGCCTGAACTCCGTCACTTTAAAAACTTTTTCCAAAATAAGTACAGTTACGTAATATATGATCGTTAAACTGATATAAACTTCCAACGTATGCGCCGTAGCCGCAATTAATGTTTGCCCACGCCCCATCATATCCATGACCCCAATCGAGAAAGCCAACGACGTATCTTTGAGAAAACTAATCACTGAATTTGCAAAGTTAGGGAAGGCAATAAGTAAAGCCTGTGGCGCAACGATTCGAGAAAAGGATTGCTTACCGGTCATGCCTACTGCATAAGCAGCTTCGGTCTGGCCCCGATCGACGGCATTGACAGCCGCCCGGATGTTTTCAGATTTGAAAGCGGCAATACTAAGGCCATAAGTAATAATCACGAAATAGATCGGATCCCATCGAGATATATTGATATCGATAATCTCGAGCAGCATCGGCAAACCATAGAAAACAAGGAATAATTGGATCAAAATCGGCGTTCCACGGATAAACGATACGTACACGATGGATAGTTGGCTAAGCACTGGAATACGATATAAGCGAGTTAGGGCAATCAGTGTACCCAGCACAAGACCTAATGCAAGTGATGCCACAAGAATGAGAAGGGTTAAAGGCAAGTAGTAGAGCAGCTTCGGCAGAAACTCCGCAACAAGCGTAATATCGAATGATTTCCCCATCTAGCTACCCACGGTATAGTCGGCTCCCAGCCACTGCGTACTTAATTTACCGAGTGTTCCATCTGCTTTGATGGCTTTCACGGCTTCGTCAATCTTCTTTTTCAGCTCTTCTTGATCCTTGCGTAAAATGAAGTAAACTTTGGAGTTGGACAGCGGCTCTCCGACTGTTTTTAGCTGCGCATCTACCGATTTATTAACGAAATCAATCGCAAACTGCGTACTAATCGAGGCATCCGCACGACCTTGCTTAATGAGTGATTTTGCATCCTCGCCTGCGCCTGTATAAACGATATTAATACCGGTGTTGTGTTCTTTATTATATTTTTCAGCCAGTACAGCCGCGTTGCTTGTTGCGGTTACCAATAACTTCTTACCTTTAAGATCATCAATAGATTTAACGGTATTGTTGTCTTTGTGAACGATAATTTTGTTCGGAAAAATATTATAGGCTTCATCATTGAATAGGAATTTCTGCTTTCTTTCCTCATTCACTTCCATTTGGTGTGCAATGAAGTCGATTTTATTCGTCTCTAAGCTCAGCAAAAGGTTCTTGAATTCCATCGTTTTGAGCTCAAATTCATACTCGGGAAGCCGCTTATCGATTTCTTTGACAAGCTCTACATCATAACCCGTAAGGTTGCCCTTATCGTCAATAAAGCAAATGTTCGGGAATTGTGTACCTGTTCCCACCACAATTTTTTTAACCCCTTTTGGCGCTGCTGTAGCTTGAGCTGCAGGTGCTGTTGTAGCAGCGGCTGTGGCTGCGGACCCGGTGGATGGGGACGTGCTGGCCGTTTTAGTTTGAGCCGCACATCCTGCTGCGAATGCAGCCGTAAGAATAAGGGATGAAAGCACCGTGAATTTTTTCATGATTAAATGCCTCCTGAGTACTGATATTAGATTTATGTATATATGACTATTCCTACGTTTTAACTATTTTTTTATCCGAAAAGAAAACGGGGTATTTTTCCCGTTGAAATGAAGACATGCCATGACGAATATTCTTTATATGTTACAGAGGATATTACAGAGGGTAATGACAGGCCGTCCAATGACCTTTCCGCAATTGGAGCAGCTCTGGCTGCTCCTCCCTGCACCTTGCCGTTGCTGCAGGACACCTGGTGTGGAATCGGCAGCCGGATGGCGGATTCGCAGGGGATGGAATTTCTCCTTCAATCGCAAACCATTCTCTTTTCCTCGTGGGATCAGGTGAAGGTATGGAGGATAGCAGCCCCTTCGTGTAGTGATGGGATGGATGAAGGAACAGCTCTTCACTTGGCGCAATTTCAACCAGTTTTCCTAAATACATCACACCGATACGATCCGATAAATGGCGCACAATATTTAAGCCATGGGCGATAAATAAGTAAGTTAACCCCAATTTTCTCTGCAAATCCTGCATTAAATTAACAATTTGTGCCTGTACGGATACGTCGAGCGCAGATACCGCTTCATCGGCAAGAATGAATTGGGGATGAAGTGCTATGGCTCTGGCGATACCAATTCTCTGCCTCTGACCTCCCGAGAACTCATGAGGGAATCGATCATACATGGAGCGATTCAAACCAACTAGTTCCAATAGTTCTTCCACCTTAGCGCGCTTTTCTGCTTTGCTTAATGATTCATGTACATCGAAAGGTTCGCCGATAATATCGCCAACTTTCCAACGCGGATTCACTGAACCGTACGGATCTTGGAAAATGACCTGCATATCGCGACGTGCTCCCTGCAGTCCTTTGGCCGAAAGCTCGGATAAATCCTTCCCTTCGAATAGAACCTTTCCTTCCGTCGCCCTCTCCAGCTGCAGCAGAACCCGGCCTAAAGTAGACTTACCACTGCCGGATTCGCCTACTAAACCGAAGGTCTCACCTTTCTTAATCGAGAATGACACGTCGTCAACAGCGCGAATATAGGTCTTTGAACGGTTAAACGTCCCTTTCCCTACTGGGTAAAATTTACTTAGCCCTTTTACCTCGAAAAGCTTCTCTGTAGCTGTCTCCTGTTCTCCTAACTCAGGAATGGTCAGATCATTCTTACCAGATTTAATAGCCGTATCCGCTGGCGTTGTATGCTGCTGCCAATCTTCGAGTTTGACTAAATCCTCCGAATACCAACAGGCGGCTAGCCGTCCATTCACAGATTGAAGAGGCGGGCTATCATTCTTACAACGATCCGTCGCAAAAGGACACCGAGGATGAAACCGACATCCTGTAGGGAGATCCGATAAATGAGGTATCGTTCCTTCAATGGAGAATAATCGGGAAGTACGATCACTATCCATCGTCGTAATCGAACGAAGCAATCCTCGTGTATACGGATGATGGGGTTTCGTGAACAACTGCTGAACGGTCGCCTGTTCCACGATCTGCCCTGCATACATCACGATAATGCGATCAGCCATCTCAGCCGCAATCCCCATATCATGTGTAATCAGGAGAATCGACATGTTAAACTCATCTTTAAGCTCCTGCAGCAGGTGAAGAATTTGCGCTTGAATCGTCACATCAAGCGCCGTTGTAGGTTCATCCGCAATAAGCAGCTGTGGATTACAAGAAAGAGCCATGGCAATCATTGCCCGCTGCAGCATTCCCCCAGACAGCTCGCCGGGGTATTGGTTCATCCGGATTTCAGGCTCAGGAATGCCGACACGCTTCAATAAATGAACGGCCCGCTCCCAGGCTTGTTCTCGATTGCCCTGTTTATGCTGAATGATAACCTCCGTGATTTGACTGCCAATTGTAAACACGGGATCAAAAGCAGCCATTGGCTCTTGAAACACCATCGCCATCTTCTTCCCACGTAATGCCCGAAGCTCTTTCTGTGACAAAGTGGCCAAATCATCACCATCCAGCACGATTTGACCGCCGGAAATCACACCATTCTCATAATCAATTAATCGCATGACGGATTTGGAAGTCACCGATTTGCCGCTGCCGGATTCTCCCACTAGACAGACAGTTTCTCCTGCACCAATGTTCAGCGTAATGTCTTGAATTGCCGTGAACGACCCTTTATTCGTTGTAAATTGAACACTTAAATTCTCAATCTCAAGCAGTTGTTTCAATTTGCGCCGCCCCCTTGCTATGCCCTTTTCTGCTTTGGATCCATGGAGTCGCGCAGTCTATCTCCAATTAAATTAACCGATAATACAAATAAGGTGATCGCTAGTCCTGGAAACGTACATATCCACCATGCCACCGTCAGATAGCCTCTTCCCTGTGATAAGAGTGTCCCCCAATCAGGAATCTCTTTGAGCACCCCCAGTCCAAGGAAGCTTAGCCCTGCTCCAACCAATATCGATGATCCCAGACCAATCGTAGACATAACCAAGAGCGGCGACCAAGCATTCGTCAAGACATGGCGGAAAAATATTCGCACATTAGATGCACCTATCGATCGCGAAGCTGTAATGAAGGAGCGACTCTTGATACTCAGAATCTGACCGCGCATGACCCTTGCATATTGTGGAATGGACGCTGCTGCAACTGCAAAGATAAGATTGAATAAATGAGGACCAAGAGCGGCAGCTATGGCTAACGCTAATAGGATTCCGGGAATTGTCATCAGAACATCAATGATCCGCATGAAGAGCGTATCGATGACACCACCGATATATCCAGCTACCGCACCAATGAGTCCGCCTATTAAACCTCCTGCAAGAACAGAAGCAAATCCAATGAATAAGGAGTCACGACTCCCATACACGACAACACTAAAGACATCTCGGCCAAAATAGTCCGTACCAAACAAATGAGCTTTACTTGGCGCGCTCAGAATTTGATCGGTGAGCATCGCCGTAGGGGGATAAGGAGCAATCCATTGCGGAAAAAGTGCACATCCTATCATAAACAAAGTCACGATAGCCGCTAAATAAACGAGTATTTCCGTGGCGCTAATTTTACTAGATGCTTTCGGAAATTGTAGATGCCATTTACGCCTCTGCCAAATAGCCCTCGTGGAAACCACTTCTTTCATACCCAATCTCCTCCCCAATATGGTTTCATTTAGACCTTATGGTGTTCGACGCACCCGTGGATCGATGAATACATAAGAAATATCCACAAGCAAATTCACAACGACGTAGATGATGGCTGAGAAAAAGACAACGCCCTGAACAACCGGCAAATCTTTGGACATGATGGCATCCGCGAGAATTCTCCCAATCCCCTGTCTAGAAAATACGGTTTCGATCACAACGGTCCCTGCCATCAGGTCTCCAATATGAATACCGATAATGGTAATAGCAGGTATTAACGCATTGCGAAGCGCATGTCGATACATCACTAATCGTTCCGATAGTCCTTTCGCACGCAAGGTCACGATGAAATGCTCATTGATGACTTCCAACATCGAGTTCCGTACCATGCGAACGATAAATCCGGCCCCAACAAAGCCAAGTGCGAGCGAAGGAAGGACAAGAGTAATCAACCCTTGGGACCCCATTGCCGGGAACCAGCCTAAGGATACAGAAAAGATGAGAATCAACAGGATCCCCGACCAGAAGGTTGGCATTGATATACCGAACAGCCCTACGATACGGGCTAGAACGTCGATCCATCGGTTGCGGTGTATGGCGGAAAGTACGCCTAGCCCTACACCAATAATCGTGGAAATGAGTGTACTAGCTAAAGTTAGTGCCATTGTAGCTGGGAGATGTTTAATAATTTTGGGCAGCACAGGTTCACTGTTCAGTAAAGACTTACCAAAATCCCCGTGAATCATAGCTAGAAAATAGCGGCCAAATTGGACATAAAAGGGCTCATTCAATCCCAGTTGATGCCTTAAGTTGGCAATAGCCTCCGGGGTCATGGATGAAGGATCGATCATCGAGAGTACGGGATCTCCCGGAAGTACATACAAAATACAGAAAACAAGGATTAAGGAACCAAGAATGACCAGCAAGGAAACCACAAGCCGCTCCGTTATTATCCTGCTCATATCGATTAGCTCCCCTATGTCTTTATTTTTGAATAAACGTGTCATTGAAGAGCGGATAACCTAGGGAATCGAATTTCAATCCTTTAACGGTTTTCGATGCGGCTACTGTATAGGGGAATACATAGATTGGAATGATGACCGCATTATCGATAATCGATTTCTGAACTTGTTTATACAGTTCCACACGTTTTTTATCGTCTGTTTCGATAGCACCTTGTTCAAGCCACTCATCTACTTGCGGATCGGCCAGACCTGGAAGACTTGGACGGGCTTTCGGATCACTCGTATGGTAGAAGGCGTAAAGCGCATTCGGATCCGAGTTTACCTGGCTGTTCCCGTAGATATCATATTCGCCTTTGGTATATACAACATTGGCTACATCTTTGGTAATCTCAACTTCGACAACGATGCCGACTTGTTTCAGCTGTTGTTGAATAATAACCGCAATATCATTGCGTTTTTCACGATTCGGCGAGCCATCTACATAATGTAAAGTCAGCTTTTTGCCATCCTTCACACGGATGCCATCCGCGCCTTTCACCCAACCTAGTTCATCCAGTAATTTGTTCGCTTTAGCGACATCAGGTTTGATTCCGTTTTCCAGCGATGCATCATAGCCGACAACGCCAGGTGAAAGCGGTGACCAAGCACGTGGATATGTCCCTAAATATAGCGTTTTGACAATCGCATCTACGTCAATAGCCGCTTGCAGCGCTTGCCTTGCTTTCACATCGCTCCAAGGTGCTTTCCGCTGATTAATAAACAAGGTATAAGGTAAACCCGTTGTATTCACTTGGTGAACTTGAATGCTTGCATCTGATTTCAAGGAAACGACATTTTGTGGAGGAATGGTTTCGCCTGCGAGTACTTGTTTGCTTTGAACACTGCCAATACGAGTGGCCTCTTCTGGAACGATACGAAATGTGATTTGATCCAAATAGGACTTTCCTTTATTCTCCACGATTTCGGGAGCTGAGTTGTAATCAGGACTGCGCTTAACTTGAATGGATGCATTCTCTTCCCATTTCACAAAGGAAAAGGGGCCGGATCCTACCGGATTTTTACCAAACTGATCCCCATACTTTTTAGCTGCTGTTGGTGATACAATCCCAAGTAAGGCTTGACTTAGGTTGCCCAGGAAAGCTCTGGATGGTGTTTCCAGATTTATTTTTATCGTGAATTCATCAATGACTTCTGAGGATTTATAGGGCTTAATGAGGGCTACGGAGTTAGCCGCTTTCGTTGTTGGATCGAGAATACGATCATAGCTATATTTGACAGCTTCCGCATTAAATGGGGTACCGTCTTGGAATTTCACATCTTTACGCAATTTGAAAATGTAGCTCAAACCATCAGGCGCAACGGTCCATTCAGTGGCTAGCCAAGGTTTGATCGAGCCATCGGGCAGTTGAACGACTAAACTATCGTAAATGGTACGAAGTACCCGAACGGCAACGGCAAGACCGCTGCGATGTGGATCTAATGAATCTGGCGAAGTCGCGAGTGCATAGGTTAGCTCTCCACCTATAACGGCCGTCTGCTTATCCTCTTGCTTGGCATTTGGTGATTGTGCTGCATCCCCGCTGCTGCTTTTTGCTGAACCGCATCCCGTCAAAGCTATGACGAATGCTAATGATAATGTACTTAACTTGACCCATTCTTTTGATCTACGCAAGATAAACACTCCCCCATGTATGTTTCAACGAATTAGTTGGCAACCTTTTCTTTCGTGTAGCGATTAGCAGGAATAGGAATTCCCAAATTCCCGCGCAGCGTGTCCGTTTCATACTCTGTGCGGTAAATACCGCGCTCTTGCAAAATTGGAACAACAAGGTCAACGAAATCATCCAATGCTCTAGGCACCGTCGTGCGAATGACAAACCCATCAGCCGCTTCTTCGTTGAACCACTGTTCTACTAAATCAGCAACCGCCTCAGGTGTTCCTATAAAATTGCCTCTAGGCGTGGCTGCTCTTATGGCCGCTTGACGAAGCGTCAAATTGAGCTCTTTCGCTTCCTTTTTTATTTTATCCGTCGTGCCTCGGAAGCTATTTGCCCCGAAATCACCCAAATCCGGAAATGGTTCATCGAGTGGGTATTGCGAAAAATCATGATGCTCGAAATAGCGGCCCAGGTAGTCAAGCGCGCTTTGGATGGTTACGAGATTAGCGACTTCTTGATACTTAAGCTCAGCTTCTTCCTGTGTACGTCCTATAATCGGATTGATTCCAGGGAAAATTAGCACTTCATCCGATTCACGGGCATAAGCGGCTGCTCTTTGTTTAATGTCTTGATAAAACAGCTTCGCTTCCTCGATATGTTCATGCCCTGTATAGATGGCTTCGGCCGTTCTAGCCGCCAAATCTCTGCCTGATTCTGAAGCTCCTGCTTGGAAAACAACAGGATGCCCTTGTCTAGAACGGCCAATATTCAGTGGTCCTTGAACCGAGAAGAATTCACCTTTATGATTCAGAGTGTGCAGTTTGCCCGGATCAAAGAAAACACCGGACTCCTTATCTCTTACGAAAGCATCGTCTTCCCATGAATCCCATAGGCCTTTCACAACCTGGACATACTCTTCAGCAATCCTGTAGCGCAGCTCATGGGCCGGATGTTCGCCCTTGCCGAAATTTTTGGCTGAGCCTTCAAGTGGAGACGTCACAACATTCCAGCCTGCGCGACCTCCGCTAATATGATCCAGCGAGGAAAACTGACGGGCGACGGTGAACGGCTCACTGTACGAAGTCGATAGTGTGGCGACGAGTCCGATTTGTGAAGTCACAGCTGCTAATGCGGAAAGAATGGTAAGCGGTTCGAAGCGATTCAGGAAGTGAGGATTTGATTTCTCATTGATGTACAAGCCATCCGCGATGAACACAAGATCGAACTTTCCAGACTCAGCTTTCAATGCTTGCTGCTTGTAGTAATCGAGACTGACACTTGCGTCCGTCGAAACATCCGGGTGTCTCCATACAGACATGCTGTTGCCGACACCGCTGATATTAACGCCAAGCTTCAATTTTCTTTGTTTTGCCATTCAATATCCCCCCTATCGTTGGTTGACAATGCGCATAAATTAAGTCGGAATTAAAGCCTATTGGTGCGTCACTTTTTCTTTCGCATAGCGATTTATTGGAAAAGGGAGTCCTAGATTTCCGCGAAGTGTATCAGTTTCATACTCCGTACGATATATCCCGCGTTCCTGTAAAATCGGAATGACCAAATCCACAAAATCGTTCAAACCATTCGGAACACCAGAACCCACTATGAATCCGTCTGCGGCCCCACTCTCGAACCATTCCTGAATGCGATCTGCGATCTGAGTTGGTGTACCTATGAACAGTGGACGCGGTGTGGCCGATTGGAGTGCGACCTGCCGAAGAGTCAGACCATGTTCCTTCGCATTCTGTTTAATGCGATCTGTCGAGCTTTGGAAGCTGTTTTTGCCCAAATCGCCTAGTTCAGGGAATGGGGCATCCAAGTCGTACTGCGTAAAATCATGATGCTCGAAAAAACGTCCCAAATAAGCGAGTGCTTCCTGAATGGTTACTAAATTCGCAACTTCCTGATACTTGCGTTCTGCCTCTTCTTCCGTTACGCCGATAATTGGTCCTATGCCGGGCATTACAACAATCTCATCAGGATTTCTGCCAAAACCTGCTGTTCGGCCTTTCACATCGTCATAAAAGCGCCTAGCATCTTCGACGGTTGGATGTCCAGTAAAGATCGCATCTGCTTCTTTGGCAGCCAAGTTTTTGCCATCCTCAGATGAGCCTGCTTGGAAGATAACGGGTCTGCCTTGCTTGGATCTCCCAATATTAAGCGGTCCTTGTACAGAGAAGAATTCGCCCTTGTGGTCCAATCGGTGCAGCTTCTCAGGATCGAAGAACACACCGGTTTGTTTATTCCTTACAAAAGCATCATCTTCCCATGAATCCCATAACCCTTTGGCAACCTGCAGATATTCAGAAGCAATTCGATACCGCTTGGGATGATCAGGATGATCCTCCAGCTTCTTATTGTAGTTAAGAGCGGAGCCCTCCAGCGGGGAAGTGACCACATTCCACCCTGCTCGGCCATCGCTGATATGATCCAGTGAGGAGAACTGCCTCGACACTGTGAATGGTTCACTGTAGGACGTAGATAGCGTACCGACTAGACCAATTTTCGAAGTTACTGCCGCCAAGGCCGATAAAATCGTTATCGGTTCGAAGCGATTCAAGAAATGGGGAATCGATTTATCATTGATGAACAATCCGTCTGCGATAAACAACAAATCGAATTTACCAGCTTCCGCTTTTTGTGCTTGCTGTTTGTAATAGTTGAAATTCACACTCGCATCTACGATCGCATCCGGATGTTTCCAAGATGACATATTACCGCCGACTCCATGAATGATAGCTCCGAGCTTTAATTGTTTTTGTTTGGGCATGTTTTTTCCTCCTAAAAGT
Organism: Paenibacillus sp. Root444D2; assembly: GCF_001426375.1. Lineage (GTDB taxonomy): Bacteria > Bacillota > Bacilli > Paenibacillales > NBRC-103111 > Paenibacillus_E. Next base: position 25,993 of record NZ_LMEO01000045.1, read on the forward strand.
TTGGCTTTCATAATTTAACCCTTACAGTGCATGCATTCCCCTTAATAACGTATAAACAATAATTCCAATTGGTTTTGTCGGTTTAAATTCCTACTTACTGTATCACCGGCTTATTAGGCGGTCAATTTGATATTAAGATGTTCTATTATCAGATAGAATTGTTCTATGGAGAACTTATTTTCAATTTCATCTCTTTCAATGCTTCTAGGCACACATGCGTGAAATCGTTGGCCGCTTCCTTGAGTGAAATGAGATTAGTCCGAAGCGACAATCCTCCTAGAGCAGGGATATGGATAGGTACAAGTAAGCCATCCTTCACTTCTTGACGTACGCAGAGATCGGGTAAAAAAGAAACCCCCATCCCACTCACGACCAGCTTCTTCGCCGTTTCAAGATTATCGATCTGGTATTCGATTTGGGGCGGACGGTCAAGTGTGGCGAATAAGCGATGTATCTTTATCCAATCGAGAGAGCCACACTCGAAAAACACTAGGGATTCCCTGCTTACATCCTCAATCGTAATTTGTTCTTTCTTCATAAAAGGATGACGCTGATGTACGAAGAGTCGAATCGGATCTTCATAAAACCCCGCACAATCAACATGCGGATGCGTCACGTTTCGCACAAAGCCGATGTCTATTTCCTTATTCAACAGCTTCTCCAGAATCGTTTCGGTGGGAGCTGTCGTTAATTTAATCTGCAGGCTTCGGTACTCCTTTTTGATGATGGGAAGAATATCTGGTATGACATAATTGGAGACAGAAACCGTGCACCCTATTCTTAATTCATTTGGAGTCGTGTTTAAATTCTGCAGCTGTTGTTTTCCCTTCTTGTAAGTTTGGAGAATTTGCTGAGCATACGGCAGGAACTGCTTCCCTTTCTCTGTCAGCGTAAAATTCCTCCCTTCTCGATCGAACAGCAATGTATTCAGTTCTCGTTCTAACGATTGAATTCGGGCCGTCACTGATGGCTGGGATAAGAATAATGCATCAGCAGCCTTGTTGAAACTATTGAAATGTATGACATAGACGAAAGCTTCAATATTTTCAATATTCATGACAATAAACTTCCTCTCTAACTTGCAAGCGACTAGGAACTATGCGAATAGGCCTTTTGTATACTGTGATCCGTGCTTTGTAAGTACACAGATACTTTTTCAAATGCTTCCTGTGCATCAACGCCATCTAATTGCAAAACAATAACCGACTGATTGCCTAGTGTTAGGCTTAGGGAAACAATGCCTAGTAAACCCTTTGCATTCAGCATTTTCCCACTTACACCTACATAAATATTGCACGAATACCGATTAGCTATGGTCACAAAATCCAACACAAGATCAATCGTCCAAGGTTTGTTCCTCGTAAAAGTCCATTCGATTTTCATTCCTATTCCTCCTAGAAAGTGTTACAAAATAACTTGCATCGTAAGCTATAGATAGCATTTGCTGATTATGAATGAAAAAAGGAGACGAATTCACCCCTTAGGATGAAGCATCTCCAGTTGTCTGGTTGATTCATATTATTCCGATAAAATTACTTGTATTTAGATTATAGTGAATCCAACCATATTCTGTCAACGTTTAAAATTGAAATACCTAACCTACATGCAAATGGCATTTCCGGCTAAGCGGAAACCCGCGCAGAGAACAATTTGCACCGTATAGGCAACAGAAAAGAAGCAATTAACCATATTTACATGCAATTAGTCAGGAATAGACAATTTCTATCAATTTACACCTCTACCAAAATTGCTCGTTTGATGATAGTTTAAGATATACATCCAAGCGAGGGAGAGATCAGAATGAGAACCATTTATGAGAATTACCGAGGCTTTAAAATCAGCAAGCAAGAAAGCACCTATAATGCGATTTCTTCAGATCATATTATTTTTAGCCGTTGGCAGCTAAGCCAAGTTCTAGATACGGTCGATAGTTATGTGGAATTCGCGGATAATAATTCGAGTCCGGATGCGGAATCCGGTATGCCGCAAAACTAATCGTATCCATTTGAAATAACGAAATGTTCATTAACCTAATCTCTCCGATTTATATGGAGTGGACTCATAGAGGAACGTGGATGCGCTAATTACTGAATAAACGCCGGTTTCGCGAGCTGGAGGACTACGATCCTTTATTACGTCATTTTGCCCTAAAGAGCATTGATTTCACCCAAATTGCGCATTCACGTTCTGTTCAATCAAATTACAGGCCACATTTCCTACAAATAACGGAATGAAGTTCCGTTCGTTCAAATTACAGGCCACTTTCCCTTCAATACGGATTGTCGTTCCTCGACGTAGGTTAAGTTCACTGTTTCCTTCATCTATGGACTTAGTTGTTGTAATTTGTACAACATTTCATTAACGAATTCGCGTATTCCCCGGTTAGTGTTGCAGAACATACAACATTTCCTTCCCAAAACAGCTTTATCGCATAAAATAAGTCAAAATTGTTGCACTACATACAACTTCAACAGCCTATAGCGAAGAAACGTAACGTAATTGTTGTACGTAGTACAACATAACTTGCCTTAAAAAGCCCGCCAATGGCGGGCTTTAACAGCTTTAACAACTTTAACATCTTTAACAGCTTTAACAGCTTTAACAGCTTTAACAGCTTTAACAGCTTTAACAACTTTATAAAATCACATGGTTCATCTTCATCAGCTCTGCGACCTTCTGGAACATGGAAGCATTATGACCAATGGACATCGCGCAGTGATGTGTCGGCGCCTCGGCGAACCAGCGCGTCATGTACGCGTCTGGATGATCGCGGAACTTCACCGGCGTCTGCGTGTTGCCGATTCTCATGATCGGCCCGTTCGTGGACTCGCCTTCGCTGGAGATGAGCTTCAGCCGACCATCGCCGGTCTGCGTCACATTCAGGGTCGTGATCGCCCCCGTCTTCACCTTCGCCTCGACGGATACGCCCGTGCCTTGCTTCCCGTGATAAAGCCCCATCCCGCGCAGAATCGGCTTTCCTTCGGAAATCGCGATATGGAACGGTCCGTCATGACCCAGCAAGATCGTCTCGTCGATATAATCCACGACGACGATTTCCGAGAAGCTGCCGCCGACGCCAAGGATGTCGCTGATTTTCATCGAGACGGCCGTCTTGAGGTCCCCTTCGCCGGAGCACGGGATACCGCGTGCGGTGAGCAGCGAATGGCCAACGATGAAGCCGCCCTGCAGCTTCTCGTAATCGCCCCCCGGCGCACCGTGGTAGTAGTAGGACAAGGCATCTAGATCGTACGCTCTGACGAGCTTCTCCTGCGCTGCCCCCACTTTACAAGACGGGTGTGACTTTAGAGTTATCGATAATCCAAATTACTCATTAATGACTCCTTTTTTCAAAATAACATTGGCGTATAAAGCTTTCTCACTCGTTGCAACGATCGCATAGGCTTTCTTCGCTCGCTCATAAAAAGCGAATCGCTCCATATACTCAATTTGTGGTTGCGTTTGGGTACGAATGATCTCTTCGTATGTCGCCCAAATTGGTGTTTCCACTTTATCCCCTGGTACTTTGGCCATAAGTGCTACAGGTTGTTCACTGTAAGTATCCAGTGGGAATAACGATAAAACCGCTTCCAATAATTCTGGTACACCATGGCCATCGCTGCGCAGCAGGCGATTCGTATGACTGGCAGCAGGGAAATTGCCATCCGCTAGAATAATTTCATCCCCATGCCCCATTTCCATCAGCACCTTCAAAAGCTCCGGCGACAAGATGGAAGGAATACCTTTAAGCATATTCAAGACCTCCTCAAAATTAAGTGTTATCGATAACCCAAAATTATCAATTTTAAGCCTTGCTGTCAATCCTTAATTTCTATACAATAGACGAATAGGATGAGATAAAAAGGTGACTCAACGTGATTACAATTTATGATATCGCTGAAAAAGCCGGAGTTTCGGCAATGACCGTTTCACGGGTTATTAATAATACAGGTCGTATCAGCGAAGCAACGCGCAAGCGGGTAAGGAAAGTAATGGAAGATCTCCACTATATTCCGAATTCGATGGCACGCAGTCTGGTACTTCAGAAGACGAAAATTCTTTCCCTGCTCATTACGGATATTACAAATCCGTTCTATACTACGCTTGCACGCGGTGCAGAGGATGCAGCTAAACGTGCTGGGTATCGGCTGCTTTTTGCGAATAGTGATGAAGATTATGCGAAAGAGAAAGACTACGTTGATATGATTCTATCAACCCGTGTGGATGGCGTTCTATTCGCCCCGACGGGCGATCATTCTGTCGAGAATCTTGGGCAACTGCAGAAGCATAATATCCCCTTCGTTGTTTTGGACCGTGAAATACCGGGAATTGAGGCGGATGTGGTACTCGGGGACAGTAAGGAAGGCGCGAGGAAACTTGTTGAGCATTTAATTGGTTTGGGACATCACCGAATCGCTATGATTAACGGTTCACAAGATGTCTCTACAGCCCGCTTGCGTTACACGGGGTATTGTGAGGCGCATCTACTTAGTGGATTATCCATAGATGACACGCTCGTCGCACATCTAAACTATCGTGATTTCCACGATGAATCCGCATTAGATGCACTCCTTAATCTTGCAGATCCACCTACAGCTATCTTCGCGGCTAACAACATGCTCGCCGTCGGTGTCATTCAATCATTGAGACAGCGCGGCTTGCAGGTGCCAGATGATCTATCGGTCGTCTGTTTTGACGATTTCGGCCCAGCAGGTGCGATTAGCCCTTTTCTAACCCTGGCTTCACAGCCTGCCTATCAATTCGGCTTATTAGGCATGCAGCTGTTGATTGAACGCATTGAAGGCGAAGCCGTTCATGAGAATCGGAAGATCATTCTGCCTTCGGAGATGATTATCCGAGCTTCTACGCAGGCGTTGAAGTGATGGCTGACATTGCGGTTAACAGGGGAAGCATATGGTTTAAAAGGTCCCGACTTTGCAAGATCATCCGAGTCCGAAGAACCGCGGATCTTTGCCGCTAATAGCGAAAGCCTACAGATTAGCAATCTCTAGCCCTTCGAGAAAGTGCCTTGCCATTAGGTTTGAATGACATGTTGTAGTTTCTACAACATTTCGTTAAACAAATAAGCTGAATGAAATGATTGTTGCATAATGTGCAAGATTATCACCTTAATAAGCTGGATTAGGTCTGAATTTAGAAAAAATGTTGTACATCGTACAACATTCATTGGCTTTTGAACTAAATGAAGGAATTATGCTGTACGGTGTACAACAATCCACTTGTTGTTGCTGCTGTAGAGTTTTTCCATCCCCCATCATGTCAATTCATTAGAAAAAATGTTAAAGCACCCTATGAATCTTAGGAGATTAGAATGAACCCAATCGTAGAGCAAGCCTTACAAACCACGCTAAAAAACTGGAATGCCATGTCGGCATCACGAGGTGATGAGCAGGAAGCTGTCGCCGATCAATTCCAATCTTCTTTTTATTTATTTATCGATGCAGTCCGTGAATGGGTTTATGAGTTAGAACCGCGGCCTCAAACCATTGATGAGTTATTAGACATGGACATGATACAGGAAATCTTCGATCTCCTTCCAGCACCGCTTCATTTGAACTTCGAGACGGAACTTGAGCTTATGGTGGATAATGTGGTTAGAATCGACGATGATAAGTATGATTAAGATTTCCCATAATTACGAATCATCGCTGCTCTAACCGTCTAATCTCTAGCTGGCTCATCACGCCTAAGCAGCAAAAAAGCCCAATGTCGAATTGGGCTTTTTTCATCGTTTATGAGATTCCTGTCGCGCTATTACACTTATCCATATTCCATGTCGCCTTAACTTATGTTCCATCACGCGCATTCTGTACTTACAACATGCTCCAGATCGCGCTATCTGTTATTAAACCGTTTTATCCACAAACGTAACCTGGTTCTGCTCAGCAAATTTCTTTAATCTAGCAGCCATGGCCGTTACGTCGAATCGATTCAGAGATTTATTGTACACCCAACGTGGTGACTTCCCATTCAGGTCAATGACCACTTGACCTGGGGAGTATACGATTTCTTTAATTTTATCGGCATTAAGTACAAGCTCTCTGGCAAAACCCCTCTTCGAGATACTCGTCTTACTAACCTTTAAATAAGGACGGCGAATAAAATAAACGAACAGTCCAACCGCCATGTAACTGAGTGTCGTATACCAGTACATCTTGTCCCCGTCTGTTTTGGTCAAAGTAACCAATAATAAGATGGAAATTAGAACAAAAAATAAAGCTAACATAATGCTTCTACCCTTGAATACTTCCGATCGGTCCGGATCCGAAGAAATCGGAGCTATCCCCTGTTTGGAGCGATTCTTGTTTACAGTTTTCGTATTTTTGCTTACCATTCTTTCCCACTTACGAGACATTCATTTCACTCCTTGGTTTATTCGTACTTACACAAATACATCCTTCTTCATTTCAATAATCGATTCAAAACGCCTTCATACCATCTCCATGGCAAAAGACTTCTCGCCCTCAGCCCCGACCTTACACCACGTCCCATTGGATAACGGAGCTTTGGCCGCGGGTTGTCTACAATTCGTGCAATTAGGTCGGCTACTTCCTGCGGATCGGGTGCAGTCACGGAGGCTTTCCTTGAGTAGTCAAGCATTTTACTAAGCCGTTTCCAATAAGGAGAAGCTTCCGTGGTATGGATCGCCTCGAAACCTTTACGCCAAATCTCTGTCTTATAGGCACCTGGCTCTACAAGCACGACGCGTACACCCAGGGGCATCATTTCCAAACGAAGCGATTCACTAAAGCCCTCAATAGCAAACTTCGAAGTGCTATACGGGGCATAGCCAGGAAATGCCGATAGCCCGCTCACACTGCTTACATTAACAATGCAACCAGATTGCTGTGCGCGCATGTGCGGCAGGACGGCCCTCGTTGTTGCAATGACACCGAATACATTCGTTTCCAGCTGAGATCTCCACGCTTCCATCGGTACATCTTCCACATACCCCCCGACAGCAAAACCCGCATTGTTAATGAGAACATCGATTCTGCCATACTTGTCCATAATATCAGAAACGACTTGTTCAATCGAGTCATGAATCGTTACATCAAGAGCCATGATTACGAGGGCATTTGTTACGCCAGCTTGTTCAGCATTCGCGAGCAAATCTTCACTTTTATCTAGGTCACGCATAGTTGCGATAACGTGATACCCCTTTTGGGCCAGAGCTATTGACGTTAATAAGCCAAATCCGCTAGATGCGCCAGTCACTAATGCTGTCGGCTTTGTGAATCTCATCCAGACTGCCCCCTATTTATCCAACTCACATTCATAATCCCATACAAAAGCCATAATGTCGATATATAAAAGAGGACAATTGGTTCGAGCAGGAGCTAATCTCCTAGTGAATGCCCATTTATGGCTGATTCTATCCAATCACATGTAAAAAAACCTGAGGCTTTGCCTCAAGTTAACTTATCGACTTATCATCATGCGCTGAGGCGAATGAATCGTTAGTTTCCTTCAAACCATCCAAAACCTGAGGCGGAACGTCGATTCGCTATTTTGCTTGAATGAGGTTATATGGCTAGCCTAACGGAAGGGCGATTCGTTATTTTCGCTTTAAGAGCCATATTTCAATCCAAACGGCAAATTAACGCATCTACGTTCTCCTCAACGCTCAAAAAGGCAGCTTTTTCGATAAATAGCGCATCGTAGTTCCTCTCCATGGAATTGATGGAAGATTCATATTGAGCAGACTATCATGAAATGATTGTGTAAATCCATTGCTTTTCCTGTGTTTTTTTCACATCCAAACTATACAAGACTCAAAAGAGTGAAAGAAGGTTAATTCGTTGTACAGAAGCGCAAAAAAGCCTGTAACGAGATGCTCTCCTCCAAAGAGAATAATCACAGATACAGGCTTTCTGAGCTTCGTTTATACTTTCGCCTTCTCAAACAGCTTATCAGCTGGCTCTACATGTTCAGGTGCTTCTTTGCCCTCGGATACGAGTTCCCTCGCAGAGTTTTTGAACTCGTGCAGCGTGCGTCCCACTGCGCGACCAAGCTCTGGAAGCTTGGAAGGACCAAACAAGACTAAGACAACAACTAAGATTAACATGAGACCAGGAAAGCCAATATTTTGCAGCATAGGAATCAACTCCGTTTCATTAGTTTTGATTATGATGCTTCGGATATACGGCTACAGCTTCGATCTCTATTAGCCAATCAGAGTTAACCAGTCCTGCCACACCAACCGTAGAGCGAGCTGGCTTAACCGGATTCGCTTCATTGCCAAAAAATTGCACATAAGCATCGAACCAGCCTTGATAGTCAAACTTGCCCTCTTTGGCCGCATCCGCTGTAAGATAGACACGGAGATAAGTGACGTCAGCCAAAGTCAATCCCTTATCCTTCAATTGCTTCTCTATCTCTTTAAGTATTCCGGTACCTTGCATTTTAGTATCGCCATAGCGCTCATAAATCGTTTTCCCCTCTTTATTAAGAACAGGCGGCACCGTTCCGCTTGTGAATAAGTAAGAAGAGTCTGCAGGTACGGACACTCCGGCAGAGATCGAGGACGCTGGGTTACCATAGAATTCCACTTCATTAATTGGCTCTGATGGGTATTTACTAGTTTTTTCCGTTCCGGCTGCATAGGCGCTGACACATATGAGGCATGATCCTAATGTGACGGCTGCCATGGTTTTCACTTTCTTCGTTATCATCATCGTTCATCGCTCCTCATCATCTACTCTTTCATTACGCGCTCATGAATTTCAGTAACCACTTTCCTTGCGGATTCAATCGCCCCTGCCTGCCAAGCGGTAATATAGCTAATATGCTCCCCAGCCAAATAAATGCGACCGTCCGGCTTACACAAGGTAGGGTAATACGTTTTGCGGTCATCAGCCGTATACGAAGCCCATCCGCCTTGATTATATTTGATCTTCTTCCAATCTACGGAGAAAGAGGCCTCGAACTCTTTATAATATTGCGGATGAATTTTCGCCCCTTGGCTTAATGCGTAGTCTTCCCTTTGGGCAGGTGTCATTTTACCAATCTTGTCAGCGTTACCCCCGAATGCATAATAACCTAAGAGGAGTCCCTTTTTGGCAAAATAATCAGTCGGCGGGTAATAAATACTGGAAATGTCCATATTGGTCAGTGAGCTTCCGCCAAAAATAAACTCATCTTCCTCCCAGAATCTACGTTTAAACTGGAGCCCAATTTTACCGGCGGATGCGTAGTTAATTTTAGAAATAGCCGTCGACATGTCTGCGGAGAAATCGGCCTTAATATCCTTAAGGACAGACAAAGGAATCGTACAGATACAAAAGTCTCCGGCAGCTTCCTTGCTGGCGCCGCTATTCAAGTCCTTATACAGGATACGAACACCGTCGGAGGATTGCTTAATTTCTTGTACTTCTGCATGGAATTCAATTCGGTCCCCCACTCGCTTCTCAAACGCTTTAGCAATTTGGTCCATCCCGCCTACCGGATGAAACATCATCATTTGTTGATCATAACTGTATTCGCTGCTAAAAAATTGCCCAAAACCGGAATTTATGATCGCTTTTAAACTAAATGGATCTCTACGTACGCCCGCGTCGAATTTACCGCCTGGCTCCTCGTTATACCCTGCTCTTTCCGAACCTTTATAGAACAGATCTGCGTTCAAATCCCCTTCGGTTTTCAAATAAGTGACAAGCTTAGCTTTTTCTTCTGTTGTAAGAGGGAGATCCAGTGCTTTCTGATTTACCGCTTTAGCTAGCATTTCGGCGACATAGCCCCTAACATCTGCCTTCGCTTGGCGCTTCGGAACTTTCACACCCGACAATTCGCCCACATTTTCGTTATAATAGTAGCCGCTCTCGTTCACATTGTTGAAGGGCTCGATCGCGACACCAAATTTACGCGCATATTCCAACGTTACATGAAACTGGGGTATCCGCATCGGTCCCGCATTAAAATACATCCCATTATCAAAGCGTGCAACCTGCTTGCTGCCACCTATTTCCGAAACAGTCGTACCTCTGCGAACCGTCCAAGCTCTACCGCCGGAACGAGCTCTCGCTTCTAAAATTGTGCACTGATATCCGGCCATTCCCAGCTCGTAGGCAGCCGTCATACCGGCTATCCCTGCGCCTAGAATGATCACCTTTTTCCCGTTGCGGTTCGTTGAAGTGAGATCCCTGCCTGAAGGCGGAGTATAATCTGCCGCTTTCATCGTTTCTGGGGATAAGAGCCCCAGAGTCCCCATAACACTAAAGAGTGCGGCTGACCCTCCTATTTTGCCGACAGTAGTCAAAAATTGTCTGCGTGTAATTTGATCTTCTTTGATCGGTGTCTTCTCCATGCTCCCATCTCCTCGTTCAAGTTTGGATAAACCGCACCTTAAACGTACCAGTAGGACATGTATTAGTCACTAATATGTGTTAGGTTATATTACATAAATATTACTTATATCGGGATAAAAATTGGTTATTTGATCAGATATAGGCATGGTGATAGAGTTAACTTGTAACAAATGTCATGTAAATGTTAATCTATCTAACATGTCTAGGAGGTTGGATGATGTCGATGACGAAGAAGAAAGTGATTCAAATTGGTGTGGTAAGTGAATTAACCGGGTTATCGGAGAGGCAGATTCGTTATTACGAAGATCGCAAACTTATTTTCCCAGAGAGAAGTAAAGGAGGCGTTCGTAAATATTCATTTGAGGATATTCAGACCATCATGGAGATCCACACGAAGCTGATGGACGGCTTCCACACCGTTGAGCTTAAGCGCATGCTAGCGGGATCTTAAGTCAATGACGATCATACATAGCTTTGGAGGTGTTTTCCATGCCAATAAAAGAAATGATGTCTCTCGTTGAACATCTGTCCGAACTGCGAACACGTATTATTCGAGTTCTAATCGTCATAATCCTTACGATGATTGCCGGCTTTCTTGCCGCCCAGAAGCTCCTCCTGTACTTGAAGCAAACACCCCCGGCATCCGACATGACATGGCATGTATTTTCCCCCATGGATAGTATTCGCCTCTATATGATGATTGCGTTCGCGATATCCCTAACGGTCACTTTGCCTTTTATCCTCTATCAGATCTGGGGATTCGTTAAACAAGGCCTAACGAAGGAGGAGCAGTCAGCCACACTCCGTTATATTCCTTATACCGTCCTGTGTTTTATCATCGGTTTAACCTTTGCCTACTTCGTTGTTTTCCCCATGTGCATGACGTTCACTACCCAAATTTCCGATAATCTTGGATTAACCCCGACGTACGGTGTTGCCCAATATTTTAGTTTCATGCTGAACATTGTGCTGCCTTTGTCGATTGCCTTCGAACTCCCCATCGTCGTCATGTTTCTAACTAGACTAAAACTGCTGAATCCAAAGCTCCTGAACAAATTTCGCAGATACGCTTATATCGTTCTGGTTATATTAGCTAGCCTAATTTCACCGCCTGATCTCATCTCACATCTGATGGTGGCCATCCCCTTATTTGCTTTATATGAAATCAGCGTCGTGCTATCACGTTTCGTCTTCAACGGACAAATGAAGGAGCTAAGCAAACTGAATGTTGAGTCCGGAGCCTCTTAAAATAGGGCTTCCCTATCATTGCCTATCATCCGCTTTTGGGATATATTTACGACATAAATCGCTTCCCAAAAAGGAGAACTATGCGGATTGAACAACTTCTCTATATCATTGAAATCAATCAAACCGGTTCGATCTCACTAGCTGCCGAAAAGCTTCATGTCTCCCAACCAAATATCAGTCAGGCTATCGTGAGTCTGGAGGAAGAGCTTGGGGTGAAGCTATTTAAGCGTTCGCGCTTCGGAGCCATTCCTACGGAAGATGGGAAATTAATTATAAGCAAAGCGGAAGAGATCATAAAAAAAGTAGAGGAACTCCGAGAGACGGCAGGTTTTCATTCCAATCAGCTCTCAGGGTTCCTTTCCATCGCATCTGTGCCTAGCCTATGCTTGAGTGTTTTACCCTCAACTTTGGCGATTTTCAAAGCAAAACATGCTGGTGTAGAGCTTGAAATGTTGGAACTTGATTATCCGCAAATTAAACAAGAAGTCCAAAGCGGTAAAGTAGATATTGGTCTAATCGCCGTATCCCGGAATTATGAAGAGCCGAATAAACAATTGATCACTGAGACGTTGATGGACAGCAGAGTGATGGCATGCGTGGGGAAAAACTCCCCACTGTCTCTTCGCCAAAGCATCTCCATAGAAGAACTTGTTCATCAACCGATCCTCCTGAATTCTGAGTATCTGATAAGTAAATTAAAAAAATATGGAGAGCCGAATATTTTATTTAAGCTAGGGAATTCAGAGGCTGCAAAACGAGTGATTGCCGAAGGAATTGCTATTGGATTTTATACGGAAATCGGTCTGAAATACGACCCCTATGTCCAAACAGGCAGTATTGTTGCATTAGAGATCACCGGAGAGGATATGGATATTTCCTTCTGCTCTCTACGTCTAAAGAATCGCCATCAGTCCCTGCCCTCCAAAGAGTTTACAAAAGAACTGAAAACAATTATTGCCACAATTTGATATCACGACTATCATTTGCAACTGCCTTTGAAGCATGTTTATTTATTCGGCGTTTGCCTACAATCATCACATAAACGATGCTTGCTGCGAAAAGCACCATGTTACCTACAATTAATGGAGCCGACAATCGGCTGAGGAGTAAATAGCCTTGAAAGGCCAGTAAACCAACGGCAATGATGACGATGGTGTAAAGCAGACTCGGCTTCATAGTGAAAGGTGCATTGCGATAAAGCTCAGGGCACTTGCGTGGAAGTTGTACGGCAGAAAGAACGGGGAAAATGCTTGAAATGAGTAAAATACCAACCCCTAGCTGGGATATCGTGGTCAACGATACTCCTGTCACAATGGGTATAACCCCAAGCAAATAGTAAAACGTGAGCAGCCAATGCGGTGTACCATACCTTCGATTAACGGCGCCGAACGATGCTGGGAGCCAACCATCGCGACATGCTACCAGCATCCCCCTCGTCACCCAGGAAAATGTCACATTAAGTGTAGAAGCCAGAGCAAACATGGCCCCTCCTATGATAAAAAATAGGAACAATGGATTGGGCAGTATCGTCCTCGCCACATCTGAAAGCGACTCTCCTGCAACATCAGAAATCGGCAGCACTCCGGTTGCTACGATGCCAATGCCTATATAAAGCAAGGCAACTATGCCACTACTGATGAAAATGGCAAGCGGAATATCTCTCTGCGGCCTCTTCATTTCGCCTCCGAGCTCAACTACGGCATAAGCACCTCCAGACGCAAAAGATGTGATGCCAACCGCTGTAAGAAAGCTCCACATGCCCTGAGGAAAAAACGCTGAGGGATGAAACACCGTATAGTCGACCTTCGAAATTCCCCATACGATGAAAACAAGAAGTGACAGCAGCTTAATCGCTACGAGCCCCTTTCCTAAGGATGACATGAACTTGATGCCAAACAGATTAATGAGATAGAAGAAAGTCAGCACAATGAAAGCAACAAGCATGATCGGCGTACCGGGCATAATTCCCTGCAAATATTGAGCGAATGAAATGGCATACACAGCGATGGTCAAATGACCGAATGTGAAAAGGATTAGATAGACAAACCCTGCATTCGGAGAAAGTAAACGACTCGTGTATGTGTACATGCCTCCAGTTGTAGGAAGAACTGAGCCTAATACGGCAAGAGGAATCGTGATGATCAGCATAAAAACAGAGGAAAACACGAAAGCCAGCGGTACACCAATCCCTGTTAATGCAATAGCGATGCCAGTTATTGACATAATACCTGCTCCAATGATTTGTCCAAGGGCAATACCAATCGAATCTCGCAAGCCTAACACCTTCTTCAATTCCCCTTCTTCATTCACCATTTTCAACAGCGCCTCCCTCTCAACTCCACTCATACATCTATACTCTCATCTTCTGCATAAGCCAAGTATTCCCTGCTTCTTCATGAAAATAAAGTTAATAATTATTTATTGTAAACAGTCATAATCGATCTTTATTCCACATAGAGTATATAGTTGCTTATTGCTGAAAGCCGAATGAAAGTTTACTGAAATCCAATTTACACACTTGAAGGGATGCTGATTTCGTATTATTACATTAGAACAAATTCATTTTATCGAAACTCGCTGTATCAATCCGCAAGATGCCATCATCGTTCGTTTACTCACAGAGGGTATTGCCTCTCACGAAATTGTTTATTTGAAAAAGAACTCATTAGATACCAAAAATCAAATGCTAACTGTTACAGACGCTATGGGTGCAAAGAGGCAAGTACAAATTACACGAGCATGTGCTGAACTGTATCAAAGCGCTCTTGCGCAAACGAAGTACATAGTCAACTACGGAGAACTTCCCAATAAACAATTGATAACCGATCTTCGAAATAGCGATTTTCTCATCAAGGTGGGCATGCGAGATTTCATTGCAAATCGCAGTATGATCACAGAGATGGATTCCGTTATTTTGCGAACGATATATATGAGGCTTCGGCGATTAGCTGACTTTTTCTCAACACCGGAACTCACGTATTTAACGACTGGAAAACTTGAATTTAAACAATTAGCACATGCATAATGGATGGATGCGAAGGCTCTTAGCGCCTCTTATTATGGAAACTAACGTTGAAATGAATAGAGGCTGTCCCTCCGGTAATCATCCTACCGTTGGTGACAGCCTCTTTTTATGTATTACTCCAACAACTCGTCGAAGATCCCCCTGAACTGATCCGCTACTGAGGAAGAACCTTCTTCCAACTCTTCTAGATTGAAAAAGTAGCGATGATGAGACTCATCCGTATCCAACATATCCGAAAGAAATTCTTTGAAACCACGCGTTTTACGATCGAACTCTAGGATAATCTCTACACCGTCCTTATCCGGGTAGAAGATGAGTTCAAGTTCATCCACCGAGCTGCGGTACTCGCCATTTTGATTAGGAACAAATTCAAACTTTTGAATAAACGGTAAATGATAATCTCGTTGTAAATAATACTCATTCTCCGCTTGATGCAAATGAAATCCCATTTCTTCCAGAGCTTCAAAAATAACCGCAGTATGCGGATGTGCCTGAACTTCAATATCATCACGATCCGAAGGATCAACCGCATTATCAATATCCAAGCCTGTGCGCACCCAGATCGGGCTGACACCGATTGAGATTGGCGTTTCATGCGGCAGTACGAACTCAAAAGGAATTTCAATTGTTTCCCCCGGCGCAATCACGAGGCTTTCACCAAGCAGTATATTGGCAATAACGATGGTTTCATTCTCCATACGAGTTTCAGTTCGCCCATCGCGATTAGCATCTATCTCCACAGGCTTCTTATATTCCGTCATGATTTGAAAGTAGATTTTATCCACCTTCTGCTCCACTTTTCCGCCTTTGGCAATAACGACCCCTTCAACCATCTCCCCCGGAATAAAATCCTCCGTATGAAACTGCGTGTCGATATCGATGTTCCCAATCCCAACGCGTGCTAACATTTTCTTGAAAAATGCCATTTCTGATTCCCCCAGTTGCTTAATTGTTAATGTCTTCCTCAAACAAAGCCCGAAAATAGCGCTCTCTGTGATTTAAAAAGTCTCTCGTCAGAGTAAAATGATCTGTATCTTCATACGCGATTGGTTCAATCGTCGTTTCAGAAAATTGTAGAATCTTCGCGTTTGGGTACGCCATCAAAATCGGAGAATGAGTAGCGATGATAAACTGCGCTTGGCCCAACTGCTCCAATTCCCATATCATTCGCAAGAATGCTAATTGGTTTTGCGGGGATAAGGCCGACTCTGGCTCATCTAAGAGATATAATCCCTTACCGCTTAATCTATTTTTCAAAAAAGTTAAAAAGGCTTGTCCGTGCGACTGCTGATTCAACGATTTCCCACCATAAGGTGCATACGCTGATTGCCCTACGTAGGGGTCTTTCGAGAGTTCATCAATATAACCGGCAAACGTATCAAATGTCTCGGCACGGAAAAAGAACCCCTCCTTAACCCTAGGGAGCCAAGACAGCCGCATAATACTCGCTAAAGATACATCGTCTTTTTCCTTCGAAATCGTTAAATCCTTGCCGCCTACAACGCTGAATCCGCAAGATACGCCAATTGCCTCAAGTAAAGTAGACTTCCCTGACCCATTATTGCCAATAAAAAATGTGACGTTAGATTCAAAATTGTATTCATTGAAGGATTGAATGGTTGGTATTTGGTATGGAAATTGTTCTCTATCCTCTGGTTTCAACTGGGACCAATCCAGGGAAATTCTTTTTAAGAATGGCATTTGAGCTTCCTTTCTTTACACGATCAGAAACGAGGTTGGTTCCACATACGTCGTCTTTCCACTTCCGGCGCCTCCAGAGATGCCTATGCCAAGAGGTTTTTTCATGCTTGTTGTCATTCACGATTTTTCTTAATTGAAAGTATACACCCCAACATTCCTGAAAGGGCTATCCCAAAAACAAAGCTATTTACATTGAAAAAAATGGTGTTTGTATACTGATTGAACCATCCCCACCTATAAATAATTGAATTCGAACTGTTAGGTCCTCCATTCAGTGTATCAAGATGCCATTTGACTTCATTGATCTCTCCTAAAACACAAAAAACTAGGAGTAAGCTTATAAAAAAGATGATCAAACCTTTTTTTATCCTAGTTACACGCTTAACGTTATAAAAAAACATCGAAGTCATAACTAGCAACACTGCATATATGGGAATTGCAACAAGTATGATGATGATCGCGGGATTACCATTCCCTGAAATTGCGCCACTTGGCCTTGCTCTAAATGTCATTAGGTCTATCAAATAAAAAATTGAAGCACTAATGAACAAAAAAGTGAGTAACCAAAAATAAAAAGAACTACGTCTCATATTATCTCTTGTAGATACTTCAGAATCTCTTGATTATCTTTAATAATAATCCTTTTCGCTGTATGTTCGTTGGTCAATTTCATAATTTGAGGAATTGCTTAATGACACGATAGGATTTCACGCTGCCACAAGCTCCAACAATTCGAATTTTGATTAAATCCACTCCCTTGAGCCTTTACATAATATGGGTTGTCTCCATTAACTTTACATGATAATTGATCCTTTCTCTACGAGTTTATGCAATTTTAATGTTTGCAAAAAAACAAAAGCCACCCCGCGTAGATCAATCTACATCAGGATAGCTTATTTTTTTAGACTAAAGATCGAATCAAAATATCTCTGACTGTTTCCCTCGTCATCTTTTTATATTGCCCCACATTGTCCTTCATGAATGATTTATGGACTAATTCCTCTATCCTGGAATCATCGATTCCATAATCCCCTAACCGTTTTGGCGCACCAAGGGAATTCCAGAAACTTCGCAGCGCGTCAATCCCTTCGAGTGCAATTTCATGATCCGTTTTATCTGATGGATCGATACCGAAGACTGCAATCGCCAGTTTCTTCATCCGTGTAGGATCGTCCTCTGCACAATGCTTCATCCAGTTCGGGAATACAATCCCAAGCCCTCCGCCATGCGGAATATCATAAACAGCGGATAGGCCATGTTCGATCTGATGCGATGCCCAATCTCCACCATCTGTGCCACTGGACAGCAGCCCGTTAAAAGCAGTCGTGCCCGCATACATGACCGTTGCTCTATGCTCATAGCTGGTAAGATCGGCAAGCAGCTTCGGCGCAGCTTCTATGACTGTCAAGAGGACTGACTCCATGAATCGATCAATCATAGTTGTGTTTTCCGTAAGATGGAAGTACTGCTCCAGCACATGCGACATCATATCCACTATGCCGTAAACGGTTTGATCCTTAGGCACAGAATAGGTGTACGTCGGATCTAAAATTGAGAAAGCCGGATAAGCGAAAGGACTGCTCCAACCACGCTTTTCATTTTTCTCCCAATGTGTGATGACGGAAATATTATTCATCTCAGAACCTGTTGCCGCAAGTGTTAAAACCGTTCCGAAAGGAAGAGCTTTGTGAGGCACAGCTTTCCGGGTAATGATGTCCCAAACATCCCCATCATAATAAACGCCCACGGAAATCGCTTTGACACAATCAATCACGCTCCCCCCGCCAACGGCCAGAATGAGCTCGATTTGCTTATCGCGGCAAATATCTATGCCCTTACGAACAGTGGTAAGCCGTGGATTAGGCTCTACATCGGACATTTCAAACACTTCTGCTTGCATATGTATAAGCTGTTCCATAACAGCATCGTATACGCCATTTTTCTTAATGCTTCCACCGCCATACACAAGCAATACTCGCTTGCCAGTAGTACCAAGTTCCTGATGTAGCTGCTCAATTTGACCCTGGCCAAACCATAATTTCGTTGGATTAAACTGTAGAAATGATTGCATGTCTGTTTCTCCTTCGGTGACTGATTCTACAGCAGTATATCACATGTAAGTTTCAATATCTAAATCGTTCCATTTTACATAGTATAGATCGAGGTGACAATCCTATGCCCAATTACCGAATTATTGTTGATCTTTCTGACTTTCAATTATATCTTTTGGATGTAAACATCGTTGTACGTGGATTCCCAGTTGGTATTGGTAAAATGTTAACCAATACACCGACGGGTGAATTTTTTATTATCAATAAACAACCCAATCCTGGAGGCCCATTCGGCGTCTTGTGGATGGGTTTAAGCAAACCTCATTATGGTATCCACGGCACGAATGATCCTTCTTCCGTAGGAAAGAGAACATCACACGGCTGTATCCGCATGTACAACGAAGATGTGCTTGAATTAGCCGCACTTGTGCCCATTCACACCAGAGTTACCATTCGACCTTAACCCAAAAAACCGTATACCGCACACTGAATCATGTGAGGTATACGGTTCTCGGGGCTTAAATTCGATGCACTGGTAACGAGAATGAGATGCTGCATCCTTTTCCAAGGCGGCTTTCCGCCCAAATCTGGCCACCGTGATACTGTACAATCTCCTTAGCAATCGCAAGTCCTAGACCACTGCCGCCAGACGTGCTGCGTGATTTAGAAACTTTGTAGAACCGCTCAAAAATATGTGGAAGATCCTCTTCGCTAATCCCCACGCCGGTATCGGTAACCCGAATCACTAACTCTCTCGGCTCATCCTTGATTGCCACGTGAACATCAATAAATCCGCCTCTAGTGGAAAATTTAATTGCATTGTACAAAATATTTGCATACACCTGTTCAATACGATCTGTATCTACCGTTAAAAGCAGTTCTTCGTCTTCCGAATGTGCCATGTCTAACGTATAGGTAATTCCAGCATTCGCTGCATCCAGCTCATACTTCGCAAAAAGCTGACGAACCATCGTTCCGCATGAGGTTGGAGCTAGCTGAAAATGGAACTGTTTCGTCTCAAGTCGACTTAACTGATACAGATCCGTAATGAGCCGCTGAATGCCGACAATCCGCATATGAACGACCGAAAGGTACTTTCTCTGTTCCTCAGGCTCTTGAATAATCCCATCCAGAATAGCCTCTACATAACCCTGAATGGACGTGAGTGGGGTGCCCAGATCATGGGAAATATTAGACAGCAAGTCTCGGCGGGACGTCTCCATCAAGATCAATTCGTTCGTCCGTTCTTTGACTTTGGCCTCCAAATCATTATAGAGTCTTGCATTCTCGATCGATATTGCCGCCTGTGCAGACAATAGCTTGATAATATCAAGACGGTCTGATGTAAAGGCATTACGTATCAAATTATTTTCAAGATAGAAGACGCCAACTAGATTGCCCTGATGCAGGATCGGCTCGCAGAATATCGATTTACTCTCCGTTGCACGAATATACGGATCATGTGTAAAGAATCCCTTATTTTCGGCATCATCGAGAACTACGCCTTCCTTGGTTCTTGCAACGAATTGAATCACAGCGGTTGGGAGATCTTCTCTTGTTTCTAGTAGAACAGAGCTTACGGTACAAGAATCCTTGCCGTCGATGGCTAGCATCTCAGCCTCCACGAATAAGCTGTCACGTTCCTTTAAGACAAGGATGCTTCTCTCCGCGCCAGACGAATAAGTTACAATTTCCATTAACCGTTTAATCAATTGCTCCAAGTTAACTTCACTCGACAACGACCTAGACGTATTCATAATCGTCATAAAATCAAGCGCCTGCAGGGAATAGTCACTTATTTTGGTTGTGCCCCAATCCTTCGACTCCTTAAGTGATGTTAAATAGCCCGGATAACGCAGCATTAACTCCTCGGCCTTTGCCTTGGCACCCCAGCTTAGATAACCGTAATACGCATCGACGAAAAAGGTTTTGGCAATCTTTTCACGTCCCGCTTCCTTGTACATCTTCCCTGCCAGCTCACAGGCAATCGCCTCATGCTGAATAAACCCCTGCTCTCTTGCTTGCCGGATTGACGTTTCGTATTCTTGCTCCGCTTTCTGGAAATGGCCCATAACACGGTTCCACTCCGCATGCATTAAAAGACTAATATGCAAAAAGTTTTCCGGACAATGGGCAGCCCATTTATCCATCTTGCGAAGCATCTTTCTCATCTGTTTGGCGAGCATCTTCTGCTCTAGGATCACAGCCTCTTTATATTTTGCAGCTATAGCTAAAGCAAAGTAGAAATAGTTCTCAGGAATATGAAACAGACCGAACGAAACAGACTGCATAGGTTCCGCATCTTTACCAAACTTTAAAGCTTCGTCATATTGACCAAACAAATAATACAGCATCATTTTCTTTACCGTATACTCATGAATAATAACTTGGTTCGGGTGGACCTCCAGTTTACGGACAAATTGATTTTCCTCTTCCTCATCCTTGCCAATAATCAGGGGATTCTCAGACTTCCCTTCCAAATTATGAATGACCATACGGAGCATTTCTAACATGAGTAGGGTGTCATGATGATTGGTCTGTTCCAATATCCGATAGTTTTTAGCTAGATCTTCTTGTACTTCCGAAAGGACAACACCTTGAAAATCCTTTACTAAAACCTGATACGTTAGGGCATAACCTGCGAAAACCAAGTCGCCGTCTTCGATCCCGCTTCGGAACGATTCCTTCAAATGCTCTAAACACACCTGCAAAGGCTTTACCCAAGGCGTCACGAACAAACCAAATGAGAAATGGCTTTTGCTGCGGAATTGATGAGATTGAAATCTGGCATTCATGCGGTCGCCAAGCTGCCCATATTGGTAGCCCAGCTGATAATCCCCGAAGCCCGAGCCCAGAATCAAGCCATAGGATCCATATACATAGGCCATCATGGGGGTATTGCCATACTTCAAGGCATGCTTCGTCATAATGAACATGAACAAAACGAATAAATTCGTATTCACGAAATAGGCGGAGATGGCAATACTCATCATTAAGTTCATTAATTTGGTTCTATATTCATCTTCCATAATCGGTAAATCGTACAGCTGAAGTGTATTCTTCCGCCCAATCATTGCTTTCAGCTTCATATATTCGAAAAAAATGTTCACGCCTGTAGGTTCTTTAGATACACGGATGCCTTGTTCAGCTAATGCTTTCAATCCGACTTCCACACTTTTATGCTGCTTACCGACGTTCGTGTATAGAATCACTTGTAAGTTATAAACTTCCAACTTAAGTTCGTTCGTACGGGCATCTATAAGCAGCTCTTCATATGATATCTCGGCTTCATCCGCCTGACCATTCAGATAAAGCACTTCTGACTTCTCCAGTCGAATGGAAAAGCTAAGGTCATTTAATTCCGCACTCTCTACCAACTTCAGCAAAGCTAATGCTTTATTGTAGTACTGCAGTGCTGAACGATAAGCATTCGAGGATTTAGCCTTGCGGCCTGCACTGAGATTAAATTCTAGAAGCTGGATAAGTTCCTTCCGCTCCGTTAATAAGTTAGAGCCGATATTCATATGGTTGACGATATCGAACAAACGGGGCTCGGCCTGATCTTCAGTTAAATGCTCCAGCAGCTGATGCGCGATGTTCAAGTGCATTTCTGGCAGCATGGATTCCTCAATGGATCCATAGACGGCTTCTTGAATGGAATCATGCACGAACATAAAACGTATGTCCCGTGCAGTTGAGTTCCCTTGGATCTCGATAAAAAACTTATAATCTGTACCAACTGGTATCATCAATCCGTTTTGGATAGCAATTTCCAACTCTTGCAGTATATCTGTAAAGGACATCTTAGCAATAATACCAAGCGCTTCCAGGTCAAAGGAGGCCCCCAAACAAGCAGCAAGCCGCAATAAGTATTGCGTTCTAGGTGGCATTCGCTGCAGCTTTTCAGCTAGGAGGAACATAAGATTATCGGTAATTCTAAGCTTCTGAATTTCACTAATATCCCATATCCAACGATTAATTTCATAATTAAAGGTGAGTAAATTTTGCTCGTGTAAAGCCGTTAAAAATTGTTTGACGAAAAAAGGATTCCCTCCGGTTTTTTGCAGAACGAGCTGAGCCAGCTCAACAACCTGCTGCTGTTCGGTTTTCAACGACTCCGCAATCAACTGCCCGACATCCGCAATTTCCAGTGGCTGCAAAATAATCCGTTCCGTAACAAGTCGCTCTGGGAGCTTGTCCAGCAATTGAACACGGGTTGATGAAAACCAATTAGTGTCGTACTCGCTTCGATAGGAACCTATGAAAAGGAAATACTTCATTTGTGAATCGTTCAAAAGCAGATCAAGAAACTGTAAGGATGCCGCATCTGCCCACTGCAAATCATCTAGAAACAACACGATGGGCCGGTCTTTCACACAGAAGATTAGCAGAAATTGCTGCAATAAGAAATGCAATCGATTCTGTGCTTCTTGAGGAGGTAGCTGCTTCGCAACGGGCTGCTTACCGATTAGGAGCTCAAGGTCCGGAACGAGATCCGTCAGCACTTTCCCACTCGTTCCCAGTACCTTCAGCAATCGTCCGCGATACTCTTCGATTTGATGATCTTTCTCCGTCAGAAGCTGACGGACTAACTGACGCAGTGCCTTAGACAACGCATGATACGAGACATGCTGTTTGTTCGGCTCGAATCTGCCGGATAAGAACCAGCCATTGTCCTTCATGATCGTCTTCATCGTCTCGGCGATGAGAAACGATTTGCCATAACCAGATTCCCCGGTTACCCAGACGGCCTCCAGCGATCCATGCA
Organism: Paenibacillus sp. Root444D2; assembly: GCF_001426375.1. GTDB lineage: Bacteria > Bacillota > Bacilli > Paenibacillales > NBRC-103111 > Paenibacillus_E. The sequence goes on from NZ_LMEO01000045.1 coordinate 49,111, forward strand.
CCGCACGTCCGTAAACATGCAGCAGATTTTCGATTTCCTGAGCTCGTCCGTACAACCCTTGAGGTATCTGGAACATGTCCGTCATGTCATAGAGCCCAACCGTAAATTCCGTCATTTCTTCTCCGGAATTGCTCAGCATCAAGATGTGCTCGAGATCCTGAATAATGCCGTAGGCGCTCTGATATCGATCTTCCGCATTTTTAGCAAGAAGCTTCATGACAATATCAGATAGCGGCTTTGGTATGCCCATCCGCAAGCTTTCGGGAGGAGTCGGCGTCACGGCAAAATGGCAATGAATCAGCTCCACCGGATCTTCCGTTTGAAACGGAAGACGTCCGGTGAGCATTTCATAGAACGTGACCCCTAAGGAATAGTAGTCCGTTCGGTAATCGATAATACGATTCATACGACCAGTCTGCTCAGGTGACATATAGCTTAGCGTTCCTTCTAGCATCAACGGGTCTAGCATTTCTTGACGCTCTCTCGTAAAAGAGGAAATGCTGAAATCAGCCAGCTTCATGATCTGCTTATCGGGATTAATAATAATATTGCTAGGCTTAATATCCTTATGTATAACGTAACGCTGATGAATATCCCCAACTATTTTAACCAATTGAATAGCTGCTATGAGAAAAGCTTGTATGGACTGACGAAACATTGGGAAATAAGCTGATAAGGTCTCACCGTCAAAGTCTTCCAATATGAGAGCTAGGCTGTTTTGATGCTTGGGCAGCGCCAATGGCTTAACAATGCCGGGAAAGTCCAGCATTTTACCTATTTCATACTCTCGTTTCAATCTAGCGATATCTGCGGAAACAGGAAAGTCTGAACGCAAGGTCTTGATAACTACTTTTTCCATAGTCGGCTTATGAACTGCGCGATAGAGTACAGTCCGTTCGCCTTGATAAATTTGTCTGATTAACTCGTATTCCGGCAAAATTAGCATAAAATCCTCCTAGTAAAACTAGCTGCTAGGTATTCCTAAAAAAGCTCTCCATCCCAAGGAAGCCCCTTCTCAAACCGTCGCTTATCATGATGATGATATGGTTTCAATAAATCGATATGCATAAACTCAAATGTGTACATTTCCCATATTTCACAAGGCTCTTCTGCCGACCCATCTTGTTTCAGTATGGCATTAACTGCACGTCGTGCCGCTTCGTTAGCGCCTTCCATCGTCGCAAGGTTCGTATTCGTACGCACATAATCAGCAGCCAGGAACAGATTCGGAATTGCGGTATAAGCTTCTGGACGGTCATCCCAAGTACCCACGCGATTAATGAGCAGCGGCTCCATATTCGTACATGCCTGATCAGGATTCTCAAATTGAATATCCGTATCCAAGAACCAAGAATGCAGAACATCGTCTTCTAGGATAACGGCACCATCCACATTCAAGCTTAACTTCATCTGTGCCCATACTTCGGCTTTAATTTCTTCAGCCGTGCAAAGTGTAGCCGATTTACCGAATAATACCCCTGGTGTGTCCCAATCCGAAATGTCGACGGATAAAACGCCCTTCACTGTGCCATCACCATATTGAGTAAGGTCGACATCCGGCCAAAATTGTTTCTGGGATACTGAAGTCAGCGACCAAGGTGCATCTAAGTATATAACATGTCCATGTGTGATAGGCAGCTCTTCCTTCAAATAATACTGAATGCCATTCATCCATGCGACGGAATCAACAAGCTTCTGCACACCTACAAGAGTAGGGTCGGCTTGCACCATAGCGTCGGTAATGAATTTACCCATCACTTCAACCGGGAATGCAGCTATGTAATAATCAGCTTCGACATCGAAGGTCTTACCGTTCTCTGTCACCTTCGCACTGCGAATAATGCCATCCACGCAGTCGATGCTTTCAACTTTTGCCTCTAAATGGTAATCAACTCCCTGATCTCGTAAAAAAGTTAGCCAAGGGTTCACCCATTTGTCATTCGTTGGACCGTTCAAGAGACGAACGAAGCTCGTGCCTGGTGTGGTGATATCTAGTGTCATTTGAACAGCAACAGGGCCGACAGTTTGTGTGTTTGCAATTTTGGATTGACAAGCAACGAGGGTTTTGGTGAATCCAGCGAATATTTTTTGAAAGGCAGGGGATTGTTGATCCGCCTCAATGAAATTCCACCAATCGATGAGGTTATATTCCTCGCGAATGCGTTCATCACAGCTCGTCATGACTTGCCATAGCTTACGTCCGTATTGCTCTAGATCATCCATACTTAGACCTAAGCCATTATCGAATAAATCTCTGATGACCACCATAAAATTGTCTAAACTAAATTCAATCTTGGCCAGCAGCGGCAATAGCGGTGCTGTGTAGGTGGCAATATCTAACCGCGTCACTTCTGTTAAGTTATCATATACGGTTCCGTTCTCATAGGGAATTCGTTTCAATGTATCAATGACATGTCTGTAAAAGCGAGGAAATAACCTAAAACCATGCTCGCCTGGAAGATCTTTCCTCCCGTCAATTCCACTGCCTACAAAAGGCATACTTCTCGCTTTCCCGCCTGGAATACTTTTAAACTCGTAGACAGACACCCCATAGCCTCTGACGATCAATTCATGCGCGGCACTCATCCCGGCAACACCGCCGCCCAAAATAACGACTTTTTTCAACACAGTTCCCCCTCATATTGGATCAAATTGTAAAAAAATCTGTAAAACTATCATATCATCTAGGCCATTTGAATCATAGACTTTTAGCTCTGCGAAGTTAGAAAAAAGCCTAAATCAGCTGAATCTTGTCAGCTAGAAATGGCTTCATAGAAAATTCGGGTTCTTTATATTGGCGCGCAGCAGCTTCTATACCTTTCAACTCATTTTTCTCAAGCTTATTCCAAAACTGAGAAAAAAAGTGTACAGTAAAATAAATGAAATAACTGCTATCTGCCTCAGGATCCAGACTCAACTTTGATATTCCCTCGACTTCTTCAATAAGCTTTACAACAAGCAGTTCCAATTGCTCATGTTGAAGCTCATAATACGCTTGACTCAAATCTTTTCCACTTGATGAATTGACGCTAAAACCCGATCTATTTGATCTTGATTTTGCTTGATGTCCTCTCCTTGAGGAGCTTGAATGCCTTCCAAAGCATGTAGACTCCGACCATATTAATCCAAAGAAACCATCCATTCACCCAGATCTTGCTGATTCCACCTCGATTGGCGTCAGTTTATCTAACAATATAAAGCATTTATTCAAGAACTTTACTATGAATTCCACCTTCAGACTCTTGTTTATACCCATTTTGATAAAATCCAACAAAAAATTCGACTATTTATGTTATTTTTCATAACAAAATACCTAAATTCCTATATCCCGCCGAATCATATATAATAAAGGCAACTCCCAATGATGCCATCAAGAGAGAGGATGGATATTCCATGCATAAAAAAATGGGTACGCGCTATGTGCCAGATTCACAGATCGTCGCTTTACCTCATGGTACTTTGCATTATGGTGATGATTTATTTCTAACTCGAAAAGTTCTCCTTTATCAAATAGAGCTTCAACCTGGGCAGGTCGGTGAAGATTACATTCGAACCCTTCATCATAAAGCAGCTTTCATACATGACGGGTTTCAACATATCCTGGATACAGCTGTAGAGGAAGATTCGGTTACGATCATTCTGCAAGCCAAACCAGGCTCACTATTCTCCAACCATGTTAACAAGAAAGAAATGTCCTTCCATACCATCATTGCAATGATTGCTGATCTAGGGGTTTCCTTGCTTGACGCAATGGAAGAACGTATTACAGGATTTACAGTAGGCGCTGAGAACTTATGGTTAGATGATCACGGCAAACTTTCCGTCATTAATTATTGGGACAAGGGCGATCCTCAGGCACAAGGGGCCATCGGGCTTTGTCGGTTGATGATTCAGCTATTTACTGGCGCGGAGACGATTAGTGGTGCTTTTGAAGTGATGCATACGCATCTGGAGCGTACGCCGATCCCATCTGCGACATATGAGCAAAAATTGGCTTTAATTAAGCTGATTAAGCTCGTCTGCCATGGTCACGCATCACTTTCTTCGTTGATTTTTGGATTGCGGAGTTTACCATATTCCGGTCAAAAGCAGGACGCGGGGCCTATCCACACGCAAAATCATTATCAATACCCGAGTAAAATTCAAAAGCACGTGGTGGATGAAGTTGATGAGGTGGACGAGGCTGCACCCGCTGCTGATAAGCGATCACAATCATTGAGCGCTCTAAGTAAGGCAGGGATAGGAGCAATTGCTATTTTAGTCGTCGTCTTGGTCACAGTTTGGGCGCTTTGGCCATCTCCCAAAACGGAGTCTGTTGTCGTGGTACCTATCCCCACCGCCACACCTACCATGTCGACAAATACGCCTGTCCCATCAACAACGAAGCCCCTCGGAGATTCGAACAAACAAGCCGAGGAAGTGGCCATACCTAACCTGGTAGGTCTATCTCAATCTGATGCCGAAGCGCAAGCCTTGGCTGCCGGTCTGCATTACAATTTTTTGATTGAAGCAAACGATCAGCCTAAGGGAACCGTCATTAAACAAGACCCAAAGTCAGGTGCCAAAGGCTTGCAGGGGGACAATGTTACGTTTTGGGTTAGTAAAGGGAGTCAGTGATGCTTAGAAGCGTTGACAGCTAAAACAGTGACTCCTATGAGCGGAACCCCTAAGAGGGGAACTCCTAGTAGCAAAGAAAAGCAGTACACCTGAAGAGTAGAACACCAAATAAGCAGAGCACTTAAAGAGCAGAATTCCTAAAGAACAGAACTCCTAAGAGGGGCACTCCTAGTAGCATAATACCTAATAAGAAGAACACCTAATAAGAAGAACACATAGAGGCAAGTTGTACTTTGTACAACTTTTGTCGAGTAAACCAACCATTTCCCATCTATTGTTGCAAAACATACAACAATTTCGCTTGAAAATGCCCTAAAAGGAATAATAACGTCCAAATTGTTGTACGAAATGAAACAAATTCCATTTTTACGATAAAAATCAAGGAAATTGTTGCATTCCGTACAACTTGCAAAAAATGAAACCACCCATATCTTCCCAACGCGTTCGAATCCCAGGCGCTCGTCGTAGCTCAGCCTCATGACGTTTGGCAAAACCAACTCCTTCTGGTTGGCAAAATCATAGTTCCCAAAGTTGGTATTCCTAATTACCGCCACATTGAAATTCACTCACTTACCACTTGGATAAATGTGAGAAACTAATCGCCTTTAAGCTGAAGGATCCCCTGCAGAGCTTGCGATTCCGTATTTCATTCGCAATTAAGCCGTTCCTAAATGCAAAAAGACCTCCCATTTTCATGAAATGGCAGGTCTTTTCTATTTTCACCTTTTACAAAATAATCCATCAACTCTGCAAATACGCAGCCGTCTTATCCTTTCACGGCAGACCCTACGGTTAGCGCCTTCTCCACTTGCTCACTAAACAGCACATACACAAGCACAGTCGGCAAGCTCGCGATCGTCATCGCCGCGCCCATTGCTCCCCAATTGGTGGTGAACTGACCTTGGAAGAAGAGCAGTCCGAGCGGCAAGGTTTTCAAGGATTCTTTGGTAATCAAAATTAATGCCATTGTAAATTCATTCCATGCCGACAAGAAGACGAAGATCACCATCGTTGCAATCGCTGGTTTAATAATCGGCAATATGATGGTATAGAAGGTCCGGTAAATGCTGGCACCATCCATACAAGCTGATTCTTCCAACTCAACCGGAATACTGCGGAAAAAACCATAGAAAACCATACTGGAGAATGAAATATTGAAGGCAATATAAGGAACGATCAGCGCCCAATACGTGTTCGCCAGATGGAACTCACGTACGAGAATCGCCAGCGGAATCATGATCACTTGCACGGGAATGAACATCCCAATCACGACATAAATACGAGCGGCTTCCTTCCAGCGCCATTGCATTCTGGCAACGGCATAGGAAAACGTAACCGAAAGTACAATCGTACCCACAACGGTCGCCGCTGCTACCAACAAGCTGTTACTGAAGTAGACGGGTACATTGAACCTTGACCAAGCATCCACATAGTTCTCGAATCGTAGATGAGTCGGAAAGCCGAATGGATTCGTCACGAAGATTTCATTGTTATTTTTAAGCGAATAAAAGACCATCCACAGCAGTGGATACACTGACAACCCCGCATATACCCATAATAAGATGCCCAGGAGCGGATTCTTTTTACGCAATTTGAGTATTCCGTTCATCTGTCATCCCCCTTAAAATGTAATCCGTTCTCTTGCGATCAGTCGGTTAATAGCCAAAGTCACAATCAAGCATTCGATGACCAGGAAAGCAGCCGCGGCGCTTCCATAACCGAATTCACCAACACGGAACGCAGAGCGGTACATCAAATAGGTCAATGTGTACGTAGAATTCCCTGGGCCCCCGCCGGTCATAATGAACATATTAGCGAAAGCATTAAATCCGCCTGTAATCGCTAGGACCAAACAAAACTTATATGTTTCAGCTAGCATGGGTATCGTTATCGCCATGTGCGCTTTGAATTTGGAGGCTCCATCAATACGTGCCGCTTCTAAGTATTGCTCTGGAACGGACTTTACAGCCGCCAACAGCAATGCGAACTGGTAACCCATATACTGCCAAGCATTCACGAACGCAATGGCGAAAATCGCTGTTTTGTTGTTCGTCAACCAATCCTGGCGATACGAGATGCCGAGCGCTTCAAAAATTTTATTAATCAAGCCGTACTCACTGTTATACATCGCCAGCCACAGCTGACATACTACCGTAATAGAAAGAACCACAGGAATGAAGTAGCTAATTCTTAGAAACTTGCTTCCTCTGAACCCTTCTGCGACGGCAAAAGCAAGCACGCTGCCGATTCCGATTTGAACGACAGCCAAAATACCGGCAAAAACGAAACCGTTATATAGCGATGTGTAGAAAATACTATCTTGAAACAATCGAATATAGTTATCTAGAAAAATAAAAGTGCCTTCGCTTAATCCATCCCATTCGAATGTACTGCGATAGAAAGTTTGCAAAATCGGATAAAACACAATCACTGTATACAAAAGGAGTGCCGGCAGTGTGAAAAGCATAATAGCCGCCTTATTTCCCATGAATTTGCGCATGTCATCACTTCCCTTTTTTAGTAGAAAACTCACACCGGCGCATAGCGGTCCAGTGTGAGTCTCCTTTTCCATAGAAACTTCGGTTATTTCGCTGTTACTGCCGCTTTATTCAAGTCTTTCGCGAATTGATCCGCTGTATAGTTACCTGTCAACAGGTTTTGTGTGGCATCTTCAAGCGCTGCTTTGAACTTAGGATTAGACAATCCCCATGAGAACGCTGTTGTGCTTGTGATTTTCGGAATATCTTTGGATAGTTGTTCCATCATAGGAGGGAACTGTTTCACAATCGGCTTGTCTACTTTGGTAGCTACGATTGGATTGCTGCGGTTTGTGAACTTGTACTCCGCATATTTCAAGGAAATAAAGGATGCCACTTTTGCTGCAAGTTCTTTATCCTTGGTGTTGGCTGATACGGCATATCCACCAGGACCGCCGCTGCCGCTGAATGCTGTTTTACCTTTTTCATAAGCTGCTGCATCAGCAGCTGGAATGTACATGTAGCCTGCTTTGTCACCGAGCGCTTTCGTAGCCGCTTCGATTTCCCACTGACCGTTAATAAACATCGCTGCTTTACCTTCATGGAAGAGCGCTGCTGCTTGATCGTAATTTAAGTTCGTTGCGCCTTTTGGCAGCATGCCTGCTTTAACCAGCTCGATGATTTTCTCTGCAGCTGTTTTGTAAGCAGCATCATCTGCTTTGGCAAGGCCTTTATCAAGCTTCGTCACACCAGCTGGTTCAGCGCGTGAAACGAACATGTCATAAAGGGCTACGCAAGGCCATTTTTCTTTAGCGAAAATGGAAAGTGGCGTAATGCCTTTCGCATTGAACGCTTTAACTGCCGTCATCATTTCATCATAGGTAGTCGGCACTTTCACACCATTTTGTTGGAACAAATCTTTGTTGTAGTAAAGCAGTGCTACTTCATTACCCGCATAAGGGAATGCGTAAGTGTGGCCGTCATCGGTTACAAGTGTATTCAATGCGCTTGGTTGCATTTTGTCTTTGAAGCCAAATTTAGTTACGTACTCATCCAGAACTAGAATATTATTGGATTTCTTAAACGTATCGATAATGTCTAATCCTGCTCCGAAAATGTCTGGCAGATTGCCTGTAGCTGCATAAGTCTTCAGCTTCTGGCCATCATCTTGCGCTTGAATATCGAGCTCTAGCTCAACATTCGGCATTTCCTTCTTCAATTCCGCAACGGCATAATCATAAGGTGTTTTCGTATCTTCATCTGCGTATTGGGCATAAATTCTAAGTTTGACCGGCTTTGCATCCGACTTCACGGGTGCTGCTGTTGCTGCAGCCGTTGGCGCGCTAGTTGCACCAGCATCTTTTGTTGTGTTTGTAGTTCCGCAAGCTGCAAGGCTAGTAGCCGCGAGCAAGCTTACAAGAGTAACTCCCATTTTTTTCATTCGTTGGACCTCCCAGGCATCATGTGCTTTCTCTTCTTTACAACCTGAGTATAAAAGGAAAAACCCCTTATGATAATGGAATAATCGAGGGGTTCTTGTAAAATCCGCACATTCAGGAAATTCATAAGCGGTTATTCTCATACTCACTAGGGGAATATCCAAAAAATTTCTTAAAGCTTTTACTGAAGTAGCTAGGATCGTTAAAGCCGATTTTTTCGGCAATATCCGCAAGGCGTATGTTCCCTTTACCGAGTAAATCCTTCGCTTTATGCATACGAACATGCGTGACATAATCTGTGACCGTCATGCCGATTTCTTTCTTAAAAACAGCCCGGAGATAGCTGGGATTGATGTACACCTGCTGGGCAATTTGATCCAATTGCAGCTCGGGATCTCCGTGATGAAGCTCGATATATTCTTTGGCGGATTGAGCAATTTTCGACGATCGGGTCTTTCGGTGCTTCCCCGTATAAAGAATAGCTTGATTAAACAATTCCTTGATCCATACAGATGTGGCGTCAATGGATTCCAACCGTTTAATTTCACTATAGGGAAAAAAGGCTTCTCCGAAGCAATCTTCAATCGGATGTCCAGTTTCTGTAACATAAGACAAACAAACAGAAATAAGTCCCATGCTAATGACATAGGTGTAGTCTAAGGATAGCCGCTGATCACGAATCGTTTGGAAAATTTCTTCCAACTTAGCATCTACCTTATCCCCATTTTGCATGCGTAATTGTACGAGCAGCTCTTCATTCACTTCCGTGGGATAAAAGGCTTGAGTTCCTGACTCCAAAGCTTCTGATCCGTATGCGATAACACGATCATTCCCCAATACAAACTTATTTTGCAAGGCTTCAAGCGCCTCCAAATAAGAAGAACGAATCCCCTGATAGCCGGATTGACTCCGACCTACACCGACTGTGATCGTAAATTTCAAATATTTCTTGATCAGGAAACATAATTTCTCGTAACCGCCTAACGCAGGAGTTTCCAGCTCACCATTCCCTTGGTGCTCCACCAAGCAAATAATGCGCCCCTCAGGTCCATTGAAAATCAAGTGATTCTCCGTTTCCTCGAGCGCCTCGTTCAGAATGTTCGTCACCGCATATTTCCAAAGTAAACGTTCACTCACTTTGTTCCACTTGAGATCCATGTTATCAATCTCAATACACGCGACCACAAAACATAGGGACTCGAAGGATTCTCCGAACTGTTGAAGTCTTAAACTGGTCTCCTCATCGGAATGGTTGTAATCACCGCTTAACAAATGATTAAGAAAGCTCTCCTTCATCAACTGCTGATTTTCCTTCAGTGTGGACTTCTCTTCTTGAGCCCTCTGATGCTCCTTCTGAAGCTTAAGCAATGTCAGCACCAATTCATCCTTCGAAAACGGCTTAAGAATGTAATCTTCAACCCCAAGCTTAAGCGCCTTTCGAGCATAATCAAATTCGTTATGGCCCGTAATCAGCACCACGCTTGTAGCTGGATATCGCTCCTTCAATTGCTCCGTCAGCGTGAGTCCATCCATAAACGGCATGGTAATATCCACAAGGGCAATATCAGGACGATGCACGTCAACTTGTTCTAACGCCTCGACCCCATTTTTGGCTTCTGCGCATATTTCAAATCCATAAGCTTCCCAATCTAATGCCGTTCGCAAGTATTCCCGGAAAATGGATTCGTCATCCACAATTAGTATTTTCTGCATATTTTAACCTTCCTCACTTTGAAAAGGGAGCCATAATGTAACTTCTGTGCCCTGCCCTAGTTGACTTTCAATTTGTAGGCCATAATCATCGCCAAAATAAAGCTGTATACGGTCATTCACGTTCCTTAACCCATAGCCAACTGCTTGCTCTGGAGATTCCGGTTTCTTCACAAGAGCCTCAAGCCGCTCCGGCAGCATGCCAACCCCGTCATCGCTGACGATAATCTTGATTTTACCCTCCACAATTTCACCTGTTACCCTTAGAAGCCCCAGGCTGCCCTTCGTTTTAAGACCATGATAGATCGCATTCTCTACGAGCGGCTGAATGGTTAATTTCGGGATAAGACCACCGAGCACTTCACCCCGGATATCAAATTCAAAGGTAAACACATCGGAATAACGGATACGCTGGATGGATAAATAATCCTTCACATTGCGGACTTCCTCCTCGATCGTTATCGTCTCTCTTCCTTTACTCAGAGCAACGCGATAGAAATCGGCCAACGCTTTGGTTGTTCGCTGTACATCCCGTGCTCGTCCCATTTCTGACAAGGTGTAAATAACATCTAACGTGTTATACAGAAAATGCGGTTTAATTTGCGCCTGAATAAGCGCCAGCTCATATTCACGCTTCTTCTTTTGCTCAAAATTAATGTTCGTCAGCAGCTCTTGAACTCGCCTGATCATGGCATTGAAGCCCGAAGCCAATAAACCAATCTCATCCTCTGAATTCACCTGGAATTCAATGTTCAGACTGCCTTCTTTGACCTTCTTCATATGTTTGGTTAGCCCCATGATCGGTTTGGCAATCAATTGCGAAAGCATACCCGCACCAAGTAAAGCAAAAAATAAACAGATCAACCCAATACATACAATAAGGACAGTGATTTTACGCGTATCTGCGGTTAGAGATTCAAGCGGAGCCATCGAGATGAGCTTCCACCCAAAGCTAGGAACATCGGAGCTTACGACAAGCGTTTTCTCATGTTGAAAAGAGGTTAGATCCGACGTATCCTTACTGGAAGTAATCCAGTTTTTCATCGTTGGATCGGCAACTTCTTGAAGTAAATCCTCAGGGTGCTGTGATGAAATAACGACGCCTTCCTCATTCACGATAAAATAGCTGCCATCCTGGATGGAGCCGATTTTTTGATAAATCGCAGATAAGGTGCTTTCTTTGATATTCAGTACGAGCATACCGAGCTGTTGTCCCGTATAAATATTTACAATCCGCTTACCTAGCGTCATGACAATTTCTTGCGAATCAGGGGTCAAGTAATTACGCTGCTGCATGGGAAACCAAATATTTTTATTGCCAATGGAGGCGTCAACCTGTTTAAGCATTTCACTGCTCGCGATCAACTCCCGATTCCGTTCCATAAGGAGATTAGATCCAAAAACTCGACCATTCGCATCTATAAACGCAGCCGATTGGACATCGGGAAATACAAGCAGGGCAAAGCTCAACTGATTCGTAATCTGCGTGTACATCTGTAAGCTCGTTTCCGCTGTCCCCTGAGATTGCGGGTCTTCTACGATTAATTTGTTGAGATTGATCGTCAGCATATTGGCGCAGCTTTCTACATTCGTTAACATGCCTGTGATGCGCGTAATAATGAGGGACGAGTTATCCGAAACATTTTTAATCGTCTTTTTGACAATCGCATTCGTGTACACCTGATTCGAAACAAAACCTAGTACAAATAAAGGCACGAAGATTAGAGGAAAATAAATCATGATAATTTTATAGCGAATACGTTGATTACGAAACCAAGGCATGGTTATATATTTTTGTAGAAACTGCATGGTTTGCCCCCTACTTATCAAAAACTAAAAAAACCTATACAATCCACCGTCAGGCAATACCTGTCGGTTATATTGTATAGGATTCGTCTACTCATTGAAACTAGCCAAATCTATATTCATATTTACACATTAATTCGTTGAATAGATAATCGCATTTCATCCGTTAATCCGCTCAAAGCCGTTGCTGAGTCAGCTATTTCTTGGGCAATCTTAAGTTGATCCTGTGTCAGCTTGTGAATGTTCTGCGTTCCGTCGGATGAAGCTTTTGCAATATTCGCTATATCTACAACAGATGCTTTGCGTACGGTATTGGTCTAGTTCCTGCCTGATATTCCAATACAGCTCGTTCTCCTTCGGATCTTTTAAAAATTGTTCCCATCTACTTGCATCGATCCCTTGCACATAGCTCTCTGCCAATCGAATGCCATAGCTGGATATGGCTTCCATACTCGCTTTCTTGGCATTTCTGATTTCAATGAAAATATTACCTGCAGACAATGCCAAAATGACTATCATCACGGCCGCAATGATACGCACGAACATTGAACTTATTTCTTTTTAAGGTATTCTTCAGATTACTATGTTAGGTTACTAGTTAAGGTTGAACAATTTGAAGCAAAGACAGGTGACAAGATTGACAACGACCGGTTTATTCGACTCCTTCCCTCTACTTACAACAAACCGTTTATGTTTGCGTCAAATGAACACTGAGGATGCTGAGGATCTTTATCTCTTCTATTCCGACTCCAAGGTCACCCAATATCTAGACTGGAATGGCCCTGCCTCTATCCAAGATTCCATAGACTTAATTCACTCATGGAATCAATATTTTCAAGATAAACGGCTATTCCCTTGGGGGATATCTTTGAAGACCGATCCCACCTTAATTGGCACCGTCATGTTCATGCCGATTCGAGATACGTTTGAAAAGAAGCCTCTTCTTCCTCTCAACGTTGGTTTCGAATTAAACCGTCATTATTGGAATAAGGGCATCATGTCCGAAGCACTTGAAGCTGTTCTTGCCTTTAGTCGGGAACATATTGGCGCACATCGTATTCAAGCAGAAGTATTTCCTGAAAATAAAGCTTCTTTGAAGGTATTGGAGAAGCTGGGCTTTAAGCAAGAAGGACTGATGCATCAATATCTGATGCATGAAGTCACGCGGACATTTCTGGATGTGATCATGCTTGCTTTTATTAATAATACATAAAGTCCGAGGAGTCGTAACCGCTCGGACTTCTCTTCTATCCTATTGTTTAACCAACTGCCACTTCTTGCTGAGTCAGCACACTTCTTTCTCATTATGTACTCTGTCTAACAATGAGCTTAGGCTCCAGAACCGTCAGTTTCTTCACTTTTTCCTTCTGAATCAATCTCGATAATAATGCCATCGCTTGACTCCCAAGCTCTTCACTATGCTGCGAAACAGTTGTCAGTTCGGGATTCATCGCAGAAGCTAATTGGGTGTCATCAAACCCTGCAATCGCGATGTCTTCGGGAATCCGCAACCCGCGTGAAATAGCCGCTTTCATAGCACCAATGGCTACGTAATCGTTAATACAAAGAAAGGCCGTTGGACAATTTGGCAGCGTAAGGAACTGATCCATCAACTTGCGGCCGCATTCCATAGAGAAGTCTCCCAAGCGTACGATTTGTTTGCGAAAAGGGAGATCATTCGCTCCCAGCGTACTTTTGTAGGCTTGCAGCTTTTCCATCGTTGTTGTCGTTTCAGCGCTTCCCCCTAAGAAGCCGATGCTTCGATGCCCGCGATCAATAAGGTGCTGCATAATGAGCTGGGTCCCCGCATACTCGTCCGTTTTCACCCGATGACAGGGATGCCCCGGAAGACTGCCATTAATTAAGACAATTGGAATTCTCTTCTGGATATCCACGACTTCCTGTACGAGCAGTTCGGGGCATAGGCGTGAATTAATTCGTCCCCCCATGAAAATGAGTCCTTCCACCTGTCTTTCACAAAGCAGATTTAAATATTCAGATTCTCTGCTGAAGTTGCTAAATGTATTACATAGAAAGAGTGTGAATCCCAGCTTCATCGCAGCTCGCTCTGCCCCTCCGAACACCTCAGGGAAAAACATGTTACTGCTATCTGGGAATAATACGCCAATCATGCCCGTTTTCTTATTCACCAGACTGCGTGCCAACGCATTGGGCTGAAACTTATGCTTTTCAATAATCGCCATAATCCTCTGCCTAGTCGAGGTTCGAACGGGTGCGGTATCATTGAGAACACGGGAAACTGTCGCGACGGAGACGTTCGCTTCTCGGGCAATATCATAGACGGTTATAGATTCCAAGAATACACTCTCCGTTACGTCAAAATGTAAAGATCGAAGGCCTGTTCAGAGACAGACCTTCGATATCTTTATCCTTATTTGCTGCTTTCTACAGTGGTTTTGAAGGCATCCAATTGTTTTTGGACTTCAGCCATCAGCTTATCAAAACCTGCTGTTTTCAGCTTCGCGCGGAAATCATCAACTGCTTTGACTGGGTCTCCCGCTTTGCCATAAAGAATCGCAGGTCCCATTTGTCCAACAACTTGAGTAACCGCAGTCAGCTCGTTTGACACAGGTCCCTTATCGAAAACGAATCGGCCATATGGGAATGGCTTTTTGATTTTGTCATAGGATGCATAAATCGCGCCTTTTCCTGAATACTCATTGCCATCTGGAATTTCATTCTTATCGATACGTCCACCCCAGAAGTTGGAATAGAATTCGTCTCTTTGTACATCATAACCATCTGGACGGAAACGTTTGCCATCTTTGACGACGTACTGCACGCCTTCCAAGCCGTAATTCATCAAACGATACACTTCCGGGTCTTGACGAATCAGCTCGTAGACCATCAGAGCGCGCTCCGGATGCTTGCTTTTCGCACCAATGGAAGTCCCTCCGTGCGTGATCGACATGGATACGAGATTGTTGCGTGTAGCCGAGAATGGAAAGAACTGGAGATCCGATCCTGGCTGCAGCTTATCCATTTTGATACGTTCACCAAGGAAGGTTTGCGTATGATGCTGATCAACGCTTGTCTTACCAGCCTCAAGCTCTGAACGGTTATCGCCTTTATAGTTCAGCACGTCATCTCGCCAGAAGCCTTTGTCGCCCCAATCCTTCATGAGTTTGGCAAAATTCACGAAGGTATCATCAAGAATAGGACTGTAGGCTTTATACTTCTCATCATAGGATTTGCCGTAGATTAGACCGAAGAGACCTGTACTAACCGGAAGTTCAATCGCATCTGTGTAGGAATTGATGTAGCCACCAATATTACCTGCGGCGGTACCATTCGCATCCCAAGGAACAACGCCTGGCTTCTTATCCTTCACACCTTGGAAATAGGTCTCCAGCTGCTTCCAATCTGTAATCGGCGTCGTGATCCCAAACTCTTTGGCCCAATCGCCCCGATACAAGAAACCGTGATTAACCCACTGCGTATAATGATCTTCAGGAATCAGCATGATCTGATTCTTGTACTTCGTTTCAGCCCAGTTCTCTGGCGGTACTTCCTTCCAAGTTAACGGCGCATACACAGGAAGCAGCTTATCCAGCGGCTGGAAAGCACCTTTTTGGGCATTCTGCCACGTATCCAACCAATCTGTTGCAACCGTAATCAAATCAACTGGTTCTCCTGAAGCAAGCAAAAGATTATATTTGGTTTGCCAATCGGCCCATTCAACCCATTTAATTTCCAGTTTTGCATTTGCTTTTTGTTTCAAAATGGCGTTGACCTTCTCCATCACCTTTTCAAATTGACCATTCTTCGGTTTATCCCCCAACATCACGTAGGAAATCGTTTGGAACTCGGAGGTGTCAATTTTGCCGGATGGTGCTGCTGTCCCTGTTGCCGTAGCAGTCGCTGTCCCTTTATCCGTGGAGCTAGTTCCTGTACTGCTAGGTGTGGTGCACGCCGTCAAGCTTACAGCAAGCGTCGCTGCCAGAGCTACACTAAGCGCTTTCTTTTTTCTCTTGAACATACGGATTTGCCTCCCCATAATCATTTTGGTATATGCTTTGCGTTAGCCTTTAACAGCACCAACGGTAATACCTTGGATAAAATATTTCTGCACCATCGGATAAAAGAGAATGACCGGTCCCGTTGCAACTACGGCGGTAGCCATTTTCATGGACTCTAGCGGCATATCCCTTGGCTGTACATTGGAGGAAACCGATGAGTTTTTGATAAAATCGGCACTTGTTACGACGTTGTACAGGAACAATTGAAGCGGCCTATACTTCAAATCGGGCGATAGGAACAGCATCGCATTGTACCATTCATTCCAATAACCCAAAGCAATAAACAATCCAATTGTCGCCAGTGCCGGTGTTGTCATAGGCAGGATGAGCTTGGTGAAAATCTTGAAATCACCCGCCCCGTCCATTTTGGCCGATTCTGTAATCGCATGCGGAATGGATCTAACGAAGCTTTTCATCATAATAATGAGAAAAGGGCTCATCAGTCCGGGCAGCAGGACAGCCAAATAGTTATCCTTCAGATGCAGCCACTGCGTCATAATTAAGTAAAAGGGGACAACCCCGCCTTGAAACAACGTTGTAAAGTAAATGAAGAAGGAGATCCGATTGCGATAAGGAAAATCAGGACGCTGCAAGGAATAACCCGTCATGGCTACGATAAATAGTCCAATGGTTGTTCCAATCAGCGTAAT
This sequence comes from Paenibacillus sp. Root444D2, assembly GCF_001426375.1. Lineage (GTDB taxonomy): Bacteria > Bacillota > Bacilli > Paenibacillales > NBRC-103111 > Paenibacillus_E. The sequence continues at coordinate 65,850 of NZ_LMEO01000045.1, forward strand.
GCCGAGCGTGACCCCATAAGAGCCGATGATGACGCCAGGGTTCTCGAAGACAATTTTATAAGCAAACGTACTAAACTCTCTAGGCCACAAATTATAGCCGTGTAACGTGATTGATTTCTCTGCTGTGAACGACGTCCCAAGGACGAGAAGAAAAGGTGCTAAACAGAAGATTGCAAATAGACCAATAAAGAAGTAGCCGAATAGCCGAATGGCCACCGATGAGAAATCAGTTCCCCTTTGACGTGCGATGACTTGTTCCACGTATGTCCCTCCTAACCAATCTAAATTGATGAACACTTACATGTTGAATTAGAACAGCGTGTTTTCAGGCGAAACTTTCTTAACCAGCCAGTTGGCTGTGATGACAATAAAGAAGCCAAACACGGACTGATAAAGACTGACAGCGCTTCCTAGAGAAAAGTTAAAGTTGTTCATCAAAGAGCGGAACACGAACGTTTCAATAATATCTGTCGCATCAAAAAGGGCTGTATTGTTGGCACCGACCAAGTTATAGAACAATCCAAAGTTACCACGGAGAATACCGCCTAATGAAAAAAGCAACAAAATAATGAACGTCGGCTTTAGCCAAGGAAGCACGATATAACGAATTCGCTGCAGGGCATTCGCCCCATCAATTTCTGCGGCTTCTACGATCTCTGAGTCCAATCCCATTATCGCAGCGAAATAGACGATGGAGCCGTACCCTGTCGACTGCCAAAGAAACGTAATGACGATGATAAAAGGCCAAATCGTTGGATTCGAGTAGGTCTTAAGCGGCTCCCAACCGATCGATTTGAGAATCCCATTGAGCAGTCCAAAGTCATAACTGAGAATGTTATAAGCAATAAGGCCCACAAGGACAAAGGATATGAAAAATGGCAGGAACATCAGTGATTGTGAAAGCTTTTTAAACCACTTTTTACGAAGCTCGTTCAGCAAAATGGCAATACCAATCTGCAATATATTTCCAAAAACAATAAAAGCTAAATTGTAAGCAATCGTATTAAACGTTAATTTCCAAAGTGCCCCAGAGGTCACTAGAAATTTGAAATTGTCAAACCCAACGAACTGACTGCCGAAGATTCCCGCAGAATAGTTATAATTAATGAATGCGAGATAAAGCCCTGGCATTGGAAGGTACGACATGACTAAGAAAAATAAAATCGCAGGAACACACATGAGGACTAATGTTCGATACGACCAAAATCTGCGCAGTGGGGTTATACGCTTTTTGACAGAAATAGGCGCCGCTTCTAATGAGCTTGCTGATATGGCAGTTTTCATGCGTACTCTCCTTTCAATTTAAACTGCGGCTACGGGTACGAAGCGAAGAGGCTCTAGCAAGGCATCTTCAGAGGCCGATACCGCCTCCAGTAAGATGGCTATTTCATTTCCAGATTCGCCACCCTTAAACCACGGTCCCGGTAAATAAAAGGATTCATCGCTGCCGCCACGGAATATAGGTCTGTTGGCACCGCCTTGCGTCCACAAACGGCCAACTAGGTGTCCGTTGAAGAATACGGTCAGCTTCATATTGCTGCCATTGACATAAACCCTCCAGCCTAATCCTTGGTTATCATCACGAAGGTCACCGTACAGCCATGACAGGGTACCCGGTATCAAGGAGATAGCTCCTTCTACGGGGAGAGCCTTAAGCGCCGACGCTTTGGCATGCTGCAGTAAGCCATTCTCCTGACAGGAGGATAATGTCCACTGTTTAGCAGCTGTTCCTTCGTAGAGACTTATATTTCCGCTAAGAGAACCATACGTTTTATCCAGAAATAGCGTTAATGTTGCCGTATCTCCCGCCCTTACATAAGGCGTAACATCAAGATAAGGATTGAGCGGATTCAATTGACCGAGTGCGTGCCCGTTCACGTAAGCATAGGCGTGCGAGAAATTACCAGGCGTGTGGAGAATCCACGTATCCGCTTCTTTCGACAGCTTTACTTGTTTGCGGTAGCATTGATGGGCGGGCTGTTCTGCGGAGAGCCACCCTCCAACACTCACAATCGGCCATTGTCGATCGTCATAGTCTGATGCTGCGTAATCGTCCTTGTGCTCTCCGAATTGCATAAGCTTGAATCGCCAGTTTTGGTTTATTTCCCTAACCGACGTTACTCCAGCTATGCCCGTTAGCCCTTTCAGAGCATTTAAGTGCAGACCCGGCAAATTCGTATCATGGAAATTGGTATGTCCCCATATCTCGACACGAGCAACCAGATCTGGCTCTACGCGAGAGCCGGTAGGAATCGGAAGGAACTGACTTCCTCCACCCGGTGTTGCAGTACCAAGGTACGTTTCACCGGAATAGACAGAAACGACATCACTTGCCTGCTGAACGATAATGCCTAAACAGCTTTTCTCAAGCGATAGTGATAATTGACAGGTGTACCAGGCGAAACCTCGATAAACACCATGCTTCTCCAGATAATCGGCAGTGTCACCGATCGATAAGCTTTCATCCGCAAGGGTATTCAAGGGATTCACTAAGCTTTGAGACCAGCTAAGTTCAACATCGCGGCTTTCGGAGACTCGTTCTACCCATTTGCCAACATGCAGCTCGCCTTCATCTTCCATATTTTCTAACATCAAAGCACGTGAACGACTCATCCCTATCAATTCGATAACGTGACCGCTTACTAAGTGAATCCGAGCAAATCTCTCTTGCTCGCCCGATTGAAAGGATACCGTTACCTGATCTCCTGTCGCAGCTTCGTGTAACGTCATCGTGCCAGCCTCTGTCTGCACATCCGTATTAAAGCAGAGACGAATTTCGCCTTCGCCCTCCGTATGAAATACGAACAACGTGCGCTGCTCAAGCTGCTTCACCAGCAGCAGTTCTGCAGTTGCGTAGGCCAGTGTCCCTTCAGCGATTCCCCAAGTCAGCAAAGGCACCTGCACGGGAAGGATCGGACAGCGGCTAGCTTTTGCGACGAGTGTGGTATAACGGGGTATGGCATCTTCTCCCACATGAAAGTAAGCGGTTTCATCTTGCTCATTGACTTGGCATAGGAAGAGCAGCTCGCCGCCTTGCTTTAACGCTAACCGATAAGGGGCTGAGTCACTGCTTGTGAGCTCAGGCTTAGCCTCTGCCAAGGAAGCGCCATACGTTTGAATCACACGATGCAGCATTCTTCCTTCATAAGCTTCCTCTCGTATGTGTCCTTCGGGCGTTATCATCCCATGGAAATCATAATCCGAGGTAAGAAAAGAAAGAGGATTCCCCCAATTATTGGCTGCATTGGTAAAGCCAAAATTCGTCCCTGAAGCCTGCAAGTAGGGTCCGAGCAGCTTCGCTCCTGCCGATAACAATCTGCGAAGCAAGAAGTGCGAACGATTCGTCTCTGTGACGAGTAAGGGCAGCCCCCGACGAGCCAATTCCTCTCTGTAGAAGAGCACCTTTTCTTCGAAAGCAGGGTCTTGGTCATTTGGATAGAAGTTACATGTTGGCACAACGCCTTCAGCAAAACCTGAAGCCTCATACAAGCCGCCTTGTCCGGCGCAAGCAATGAGCGGCACGGTTATCCCATGCTGCAAAGCTAGATCTCTTAGCGCCGAGATGTACCCTTTGGGATCAGAGCAAGGATAGAAATCAAGCTCGTTGTCTAATTGGACAGCAATGATGGTGCCATCTTGACCCGTTTCATACTTCTTCAGGATGGGAAGAATCTGTTCATACCACCTGGCCACATGCCGCAAGAAGGCAGGATCGCTATCCCTTAAGCGAAGATTTTCTTTGACGAAAAGATAAGCTGGAAGTGCTCCCCCATCCCATTCCGAGCAAATATACGGCCCTGGTCGTGCAATCACCCACAGTCCAACATCTGCAGCATCCTGAAGAAACTGAGCCGCATCCTTCTCTCCGGTAAAATCCCAAACTCCTTCCACTGTCTCATGATGATTCCAAGGAAAGTACACATCAATAGCGTTATATCCAAAGGCCTTAACTTTATGTAGTCTCTCTTTCCATAAACCGCGTGGTAATCGAAAATAAAATAAGGAGGCACAAAGTATAATTTCTGATTTTCCATCTATACGCAGTGCTTCTGACGATAATTGAATCACTGCTTCCTCACTTTTTGCTAAATACAATGGCTAACCCCCTTGATCTACCCTCATTCATTTATGAAACCCGTTTCATCCGCTTGGGATGCCTAGCTTGCTGTTCTTTATGAAGTTAGTATAAGCTATTTTAAAAGCGCTTACATTGAAAGAAACATCAAGTTATATAACAAAACTACGAAGATATAGCCCCACGCAAAATAAAAAAAGCTCCGAATTTTAACCAAATTCGCAGCCTCTTGCATTCTATATAACACTGATTTCTTATATAATTCACAGAATTTATCATCATTCATCTTGAACCATCAACCATTGCGCCTAAATTCCTTGACCGTTTTCCCTTCTAGCTCTTTAAATACTTTGCAAAAGTAAGAAGTTTCTTGAAATCCTGTTCTCTCAGCAACTTCATATACTTTCCATGCAGGGTCTTGAAGCAGCTGTTTCGCTTTCTGAATCCGGCATCGATTCATATATTCAACAATCCGCATCCCCGTCTCGCTTTTAAACAGATTGGATAAGTAATTCGCGCTCAAATGGAGAACTTCTGCGAGTCTTGCCACCGTGATGTCTTCAGCATAGTGCTCTTCCATATAGGCGATTGCTCCTTGGATTTCCTTCCGCATCATTGTGTGCTCAGCCTTATTCCCAGCAATTTGTTTATTTAAATTTAGAAATAACGGCTTCACTTGCTGCAGAGGCTGTAAGGCTTCTATCGTCTGGCTAACCTGTTTATGCTCATGTTCAAACTGATCAGAGGACCTGTTCCTCTCTATAGCCAATGTTTTCAGCTGTATCATTAACTCTGACAGCAGGCTGCGCAGCTCAGCTATAGGCGGCTTCCTTTGAATGAGGCCTTGAAACAAAAGCTCAGTTTGCGTTTCAATAGCAGTGAACAAACCGTTTTTCATCGCTGCAACCAGAGGCTGAATCGTGATTCCGGCCAGCGTTTCAACCTTGTCATTGATCTGAAGGGACGTGTAGGCATAGAGTTGGCCCGTTCCTTCATAAACGTATTGATTTAAGGCAGTTTCAGCTTGCTTATATAACACCGCCCAATCCTTCAATCCATAGCCGATCGAGCTAATTCCCACTGTTACAGAGCCCATCTTCTTCATCCGGGTATATAGCTGCGATGCTTGCCGGAGTGTCTCCTCCATACATTTGTGTTCACTCTTCTCCTGCGGAAAATATGTAATGACCGCAGTTCTCCGCTCCGAAATCGGTATAACCATATTTGTGTACGCTGACTGTTCTTCCTTAGAATCATCCGCAAGGACTTTAAAGCTAGCATCGATCACAACGACTGCCGTAGGACCTCCATGAATTGGAAAATGAACAGCGTTCGCTTGATCTTCGATGTCCTCCGCCCGCTTCAACTCGCCTAAGAGAAGCTTTCGCCCCAATAGACAACGCACCTCTTGAAAGCTGGCATCACGGATACTCGCTTGTTTTCTTCGTTTATGATCTTCCATAATCTTGCCGCTCATTTGTTCTAATAGCTGCTGTAAAGCGGCAGGTTCGAGGTCATGCTTTAACAAATAATCCTCTGCTCCAAGCTTGAGGGCTTCCTTCACGAATCGGAAATCATCGAAGGAGCTGAGTGCCACAATTTTGATGGATTCATCCTTTTGCTTTACTTGTTGGATCAGATCAATGCCGTTCATTTCAGGCATCGAAATGTCCGTCACAATAAGATCCACGTGCTGATGCTGCAGAATATCGAGTGCATGAACGCCATTAAGTGCTTCGCTCACAATTTGGAACCCATAATCCTCCCAACGAATGATCGTTTTAATTGCATACCGATATATCGCATTATCTTCAACGATCATGGCGTTCAACATGCTCATTCCTCCTTTGACGATGCGTTCTATGCGGAATTCGAACAATAGCTTTCGTACCTAATCCTGGTGCACTTTCGTAGCTAAGGCCATATTTCTCCCCATAATACAGCTGAATGCGCTCATTCACATTGTGAATGCCGATACTCGTCACTCCAGGAACCGATTCTTTACGTGTTGCTGTGTTCAATAGATTAAGCGCCTGTTCAGCTTCCATACCAATTCCGTTATCTTCGACAATGAGTAGGAGCTGCTTCTCTTCTATGCGCGCATAAAGTACAATACGTCCACTCCCCTTGGACATTTCGATGCCGTGAAGAATCGCATTTTCGACAAGCGGCTGGAGAATGAAATAAGGCACCTCGCTTTCCAACAACCGTTCATCCACTTCATAGTCCATGTGAAAGGCATCGCCATAACCAATTTTTTGAATATAAATATAGTTTTTTAATTGGTTAATCTCTTGCTCCAAGCTGTGAAATTCACCGACACGCCGTACTGAGGATTTCAACAATTCAATAACTGAGGTGACCATTTGCTCAATCTCGGCTTGATGGTTCATACGAGCATACCATTTCACAGTACCTAGTGTGTTATAAAGGAAATGAGGATTAATCTGACTCATAAGGACGGTAAATTCAGCCTGTTGTTTGGCAATTTGCTCTTTATACACCGTGTTTATTAACTCGTTAATCCGAGACAGCATAAAATTGAACCGTATCGATAAACTCCCAATCTCATCTCGCCCAAGCGGGATAATGCGGACATCGAAATTGCCATCTTCGACCCGGCGCATCGTTTGTTCCAAGATTTTGATATTTCGCGTCGTAGAATTTGAAAGTAATACGGCAATTCCGGTAGATATCAGAACGGCAAGCAGCGAAACGAGAGCAATCACAAAAACTAACACGCGTGTATTGGACAGAAGCTCTGACATCGGAATAAAACAAAGCACCCGCCAGCCCAGCGTTGCTGTTCGTTCTTGGACGAATAAATAACTCCCCGCCCCAGCATTATCGACATTTGCCATAGAGATATCATTTTCCTTAAGCGGATGACTTAGGCTCCTCGAGATAAGATTGTCCATACCAGGGGTCCCGCCACCCGCTAGCAGTTCATTCAAAGGATTGAGAATTGCAACATTATTTTGCTTAATAATTGAGCTATTACTCCCCAGGGATAAGAAATAATCCGAATCGATACTGATTACTATCGTGCCAAGACTTTGATCTATTTGACTCAGATCAACGAAATCTCTGATAAGGAACAATTCTTTTTGCTTTCTCAGAGAAGGCGACCAGCTGATGCTTAGGTCATGATTTTTCAAATAATCAGAAGATTTGCTCGTCATCGCGGTTACTTCTTCATGATTTAGTGTATGATCCAAGCCTTTTTTATTTTCCCACCAGTACACCTGTCCCTTTCGTGTTTGAATCATTATAGCATTCATGTATGGATTTCCATTCCCGTACTGTGCCAGCAAGAACTCCATACGGCTGCGGAAAGCTGGATAGTTGTCACCTGTAACTTGCTCACCTTGTTCAGCAGCAATTTGCCGAATATTACTGTCACTAAGGACGTATACGGAGGAAGTGAATGCTTCCTTCGCCCTAATTTCAATATTGTCGGAAACTTGATGAATGACCTGCATCGAAAGGTCTCTTGTATTCGATTCAATGAATTTCGTAGAGGCATAGATGGCAACTCCGCCAATCGCCGATGAAATGAACAAGATAAGAATCATATTAGATAGAAATATTTTCGTTCGGATGCGAAAGTCCTTGACCCGATCTAAGTTCCACGTGGTGGCTGTCATACGCAGATCTCCTTGCCGTCATTTAGTTGGTTTACGAATCCGATCGAATGCTTGATCCAACTCTTGAATACAAAGATCCACATTGTGGCTTCGATCAATAACGAATTTCGTGAGAGCATTGACAAACACCTTTTGCAGATCCTGATTCACAAAATCTGTCGGCAAACTCGACCAGTCATACGTTTTGCCTGTTTGGATATACGTTTCATCCAGCTCCACATAAGTCGGATCAAAGTCATTCGGCAAGCCTTTAATCACAGACAAAGCCTTCTTATTCGTCTGAAAAATGGTCCCCATTTCCTTCGAGGCGAACAGTTCCAGCATTTGAAGCGCCGCTTCCTTATGAGGTGATTTGGGATTGATCACAATTCCTCCTGTTGATTTTAGTCCAAACTTGGCATCTTGGGGATTATTCGAATATGGGAAAGCGAACAGTCCCAGATTACTCGCAGGATTCTTGGATTTAACACCGTCAACCGTCCACGTGCCATTAATTATCATGCCGGCTTTCCCCTCAGCAAGGAGCCCTTGGGCTTGATTCCAATCGGTTTCGAACGGCTTGATGTTCACATAACGCAAGCGTTCTCCATATCGTTTCAAAATGTCTTTGAAGTGAATTTGATCCTCAGCGAACGAAGTTCGACCTGCTTCAATCTCAGCAATCCAGTTGTGGCCGGCAGCGTACTGATTAGCCAAAAGATCCGCTGCTATGTCCCAAGTTAGGGTCCAACTATCCTTGTAGCCTGCTGCAATAGGAATAATTCCTGCCTTCTGCAGCGCCTCACACGCAGCTAAGAATTGCGGCCACGTTGTTGGTGGACTTAGAATGCCAGCGTGGGCGAAAGCTTCTTTATTGTAAATGACACCCGCTCCATTCACGTCTATCGGGAGCGCCCATATTTTCCCATCGGCTGTCTTCACACCATTCAGGAACCTATCGTCGATTTGCGATAAAAAGGGTTGACCCGTTAAGTCCATCGCATATCCTTTATGAATGAGATCCTGAGCGGATTCCATATTATCCAGCATATAGATATCAGGCATGTTATTCGAAATCACACGCGTGCGAAGCAAGCTCATATAATTGCCGCCATCCACGCCTGTCAACGTAAACGCATAAGACGGATGTTGTTTAGTAAATAGCTGTGTCCCCGCCTCCAGCCATTTCCGCGCCCCCTCCTCATCAAAGTGATGTATCCACGCAAGCGTCTGCTCCTGGGGCTGCTGTTTAGGAACGACTGTTACTGTTTGGGTTTGACAAGCGGTAAGTATCAGAGTTACAGTCATGCCTAGAGCTAACAATCGAGTCTTCATTCATCCCCCTCATTCCATGATAACGTTTACAAACAGTATAACGGACATGGCCGATTAAAAAAACAGCCTATTTCCTCTTCAGAGAAAATAGACTGTTGTATGTTGTATATACAAGCGAATCATCGCTTATTGAATTCTAGTTATTCCTATCTTTCATTCACTGAATTCCAACCATCATTGGCTTCAATGATATTCATCATTTTCTTCATCGAAAGTTGGATTTGTTCAGCGGAGGGCAAGGGTAAGTTGCAGTACGTTTGCTTCACAACATCCGTTAACACAGAATCGAACATGCCATCAATTTGCTCGTTTTTCAATATGAATTCCCTCCTTATTTACTTAATTTTGGAAGATTACCTATACTTATCATATATAGAAACGCCTTCGATAACAGCGCAATATTTTCTTTCGCAAATCCACATTTTTTTCCATAAATGCGCAGTTTTTTTTGCGTATAACGAAAAAAGACGCAAAATCAGATCAATAAAATCTAATTTGCAATCTTTTTGTGAAATTTGGTAAAATTAAGGAAAGACTTGAACAGCGACGTTGAATTCACCATTCGGATCCCCTTACCAACTCAGGAAGGAAGTATCATATGATTAAGAAATCGAAGATTCTGATCGTAGATGATCATCCCTTAATGGCGGAAGCGACATCGAATACACTGCAGCAAATCGAGGGCATACAGATTATAGGGATAGCCGGTACGGGCAAACGATGCTTGGAACTCGTAGATTTGCATGTACCGAATATTGTTTTTTTGGATTATAATCTTCCGGATCAATACGGCGATGAGGTTGCCAAAATCATTAAAGCGAAATATCCCGCCATCCACCTTGTCATTTTTTCGGGCATAGAATTATCCCATCTTTACAATTATTTGATCGGACTTGAGGTTAGTGCTGTTATATCTAAGGAATCTAGCGGTACGCTTATTAAAAGCTTAGTTACCCTTTTGTTAGAGAATTTCACGGTAATACCCGTCCCTGTTTTTCATAAAATGAGAGTGGACAGCGGCAATTTGCATCAGACCGATTCATTGGACGACGATGAAGTACATATGATGACCATGATTGTCCAAGGCCTAACCAACGAGCAAATGGCCGAGGAAGTCCATATGAGTAAGCGAACCGTTGATAATTATATACGCAAAATTTATGACAAATTAGGCGTCAAGTCAAGGGCGCAAGCCGTAGATAAATTTAATCAGTTCAAGCATATTTATGAAGTTAACCGGCGGCCATAGAAGGTTGATGCGATGAAATAATGCAAAAAAGACTGGCCTCTTCGTGATGAAGAGACAGTCTTTTTAATTGCTCTATACTTGGGATTCATCTCGATGATGTTGATGATGCTCCACAATATTCGCTGCTTCCATTAATTCTCGCATGACATCGGACTGCAGCTGTGGATTGATATAAAGACCTTTTACAAATAACTGTCCCTTTTCACTAGAGGTATATCGCGGAGGAATTTTATTTAAAACCAAAGCAAGCACGTCTTCTTTGCAAGTAGTGCAATCGCATTTCATTTCATAGTTTTTTTGAAACTCATCAAACAAATTCATCACTATCGTTTCCATTGCATTGAAGACTGCCATTGTGGGTACCCCTTCTTAATTCAACTATATCTCTATTATAACTCATATCCTCCCATTCAAAAAGTTATCAAAAAGTAGAGGGGCTTTCCCATAAATGATAAAAGGGAAAATATAAATTTGGGGCACAGAAAACAAAAAAAATGAGGTCGTAAGGCAATAGCTACCTGACCTCAGATTAGCGGAACGACGATTCGTTATAATGGGAAATATCCACTAGAAATCGATTAAGAGGAACGTGAGTGCGCTAATTGATCAAAATGAACGATCCGAAGGTAAAAACAGCGAAATAACGAATCGTCGTTCCTCTTGTGTTTGGGTGTTTTTCAACCAAATAACGCATCGATGTTCCCCCTCAACATATTCTGGTTACCATTTCTCAACAAATAATGATGTAAGTGCCTGATCCCAGTTCTAACCGCAGCTCTCCATCACTTTCCTCAGCTGATAGGACTCCTGATGCTGCCTGGGCTGCTTGACCATTAACGGTAGCCATAACTAATGCCGCTCCTTTCAAGGTTGCAATGCCTGTCGTATTCGGAGGTAGTTGGAACTCATAGACTACTTTGCCATCGGCCTCTTTCTTCCATTCACTGCGTATCTTGCCGTAGCTAGATTCGAGCGATGCTTTCGCATATTCAAGGCCGGAGTCTGGTCTTGGACGGAAATGAATCCGTTTGTATCCAGGCTGCTGATCATCGGAATCGAGACCTGCCACTACGCGGTACAGCCAATCCCCAATGGATCCATATGCATAATGGTTATAGGAGTTCATATCATCACTCCAGAACGATCCATCCGGTTTGATGCCATCCCAGTGCTCCCAGATAGTGGTTGCTCCCTTGTGAATCGAGTACAGCCATGATGGATAATCTTCCTGCTGAACCAACTTAACAGCCAGATCATGGTAGCCATTCTCAGATAATACATGGCACAGATATGGCGTACCTACGAAACCGGTCGTCAGGTGATTCTTCTGCTCTTCGACATATTCGGCTAACGTCTTTGCTAATCGATCACGCGTACTTCCTTTCACGAGTCCAAACATTAGCGGGAGCACATGTGCTGTCTGTGTATGCGCAGCCAAACGCCCGCTTGGTGTAAGGAATTCTTGTTCGAAAGCTTCAACAATGCGCTCATAAAGCTCACTATACTTAGCCGCATCCTCGCTGCGTTCCAACACTTCCGCAGCTTTCACGAAAAGTGAAGTCGAATAGGCATAGAAGCATGTCGCGATTAAGTCTCTAGGGGTCGCTCCTACGTAGCTGCCTTCTTTGGCATCAAGCCCAAGCCAATCACCAAAGTGAAAGCCTGTATTCCACAGATACTCATTCTCTCCTTGGCTTCGCATGTACGAAATCCACGCTTTCATGCTGTCATACTGCTCCTCCAGAACACGCTTATCGCCATATACTTGGTACATCGTCCAGGGGCAAATGACTGCTGCATCCCCCCATGCAGAGGAAGAGTGGTCATTCGGACCAAGTACGTCTGGAATGACGAATGGAACACCGCCATTATCATGTTGATCCGCTTTTAAATCACGCAGCCATTTGGTGAAAAATAGAGCCACATCATAATTAAAAGCTGCCGTGCGAATAAATACTTGCGCATCCCCTGTCCAACCCAGTCGCTCATCCCGCTGCGGGCAGTCGGTCGGTACATCCAGGAAGTTGCCTCTTTGTCCCCATACAATATTCTGCTGAAGTTTATTCAATAAGGGATGGGAACATTCAAAAGTGCCGCTAGCTGCCATGTCCGTATGAATGACATGACCCGTGAAACGCTCTACATCGAATGCTGCATCCTTGGGCCAGCCCACCACTTTGACATATCGAAAGCCCTGGAACGAGAAATGGGGTTCATATTGTTCCTCCCCGCCACCTTTGCATACATAAGTAACCGTCTGCTTCGCATGACGCAAATTCCCAATATAGAAGTTCCCTTCAAGATCCAGCACCTCTGCGTGCAGCAGCTGAAGACGAGTTCCAGCAGGAAGCTCCAATCGCATGTGCACTTTTCCGACCATATTTTGCCCAAAATCAAGAACGGTTTCACCAGAAGGTGTTTCAATAACGGTTATCGGCTTCAAACGCTGGGTAATGCGGGATGGCTCATTCTCTTGCATGACTAGGATGTCTTTGGAATGATCAAGAACCGTTACCGGGCACCAATTTTCGTCCTGATACGTCGACAGGCTCCACCCGCTAAGCTCCAAGTTAGCATCATAGGTTTCTCCATGGTACAGCTCAGACATCCGAACTGGTCCTAGAGAAGCACGCCAGGAATCATCACTAACGGTTATTTCCGAAGTTCCGTCTATGTATTCGATATGCAATTCGAGGAAGAGAGCTCTAACGTCCCCAAAAATATTTCGTTGATTCTTCCAAGCTAAATTACCTTTATACCAACCGTTTGCCAGCATGGCGCCAAGGGTATTTTTTTCACCTTGCTGCAGCAGGCTCGTTACCTCATACGTCTGTACCTGCAGACGGTGTCGGTAGCTGGTCCAGCCGGGTGTGAACTCCCAATCCCCGACACGAGCTCCGTTGAGTTCAAGCTCATAAATGCCTAGACTCGTTGCATAAATAGTCGCTTTACGAATTCCCTTACGTGCTGTGAATGTCTTCCTCATATAGAAAGCTTCTTCTGCGTCGGGATCCATGGAAGCTGCATCAGGTGTAATCCACTTGGCTGACCAGTCTGATGGACTTAGCTGTCCCATTTCCCAGAAAGCGATTTCACTCCATGGTGATTGCAGACCAGACTGATCCCATACTTTGACACGATAAAAGTAACGATTTCGCGCCAGCAGCTCTTGACCTTCATAAACAACAAGCACCGATTGTTCCGATTGTATGTGACCGGAATCCCAAACCAAACGACTCGGTTCGAAAGAATTTTCAACCCTACTAACCTGGATGTGATAAGCTGATTGGATGGTATGTTTGATGTCCGATTCTAGTTGCCAAGTAAAGCGAGGCTGGGTCGTATCCAACCCAATCGGGTTGACGCGGTATTCGCATGTCAAATTAACAATATTGAGTGTCGCCATTTAAAAACTCCTCCTACTTTTATCAGAAATGTCTTATGCCCTATTCATAAAGTAAGCATCAATATGTCCTATTGTAGAGCATCATATGAGGCAATATGAAGGTGGATTCAGACAATCTTATAGGTAGAATACGACACGGATTATTTATTTTTTCGGCTTCCCCTCAATTTAGGAATCGCATGCGAATAGTATACAGTTATCGTAAAATCACGTAGGGGTAGGAGCTTAAGATGTTACAAAAAACACACAGTATTGCCGGATTCATTTCCGCGGAAATCGTTCTCACTTATCAAGATATTAGTTTCTTCACATGGGATGCCGCTGGGGCTCTTTTACTTGGATGTTTGGCAGGTACACTAGCGGATGTCGATAAGCCAGGTTCTACAATGGCGAAGGTTCTTTTTCCTTTATCTGCCCTGCTGCGGCTGCTGAAGGTAAAGCATAGAACCGTCACGCATTCCTTACTTTTTCTACTACTCTTAGTTGTCATTGCAATGCCCTTATCACCTTTATATTTCTGGGTATTCATCCTCTCTTACGCGTCACACTCGTTTATCGATTTATTCAATGATAGAGGGGTTCAGCTCTTCTGGCCTATTCCCTTCAAGATTCGTCTACTCCCAAAATGGATAGCTATTGACACGGGTTCAGTGAGCGAGACTGTTTTCCGTTGGCTACTTCTGGCCATGAGTCTAATCATCCCTTTTTGGACTTATGTACTTCCTCAAATCTTGAGTCATAGCTCTATGTTTTAATTCGTTGCAACAATGTAATCCCCATTGGCATTGAGTAGAAACTGCGCATGATACGCTCCTTGAGCATCAGGCTCAGCTAAGCTCTGCACGATCTCGCCAACAGCAGGAACACCTAAGAAGTCGTTCAATCCCTTCTTCATCTTCGATTGGAAAAGGATCTCGACTTCTTTCCCCCGATTTCTCGGAGAAATAACAGGGTCGCTCAAATGAATCGGATTATTCTCATCCAATAATTCAGAGTGGTGCAGCAGATCGCTCGGAACTTCCAAATTGTCAGGAACGGAGACCAATAGAACCGTCTCCGACTCATTGGTTTTTACTTGCATGACCGTTCCTGCCACATAGGTTGGACCCGGTTGGATTTCTTCCATCGACATCAACCTTTTTTCAGGTGAAATGAAAGCACACAGCACAAACAGAGGAAATAAATGAATGAGACTTATCTTGAACTCTTCCTTGTAGCGGCATTTTGACTTCTTCATTCTTTGCTCCTCCCTTGCGATTCAATTAAATTTCACGATTCATTTCATTCGTTAGTTATCCTTACCCCGTTCATAAGGATTTGAATCGATGCGTTATTCGCGATTTTCACCTCCAAATCGTTCCCATTGATCAAATAACGATTCGACGTTCCGCTAACTTGAGTCAGCTAACTTTCCTTTGCCATCGAAAAAAAACCTAACAGTATGGAGATGTGGGACAGATCCAATTGTTTAAAAATCGTGAATATTTGAATGAAAAAGGAGCTAAGCGACTTGTATGTGCTTAGCTCCTTTGTTTTTGTCGGTTTCTTTTTGCTTTTAATAATTGAAGGCTGCCCCTCAGTCATTTATGACTTGGGACAGCCCCTTGATTGTCGCACTGAATATCTCACAGTCCTCTTCGGCGACTTTTTGCATCCATTGAATTGACGGTCCATATTGCATGTCCAGCAGAAAAGTTAAAAGACCTAGCCCTTGCAAAAAGGGTCAGTGTATACAGCTCTCAACTGGCAGAATTAATGCCCAACAACAAAAAGCCCAAGATTTACTTGGGCTTTGGCGGAATAACCATGAAGAATATGGAGCGCGGGATTCAATTATTAAAAGAAGCTTGGATACGATGATTATTGCATCGGAACCGATATTTGGAAACAGATGCAGCCGTCTGCCACAGACACTTCGATGGTTCCTTTGTAATACTCGATTCGTTCCTTCACAACCGATAGACCAAGACCCTGGTGATCACCTTCACCTTTGGTGCTGTAGCCAATCGTGAACATTTTGTTATAATCATCCAGTTGGAATTCAGGATCAACAGGGTTTGTTACGGATATGGTTAAATGGTTTGACT
This sequence comes from Paenibacillus sp. Root444D2, assembly GCF_001426375.1. Taxonomy (GTDB): domain Bacteria; phylum Bacillota; class Bacilli; order Paenibacillales; family NBRC-103111; genus Paenibacillus_E. The sequence goes on from NZ_LMEO01000045.1 coordinate 81,628, forward strand.
CCGACCATCCGTTAACCATAACTTCACGTTCGTCTGGCGGGAATTTATTGACCTCATCAAACGCATTATCAATCAAGTTCCCAATAATTTTCACTATATCAACAGATTTCACACCTAATGACAAGCCTTCTAGGCCGGTAAAATGGTAATTGAAATCGATTTTGGTTCTCATGGCAAGCGCAATCTTTGCTTGGATAAGAGCTGCAATAGCCGGATGCCCGATTCGAATGATATCGTTCACTTCATTGATTTCTTCAATTAATTCTTTCATGTATTTCATTTGGTCTTCTTTTTTTCCTTTAGACAGCAGAGCATACATGGTTTGTACATGGTTTAGAAAATCATGCCTTTGACTGCGTATCGTTGCAAACATGTGATCCACGTTTTGAATGTACATTTCTTGTGTGGACTGAACAGCTGTTTCACGGCTTTTCGTAATAAATCGGAATACCAAATAGATAAGCACACAGCTAAAAATCGTAAATAAAACAATGAGAACTGTAAGCTGAACGAGCTGCTTGTTTAAAGTACGTTGAATCGTTTGATAATCCGAGACGATGGTAATCACATAAGGAATTTCCCTTTGAACTTCGGTCAATTTCTCCTTAACAGGAACATACATGAACGTTTTCAGAATAGGCTTCCCATTCCAATTTTCCACTACGCTAACTGGTTTATTTTCTAGTATAGACGCCTTGTAATTATCCAAATCTTTCGTACTCGTTATGTTATATGTACCAAATAAAACCGGGCGGTCATAGACCGATATAAATGGAACCCCACTACTGTCTTTATACTCAATCGGCTTTGTACCAAAAGTTACCCCGTTCAGTCCCGATATTTCCATAATATCTGGATTCGAAGCGAGCGTTTTCTTCACGATCGTATCCGCGCCTACGATTTGCTTGAATTTCTGAATTTTATCCGCATTGACAAACACACATATTAAATAATTCGTGCTTCCATCATAAAAGTACCCAAACTTACTTACATTGCTCGAACCTGATGCCGGAACTTCATAGATGCCCGACCAGAAATTAGGCAGCTTTTGCCCCTCAGCAATCGTAACTTGATGATTATCCAGAAGCTGGGTAAAAGCCGTAAACCAATAACCGAATGATTTGGTACTTGTAATCTGAAGCTCCTTGGGCTCGGATGACTTAGCTATCATAATATCATCACCATTTCGCTTCATCAGCGAGAAGCCATCAACACCCGCTTGCCTGGCAAGCTCAATTAATTGTTCATTCGAAACTTTTTCAATATCCGGATCCAGCTGACTCTTGGCGAAAAGCGCGACTGAACGAAGATTCTCACCAATCAAATCTTCTACAAAAAATGAACCTTCTTCTGATTGCTCAATGGATGTACGAATTTGACTCGCAGTCGATTCCATACGTTCAGATAACGCTTGCGTTAGGAGAGATTTCGTGAACCAATAGTAAGAGGTGTTATTCGTTACAAGCAATAAAATAACAATAGCAAAGGTAACATAAATGACTTTGGTGTTGATTCTCATGAAGTTTCACACTTTCTTTTTTTATGTAAACTGAATATTACAACGTTGACATGAAATAATTTTCGACACAAATCGAGGAATTACCCTTCTTTCAGTAGTATAATTGGATACGAAAGCGTTGTCTATCTATTAATATACACACATCAAAACGTTTGGTAATATAGGGAAGAAATCAATAGAATTCAGATCATGGGGGACGCAATATATGACAAAAACGGCATTAATTACCGGAGCCTCTTCTGGCATTGGCGAAGTTTTCGCGAGGCGATTTGCCGAGAAAGGAAACCATCTCATTCTAGTCGCACGCTCCAAAAATAAATTGGATCAACTAGCTATAGAGCTTTCCACTGTGTATGCTGTTAAAGTCCAGGTTATTGCGATCGATTTGAGCGTAGAGAATGCTGCATCCGAGGTCTTTAAGCAAACTGAGCAGCTAGGCACGCACGTCGATATTTTGGTCAACAATGCCGGATTTGGCTTGAGTGGCGAGTTTTTAAATCATTCACCCGAGATCTACCGGCAGCAGATGATGCTGAATATAGCTTCGGTCGTGGAAATGACTCATTACTATTTACCGAAAATGGTGGCTAAAGGTGATGGGACGATCATTAATCTGGCATCCTTGTTATCCTTCTTCCCTTTTCCGTATTGTTCTGTTTATAGTGCAACGAAAGCTTTCGTTCTGTCTTTCACTGAGTCTCTATGGGAAGAATATCGCCATAAAGGAATTAAATTGTTGGCTCTGTGCCCTGGCCCGACGGATACCAAATTTTTCGATACAGCCAAAGATGTTGAAACCAACAATAAACGGACACCCGAACAAGTTGTAGCTACAGCTATGAAGGCACTTGGACGTAATAAAACCTACGTCATTGACGGCAGCGTAAATAAGTTCAATGCTTTTCTGGGACGCGTCCTCCCTAGGAAGACCATTGTCAAATTGTTCGGATCTGCCATTCGGAAATCCATGACAGCCAAGTAACACATGCAGTCCATTCTCCATTTGGAATTGGGCTGCTTTTTTTTGATCAGAGCTTGTTTTTCACGAGAACGAATGTTTGCTATAATGAAATCAACCAATAGCAATTCCGGAACATAACTATTTTTCAAAAGAAAGGATTCAGGTAATGAGCTTTCAGCTGACAGATGGGGTCATTAAGTTGTTGTGCGGCCGGTTTTCTTATGAAAAAGGAGAAGTCTACTACCATGAAAGACGAGTGACTTTCCTACATGAAGATCCTGAAACACCGCTCTATGAAGCCACGGTCGAAGGATATAACGGCACCTGCCAAGTGACCGTTGAAGAGGATACAAACGGGGATGTTATTGCCCATTGCACCTGTCCTGCGTATGATCCGGACGATAAATACTGCGAGCATATCGCTGCCGTGCTGCTGAATATTCATGCTATTCAGCAAGTATCTCGAGTTGGCGGTACAACAGCCCGGACTTTTGGACATTCAGAGGGAGATCGTAGATTGACGAGCCATATATTGGATTTGTTCGGGAATAAACCTCAGCGTCCAAGTCGTTCGCAACCTCTTTTCGATACAAGAGCGGTACTAGAACTGGAGTTTACCTGCAAACCCTTCCAATACGGCTATCGGAAGTTCATGTTCGGGATTGAGATGAAGGTCGGTCCTAAAAAACGTTATATCGTCCAAAGGTTAAGAGAATTTCTTGATCATATTGAGCGGAGAGAAGCCTATGTATTCTCAAAGCATTTCACATACGACCCTAAGCTCCATAGTTTTCAAAAAGAAGATGATGCGGTCATTAGGAAGCTCATCGAAATCTCTCGCAATGAGCAGATGTACCTTGAAACATCAACTACGTACTCCGTTCGTACGAATCATTTGAGCGGCGATCGGATGCTGCTGGTTCCTCCTTTCTCATGGACAACCTTGCTTCCCGCGCTTACCGAGGCTTCGTCCGTAAAACTTGAGCAGGATAACCGCACATTCGATGGAATCCGTGTATCCGATGAACCCATCCCGCTCCACTTTGAATTCGACCAAACAGAGGCCGAAGGCTTCCAATTGGATGTCCAAGGTTTGGAAAAGATTACGGTAATGGAATCGTATGGGGTTGTCCTTTCTGAAGGAAAGCTGATGCAAATGCAAGCCGAACCGTGTAGGCGTCTTTCTGAGCTTAAGCAAATGCTCGAAAACTCCAGCAAGCACCAAATTCAGATTCCGCCCGCGCAAATGGAACCTTTTATGGAAAAAGTGATTCCTGGCCTGATGAAGCTAGGCAGCGTCCATATCGCTGGGGCCATTTCCGACCGCATTATGCGAACGCCGTTAAAGGCTAAGTTATATTTGGATCGGGTGAAAGATCGACTGCTTGCCGGTCTGGAGTTTCAATACGGCGATATTGTCATTAACCCGCTAGAAGGCAATGAACAGAGGCGCGCAACCGACCGCATTCTCATGCGAGACGGAGATCAGGAGCGACGAATTCTGGAGCTTATGGAGCAAAGTACCTTCGCTAAGATGGAGGAAGGATATTTCATGGATGGCGAAGACGAGGAATACGAATTTCTATACCACGTCGTTCCGCAGTTGGAGAAGCTGGTGACTGTTTATGCCACCTCTGCCGTGAAAATAAGACTTCTAACCGGACATGCCCCGCCGATAGTCAAGGTTGATGTGGACGAACGAACGGATTGGCTGGCATTCAAGTTCGATATGGAAGGTATTCCTGAATCGGAAGTCCGCAATCTGTTGAAATCCCTTGGGGAGAAACGCAAATACCACCGGCTGCCGGATGGGGCGTTACTGCCGCTCGAAAGCGCGGAGTTTCAGGAAATTGTCCGCGTCATGAACGAAATGGGCATTACCAAGGAGGACGTGAAAGCAGCTGAGATCCGCCTCCCCTTAGTCCGCGGGCTCTATTTGATGGACGCCGAGAGACAAGGAAATACCGTTAAGCTGGGCAGAACATTCCGCCAGTTACTGGAAAACATGCGGAATCCGGATAATCTGGATTTCACGGTGCCGGCTAGTCTGGAACTTGTTCTTCGGGATTACCAGAAGTATGGATTCCAATGGCTTAAGACGCTAGCCCAGTACAATTTCGGCGGCATCTTGGCAGACGATATGGGCCTTGGTAAAACCATACAAAGCATCGCTTTTATTGTTTCTGTGCTGCCCGAGATCAGAAAGCAGGCGCTGCCGGCGATCATTGTTGCTCCCGCTTCTCTCGTCTACAATTGGCTCAACGAGCTGAAGAAATTCGCGCCAGAGATTCGGTCTGTTATCGCAGATGGGAGCAGAGAAGAGCGCAGCAAGGTTCTGAAACATGCGTCCCAAGCCGATGTTCTCATTACCTCATACCCGCTTTTGCGAAGAGATATCGACCTGTATGCGAAACAATCGTTCCATACGCTTATTTTGGATGAGGCTCAGATGTTCAAGAACCACACCACGCAGACCGCACAGGCGGTGAAGGCGATTCAGGCCCAATACCGTTTTGCCCTCACTGGAACTCCAGTGGAGAACAGGCTTGAAGAACTTTGGTCCATCTTTGACGCGGTGTTCCCTCAGTTGTTCCCCGGGAGAAAGGCATTTAATGACTTATCCCGTGAAAGTGTAGCCAAGCGGGTCCGACCGTTTCTGCTGCGCAGGTTGAAGACCGACGTTCTGAAGGAACTGCCGGAGAAGATCGAGTCGTTGCAAGCTTCCGAGCTGCTGCCGGAACAGAAGAAGCTGTATGTCGCCTATTTGGCCGAACTGCAACAGGAAACACTGAAGCATCTGAACAAAGACAGCTTTAATAAACATCGGATCAAAATATTGGCCGGCTTGACCCGACTTCGCCAGCTGTGCTGCCACCCGTCTCTGTTCGTCGATGATTATACCGGAAGCTCAGCCAAATTCGAGCAGCTTATGCAGATTATCGAAGAATGCAGAAGCGCCGGCAAGCGGGTGCTGATATTCTCGCAATTTACAGCGATGCTGGGGATGATCGGACGAGACCTAGGTTATCAAGGAGTGCCGTATTTCTACTTAGATGGTAAAACCCCTACGGCCGAACGTGTAGAGCTGTGCAATAAATTTAATGATGGCGAGCGAGACCTGTTCCTCATCTCATTAAAAGCCGGCGGTACTGGGCTAAATCTTACCGGAGCCGACACCGTTATCCTCTACGACCTATGGTGGAACCCTGCTGTGGAACAGCAAGCTGCCGACCGTGCACATCGTATCGGACAGAAGAAGGTTGTGCAAGTGATCCGACTTGTTGCGCAAGGTACCGTAGAAGATAAAATGTACGAGCTCCAACAGAAAAAGAAGAACCTGATTGATGATGTGATCCAGCCGGGACATGAAGCATTGTCCGCTTTGACGGAGCAAGAGATTCGGGAGATTTTGATGATAGGATGAAGAAAAGGCAAAAAGAAGGGCGATCCCAAGGTCATTGTAAAATGATTGTGGAAGCCCTTCTTTTTGTCAATTATGAATGTGGTAGGTTTACTTAGCTACTATTTCAACGCTCATCTTCCAAATGATTCTTTCGCCGATACGTACAACAACATTCACTTGGTGAGTTCCTGGTGTCAGCGGACGAGATGCTTTCAAGCTAAACAAAGCAACTGACGAATCACTAGCATCTGGCTTGTTAGCGATCCCTTCCGTTTTGGAAACAAGTGCTTCTCCTCCTTGATCTCCATTCTCCTCCAAGTACATCTGAAGGGGCATCTGACCGGACTTATAATCTTCCTGACTGGTCCAATCATAAACAAATGCTTGCATTTCTAAATGTCCCTTCTCCGCGCGGGTCGGGAATTCTCCTGACTTCACGTTATAATTCTTCTCAAACAAACTGTATTCTTTGCCCGCAAATACCTGAGTTAATCCAAAAAGAGCTTGAACGTCTTTCAAATTAAGATACCAGCTATCGCGGGAATGACGCGGCAGCTCTGCCAATTGAACACTTTTATCCTTAGTACCGTGCCAATAAATCAACGCATTCTTAGCCCCAGCTTTAAGCTCAAAAGAGTAGTCATCCTTGCTCAAAGTGACGGCGTCCGTGCCTTGCACCTTTTCAACTTTGTATTGAAAATGTTCAGCAAGCTGGAGGACATCCAAATAAGATTGATTATTTTCCGTATACCCAATCCGCTGACCATTGTAAAGCTGTAATCCATCTTTTGCGGCAGGGGCAATTCCTAGACTATTCGTATTTACTTTTGATATATGAGCTACCGTTTGTGTATCTTCATCCCATATTGTATCTTGCAAGCTGTCCCAGTACGGAATCCATCCGGTTCTCCCATCGACATGAGCTTTCAGCCATATGGGCCCGCTGTAGGGTGAATTCCAAACCTCGGTAACCTCCACTGTCTGATCACGCAGCAGTAATGTCGATGAGCTGAACGGAGTTTCCGGATAGCGCTGCAGCTCCTTTGGATCTTTAACCAAGACTTTCCAATGAACAGGTATGGCAGCTTCAGGCTCGCCAACATTTTTGTTTATCCATCCTGTGCCTTTGGATGAACGTACATGGTACCAAGTACTGTTGTACCAAATCGGATAAGGGCCTCTCCCTGTATAGAGTCGCTCTTCTATTTTCTCGAAAGCAGTTACCGTTTCACCTGATATAACGGCATCTTCCTTCTTCAGTCCATCCCATACATCATGAATTAGCGGCTTTTCACGCACGATATCCATGGTTTCATTCGTACTCAGGATCGAGACTCCCTTTTCGCGTGTCCATGTGGCCCCTTGATCCGTTTGAACTTCGAATGCACGATCATAGATGGTTGTGAACTCCCTTGCGATCGTGTAATCGCCTGCCTTGGAGTTTGACCAATCTAGCTTCTGCTCGCCAATCCCCATAGCCGTTCCAAGATCAGTATTGGACGGCAGCCCATAATAATGCGCTTTTCGCTGCACCTTTTGTACAGTACCTATTTGATTGACGGGTATATGCGCCCAGAGATCACCTAACCAAGTGGTGTGCACCTTCATCCATGCTTTATTGGTGGGGTCGTTCGTATAGAACCACTGTTTTTCGGCCGCAACTACCTCAACCTCTTGTTCGGATAAGGAGGCTGCAGGTCCGCCTTTGGTGCTTTGATTGCGATATAGCGGAGTTTCTTCCAAAAGTGTAATTCGCTTAGGCGGCTCCATGTCTATTTCCCATGGGTTTGGCCTGATCCACCTCGGCCCGAACATCGTTTCAATCTTCCAGGTGGATAAACCAGTCGACCACGAACTTTCTACAGTGAGCACATTTACCTCCTGAGGGGCAAAAGTACCTTCCGGCTCATCATCAGGCTGATTAGTGGCTGCATAATAGGGCGTCTCGGCCAAAAGCTCAATCGTGGCAGGGAATCTAATTCCTTCTGGCGCATAGGATCCTCCATAAATGGGTTCAGCTTCTGTCTGATGCGCCAAACTGCCCAATCCTAGTCCTACAGCGAGGATCGCGATAGTGAAGATTTTCATTTTACTCATATGGAACAATCACAACCTCACTTGAATAAATTAGGGAAAACTTACCATTTATTAGACGCCTGTCATCGTCACAAAGTTGCTTACATCCAGCCCAGCTTTTGAAAAATGCACAAGTTAGACAGTTCTCCTTGTCTTACTTACTTTACTTGCCTCAGTTACTTTAGTAGTATATCTAGTATCGAATACATGAGGAGCTGCAAAATATATGTCAAATGATGAAATTATTCTAACTCCAGAAGGATTACGCAGTTTAGAATTAGAGCTTGAAGATCTCAAAACCGTCAAACGCAAAGAACTAGCCAGCCGTATTAAGACAGCGATTAGCTATGGCGATCTCAAGGAAAACAGTGAATATCATTCCGCCAAAAATGACCAATCTTTTATGGAAACCAGAATATTGACGATTGAAAGAATGCTGAAGAAAGCTAAAGTGGTTACGAATATCGGCACATCCAAAGTTCAAGTTGGCTCTACTGTTATTCTCAATGATGTGGAATTTGCTGAGAAAATTGAGTATAAAATCGTCGGTACTCAGGAAGCCGATGTGAATGAAAATAAAATTTCCTACGAAAGTCCACTTGGCGTTTCCCTCATGGGCAAATCGGTTGGTGATGTAATTAGTGTGAATGCACCGATGGGTGTCATTAGCTATGAGCTGCTTGAAATCAGAGTGTAACTCTGACGCAATCCTTTTACCAAGGATAAACGACTCCGTCGTCCTTCTGGGACGAGCGCGTTTGTCAAGACTGATGACGCGAAGTGTAATAAAACTTATACTTTCTTATCTACTTAACAAAATAAAGGCATTGTCATGCAGCGGCGGCTGCACGGCAATGCCTTTTTGATTTGTCCACAAACCTTACTTACCAATAGCTTGAATGATTTCCAAAGCCTTTTCCATTTTCTGGATATAGGCTGTCTCATGGCTGGAACACATAAATTTGATGTTGGACTGTCCATCGCCAAGTAATTGGTCTCGGTCACTGAGCAGCTGTATCAATCGGTTCACAGTACCCGAGCTTCCATCAACAATTTGGATGTGACTTGGCAGTATCTTTCTTAGAACGCCCCTATAAAAGGGGTAATGTGTGCATCCTAGAACAACAGTCCCATACATCCTCAGGTCGAAGGGCTCCAGCTTGGTATGAAAATAATCAGTGATTTGTTGGCTTTCCACATTTAATTGTTCACAGAATTCAACCAATTCCGGCAGCGGCACCGAATCCACCATACCCAGATCATCTATACGAGAAACTAGCTCTCTATATTTCGATTGCTTGAGGGTTAGAGGCGTAGCAAAAACGAGCACTCTTTTCCCTGATGAACGATTCATTTCGAGGGCAGGCTTTACCGCGGGTTCCATCCCGATGATCGGTATCTCATAGGTTTTTCTTAGTTCTGCAATGGCTATACTGGTTGCTGTGTTGCAAGCAATGACGAGGGCTTTAACCTCTTCTTTGATGATCATGTCTACGGATTTTTTGACAAAAGCAAGAACCTCGTCCTTCGGTTTCGTCCCGTAGGGAACATGAAGGGTATCCGCAAAATATAGAAAATCTTCATGAGGCAGTTGCTTCATGGCTTCGTGTAAGACGGTAATACCGCCTATCCCTGAATCAAAAAAAGCTATTCTCATTATCTTCACCCTATATGTATTGTTTCTTAACTATAGTAATCCTGCCGTAATAAGTCCGTTTCGAATGCCATCATCATCCACATGTGTCGTTACATGATCGGCATAAGGAAGTAAGTCTTTGTGGGAATTCCCCATCGCGATACCAAATCCGACATACGAAAGCATCTCCATATCATTTAATCCGTCACCAAAAGCAACAGCATCTTCGGGCTTCAATCCAACAAGTTCCAAAAGCGCGGCAATCCCTTGGGCTTTCGAACCACCTGCTGGTAATACGTCTATCGCATGCGGGTGCCACCGAATCAGCTTAAATTCCGATTGCAGCTCCTCGTACAAATGCTCATCCGTGTCTTCAATATGCAAGAAGATTTGATAAATATCATTTGTTTTCCAGAAATCCGGGTCATACGCCGGCAAATCAACCTTCAATGAGGAAACCGATCCAACTACAAAGGGATGGTCCTCTGTATCCGTGAAGAAGTTATGCTCTCCTTCAAATACGAGGGAATGCTTATGCTTAGCTGCCAATTTGACCAGTGCTTCTATGCTGCTCTTGGCGATAATCCGTCTGTAGAGCGGTTCACCACGGTAAACCGCATAGCCCCCGTTCAAGCACACATAGGAATCAATCCCAAGCTGTTCAGCCAAGGGCTTGATGAAGTAGGGTGCTCGTCCTGTTGCAATGACCGGTTCAATCCCTTGCTGCTTTAATTGTTGAATAGCAATGATCGTACTGGCAGGAACTTGTTTTTCCTCGTTAACTAAAGTGCCGTCAATATCAAAAAATACTATTTTATACACGGTATGAATCTCCTTTTCGTTAGGGGGCAGCACGGCTGCTCCTCTTCTCTCTATCTTTCAATTAAACACCAAAAGCAGAGAAAAAACAAAGAAAAAGAGAATCCCTTCGGTTTCTCTCCGCCATGTTTATACAATTTCATCAATAATCCCAAAAGATAAGGCCTCATCAGGACTCAGATACCAATTACGTTGATTCTCCTGAACACGATGCAGCTCGTCTGAATGCAGCTTCGTTTTCGATAAGATATATTCATCATAAATGTTTTGCAGCCTTTGTGTTTCATCCACACGATTCTTTAAGTGTTCCAAATGACCGTCGATATGCGTTGATACAGAGTGATACATGAATGTACTAAGTCGGCCTGCATATCTCTTGTGACCGCTAACGGCGATTAGTAAGCTCATGCTAGCAGCAAGTCCATACACGTATGTATGCACCGGCGTCTTACTGTTTTCAATCACATTGATCAATCCTAGACCATCATAGACACTTCCCCCATTACTATTAATAATGAAGTCGATGGGCATACGCTTGAAGTCTTTTTCTTTCTTATCTTTGTCATCATCATATTGATTAATTCTCATGATTTGCTCGACTATGGTTTTCACAGAGCTTTTATTAATGCCATCGAATAGATATAAGGTCCTGTCACTCATAGCATGCCTCCTGTCCTTATGGCCTACTGATACGTTAGTCTATTCTCATTTTATAGACTTTGTAACTCTTTTCTCTTTCTTTTCATAATTTTTGGGCAAAATAAAAAGGCCAACCAGTTTCTGGTTGACCTCTAAATCCCCTTTGACATGCTTGTATATCATGTTTGAAATATTAACGAGTTTTGAATTTAGCAAGTGATTCTTGCAGTTCCTGCGCCATATTGCTTAAATCTTCTGCTGAGGCAGATATTTCCTCCATAGTCGCGTGCTGCTTCTTCGACCCTTCAGAAATGCCTTGTCCGTGGTCATAAGACGCTTTGGTCATGTGGACAATTTCGCTCATGGACGCCGTTACTTCCTCGGTTCCTGCCGACATTTCCTGAGAGGCTGCTGATACTTCTTGAATTTGGTCAGATATTTCTTGGAACGTCGAGGTAACACGGTTAAAGACCTGCCCTGCCGCATCTATAAGCTCAGAACCTTTCTCAACGTCCAGTACACCTTTATTCATTGCTTGTACAGCTCTTGATGTCGACGACTGCACTTCCCGAATCAAACTCGAAATATCTGCTGCAGAGGATGACGACTGTTCCGCCAGCTTCTTGACTTCGTTCGCCACCACAGCAAACCCGCGTCCTTGTTCGCCAGCGCGTGCAGCCTCAATCGAAGCATTGAGGGATAGCAGCTGAGTTTGGCTTGTAATTTCTGTAATGACCGACACAATTTCACCGATTTTTTGTGAGTACGATTCAAGTGCTCTTATATCATCCGCCGATTTCCCGACGGATTCATTAATGAACTTCATCTGTTCGACAGCCTGATTGATCGCAATGCGGCCTTGCTGAACTTCCTGAAGTGAAGCATGTGATGCTTCTGTCACGACCGACGAAGATTCTGCAATTCTTTGTACGCCAATAGCCATTTCCCCCATCGCGGTCGATGTCTGCTCCGCTCCTTGTAACTGGCCTTTACTCGCATTGAACACTTCTTGAATCGATTGGGCGATCGTAGTGGCAATATCGACCGATTCCGCAGAGCAAGCCGTAAGCTCCTCCGACGAAGCGCCTAACTGTTCCGCGGTATATCTAGCTTTTCCAACAATGTCTGAGAAAGAATCGAGCATTTGATTCATGTTATCGGCAAGCTGTCCGAGCTCGTCACTTCGCTTGATAGCAAGACGTGGTGTTAAGTCCCCTTCAGCCATCTTCTTCACGGCTTCCGTAATAGCAATAACTGGTTTCGTTGTTTTCGTCGAGACAATCAGTGCGAAAGCCGCTACTACGATTGTCGTAATCACTGTCAGCCAGATCGATACTTGATTGGCTGTTTTTACCGAGCTGTATACTTCTGCATTCACTAAATTCGTAACCAAGCGCCAGCCTGTTGACGGGATTGTATCAAAGCTAATTTCAGAAGCGACCCCATCCTCACCGGTAAATTGAAACGTTCCTTTCTCTTCTTTCAAAACAGTCTCTTTAAACTTAGCTGCTTCCGAAGGCGTGAATACATCCTCCATTTTTTTGCCCACTTTACCTGCGTCAGGATGGGTTAAGAGCAATCCGGAAGGAGACATTAAATATCCGTAGCCTGTCTGGCCAATTTTTATCGTCTTCGTGTAGATGGTTAGATTATCCGTTGTTAATGGACAGAATAATCCACCGATATAGTTTTGCTTATCATCAAGCAGCGGGACAAAGACAATGATAACATTTTTACCCGAAGCTTTACTGACGAGCAGATCACTACTCACAGGCAGCTTCGTCTGCTTGGCTTGCTTAACGTAATCGCGTTCGCCAATAGGAATCTTTTGACCTGCTGAAGTAAGCGCAATATCGTCTTTATTTGCATAAACATACTGTTCAACTTCTTTGTTGGCTTGTTCAAATTTCTTAAGCGTCTTCATAATTTCTTGTTCATTGCCACTCTTGATCTCGTCAAACTTTTGCATTTCTTTCAAAATCGCTATGTGCCGCTGGATAGAATAATCAATGGCTGTTACATTGGCTTTAACGACACTCTCTTCCTTGGAGTGAACTTCACCAGTCACCACATTCTTCAAATAGTATGAAGAAAAAATAATACTAAAAAGCATCGGTACTAACGCGATAACAAGAAACATGGCCGTCATTCTTGCTTTAAACGACTTCAATGAAACCTTTCTTACCCATCCTTTTACATTCGTTGTTCTCTGTGGCTTCATTCCTTCTGACTCCTCCATTTGATCGTTCATCTTTCATGTGAATTCGTTATATTTTGACAAATTCCTCTAAATTTCGACATAAGATAAAAGCAGCAAGTACTACTAAAACGAAAAAAAGCATGTCAATCCGCGAGGTTTTCACGGTTTGAACATGCTCTTTCATACCCGACTAATCTGCATCTATTTCAACTAACTGCACAATAAAGATTGAGCCTTTGCCGAGCTCCGTATCAACAACCACTTTCCCATGATGGGCTTCAATGATCTCCTTGACAATAGATAACCCTAGACCCGTTCCTCCGATTTTCCTGCGATCCGAATTATCGACACGGTAAAACCTCGTAAACAGTTTGTCCAAAGCATCGGCTGGAATGCCAAGGCCATAATCTTGGATCTTAATTAACACTTTACCGTTATCGGTTTCCACATATATATCAATTTTCGTCGCACCCGGCGAATACTTAATCGCATTGGAGATCAAATTATGGAACACTTGCTTTAAACGGTCTTCGTCCCCTTGGACAAAAATACGCTCGGTTGCCGCATGCAGCTCAGTATCATGATTATCTTTTCCCTGCCACTGCTCAACAATTTCACGGAGTAATAGAACTGCATCCAAGGATTGGAAATGAAACTCTTGCCGACCCGAATCCAACCGCTGCAAATCAAGAAAATCGTTAATCAAATTCGATAGCCGTAAGGATTCCTTATGAATCGTCTCGATATATTTGGCCCGCTTCTCTTCCGTCACTGCACGTGTTGCCAGGATTTCGATAAAACCTACAATCGAGGATAGCGGTGTCCGAATCTCATGAGAAATTATGCTGACAAACTCATTTTTCAACTCATCGATTCGCTCTTCTTCCGTACGATCTCTAAATCCGACTAGATGTCCCCTGAGCGTACCTTCCATTTCACCTGAAATAGGATTAACATAACATTCATAGTGCCTTGTTTCGCCTTTCAGCGTCAATCTAGATATTCGCTTTCGAAAAGGCGGGATGGATTGTTCGAAATAAGCGTCGATGACCTCGTCAAAAGCAGCGTCTGAGGTTTTCATTCCTAAGCAATAGCTAGACATTAGTTCTCCGCTTTCGAGTGGACGTTCAAAGAAATGTTCCACGCGGCGATTTGTAAAGATGACCCGTCCTTCTCTATCACACATGATAATGGCCTCATGGCTGGATTCAAGCATCCGCTCAATAATATCGTTTTGTTCTGAAATCTTTCTCTCAGCCTGTTGGCTTTCACCAAGCAGCACCTTATATTTTTCTTTACTATCCTTCACCTGCTGGAAGAGCTCTGTCATTCTCAGATACATTTTGGTAAACTCATAAATCATTCCCGCAAGTACAATATTTGCACATACAAAGGTGTTCCACCTAGCCACATACCATCCCACACTAAAGCGCCCGCCGCCACAAAGAATAATCGCCACATCCAGCATTGAAGCCAGTACGGCTACACATAGCCAGGTCGAAGTAACTGTACTCGCTTTCGTTCTTTTGTAGAAGACAATTAATGTAATCAAAGTAATGAGGACAATAGGCAGCCCAAGACCATATATAAATAAGGGTGTTAGCTTACCTTGAGACAGCACAATTGGCAGTTGATTTTTGAAATGCGTGGTAATAAAAGTAAAGCCTGTGATTAGTAAAACGACACCCAGCAGTGTGTAAAGGCCTAATTTCTTAGCCTTACGGGCACTATAACGAACATTCGCATATTTCGATTCAATTATCATATAGAGGGCAATCGCTAGAGGAAAACCTGCGTGCAAGATCACGTATAGCCAAGCCGAAGTTTGTGTTCCTGCATGGAATAAGCCATTTTCAGCGAAAACACGAGGGAACGTGAGGATATAGACCAAACTCATACCACCGGAGAATAGATACAATGCAAACAGGACGAGTACCGCCGGTGATCGATTGATTTTGAATTGACTATAAATCACGTAAGCAGTAATGAATTCGAAACAAATAACCGTGGAAAAAATGGCTGGCTGATAGGCCTGCAGCTCTACCAACTGTATCCTTACAAACGGGACAGAAAGCAGCGAAATCATAGCCACGATAGCCCCAATAATAAAAGCAAACCGCCGCTGCGAAGGATTGGACTCCAACGTTATTAAATTATATATCATTGCTGGTGATGCTTGCTCTTGAGTCATAACAACCTCCGCGAATTGATCATCCATTTTCACAAGATTCGACAAAGTTTGGTTCACTTCCTTCTTGCAAAAAGCCTCACTTCTTCCAGTTGCAAGAAGTGAGGCTGCCTATGTAAACTCATGCTTCTTCTTTCATTTGATACTGATAGTGCTCAAGGGAGACATACCGTTTATCCGTGACTATGACACCTTCAGCTTGCAGCAGAAAACTTTGCATATGAGATCCTTCATCATCCATGATGGCAATCTCTCCCTTTGCGTTAATGACTCTATGCCAAGGAAGGCGATGCTTCTTGCTCATGGTATGCAAAATTCGTACGACTTGCCGAGCCGCCCTTGGGCTTCCAGCAAGCCCGGCGATCTGACCGTAGGTCATGACTTTGCCCTCGGGGATTGACCGAATGATGTGAATAACCCGCTCCGTAAAAGGTGTCATTCTACACTAGCGAACTTGATGCATACCGGTTTAGACACATTTAGCACCTTTCCGTTTGGAACGAGCTTCCCAGATTGAGAGTCACGTGTGAACGATACAATATGATCCGAATCTTTGTTAGCTACCAGCAGAAATTGTCCATCCGGCGATATCGCAAAATTACGTGGATGCTTCCCTAACGTAGGCGCGTACTCCACCACCGTTAACTTACCCGTAATTGCATCAACGGCATACACGACAATACTATCATGCCCGCGGTTAGATCCATATAGGAACTTTCCATCTGGTGAAACATGAATGTCAGCGCAGGCATTTTCCCCATCATAAGACTCTGGGAGTGTGGAAATCGTTTGGATTTCGGTCAGTTCTCCTCGTTCTTCATCATAACTGAAGGCCGTGACAGTGGAGCCAAGTTC
Source organism: Paenibacillus sp. Root444D2 (assembly GCF_001426375.1). GTDB lineage: Bacteria > Bacillota > Bacilli > Paenibacillales > NBRC-103111 > Paenibacillus_E. The sequence goes on from NZ_LMEO01000045.1 coordinate 97,924, forward strand.
GTTAATCACATAGCCAAAAGCATAGGACGTATGGAAAGCAAAATGCCGCGGACCTGAACCGGGGGCTATATGCACTTCATTATGAGGAATAAGCCGTTTGGCAGGGATATTGAGCTTGTACATGATAATCTTATCCAAGCCTAGATCACAGACTCCCGCATAACGGTTTGCCCGATCCAAGAAAACAGAATGAGCACGCGGTCTATCCTGCACCGATAGGACGCTTGCTCCATGGTGCTGCTGGATATCAGCCGTTTTGCCTAAACGTCCATCCGCTAACACAGGAGATAAGCCTACCATACCCCCGTGATAACTGGATACCATCACCACTTGGTTCGTATGGTCTAATGTAATGTGGCACGTTGTTGCAGGCAGTGTGATCTCGTTGTTCAGAAACGTTAATTCACCTGTAGCTGAATGAATATCATAAGAAGATGCCGCCCCGCAGCGCTGTTGATTCTCGTCAACACCTTCTGATAAAGCATATAGTTTCCAATTCCTCGCGTCCACAGTCAAGAACGTCGGGTTTTGCAAACCATTTACTTGATGGGTGACTTCAAAGCTCCCATTCACTTCATCGTATTGGCAGGAGTATACCCCAGGATTATTCGAATCCGCATACGAACCTATAAAAGCTAACATTTTTTTCTTCTTTTCCAAAAATGCCACACTCCCATTCTTCTGTTATTGATATCAGCATTATCTCAAATCCACTTCTAAGGAGCAACAAAACTTAAACTTATGTATGAATGATCGGTTGAGGCGTGCTGCCGATCCCATAGAAAAACAAATGCACCATTTCCTCGATCAACGTGTCCATATTCCCATGTATACCGGCATATTCCAGCATAGTGTCCGCCTGGCTCGTCAACATTTGCATATACATCATGATAGTGGATGTAGAAAGCGCCCCGGTGATTTCCCCATTTTTCTTGCCGTCTTCAATCAGCTGAATGACAAGTGGAACACCCTTGGCCATATATTCTTCTTTGAGAAAATTCCCCATTTCCGGATCGTCGTGCCATATCTGCTTCATGACCTCAAGACTGAACGTTCTGGACGATTTCTTCTTCTGGAAAACGATGTACTCGATCTTCTCCTTCAGAGTGTGATCGCCAGAGAGAAACTCCCCAAATTCTTTCAATGCCGTCCTTGCATAATCTTTGAACACTTCCCGAACCAAGGCTTCCTTGCTGCCGAAGTAATTATAGATGGTTACCTGCGATACGCCAGCCGCTTCGGCGATATCGGCGATCCGCAGTTTTCTGGGATCGGACGTATTCAGCATATTCAAGGTTGCGTACATGATTTTTTCTTTTTTTTGCTGGGCTCTTTTTTCATAGCCGTTCATTCGGATCACCCGTTTTTTTGGAATAATGAAATTATAGCATATATATATTTCAAAAGTATTGACGGCACTAACATTCAGGAGTAACATAAGTTTTGAAATTATTCATAAATAATATTTCATAACTTTCATATTTGGAGGTGGCCGCGCATGTTGACTGTTCAGCAGCTGACCAAAACATTCCCGAACGGAAAAGGGATTTTTGACGTATCGTTTTCGGTCAAAAAAGGCGAGGTGTTCGGATTTCTAGGTCCGAACGGGGCCGGCAAATCCACGACGATCCGGCATATCATGGGATTCATGAAACCGGATAAAGGCTCAGTGAAGGTTGGCGGACTGGATACCTGGGCTAAGCAGGGAACCGTCCAGCGGTATATTGGTTATTTGCCAGGAGAGATCGCGTTTATCGAGGGCATGACCGGGCGAACATTTTTGGATTTTATGGCGGAAATGCAAGGATCGAAGCATTCGGCGCGGCGGGAGGAGCTGATCGACCGCTTCCAATTCGACGTCCGGACCCCCATCCGCAAAATGTCCAAAGGAATGAAGCAGAAGGTTGGCATCGTCGCCGCTTTCATGCATCAGCCGGAGGTGATCATCCTGGATGAACCGACATCGGGGCTGGACCCGCTTATGCAGAAGGTGTTTATCGACCTCGTACTGGAGGAGAAAGCCCGGGGCACAACGTTCTTGATGTCGTCGCACAGCTTCCCGGAGATTGAGCGGACATGCGACCGTGCAGCCATTATTAAGGACGGTGTCATCCTTACCGTCAAAGATATCCACGAGCTGCAGTCGATGCAGCGGAAATTGTTCGAATTGACGTTCGAACGTACAGAGGATGCGGAAGTATTCGGGCGGACTTCCGGCATAACTGTCGAATCGCGTGAAGGCAATCGCGTGCGGGTGGCTGTACAAGGAGAATATGCTCAATTCCTCTTAGAGACGTCTAAGTACCCTATCCGAAACCTGGACGTATTCACGCAAAGCCTCGAAGACGTGTTCATGAACTATTACGATCGGAAGGGGACATTACAATGAATTCCGCTCTCTATAAACACATGATGAAGATTCACATAAAAGGGATGATGAACTATGCGTTCGGATCAGCTTTCTATATCCTGCTCATGTTCTGGCTGTTCCCTAGCTTCGCAGGAAATAATGCAGCCCTAGACGAGTTGATAAAGTCCTTGCCGCCCGGCATGACCAATGCGTTCAACTTGGGCAGTGGTTTCGGCACAGTGGAGGGTTTCATCTCAGGCGAATATTACGGACTGCTGCTCGTACTGATCGTTTCTATTTTTTGCATTATGTTCAGCACGCAGCTGATGGCGAAGCTGGTTGACCAGGGATCGATGGCGTATTTGTTGGCTACGCCAACCACCCGCGGGAAAGTGGCGATGACGCAGGCAGCCGTTTTTATGACTGGGCTTTTGTCCATCATGGCGGTTACGACATTATGCGGGTTTGCTGGATATTCCCTGTTTATAGGGGACTTGAGCGATTTTCACGGAGCGGCATACTTGCGTATGAACCTGGCAGCGTTATTGCTGTTCTTCGCGGTCGGCGGAATCGCCTTTCTCGTCTCTTCATTAGCCAACGACGAAAAGAACGCGCTCGGGATCTCAGCCGTGCTTACCTTCGGGTTTTTCAGTCTAGATTTTATCGGCAAACTGAGCGAAAAGATCAATTGGCTGCGCAACCTGACATACTTCTCATTGTATGATCCGAGCGGCATTATCGGCGGTCAGACGGAAACCGCGCTTGCATGGTCGGTATTGATTGTGATTGGTCTTGTGACCTTTGCGGCGGGAATCGCGCTGTTCCGCAAACGTGATTTGCCTTTGTAAGGCTGCTGTTGATCAGCTTATAAACATGGGGTGGCACAACATGTTCATTCTCCGCTATACTAGAGTTATTTATTAAAGCTGGTCGTGAAGCACACGCCGCTTTCATCTATGTTCGTAAGGAGTCAGCTCCTCGTGAATATAGATGAGAGCGGCGTTTTGTTTTAGCCAAAAATCGCTGAGAAAGTAGGAATTACAATGAAATTTGAGCAAGCTTTCGAAACTTTCATGACTTCACAGATTGCAGCAGAGACGAACGGACGCAGACGGGAACGGTTAGAGCAGGGGCTCGGACATGGAGAAATGGAATTTCTGCGCTGTGTGTGGTATCCGGCAGTAGGACAGTTCGACCATCTCTACCCAGAATGGGAAGTGCGTGACTTCACGAACGGCTACCGCTATTTGGACTTCGCTTATAGGCCGGGAGATGCTAAGGGAGTGATTGAAATCCAAGGCTACAGCTCCCATGCCCGCGATCTTGATCTTTGGAGATTCAAAGACCTCTGTCTCCGGCATTGCCATCTTACTTTGGATGGATGGCTGGTTATGCCTATCGCCTACCCATCCATTGTTGAGTCCCCGAAGCAGTGTCAGCAGCTTATTCTTTCATTGGTAGGCAAGTTCATCTCATCCAATGTACCAGAGTCACTCTCTTGGCTGGAAAGCGAAACAGTCCGGTTCGCGCGAAGACTATTGCGCCCATTCTCCCCTTCGGACCTTTCCGCTCATCTCCAAGTAAGCACGAGACACGCCAGAACTGTCTTGCACCACTTATGCGAAAAGCAGCTATTAGTCGTATCGCGCGGACAAGAGCGGGCTCGCATGTACCGTCTTAATCTGTAAAGAATACGAAAACTGGATCGTGTTGACGTTTTCTGAGGAAATCCTCTTCAGCATTAGGTACGCAATTCAATCGGAAGGCTGAAATCACCTTGCATGTCGGAACGAGTACGTCATCGATCCTACTGAAAGGGAACGTGGGTGCGCTATTTGTGCTAAATTAGCCTGTTTACCTGCTTTAGCGGAACTACAATCTCTTATTTTCCCTTTTTGAACAATATTTCAGCAAAAATGGCAAAATAGCGGATCGACGTTCCCTCTACTCTCTAAACAGTCAGCTATTTTGATAAATAGCGGATCGTAGTTCCCTTTCACTGCTCGGCGACGGATCCTTGAGGCGAACTTAGTCCCCTAGCGTTTCCGCACCTCGGCTGCCGATCCTATAAAAAAAGAAGGCCAGACTCATCGTCTGCCCTCTTCTTCTATGCATTATACTTTACGTGAAGTCAACTTCGCTTGTGTGAGGAGCATGAGGTAGTCGTAACCGCCTGCTTTGGAATCTGTACCCGACATATTGAAGCCTCCGAAAGGATGCACACCCACCAATGCGCCTGTGCATTTGCGATTAATGTACAAGTTGCCGCAGTGAACAGTGTCTAATGCCTCAGAAATCCGCTCCTCATTCGTGGAGTAGTAGGAACCTGTCAAACCAAATTCCGTATCATTGTACATCGCGATGGCTTCTTTCCAATCCTTCGCTTTAGCAATGGCCAAGACAGGTCCGAAAATCTCCTCCTGCATAACGCGCGCTTTGCCGCTTACATCGCCGAACACAGTTGGCTGAATGTAATAGCCGTTTCCTTCAGCCTTATCACCACCAGCAAGCAGCGTTCCTTCGGTTTTCCCAATTTCAATGTAATCTAAAATTTTATCATAGGAAGCTTTATCAATGACTGGACCCGCTGCGAAATTGTGTTCAGGCAAGCCGCTTTGCAGCTGGTTCGTCAGAGCAACTACTTTGTCTACAACTACGTCGTAAACAGATTCTACAATGATTGCACGTGAACCTGCCGAGCATTTCTGCCCTTGGAAGCCGAAAGCAGAAGCCACGATCGCAGCGGCAGCCGCATTGAGATCTGCTGTTTCGTCCACGACAATACCGTCTTTGCCGCCCATTTCAGCAATCACACGCTTAATCCAAATTTGACCAGGCGCCACGTCCGCGGCCAACTTGTTGATGCGCATACCGATCTCCTTGGAGCCGGTAAAGCTAATGAATCGAGTCTTCGGGTGTGTCGTTAAGTAGTCTCCCACTTCCGCACCGCTTCCTGGGATGAAGTTAATTACCCCAGCAGGCAGACCAACTTCCTCCATAAGAGCCACGAATTTGTGAGCAATAACAGGCGTGGTTGAAGCTGGCTTCAGCAAAACGGTGTTACCAGAAACAACCGCCGCAATGGTCATACCCACACAAATCGCTAGCGGGAAATTCCATGGCGGGATAATAACGCCAACGCCTAATGGGATATAACTAATTCGGTTGTTTTCACCAGGAATTTTGGCTAATGGCTGCGTCTCGTTGATTTGGCTCAAACGAATCATTTCACGCGCGTAGAACTCGATGAAATCGATCGCTTCTGCAGTATCTACATCCGCTTCAACGTAGTTTTTGCCTGACTCCAGAATCATCAACGCTGAGAACTCATGCTTGCGATCACGCATCAGCGCAGCAGCTTTAAATAAATACTCCGCACGCTCTCTAGCGGGAACCTTTTTCCAAGTTTCGAATGTTTCGAGGGCAACGTTCATCGCTTTTTCAGCAAGTTTCTGATCCGCTTTGCTTACATATCCAATGATTTCGTCTACATTCCCCGGGTTAATCGAAGTGATCTTAGCCTCAGTTACAATTTTCTCAGTACCGATATAAAGCGGGTATTCGCGCCCTAGCTCACTTTTCACTTTGGCAATGGCAGCTTGCATCGCATTCACATTTTCCTCTAGACCGAAATTAGTAAATGGCTCATTTGCATACGGACTAACCTTCATAAATGTATTCATATTATTGCTCCTCTCCGAATGGGAAACTTGGGTGTTATTTAAACATATTTTTTAGAACAAACCAGACATTCGCTGGGCGCTCTGCTAACCTTCTCATGAAATATCCGAACCAATCTACACCGTAAGGGACATAGACACGAACCCGATATCCTTCTTTCACTAATTGCTTTTGCAAATCTTCACAAATCCCATAAAGCATCTGGAATTCAAACTGTTCGATAGAGATAAGATTTGACCTTACAAATTCTTTCGTAAAATGAATGATCGCCTCGTCGTGGCTCGCAATAGCTGTATAATGACCGTTCAAAAGATGCTTTTGAATGATTTTTTTATAATTTTCATCAACCGCGCTTTTTTCTGGAAAAGCAACTTCCGGAGATTCCTTATAAGCACCTTTCACAAGTCGCAGATTGGCTCCGAGTGCATGTAAATCATCGATATCCTGCATGGTGCGGAACAAATAAGCTTGAATGACGATGCCAACGTTGTCATATTCTTGTCGAAGCTCTCTGTAGATATCGAGGGAGATTTGACAATGCGCATAATCCTCCATATCAATTCGCACGAAATTTCCATGCTGACGAGCACAATCAAGAATTCTTTTCATGTTGTTTACACAGAGCTCTCTACTGATATCTAGCCCAAGAGAAGTCATTTTAAGCGAAAGATTGGATTTGACGCCTGAACTAGCAATCGCCTCTAGCGTTTGAATACACATGGCCGCTGATTCCAACGCTTCTTCTTCACTAAAAACGAACTCTCCCAAATGGTCCAGGGTCGCTATACGACCATCTTGATTAAGCCCGCGAACAACTTCGATGGATTGCTGGATGGTCTCTCCTGCTACAAAACGCGCTGCACCAAAGCGTAAACCATACTTTTTGGCTAATCGATTGGCAGTTCTGCTTTTGCCTAAAGATTGAAACATATTTTTCATGATCGTTTCCATCTGTTATTCCCCCAAAAGGAATTATACAATAGTGTTAAATTTATAATTTTATTATACACTCTAATCTAAAATTTGAACACTATTTGTTTATGTGAAAATATTTCTTGGATATTGAACAGGTTTTGTTTCTTTACCTTTATCATACTCACCTTCTCGGCTTCTTGTGTTGAATCTCCCTTGCTTTCATGGTAAATTTAAACCAAATAAATGGTACAAATGAGGTCAATTATGTTCATTAATGAACACTTTCCGTTGAACAACCCTATGATCACACTCCCTGTTGAAACAACGCTTGAAGAGCTTTCTTCCTATTTAAACAATGGGACGGCAGTTATTGCCCATTCGCATGACGAAATATGTTTATTTGCACCGGAAGATGCTGGCCTTATGACGGCCTTTTCCGCTAGAAACATCGAAGAATTGGTAGAAAGCAGCAACTACTTTGTATCTGCGATTATTACTGTGGACGATAATACCCCTTTGCCGCTTGTACCTCAACGAACAAATCGGCCGGTACTTTTCAAAGATAAGGATGGAACCATCAAGGGATACTCCGATTTATCCACGTATCTCAATTTCGTCCATTCCGAGTTGCAAAAGTGGTCTGCCTATTTCACCGCACTAGCAGATACCGTCACCGATGCTGTCACGGTCGTTGATCGAGCCGGCGCTGTGATTTGCTGGAATTCCGTCGCTGAGGATCTTTATCATCTTCCGGCAGTAGATATTTTGGGCAAACGCATTGGCGAACACTTTGATATCGAAACACTGATGGTCCTGAAAATTTTGGACGAAGGCCGGATGATTCGTAATACCTACCACCGTCCTCGGCCGGACACTCACGTCCTTATTAATGCGTCACCGATCAGAGATGCTCAGGGTCATATCATTGGAGGCATTGCAACCGAGCAGGATATCACGCAATTGGTACGATTGAACGAACAATTAACAACAGTCGATTCCTTCGGACTACCACATAAAGATCAGGCAGAAGATCTCTTTACCTTAATTAAAGGAAAAGGACCTGCTATCGGCAAAGTCATCCAATGGGCCAAAAAGGTGGCAGCAACAGAAACACCAGTCCTCCTGATTGGAGAATCGGGTGTTGGCAAAGAACAGCTTGCTCATATTATCCATCAGTCGAGTTCAAGATCCGAGCAGCCTTTCTTGACAATTAATTGCGGCATCGTTCCCGCAGGTTTATTGGAAGCCGAATTATTTGGCTATCAAGGGGGCGCCTTTACGGGAAGTGAAAGTGGACAAGCCGGCAAATTGGAGCTAGCCAAAGACGGCACGTTGTTTATTAATGAAATCGAGAAGCTTCCATTAGAGCTTCAAGCTAAGCTTTATCATTACATTACACAGCAAACGATCGTTCGCTCTGGAGGAAGTCAACCTATCAGTGTGCGTACGCGAATCATTATCGCAACTACACAAGATTTAGCTAGCAAGCTGGTCAATCAAGAATTCCGCTCGGATTTGTACTATGCGCTCAATGTGATTTCCATTCGGATTCCGCCTCTAAGGGATAGAACCGAAGACATTCCTGCCATGGTCCAAATGTATCTCAAGCAGTTTTCACCGCAATACCAGAAGCCTGTTCCAACACTTTCGCCAGAGGTCATCTTGGCTTTCACCAACTATTCATGGCCAGGAAACATCCAAGAATTGAAAAATGTCATCGAGCGATGCATCATTCTTAATGATGAAGACCTGATCACCTTGGAACATTTGCCAGTCACTTTACAGGAGCAGCAACCAAGTCTTACTTCTTCAGAAGGAGATTCTGCGACGACTTCATTAAAAGCGAAGGTGTCTGATGTGGAAGAAATCCATCTGATTGAAGAAGCACTAGCCAAAACGGCAGGCAATAAAAGCGCAGCAGCCAAACTACTAGGCATCTCCCGCGGCACCCTTTACAACAAGATGAAGGAATATCAGCTGGAGTAATAGGATGAACACCCGCGTATTTTGCGGACGCTGAAAAAGGACCATGAATTCTACCCAGTAGATTTCATGATCCTTTTTATGTGTAGGGAGTAATCGGATGGTCCTCATTGTTGTATTATTTGTGCTAAATGGTAGAATCGCGATGCAATTTCCGATACACTACAATTACTTAGATGTTCATCAATCGTCATTGGGGAGGAAATAGGTTGGACACCGCTGCAAAACCACAGCAAAGCAAACGAAGAGCATTGCTTGAAGTATTTCTCGTATCAACAAAATTAGGATTGACGTCATTCGGTGGACCCATTGCCCATCTGGGCTACTTTCACAACGAATATATTCAGAAACGTAAATGGATGGATGAGAAAAGTTATGCCGATCTCGTTGCTTTATGCCAGTTTCTCCCTGGACCAGCCAGCAGTCAAGTAGGTGTTGGAATCGGTACCATTCGGGCTGGATTGTTGGGAGGCGCAGCTGCTTGGCTTGGGTTTACTTTACCTTCTATTATTCTCCTACTACTCTTTTCCCTGCTGATGAAAGCCATGGATGTTAGCAGCACTGGCTGGATTCACGGTCTCAAAATCGTCGCCGTTGCCATCGTCGCACAAGCTGTTCTCAGCATGGGAAAAAAGTTAGCATCAGATAAAAGCACGGCCTCCATAGCTATCGCGGCAGCTTCAGTAACCTTGTTATGGCAGACGGTCTATAGCCAAGTTGTTATTATTTTACTCGCCGGACTCATCGGACTATTTGCCTTTAAAACCGTTTCGAACCAAGATAACAGTACCATTCAAGTGCGCGTTCATCGCTCTGTTGCGATCCTTTGCTTGATCATGTATGCGCTGCTGCTGCTGCTTCTACCAATTTTCAGCAGTCTATGGCATTCACAGCTCTTATCCCTTTTCGATTCATTTTATCGGGTCGGTTCCTTGGTCTTCGGCGGCGGCCATGTCATTCTCCCCCTTTTGGAACGCGAAGTTGTCCCGCAAGGTTGGGTTAGTAAAGAAGTCTTCCTGGCTGGATATGGGGCTACGCAGGCAGTTCCGGGTCCGCTTTTTACATTTGGCACGTATTTGGGCGCCATGTTTGACGGATTCAGAGGGGCTATCGTGGGAACCTTGGCCATTTTCCTGCCTGCCTATCTCTTGATAATAGGGGCTTTGCCTTTTTGGAATTCATTACGAACAAATGTCAAAATTCAAAGTGCTTTCGTAGGCATTAATGCGGCCGTTGTCGGTATCCTGCTGGCGGCACTTTATAACCCGCTTTGGACAACCGCCATTATTCGTCCTTATGATTTCGCACTGGTTATCGTATTGTTTGGCCTTTTGGTATTTTGGAAATTACCGCCTTGGTGCATCGTCCTCTTAGGAGCTATTACGGGTCAAGCTTTGTATTATTTATAAAATGAATCACTACTTCGCATATACCAGTGTCTCACCCGGTTGGAAAATATGAAATTTCTGCCCCGGATGCTTCTGATACAAACGGTCAACGAAGGATGCGATCCCTTCACTATTGTTTGCATACATATCGAAGTGCACAGGCACAACGATATCGAACTTCTGGTGAGCTGCTAAGTCAGCCGCTTCCAGAGCGTTCATGTTGCCGACGACACCGAGGCGGTTGCGGAAAATGTCCCTTCCGTTAATCGGCAGAAAACCTACATCAATAGCGAAGCCGGTCAGCGCCTCGACTAACCCCTCTGTCAGAAGCGTATCCCCTGCATGATAAATGCACAGTCCGTCCCATTGTAAGACGTAGCCTAAGTAGTGATCCCAGCCTTCACCATCTCGCACACGTTCCTCGTGCCAAGCCGGAATGGGGTGAATGATCAGATCAGCGCCGTATTGAAATGCCTCATGGGTCCCAAGCGCATGCAGCCGCTCTGCTGAAATGCCGATCGCCTCCAGAGCAGGCAAACACGACTTCGGAGCACCAAACTGACATTGGGGAGATGCCACCGCGATTGCTCGCAGCGTATCTGGATCCATGTGGTCCATATGCTCATGCGTACAAAGCACAAGATCCAAATCCGTTAGTGTCTCCGGCTTCACAGGAGGAACATATCTCCGCTGCCAAAAACCCTCCGGAAAACCAGGAAGATCATCAACAGAATCCGTCAAATACGGGTCGATCGCTATAGCGAGATCTTTTTTACGCAGAATAACACCGACCTGGCCGATATATTGAATCTTTAAATGTCTATTCTCATTTGTCATAGAACCTACCCTTTCCGTTCCTCATGCTGTACTCCGAATGAATGCGTCTTCGTACCTCTCACACCTGGCTTTACCGCAAAAATCCCTCCAGCATGTGGTTGATCCCCCGCCTGATCCTCCTGAAGACCCTTTCGGGCGGTCGTAATGTACAAGGTGTCTAGCTCGTCTCCACCGAAAATACAGGAGGTTACTTTAGCTGCAGGAATGGCAATGCTGTCTATCTTTTGAGCTGTTTTTGGATTCCAACGGGACACCTGCCAACCATCCCAATGGGCGATCCACAGCATCCCTTCTTCATCGATCGTCATCCCGTCAGGGAACCCTTTTTCACTCCGAAAATCGATCCGTATTCTCGGATTGCTAATTTCACCTTTATCCGGCTCATACTCAAATGCGAGCACTAGCTTTTTCATAGAATCGATATAGTACATTTCTTTCTCATCTAAGCTCCAAGCGATCCCGTTGGAAACGCCCACTCCCTCGTAAACCTTGCGATAACTGTGATCCGTTTCTAGCACATAGAGTGCACCTGTAGCGTCTTTTTCAATAATCTCCATGGTGCCCGCCCAGAATCGCCCGTTAGCATCACATTTCCCGTCGTTAAACCGATTTTCCGGTAAATGTGATTCTGGATCAACAAGAGGCGTAAGCTTTCGCTGCTGCATCTGGTACTTTTGGAATCCAGATTGTGTCGCTAACACAACCTCATTTTGGCCGGCACAGACAACCGCGCCGACATATTCTCCAATGAGAAAGTCTTCGTTTAACCCTGTTTCAGGATCAAACCTTCCAAATTTTTTTCCTATAATATCAACCCAATAGAGCAAACGCTGTTCCGTATTCCAGCACGGACCTTCAGCTAATGTGGCTTTGGCATCAAGTACCAGTCGCACGATTGGTGTTCCCATTATGCATCAACTCCTCTCACTAATTGTAAACCGTCCTCATAGAGATTGGAAGATGCAGGGATACGTCTCTGAAAGAATCGCTTAATTTACTTTGGATTCTTACCATGACATGTTAGAATGTAGTTTTACAACAGCATTGTGCTAATTTATCTAGGAAGGTTAAGGTCATCATGAATTCTTCAAATTTATTGCGTTCGTTTAACTTTTTGTATTTTGCACTACTGGCTATGTTTGTTTCATTTCTTCCCGTCTATTTAGATGCGCAAGGACTTCCAGCAACGAAGATTGGTCTCATTATAGGAACGGGAGGCTTCATTGCCATCTTCTCGCAACCATTATGGGGCATGATCAGTGATCGAACGAAGACCATTAAGAAGGTTATGTTACTCCTATTAGGGTGTTCAACCATTGTGGGGTACTTCTTATACGCCTCATCCAGCTTTATTGTGCTTCTTCTTTTTACAATGCTTATGTATTTTTTCTTAATGCCTCTCGATCCCCTGACAGAAAGTCTAAATTTCCAAACAGCGGAGGCTAACGGGGTAAGCTACGGTTCGATTCGAACCTTCGGAGCTGTCGGTTATGCGGTCATGTCCTTGGCCGTTGGTTATACCACACAATTTTTTGGAATCAATAGTTTGGCGTTCTTGTTCGCAGGAATAGGCATCATTAGCATTCTAATCTGCTTGCCCTTGCCTGATGCGCCTGTAACTGGGAAACCGATTTCACTAAAAAGTCTACGCAAATTCTTAGGAAATAAAGAAACCATTTGGTTTATGTTACTTATCTTTATTGTTGCCGTGCCACAGCGGATCAACGATACTTTTCTTGGTGTCTATATTCGAAAATTAGGCGGCACCCCCGACATGGTCGGTTTGGCCTGGTTTCTAGCAGCTGGAAGCGAAATTCTTGTATTCGCTCTAAGCTTTTGGTGGCTTCGCAAAGGGAAAGAGTTAGCGATTATTTCTTTCGCTGCTGTGTTTTATTTCATTCGCTTTTTTCTATCCGCGTGGGTAACAGATCCTCATATTCTCGTGTATCTTCAGCTGCTGCAGACCTTTACATTTCCGATATTTTATTCAGCTGCTATCCAATATTTATATCGTATTGTTCCTGAAGAATGGCGTGCAACGGGACAGACTGTGCTTGCGATCCTTTTCTTTGGCGTATCGGGTATCGTCGCCTCCTATTTGGGTGGCTGGTTCTACGAAAGCTTTGGAGGGAAACAATTATATCTATGGATTTCAGGAATGTCCTTTGCAGGTCTACTGTTTAGTTTCGTTCTAAATGCGGTCTATGGAAAACGTAAGCTGGTATCCTAGGCATTTTCTGATAGAATGGAAGCACAGAGAAAGAACGGGGGCTACATCATGGACTACATTATTTTGGACATTGAATTCAACGGTCGCAAGTTTGCGAGCGATTTACCTATGGAAGTTATTGAAATTGGAGCAGTTCGCTTAGACTCTTCCTTACAGGCTATTGATGAGTTTTCATCTTTAGTCAAACCGGTATATTTCTCCAAATTGAATGGGTTTATCAAGAAAAAAACGGGCATCCCCCAAGAAGATATCGATCAAGCCGATGGCTTTCGTAAAGTCATTATGGATTTCATGGACTGGCTAAATAAAAGTGAAGCTTTCCTGCTAGTCACCTGGGGTGGCGAAGATTTGAAACGCATCGTGTTTGATACGCGGATGCATAAGTTGGATGATGCATACTGGATGGCCGCCAGCTATTTTGATCTACTGAAAGGGTTTATCCGTTATAAAAATGTGACGAATGATGTCAGTGTCGAGGCTGCTTTGCTCGATCTTAACATTGCTGCTGAAGGCTCCGCTCACAGAGCATTGGACGACGCGCGTATGACAGCTGAGGTATTTCGAGCTATTTTTACGGAGTTAGATTTCGAGCGCAAACAGCAATACATCGACGTGTACGCTAATGCCAAGGAACGAAGGCTGGTTAAGACCGCTATTCGAGCCATGACGGCTCAAAAGGTAACTCCTACATGGGAGCTGCTGGTTGAACACTATTTCACCGACAAAGTGACACTTACCGACCCCAGAAAAATCACAGAACTTCAGACTCTTTTTGCCGCGGAAGTCACGAAAGAGAAACAAGTCTCAACCAAGGCACCTATACAGTAAGCGGGAAAATATAACTAAAAAGCCAATCCATTAGACGACATGCAAGACATGTCTCTTGGATTGGCTTTTCTTTGATTCGCCCCATTAAAACTGATCAACACCTAAGCGGTTATGATAGTAGGACGGAAATATATCACGCTCGCCGCGTTTCGTGCCATTTTGTTGAATAGCGAATAATTTCGCTGACAATTCATTGAACCATTGCTCGTCTCTCGTTGTTAGCGCCACATCAATCAAGCTCTTTACTTGATCTTCTATATCAAACTCGCTTATCGGTAATTTCTTTACGTCTTGACTGCTTACTTCCATTATTTTTCCGATGGCAGTTTCACGATCAGATGCAATAACGTGCACCCGAGCAACGCCTAACAGCACATCAATAGACTCAATATAACCATGCAGCAATTCATCTTCATTTGTAGTTGCCACAACCCAATCACTGATTACAAAGTTCATGATTATCACCGCCATTAACTTATTTTTTGTAAGGACTCGATACTGTAATTATAAATATTACAGTATGGTTTGTCAAGACCTACAAATTCCTCTTTGAATAATCAATGGCAGTGATGGCTAAAGCGAATACGGCCCCGTCAATTATGTATGCCAACGAATAAATCGTCTATAAACGAAGCATATTACCCTATACCATTGAAAGGGTGAGAAGCATAGATTACTTAACCAATAACAGAGACACAAACTTTGAATCTACGGTTGATGCTGAAGGTAACTCGGATGATTCCAACGAAAACGGGCCTGATGATACGGTTATCAGAAGCTCCGAGCACACTAGTCCTGAAACATGTCGAGCAGGTTTTGACGATTAGTTGTTAGAGAAATTAAATAAGCGTATGTTGGTTACGGGATAGTCCCGTGAGTCAACATACGCTTTTCAATTTTTATAAGTGACTATTCATCATTTTTCTTGTTATCTTTCTCTACATCTTCAATTGTATATTTCATGCCTCCAGTACGAGCATGATCCAAGACGACATTGACCTCCTTGGATTGTCCGCTTTTCGGATCGTATGAAGTGACAGTTTCTTTTTGCTCATCCATGGTTTCTTTCACCTCCGAATATAGACTGCTCATTCCTTGGAAATTCATCCGTATCCCTCACCCACCAACAAGTGGGCTTGCAGGCTATCGTTAAAGCAGCGATTCAGCGCCGTCAATAAACAGCTCCGTGCCGGTAATGTGGCTCGAAGCTTCCGAGGCTAGGAAGGCTACCAGATTAGCTACTTGCTCCGGCTGACCCGGTGCGTGTTCCAACGGCTGGCTTCCTTGCGGATATTTGACTGGAATTTTGATTTTCTCGAGCTCCGGCGTCGGCTGCGTATTTTCGCCAATGTTGGTCTTGATTGACCCTGGACAGATGGCATTGACGCGTATTTTGTAGCGGGCCAGTTCTAATGCGGCCATTTTGGCGAATGCCACTTGTCCCGCCTTTGAAGTGCTATAGGCTGTCATCCCAAATCCAGAGAAGGCACGGCTGCCGTTAATGGAGCTTGTGATGACTATGCTGCCGCCGTTCTCTTTCATATGTGGAATTGCATGTTTGACGCATAGGAATGTCCCTTTCAAATTGACAGAAAGTGTGCGATCCCAATCCTCAGATTTCATATCTTCGATCGGCGCCAAAACCCCGTTGATGCCAGCATTAGCAAAGACGACGTCTAGCCGTCCCCAGGTTTTTACCGTTTGCTCGAACGCTTGGGCAACACGGTCCGGATCAGAGACATCGACATCAACGGTGATCGCATGACCGCCTGCAGCCACAATATCCTGTTTCGTCTGCTCTACTCGGTCATCTTTCAAATCCACTAGACATACTTTCATCCCTTGCTGTGCAAGCATCTCAGCGGCAGCCTGACCAATTCCTGATCCCGCTCCCGTGATCAATGCAACCTTATCCTTCAAATCCGGCAGTCCCATGCGCGGTTTTTGTATCGTTTGCACGCTAATGATCTATTCACCCCTAACCCAAATAAGTAGTGGATTGAAAAAGAATCCATACTTGGTTTGCCCGATAGGGATGAAAAATATGTGATTAGTCTTAAAGGAGTCACCTCCAATAGGGAGACTTTAAAGAAATGTTGCACATCGTACAACAATCGGAAAGCTTTCCAGCGATTTCCCTGCGATTGTTGTAAAAAATACAACACTTTCTCCCAAAAAGAGTCCAATTGGGTAAAATAAGGCTAAATTGTTGTACAACATACAACATCTTCAGCTTGATGAGAAAAAACTCCTATTTTTGTTGTACGTAGTACAACATTCCCACAATACTCTTTCATCGGTTAACATTATGTTACTTTAAAAACCAGTCCGGGTGGTCATCCTTCGTTAGGACGGCATCCAATGGAAATATCATGTCGATAAACTCACCTGTATATGCATTAATATCAATGCCAACACCATCAATTCAAGTCAACAAAATGTCGCTCATATAAAAGAATCCCCACCTTAGAAAGATGGGGACTCATTGTGACTGTATTTTCTTTTATGAGTTTAAAAAATAGTATTAGGGAAGCTGCTTCACCGTCAAAACAAATGCTTTTGTTTCGGCATATCCGCCGCTCGTAATAACAGCCGTCATGATAACAGCCGTATCTCCGCTGGCAGCTGTTGGTCGAGTAACGACACCGCTATTAGAGATAACTGCCGTATTGCTCGAAACCCAAATGACATTGGAACCATTCGGCCCACTTACAGGCAGGCCAATATTGTTCTTTACGCTGGATGCAGAATCGGAAGTTCCGAAAGTGATGGCCAGTGCCGCTTTATCTACAGTTACGCGCTGCGCGTCCGTCAATTGCTGTTTTACCGTTACTGTAAAGACCTTAGTGTCGGAATAGCCCCCGGCTGAAATGATTGCACTAACAACTACCGTTATATCCCCTTGTCCGGCAGCTGGACGATTTACCGTTTTGCCGTCGTTCGAAATAACGTATGGATTGCCCGAATACCAGATGACGGATGATCCGTTGGCGCCCACAGTGGGCAGTGTTAACGCTTGAGTGACACTGGATAACGTATCTGTCCCTCCATAAACGATGGCCAAGGCCGCTTTATCTGCAGCAACTCGCTGCACGTCCGTCAATTGCTGTTTTACCGTCAACGTAAAGGTTTTGACATCCGATGAGCTGCCCTTCGTTATGATCGCCGTTAGTACCACCGATGCGTCACCACTGCCAGCGGTAGGTCGCTGCACGGTTTTACCGTCATTTGAAATGACGGATGCATTGCTAGATACCCAAGTGATCGTGGAACCGTTTGTCCCGCTAAGCGGCAATGTCAACGGTTGTGTTACACTGCTTGTTGTATCTGTTCCGCCGAATGTGATGGTAAGCAGCGCTTTATCAGCAGCTACTTTCTGAGCATCGGTCAACACCGACTTAACTGTCAACGAGAAAGATTTCGTTTCCGAGACAGCACCATAGGTTATGGTAGCTGTCAAAGTAACTGCGGCATCCCCTTGCGCTGCTGTTGGACGGTTTACCGTTTTGCCGTCATTCGAAATTATCGCAGCATTGCTGGATACCCAAGTAATCGTGGAACCGTTTGTTCCATTAAGCGGCAAGGCTAACGGTTGAGTAACAGCGCTAGCCGTATCCGTCCCACCGAAAGTAATCGCCAACGCCGCTTTATCTGCAGCAACTCTTTGGGTTTCCGAGTTCTGCTGCTTAACTATTAGGGTAAATGTTTTGGTTTTTGATACTTCACCGTAATTGACAGTGGCTGTAAGCGTTACCTCAACATCCCCTTGCCCTGCGGAAGGTCGAATTACGGTTTGTCCGTCATTGGAAATAACCGAAGGCGTACTCGATTCCCAACTGATAGTGGAACCATGAGTTCCTGCAAGCGGCAGCGCCATAGCCTGAGTGACTTGATTTTTCGAGTCAGTACCACCGAATGTAATCTCCAATTCTTTGAAGTCCGCCGCAACTCGCTGCTCTATCGTCCAGTTATTCTGATCGTGCTTTCCTTGCTTCCGCTCCATTGCTCTGCGTATAGCTTCACGGGCTGTTTCATTCTTGTTCCCTCGTTCAAGAGCATTTTCTAAGCCAGTTTTCTTCTCCGCATGTTTGTTCGGATGCTCATCATTAGCGAATGCGGCTCCCGTTACCATCAAGCTTAGGATCGCTGTGCAAAATAAGACTTTTGACTTCATTCAGTTGCTCCTCCTCACATTCTTTCTTCCCCTAATATACTTTCGAGAAATTTACAATTTTTAGGGGGTGCTGGCCTACTTCAGAAATAAAGAATAGTTAAGGATTTTAGATGGCCCTGCCAGCTGTTATAGCAGCTTGTTTGTCATGCAATTATTTTGTTCCTTGATTAGCGCTCTTCATCTGCTAAAAAGGAACCGCGGCTACATTGCGCCCGGTTCCTTTTTCATTACGTTTTCCTATTATGCTCGCTCTTTTATATTCCTTTTATAGGCGACATAATATCAATATAGACACTGCCTCTTGCGATAATAGGCTTATAGGTATCCAACCCTTTTAACACCACCCTGACCGCGTTTCCCTGTTTATCGAATTCGGCGCCATGGCATGGACATAAGAAGAAAAGATCCTTTTTTCTACTTCGTTGCTCTATCGTTGCCGGCAGCACATCGCAACCCAAATGCGTGCAAACAGACGAAATAATGAGTAGATTCCCCTCCGGCCCCTTTGTGATATAGACAAATCCTTTGTTGGATTTCTCTACCCATCCATCCTTGATCGTTACCTCATAGTCCACCTTTTCAACGCTAGTAATCGCGTTTAACCGGTTGAACTCGCCGAGCTTCACGATATGCCCAGGCATCTCGATAGCAGACTTCTTACTTTCTTTTTCCTGCTGAACAGCTCCGTAATAAAATAAAGCCGTGTTCCCTGCTAGAATCCCTGTCGTCCCTATAACCCATTTACTTGCTGTGTTCAAGAATTTTCTTCTAGTAATCTTTCTAGGTAATCGTCCCTGCATGACGCACACCTCCTGAGAAGATGAATGACTTAACTAGAATATTCCTGCGCAATGATTCTACTATTTTCTTCGTGACATTCTTCTGTAAAAGAGGATTTATAAGCATGCTCATCACCAAGCGCGGCGATAGCATGTTCATCTTTTGCAATGACCGCCTTAATAAGCCGTTCCAAATGATCCGAAGACATGTCCAAACGCCTTTTCATCTCCGCCATATCGGTAGTAACTTGGCCATGCCCCGGAACTAACAGTTCGATGGTGTGTTGATCTAAAATCTGGCTTGCCGTATTCAACGTTTCCTTATAGGCTTTGGCACTATGATAAATAAACGGTAATTCGAAATCAGATAAATAGTCGCCCGTAATCCATATACCCAACGGCTCAATGACAGTAAATAATCCATCCGGCGTGTGTCCTGGGGATTTATAGAAGGTCAATAACGTATCCCCTATCCTTAGTTCCTCGGCATCTTCCGAGATGATGATATCAAGGACTGGAAATTCGACGGGATAATTTCGATTAATATAATGTTTCCTATCGAATTCTAGAATCAATGCAATCTTATGGTCTTTCTTCGGGTGACAGCTTAGTGCATAACTCCCGATGGTTTTAGCGCCGGGAAACGCTTTATAACCAATAATGTGATCAAAATCGCCATGTGTAAATAACAGGTATAGGTCCCGATCAGCTTTGACCGAATCAACATAGTTCCGAATTTCATCAACTTCATTTGGAAGCCAGTTCGGATCAACAATTAATACCATTTCCTTCGTCAGCACAACGGTTGATGTCGTTTGATATAATGCGCTTTGAAAAACGGTTATGTGTTCATTTTGATATGTAATCATGAGTATTTAGCTCCTTATATAAAACTTTTCTTGTTTCTTATACTACCACGTGTATTTGAGTTACGGTATCTTCCGATTCGCATTGTGGGTCACAAGAAATGGTTCAGCGTATTGAAATCAGGTTAATAAATTAGGAATTCAAACAAAGGAGTGATCATGATGAGTTCGCAAACCGAACACATTCAAACGTTACCCCCGCAGCATCAGAATCGTAGGCCCGGTCTGGAAAGAGAAATGACACCCCGTCCAATTTCGGTTGACCGGAAGTACAAGGGCAGTGAAAAGCTGCTTGGCCGAACAGCCATTATTACAGGCGGTGATAGCGGAATTGGAAGAGCCTTAGCAGTCTGCTATGCGGCTGAAGGCGCTGATGTGGTCATTGTTTATTTGGACGAGCATGAAGACGCAAAGGAAACCAAGCGCTTAGTTGAAGCCGAGGGTCGAGAGTGCGTGCTAATCGCTGGAGATATTGGTGAGGAAAAATTTTGTATGGATGTTGTTAAACAGACTGTAGCTAGCTTTGGTAAACTCGACATTCTCGTTAATAATGCGGCCGAACAGCATCCACAGGACAGAATAGAGGATATTACGAAAGAGCAGCTTGAGAAGACGTTTCGTACGAATATCTTCTCATTCTTTTATTTGACTAAGGCGGCTATGCCGCATTTAAAAGAAGGTGCTGTCATCATTAATTCAACCTCGATTACAGCTTATCAGGGAAATGCAGGGCTGCTTGATTACTCCGCTACCAAAGGAGCTATCGTATCGTTCACCCGCTCACTGGCCTTGAACGTTATTGACAAAGGGATCCGTGTTAACGCAGTTGCACCCGGTCCAATCTGGACGCCGCTCATCCCTTCAACTTTCGATGAGGAAAAGGTATCCAAATTCGGATCCAACAGTCCGATGAAGCGACCCGGGCAACCTGAGGAACTTGGACCGTCCTACGTGTTCCTTGCCTCGGATGATTCTTCCTACATGTCAGGGCAAGTGCTGCACGTGAATGGTGGACAAGTAGTAAATGGCTAATCAACTAGGATAATTTGACAAGGTCAGCGCCTTTTGTTGAAGGCATTGACCTTTTTTGCCTATTTCCCTTCATATTCAAAATTTGATAATCCATGCAGTTTCTCGTTCCCTTCCACATAATGGTATAATAAATCTTACATACCACAGGCTAGGCATGTTCATCTAATCATTGAGGGGGAAAAGGTTATGAGAACTATCCTTGTTATTCTAATAGCTTTATCATTTGGGATAACCTCTGGCTGTACGCCGAATAAGGAAGTTAATGAGCCATCTCCAGATCAGACTTCAATTATACAAGTGGATATACCCTATACAATGGAAACAGTCGCCGAAGGTCTTAATGTCCCTTGGGAGATGGATATCGCGAAGGATGGACGGATTTTTTTCACAGAAAGACCTGGTATGTTGCGTGTGATTGAGAAGGGTCTTCTGAACCCTGAGCCGCTAATCTCTTTCGAGGCCCCCTTCATCAGCGAAGGTGAGGGAGGATTGTTAGGGCTTGCGCTTGATCCCTCTTTTATGGAAAACCATTATATCTATGTCTATCACACCTATCGAGTGAAGGATCAAGTCAACAATCGTGTGCTGAGACTTATCGAAAAAAATAACAATGCGCAGCTGGATAAAGTATTAATTTCCGGATTACCAGGGGCGGAAAACCATAACGGCGGAAGGATTAAAATTGGTGTCGATAAGCTGCTTTATATCACCTCTGGCGATCGGTATGATCCCCCTTTAGCTCAAGACCCAACTAGCACGGGAGGCAAAATATTACGAATTGCCCTAGACGGTTCTATACCTGCCTCTAATCCTTTTAAGAATTCACCCATCTACAGCATGGGACACCGTAACCCTCAAGGGCTCGCTTGGCATCCTGAAACAGGGAAATTGTACAGTTCCGAACATGGACAATCCTCACATGATGAGATTAACCTTATTGAACCTGGGGGCAATTATGGTTGGCCATTAATTGAAGGTGAAATATCCTCGAGTCCAGAGAAAGCTAATCTAAAAACGCCAATCCTCCAAAGCGGAAAAGAAACGTGGGCACCATCAGGCGCAGCATTCGTTAGCAAAGGGCCTTGGAAAGGCAGCCTCTTGGTAGCAGGATTGCGGGGAGAACGGCTTCTAAAAGTAAACCTAAAAGGTCCAAAATACGAAACTGTTACCAACGTGGAACATTTATTCCAAGGGAAATTCGGCAGGCTTCGCAATGTCTATGAAGGACCCGATGGATCACTATATCTCATGACGAACAACCGTGACGGTCGCGGCAAGCCAAATAAAGGCGATGATAAGATCATTCGACTGAAGCCAAACTTTTGACTGCATAACTTAGTTGAATAACGTTGATTTAGTTTCTGCCCTTGCGCTTCCAAAAGATGCGTTTAGGGCATTATTTGTATATTTAAAGGGATGTCTTGGTTACCAATGTTGTAGTTTAGAGTCAATTTCGTAATTCAAAACCCTTGCTACATAAGGATTTATAGCGCATTCAAAAACAGTCACCTACCCAAGATATCCATTGGGTGCCAAGAATTTCATGTTGTTATTCTCCGTTTAAGTACTAGAAATCAGGGCATTTAAGTGGATAAATCCCTTTCTGAATTCTGTAATTGGTTTGAATGTCAATAGCTCGTACGATGTTTATCGCGCCTTGTGGGAAAATAGTGCTTTAATAGTGAAATTAGCTCCTTAAGGTTTATCCGACGATATTTCTATCGAATCCACACTTCATTTGAACGTTAAGAGTCT
>NZ_LMEO01000045.1:120824-426861 GCF_001426375.1 Paenibacillus sp. Root444D2
ACTCTTATTTTTACAAAATACGCTGGAAATGAAGAAATAGCAGTCTCTAAAGGCTCTTATTCAACTGCATTTCTCCCGAATCCATACTTGGAAAAATCGGGCTTTTATTATGAAATTGACTAGTTTATACAACAATTCACACCTCTAGAGGCTGTTTTGCAAGATGAAGTTGCAAACTGTACAACATTTCGAACCCACTTGTTGCGAAATGGCCTATATGGGGTCCAAGTGTTGTACTTTATGCAACATTGAAGGTAATTTAGCGGGAGCTAGGCGGTATTGTTGTACTCCGTACAACATTCGCCTGAGAATATGGATTCACCCCCTCCTTTCACCAGTCCATCCATCCATCCATCCATTCATCCCCAACTCCAGTGAGCCTATATGACGATGAATTCCGACTGAAAACACTCCAATGTAGAACCATTTTGGATAAATCAATTAACGGTCTCTTCATATTAACATTTGACGTCATTTTTTCTTGAAAGTCATCTGCTTTTGGGAACGCAACAAAAGAACTTCGGACGCATACCTCAAGAAAGTTCAGGAAATGATGTTTATATAACAACATCCTAGAACTTGGAGAAAATACCACATGCTCGCTCATTGGCTGCGCTCCAAAAAGAAGCCTATCCCTCCTTCGCAGAACACAATCGTAGAACCTAGGGCATCCATGCCTTTATTCTCAACCATTCAAGAAAATGTTGATTACGTTCGACAAAGTCTCGGGAACAGCACAGACATTGTTATTCGAGAATTTACCTATAATGCCATTACTGAAGGGTTAGCCCTCTTGTATACAGATGGACTAGTTGATGCGAAAGTCGTCAATGATTTCATGATGAGATCTTTGATGGCTGATTCCACGGAAATTGATCCAGAGCAAGACCCATTTGATGTATTAACGATGCATACACTGACGATTGGTGAAATTCAGAAGGTATCGGATATGAAAGGAATGCTACATCATATCCTATCGGGCGATTCGGTCATATTGATGAACGGGTATACTACCGGGCTGGCAGCCGCCACCAAAGGGTGGAAAGATCGAGGCGTTACAGAGACGAATGTAGAAACCGTCGTGCGCGGGCCGCGGGAAGCTTTCTCCGAATCCATTCGAACGAATACCGCCTTGATTCGAAGAAAGATCAAAGATCCTAATTTATGGATGGAAACCTTCCAGGTAGGCCAGGTTACCCAAACTGACGTTGTCCTTATGTATGTCAAAGGGATTGCTCTAGATTCCCTAATTCTCGAGGCCCGCAATCGTTTGACTCAGATTCACATTGACGGAATCTTCGAGAGCAGTAATATTGAGGAACTCATTCAGGATGAAGTGATCACTCCTTTTCCAACCGTATATAACTCAGAACGTCCAGACGTCGTCGCACTTGAATTGATTCACGGCAAAATTGCCATTCTCGTAGATGGGACCCCCTTCGTGCTGATTGCTCCTGCTTTATTTGAAACTTTCCTCAAAGCATCCGAGGACTATTATCATCGTGTTGATATTAGCACATTAATAAGGATACTTCGTTATGCTGGATTTCTCATTGCCTTATTAGCCCCATCTTTTTATGTGGCAATAACAACGTTCCATCAAGAAATGCTGCCGACTCAACTGCTCATTAGCCTCGCTGCACAAAGAGAGGGTATTCCATTTCCAGCATTCATCGAAGCCTTATTGATGGAGATTACATTTGAAGTTTTACGGGAAGCAGCCTTACGCATGCCGCGAAGCATAGGTTCTGCCTTATCGTTTGTTGGAACGCTAGTCATTGGACAAGCAGCAGTCGAAGCCGGAATTGTTTCGGCAGCTATGGTTATCGTTGTTTCCATTACGGCGATTTCCAGCTTTGTTTCCCCTTCTTACGACTTATCAAATGCCATTCGCATCCTACGATTTCCTCTGATGGCTCTGGCTGCTTCATTTGGATTTTTCGGCATACTGGCAGGTTTACTAGGACTTATTCTGCATTTGAATAGTTTGCAATCGTTCGGTGTGCCCTATTTAAGCCCTTTTGCTCCACTTGAATTGAACAAACAAAAGGATGCCTTGTTTCGATTTCCTTTTCAATCGTTATTTTCACGAGCTCGTATCGTTAATGCGAGTAACGTAGTCAAGAAAGCGAATAGAAAGCCCTTCAAACCTTAGAAGGAGGAAAGAGGCAGATGTGAAATCATTTATTCGACTAACAGCTTGCTTACTTACCATAGTCTTACTGTTAAGCGGCTGTTGGAGCCGCAAGGAGCTTAATGATATTGCCATAGCAGAGGGAGTTGGCATTGATATTTCCGGTGAACAGTTTGAGTTAACCGTTCAAATTGTTAATCCGGGCAGTGTAACGAAGGCAAAGGGAGAGCATGAAATTCCCGTTATCGTGTATTCTTCCAAAGGCGATACACTAAGTGAAGCTGTGAAACGATTGACTTCATCGATTTCGAGAAAGATCTATTTCGCTCATATCCGCATTCTTGTGATTTCCGAGGAATTAGCCAAGAAAGGGATTGTCAATTCGATGGATTATTTAATGAGAGGGAACGAATTTCGATCTGATTTCAACGTGGTCGTAGCGAGAGAAGGCACAGCTAAGGAATTATTAAGTGTGATGACACCTTTGGAAAAAGTTCCAGCCAATTACATCTTTAACTCCCTCGAAGCAGCTAAGAAAGAATGGACAGCTTCAGTAACGATTCAAATAGATCAATTATCGAATGCTATAGTAACCCCAGGGAAGAGTACGGTCATATCAGGAATTCAGATTATTGGAGATCAAAAGGTAGGCAAAAGCAAAAAAAACATTGATTACTCAGGGCCTCCTGTACGATTAAAATACTCTGGTAATGCGATTATCAAGAGAGATAAACTTGTTGGTTGGCTTAACGAATATGAATCTCGTGCTTATTCCGTTATTACCAATCAATCAAAGCGGTCTGCCATACATCTGAATTGTCCCGAAGGAGGAAACATCGGTATTGATGTAGCTCGTATCAAAAGCAAGATTCACGCAGTTGTAAGAAACGATAAACCAGAGATATTTATTGAAACTAGAGCAGAGGGAAATGTTTCCGATGTGGAATGTAAAATCGATCTATTCAAAGTCGAAACGATCGATTACTTAGATAAACAATTTGTTAAATTTGCATTGGCTAATATGGAAAATACAATTAAGAAGACACAAAAACTAGGTGCGGATATATTTGGTTTTGGTGAGGCAGTTCATCGCGCTAACCCGAAATATTGGAACAAAGTGAAGAACAATTGGGAAGAACATTTCAAGCAATTGGAACCCCATCTGAATATCGATGCCAAAATTAGAGGTACCGGTACACTGGGTGATTCTGTGGTTAACGATATGAAGGAGTAATAGTTATGTTAATCGGCTTATGTGTACTTGCGTTATCTATTCTCATTGCGTGCTATGAAATTCCGCGTTTATGGAAACAAGGATGTAGGAAGGAGGTTTGGATCTACTGCATACTCATGTTGCTTGGTAATGTGTTGGCGACTCTGAAAGGAATGGCCAAACAAATACCTAATCCGGCCGACTGGATTACGTTTCTAATGATGCCATTAACCAAAATTTTACTGCAACTCGGTTTGATAAAATTGTAAGCATTTATCCTGCTTAGGGAGGCATGTCATGAATAACGAGAACATATTATCTGCTCGTCAACTCATGATCCTGATTATTTTATTTTCGGTGGGAACGACCATTCTTGTAGTCCCGTCGATGTTGGCCGCAGAAACTAAGCAGGATGCCTGGATCTCAGGTGTAATGGGCGTAGGCATTGGTTTGCTTTTCTTATGGATGTATGTGAAGTTAGCGAAGATGTATCCCGATTGTACGTTATTCGAAATGAATGACATTGTATTAGGGAAATGGTTAGGCAAAGCTGTAACACTATTTGTAGTCTTTATCGCAGTTGTGCTCAGCGCACAGGTCCTATATTATATTGGCACCTTCATGACTACTCAAATTATGCCAACGACACCTATACAAGCCATAAATATTCTTATGATTACTTTTGTTATTATAGGCGCAAAGCTAGGCGTAGTTGTATTGGGGAG
This sequence comes from Paenibacillus sp. Root444D2, assembly GCF_001426375.1. Lineage (GTDB taxonomy): Bacteria > Bacillota > Bacilli > Paenibacillales > NBRC-103111 > Paenibacillus_E. Next base: position 124,897 of record NZ_LMEO01000045.1, read on the forward strand.
AACCGCGGAAATTTTTTTCCCGTGGATTCTTCTGTTATTTTTTCTATTGGTGATCTTTGTAACGCCGCAGTCTCAAATTAAGAACCTTTTGCCCATAGGTGAAGCAAGTATAATGTCTATTTCACGGGCATCCATATTTATGCTCGTTTATTCTTATTTTCCTATCATTTTTACGCTTTGCTTGATAGCAAGCGATGTAAAATTCCCTAAGAGTTTAACTAAATCATTCCTCTATGGGGGGATAACGAGCGGATTTATTATGATTATTGTAGCTTTTCTTAGCATCCTGGTCATGGGACCCGACCAGTCGTCAAGACAAGTATATGCCACCTATGCATTAGCAAAGAAAATAAGTGTAGGGAATTTTTTGCAGCGTATCGAGGTCACTGTTGCATTCTTGTGGTTTATTTCCATTTATTTCAAATTAACACTATATTTTCACGTAGCGATTAAAGGAATTGCCTCATTCTTTCAGATCCAGAATTACAAATCTCTTTCGACACCAATTGGGTTTATCGTCACAGTGCTTTCGTTAGTGGTATATCCAAATGCGGCTTATACACACCAATGGGATATATTGACATGGGTTCCACTCACGTTTTGTTTTGGATTCGTGTATCCACTCTTATTGATCGGTCTTAGCTACATACGAAGAAAAAAGGATAAATGAGGTAAATAAGGGACGTGTATATATGCGTACAGATCAAATTTCCCCGCGACAATTCATGATTATCGTCATCCTATATGCCTTTGGAACAGCTATCTTGGTTATTCCGGCATCTGTTGCGGCAGATATGAAGCAGGATGCATGGATGCCACAATGGCTAAGCATTGCTATGGGTGTCGTTCTCGTTTGGCTTTATGTATTTATTTCCAAGAAGTTCCCGCAGTGTTCTATTTTCGAAATTAATGATAAAGTTTTTGGCAAGTGGTTGGGGAAGTTCATAACGTTAAGTCTTGCACTAGTAGCGCTCATTCTGAGTTCACAAGTTGTTTTTTATGTAGGTCATTTTATGATTACTCAAATCATGCCGGAAACGCCAATTCAATCTATACACATCATATTCATGCTAACTGTCATATTTGGAGCAAAGCTAGGGATGGTTGTCATGCTAAGAACAGCAGAGATCTTCTTCCCTTGGATCGTGCTATTATTTATCTTGTTCATGGTCACTAGTATTCCTAATATGGAACTTAACAATCTATTACCGATTGGGGAAACAAACACCCTTCCAGTCATTCGATCTGCCATAAGAATCACCAGTTATTCTTATATGTCTTTGTTTATTACGATTGGTACCATCATTCATCAAGTTACTAGTATACAAAAGGCTAAGAAAGCTTATTTAATAGGCATAATCATAAGTGGGATTATACTTCTTCTAATCATTGTCTCAAGTATTCTTGTATTAGGAGCAGGTAATACCGCTATGCAAGTGTATCCTAGTTACGCCCTGGCGCAAAGAATAAATATCGGGAATTTTTTACAACGAATAGAAGTAATCGTGGCATTTTTATGGCTTGTTTCGATTTATTTCAAACTATCTATGTTTTTTTACACAACGATAAAAGGCATTGCGCATGTGTTCCATTTTCGTGATTACAAAATACTTTGTTTTCCATTTGGACTGATTATTACGGTCTTATCTCTTGTTGTTTATCCAAATACAGCCTATGGAGATAAATGGGATACTTTAACGTTTATTCCCCTCGCTCTCCTTATAGGTGTTGTTTATCCTCTCTTGATTGTACTGATAAGTTGGATGCGAAAATCGTCCATTCGTGTGTAAATGGCATGGCTAAATACACTTTTCGCGCTCCAGCCAACACTTGTCTATCCAAAAAGCAATTGTAATACCGATGACATATCTAAACAAATCAACTGTTAAATATCCTCTTCCAAGTACGAGGGATCCAATGACCGTATTTCTTATTTCGATTATCCATTCTGCTTGATATAACTGACTACATTCAATAGCAAAGCTAAATAAGACACTGATTATAACTGCCCATTTTAAACTTCTCTGTATAAAAAGAAATCGAAATCCAAAATAGACCATACTTGCCCAAAGCACGTCTCCAGCATGTTTAACAATAAAATGAGGGATTAGGCCGGAGAACGTTCTTGAACTTAAGCCTAGAATGACGGAAGTTATTATGGCTACAAAATACTTTATCCGAGTTTTCAAATAGAATCATTCCTCCTATTAAATAGACTCACTGACTGGTGTATCCTTCTCATTTGTTATATGATTTGAACATATTTCTTCAAATTTACATGATCAGCTTCACTATTTATACTAAAAGATGATTTTGATTATTGAAAGTGGAAAAAAAGGAGTTATTCGATGAGTTCTCCCATTATAAACGATGACCAATGGTTGCAGCTGCTGGAGCACGTAGCCGAAACTTATAATGACGTTACCCTAAGTCGAGGGTTTACTTACTTTAAACAACAGCGAGTAGCTTCCTTGATCATATCTGAGACTCGAGTCGCTCAGGCACGGGTGGAAGAGGAAGAATCCGGAAACTACCGCGTCACTTTGAATTTAGACAAGCCCCGCTCCAGTCAATGTAGTTGCCCAGTACCAGCTGCTTGCAAGCATATGGCAGCCGTTTGGATGGAGCTTGGGGATCGTCTGGGTTACCCCGCTTCCCAAATTATGAATGCCAAAATGCATCTCAAGCGGGCTACTTCAATAACCTCACTGGAGTCTACGCTCACCCAATTGCCCAAAATGGATGTATCCGGCTGGCAGAAGTTTCTGAACCATTACACGTCTCTCATTAAGGCGACATATGATTTGGGCAATTATGTGGATATGCTGCGGCAGCAATTGCAAAACATCGAGAAGATCACTATTCCTTTTTCTGATATTGATCAGATTTTTTTTGAGATGCATCAGGAATTATTTATCCTAAGAAAAATAAAAGAGCAGAACGCACAAGGTGGTGTAAGTTACTATACTTCTTCCACCCTTTACCGGGTTTATGATGAGGCTCATACTTGGCTGAAGCAACATTCTCCCCTTCTCGACTTCTCGGTTTCCGGAGAGCGCCTTGAGCAGACGTTAAATTATATCAGACAGCAGATGTCCGAAGAATCGGGTCATAATTATCAAGATTATGGCGTCTATAGCGCGCTTTGGAAACATTGGATTGCCCCGAGTCCCGAGGCAAGTCAATATGTAACTAAGGAGATAGAAGCTCTTGAGACGATGACAATGGATAGTCCCTCTCCTTCTCTCTCAGCCGCAAAGGCTTTCTTGTACTTGCAGCAATCCAAGAGTAAAGAAGCCTGGGAGGCTTTGGAAACGAATGGTATTTTCAAAGAGGCCCCTGCCAAACTATTTATTCCTTTCCTAGACTATCTATATGACGTCCAGAACTGGGAAGAGCTTGTGAATTGGTTGAGAAGATCAGTCTCTTTTTTCAATCGGAAACGGACCAAAGAACTTGAGGTTTATGCCGGTTTTTGGACAAAGGCCATCGTTCATCTTCCTCAAGCGGAAGAACACATGTGGAGCGCTCTAGAAGAGCTTTTGCCTTATTCTTTCCGGATTATTGAGGAAATGCTGTACGAACAAAGAAAATGGAAGCCATGGTTGGAAATGCAGATCCTTCAGGGGCATGACCCTCTTTATCATCGCGTCAATGTCCTGCAGCCGATTGAGAAGGATACACCAAAACTCCTTCTACCCTATTACCATCAAGCCGTAGATTACTATGTCAGTTTGAAAAATCGGCATGATTACAAATTAGCTGTCAGGCTCCTCAAGCGGCTCGATAAAGTGTACAAGAAAATGAAACAAACTGAGCGATGGGAACATTTCTTTTCTAGTTTCGTAGAACGACACAGCAGGCTGAGGGCGCTGCAAGAGGAACTTAGGAAAGGAAAGCTACTCGGATGAGCACAAAATTGCATGATATGACATTGAACGTGACCTTAACGGACAGTGGAGATGCCTTACTCTGGGGGCTGCAGGACGGACGCGACGTGCCTGGGGATAAATTTCGAAAGCTGCTGTTCGCATGGCACGAGCCATCTTACTATGGGACCATTCTGGACCAACAGCTAGCGGGAGAGTTGACACTAACGATCCTGCCCGTGGAGATGGTGCTCCCCTTCTTCGCAGAACCCTACTTCATGGATGTTCTCCGGTGGGAAGGGGGAAACGAAACCACGAAGGGACTGCTAGAAGTGGCGCCGGTTCTATACCGAGAAGCTAGAGCAGGTCATTACATACCCAGTTACAGTGCATTCCGAAATGGGAACTTGGCTTGGACTTGGGATGTCGAAACGGAGTCACTGAAACAACTTGATTGGAATGCACTAATAAGCATAAATGGCTTAGGTGAGGGAATGTCTGGCTTACGTGCTGCCTTCTCCGCTGTGGTTTCGGCTGAGCACTACCCCAATGAAGCTGCCTTATCCGATCTTCGGCGTGATTATCCAGCCCTGTTCCGAGCACAGAAGTCTGCGCCTACCTCGGCTGATGCGTTCACCGACGAAGAATGGCTTGCTTCCCTCGGCTGGAAACCGGACACTGCTCCCTTCCGCCCTGCTCTGCAGCTGCTGGAACCGGACGAAAATGATGATACTTGGCGTCTCCGCTTGGTACTGCAAGATAAAAGTGAAGGATCGGTTATAACGCCAATTCGCCTTAATGCTGACGGACGCGCTTCAGGCACGTGGGCTAGCGATTGGAGCCCGTATATCCTAGAGCGTTCTCTTGGCTGGGCTACTAGGCTAACAGAAGCTTTGCCTGGGCAGAATAGCGGCGGCGAGCTATTAGCAGAACCATTAAGCGACGGAGCGGCTTGGTCGTTTCTGACAACAGACAGCCGTCTTTTGTTGGAAGATGGCTGGAATGTCATGCTCCCCGGTTGGTGGGAGGCCGCCTCGAAACGGAAGCCTCGGTTGCGCGCAAAGGTTTCCTCAGAAGCTGGCGGCAAAGGCGAGTCGCTATTCGGGCTGAACTCGCTAGTAAACTTCGATTGGCGGATTGCCATTGGCGATTCCGACCTGAGCGAAGCTGAATTTGCTGGGCTGCTTAGCCGCAATGAAAAGCTTATCCGCTTCCGTGGACAATGGGTGATCTTGGATCCTTCTTTATTGGGGCAAATTCGAAGGCTCATGGAAAGCGTGAATCCCGAAGAAGGTTTGTCCCTGCAGGATATCTTTCAGCTTCACCTGCTAAGTGAGTCGGAAAAGGAAAGAACCCAAAAGGAAAGTCTTACAGCGGAGGAAGAAGCGGAAAATGAAGAACGGCTGAAGCTCGAAGTCGAGCTGAATGCTCACCTCTTGGCGCTGCTGCGTCAGCTTGGGCAACCTTCGGAATTAAAGGAAATTGCTGTACCTGAAGGGTTGCGCGCTGAGCTTCGCAAGTATCAACACGAGGGCTTCACTTGGCTGAGCTTCCTTAGGAAGTTCGGACTGGGTGCCTGCTTAGCCGATGATATGGGACTCGGAAAAACGGTTCAATTCATCACGTATTTACTGCATCATAGAGCAGAGTCGGAACACCCTGCCCTACTCATCTGTCCCACCTCTGTGCTTGGCAACTGGCAGAAAGAGCTAGTTCGCTTTGCTCCGGAGTTAAAGGTTTATCTTCATTACGGGAAGGGACGTTTAAGCGGCGAAGCTCTTTCTCAGGTTTTGAAAGACACCGATATTGTCCTTACCTCCTATACGACAGCTTTGATGGATCAAGAGACTCTGCAAGAAACCACGTGGAGTTCCCTTTGCTTAGATGAGGCCCAGAATATCAAGAATGCCCACAATAAACAATCCGCAGCGATCCGTACGCTCAAAGCTCGGCACCGCATTGCATTGACAGGAACACCTATTGAGAATCGATTGTCCGAGCTGTGGTCGATCTACGACTTTCTTAATCCGGGATATCTCGGGAACCAACGTGGGTTTCAGCATCGTTTTGCGAATCCGATAGAGAAGCACCACGACGAGGAGCGAACGGCACAGCTGCAGAAACTCGTCAAACCTTTCATGCTGCGCCGCAAAAAGAAAGATCCGGCGATCCAGCTCGATTTGCCCGATAAGCTTGAAATGAAAGTCTATATCAATCTAACAGCCGAGCAAGGCGCACTCTATGAACGATCCGTCAAGGATCTCATGGAACGCATGCAAAAGCTGGAAGGCATGGATCGCAAAGGAGCGATCCTAGCAGCCTTAACGCAGCTAAAGCAGCTATGCGACCACCCTAATCTGCTAACGAAGGAAGCTAATCTATCGGAGGAAACTCTGCTTGCTGAAGAGAACCGCGAAGCCTTCGTCATGCGATCCGCGAAGCTTGAACGGCTGGTTGCCATGGTCGATGAACTTCGGGACGAGGGCGACTCCTGCCTGATCTTCACCCAGTATGTAGGGATGGGGCGAATATTGGCTGACGTGCTTCGGGCACATCGCAACGAACCGGTATTGTATCTGAACGGAAGCACGCCAAAGTCAGAGCGCGATAAGATGATTGATACGTTCCAAGCCGCAGATGGAACAGGGCCGGGTATCTTCGTTCTGTCGCTGAAAGCCGGCGGAGTCGGACTCAATTTGACCGCAGCGAACCATGTTTTCCACTTCGACCGTTGGTGGAATCCTGCCGTTGAAAACCAGGCCACGGATCGCGCCTATCGGATGGGACAAACGCGCAATGTACAAGTACATAAGTTCATTTCCCTGGGCACATTGGAGGAACGAATCGACGAGATGCTTGAGAGCAAGATGAGTCTAAGCGAGAACGTGATCTCTACCTCCGAAGGCTGGATTACGGAACTCTCAAACGACGAATTGAGAGATTTGTTTGCACTTCGCAAGGAGTGGTGATTGAAGAACGATAGCCTCCTCAAGCATGAGGAGGTTTTTTCATTTCATTGCCTTATTCCTTTAATCACTCATATCGTGCGCTCCATTTGAGATCATATCCATTTATTTACATGATATCTGGCAAATAATACGCCACTTCCCAGACTATCGTTTGGTTTTCAGTAATTCTGCAAGTCAAGCTGAGGATCATTTCTTTCCCAGTTCGTGAGTTCCCGAGAGCGACAGATATCGGATTTACGATCACGTATTTACTGTATCCAATATTAATTAGTATCTACATTCTCCTTGAGCCGCGGCGCTCGCGGGCGATAAGAACCCTCTATCTGCTGTTATGGTGCGCTGCTCTTGCCTGGTTAAATGATATGATAAATCAGTACACACAATTGTTAGAATATAAGTTCCTCGACTGGTTCATGGGCAGTATGTTCTTTATTTTCTTACTGGCATTAACGAAAGTGATTGTTCGCTGGTTTTATCGATATGGAGAACAAGAAGCATATGAAGCTGAAATGGAGGAAGTTAAGCATGAGCAAGGATAGATGGGTGCTAACTGCTGTGTGGGTTCTATCGTTTGGGCTCATCTTCACCATCCCACGTCGTAAAATCCGGCTAGCGGTCATGTCCTTCCTATTCAAGCTGATGCTTACTTGTCCGATTGGCCTGATAGTTGTAGAGTATAATTTAGTGGCTTATCCTGTGGTAGAGCTGCCTGATGTGAGCCGAACCAGCATGACTTACGAGTACTTTGCTTATCCGATCATCTGCATGGTGTTTAACTGCTATTATCCCAGCGGCCGGAGCCGCTGTGTGCAGTTTAGTTATTACATCATTTTCTGCATGCCACTCACGATTACGGAAGTCATCCTAGAACATTATACGAATCTCGTCCGTTATGTTCACTGGAGCTGGTTCTGTACAATGCTCTCTCTAATGATTACATTCTTATTAAGCCGAATGTTTTGTGTGTGGTTCTTCAATAGGAAGAGGGCGCCTGCATCTAACATGTAATTCTCGTTCATACGCATGTCCTTTGGAAGCGATGAGAACAAATAAAAGGGGCTGTCCCAAAAGTAGATCTTGAGGACAGCCCCTTATTATGTTAGGCTAGGTACTTCTTGAGAGGTTCCCAATAATTTGTATGCCAACCAGGAGCCAGGTGAGCTTCTTGTCCTTCAGGAAAGCCTGTATGGCTAAAGATTAGGCGGGTTTCCTCGCCTTGCCCTTCCAATTCAAACTTCACTAGGGAATATACGCCTTCCTCCCAATTCGCGACACGCCATGCTTGAACGATTCGCTTGTTTGGCTCCAGTTCAATATTTTTCCCTACGATCATCCCCCCGAAGCAGGAGAAGGAACCGCCAGCCTCCGGAGTTAATTCTGTAGGTGCTCCACCTGAGACTTTGCTAAACTGGGCGGCATCAGTCAGCGCTTCATAGATGCGTTTCGGATTTGCTGCGAAAACAACCTCCTGATGAATAGCTGTAGAATCGCCTAATTGCTTGTCTTTTCCCATTAACCATTGTGTAAGCTGCTCTACAGACATGCTTTTCAACATATCAGTATGATCGTGAATCGCATGATGCCACATCTTCGCTTCAACTTCGTATCGGTTTTCCTCTTCTACCTTGAACCCACAATCGCAAGATAATGTCGTCATTCTCTTCCATCTCCCCATAAGCTTTTTTTATGATACGTATTATTTAATGCATGGCCTTAACCGACCAAGGATCTACCCCAGGATCTCCACCCTCAGCCAACGTTTGGAGTCTAGTTGTATAATGCATCCAGCCTTCTGTGTGGCCGGCGACTTCTTCGACTGGCAAGTCGTAGTGAGTTAATAGCAGAACAGTACCTTTGTCTTTAGCTGTGAATTTAAATTCGAGCGTGCTTGATCCAGGTGGAACCACCTTGGATTTCTCCCAGCCCCACGACATAATGATTTTCTCGTTAGGAATAATTTCTTTATACTCCCCCATCGCAATATCCGATCCATTCACATCGATCCGATATTTCCCTCCGATGCTTGGCTCCAACAGAATATGTCTGCCCATCCAACGAACCATCTTCTCAGGGTCGGTAAAAAAGGAGAATAAGATCTCCGGACGGCAATCGATGAACATCTCTTTCCTAATCGTATCATTAGTCTGATTCGTTTGATTCACGGTTACGCTGTCTCCTCTCTTCTTCTTCTGCGGCTTCCTTCAATAGCAGTAGACTATCATCCCAGAAACGGTCAATGTACGCTTTCAGATCAGCAAAACCTTCCCTCCTCATACGATAATACCGCTTGGTTCCCTCTCTCCGAACCACAAGTAGTCCGGATTCCTCAAGAACCTTAAGATGTTGTGATACTGCTGGCGCCGAAATGTCAAAATGGGACGCGATGGAGCTAGATGTAAGCTCTCCATCACGTACGAGATATAAGATATCTCTGCGTCTTGGCTCTACTATGGCTTGGATCACTTTTTCGATCATGACGTTACTTTAGCACACACTTAATTAAGTGTCAACTTAAATAATGAAACTATTTAAGTTGACACTTACATAAGTGATTGCTAAAATACGGCAGAAGAAGCATTCAAGGAGACTTGAAACGGCTTAAGTCGATTATGGAAATAAAAATACCACATTGAAAGGAAGTTTTCTTTATGTCCATGCCTCGTCCTGATGAGGAGATGAAACAATTTTTCGCTGACGTTATGCCCGGTGATCCTCATATTCATATTCGTCCCATGTTCGGTAATCTGGCCGGTTTTATTAATGGCAACATGTTCGTTGGACTTTACGGACAGCAAATTTTTATCCGCCTGCCGGAAGACGCACGTGCTCGTCTCGTCGAGCAAGAAGGAGCATCATTGTTTTCCCCCATGCCAGGCAAACCGATGAAGGAATATGTCACCTTACCGGAACAGTGGCGGGAAACGCCTGATACAATTACGGCGTGGATCGAGCAATCCTTACAATGGGTCGCAGCAATGCCAGAGAAGATTCCTGCGAAGAAAAAAACGAGCACCAAGAAGAGTAAAAACGTATAGCCGTACTTTCCTGACAAACCAAAGACCATCCAGTACGCACAGGATGGTTTTTTATTGAAGTAAAATAGAGCTGCGTAACACGAATACGATTCCCTTCACGTAGATAGTAGAGCGTTACGTTCGATCGCTCCAGGCATTTTTTCCATCCAATCATTCTTTATCATCAGTTCTGCGCCATCGTCTGCATAGGTTCCAATTTCACCAGTAAGCCGAAGATATGCAGTTGTCAAATCCCTCCTCATACTTGCTGCAAGAGAAGCTCCATAGTTTCCCATTCCTACGGCTGAAAGAAAGACCGTATGGTAGAGCATTAGCTTATCGGAAAATGGGGACTCCTTAGAATTTGAAATTTCTGTTTCCCAAGTCGTTGGTGCCGGCAACTGGTCATCGCGCAATAAATCGCTGAATACTTCGACATGCTTCGAGGAGATATCTCTGCCGCGCACGATATAAGCAATGACTTCTTTAGCTTGAGCAACTTGAGAAAAACCTAACATCAATGCTTGACCCATGCTATTTTTCATAATATTCAAATAAAGATTCGCGATTTCCGCTGCATTTAAAGGTCTACGATCGCCTAGCAGTCCATTTAACCAGCTTTCTTTGTGCACGTATTCAACGGAATTGGGATACGGTAAATAAGGACTCCTAGTGAGAATTCCTTTAGATTGCAATATAGCCGTAGATTTCTCCAGCAGTTCAGCCGTAGTTTTCAGATTATGTAGAAAGAATGCACGAATATCCTGTCTTGAACTGCTTGCTAATGCCATTCCATAAGTAACAGTGCCAGCAATGCCCATATGTCTAAGATAGAGCAGCATAAAACCATCTGAAAATAGTCTTGGCGCTTTTAGGTTGACATCCTTCTCTGTAAAGGCGTGAGGGATAGGAAACTGTTCGTCTTTAAATAACTTATTAGCAAATTCCATATGTTCTGTTATCAATCCAAGAGCAAATTCAATGATTGGTTTTATTTCACCATCCTCAACAGTATGCAAGAAATGCTTAAGAACACAATTGACCATACTGTCACTTAAATATCCTCCCCATAAAGGCGCGATATCACCAGAAGCTAGTTGAATATGATGCTCATCTTGACTCATTGTATTGCCCCCTAATATGATGTTTTACGCTATTGGTTAGAATTCCATAAATACACAACTTCTATGTAGAATCGTAATAACAAAAAAAGCCTACCGAATATTCGGTAAGCTTCCAATAAGATTGTTCTTATTTAGTGAAGCCCTTCTAACGCGACTTCTTGTTTCACAGCCTCATTAGGCTGTGTCTTATCACGGCGAAGGAACAAACCTAAGAATATCCCACAGATCGCAATAATGAGCATCACGTGGAAAGTCTGGCCGAAAGCTTCGGGCGCTACAGCAAGCATAGCCTTTTGCATATCAGCAGGACTGTTTATTGGAATGTTTTTTGCAGCTATGGATGAGTTCACGCGCGAGGAGAGAATAGTCACCAGAGTAGCAACTGCAAAAGAATTGATAACTTGCTGCATGGCACTAGTTAAAGAAGTAACTCGACTTACCAAATCATGAGGAGCTTTCTTAATTAGATGTGAATTAAGAGGCATCATCATGAGTCCCATACCTGAACCAGCCATAATAAGCGGTAAAATTAAGTCATGTCCTTCTGTCGTTAGATTGACATGCGAATATTGAAAGATCGCACCGGAAACAAGACTGAGCCCAGCGACTACTAACCAGCGAACACCGATTTTATCAAACAAGTATCCGCCAATCGGCATCATAACGGCCGAAGCTAACGCTTGTGGGAATAACGTCATCCCCGTATCGAACGCACCGTACCCGCGGGCTTGCTGAAGAAATTGCGGAAGCAGGAAAATAGCCCCGAACAAGCAGAATTGCAGTACCCACTGTACGAAAATACTGAAGGAAAAATCCACTGATCGGAACACTCTTAACTCGAGCAGAGGGAGTTTGGATCTAAGTTCAACAATGATAAAAGCGATCAATGCGACAGCTCCAATGATGATGCCCCACAGTGTTTTATCGGAAGTCCAGCTTTCAGCACCTTGTGTGATCCCATACGATAAGGATGCAAAGGCAATAGGCCCTAGAATCATACCCGGTAAATCAAAACCAGCTACCTTCTTACGTGCGACAGCCGGCAGCTTCCACAGCCCAAAGATAAAGCTGAAAATACCGACAGGAAGATTAATTAAGAAAATCCAGTGCCAGGAGTGGTACTCAACCAGCCATCCGGATAAGATTGGCCCAATCGCAGGCGCTAGCAAAATGGGTACACCCAACATCCCCATCACTTGACCAATTTTGTTCGGAGGACTCAGCCGGAATACATAAGCCATTGCAACAGGCATAACGAATCCCCCGCCTAAACCTTGAAGGATACGGAAAACAATCAACCACTCCGCGTTGTTCGGTGTAGCACATAAGACCGATGCAACGGTAAAAAGAACGACAGAGGTGAGGAATACATTCTTCGCCCCAAATCGGTCTGATAACCATCCCGCTAATGGAATGACTGCCGCTGTCGCCAGCATATAGCCTGTTACGGTCCACTGTATGGTTGGTAAATCTGTTTTAAAATCGATGACCAGCTTCGACAATGCCACATTCATCGCAGTCGTATCGAGGATAACCATAAAAATACCCGATATGATAGCGATGAGCGGTACCAGAATACTCGTAATCTTAAACTCCGGCTCCGCTTCACCAGATGTTATTGGTTTACTCATGTTGTGTTCCTCCTTCACAATATCTACTCCATCGTGCTACAATAGTAACGGACAATTGTCCGCAACATCATATTACGGACAATTGTCCGGATTGTCAATTATTTCTTTTGTTAAGATTGTTCTTATAGGAGGAGCACGTGTGAAACATCCAGATACCAATGAGAATTCAATATATAGCCAAGATATGAAAGCCATTCCACCTTGCGGTCGACGCGAAGAACGTGATTCAGAGTATCGACGGCGTATTCTTACGTCTGCCAAAAGCCTATTCGAAACCAATCAAATTGAATCCGTTACCATGCACCAAATTGCCAAAGAGTCGGGCGTGGGTCAAGGTATTCTTTATCGCCGTTACGCCCATATTGGCGAGGTTTGCAGCGATCTGCTTCGTTCAACAACATCCCAGTTTATTGCTTCTCTGGAAGCTAGTATTGCTGATCCCGCTCCCGAGGTAACAGCTATGAACCAATTGTCGGACACGATCGTTCGAATTATTGATTTTGTGGACGGTAAAGCTTCTTTACTGTCCGTCATCAACACCATATATACGGACAAACATAGCTTCTATTTACACAAAAAGCCCATTTATGTTCGACTCCACAACCTTCTCGCTCCTTTGATAACTCGTGCCGTTCAACAAGAGGAGATTGGACCGATCGATGTCACTTTGACTGTTAACATCATACTTGCCTCGGTAACACCAGAACAGTACTTGTATCATCGAGAAATTCTGGGCTATACCAAACAACAATTTATTGATGGCATTTGCCGACTCTTCGTGAAAGGAATATAAGCGCATGAGAATTGATATGAATCCTAGCCAGCTCACCTTCTGGAAGAAATATATTGCTAAAGCGAAGCTTGATTTATCCTATGCTGCCTACACCAAGGTACTGAGATCCTGGAACGATGAGAACGCTGCTTGTCCGTTTAATCGCCTGTATTTTATTATCGAAGGAGAAGGCTTTGTAAAAGTTGGGGATCAGACCTATTATCCGAAACCAGGCGAACTTTATCTGCTTCCGGCGGGGAGTAATCAAGCTTATGGAACTATAAGCGATCATACTTTCGGAAAATACTGGTGTCATTTCACGGCCAAAATCGGGGATTTGGATCTGTTTCAGATTTTGCAAACATCTGCTTTCATTACGATCAAAGATCCAGAAGCTTTACAAAATAAATTCGAACACTTGATAGCCTATATTAAAAGTGAAGAATTAACTTCCGCCTTTAGAGTCAATGCGATTTTAAGTGAATTCATTGCCGAATTCATTGAACAAAGTGAAACCGTCAAGCTGAATCTGGCTTCTACCCCTACTTTCGAGAAGATGAATAGTGTGCTGCACTATATGGAACAGCATATTGCTGATAACGTATCCGTAGATACATTATCCCAAATTGCGCATTATCACCCTAACTACTTTATTAATGCCTTTAAACAATTTACGGGTTATTCACCGATTCAATATATGAACCATTTACGCTCAGAAAAAGCCAAGGATTTACTCATGATGACGGAATTAAATGTTTCACAAATCGCTGATTCGTTGGGAATGGAATTATCGTATTTTTCCCGGATGTTCCGAGAACAAACGGGTTTTACACCAACTTCTTTCCGTGATTTGAAACCGAAAATGCTCGATTACAACGAACTATGATTCAATGAAAATGGAAACAACACAAAGAGGGCAAAAGTTAATTTGCCCTCTTTGTCTATCTATTTTGCGCGTTTACGGGTAGAACGCATTAGTCTTAGTCGTTGTCGGGCACCAGCGGGAATTAAGCAGAAACTTAATGAGCGTATTCTTAGCACGTTCCGTGCCGATATAATGCAGAGATTCGGCAGCATGAGCACGAACATATCTGTTCTCATCATCCAATGCGATTTCCAACTGCGGCACAGCTGCTTCCGCTTGAGATCCTAATCGGGACAAGGATAAACTTGCCATGAAGCGAACTTGCGCGTTCTCATCTTGTAAGCTTCTACCTAAGCTTGACACGATATCTTTCACTGGTGAGTCCATGAATCCAAGTGCATCTACTACGGCACAGCGAACAAGTTCAGCAGGATGTTCGAGCAGCTTTATGAAGGTAGGAACAGCTTCTGCCGCTAACCCTCTTAATTCACCAAGCGCAAATATTGCATGTGTAACGATGTTAATATTCTCATGATGCAAAGCTGCAATTAGCCCGTTAACTGCCTCGCTTCCTGAAACTGATAATCCATAAGCGGAAATTCGCGATACTTGGTTATTCTCGCTATTTAAGCCTTCGAGTAAAGCGTCCACTCCCTGCTGCCCTCTTCTTGCCAGATCATAGGCCGCATTGATCGCTAGCGGTTCAAAGCCATCCAACTTAGCGGCTAATTCCTTAATTTGATCCGGATCAGATTCAGCTGTTCCTGCCAGACTGCCTATTTTTCCAGATAGCCAGTTCCAAGTTTCTTCCCACATCAAATCATGCTCAACGATTGGCAAATGTAAGTTAGCCGGCTTCCTCCATGCTGCCTCTTGATTATTCCAGCTAGGTGCTTTCGGCAGCTCTGTACGCATGAATTCAAACTTCAGCATATAGCGCGGCTGACCTAAGACATTAGGCGTGGAACGATGCCAAATATCATAATGGATTAGTGCAAAAGTACCCGCCTCGCCGCTTGCTAAGACTTCCCCTTCTTGTTCATTGGATTCAAAAGTCCGAGTCTGGTAATTTTGCGTGCCCGGCATAACACCTGTTGGTCCTAATTCTACTGGTGTATCCTGCGGGAAATACATAATCATTGCCCAATTCGGGTGATGATTGCGCATTCTGTCATAGCCCCAATAGCTATCCTTATGCCAGCCTCCAGCCGTTGCTGAAGCATTGAAATGCCCATGTCTATGTGCGTGCATCATATAGTTCTGCCCTAATACACTTGTTAAAGCACCTGTCACAACTGGGTGATCGAATACTTTTTGCAGCTCACGAATGCGGGGTAGTAAATTATTGCCGGGGTTCCCCTCTTCCGTATAAACCGTGTTTAATTGTTCTACAAGATTGCTGTGAAACTCGCTCGAAAAATCGGTTTTGAGGATTAAACATCCGTTTGTAATAAACTCTCTCATTTGCTCATCTGTCAATAATAAAGGTGTGTTTTCCTGCATGGCTGTTAGCCTCCTTGGCTTTGAATGAATGCGGTAACAATGACCTTATTATAAGAAAGATGTCTCTGACTAAAAATAGACGATCTTAATCAGAGCTAGCACAAAACTAAGATGGACTGAAAGTGACTCATTAAACAGGGTTTGGAATGTAATCTCCACCACGGCAGCGTTTTAAATAGTTCAATGCATGCACTTGACCCGTCATCTCGAGCTCATCACGGTAGACGGGATCATGCCATCCTTCAATGTCGATTGTACCTTGGTAGCCTGCCTGACGCAGAATCGTAATAATATCGGACCAATTCGTATCCCCAAAGCCAGGTGTACGGTGCCAAACGAACTCTTGGCTCCCATGAATCCCATATTCCCGCACAATATCCCACGCAATTGTTGCATCTTTGCCGTGTACGTGGAACACTTTATCGACCCATTTACGTAACTGCGGAATCGGATCGATCAGACTGACCATCTGATGACAGGGCTCCCACTCCAGACCAAGGTTATCCGCCGGTACGGCATTAAACATCAGATTCCAGGCAGTTGGGTTATGGGCAATGTTCCAATCCCCTGTCTTCCACGTTCCGCCCATATCACAATTCTCGAAAGCAAGTCGCACACCGCGATCAGCGGCTCTCCTAGAAAGTTCACCAAACACTTCCTTGAACTTCGGTATTGACTCATCAATTGGACGATCTGGGATACGGCCAGTGAAACCGTTTACGATATCGGTACCAAAGAGATGTGCATGATCAATAAGCCGCTCCCAGCTTGCGAGTGTATCCTTATTATCTCCTGTTCCCGTGAGTGGATTTCCGAATACACCAATCGTAGATATGACGGCGTCGTGCTCTCCCACAATGTCGGCTACCCGCTTTGCCGTTTCTTTGAGATCGATATTCCCGGTTGTTTGCCAAAAGGATAAACTGTAGGATTCAAATCCGTGCTTGGCAATTTGGGGGATGACGCGAACGGCATCTCCGCCACCAATTAAAGTACCCACTCTAAGCTTCTTATTCATAATTGAATATCACTCCTATATTGGTATAAGATAAATGAATATGATCATTATAACTACGAATATCGGCAAATTCTCTACCCTATCTTGCTCCAAATAGGTCTTATCTTGATACATAGGAAAGTGAGGCAGCTCATGACGTACCCCCAAGATTTAATGGAAAAGACACCACTCTGGGATAGCAGCTATCCCATTCGATTTTACCGAAACCGACCGCAGACGACTGCTAAAGACGATAACATACTCTATCTTCACTGGCATGAACATTTCGAGATCATTGATATGCAGGTAGGTAAAGCGATATTTCATATTGATAGCCGGCCTTATGAGGCCCGCGCTGGCGACCTGCTATTCGTACCTGCCGGAGCTTTGCATGTTGGCTATAACGCAGCAGATGAGGCAATGGAGTATGTTGCTGTCGTGTTCAATGCCTCCTTGCTGCGAGTGATGCATCCGGATCCCGTGCACGAACGATTCATCCTCCCGTTTCTGGACGGGCGAGTTCCAATGCCTGCCAAATTACTTGCCGAGGATGAACTTGCTGCCCCTTATCGTCGACTTATTCGTGAATCTACGGCTGAATTCGAGAATAAAAATGCCGCTTATGAACTCGTCATCAAACATAATTTTCAGCTGCTTTTCGCACTGCTATCTCGTCAATTTTTGCCGGAGAAATTCATAGATAAAGCTGCTCCTGCCCGTCATTCGGAGTCTTTCAAGCCGTTAATCCAGCATATTGAAACCCATATTGCCGAGCCATTGTCGGTTGATCAGGCTGCGAGGATGGTCAATTTGAACCCGTACCATTTTTGTAAAACGTTCAAAAAGCTTACCGGACGTACCTTCGTCGATTATGTGAACTGGCTGAGAATCAACGAAGCTGATCGTTTACTTCGTGAAACGGAATGGACGGTAACCGAAATCGCCGAGCGAATTGGCTGCGGAAACGCAAACTATTTTACGAAGCTATACAAGAAATATAAGAGTTTCCCGCCTTCTGACGTTCGGCGAAGACGGTAGTCCGCTATGAAGTCAGTCCCCCCATTATCTTAGTCTTGTGCTAACATGCGTGAGAAAAGTCTCTATTCAATTCCATTTAACTCTTAAACTAGAAATGAAACTTGAAGTTTTAAAAAACTCTAAGTGCAAGCATACTCTGAGGAGAGTTCTAATGTCACATGACATCATTCACGGGACAGATAGTCTTGTCATGAACGAAAAGGACGATGTTGCGACCGTGCTGCGCGATATTCCGAGCGGTGAATCTATTCATTTCTATAATGGTGCAAGTATGCAAACGCTATCATTGCTTGACTCTATTCCTTTCGGACGTAAGGTAGCCATCGCATTCATCAAACAAGGTGCCGAGGTCTTTAAATATGGGGATGTCATTGGTAAAGCTACCCAAGATATTCGGACTGGCGAGCATGTTCATGTCCACAACATTGAAGGTATTCGCGGTCGCGGAGATTTACCGAAAACACATGAAACCTAACTATGCCAAGGGGGCTGCGATATGACTACTTTTATGGGTTATCAGAGAGAGAATGGGGACATAGGTATCCGTAATCATTTAATCATCATTCCGACCGTCATCCGTGCCAACCATGTCTGCAATCGAATTGCATAAATGGTGCCCGGAGCGGTAGTGATTCCACATCAGCATGGCTGCAGTCAAATTGGGGATGACAAGAATATAACCTTCGATGTCTTAGCAGGTACGGGGCAAAATCCGAATGTTGGTGCTGCTATTATTGTTAGTTTGGGCTGCGAGGTCATCAGGCTGATGGCAAACTGACCAAGGCCGAGATACTGGGCCATCAGGAATTCAGCATTAACCGTATCGGTCCGAGCTTATAGATCCAGGTATTATGCAGATGTCAGCCTGCCGGACACTAGGCCTATTTTCACCCCTACAAAACGGCAGGCATCACATAAGCATATATGGCAATAAAGTGGCAGCTGCTTCCTGCGAGCACAAACAAATGCCAAATAGCATGATGATATCTTAACCTTCGCCAAAGAAAAAATGGCACACCAATGCAGTAAAAAGCGACTCCGAACATTAACCAAGCTAGAGCCATAGAGGGAAGAAGTTCACTTAATGGCCCAATTAATGAAACCATGAAGCCACCCATCAACAAGTACATTAGAAGGCCCCAAGGCATAAACCGCCTAATGATCAAATGAACATAGCGGACGCCTCCTAAAGCTAGAACCCATATCAATAACAGCAACGTGTACCCAAGTGTTCCTTGTAAGGTAATCAGTAGGAATGGCGTATAGGAACCTGCAATTGCAATAAAGATAGCTGCATGGTCCATGATCTCAAATCGTTCGCCCCACTTCTTCGAGCGAGAGCAATGCAGCAGGGTCGAAGAGAGATATAACAGGCAAAAAGATACCCCATAAATCGCATTACTAACGATATAAGCAAGATCTTCGAATAGAACGGAACGTTGTAAAAGTAAAAAAAGACCGAAGGCGCTTAGCGCCGCGCCAAAGCCGTGGCTTAATGCGTTTAACCGTTCTTCCCTCAGAGCTAATCTATCTTCCATGCGTAGGCTCACTCCTTTCTGCTTAGCCCCTAGTTTTTCCTAATGTGAAGCCTAGTATGTAATGACTTTGCCTTGTTTATAGAACAAATAAGCGCGAAAACCGCGCTTAATCTGGAGCGCCCCAACAAATAAGAGGTAAGCAATGCTTACCCCAATCCCTCTCGAACAAAAAAATGGATCCCGGCATCAATGGCCGAGATCCATTTATTTATTTCTTCATCGCCTTTTTAAATAAAAAGCAAGCTCATATCTATGGGTATATGCGAGCACTAGAAAATTCCCTAACCAAACCCAGAGGATCGCAATCGAATAATCCCTCATATACAAATAGATACCTACCAACAAAAAACCGACAACGACCTGCAAGCCATCTGCCTCAGTAGATATTGACTTTCCTCTGTTGATCACCTTGATTGCACTCAGTAAAATGGCCAAAACTACGGCAAAAGCAAGAGAAGCTTCAAAGTTGGATAAAGCACTCCATACCCCGAAGGTCACAGCGATTGCTTTACCTCCTTTCCCCTTAAGGAATGGAGAAAAGGCATGCCCGATAATCGGGGCTAGTGCGATAGAAATAATGAAGTACCCTTGAATATTCTCATAATGCAATATATAAAGGAGGATAAGGTATCCTTTTAAAAAGTCGAGAATAATGCCAACAACACCAAGCTTAAAGCCAGCTGCCTTCCACAGATTTAGTGCCCCTGGATTACCGTCACCGACCGTCTTCAAGTTTTTTTTTGCGATAAGTCCAAGCCAGTAAGAAAACATGAAAGATCCTGATAGAAAGGCACAAACCGTCCAAACGATGGTCATTGCCCCCTCCTGCTTCCTACCTTGACGTGCCGCCCTTTCCATGAAACATGCCCAAGGAATACAACCTGATAAACAGAAAACAGCATGACGCAGATGAAAAATAACGTTGAGAGAACATGCAAAACAGGCATGATGATTCCAAACACTCCAACATGTTTAACCAAATAAAACAGCTGTATCATGTATAAGAGATATCCAATAAAAAGCGGTAGCGCCCACGAAGTGTTGATGAATAGGAAGAAAGTTTCTGAAGCAATCAGCCCGATAACCCAAATCGCAACAAGGAGAATCGTACCCGGACTTAACGTTGATGTGCTTAGGACCGCTCCTTTCCCGAAGCCTTGAACCTCACTTTTGATCCCTTGTGGATACATACGAAAAGAAACCAGGCCTCGCCCGATAAAATTCGTCACTTGAATCCCGGCATGCCGATAGGTAGCCCCAAGGTTCAAATCATCCAACATTTCCGACTTGATGCTTTGATGTCCTTTGATCTTCTCATAATCTTCTCTGGTCGTTAAGATGCAAGAGCCATACAGACCTTTTTTCGGATTTTTCTTTTCAAAAGGGGACGTAAAAGCGAATACACCAAGCACATTAAAGATCAGCGCCAGTCTTTCAACGAACTTCTCCGTATAATGGAAGGGAACGACAGAAACGACGCCTCCCGTTTTATTTCTCGCTTTAACCAATGCCTCCAGCGAACGTGGAGCTAAGCGAATATCCGCATCAAGAAAGGCAATTAAATCACCCGAAGCATGCAAATATCCGTTCCATACAGCCCAGTTTTTCCCTGTCCAGCCTTGTGGAAGACTCGTGTTGCTAATCACAGTAACCCCGTAACTTTCAGCAATTTCCTTCGTGTCGTCCTCCGAAAAATCATCAACAACGATAATTTCAAAGGCTTCCAGCGTTTGGACCTTGAGTGCATGGAGGATATGAGGCAAATTGCATGCTTCATTCCTAGCAGGGATTATGATAGACAGCTTCACATTTTTCGGAACTTGTTCCTGACTGACGGTGATCACATTTTTTCTAAATAATAAGAAACCACATAGACATCCGATGACAAATAATAAGAATATCGCCACCCTCGAACCCCCTCCTTCGATTCCCTCATAACGGATGGATGGAAGTGCTGCCACTACAATATGGAGAACAGGTTGTATTCATCTATATGAACTTGGAGGTGATTTTAAAACATCTTCACAGGCAACTGGATGCAGAAAGTGCAGCAAAACGTTTGTACAAAATTCGGCAAGATTTGAGCAAAAAAAATTGCCATCGACTCACCCAAAGAGGGTGAATCAAAGGCAATCTTTGTGATTATTTAAATAACATAGCAATGGCTATTACGCCTAATAGAAAAGCCCAATATTGCATAGGGATGAAAAATAAAGAGTGCGGTGTACCCATTTTAAATTGTTGATTCGTCTGTTGATCCACGAGAACACGTCCTGCACTTTTATTCAATGCTTTCCCACTAAACCAAATGCCGACAGCAGCGGCAATCAATGTTAACGTATATGGCCAACCATGTAATACGTCTTTGCTTGATCCGTAGATCAAACTTTCAATCAGAATTCCTACGATAAACCCGGCACCTGCCATTAGTACCGCTAAAATGCCCCAACCCTTCCAAATAACCAATTGCTTGTTCCCCCTTGAAAATTATAGAGTTATGTAAATTGCAATTGGTATAATTCGACAGGATCATACATAATCCTATCCAAATTTAATAAAGATTTGATAAAGATTCGTCCTATTGTCCGCAGTTCCTTTGCAATTCCTCCCATTCTCCGCTCATCAAGCGAACATTTCCGCAATTGTGTTATAATGTTCAATATCAAAATACTGGAGGCACAATGGCATATGAAAATATATGTTATCCTCTCCTTCGATGGCGAAGGAATGGAAAATGTTTATGTAGGCGCAGATGAGGAGAAAGCACTTTCTCTGAAGCCGGCTGACTTTGAAAACTGCGAGGCCCTTTTCGTAGAGATTTGGGAAGATGGCGAGAAAACCGACGATTACCGCTTAGAATAACTAACGATACATACTTCCAAACAAATAATAGAAAGGCGGAGATCTCGTGGTCCACGCGTTTACCATCCAGCCCTCTTCGTATAATACTTTCGAAGACGAGAGCGATCAGCTCGAACAGTGTAAAGAATGGGGCTTGCTTTCAGAGAAAGCAGCGAAAACAAAGGCATTCTTCTACAAGGGGAATGGCATGAATCTACCATGCGGCATTGTTGGTTTTGTGGATAAAATGACCGCTGTCATTGAATTCGACAACAAGCAGCTGCACTGCATCCATCCCTCTTACCTGAAGGAAATGCAAGCAGCCAATTACAGCCAGAGAGGCGCAGGAACCGCTGACTCCACAGAAGCGGAAGTCTTAGAGCTTGAGACTTTGCAAGAAGATGCTCCAGTTAGCGTCGAAGTAAATGTGGAAGTTAATGCGGATACTAATGTCGAGGAAGTTAAAAAGGCCCCCAAAGAGCCGAAAAAAGAGAAGGCCAAAAAAGAAAAAGCTCCAAAGCT
This sequence comes from Paenibacillus sp. Root444D2, assembly GCF_001426375.1. Classification (GTDB taxonomy): domain Bacteria; phylum Bacillota; class Bacilli; order Paenibacillales; family NBRC-103111; genus Paenibacillus_E. The sequence continues at coordinate 147,580 of NZ_LMEO01000045.1, forward strand.
TCAACTTCCCGAAGAAAAAGTGAAAATGATCGCTACTGTAAAGGAATTTACAACGGTACCGAACAATTTCTCTGATACTGAAGATGAAGTCGTTATCTACGAGGCTGTTTCCCTGACAGAACCAGAAATGGAGATCGGCGAAGCTTGGTCCAGCCACAGTGCCACACTTAAGAAATTGGAACTGGAAATCGGGGACAAGCTCTCATTCGAATGTAAAATTGTAGCGAAGAAGCTCTCGAAACATCCGATACCTTATAAAATCAACAATCCTGCTAAATTACAAAAGGTAACATCCTGACTACTTGGTGTCCCGATATCCTGAAAACATGTGAAGCTGTACTTCGTACAACATTACTGCTCCCATTCAGCGTTATCCTCGCCATTGTTGTAATTAATGCAACAATTCCATGCAATATTGGCCATTTCGAATGAAATATGGCTAATTTGTTGTATCAAATACAATATCTCCAGCCTGACGAGCAAAAATCAAAGAAATTGTTGTACGCCGTACAACAACTCCCGCAACTACGCAGGAGATGTCAGTCAAATTCATATGCCTCGCAATAAATAAGGGTTAGGCTGCAATTAGCCTAACCCTCAAAAATCCAATAAATCCCAACGCCTTCAAGGGGAGTATGTCATTTCATACTCCCCTTTTTTATCTGCCTGCTGGCAGTCATTTTCGCGTTATCTGCAGACAAAAAACTTCAAGATCATCACTTTCTGCCCTATATTATACTGCCCATATGTTCCACGAATTCTAAGTTTGGGCTACTCACGACCGTGAGATGACACAGAGCAGCTTAACTAATGCCTCATCTTTCTTCTTGCTTCTAGCTCCTTCTTCAACGCATGTTCAACGGATTCTGCTAGGATATCGAATTTCTCTGCAACGGTGTAAGTTAGGATCTTCCCACAATGGATGCAGCGCTGCATCTGAAGTTCTGTGACTTTCGAACAATTGGTGCATTTAATCATCGTATGGAGACCACCTTTTAAAAATATCATACTTCTATTATACACATATACGTCAAAAAGCCACCTCCCCTCCCGAATGAACCCCCTAGGTGACACCAGACTTACTAGTTATTTACGGTAATCATTGCTTATTCGACCGTACTTTAACTCTCTTCACTTCTGCCTTCTACTCGATGAAGCCTTTTCGTTGCAGTAATTCTTGCGTATCATTCCACAGTTTTCTTTGAATTTCGGTATCTCCGCCAGGGGATATTGGCGTAATAGAGTCCCCGGTTCCAACGTTGAAGTAACCGCCGGTCACATCCTGGTATTGTGGCTCAACAGCCAACCGTGTAATAATTTCAGCTCCTTTGCGTGGATCTCCGACATGCAGAAATTTAAAAATACGTTCAAGTATTGCAGCAAACCAGAGCTCACGTCCGAGACCCGTTACATTGAAGCCCGGATTTAGCGCATTAACAGAGACCCCCGTTCCAGAAAATTGACGTGCCAGTTCTCCAGTAAACATAATATTGAGCAGCTTCGTTTTACCATAATGCGAAGACGAGCCTCTAGCAGTAAAAGATGAGGTATCGGTCAAATCCTCGGGAAGCTTGAGCTCACCATGATTACGCGATGCCTCTGAAGCGACATTGACAACCCTTGCACTTCCTGATTTCATCAATGAATGTTGTAATAAATGGGTGAATAACCACGGAGCCAAATAGTTAACGGCCATCATTTCTGCAAAACCCTCAGATGTAATTCGCTGCTCAAATGCATGCAATCCTGCATTATTTATTAGTACATCAATCTTTGGATATGAAGCTTTGATTTCAGTTCCGATCTTCCTGACATCTTTCATTATCGATAGGTCTCCGAAAAAAAAGTCCACTTTAGTTTTCGGCGCGATGTCCTTTAACAGTTTTACAGTCGTTTCAGCCCGATTTTTGCTTCTGGCTGTTAACACAAGATGAGCGCCGCGTTTTGCCATTTCCATTGCAGCAAGTTGGCCGAGACCGCTAGTAGCGCCAGTAATTACAATAATTTGGTTAGTTGTCATAATAAGTCCTCCCTTGCAGTTTGACACGTAATGGATAAATCAATATACTTGATATATGTCAATCATATGTATTTGTTTGATATATGTCAAGTTGTTTTAGAGATTACTACTCATTTGAGGTGAACTATGAAGGAATTGACTCCAAACCAACTTACTGAGAGAGAGCAGTTGGAACTTAGGCTCGGCGAACAGTTAAACGCACTTATTAGCGCCTCCCATGCGCTCAATGTCAGAGCTGCGGCACGTTTCGATTCATCCCTGCAACCCGCAGCGTTTCTTATTGTCCGATGGCTCTTCTCGTACGGTCCTGCAAGCGCTACTGTTTTAGCGGAATCTACAGCAATGGACCGTAGTTCTGTTAGTCGTCTTGTCAATCAAATCAAGGGATTAGGCTATGTGCAAAGTGAAACGTCCCCTGATGATCGTCGAGGCGTACTGTTATCACTGACTCCGCTTGGACGACAAATGACCGTAGATGCTCTAAAAGAAAAAGAATCCGTCTTTTTTGAAAGCATTGCAAAATGGGAAGATGACCAGCTTGAATCTTTTAGTGAAATGCTCAAACATTTCAACGCTGCTGTCAGCCATTTAAAATAACAAGTTAACCGAATCGAATGGCAAGTAATTTTCTCAAGGAAGCCATTGGAGATTCATAATAAAGAAGGACAGTCGAATCATTCGACTGCCCTTTTTTAATGATGACCGGAAGTTAAGCCGGGTAACACCAGCTGCCAGACGGCCTCCAACCATCTAAGCCATAAACAATGGATGATCGCATTTCATGCATGTATAATCGTACAATTCTCCTTCACTTCACTCTCGTGTAAAAACTGCCGACCACACGGAAAGTGTCCAAAACCATTTGGCCGGATTTCCCGGATCCATTACGCATCGCTTTGCGGATCGAGTCTTCCTGGATCGTCTGAGCCCGCGCCTAGAGCAGTACTTCATTTTGATACGTATCCAGAATACTTTCGTAGGCCAGGATCAGGTCGGTCCTGAATACTATTACTCATAACGTTAATAAAGTTGTAATACTTTGTTCAAACCGTATTCACATATCATGTGAAAAAAATCACATACATCGAGTAAGATAGAAACATATAACAAATCAAATTGAAAACAGAAGGTGATACCGCTTGAACCAATCTCTAAAACATGAAAAACGATTGATGTACCTGATGTTCATTGTTGCTTTTGTCATGTTCCTCTCTTTTATCCGCAAGTTTTTTTGAACTTATGAAAGTTAACAAAGGAGATGAGTCCATATGCCTATCTACGATTCCGTATTTTATAGCCGCCTACTCACTGAGACTACACTGGCATTTCATATCATTTTCGCTACCATCGGCGTTGGCGTTCCGGTCATGATTATGTTGGCTGAGTTAGCCAGCATTAAACGTAAAGATCCCTATTATGCGTTGCTGGCACGAAGATGGGCTCGGGGATTCGTTATCACCGTTGCTATTGGAGTGGTTACTGGTACTGCCATCGGGCTTCAACTCAGCCTATTGTGGCCGAAGTTCATGGAGATTGCTGGGCAAGCGATTGCACTTCCATTATTTTTAGAGACTTTTGCCTTTTTCATCGAGGCTATCTTCTTAGGCATTTATTTATATACATGGGAACGATTGAAACCTAAACATCATCTGCTACTACTCGTACCTGTTGTCATTGGCTCCTCTGCTTCAGCGTTTTTTATTACGACAGTGAATGCATTCATGAATACGCCGCAAGGCTTCACTCTAAAAGATGGCTTAATTACGAATGTACAGCCGATTCTAGCAATGTTTAATCCATCAATGCCCACCAAAGTGGCACATGTACTTTCCTCAGCCTACATGACCAGCGCATTCATCTTGGCTGCTATAGCGGCCTACTCCCTTCTCAGGAAAAAGGGGGACACTTTATACGCCAAAAAAGCATTAAAACTGACCGTTACTGCTGGGCTAGTGTTCGCTATAACTACGGCTATGATCGGAGATCTATCAGCCAAATTTCTAGCTCATAATCAACCTGAAAAGCTTGCCGCAGCCGAGTGGCATTTTGAAACGGCTACGAATGCACCGCTCGTTCTTGGTGGTATTTTGACTCAAAATAATGAGGTTAAATATGCGTTGAAAATTCCGTATGCTCTAAGTATTTTGGCAGGTGGAACTCCAGGAACTGAGGTAAAAGGGCTGAATGATGTTCCTAAAGATCTTCGTCCTCCTCTATACGTGCATTATTTCTTTGACGCCATGGTTGCTATAGGTATGTTTGTGATCGTCGTTGCCATTTGTCATATGTGGTACTCACGTAAGAAATCCCGTAAACCTTATCCGAGATGGCTTCTAGCGATTATCATTGTGTGTGGTCCTCTTTCCATGCTAGGCATCCAATGTGGATGGTTTTACGCGGAGGTTGGCCGCCAACCATGGATATTGCGTGGATATATGAAGGTAGCTGATGCCGCTACAACTTCACAAGACGTGGATACCATGTTACTGCTGTTCTGTTTACTTTATATCGTTTTAGCATTGACCGCAGTAAAAGTGTTATCCAAACTTTTCAGAAAAAACGATGTTGCAGATGAACTGATTGCACTTGGTATTTTCGGAGGGAGGACCAAAGAATGAGCCTAGAACTAATTGGAATAACTGTTTTGTGGATCTTTTTATACGGGTATTTAATTGTGGCATCCATTGATTTTGGTGCTGGTTTCTTCAGTTACTATTCGGTTATTACGATGAAAAAGCATATCATTCATAAGATCATTGAAAGATATCTGTCTCCTGTCTGGGAAGTTACCAATGTATTCTTAGTTTTCTTCTACGTCGGTATGGTTGGATTCTTCCCTGAAACAGCACGTTATTATGGTACTGCGTTACTCGTGCCAGGCAGTGTGGCTATCATATTGTTAGCCATAAGAGGAGCCTACTACGCTTTCAGCAACTATGGTTCCAAGGATAACAAATGGTACATGCTGCTCTATGGAGCTACGGGCTTGCTCATCCCTGCAACCCTTTCTACGGTACTAACCATATCTGAGGGTGGAATCATCGTTGAACAGAACGGCATGATTTTACTAGATTGGAGTAAGTTACTTGGGAGTCCTTATACTTGGTCGGTCATCCTGCTATCGCTGGTCAGCGTCCTTTATATCTCGTCCATGTTCCTTTCCTTCTATGCCTATAGAGCAAAAGACTATCCCGCTTTTAGAATTTTAAGAGGCTATGCTCTCTTTTGGAGCGGACCTACTATTCTTGCAAGTCTGCTTGTCTTTTTCGCCATAAACCAGCAAAACCCAGAACATTTCCGCAACATGCTTAACCTTGGATGGATGTTCGGAGCATCATTTCTCTGCTTTTTAGTTGCCGTCTACTTCCTTTGGAAACAAATTAAGCTAGGTCTAGCGTTCATATTGGTGCTTTTGCAATTTGCTTTTGCTTTCTTTGGTTATGGTAAGGCCCATTTACCGTATCTTTTATTTCCATACATCTCCATTCACGAAAACTTTACGAATCAAGCAATGGGAACTGCGTTAGTCATTGCCTTAATTGCAGGGCTTGTTATTGTAATCCCATCTCTGTTTCTGCTTATGCGTCTATTTCTTTTTGATGCTGATTATGTACAAGGTAAATTTATAAAGAAGGGTGACTAAACCTATGGAAATCATGCTAATCCAATATGCTCCACCGATATTTGTTCTATGTTCACTTGTTTTTATGATTCTGTGGGTTCCAAGGGCATCCGACGTGACAGAATAATCCGTAAGACGAATAAGTCGACTATTTATTAGTCGACTTTTCTTTCCTTATGATTCGTGTTCAATATCCTTTTCCATGTCGTGTTTAAGCTCTTTAGGCATTTTTTCTGGTTTACTTCCGAACCACTTCGTATAGAGAGCTTCATAAGTTCCATCTTTGGAGACTGCTATAATGGCCTTATTGATCTTTCCCATGTACATGTTCCGCTTTTTAGCAACGATTGCGTAGCTATCTTTGTTGAAAACTTCCCCTACTTTTTTAGCTTTTCCTTCTGCTGAGTTTTGCACATAATCTTGAATGCTGTGCTCTTCAAAAACAACTGCATCAACGTTTTTATTTTTCAAATCATCGTAAGCATCGGAGATATTCGCATAGCTCCTTATTTTGATCCCTTGAATTTCACTCACAAAATAATAAGCAGTCGATCCATTCCTAGTTGCCACCACTTTCTTGGCCAAGTCATCTTTGCCTTTAATCCCCTCGTTATCTGATGCGGTGAGTATCGCTTCTCCCGATTGAAAATAAGGATCTGAATAGTCTAATTTGTTTTTGCGAGCATTCGTGACGGTCATTCCGGCGATTGCCAAATCCACATCGCCTGATTTCACACTTTTGTTCAACTCACCGTATTCCATAGCTACCCATTCATATTTTAGTTTCGCCTTTTTAGCAATGGCTTGCCATAATTCCACTTCGAAGCCTTTCTTCTCTTGCCCCTCTGTATACGTAAAGGGACGGTTATTTTTCTCGATACCGACTTTGATCGCTTCATCTTTCGAACATCCTGCGAAAGCTAGCGTTACCAAGAGAACGATCAACAGCATGATCCCCTGCTTGCTTCGAACTCGTATATTCATTGCCTTTTATGCCCTCCTTATCGGGTAAACAACGGTATTATTTGTAAATTGTTAATCGGTTATGCAGATATGGCAGCACATATTGTGCAAGTTTTAATTCAGGAGTATTAAAAATATGAAAAAGACCAATCCGCAAAATTGTGGATTGGTCTACTATTCATTCTACTTTCTGCTTCTCTTTGGAATCCTCTTCCAACAATCCCTTCGTTCCTTGCCTAAACTCCTTAATCGTTGTACCGAATGCGCGGCCTAACTGTGGAAGCTTCGAAGGTCCGAATAAAAGTAACGCAACTGCAAAGATGATGACAAAGCCTGATACGCCAATGCCTGATAGCATGATGTTCACCTACCCCATATTATGGTTTCTGAATTAAAATTTAACCATGAGAGCTGTCACATACATAATAAGAATTCCTGCAGTTAAACCTCCAAAATTCATCCAAGAAACAGGAGAAAGACCTCTTTTCTCGGATTCTTTAAGAATCATTTTGGAAATGACATAGATGACTTGCAGTATAGCACCAGCGCCTATACCGAAGAATAGCGCGGCTAATGTATCGTTAAAAATAAATCCACCTGCCCAAGTTCCAATAATCGCGGGTCCACCGGCGATCAATGCTAAGGTGACAAAAGTCTTCCAGTTCGGACGATCCTTCAGTAAGGGTGCCGCTATCCCCACGCCTTCCGTGATATTGTGAAGAGTAAACCCGATGATTAAGAAGGTACCCAAAGCAGCTTCTCCGACTGCAAAAGCGGATCCTATGGCAAGCCCTTCGCCAAAATTATGAAGACCAATACCTGTAGCGATTTTGCTCGATACCCTTCTTCCCTCCAAAGAACTGCTGCTTAGCTTGCGATCATTCGACTGATCCACCGCTATTAAGAAGAGACAACTGAGCAGTGCACCAAACCATACCAGTCCGGTACCTTGAAATACACCTGGAGCCTCTGAAGCCATTTCAAATCCTTCTTGAAAGGTGTCGATCACCAGAAAGAACAAAAGCCCTATCGTCAATGCGAGAATAGCATGCATCCCTCTAACCGAAAATCTACGTAAAAATGGATACCACATGAGTCCTAACCCGACAGGAACAACCCCTACGTAAAATCCTATTAATGCATATTGCCAAAAAAGTTTACCATTTGGTTCAGGTGTTGCAGCTGCGGCCGCAACTTCACCGGTAAAAATTAATCCATTTGAGGTGATTAATTTAACTTCATGTGGATCTCCTTGCACCCAGGGGTAAGGGATTTTGACTGTTCCACGTTCAAATCTTTGTAAGGTATCACTTGGCGAGAATTTCGCATTCCAAAAGGCTCCGTCCACGACGACTTGGGCGATCGTAATTTCCTCTGGTCCTGAATTAAGCACCTTAAGTTGGATTCCTTCATCATTGAGCGTTATTTTCTCCACATTCAGAACTTCAATAGGAGCAGCCGGCTCATTTTCGACTCCTGTTCCTACTTTTGCAATGGTAGTGATAATCGCAATTAGTAAGATTAGGGGGAGAATTCCCCATAGGATAGCTTTAAATTTGTTTGGAGAAATTTTATTTTCAGTTTGAACATTAGTACTCATCGTACGCTCACTCCTCCTTTCTTATTCAGCTATGAAGAAGCCCATCCAACCGAGCTCAGCGAATTCACTTTGATGAGCATGAAACATGTATCGCCCAGGAGCTGGAAACACAATTTCTAAAATGCCACGTTCTCCCTGACATTGCATAATGGTATCTGTAAAATTGGGACGAGCTTCAGGATCCGCGCCAGTTGCATAATAGTTAAAAAAGTTCGCATGAAGGTGAAAAGAATTAATGGGATCAAATTCAGTAAGATTACTGAGATAAATACGTACGAGTTCCCCAACTTTCACCTTAATTGGTTCTTGCTGATAGGCAAATGCGTATCCATTCACCGTGTAGACTTCATTTTCGCCATCTAGGTCAAGATCATAGCCGTTCATAAGCATATTGAATTCTTTTGCTGCTGCTCTTGGTTTTTTCGGATCAATGATGAAGTTACCATAAAGTCCTTTATGAATATGTCTGGCGAGAGGAGCAACATGACAATGGTACACATGCATACCAGCAGGCTTTGCTTCAAACTCATATATGAATGAACCACCTGCATTAACTGCTTCCAGTCCATCCATGTTGGTAGGATGCATACCATGAAAATGAATCGAATGCGGATGGCTCGTTGCATTGGTAAACTTCACTCGAAGGACATCCCCTTCGGTACAACGAATTGTGGGTCCAGGTATCGTGCCATTGAATGTCCACCCGGGAAACTTGATCCCTTTCGCGATCTCAACGTTAGTTTCATATGATGAAATTTCGTATTCCCTTAACGTTCTTCCATCAGGAAGCTTACTAACCTTGCCATAATCAAATGCTGTGAGTGCTTTCTGTGCTGCTTTAAAACCTTCAGTCACTTCTGTACTCGGAACATAACCATGCTTCATACCATCATGCAATTGTTCTTTCATAGCATTATGAACGCTATGCTTATCCGCAGCTAATGTTGTTTTACCAAATGGATTCAGTAAAGCACTGCCAATGACAGCAAAAGCCCCAGCAGTTCCCATTTTCAAAAGATTACGTCTTGATACCTTATCAACCGGTTTACGGAACATCGTCATGCCCTCCTATTTAATATTGCTTGTTTACAATTATTTTGTATTAGGGAAACATTTTAGTCAAAAAAAATTTTATTTCCGATGGGACAAAGAGTTTACCAAGGGAAACACCTTCACTTCACTATAAGCCTATATCCAGAGTTTGTAAACCTATTTTTTCCTAAAAAATTGCCATCATTTCTATTCTTCTCATAAGAAAGCTTGCGTTCAAAAAACCGGCTTACACCGACCTTTGACGAGACTGTTTGTAATGTTTGATGCAAAGTATGTTACACCCTAGACGTAATTGATTCAAACATTCGCTTGATCATTCGTGTCTTGTTGCATTTTGTACAACATTACGCAAGCTAATTCAAGTTTTCTGCTTTATTGTTGCAAAAAATACAACAATTCTAGCCTAAAGTAGCCCTATTCCCTTTAAAAAGGCTGAATTGTTGTACTGAATACAACATCTTTTAGCTTGCCCCGTAGGATTCGAGGAAATTGTTGTACACCGTACAACTTTCCATCTCAATTTCTAATTCATTAACTCCCCATTTCTATCACAGCTCTCAAAGCGCGCGAATCCCGGGCACGCGTTATACACTATATGGCGGTATGTTAAAACCCCAATAAAATAAATAAGCCCCTATTTTGTATGGTTACAAAACAGGGGCCTTTTCCACAATCTTACTTCTGAAAGGTTCTCGGCGAGCTCCCGAACTTTTGTTTGAAAGCTCGTTCGAAGTGGGTTAGCGTATTAAATCCGGATGCATAGCAAATCTCTGTGACAGGTATATCCGATGCCATTAACAAGGATTTAGCAAAGTTCAACCGCAGTCCTTGTAAATAAATTTGGAATGGAATACCTGTCATGTTACGAAATGCTTGACTGAAATAATTAGGTGCCAAAGCAGCTTGTTTGGCTGCGTCCTCTAATCGTAGTGGATCACGAAAATGGTGATGAATATAGACAAGAGCTCTCTGAATCGAACGATGCTGCGCTTCTACATCCTTTTCATCGATACGTGGGTGCTGTTGATTATAGGCTCGAAAAAGGGTAAGAAGAATCCGCTCTAGCGCACCTTTCACCATCATTTGCTGACCTGGCATCCAATTATGGGCCTCACTGCTAATCAGGTGAAATTCGGACTCTATCATGTCAAAGTTGACATCCATATCAAACATATATTCGGCAAATTGTTGAAACATCAGCTCTCTTATGTCTTCTCCAAGAAATTCACCGGAGAAAACAAGGTTGTAAATATCCATGGGTTCATCGGGAAAAGAATAGATCTCATGAAAATCAGCTGGTGTGAGTAAAAAAAGACTTCCCCTGGTAAGCTGATGCTCCGTTCCATTAACAATGTTGACTCCTCTGCCACGGAGAACAAAGCAAAGCTCATAAAATTCATGCCAATGCAGGGAGTGGTGCTCGGAGTTAATGTGTTGAAAGTAAATTTGAAAGGAGGTGGAGGGATCAATAAATTGGGCATTCGTTAATCTAATCGGTTGTTTCTTCATACCTGCCCTCCGCCTCCATTTTTCCATTTATTATAGCACAATGAGACACACCATAAATCGGCTATTGCAGCTGTCTTTTATACGTTAGCATACGTATTTCCTGCTAGATCTTGACCCCGTGCCAACCATACTTTAAAGTTTCGATTTTTCTCTGGATACACTTGCGTTTCGGTTGAGAAATAACGCATGGTATATCCACAACGACGGTTTTCACTTTTGTTAGGATCTGCACCGTGAATGATGCGCGAGTCATGCAGCGAGCATTGACCTCTCCGTAATTCGAAGTGAACAGCTGTTGATGTATTCATGTTTTTAATTTGCGTATTAAACAGATTCTGGGAGCCATCTACACTTTCATACTCTGAGAAACCGTTGTTATGTGTGCCGGGAATAACTTGCATGCAGCCATTTTCCTTCGAGCTGTGATCGATAGCAAGCCAAACCGTAACGATTTTATCAAATGAACTAACCCGGCCTTTCCAATAAGCTGAATCCTCATGCCATGGTGTTGCCCTGCCAATAAAGGGGTCTTTGCAAATAAAATGGCTGGACCATAGACCAATATTCGGTCCAATAATAGGCTCCACGAGATCCAGTACTTCATCAGACAAGAGGAATTTGAGCAGGCGTTCTTCGCGGAAATGAGGTGTGTCCAGCTCGTCGGACAGTTTACTTCCTTTTTGCTTCAGTTGATCTTCAAATATATCCGTCAATTCAGCTAACGTCTCTGGTGAAAACAGCTGCTTTTCATAAAGTAAATACCCATTTTTCTTATAAAAATCGACTTCTTCATTGGTTAATTTACTCAACATATTCCCTCCTAAAAGTGGCCCTTATCAACAAATTAACTATAGCGCACATGTAGGACAACAGGCTTATCGTTTACTCAGAAAAAGTTAGCTTATCTTAAGGTAAAGTAAAATGAACAGGCTTTTAGCACAAAATAAGCCACTCTTGGAAGAGTGACTTTGTTCCTGCATGATAGTATCACGATGATTATAACAAACAATTACCTGCGAGCTAGCTTGGTCAAGCGTCCATCCGAAATCCACTCCGCCACATACACATCCCCGCGCGAATCGACACAGATGCCATGCGGTGAGCTGAATTTGTTGGCGCGATAGTATGCTTTATCTAGATTAGGCCATCCCTCCTGCAATTTAGCTTGACGATCCTCACCCAAATGCGTAACTAATCTATCATGTTTATCGAATACCGTTACACGGCTGTATAAGTCCGGAAAATACATTTCATCCTTGTAGAAATAGAAGCTGCAAGGCATATCCATATCATGATCAAAAGCTCGTTTGAATTGCCCATCGAGTGTGAACACTTGGATCCGATGATTGCCCCGATCCGCAACATAAAGTTCTGGTTCTCCGCGTCGTAAATCAACGGAAATACCATGTGGACAAGCGAATTGCCCCATTTCTGAGCCTTTTCCTCCCCATGAGCGAATATAGTCACCAAGAGCATTATATTGATGCACCCAGCTTTGGCCATAACCATCTGAAATATAAATATCGCCATTCGGCGCTACAGCCACATCCGTAGGCACAAATTTGTGTTCAGCATCATAAATCTCAGGTAGATCAGGCGTGCCGATTGTTAGCAAATGTTCGCCGGTTAATGTTGTTTTAACCATAATCCCTTTGTCCGTGTCGGTCACATAAAGGAATTCGCCACCTGCTTCTCTGTGCAGATAAAAGCCGTGCGCACCTCCTTCGAATTCTTCGCCCCAAGCATTCAAATATTGCCCATTGCGGTCAAATACTACAACAGAAGGCGTTCCGGTATGGAACAAATAAAAGCGATCCGCACTATCAACTTCAATTCCGTGTGTGTAACCTAGTGTGACGTTTTCGGGCACTTTGGCCCAATTCGGAATAACTTCATAGTTATGTGACGTATTACCTGCTTGAAGGGCACTCAGAGATAGCGCTTCCAATTTATCCACATCCTTTTTCTACTTATTTCCTTTCATAATAACATTTAATTATTGCTATGTACTAGTTCAAATGTTGAAAGCCAGTTACATTCAAGAGAAAAGCAAGATCTTGCTTAAAGGGAAAATGACCTCAGAATATTTCGAAAATGGATATAATCCTGTGAATCAGGGCAACCTATTGAGTGCCTTTTCGACGGAAGAGAGATTCAAACTTAGGTTCAGCGTTTACATAGTAGTAGGCATTTGAATCAACAATCGATGATGTTAATCCATACGTGAACACGTCAAAGGAGGAACTATCCATGCCAAACAAAATTCATCTTGAAGCCGCCGCGCAGAAATTCGCAGAAGATACTGCAAAACCGCCATTTCTTTTCGATCTAGGTCCTGAAAAAGGGCGCGAGACTGTTGACAAGGTGCAATCCGAGCCTGTCCATAAAGAAGCTGTCGACATGCAAGATCTCACAATCGCAGGCGGCCCGCGCGGTGAGGTATCCGTGAGAATTCTGCGACCAAAGAAATCACCGCCGACACTCCCCGTTATCCTATACATCCACGGTGCTGGATGGGTCTTCGGAAATTCACATACACATGATCACTTGGTCCGGGAGCTTGCAGTTGGTGCTCAGGCAGCCGTCGTATTCCCCAACTATAGCCTTTCGCCTGAGGCCAAGTATCCAACTGCACTCGAGGAGATCTATACTGTCCTCCAATGGATAGCCAATAATGCAAAAGAGTACGGCTTTGACGCAGAGTGTCTCACTATTGCAGGCGATAGTGTTGGCGGCAATATGGCCGCAGCCATTACATTGGTCGCCAAGGAACGCAAGGGGCCGCCCATCCACAAGCAGCTGCTGTTCTACCCTGTAACCGATGCATCCTTCGATACGGATTCCTATGAGCAGTTCGCAACAGGCTACTTCTTACGTCGTGATGCGATGCAGTGGTTTTGGGATCAGTACACGTCCGATCCCCGCGAACGAGCGGAGGTGACGGCATCCCCGCTGCGAGCTACGCTCGAGCAGCTCAGCTGCCTCCCGCCCGCGCTGATCATCACGGGTGAAGCCGACGTGCTGCGCGATGAAGGCGAAGCCTACGCGAACAAGCTTCGCGAAGCCGGCGTGCCCGTCACGTCCGTGCGCTTCCAAGGCATCATCCACGACTTCGTGATGCTCAATGCCTTGGCCGACACCGCTGCCGCGCGCGGTGCCATGATGCTCGCCAAAGCTTGGCTGCGAGAATCATAACAGCAGCCTGCGGTGCAAGCAGGCCAACACAAATAAGCAGAGGCACAATCCACCAGTGGATGTGTCTCTGTTTCTTTCATAGATGAGTATTGTTCTGTATAGATGCTCGGAACCGTATTTCCTCCATATGGTGATACAAGCAATGTTCTACTTCCTTCTTATGGGCTGCTCAAAGCAATGTTGTGCTCCCTATATATAAGTTGCACAAAGTAATGTTGCAATCCCCCTATATGGGCTGCTCAAAGCAATATTGTCCTCCCCCACATGGGCTACGAAAAAGCAAAGTTGTATTCTGTACAACATTAAGCTAGCTAATTAACGATATCCCTTCGATTGTTGTAGAATGTACAACATTTCCTCCAAAAAGCAGCTCCAAAGCATGAAATACGGTTAAATTGTTGCACGAAATACAACATCCAACAGCTTTGAGAGAAGATATCACCTAAATTGTTGTACAGCGTACAACTTTCGCTCCTTTCGCTGCGAAAAAAGACGCACAGGCTTCCCTTATTGCCTCTATCCTCCAAACCGGAAACCTGAAAACCGTCAATAAAAACACTCACCATACTTTTGCTGCAATGATGTATTTCATCGTTAGATTCAAGTTGATGTAGCATTACGATTGCTGCAACGATGTTTTATATCGTTACGAGGGAGATTGGACGAATAACTGTTCATAAAAGGTTGATGGAATGATGTTTTACATTGTTGCAAGGGAGCTCTATCATCATTTTAGTGCTGTAACGATACTTTTCATCATTGCGTCACAGGTCGGCAAACTCTGTGTGTACTGCCTAACTTCCAGATAACTTCGACTACTTTTGGGACAGCCACTCTTCTATAGGTTTGTACTTTTCGAACTATAACTATCCGAATACTTCGTACCCGTCTTCGCCCATACATCTGCATACTCCTGATGGCGTGTGAATTCTTGCAACGCGAATGAGCATGAAGGAATGATTTTCCTACCTTTCTAACGGGCTTCATCCACTACAAAATCAAGCAGCTGTCTCCCTAAATGACGACCACGAAAGCGAGGATCAACATAGATTAGGTGAAGCATTTCCCTTCATTAACCTATTTATCAGAAGATGAATCATTAATTGTGGACTTGCTCCATCCATTCCGTAGCTACATCAACCGCTTGTTTAAAACTCTCTCGCCCGCGGCTAATCAGCGCTTGCTTCGCTTTATCATATTGCCCTTCCAGCATCCATGCTGCATTTTGATCCTTGATCACACCAAAAGCATCCCACGCAGAGCGCAACGAGGAGAAGTATTTTCGATCACTCGCCTCTTTCAACTTACTTTCCAGCTCTTTCATACATGTTTGTAAAAGCACCTCTTGTGCCACTTTTTTCTGGTACCAATCGGCTATTTTTTCAGGATTCCTCGCTTCAATCAACGAAACCATGATCGCTCGCATGCCCGTCGCACATTCCATCCACTTATCCAAATCTTTCTGCAAGGCATGAGAGTGCTGGAGTGAAGGCAATTTAAATTGCGAAACTACCGAGCGTAAGGAAAGACTGCTCCTTGTTGCTTCTTGAATACTTTCATTCATCCCCAAGATATTCTGAAGCTGAACATCAGCAGCAGCCAAAACTTCTTCACTCCCAGCCGCTACTTGTTGAATCATTGCTGACGTTTGATTAATCGAATTTGCAATAGACAATGTATTGCTGGTAACACCTTCTAAGCGACCATCTACTTCCTGCATGTCCCCCAAAAGTTGACCAAGAAACGTCTCCATCCTTTCATACTTACTAACTGCTCCTTGCAATGTATGCGCTCCTGTACCAACCGTGTCCTGCATCTGGTGAATCGAACCCCGCAATCCGTCTGCACTAGAAGTAACCGTTTGGATAAGTTCTTGTATGTTAACCGTTTCCTGCTTCGTCTGAATGGCCATTTTCGAAATCTCTTGAGCAACGACTGCAAATCCCTTTCCCTGTTCTCCTGCACGCGCCGCTTCGATATTCGCATTTAACGCTAACAATTGGGTTTGTTTCGAGATATGTTCGATTAGAATGGTCATGTCTGCGATCTTCTCAAGAGCTTTATTCAATTCATCCATTTTCACATAGATTTGCGTGCTATCCTTGGAGATTAACTGCATTTGTTCCATCGCTGCACTCATTTCAACTCTGCCGGAGCTTACTTCTCCCAGAAATTGAGTTGATGATTGGACGATGGCACTGTTGCTATCTTTAACTCCTTCAAGGAAGATGTGGATAGGATGGATTTGATCTGATATGAACTGGGCATGTTCGGAGGTATCCTGCATACCTTCAGCCATTTCCCGCATCGTTGCCGTTATTTCTTCTACCTGCACAGTAATCTGAGTTGACCTAGTGCTCGTATCCTCCATCTTGTGATAAAGCTCACTCGACGATTTATCAACGATTCGGATGAGAGATTTCAAACTGCGAATTGTTTTTTTCAACGTACTGATTAATGATTTCTCACCAACAACAGGGGCACAGTTCATACTGAAATCACCTGTAGCCATTTTTAATAAATCCCCATGAACCTTTTCATACGATGATGAATGAAATAGTTTGAACAAAGTGGTTCCTCCTTTTTACACATGAAAAAGCCTATCCCATCACAGAAACTGTAACGGATAGGCTTCGTTGCCGACTAGAACATAAAAGAAAGAAATGTTAGATTTTCTACGTGATCACTTCTTTGTGATGGTTCGATTATATAAAAAATGTTGTTATATGTCAATATATGTGACATTACCATCACATCAGTTGGAACGCCTTATTCATACATAGGCTCAAGCGTCACAGATATGACCTGCTGTCTGGCCGAATCCATACTCTGCAGATCAATCAGATACACAGTCTCGGCATTCCCAGAATGATCCAAATGTTCAGCAGTCTGAATCGCTGCATTCAACTGGTGGGCTTCATATACAAGTCGAAGCTTCCGACCTTCACTTGCGCTTAAAATGATTTCCCCTTCCTTACCAACTTCTGGCGGATTAAGGGTAATGAAACGCTCTGTAATCGATGTTGGAGATTCCGTGAATTCATAGCTGTCCGTTATCGTTAATTTGCCTTGCAGCTTATCCAAATCGAACAATCGCTCCAACTTGTGCAGATGCGGTACGTCATAAGCTTGCCGCAGATTCATCAGGAATCGATCTCTTCCATCCTGAATACTCACTTCCACTACCTTAGAGCGATACGACTCTCCTTCACTTTGAAAGCAGCCATTGATGATGGGAACACTATGCCCAGCCGAGCTGTTGCAAAGAATCGAATAACGTTCGTCGCCAAAATATTGTCTTGTATATAAACCAGCACCAAGATCCTCGAACCACCTGACGCCGTCCACTACCCAGACGAAATGTCCGATATCATTATGATTATGCGGTTCCGCATTATGTCCGCCTTTGGCAGCAAAGCTGATGAGTTTGCCTCCCACCTGACACCGGCTAACCATCCATTCGGCTTCTTGAAGGAATTCTGAGCGAAGCGGAAGCCCTTCTCTTTTTTCCAGGAGCGAATAGTCCGTCCAAGCCAGATCACGAAGTGCCGTAGCGAAGCGGCCGCAGTGATCAATTGAATTCGAGCGATACGACAGTGACGGCGTACGGAGTTGTTCAATCCTTTGGCATAGACGGCTGAATAATCCGGTCTGAATGCCGCTTGTACGCGAGCAATCGGAGAAATTCGCCACATGATTCTCCTGTAGAAAACAGAATTGAGGGAACTCCGCAATACGCTGGGCTTTCTTTTCATCCAGAAGCAGATCGACCTGTCCACCTGTACGCTGCTTCAGCAGCTCAGCAAAATATACGTAATAACCGAAACCATAGTACCAGTAACCGAGACCTTCGAGACACGCCCCCTCTTCGGTAAACCCTTCAAGGAAGCACTCCATCGCTTCAAAAACGCGATTTAAGACAGGCATCAGGATTCTCGAATCCTGAATCATATAAATAGCAGCCATTCCGATGCTTCCTGCGCATACTGCCGACCAGTTATTCGTTGCTGTCTCCCACCCAAACACTTTCTTGAGCAGCATATAAGGCTGCAGTACTCTTCGCATGACCTCGTGGCGTGCACGTTTAACAATCTGTGGATCAAGCCGATCCTTGAACAAATGACAAATCTCGCTCAACGCATGTGCCGTCTCGGAAGCGAACAAATCTACATGTCTTGGCGCCTCATCTTCTGCTTCGGAATCATGAACATTCAGGTGTGCAGGCAAACACCATGTGTATTCGTCGCATATGGCCCAGATGATGTCCTCGAGTGCAGGAATGAATGCAGCATCATCTTCCGTTAAAGCAGCGATTGCAAAAGCAGCAAGCCGACGTCGACGATCGAAGTACAACTTCTCGAACTCTTTTCTCGATCCATTTACTTGAAATAACCGAAATGCGCTGAAGGGCAGCGCCTCGATGGGCTTCGTGAGAAATTGGGCAGCTAACTGCCGGATTTCTATCCGGTGTGCAGCAAGCAGCGGATTGTCCATACCTGAGCGAATATCCTCAGATCGCGTTCTGACTTCTTCAAAAAGGGAAGCATGATCCTTCTCCGCAGCTTGCAGCGCTTCCAACAATAATCGAGTATTCAAGTGAACACCTCTTTTGGGTTTGTTATCTTAAAACCCACTATAATGAATAAGGTGTTTATCGTCTAGTTCATGAATTTACTTTTTTGGGTAAAATATTAACCTTTTTCGGGCCTCATTGGCCTAACCTGCTGATACCGTGATTGCGGCATGGCTTTGCGGCAAAGGCTCGCTGCTCCAAACCGAACTTGGAAGCTCTTTGCGAAGGACAGGTGCTACTTCAGTCGCAAATCGTTCGACTTGTTCACGCTGTTCTGCTTCAGTTAGCCCATCCACACTAATGCTTACAACTTGATGCCCAAAGGCCGCATGGTAATTTAGGATTTTCTCAATGACTGTTTCGGGGCTCCCTATGAGCGCAGAACCATTCTTGATAGTGTCCTCCAAATCCTTGAATGGAGATTGGTTATGCTGCGCTGAAGCTGTTGCATGCAAGGCATCATAGTAAGGGCGATAACGCTTGATCGCTTCTTCGGGCGTATTCGCCAGGTATAAACTACCGAAACCTGATCCAACAACGGCCTTATTGGGATCATGCCCATAATAGTCTAGCCGTTCGCGGTAGTGGTCGATCAGCGCCTTGTACTTAGCTTGGGGATGAAAGGTATTTGATGAAAAGATCGGCTCTCCATGTTTCGCAGCCAACTCTGTGGATCGTGTACTTGATGCGCTGCCATGCCACACTGGGATTGGTTTCTGGAAAGGTCTTGGTTCAGTAGTGACATTGTGAAGTGCTGGACGATACCGCCCTTCCCAGCTGACATTTTCCTCATGCCATAAGCGTTTCAGTAGCTCATATCGCTCAGCAAGAGATTCCCATTGTTCTTCCTCGGTTATTCCGAATAGCGGATAGTGGCGAGGATCATTCCCTTTCCCAATGATCATTTCCAAACGCCCTCCAGAGAGATGATCAAGTGTGGCATAGTCTTCGGCCACACGAACAGGATCTAACACACTTAGAACCGTTACCGTGGTTAATAAACGTATACGAGAGGTTCGAGCTGCAATAGCAGCTAAAACGACTGGCGGTGAAGAAGACTGGAACGGCGCGCCATGCCGCTCACCTACTCCATAAGCCTCAAAGCCAAGCTCTTCTGCCAGTAATGCCTGCTTAATCACATTCTGAAATTTCTGCTGAACCGTTAATGTTTCCCCAGTCACAGCGTTAGGAAGATTCATCATTAGACTAAATAAAGCAAATTTCATCTTACGCCATCCCCCACAATACACATAATATTAATCGGATTTATAACATGGATAAATTTTAGCATCACATGGTTTCATCGTCTAATAGGTTCTTTCTATCCAAACTTTCAAACATTCTATATAGAGTCGATCTGTTAAATGAAGGAAATTTGCAATTTCTCACAATTTCCTATATATTTTTATATTGCTGATTAAAAAAATATTATATATTTCGGATAATTTTACAAAATTAGTCTTATTCGAATGAGGAAATGAAGAGGTGCACGACAATGACATTGAAAAAAACTACAGCAGGACTCATTTTACTTACCGTGATGTTGACAGGAGCAGCTTGCTCTTCCAATCAACCGAAATCATCGCCAAGCCCAGTAGCCGCAGCTACATCGAACACAACCGCTGCTCCGCAAGCAACTGCTGAAAGCCAAGATGCCGTTAATATGAAAGGCTATATAGCTGCAAGAATCGCTCAGGAGAAAGTGGACTTCCTTTTTGCGGAAGCCAAATCCACCGATGGCGCGTTTATCCTCAACCCTAAAGCGGCAGACGGCAAAGAAAAAGCTGTGAAATTTCTTTCCAGCTATTTCGATACTGCTATGGCTGATAAATTAACTGCGCATTACCTAACTGATCAAAAAGCGGATAATGCTATCGTAACAAACAAACAATCGTTCTTCACTTCTAACCTTCTTGCAACGAAAAAAGAAGATATTACGTTTGACGCGTCGAATTCAAAGGATCAAGTTAAGTTCACTACCAAAGACGGTGTAACGTATACGACGAAAAAAGCAAACGACAAATTCGTTGTCGCTGATGTTCAATAAGAACAACATAGCTGGTCCAGGCTAATGATCAGGTGAGTGTCAAAAGTACCGTCAGGGAAGTTTCGAATCCTGACGGTACTTTTGTGTTCTATGTTATACCTCTATAATTAACAGACTCCACACATAAAGCTTAGGTACGGTAACACAAAGAATTAATCCACGCTCGGTGTCCTCAATTGTATAGATTAAATCATGCGGTCTGCCCATCTCGACATCCGGGCTAGCTGTGAATACATGCTTAACCGGGCCATCGATTTGAATTCTCACTCTGATTCCTTCTACAGGCGTCGGCTGTAATTTACCTTCATTCCAGTAATCCTCTGAATTATTTGTGAGATTAATAAAGCTGATGAGCTTATGTGACTCATTCTCCCTAACAACCGTCCAAACTTTATTCGGTTCTCCATATGTGGAGAAAGAGACATTCTCAAACACATACTCCAAATTATCGCCCTGCACATGCGTCATTGATACGTCGCGCAGCGTTGAATCCTGCAGCAAATGCACATATCTTACGAGAAAATCGTAATAATTCCTAATATTTCTCATAAACACATCGCTTACAATCGTATAGTCAGCATAATATCCCTGCGTGAGAACACCATTGCGCTCACCTAACAGCAGATGATAAGCGCCATGAGAGAAAATAATTGCTGAAAGCAGCAGTGCAGACATATGAGCCTTCTCAACTGTTTCCTCTGACTCCAAACGAAAAGGCTTCAAATATGCAGCTAATATGACTGGCTTTCCTTTGCCCAAGTGATTGGCCCAAGCAATCACTTGCTGAATATGATGATACTTTTCATATGGATTCCATACTTCGATGTAGATGGCATCCTGCTCAGCCAAAGCGACGGTATCAACCGGCCAATTCCCGACATTGTTGAAAATGAGACAAACATCGTCTTTAATCTGGTCTACGGCTTGACGGGTGTTACGTATAAGAATCGGGAATTGCTCATCAAGCCGCTCGACTTTCTGTTTCCCGCCAAGCATAGAAATACCCGTTTTGGGATATCCGTAGGTATCCATATGAATACCGTCGAAATGGACGATTTCGATCGTTTTTTTGTATTCATCAATAATATGCTTGTGCCAAGGAGATTCTTCATTGATATTCATGATGGAGAAGATGTTGATGAAGTCAACAACATGGCCATTACTGTAATATAGCGCCCACTCCGGATGCTCCTTGCAAAAGGCTTTGCTTGCCGCATAGATAGCTCCATAGGCAATCGCCTTCATCCCATAAGAATGACATAGCGCGATTTTCTCCTTCACGACCTTCAGACTCAGCTCTCTCCCCATTAAATCGGTAAACACATCTTGGGGAGGCACGAGATCATTATGGCGGTACATCCAATCATAGAATTGAACTAAATTAATGTGCAGCTTATTAAGGCTGGCAACATCAGTCGTATCACCTTCTTCACGAGAATGAAAATCGCTTAGGAAGCCATAACGAGGTGATTTCCTCCAGTCGGAGACCACATCAAAGCTACTTGAAAAGTGCTGCGGCTCTGCTCCGTCCTGAATAAGTTCAACATCAACGCCGTACCCTTGAAAATCCGAATCAAAAGATGCTATTTCAACCACTTGGGTTGAGCTTGAATTCGGCTGTAAAGTAAGATCAAATGAACATATCTTTATGATCCGGTTCGAATCGAGAATTTTGATATCCAGATGAATTTGAGCTTCATGTTGTGCCGGGTTATCCAGTTCAATTTCAATCGAAACGGGCTCATTTGTAACAAATTGCGCCTTGCTTGCGAATATGTCTTTTATTTGTGGGAACATACTTCCTCACCCTTTCACTGCCCCAGCAGTTATACCTTTGACAAAGTATTTTTGGCAAATTAAAAATGCGATGACAGCAGGAGCTAGACCAATTACAGCGGCAGCAGCCATGAGGTTCCATCGGGCCCCGTACTGTTGAAAAAACATGGACACGGCTAGCGGAATCGTTCGCATCTCTTGGCTTGTCAGGAAAAACACCGCTTGCCCATAATTATTCCAGATCGCCAGGCCCTGCAAGATGACTACCGCAGCGGTGACTGGACGAAGAAAGTGGAACGTGACTCGCCAAAACGCAGTGAACGGTGTACAACCGTCAATAATTGCGGATTCTTCAATTTCGCGAGGTAATACTTTAATGAAGCTGGCGTACAGGAACACAGAAAAAGGGATGCCGTTGGAAGCCATTAGTAAAATCATGGCCCAATGAGTATTAATACCGCCAATCGACTTCATGAGTGTATACAAAGGCACCGTTATGATAATCGCTGGAATCATCATACAAATTAGCAAAACATGAAACACGATCGCATGGAATTTGTTTTGATACCTGGCTATCGCATATCCCGCACAGCTGGACACAAGGATTATCAAAAGTGCGCCGCCTATTGCTATAATCAGCGAATTTCCAATTGCTGCCCCCATCTTAGATACTTTCCAGGCTTGTGAAAAGTTAGCAAAATGGAAATCAGGAAACAGCACAAAGCCATTAAAAAGCGTGCGCGAAGGCGTATTTAGAGCCAAATAAAGCAAGATATAGAACGGAATTAAGGACAGCAGTGCCATAACAATCACTAACGCATATTTGCTGAATACTCGGGTCAAATTCATAGTGAAGCCCCCTACATTTCGAACTCTCTTGTTTTGATGAATTTCATAAAAACAAACACAGGAAAAATAATGATAGCGAATAATATCATAGCAACTGCTGTTGAGTAACCGGTAAAACTGCCATAGAGCATTCTCAAAATGTATATACTAAGCGATTCGGTGCTGTAACCTGGTCCCCCATCGGTTAGAGCAATGATAACTTCGAATACAGACAACGAGCCGATTATATTCGTCACAACATTAATTTTGATAGATTGCACAAGCATCGGGATGGTGATGTACCATAACGATTTGGCATAGCCAGCCCCATCGATTTCACACGCCTCATACATCTCTTTGGGAATCGATTGCAGTCCTGCTAAATAAATAATCATGGTCATGCCCACAAACTGCCATACGTTTATCAGTATCAGAACGAGAAGAGCAGATTTAGGATTACCAAGCCAATTGCCAATAAGCGAATCCAAATGTAAGTTTTGAAGGAAATGATACAGAAACCCGCGATCCGGCTGTAGGATAAAGTACCACACATACCCCATGATGAGTGGGCTAATAACGGCCGGCAAATAAATGATAGCTCGGACTACACTTTTACCTTTGAAGGAACGATCCAATACCAACGCATACAAAAAGCCGAATAAGTTAAGCAGCGGAGCGCTTCCCAAAGCAAAGAGAACAGTAGTTGCCACATCTTTTTTGGCACGTTCATCTTTAAAAAATTCAACAAAGTTCTGAAACCCAATAAATTGAGGCTGAGATATCCCATTGGAGTCGGTCAGACTGATTCCGATCCCCTGGGTCAACGGATATATGAAAAATAGTCCAAATAGGATGATGGCAGGTAGCGCCATTAATTTGTGCAGGTTGTTCCCTAGCTTATGCAGTATTTTCATCCATCTCTCTCTCCAATCATCGCAATAGACCCGGATTAAGCCGAGTCTATTGCATTTAACTCTGGCTATTATCGTAGGGCTCAGCTTAGTTAGCCTTACTTATGTGTTGCTTTCCAGGCTTTATCCCAAGCCGTTTGGTAAGCTTTTGCAAAGTCAATCGTTTTGGTGTATTTGCCTGCCAGTACATCTTGAACCATTCTTCCTGCATCATCGCCAGAGAAGCCAGACGGTGTATCCGTGAACGGAATGTTAACACCAGTTTTCAAAGCTTGCGAAACTTGATCTTTCAATGGACCCCAATCTGCGGATACATCCGTGAATGCAGGAGGCGATTTTAAGAATTCGCTGTATGTTTTCAGGTTCTCAGGCTTGATCAGAAATTCAAGGAACTTCTTCGCTTCTGCTGGGTGTTTGGACTGGGAAGTAATTGCGTATCTAGAGTCGTCTGCGGAAAGCACGACCGGTTTAGTGCCATCTTGGATGGACGGATATGGACTGAAGCCGATGTCATTTTGAATATTCGGATTAATTTTTAGCAGATCGCCCAATACCCACATACCTTGACTGATAATCGCTGCTTTACCAGTTGCAAAAGCCTCTTTTTGATTATCATAAGTAGCCGTCAATGCGTCACCGTTCATCAGTCCAGCACTTTTGAGCTCAAGTAGTCTTTTGGCAAATGTATCAATGGAACCATTCTCTGCATCGAATGCCAATTTATCAGATTCATTATTGATGAATGCTTTACGGGATCCGTTTACACCTAGGGTCTGTTTGATGATACCGTGAGGCAAGAACTCAATGAAATGACCCAATGTCCAGGACTCTCTACCTGCTATAAAGATAGGAGCGACATCTGGTTTCTTATCTTTGATCGTTTGTAAATTAGCTTTGAATTCGTTCCATGTTAAAGCTTCTTTCAACCCAAGTTCATTGAATATTTTTTTATTATAGAATATACCAGCCGTTGTAACGTTCGTCGCGACACGGAACTGCTTACCTGTTTTCACGTCTGTGGACAATTCCTTGATGGCTGGGAGAACACGGGACCAGAAAGCTTCGCTCGAAAGATCCAGATATTTTCCTTGGTCTATATAATCCTGCTCAACGACCGTTGTGATATCTGGAATATCACCAGAAGCGAACTTCACTTTGATCACATTACTTGCATCTTTTTGATATTCTTGTTCAACAACAATACCTGGGTTTTCCGAATTGAATTTCTCAATCATCGTGTTGATCAAATCAACCGTTTCCACTTTTCCTGTGAAAAATTTAAGTTTTACAGTTTCTTTGGGTTTGCTCGTTGTTTGTGCAGGTGCAGTTGTAGCTGGCGCATCTTTTGGCGCTTCAGTCGTTTTTGGGCTGCATCCGGCAACGATCCCGCAGATCATGATGGAACTAAGCAGCACACTCATCTTCTTAGTGTTCATAGATATCCTCCCTTTATCGTATCCCGCTTTATTCTTGGTTACAGTTTTATCATAAGGCGGATTGAATCGACGAGATACACCGCATTTTTTAGATCAAGGTACGATTTTTACAGATCGTGCAAAAACAGATTGCCCTCTATAATGGCAGCGTTTACACTGAATTCAGGGGGAGATTAAATGTATCGATGGAAAAATTACCGTGAGTGGAGCATCAAGAGAAAATTGCTGGTCTTCTCCGCGCTTTTCATTCTTGGATCCGTATACTTAGAATCGATCCTTTCTTATTCCAAGTATACGAAGGATTTTGAAGCGCAGTCCTCCGATAGAGTTGGGCAAATTATTGAGCAGGTCTCCTATAATATCGATACGTACCTTGACGATCTGTTTCGGCTTTCCTTGTCGCCTTATATGAATGATAGCGTCATGAAAGCCATAGAAGATAATCCGAAGAACTCCGATTATGAACTTCTGCAGAAACGCCGCACGATCGAGGGGTATTTGGAAGAAATGATGATTTATCCCCGCAAAGATATTAACCGTGTGTTCATATTAACGGATGATGTGTATACCAGTGGAAGAATTCCTATCAGCGCTGACACAAAAAGCCGTTTTCAAGAATTCGATTGGTATAAGCAAGCCATGACAACGCAGGATTCCATTTTCGTGCCGACGCATACCCAGCAGATGGTAAAAAACCAAGGACCCAAGGTGTTCTCCATCGTCAAACAACTTAGAAGTACACGCAATACAGAGAAAATACTTGGCGTGATTAAAGTCGATGCGAACTACAAAGGCATTGAAATCATCTGCGATAAGGTCAACTTGGGAATTGACGGAGGCTTGTTCATTATTGATGAGAAACACAATGTGATTTACGGCAATACGAAGAATTTGAATGCCCAGAAATTTTATGAAGCTATACAAAAAAGCGGTAAGAATATGCTATCCGTTCAGGATAACAACACCCCTTATTTGCTGAATGCAACTCTTTTACCTAGATCAAATTGGACCATTCTTGCCGTAAGCTCGTTGACAGAGTTAAATCATAAGGCCAAGGAAACAAGAAATTTCGGCTTTTGGATGGCGCTGGTTTGTTCAGCCCTGGCTTTTATCTTGCTTTATTGGTTTATACGCAAGCTTCTGGCACCGCTATTCACTATTGTACATTTGATGAAAGAAGTAGAGCAAAGCAATTTATCTGTTCGTTTTCCCGACCTCAGAAGAGATGAAATCGGATACTTAGGTACCTCATTTAATCGGCTTGTCTCTAGAGTAAGTGAGATGTTGGAAGAGAATACACAGCTCGTCAAGAAAGTGTACGAAACAGAACTGCTGCAAAAAGAAGCACAGGTTCAAGCTTTATATAACCAGATCAGACCTCATTTTATTTTCAATACGTTAAATATGATCTCGATGTTGATGCAAACGGGCAAGCACGAAAAAGCCGTGGACCATATCCACAAATTAAGCGATTTGATGCGCAGCATCACCATGTGGGATAAAGAAATCCCGCTCCAGCGTGAACTCGAGCTTCTTCAAGCTTATCTGAGCATCCAAAGCAGCCGATACGAAGGAAGACTCGACTATTCGATCCAGATTGACCCTGTTCTATATGATCGGTTACTCCCTGCCCTGCTCTTTCAACCGATTGTAGAGAATGCAGTCATTCACGGATGTGAAGCTCAACGCGAGAAAACAACCCTAACGATTTTAAGTGAAACGAAAGAAGAGGAGATACTCTTCACCATACAAGATACCGGGAACGGAATGGGTAACGAGACATTGGCTCAGCTCCGCCGTAAGCTGGAGCGGTTAGAGATGGAGGAACCGGTACCTGGAAAGAGGGTTCGTGATGGTCTGGGGATCGGTCTTATCAATGTGAATAAGCGCATTAAGCTAAAATATGGTCCCGATTATGGATTAACCGTGGACAGTGTGCTTAATGAAGGAACGACCGTTTGGATCCATTTGCCCCGTTATGGGCCGGAAAGGAGCAGATAAAAATGAATAAAGTCATGATTGTTGATGATGAGCCGTTGGTCCGCGAATTTTTGAAGCTGCATTTTAGTCAAAATCATCTCGATTGGGAAGTGGCTGACGAGGCCATGGACGGTCAAGAAGCATGGGAAAAGCTGCAGGAACAGCGGGTCGATCTCGTCATTACCGATATCAAAATGCCTGTGGTTGACGGGATGGAGCTGTGCCGTAGATTATCACAAACGGATCAGCCGCCGATCGTATTGATTCTCTCTGGCTTTGACGAGTTCTCTATGGCGCAGGGAGCAATCCGTTATGGTGTTCATAGTTACTTGCTGAAGCCAGTGGTTAAAGATGATCTGATCGAAACGATCAAACAGATAACCGATCAGCTGGAGCGGAAATCCCGTGAGGAGCTTGCTTTTCTCGCAATGAAAAATATAAGCAAAGACAGTCAAAGCCAAGTGGTGAAGCAATTCTTGAAAGCATTGGTAAGCGACAGTAGTGTGGAGATAAAAGCGCTGTATCCGCTCGTGTTTCGACTGAAGGTACAGCTGATTGAAACCGAAGGTATGATTATGGTGCTTGATTTGCACGAGGATCAACTTGCGATGAAGGGTATTCCGCTCAGCGATAAATCGATCTTTCGATTTATTCTGAATCAAATCGCGAGCGAATTATCCGAGGAAGGCGGAGGAATGGGATTTGTATTCTTGGATGAAGAACAGAACACTTGCATTCTTGTGACGGGTGAAGACAAAAACCATATCAAACAAAAATGTAAATTGCTATATGAAAAAATATCCTCTGTGATGCTGACAAATACAGGAGTCACCGTGTCTGGCGCTCTAGGCTCCTTTGAATCCGAATTATTTCAGCTGCAAGCCTCTTATCAGATCGCAAGCAGGAATCTTCACTATCGTCTTTTTTTAGACGGACCTACTCTGTTCGACGAGCTTACTCTGCTTAACGAACAACCACGCCTTACCGCTTTGGAGTATACAATGTCCTCCATCCAATTCGCTTTACTGGATCATAACGAAATCGTTTACTCTATGGCTATTAACCAATATGTCGACCAGATGGAGGCCTACAGCGTATCCAGCATACTTAAATTTGGCATTTATTTGATCCGAAGACTGGCCAAAGGAACGAATGAACATCGAGGAGAAGTCTTGGAGAGAGCCTACCGGTACCTACAGAAGAATTCTCAACAAACAAGCGTACAATGGACAAATGAATCCACCCTTATCTTATTCCGCGAAACACTTGGTTTTTTTACCTCAGGAAGAAATGAGGAACCGAACCCAGTCAACGAACAAGATATTGTCAGCCGCGTCAAAGCCTATATCTACGCCCATTACTCCGAGCCGCTGAGCTTAGCCCTATTAGCTGAGAAACTAGGCATTTCTTCCGGATATTTAAGCCAAATCTTCCATAAAACCGTGCAGGAATCCTATATCAAATTTCTGACACGTGTTCGAATGGAGCAAGCTGCCAAGCTGCTGAAAGCCGTTCCTCCGGAAAAAGTATACGATGTTTCTGACAAAGTCGGCTACGTCAGCGTCAAGCATTTCTCCCATGTATTTAAACAGCACTATAACATGCCGCCCGGTGAATTTCAGGAAAAATACATGAGTACTCAACGAGGGAATTAAACGCCGCTCGTTATCGCATCAATTTCTTTCAACTCATTTTCGATACCACGAGCGATAATGCTGTATTCAGGCTGTACGCTCTCGAAGCGTGCGTGAAATTTCCTGTATCATGAATGATTTTATTGAGACTTCACGGCGATCATCCGAATTTGCTTGGTGATCTCTTCGCCTCTTCTCAAGGCTAATTCCAGTGGCAAAGCTTCCTTTTTACTAGGATTGGTATGACCTACGTGTTCTTTCCATGCCGATCCTAATAGCTGTTGACGCTGCAGGATCAATTGATATAATTGCGAATTATCGGGTTGTTCTACGAAATCTGGCATCTGTTCCAACGTAATATGAAATAAACGACTTAAAAGCGTTCTAGCCATCACCCAATGACCATCTGAGTTTGGATGAATACCGTCACCAGAACGATAGCTAGGGTTGATTTCGCGTTCTTGTTCTCTATGGTGAAGAAGTGGGTTGTAGATATTCACGACTTCTTCAGCAGTTGAATCCAACGTTAGCAGCCAATTCGCATAGTATCTAATGACATCATTGTAACGTGCATATGGCTCCTTGTAGCTGTAGTCTTTCTGACCATCAGGCAAAAGAACATTAACGTTCATAGATTCGGGATCAAAGGGCGGAGGCGTCATGACGATGGCTTTTGCCCCGCTTTGATGGATCATCCGAATGGCTGTAAGTATACCATTTTGATAAGCTTGAAACCGTTCTATTGAAAATGGTGCATAGATGCCATCATTCATGCCATATCCCACAACAACCCAATCCGGTTTGCTTTCTTGTAGTGCCCTTGCTAATCGATCATGGATACAGGGACGTGGAAATGGATGGTCGGCCTCGGTTAATCCAGAAGCAGTCTCACTGCTTACGCCAAGGTTTATGAGTGTGAGAGGAATGTCGGGCCTATACTGTTCAAAATAAGCATCCACATAAGCAATAAACGTCCCTTCATCTGTAATACTGTCCCCAAGAAAAACAATTCTTTTACCTTCAGTCAACTGCAATTCCTTTCTTTCGATTGGAGTCATCTAAACTCTCCTTTTCATCATATCCCCGTGATAAAATTCGACTAGTTACTACCCGCTTTCATAAAATGAGCATTCGTCCTTTTGCGGGAATTAATAATATGCTTGGACATGGCATCGGATGCGCCTTTGGGATCTCGCTGCTTTAATTTCTGTAAGACAGCATTATGTTCCGACCATTCCTCATTCGTGGTATTAATATCTAAGTTTAATTGGATGTAGGTTAAATATCTTTGAATCTGTTCAATATACCCCCTAACTAAATTCTGTAAATTGGAATTGTCGCAATAGGTCAGAATAGTGCCATGTAAAGACATGTTCATTTCCTTAATAGTCCCCAAACCGTTTGTAGATCTCGGTGATTGCTGAGTTTGAAGGGAATTCATAGTTTCTTGCAGACGTTCCAGTGTTTCATCAGGTATAAGAAGCGCGGCCTTTTCAACAGCAAGTGGTTCAAGCTGCAGTCTAATCTCAAATAATTCGTCCAACTCTTTGACACTCATCATATTCACAAACATCCCTTTAAAAGGAATGACATTCAGATACCCTTCCGATTGCAATCTGGAGAGGGCCTCACGAATCGGAATATTGCTTACTTCTAAATCGCGCGCTAATTGATCAATGTTAATTTTTTCACCGGATTTCAATTTATGAGTTAATATGTCTTCTTTGACAATCCGATAAATTTCTTCGGTTAAATTAACACGACTAATTTTACTGCCCATAGGATACCCTCATTCTTTTTACGCTTAATATATCATGTATGATTGTGGGTTATCAAATAATAAATATCGAGCCCTCCCTTGACAACTAGAAGGGCTCGATATATTAGAAACCTATGTCGTAACTCTTACAAAATTTGTTCGCCCGCAGAGGGTCGGATACTTACTTCTGCTCATCATCCTGGTCATCATCTTCATGATCATTCTGATTATCGGATTTCTTACTTGTTTTAAACGTAACTTCAGCCCCATAGCTCGTTCCCGCTGAGTTAGTCGCGTAAGCTCTGGCGTAATACGTCGTATTTGGTTTCAATTTCTTTATTTTCTCACTAAATTCGCCTAATCCAGAGCCAATGGCAACTTTAGTTGATCCGGAACCAGCTATTGTAGGAGTTGGTGCTGTTGAATACACGATTCCTCGCGATGTGACAGCAGTACCTCCATCAGCCGTTACTTTTCCGGCAATTGTTGCGCTTGTGTTCTTGACCTTAGAGACCCCAGTCGTCGTTACGGCAGCAGTTGACGGTACCTGCGCAACCGTAAAGCTTAATTTATCCAGCAGCATATAGCTGCCTGATTTTTTCACGACTTTGATTGTGTGCAAGCTATTGGAAAGACCGGAAATACTGTAAACCGTTTGTTGAACTAATCGCGTTGCATTATACGTGTTAACGGTTTGTTTGAAAACATCATCTACGTAAACGTCGATTTCACCCTGTGAAGCATCTTTTTCCGTTATAACTGCTATTCCGGTTCCTTTAAAGGTGTATTTGAAATAATCGTTGTTTGTTTCTGTAAAATGCACGTCGTTTTTATAATCTCCACTAAAGACGAACGTTAGATTCGTAGTTCCCACCGGCTGCGCTGCAAGGTATTCCTTCTTGATCGTTAACGTATTGCCTACTAATGTGTAATCGGTTCCTGACACTAGAGTCGTACGACCATTGACAATTCGATCAAGTACATACTCGCCCAGTGACAACGTAGTGCTCACATCTGCTTGTGCAGTTATCTTTTTGTCAAAACTACCTGTATCAGGACTCATCAGATCGCCTACAAGTATTGTTAATTTGTCCAGCAGCATATAAGATCCCGATTTCTTCACCACTTTAAGCGTATGAGAACCACTTGGCAATCCTGCAATGCTGTACACCGTTTGCTGTGCTAATCGACTGGCATGATAAGTACTCACGGTTTCCTTGAATACATCATCAACATAAATATCGATATCGCCTTGTGAAGTATCCTTCTCGGTGATCAACGCAATGCCCGTTCCCTTGAAGACATATTCAAAATAATTATTGTTCGCCTCGGTGTAATGAACGTCGTTCTGATAATCCCCGAATACTCGATTATTGCTATAACCCCATGATCCAGAATAATGAATGGCAGCATTATCATCATTGATACTAGCCGTGGCGCCATGGGATACGGTTGCCGTTTGTACAGTCATTTCCGACGCTGCCGAAGGAGTCAGCTGGATTGACGTAATGGATGGTACTACTTGAACCGATTGTGCTGACACCTGTCTATACACACTTCCCGTAACTGTGCTGCCTGCAGCTGATGGAGTCACGTTCAATTTGTCCAACAGCATAAAAGACCCTGATTTCTTCACTGCCTTGATGGTATGAGGACCGTCCGGCAGTCCCGCGATACTGTATACACTTTGTTGGACTAACCGACTATTGTTAAATGTACCCACCGTTTGCTGGAACACGTTATCTACATAAATATCGATATCGCCCTGCGAAACATCCTTCTCTGTCATCAATTCAATGCCCGTTCCTGTGAAGGCATACTCAAAGTAATCGTTGTTGGCCTCGGAGTAATGAACATCATCGTTATAATCTCCGAGTCCCCGATTGTTGCTATACCCCCAAGAGCCTGAGTAAACAATACCCGGATCGTTATCGTTAATAGAAACCGGTGTAATCGTCACCGAGCTGTCGCCTACTTGAATTGGAAGGTTCTGGGCAGCTCCCCCACTGAAGGTGAAGGTCAGATCCGTCCAACCAATGGGTTGAGCCGCAAGGTATTCCTTCTTGATCGTTACAGCATTACCCGATAACGAGTAGTCGGTACCCGCAAGCAATGAGGTTCCTCCGTTAGCGATGCCGCTGAGGGTATAGCTGCCTGGCGTCAGAGTAATCGTTACATCTGCCTGTGCCGTTAACTTTTTGTCAAAGCTTCCCGTAACAGGATTAATCAGATCAGCGATTAGAACGCGCAATTTATCAAGGAGCATGTAAGAACCTGATTTTTTCACAACCTTGATCGTATGAGGACCGTTCGGTAATCCTGCAATCCCATAGACGGGTTGTTGGGCTAAACGACTCGAATGAAACGTGCTAATCGTTTGTTTAAATACACCATCCACGTAAATATCTACATCGCCCTGTGATGAATCCATTTCTGTAATATATTCAATACCCGTTCCAGTAAAGGCATATTCAAAATATTCGTTATTTCTTTCGGTGAATTGTACATCATTCAAATAATCGCCAAGCCCTCGATTCGTACTTCGCTGCCAAGCGGCCGAATACGTAATCCCCGAGTCATCGTTATTGATGGCAATTGATCCGCCTTGAGAGGTGTTGCTTACAACAATAGCTAGCGTCTGCGGATTTCCGGCGCTGAAGGAAATAAGCAGGTTCGTTGTCCCGAGCGGTTGTGTGGCCAGGTACTCCTTCTTGATCGTTAACGTATTGCCAGATACTGTATAGTCAGTGCCTAATACAAGCTGTGTTCCGCCATTCGTTATAGCGCTGAACTGATTACCGTCTAGTAGCATTGTAGTCGTAACATCCGCCTGCAGCGTTACCTTCTTATCAAAATTTCTAGTTGACGGAAGGATCGTGCTGTTCTTAGGCGAGGTGTCGCTCACTGCAATAGTCAGAATAGGTCTAGCTCCCGCGCTGAAAGTGAAAGTAAGCTGTGTAGTTCCGACCGGTTGAGCAGCAAGGTAACCCTTCTTGATCGTTACCGAGTTGCCTGAAACCGTATAGTCGGTGCCAAGCACCAAGTCTACACCGTCATTCGATATACCGCTTAGTGTGTTTCCATTCAACGTCATCGTTGTCGTTACATCAGTCTGAGCGATTACATTTTTATCAAAACTCTCGGTAGAGGGACTGATCGTGCTGTTTTGTGCCAATGAGTCGATCACGGTTATGGCAAGATTCTGAGTGGCACCCAATCCCCTGTTGCTGTTTCGCTGCCAATCGCCTGTGTAGGATATTCCCGTATCATCATCATTGATGGAGGAAACGCCTCCTTGCGATGTAACCTTCAACAACCGAGAAGCATGAGGAGCCAAATCCCCTGAACTGAAGCCCGAGTTAAATACACCTAGATCGCTATGACTCCATAAATCTCGTACAGAGGCAGCTCCGCTTAAACCAATATCGCTCCAATTGACGTTCACCGTCGCGTTCGAGCTTCCCAGATTAAACAGTCCAACGGTATAGGTTCCATCGCCGTTGTTCGCATACCAGACCTGCTGCTCGGTTGCGAGGGATACGGGATGTGCCGGCTTACCAGCCTGATTGACGGCGATTGCTTCATCATTCGTCAAGAGCTTAATGCCAAACTCGTCCAGGTTGGTTAAGTCATTGCCTGTATATAGCTGGGCCGACGAGATGGCCCAAAAAGTCATGGCTGTCTGCCGCTCATCCGGTGTAATGCCATCCATGGCGCCGTTACCGATATTCAAGGAATCGAAATTATTCCATCCGCCCGGACCTGCATGGCGCCACCACTCTCCAGCTCGCGGAAATAGCCTGGCGATGTTAGCCCAATTGGTCAATCCCGCGGTTCCGCAATAACATTCAATATCCCAGTCGACACGCCATCCGTTTGCGTATTTCTTCCAGGTGTCAGCATAGTTAATATCCAGCGCCCATGATAATTCGAACCAGATATGATGCGGTGCAAGTGCCTGGGACCAAGCTTTGACATCACCGCGAGCATCAATGGACGTGTCATTATGTCCGGAGCCCGGGGTTACGCTGTCGAACTTCACGAAATCAACACCCCATGAGGCAATCTCATCGGCAATGGAGTTGATATAGCTCTGAGCACATGGCTTTGAGAAGTCAATTTTATAACCTATATTCCAATAATCCGACGTCGTTAATGGAAGGACCACGATGTCTTGTGCATGGCAGGAGGTACCATAGATTGGCAAGTTGGCGTCATAAGCTGCCGGCGACATCCCCGGTATAAAATAGAGGCCAAACTTTTGCCCATTGTTATGTACATGATTGATGACCTCACTAAGGCCATTCGGATACAAAGTAGTGCTTGGTTGTGGGCGTCCGTATTCATCCATACTCCCATTCCAGGCTGCATCTACGTTGATATAATTGTACCCATGAGGCTGCAGAGTCGCATGCATAGCGTCAGATTGCGCTATAATCTGTTCGGCTGTAATCCAATTTCCGTTGTTATGATACACCTGCATGCTGTAGCTGCTCCAGCCCATGTAGGGTTTTTGCGCTAATCCATTATCAGCTGCCTGTACGGGTTGTCCTTTCGGGATAAAGACAGCAAACAACGTGATAAAGAAACTAAAAACCAGCAGCCATAATCTAGTTTTCTTATTCATATATCCCACATCATACATCCCCTTTAGTGTTTAAATTCGTAAAAAAAAGCCAGGTGCTTTAATTCTAGAACAAACACCTGGCCACTACTTCATCGATCGTTATTTTTTTATTGCTGCAGTATCGTAAGCTTTTTGCAGAATTTCAAGGTATCTGCCCATTTTTAAGTTTTCGAGACCTTTCACATAGGCATCCCAATCCTTCGTCAAGTCCTTATTCCCTGTAATAAATTGAAGCGAACTTTGCTCAATATAGTTCTTGATGTTGGTTTGAAGAATGCTCGCTTCGTCTGTGAGTGCCGGATCAATCCAAATCGCCCACATTGGGAATAGTTCCTTCGGTTCATGACCTTGATACAAGAGCGTCGCATCGTAGAGTCTACGCTCGTAGTTTGCAGAGTCGTAAACATCCGTTCCTTGTACGAAGCTGTCTCTGTACTCTTTCGGCTGGTAGAAGTGACCCATACCGCTCCATCCGGCATTACGAGGAGGCTGCCCGTCTACAGCTGGAATCGTTGCAATTTGAGGTGTAACTCCCTTGCCTAAAGCCACTTCGCCATCTTTCGGTTTTCTCCAATCGATGCCTTCCATACCTGATGCTGCATTCGTTTGTCCTTCTGTCGTGTACATGTAATCAACCATTTTAATCAACGCGATTTGTGATTCTTTGCTTGCTTTGTTCGTAAGAACGAATTTCGCACCCGGAATTAAGCCACCTCCATCATGCGTTGCTAATGAACCATGCGGTCCTGTCAGCGGAGGTACGGGATTATAATCAGCTGAATTTTTATTTCCTTTATCAATGTTAACGAAGATGGCTGGATGCATGCCCGCGCCTGCACCTAGAATTTGTCCGCCAGCGTTCTCGCCAATTTTCTTAAAGGCTTCGGCATTTTGCGTAAACGCACCTGGATCGATCAAGCCCTCGTCGTACAACGATTTAATATAGGTAAGTCCTTCTTTCCATTCCGGCTTATTGGCCGCAGTATCCACTTTACCGTTAACTAAGTTCAGGTAATTCCGGTCATCATCATAGATGAAGCCGTTCATCAGGAATGGAATGACACGCACGCCGAAATCCTCAATCGATCCGCTAAGCGGAACTTCGTCAGCTTTACCATTGCCGTTAGGATCGTTCTTCTTGAAAGCTTGAAGCACTTTCTTGAAATCTTCGGTCGTTTTCGGCATTTCGAGGTTTAATTTTTTCAACCAGCTTGTATTGATCCACATTTTGTTCGGGTAAGAACAGTGGAAGCATTGCGTATAGGAGCCAAGTCCGTATATTTTTCCGTCTGGCGCTGTGACGAAGCTTTTGAGCGTTGGATCCTTCTCCATCGCCTTTTTAATATTAGGCGCATATTGGTCGATCAAATCGTTCAATGGAAGCAGAACGCCTTGCTTGCCGAACTTGAGAAGATCAGCTTGTGAGAATTGGTCGATATAGGCCGTTAACATATACGCCTCTGGATAATCGCCGCTCGCTAAGGAGATTTGACGCTTTTCTTTGGCCCCATCATAAGGGATGATTTCGAACTTAAATTTAGCATTAAATTTGCTTTCCAAATGCTTCGTGAATAGGTTCGTCTTCAAATCCATGTCGTTCGCTTGTTGAGCAAAGACGCTAATTTCTACGGGTTTAGCCGCCGCTGGTGCTGCACTTGGCGAAGCTGTCCCTGTTGAAGGATTCGGCGATGCCGTATTCTCCACTTTACTCGAACATGCGGCAAGTACCATACTGAACATCAAGATGAAAACCAAGCTACTAACCGATCTTCTTTTCAATTGAATCCGCTCCCTTTTTTGAATTGACTAGTTTGCTTATCTATCGTTTAATCTTTAGACGCTATTTTTTTAGTCAATCACCCCTTTCAATTCTTCAATCGGACAGGTTATCCCTCTTTCACTTACCCTTTTACAGAACCTACCAACATCCCCTGAACAAAGTAACGCTGCACAAACGGGTAGATGACGAGTACTGGAAGCGTTGCCACGACAATCAGTGAATATTTCAAAAGCTCTGCCAGCTGCTGTCTTTCTACCTGTTTTAAGGCATCTGTGGCATTGGAGCTATTGTTAAGAATGATAATGCTGCGCAAAATGAGCTGAAGCGGAAAAAGGTTGGCGGTTTTGAGATAAATAAGGGCATCGAAGTAAGCGTTCCATTGACCCACAGCGTACATTAAGAACAGAACAGCTATGATTGGTTTCGATAATGGAACCACAACACTCCACATGAACCTCAGATCGCTGCATCCATCTATTTCACTCGAATCAATTAATTCATCGGGAATTGAGGACTGGAAGAACGTTCTCGCAATGATCACTTGCCATACCCATATCGCGTTAGGAATCAATAAGGCCCATCTGGTATCGATTAACCCCATCTGTTTCACAACCAAGTAAGTAGGAATCAATCCACCGCTAAATAACAACGTGAATGTAATTAGCATCATCAGCATATTTCTTCCGAATAAAGTTTTACGTGATAATGGATAAGCAATCATGATCGTAAGCATTACACTGATGATCGTTCCGGCAGCCGTATAAAAAAGAGAATTGGCGTAGCCTGTAACAATTTTCGGGTTTTCGATGAGAGTTGCATATCCCTTGAGGGAAAATTCTACGGGCCAGAGCCACACACGGCCTGAGGTTACCGCCGACGGACTGCTGAACGAGCTGCTAAAAATATAAATAAGCGGATATAAGACGATAACTAAAAGGAGGCTCAGTATCACGTAGATGCTAATCAAAAATAGTTTATCGCCAACCGATTCTCTGATTGTCGTTTTCATCGTATTCATCGTTTGGTTCCTCCATTGTTTACCAGATACTCGTATTCGATAATCGCTTTGCTACCATATTGACACTGACAAGCAGAATTAAATTGATAACAGAATTAAACAATCCAACCGCAGTAGCAAAACTATAATTCGCGTTCAATAAACCAATTTGATATACGTAAGTGGCAATCACTTCGGAATTTATCTTGTTCAGCGGATTTTGCAGCAGATAGATCTTTTCGAAGCCAAGCGACATGACACTCCCTACATTCAAAATGAAAACAATCGTGATGGTTGGCATGATGCCGGGCAAGTCGATATGACGGATTTTCTGAAACCGTGAAGCGCCATCTACTTTGGCTGCCTCATAGAGTGAAGGATCGACTCCTGCTAACGCAGCCAAGAAGATAACTGCCGAATAGCCTGCCGTCTGCCAAATATCCGACCACACATAGATCGAGCGAAACATGCCGGGTTCCCCAAGAAAATTGATTGATCCCATTCCGAAATGATTCATCGCCACATTAACGAAGCCTAGCCGTGGTGCTAGAAAAAGCATGATAATGGATACCATAACGACGGTGGATATAAAATAAGGAGCAAACGAAACCAATTGAACAAACCGCTTAAATTTGCCGTTGCGTATTTCATTAAGAGCCAAGGCTAACAAAATGGGAATTGGAAACCCGACGATTAACAAGTATCCGCTAATGAGGAGTGTATTTTTAATTAACGTCCAAAAGATCGGATTATCAAAAAACAACTTAAAATGCTTGAATCCTACCCATGGGCTTCCCCATATCCCTTTAGTGACGTTGTAATCCTTAAAAGCAAGGACGGCATTCAACATCGGATAGTATTTAAAAATAAGGAAAAACAAAGCTGGCGGAATGACGATAAGATACAGTTGCCAGTGTTTTCTAAAACTCTTTGCCGCTGCTGTGAGGAGGCCTCCACGCTCTTTTGGTGCCACTCTGCTGCGTTCGATTACAATCCCTTTTTCCAAAATGCTCCCCCCTAAATTCCTCATGCAGTTCTGATAGCGCTTTCTATATGGCTGATTATAGGGGTCTATTGTTGCTCCCGTATAGGTACAATTGCGTCGTTTTACGAACAAATAACCCGAATTCAGCGGACATTTTTCCTATTCGAACGGCCATTTTCCCCGCTACAGCCATATGAGACAGAAAAAATCCTAACCGCCTAAGCGATTAGGATTTTCATTCTTCTGGGGACTGTCTGAACGAGCTTGGCGATACGCCCATAACTCGCTTGAACGCCCTTCGGAAGGAATGTGAACTGTTATAGCCAACATGCGAAGCGATTTCATCCACGTTATATTGATTTCTTTTTAAAAGAGTCGCTGCATGGTCCATTCTAACTTTTTCCAAATGATCGGATAAATTCGTCCCCGTTACCTCTTTAAATAATTGGGAGATGTATTTTTCTGGACGCTCTACAATCTCAGCTATCCGGTACAGATTTAAATCGGGATCTGAATACTTTTCAGCGATATATTCATTAATTTGCTTCACTGTTTTAATATGCGCATCGTTCTTTTTACTCGTGATGAGACCGCACATGGCTGAGATAATCTCATTGATTTCACGCGAAATCAGCTCAATGGCTTCAGAGGCCTGGATGCTAATGATCCGATTTTTGATTTTCTCGAACATAGGAGATTCCATGAGAGCCTTCTGGTCGAGTAATTTAAGCAGCGTTCCTTTCACTTCTCCAATGAACTGATGCTTCATCTCCACAGAAAGCTCTCGATTTTCTGTATTTTGCTCGATCATCGACTTGACGATCCGCTCGGCTTCATCCACATCGCCTGCCCTAATTGTACTGATTAATCGCAGCTCCACATCGATTGGATAATAATACGTGTTACTCTCTACTCGTGTATCACTGTACCAAACGATTCCTTTTCTATTCATATATACGGCGTATTCTAAGGCCTGTCTGGCTTGCTCATAGGAACGGCTAATCTCCATGACGGAAGCAAAGGGATCGCTTAATGCTGCTGTAATGGTAATTCGATAATCGGTAAAGGCCAGATTGGCAAGATTAGCCACGAGTTGTTCGATTTCCTCCTTGCCAATTTCTTCACCTTCATCCTTTTCTCCTGATGTAAATAAGGTTACTATGCGATCTGAACCCAAATCAGTCATATGAACATGCAAGTGGCTGCCTGAATCAATTAATATCTGTTTCAGGATGAGTCTGGCCGCATTCAGCTCGTTGAGAATTTCAACGCTATCCATACCGGAGTAGCCATTGATTTGTACGATACCTGTGTACCCGGTATTCATATTTAGCCCTGTGTCAGCTTGCGCGGCAGCAGAAAT
The DNA here is from genome assembly GCF_001426375.1 of Paenibacillus sp. Root444D2. GTDB lineage: Bacteria > Bacillota > Bacilli > Paenibacillales > NBRC-103111 > Paenibacillus_E. The sequence goes on from NZ_LMEO01000045.1 coordinate 188,238, forward strand.
CATTTCTTCCCTCGATTGAAATTCTCCCGCAATTAGGCGTTTGTAAAAAGCATCTCGAATTAATGGAAGCTGCCTATTCAACTCAGACTCAAGGCGCTTGTTATTCGTAATGATATTCGAAATATTACCTTGCAAGAAATCATATTCATTGCGCTCTGTCGTTGCTTCCTTGCCAAACTGGTCTTTCATTACACTTAGCAGCCTATTAATCGGCACCGTATTTCGATAAGACAGCATAAAACCAACAAAAAGCCCGATCACTAGTGCAACACCGGTCACCGACCAAGTGATGTACTTGATTTTATTCGCATTCTCCATTAGGACATGTCTTGGAATGCCTGTGCTGTATACCCAACCCGTTAATTTGGATTGAATCCTTATCACGAGATCATCGTCATAGAATTGACTGACTTTCTCTTTATCGAAGCGGCTGTCAGCAGATAAGTGATCCATTTCCTGTTGACTGATCCCCTGCAAGCTAATGGTATGTCCTTCCGCATCACTAATATGCGTCCAACCGCTGTTCGGATCTCTTAAACCGGACAAAACACTGTTGATTGTTTGTTCATCAATAATGGTGACAACCGTGGCCGGTGGAGAATCACTGAAGCTGTCTAATGGGAGCGATTGCATAAAGGTGACGACGGAGGTTTGGACGCCGTTATTGACAAACGGACTCAGCGGCATGATTTCGCTTCTATGTGTTTTCTCTAATACCGTTTTTTTCCATTCGTCCAAGGAAAGATTGGTGTAATGGGAAGTCTGATAATAATGCTCAGGGCGAAAATAAGCATTGCCTGGCGTCATAACGACGTTAAAATTCGTCAAATAAATATAGAAATGCTTCAAAAAATCATTCGTTTGGCTGTAGGCCTTAATATCTCTCGTTATTTTCCAGACCCCATACACATTTGCTTTATCATCGACCAATTTTTCGTTCAAAAGGACACTCAGGTCTTGGTTTAAAGCCAGCTGCCTCGTAAAACTTTCAACTTCGGCCATTCTGCGTTCCAGAATCTCCTGGCTCTTTTGAAGCTGCGTCACATTATTCTCAATGGAAATCGATTGTGTGACCGTGATCGAAGTACGGTATGACATGTAGCCTGCAATGCTGGGAATGATCAAAATAACGATATAAGAGATCAGAAACCTTCGAAATAATCTGGAAAACTTGGGCACTAACCATTCTCCCTTTCATTTTGGAGGTTTCGGAATACGTTCTTTAACAAGTTAGCACGATTCTTCAACAAAAAAAACCCCTTGACGGGTCTTTTCTGATTTTCGCAAATGACCTTTACTTAAGCTCTTAGGAAACGAATATGTTCACCTTTCATTGTGTCCACCGTGATGATGTTCCCTGTCAGCATTTCTTCCCCTCTACTGTGTATGCATCTAACACCCTTTTCCCAAGGGCTATAGATCTGAAGCCGGGAGCCAGCCTCACTATATATTTCTATCCATAGGACATCCTCCCGATTAGCTGCAGCACTTACAAGAAAGCCTCCAACCGCGCGCAGCGTGGAAAACTCCGTATATTTCTCTATGTCCCAGTTAGGGAAAAAGCGAAGGATGCCATTATAGCTTTGCATCAAGCACTCATTGATAACAGCGGGCAATGCAAAATTTTCAAACCATATGCCCATCGATCCCATATAATCAAAAGCCGTTGTGTCGGAATACCGCCCGCCGGATTGCAGTAGTTTGTCTGTGCATGTTCCATTTGGAAGCAGACAGTATTTGATTTGACGTTTAAATCGTTCCAGATCAAGCTGACCTAATCGCGCCCCTGCGAGATGATAGAAAACAAGGTCGTTTCCACCTTCGTTGCGGTGATTCTTATAGGAATTAACGGCGATCTCATATTGCTCGGGCGATGTATGCAAGCCGTGGTCTTCTCCGGGAAAAATGGTTGAAACCCCGTTGGGAACATTATAGACGACTTCGGGATCTTCACCTGGTACAGAAACGAATACTTTACCCCGCTGTGATTCTGCCGTCGGATAATCAGGAAATTTATGTAAAACCTCCTGCACCTCAGCGAGCAGTTCGGCTTCTTCATCGTTTCGGTCTAGCTCGCCGCACGCCTTGGTGAAAGCGTTGAACAGAAACTTCGTTAATGTTAAGTCGACGATACAATCGCTGTTTTTCTTGAACCCAGGGGTTAATTCATACAATTCTGGTACGACGGTTGGGAAAATATGATACCGGTCATCACCCCAAGCCTCTCCATGCGCTTCCGGCCGTTTCATATAATCAACCATAAATAATACGGCTTCTTTCATTGGTGTGAAGGCACGCTCAGTCAAAAACGATTTGTCCATCGTATATAGATAATGCCACCAAAGACTCTGCACGGTCCATGGTGTTTCACATATTTCCCAGCCCCAGTGTGGTACGGGGTAAGGCATAATATTCATGTCCACAGGGTAAGCGGAATGCGGGTAATAGGCACCGCGAAGACCGTAATATTCTTTCGCCCACTTTTGGCTGATAGGGAGAATATGATCAACCATGTTCACATAGGCCAAATGTTTGTCTACATGATTGCTTGAGAATGCTACCCAAAATGGCTGCTGTGTGTTGTAATTCATATGATAATCGCCATGCCAATCTGCACCGATCATGCCATAGCTCCAATTCGCAAATAAACCTGGGCAAGTGGCTTCTGGCTTCACAGCGCAATGGAAGAAATATAAATTTCGATACCAGATTTGCTCTAGAAATTCATCCTGCAAAATGATGCCCGAATGCGACCAATAGTCGTTCCAACTTTGCAACGAACCTGATAACGCATAGGCGAATGACTCATTTGTCGGTGGATCAATCGGCTTTATTTCATGACTTATGACAGAGTCAAGTCCTTCGTCTAACTTGATGCATACGAAGAATCCTGCTTCTTTACCTAGTAACACTTCCAGTTCATGACTGCTTTCTTGTACCGAAATTGATGGCGCGATCCTTGCTGATAAGCGGAACGCACGGTCGTTAGGATGTCCATCTCGCATCTCTTCTTCTAGGCAGGAGAAGGGAAGCGTTTGGTGGAACGCTAAAAGCTTATTGGAAGTATCGATTGCAGCCCGGAATGAGGGAATCTCCTTGGGTGTTGAAGGATCCGGGATGAGCTTCAATCGATTGAAGAAAGTAGCAGCCTTCCCAGCTTGATCAGAATCCTTCATCGCCACCCATAGTCGATCAGCTTGTTGGTCGACAAAAACCTGCAGCGTGGCTGAAGCCCCTTCATTCAGAAAATGGATTTCGCACATCCCGCAATCAATATACATCGAATATCCTAGCACTTCTGTGGTTCGCGGGTCGAAACCCAGAAGTAGGGAGCCGCACGGCATCGGTCTAGGATATGTGAAGTTGTAGTTCTCGCTAGTCATCGTGACATATTCGCGGTACCACTCTTCCTCGCTTAATGAAGCATACGTGTCTGGGATGTCCTTTAGTTTAGAGAACAAGCTCTCAAAGGTTCCTATATGTTCTTGATTATTTTCGGCGATCCGAATATCCCACACGTTGTTATGTCCGAAATGAATAAGGACCGCATCGGGTCGGGTCGTAACAACTGCCCCCAACCCTCCGTTCCCTAATAATGCTCCTTCGAAAAAGGTCGCTGCCGGGCGATCGTAAATAATGGTATGTTTACGCGCTTGTTCTTGTGAATTCAATACCTCTACCCCCTGAATACCGTCCATGCAAAACTGAACTTCATCTATATGATAGCGCTTACTACATGACTGATTATATAGTTTTAGGGCATAATCGCATAGGTACAATTGGGTCGTAGAGCATACCATTTTCCTTATTTCTTCTGAGTCACTTTCAACAGCTTGTCGATTTTATAGACAGTATTCGTTGTTAGATCGAGCGGAACACTTTGTTCACGGAAGCGCAGAAATGTCCGACCATCTGAGAATGCTTGAATAGTGGCCTCCATCAACTTACCGTTCTCCCAAACAATATCAACTTCTATATTTCCTTTGGCCCGCAGTCCTGAAACTTTACCTGTATGCCATTTCCTTGGCAGGGCAGGCAGCAAATTGATTTCTCCGGCATGACTTTGCAGCAGCATTTCTGCAATAGCTGCCGTCCCTCCGAAATTTCCATCTACGACAAATATGTGTTTCTCCGCTCCAGCAATCCCCGGTTTGGAAAACGTTAATAAGTTGTCGAAGCTCAATTGACCGATTAAATGGGTTAAATGCTTATAAGCATGTTCGCCGTCCTCTAATCGGGCGAAGCTCGCTGCAAAAGAGGCAACCGTGAACTCAACATCTTCCAACGCCTCGCGAGACATGCGATTTTCTAGTGTAGTTCTTGCAGCGGCGCTCAGTTCTGGTGTTCCTCTTAGGGTGATTTGGTTACCGGGATGTAAGCTGACTAGATGAGATAGGTGACGATGATCCGGCTGTGCTTCTTTGAAATCTTCCAACCATTCCTGTAATTGTCCCCGGCTCCCAATACGAAGGGGCGGCAGCTTAGCAATGGCTTGCTTCAACTTTGTTTGCATATCAAAATCTACTTGCAGCATATCGGCAGCCTCTAAGCAAAAGACGAATAAGTCACGAACCAATACTTGATCGAGTGTCGATCCCATCGACAATTGATGAACGTTGTCTTCGATATAAAAACTATTTTCCGGTGAGTTAGAAGGTCCAGTTACAAGCCACCCATATTGTGGATGCATCGTCATGTAGTCGAGGAAAAAGGCTGCGGCTTCTTTCAACACAGGATAAGCTTGCTGCGCTAAGAACTCCTGATCTAAGCTAAATTCATAATGTTCTCGCAGTTGGCTTGCAATCCATAAGCCCCCTGTCACATTCAGTCCCCACGAGGTTTCCCAACCCGGAGCCGTAAACCCCCATGCATTTGAGAAGACGTGAGCGACCCAACCTTCGCATCCATAAAAGTCATGCGCTGTCGTTCTGCCAGCTTGCGATAACATCTCCAAATAATTCATTAACGGGATATGACATTCTGCCAAGTTGCTAGCTTCTGTTGGAAAGTAATTCATTTGTGTGTTGATGTCCAGATGGTAATCACAGCTCCATTCCATACGGTTGGCTTCACCATCATTCCATATGCCTTGTAAATTTAGAGGTAAAGGAGAGTCCGCACGTGAACCGGAAATCATCAAATAGCGGCCATATTGATAAAATAAGGCAAATAATTGCGGATCATCATCTTGTCCGTTCTGGAAAAGACGAATTCTTTCGTCCGTTGGCAGGTGGGACGCGGCTGAATGACCTAAGTCAAGATTCACTCGGCCATACAACCGATGATAATCGGATATGTGATTCTCTTTAAGCTTTGCGTAGCCAAGTGCGATGGCTTGTGCCAGTTGGCGCTTAGATGCTTGCAGCCAACCTTCATCCTTTTTCCCATAATCGGTATTTGCGGCAAAGTAGATGCATGCTTCATCTGCGTTTCTTACGACAATCTGATTATCCTCTATAATAATGGTACCGCCCTGTGCAGTCACTTTGACCATTCCTTGACAGAAAACTCCACACTTACCGTCACTGTGCATGTTTTCCGTCGCTTGTCCTTTAAAAGTGATCACAGCGTCCTCGGCTGCCCGTTTCGTAAAGTTGTCAGTCAGACCTTCCATGCCTAACGTGAATGAAATGCCCCCTTTTTGCTCACTCCAAAAGCGCGAAGCTACAATATCATCCGCGTGCGAAGCAAATATTTCCCGGGTAAAGTTTTTGCCGTTTACGCTGTAAGAAGTATGAAATAGAGCGTTTTCAAGGCTTAGTACACGCTGGAGATCTTCACCATGATGTTCCACATTCAGGATCAGATTACACATCTGCAAATTCGTACCGAAATTTTGCTTTTTAGGCTGCAGTGCCTGCTGAGCTAGTTCTTCCCCACGCTTGTAATCGCCTGTAAAGAAATGCTGCCGCATCCGATCAAGATCATCTTTGCCCTTGGAATGACTTTTGGTCTTCTCCGTTTTTCCAGACCAATACGTGACCTCGGTCATACTCCAGGTTTCCTTCTCGATCCCACCATAGATGACGGAACCTAGTCTTCCGTTTCCTATTGGCAGCCCTTGCGACCAGTTCAGTACAGCATTTGTATACCATAGTTTCAGATCATTCATGCAGTTGCAGCCTCCTCAATTTCATCACACATTATATATCGTGTATGATTTACAATCTTACCATTTGCGATTTATCGTGTAAAGACACGTTAGGCTTCTCTTAAAAAAGCAGTCCAGCGTTTCGAAAAAGTGGACTGCTCCATCATCAGTTCTCAAACGCCATATGGATAATAGTACCTCCCGGCTTAGCCCCTGGTACACACCACCCGCAAACACTTCCAGATAATCGCCATCTCCCGTATCAAGCAGAACAGCTCTCCTGTCGCCTTCTCCCCAGCTTAAACGTTCCGTAAAGCCAAATCCTTCAGTGTAAAATTTAACCGTTGCTTCGAAGTTGCTTGCTCGTATCGCAACATGATGAAAACCGCATCCGCCGAGTTTGTTAATTTTCCCCATATGATACTACTACCTTTTCATAATTTCTTTTTTTACGATACGGATAACGAATGATTTAGTCAAATTGTGGCAATATTAACGTTGCCCAAAAAAACATAGATCGGAGATGCATGCTATGTCAAACCAACAATCCGAACAACAAAATGCAGAAATTGAAGCCCATAATGCGGTAGCTGATGCCCTAAGCGAACTGAATCAAGCACAATCGATTAGTACTCATCGAAGAAGGGCTATTCAGCAAGCAAACGAACAGCTTGACCAAGCACATGCACAATTAGCAGAGGCACGGACTGAACAATCTGGCAGTGCTGATGAAGATAGCCTTACGTAAATAAGGCGTATTCTCATCTACATATTAAATGAAAGGGGCTGTCTCAAAGGTCAATGACCTTTTGGGAAAAGCCCCTTTTGTTACCGAATTAAACAGCGGAAAAAGGAGCCTCTAGAAGCTTCTATTTCGATAAAAAGTAACTAATTGTGGGAAATAAGAGTTTCCAGAGGCTTCTATTTCGATAAAAAGTGGCTAATGGTGAGCAGAGGGAGTCTCCAGAGACCCTTATTTCTTTCCGAACACAGCGTGTGGGGATTGATTAATGTGCGGAAGCAAGACACCCCTTAAATGTCTTTTGACCTTATGGGACATTCGAAACTCTATTCAGCACGAAATTCATATTTCCATTGGAGACCTTCCAATGGAATCGCTTCACAGGCCTCAAAATTCGTGCTTTTATTGAAAAAAATCCAATGGAATTAACTTAAAGGCTGCCAAATCCCGATTTCCACTGGATTAACTCCAATGGAAATCGTATTCAAGCTTCGAAATTCGCAAAGTAGGAGATGAATTTTCCAAATATGAGTTTTGGGACAGGCCCCTTCACTCCTTGCCTTTTCTGCAAAGTTCCTTCCCTTACTTTTTACGATCATAGTTCTGCAGCTTTCTGAGAAAGTTATCCGCGGATAGATAGGGCATGCCAACATTTAACCGATTTATTTCTCTGCTGTCCCCCGAATTAATCCCTTCTTTTGTCGTGATAAAATAACGGAAACCCATTTCTTTCGCGTCATCCATAACGGTCTGATTATATTCCCCAAAAGGGAAACATAGCATGGAAAGCTTATTGTCTAGCTGCGTTTTTAACAGGGCTTCGGCCATCCAAAGATCCTCACGGACTCTTTTTCTCCTTTCCTCTTCCGTCTCCAACCGCTTTTCCTGCTCTAGGAAAATGCGATTCGTCAAAGTAGGTACGGTACCTCCTCCATCCCCCTTCTTTTTTTGGTGAAGGTCAAACGTATGAGAATAGAAACTGAATCCATCGTGTTTCATCTCCTGTGTTTGCTTCCAGGTCAAAAAGGGTAGAGACGGATATTCAGAATCCAGATAACTGACAACAACAAAGTTAGTTGCCGGGAACCCTTGCTTTTTCAGTAAAGGGTATGCCTTCTCATAAAAGGATCGATAGCCATCATCGAAAGTAATCACGACAGCATTCGGGGGAATTGACTTTCGATGCTCTAGAAAACAGCTATAATCTTCGATCGGGATCACATTATAATGATTTTCTTTTAATACCTGGAGGTGCTGATTAAATTTAGCCGGGGTAATCGTCACAAATGACTCGTTTTCATCCAGATGGTGGTAGGTAAGAAAAATAGCTTGATTGGTATAATGGATAACCTTCGTATCCACAGCCGGTCTAATGATTGCGCTTTCATTAATGCTGGAACAAACCTGATTGAGGTGATCATCCTGGTTCCCCACATTTCCCCAAGGCGCTAAAGCTAGCATTAAGTAGAAGATCCATGCATTCATTCGCTGTGACTCCTCCCCCAGTTTAATTTTAAACAAAGATAACCAGCCCGCGCTTCGTCATTAGATAAATAATACATATCATTTGTAGTGCAAACTTATGCTTCCAAAAAGCAAAAATAGCCACCTCAACAGGTGGCTCATCTTCTATTACAATTATAAAATTCGTGCCGTAAACATGGATCTAGCTACTCTAGTGCCGTTCGTTCTGATTTCCATATCAATCTTGCAAAATCTGCGGCTCATCTCTACGATCGAGGGGACGATTTCGATGACATCATCGATTTGCAGCGGGATCAGAAAATAGCTGGAAGAACTATCCAGAATGAGATCACCTTTCTTTTGCTCCTGAACCGTGCGATAGGCCGCTCGAATCATAATCGTTGTCAGAACACCCTCAGAGACCAAACCTTCAAAATTCGTCATTTGCGGCGTAACCGTTCCTTGGAAATACAGCTTGCCTTCCTCATCTCGAAGCTCGTCGATCCCCGAATAGATCTGTACCTCGAATGTTTCAGCGTTCTGAGGCTGCCTCTGCATATGCTGCATGGCTTTCATAACATCTTTACGGCTAATGACTCCGATCATCTTGCGATCAGCATCTATGACGGGCAGCAGCTCAATACCTTCCCACACCATGGTATGTCCAGCAGATGCTACCGACGTTTTCAAGTTAATCATGAGCGGATTAGGAGTCATCAAGGTGCCAACGAGCTGATTCGGCTTCGCGCCCATGATGTCCTTGGTCGTGATCATGCCGATCGGCACCTGATTATCATCGATGACAGGATACCGGGTATGCGTCGTTTCCTCAACCAGTTTTTGCATGTCCTTGACCGTATTAGCCGCGAGCAGCGAATAAATAGGGCTGTCTTTGCGCACGATGTCGTCGACGATCATAATCTTTTTCTTAATAAGGCGATCTTCCATGGCGCGGTTAATCATTGTGGCAACCGTGAATGTATCGAATGAACTGCCGATGATAGGCAGCTGCAGTTCATCTGCAAGCTCCTTAACTTCAGGCGTGGTGTCAAATCCACCGGTAATCAATACGCCAGCGCCCTGACTTAGTGCACACATGTGTGCTTGTACACGATTGCCGACAATGAGCAAATTACCTGCTTCAATATACTTCAGCATGGCCTCCAACTGCATCGCGCCAATCACGAATTTATTCAGTGACTTATGTATACCCGAAGAACCTCCCAGCACAACGCCTTCCACCACATTGACGATTTCCGAGAACGTTAATTTATCAATGACGGGTTCTTCTTTCTTCTCCATGCGAATCGTACCGATCCGCCGTTTGGTGCTTACCAGACCGATATTTTCCGCTTCCTTGATAGCCCGATAAGCCGTTCCCTCACTCACATCCAGATCTTGAGCGATTTGCCGAACAGACAGCTTGGTGCCTACAGCCAAAGATTCAATATATTTCGTAATTTGTTCATGCTTCGTATGAAGCTCCGAATGGCCCGTGCTCATGGTTCACACCTCGCTGAACTGTTCTATAACATTGAAATAATTATAGTATATTCAAATAAAAAAAGACAGAAGCCTCATGAAGGCCCTGTCTCAAATTACTACAATTACAAATATCGATACCCTTGTTCGGTTAAAAAAGCTTCAAATTCAGGTGAAACCGTCATCTGGGTAAAAAGAACATTCGCTTGGTCAAACTTCCTTTGCTGGAATGTCTCTTCTCCAAGCTTTTCTTTCATCTTTGCCAACTCTTCAAGCTGAATCTGTTGAAATAGTTCTGCCGTTACTTTACGCCCGTCTTCCAAAATTCCTAGTGGATGGTGGATCCACTGCCAAAGCTGCGCACGAGATATTTCCGCAGTGGCCACGTCTTCCATCAAGTTGTTGATCGGTACAGCACCGAAACCGCGCAGCCAAGCTTCCAAATACTGAATGCCGACGCTGACGTTCGTCCGAATCCCCTTCTCTGTTATCGGCCCTTGCGGCACTTCAAGCAATTGTTCACCGGTAATTTTGGTTCCAGAAAGCTGCTTGTCAATTTGATTGGCTGAAGGCATATGCTCATCGAATATCGCTTTGGCGACAGGGACTAATCCGGGATGAGCCACCCATGTGCCATCGTGACCATTTTTCACCTCGCGCAGCTTATCTGCTCTTACTTTCGCCATTGCTTCTTCGTTTGCCTTCGGATCATTCTTCACCGGAATTTGTGCGGCCATGCCTCCGATGCAAGGCGCATTCCGCTTATGACAAGTCTGGATGGCGAGCAGCGAATAAGCTTTCATGAACGGCGATTCCATCGTAACGAGCGCTCGATCGGGCACGATGACGTGCGGCTGCTTCTGCAGCTTTTTAATATAACTAAAGATATAATCCCACCGTCCGCAGTTCAGGCCTGCACTGTGCTCGCGAAGTTCATACAAAATTTCGTCCATTTCAAAGGCAGCGACGATCGTCTCAATGAGCACCGTAGCCTTGATCGTACCTTGCGGAATGCCCAGCTCCTGCTGAGCAAATAGGAACATTTCATTCCAAAGACGTGCCTCGATATGGCTCTCAAGCTTAGGCAAGTAAAAATAGGGTCCGCTTCCTTGCTCAATCAGTGCCTTTGCATTATGGAAAAAGAATAGGCCAAAATCAAATAACGAACCGGATACAGGACGCCCATCAACCTGCATATGTTTCTCTTCCAAGTGCCAACCGCGTGGGCGAACTTTGAGCACTGCCGTCTGAGCTTGAAGGTTGTAGCTTTTCCCTTCCGGGCTGGTGAAAGCGATCATTCGACGAACAGCATCGTACAAATTCACTTGACCGTCGATCGTATTGTTCCACGTTGGCGAGTTAGCGTCCTCGAAGTCTGCCATATAGACGAAAGCACCAGAATTAAACGCGTTAATAACCATCTTACGGTCGCCAGCTGGGCCTGTTATCTCGACGCGTCTGTCCTGCAAATCCGCAGGGATCGGCGCTATAGTCCAATCGCTGCTGCGTATCCTTGCAGTTACAGGTAAAAAGCCCGGCAGCTCACCTGCATCAATACGACTCTGCCTCAGGTTGCGCTCCTGCAACAGCTCTAGGCGTTTTGCTCCAAATGTACGCTCAAGATGTGCTACGAATGCTAATGCTTCAGGCGTGAGAATCTTCTGCCCCTCCGCAGAAGTCGGTTCGATTTCAATTCCCCTTAGCATGGTTTGATCGATCAATATCCTCATCTCCTTAAACCTTCTGGCATGGCTATTAATGGGCAAATTGCTCTTCTTCTGTGGAGCCGGAAAGTGCAGTTGTGGAAGAAGTACCGCTGGTAATGACTTGGGAAACTTCGTCAAAATAACCCGTTCCTACTTCGCGCTGATGGCGTGTCGCTTCATAACCGCGTGATTCACTAGCGAATTCGGTTTGCTGGAACTGTGAGTAAGCAGCCATGCCACGATCTCTATAATCGTGAGCGAGTTCAAACATGCTGTGATTCAGCGCATGGAAGCCTGCCAAGGTTACGAATTGGAACTTATAACCCAGCTTACCTAACTCTTGTTGAAATTTCGCTATCGTAGGTTCATCTAATTTTTTCTTCCAGTTAAATGAGGGAGAGCAGTTATATGCGAGCAGTTTGCCTGGGAATTTCTCATGAATCGCTTCGGCAAAACGTCTTGCTTCCTCTAGATTTGGCTCCGAGGTTTCACACCAGACCATATCCGCATAAGGCGCATAAGCCAGTCCGCGTGAGATCGCTTGATCCAAGCCTGCATGTACATAAAAGAATCCTTCGGGTGAACGTTCGCCAGTTAGAAACGGCCGATCATTCTCGTCAATGTCGCTTGTCAGGAGACTTGCTGCATTCGCATCTGTTCTCGCGATTAGCACCGTCTCCACGCCCATCACATCGGCTGCCAGCCTTGCTGCGACTAGATTTTTTACGGCTTGCTGCGTTGGCAGCAGTACTTTGCCGCCCAAATGGCCGCATTTCTTTTCGGAGGAGAGCTGATCCTCGAAATGGACAGCAGCGGCTCCAGCCTCAATCATGCCCTTCATCAGTTCGAACACGTTAAGTGGTCCTCCGAAGCCAGCTTCCGCGTCTGCCACAATGGGGAGATAGAAGTCGATGCTTCCCTTGCCTTCCGCATGCTGGATCTGATCGGCTCGCTGCAGCGCCTGATTAATTCTTTTCACAACGCTAGGTACGCTGTTAGCTGGGTAAAGACTTTGATCGGGATACATATGACCGGATAAGTTCGCATCGGCGGCAACTTGCCAACCGCTTAAATAAATGGCTTTAAGTCCTGCCTTTGCTTGCTGCACAGCTTGATTTCCCGTTAGAGCGCCAAGTGCAGGTACAAAGTCTTCTTCGTTAACCCGCTCCCAGAATTTACGAGCTCCTTGTTCAGCCAGTGTCTGCTTAATCATTACAGAGCCACGAAGGCGAAGCACATCCTCAACCGAATAGGGTCGAGACACCCCTTCGAATCGCTTGGAATTCCAGCTTGCTTGCAGTTGTTCACGTTGAATTTGTTTGCTCATGATCCTAATGCACTCCTTTATTGGGTTTTGTTTTTTAAAAGGATACGTCTAGAAATCCGCTGCCGCCGCAAATCGGACAAGTGTTGGGCCAAAGGATACGATCCTGACCAAAATGGATCGACGACCCCTCTTTGTGAAAGTGCTCATCTGTGCTTCTCATTTCCTCTAAATCACCATTACCTTGGCATGTTGGACAATCCATTGTTGTTTCCTCCTTTAATGTATTAATACAGAATTCATTTTGTTATATAATATATAACACAGAACAAGACAATGTTCAATACTGTTTTATAAAATTAATTACTTTTATAAATGTACTATAACAATAAAAAACCTACCGAAAAATCGGTAGGCTTTTTCATTTTATTATATACGCTGCGCAGTCGGCCAATTATCCCACTTCCACATCATTATCAAAGGCATAGTACAGTGTCAAAGACAATGGAGACAATGGATATAGAGCCGTTTCACCGCATTCATCGTGTTCCGTACAAACTTCTCGTTTTGCAACAGACCGCTGAAAATCATAGGCGCGAAGGTTTGTGAATTTCCTTCTTTCAAACTCCATCGACGATGCTAAACTACTCATACCCATCTCTCCCTTCAACATATGAACCATTGTACCAATACAGACTGTGTTTATATGTTATATTGTATAACTAAGCAAAACATTTATGCAATAATAATTTTAAAATATTTTAATTGTTATATAACATTGTTTGTAGCACACTCAAAAACAGCAATTAAGGTTAAACATAATAAATGATGCGGCAAGATTAGTGCTGTGTGACCCGAAAGATGGACACAATGGACATTAAAAAAGATGACCCCGAGGAGCCATCTTTTAACCGCTTAATTTAGAGTCATTCTTTTAAATGTCCACGAATAGCGTCACAATTCATAGAACTTGCCCCTTCATTCTTTGTTACTTCTTATAAACAACCGGAAAATCGTCTCCGGTCAAAAGTTCGCCTGGTTGAACATGAACATGCTTATTCATGGGATGATTGCCTACAGGTTCATAACGAATATGTCCCGGCATATAATGGACCGCAATGGCACGCCGTTTCATCTGCGATTGATTCGGCAGTGAGCCGTGCCATGTCATGCAGTGATGGTAGCCAACCTGCCCCTTCTTGATCTCGAACGGAATCGGCTTTATCTCTACACCTTCAGGCAGCAGTTCAGGACGCTTATGCTTCGGCATATGGTCAGCCCCGTGAAGCAAATGCCGCTGGTGATCTCCCCATTGATGACTGCCGGGTACCATCCACATGCAGCCGTTCTCAACAACAGCATCGTCCAACGCCACCCATGCGCTTATTAGCTCTGCTGGCTTGATGATCGGCCACAGCGGATGGTCCTGATGCCACTTCGTAGGCCCGCCTGTGATAGGCGGTTTGTATTGAATTTGATCGTGCCATATGCGCAGTGTGTCCGTACCGGCGAGTTGTGCAACATCCTCGCATAACGCGAGGTTAGCTGCATGCTGCAAGTAGACATCGCTGGCCATCCAGATGTTAACAACCTGAACAATTGTTTCACTGGCTTCCATGCTCATGCCATATTCACTGCTCTCTGAAGCCAAGTTGCGATTCAGTACCGGTTTCTTAACGGTCTTCCCTTCCAATACAAGATCTAACTCACGACGCAGAATCTCAACTTCCTCGTCGTTCAGCACAACATCGCCCTTAACAAAACCATCACGTTCAAACAACAGTACCTGCTCCGCCGTCAGCATGCCCTATAAGCCTATGTTTCGGCTTACAAGATCAAGTGTATCAGCATATGGTTCGCTAGTCGTTGCCATAAAGATTAGAACTAGTTGCACTTTTCAAAGGTTTTTGGCCAATAGCAGCGAAGTAGCTTAGAATAACAAATCGACGAAGGAGCACGCCAAATGGAACCTTCTCACCCGCTTGGACCGATAGCCTTATTACTCCCTGCAGTGAACTATGCCAATGTGGAGAAAGATGTTTCGTCAGGCTTCGTTTTCGGCCCTCGTACGATCCCTGATTGCCAACTTGTTTACGTTTTATCCGGTAGAATTGATTTATGGATAGGCGCCCATATCTACTCGCTGCTTCCCGGCGAATGTGCTTATTATGGACCGGGGACGCCGCATATGTTATCCGTGCATCCGAGTAGAGCAGCAACTTTCATCAGCCTGCACTTCGATTGGCACCGAGTGTCTCCAGAGCCTGTTCACCCTGGCGCTAAGCTGGAACGCTTTGCAGGCGGACCGCCATTTGACTCGCCGCTGCGGTACACGGTTGAAGTCGACGGTTATGGCAGCGTCGCCATTCCTGATCATTTCAGGCTAGTCACGGGAGAACGGTTGCTGCATCAGATTGTTCAGGAATACAAAGAGCAGGAGCCCGGCTATTCGCTCGTTTTAAGAAGTCTTCTGATGCAAGTATTAGCTGAAATTGTTCGCCAAGAATTAGAAATTTTAGCACTTCATAGCTCCAAGCGAAGCCTGATTGGACCAGCGCTGCAGATGATCAGGGAGCATCCAGAACATCCGTGGAGCTTATCAGAGCTAGCCCAACAGTGCGGTTATCACCATGCCTATTTTGCCCAGTTATTTAAGGAAGTGATAGGCATCTCGCCGAAGCCCTACATGATTCGTAAACGGATACAATTGGCTAAAAAGCTGCTCTTGGAGGAAGAAAAAGTAGAGGTTGTTGCCAGCAAGCTCGGCTACGCTTCCGTCCATTACTTCAGTCGGCACTTCAAATCCATTACCGGCATGTCTCCGTCTTCATTTCGACTTTACGGTGGCGAGGGAGGCCCAATGGTTCAGTAACCTCTCTTTGACTTTTGATCCAAATACAACGATTGTGGCACTAAGTCAGTTCACGTTTACTTTTTCACTAATTCGAAACTATCGAGTGCCGCCCAATTACCGCCGTTGGCATCATTCCATATCCCAATTTCAACTTGGCCGTTTGTCACTGGGATGTTGTCTATCGTATATTTCGTATAATTCGGTATTGGACTGGTTCCAATAACAGCATCGATTTCTGCGGCGCCGAAGTTTTTCGCGAATAGCTGTAACGTATTTTGCCCCCCACTGGAGCGTACCCATACGCTAGCCGAGTAGAGTCCGTTTGGCACTGTCTTCAATTGAGACGTTATTTGTTGGTAATTCGTTGATGCCCAATGGGTCAGCTTATAGCTTCCACTCCATGGTAAATCCGTATCCACTTTTTGCGCTAGCGCTCCACTGTGCCATTCCGTCCATCCTGTCAGATCTCCTGTTTCAAACCCGGGGTTTGTCAATAGATTAACGGGCCCTCCTATGCTTCTCTTGGCCTTTTGGTCCAAATACAAGGATTGTGGCACCAGATCCAATCCAGTACCAATACCCTGTACCAGATCCTGCGGCGCAGAACCATCAGAACCAGGTACTGTATAGGTCACACCGTTCGCAGCTCCCCGAGTTCCTATCACATAGCCCTGACCAAATTGCTTTGATTTCACAATAGACGACTGTCCAGCGGCATAGGCAGTACCATTCGTATTCCAGATCACCGATTGGGTCGTTGTCCATCCATGCTCTATCGTTCCATATGGTCTATACACGGCTTCAATAAAGTCTCCGTTCAGCGTCATGTTATCAAATAAGTTGGCCATGCTTAAATGCATATGGAAATCCGTAGCCAGACGAGGCGTATTCGATGTGCTGTTGTAAATGACGTTTCCGCTCGTCCACATACTTCTGAAATTGAAGTTATGTCTTCCGTTCGTGGCCGTCGCATTTTGCACCAAGTTATCCGATCCCTGTATGGCGTACAAGTATCCATTACCGCCTTCGCCTTTATACTGCGGCTTCTGAAAATGGGTATTCTGTATGGTGACTGTACGAGATTGATTGATCGTAATACCATAGGATAACAAATGATAATCTCCGCTATTTGAACTAGGTTTGTAGCTGTTGACGTCATCCACCCAGCTATTTTTGGCATTTACGATCGTTATCGCCTTAGAGTCATGCACATCGTAAGCACCTGTGCCTGCCACGTTGTAGTCCAAATCTCCCCAGCCTGTTCCCGTATGCTGCTTCATACCGATAGACAAATCTTCGATTCCTGTCTCTGCAATGGCTTCGCCTATCTTATATACACGTGCATTATCCCTTGTTTTCACATCATAACGTATAGGAATATCAAGGGTAAGCGTGTTGGTAGAAGCATCAATACCTGTAATCTTCCGGTAGAACGTTGGTCCCTTCACAGATGCGTCCCACTTACCGGTCATACCGTGCTCGGCAATGAAAGCATCCGTTGCATCGGAGTGCACAATAATAAATTCGTTCACCGAATATCCACTAACACTATTAACAGGAATTGACATCGCCAACGGATGCACATCACTTCGGATGGAAGTAGGTGTATTCGTTGGCGTAAACCAATCCGCTGACGTTACAGGAGAAATACGGATGACTGCTTTGCTCCGCATACTCGTAGAATCATTGTAAATGAACGTTGATGTTTTACCTGACCCCCGGAGCACGACATTGTCTTTATTAATCCAGAGGGCACTTGTAGCTGTTCCTTGCGGCTTAACACGATAAGTACCCGCAGGTAAATAGACAATACCTCCACCAGCGGCTCCGGCAGCATCAATGGCATTCTGAATGGCATTCGTGGAATCATTGGCCCCGCTTGAATCTGCCCCATACTGTGTTACGACGTTATAGGTGGCGCCTGTCGGAGTGGCTGGGATACTTTTCTCACCTCTCCAATAGCCCGCATATGAAAAGTCCTGAAGAAATCGGCCTTGCGCATCTTTAAAACCAGGGGTCCAATCAGATGGATATACGGAGCTGCTCCAAGGCGTGCCTGCATATGCCGATTTACTAGGCACAACAAATGATAGAACTAACATAAACATCCATACTGTTGCTAACAACTTCCAACCGAGCTTCTTTTTCATCAAATGAACCTCCATCATTTTATTAGATTTTTTAAGCTCTTATGTCCGTTTCTGGGTGTCCGAACTGTTTGATCACCTCCTTTATAAGATCAATTGTAATGTAAGCGTTTACCGTTTATCGCAAGAAGGGGTCCCCTCTTTTACGGGGACTTGTTTTTGGCATGTGGAATGATGTGTTGGATATTCAAGGAGGGGCAGATCTGCCCCTTCAATATCATTACTTCGCATTTTTCGCGTACTGCGCACTGAATTCTTCGATAACTTTATCGCCGCCGGCTTTTCGCCACTGCTCGATTGCCTGCTTCCAGCCCGCTTCATCCAGCTTGCCCAGTACAAATTTCGTACGGGAATCGTCAATGATCTGTTTTAATTCGCTGCCTTTCGTCGTTTGCGTACTAGAATCAAGCGGGTTAGATGGGTTATTCACGGCAATCGCCTCGTTGTCTCTTATCATTTTTCCGTATTTCTCCATCAGTTGTGTTTCTTTACCTGTTGTTTTCGCCGTATATTTCGCTACTTGCAATTGGAGATAATTGGATCCAACCTCTGTGTCCTGCAGCTTTTGGTCGATGAATACCGGTTTACCTTCTTCTACTTTAAAATGTCTTCCCTCAATGCCCCATCCGAGCAAATCGAGCATTTTCTGGTCAGACAGCTTATCATAAAATCCGAGGATCTGCTTCAGCTCAGCCTCCGTCTTCACACTCGATTTCGGAAACATAAACACACTGTTATAGCCTTGACCACCGTACGTCCTTTCCCCTTTTGGTCCTTTAATGCGGCTCACCACATCGATATCTGCTCCAGGGAACGTTTTGGTAAGCGTTGCTTGGTAGCCCGCTGCATCAATCATATTGGAAATCACAGCGCCTGCTTTTCCTTGATTGATATCATCTTTTTTCTGTTGGTTGTTCAGCACAGGGAAATCCTGTTTAATGAGCTTCTCGTCATACAGTTTTTTATAAAATTTCATCGCTTCATAATATTCCGGTGATAGGAAATCCGGGCTCAGCTTGCCGTCCTTCACTTCCCAGCCGTTCGGAGCACCCATGTAAGAAGCCACCGTATTAAAACCATCCATTACTTTTTCTTCCGTCAAGCCAACGGTATCCTGCTTTCCATTCTTATCTGGATCGTTAAATGTAAAGGCATTCAGAATGTTATAAAGCTCATCCATTGTTTTCGGTTCACTTAAACCGACGGTTTTCAACCAGTCATTTCGAAAAATAATCCCAGAGGTCGATAAGTCACGGGCGCGGTATAGTCCGTAAATTTTACCGTCCACCTTAATATTGTCGAATACCGATTTATTCATTTTAGATAAATTAGGGTACGCGCTTAAATACGGGCCAACTTCCCAGAACATGCCCGAACGAATGGCACTCAAAATATTGGAGTCTTTATTATTTTGCACGAGCATGGCCTTCGGCAGTTCACCTGAACCGATCGTGACATTGACCTTGTCCTTATAAGAAGAGTTTGGCACCCAAGAGATATCGAGCTTGGTGTTCGTATATTCTTCGATCTTCTTTTGGACATCACTGTCTGCCTTGGGAGGTTCCGCGTACATTAACGTCATAATGCTTAGTTTTAAAGGCTCCTTACTAGCCATTGCGGCACTCGTTCCAGTTCCTCCTGCAGCTGGGCTCGAATCGCTCCCGCAGCCCGTGAGTAATGCAGCTGCTCCTACGATGATGCTTATGACTGTAATTCCTGTTCTTCTCATTTTCAATTGGCGTTTCATATTGAAATATTGCCTCCCCGAATTTTTTTCATGTGATTCATATTTTTGAAAACCCTTTCAACCTTTAACAGAGCCGAGCATGACCCCTTTGGCAAAATGCTTCTGCAGAAAAGGGTATACGATCAATATCGGAACGGTTGAGATGACGATAACGGCCATCTTGATGATTTGCGATGGTGGAGCTATATAGTTCTGATCGAACTGCGTGGAATCGCCGATCCCTCCCTGAGATAAGATCACGATTTGCCTCAACCAAACTTGTATCGGCCACATTTTAGCATCGTTGATATACAAGATTGCACTGAAAAATGTATTCCAATGTCCCACGGCGTAAAATAAAGCAAACGTTGCCAATACCGGTGCCGATAAAGGGAGTACAATGCGGAAAAGCAATCCCAGATCGCTGCAGCCGTCGATCTTCGCGGCCTCTTCGAGCCCTTCCGGTAATTGCCGAAAAAAGCTCACCACCACGATCAGATTAAAAGCACTAATGGCGTTCGGTATGAGCAGCGCCCAATAGCTGTTAAGCAGTCCGAGCGATTTGACGACGAGAAAGGTAGGTAAAATGCCGCCATTAAACAGCATCGTAAATACAATAAGCATCATAAATAACTTTCTACCGTCAAAGTCCTGCCTCGATAATGGATACGCCAATAGCGATGTAAACAACAAATTGATAAATGTCCCCACCACTGTAATTCCTACTGTAACGAGCAAACTCCTTATCACGATGCTGGTGGAAAATATGTATCTGTATCCCTCAAGCGAGAATGAAGTAGGAAATAAAATAAAGCCGCGCCGGAGCACCTCTTCCGGTTCCGCAAACGAGACGGACACGATATAGATAAAAGGGATAATGGTTACCAAAGCAACTAGAATGAGAAATGTATAATTGATACCGTCAAAAATACAGCTGCCTATGCTTTTGCTGATCATTATGTACCGTTCCTTTCTTAATATAGACCGCTTTCGCCGAATTTTTTGGCCATCCGGTTCGCACCCATAACAAGCATCAGTCCGATCAATGATTTGAACAATCCAACGGCTGTACTATAACTGAATTGGCCCTGCTGAATACCCACATTATAAACATAAGTGTCGAATACCTCGCCTACTTCACGGTTCATGGCGTTTAGCATTAGGAAGATTTGTTCAAATCCGGTATCTAGGAAAGAGCCGAGTCTTAGAATGAACAGGATGACGATAACACTTCGTATAGCCGGAAGCGTGATATGCCATACCTGCCGGAATCGACCCGCACCATCGATGGTAGCAGCTTCATACAACTGCTGATCGACCCCAGCCAATGCAGCTAGAAAGATAATCGTCCCCCAACCGGTTTCTTTCCAAACGACTTGCGAAACGATCATCGTACGAAACCATTCGCTTGAAATGAGAAATTCAACTTTGGGGAATCCCAACGCTGCAAGCATATCGTTGACAATTCCACCTTCAGTCGTAAAGAAAATGTAAGAAATCCCCACGACAACGACCCACGATACAAAATGCGGAATATACACAATGGTTTGAATGGTGCGTTTGAACACTTCTTTCCTGACTTCATTTAATAATAGAGCCATGACAATTGGCAGTGGGAAAAAGAATACAAGATTGTAAAAAACCAAGATGAGTGTGTTCTTGAATAGCATGACAAAAGAGCTATCAAAGAAAAAGCGTTCGAAATGCTCAAACCCGACCCACTTGCTATGCAGCATTCCCAGTGTAGGCTGGTAGTTCTGAAAGGCGATAAGAAGTCCCCACATGGGCAAGTATTTAAAAACAATAAAGTAGAGCATGCCTGGAATTGCCATCAGATACAGCCACCTGTTTTTAATCAGTCTCGCTAATACTCTGTGGCGGGTATAGCTCCTGGCTGCCGTTTTGACCGACGCAGAAATCAGTTCCACTATCCATTGTCCTCCTTAATTCGGTTGATATCGTCAGATTACCTAAGCCTACAGTTGCATTCAATAATCAGCAGCGCTCCAATTCTTATTTACGTGAAAAACACATCTGTAAATCGTGCCTTATAATCACTAGCGTTCCTTATGGTAATCATTGGAATCAGCCCTCCAGTTCACACTGGCTCCTTTAGCTTCTGCTCTCTGTATTGACCCGGCGTCATTCCTTCAAGCTTGCGGAAATGACGGATAAAATTTTGCGCGTTCGTATATTGCAACCGTTCGGCGACTTCGGTGATCTTCATCTCGGTTCCACTCAGCCAACTCTTGGCCATATCATGACGGATCCCTGCCAAATATTCGCTAAAATTCAAGCCGGTTTCTTTACGAAACATCCGGCGAATGTAATGTGTGCTGTAATTCAACTTCATCGCGCACTGCTCTAATGTTAAATCGCTGTCATAATGATCATGAATCAGATCCATCACGGAACGAGAGATGCTTTTACGGGAAAACTCATGTACTTGGCGAGTTAGCTCCATCATGGGGGCAATTATTTGCGACTTGAACCAGTCTTCAATTTCTTCTGGTGTTTTCAAGCTGAATAATTGCTCATATTTATTGCGGTGATCCTGGGAAATCATGATTCCAGCAGCACCCATGTCGTAAGTTACACGCACCAGATCTGTCAAAAGCATAGCAAAGGACATACGATAGAGCGTGGGTTCACTTGCCACTCTTAGTACTTCTTGAATAAACTGACGAAGCTGATCTCCGGCCTCGTCCCTATCGAGAAAGGTGATGGCCTGTGTGAGCTTCGACACCAGATGATGCGGATAGTATGGCTGAGATGTCATCGGCGGCTTCAGATCACCGATATGTAAAATGGCTTCTTCCCCAAGCCGAATCCGATATTGCAGGGCTTCTTTGGCTTCAAGAAACGCTTGCGGTGTAGCGTACATAGTCTCATACGGTCGGCTAATTCCGACACTGACTTTGAGTCCTAAGAATTCATCAACAGCTCGCTGTACGGACTCAGCTAGACAAGTCAATTCACTTAGCAGATTCCCGTGACTCTCCGCATCGCTCCCGACTAGTGTGACCTGATTATTACCTATAGGCATCGCATGAATGCGCTGCGGTGCCGGTATCAATTCGGAGGCCATATTGTTCATCGCAAACAACAGCAAATCCTGCTCATTGGCATCGTAACGTGTTTGTGCTAAGGTATCGATTTGCATGACCAGAACCGCATATCGACGCCAAGCAGGAAGTTGAAACTGACTTGCTTTGCCCGCCAATTCACTTCGGTTCAGCTCCCCTTGGAAAAGCTTTAACATAAAATAATCGATAAGTTGGCCTGACTGTATCTTCATTTTCCCTTCCAGCTGTTCTTTCGATTGATACAGTGAAGCGAACTGTGTACCAATCCACAGTAATTCGTCTTTAAATACTGTTTCTTCTCCGGATGGTCTGCTTTTCTTCATGGTGAACTCCATCAGGCTGCGCACAGGGAAATAGATTCGCTTCGAGCCCAAGTAAGACAGCAGCGCAGTAAAAAGCAAAAGTAGCAGACAAGCAGTCAAAGTTGCCCATCCGATACTGGCGGACTCCTTCTTCGCTTCCTCTATCGGAATGACGGATACATAGGTCCAGTTATTGTACTTGGATTGGTTGTATACGACACTGTACGGCTTGCCAAGTGATGTGCTGTTAAAATACCCCTGCGTATTGCCCGTGTTTTGCAGCTCCTGCGACCAGGGCTCGGATAGAACGCTTTGACCGATTCTCTTCTCTTTGGTATGAACAATGATATTCATCTTGTCGTCAACAATCATCGTTTCCCGGGTTGAAAAGCCGCCTGTCAGCAGCTTGGCCAACTCGCTATTGGACACACTAACGGACAAATATCCCATTGGATCAGCGGTCGTGGAGGGGATAGTTTTCACCAGCTTGATGCCTGTAAAGGCCTGATCAGACACAGGTGACCAACGGGAGTTAAATGCGGAGTCCAAAGAGAAGGACTTCATAGCCGTGTCCTTTCCAAAATAAAAGCCCCCACCTTTGATATACCAATCATTCCGAAGACTGTGCAGTTCCACATCCTTAACACCCAGCTCATAGGTTTGCACACCAAGAAGCCCTTTTACAAGCAAATCAATGTCCTGAAAATCTTCAATTTTCATCCGTTTGGAGATGGAAAGGGAGACAAAAGGTGTTTCCGCGTAGCGCCTAGATACTTGATCGATGACTTTTAATATCTGTTCGACCCGGCTTTGCGACTGCTGCAAAATAAAAACGTTTGCTTCATTGACTTTCGTTTGGACCGTAGAAGTGGATTGAAAGAAAGCGTATATACCCAGAAACAAAAGAGGAATCGTACTAATTAGTGTAGTAAATGTGATCAATCTGATGAAAAAGGAATACCGAGAGACCATAGTTTCCTCCAGAGATTTAATTTCGTTCTACATGTTCGGGAAAACGCAGGAAAGAAAAAGGGCTAACACATTGTCAGTAGACGTTGCATTAGCCCTCTTATTATTACTCTTATCGCTTATAATATCTATCTAAAGCTGATTTCTGGATCTGAATGGCACGATCAATTTTGGATGCTTTTATTTTACTCACATAGTTGTCAAAGGTATCTAATGGCTCCACGCCAAGTATGATTTTTAGCGACATCTCGTCGACAAGCGTCATAACATCGATCATGATGGAGGAGAGCTCTGCGCTTTCTAATTCTGTCTTCGGCATTTGCGGGAGTACATGACTGTCAACATCGGTATTTGCCCAAACTTGAATGGCCTCCCTTTGCTGAGGCAATGTGTAATATTGCTCCATATAACGAACGTCTTGGACGAAAGGACCGAAGTAACTAGCCCGGTTATACAGCGAAAGGGCTTGAGATGGCGCGAGTTTATTGGGATTTTTCAAAATTAAATCCGTATATCTCGGATATCCGCCTTCCAGGTTATAACTAATTCCCTCGATCCCGAAATTGAAAAGCATATGCCCTTCATCGCTATATCCATAATCCAGCAGTTTCGCAGCTGCTTCAGCATTCTTACTTTTGCTAGAAATGGCAACCCCGCCTGTCCCCACATACGCATAGCTCCGCTGCCCGAACTTAGGCTTATCGCCTTTTATCAACACCGGATAAGGTGCAGGCCCTAACAATGCAGCCTTCTCTTTGTCCTGAACGATGGGCTGCCATTTGCCAATACCTGCGCCAGCATTCCATATCGTTGCCCCGCTTCTTCCTGAAATCATATTGGCATCCAACGTTTTGGTATCCACTGTAGCGATATTTTTGTCAATCAACCCTTCTGCATACCATTTGCGAAAGGTAGCGAGAAACTGTTTATAGCCATCTTCCATCGGCCCATACTTCACTTGGCCGTTATCCAAGTAGAACCCTTTCTTGATCCCATAGGCACCCACGAAAGCACCACCCTCAATGCCGAATAACGGATTGGGAACACCTAAGAAGGTCAAGGGAGCAGCGACTCCCTTCTTCTCTTTAAACGCTTTTAAAACGGTATACCATTCATCGATTGTAGTCGGCGTCTGGAGACCAAGCTCTTGAAGCCAATCCAGACGGATGATGGGCCCCTGATAGGTTCGAAGCAATTCGTCGCCACGAATGAATGGAAACACATAATAACTACCGTTGTCCGTTTTGACCTGTTTGTCTATTTCCGGGTGCTCACTTAAGTATTTTTTTAGATTTGGCGCATGTTTGTCTATGAGATCATTCAATTTCAAAATATAACCGTCATTGATCGCCTTCTCCGGTCCTCCAGGATGGTTATCCCATTCATATTCCATCATATCGGGCAAATCGCCTGACGCTAATAACACATTCATCGCTTCTTTCGCTTGATTCGATGGCGGTTGAATGAAAGTCAGCCGTACCCCTGTCCGCTTCTGCCATTCTTGGAAGAACGGTATGTCCTGAATGTTCGGCTTTACACTCGCTGCATTGCCGTTAAGTTCAGACCAATAGGATAGCGTCTTCTTGGCCTGATCAGGTTGTTCTACCTGGGTAGTAGCTTTATTCGGCTCCTCTGCAGGCTTTGCTGAGTTATTTCCAGAAGTACAAGCCGATAACAATAGGGTAATTACCCACATGAACAATAGGATTGAGGTACTTATACATCTTTTACTCATCTGGTAACCCTCCATTGCCTTAATACCTAGCGTGAATCAGTTCATTTCCTTGAATTTCCCTGGTGTAATCCCCTCGTACTTTTTGAACACGCGAATGAACGTCGCAACCTCATTGTAACCCACATAATTGGCAATATCGGATATGGAGTCTTGCTTATAGCTGATCATGCGTTTAGCTTGTTGAATGCGAACCTTTGTGATGTAATCGAGCAGTCCCTCACCCGTTTGATCCTTAAACAATTTAGAGATATAACTACCTTTTAACTCAAAGCGTTCACCGATGGTATTCACATTTAAATTAGAATCCTGATAATGCTCGTCGATGTAACGAGTCACCTTGGAGATGAGCTCACGCAGCGTCTCTGCACGCTCTTTGGACAAGTTCGTCTCCATTTTCACAGCTGCAAACGCACAAACTTCTTTGAGCAAGGTTTGGAGTTCATGCTGCATTTCCAGTATCGTATCACAGGCGATGATCTTATCCATCCACAATGGATTGTCTTCTAAAATACGGCTATCACCGTCTCCTAGTTCATTGATCGCCTTCACCATCGTACCGACAAGATTGAAAATGAGACATCTCGCCAAGGTTAGTGACACGTGGGGCTTATTGAAATTCCGCTCCATAATTTCGTTCATACTCGCACTAGCATGATCAAAACTGCCAATTTTTATCAGATTTATAATCTGCTGCTCGACCTGAAGCGGATAATAATAGCCCAGCTGTTGCTGATCCGTGGAATCGATTCGAATCTCATCATAGGTGATGATCTCTCTTTTTCCTCGAACCATCTTATATTCCATGGCATCCAATGCCTCACTATACGCCTCGGCGACTCCAAACAAGGAGCCATGGATGCCGCCGATGGATACCGTAAGATCCATGCGGAATCGAATTAAAAACCGCTGTGCTTCTGTGGCAATCCAATGAAGGTCCTGCTTCATTTCAGCAGCTTCGATTTCTGCAAAGTTCACAAGACAGACCATCATATCATCTACTTCAGCCACATAACCCGCATGCCCACGCTGCCCAACAAGCTCTTCCACGACATTGGTTATAATGAACTGTATAAGTTTCCTTCTTTCATTCATATCCATTCCCGGCAAATTGTTGGAAAGGCTGTCCTGGTTCTCAACAGCAAATAAAATGACGGCAAAATCATTAGAGATTAAATCAATATGGAACGATTTGAAAGCTTCCTCATATGGAATCAGTGTATCCATCTTCCCTTTCAGAAGCCGATTGAGCATATTGGATCGCAGCACATGGTGATGGGATTGTAATTGTAAAGCTATTTTATCTTTTTCATTTCTTGTTTGTGAAATTGCTCTTTGGATGAAGTTGAGTTCATTGCCATCTGGCCGTTCCTGGGTGGAATTCTTATCAGAAAGCGACTGAACCAGCCGCTGAATAGGCGAATAATTGCGGCGCATAAAAAACCATGTCAACACGCCTGCTCCCATTAAACTTATTAAAATGCTAATATAGGTGAATTTACGGACATATTCTGCTTTCTCCCAATAAATACGACTAGGAATAACCAAAACATATTTCAAATCAGACACGGCAGATTGCATATAAAATAGCTCTGAATCCCCATTCTGCGCCGGCTTGTACATCACATCATCCCTATCCAACAATTGCTCCAAAATAAGGTTCTTATTGACCGACACAGGTAAATTGGAAAGAAGAACTTGATTATCATGATTAAGAATTAAAATTTGTCCGCCACTAAATCCTGAGATTGTTTCCATCGCCTTCTGAAATCTTTCCATGTCTGCCATGACAACGACGGTACCGGTTTGTTTGCCGTTCAAATCCTTAGGTAGGTGTGCGATATAAGCGATTGAGTTTTGAGAATTCGCTGCATCCGCGCGAGGCAATAAGAGAAATTGGTTATTAGCCGCATTATGTATCGTATCGAGCCATTGCTCGTAGCGAAGCGTTCCTGTGTTGTGAATCGTATCAAAAGCAGTCTTTAGGTCCCTAACATTTCCCGGACGGAGAATCGATGATTCCTGATCCCAAGTGACATAAAATTCATCGATCGTTGCATATGACGTTTGGTACATCCTAAATTCCTTCACCAATTGAAAAGCGAGGAACTGATCGTCGTTTGACCGTAGATTGGAGTACATTAAGCTTTGAAGCTTAGCATTCCAAGTGATCTCCATATTCAATCGTTTCATTAAATCGATTTGATTATCTATCGTATATCGGACTTGTTTCAATAAAGAATCATTCGCACGATGAATCTCGCTCTTAAGTGCTTCACTGGATTGCATATAAATAAACCAGCTCATCATCATGGGTACGAACAACACCGCGCTATATGAAATTAACCAAGTAAAAATAATGCTTTTTCGCTTCTGCCAAAGAAATCGGATCTTCACATGGATCTCCTCCCATTGAATGGTAGATGAATGTCTGAAGGGATTGTCTCCACTTACCTCTATTATACCTCTGATTGCAAGGGGAGGAATGTCCAAAATGACAAAACCGATTGACAAAAGCTCTATTTAACCCGATTTTATTCGGTTTTAACCCTTCAAAGAACCTACCATTACCCCTTTTACAAAAAAACGTTGAACAAATGGATAGATACAAAGCACAGGTACGGTTGCTACGATAATCGTCGCATATTTAATCGTTTCACCTATTTGATGTCGATCTCCCGCATCTGCCCCAACTGACATTCCGTCTGTAGAATTCGAGATTAATATCTCACGGAGTACAAGTTGTAAGGGGAACAGGTCTCTGCTTTTAATAAATACAGAAGCATAGAACCAAGCATTCCATTTATCAACCGCATAATAGAGAATCATAACCGCGATGACCGGCATGGAAAGCGGAATAATGATTTTGAACAAGATGGTAAAATGGTTCGCTCCATCGATCTTGGCCGACTCCTCTAAACTATCTGGTACAGACATGAACGCCGTACGCATGATGATGAGATTGAAGGTACCGATCGCAAATGGAATAATCGTAGCCCACAACGAGTCCAGTAGGCCAACATTCTTCACAACCAGATATAAAGGAATTAAGCCCCCGTGAAAAAACATAGTGAAAACGATGATCAGCATGAATGCTTTATTCCAAATGACATTTTTCCGTGAAAGCACGTAAGCCCCTAAAGCAGTCATCAAAATATTCACTAAAATACCGAACACAACGATAAATAGCGTATTGCGGTATCCAATCAGAATACCTGGGTTTCTCATGACACCTTTGTACGCTTCCAGACTGAAACCTAAGGATTTATACAGAATTCCCTTGTGAGCCACGAGCTGACCTGCTTCACTAAAGGATGCGAAGACGACATATAACAATGGATATAAAGTAGCAACCACTAGCACTACTAAAATGAGATGAATACCAATATCAAACAATCTTTCAACTATACTAGGTCCCTTATTCATTTGCTTCACCTCACCATAAGCTGCTTTCATTTACTTTGCGGCTGATATAATTGGCTGTAACCAATAAAATAAGATTGATTACAGAGTTAAATAAGCCGACTGCTGAGCTGTAACTCCATCCGAATTCAAGTAATCCCTTACGATAGACAAAGGAAGAAATGACATCCGCTGTTTCATACGTGACTGGATTGTAAAGGAGAATAATTTTCTCGAATCCTACATTTAATAAATTCCCCATTCGCAATATGAACATGATAGCAATCGTTGGCATGATGCCTGGTAAGGTGATATGAATGATTTGCTTCCATCTGGTTGCTCCGTCCATACGCGCAGCTTCATACTGCTCGGTATCAATACCCATTAATGCCGCAATATAAATGATGGACTCCCAACCAATTCGCTGCCAAATCTCCGATAGAATATAAATAGGACGGAATAAATCAGGCTTCTGCAGCATCGTCTGGCCATCATATCCAAACGTCATAAGGATCTTGTTGATCACACCATCCGCATTCGTAAAATCAGTTATAATCCCACAAATAACAACAAGTGAAATAAAGTAAGGCATATACGTAATGGTCTGAGCCACACGCTTGAACATTTTGCTGCGCACTTCATTGATTAGCAAGGCCAGAATAATCGGCGCTGGGAATTCAAATACCAAGGAGTACAAACTGATAACAAGCGTATTTTTTAAAATGCGCCAAAAGTAAAAACTGCTGAAAAAATCTTGAAAATGCTTAAATCCTACCCACTCGCTGCCTAGGATACCTTTCATTGGCGAATATTCTTTGAATGCAATCAGTGCTCCATACATAGGGGCATAATGAAAGATAATATAATAAACGAGCACAGGAACCATCATCAGATACAAGTATTTATTCATTATGAAATCACGAACATATCGATTTATGCCCGGTTTTTTCTTTGCTAGTGCCATACTTTTGAGCGGTTGCGTAGTCTCCATCTTTTCCCTCACCTCATTCTGAATGGAAGGAGAGAGCAAAGCCCTCTCCACTCCGTTCCGCATTATCTTTTGTTGTAGCGATCCAAAGCTGCTTTTTGAATTTCAATTGCACGATCTAATTTCAAAGATTTCATTTTATCTAGGTATTTCGGATATTGATCGACGGATTCTGTTCCAAGAACGATTTTTAACGTCATTTCATCTACAAGGGTGTTAACGTCACTCATGATTTTTGCATATTCCGAACTCTCTTCCGCCGTTGGCGTAAGCGGCGGCAGACTGTATTTGTCTACATCCGTTTTCTTCCAAACATTGATCGCCTCGCGCTGGGTTGGCAAAGTAAAAAATTGCTCGGCATATCGTTTATCTTGGATAAACGGACCGTTGTAGCTGCCGCGAACATACATGGACATCGCTTGCGCCGGAGCTAATTTATCCGGATTTTTCATCAATAAATCGGTATATTTCGGATAACCGTTCTCTAAATTGTAGCTAACACCTTCTGTACCGAAGTTGAAAAACATGCGTCCAGCTTCACTATAACCATAATCCAGCAGCTTCGTCGCAAGTTCCGGATCTTTTGCCTTCGTTGTAATGGCCACAATACCTCCAGAAGAATACGGTTTATCCTTTTGGCCAAATTTAGGGATATCTCCTTTTTTCAGTACCGGGTAAGGAGCTGCGACCAATTGTGCTTTGGGATCTTTCGCTTGAACAATTGGCTGCCATTTCCCAATACCGCCGCCAGCATTCCCAATACTTGCTCCCGTGCTAGCTGTGGAGAAGTTTCCATCCAACGCTTTCGAGTCGACGGTGGCAATATTTTTATCCAGCAAGCCTTCTTTATACCATTTGCTGAATAATGCCATATAATCCTTGTATCCGCTCTCCGCTGGACCGAATTTGATTTGTCCATTTTCCAAATAGAAATTGCGGTTAACCCCAAAAGCCCCCAGAAACGCGCCATTATAAGAGTCATTGAAAAAGTTCGGTTTACTGATGAAAGAAAGAGGTGCCGCTGCTCCTTTCTTTTCTTTAAACGCTTTAAGAGCAGTAGTCCATTCATCAATCGTTTCCGGTACAGGAAGACCTACCTCGTCTAGCCAATCTTTGCGAATAATTGGACCTTGGAATACTTGCAGATACTCATCTCCCCGAATGAAAGGAAATGCATAGTAGCTGCCGCTATCGGTTTTTACCATTTTGTCAATTTCGGGATTGTCTTTCAGAAATTTCTTAAGGTTAGGCGCATGCTTGTCGATCAAATCATTCAATTTAAGGATGTATCCATCTTTAATCGCCTTCTCAGGTCCACCCGGGAAAGTAAGGAAGTTATATTCGATGATATCCGGCAAATCCCCGGATGCCAACATGACATTAAGAGCCTCTTTGGCCTGACCCGTCGGCGGTGCGGAGAACTTGAGCTGCACGCCTGTCTTCTTCTGCCAATCTTGAAAGAAAGGAACTTCAGCGTGGGTTGTTTTAACACCAGTTAAATTCGGGGTCAACTCGCCCCAATACGTAAGTGTCTTATCTGTTTTGATTGGGTATGTCGTCACGGTGTTGTTCGCAGAAGGCGATTGCGTTTCTTTCGTTGTATTAGGTGTAGATCCCGTCTGAGAGGAGCAAGCAATCATTGTGCCCATCATCAAGACAGTCATAGTTGTAGCTAACATTTTCTTCATTCATTGACCCTCCAGTAATTTTATGGTGAGATGCATCTCTTCCCTTAGATTAATGGAACGCCCCTGACTTAAATATGAGTAAAATGAGGAATGGCATGTTGATTTTCATTCAGAAAACTGATGATTTCGCCAAAGCAATAGACTATTTCTAAAAACATTAGCCATATTTACAAAAAAAGAACTAGCGTAAGATCATCGCTAGTTCTTCTACCCTATACTTTCTCCAAACTCTCCCGATATGCCTTCGGACTAAAACCCGTCATTTTCTTGAAAATGCGGCTGAAATGCTCGGGGTTGAGGTATCCGATTCTCTCCGAGATATCCGAAATTTTGATCCCCAGTTCGAGCAGCTGCTTCGCCTCTTCGATACGCAGCTTCGTCAAATAGTGGATGAAATTGCAGCCGACTTCTTTAACGAACTGCTTGCTCAAGTAGCTTTCGCTCACGCCCACCATCTCACTAATGAGCGACTGATTAATTTCCTCACGATAATGCAAATCGAGGAATTTCTTTGCACTAGCAATAGAAGGACTATAGCGAGCAGCATTCATAAGGCCATTTCCGTGAATAGCTGAATGAGCACGCTGAATTAGCAGTCTGACATAATGCTTCGTTTCCTCCAGCGTCTCCAGCTGTTTGATTTCATCAAATGGATTGTGAGAAGTAGGCTGTACCTCCTCCAAGCGTATGCTTTTCGCATAAAGAACAGCGCCGAGCTCCCACAACATATCGACGAAGAAAGCTCGCACCCTGTCAGGCAGCTCCTGCCTCGCATCAGACATTCGCTTCTCCAATTGTGCATACTCGCGAACCCACTGACTTTCGTCAGGCTGCTTTAGAGCTTGAAGCATTGCAAGCCTCCCAGCTCTCAACTCATCCCACAACTCACGGTCCCCGTTGTCTTTCACACCGGATTCATGGGACGCCGATTCCCGATAAAACAGCTTCCCCAAGCAGGCAAAATAACTTTTCGCTGCCAACCGCTTGGCTTGCTGGTATAGGCGAGGCCACTGTTTACAGCCATTTGCCAAATCGCTTATGCCTACCGAAATAGAAGCGTTCACATATTGCAGCAGGCGAGTTTGAATCATGGTCAGTGCGCTATGAATTTGGGAACGAATCGCTGATTCGCTGCGATCGTGCGGGAACGCGCACAATAAGACGTATTCGCCAGCCTCCCGTCGAACAATTTCATGCAAAATGGACATTTCATGCAGAACCGTTAGGATCGTTTGTAGGATGAAACCATGCAGCTTTGTCGTATCGATAGCTCGTGCTATTTGAATGACAATCGCCATCTCGTTCGTTTCATTTAACAAACCGCTTGTTGATAATAGCCATTGTTCGAACGACTCTGCGTCTTCCTTCGGATCGAAGTCAAGCAGCTTCTGTAATAACGCATCCTTATCCGATTGTTGGACTAGCTGCTTGTCCACAGGTTCAATCGCCTCTGTCTTCGATACGCCACCTAACCGGACTAACTCCTCTACGGCTTTAGTGATTACTGGTACGATATGCTCCTCATCCATATCCACCTTGACGATGTAGTCGAGAGCCCCGAGCAGGAAAGCTTCCCTCACATAGCTGTAATCGCTATAGGCGCTCAAAATAATCGGAACCGGACGTTTCGGCAAAGCTGGATCGTTTAAAGCTTTTAATAGCTCAATGCCGTTCATTCGCGGCATTTGGATATCGACTAGCAGCAAGTCGATGCCGCCACGGGCCTTAAGAAGCGCGAGACCTTCGACACCGTCAACCGCTTCGCACACGATTTCAATATGGAGAGCTTGCCAATCGATCAAATGATGCAAGGCCAAGCGAACTAACGGTTCATCATCAACGATCATCATCTTGTACATGGTAGTTACCCCTCATATAGAAATTCGTCTGTCTAGCTACCTTGGCGATGTTAAAAAACATGCTGGGCTTCTGGACAAGAATAATGCCGCTGGGCAGCGAGAACCGCGATTGCTATAAAAAGTATATAATATAGAACATTACTGAGCAATTGTCGTTTGCTTGCGGTTAATGAAATTTCATTCAGCTTTTAGGCATTTACCGAAGCACTTGAATAAATGAATGAATCCATATTCTCGGTTGAATGAAGTTGTAGAAAAGATGATATTTTTGGTAGAATATACATTTTGAAACAGGCTAAATCCAGTCATCTTCTTGAAAATTCAACACTGTTTAGTGTCCCAATTTTATGAATCGCAGAATGTGCATGTACTAGAAGCTGCTTCACATAATACAGCATTTCTTCTAGCGTATCGTTCTGTTTAACTTCATCAAACGGATCGAAAACGCTTATCTCCTTCATCCGAATGCCTTTGGCATAAAGAACGGCTCCGAGCTCCCTCAACGCATCGACGAAAAAGGCTCTTACTCTGTCAGATAGCTCCTGCCTAACACCCTGCAATCGCTTCTCCAATTGGTTAAACACCCGTTCCCACCGACTTGCTGCAGCATGCTTCAGCGCTTGAAGCAGCACCAACCTCCTTGACTTCAAGTCGTCCCACAACTCCTGATCCCAATCGTCTACTCAAGTCATCCCCCATATAGTTGTTCTTCTGCTAGGCAACTAACCTTTAATGGCTCCATCCATCAAGCCTTTAAAGATGTAGCGTTGGAACACGATGTAAAACAGCACACTGGGAAGCAGCACCAAGATGATACCTGCACAGAGTGCCACCAGATCCGAGCTCCGCTCGCCGACAAAAGCCATGAGAGCGGTCGGCAAAGTTGCAAGCTCCTTTTTTGGCATATATAAATTTTGCACATAAATATCGTTCATAATGGTTACGCTCTTAAGAATCCCGAGTGTAGCGGTCGCCGGTAGCAGCAGTGGGAAAATAATCGAGCGGAAAATGCGGAAATACGATGCACCATCCATCATCGCACTTTCATCTAGCTGGGCTGATATTTTTTCCAGAAACTGAATGTAAATATAGATTTGCATAATATCTGTCCCTATATAAATGAGCAGCGGAGCACCCAAAGTATTGTACAGACCCATGGCATGAATCAGCTGGAAACGTGCGATCTCCGTCGTGTATGTCGGAATGATCATCGAAACCATGAACAACAGCAGCACCACTTTTTTCAGCTTAAAATCAAAACGGTTGAGCACAAATGCCGTCATCGTACCTAGCAGGGCATTACCGGTCATACTAATAACAACCATCACCAAGGTATTGCGTAAACCAAGCAGAATGTGACCTTCGCCAACGGCTTTTACAAAATTCTCAAAATGAAAGAGATTGATTGGCAGTGAGAAAGGCGAAGTCGCCCCCAGCTCTGCATTTGTCTTCAGAGAGCCGAATACGACAAGTAGAATCGGAATGAACACAATCAAACACATCGCTATAAAAAAGAAATAGTACAGAACATTACTGAGCAATTGGCGTTTGCTCTCTGTTAGTGTGAGTTCCATTAAGACTCGCTCCTATCTTTAATGATCCAATTTTGTAATGACGAGAAGCAGATGATCAAGATCAGAAGACTAACCGCCATGGCCGAAGCAAGTCCGTAATTGTTATAGGTAAACGCTGTTTGCAAAGAAAACAAACCAAAAGTAGAGCTGGCCGTTCCAGGTCCGCCGCCAGTCATCACATAGGGAATATCGTACTGCAGCAGCGCGCCGGAGATGTTCAGGAACAAGATGATTTCCATCACTCGCCGAATGCCAGGCAAGGTAATATAGCGGAGCTGCCTCCAAAAACCAGCGCCATCCATTTTGGCAGCTTCATACAGATCTGTGGGAATCGACTGCAATCCCGCTAGAATGAGGATAATATGAACACCACTGAAGCGCCATAGAGATACAGCGACCAGCGAGTAATTTACGATACTCAAGTTGCTTAACCATCCGGTAATGAGCGACTCCAGCCCCATCCATTTGAGCAGTTCGTTGAGTGGCCCATTCACAGGGTTATAGATGTAGCTGAACATATAAGCAACGGCAATACCGTTAATAATGTAAGGCATAAGCACCGTAAACCGAAAAAATGAACTTCCGCGTATCGTGCGATTGAGCAGCACCGCTGTCATCACTTCAATAGGAATGAACAGCAGATGGACGACAAAGTAGATGCCATTGTTGCCAATAGCTTTCCAGGCATCCGGGAAATCAAAAATCAGTTTTTTATAGTTATCAAACCCGATGTACTTCAAACTCTCGCTGTATCCGTCCCAATTCGTTACGCTGTACCGAAACAGTTGCAGCGTGGGATAGAAGAGGAACAAGAGCATGAGCGCAACCGGAATGAACAAAAACGACCAAATGATAACTTTCTTCTGTAAGCTGTAACTCATCTCCACTCACCCCTAAGTCTCTATTGATAGAAAAAGGGTACTATTCCGTCTCGCTCAAATAGTACCCTCTATAGTCATTACTTCGTTGATTCGATCGCTTTCTTCCACTTTTCATTTAATTCTTTTTCAATCCCATCGATCGCTTTGCCCGCAAAAATGCTTTGTGCGGCTTTCTTCGGATCGAATTGTGCTGCGGCACTAACTTTTGCATAGGCCTCATCTGTTCCATAATAAACAAACGGTTTAGAAGGATTAGCCGTTGTCCATTTGTTGAAGAACGGAAGATCCGCAGTGATGTCATTAACCGTGGAGAATTGCTGTACTTTATTAACTAAACCTGAGTAGATGTCTTTGCTGAACATCCAATCCATGAATGCTTTGGCTTCTTCGGCGTTTTTGGTGTTTTTGTTAATACCGATGTTCATATCGGACATCATCATCGCTTTCAGATCGCTACTCGTCGAATCACGGAAAGGAAGCGGGAACACGCCCAGATCATCATCCGTCTTCACTTTCTCCATGTAAGAAGGATAGTACCACTGGCCAAGCGCAATCATAGCCGACTTCTTCGCTTCGAAGGACTGTGTAGACTGATCGAACGAAACAGACAGCGCATCAGGACCAGCGTATTTCTTATCGGCAATCTCCTTGATCGCCTTACCCACTTTATCAAAGGTGCTGCCATCTCCAAATGGCGCTGGATTTTTCGCCAGATTCACCAAATAATTCTCATCGCCAGATAAAACATGCGGTCCGAACTCCATCAATGGATAGAATGTCCAATCATCTTTGCCGCCAATGGAAATTGGTACGTATTTGCTATTCGTTTTGATCTTATCCAATGTAGTGATGAAATCTGGAAACGTTTTCGGAATTTCCAAGCCCAACTCTTTGAAGATACTTGGATGGAAATAAACAAATTCAGAGAACGAGATGAGAGGAAGACCCAATACTTTGCCATCAATTTTAGTTGGAAACTTGTTGATTTTGGCCGCATTCGAATCATCCAGAGGCAGCAGCGCCTGCTTGTAAATTTGCATGTGGTTCGGCTTTAAATACATCAGATCAGGCAAATCGTTTGCCGCTAACCTCACCTTCAAGTATTGCCCTCCGTTGTCAGGCACCTTTTCCACTTCAACAGTTACATTCGGCTTTAGCTTGGAGTACTCTTTCACCTTCTCTGTCCAATACTCAAAATCAACTTTCGTATCCCACATGGCGAGCTTCAGCTTCACCGGCTGAGCTGGCTTAGCCGTCTGTGCAGCTTCTTTCGTCGCTTCTGGCGCTGCGCTTGCAGGCGTTGATGCTGTCTTTGTACCGCCGCATCCTGTCAAAGCTGTCATGGCCACTACCCCTGCCAAAGCCAAGGAACTTACCCATTTTCTATTGCTCATCGCATTGACCCTCCACCAGATATCGATTAGGTTGTTTGTACCTTGTATTTATCATAAACGATAGTTTAACGCAGCCGAATGATCGATTTTGCCCATTACTTGATCTATTTTGAACTAACGATTCGATCTTCTTCCTGACTTCGGATGATTGGGAGTGTAATTTCCACCTTCGTGCCATACGGTTCCAACCGCTTTATCGCTACACCATAGTCTTGTCCGTAATGCAGCCCAATGCGATGATGCACGTTAAGAATGCCCATACCACTGAACGTATAATCCTGGGCAGGGTCTTGCAACTTCTCGATCTGCTCGTCCGGGATGCCTACGCCATCATCTGCAATGATAATGCAAAGCTGTTGGCCCACCTTTTGGATAGCAATCGTAATTGTTCCATTCGTTTCTTTACTAACCAAACCGTGCGTAATAGCATTTTCAAGAATCGGTTGAAGCAGCAGCTTCAACACATAGAACGAGGTTGCTGATTCATCAACTTCCCATTTCACCTCAAATTTATTACCGTAACGTGTTTCCATAATGAAAATGTACTGTTTTAAGTTCTCAATTTCATCGGCAAGCAGAGTCAAACTACCTCCGCGATTGAAGGAGGAAGATACCAAACGGATCAGCGCCTGGGTCATATTACGGATGTTGTCAACTCGGCTAATGATCGCCATCAGTTTAATGGAATTGAGGGTATTAATCAGAAAATGCGGATTAATTTGCGATTGCATCGCAGCGAATTCCGCCTTTTGCTTCGCTTTCTCATGCTGTTCAGTCTGATTAATAAGCAGCTTGATTTGGTCCATCATATGGTTAAACGTGAGCCCCAGCGTGACCGTCTCTGCGCTGCCGGAAGCCTCGATCTTCACATTGAGATTCCCGTCCATGACGCGCGACATTTTCACCACTAACACATGGATAGGCTTCATTAAATTATGAACAAGGTAAAAAGAAATGATCAGGAATACAACGATAACGACGAAAGTCGCGAAAAGGACTAATCGGTAAATCGTGCTGTAATTAGCCGTCAACTCGCTGTAAGGAATTTGATAAACGATCTTCCAGTTCGCAGTGTCCACCGTTGCAAAGGCAATCAGCATCTTCTGCCCATGGATTGTGTCCACGAAGTTGCCCTCGCACTGCGAGTCGATGCGGCTGATTAGCGAAGTATCCATCCCCTGCTCGTTTGCCGGTAAGTTATAGCTGGAAGCAATAACGTCGCCATCCGTCGTTACGATGCGGAAAGCCGATGATCCGCTGATTGGATTTTGCCACAGCATTTTCTCGAATTGATCCCGACTAAACACAAAATAAATGAAATCAATATTATGCAGCATTTGAAAATAACTCGGCGCAATTGTGGTTACAATGCTCGTAGATTCCCGTGAATCGTATAGCGCGCCTTTTTGTTTGCCAATGAAATGAACGTGATCCTGTTCGGCGATCGTTGCCTTGTACCAATCCATTTTGCGTAAACTGTTATCATCTACAACCAAATCTTTTAAGTACGAATAGACGCCACCGTCTTTATAGAAGAAATTGATCGACTGCACCCTTCCTGACATGGAAGAGCTGTATTTTCCTAGTGCTTTTGATAAAGAGATGGAGTAGGGCTGCCTCTTATCCGTGGCTGTTTCGTGCAGTAAAGTCGCTGTCTCCAGCACCTCCGTATCCATGCCAACCGCTGCGGAAAAGTTGACGACATTACTAATTTCCTGCTCAATCGAGTACGTCACTGCATGAAGTGTCTGGAGCGTTCGGTCGGTTGTTTGCTGCAGCAGATCTCTTTTGTACACCTGAAGAATAGTAGCGCTAATCGTCAATATGGGCAGCACCACCATCGTAAATAGCAGAATGTAGAGCGTAGTAGACGTTCGCCATGGCTTCCTGAATCGGTTCATTCGTACTCAACCTCGCATCACGTTATAAGGAAGGGATTACTTCCCGAGATGTAAAATATCATAGCACAATTTGTTATGCACGCCAGTCTTTTCTTGCATAGAAGAAAGGTGATCTTTCATCCAATATGAAAGGGCTGCCCCAAAAAAAGCATAGGAGACAGCCCTATTCCGTCGTTTGATCGCTACTAAAAAATCTCAAGTCGTTCGCAGATGTTGCTGCATAATGAATCAGGGGAGGATAGCAGAAATGCCATCCTCCTGAATGATCCGTATTGCAAATGAGGTTTCTTTTCTTATTGATTTCCTGATTGGTTGTTATTATTATTATTTCCTGACTGATCATGAGGTACTGTGACGGTTACAGAAGTAACCTTTTGGTTGCCCGCTTTGTCGGTTGCCGTGTAGGTTATGATATAAATGCGTCCTTTTTCTGCACGTAAACTAAATGAAGTGGCCACAGTACCGATATTAGCCCCAATGTCACCTTGACCACTATCCGGCTCATTACTGGTAATGGAGGTTAACACCACAGATTCAACGCCTGATGCAGCATCGCTTGAATTCAGCGTGGCATTTATCGTCACCATTTTATGATTCGCCGGCCATATGGACGTTTTATCTAATTGCACGGTAAACATCGGAGCCGTTTTGTCAATCTTGAACTCGATGGTTTGGATCGGTTCTACATTGCCTGCTAGATCCGTGCTGCGATAACCGACCTCATAGTTCCCTTCACCAAAGGCAGGAAAGGAACCGATATAGGTGATCCAATCCCCGTTATTCACTTGGTATTCTGTTTTCGCCACGCCATATACATTGTCACTTACAGAGAAGCTTACCGTTACATCCGACGTATACCATCCGTTGCTGCCATTAGGTGCAGCCGGACTTAAAGATGCAACACTTACGGGTGCATTCTTATCGATATTGCTTACGACAATGCTCGTTATATTGGATACGTTACCCATTACATCCGTTCCTCTTGCAAACACGGTTTCATTTGCCGAAAGGACAACAGGTGCCGTGTACGCTGCCCATGTGCCATTTGCGCCCACTTTGTATTCTTTCACCGCTGCGTGAGTTGGATAGCTGATCGTTACCGTGACATTAGAGTTGGTCGGTGCTGTAATATCTGCAGATAAGGTTGCATCTGCTGGTGGTATCCCTGGAACGCTAAATACGTTGAGCTCCGCAGCAGAAGCAAAATTGCCTACGGCCTCGATAGCTTCAAGTTTCACATAAGATGCCGTCGTCTTCGCAAATACAATGCTTTTCTCACTGTCGTCACGAGCCCAGGTACCACTAGCAGTCTGCGTAAAGTTCTCGCCGTCCGTGCTTACGTACAAGTTATACTTGGTGATCGTACCGTTCCCCGCGCCAGCTCTCGGCAAGTATTTGATTTGATTTACCTCATAGCTCCGGCCAAGGTTCAACGTTATCGACTCAGGCAAATGCGCAGGAGACCATTTGGTATGCCACAGCGTAGAAGAATCTCCATCGAGCGCGTTCTCTGGATCATCGCCAGGCTGAAAGCTCGACGCAGCTGCCGTCATGCCTGACTGCGGAATAAGCACATTGGGTTCAAATAC
The DNA here is from genome assembly GCF_001426375.1 of Paenibacillus sp. Root444D2. Classification (GTDB taxonomy): domain Bacteria; phylum Bacillota; class Bacilli; order Paenibacillales; family NBRC-103111; genus Paenibacillus_E. The sequence goes on from NZ_LMEO01000045.1 coordinate 229,079, forward strand.
CGTAACCTTGGTGGTTGCGGATAAATTGCTGCCGTCCTTCGTCGTCGCTGTAATTGTAGCCGTGCCGGAATTCATTGCGGTTACTCTTCCTGTCTGGTCAACGGAAACGACCTCAGGTTTGTCTGAGCTCCATTCCAGCGTCTTATTGAATGCATTTGCAGGTTCCACACGTGCATTGATTTGCGCAGTATTTCCTTTATTCACAGTTACTTCCTGTTCATTCATACTTATCTTGGTTACAAAGACTCCTTCAACAGGAACGATAGGTCCTTTGTCATCGATACGAATGTTGTCTACGACTAATGTACCGCTCAATTCGGCCTGATTGTTATCAAAGTTTTTGATAATCGCTAAATAGGCATCATTCGTTCCATCTATTGAGATTGTTAGATCTAATTTACCTGTACCTGAATTTAATTTTTGGGTAGCAAGATCGCGCACTAAGCCATTTTCATTGACGCGAACTGCAACGGTGTACATATCTTGCATATCCGCATGATAATCCATGGTTAAATGGTACATATTATCCTTCTTCAGTTGGAGCGTTTGCGGCAGTGTCCGCAGCCATTCACCCGTTCCTTCCTCATTTGTTTTGAGCGAGAAACGGCCATCTAGAACATAGGATTTGATCTGATTTCCGCCCGACTCTACCAAATGTGTCCGAACAGGTCCAAGCTTCGAATAGACGAATGGCCCCCATCCCTCATCGACGTTCTCAAAGTCCTCGAATAAGGTTGCTCCGTTCGCACTCACCGTCTTGGTCGGATTTTCCCAAACCCTCACGTCGTCGAACGAAACCGTTGCATTGCCATCCGCAGCTTGCAGGTACAGTGTCGCTGTGTCGCTCACTGCCTCAAATGACGCTTTCAAGCGTTGGAAGTTTGTATTGAAATACTTGTGCTGCTGCGCGAAAAACTTATGTTTCGTATCTACCAAGCTGTTTTCTGCCCCTTGACCTCCTTGACTCACGCCGAGTGTCGCTTTACGTGTGCCGTCTACCTTAACCCAAACAGATGCCGTATACGTTTTTCCTGGCGTAAGTCCGGTGATGACCTGCTCAATCTTAGCGTCATTCGGACCTTTCACTTGCATCATATCATCAGCATTGCTGCTTTTTGCAAATGCGATATGATCTGTACTTGATGCGGATGATGATTTGTGCCATACACCGAACTTCTGACTGTCAAAGCCCACGTCCTTGGCAGGCCCGCCATCTCCCCAAACAGTCTCCGCGTCCACCGGTGCCTGATTTTTATAAAGCACATAACCAATGCCTTTCTCCGCCGTCAATGTCACTTGACCGCCCGTCACTGGTACACTGCCTACAAGCTCGCGTCCCAAATCCGTCAGCTTGTATAGTTGCACAGTCTGCACACTGCTCCATGAAGCCGGTATCGTCCAAGTCGTTGAGCCGCCCTTCGGGTTCCAGTGATAAATTTTATCCTCCTTAACCGGATCCCATGGAATGAATACCGTGCTGTCGCTAATCTCACTGCTATCTGTCATGATCGCCACATCACGTCCGTCTTTGGACAAATGAATTTTCCCGTCTTGACCGCGCGCCACAGAAACATTGCTTTCAAAATCGATGCGATTATTCGTCATTTTTATAATTGGGAAGTATTGCATATATTTCGTTGGTAAATTGTGATCAAAGAACGCTTCCGTCGTTTTGTTATAGCTGTAAAATAAAGGATTGTTTTGCCAGTATCCAACGCCAACCTGCTTATTGCCTTTCAATAGAGGATTACTCATGAATCCATCCATCACACCGTTACGAATAAAACGAATGATGGAGCTATTATTTCCTTGGTTTGGATAGCCAGGATCCGTACCCCAATGAACCCATGCAGCCTGCTCATGAAGCGGCCCGGCGAACTCAGTGCCCAGCATCCAGCCGTTGCCGTTCACATATTCTGCGAGCTTCTTCGCATTCCAATCGACGCCAGCATAGACGTCAACATAGACAAAGTCGAGGTTATTTCCCGTGTCGCTTTTCAGCATATCAAGACGTCGCTTTAGTTCCCCTGACTCAACATCTTCCGTCTTATCCACGTAATACGCCTGATCGAGCCAGCCCCATCCTTTGCTCAGGGGATTCACCATGTTTTCCATTTTCGTTTGGAAAGCGTCAAGCATGTATTCTGTCGCGTTGATATGAACGCCGCCCTTGATGTTGTACTTCTTGCCTTCGCTAAGTATAAAGTTAAAGTCTTCTTTGCCCCCTTGGCGAATACCGATATGGCCTCCATAATCCGGATGGGAATCGTCATGTCCTTCGGCTTGATAGCCTTTGTGCAGGACAATCTGTCCGAAGCCGTCGGTCAAATGTGAAATTTTCTTCGCGTTATCAAACGTTCGCAAGAATGGAGATGAGGTTGTAGAACCGATGTTCATCGCTATGTACGAAATGTTGTCGCGAATCATTTCACTGCGGAGAGGCGCCTCAGCATGGTTACGATAAGCGATTGCGCCATCCTGCCAGTCGACCGCGCTGTCATTGTTCGCATCCGGCGTAATAATGATTTTAGCCCATGGTAATGGCTCCGCCGTTATTTCCGGCTTCGTACTTCCGTGGTAGGTCCACGCGCCGCTTGACATCGCTGCTTTCTTCGTACCTGTCGTATCGTTAGCGACTTTCACACGAACCTTATCGTTCCCATTCACAACGTTATTGACAATAGTTGCTGCGAGCATATCTGAGTTGAGGAACGCATACGTACGACTTCCGCTGACAACCGTCGCTCCGCTTTTGAGATCGTTATATTCCTCGTTAATGATGTTCCAACCGCCTGTCACAGATACGGCAGTCTCTTGTGCCTTAGGCTGTGTGGCTAGGACGGACACGAGGTCGTGATTCGGAAACTCAATCGTTTTTACTTTCTCTGCGCCTTTTTCCACGATGTTCGTCACGTTGAAGTTCAACACGTTGTTTTTCAGCTCGAGTTCCATTTCCAGATCTACATTGATGTCTGGAATTTGCAGCGTGTAGGCGGCTGTTTCTCCTTTACTTGCTGTTGCTGCCTTCTTGACGTAGCTCGTCGCAGTCGGATAATAGGATTTTCCGTTGATTTTTAATTCATTGATTCCGTTTAATTGACCATCCATCTCGGCACCGCTGCTTTTCCACACATACTTCTTCACCCTTGGGAATTCCTTATCGATTTCGACAGTCAATTGGTCGGATGTAATCGTATCTGTGAGCGTAATCGGCTTAGGTTCGGGATTATTTACCTTTACCTCCGTTAATTTCACATCGTCGATGAAGAAGGTTTTGTTGTCAAACCAGCTGCGAATTCCGATTTGTCCGGCATTTGTCGGTAAACCTGGCAAGGTCGTGTTGAAAACACTGACACCATCGATCCACAGCTGCACGCTGTCATTCTCATAACGAAGTTTAAACGTATACTGTTTATTGGCTTCAAATGTCGAACCGCTTGAAGCAATGTCCCCCCACGTCTCTTGGCCATTTTTCACAACATCCCAGCCCCAACTGCTCGTATCATATTGAATGACGCTATAATTGTCTTTATCCGCATAACGGAGCACTAATCCGAATCGGGTTGGCACTTGGTTGAATTTCATCTTGACTTCATATTCGCCATTCGCATATTTCGGCGATTCCAGATCGGCGAGAATGACAGCACCTTGCGTTACCGCTTTAACAGTGCCATTATCCGGAGTAAAAGCTGTTGTTCCTTTGACAGCGGTCCATCCGCTTATATTGCCATCGTTGTAATCCCTTGCATAAACGCCATTTTCTAAAGCTTGTGTTGTTATCGAATTTGTTGATAAAAAGCTTGCTTGATCTTGTGTTTGATCTATAGCGAATATGGTTGCTGTTGGGATGCAAGTTTGCAATCCCATGAACACGGTTAACATCATACCGGTCTGTTTGAGGTGTTTTTTCAATTTACATCTTCCTCCCTATTTCCAATGAGTTGACCTTTTACGCGCTCACTATATTCTTGACATAATTACCTCCTTTTTCTTTCGTGACCATTATATACATTATGTACCATCATTCAGTTACCTTCCCTTCAATGTTAACCATTGTGAAAGCGCTTAACAATGATCTTTTTTGTAGCTAAATTGATTTCTTTTGTACTCGTATGCAAACAAAACCCGAATTCGTCCAATCGGACAAAGTCGGGTTTCGCGTCTCAACAGCTGTTAGGATTTACACTGTGCGATGGCTTGTAAAAAAAGTTCCGCAAACACGGCGTCAATCTTATTGCCGGATAGTGCACCAATGATCTCCAATTCATTCCATTCGTTTTTCTTCTGATCGTCATCATCTTCCCGTTGAATCTTTTCTATCTTCGATAGCAAGCTGTTCAATATGCCCTGGTTGGTGATCCAGCCTTGTTGGTAAGCATAACGAGCAGCTTCGTACAAATGGTCAACATCCATCCGTACTTTTAGCAAGTATGCTGCAAGAGTTTCGTTTCCTGCCGTATCAACCGTTTTTACCTTCACCTCATGTTCGCCAACAGCAAGCGATAACGGACTAAATAAATAAGGGTGGCTTATTGGAACACCGTCCAATTCGAGAAACTCGTTTGCCACGCCGCTCACCGGATCGGAGATATCGAATTGCAGGCTGCCGCCATCGGTCCAATAGACATCCATCGTAACGGTAGGAACGATGATGGGACCTGCAGAATCAATTTTGATTGCTGCCGTTTTAGTTGGCTCTTGGTTTCCGGCATTATCGATGCTGTAGAACCGGATTTGATGTATGCCCTCTTCAGATACAACGATGTTGTTCCCTTCTACAAAGGCGCCACCATCCACACTGTATAACGTCTTCTGCACACCGCTGCCATCATCGCTTGCCGTCAATGCCACCGTTTGTGCAGTACGCTGCCATTCAGACTTCGCGTTAGTTGTCGTAACCGGCGCTGCCGTGTCCTTTTTAAATGTGACGACATGCGTTTTGCCGAAAGATCCTGTAACCGTAATATTCAGCTTTAAGGAAGGCATCGTCTGTAGAACCGTGACCGTGTCATCGGCACGAACTAAAGTTAAGCCCGCCTTGTTCAGTTCAAGCGAAATCGTGCTTTGTTGCTGAGTCGGATCGGATACGGCTACGGTCAATTCACTGTCTGTTTCCTTTACCATCACGGATGCCGGATGTTGTGCGGAAATGAAATCAACGGATGCCGGATTCCAGAAATTCACCGCCGTAATACCTAGTTTCTTCTCTCTGACCGCATGTACATCCGTCGTATTACTCAGCACCTCAACATCAGGAGTACTGCTATAAAGCGCTGTATCTGCCGTATTTTTATGAGGCAGCATGACATAGGAATACGATGCATTCGATGGCGTTGCCCCGTGTTCAAAGGCCAAACTTAAATAATTTCGCGTAACCGGGGCAGCCGATTGTCCGCTATTAATATCTTTCCAGGCGCCGGTTCTCGCTTCGCGCAAACCATATACCTTAGAAGCTTCAGGGAAATAATAGCCGATGTCGGAACCCGGCGCATTTCCGGCTAAGTGAGCCCACTTCACGTCTCCCAACGTTTCCGACCAACCTAGCTGGCTCGACTTCACGGTTCCGTTAATCGTGAGCGCATTATCTCCCGCATCGTTCAGCTTGCGGTTATCGATAATGGTCTCCACCGTTTGCGGTCCGGCTGTCGTGCTCGAAATACCGGCACCCAATGCGACGATTTCATCATCAAACATAAACCATGACTTTTTGCCCTGCAGATTACTTCCAGTCGATTGCGCTAGTGAAAAGTCCATACCTGCTGCACCATAAAGGTTATCGATGGACGAGCCGCCGACCCATGTTTTCGGATTCATGTAGCTTTTCCATTCGACAGGTGTCGTCCCTTTCCCAGATCCATCCGTTGTCGTGCCAGGCAGTCGGAACGAATCTACAGTTGGCCAAAAATCATTGCGGTACTGGGTAAGATCGTTATCATATAAAAAAGTCATCCCGATGCCCGTATACCAGCCCTTTAAATTCTCGTTATTGCCCTTTTCGAAGGCAGAGATGCGGTTTGAGAACAGACTGAGCCCGAAACCATATCCTTCACGTAAATGGACAACTCTATCCATACCGGCAAACACTTGGTTTTTCAATAATTCTCCACGAGGCTGGATCGAAGCATCGTTCATCAATTTTTTGACTAGAGACAGCTCGTAAATCGGTAATCCGTCGTAATAATTGGAATATGTCGTGTCCGACTGAATCCATTCTTTGGCCATTCGCTTAATCGATAAAGCTACGTCTGCAGGCGCACCTTCCGCTAAACGAAGCAAGGTAACAATCGTGCCTCTGGCGCTTCCCGAGCTTTGTCTGGAGATCCCTCTGCCGTTCACCATATCCATAAAGAGTCCTTTATAAATAACCGGTTCAAACGTATCTGATACCCAATCGTAAACATGATTCACATTAGGATCCGTCACCGGCCACGGGGAACCATTCAACAAGAATGTCATATCAGCCGCACGGTTGAGCCACACTGCACCGTACCCCGCTGTGTACGCGATGTTGGTGTGTTGAACGAGCGAACCATCCATATAAACACCGTCTCCATGATCCGTGTAAATAAATTCCGGTCCGATGGAATCAAGTCCTTGCGTGATCTTCGCACTATTGCTTCCAATCACGCCACGCATCGTTACGACCAATGCTTTATCGAGCAAATTAGCTCCGGTTTCCGTCACATTGTTGAGCGTTCTCTTCTTCGGATCCGGAACGAAACGATCGACAGCTTTGATATACTTGCTTATTTGCGCAGGTATCAAATGATCGAACATCAACACAAGGGTGTCGTTCAGAATTTGCGGCGCTCCGATTTCCCAATCCCACCAATTGCCGTACTCATTTTTGGTTTCATTGTAACGGTTCGCATACATCCAGTCCAAAGCACTGATGATGTCATCCCGCAGCGCCGTATTCTGATACAGGCTTGAGCCTTGAAGAGAATAAGCGAGCGCCATGGCTTTCAGCCTGCCGAAAGCACTAGATATTTGAGCCGAATCCGTTGCGCTGGACAGATCGTTCCACAAATAAGAACGGCCCGCAGCTTTATTAAGTGTATCCCAATGTCCTGTCGCATTACCATTCGTGACGCTTGCAGCTAGTGAAATAAGGTTAGCAGCAATATCCGGATCAGCCGAATTGTACTGGGTGCCGCCCGTCAATTTGCCATACCATTTCAGACGCAGCTCGCTGTAAGATTGAATCGTTTCAGCAGATTCTACGTTAACTAGACATTGAGCTTTTATTGTTCCATCTGGTGTTGAGACCATAATCGTAGATGACCCTAACCCTTCTCCTGTTACTTTTCCATTACTGTCCACTGTCGCTACACTCGGATCACTGGAACTCCAGACAACGGTTTTGTCCGCTGCGTTCGCCGGTGTGAACGTCGGTGTAATCGTTACCGATGCCTCTTTGGCCATGGAAAAGGCGGTTTGATCTAAAGCAATTCCTGTAATCCCGTTATATTCCTCCAAACTTATATCGTCAAACCATACTTTTCCTTTTCCCGTTTCAAGGAAAGGTTCAATGACCAACCTTGTGACGCCAGCTGGAATGGTCATAAATACTTGCTGTAAAGTCCAATCCTTCGTACCTAACAACTTGGCAGATGCAGGACCGTCTCCAACTTTACTCGTGTTATAGTATTGCGTTCTGAAGTAAGCCCCTGCGCCCGTTACGTTGTCGGTTTTTACCCACACTTTAAGTCTGTAAGATTTGCCGGCAGTTACAGTCGTGACGCTTTGATTCACAGAGACTCGGCTTGTTGCGAAGGCGTCAAACAAAATCGACTTGCTCCCTTCATGATACGTGGTCGGATCCAGCATGACGTTCACCGTTTTATTCGGAGCTTTCCCGCTCCCGGTTGGAATCCATAACCCCCAGCCAACAGGGACAGGACTTGTGACACCGCTCCAGGCAGCATCCGTTGTTGTGGTTGTCTGCTCAAAGCTTCCATTCGTCATCTGATTCACCGCTGCAGCTTCTACCTTAAGGATAGCGTTTTCATAAAAGGGGATGTGCGATCCAACCATACTAATAAGTAAACTGACAGCTAACAACATACTTACTTTCCTCATTAACTTCACCTCGCCAGAAATTAATATAAAAGCAATTAAAATGTAAGACATATAACGGGATTTGTATATCGACGATATTTGAACCATATCGTTTTTTTATGAAAAGCAGAGAACTGGACCCGACGACGCCAATAAACGGTCATAGTCGGGTCCACGATGCTGCATTATTTCTTGTTCTTTTCTTTAAAGAAGTCACTCGTTTCTTTTACGTGCTGCTGGAAGCTTGGGTCGTCTTTGTACGTTTTGACAAATTTATCCCAATCTTCTATTGAATTCTTGCCGATGATCACGTTAGTGAGCATGTCGTTAAGCTTCTTGTTCCAGTCCGCACCCTTTTCTTTAAATGGGGCCGAATTCATTAAGCCATAAGTCGGATCCGGGATGGAGCTGATCGAGTCAATCAACTTTTTATTTGCCTCAAATACGTCGCTCGGGATGCCCGATACTTTCGCTCTAAGGTATTTATCAAAAGTACCCGTCACCCATTGACCGGTCGTATCGCCCGAATATCCTTTTTTCTTGCCTTCTTCCGTTTGCTCGACAAAACCGTCAGGCTTTAATTTGTAATCAACGTCTTGAATACCGTACACTGCTAGGTTGTAACCTTCTAAAGAAGCCGTGTAATCGTAAACTTCAAGAATTTTTTTCAGCTTCGCCTCGTCTACGGATTTCTTATTGATCAGAAATTGACCGTAAAAACCGCTCGCTTGCTCGTAATAGGCTTTGCCGTCCGCCGCTTTCGGAAGCTCAAAAGCAACCAGATTTGCCTTAGGATTCGTTTTTTGCAGTTCAACATTGTATTTGTAGGCATCAACAACGTTAGCGATGGCAAGACCAGCCTTCCCTTGCACGAGCATGTCTTTGATTTGCGCGGTCTTGAGCACAGGGAAGTCTGGCAAGATACCGCCTGATTTGTAAACTTTGTTCCAATTGATTAGTGCCTCTTTCGCTTGCGGCGTCCACCAATATGGCGTCAGGCCGCCATTTTCTTCCTTCCACTTTGTTCCTGTACCGAATAGCGACAACAAATAACTAGACGGTCCAGGAGATCCAGGAAATACAGCGCCGTACGTGTCGGCAGTGCCATTGCCGTCCGGATCTTTCTTCGCGAATGCTTCAAGCACGTTGTAAAGCTCATCCATTGTTTTCGGCGGCTGCAAGCCGAGCTTATCTAGCCAATCTTTGCGGATGAGCAGCGATTCATGACCGTCCAGCGGTCTAACGCGAGGCAGCGAGTAGAGCTTTCCTTTGAGCGATGCGTTCTTGTAAACATTCTCCGGATATTTCGCCAAGTTCGGGTAATTTTTAACATAATCCGTTAATTCCCAAAAAGCGCCTTGATCGATCGCATTCAAGAATGCAGGCGTTGAATTGAAGTCCTCGATGAAGAGCACATCCGGCAAATCTCTGGAGGCGAGCAGTGCATTTAATTTTTCCGATATTTGAGCGGATGGAATCCAACTCAGCTTCAGGTTGACATTTAATTTCTCATTCAGCTTTTTAACCGCTTCCAGTTCGCCCGTTGGAGCTGCGGCGAAGGCCAGCGTCGTAATTGAAATATCCGTCGGTTTTGCAGGCTTGCTGCTTGCTGTGCTGCCTGCCTTTTGACCTTCATTTGATGCGCTGCCGCAAGCCGCCAAGGATGCAGTAAGAGCAGCCGCTGTCATAACAACAGCCAATTTTTTAACCATTGGTTTCATGTGAGGACCTCCCAGGAATAATATCTTTATACTTACCTCTTCTGCTGTGCGTTTAAGCCAGCATCACCCCTTTCAGAGCTATAAACCTTTATCCTTTCACGGAGCCGACCATCATGCCTTTGACAAAATATTTTTGCAGAAACGGATAGACAATGACGATCGGAAGCGAAGAAATAACGACTGCGGCCATTTTGATCACCTGCGGAGGCACCGTCTGCTCACTCTCCAGCATTGCAGCAATGGACGGGTCCGCCATTTGCGAAGCAGAAACCAGCATCATTTGCAGCAGAACCTGCAGCGGTCTGAGCGTGTCTGTGTTAATGTAGAGAACTCCACTGAAGTACGTATTCCAGTAAGCTACCGCATAAAACAAGCCGAATGCCGCAAGCGCTGAAACGGATACAGGCAGCATGATGCGGATAAAGACGCCAATATCCGAGCAACCGTCGATTTTGGCCGCTTCCTCCAATTCATCCGGTATTTCCTGATAAAAGTTTTTCATTAGAAAGACATACCACGCGCTAGTCAATGCGGGCAGTATGAGCGCCCAAACCGTATCCATCAAGCCAAGACTATCCACTAGTAAATAGTTTGGAATCATACCCGGATTAAAAAGCATGGTCAGCAAAATCGCGACCAAGAAAAATTTCTTTCCTTTCAACCTTTTACGCGATAGGACATAAGCGAGTGCGCTCGTAACGATTAGGCTCAAGACAGTACCGAAGACCGCCAAAAATCCACTGACTCCCATAGCTTTCACGAACGCGTTTGTAGAAAAAATAAATTCGTAAGCCGAGAGACTCCATGTTTGTGGAATTAATACGATTGACTTGCTCATATACTCTGTCGGGTCGGTAAAAGATACAAGTATGACATACAGAAATGGGAGCAAAGTCACAAGCGCAAATATCGTTAGCACAGCGTAGTTGATCGCAGTAAAGAATTTCACGCCAAAGCTTCTATTCATGTTAGTAGAGTCCCTCCTCTCCGAATTTTTTGGCTAAACGGTTGGACATTACAACAAGGATTAGTCCTACCACCGATTTGAAAAGTCCGGCAACCGTTGCATAACCGAATCTTCCTTGCTGAATACCGACGCGATAGGCATATGTATCAAAAACATCGGCGAGATGCGCGACTGGTCCACTCATCATCAAGTAAATTTGTTCAAAGCCTACGTCCATAACTTGGCCCAAGCGCAGGATAAGCAGAACGATAATCGTGCTTTTAATACCGGGAAGCGTCACATTCCTCGCTTGCTGCCAGCGACTAGCGCCGTCGATTTGCGCAGCTTCATATAGCTCTGAGTTAATGCCAGCAAGGGCGGCAAGGAAAATAATTGTCCCCCAACCCGCTTCTTTCCAGATGCTTTGAGCTGTCAGCATACCCCAGAACAAGTTCGGTTCCGTCATGAACTCGATCTTTTGTCCCCCGGACTCGGCGATCAGTTGGTTAATGACTCCGCTGCCTTGACCGAAAATCAGAAAGCAAATCCCAACTATAATGACCCAGGAAAGAAAGTGCGGCAAGTAAATGACCGTTTGCACAATTTTTTTGAAAGCAAGCTTACGCACTTCATTCAGCAGCAGCGCCACTACGATCGGAATTGGGAAGAAAAAAAAGATGTTCAACAGGCTGATCGCCATCGTATTTCGGAACAATTGCATAAAATCGGGATTGGTGAAAAACTCGTTGAAGTATTTCAGGCCCACCCACTCGCTGTCCCAAAAACCTAAATAAGGAGAATAGTTTTGAAAGGCAAGCAGAAGTCCCCACAATGGGAAATATTTAAATAGCAGGAAAAATAATAATCCAGGCGCTGCCATTGCATATAGATATTTGTCACGTTTTATCGCGACGGCCCAATCCTGCACCCACGAGCCTTTTACTCGAATTGCTTTCTCCACTCCAGCTGGTGCCGCTGCCTGGAGCGGTTCCAATCGACTTTGCGACAACTTCTTCACCTCTCGTTCATGTCATTAGCATCTCGCTGCTTTGCATGAACAGATCGTACAATGATCACAGCTTTCCGTACAATGACCAATTCTTGTAGTCTAAACCGTCTGAGGCAAAAAAAGAGAAACCCCGCAGTAATGGGGTTCCTCCGAAGTTTTATACGCTTTTCTTGCTTTAGAACAAGCCTGCGGAACAAAATATGTGCATGCTAATTATCATTATCGGCTCCCCGGTATTGACCCGGCGTAACGCCGATGTGCTTTTTGAATACGCGAATAAAGTTTTTCGTCTGGTAGCCGACTCTTTCGGCAATGTCGGAAACCGACAAATCCGTCGTTCGCAGCAGCTCGATGGACTGTTCAATCCTGATCTTCGTCAAATATTCGATAAATGAAACATCCATCGTCTTTTTAAACAGTTTGCTTAAATAGTGGGAACTCAAACCGCAAATTTGCGCGCATTGGTCAAGCGATAGATCAAAGTGGTAGTTGTCCTCAATGTAGCGAACGACCTTTTGGATTAATTGTTCATGTTCTTGGTGCTGCTTGCCATGAACATAAGCAACAATCGGATCGACCATTTGCAGCTTGAACCATTCGTTCAATTCACGAATTGTGCTTATTTTGTGGATTTGTCCGTAAGGATCTTCGGATTCCGCTTCTCCGAACAATTGCGCCGAATCTAGACCCAACAAGTATGCAGTACGAATTGCAGCGGTTAACAGCCGATAATACGACATTTGAATCAGTTCTGGCTTTTGGACGTTGTCACTCATCGACTTGGCGAATTCGGCCAGCATCCGCTCTGCTTCATCCTGATCGCCCAGGTGCAGGGAATGTTCGAAGTGGGTTTCGATCTCGAGTGGATAGCGGTAATGAAGTTCCGATGTGCCGCCACCGCCCGTGTACGTAATCACCTGATTACCGCCAACGATAATACGAGAGCGAACGGACAAAACCGCCTCTTCATAAAGTTCGGGAAGATCTGTAATCCGTTCGCTCTGTCCACTCAAACCGATCGTCACTGGAAGACGTAGATAATCGGACACAAGCATTCGCAGGCGTTCCGCAAACAATTTAACCTCAGTCTGCCCATCATCCGTTTCCTCGGGGTCGCGGAACAACCAAACAGCGACCTGATCATTCAGAAGATTGATGATGATACCCTCCATCTCTTGCGATTGCAGCAGTTCACCAACAATATTTTTCAAGGCAAAGATGATCAAGTCGCTATCATTTTCTTGAAAACGCGAACCGCTTTCCTGCGGCGGGTCGCAAGTGATGACGAAGACACTATTTTCCCGTCCTGAAGGTACGTCGTATCTGCGTAACATGCCCTCTAACTGATCCCCAGAGTAGTGGAGAAACCGCCCCTGCAACAGCTGCAGTGCAAAGATTTCTCGAACTAACGGTAATTGATCGCTCAGCTGCTGCTGCAGTTGATTGGCCGTGCTGCTCAGCTCACCCCATCGTTTGCGTACGAAGCCAACTTCATCCGTTTCCGAGTCGAGTGCTTGTCCGCCTTTCAAATGGGCCACGAGGTTCTCGATCGGTCGATAGACACGCCGTGTGCCCCATAAAGCAATTAATATGCCTAGTACAAGACAAACTGCAATGATCGTCAGCGTAATCATGGCAATGCCTTTCGATTTGGCGTTCAATTCATTGACCGGCACCATGTTAATATACTGCCATTTGTTATAGGAGGAAGTAATTGGCGTCACCATGTAATCCGTATCTTGAAAAGTGAAAGTAAAGCGCTGCTCAGTTCGCTTTTGAGCAATAAGCTCGACTAAGCCTTCTGGAACGCTATTCCCGCCGCTTGACGTCACGAGGTTGCCATTTGCGTTCAAGATGAACATGAGCTCGCCGCTATAACTGATGAATCGGCTCATAATGTTTTGAAAGAGCGTCTCATCGATACGTATAAACAAAAGTCCAGTCGGATTTTTGGCTAAAAGCGGCACCTTAGATATCAGTGTTACGCCGTTCAGATGATAACCGGGTAAATATGGAAGCGGTCCCGTGACCCAACTGATCTGGTCTTCGGATGCAAGTTCCTTCTGCAAAGCCTGGCGTTCTTTGTCTTCAGTAATTCTGCGGCCACCATAGATTGGCGAAATTAAATAACCTTCGTCCGGTACATAAATTGCGACATCGCTTACTTCTTTGTTGCCATTTTGCAACGCAGATAACTCTCGTGAAATGCCAGAATAAAAGCCGGTATAGTTCGTGCTTTTCAGCTCAGTTAAATTCGAGCTAAAAAAAGTGCCCAGCAGCATTTGAATGGCATTGTTTTGAATGCGATCCAAAGTCGAATCGATGCTGGAGGACACGTTATTCAAGATGCGGACATTCGATTGGTTAACTTCTCTTTGCACAACCGAAGCAGAAAACCAATAGCTTCCAAATCCCACGGCTATTACTGGAATGACAGCTACAAATAAAGACAAGGTAACCATATTGCGAAAAATCGTTTTACGCTGAAATAAGCGCTTCCAACTTTCCTTAAACCATCTACGCATAGCGAACACCTCATCAACAGATTCATGAGCATTGTAATCGGTTGATGGAATAAAATCAACCGGAAAGACCCATTTTGATGCGTGGCAAACATCTGCCTCGTCGGTCGAGCATGAAATATCCGGGTGCTAATGCTTGAGAAGTTGCACTTTGGAGACGGTCGATTTATTCATCCAACCTTGCTCTACATGGAGGAGGTGTCTTACGGGGATCATTCGTTATATATGCTCAATTGAGGTTGCTGGATGAATGAATCTATATTCGTGGTTGAATGATGTTGTAGAAAATGCAACAATTCCTGCCTTAATCTATCCTCTATTCGTTCGTTGTTGTATAACGTACAACAATTTTGTCCTAAACAGGCGATTTCGCAACAAATGGGCTCGAAATGTTGTACAGACTGCAACTTCAAGTTGCAAAATAGCCTTAGGGCGTGTAAATTGCTGCAAAAAATGCAACATTGGTAACCACTGTAGCCCATCTACTCAACTTATACTTCCTTACCAACTGAAAAAGGCGAACACGAAATCTTTACGATTTCGCATCCACCTTTTGAGAAAAGACCCATGATCACGCACTTACATTCGCGCCGACAGTAACGGCTTGACTCTTCTTGCGCTTCATAAGCTCAGGAAGGGCAATGCCGAACATCGTGATCCCCACGCCAAGCCATTGCAGCCAGTTGACGGACTCATTCAGCACGACGTATGACATAATGACGGCCGTTGGCAGTTCAGCCGCACTCAAGATTGTAGCTAGCCCGCCGCCAACACGCGGTACGCCAATGGCGTAGAACAACGGCGGAATGACAACACCGAAGAGAGCTAGGAGCAGCGCCCAAGGCAAAAGCGCCTCATGCAAAGAGCCATTTACAAGAAAATGCGGTGGAAACACCAACATGACGAGAATAAACGAACCCGTCAGCATAATCGCGCTTCGTGTGATCGGAGCGACTTGTTTGGCTGTTTTTCCGCTAAACCAGATGAAGAGTGCATAAGTTACTGCAGCCAATAAGCCAAGGGTAACACCTATCCAAGAAACAGCTTCCTGGTCTCCGCCCAAATAACCGCTTGCCATAATTATCCCAACAAACAAGATGACTAGCGATAAAATCTTATCTTTACCAGGACGTTTGCGTTCGACGATTGCCTCCAGCAAGATGCCCATCCACGTAAATTGAAACAACAAGATAATCGCGAACGAAGCCGAAATATACTGCAGAGCCGCATAATATAGCATTCCCGTTAAGCCTGTCGTCGTTCCAACAGCCATGAGCGAGAGTGCTTGCCGCTTTGTTACTTTAAATGAATGCGACGCTGTAGACTGCTTGGCCGATTTCGCAGTCACGAATACCAACAGCCACAGCATAATCACACCGAGTAGGTTTTGGCTGCCGACGACATCGCCGACATTGAAACCAGACTCATAAGCTTTCTTTACAAAAGTAGATAATAAACCGAAGCTGCATGCCCCAGCTAAAACAAATAAAATGTATTTCATGATGCCTCCCTGCGAAAAGAAAAAAACGGACTGTGTGCCCAGTCCGCCACGTTTCGTTATTATGCCATTATATATAAATCTTATGACGAAATCGAGTCACTTCCATTTAAACTACTTTACTGAGAAAGTGTTCCAAGGGTGATTAATGGCCACTCCATTTAACGGCGCATTATTTCGGACAAATTTTTAAAAATGAGAGCGGCCTGCTCTTCAACTCGTATTTGAATACAGTCTTTTATTCTTTATCGATTTTGAACATACTAATTACTTGTTGTAATTCTTGTGCGACTACAGTTAAGGAATTCGAAGAAGCTGTGATTTCTTGCATAGAAGCTAATTGTCCAATGGAAGTTTCTGCAACATTTTGGGTATGGCTATAAGACTTTTTGGAGATATAAGTCATTTCCAATACGGAAGCAGTCACTTGTTCACTACTCGCGGACATTTGTTCGGATGATGATGCAATCTCTTGAATCTGGATAGATAAGCTGTCGGATGCACCCACGATTTCTTCAAAAGCGGCTCCCGCTAAGCTGACAGATTTCATCCCGTCATGAATTTCACTTACTCCTTCATTCATGGACAAGACTGCGCGACTTGTATCCGTTTGAATACTCCGAATTAATTCCTGAATTTGCTGAGCTGACCGTTCAGACTCCTCTGCTAACTTTTTAACTTCTGCAGCAACGACTGAAAAGCCTCTCCCTAGTTCCCCCGCACGAGCTGCCTCTATCGAAGCATTCAAAGCAAGCAAATGTGTTTGAGATGCGATCTCGGTAATCATATTTACTATGCCGCCGATTTCTATAGAACGATCATTTAATTGTATAAGCTCAGCAGCACTCTTTTGTACAATATCGTTTACAGCATTCATCCGATGGATAGCTAAATGTATCATTTCATTACCTTGAATAGCTCCTTTTGTCGTTTCAATTGCAAGATCTGACGCATTGCTTGAAGCTTCAGCTATATTCTGAATGCCTTTTGACATCTCTTCCATGGCCTTACTTGTTTCAGTGAATCCCAACATTTGATTCTCCGCCCCTGCGGCCACTTCTTGCATGGCTGTTGTAATCTGCTCCGTAGAAAGGGATGTTTCTTCCGAACTCCCCGACAAATCCTCTGACGAAGAAGCTACTGTTATGGAAGCTTGTTGAATCCTAATTACAATACTTTGTAAATTTCCAACCATTTGATTTAGTGAATTTACCAAATTACCAATTTCATCGCGGTTTTTCACTTTCATTGCTTTGATTCTAAGGTCACCTGATGCCACCTGCTCTAGCACACGAGATACCAAACGTACTGGATTAGAAATATTTCGGGTAATAAAATAGGCAAGAATCATGGAAATAATGAGCGAAATGATAATGAAAACTAGAGAAGTTATAATACCTGAATGATAGACCTGTTGAGACTCTTCTCCCGCCTTTATTGAACCATCATGATTGATTTTAACTAAAAAGTTCACATTGATTTGCATATTATCAAATACTTTTTGTGAATCCCTTAAGAATTGTAAAAGCTGATCTCCTTTATCTCCTGAACCCTTATAAATGAGATTAATTTTTTTGGATAACTCAATAAATTGGTTATGTAAAGATTTATATTTGTCCCACTCTTCTTTTAACGAATTGAAATTTACTTGCTCTTCATCAGTAGCAATCGTCTTTGCATATGTCTGAAAGTCATTTTCGATCTTCTCCATGGCTATTTGCGTTTGGGCGTTAAGTTCTCCAATTAAAGATTGATTGGGTTCAATTAAAGTTCGAAGTTCCAGGGAACGCACTTGCTCCGTTAAATAGTTAATCTCATTAATCAATTCAATGCCAGGCAACCGATCTGCAGTAATGTTTTTAGTTTTAACGTTCACAGATTTCAATTGATTCATTGTTGTCAAACCAAGCATACACATCAATAACAAAATTACGATAAAGCCGGCATATAACTTCTTACCGACAGTTAGTTTTATTATTTTAAATCGTTGATTCACAGTGCCAACCTCCAATGTTGAATTCACCTTTTAAACAGAAGATGAACCCCACCACCTTTATTTCCTTCAGTGGAAGGGTTCATCGCTCATTTTGCTAATATGATAAACATATACGTATTCTTATTTTTTCGTAATCAATTCCAAATCTACAGGAATAAATTTTTCAACTTTTTCCCCTTTAAGCACTTTCAACGCTGTTTTTACAGCCGTGTCTCCGATGGATGCCGGTTTTTGAGCAACTGTTGCGGCAAGTTTCCCGTCATTTACAGCTTTAACCGCGTCATCTGTAGCATCGAAACCAACTACAGCAATATTTTTACCAGAGGATTGAATCGCTTGAAGGGCACCTAATGCCATTTCATCATTATGAGCAAATACCGCCTGAATATCTTTATTTCCTTGCAAAATATTTTCCATAACGGAAAGCCCTTTTGCTCGGTCGAAATCAGCAGGTTGAGAAGCAATCACTTTTACGCCAGCTTTTCCGTCAACAGCATCATGGAAGCCTTTTCCGCGATCACGTGCTGCAGAAGTTCCTGCGATCCCTTGAAGTTCTACAAGATTACCTTTATCACCAAGGGTTTTCAAAATAAAGTCGCCTGCCATTTTACCGCCTTTTACATTATCTGAAGCGATGTGAGTAACGACTGTTCCGCCATTGGCTGCACGGTCAACTGTAATTACAGGAATGTTGGCTTTATTGGCAGATTGAACTGCAGTAACAATAGCATCGCTATCTGTCGGATTGATAAGAATTACGCTTACCTTTTTCTGAATTAAATCTTCAATACCGCTAATTTGTTTCGCTGTATCGTTTTGAGCATCTACAACGACCAAAGTAGCACCAGCTTCTTTTGCCGCTTTATCCGCACCGTCTTTCAAGGTGACGAAGAATGGATTATTTAAAGTGGAAACGGAAAGCCCAATTGTCATTTTGCCAGCAGCTGCTTTGCTATCCGCGGTAGCTGATGGTGCAGTCGTAGCTCCTCCCTCAACCTTAGATTGAGTCGAACAACCAGCGAGTATCAGGAACACAGCTACTACGGCGGATAATACGAGATTCATTTTTTTCATGGTAAACTCCCCTTTGATGTGTTTTATTTTCGAGCTTTCGATCGGTCTAACAATACAGCAATTAAGATAACTACCCCTTTAACCACCTGCTGATAAAAAGACGAAACATTTAATAGGTTAAGACCGTTGTCCAATACACCAATGATCATGGCTCCGATTAATGTACCGACAATCCAGCCTCTTCCCCCTGATAAACTGGTCCCACCGAGAACTACGGCTGCAATCGCATCCAGTTCAAACGCTCCTCCAGCTGTCGGCTGAGCGGAGTTAAGTCTGGAAGTTAGAATGATACCGCTAATTGCTGCAAATAAACCGCTAATCGAGTAAACCAAGATTTTTACTTTCGATGTGTTAATACCTGAAAGCCAAGTCGCCTCCTCGTTGCTGCCGAGTGCGTAGACACGTCGACCAAAAGTTGTATGCTTTAAAATGATATATAAAACTGCAAATGCAATAACCATCCATATAATCGGCATTGGAATTTGCAGAAAATACCCCTTCCCTAACAACGCGAAATCCTCTTTGAAGCCTGTAATTGGCCTTCCCTGTGTATAAACTAAGGTAAGTCCGCGGAATACGGTCATCGTTGCCAGTGTCGCAATAAATGGAGCTACCTTGCCTTTCGTGATTAATAAACCGTTGATCGCCCCCATGACCAAACCGCCAACTAAACCGATTCCTACAGCTAGCCACGTATTCATCCCGCTTGCCATTAAACCAGCCGTAAAAGCACTTGATAAAGCCAGTATGGATCCTACAGAAAGGTCGATTCCCCCAGTCAGAATGACGAATGTCATACCGAAGGCAATAAGAGCATTAATTGAAATTTGACGAAGAACGTTAAAAATATTACCAACGGTTAAAAAGTCACCGTTCACTACCGACAAAATGACTACAATTAGAACCAATCCCAATAAAGACCCCAAACTCTGCATCTTACCGATTTTGGGTCTGCTTAAAGCTTTACCGTCAACCTGCATGTCGGTTCCCTCCCCCTGTTGCACTTAACATAATTTTTTCCTGACTTGCATCTTCTTGTGTAAATTCACCGCTTATTTTCCCCTCGTGCATAACGAGTATACGGTCACTCATTCCTAAAACTTCCGGAAGCTCGGAAGAGATCATAAGAATGGCTACACCTTGTGAAACTAATTCATTCATTAGATCATAGATTTCTTTCTTCGCACCGATATCAACTCCGCGTGTAGGTTCATCCAATATCAATACTTGCGGGTTCGTGGCCAACCATTTCCCGATGACCACTTTTTGCTGATTACCTCCGCTTAGAGAGCCGACCTTCTGCTCACTGTTTGGTGTTTTAATCAGTAGTTTTTTTATCATGGAATCCGATAGTTCCCGTTCCTTTGAACGATTCATGAATCCAAATGATGACAATATCTTTAAATTCGGAAGGGCTAGGTTGTCGTTGACCGAAAGGGGAAGGAGCAGTCCCTCATCTTTCCGATCTTCCGTGATTAAGCCAATACCCGCGTGAATGGCATCAATTGGTTTATGAATGGAGACTGGTTTTCCGTTAATAGAAATCGTTCCACGATCAATAGGTGTCACTCCGAACAATGCTTTCGCCAGTTCTGTTCTTCCAGCGCCCATAAGTCCAGCGATGCCAACGATCTCTCCAGCTCTTACAGTTAACGAAATGTCATGGAGCTTCCCTTTTTGAGTCAAACCATTGACCGTTAGTTTTTCTTCACCTAGGGTGACTTTCACTTTAGGAAAACGGTCTTTAATTTCCCTGCCGACCATCATTTTGACGAGATGATCCATTGTCGTATTGGCAATGTATTCGGTTCCAATATAATGTCCATCGCGCATCACCGTAACTTGATCGCAAATCCTAAAAATTTCTTCCATCCGATGGGAAATATAAATCATGCCAACACCCTTTTCCTTAAGGGAAGCGATGACCAGGAACAATGCCTCAATTTCACGGTCCGTGAGGGCCGCCGTCGGTTCATCCAAAACAAGAATTTCTGCTTTCATAGATAACGCTTTCGCAATTTCGACCATTTGCTGTTGACCTACAGAAAGCTCATTAACTAACGTACCCGGATCAATATTCAAACCCAATTGCGATAAATAACGATGAGACTCTTGTCTCATCCGTCTCCAGTTAATTAGCTTCGACTTCCCATAAGTGAATTCTCGGCCAAGAAAAATATTTTCCATAACCGTTAAATGGGGAACCATATTTAGCTCCTGATGAATAATAACGATGCCTAAGTTTTGTGCCATGGAAGGTGATGCAATATCGTAAACGTTTCCATTAACAGTAATGGACCCACTATCCTTTGTATAAATTCCACCTAATATTTTCATTAGCGTAGATTTACCAGCCCCATTTTCCCCCATCAACGCATGAACTTCTCCGCGATGCAGGGTAAAATCAACCTGCTCTAGCACCTTAACTCCAGGGAAACTTTTACTGATTCCCTTCATTTCTAACAATTTGGACGTCATTCCAATTCCTCCTTTCAGAAGATAACTCCAGCCTGAAGAATGACATTGGCATATGGAGTAAACTCACCTGTTCGTATGATTGCCTTAGCCTGATGAGTCATTGTCTTCAGTTCTTCATGACTCACCTCGTGCACAGTTACCCCGTTTAAGGAAGTTTCCATTTGCTTCTTTAGCTTTGGAGTTACCTGATCCATTTCACTTGCAATGAAAGCCTGCTCAACTTGCATTTCTAGAAGTACGGTTTCCAAACAATCCATAAAAGAAGGAACACCTTGTTTCAAAGCCAGATCAATTCGCTTTACGTGAGCAGGAATAGGCAACCCGCTATCACAAATGACAATCGTGTCGGTATGCCCAAGTTCACTGATCACCTTGGAAATTTCACTATTTAAAATTCCAATCTTTTTCATGTAGGTTCTCCCTTGGAATTTTTCGCAAATAGTTCCACATCCTCTATGCTTGGCATTCCAGCTTGAGCACCAAACTTAGTAACAGCTAGTGCGGAAACCTTTGCTGCAAATGATACAGATTGTTCCAAGCTGTTGTGCTTGGCAAGCGAAACAGCTAATCCGGCATTGAATGAATCTCCAGCACCTGTCGTATCAACAACAGAAACCTTATAACCGGGTACTTTTTGCAGCTTCCCTTTTTCTAAAAAAGCGGATCCATCAGCACCCAACGTCGTGATAACGTTGTTAGCTCCCCGTTGTATTATGCTTGTCATCGCAGTTTCCAATTCATCACCCTCTGCCTGAATCCCAGTAAGCAAACTCAATTCTGACCGGTTGGGAGTGATGTAATCTACATTCCTCAATAACTCATCGGGCAAAAACTGAGCGGGAGCCGGATTCAAAACGACAGTCTTCCCGAATGACTTTGCCTTCTTCGCAGCATGAATAACCGTAGCTAAAGGAATTTCCAGCTGAAGAAGAAGGATGTCCGCATTTTGGATGATTGCCTCATATCTATCGATATCGTCTGGCAGCAATTGATAATTAGCACCTGGAACAACCACGATGCTGTTATCCCCATTTGAAATAAAGATGGAAGCTATCCCCGTTGCAGTGCCATCCACGAGTTTAACCGAGTTTCTACTGATCTTATTATCATCTAATGCTTTCAGGAGCTCTTGACCAAAACTGTCTGTGCCGACCGCTCCAATCATGGTTGTTTTGGCTCCGAGCCTTGCAGCCGCTACCGCTTGATTTGCACCTTTGCCACCTGGTATGAACCGGGCGTTAGATCCAAGTATCGTTTCTCCCAGTTGTGGGTGTCTATCTGCTTCAATAACGATATCCATGTTTAAACTTCCGATCACAACGATATGTGGTACCTTCAATTTACCCACTCCTCTTCGTAGATTCTCTTGGGATTAACGTAACATCCAGTTCATAAATTTGATCCGCTTCGATGGTGCCTTCGATCTTCTTAATCAAAATCCTCGATACTAAAGCACCCATATCATAAATGGGTTGCGCAATCGTTGTTAGTTCAGGTTCTGTTATTTCCGTCATATTTATTCCATCAAATCCACAAACTACAACTTGTCCAGGTACTTGAATGCCCATTCTATGCAGCGCTTTCAAGGCTCCGACAGCCATTAAATCATTTCCTGCAAAAATAGCATCAATATCAGGATGACGCCGGATAAGTTCCTCTGTGGCTTTTATACCACCGCTTATCCCAAAATCCCCTTGAACCATTAAGCTTGGGCTGAACCAATCAAAACCTCTTACGGATTCCTCATATCCAATTAATCTCTCTTTGGCAGGGATCAGATCCTGAGGACCATAAATATGCCCGATTTTCTTGCTTCCTGACTCAAGAAGATGTTTTACTGCTAATCTGCCTCCCTCACGATTGTTCGAACGAACAACGCTGCAGGATTTATCGGTAGGCGCTCGGTCTAAACAAACAAACGGGATGTTAAAGGAAGCCAATTTGTCTACATCTTCTTGTCCCAATGTATTGGATGCAAAAATAATGCCATCGATGTTTTTGCTCTTTAATATATCAATATAATTTTTTTCTTTACCAATTTGGCCATCAGAGTTGCATAATATGACGGTAAATCCATACGTAGAAGCAACATCTTCAACCGCCCGGGCTAGCTCTGGAAAAAAGGGGTTTGAAATGTCGGGTAAAATTAGCGCAAATGTTTTTGTGCTTTTTCCAGCAAGTCCCCTTGCTACCACACTCGGTAAATAATTCAGTTTTTCAATCGCATGTTTTATATTCAGTTCCGTATCTGCGTTGACATATCCACTTTTGTTTAAGTACCGAGAAATAGTGGCAACAGAGACTCCGGCTAACTTGGCTACATCACGAATGGTTGCCATCCTAGTTTCACTTCCAACTTCATTTTGTGGTAACGATACCGCATATTAATAATAACCCTAACAATATATACGTTTTACAATGTGGTACCGGTTACACATGAAATATATCATAGTTTATTTTCATTCGCAAGATAAATATCTTAACAACAAGCGTTTGTTGCAAACACCAATCAATCTGTTCAAACCGATCTTCCCTTATAGCTCAGATGCGAAAAGCCCCTGCTGCCTAATGGCAGAAAGGAGCTTTTCCATGGATATTCAAAAGGGCTGCCGCTTATAGCTACCCCCTATATGTTTTTAGGTAAGCCTACAATAATTGATAAAATCGTGCTGCATTACCTCCAAAGATAGCAGAATGATCCTCCCTAGACAGGTTGGAGGGAAGCGCGTTCAGCAAAGCCAAATAAACCTCATCATAGCTGCAAGTAGTTAAACATACAGGCCAATCGCTGCCAAACATCACCCGATCTGTGCCAAACACTTCGATGACATGATGAACATAAGGAGCCAGATCCATCCAGTTCCAAGCTTGCTGATCGGCTTCTGTTACTAGTCCTGACAGCTTGCACATGACATTAGGAAATGCAGCCAGTTCGGTCATCTCCGTCTTCCACGGTTCGAGGATGCGTCCAGCGATAAAAGGCTTTGCCGCATGATCGACTACTGCCCGAAGTGTCGGAAAGCTTCGAAATGCCTCCAATATATAAGGATGATGCCGTGGTCTAAGCTGTAAATCAAGCGGAAAATCATCCTTGACCAGCTGCTTTATATTTTGCATAACTTGCGGTCGAAGAATCCATGAATCCGGCAGATCCTGAAGCATCGGTCGAAAGCCAACAAATCCTTTATCCCCTCGAAACTTAGCATATTGCTCGCTAAATAGCGGTGAATCCAAATCTAGCCAGCCGACCACTCCAGCTATACTTTCATACTCATCATATAAAGATAGCAAGAATTGCGTTTCCTCCAGCGTCGGCGCGGCTTGCACGACAATCGTGCGTTCGAAGTGATAGCGTTCCAACGAATCCTGCAGCTGCTCCGGCATATAGTCCGCAAATAAAATACCCTGCTTAGCGGTCAGCCAGCCATAGTCTCCACGTTCCGTTTTCCAATAATGTTGATGCGCATCAATTCTCATAGGTCACCCAAACAAAATATCTGTAAAGTAATAGTGGGGACCAGGTAGTGTTGTGTTAAGAAGTGCCACTGGTAAGACATAAACCTCTAGAGGGCATCCGTTCCTTGTTGCCTCTATTTCAATCTCATAGGTTCCTGCAGCTAGTGTTATTTCAATCCTTTGTTCTTCCGGAGCCCGATGATAAGCTGGCATGAATTCCAACGATTCTTTACATTCAATGACGATTTTACCGTTTAATTTCAATACGATAGGTCCTCTTGCGGCCGCAATAAGACGAATCTTTCGCTCTATCGGGTTGAAGAGCTTCGTTTGAGCGCGATACAAGCCATCGTCCTCACTACCGAGTTCCTTCTCCCATACCAAATGATTGCCTGGGAAAAACACTTCTTTCCCCTCGTTGCCGTTTGGTCCCCAAATCATCCATTTAGAAGCGTTTACCAATGAAAAAGGAACCTTTTGAGCAGCCCATACGGAGTGGTCATGAAATCGTGTCCAGACGAATGCAAGCTCATAGTTTGATTTAGCAATCGCTCCAGCTGTGATTTCCGTATGCCATTCGATCGATTCATTAGGTTGCAAGTTTACCTCAAGTGCATTCTGTCCCACCCAGTCCTTCGGCAGTTCTAACGCGATATTGCCTACTAGTGATGTTAACGAACGGTTGGTAAATGTGATATGCAGCGTTTTCTTCTGATTCACTCCGATGGCAGGACCTTCCTGACCGAAATCGAGCTCAAGCTCAGCATCCGGACTGTTACGAGTTCCTTGCGGCAGCAAGTAGTGATTAGCCGTTACCTTCCTAGACCAAAGCTCCTTTATTTTCTCTTCCGTTTCGTTCGTTTCTAATGGTTGATTCCATGAAGTAGGAAGGTCTGGATGCACTAGAATGTCCGTATCCCAAGCTGCAAGAATTTGCTTGCCCATGCGAATGGTCCGCCGGGTTAACTCATCCAAATCCTTTGGCGCGGGAAATCCTTTAATTGGCGGGCTAACGACAACCCGATCACCGACGGGCTTTACCCATTTATCCGGCAAACCTTCCGGACCGAGCAGCATGCCTAATATAGAGCCAAGTGTAGCTGCTGTGCAATCCGTATCGTAACCGCAGTTGACCGCTTTCAAAATCGCATCCTCGAAATCCTCGCCATATAACCAGCCAAGAATGGTAAACGCAATATTTTGCGGGGCATCCGTAAAGTTATCGTTGCCATGATGCTCAAGAATAAGCAAACGCGCTTCGAGCCAATCTTTCCCTTCCTTATGCCAGTGGAGCAGATCTTTCAATGCATTGGCGGTGCGGCAATGTTCAGGTATATAGGTCATGCCGATCTCAATCAAGCGATCCCGATCCTTCTCATAGAATATAGCGCTCTCGAGGGCGGCAAAAAACATTTCTCCGTACACCCCTTCTCCGCCGGCATGGTCCACAATGGCATCCTGATAAGCATAATGAGCCGCTGTACTAGGCGAACCAGGTGTCACCATGGCCCAGATTTCGGAACGAATGGGTGAACCCATACACTCTTTGAACGGATTGTTGAATGATCCAGCAACGGGTGCAAGAAGACCTCTTCTCAGATTCGTCAGCGCGTATCCATACTCATCAAATGGGAAAAAGATATGCTCCAACCACTCCTGCCCAAGCTCTCGCGCAGTCAATCCCGGACCATATTGCTCCAAAGCATGCAGCCACACCAATTGTAAGTCCAGATCATCATTCTCGAGCGGACCGTCCGGCAGCTCCGGATAAAAGGTCAACTCCAATAGTTCCTTAATGCCCTCTACGGGTGCACCAAGTGTTCCCCCTATATTTTTCCCAAGCCATCCCCCATATACGATGCGATAGTAATCTTGTTCATTCAGAATTCGGATACTCATGATGAAACCTCCCGTAAGTTGTTTTTGTGTTCATAACTTCATCATAAGACCGATTTCTTAAAGGAGCCATGTCCATCGTTATGTTTTCAAAAGAATAAATATTAGAAGTTGTCATGCGCCGTGCTTTGAACAATTGCTATGAATCGGGAATATTTAACAAAAAAGTGGATTTAATTGAACGTCTATCTTCTATTTGGGCAGAAAATCCCAAAAATACTGATAAACAGCTGGTCGAATTCAACTCTGAGGAGTGACTTCGGACATATAAGCTGCTAAGCTGCGGATCATAGGGAACGAACAGCCTTTATTTCGGTGATTATGCCGATGCTGGACCGTTACGCGTTCTGCTAATTAATCCGTTTAAGGTCGTGCTACGGCAGAGCCAGGAATTCCGTCAGCTGCTGAAGAAGTTTGTATTAGGTTTGTGTGTTTATTTAGGTGTTATTGAGGTGTTATTGAGGTTATTTTGGGTTTGTGAGGTTGTTTTGAATAAGATGAATAGATGTCCGTATAGATTCTGTTGCACAATATCCAATGGAATCTCATATAGGAAGTGTTCATAAGCAATTCCATTGGATAAAATGCAATGCTTTTTCCGAAAATGACTCAAAAGTAGGCTTCGGAGAGAATTCCATTGCAAATTGTCCAATGGAATGATGCATTCACGAGTAGCATGTTGAATTTCATTGTATTTGATCCAATGGAATTAATCCTATTAACCGCTCAAGCTCAAGCTCAAAAGCGTTGCCCTTTGGAACCCTTATTTCTGTCCTAAGAATGTACTTTAGAAGCTTTAGAGAGGTACTTTATTTTTGATGATAGAAAAGGAGCCTATCGATTTCATCGATAGGCTCCTACGTCTAGTGATGCCAGCTGCGGGTTGAATTTGGAAACGGAAAGAACAACTATGGGTGCTGCTTGCCAGATTGGGCAATGAGATGGAGATGCGCTCCTTAATTGAAGCTGTAAAAAGTTGAGTGCATAGAGGGAGGTAAATAGTATTCTCTGAGCCGTTATTTCGGTGATTATGCTCCGGATCGTTCATTTTGATCAAATAGCGCCCTAACGTTCTTCTCATTCAATTTTACACGAGATTTCCAGAAATAACGCATCGTCGTCGTTCCGCTAGTTAGAAGTCGGGTGACATAGGCGGTAGCAAAAAGGCACTTCGCTTTATAGCGAAATGCCTTCTCTTACAAAGTGCCGAAACACACCATGCCGCTAGGTTTCAATTGTCTTTCGTATCAACGTCCATCTCACCGTTAAGCTGATTGGCATAATCGCGCATCAAATCAAAATCCGGATTACAGATTTCCTCCTGCATGTTGGCTTCATCTAAATCCTGCGTATTCAAGAGATTCATGTTCTCTTTGTCCATCCTTCTCTCACCTTCCTGAGAGTAGGTTTTCCATCTTCATACAATTTATTCCTTTTCGAAATTGACTGAAACGAGTGTCCCCTCCGGTACGCCAGGATAGCGGATTAGAAGCGTTCGAGATCCGGGTTCCCAGCTTCGATCTACAACTTCAAGACCATCCGCGATGACATGACGAGGGTCCTCTTTCAGTTGAAGCCTTGTACTCACGATTACTCCAGCAGGCGCCTCGGAGACGAACTGAAACTTCCCATTTACGATGGGTTCCTCGTCACGGATTCGCGATGAACTGACGATGACAGCTGAAGTCTGTTCAGGAGCTACCTCAAGGTCATAGAGTAAACTTCCCTTGCCTGGTTCGACAACCGGATTGCTCACAATAGCAAGTCTGGCATCGAAAAGATCGATAAAGCGGCCATGAACGGTGACAGCTTCATCCGAAAGCGACTCCGTCATGACGCGTGTCGCGACATACGGACCTCGACGGATTTGAAGGTATTGCTTTTCATGCAATGGCTCCTCATCTCCGCGCATAGCTAATGCACGCTTTACACTTTCGCGGACCCAATTCGCGCCGTCTTCGGTTTCAGCCAGCCGGGCTGGATGTACGCGGTGGACGATAACAGCGCCTTGACCTACCCGGTACTCGCCATCCTCAGGGCGGCGCCCTATCCCAATCGCCTCGAAGAGGTGATCATCTGGCCGTTCGTAGGCTTTGGCGCCTTGGTTCCACCATTCCTTGACACTGTGGTACGGGTCACTGCCATCGCCAACATAGATTAAGCAGCCTCCTTCTCGTACCCACTGCGACAGCACTTGATGAAGACCGGCATGCTCCGGTTTCATAAATTCATAACTAAGCAACAGTACTCGATAATCGTCCAAATATCCCGGAAAATGAAGCAAATTGTCCAGCTGAACCGGGCGAAGCGGTATGCCATGTTTAACCAGCGGCAGCGCCAGCCCATAGAATGCCGACCAATTCAGCATCTCTTCGTGATGCTCGGAAGGGAGAATTAGCGAACTGATGGTGCCATCGTAACGAAAGTCAGCCTCATTTGACTGCAACTCAATGTCACCCCGTTGGAACATCGCTGAGTTGGCCAGGAGGAGACCGATTCCATCCGTTTGTTCATCGGACATGATTTCCTCATGGCGGTGCATATCACGAAGTACGTTCATAACGGTCAACAGCTCGGTCGCGTAATCGGGCGGGATCATTTCTTTCCCTTTGCCGTCTTCCTTCGGATAGGCAATCTCGAACACTCTTCGCGGCCAAGGGCATATCTCGTAATTGTTTACGTAAGGATGGAGCAGAGAAGCCACAACTGTATCTTCATAATTAATCTTATAGTCCGACCACGTGTAATTCGGATTGTCCTCAATCGGATCATGCAGGAACCACATATCACGGCCCGTGCCGCGAACGAGCTCTTGCATGACGCCGTATTCAAGGAATGCCGTTTCGAACGTTCGTTCCTCACGGATACCTTTGTACACATTACGCGTACGCGCTGTTCCCGTCCATACTTGAGCAATAAACCCGTCGCAAGCTGGCATGTTGACGAGCAGCGCTTCCGGACTCACAATTCGCCACTGCGTGTAATTGATCAGACTATGTGTCGGTACATAAAAACGAATCGCACGCCCATATTGGACTTCCGCATATTCCTTCATCTGCGCACATAAGCGATCTAGCGTTCGATAGTACAGATACGCCTTCAACTTGGACGCTCGGTACTGCGCGTCAGGCGACTCATGAGGCGGTATCCACGGCTCCTGATAAAAGATGCGCCATTCCCGCTGGAAAGCTTCCGAATATCCGCCAGCTACCCAAAACTCCGGCTCCTCCAAATGAATGGCTTCGGCCCCACAGTCGATTGCCCGCTTAATACCGGCTGCAAGGTACTCGCTAAAGGAAATCGTCGGAACCATATAAGGCACGTCTTTGCCGTGCAGCAGATGGTCGCCGGCGCAATTGGTCTGTGCTTCATCCCAATGATCACGGCCATCATACTTTCCGTACAAATAGTCTTGATATTCTCCCCATGACACTCCTGTCATGAGGTGGATGATATAGCCCCTTTCTTTCCACCCGGCGATTCGTTCCTCCAAGTCATCCGAGATGCCATACACCATGACAAAATCGCTGCGTAAATCGTACTTAGCCCCATACGGACGCGATTCTTGGAAACCCGTCCATTCCTTCCTATCTGATACCGGTCTCGACAAAGGTAATCCCTCCTCTAGGAGTTCCCACTCGGCAGAACAAGAACGGGAGAGTCTTATAGCCTCTCCCGTCGTTCACCACCAAAGCGGCCTCTTGTTAAGTTTTAGTTTGGCATTTGAAGTTTTACCACGTCTTTGCCTTTTAGATTATCATTCGTGAATTTAATCGCTTCGCGATAGCCTGTTTTTACCAGCTGTCCACGTAAATCATTGATGATTTTGAGTGCCGCCTCATCGGATTTGGCAAATATCGCTTCCTTCCAAGCGTCACCGGTTTTATCCATGGATGGTTTGAGCGATTCCCATTGAGGGGCTTTCGTAATAACGTCCCAAGGATTGTAAGCTGTGATAACTTTAATGCCATTCGGGCGCAAAATTTTACGCGCTTTCTCTAGAGCGGCCACGCGATTCTGATCAGCCCAGATGTCCCCGTTACCTTTGGAATTCGTACGGTCAAGACCCGTTAAACTTTCGTAGCCGACGCCGATCCCTTCGTTCTTTTTCAACTTCCCGGTTTTGTCATTCACAAACTTATCAAACCATTCCTTTTTCGCTATCGGTTTACCGTTCTGCATATCCCAATGGACACCTTGAACGCCGTAGCGAGTAAGCATGAAGCCTTCATCAGAAGCTAGGAAATCCAGCAGGCGCAGGGCCGCATCCACATCCTTAGCTTGCTTCGTAATAACAGTCACATTGTTGCCCTGCACGCCTAGATCAGCCGGACGGTTGGCTTCAGCGCCTGCTCTTTCCAGTGGACCTACAGGCACATAATCGCTGCCTGGGTGAGACTGGACGTAGTCCTTGGAGGCATCAAGAATAGCTGGATAGTGAGCTGCGAGGACGGCTACGCGCCCTTGCTTTACTTTCTCATTCGCGATGGGATCTGTCTGAGTGAAAGCTTCGGAATCGAGCAACCCTTGGGAAATCAGCTTCCGATAATATAACGTGTAGTCTTCGTATGCTTTAGTAAAGAAATTATTCTCTAGAGAGCCGTCTCCTTTATCGAGGAAGCCGGATCCCATAAACATCTGATCGCCGATATTAACAGCCCAACCGTTGTGAAAGCCGCCGAGTGGAATGACGGGTTGACCGCTTTCTTTGAGGCCCGCGTCTTTGATCTTCTTCAAGAAATTGTAAAAGTCGTCCTTTGTTTTGACAGACTGCGGATCTACCCCTACTTTTTCAGCGATGTCCTTGCGTACATAGAAGCCGTACAGCCAGTCCATGGCATCCTTGTCTGTTGCAGGATGATTTTGATATAGCAAATACTTTTTGCCACCATAGGCGTCGATTCCTTTTTCATAGAGTGCAGGCGGTACGTTTTCCTTGGCGATTTCTTTGGCTAGATTGGGATAATTGGCCAGCTTGCCGGAGAGATCAACCAATTGGCCCTCTTTTGCGGCTTTGATGATGCCATCCAGCTCCCCGCCCCACGCCGGTCCCGTATATATATCTGGCAAGTCCTGCGTTGCGAAGATCGTGTTAACTTTCTCCACTTCGCTTCCTTTGGTGTATTCCATTTGAACCGTTACCCCGGTTTTCTCCTTGATCACTTTGGCTACGGCATTCATGTCGCTCTCAGAACCGCTGGAACCATTCCAGTTATGCAAAACTTTAAGCGTGACCTCTTTCTTGGTGTCCGTTTTGGCAGGTGTAGTTGCACTCGGACTTGTGTTTGAATTTGCACTTGGGCTTGGAGACGTTTCATCCTTCTGAGTACAACCTACTAAACCACCAGCAAGCGTTAATGCTAATACAACGGAAGCACCTTTAGACCATTTCTTTTTCATGAGAACCCTCCTTCATTTTTATATGATAAGCCCCCAAAATCGGGGACAGCTAACCCTTAACGGAGCCTAGCAAGACACCCTTGACAAAATACTTTTGCAGGAATGGGTAGATGCACAAAATCGGGAAGACGGTGATAACCAGGAGCGCCATCCGTAACGATTCGGGCGTTGAACCGGCTGGATTCACGCTAATCGTTTGGCCTCCTTGCTGAGCTGCCCGCTGCATCGAATTCGAGAGCGCTTCCGCTTCAGTCAGCATTTGCTGCAGCAGTGTTTGAACTGGAACTAGGTTTTTGTTGGATACGTAGTAAGCCCCAGCAAACCAATCGTTCCAATGTGCGACACCAATGAACAAGCTTATTGTTGCTAGCACTGGACCAGATAAGGGCAGGATAATTTTCAAGAAAATCGTGAAATCGCCATATCCGTCAATGCGTGCCGACTCGTCCAGCTCTTCCGGTATCCCCTGCAGGAACGTCCGGATGATGACAATATGCATGAAGTTGAATAACATCGGAATGATATACACCCAGAAAGTGTTAATTAGATGCAGCTTTTGCAGCGTGATGAAGTAAGGAATGAAACCCGCGCTGAAAATCGTAGGTAAAAAGATATAGAAAGTGAAAAATGTTCTTCCAGGCAGTGTTTTCTTTGCCAATGCGTAAGCCATAAGGGTACACAATAGCACGTGTAAAAAAGTACCGAGAATCGTGCGCAACAGTGTAATTTTGTAAGCTTGCCAGATACGAGGATTGTGGAACACTTGCGCGTAGTTATCTAAGGTAAACTGCCGAGGCCAGAAATATAGCGCACCCTGCATGGAGTCATTCCCATCGTTAAGTGAGTACACGAGAATGTAAATGAATGGGTAGATCATCGAGAAACCGATCAGCGCCAGGATGATATAATTTAGTGTGCTGAACAAGGAAAAATCGCGCTTCATCTCATCACTTCCTTAGCGTCTTCGTAAGTAAACGTTCTTCGTAAGCATTTGCTTTTAAAAAAGGGACACGTCGCTGTATTTCTTAGCGATTCGGTTGACAACTAGAATCATCACCAGACCTATAATGCTTTGGAACAACCCAACAGCAGCCGCATAGCTTAGTCGACCTCCGCTAATACCGGAAGTGATGACATGCACGTCGAGGACGCTGCCAATTCGGGCTGTTGCCGGCCCATTCAGGAGGAGCAGCTGCTCGTACCCGGCGCTCATCAAGCCGCCGACGGAAAGAATAAAGAGAATCACGGCAATGTTGCGAATGCCGGGGAGCGTAACATGCCACATTTGCCGAAAACGATTTGCACCGTCAATCTTCGCCGCTTCGTACAATTGCTGATCAATCCCGGCTATTGCCGCCATATAGATGATCGAGTTCCAGCCAATATTTTTCCAAACATCAGACCCCAATATCATGGGATAAAACCATGTCGTGTTGTAAAGAAATTGAATGCGCTCCAAGCCAAGTGAGGCAAGCAGGTCATTCAATGGTCCTCCGTACGGAGTTAGAAGGCGCTGCATCAGCGTCACGACTACGACCCATGATACGAAGTATGGTAAGTAGGAAAGGGTCTGGACCACTTTTTTGAATTTCACTCTGCGAACTTCATTCAAGAGAATCGCGAGAATAATCGGCATCGGGAACCCGATGAGAAGCTTTGACAGACTGATCACAATGGTGTTACGTATGAGCTCTGTTGCTTGATAATAATCGAAGAATTGGCGAAAGTATTTCAAGCCGGCCCAAGGACTTCCTGAGAAGCCGCCGGTGAACGTAAAATTACGAAACGCCACTTGAATGCCGTATAGAGGAACATAAGAAAAAATAAAGAACCAAATGATGCCTGGCAGCATGAATAAGTAAAATACTTTATGCTGCCAAATGCGTTTCCATAGCAAACGCTTGAATGACATC
This sequence comes from Paenibacillus sp. Root444D2, assembly GCF_001426375.1. Taxonomy (GTDB): domain Bacteria; phylum Bacillota; class Bacilli; order Paenibacillales; family NBRC-103111; genus Paenibacillus_E. Next base: position 263,049 of record NZ_LMEO01000045.1, read on the forward strand.
GGTTTTCGGGGTTGAACTTGCGTCATAGAATTTGTCAATGATTCCATTGTAAGCGTTTTACCTCCTTATTGGACTTTCTCATAGGTTCCATTTGATATATTTATTATAGCAGTACTGGAAACCCACTCGAAAGTCCAAAAATTTATGATCAGGTATCACTTTCTTTGGAATTGTTATATTTGTTTGAATATCACGTCATTTTGATTATCAAGTCATCTTGAGCCGTTCCCTGAATTGGGTGGGTGTCATCGCATAGTAATCTTTGAATACCTTTGTAAAATAGCGGTAACTCTGGTATCCGACCTCATCCCCAACTTGAGCTACGGTTAAGGCCGTTCGTTCAAGCAGTTCCAAGCTCTTCTCCATTCGAAGGCGAACCAGAAAATCTACGAAGTTATAACCTTTCTCTTGCTTAAATAAGGTGCTGAAATAAGAAGCGCTGATGCCCACATATTCAGCAACCTCCTGAAGAGAAATATCCCGAGACAGCTTGATCTTCATGTATTCTATGCCTTTGGAGACCGGTGATAGGGAAAGGGCTTCGATGGCAATCGATTGCAGCATAAACTGAATCAACTCTTTCGCCTTCTCGGTAAGCTCAACATATGTTTCCTGACAACGGATTTCCTCTATAAACATTTCCATGACTTCGCTCGTCACTGGAAGGGATTTAACTTCCCTGAGCTGGCGAAACAGATTAACGAGCATCTCGCCTACGATGAAACGTATGGAATCCTCCGATTCCCCGCTGCTGCACAAATTCCGCAGAAAATCATTAAAGAGTCCATAACCGCCCTGCTCGTCACCTTGCTTAAAGGCGATGATGAGTCTCTTTTCAAGCTCAGTCGGGTAGAAGCCCTCGCTTTGTCCTTGCGGTAATGGCTGAAATTGATTGACAGACCCTTTACCCGTGAAAAATTTATGCCTGAGCGCCTTGAACGCTTGATCATATGCCTCGGGAACATTGGAAATACCCTGGAACTGTTGACTGCATCCTACTGAAAGTTGAACGTTAAATAACCGCAAATATTTGTTTAAGCTCTCTTGGAACGCATGACCCGCAAGAAGTCCTTTGTTATCGATCTCTCTTTCTGATCCGGCTTCAAGGAGGAAAACGTAACGGTTCGGCGGCATCAGCACAGAATCTACCGCTCCGTAATTGTGAGAGATTTCATCCAAAATATTATGAACAATGAATCGGCATAGTTTCTGGTCTTCATCGTTATAATTATCGGTGAACTTGATGTAATCATCGAATTCCGCGACAAGCATAAGAAAGGTGCCATTCAAGATGTCTAATTGAGCGTCAAATCGATTGAATAACCGCTCTGGAGAGATCAGGATGTCTTTACGCGTCAGCCAGCGCTCATAGATTTGCGCTTTTTCCAGCAATGCCTTCTCCTTCTGCATTTGATTGGCATATTGGATTTTCGTCGACTGCAAATGACGCTCATCCAGTCTACGCGCGATTATTTCGAATACTTCTGTTAATTGCTCTTTGGTCACAGGCTTCAGCAAGTAATCCCGCACGCCAAGCTTAATGGCCTGCTGTGCATAATCGAATTCCCCGAAACCGCTCAGAATGACAATTTCCACAGGTTCACCCGGCAGTGATCGGATGCGCTCCGTTAGTTCCAGACCATCCATGTAGGGCATCCTGATATCGGTCATCACTACGTCCACTTCAGGTCGTTCCTTCAGGATTTCCCAAGCTTGCTGCCCATCCTCCGCAATCGCAATGACTTCAAAACCATTTTGCTCCCAATTAATAACCTTAGTGAACCACTTGCGAGTTGATAATTCGTCCTCAACAATCAGCAGCTTATACATGTTCAACCCCCTCAAGCACTGGCAGCGTTAATACAACTTCCGTTCCATTCCCGGGCTCGGACTTAATTGACAAGCCATACTCACTGCCGAAATACATCCGAATTCGACTGTTCACGTTGTACAACCCGATGCCCTTGCTGGGCGAATGATCGCTTAGCAAAGTTTCTGCTTGAGCCTTCGTCATCCCCACCCCATTGTCACGAACGGTCACGATGACAGCCTGCTCCGTAAGCTCGCCTATCACGGTCACATTGCCTCCCGCCATTCCCTTTAACCCATGCTGGATCGCATTTTCCAGGAGAGGCTGAAGAATAATTTTCAAGGTATAGAGACTTGGAATCTGCGGATCTATTTGCCATTCGATCGTATGTCGAGCACCGAAACGGATTTCCAATATTTTCAAATAACATTTGGCGTGATCAATTTCTTGTTCAAAACGGATGGTGTTACTTCCCTTGGATACCGATATTCGAAAGAGGTCCGCTAGGGCGACGACCATGCCAATGGCCGTCTGCTTCTCGTCCATGTCAATCTCGTTCTTGATTGCATCCAGTGTATTGTATAGGAAATGAGGATTAATTTGAGCTTGCAAAAAATTGAGCTCCATTTCCCTTCTTTCCAGTTTTTCGACATAGTTTTGGTGAATGAGGTCTCGTAAATTATCGAGCATGTTATCAAAATTACGATCTAGTTCATCGATCTCATCGCCTTTAACATGGACTCTGCGGCTCGTAGAGAGCACCCCCCTGCCAACCCGAGATACTTTGGCGTGAAGACGCCTGATCCCGCGGGTCAGCTGACGGGTTATAAGCAAGGTCAAAAAAGAAAAAATAATCATACAAATGATACTGACTGTCAAAATGGTTTGTCGAATTTCATTCACTTTGGATTGAATGGACGCTTTGGGCACAAGCAGGTACATCGTCCAGTCAACATTCTGGAGCTTGCGGTACCACATGACATAGTCGGTTCCCTGAATTTGAAGGTTCAACTCGGATTCGGAGCTTCGATCCTTACTCGTCTGTTCGACGATTTCCTGTGGAAGCGGTTTGCCAAGTTGATCGGTGTCAGGGTTAAACATGATGGTTCCTTTACTATCTGCGATGATTAGGCTTCCGCTTGCGTCAGCTTTGTTGCCCATCGTTTCCTGCACATACGTCACGGAAGGGATCTGGATCGTTAGCTTTATGTAACCAATTTTCTTAAACTGCCCGATGCTGTAAATCGGCCGCACCAACGCATAATAATATTTACCGTCATATTGTTCAAGTATCCAAAACTTCGAGTCCGGTATCTCATTCAAGCCGAGAACCCTTCGAAGCCTATCTTCTGGAAAAAGATATACGCCATCGGACATGACATCAGGAGATGTGGAGAAAAATTCGATGCTCTCGACATCGGTCGCCTGATAGGCTTGGATAAACCGGACCGCACGGGAGATTTCCCGGTTCATGATAATAACGCCTTTTTCCCGGTACACATCGGGTTCCGAAAGTACGTTTTGAACGGACTCCGACACCGTTAAATTGTCAAGAATGCTTTCGTAGAAACGGATATTGTAATAAATGCCGTTGTTGGATTGAACTAATATCTTTTGATAAGAATCAGATACGTACCGGATAATGAGGTCTGACATTTGATTAAGGAAGTAATTCGTTAACCCTACAATCGGAAGTAGAATGGTCACCAAATATACGATCATTAATTTTTTGTGCAACTTCATGCATGTCTGTCCCCCTTAGTTTAAGTAAGCATAACTGTCTCTTCATTTCCCTAAGGGGACAGACTTTTCCTTTGTGGTAATAATTAATAATGGATTATTGTGGAATACGCACTGTCACATTATCGATCTGTACAGTCGCATTATCGTCGTACCACACACGGAACTGATAGGCATGCCCCAGTACGAAATCAGCCTCCATAATAATGGACTGATACGTATCAGCGGCATTGAAATCACTGCGCAGCACGGCTTTTTCGCCAGTTACTTTGTTGCCTGTTCCGTCATAGATGTCTAGATTCAGGACCCGCTCAGAACCGCCGGCAGGATTGTCGATCTTGATGCGGAAGTCGACCTTAAGGCTTCCGGAAGGGAGATCCGCTACCCCGGGGCCATACAGCATATGACCTGCCGCATGTTCCTGCGGATTCGCATACCAACCATCTGCGGCTGCTGCTCCCGTATTATGACCGAAGTCACGCTCCGCTTCGAATATACGGCTCGTATAGTTCGCCGATACATGAATCGGTATCTGCGCTTCTAGGCCATTATACGCCGCCTTCACGATGGCATCTCCGCCTTGAAGCACCTGCAGCGCGCCTCCGGCACCGATAGTGACCGCAGTTTCACCTTGCACGACGGTCCAAGTCCCATCTACCGTCAAATTAACGTCCGGCTTGCCTTGCTCGCTCGCTTTCCCCCACAGCTGAAGCTGCTTTTGCCCTGCATCGGTTCCGAAGACCAACGAAGATACGCTTGATCCGCCGAATTTAAAATAAAGCGATTGTGTATTCGGCTTCGTTATTTCTGGCATATCCAGTCTCACGTGATCAACTTTGACGTTCGCCTTATCTTCGAAATGCACTCGGAATTCATAGGTGCTGCCAAGTGAAAGGTCGACGTCCTCCAAACTTATATCCATGTACTGATCTTGTACGGCAAAATCCCGTAACTTCAGCTCTTTTGAAGCAATAATTTGATCAGCACTCGCATTATTAATATCAATGATAGCAATGGTATCCTCAGAACCAGTCGCACCTGAAGCCTTCATTCGGAAAGTGACATCATGCACGCCTGATGGTAAATCGGCCACATAAGGTCCATATAACATATGGCCAGTTCCGTGCTGTTCGGTGTTAGCCAACCAACCGTCCCCGTCAAGCACCCCTGTGTTATGCCCGAAATCGTTCTCGGCTTCATACAGTCGCTGTGCTAAATTACGGTTCATCACGATGGTGACTCGATCGATTTTAACCTTGGCGTTGCCATCATACCAAGCTCTAAACTGATAAGAATGACCAGCAACAAAGTCAGCCTCAAGTGTCGCATTATGGTATGTGTCTGCGCTTTGGAACTCGGAGCGATGCACAGCTTTCTCAGCAACTACCGCTCCAGCTGTATCATCATAGATATCCAGATTCAGCACACGATCATTATCGCCAGTCACACTGTCAATCATCGTTTTGAATTTGACTTGGTTGCGGCCTGCAGGAATGTCTGAGGCACCTGGTCCGAAGAGCATATGTCCTGCCGCATGTTCCTGCGGATTAGCTGACCAGCCATCACCATCCAACTTCCCTGTGTTATGACCAAAATCGGTTTCCGCTTCATACACCTTGTTGGCTACTTCCGTATCCTCTTTAGGGACGTTATTTTGAATTAGCTTCACCATTTTCTCAGGCGTTACGACTTGAACATCGCCTTGAAGTTGATCGATAACAGCCTTTACTTCATCCATGGAGGAAGACCAGGCATGAACGAGAACAAGCGAGTAGCCTGCGGCACTCTTCGGATTTCTTGGCGCCGCATTGATATGCTGGGCAACTGAGTTCACGTCGCTTCCAGCGATACCACGCCAAAGCATTTCACGCGGGGTGACAATAGGCTTATTGTTTGACCACTTTATGGCCCCGTTTAGTGCTTTATGGTTACTGTATTCCAAATAAATGACGCCATCGATATTCGACTGATCCGTATACTTATCCCAGATCGCCTTCTTGTTAAAAGCATTAAAATCTATAACTTCAACAAGCGATAAATCAGCTTTGCCCATATAAGTGTTTAACCTATTGAGATGTGTATCGAGTTCCTGCTCTGGATACATGGACGGATACATATAACCGCCGCCTGACGGACCAACGACAAAATTATCTTTCGTTGTACCATCCGTATAAAAACGTTCCAGAACAGTCGGGGCCAAATCCATCATGCTGGGAGAAACAGCCCAACCCATATCGAAATTCCCACGGTTTGGGTTACCGAACCAAGGCTTGCCCTTCTCGGCCAAATCGTTCAGCATCCATTGAATATTATCGCCATCAGACATGACGAATGACACATAATGCACCTGATCCTGAACTGCAGGCTGCGACTGATCCTTCTGTTTGAGCTCCTTGATGTTAAAGCTGCTAAAGACTGACAAATTATAGGCATGATCTGCCGGCAGTGTATATACACCGGCTGATGAACTCGGACGTATGAAAGCGTCTTCGCCTTTTGACGCATCTCCCCAGCCTAAAATGACAGCATCTGGCTCCGCGTCCGCAACGACGGATTGTCGGAATGCGCTGTTCCCATCATAAAAAGTGAAAGCGTTAGCCATTACAGCGTAATCTCGTAGTTTGCCGCCCATACCGGATGCCAATTCTTCACTTGTCTCCCCTTTTTGCTCGATCAAGGTGCGATGGTTGAGCTGGCTCCAGTAGTTTTGCTTGACCCAAGCTTCATCCTTCGTTGAGAGATCCATCACTTGCTTATAGCTTTTGGCTTGTTTGACATCGCCTTTTTCAATTAAGATGGATTGCTTCAAATGGGCTAGTGAAGTTGCTGCATTGATGGAGCTGTTCCCCTTTTCCCATAGTAAATAGCCGTCGAACTGCTTCTTGAATTCCTTCACAAGCTTCCAAGGATCACGGATAAATTCCGTTTTCACCCCGTATTTTAGGACCAAATCGTCCAGCCATATCTTGTAATTCCCGGAGTCGGGCAGTATGTAAATTTGATTGGAGGACTTATTAGCGAGTATCCCTTGCAGCGAAGCGATCATGACACTTTCCGTTTCCGACATATCGCTCAAACGGATCACGTAAAGCTTTTTGGCTTTAACAGCAGCTTTTACGTAGTTAGTGTCCAATTGCGGTGAACTGCTTTGAGAAAGCGTTGTTTCATTATCGGACTCTAATTCATTAGCTGCAGCGGAAGGAGACACAGATGTTCCTAAGAGTGATATGACAATAAAAAAGCATACAAATAAGATGAATAAACTGGTTTTTCTCATTATAAACCTCCTCAAATTATGAATGTATGACTGGATTGATTGTCATTTGAATTATACAATATATTATTAACATATTCTACATGTCATTTAGATCATTTAAAACTTCTACTAAACTCCTAGAAAGACTTGTAGGTTGGGCCTCAGCTCCTATGCAATCGATGGTTACCCATTAACGCAAAAAAGCCAAGCCAGGTTCCGCGCAGCTTCCCTGACTCAGCTTATTCAATTCATCCAAATTGTATTTTACATCTGTCATTTTGTTTCGGGTACCTGAATCAAATCAGAAGAATTCAACATCTCAATGATTCTGCTGGCCGGCACCGGTTTGCTGATGAGAAACCCTTGAATCTGATCGCACCGGTAGGTTTGGAGAATACGAAGCTGCTCCGGCAGCTCAACTCCCTCCGCCACTACGGTTAGCTGAAGCCGGTGAGCCATTTCGATTAACGACGATACGACTACTTGACTTCGAATGTTATCTGCCAGTTGATCGATCAACGTTTTATCAATCTTCATACATTGTATGGGGAGTTGACATACATATTTCATTGAAGAGTAGCCTGCTCCAAAGTCGTCAATGGAAATCAAAAAACCCAGATTACGCAATTCGAGCAATATGTTGATCACTTCTTCAAAGTTTTCGATCGCAAAACTTTCCGTCACTTCCAGCTCGAAATGGCAAGGGTCGACCTCTTCTTCTGCGAACACACCGCGAATTCGCTCAACAAAGTTTGGCTGCAGCAGTTGGACACCTGAAATATTAATGGCAACGATAAGAGGCATGTTCACCGCTTGCTTTCGCCATGCGATGAATTGCCGACATGCCGACCGCATGATCCATTCCCCTATCTCATTAATGATTCCGGAATACTCAGCAATGGGAATAAATTCATAAGGAGATACATGTCCGAGTTGTCTGTTCGTCCACCTGAGCAGCGCTTCTACCCCGACAATTTGATTCCGCGCCAAATCCAATTTTGGCTGGTAATGAAGAGTAAGCTCGTCGTTGTCAATCGCACATTTCAAGTATTGCTCTAGCAGCATTCTTCTGGTTCGAATCGCTTCAATCGATTCCGAATACAAGCGGTAATTATTTTTGCCGGATTCTTTGACATCCAGCATAGCCATATCGGAATGATGAAGCAAGCTTTCCGAATCCTTTCCATGATCAGGATACAGACTTATTCCGATACTGGCTGAAATCGTGGCACGATAGCCATCTATATCGTAGGGCACATTAATCGCCTCTTTGATAACCTTTGCCAAGTGTTCAATTTGGTTGTAATCGTGAACGTTATGGGAAATAATGCAAAACTCGTCTCCCCCCAACCGACAAAGGAATTCACCCTCCTTTATACAAAGCCGTAGTCTCCCGGCAACCTCAATCAGCAACAAGTCTCCCGTATGATGACCCATCGTATCGTTGATCAACTTAAAGCGATCCAAGTCGATGAAGATTACGGCAAAGCGGGATGGAAGCTGACCATGTTTAATGATTTTCTCCAGATATTCGAAAAAAGCTTTTCGGTTGGTGAGTCCGGTCAAATTATCATGATCCGCTTGATATTGAATTTCGTCTTGCGATTGCTCGAGCGACGTCATCATGTGGTTAAACGACTTCTCGAGCTGGGTAATCTCGTCTTTGCCGGATTCCTGAATACGAATCGAAAAATCTTGTTTTGTTTTGATCACATTCATCCCATTGATCGTGCGGTTCAATCTAGCAAATATCGTTCGCTGAAGGACACAACTAATGATGAAAAAGAAGACCAACCCGGAAAGCCCGAAATAGAACAAGTAAAATAAGATACTTCTCTGGGCTTCCTTATATAATGCTCTCGGCTTCACGAACTTCAGGAGAACGGCCGGTTTATTATTGACGTCTGTTAACAGTGAGAAGCCTGTGATCGTTGTTTTATCGGACTCGGTCCAAAACGGTATGGCTCTGTTTCTGGAAACGGTTACAGTTGTAGCTTGAACAGGAGCTGTAAAAGATGGATCCACAGTAGATATACTTAAAGGCAAGTCCGTTTTTTCGGAAATATACTGAACATAATTCGAGTCTAAGAAACGCGCGAAAACCAAGGTTCCGTGAACGGGTCCTTCGTTGTTGCTCGTTAAAATTGGGTATGAGGTTGCGATCAGCGGTTGCTTGTCAACAAGCAATAACCCCATCTTCCGGGAAGAAGCGTCCGACTGCTCAATGAAAGAAGCATACTCTGTCTGCAAGGTATGGATGAATGCACTCGGATAGGCGAGAGGTTCGTTTTTGCCATAATCGTAAGCTTTTCCGAAGTAAACTTGCCTTCGGTTGTTCATCAGAAGAGTTATATTAAGACGACTTGACATAAACAAAGAATCGGTATAATTGACCGTGAGATAAGGATCGTTATTAGTAGGAATCGTCGGTCTTACCATAAAGTTGTATGTATCGTCCCAGCCCGCATAATTAATCGCAATGGCACCGAGATTTGTATACTCATCAAAATACGAGAGAAGGTTTTGCTTCACGTTTTCACGTAAACTTTCAAGCTCCATCTGCTCATAATTGCGCAAAAGAGCTCTCTCTGAAATAAAGTATAGAAGTGATAGCATGCAAAGCGTGGTCATCCCAACGCAGATGATGATTTTCCGGCGAAGCGACATGGCAACATCAACCTCCAATGATGAATTTCTTTCTACAATAGTCCTTAGGTTGAATAGCTGCCTATTATCTCCATTTAAAAAAACCACATCAATTTCAGAGAGATGTGGTTTTCTTTTACGGTAACTGACTGGCGTGGCGCTTTGTATTTATCTAATCTGATTATAATGGACTATAAATAACAACACAACAAGTAGTTCTTAAGTATTATATAATTGAACTATCATTAGGCGGTTCCTAAATCAACGAAAATAAGCTAAGTCACAGTGGTTATAACCATCTATGACTTAGCTTTTTCAATTAGCCGTGTATGATTAAAGGCACAACTTTCCCTTCATTCACATCAATTAAACCAAAATCCGTTATTTTCAGTGCAGGACTAACAGGTAAAGAATGCGTACTGATGGACATGATCGGATTATAATGACGGTAGCCCAACGATTCCATGGCCTTGCGCAGCTGCTCAACTTCCTTGGCGACTTGTTCCAAAGGAACTTCTGTTAAAATACCGCCGACAGGAAGCTCAAGATTAGCGATCACTTTTCCGTTCTCAACAACGCTAAAGCCCCCTTGATTCTTAATGACCTCATTAGCAGCGATCATCATATCGACGGGATTGTGCCCGACAACAAGCATGTTATGGTTATCGTGGGAATAAGTCGTTGCTATGGCTCCGCGTTTGATCGTATCACCGCCGATTAAACCATAAGCGCGATTACCGTTTATCCCGTAGCGTTCAAACGTAGCAATGAGCCCATAGCCGCTTTCCTGCCAGTTAAGCTTCCCTTGACGAACTTCAACATCAACCTGATGCTCCTCTGTAAACGTGGAGCCATCCTTTACCATCATGGCTCGGCAAGCATACCGGCCATCAGCTACCTCAGTGTTCACTGAGAAATCCGCTTCTGTTAACGGCGACATATGAACGCTTTGATAGTAGTGTGCTGGAAAGGCGGGTGCATGGACGGTAGGCTTGTAAGGCTCGCGAACATCATAGACCTTTCGCCCATGTTTGTATACTTGGTCGATTGTCATCTGCTCCAGATTGGATATCAGTTGAAAATCGCTAATTTTACCAGGCGCTATTACGCCGCGATCATACATCCGCATTCTTTTGGCTGGAGAAAGCGTACTGGCATAAATCGCCTGCTCAGGCTTCATGCCCATCCCGATCGCTTTACGAACGAGGTGATTCAAGTGTCCCCGACGCTCGAAAGAGTCCGCCATCACATCATCGGTAACAAAGCAATAATGCTCGGATACCTCATGCTCTATTAAATACGCCATTACTTCAGGTGTCATCGATTTTTCTTGAATTTCAATAAACATGCCCGCAGCAATCCGAGCTTCCATGCCCTCGATCGATTGATGTGTATGATCAGAATCTACCCCGCTATAGATCATTCGATGCAAATCTAGATCTAATAGTTTCGGGACATGTCCTTCAATAATGAGATGAGGATAATGGCTGCGGATATGGTTTAAGATGTGGTTCGTTTTGCAGTCAGGATCCGTAATGACGTCTACGTAGTTCATGATTTCGCCTAAACAAATGATTCGTTCCGTACGAAGCAGTTCGTCCAAATCTTCGATTTCAATCGCGCCTCCGGTCGTTTCCATCGAAGTGGCAGGAACTGAACTCGGGATGGCGTAGAACATGTCCGCCACACAATGTTGGCTAGCTTTAATGAATTCCTTCACCCCGTCAAGTCCGAAAACATTGGCGATCTCATGCGGCTCTGGAACGATGGTTGTAACACCGTTGCGAATGAGTCCGTATGAGAACGTCTCCGGCGTGACCATCGTGCTTTCGATGTGCAGATGGATATCAATGAGGCCGGGAATCATATAGCGTCCTTGACCGTCCAAGTGCTCGGCCGCTTCGAAGCTATCGGTAGCCCGTTCCCCGATATATAGAAACCTTCCATCCAATATCGCTGCATTACCCTGGATGAATGTTTTAAAATAACTATTATAAATTCGTACATTTTCAATCAGTAAATCTACACGCATCTGCCTTCGCCTCCAAGTACATTACTCAACTAGAACTAATTTCTCGCTAGGAAAAAGAAGCCGGACCTCCTGACCATTCAGGTAAGGAAGCTCCATTTCTTTATTCACTGTGAAATTTCCCAGCTCCGTCTCGACAACGTATTGATAGCTTCTTCCGAGGAAGGTGCTGACCTTGACACGACCTGTCAATCGATTCGCTCCTGCCTCTATTTCATCAGGCATTCCAATCACTACATCATCCGGACGAATAGCCCCTTGCATACCCAGCTGCTCTCCTTTGCTGGCATGCTTCGTAACGGCGAACATATAGTCTTTCACCTTTAATGCAATCTCTTCGTTTCCAGCAAACCTTGAATCGAAAGTAATAAAATTCGTAAAGCCAATAAACCGAGCCACAAACTCCGTTTTTGGATATTTAAATATCGCCGCTGGTGCGCCAAGCTGTTCAATGATGCCTTTATTCATAATCGCAACTTGATCGGAGATAGAGAAGCACTCTTCCTGATCATGCGATACGTAGACCGTAGTAATACCAAGCTCCTGCTGGATGCGGCGGATCTCGACCCGCATGTTAATGCGCAGATTAGCGTCCAAGTTGCTTAGCGGTTCGTCGAAGAGCAGCAGTTCCGGCTCGATCACAAGCGCCCGAGCAATAGCGACCCGCTGTCTTTGGCCGCCTGAGAGCTCCTTCGGAAAGCGCTTTTCGAAGCCGGACAAGCTTACGATATCAAGGATGTTCCTGACCCGCCGATCGATCTCTGCCCCGCTCACTTTCCGAAGGCGCAGACCGAATGCTACATTATCATAAATGGATAAGTGTGGAAACAAAGCATAGCTCTGAAACACGAATCCGAAGTTTCGTTTGTTGACGGGAACGTGCGTATAATCTTTTCCGTTTAGTGAAAATTTGCCCGCCCTTGCCTCTATAAATCCCGCGATTAGCCGCAAAGTCGTCGTTTTCCCGCATCCACTTGGACCGAGCAGCGAAATCAGACTTCCTTTTTCAACACTTAGGTTGAAGTCCTGCAGAATATATTGCTGGTCATAGGCAACCGAAATATTTTCCAGTGATAGCAATGCCATGGATGAAAGCCTCCGTTATCGTTTGGTGAAATAGGATAAACCCATCAACCGTTCAATGATGAACATAAGTACGGCAGTGAAGAGCATGAGTAAGACAGAAATAGCGGCAATTGTAGGGTCAAAATGATTCTCCACATATGTCAGCATCTGTATTGGCAGTGTACTGACTCCAGGACCCGTCATAAAGACCGAAATGTCGACATTATTAAATGATTCTAAAAATGCAATAAGAATGGCTGCAATAATACCGGATTTGATGTTCGGTAGGACTACTTTGAAAAAGGTTTTAAGCTGACCGGCGCCAAGACTTAACGCAGCTTCCTCAATAGCGAAATCAAAATTCGATAAACTTGATGCAATGACGCGGATAATAAAAGGAAGCATAATCACGGTATGTCCAATCAGCAAAGCTGCATAGATCGGCAGGTGATAGGTGACGATAAGGTACTTAAGCATCGTAAATCCAAGCACGATACCTGGAATAAGCACGGGGGAAATAAAAATTGCATTAAGTGCCCCTTTGCCCTTAAACTCAAACCGGCTTAACGCATAAGCCGCTGGGATACCAAGCAGCAATGCAAACAAATTACCGATCATCGATACGATAACAGAGGTACCCGCGGTCGTCATGAACATCTTGACTTCCAAAATGTTGCGATACCATTTCAATGAGAATCCTGTCGGTGGGAATTTCAATACACTCCCTGGCTCAAATGAAGCAAATGCAATAATGACGAGCGGCCCGAGCAAGAATATATAGACAAGTAGTGTAAATAAGGCCAGTCCTCGATTCTTCTCCCGCATACTTCTACCCCTTCGGATTTAATTTAGTAGCCAGTTTGTTCATAAGCGCAATAACCACGAAAGTGATCACGATCATAATCACGGCAATGACAGAGGCGAGATACCAATCGTTCAGAGTAATCGCATTCTGATAGAGGAATGTGGATATGACCCGCTGCTTGCCTCCGAGCAAAGCCGGTGTCGTATAAGCTGTCAAGCTTCCGACAAAAACAAGGATACTGCCTATAATTAATCCGGGTACACTAAGCGGCACGATGACCTTGACGAAAGCCGTAAATCGGCTAGCTCCCAAGCTCTCCGCCGCTTTGATCAGATCCGGATCTATATTCTCAAGAACACCGACCAACGTAATAATGATGAGCGGAAGAAATAAATGGAGCAGGCCAATCATCATCGCAGCTGGCGTATACAAAATATCGAGTGGCTCTTGGATGATACCAATGGCCATCAAGGCATTATTGAGCAGCCCTTTTTTACCTAAAATAATCATCCAGCTGAACGACCTGACAACCGAGCTCGTAAGCAGCGGGAAAATAGCTAAGGCCAGTAAGACCGCTTTTTGTCTCGGACTCTGTTTGGAGATAAAGTAAGCCACCGGAAATCCAAGCAAGATGCAAAATAGGGTAGTTACCAAGCTGACACGCAGCGTCGTCCATACGATTTTGAGAAAATAAGGGTCTTTAAAGAAATTTAAGTACCCTCCAAGCGTAAATGTCCCTTTATCGAAAAAGGTTGAACCTATCGTGAGAAGGATCGGTACCACCATGAAAATCATCAGGAACAGTAGTCCCGGTAGCAATAATAAGAATAAGAACTTTTTTTTCATGTAGCTTTACTCCTGTTCCTGGGTTCGCTAGGCACGCAGCACGTTTATAAAAAGCTGGAGGAATTCGTCAGCCGATACCTCCGTACACACATGAACATTAGCCTCTTTGGATAAGCGGTTCTGGAAATCGCATACGGTTTGTCCGTCACACAGCTCGCTGCGGGTTTCGACATCAACGTAATAATGGCGTGTCTTGACCAACTGTTTATTCAGAGCCACTCCGACTGCAAGCGGATCATGAAGCGCACAGGCCCGAACTCCGTTACGTTCATAATATCGCTTCATATAATTCGCGGTGCTTTCCTGAACATAGCTAGCTATGGGAGAATCTCCGAGCTCACGGATATGTTCATCGGTCAGCAGCGCTTTACGCGTCACATCCAACCCTACAAGGGTTAAGGATGGAAAACCCGCCTGGAAAACGATTTTCGCGGCTTCCGGATCGACATACATATTGTACTCCGCCGTGGGCGTTACATTGCCGAAGCCTTGAACGACGCCCCCCATCACAATCACTTCCTTGACTTGATGAATCAAATCAGGATGCTTCATAACCGCCAAAGCCAGATTCGTTAACGGAGCTGTCATGACTAAAGTGACTTCTCCGACGTGACTCCGCACTTGATCCACGATAAAATCGGAAGCATGTCCAGCAGTCGTCTGCATATGAACCGGCATATCGCTTAAAGCGCCGCCAAGCCCGTCATTGCCGTGGACATGATGCTCAAAGTGAGAAGCTCGCATCAAAGGCTTGTCTGCCCCTTTAACGACAGGAATCTTATCTTCCATCCCAAGCAGTTGGAGGATCTTACATGTATTCTTGGTCGCTTGGTCCAGAGAAACGTTACCATTCACGGTAGTAATTCCGAGCACATCCATCTCTCCGCTGCGGACGGCCAACAGAATACCTAGCGCATCATCCACACCCGTGTCTACATCTAAGATGACCTTCTTTTTCATGACTAAGCCCCCTTTAAGTCCTATTGAAGAAATCAAGGGTATATCCGCATATACCCTTGATTGATTTTAATTATTGAGCAACTTCCTTGTTCCAACGGGCAATCCATGCTTTAAGATTCTGATTGACGAATTTCATATCCAATTTACGAAGTTTACTTACGACGTCAGCGCCATAGGTAATCCCCGTAGCTTCTTCAGGCGATAGCTGAAGTGTCGTGTTTACAGGTGAATCTACTTTCGCTTTCGCTGATTTCTCCTGTACTTCCTTGCTCAAATGCCAGTTGATGAAATCTTCAGCCAGCTGCTTATTCTTACTTCCTTTAATCACGTTGACCGTGTTCATAACCGCGTAAGCCCCTTCTTGCGGGGAGACGAACTTCGTTTCTGGCACAGCCGCTTTCAAATCCTTCACATACATTTCCATGATAGGCCCCGCTGCAATTTCACCTTGCGAGAACATGTTAACGAATTCGGAGGTTTGGCCGTAGTATTTAACGACTCCTTTATTCACTTCCTTAACCTTTGCGAAAGCTTGATCCTCATTAAACGTCGTGTTACCAGCGACAACAGATGCTGCATCCAAGACCATTGGACCTGTTGTTGATGTGATGTTAGGAAGTGTCAGCTTCTTGGAAAGCTCAGGACTCCAGAGGTCGCTCCATGACTTGATCTCTTTGGTGGTTGCTTTCGGATTGTAGGCAATACCCAGTCGACCTACTGTGTAGGCTGGACCGTAATCTTCGCCCAGAGGCGCCTTGGCCAAATCATAGATGTCTTTCAAATTCGGAATACGACTGCGGTCGATCTTATCGAAAAGTCCCGCTTCAATGCCTTGTTGTGCGTAATAATCGGATAAATAAATGAGATCCACACTCGAACTGCCTTGTTTCACTTTGTTCAAACGTTCTGCGTTATTGCCTATTTCAAGAACGATCTTAGCATTATGCTCTTTCTCAAATGGCGCGTACACTTCTTTCTTAAAGAAATCATCCGCAAAACCCCAGGTGGAAATGATTAAAGTTGTAGGTTCCCCTTTAGATGCCGCTGTGGCAGCTGCTGTGGGTGCTGTTGTAGCTCCACTTGTATTGCCCTGGTCCTTCGCTGTGCCGCAACCTGTTAAGGCTAGTCCTACTACAGATAAAGAAATTAAACCGCGTACCATTTTTTGTCTCATCATTCATCGTCCTCCCAAGTTTTATCATGTATGATTTTAATGCGTGAATCCCCTGTTAAATTTTTACTAGTATTCTTTCAAGACCTCAGATATATGCGCGTTTCGCCGTAAATCCAGCTATACAAAAAAAAGAAAAGTACCCTTGATAGAAAGAAGCTTCTAATCAAGAGCACTCTTCATTGTAAACAACGTAAAGTGACATCTATTGGTATACATGTGGTTTCCTCTTAAGATAAATCAAAAGAGAACACCGCGACAAAACTATTCGGTTTGTTTAAGAATAATGTTCGTTATTGCCCATTGCGTCGGCGGATCATAGTCCCTTAACACCGCATCCATGGATAAGCCAAGTTCTTGCTCAAGCCTGTCACGGATTCTCTTCTTGTATATAGAGGACATATAAAAATCGACTTCGTGTTTGAGCGTTGGCGCCTCGCCTTCCAATGCGGTTGAACGCGGAGAACGGCGATGCTTGGCATGAAAAGTAATAATGTTCTGATCAATGGAAACCTTCAGCAGTGTTGTGCCAAACCCGAACAACTCTTTGGAGATTTCGTTATAGAGGTGACACAGCTTCTTCTTGTATTCATTAGAATCTAGTTGTGGCATGGAATCACCTTCAAGATCAATTATCAACCCTTGTAAATCTAACTTAATAATACATAGGATTTCAGAATTAATCAAGAGAATCGTTCGTCTTTCTCACTGAAATCGGGCATTATTTACCTACATCACATCTAAATGATCCAATTTCCCGAATGTCTTACAAATTTTGCTTGATATTAGTGACGAATACACGTAAAAAAATCTCGAGCAGTATAAATCTAACTTGGTTAACACAATCAAGGGCTGCTTAAGGCACAACTTTAATACTAGTACTTTATTCCTAGTAAAAAGAGTGCTATAATTTAATAAATGAATAGTAATTCTTCTGCTATACGATAAGAGCAAAACTAATGAAAATTAGTGACGCAAAGCTAAAGGAGCTAAGGCGAAATACTTCGCTATGCTTGCCAGTTACCGAAGGAAGGGACAAATCTACAACTCCCCTTATTCTTCTAATAAGGGGAGTTTTCATTATGTAACGAATTATGGTAGCCATCTATTACAGTAAATAGCTAGGTAGAAAGTCCCTCTGAAAGGTGATAATTAAAATGGCCAGACTAATGGTTGTAGATGATTCTATCTTTATGCGATTGATGATTAAGAACATCCTCTTAGAATTAGGGCATGAAATTGTAGCCGAAGCATCGAATGGACTTGAGGCAATCTCTCTTTTTTTACAGCATTCACCTGACATGATTACGTTGGATATAACAATGCCCGAGATGGATGGAATTACTGCATTAAAGGAAATTAAACGTTACAACAACGATTCAAAGATAATAATGGTATCAGCAATGGGGCAACAATCCTTTGTTATTGAAGCCATTACCCTTGGCGCAAGAGATTTTATTGTGAAGCCTTTTGATAAAGAGAGGGTAGCAGAAGCTGTAAAAAAGGTTCTGAATACGTGAATGCCCACAAAGCTCTCCACCTGAATGCCTCCCCATTCCACTTTTCAGACCCACACATTAGAAAAAAACCTTAGCAAATCACAAAACTGAAACAGTTAGGCGGAATTTCCCATGCATTTACGATCTAAAGAAAGAGTAATCACTTATTTTAGCCGTGATTATGTACATTCGTAGTTTTGTTGAGGTCCTATATAGAATTCAAACAATTTCCTTCTATCGATTCGTTCATTTCTCCTTTGTGATATTCCATAATTAATTAGAAAACGGAGCCCGCTAATCGCATGGCTCCGTTTTTGTTGTTTCAGAATTCGTTGGAATTTGTTGTGCATGACAGCGAATTTGACGATTTGTTGCAGAATTCGTTAGAAAAAATATTTTGGCGAAATTTGACCTTATGGATACATATACAGAAAATTGATTTGAAAGAGAAATTCCTGGCGCTATGATTGCTGAATACACTCTCAACTTGACCGTGCATGACCCCCTTTTAAATAGATCTATTGTAGAACTATATACAGGAATAAAGGTTTACAGAAATAAGGAGGAATGGGTTATGGGAGCCATTATTTCAATCGGTAATCAAAAAGGCGGTGTTGGTAAAACGACAACCACGGCCATTACGGGGTATCTTCTCTCTAAGAAGTACAAGGTTCTCTGTGTGGACTTCGATAGCCAAGGCAATTTGACACAGTTTCTTACTCAACGAGATATACACGATTACTCCAAAATGACTATTTTTGAGGCGTGTAAAAACATGAATCCCACCCCCTACATCCGCAAATTAACCTACAACCTTCACTTCATTCCGGCTGATGAAATGCTTGCAACTCTGCCCCTGCTTATCCATCAAAATCCTTCAATGAGTTCGACCATTTTGAGAGATACACTACATAAAGTAAAGGCCAGATACGACTACATACTTATTGATTTACCTCCAAATCTCGGAGAGCACACGATTAATGGTTTAGTGGCTTCCGACTATGCAATCGTCATGCTACAATGCGAACCAATGTGTTATGACGCGCTGGACAGGTACATCGCAACAATGATTCACATCAAAGAGGTTAAAAAGCTGGACCTTGTTTTATGCGGCATATTGCCAACAATGATCGATTCTAGAACAATCATTGATAAAACAATCATTGATAGGGTAAGGAGAGAATACGAGGAAGTTGTGTTTCGAGCGGAAATAAAGCGAAGAAATAGAATCAAGGAGTTTTCTATTACAGGAATACAGGAATACAGTAATTCGGATACATCGGCACTAAGGAATTATAGAAATTTTGTCGAGGAGCTGGAGCAACGTGTCCAAGCGTGATGCGATTGAGCAGTTATTAGGAAAACGGCGGAGTCAAGAAATACAGGAAACTGTAAATACAGGTATACAGAAACCTGTAAATAAGAAAAAAGCAACTTTTGATTTCGATGATCAATTCCATACTGAGCTAAAGATATTCGCCGCGAAACAGAATAAGAAGATGGTTGATGTTGTGGTAGAGGCCGTGAAAGAGTATATGCGAAGACATAAAAATAACCCACCGGTCGAGTAGGCCAGTGGGGATTCGTTCATTTTAAAGTCTGCCCGATACCAGATATCGGACTGATAATCATTGACCAATTTACCCTATGATACTTGCTGTCACAAAGACAATCAGGATAAAATCTAGTTATCCTCGATACCATCTACTTCCGTACCCTAATAATAATTTATTCTGACTTAAATATTTTCTATTATGATATTAAATAGGGAAAAATAAGATTGGTGGAATCCTAAAAAATGGGCTGTTCCAAAGCTATTTTGGGATGTTATGCCTTTTTACCCTTTACTGTAATAGGCTATGAAAACCAGAATTTGCTGAGGGGGAACGTCGATGTGCTATTTGGACGAAAACCCCCATAAATCATGAGGAAGAGGAACGTCGATGCGTTATTTCGCTGTTTTTTGCCTCCGGATCATTCATTTTGATCAAATAACGCACTCACGTTCCTCTTATTTGATTTCAAGCGCAGATTTCCTGAAATAACGGATCGACGTTCCGCTAAATAAAGTTCGGGTGACTTTCCTTTGGAGTCGAAGAAAACAAAAAAATGAGAAGGCATACCCTGCCTTCTCATTTTTTTGTTTTCTGTGCACCTAAGTGAATTTATTTACATTTGAAACAGTCTCTTTTACAAATTTAATCCAAATCTCTTCAATTCAACAAAAATACGTTCCAATCTCTTTCCTTTTTCCGTTAACGTATATTCAACACGAGGGGGAACTTCGGGAAACACTTTCCTTTCCAATACCCCGTGTTCCTCTAGTACCTTAAGACGGAGCGAGAGCGTTTTTGGACTAATGCCATCCATTGATTTCAACAAGTCGCTGAATCGCAGTGTACCTTCGATAAGAAGGTCCCGAATGATTAAAAAGGTCCATTTAGTCCCAATCACGTCAAGTGTTTTGGCAATGGGACAAGGCACGCCTGGTGTTCCTTTGCTCAGTACGATCGGTTCAATAGCATTCATATAAATATCCTCCATAAAAAAATTCTTATGATTTACCCCATCATATCACAAAAGTAACTTTTCGGAAATTATATGAAATTAATATCACTACTTCCCTAAATGAATTAACTGCATCTATAATAGCGAAGAACCAATTGTTTAATTCCTATAAAGAATTGAAATATCTTGGTTAAGCAATTGAGAACCTATGGAGGAGAAGAGTGAAGATGAAAAACATACTGATTATTAATGGTCACCAGCAATATGGTTCATCATCTGGGAAACTGAATCAAACTTTGATGGATAGCATGGTGAGATTGCTAGAAGAAAAGAACACTATCCAAACAACCATTATTCAAAACGGATATTCAATCGAAGCAGAACAACAAAAATTTCTCTGGGCTGATATTATCATTTACCAAACACCCATCTACTGGTTCAGTGTTCCTGGGTTATTTAAAACATATATGGACGAAGTCTATGCTTACGGATTATTTTTCAAGGGTGCCGATCAATACGGGAGTGGCGGATTATTAACCGGCAAAAAATATATGTTTTCGACGACTTGGAATGCTCCTAAACAAGCATTTAACGATCCAACTCAGTTTTTTAAAGGGAATAACTTAGAAGAAGCAATAAGTCACTTGCATCGCGTACAGGAATTTCTCGGAATGCAGCCTCTAAAGAGCTTCGCTTGTTATGATGTCGTCAAAAATCCGAACGTTGATAAATTTGTATCCGAACTTGATGTACATCTAAAAGAGGTATTGAATTTTTAATACACACAAAATCAGGAGGAATAACCATGTTGCAAAATCAAAAAGTAGTGATAATCGGTGGAAGTTCTGGAATTGGTTTGGAAACAGCTAAACAAGTCATAGCGCTTGGAGCAGATGTGATCATTGCCAGCCGTTCCGAAGATAAATTGCAAAAAGCAAAAGTGGAGTTGGGATCTCGAGCTGCGGCTTACACGCTGGATACGACACAAGAACAACAAGTTCAATCTTTCTTTGAAACCGTCGGCCAGTTCGATCATCTTGTAGTGAGTGCAGCGGAAACATCTGGCGGGTCATTCCTCCAAACGGATACAGTCCAAGCCCGGAAGTTGTTCGAAAACAAATTCTGGGGCCAATACTATGCCGCTAAATACGGAGCACCGAAAATTTCATCGAACGGTTCAATCACCTTATTCTCAGGCGTCGTTGCCTACAAAGCCATGATTGGTTCTGCTACACTCGGCGCAGTCAATGCAGCAGTGGCAAACCTAGGCCAAACCTTGGCGCTGGAGCTTGCTCCCATTCGAGTGAATATCATTTCACCCGGTATTATTGATACGCCTTCACGCAGTAAAATGACTGAAGAAGCGCGTAATGATTTCTATGCAACGGTTGCGAACAAACTCCCTGTGAAACGAGTGGGCACAGCGGAAGATGTCGCGCAAAGCGTACTTTACTTGATCCAAAACGGTTTCGTGACCGGAACGGTTCTTCACGTTGAGGGTGGACATATTTTGACTTAAGGATACAATGAAGCTGATGCTTTTCTTGGGAATGATAAATAAAAAAAGGCAGATTGCTTGACGCAACCTGCCTTTTTTATTGCAAAATACTTGTTCCAGTCACTGAGTGATTACTTCGTTGGATCTGGGTAAACATCAACTGAGATTGATTTGCCGCTTGCTGTAATCATGGTTACCGTAAATGAAGAAACTTCTACAGGTGATCCGTCAATAGCGGATTTAGCTGGTACGTAGACGTATTTGGCGTCTCCGCGAGTAAGTTTAACTACTGGATCTATAGGTTTATTATCTTTATCAAAATTCGCGACTGTTGAGAATACCCAGTCGGTTGGATCAGTACCAGCTGGCGCGGAAGTAACAGCATTAGATTTCCCGTTTACGCTGTTTACGCCGGTAGCGTTGTACTCAACATTGAGATAACCTGAATTCGGTACAATATTATCATTTGCCCACTTGACATTGCTTATGAAAAATTGAATACCGAATACAGGAGCAACACGGAATACGGAACTATTTTTAAAGCCGTTGTTACCGTACTGATCCAGTAGCGTAATGTTGCTGAACGTTTGTTTTTGGTTCAATTTGCCGCCATCATTACCCGACCAAACGGTAATTCCACTCTTGAGAGCAGACATCCATATGATTTTTGCTTTGCCGTTATAGGTGGCTGTCAACGAGCTAACTGTTAACGGATCATCTTTAATGGCAATATTATCAAGGAATGCAACCTTACTTCCAACGTAATTGGATGGTTTAAACACAACAGAAATACTTGTTGTCCCCACATCTTTTCCGCGAATACCATAACCGTCAGATAAAGTTCCATTTTGTCCATCTTGCTTCGGCTTAATCACAATGGATGAAGCTACCGTGTTGGATGTTGTCATAGAATTAAGCGTCTGAACCGTGTTATTAGGCAATTGTACTACGTTGCCGCTCGCATCCTTAGCAGTTAGTGTGATTTTGCCGGAGAAATAGTTTTCTAATGAAACACCTTCTGTAGAGTATATGCTAGAGGTCACAGTAGAACTTGTCGTAGTGATGGTATTACTTTCTGCGCCTTTCAGCGTATCCTTAATCTTATCAACCGCATAGATACCATTGGCAAATGGAGTGAGTGTATAAACTAAATTATTCGCCTCTCTACCTTTAATAAGCTGAGTAGAACCAATGGCTGTTGACATTAAGGAAGCCGTTCCTGCTGCAACAGCTGCCTGATCCCCTTTAAACAACTGAGCTGTAACTTGATAGGTTCCTTCATTGTTATCGCCAACTCTCGCAGTGAAGAAAAGATCTCTATCACGGAAATAGCCGAAATCATAATTTGATTTGGTGTCCCCCGAGTTATATCCATCAGCTGTACCATCCACACCTTTCACAATGAAAGTAGGGTTGGCAGCATCAATTGTATTAACTCCCCTGACAATATACACGGCATCGGTTACAGTACCGGATGCTTTGGCTAAGCTCACTTTCATCGAGTAGCCCCGGTAATCGCGATCAAAATCTTCATTGTATTGATCTTTGAACTTGAATCTAAAAGCATTATCCGTTCTTCCATTCACCATTTCAAGAGAAGGCAGCATTTTCGGCTTCGGTACAACCGAAAGGTAAACGGTCTTCGGATAACGTTTAGTAACAATATTTGTGGTATTAGATGCCGTTTTTCCGCTAGTAATGATCGATGCTTTAACTGTTAATGGCCCTTTATTTTGATCCGTTAACGTTTTTAGATCGGAAATACGAATTGTACCTCTATTTGCACCACTCTTCTCGATACCGCCAATTAGTTTGCCAAAAGCATCCTTGGCTCCAATTGTGGCGCTGCCGTTAGCAAATCCGTAAACACTGATCTGGTCGGCATTCTCTATGACATCATCTGTACTTAGAATGTTCCCGCCTTGGTCTTTGACAACGATTGGCAAATAAAAATCATCATCTCCAACAGCAACGGTATTCGGGAAGTTGCCTATGCTTATATCATATGGCGCTTTGGAAGCTCCTATTTTCAAGACTTTGGTAGCGGTTTGTCCGGAAGATCCAAAGCCCGATACGGAAAGCGTAACATCTTGAACGTTAAGCTGACCAAAGTTAGAGACAGCTTTCACCTTCAAATCTGGAATTCCGTCCCCTGTTTCTTCAGCAATAAAACCAAATCCTTGAGGAGGAGCCGTTGCAGCTGTATCAATCACTCCTGCTGCTGTGGAGTATGCGCTTGCATTTTTCTTCAATACGTCGAGATCCGTGATTTGATAGCCATATTGGTCAAATGCTTTGTAGGGCACGGTTACCATATCACCCGCTTCTAATTTTGTTTTGCCGTTGACATACACGATGTCGCCCAATTCAACTTTGCTAACTGTTTGCGGATCACCGACCGTAAAGACCTTGCTTGTTTGTACGGAATAATCCGGCGCAACGATGTTAACAGTCAACTGCGAATCTTTACGCAATTTGTTGGCGTAAACAGCATGTGTGACATCAACAGTCAAAGACTGTGAGTCACCAGCTGGAACTGTGTCTCCATCCGGACTCGTATAGATGCTGAATATGGCCGCACTAATATCTGATACTTCTTTGTACTGATTCGTTGCTTTAAAGGTCAATTTGATTTTACCTTGCGCGATGGTATCAGATGGTGTCGTGAACTCAATTGCAGTGATTTTTTCATTGGTTACAGATACCTCTGCCGTACCTTTATCAATGGTTAATCCACCATCTTTTACCGCTTCAAGCTTAACTGTGTAAATACCTTCCGTCATCTTCGTATCCAACGTAATGGTTACTTCGTTCTTGTTCGTATTCCATTTTTGAGCGCCTGTTACAACAGACCCAGTAATGCTGCCACGAAGAATTGAAACGGTTAGCTTGCTGGTGTCGGCAATAACACCGTTTAATTTGACCGAGAGCGTTTTGGCCCCTGTTACTTTGAAATCAGCAACAGATACTTTGGTTACAGCCGGTCCTCCTGCTTGAACTAATTGATAGGCGGCGTAGGCGGAATTGACAAGCAGCTCGCGCTTAGCTGTTTTCGTGTAATCTGTTGTGCTCGAAATGAGACCTGCCGTAATCGCAGCAGCAACATTCCCTTTTGCCCAACTGGATACGGTTCCAGTTACTTTGGCTGTTTCGGCCTCATCGGCTTGTAGTTTGAACACGCGTGCAAGTACAGAGGCAATTTGTTCAATGGTTACGATACCCTCCGGATCAAATTGATCCTTTGCGATACCCTCCATATAGCCTGCTTTTGTCGCTGCGCCGATAAATCCAGCCGCCCAATCTGCCGCAGCTAAGTCTTTATAAATGGAACTTGAAGGCTTATCTTCCTTTAAACCGTTCATCAAGACGATTATTTTGGCTAATTGAGCACGTGTCACGTCTTTGTCGAGACCTGCTGAACCTACTGCGTCTGATCCTTCAAAAATTCCTTTTTCTTTTAAAGCGTTAAATTTAGCTTGCGTGTCCATAGGAGGTGCTGTCGGTGTAGTCGTTGGTGTAGTTGTAGCTTTAGGTGTAGCTGCTGGTGTAGCTGCTGGTGTAACTGCCGGTGTGGCCGCGGGAGTAGCTGCTGGTGTAGCTGCTGGTGTAACTGCCGGTGTGGCCGCGGGAGTAGCTGCTGGTGTTGCTGTTGGCGTAGTCGTCGGTGCAGTTGTGGCTGTTGTTGTAGTTGCGTCTGCGTACGCAAAATCGACGGAAGCAAACATAGAGAAAACCATTGCAGATACTAAGAGTAATGATAGCTTTTTTTTCATAACCATTGGTTTCATTCTTCCTCCATCATTCAGTAGTAGGATTCTAAAAACAGGTAAAAACGCTAGCTTCCTATCAACCCACTTTTAACATGCAAACGCTTACTAAAAAGTGACCCCCTCCTTCCAAACCCTTTGCTAAATCATAGTTTATGGGAGAGTTGCTATCATACTAGTTATTTAAGTTCATATTGAACAAACTTAAGGTCTCATAGATATTTTGAAAAAAAAAGGCAGCTTTCAGCTGCCCGCTTGTAATTTGCACGCTTCGACCATTAACAATAGAGCCATCGATTGACCATAAGGCATGGGGCATTGCTTGATATTGCGGTAATAATCCAGATTATCCTTTAACCCAGTGCCATACGAAACCCCATGAACGATGCCGTCATCATCAATTTTGTGCAGTACACCTTCCAATGCTTTCAATCCAACAGCACGATAGCTTTCATCCAAAAAGCCTCTCCGAACTGCTTTTAAAATTCCGTATGCAAAGGCTGACGAGGCTGAAGTTTCCAAATAGGAATCCGGTTTATCCAACAAGGTATGCCAAAGTCCGCTCTCATGCTGGAGTGAAGCAAGAGTCCTAACCTGTCTTTCTAATGATGTGATTAGAAACTCGCTAACTCCCGAAGGTAATGGGGCAATATCTAGATAATCAACTAGACCCGCTGTATACCAAGAATTCCCCCGAGCCCACAACGCTTGCGCATAATGATGATGGCCAATAAACGTCCAACCATGGAAAAACAATCCTGTTTTCACATCCGTTAAATATTTGAGATGCACTAAGAACTGACGAATGCTTTCCTGAAAGTACTTATCTTCATGCAAAAGGACACCCATTCTAGCTACGAACAAGACTGTCATATAGAGCGTATCATCCCACAATTGGCCTTCGTTCAGGTTTCTGGTGACTACGTGCTGAAGTCCCCCCTCATCCGTTCTTGGCATTTCTTCCATCACATAGGTGACCCACTCTTTACAGAGCTCGATGTATGCCGGATTTCCCGTTTCTTCAGCCAAATAGCTTAACGTCAGCATGGGACACATTGTATTTACGTTTTTGTCAGGCAGCCCTTCCTCAATTCTCTTGTCAAACCACTCGATAAGCTCGTCTCTAATCTCCAAATTACCTGTTTCCTTATAATACGAATATAAAGCAAACAGTCCTACTCCTTGGGGCCACTCCCAATTGTCCATAGAAACAATGCCGATAGCGACACTCTCTTGGAATGCCGGCTTTAAATTTTTCATCTGTCGAATAAGCTTTGTAATAATGGCTTCATACTTTTCAATTGCCGCTGATTTGGTCATAAACCTGTTCACCCCTTCATTGGAATCATGCTAAATTATGTGAAATGCAATTCAAAGACTAACGAGCGAAATTTCCTTTAAATTCATCAATACGTTACCGCATATCGTGTCGGGCTTGATGGTCATTGTATATTCGCCTTCATCAGCAAACTCAATTTGACCAATCTCATAGGCTTGAAACTGGTACTCACTGCCTGTAAAATTCACCGTTGCCGCCAGCTTCTCGGGCCCTACTAAGATTTCATAGGAACCTCCTGCGGATTGCTCATTTGCTCCATAAACAGCAGTTACCCGGTATGCACCTGGGCTCGCCACACGAAAATTCCAACACATATAATCATGGGAAGACTTCCAGTCCCTGACATTATCTCTACCCTTTTTCCCTGTATCAAATCTCAAAAATTCTCCATAAAGCTCCCCGTCAAAAACACCGAAAACGTTTGACACGCTTCCGGGGAATAAAACTTGGCGAGGATTAGTGTCAATATCACCCTCAAACTCAACCGCTACCACTGTGCATATTGGATCAAGCGCCTCTACTGGCAGTTGAAGAATAATATCCCCGGATGCATTCATCAGTTGTTGATTTAAGTGAGTTTTCTCCGAATCCGCCAACAAATAAGCACTGTGAATAGGATTGTGAAAGCCTGGTACCATCAGCTCCCCATGAACAGGCCAATCCCAAATATGTAAATATAACGTATGTCCTTTGATCGTACAGCGGCCCCAAGGCATCTTGCCGATCGGACTGCCTTGTGTACCGTAAATACTTTCACCGTTCTGTTTCAACCAACTACCGATTACTTGAAGCAACTCTAGTGACTTCGGGTCGAATTCTCCTTCACCTGTAGGCCCAACGTTGATGACGTAATTCCCGCCCATGCTGACAACATTAATCATGTCATGCAGGATATCTTTTGGACTTCTCCACTGATGGTCCGTTTTGTTATAGCCCCAGGAATGATTTAATGTAGCGATCGACTCCCAGTCCCTTCTCTTTGTCCGAACGTGAAGTTGGTTGTCACCGGTATTTTCATAATCTCCGAAGCCTTCCCGTCGAACTCGGCGATTCACCAAGCAGCCTGGTTGTAAGCCGTGGACCAAATCTACGAATGTCTTGCCCTGTTCGTCAGTAACTTTATGTCCACAATCAAACCAAAGGATGCCAACAGGTCCATACTGAGTGAGCAGCTCATCAATTTGGGGATATGCCTTTTCTTGCAAATACCGCTCATAGCGAGTTGATTTGTCGACATCATTCACCCATGCTTCGAGTGGATCATAAGCGCCAATATTGCCCAGGAAATCCAACGTGTTTCCTTGGGAATCAGGGTGATGCCAATCCATCGCATGGGAGTAGTATAAGCAAAGAACAATGTCTTCCTTCTGGCAAGCAGCGGCCAATTCCGCAATAGGATCTCGCCCAAAAGGGGATCCCTTAACAATGTTATAATCACTTACCTTGGAATCGTACATGGCGAATCCATCATGATGCTTAGCTGTGAATATCATATATTTCAAACCAGCATCCTTCACAGCCTGAACCCACTTTACTGCGTTAAAATGAACCGGGTTGAACTCATCAGCAATCTGCTCATATTCCTTTATTGGAATTTGAGCTCTTAATTGCAGGTGCTCGGCGTAAGAAGCATTCACCGTTTCGCCCTTCCAAACGCCTCCCGGCAGCGAGTACAACCCCCAGTGAATGAAGAGACCAACTCTTGCTTCGCGCCACCAGGCAATCCGCTTTTCACGGTCCTCATCCATCTGTTCGACTTTCAAACTAGTTCGTTGCACACTATCCGCTTCTGCATTGTCCATAAGATGATCCATTGTCGACATTCGCCTCTTCCTTCCTCACATCACATGATTTAGCTATTTAAAATGTCTTCGATTTCTTTTATATCCAAAGCGGAAAGTTTTACGCCAGATGATTTTATATTTTCTTCCACCTGTTTTGGTCGAGAAGCTCCAATAATGCAGCTAGAGACATTGTCCAAGCGTAAAATCCATGCCAATGCCAACTGAGACATACTTAAATCATTGCGCGTCGCAATGTGCCCCAACTTTTCTACCTTAATCAATAGCTCTTCTTTCATAAAATTAGCAATTGCTCCATTCTGCGCGGGATCTGCTGCCCGTGAATCCGTCGGTAAAGGCATTCCCGATTTATATTTACCAGTCAGAACGCCTTGAGCTAAAGGCGAAAACACTATTTGACCGATTCCTTCCCTTTTACATAATGGAACTATATCCTTTTCTATGCCTCGCCTGAACATATGATATTGGGGTTGATTAGATATAATTGGATTCAAATTCAACGCTCTGGCCAAATGAACGCTATCTAGAAGCTGCTCGGCCTTCCACATACTAACACCTGTATATAACACCTTGCCCTGTTTAATCAGATCATCCAAAGCGCGAAGCGTCTCATCAAGCGGTGTCTCGTCATCGTAGCGATGGCATTGGTACAAATCGATATAGTCGACGCCGAGCCTTCTCAAGCTTGCATCGCATTGCTCTTTAATATGCTTGCGTGACAAACCGCGGTCATTGGGTCCGTCTCCCATAGGTATACACACCTTGGTTGCAAGAACGTAAGATTCCCTTGGATATTTGGAAAGTGCCTTGCCGACAACTTGCTCCGCTTCACCTTGGTGATAAACGTTAGCCGTGTCAAATAGGTTGATCCCCAGCTCGTAAGCTTTATCAATGATCATCTCGGATTGCTTCGCATCAACGGCACCACCGTAGGTAAGCCAACTGCCCAAGCTTAATTCACTCACTTTCAAACCACTCCGGCCTAAACGTCTATATTGCATCTCAAAATCCTCCAAAATCATCATTATATTTCGATGTTACTATCACAGAACCAGCCGTTCATTATCCGCACTTATAACCGCCCAGTTAATAACCTAATAACCGGACGGTCCTATTTCCATTTTATCGCTTTATCATGTTTTCAAAGCTGAAATCCATTCGAGCAGCTTCTTCGAAGTCGTCTCGTCGATGAATTTCCCTCTTTGCGCTTGAACCAGATTTTCAAGAGCATTTAATGCATGGTTGACGTCTTTGCTCGGTGCCTTCTGGACTAAGTTAACCAATGCCATAAGGGCTTTATATATCCCTTCATTCTTAATCCAACCTTTTTGCTTGGCAATCGTTAAAGCATCGTCCAAATGGTTGATGTCAATTCTTACTTGAAGTACGAATGACTGCTCGTTTTTATTGCCAACATTGTCCGTGGCTATTACGACAACAACGTGGTCACCGATGGATAGTGACAACGGTTCGATCACGGATGGTGCAGCTACCGTTAGGCCATCCAGTTTAATCGATGTATCTTTGACACCGCTTAAAGGATCGGTTGTCAGGAAGTTCAATTGAATTGTATCCGTCACATACACAGCCATGGATACAGTCGGCGTGATGACAGGTCCGGTTTTATCTATTTGGATTGTTACAGATTTCTGAGTTTCCTGATTGCCTGCAGCATCGATGCTGTAGTATTTGAGCTCATTCAAGCCCTCGCTATCAATTTGAACCGTATTTCCTTCTGCAAACGGACTGCTGTTTAGGCTGTAAAAGGTTTTCGCAACTCCACTAGCTTCATCCGCTGCCGATAAATGGATCGTTTGTGCATCTTTATGCCAACCGCTCTGCCCATCATCCGTCGTTATAGGAGGAGTTATATCCAATATGCGAACCGTCATTGTGGAGACATCTGAATTCTCATATCCATCGTTTACGATGAACGTAAATGTATCTGTGCCGAACGCACCTAGGGATGGCGTATACGTAAACGCTCCTGTGGACGGATTCGTAATCACTGCCGTTCCTTTCGTGCCGTTGCTCGCGATGGTGTAAGTCAGTGGATCACCGTTTGCATCACTCGCAGACAAAATCCCGCTCACAGCGCTATTTTGCGGAGTTGTCAACTCTTTGCTTTCGCTTACAGGCTTAACGTTGGTGGACACACTGCCTATATATATTTCATTAATATTGTTCCACGTATCCTTGGAATTGCCTTTTCCGTTATACTTCACATATCTGGCAGTCTCCTGCGCGAATTGAAAAATCTCTAAACCGGCTGTTTTTCCGCTGCTTTTTCCACTGAATACATTCTTCCAAATGATCCCGTCTTCTGATACTTGCAGATCGAAGTTGTATCGATCCACGTCCCCTTTCAGGAAGGAAATTACGGCAGAACGGATTGGCTTGATCTCGCCAAGATCAAATTGGATCCAATGCGTAACACCTTTTGCCGCATATCGGGTATTAAGATCGCCATCTATGGCATTTGCCGGCGGAAAGCTGGCATGGTAGCCTGCGCTAGCCGTTACTCCCTTGATTGGGAAGGTAATGAAGCGGTCCGGTACTTCACCGTAAATCGGATACCCCGTCATTTGCACCTCGTACTTGGACTGCAAGTACGGATCCTGTCGGTCCTTCACTGTGATGATCGCAGTTCCGAAAATTTGCTGAGGTTGTGTAATCTCAACAATATGTGTGCTTGTTGGGCTGACTGTGGGAATCACTTTGGTACCTAGCGGCACTGCTGCCGTATACGTATATGTCGATGGAGCAAAATTGGCGATAGACACACCATTTACCTTGATATCCGTCAGCTTTGGCATGAGCGATTCGATCGGCGGTGTGGCACTTTTGGACAAAACAATTTTATCAAGACGAGCGCCATCTCCCTGTGACCTAATCGTTAATTGATGAAGGCCGTCTGACAGCGAGAAGGCATATGCGGCAGTCGTCCATCCCCAGTCCAATGACGCTGTTTGAAGGTCAACTTCTGGTCCTGAATCCAACGAAACTTTCAAGCTGCTTTGGCCCGCTCCATTGCGGGATCCTAACATGTGCATATACACATTCCCCCCATGGGTGACGTTCAAGCTATAGCTTAACAAGGATGTCGAATCATCCGGTGATTGCATGTAAGCACCTTTGGAGCAAACGTCGCAGACCTCTCTTGTAAAATGTCCTGATCTGCTGGAATAGCTTTCTGCATCCCACGACGGTGACAGATCTGCATCAACATCACGTGTCCAGCTGGTGTGGTCCTTCGCCCACATGATACGGGCAAAATAGATCGGACTTGTGAGCACCGTACTCATATAATAGGGATTGGTCAGTAAACGATAAACAGCCGGATCCGGATCATACGGCGAAATGTGAAGATACTCGCTCCAAAGGTTGGTCAGCGTACAGCTCGTTGGGAGTCCGTCCACTTTACAATAAAAATTTCCGTTTCCTGTAGAAATCACATAGCGAATCGTATTCGATAACTTGATCAGTGTATCCTTAGAAACACCGTATTTTCCTCGGTCATAAGCACGAGTCATACCCATGATGTCATTGGCAGCGTGAACGCCATCTGCATCTTCCACTTTGCCAAAATAGTCGGCGACATACCACCATTTATACACATCGTGTCCAGCCACTTGATAGGGCTCAAGTTTACTCGTGAACCAATCTATCGAAGCTTTAACAATGTTATCGTATAACTCAACCCTTGGCTGATCGTCAGCAAGAAGTTCGTGGCATTCTGCCAAACGCATGAAGCCGTTATTGATCATCATTTGCTGGTTCCAAGGAATCGCTGAACCAGGAGCTGCACTTCCCGTTGTGCTCCAACGCGGGTCTTCCGGCCAATACTGGCGCAAGGTATCCGTCTTAACGAAGTTAGGGATCATATACGTATCCATCGACTTATCAAGCTCAGCAATGTACTTCTTCGCCCTTTGCAAATACGTTTCACCGTATTGTGCGCCATCACCAAATGGAACTGTCTTGTTCCACAAAGACTTGTTCTGTATAATCAGTTTCGCGCTGTAAGCGATGTGCCCGATCACATCACCGTTCTCGCTTCCTGAATAGCCTTCTATCAACAATCCGTCGCTATTCACTTCGCCTACTTTCTTGTTTGGCCAAGCCAGCTCCCTCTTTCCGTTCCATAGCACACGGCCGGTATCTGGGTTATTCCGAGCGGACAGCATGATCTCAGAGAATTTAATCATCTGGTCCAAAATGGCCATATCTCCGCTAATTTCATACATGTAGCCCATGGCCTCAACGTTCTGCCCGCTTGGACCATACACGAAATCATTGCCGATATTACTCACTGGCAGACCGACAGATGAAGATAAGATATATTGCTTAAACGAATTAATTTCCTCTCTTGTGACAGGGCCTTCCAAGCTATTAACCACCATAGGCGAACCGGCGGCAGCCGATGCTTTTGGCGTTAAGGGAGCCCAAATACCCGAACAAATAAGCGTGAGCGCCAAGCATGAGATAACCAGTTTGCGCCATCCCTTTGTCATTTTTGCAGGAATTGCAGCTAACATTATGAACCCTCCTCGATTTCATGCAATCGTTTTCATACCTCATCATAATGATTATCGGTCCGGTAAGCATGCTAGTTTTTTAAGCACCTATTCAACAAATTTATGATACTTGCCTTGTTTCACTAAAAAACGACCACATAACCAATTGCGGCTATGTGGTCGATCATCATTTTATTGGTTATACACTTCGATCTCGCTGATCGTCGGTACGGCGCTTGCCGTGTTGATGTACAGTCTCAAGTATCTGGAGGTAACCGGTGAAAAGCTTATCGTTTTGCTCGCGCCAATCGACGTTCCTGAGGTGCCTGCAATATCCGTATAGGTTGTGCCGTCACTTGAGGACTGAAGCTTATACGATGTTACTCTCTGGAATGTGATTTCTTTGATCACGACTTGATTGTAAGTGATGGCAGAGCCAAAATCTACGCTGATCCATTGATTATTCAGGGAACCGCTTGATGCAGACCAGCGGGAGGTATTGGAAGTGTCTCCATCAAATGCATTTGCTGCAGGATAAGATGCACTCCATGTCGTTGACGCATTGTACGTTTTGCCCAATGCGAGATTGCCACCTGCCGCCAGAGTCGTTGCACTGGCTGTGTTACTCGCTCCGGAGACGTTAGCTGCGGCATCCTTCGCTTTGATAGAATAGCTGTAAGCGGTCGAAGCCGTAAGTCCCGTGTCGCTATATGATGTCGTCGTTGATGAGCCAGCCAACGTTGCTCCACGATAAACATCATAGCCCGTTACGCCTACATTGTCTGTGGACGCCGTCCAGCTCAAATTGATTTGACTGCTGGATGCTGCCGTTGCCGTTAAACTCGTTGGCGCTGTCGGCGCTGTTGTATCTGCTGCTGCGCTAGTGCCGTATACTTCCATCTCGTCGATGTTCGGTACGTTGCTAGCTGTGTTCATATACAACCGTAAATATCTCGCATTCACACTTGTAAAGTTAATCGTTTTATTGGCGCCAATTGTCGTTCCCGATGTTCCGGCAATATCCGTATAGGTTGTGCCGTCATTTGAAGATTGCAGCTTATAGGAAGTCACTCTTGGGAAGGAAATTTCTTTAAGCACCACTTGATTGAAAGCGGTATTAGCACCAAAATCAACACTAATCCATTGATTGTTCAGAGAACCGCTCGAAGCGGACCAACGAGTAGTTGTGCTTCCATCAAATGCTTTATCGGCTGTATAAGCTGTACTCCATGTCGTAGAAGCATTGTAGGTTTTGCCCAATGCGAGATTCCCAGACGAAGCGAGCGTTGTCGCGCTCACTGCGTTGCTTGCAGCAGATGCGTTGCCTGCCGCATCTTTTGCTTTGACAGTGTAGCTATAAGCCGTTGATGTACTGAGTCCCATATCGCTGTAGGAAGTTGTTGTCGAAGATCCAACCAACGCTGCGCCACGATAAACATCATAGCCCGTTACGCCTACATTGTCAGTGGACGCCGTCCAGTTCAAATTGATTTGGCTGCTGGATACTGCCGCTGCCGTCAAATTCGTTGGTGCCGTTGGCGCTTGTGCATCCGGAGTTCCTCCGGCCACTGGCTTCCACCAGTTGCCCGAAATGAATAGCATGTTTAACAACGTAAAGCTGTCGTCGTAATAGCCTGTTTTATGGCTTTTCATAAAGTCCCAGCCGCTATTGATCCACGTTTGATTGCTGCTGCTCGCTACACCTGCTGAAATGAATGGGGAGACGAAAACACCCGCAGGTCCTGTTGCTGAACCTGTCACGGTTCCATCCAATTTGTAGCCATCTTTCACATTGTTAGGATTGCCGCCTGTTTTACCTTTAATCCAGGTAGCGATTTTGTCCGCAATTGTTTTACCTCTCGTGTCTCCATATAACGCATAATCCATGACAATTCGGAGAGGCACGCGAGCCGCATTGTAGTTATATTCGTTCGTTTCCGGAAACTCATCCAAATAATTTTGCGGAGCTGGTTGGGGCGGGTTGCTTACGACAAAGTCTGAAATTAGCCCTGTGTTTGGCGAATAGGAAGCACTAAAACTACTATAAACACTATACAGATTATTAATGACATTCAGCCAAGTTTGATCACCCGTAACGTCATAAAAGGCTCTTAAATGCGAAAGCATCCAATCCGATGGTCTCGTATTCAAAACGCTTTTACCATCCCAATCACCAAGATTCAGTCGGTTATTAGTCGTCACATTACTGACTTTAAGTCCATTCGTAATCATATTTTGAGCTTCTGCCAAATAATTGATCGTACCCGCAGACCCCCATTGATAATGGGCAAGAATCAGGGAGTACGCAATATCTATATCCCCATCGGTCGCCGAATCAAAATGTCCTTGCGCTCCAGCAGCGTCCGCTACCACCCAACCCATCAGGTTAGCATTTTGTACACTTTTATACGCTCTAGCTGTCTTAAAAAGACCATCGTAAATGGTTTTTGCATTCGTATCATAGCCTGCCATTAATGCCGTTATCACCATTCCGTAGCCTTGACCTTCGGAGGAGCCTAAGGGAACATACCCGTCAGCGCTTCCAGTTATTTCCCCTTTCACATAGTATCCGCCAGGCAAGGAGGACAAGTTGTTTTTGAGATAGCTTGTTTTCCAAGAGTTATAGTAAGCTGCGACATCTGCATTCATTTGGGTCTGCGTGATATGATCAGGTTTTGTAATCCCAGGATAGTTGACTTGCTGTGGAAAAGGCTTTTGCTCACCTGTTGCGTGGGCAATCTGCCCTACAGCCGGCGAAAGTAAAGAAGCCGTAAAAAGGGCAACGCAAAGCACAGCAATTGACCACATTTTCAACTTATTTTTGACGGGTCTTACGTTGATCGCATCCATTCATTTACCTCCTAAATGATTGTTATCCGTCTTCATCAATCTGGAACCGAGTCCTCGTATTGAAGCTTACTAAGGCTTACTTAAGCTTTAAATCACTATCCCCTCCTTTACTTCACACTCATAAATATAAACGTTTTAACTTTAAGGATAAAAGCATCCTCCTTTCATACCCATTGTACACTTGCCAGAGCATGATCAAAATAGCTGTAAATAACAATTATTTGCATGAAATTAACTTAAAAAAGACCGCATAGCCTATAAGGGCCGCGCGGTCACTTGAAAACTGATTACTGATTATACACTTCCATCTCGTTGATCGTGGGAACTGCACTGGCCGTGCTGATAAACAGCCTCAAATATCTGGCGTTCACACCGCTAAAGCTAATTGTTTTACTTGCACCGATTGTGGTTCCAGACGTACCGGCAATATCCGTATAGGTTGTGCCGTCGCTCGAGGACTGGAGCTTGTAAGACGTCACTCTCTGGTACGTAATTTCTTTGATAACTACTTGATTGAACGAGGTAGCCGCACCAAAATCGATGCATACCCATTGGTTACTCAGGGAACCGCTCGATGCCGACCAGCGGGTAGCTGAGCTGCCATCAAATGCGTACGCGGCAGGATAAGATGCACTCCAAGTTGTAGATGCATTGTACGTTTTGTTCAAAGCGAGATTACCCCCGCCCGCTAGAGTCGTTGCGCTGGCTGTATTGCTTGCTGCTGACAAGTTTGCTGCAGCATCCACAGCTTTTACCGTATAGCTGTAAACGGTCGAAACATTGAGTCCCGTATCGCTGTAGGAAGTCGTCGTCGAAGATCCAACCAATGTGCCGTCACGGTATACATTATATTCTGTTACAGCCACATTATCTGTTGAAGCGGTCCAACTTAAATCAATTTGACTGTTGGATGCTGCCGTTGCGGTCAAGCTCGTCGGCGCTGTCGGCGCTTGGGTATCTGCAGGCGCCTGGGTCGTTGCGCTAGCTGTGTTGCTGGCTGTTGATACGTTAGCTGCGGCATCCTTCGCTTTTACCGTATAGCTGTATGCGGTCGAAGCTGTGAGTCCTGTATCACTGTAAGATGTCGTCGTCGAAGATCCGACCAGCACGGCTCCACGAAAGATATCATAGCCCGTTACGCCCACATTGTCTGTCGAAGCCGTCCAGTTCAAATTAATTTGACTGCTGGATGCCGCAGTTGCGGTTAAATTCGTTGGTACTGTCGGCGCTGTTGTATCTGCTGCGCTAGTGCCGTATACTTCCATCTCGTCGATGTTCGGTATGTTGCTAGCTGTAGTTATATAAAGCCGTAAATATCTGGAGCTTATATTAGAAAAGTTGATCGTTTTATTAGTACCGATCGTTGTTCCTGTCGTGCTGGCTATATCCGTATAAGTAGTTCCGTTGGTCGAGGACTGGAGCTTGTAAGACGTCACCCTTGGGAACGAAATTTCTTTGATCACTACCTGATTGTACGTGGTGGCAGTACCGAAATCGACACTAATCCATTGATCGTTAAAAGAACCGCTCGATGCCGACCAGCGGGTCGCAACATCTCCATCGAACGCTTTATTAGCTAAGTATGTTGTACTCCATGTCGTTGAAGCATTGTACGTTTTACCTAAAGCAAGATTGCCTGATGAAGCCAAAGTTGTAGCACTAGCAGTGTTGCTAGCTGCAGATAAATTTGCTGCTGCATCCTTCGTCTTTACCGTATAGCTGTATGCAGTCGAAGCGCTGAGTCCTGTATCCATGTACGATGTAGTCGTCGAAGACCCGACTAATGTGGCTCCACGATAGACATTATAACCAGTTACGCCCACATTGTCCGTAGAAGCCGACCAGCTTAAATTAATTTGACTGCTTGAGGCAGCTATTGCCGTCAAATTCGTTGGTGTCGTCGGCGCTTGGGTATCACTGCCCGTATACCTTTGGTTTTTTACATACATAAGACGGGCGAATGAAGCCATCGTTGTGCTCGTCATATTTGGCATCGTCGCATTGGCCAATGTGTAGTATATATCCGGGCGGAGAGCAGCTAATTGGAGATTGCCATTTCGTGGATACGTTGTCGGCGCTCCATGCCCCGTTCCATCCGTTCCATCGACTCGCCCCGCGTAATCACTCGGCCCTCTCATCATCACATCGGCATACATGTTGGCAATAGGTGTCATCATCGACGCTGTGATGCTATAACGGCCGCTTAGAAACGCTCGATAAAAGCCTGCTACATCCAGACTGCCGTGATTGGAATCTTCGCCTCCCAGTAATGTCGGATTATAACCCCAGTTGTAAGCTGTGTTGCCTTTGCTGTCCGTATAGGTTTGTTTGGCTGAATTATCGCTGAAAAACCAATTGAGATTTGTCTGAACAATCCCATCGTATTGTGAAACGAGAGAAGGATTATCTCCTTTGATCGCATGGGCTGCAGCCAGATTTTGCAGGCCGTAGGTGATCATCATCTGCTGATTCCATGGGAAAACGCCTCCTGGCATGTAAGGCGATTGCGTTGAGAAGTAGAGTTTGTTCCCATTCGAAAGATCTAGCAGCTTCGGAAAAAGGAATTGGTTGACCACATAATCGGCCTCTGTTACGAAAGTATTTGCCCGTTGTAAATAGGTACCTCCGTGTCCATACGCATCACCGATGGGAACAGCCGTATTCCAAATCGCCGGGGTCTGAAGGATAAGCTTGCCACAGTAAGCAAGATGGCCGATAGGGTCGCCGTTCGCTGAGTCAGCAGACGCGGTACCGGTGTTATTGCCCGGCCATATGGGGGCAATCGTGTTGGTCCATGCTGTGCGTTGACCATAAGGAGCAGGAAGAATGTCGTTACGCTGGGAAAGAAGTACGTCGCAGAAATAGATCATTCGGTCGAGGATCGCCGTGTCATTCGTCAGCTCATACATGAGCCCCATCGCTTTGATGTTCTCTCCGCTTTTTCCTTGAGCATACTCACCCTGCATGGAACCGGTATTAGGCCAAACGACAGGTTCCACGGTCTGAATATAGGCTTTGAAGGAATTAATTTCGTTCTGAGTGATTGGTCCATCGAAGCTGTCGACTACCATTGGCCCAGCGGCCAAGGCTCGCGTTCCCGGGATCAATCCAATGACGAAAGCGAAAATAAGTCCAAATAAAAGGAGTTGTTTTTTTAACATTGGCACTATATTACCCTCTTTGCACATCCCCATCGGCTGGAGTATTTGCTCCCATACCTTCTCAGAAGTCATCGCACTCGTTATTTCGGAGATATCCCACCTCCTTATAAATTCAACTCCTCTTTATTTTAAAGCGTTTTCATTTCATTGGGAATTCACGCTGCTAACTACTTTTTTTGTTAAACTAACTTCACGATTGCATATTTGAGCTTAAATGATCGTTTCCTACATATAGGTGACGAAACTCTGAGGGTGACACGCCAGCATGCTTTTTAAAGGATGTCGAGAAATGGGAGGCATCATTAAAGCCGGTCATTTCAGCTACTTCGTTAATAGACAGAGAAAAGCATAGAAGCAATTCTTTGGCCTTCTCCAGTCTTCGGTCGTAGATGTACCGCATTGGCGGCACGCCGAGATGTGTTTTAAAAAAGCGAATAAAATAGTTCGGATGAAAATGAGCGGTTTGCGACAGCTCATGAATCGTCATCTCTTTGTCCAAGTTCGCATCAATGTATTTGATCGTGTCAACCAATCTGTTCATGGACGAGAACCTGACATCGTCACTCGTCTCAATCATGGTATTGTCGATATAAAAGGCAATGATATCAAGCAAGGCTGACTGGACCTTAAGTATTGACGTCAGTCCATGAGGACTGCGATTGTCGATCAGCTGCCGAAAGCAATTCAGCAGCCGAGTGTTATCTTCAACTGTAATGATATTCGGAAGCCCAATTGATCTGAAAAGTTGATTAAGCCCGATATTAGAAGTGAAATGGCACCAGTACATCGTAAACGGCGGGCCGTTTGTTACAGAGAAGGACTGTAAAACAGTTGCCGGAGCGAAGAACAATTGCCCGGATTGCGGTTGATACAGCTTACCATCTAGTTTGATCCATCCGTCACCTTCGCAAATATAATAAAATTTATTGTATTCAGGAATAAAATTGAACTGTTTCCAGTCATGAGAACAAACGGAAAGCTTCGCGTATATCAATTTCACCCTTAAATCAGAAAGCTTATGATACAACAAATGATTGTTTATTAGCATGGCCTTCACTTCCTTTACCGAATAAAATACACTCCCTTATTACTGTAATTGGGAAAAGCCCCACCTGCCACATGGCAGGCGGAGCGTATTTCCCTTCAATTTCCAAAGGTTTCACTTATTTCTTCAAGGCATCGTATGCTTGTTGATAAATTTGTAAGTATCTCGGCAGCTTCATATTATCCATATTTTTCAAATATTCATCCCATTTTTTATCGATATCCAAATCCCCGATAATCATTCTCGCCGTTGACTCTTTTCGGTAGTCATCAATTGTTTTGCTGATATTCGCGATTTCATCCGTTTGCTCGTTTGTGAAGGTTAAGCTCGGAATCATTTTTTTAGGGTCCGGTTTATAGGGCTCGTATTTCGTCAGCGTTTCTTTATACAGGATGTCCTCCAGCGGATTTTTCGGATCGGCTGTCTGACCCAAACGCCATTCGTTCGTACGCAGGGAAGGACCCACTTGTCCCCAAGTTGCATTCTTCGCACCAGGTGAGTTATTGCCAAGCACTGTATATTTGGCAGGCTTGCCATTGATGCCAATATCGGAAGGGCCAGCTGTTTTCCATTCCATATCCGGTCTGCCTAGAATGGCACGATTGGTGGCTTCCTCCGAGTAGAGGAAATCAGCTAAACGCATCGCAATTTCCGGGTTTTTGGCTTTGTTTGTTATGACAAACGATCCAGATGTAATACCTTGTGGTATGTATTTGGATGCTTGGACTCCTTTAGGACCTTTTAACGGCGGAACAGCAACGTAATCCTTCCAACGCGATCCTTCCAATGCGTTGAAGACTGTCGGATTTTGCGCCGCCACTACCCCCAAGATAACACCATCCGGATTTTCACCCAATTTCCTTAATTGATTCCGATCTTGAGTTATGGATTGCGGATCAACCAAACCCTCTTTAAACAGCTTGTTGATATACTTAAGCCCTTCCTTATATTCCGGCTGGGTAAAGGCTGCGTTAATTTTGCCGTCTTTTAGGAACTGCAAATTGCGGTCGCTGTCAATAAACGATTGTAAAAGGAAAGTATCAATGTATGAGTTGGCAATGTTGGCACCTATAAACGGGATCTCATCCGCTTTTTTATTACCGTTCGGGTCTTTTTCCTTAAACGCTTTCAGTACTTGATAAAACTCATCTGTCGTTGTTGGCATTTTCATACCAACAGCATCAAGCCACTTCTGATTAATCCACAATTTGGTACTGTGCGTACAGTGGAAACACTCATTTACAGACGGCAGACCGTAAATGTTGCCATCA
Organism: Paenibacillus sp. Root444D2; assembly: GCF_001426375.1. GTDB lineage: Bacteria > Bacillota > Bacilli > Paenibacillales > NBRC-103111 > Paenibacillus_E. Next base: position 304,634 of record NZ_LMEO01000045.1, read on the forward strand.
GGTGATGTAGAAAGTTCTTTCGTATACGGGAGTGAAGTAAACATTTTTTTGGATTCAACGCCATATTTGTCGATTAGCTTGTTTAGCGGAATAAACACGCCGTCTTTGCCATAAAGCGTCAGCTGAATTTGATCGATATTAAATCCTAGATAAACATCCGGGTAGTCTCCGCTAGCCAGAGAGATATTTAGCTTCTGCTTCGGATCGCTAGCGACTTCCCACTCGATGTGAATGTTCGTTTTTTCTTCCAGCCATTTGGTAAACTCGTTCGTTGCAAAGTTCTCCACGCTCGGATTCGTTCGCGACAACACTTTGAGCGTTGTTTTTTCTTTGGTGATTGGAAGCACGCCCGGCGGGTTTACCACTTCATTCTTTGTCGCTTCCGGTTGCTTGGTAGCCTCAGAGACTTTATCTGTCGTGCTGCAACCGCTTAAGAGAACGGTTGCACTTAAGAATAAGCAGATTGCCGAGCCCCACAATTTCTTTCCTTGCATTGGTAATTCCTCCCTTTTTAATATGAATAAATGATTACCCCTTTAAAGAACCGATCATCATGCCTTTTACAAAATGTCGCTGGATAAAGGGGTAAACAACTAAAACCGGAATCGTAGAAATGACAATCAATGAGTATTTCAGAAGTTCTCTCATTCCTTCTCGCTGCGCCGCACCGACAACATCCGTTATGATTTCCTCATCGAACGAGTTCTTGACTAACACATCACGCAAGATGATTTGAAGCGGAAACAAATCCGGTGATTTCAAATAGAGAAGAGCGGCAAAATACGTATTCCAATGCCCTACCGCGTAGAATAGTGAAAGCACAGCAATGATGGGTCCTGATAACGGAGCAACGATTTTCACCAAAAATTTATAATCGCTGCACCCGTCCAGATGCGCTGCTTCTAACAGTTCTTCAGGAATCGTCGTTTGAAAATACGTCCTTGCGATAATGACGCTCATGACGCTCATGACACCTGGGATAATCAACGCCCAACGGGTATCGATCATACCTAACTCCTTAATCAGGAGGTAGTTAGGAATTAATCCCCCGCCAAACATCATGGTGAATACGAATAGTGCCATCACCGTATTTCGGATATAAAAGTCTTTACGTGACAATGGGTACGCCGCAATAAGCGTCATGATCACATTGATAACCGTACCAACTACTGCATAGTACAACGAGTTGGCAAACCCTACCCAGATCCGTTTGTCTTTGAAAACCGCTTCGTAACCTTGAAATGAGATATCCACAGGCCATAACCATACTTTCCCAGAAATGACAGCTGATGATGAACTGAAGGAAGCACTGACCACATAGATAAGCGGGTATAAGACTGAAAGTGTAAAGAGGCAAAGCATCGTATAATTCACGATATTAAATACTTGATCGCCTCTTGATTCTTGAATTCGGGTCGACTTCATCTCTCTCTTTGCACCTCTCTACCACAGGCTCGTTTGCCCTAATTTTTTGGCGGCCTTGTTCACCGTGAACAATAGAATCAAATTGACGACAGATGTGAACAATCCAATCGCTGAAGCATAAGAATACTTAATCCCCGTCGAGAGAAGTCCCACCTTATACACATAAGTATCGATAACTTCGGAAGTGCTTAAATTGAGCGGGTTTTGCATTAATAGTACCTTTTCAAACCCAGCATCCATCATATGTCCTACACTCATGATCAATAATATAGTAGCAACCGGTAAAATTCCGGGAATATCTACATGCCACATTCTCTGGAGTTTGCTCGCCCCATCCATCACAGCTGCCTCATGCAGCGAAGGATCAATCGCAGCCAAGGCGGCTAAATAGATGATACATCCGTAGCCTACATTTTGCCAAATACCCGACCATACATAAAGGGACTTAAAGTTATCTGGATTCCCAAAAAAGTCCACCTTTTCGAACCCGAGGTGCGCAAGAATCATATTAACAATGCCTGTTTTCGGATCTAGAAGTTGCATAATAATACCGATCATCACGACCATGGAAATAAAGTGTGGCGCGTAGGTGATCATCTGTACAGACTTTTTAACGGAAGAACGACCTACATAGTTTAAACAAAGCGCTAGAAAAATAGGAAACGGAAACCCGGCCAGAAGTCCGTAAAAACTAATGCCAAGTGTGTTCTTGATAACCTTCCAAAATTCATAGGAGTTAAAAAAGGTCTTAAAATGCTTCAGCCCTACCCAATCGCTCCCGAAAAATCCTTTATGAGGCACATAATCCTGAAAGGCAATCACTGCACCGTACATCGGTATATATTTAAATATTAGAATGTACAGAATTGGCAATAAAGACAACAAGTACAACTGAGGTACTTTTTTCATATTGCGGAAAAGCTTAATCACGATATTGGTTCGTTGCTTACTGCGTACGCTTCGAATTTCCTTGACGATTTCCAATCCAAACCTCCTCCTCTCTTTTGCTATCTTTATGATAGTTTCTTGAGGAAGAGCGAGCATACTAGTTTTTTAAGCACCTATTCAACTAAATTATGGTACCCGCCTTCATTTTCACAAAAAAAAGAAATAATGATAACGCTGCAGCCGTGCAGCCATACCATTATTTCTCTAAAGTGCAGCGAAATTAGGATAACAAATCCACTTCGCCATTCTTGCTAGGCATTCGCAGTGTGACCTTCGCCCCCGTCATCGACTCATTGTCTGAGATGGAGAGCCCGTATTTATCGCCAAATACGATTTGAATGCGGCTGTGTACGTTCAACAGACCGATACCTCCCTCCCGTGCTTCGCGTTCTGGCAAGTGGGTATGCGTCTGCTGCATACTTAGCTTTGACTGGAGATCCATAAGCCTCTCAGGCGCAATGCCGGTACCGTTGTCGGTTACTGTCACGACGAAATCATCGTTATCGATGAACGCATCGATGCTAATCTGATGGTGACTCTCGATCCCATCGGGAAAAGCATGCTTAAACACATTCTCGACCAACGGCTGCAAAGTAAGCCGCACCATTTTTTTCAATAATAGGTCGGGAGGGATCAGCACCTCAACTTCGAAAGTGTACCCTAAACGATAATTCATAATGTTCATAAAGTGCAGCACATGCTTCAATTCATTGGCTACTGTAATTTCCTCCAAGTCGGCTCTCACCGAATAACGAAGCATGTAAGAAAGGGATCGCACAATCTCCTTGATCTCCTGAGAATCCTGGACGACGGCATAACAAACAATCGTTTCCAACGTATTGTACAGAAAGTGGGGATTGATTTGCAGCTGCAAGGCTTGGAATTCGGCTGCTTGCCTTCTGAGGAGGTATTCCTTATTTTTCAGCTCCTCGGCATAGACTTGCTCCATCAGCTCCTGCAATCTGGTTACCATCATATTGTAGCTCACAAACAGGCGGTCCATCTCGTCGGTCCTTCCGATGATCGCTACACGCGTCCAATCGCCCTTTTCCGTTCGGCGCATCCCGTTTTCCAGTATTTTGATTGGCCTTATAATAGACTGCCCGAAACGGTAGGCAAGAATCAAAGCAATGATTAAGGCAATGGCACAGGTGATTAGGGTGGTTTTTCTAATATTCGTGACCGGCGCTCTAAGCTCGTCCAGCGGCAGAGAAGCAACCAATGTCCAGCCCGAATAATCAGATCTCCGGTTAAAATGAACCCGTTCTATCCCGTCCTTATAATTAAAAATGCGATTTTGATTTTCCTTTAACTTCGTCAACAGTTTCTCATTCAGCTGCTTACCGATCATCTCGGTCTTAGGGTGGTACACAATTTTGCCGTTGTCGTTAACAATGTAGAAATAGCCGGTCTCCCCTAGGCGGATACCCTTCCATAACGATGTAAGCTCTTCGATGTTTAACTCAATGCCCAGGATCCCCTTGAATACCTTCGATGTCTGGCGATCGGATATTTTGCGGGTTAAGGCGAGTCTTCCATCCAAGAAACTCCAGTCCATAATCGTCAATTTTCCGTCGTTATTCGTAATCTCCTTTAATGATTCGAGTTTATCCAGCAACACGGAATGACTGAAATCAGTTTCTGCGTTATGGTCATAGATGCTCAGACCATTATATCCAAGCAAATAAACCATGCTGATTTCGGGATTATTGATGAAAAGGGGTTGTATTACCTTTTCTTTAATCGGTCTGATCGACAAAAAATACGAGACGAAGTTATTTTTGTCCAGGTTCAAAAACTCCTTCACATTCGTAGAAGTCAACATGGACAACGTGGCTCGATCGTACTTCTTCAAATACATATCGGTATGATTCATCGCGTTATCGACGATTTGCGTCAATAGCTCGTTTGTTTGCTTATCCACTTCTTTCGAAGACTGCACGTAGAGTACGAAGCCGACAATGGATGAAGAAATGACGATGACAATAACGAAATGTGCGAACATTCTAGCCGCCATGCTGGATCTCATTATTTGATCCCCAGCATACTGCGGTATTCGGTCGGCGAGCAGCCCGTCATCTTCTTGAAAATTTTCGTGAAATACGGATAGTTTTGATAGCCAATGGTCACACCAACGTCAACAACCTTATAGTGAGGGATTTCGAGGAGCCTTTTGGCCATCTCAATCCGTTTTTTCATGCGATATTGAACGAACGTTTCATTCGTCATTTTTTTGAAAATATAGCTGAAATAAGTCGGTGCAAGCCCCATCTTCTCAGCCACTTCCTCCAGACTGAGCTCTTCCGAAATGTGAGTGTCAATGTAAGCTTTCGCTTCCTCGAACAAACTTTTCTGATTGCCGCCTCGCCAATGAAATAGTTGATTATATAATCCGACTAATTCCGTTTGCAGATAAGCAATCGCACCTGATACCGTATTCAGCTGTGGGGGCGAAGCATTGGTCGTAAACGTAACCATATTATGAGCGTTCAGTTTTTTAACTAAAATTTTCAGCCCGTCCGCAATAATCTGCTCTAACTGCTGGGCTTGGATGCCTTTGGTCATATCCCCAAGCTTCCATTCCTCTATGAGACTGTTAAGCGCATCCAAATCCGCAGACCAGATCGTCGCTTCGACGCGCTCCAGCCACTCCTCCACCTTGAAAAAGGAGATGGGGACAGAAAGATCCTGCTGCAGCAAAAGTTTATTTAGGACAGGGTATAGCTCATGTTCCGTAAGCGGTTTCAACAAGTACTCTTTGACCCCATAAGTGAGACACTTCTGTGCGTAGGCAAAATCGTCGTAACCTGATATGACCACGATAGGAACATTCACATTCATGTCCTGAACCTGTTTGCACAATTCAAGTCCATCCATCTTCGGCATCTGTATATCGGTCAAAAGCATATCTGGACGCTGCTTATTGATTTGCTCGAGAGCCTCCGCCCCATTCGCCACGACGACCGTGCGAAATAATGGGTTACACTGCCTGACTAACTGGGCCAGACCCATCCGAACCATCGGTTCGTCATCTACAATGAGGATTTGTTTCATTCCGAGTGCACTCCCTTAAGCTGGGTTTATAAGAATCTTTGAAAACATTTTACCACAGACCTAATTCATAGGTAATCTAATTTTAGAGTATACGCCTAATCGATAGACTGTCATTATGTTTATTTACGATCCTATTTCTTATTTTACCCTTCATCCAGTTCCTCCTACGATTTAATAGATCCAACCATCATTCCTTTGATAAAATGCTTTTGCAGGAACGGGTATACCAGCAAGATGGGTAACGTAGCAACGACGATGACAGCCATTTTCAGCCCCTCGGGAGAGACCATTAACTGCAGCTCCGAAGTTACATCGGCTGATCCCAAATTATCTGTAATGACAATTTCGCGCAACCGTACCTGGAGAGTAATTAGCGAACGTTTGTCAATGTAATAAAGGGCTTGTGAATACATATTCCAGTTCGCAACGGCATACATAATCCCCATGGTTGCCATGACCGGCTTGGATAATGGTAGTACAACATTCCAAATCATACGAAACTCGCCACATCCGTCGATACGGGCAGAATCCAGCAATTCACTGGGAAGATGAATAAAAAAAGAACGCATGACGAACAGATTAAAGGCGCTAATCGCTGACGGAATCATCAACACCCAAAGTGTATTAAGCATATGCAGATTTTTCAAAAGCAGATAGTTCGGAATCAGCGGTGCATGAAAAATCATCGTAATCAGAACAAAAAACAACGCTGGTTTCCGATACAAATATTCGGGACGGGATAGCGGATACGCTAAGCTTGCCGTAGCGGCCAGGTTGATCAACGTACCGAGTACAGTAATCGTCACACTATTTCGCAGCGCTATCCAAATGGTAGAATCCTTTAGGATCATATGGTAATTCTCAAGGGTGAATCCTACTGGCCAAAGGCTGACGGTTCTACTGTTGATGGCCACGGCGTTACTCAAGGATTGAGCGATAACATTAAGAAGCGGAAGAACCATGGTAAGACCAATCAATAACAGCAAGATCATGTTAAATATCTGAAAAGCCCGCTGACTCGGTGTTGTAATCACACATCTCACCTCCTTTTATATTCGTCAGTACAGACTTTCTCCCGACGCTTTCTTGCTCACGGTATTGCCGATAATAATTAAAACCAAACCAACAAGAGATTTAAAAAGCCCAATAGCAGTCGTGAAGCTGTATTGACGATCGACCAAGCCTGCTCTGTACACATAGGTATCCAGAATTTCTCCATTTTCGCTATTAAGAGGGTTCAAGAACAAGAAGACGCGTTCAAAGCCGAAATCCATAAAATGTCCGATATGCAGCAGCAATAAAATGGTGATTGTCGGAAGAATCGATGGCAAGGTAATCGAAATGACCTGACGGAACCGCCCCGCTCCATCGATCTCAGCCGCTTCATACAAATCTGGATGGATACCTGCAATCGCAGCCAGATAAATAATCGTTCCCCAACCACTGTCTTTCCATATGCCAGAACCAATCAGAATAGAGCGGATGTAACTGTTCTCGCCCATAAAATAAATAGACTCTATATGAAACCAGCCCAGCACTTGATTAACGATCCCAGTTGTCGGGGAAAGCAAACCAATCACGATCCCTCCGACAATGACCCATGACAAGAAATGTGGCATGTAAATGACGGTTTGCAACAATCGCTTGTACCCGTTGAATCGAATTTCGTTCAGTAATAATGCCAGAATGATAGGTACAGGGAATGCAAAGATAAGGTCATACATCCCGATATACAGCGTGTTTTTCAAAATGATCATAAACTCCGGATACGTAAATAACCGTTTGAAATGGACCATACCTACCCAAGGACTGCCTGAAATCCCCTTAAATATATTGTAATTTTGAAAAGCAATCGAAGAACCGAACAAGGGGATATACTTGAAAATTGCAAAATACAAGAGCCCGGGAATTGAAATCAGATACAAGGGCCAATACTTTTGAATAAATGCCCGCTGAGACCGCGCATTCGCAAACTGATACTGTGTTTCTCCAGAGATGTCCGTTTTCGAAGACATGTTTTTACTCCTTTCCGTTAATCGCATTGATAAGATATGGTCCAATCTTACTATGGGACGCAGCACGTAAACATGTGATTACTTTGAAGCTTCCTGTGTTTTCTTTGGATGAATTTCTTCCATTAAACGTAAAAAGCAGCCCTATTGGCTGCCCTAATCTCCATTCAATTTCTCGGCATCAACATAATGAGCCTCGTTCCCTGACCGATCTCGCTATCAATCTGTAAACCGTACTGCTCGCCGAACACCATCTGAATCCGACGGTGTACGTTAATGATACCGATGCCGCCGATCCCTTTCGTTGAGCCGCTCCCCCCGCTTTCATGATCCGCAAGCCGGTTTTCGCTAAGCTTCTCACGCAGCTCACGCAGCCTTGATTCGCTGATCCCCGCTCCGTTATCTTCTACACTGATCCAGAACGTCATATGGTCTTCGCCCGCTTGAATACGAATATAATGGCTGTCCTCCAGACCATCCGGGAAGGCATGCTGTAACGTATTTTCCACCAAAGGCTGAAGGGTCAGACGAACCATATTGCGAAGCAAATACGCGGGGTCAATGGCCACTTCGATATCGAACTCTCGGCCGATCCGGTGCTTCATCACGACTAGATAGTGCATGACATGCTTGAGTTCATTTGCGACTGTAATTTCTTCCAAGTGGGTCTGTACAGAATACCGAAGCATATACGCCAGTGCCTTCACGATCTCGGAGATTTCCTTACTGTCCTTAATAACAGCATAACAAACAATCGTTTCTAGCGTGTTATATAAAAAGTGAGGATTAATCTGAAGCTGCAGCGATTGAAACTCAGCTTTCTGGCGTTCGATCCGATTCTCCTTATCCCTCAACTCGGCCTGATACACTTCATCGACGAGCTCCGAAAGTCGACTGACCATCAGATTATACCGACTGATCAGCTCTACAATTTCGTCCCGGTGACTAGGCAGCGGCAGGATGACCCAGTTTCCTTTCTCTGTCTCACGCATAGCACTCTTCAATTTGCGAATCGGACCTGTTATTGACTTCCCGAACCGAATGGCTAACCACAAGGCGAGAATGAGTGTAAAGCTGCCAACGATAATGGTTGTAGTCCGTATCGTATCGGTGGGTTTGCGCAATTCATCTACAGGCATGGACACGACAAGCCGCCAATTGCCATAATTGGAACGACGGCTCATAAACATCCGCGACTTCTCATCCATCTTGGACGTAAATGCATGGGGACCCGCCTCGAGCACTTGTTGCCCAATCGCTTCCGGCATAGGTTCGCCGATCCGCTCTGGATCTGGATGATACACATAGTTTCCATTCCCGTCCGTAATGAAGAAATAACCATCGCTCTCCAAATCAATGCCCTTCCAAAGCTCCGAAAGCTCAGATGCTCTCAACTCAATAGCGAGAATACCCTTAAGTTCCGTTGAAGAAAGCCCTCGAATGCGACGGACGAGCGACAGTGTCTGATTTTTTTGATCTGGTAAAATACTATGATTCAGAACGCTTAAACTTCCATTCGCCGTCGTATTATTTTTAAAAAAGTCTAGCTGCTGCTGTATTTGTTCCTTCGCAAACGATCCCGCATTAATCCCATTATAAACATACATGGCATTTCCGTTGAAGCTGATCAAAAAAATGTCGGCAATTTCTGGATTTCTTATAAAAATAGGCTCGATGCCTACTTCTTTGACAAGTTTACGAAGCTCGTAATATGGATATCCGATCTCCCCTTCCGGCAGATCAATGAATCTTTTGACATCATTATTACTTAATAGAGACACCATCGAACGCTCATATGCGCGAATATACAGGTCTGTATGATACACGGCATTGCCTACGACCTGTGTCAACTGCTTTTCAACTAACTGTTCCAACTCTCGCGAAGAGGCTCTGTACGAAAAGTAACCAACACTAGTCAAGGAAATCATGATTACAACTAGATAAGACAGATACAGCTTTTGGTATAAATTAAAATTTTTCATTTAATCCCCATGGAGCTGCGGTATTCAGACGGGGACATCCCGTAAATTTTTTTGAACGTTTTTGTAAAATGAGGATAGTCGTCGTAACCTACTTCCGATGCGATATCAAATGTTCGCTTATGAGGAATGGAGAGCAAATCTCTCGCTTTCTCCATTCTTTTATGCATCCGGTAGCTCACGAACGTTTCGCCCGTCATCTTTCTAAACAGCGTACTGAAATAAGACGGGGTGATACCGACCAAGTCCGCAACCTCCGTTAAAGTAACTTCTACAGACAACCGAGTATCGATGAACACCTTGGCTTCTTCCATAGGATCCTTGTAATTTCCTTGCCGGGAATGTAGAAGTTCTTTCATTAACGTTCTCATGCGGCATTCAAATGCTAAGAACAGTTCCTCCTGCGTAGATGCGAGCAGCGGCTCCTGTAAACCTGACATGACAAATTGCTTCTTCGTTTGAAAATGGGTGTCCAGCAGAAGCAGCACTTCATCCAGTAGATGCTGCAGCTGATTGACTGTGAAGTGGCAGCAATGCTTTCTCCACTCCGCCAAGAGCCGGGTTATTTCATCAGTCTGAAGTGACCAGATACTCCCTTTCATCCGTTCAATCCACTCTATATACCCAGAAACGGATATAAAACCTTGCGATTGCAGCTTAAGAATCTGGTCGAACACATCGTGTAAATCAGGCGGTGTGACTGGTTTCAACAAATAGTGCTTAACCCCGTAAGACAGGCACTTCTGCGCATACTCAAAATCGTTATAACCGGAAATGACGACCTTAAGTAGATGAGGATGACTATCGTGCAGTTTTCGACAAAGCTCTAAACCGTCCATTTTCGGCATACGTATATCCGTAATGAGTAGATCCGGCTCCAAAAGTGCGATTCGCTCAATAGCCTCAACTCCATTAATTGCCGTTTCTATCGTTTGAAACGATTGTGTATATTGTTGTGCCATCTTCATCAGGCCGCTGCGAATGATCGGTTCATCATCTACAATCAATAATCTCATGCTTCAAGCCTCCACCTTTCAAACAGCGTAAACTACTCCTCAACTCCTCAATATAACATACAAATGAAGGGGATTCTCTGAAATCGTTATATGCCTCAGCTTCGAATTGAAGTTCAAGTAACTATCTTTGAAACCTACGGCTGCATCTGGAAAAATAAGATCCGTTTGTTTACTGCCTCGCGTTGAGCGAAGCATAATATCAAGCCGTCCTTCCGACACATCCCATTCCAAGGTGCACTCGACACTGCCCCGTGATAATAACGGACCCGCTTTTCCTTTTTTCCATCGTGTAGGCAGCGCTGGCAGAATATGAAGCTCGCCTGGAATTGAAAAGAGCAGCATCTCCTGGATGGCTGAAGTCCATCCCATATTCGCATCAATCTGCACGGGCGCCCAATCCATGTCGACACCGATCCCCATACCTCGCCAGTCATTATGCAGGGTGATCAGATTGTTCATGACACAAGAGCGGCTCAATGTCTCTAGACATTCAAGCGCTGAATCGCCTTGGCCCATTCGAGCATAATTGTTCGCCATATGCGCTAGCGACCAGCCTGACTGTTCTTTAAGCCCAAGACCCAAGCGTTTCTCTATCGATTTGACGAAGGCTTGGAAGAGAGCAGGATCACTCTCCCGCGTCACCTCAGTTCCGGGAAACACAGGGTACACATGCGATTCATGGCGGTGATGATCGTTATCCTCATAGAAGGGATGCATCCATTCTCTAACGGCTCCGTCTTCACTGATCTGATAGGGTGGAATGTGATCAAGCATATTCCGCCATGTCGGGATATCTTGCGTATACATCCCTGCTATCTGTGCCCCTTCGATAAGATGTGTCAACAGTTCCTTGGCAATAGCAAAGTCCATCGTCGCATTCATCGTTGTGCCCATCGACATGCCAGGACCTTTCCAATAATTCCCTGGCGTATTCTCTGGTGAATTCGACGGGGAACTCATCCAGTATCCGTCTTCACCCAGCGTCAAAAAGTCCTCATAGAACATAGCAGCTTCCCGCATGAACGGCAGCGCCCGATCTCGCAGGAAATCCAAATCTCCAGTATGCAAATAGTAGTCATAATAATGTTGGCTGACCCATCCCGCTCCCCCGGTCCAATGAACAATGTGCGCAGAGGTATGCTTCAAGAGTCCTGAACCCGGCACGCTTGGAGCCGGGATAAAGATGCCTCGGCAACCGTACAGCTGTCTGGCATTGACTCGGAAATCCTCCATCAGCCTTTCCATGTAGTTAAAGACTGCAAGCAGCAGTTCTGTCATATTGCCCGACAATGCCTGCCAATAGATCATTTGTAAATTTTCATTTACCATGTGAAACGCCCAAACTGCGTCATAATCGCCGCACCATAAGCCGTATAAGTGGCAGGGCTGCCCATCCGCACGCGAACTGGAGATCAGCAGGTATCGCCCATAAGCCCACATTTTCTCCATGAGAGCATCCGGTGTCTCTCCTTGATAGGCTTGCAGGAGCAGCTCTTCGTTTGACAGCTCCCGTCCATCCGCAGCTAAGTCAAATTCCATCCCCCGAAACAAGCGGCCATGCTCAATTACGTGATTTGAAAGCAGTGTTTCATAACAAGATGAGAGTCCTTTTAGCTCCTCATCCAATCTGCGCCATTCATTTGACCGGTCTCCATGGGCAAATAGCTTTATGATAATCAGAATAGAATCCGCAGCCTTCACGGTCAAGCCGTCCTGCCCAGCCCCTGTCTGTCCACCCTGACTTATGACGCGGGCGACGACGCCGAAATCGCTCCCATCCGTATTTTGTGCGGCATAATAGATCATATCTCCCGTACATGTCATTTCTTCGCTATCGGGAAACACAATTCCTGGCTTCCGAAAGTCCCGTTTATCATGAAGCTGCATACGCAGCCGCGCATCAATGGATTGCGGTCCCCATTTACGGATTTCAACCACAACCGCATCCTCTGTTCGGGATACAAACAATCTCCGTTCATACCGGGTGTCGCCATCTGTCCACCCTACCGACACTTCGCCTGTCTCCATTTGAAGCGTTCGCTTATAGGAACGAAAAGCTTGGCGCAAGGGCATGAATATCTTAAAATCCCCTAACGGCAGCGGGGAATCTAACTTTGGACGATACCCCTGCTCTTTAAGGGCATCTGGCAGCAATTTTTCAGCTTCAGGAGCTTGACCTTCATTCAGCAAGCTGCGTACTTCTGGCAATCGATCGCTAACATCCGGCAGCTGCAATGTTTCTCCGCCCCACCACAAGTCTTCGTGGTTCAGAAGAATCGTCTCTTCATGAACCCCGCCGTAGACAGCCGCTCCAATCCTCCCGTTACCGGAAGGCAGTGCTTCCCGCCATAAAGAACGCCACCAGGAAGCCGGGTAGTTCATGGTGATGAGATGCTTCGTATTCATAGATTCGTTTCCTCCTTGTTTATGTGTATAAAGAATAGAAAGTATTTGTTCGGGGAACCCGTCCAAATACTTTCTATCGTCGCGATTAGCAGCTTAGCCTCGATTATTCGAAACGATCACACCTGAGCCCTTTTTATAACGCTCAGCTGCTTCTTTCAAAATATCGTTACCGCCTTTGCTCTTGTATTCTTCAATAACTTTCGGCCAGTCTGATATCGGCTCTTTCCCATAAATCATTTTGATCATATGGTCGATGATCTGTTTAGGACCAACATCATCTCCAAGCGGCGCCAAATCTGGATATCTGGAGAAGGATTCAAGTCCTGGTACAAATCGGACTGATCCTAAACCTTCTTTGGAAACAACCGTATCCAAATACTGCATCATATCGCGGCCTTCTGGCGTCAGCTCTTCTCTGGCTTTATTGTACTTGGCATCATGGACGAACCAGAACATGCCGCGAAATCCGTCCTCATCGATCTCCTCTGGTTTGGTTGGCGGCGTAAACTTAACCTTGCCATTCTCCATAGTGTACGTTTCACCCTCGATGCCGAAAGAGAAATATTTTTCTGCTTCCGGTGTCGTCATCCATTCAAAGAATTGAATGATTTTAATGGCTTTGTCCTTCGATAACTTACTATTCAAGTAGTAGGATGTATTAATACTGGAATAAAGCAAGTGACCTCCTCGGTTCTCAGGCCCTCGCGGGGATGGAATAATGTCAATTTTCGCTGCGGGTACGGCCGTTTTAACTTTATTACGGTAATTGGACAATCCCTGCGCGTTGGCTGACCACATCCCAACTTTGCCGGATTCGATGTTTTTCCCATAATCGGTCGAGGATATAGAAGCAAAATCCTTCGGAATTAAACCTTCATCGAACATTGTTTTGTAGGTTTGAAGCGCTTTCGACATATTCTCTACATCAAAAAATTTCGGTACTACCTGGTCTCCCTGTACCTCGAATTGGGAGGGAAGGACATCAAACGCTCCCAGCAAGGTATCCGCATATTTAAAGTTTTCGCGCAATTGGTAGGGGTTTTCAACCCCTAGCTTTTTAAAGGCTCGCATTACATTCAAGAAATCATCCACCGTTTTTGGTGCCGGCAGGCCCGTTTGAGCGAGCAGATCAGCTCGAATGAAAGTCGCACGCCTTGATGGATTGGACAACCAAGAAGGAATCCCATAGATTTTTCCGTTGAAGCTCGTTTCTTGCCATGCCTCCTTCGGTACCGCTTTCATAATATTCGGAGCATATTGCTTTAGCAGGTCATCTAGCGGCATGAACACACCGGCTTCAACGGAGCCAGACATGCCTTTTGTGGTAGCGCCTCCAACATTTTGCACGACATCGGGAATCTCGTTAGATGCAAACATCAGAGACATTTTGGAATCAAAGTCTTTGAGAGGAATCATCCGGAGATCTAAATCCGCTTTGGTTAACTCCTCGAGTTTCATAACCCACTTTTCTTTATTGACATCCGCAGATTTTTCAGCATATTTATTCCCTGATGTCGTAACCGACATTGAAAATTTCAACTTTTCGTTTCCCTTAGCTGCGTCACCGTTTTTCTTTTCTGTGACTTCCCCGCTGCATCCTGAAATTACGCTGATTGCCAAGACACCGAGCCACACTTTACCCCATATTTGCTTCACGCGTCCACCTCTTTTTCAAATATTTCACAAGTTTCACTTGGTTATTCCTATCTTAATCTTCTCAATAACCAATAGGCATGTATTTTTTTACACTACTCTTGTGTTTCTTTTGGAAAAAGGACTGACAGTGGGGTCTGTTCCTCTCTTCCTTAGGAAGTAAAACAATAGACGGGCGTACTAACGATACATCCTCGTTCATCTGTGATTTGAATGAAATAAGCCGAAGTTTCTTCCTCAAGGATCGCATGAATTTCATTTGAGGCATTGTCGATATATGCTTCTTTGATGAGCCATTCCACCTCGAACCAGTTCGAGGTATTGGAAGCATATCGTAATTCAGCCTTCACCACTGGAATTTCCGAGGCAAACGCGACCTTCACCCTAAGCCCAATCATTTCTTGCTGCGAAATCTGAGGGAGTGCCAGACCTCCCCGTGTTAGTTGATCCGCGAACGTATAAATTTCTTGCGGCTTCCACCCCGCTGCGTGGGAATGTCTCAAACCAAAGTGAATGCTAAGGCTCGAATGGTTCACACCACGCTGCGCCGCTTGATAAGATTTGCTGAACAAGTGAAGCGGAAAATGAGGATCGTGGCTCCAGTTCACCCATAGCATCGGGATAGAAATGCGATCGAAATAAGCGGACGGGTCCCACGTTTGTTTCATCTTTTGGGCGACGTCTGCAGGCATCTTAGCAAAACTTTGACCATATTTATTGCTCGCCTCGTATAAATATCCGCATCCATACACAGGAATGGCAAATGAAAAGCGTTCGTCTACTCCGGCCACGATACTGGTGACGATTCCTCCCCAAGAAATCCCGTGAACACCGACTTTATCCTTATCAACGACATCGAAGGAACGTAGAAAGGAGTGGGCTAGAATGACATCGGCCACCGCATGATACATCCATTGATCTTCCATAGGAAGCTCATAATCTGCGAATTCTCCTTGTCGGGACGGTCCACTCCAATCGTGTCCAGGCCTCAAGCCATCGCTGTTCTTCTCGACACCTACGTGCCCTTCTAAATCCATCGCTATGGCGGCATATCCCTTATCCAGCCAAATCTGTACCCATTCTTTGAACGCGGTTCCCCCTCCGCCGTGCACCAAAACCACACCCGGGACCTTGGCATTCAAGGTTGACTCGGGTATGGCATAATAAGCAAAAACGCGGGTCTGCTTTCCTTGATAAGGAAGTCCTTCATAAAATATCGCCTTGATATCTCCCTCGTCCATATCAGCAACAGGAAACACGCGCACCGCTTGATCGAGAGTTTCGAGATTCCATGGCAGAGAAGGGTTATTGGCGTGCTGCTTATTGGGATCCATCCGATGCATCTCCTTTCCCCATTCCAAATTATTATCGAGCTATCAAAGAAAGCTTTGCAGATTGCAGGCCAACCGATGTGCCCGTTACAACAATTTCTCCAGACATTGCGCTGGCTTGAATTAACAATAGACAATACCCGTTAAAGACTCGTCGACGACTCGCCTTATCCGGTTCATGACTGCTAGGATTACCATTTCCAACTCCCAAAATGGTTCCAGCCCCCTCCACAGCAAAAACTACTTCATTATCAGCGATTGGAACAACACGGCCCTGCTCGTCTCGAATCGATACTTTGACTAGCGCGATGTCTGTTCCATCTGCATGAATTTCCATTCGATCCGGCTCCATATGAATAATGTATGGCGCATCAACGGTTTGAATCTTTTTCACAGCGAATTGAACGCCTTCCTTGTAGGCAATTGCGACGAGCTCGCCAGGTTCATAAGGGACTTTCCATTCCAAATGCCCCGCTTTGACCATTATTTTATCCCCAAGGCTCCGTCCATTCAATGTAAGCTCTACATGATCACCATTGGTATATACCCATACTTCAATCAACTCGCCAACTTTTTCTCCCCAATTCCAATGCGGCATAAGATGAATCATCGGCTCATCCGTCCATACGGATTTGAGATAATAATAAACATCCTTCGGAAATCCACACGTGTCCATGATACCAAAATGCGAATTAATACAGGGCCATCTGTATGGAGACGGTTCTCCCCTGTAATCGAAACCTGTCCAAAGGAAAATGCCTGTCAAGAATGGATTCTCCAGAAGGTCATTCCACGCCTTTTCCACCGTGCAAGACCATGAAGGCATTAACATCCCCTCAAAAGCAGGACAATACCCTCTCTCCGTATCAACCTCGTAGATTCCACGAGTCGTTGTACTGCTTGCGCTCTCACTACCTATCATGATCCGTGATGTGTAGGTATGATGATCCGTTACATCCTGATTTTTTCTCTGTCCGTAATTATAGCCTACAATGTCCACTTGATCGCTGTACCCCTCACCATTCCACCCATGATTCATGGCCGCAAGTGTGGGTCGTGTCGAATCTAGTTTGCGAGTCACATTAGCTAGCGATCTGAGAATTCGGGCACCTGTGACCTTCCCTTCCAATATTTCTTCATTCTCCATACACCATAAAATTATCGAAGGATGATTGCGATCCCTTAGAATCATGCTCTTCAGATCGGCAATCCCTTCAGGAGAGCTGTCCAGCTTGCGGTTCTCATCGATGACCATCAGACCTAGCCTGTCGCAAATATCGAGTAATTCTGGGGTCGGCGGATGATGAGCGCTTCTGTAAGCATTGCAGCCCATTTCCTTCAACAATTGAATCTTATATACAATAACCCGGTCTGGTAAAGCAACCCCGACACCGGCGAAATCTTGATGGTTGCAAGTTCCTTTGATGAGAGTCGGCTTCCCATTTAAAATAAAACCATTTCTCGTAAATTCAATGGTACGTATACCAAAGGTCGTTTCATACGTATCGACGAGGATATCTCTCATCCTCACTTCCGTAATCAGCTTATAAAGGTAAGGATGATCCGGTGACCAAAGCTTTGGGAATCCTACAGATAGGGATTGTTTGACTTCACTTTGATCAAGCCATGAAACTATCACTTTGTCGGAGATAGAAGCGATGATTTCACCCTCAGCATTTACAATTGTAGATTTGAGTTCACACGTCCGATCTTCCTCGTACTCGTTATGCAAGACAGTGCGTATGACAACATCTGCTGCCTGCTCCGTCACATGAGGTGTCGTTACGTAAGTCCCACAATGCGCAACGTGCAGCTGGTCTGTTTTCTGCAACCATATATGTCGGTAAATACCGCCGCCTTCATACCACCAGCCTTCGTACCGCGTGGCATCCACCTTAACCACAATCACGTTATTTCCTTCATCACCGTAACGTATAATATCCGAAATATCGTAATGAACTCCGGTATACCCACTGTTGTGTGTACCGATAAGATGTCCATTGAGCCAAACGGTGCTAACGCCCATTACACCATCGAAATGTATACTTATCTTTTTCCCATAGTCTTGGGAAGGAATAGCGAACATTTTCCGGTAAAAGCCAATACCCGTGGGCAAATAGCCATGGCTCCCCGGCCGACTTCCTAAGTTCGGATCATTCACCACATTCCCTTCAACGACCCAATCATGAGGAATATGAACCCTGCTCCAATCCTTAGGGATGGGTATTTCTCCTGAATCCTTGTCCACAAATGCGATTTCAAGCCATTCCCCGTCCTCCGGCTTCCCGTTGTCTGTGATACCTCCAGTCTTCCCTGCTTTTACGGCATACTTCATCGCAATGTCACCCTTGTGGAAAAACCAATCCCGATCGAAATTTTCTCTAACTCTTGATGGTTGAAATTCCATGTAGACGCCTCTTTCTCGAATGTTTAATTCTGTCATATAATTTTATTGATAATTATAAAACGATATAAATCGATCAACAATAATAGGATATTTATGGTAATATAACAATATTAATATACGAAAATAGAGAGTGATCGGGATGAAACATTTTTTCTGGAACGTATTAACCGATATCGACTTTAATTTGCCCCTCTATATCGTCTCAACCGGATACTGGGTTAATCAGCCTCAAGTCATAAGAAAAACAGGATATAAGGGATATCAATGGATTCAATGCTTTGAGGGACAAGGGATGCTTGAGATCGCGGGAAAATCAACCACACTATCCAAAGGTCAAGGAATGCTGCTCTACCCGGGGGTCCCTCACCGTTATTATCCTGTTATTGAGCCATGGACGGTTCAATGGGTTGAATTTAACGGCAATTTCGCCGAATCTCTCCTTCGCTCTTTGCATTTCCATGAATCCATCGTGCTTTACATTTCTAAACCTGAGATTTTACAAGCAAGAATCAATGAAATTAATCATCTATACAGCCTTCGGAAATATTTATCGAGCTATGATGGCTCCCAGCTGCTTTATGGCATACTATTGGAATTATTTCGATATACATCCACATCGGACAACCGCTCCAATCATGATCAATATGAACACTTAAAACCGGTTATTGACTATATTGCCAATCATTTTGACAAGCCCATCACCCTTCAGGATTTAGCAAACCAATTAGCGGTAACCCCGCATTATACATGTGTTTTATTTCAACAAACGTTAGGCACAAGGCCCTTCGAGTACATCAATCGTTTCCGTATCCAAAAAGCCAAAGAGTTCCTTCAGCAATTTCCTGATTTGGAGGTTAAGTTTATTTCCGAGAAGGTCGGTTTTGAAAGTCCGAGTTATTTTATTAAACTATTTAAAAAAAGCGAGGGAATTACGCCAAACACCTTTAGAAAAACGCACTCAATCAAGTCATAAATAATAAACAGTAAAAAAAGCGTATCCTGCCATCATCACGGCAATATACGCTTTTTGCTATTTGTCTACGAAATCGTTTAATACAGATGATACTGCTGTTTCATCTGTGCGAATTCCCGACTTTCGTCCCGAAATTGTTCCAACAACACCGAAACCTCTAACGGATCTTCACGGTACAACTTATCCCCGCACAATAAATCAATAAAAGGCCTGGACCCCTCTTTAAGAGGCGGCAGGAAAGAAAATTGTTCATAGTTACGCTTAATGGTATACATCAATGTGATCGCTGTTTCCAATGGCCGAATCGCTCGGGTATCCAACGCATGAAGCTGAACGCCGCTGCATGACTCTCCCTGAAATTTGGAAAAGGTCGGCTTAAAATAGACCGGACGGAAAACGACTCCAGGCAGTTTCTTACGGTTCATGTCATCCGCCAGTTGTTGAGCGTCGATGAACGGGGCTCCTACGATTTCAAAAGGAACTGTGGTTCCTCTTCCTTCCGACATATTGGTGCCTTCAAATATACAGGTTCCTGGATACAGCAAAGCCGTGTCAAACCGGGGAATGCCCAAAGAGGGCATCACCCAGTGCCGATCGGTATCGCCGAACTGCATCTCCCGCTCCCAGCCCTCAGCACGTATCACATGCAGATCACAATGCCAGTTCATCTGATCGTTAGCCATAGTGGCCACCTCACCTACAGTTAGACCGTAACGCACACAAAGCGGATAATTGCCAACAAAAGATTGATAGTCCTGCTTTAAAATGTTACCTTCTACCGTCACCCCGTCCAGTGGGTTGATCCGGTCCAAAATGACAAATGGCTTGCCTGCTTTCGCACAATCTTCCAGAGCATACAGCATCGTATAAATAAAAGTGTAGTATCGTGTGCCCACATCCTGAATATCATAGACGACCATATCTACCTCATTCAGCATTTCCTGACTCATGCGCTTGGAATCCTTACTGTACAAGCTATACACCGGTACCTGTGTGATTGGGTCCAGATACGTTTCTACCATAGCGCCTGCTGCTTGATCTCCACGCACACCATGTTCCGGTGAAAACAGGGCTGTGAGATTGAAATTCTCATGCAAAATTTGAATGGTGGAAACGAAGTCATTGGTTAAGCCGGTAGGTGCCGTAATTAGTCCCAATCGTTTCCCTTTAAATAGATGAGTGTACTGCTCAATGCAATCGATACCGTTTCTGATCATAGCTGCCTCCTACTTTTTGTTTGATAAAAGAAAAACGAATTATGCCATCCTAGGTGAGTAGTTGATGCCGAGCAAATTTTGACGCGCTCGAATCCTGGGTACGCGTTATAGCACCGCGCATGGCGGTGGTCAACTCAACTTCGCCCAAGATATTTGGTCAACCCCACTTTTCGCCTAAGATATCTTGCTCCTCCCTGAAATGTTGTACGTTGTACAACAATAGACAAGAGAATCCACGAAATCCTCGCGAATGTTGCAGAAAATACAACAATTTTAACCAAAAGTAACCTTTTAGCGAGAAATATGGCTAAATTGTTGTACACCGTACAACAGTTTCAGCTTATCCTGAAGAAACTGAGGAGAATTGTTGTATGAAGTACAACTTGCCTACCTATTTCCTAACTACTAACCCCAAGCTCCTACTTACTACTTAACTACTTACTACTTACTACTTACTACTTACTACTTACTACTTACTGACAACTGACTACTGACTTCTGACTTCTGACTTCTAACTTCTAACTTCTGACTACTAACTCCTACCTCTACTTCTCTTCCAACATCTAACTTCTAACAACAAACTACTAACTCCCACTTTCCCCACTCACTTCCCCTACAAACCAGAAAACAAAAAACAGAATCATCACTTTACCGAGTGATTATCTATGTAAAATTCCCTTATGCCATGTTGCAAACTATGCAAATCGAAGGTCATCTACCCTTTACCCATCCCCAAATTGAGAAAACCTCCAACGAGACCATTCAAGAATGAGCGGCCGCGTGTAGAGGTTGGTTTTATTTTTTATAATTCAGTTTGGATGACACGCATATTTTCTTCTGGAATCATGAAGGTTTGTGCATATTGCTTTCTGGCTTCAATCCCGCGGACACGCATTAAATGCTTGTAGTATTCCAGGTACTGGAAGGACTTGCTGCCTGTTACGAACCAGTGCGTGGAGACGGCCTTCACCCATAGATCGAAGGCTTCTTGGTCATAGTCGACGTACACATACGGACGATAGTCGACGGCGTCCTCCCAGTTCTCGGCATAATACAATCTTTGCGCGAAATGCGCGGGAAGCTCTCGCTCAAACGTCGGCAAGGCGGCAAAATAGCGGGCATCATTGACGATGCGGTGCGTAGTCATATGATCCTTGTGCATGCTGTTCTTCCAATGTGTAATAATAACGTTGGGACGAACTTGACGAATGACATCGCATACGCGAAAACGCATGTCCTGATCATCCTGCAGCTCACCGTCAGGAATATCGTCGAATACGAACGCTTCCCCGCCCAGCATCTCGGCAAAGGTTTTCGCCTCATTCACTTTCTGCACGCGATATTCGGCCATATCTTGTCCTGCCGGAACGCCGCGTTCACCTGCTGTCAGCGCTAGGGTCGCAATGCGGTCACCTTTCAAAAAGTGACTTGCCAGTACCCCTCCTGCCGTTAATTCGGCATCCCCAACATGTCCACCGATAGCCAGAATCGTTAACTTTTGCTCGCTCACTCACACAAACTCCCTTCTCATAACAGAAAATTGTTTGACGGTTGTAAAGCCTGCCTTCTCGTAAATGCGGATAGCCGGATTCGTACTACCCGTATAGAGCGACATGTAGTCGGTTCCGATCGAACGAAAAGCTTCACATAACTTAAAGAATAAAATGCTGCCTAACCCGTGTCCCTCATGATCAGGAAGCACGCCGATCCCAGCAAAATAACCCCGGCCGTTGTCCTGACGGATGACCGGACCAGCAAATCCGATAACCTTGCCTTTATATGCAGCAATAACGACCGGCACACCTTCTGCCGTGCTCTGCCCAATTTCCCTCTGCCATAAAAGATTATTAAATCCATTCAGCATTTCATCCACGCCATCATGCTTTTCCGGGTCGAACAATTCCACTGTGTAGCCATCAACTGCGGCCTTATTTTCCTTGGCTCTGATATCCTCTGGTATGGTGAAACCGTCCAGCTTCAAATACATGGCGCACTCTATGGCGCGTTCCACATACCCTGCCTGCAGCAAAAATGCATACAATTTACTTTCAATCGGCACGCCCGGAGCATTGTTATGCTCATGCTTCGGTGTCCCCGGTATATACCACGGCAATAACATCGGATTAAAAAATAAGACATCGCCTTGCTTTTTTCCCAGCTGCTGAAAGCGACGCTCCAAAGCGATAAGCATGCCTTGATAGTTCTCATCGGTTTTGTCGTCTTCAGCTAAAACAATGCAGGTGATGTATCCCGCCACTTCCCCAAGCGGCAGATCTTCCCCTGTGCAGCCGCAGGCAAAGCCTTTGACTTCATTTTGTTCCAGTAACACAAAAGCATTTTGACTATCAAAATAAGGGTTGGCCGTGAAGATACGCTCAAAGGTTTGTTCGGTAAGCTCCTTGTAGCCTTCTTTCACGGCTTCTTCATTCCATAAGTCAATGACCGCCTGACGATATTGTTGATCCCAAGACACAATCATGCTGAAGTTATACCTCCCCCGCGCGCGGCTAGTATTAACCCTTCACCGCACCAACCGTTACACCTTCTAAGAAATACTTTTGCAAGCTGAAGAAAAGAATAAACATCGGCAGTGCAGAGATCGTAGCACCCGCCATCATCGGCGCGATAAACGTCGTATTGGCGAAGCGGAAGTTTTTGAGTCCAACTTGGATCGTCTGCATATCCATCGTATTGGTCACAAGAAGCGGCCAGAAGAATGTGTTCCAGCTATCCATAAACGTTAGAATCGCCATGACGGCGAGTACGGTTTTGGACAAAGGCAGAATGATTCTCCAATAGATCGTGAACTGGCTGCACCCTTCGATCTTGGCGCTTTCCATAATCTCGTTCGGGATGCTGCTCATAAATTGTTTAGCCAGAAAAATATTATATACCGTAACGATACCCGGCATAATTAACGCGCTGTACGTATTTTGCAGCTCGAACACGTTAACAACCAGAATATACAAAGGAACTTGCGTAACTTGGTAAGGAATCATCATCGAGACAAGCAGCACAGCAAACAGCACGCCTCTCCCTTTAAAACGAAGTTTAGAAAATGCATAACCGGCCATGCTGGCAAAAATAACATTGGACACCATCACGGTAGTCGCCACGATCAGAGAGTTCAAAATCCAACGATACGAATACTCACTGTAATCAAAGAAAAATTTAAAGGAAGCGAATGTAAACTTGCTTGGTAAAATGGAGTAGCTCACCGCTCCGGCCTCAACCGGATCAGCAAAGGATGAAATGACCATGAAATAGATCGGAAATATCGTCGCCAAAGCAAAAAGTAGAAGGGCGATAAAAATGATTGAATTACGTATGGTTTTTACTCTAGGTTTTCCTGCATGATTGCTGTATAAAGCCATTTTTTATCCCCCGCTCTTAATACTCGACGTCTTTCCCTGCATATTTGAACTGAATAACCGAAATTCCCGCGATAATAACAGCTAGAATCAGCGATTGCGCCGCGGCTTTACCGAATTCAAAGTAAGTAAATGCATTATTGAAAATCAGCAGACCCACCATGGTAGTCGCATTGTTCGGACCGCCACCGGTCATGAGGTACGCGTTTTGGAACACTTGGAAAGAACCGATAACACCCGTTACCAAAAGGAATAATGTAGCTGGTTTCAAAGAAGGAACAACGATGTGCCACAGCTTTTGAAAAAAGTTCGCTCCGTCCATTTCCGCTGCCTCGTAATACGTATCATCAATACCGAGTAGACCGGCCAGGTAGATGATAATGCTTGTGCCATGACTGGACAACCAGGACATCAGAACCAAAGAAAACATCGCTGTTTTGCTTGATCCGAGCCAGTTCTGATTGGTAAAGCCAAAGAAATGAATGAACTGATTCAAAATTCCGCCTTCCATTGGATCGAAGATCCAAAGCCATACGACGGATAAAGCAACACCTGAAGCCACAACAGGCAAGTAATAGACACCTTTGAAAAAGCCCTGCGTTTTTTTCCTGAGTGGCAGAATTAATATAGCGATTACCATGGACAAGAACAAGTTAACAGGTACTGTCAAAAGCGTATAGACGACGGTATTGCGCATGGCTTGCCAAAACAAACCATCTTTCACTGTAGAGACATAATTGTCGAATCCAACATAGGTGGAACCAAGAGGCTTGTATTCTTGGAGACTAATGATAAACGCGCTTACGACCGGGTATGCGGTGAACATCGCAAAAACGACCAAAGCCACAGCAATGAATGCATATCCCCACGCACCTTCTCCTTTGATTCTCCTTCTTTTCATCGGTTTAGCGATATTCGTTGCCATACTCTAACCCCCAAACCCCGTTTCAGAAAACTCGGATTAAAATAGTTCGGATAGCCGCGTAACATGCATCACGACTATCCGAGGTTACAACTTATGATTAATCTTTTACAACACCGTCTGCGCCAAATGCAGCAATTGCAGCAGTTTTCACAGCTTCATACATCGCTTCAGGCGTAATTTCACCTGCGATCAGACCTTGGAACTTAGGCACGATAACTTCTGTTTCCAATTTAATCGCTTTAGCACCCAGTTCTGTCGGAATATCCGAACGAGCCGGTGTTGCATTTTTCAGCATGTAGTCCACAGCAGCGATGTTCTCAGGGCTTCTGTCAATTTTCATGCTTTCAGCCGCTTTTTTACCGCTTTGCGTAATGTGAGCAGAAAACAGATCACTGTTTGTTGCTGCAGCATTTTTACCGCTAGCTAAGAAGTAAGCCGCTTTTACGACATTCGCTTTGTGCTCAGCAGTCGGTTCCTTTTTACCGCGGAACGTCATGTAACCGTCAACGACAGTAGCGAATGATGGTTTTGCACCTTGGAAAGTCGGAGCCGGCAATACCACATAATCAACCGGGATGGAATCTTTTACAGCGCTTGCATCAGCTGCTTTAAGTTTTGCGTTATTAGTTTTAGCGGAATTCTCAAACACCGCAAGACCTTTACCTGTGATCATCGTTTGACCTGTCAGGAACATGTTCCAACGTTTACCAGCGTCTACAGAGCTAAGCTCTTTCGGCATGGAGCCGTCATCGATCAACGCACGAAGATCTTTCAGAAGACCTAAGTAGTTTTTGCTAGTGTAAGCATATTTCAAATCTTTATTAAACGCGTGAGGCATGCCCGCATTTTTCGCCATGATACCCAAGTAGTCAACGGCTGCAACGCCCTTCACCGCGAACACGAAACCATAGCGTGTTTTGCCGTTTTCAGTTACGACGCCTTTTTTGACCGCTTGACGGAATTCATCGTACGTCCAACCGCTCGTTTGTACTTTTTTCCAATCAATGCCTGCCTTTTCCAGGTACGCTTTGTTGCCGCCGAGTGCGTGAACTTCCATGTACGCCGGGAAGCCGTAAAGACCTTTTCCGTTCTTCATGTATTCAAGCGGAGCTTTATCATAATCGTTAATCATTTCAGGAGTTGCTGAATCCGTAATGTCCATGAGCAATCCTTGCTGCAGATACTTAGGAATGCCGTCAGAGCCTCCGAACGCAATATCTGGCGGGCTGCCTGCATTCACTTGCGTATCCAATTTCTGTTTCATATCTTCCCAGCTTGCTGGTTCGATTTTCAATGTCAGATTCGGATACAATGCCGTAAAGTCTTTGGACATTTGTTCGAAAGTCTTTTGGTAGTTCGGTGAAACTGGCGGCAGCAAAGCCGTAATGGTGTCTTTAGCAGTTGAGGCGCCGGCAGTAGCCGCTGGAGCAGGCGTGCCTGCTGGTGTAGTTGTTGCTTTCGTGCCGGAAGTACCACCACAAGCTGTTAAAGCCATGGTTAAAGCTACGACGGATGCTAATACGGGCATTTTTCTTTTCATGAAAATAGACCTCCATTTATGGGGATCTTTGAGCGTAGCTCAAAGGTCTCTCCTTTTTATATTAAGTATTTCAAACAACTTTGCTAAAAGTACGTATGGCTGTTTTCAATCGGCCGTCACATTGATTCAATGCTCGTTCTGCCTCCGCTGCATCCAAACCGGTTTTTATCATCATAATCGCTAATTTACAATTCATGGAAGCGCTTTCCAAATGGGCAATAGCGCACTCTTCATCTACCCCTGTTGCTGCCCTAATGATTCGAACAGAACGATCATACAATTTGATATTACTTGCCTTCATATCTACCATGAGGTTGTTATACGTCTTTCCAAGCTTCACCATCGTACAGGTCGTCAGCATGTTTAGAACCAGCTTCTGTGCTGTCCCCGCTTTCAATCGGGTAGATCCCATAATTGCTTCCGGCCCCACCACTGGCGCAATACAAACATCACAGACAGGCTCTAATTTCGAATTTTTGTTATTCACTACGCCGATCGTTGCTGCACCAATTTCCTTTGCTTTTTTTAAACTGGCAATGACGAATTGTGCGCTTCCACTGGCCGTAATTCCGATAACAGCATCCTTGTCTGTCACACCGCACCGTTCAATGAGTGCGATCCCCTCCTCCGCGTTGTCCTCAAAACCTTCAACTGCAATTCTTAGCGCCCCATCGCCACCGGCGATATGACCTTGCACCAGCATGGGGTCAATACCAAAAGTAGGAGGACATTCAGAAGCGTCGAGCACACCGAGTCTGCCAGAAGATCCAGCCCCTACGTAGAACATTCTGCCACCGTTTTTTAGAACATGATGTAAAATATCAACCGCTTTCATAATTTGCGGTATTTCTGCTCCCACAGCAGCGGGAACCTCAGCATCCTGCTCATTCATTAAACGCAGCATTTGTTCCGTTGTACATTCATCCATAACCAGTGTTTTCTCGTTAATCTCTTCCGTAGTCAACCCCGACAGATACTCATCCATAGCCTTCCTCCTATCCTGTTTGCTACAATTTCTAATTTCATACTAGCGAAAAATTTCATGATGGTCAATAGTTTTTGAAATTTTATTTCTTATTACAATAAAGTTTTGATTTTTTATTTTATTTTACAACAAAAAAAGACAACGACTTGATCTTGCTAAGGCGTTGTCTTTGTCTTTTATTTACGATGCTTGCTGCTGGCTATAATATCATGCGTTTTAGCTAAATATTTCTTAACTTTCTTGTACTCCGCACTGGCTACACCCGCAAAAAGAATATCAATTACCGTCAGCATGGCAATTCGCGATCCCATGGCACCGCTTCTGATGGTTACCTCTGGTGTTGAGATGCTCAAGACGATATTCGCCTTATCTGCTAACTCGCTTTTATTATATTTGGTAATTGCAATAATACATGCGCCATTTTTTTTGGCTATTTCTAGCGAATCGAGAATTTCCACCGTACTGCCGGAATTCGAAATAAAGATGGCTACATCACTTTTGTCCATCAGCGTAGCTGCCGTGAGTTGGCTGTGCCCGTCCGTGTAGGTATGGCACATCTTGTTAATCCTTGAAAATTTCTGCTCCGCATCGATACCGACCAGACCGGAAGCACCAATTCCGAAAAATGCAATACGGTTACTTTCACGCAGGACTTTTACAGCACGGGCTATTTCATTTTTATCAATGACACTGAGGGTGTCTTCAATAGATTTACTATTATTGCGAGAAATATTAGAGATAATGACAGATAGATCATCCCCAGGTTGAATATCGGTGTACTGATCCTTCTCATCATCGTCCATAGATCCAATTGAAGCTGAGATACTTACAATAAAGTTCCGGTAACCTTTATACCCCATCGTTTTACAGAAACGAAGAACAGATGCGTCACTGGTCTTCGTCAGCCCGGCAAGGCTCTTAATCGAAAGATGCGGGATTTCCTCTAAATTCTCCAAAATGTACTCGGCTACCAACTTCTCTACAGGAGTTAGGCTTTCTTTCATATCACGAATTTTTATCAAAATATTATCATTAATTGACATATATATTATCTGTTCACCCTATTTTCTCTGAGCTAAAATTTTAATCTCATCATACGAATAATTGCTCAAAAAAACAAGATTAATATCTAAAATAGGACACAATTTCGAATATTAAGTCAAGAAATTTATTTTCAAAATAAACCACTCAAAGTAAAATTAAATTTCAAATTATATTGCAGCGTTTCTGAATGCGATGCTATAATAGCAGCGAGATTGAGCTAAATAGGAAGGGTGACTACATGGATGAATAAAAAATTGAAAATAGCGATTATTGGATCAGGAAGCACCTACACCCCAGAATTGATTGAAGGAATGATTAAGCGAAAAGACGTATTACCAATAGATGAACTAGTACTCATGGATATTGATGCAAGAAAGCTAAACATTGTAGGCAAACTCTGTGAGCGCATGATACAGGCAGCAAATATTCCTTGTCGAGTCATCTTAACCGAAAACTTGGATGAAGCGCTGCAGGATGCGGATTTTGTGTTATCACAAATTCGTGTGGGTAAGCTGCCTGCCCGCGTACTCGACGAGACCATTCCTCTCAAATACGATTTAATCGGGCAAGAAACCTGCGGAATCGGTGGATTTTTTAAAGCCATGCGCACCATTCCTGTTATGCTTCATATTGCCGACCGTATGAAAGAGCTGTGTCCGGATGCTTGGCTTATCAATTTCTCCAATCCAGCCGGAATTATTACAGAAGCTCTGCTTAACCATTCCAACGTGAAGATGCTAGGTCTGTGCAATGTTCCTTTCAACATGTTCAAGAGCATTCGTGAAACCTTGCAATTAGACCATGCTAGCTTTACCTATGTGGGACTTAACCATTTAAGCTGGATTACTACGATTGAGCAAGATGGTAAGGATTATGTGAAAACGGCACTTGATATGGGGCTTAACAGTGAAGCGATGAAGAATATTCCTTCAAGCGGATTCAGTAAAGAGGTCGTTCAGATGGTGGGAGCCATACCTTCTTCTTATTTGGAATATTATTACTTCAAAGAGAAGAAGCTAACATTATTGAAAGAAAGTGAATTAACTCGAGGCGAGAAATGTATGCAGATCGAAGAGGAGCTGCTCAATATCTACTTGGATTCCGAACTGCATTCAAAACCGGAACTGCTTTCCACGCGTGGAGGTGCCAACTACTCAGAAGTAGCCATCAGTTTAGTCGATGCCATCTATAACGATAAACAAGAGGTACATGTAGTCAACCTTCTTAACAACGGGGCATTAGATTTCATGGAAGACTCCGACGCGGTTGAAGTTTGTGCCGTTATTGGTAAAAATGGCGCCACACCGATCAAAGTTACGGATTTCAATAATCAACATATCATTGATTATATGCGTATGGTCAAAGCCTACGAACGTGAAACCGTAGCTGCTGCAGTGAACGGCAGCGAAGATGCCGCCATGCGCGCGCTATTGATGAATCCATTGGTTGGTGATTATGATGCCGCGCATAACTGCTTCAATGAGTTGAAAGAAGCCCACAAGGCCCATCTCCCACAGTTTTTCTCTAAAGAGAAGTAGTCATGATAGTTAAAAGCTACATTATTGGTGTCGACGGCGGAAATAGTAAAACGGACTACTTTCTATTTGATATCCTAGGGAACTTTGTAGACCATATTCACACAGGTACATGCAGTCACGAGCAGTTCCCCGACGCATACCTGAGCTCATTCCGAATCATGAATGAAAATATTCAGCATTTGCTGACGCGCAATCAGATAACGATGGATCATATAGCAGCCGGTGCTTTCGGATTAGCTGGCGCGGATATTCCATCCCAGAAAGAAAATTTATGCAAAGTCATTGAGCGTATCGGCTTTATTCACTATGCCATGGACAACGATTCATTCCTGGGTGTTAAAGCTGGAAGTGAAAAGGGCTTCGGCATTTGCTCCATTAATGGCTCGGGCTCCTCTACGGGAGGGATTTCTCCAAGTGGAAAGCGCCTTCAAGTCGGCGGTGTTGGCAGTGAGCTATCTGGGGATGAAGCTGGAGGGTTCTTTCTAGCCAGAAAAGTACTACGGGCTGTATATGACTTTTTCTACCGTATGGGGCCAGGAACCATGATGACTGAACCCGTCATGAAGCTGCTGCAAATACCCAGTAAAGAACTGTTCATTGAATACACCTTGAACGGCATACAAAAGCGAACAACTCCCACCACTAAGCTGGTGCAAATCCTGTTCTCCGCGGCAGATAACGGGGATTCCGTAGCTTTGAATATACTAGATAACACGGCCAAGCAACTGGCCTACTCCACGGTTGGCTGCATGCACAATCTGGATTTTGACCATGAAGTCGATATCATTCTTGCAGGATCAGTTTGGGTCAAAGCTGAAAGTCCTCTGCTGCTCCTAAACTTCAAAAATCATATTTCAAACTTGACCAATCACAGCTGCAATTACATCCTTCTAGAAGTCCCACCTGCAACTGGCGCGGTCCTATGGGCACTGGAACTTGCCTATGGTCATCCAGTGAATTTAGATACTCGTCTGAAAGTGATTGAAGCCGTAGAACGACACGATATTTTATAGTATAAAAACTCTCACTATAGCAATTAGAATATGCTTAGGGAACGACGAGGCGTTATATCGCTGTTTTTAGCCTCCGGCTCGTTTCATTTGGTCAAATAGCGCTTTCTCTTTCCTCTTATTCGATTTCAAGCTCCGATTTCCCCAAATAACGATTCGACGTTCCCCAAACTAAAGGTCGGATGGCTTTCCCATGCAGACGATGGAAAACAAAAAAATAAGTGGGCAAGAATTAATGAAGTAAGACCCGAAAGATGAACACTTTGAAAAAAGTGACCTCTTTCGGGTCTATTTACGTTTACCATGAATAAGAAAGGGGTATAGGATCACACGTGAGAAATAGTTGGAGTAGAGGGGAGTTAAGGTTTGAATGAATGAATGAATGAATGAATGAATGAATCCATCTTCTGGATAGAATGATGTTGTAGAAAATGCAACAATTCTGTCCAGATCCCACCTTTATGCCTTCGATGTTGCATAATGTACAAAAATTTTTCCCCATATACGCCATTTCGCGACAAATGGGTTCGAAATGCTGTACAAACTACAACATTTGCTTGCAAATCAGCCTTTAAGCGTGTGAATTGTTGTAGAAACTACAACATTGGTAATCACGGTAGCCAAACGAAGTTGCTGAACGACAATAAAATCGAATTTTTGGAGTAGCCTACCAGTTTTTAGGCACACAATGAATGAATAAACAGCCTCTATCAACCAGCATTCAAGCTAGCTGTGGCTTTGCCCCTACGTGAAAATTGAATTAATTACTTTAGGGACAGATCCTTGTTCAGCTGTATGACCGAACCATGTCTTGCACCCTTGGGCACATGTACTTGGTCCGTAATATTGTTCCATGTCATCAGATCAGTAGAACGGTAAGCTCCATAATAATGCTCTTGGAATCCGTCAACTAACAGAATCCATTCCTTGCTTCCGTTTCTCTCCACATTATAAAGCGTCGGTCCCTCCGTGAGCGCTGGGGTTATCAGTTCGGAGATGTGGTTGACCGATGGGCGATCACTATCCTCCTTCGCTACGATACAGAAGCGAATGGCTTTATTAGCAGTTCCCTTCTCATTAAGACCGCGTTCGTCTTTAAACAGCATCAAATAACGATCATCTAGATCCGTAATGGTGGCATCAATAACGTTATAACCCGGATCAAAGAAGATCTGCGCTTCCGAGAAATCCTTAAAGTCAGTTGTGGTCGTAGACCAAATTCGGTGATTTCTCGGACCCGCTCCTACCGTAGAAGACCATACAATCCGGTATGCCTGCTTGCTTGTGTCATAGAAAATTTCCGGCGCCCAAGTATTCTGGGTTTCCGGAAGGTGCTCCATCACGGGGATGAGTTTGGCACCCTGCCAATAGATAAGATCCATGGACCATGCGTAGCCTATGCTCCTGCTCTGCCAACCGTCCGTCCATACGAGGTGAAACTTCCCAGCTGCGTCTTCAATAACAAACGGATCGCGCAGCTGCTTCGTTCCAATCGGTGATTCCCAAATAGGGCGCCCATCGTTCAATTCCTTCCAATGGTAACCGTCCTCACTAGCAGCAAGAAACAACTTCTCTTCGATTTCTGTAAAATAGCTGAATAAGTGCACGTTGGCTAAGTCTCCTTGTTTCGGGTAGATGGTCGCTGTCTTCGGCATTCTTAACACCATCTATCATAACATGATCGAACTAGGTCATGTACCTCATAAAGCCTCCAACAAACGTTGTCGCTCATTTGAACCCATCGCTAAATGAATAAGGTGAGCCACCAATTTTTTCTGTTCTGGATTTAACCGTGCAAACACTCTTGGTTCTAGTAGACACATTTCCCTGATCACAGATTCCAGCTCTTCTTTTCTGATATTGTCCTCAGGTTCGTCTTTAAAAGTAGGAAATGCCTTGGATTCCGCAAAGTCTTCAATAACATGATCTGCTAATAATCCCAAGTAGGGCTTCCTTTTTTGCTTAATAAACGTGTTGATTTCTTCAAGTAAAAATTGAAAGGCCTCGCTTCTTCTACTTGCTCCAAAAGATAATTCCAGTTGTCCACCGTTGTCTTCACTATCAAAATCAAAATGATCAAATCCTTTACTTTGAATATAAACACTATGATAGAAGGAATCACCTTTATTATTAAAAGTTGTCGGCTGCTTATGCTTCTCTGCTAAATTTGAATCGATAAAGTAAAGCTTGGAATATTCATGATTGATTCGATCTTTCCAACGCACATATTTGATTGCAAACTCCGTTTGAGTAGGCTCATGAACGATTCTAAAACATTCTCTTTCGGCTATCACAAACGAGTAGTCTAAGGATACGCCATCTATTCTAACATCGAAATGTTTTTCAGCATGAAGTTCCAGGAACCACCCAAACTCCTTACATAAAAAAGCCAACAAATCCTCATATACAAAGTCTTTCATGATATTATGAAAAGTTACCATCGTCCCTGAATCTTCATCTGTTAAGATGTTATTCGTAACTTCATAGGTATCCAAATTTTTCGAATGAATACGAATGGTATACGTATTTTTTAGAAGGCCGTCCAAATATGTCGTTTTCCATGTTGCATCGGAAGCAAAGTGATGAAAGGTTAATCGACCGATGCCATTCTTTCCATGCATGGCTGATGTCGTTCTGACTCGCTTTTCAGGATCAACTTGCTTCTCTGATTCAAAAAATGGCGTAAACTTCCGATCTAAATCTCTTCTATCTATGCCATAACCATTATCAGCAATGACAATTTGATCTATGCCGCCTAGAACATTCTTATGCAGCTTAACATCCACAACGGTAGCTTGCGCATCGAATCCATTCCAAATATATTCAGAGATTGCTTGCAAATAATCAAACTTACGAAGAGTTTTTTCGATACCTTTTGAGGATATTTCTATTTTGCTTTTGCCCAAAACGATCAACCCCTTCAATGATTAATGAATCACACCAACATCTATAAATCTATCATATTCCAAATCTATCATTCCGTATGTCGATTCATGCTTGCCTGATGCAAATCTTTTTCGACAAAAAAAACGACACCTCAAAGGTGTCGTTTTCCATTACTTCTTAATTTCCTCCAGTGGAGAATGATGTCCGTAGAACGTTTTTTCTCTTATAACCGGGGCTGTCCATTTCACCGCATTGGCGATTACGCGCTGAACATCTTTGTTGTGATAGGTAGGATAAGTCTCATGACCTGGACGGAAATAGAAAATTCGGCCTTGACCGCGACGGTAGGTGCAGCCGCTGCGGAACACCTCACCACCCTCAAACCAGCTAACGAAGATTAATTCATCAGGTACAGGAATATCAAAATGCTCTCCGTACATCTCCTCTTCCGCCAAATCGATAAAGGGCCCAATGCCCTCAACGATTGGATGAGATGGATCAACAACCCAAAGCCGCTCCTTCTCATCCGCTTCTCTCCAAAGCAAGTCGCAGGATGTCCCCATTAGCTTGCGGAACATCTTGGAATGATGGCCTGAATGCAGGACAACCAGTCCCATCCCCTTATGTACACGGTTACAAATACGATCGACGACATCATCCTGAAAGCCGTTGTGATCGACGTGACCCCAATAAATGAGAACATCGGTAGCATCCAGCCTATCTTGGGTAAGTCCATGCTCAGGCTCATTAAAGGTTGCAAAGCTAATCTCAAAGCCATCCTGCCTGATACCATCAGCAATGGCTCCATGCATCCCTTTGGGATAGATCCGGGCTACTTCTTCTTTTCTTTGCTCTTGCAGAAATTCATTCCATATCGTTACTTTAATCATACAACTCGCTCCTTTTTGGATAAATGAATGCAGTTATATGGTTCTCGTTACTCCGTCTTTAGCTGAATCTATGATCGCTTGCAGCACTTGTTGATTACGGTATCCGTCTATGATTGTAGGGAGTAATGGCGAGTTAGCCTGTTCCAAATAATCCACAAAATCCTGCAGCATGGGCTTCATCGATGCCTCGTCCAAGTGAATGACTTTTTCTATTAGCTCTAGCTTTTCGCCTTCTCTAACCGTCAAATGAACTTCGTTCGGTGATTCGACTGAAATCCTGACGGTGCCCAGATCACCGAACAACGTAACATGAAATTGATTTTTCGTTCCAATTGCATTTTTA
The DNA here is from genome assembly GCF_001426375.1 of Paenibacillus sp. Root444D2. Taxonomy (GTDB): domain Bacteria; phylum Bacillota; class Bacilli; order Paenibacillales; family NBRC-103111; genus Paenibacillus_E. The sequence goes on from NZ_LMEO01000045.1 coordinate 339,587, forward strand.
TGGGTATAAAATGTGCCCATGACCCCGCCTTCAAGCACACACTGGAATCCGGTAAAGTCATCCACGTCTACTTCAACGTGCTGCTGCGTTCGCGGATCCGTTCGGTGATCGATAAACGTGCTCATCATGCCGGTAACTTGCGTAAATTCTCCTACAAAAAAGCGTGCCGCATCCACCATATGAGAGCCTATGTCCGCTAAAATACCTGATCCTGCCATCTCTTTGTTAAATCGCCAGGTGTACTCCTTGTTAAACATAGGCGCGTTTTCCTCTTGTAAGTAGTGAGCGGCAATATGCCGAATACGCCCTAAACTCCCTTGTACTACAAGTTGTTTCACGTATTGAAAGCAAGGCCTGTAGCGGTAGGAAAACCCAATCATGCAGGGTATCGGATTCTTTTCATATAAGCCTAATAATTCATCCGCCTCTTCCATCGTTCGTGTGAAAGGCTTTTCGGAAAATATCGGTTTACCGCATTTGATCGCATATTTTAGGATGTCATAATGGAATTTATTCGAGACACCGGAGATGATAAAATCAACATCGGTATCCGCAATAATCGCTTTATAATCGCTATAGCGCTTCTCAGCTGATAAGTGTAATCGATCACCAACCTCTTGAACGGCCTTCGTATTCACATCACAAATGGCTGCAACTCTCGTATTCGCGATTCTCGAAAGATGGTTCATATGATAATCGCCAATTCCTCCAAGGCCAATAATGCCTACGTTCCACAGTTCTTTGTTCATCCTGCTGCCCTCCCGATATTTTCTTCAACTACTTATCCAATCGTCAGACAAGAATTTCTTTCAATAATTTTGCTTTCTATAATCATATTTTCCAAGAAATCCCCTTGCAGAACGCCTAGTTGGTGCATTAACAATCGGACAGATTGAGCCCCTAATTCCGAAGGCTGCAAATCCATGCTAGTCAAAGACGGGTTAGATTGAACCATCATAGAGAGATCTCCGCATATGACAAATAGAGATACATCTTCTGGTACCCTGAGATTCAAATCCTTGAGTGCATTAAGGACACTGAATGCCGTGCGGTCGTCATCTGCTATTATCGCTGTTACCTTTTTCTTCTGTTCACCAAGGACATTAATCGTCTCTGCATACCCATAGTCCATGTATTCACTTGTATGTAGGGCAGGCTTATGATGAATCATGTGCTCTTCTACTTTGAGCTGATGATCTTCCATCGCCTTGATAAAGCCTGCTTTTCTATCGATGGACACAGTCATAAACTCATTTGCATTTAAGAACATAATGTCTTTATGACCTTTGTCTATCAAATACTTGCATATACTGTCAATAATCTTGTGATTGTCGTTATCCACGCTGAAAGCTTTATGAATATTGGTATTCATGACTCTACCGACAGTAACAAAGGGAATTTGTTCACCATGCATGAGGTTGATACGGTCGTCATCGGTCGTCGGGCTCATCACAACAGCACCATCAATCGGATAACTCGACAGGAATGGTGTTTTCACCTTTTGCACAGGAATCATATCCAGCAGAACTCTGTATCCATAAAAGGAAGCTTCCAAAATAACGCCATTGATGAACTGCGTATGAAATGCGCTAAAAAAGAAGCTGCCATGCGGGATGGTCAACCCGATCGCCATGGTTTTCTTCGTAGCCAAGCTTCGCGCAATATGATTAGGCACATAATTTAATTGTCTGGAGACCGTCATTACTCTTTCTTTCACTTCGTCGCTTGTGGGTCTTTTTTGGCTAAAAACATTCGACACTGTCCCTTTAGAGACTTTCGCTAATTTTGCAACTTCATCAATTTTAGCCATTTATGATCAAACATCCCTTCAGAAACCATCCACTTATCCTAATTCTTCATTGAGTTTTTCTACTAAATCGATTAATTCCAGCGGATGATTGATCGTATAGTCGGGTATTTCACTTTCGTCTGCGTGCAATTTCGGATATCTAGGCGTCCAGCTAAGGAAGATACTCGTAATTCCCATAGCATTGGCTCCTTTAACATCGCGGCTCAGGTTGTTGCCAACCATGACAATACGAGAGCAATCCTGCTCGCTGAGATCCAATGCTCCAATCGCGGCTTTAAACATACGGGAACTTGGTTTAGAAGCTTTAATCGTCTCTGAATAAATCATCGTGGTAAAATAATCATACAATCCATTTTGCGTTAAAATATTTTTGAACGATTGCGCCCTACCGTCGGCTACGATGGCCAGTATATATCCACGTTCGGCAAGCGTCTTCACCATAATATCGGCCCCTGGAATCACATTCGCTTGAATAACAATATCGTTATCATCTCTGATTTCGGTTCCTTCATCAATAATGGTATCCCCGCAGTCTAGAAAAACAATAAGCTTCTTAGCATTAGGATCAATCGTTGTCGTATCATTCGTTGACTTATGACTCATGGATTACACCTCTTAAGTTTAATTGATTCGCATAGTGGCATGCAGCATAATGATTTTCGCCGACGGCCTGCAGCTCTGGTTCTTCCTGTGTACATTTATCGGTCTTATACGTACACCTTGGATGAAAGTGACATCCGCTTGGAGGATTAGCTGGATTAGGCACTTCTCCTTCGAGAATAATTCGATCTTTCTTATAATTCGGGTCTGGCTCAGGTACAGCCGACAATAGCGCTTCTGTATAAGGATGCTTGGGATGATCAAATAACGAATCCACCGGTGCCAGTTCTACAATTTTCCCTAGGTGCATTACCGCTACTCTGTCGGATATGTTTTGAACGATGGATAAATCATGTGAGATGAAAATATAAGTGATCTGAAGCTGCTCTTGCAGGTCCTTAAGCAAGTTAATAATTTGGGCTTTAATAGAAACATCCAGCGCCGATACAGCTTCATCACATACGATTAGCCTCGGTTGAGAAATAAGTGACCTTGCAATGGCGATACGCTGTCTTTGCCCTCCGGAAAAGGCATGAGGATATCGTTTGAGATAGCTGACATTTAACCCGGTCTTCTCTGCGATTTGGGTAACTTTATCATCCAATTGTGATTTCGTCAGCTTAAAGTTGGCAAGCAGCGGCTCAGCTATAATGTCGTACACGCTCATTCTTGGACTTAGAGATGAATAGGGATCCTGAAAAATCATCTGAATATCTTTTCTATACTTCTTGAATTCCTTGCCTCGCAGCCCTAAGAAATCAACTTGTTCTTCGCCTTCTGGTTGATAAATGACTTGCCCTGATGTAGCATCCATCCCTCTGACAATACAGCGGCCTAATGTCGTTTTGCCACAGCCTGATTCGCCGACAATGCTTAGGGTCTCCCCCTCCAACAGCTCAAAAGAGACGTTGTTCAAAACACGAATAGATGAAGGCTTGCTAAACAGTCTATTCTTGGATTTTACTTGAAAATCCTTATTTAGATTATTTACTTTCAGTATAGGTTTAGACATCCTTATTCTCCTTCGCCTTCATCCTTATAAAGAAAACATCTAACCATATGGCTATCGGATATTCGAGTTTTCGGCACGGCTTGTTTATTGCATACACCATCAATCCGATCCTTACACCGTTCGTAAAATCCGCACATTGGAGGCATATTGAATGCCATCGGAACTGTTCCTTCGATCGATTCTAAACGTGTATGTCTATTTCCGCCTAATCTTGGCATCGATTTGAGCAGACCCTTCGTATAAGGGTGTTTAGGATTATTGAAAATTTCTTCTACTGTCGATTGCTCAACAATTTTCCCCAGATACATGACGGCCACTTCGTCGCACATTTCTGCTATGATCCCAAGATCATGCGTCACCAGCAGAATGGCCATGCCAAATTCCTGTTGGAGTCCCTTCATAAGCTCTAACACTTGGGCTTGAATGGTTACATCCAGCGCAGTCGTAGGCTCATCGGCAATTAACAATTCCGGATTGCAGGACAAGGCCATTGAGATCATCGCGCGCTGGCGCATGCCGCCGGAAAACTCATGCGGAAATTGGTCGAACCGCTTCTCTTGATCGGAAATACCAACTTTACTAAGCATTTCTAGCGCTATCTTCTTGGCTTCTTTTTTATTTTTGGTGCGGTGGATTAAAATGGATTCCATGATCTGATTCCCGATCGTATACATCGGTGAAAATGCCGTCATGGGTTCTTGAAATATCATGGCAATTTTGCGACCGCGAATCGATCGAATTTGTTTGCCTCGCGAATCTAGAGATAACAAATCCAAATCGTTTAGCGCCTTCTCAGAGGTGGAGTGATAAACAATCTTCCCTGAGGTTTCACATTCTTTCGGGTTAATGCTGATAATCGCCCTGCTGGTCAGACTTTTCCCGCAGCCGGATTCGCCAACTAGGCCTAATGTTTTTCCTTTTTTTATCTCAAAATCAACACCATCTACCGCTTTCATTTCCCCATTATCCATTTGAATTCGAATTTTGAGGTCTTGAACGGAAAGCAGGGGTTGTTCGGATTGTGAAACAGAAGCTTGAGATGTCATAATATCTCCTCGCCTTACGCTAATATGATTATTTCTTGTATGGATCAGCAGCATCGCGTAATCCGTCGCCTAGAAAGTTAAAGGTTAATACGGTAACAATGACGAATCCTAAGGGGATTAGTTTCCAAGGATACAAAGCGACATTCTCGATCTGTTGAGCCTCCTGAAGCAGGACCCCCCAGCTGGTAGCAGGAGAGCGAATACCGAGTCCGAGAAAACTCATGGCCGTCTCGCCGAGAATCATACCGGGTATGGCTAATGTTGTTGCTACTACCAAGTAGCTGATAAAACCAGGCAAAAGATGTTTAATAATAATTTTAGCATCGCTAACGCCGGCTATTTTGGCTGCTAGCACATATTCTTCATTTTTCAACGAAATAAACTTTCCTCTTGCTACCCTAGCTAGCTCAGTCCAACCAATAAAGGCGAAGATAATGACGATATAGATATACATCGTTACTACGGGCACACGCGGTGGTATGGCAGCCGATAGTGCCATCCATAGCGGCAGCGTCGGAAATGAACGAATAATTTCAATGAACCGCTGAATGACTGAATCGATCCATCCTCCGAAATATCCTGATACACCGCCGATAAACAAACCTAAGACAAAGCTGATCGTTACGCCAATGAGAGGGATACTTAATGAAATCTGACTTCCCATCACAATTCGCGATAATAAGTCTCTGCCCATCCCGTCCGTACCGAAAATAAATACACGACCAGGTTGATCTACGCCAAATAGATGTCTATCCGTTGGAATCAATCCAAGAAATTTATAGCTTTCACCTTTGACAAAAAAGCGGATCGAATGGCGAACCTTTTCATCTGGAACAAAGACTTTCCGAAGTGTAACCGGGTCTCTGGCAGACTTTAGATCATATACAAACGGTCTAAATTGAAACTTACCCTCGCTATCTTTGAAGCTTACTTTAGCTGGAGGCGCATTTACATATTTACTGTCGTAGCTCTCCAGCCCGTAAGGCGCTATAAACTGAGCAAAGATGGCAGCTATGTAGAACAAGGCTAGAATCACTAAGCTAATACGGGCTAATTTATGCTTCTTTAACCTGTGATACATAAGACGCCATTGTGAACTGTAATAGACATCGCTATTCTTTTGAGGCTTGATCACGTTTACTTTCTGATTCCCTGCTATCGGAATTGTTTTCATAGGTTACGTACCTCTGAACTCTGTGCGAATTTTTGGATCGAGCCATGCCAATAAAATATCCGAAATCAATGTCCCTATAACCGTTAACACAGCCATAAACAATAGCCAAGTGCCTGCCAAATACATATCCTGAGCTAATAATGCGTTATACATAACCGGGCCTTGAATGGGTAAATTCAATACGATCGCCGTAATCGTTGAACCTGTGAAAATGGAGGTTAGTGACCATCCAATGGTACTAACGATTGGATTCATAGCTGCGCGCGTTGGATATTTAAGCAATATTTTCGTTTCCGATAAGCCTTTTGATCTAGCTGTCACCACATTCGGCTTATTCAATTCGTCCAGCATTTGACCTCTCATGACTCGAATTAGCTCTGCCGTATTCGCCAAGCCAATGACAAGAACGGGGATAATCATATGCTTCAGCAAATCAAGAACCTTGTCCATCGACCACCCTGAATTGACGAACTCACTCGAAAATAGCCCTAGCAAGGGATCGCCAAAATATACATAAGAGAGATACATTAAAATAATAGCCATCAAGAAATGCGGGGTAGCCATGCCAAGAAAGCCAATTGCTGAAAAAATATAATCACCTATCGAATATTGTCTTACCGCACAGTAAATACCGATTGGGATCGCCACCGCATAGGTAAAGGCCATCGTTACCAAAGAGACGATGATCGTTAACCCCATATACTGCGCTATGACGTCCATAACCGGCCTGTTATAGCTGAACGAATACCCGAAGTCGAAATTAAAAACAATATTTTTCATCCACGCTAGGTATTGCATAAACCATGGTTGATCCAATCTTAAGCTTGCTCTCATTTCATCCATATCTTGTTGCGTCATCACATCGCCTGCCACAGACATCTTAGCCGCATAAGTCGATACATAGTCACCGGGCGGCAGTTGAATGATGTAGAAGACGATCATTGAAATAAAAATAACGACGGGTATTACCAATATGATTCTTCTTAAAATATATTGGAGCATCTCTATCCAAACCTCCGCTTCATTCGAAGATGCTGCTGAAGACCAATAAGGGGGAAGTTAAGTTCCCCCTATTGGTTACAGGTTTAACTTATGGTTTGATAAAAAATTGCGATGGATGACCATGCCCTAAGCTGCGGAATTCATCTGAGAAAACCAAATCTTTCGGTACGTTGCCCATTTTATTAGAGGCGACGACCAGCGTTGGCGTTGGACCGGCATAACCAATAATCCATTGATTCTTTTGATGAAGCTTAATGATCTCATTTCCCCATTTATTGATTTCCTCTTTACTTGTAGATGATTTTACTTTGTTCCAGTAGTCCAGAATTAACGCTACATCACCTTCTGGCTTGACGCCTTCTTTGCCATTGGAAGAAGTAAACAATCCGTAATGTCCGAACCAAGGGGTCAGCACTCTCAGAGGAACAAGCGTATCAGGCCGGAAGGCTACATTGACTAACGAAATATTCTCAGTAGTGGCTGGGATTTTATTCGAGTACTTGAGCTCCTGCTGAGTTCCTGCATCCACAACCTTAACGTCCATCTTAATCCCTACTGCTTGATAATACTTTTTAACTAATTCTAGAAAAGTTGCCGTGTTGGTGCTGCCCTCAATAACCGTTATCGTTAAATCCGAGCCGTCTGCATTCAAACGGAAATTATTTTTATCCCGTTTCGTCAAACCTAACTCATCCAATAATTGATTGGCACGATTCACATCGAATTTGCTCCACTGGTCCGACCAGCCTTTCTGGAAACCAACTAAGCCCTCCGGAACTGATGCTTGAACAGGAGCACCTAAACCATTCGTAACGATCTCGGAAATTTCTTTACGATCAACTGCAACGGACAGCGCTTCTCTAAACCGAATATCCTGAAACAGCTTGCGCAGGTTAGGGTCCGGAGTGGTCTGATTGAGTTGAATGCCGGCACTTGACCATGTTGGCGTTGTCCAAGGCATCACCCGGAACCCTGCTTTCTTCTCATTTTCTTTCAATACGGTGAAATCTTTAAAATCAAAGGTAAGAAGATTATAATCTCCCGCTAGTGTACCAAGAACTCTTTGAGCAGGGTCTTGTACTTTGGTAGCGACAATGCGGTCCATATAGGGTAGTTGGTTGCCTTCGCTATCCACTTTCCAATAATAGGGATTGCGTTCCATAATAAATTGATCACTATTCGGATCGTTTTTAGCGACCCAAGCTCTTAAAGTCGGAATTTGTGGGTTTACCCAATAGTAATAGCCTGTTGCTACCAAGAACGATTTGACATCTTCAAAGCCCCATTTTTTTGCGATTTCAAGTGCTTTATCTTGGCCTACAAATTCAGGTAGAATCGTTTTCTGGAAATGTGCCGGTGCAAAGAACCACTTGTTGTCAATGGCAACGCGCTCCAGGAACAGCACGCTTGGATACTTATGTACAACCTTAAAGCTGTAATCATCAATTTTCGTAATTTTAGCTAAAGCTTTTTCCCCTGTCACAGGATCGACGGAGTAATAAGCGTCATATATTTTTTTGCCGAAAGTTTCTTTCGTTAGCATGTGCTCCCAGTAGAACAGGACATCATCGGCTGTGAATGGCATGCCGTCTGACCACTTCATGCCCTTCCTTAAATAAATGGTGAATTCGGTTGAATCTTTATTCACATCAAAACCTTTGGCCACATTAGGTTCAACAGCACTTCCATCCTTGTTAAAACGGAAAAGCGCCTCCTCTGACGGTTGACCGACTGCCCAACGATCATTAGGCCCGGTCCAAGGCATTTTCCAGTCGCCGCCGTATTTACCGATCTCTTCGGTTACTTTTTCCACCATGATATCTTCCTTAACCGGCATACGCTCAGTCACAGGCTTCAGTGAACCTGCACCGACTAGCTTCGTTAACATTGGGGCTTCTTTGTAGCCGTCTGCCTTCACGGGAGCTGATGCTACAGGCGCCTTCGTTGCCTGAACAGCTGAACTTGGCTTTGGATCACTTTCACTCTCACATGCTGCAAAAACAACAGCAAAAATCAACATCATCCCTACAAAAAACAACTTGTTCTTGTTCAAACCTATCCCCTCCATGGTTATACTGGTACTTCAATCTTCTTCATCAAGTTCTGAAAATTGTTTCCCTTCACCTCCTAGGTCGATCACGCATTAAACCGGTTTAATACAAATGAATGAGCAGTATGTAGGTCGTAAATCAAGTTAAGTATATATGGTGTTAAACCGGTTTAATTGAATTTACAAAAATAATAATTGTAGGCGCTTAATAATCTATGAGTTAGAGGGGATATAATCCACTCTCTCTTAAACCGGTTTAATACAGGAACAGCATACGTGTAAGCGCTTTATCTTTTGTAATATCGTACATCGGATTTAAGTCTATTGCAACACTTTTTTTGGAAGAAATTAGGGGTAGTAAAAAGCAGGAATGCCACTTCCCGAAGCTAAAACAAGTAACCGCGCTTCTCGACATGCTCTCCCGCGCGTCCGTGCTGAATAAGCGCGAAAAACGCGCTTACAGCGAGAGCTTTACGAGCCGACAGAGTCTGAGAAGCTGAAATGGACTTCTCAGAAGTCCATCCCGCTCGTCCGCAATGAATAAGCGCCGAAAACGCGCTTATTCAGGAGCGCCCGAGTAAGTAAGCGCGAAAACCGCGCTTACAGCGAGAGCTTTACGAGCCGACAGAGTCTGAGAAGATGAAAATCGACTTCTCAGAAGTCCATCCTGCTCGTCCGCACTGAATAAGCGCTGAAAACGCGCTTATTCAGGAGCGCCCGAGAAAATAAGCGTGAAAAACGCGCTTACAGCGAGAGCTTTACGAGTCGACAGAGTCTGAGAAGCTGAAAATCGACTTCTCAGAAGTCCATCCTGCTCGTCCGCACTGGATAAGCGCTGAAAACGCGCTTATTCAGGAGCACCCCAAACCCAAAACATATAAATTCAAAAAAGGCCGTGAGGGCACACCTGCCCACAGAGCCTTTCTAATCAATCCTTCTTATTTCATTGGACTTTGACTTTCCCTTTTTTATGGGTATACATGCGATGATCCGCTTGGATAATTAATTCGCCTAAGGTTACGGGCATAGCGGGATTATAATGAAATAATCCGAGACTAATCGAAAGATGAAAGATTCGGCCAGCGTTCAAATTAAAGCTATGTAACCTTTGCTGGATTTTCAAGATCATTTCCTGTTCAAATGTATCTAAACTGGGTGAATGTCCATGCGTATCCGGTAAAATAACGGTGAACTCATCGCCACCCATACGGGCAATAATATCAGAATCGTAGAAAACCTCTTTCAATATATTCGCCGTATCCATTAAGGCCAAGTCTCCCATATGATGACCATAGGAATCGTTGATTTGTTTCATGCCGTCCAAATCGGCAACAATCAAATAAAAGCCATTGCCTTCTTGTGCATTTGTATTCATAACTTGCTGCGCTTGGTTAAAAAAACCTCGACGATTGTAAAGACTCGTCATTTCATCAACAATCGATAAGTTATAAAGCTCGTCCTGAAGGCGATGACGTTCAATGGCATAACGCATCGAACGCATAATCACCGAACTGTTGACTTGTCCTTTGATCAAATAATCCTGAGCCCCATGCTGAACGGCATTTATGGCAACCTCCTCATCATCAAGCCCGGTCAGTACAACGATTGGGATTTCAGGCGCTTGCTCCCGAAAGCTGATGATTGTTTCCATGCCATGACTATCCGGAAGTGAAAGATCAAGTAAAACAACGTTAAATTCATCCTTGGTAATCAGTTCAATGCCCGTTTCCAACTGATCGACCCATTTCAACGCAATATTCTGATTATCTGTATCCGATAAAACTTCTCGAATCAATCGAGCATCTCCCGGATTATCTTCAATTAATAAAACCTTGATCAATAGTTCTACCTCCTAGGCAGCTTAACAAGTGTAAGCCAAAAATTTTCAATCGATCTTACGACTGTTAAAAACTGCTCTAAGTTGACAGGCTTGGTGATATAACAATTCGCATGCAGATCATAAGCTCTTAAAATGTCTTGCTCTGCTTCGGAAGTCGTTAAAATAATGACTGGAATATACTTCAGCTGCGGATCTTTTTTGATTTCTGCTAGAACTTCGGTGCCATTGATTTTGGGAAGATTTAGATCTAATAAGATAATGTCCGGCATAATCGCTTCCTGGTAGCTGCCTTCGCGCCTAAGGTAAGCCAAAGCCTCCTCACCATCTTCAACCACGCTCAAATTATTATTAATTTTCCCTTCCTTCAGCACTTCGACAATTAACCGAATATCTCCGGGATTATCTTCTACTAAAAGAATTTCTACATTCTGACTAAGCTTATTATCGATCATGTAAGTTGTTCTCCCCTGTCTGGCAGCGTGAAGTAAAAGGTTGTCGATTGACCCGCTTCTGAATCAACCCATATTTTCCCGCCATGTCGTTCTACAATTTTTTTGCAAATGGACAACCCTATGCCAGTCCCTTGGTATTTTGTTTTATTATGGAGTCTTTGAAAAATGAGGAAAATTCGGTCCCTATACTTCGGATCAAAACCAATTCCATTATCACGAACAGAAAATAACCACTCATTCCCTTGCTGTTTAATTCCGATGTGAATGATGGGTGCGCGGTTGGCATCGCGAAACTTAATGGCATTACCAACTAAATTTTGCAATAATTGCACCATTTGTGTAGGATCAGCCAGCAATATAGGCAAAGGATCATGCGTGACCAACGCATCACACTCTTGAATTGCATGCTGTAGATTCGTAGATACATGCTGCAGCACCACTTCAAAATCAACAGACTTAAGCTCCTTCCCCTTCGTACCCACCCTGGAAAAAGCCAATAAATCGTTGATCAAATTCTGCATGCGCTGCGCACCATCAACCGCATAATGAATGAAATCATCCGCGTCCTGATCTAATTGACCTTGGTATCGCTTTGCTAGTAGCTGCACATAGCTGGCTACCATCCGTAAAGGCTCCTGTAAATCGTGCGAAGCAACATAGGCAAATTGCTCTAATTCCGCATTAGAACCAGCCAAATCTTCCTTTTGCCGTTTAAGCTCAAGCTCATTGTCTTGAATATTTTGCGACATTTGGTTAAATGCTTCACATAGCTGCAGCAGCTCAACGGGAGCTGCCTTCAAACTGCTGTAATCGATTTTATAATGATAATCGCCTTGCTTCAGTCGTTGAACCCCTTTCAATAAATGCTGAACGGGATGTTCAATATGGTACGATATTCGCAGCATCAAGATAAAACCAAATGTAAGCATGATACAAATGATGATTATCATAACAATTAATTGCCTATTAAAGGTTCGATACACTTCATCTCGCTCAATTTCGTTAACAGCGATCCATTTTCCGTTATTCACTAACTGGTAAGTCCCGAAAACTTGCTTGCCGCGGTAACTCTCATAGGTCGAGGTTGCTTGTATCCCTTGCTTCGATCGTTCGAGAATATCGCTGTTCAACTGAAATTCCAGCCGTTTCCAATTTCCCTTGAACCGCGATTCAGTGACTAGATAACCGTTTCGATCAATCAAATACGATTCACCGCTGTCTCCATAACGAAATTGCTCCATGAGCTTATCAATCGTCTTTAACGAAACCGTCCCATAGATAACACCCTCAAGTTGCTTCTTTTTATTCATAACAGGAGCAGAAAATAAAATCATCGGTTGATTGGTGACTTTGCCGAGCATTACGTCAGATATATATTCACGGCCTTGCGAGGCCTCTTCCAAATAGGTTCGTTCGGTAAAATAAGCGCCAATTTGGTTCATGGTACTAAATTCCACAATTCCCTCTTTATTAGCAAAAGAGACCGCTTCAAACTCATGTTGATGTGACGCAAAGAAGGTAAGGTTATTTTGAATACCATCCGAATCCAGCTCTACGGTCGATTGTAAATTTGCTAGATTGCGGATTTCAGAAGCTCTTGCAGCTACCCAACTATCTATGGCCGTTTGCTGAATCGCACTGTCTTTGCGCATCGAATTCATCTGATTGTTTTCCGTTTGACGATACTCTAAAAAGGAATAAGATGAAATGGTAAGCAGTCCAACCATAAGCACTAAGGATATTCCAAAAAATCGCAATCTTGCTTTTAAACTGTGAAGCCGAAGCAATCGCAATATGAGGTTCATTGGTCCTTCACCCTCAATCTAGAATAAGGGTCGCCTTATCCTTTATATAATTCACATCGGCTTCTTTTAACTCATTTTGAAGCACTTTCCCTGACAAAATGTGATTTAACGCCGCATTTATGGCGTCATTCGCTGAATTGGTAAACAAATGTCCCGGATTGATCGATGTTGGATAAAGCTGCAGTGCTTTCTGCACATCCTTCATCGCCGGATTGGAGTACTCAGCAATCACATCTTTAAAAGCAGATAAGGCAACGTTCTTGCTATATAGCGCCAACATATCTTTATCGAGCAAAAGTGACAATAAATATTTAGCTTTTACTGGGTTTAGTGTCTTCGCATTAATCGACACTTGCTTATCTGGCGCTGCTGCCATTACCGTTTTGCCATTTTGATCCGGAAGGGCGAAAAAGCCCATTTTAAAATCAGCCGTCTTGCTATCTACAACCCCAGGCGTCCAACTGCCCATCAACTGCATAGCGCCTTTTCCGTCAATAAATTGCTGAGTCGATTCCTCATAGCCTATTTGAGAAGCATCCGGATTAAAAAAGCCATTATGCGCGAGATCGGCAAATTTCTGCATGGCGTTGTTGACTTCGGGACCGTCAATTTTCACTTTGCCCGCATATAAATCCAATTCAAAGTTAGGGTTTTGGAGAAACTCTGACGTTGCGGCAATGGGCAAGTAAACGCCCTGAATCGTCCAAATATCTTTAAATCCGCCTATGATCGGCGATATCCCAGCCTGTTTGATCTTCGCGCTCAACGTAATAAATTCATCCCACGTTTTGGGCGTCTGCAGCTGCATACGATCAAAAATAGTTTTATTGTAATACACGCCAAAGGTGCTAACATCTAGAGCCGCTCCATAGGTTTTCCCTTTATAGGCAACTGTTTGTTTCGCGGATTCAATCATTCGCTGGGTCCAAGGCTGATCCGATAAATCCAGCAAATAACCTGCTTTTGCGTATTCTTTGATCTTCTGATTAAAAAGGATATCGGCGGCTTGGCCTGATTTTAACTGGTTTTCTGTAACCTCGGCAAAATTCGCCTCATCCAATTTATCCCATTGGATAGTAGCTTTCGGATATTTTTCTTTAAACTTCTTTTCTACCGAATCAAAATATCCGTTTTTATCCTGAGCCCAATAGGTTACGCGCAGCGTAAACGCCTCATCGGTTCGATCTTCCTGCTTTTGAGCTTGTCCATTCGAAGGAACTGGCTGCTTCGCTGCATTACTGCACCCTGCCGTAGTAATTATAAAGGACAATGCCGTCAGACCAATGATCCATTTACGCATCCGTTCATTCCTCCTAATTTAGTTATAAACTTCGATCTCATAGATTCTGGCGTACCCGTCAAATCCTGACTGCGTCCCCTTTGTAATGTACAGTCTGACGTATCTTCCTGTTGCATTCACATTGCGATCCGTAGTGTTTGCTGTATTCCCTGTCACGGTATCGGCATCTGTGAAGGTAGTGCCGTCATTACTCACCTGCAATTTATAATCCTTCGTATTGAAATTGGTTGATTCTCCATTGACAGCGGCGTGCTTCACGACCCAACGGCTAATGTTAGTCACATAGCCCAGATCAATCTTTAACCAATTCGGGGATGCCGCAATAGATGCCCATTTCGTACCTATCGAGCCGTCAACCGCATATTGTGGTGCTTCACTCGACAAATTATAGGCATTTGCCGTGGCTGTCTTGTTTAGTGCTGCATTTCCGCTTGCGGTACCATATACTTCAAATTCATCAATTCTTGCATATCCGTCATAACCGATTTGTGTTCCTTGCGTTATATACAGTCTAACATATCTGGCGTTCGTATTGATGGTGCGATCCGTTAAATTTGTCGAATTCCCTGTCACCGTGTCGATATCTGTGAAATTTGTCCCGTCACTACTTACCTGCAGCTTAAAATCACGTGTATTATAAATCGCTGATTCTCCGCCCGCTCCCGCATGTTTAACGACCCAGCGCTTCCAGGTCCGTTAAACGTCTATTTCCGGTTGGTTTCATTAATTGTACGCGTTAATTGATCCGTCGCAGAAAAAAAAGACCTGTAAATTCCAGGTCCCAGGGTCACTCTATTAAATGTCAACTCGCGATCACATCGTCCGGGTTCACACTTATTTCTATTCAGATGATTAATGGCCAAGATACGCCTTCTTAACGCTATCCTGTGTACGCAAATTGTGTGCGGTATCGTGAAACCTGATTTCCCCATGCTCCATCACATACCCGCGATCAGCCACGGATAAAGCCATGGAGGCATTTTGCTCGATCAATAGTGTCGTTAATCCTTGCTTCTTGATGATGCGGATCGTCTCGAAAATATCTTTGACCACAATCGGTGCCAAACCCATGGACGGCTCGTCTAAAATAAGCAGCTTTGGCTTCGCCATGAGCGCACGACCGATGGCAAGCATTTGCTGCTCGCCCCCGCTCATCGTACCTGCAAATTGACTTTTCCGTTCGGCTAATCGCGGAAATAATCCAAATACGAAATCGATGTCTTGCGTAAGTTCCGCCTTCGATGCTTTTCGCGAATAAGCTCCCATCAGCAAGTTGTCGACTACGGAAAGCTTGGGAAATACCTTTCTCCCTTCGGGGACCATAACAATCCCATCCTTCACAATGTCATGAGTTGACATGCCATTCAATTCTTTGCCGTTGTATTGAATAGACCCCTTGGAAGAAATGGTTCCGCAAATCGCGTTCACCGTTGTCGATTTTCCCGCTCCGTTCGACCCGATTAAAGTAACAACTTCACCGGCGCCAACCTGAAGAGAAAGTCCGCGAACCGCATGAATGCTTCCGTAAGACACGTTAAGATCACGAATTTGCAGCAATGGGATTCACCTCCTCGTCAGTCTCGTCAGTCTCGTCAGTCTCGTCAGTCTCGTCGGTCTCGTCGGTCTTTCCGATATACGCTTCGATGACTTTCGGATGAGCGATGACCTGCTCCGGTTTGCCGTCTGCAATTTTCTCGCCATGATCCAAAACGACAAGCCGATCGCACAGTCCAACCACCATTCCGACGTTATGTTCGATAAGAATGACCGTCGTCCCATTCTTTCTGATTTTCCGTACTAGATCATCCACTTCCTTGGTTTCCTGTGCGTTCATCCCAGCTGTAGGTTCATCGAGCAGCAGCAGCTTAGGATCCGCAACAAGGGCTCGGGCAATTTCCACCCGCCGCTGATTGCCGTATGACAAGCTTCCAGCCAGCTCTTGCTCGAATCCATTCAAACCGACAAGTTCAATCGCCTTCAGGCTCAATTCTGAAACCTGCTCTTCTTCAACCCTCGAAGCGCGCATGCCTAGAATTGCTGACCATAGACCGGATTTTGTTCGGCCGAACATGCCGACTTTCACATTTTCTAACACGGTTTCATCCTTCTGCAGCCGTATATTTTGAAAAGTTCTGGACATCCCGCTCTTCGCGATGCGAAACGGCGCAAGCCCTTGAATCGGTTTGTTTTCGAATTCAATCGTACCTTCGTCCGCCTTATAAATACCGGTTAATATATTGAAGAACGTCGTCTTCCCGGCTCCATTCGGACCGATCAGACCGACAATCTCTCCTTGCTTTACTTCGAAATCAACTGCTTGGACGGCCGTGAGTCCTCCGAAACGTTTCGTGATCCCTTTCACTTTAAGCATCGTTGTCACCGTCCTTTGACGTTCCCGCTTTGTGCGGCTGCAAGGACTTAAGTTTGGCTCCTGTCTTGCCGAAAATCCCTTTCGGACGATAACGCACCACCAAAACCATCAACAGCCCGTAAATAATCATTTTGTACATATCCAAATACTTCATATCGATAAAATCAAGCTTGAACAAACGGAACATTTCAGGGAGCAAATACAGGAGGCTGACACCGAATAATGTGCCGCGAATACTCCCCAAACCGCCGATTACTACCATGCTGAGCACAGTTGCCGAGACGGAGAATCCGAAGGAATCCGCTCCGATAAAGGACACTTTATGAGCGAACAACGCTCCTGCAGCACCAGCGTAAGCCCCGCCGATTGCAAACACAAGCACTTTATAGTAAGTCGTGTTAATTCCCATCGCCTTAGCAACGGTTTCATCTTCCCGAATAACCATCCATGCTCTGCCGATACGGGAACTGGTCATTTTTTTGAGTGCATAGATGCCGACGACCATGACAACAAGTACAAGCAACAGATAACCCGAGTTATCCAGCTTCCAGCCGAACAAGGAAGGTGTGGGAATGGAATCAATCCCGTATGCCCCCCCGGTAATTTCCGAGTTTTTGAAGAACGATTGAATAATCAATCCGAGCCCCAGCGTCGTAATTGCCAGAAAATCTTCCCTTACCCGTAGACTAGGCAGCCCCAAAACAGCACTGAATACGAAGGTGATCAAAACCGCCAAACTCATAGAAACCCATGTATCCAGCCCTCCTTTCACCGATAAGATGGCGGAGGCGTAAGCTCCGATCCCGAAGAATGCGGCGTGCCCAAGCGATACTTGACCAGCGTAACCCGTTATTAAATTTAGTCCCAATCCCAATAATATATAGATGACTAGAAAAACGATGATATCAACGTAATAAGGATTCAGTATACTGTCCATAAAAGATCACCTATACCTTCTCGATGTTTTTGCCAAAGAGTCCAGATGGTTTTACCAGAAGGATAAGTATTAAAATGATAAACGCAATCGCATCTTTATCTACAACCATCCCTGTCATAAAGCCGTCGCTTAGCGATTCTACAAGTCCCAAGATCAGACCGCCGATAATGGTTCCCGGTATGGAACCGAGACCGCCCAGTACGACGACGCAGAATGCTTTCAGGCCGGGAATCGAGCCCATCGTCGGATACATCGAATTAAAGTTCAATGCGACCAGTATCCCTGCAGCGGCAGCGAGTGCTGATCCGAGTAAAAAGGTAACAGCTACAACACGGTTGACATTGACTCCCATCAAAGAGGCTGTGCGCAAATCCTGGGATGTTGCTTGAATCGCAAGACCCATTTTCGTAAATTTAAGAAACGCGTACAGAGAACCTAGCCCGACAATACCGGCAGCAATAATGATAAGTTTCATATTCGTAATCGTAATCGACTCTGTCAGTTGAATGATGGAGATTTCGATTCCCGTCTCTGGGAATGCTCTTGTGTCCGATGAGAACATCACTTGAAATACATTCTCGAGCACGATGGCTATGCCGATGCCGCTGATTAAGGTAGTAATCGGATGTGCCCCCCGCAAAGGGCGATAAGCATATCTTTCGATAAGTATGCCTACCACACCTGATACGACCAATGCGAACAGAAACGCGACGAGAAAATGCATGTGCAGATATGTCATACCGACCATGGCTGAGAAAGCTCCGACCATATAAATCGTGCCGTGGGCAAAATGAAGCAGCTTCAGCACCCCATATACCATCGTGAGCCCAACCGCAATCAAGATATAAATGAATCCGATGGAGATGCCGTTAATCAACTGCTGTATAAATACCAATGGGATCCATCCTTTCCACTAGCTGTTGTTAGTTGTAGGTTTTAGATTTGACGAACTGGAACTTCCCGTCCTTGACAGTCATGAAAATCACAGGTTTAATGACTTCGTGATCTTTGCCGAACGTAATTTTCCCCGACGTACCCTCCAAGTCTTTCGTATCGTTGATAGCTTGCTTTAGCTTTTCCTTATCGGTCCCGACTTTTTGCATTCCCTCTAAAATAACCATTGCAGCATCATAGCTCTGCGAGGAAAGCATGTCCGGAATATCCTTAAATTTATCCTGCCATTGATTGACGAATATTTTCACGACAGACCGGTCATCAGAAGCATAAAAGGAAGTCGTGAAAGTCGACCCTTCTGTATTGGTTTTCCCCAGCTCCAAATATTTCGGTGAATCGAAACCATCGACGCCTAGCAGTTGAGCGCTAATTCCCGCTTCTTTCGCTTGCTTAACGATAGCCGCTGCTTCATTGTAATAACCAACTACGTACAAGCCATCCGGATTGGCGGCTTTGACTGCGGTCAAGATCGAGCTGAAATCTTTGTCCCCCATCTTAAACGGACGTTCAATCGCAATATTCGCACCCAGCTTGCCAGCCTCGTCCTTAAATGCGGTATAAATCGATTTTCCGTAGTCGATATCGACGTAGAGTACGGCGATGTTCTTCTTCTTCAGATCGTTCACAGCATAATCGGCCATCGCTTTTCCTTGCAACGGACCCGTATAGATGACGCGATTCACATAATCGCCGCCTTTGGTCGCATCTGGATGTACGGCATAGGCAATAACCATTGGAACTTTGAGCTCCTGAATTTTTGTAGAAATCGTTTTCGTCGGTCCACTGTAAGCGCCTCCAACAATGGCGACAACTTTATCATTATTGATTAGCTTCTGAACACCTTTTAACGCTTCTTCAGGCTTTCCTTGGTCATCTTCCGCAACCAACTCAACCTTCTTGCCTTGGATACCACCGGCTTTATTGTACTGCTCAATCGCCATGATCGCAGCATCTCTACTATGTGTCCCGTCCGTCGCTGTCGGCCCCGTTAATGGACCGATCCAACCCAGTTTAATCGTATCTCCGGCCTTATTCATCGCACTATCATTTTTCGCGGAGTCACTAGACTTTGCTGCGCAACCCGAAATCATTAGAGATACAGTAATCACACCTGCTGCAATCATTGAGAACTTTTTCAATTTATAACCCCCTAATTGATTTATGAGTTTATCTTACTTTAAAAGCGCTTTCATGAATCTAGTCAAATTTGCGGAACACTAGCACAATTTTGCTGCGCGGTACTCTGACGGACTGCAGCTCATATAGAGTTAAAATTTTCGTGTAAAGTAATTGGGATCAGGGAATCCAACCAGAGCCGCAATCTGTTGAACAGGTAAATCCGTCGTTTCTAGAAAGTGCACAGCCTTTTCAATTCTAAGCTTATTCAAGAAATCGACGAAGCTTAAGCCTACTTCCCTCTTAAACAAATGCGCGAAGTGATAAGTACTTAGATAACAATAACGTGCTATTTCCCCCAAAGTAATTTTCTCTTGCAAATGCTCTTTCATATATTCGATGGCCGAACAAATGACGGGGGATGCCTCCCGCGCATAACGGTCAATAGAGAAGACAATTACCACATGCGGAGATACTTCAATGCCTAGACGATTTTGAATTTCGTCGAAGTTAGCCTCGTGCACTAACGTCCCGGAAATCAGCATCTGCGAAAATGCAGCTTGCGATGCGTTTAATTTCACTAAAAGATCTCTCCTAACAGAAGCCATACTATTATATAACCGCTTTCATTGATTTCACAATGGGAATTAAATACCTGTATGGGCGGCGGCAGAAGGCCGACAGTGTCTGGGAAACAAGTTAATTTGGAATCAACACACTCTATAAATCAGCACATTAACAAAGGGCTGCCCATCGGTCATCTTTAATGACAGAAGGACAGTCCTTTTGAGTTGTCATTTCATACGACCATTCATTGCCTAACATGCCTATCACTTCTTATAAGAGCAGTATCTTTGTAGCCTGGCAAAATAGGCTGAAACTTGGCATGTACCTATCATAAACTCGCTTTAAAGGGTACTTTCAGGTACCTATAGTACTTATAAGTCCCTATAGTACTTAAAAGTACGTACTTATCAAAAACAACTTAATGGTTTTATAATAGCACTTGTGAAGCGAAAGTAAAGCTTGCAGTTGTTCAAAATATATCTACTTAGGAGGCAAAACATGAACCAGTCATTATCACATTCTGCAGCACAACATAAAGTGAGGCAAAAAACAGGATCATGGGCGCTTCTTGCCCTTGCCATAAGCGCATTTGGAATCGGAACAACCGAGTTTGTTCCAGTAGGCCTGCTCGCGTCCATCGCGAATGATTTAAACATTGGCATTACGCTAGCTGGCCTTCTTATTTCTGGTTATGCGATTGGCGTCGCGGTTGGAGCCCCGATCCTCACGGCGCTCACCAATCGGATGAGCCGAAAATCCTTGCTCATGTCGCTGATGGTTGTTTTCATCATCGGTAACGCTGTCGCTGCACTATCACCGTCATTTGAAATACTGCTTATTGCACGTTTCATCACTGCATTTTCACATGGTGTCTTTTTCTCCATTGGAGCCACCATTGCTGTTCAGCTAGTATCTCCAGAGAAAAAGGGTAGTGCCATTGCTCTCATGTTCACTGGTCTTACCATTGCCATTGTTACCGGCGTTCCATTGGGGACATTTATCGGGCAAGCCTTCGGTTGGAGAGCGACTTTCTGGGGCGTTGCCTTACTGGGTGTCATTGCGATCATTTCCAGTGCCGCACTCATCCCTAAAAATCTCAAGCAATCTCCACCTGCTAAATTTTCAGATATGTTCCGTTTGCTCACCAATGGCCGTTTGGTCCTGGGCTTTCTTATCACGGCATTCGGTTATGGCGGGACGTTTGTTGCTTTCACTTATCTAACTCCGCTCCTGCACGATGTGACTGGCATAAGTTCAGGCATGATTAACATTATCTTAATCATTTATGGTGTGGCTGTTGCATTCGGTAACTCTATTGGCGGTAAATTGGCCAATAAGAACCCTCTACGCGCATTATTTTGGATGTTTATTATTCAAGCTGCCGTTCTAGTCCTTTTAACATTCCTTGCTCCATTTAAAGTGGCTGGTGTAATTGGTGTTGTCTTAATGGGGTTGCTTGCATTCATGAATGTGCCTGGTCTTCAATTATATGTCGTGGGGCTAGCTGAAAAGTATGTACCTTCAGCGGTTGATGTTGCATCAGCGATCAATATTGCAGCGTTTAACGTCGGTATTGCTATTGGCTCAATTGTCGGTGGAGTTGTTATCGACTCCATGGGACTTGTTCATACCCCATGGGTTGGAGCTTTAATGGTTCTCGTTGCCATCCTGCTCACTGGTATTTCTGCAAAGCTGGAACGGAAATCATAATAGGAGGCATTTAAATGTTTGAGCATCATCAAACTTATCAAAGGATGTACAAAGAAGGCGAGTTAACGCTTGGCCTCCACATTCCATTAGAAAACTTTCAGTCGAAAACACCTACGATGGCTAATCAGGTTGAGCTTGCTCAAGCTGCTGAAGGATACGGATTTACAACTCTTTGGCGTAGATCATGCTAGCCGCGGCAGCCAATTCCGAGAAGGCTTTGCCTATCTAGAAAAAGCCCTTTATAAACACTATACTAGAATTGACTCCAGTTATGGCCAAATCGAGCAAGCGACACTCGTGCCAAAACTGAAGAATAGAATTCCTACAATGGTCACCGGTTTTGCACAGCAAGACCTCGATTGGCTTGGACAGAATGGAGATGGATGGATGTACTATCCACAAGGACCTATGCGGCAGCTAGAAGCCATAACGGCATGGCGAGAGTCTGCAGCCCGCCATAACCAATCGGAGTTTCGTCCATTCTCTATGCCTATGCATCTTGATTTAGCGGAAGATCCAGATGAACAAGCAACACCCATTCGGCTTGGTTTTCGAATAGGAAGGAATAAACTCATCGAATTAATTGAAGTTTACAGAACTATTGGTGTTAATCATCTCTTCTTCGCTCTCTTTGACAGCGATCGACCAGCTGGCGACGTCATACATGAGCTTGGAGAATATGTGCTGCCGAACTTCCCCCCGCATCCAATCAACCTTTGAAATCATAGGTCAAATCAAATAAACAGAAACCGGGTGGACATTGTTTTCCACCCCAATATTAGGAGGATAATCAATTGAAAAACTTACAAGATACAATTCAATTAAACCATGGTAAAGCTTTTCCTTGGCTTGGTCTAGGCGTCTTCCAAGTCGAGGATGGCGATACCGTCATTGCAGCCGTTGAAGTAGCCATTGTCGTTGGCTATCGTCATATTGATACTGCAGCTATTTATCAGAACGAAGAAGGCGTTGGTGAAGGTATCAGGCGTGGCTTGAAACGCGCCGGTCTTCAACGTGAAGACTTGTTTATCACCTCGAAATTATGGAATGCGGACCAAGGCTACGATAGCACTATAGCAGCTTATGAGAAAAGCTTAAAGAATCTGGGATTAGAAAAGCTTGATTTACACCTGATACATTGGCCTGTTGAAAATAAATATCTAGAAAGCTGGAAAGCACTCGAGTTTCTGTATCACGAAGGTCGTGTCGGGGCTATTGGCGTTAGTAATTTTCACATCCACCACCTTGAAAATCTATTTAAACAAGCAACTGTGAAACCAGCTATTAATCAAGTAGAGCGCCATCCGAGACTCGTTCAGAATGAACTTAAATCTTTTTTAGATAACAACGGGATTCAAGCCGTCGCTTGGGCACCTCTGATGCAGGGAGAGATCCTGCATGAACCCGTCATCCAAGCTATCGCAGACCGCGCGGGAAAATCAGTTGCCCAAATCGTTCTACGTTGGCAGCTGCAAAGCGGCTGGGCAACGATTCCGAAATCCATTCAAGCTAAACGCATTCAGTCCAATGCAGAAATCTTTGATTTCTCATTAAATGATATAGATATGGCAGCTATTTCGGCACTTGATCAGCATCGCCGGGTGGGTCCAGACCCTGATAATTTTGATTTTTAAGTTCAAATTAAATAAGCAAAACCCCGGATTTAATATTCCGGGGGTTTTTCATTACCTTTAAGTGTCTCTATCATCTTTCTTAATTTTGGCATTGTTGAATTTTTGATTTTATAGGCAAAATATAAATCATTCGTTACTTTATAAGGTTCACAAATTATTTTTACTTTTTTTGTTTGTAATGAGTTTGCCAGCATATACGTAGGCAATAAACTGATTCCAGCCCCATTCTCGATAGCTGACAAAATGATGTGCAAATCAGGCAATATATGTTCAGGCTTTATTTGCGGACGCTTTTGAAAGTTCTCTCTCCAAAATCTTCGGATAATGGGCAATTCTAGACCATAACTAAGCCATGTTTGTAAACACAGCCAAGCTTCTAGCTGCTTCGAGTCCGTGAAATCAGGTTCCTCATAATCATATGGTGCGACTACAACAAACTCTTCTTCTACATAATGCATATATTCTATACCAGGTGCTGAAAACTTTTGTGAGGTCACGATGATGTCGACCTTGTCATCTGTTAATAGGTCTAAAATATACGATGCAAGCCCGTAATAAGCAATTACACGCATATGAAGGTTACGGAGGTATGGAGCCATTCTTTCTCTAAAAAACTCTTGCGCTGTGCCGATTTTTACAACCGGAAGCGTGGGCGATGAGACGGCTTTGAAACTTAACGTTGTCTCCTCAAGTGACTCAACAAGAGGCGCTAATTGTGAATAAAGTTCTTTTCCTCTTTCAGTCGGAACCATTTTCCTTGATGTTCTTGTAAATAAGGGTTCGCCGACCTCAGCTTCTAATGCAGCTAGATGTTGACTCATGGCAGGTTGTGTCATAATTCTCGACTTGGCTGCTTCTGAAACAGAATTATGTTTATAAATAGTGATAAAACTTCGATACCATTCAAAATTTGCCATAAATAAGATCCTCTCATACAATACTGTCTCTTTCCCCTATATTATATATCCACAACTATGCAATCTACCACGATAGAAAAAAAGCACTTGATCTTAAGGATCAAGTACCGACAAGAGGAGCAGCTAACCTTATTTTTAAAGATAAGCCCGCTTATTTTATTGTGGAACATTGGTTTGTTCACTTCTCAGCGAATTACAAGATACTTTGAATAATCCCGCCCTCTACTCTTTGAGCTGCACCATTGATAGCTGATGCTTTATCGGATGCAATGAATACAACTGTATCAGCTACTTCCTCAACTGTAACGAAACGTTGGATCAGAGAAGTCGGTTGGTCATTTTTAAAGTATTCATCCACAAATGCACCTAATTCTTTCCCGTTCTCTTTCGCAAGGTCTAACCAATTCCAGTTGTAGACCCTCAATATTATTATATCCCTTCGATAGGACGGGCTATTAGTTTAGTTTGGCGATAACTTCTTTGGCTACGCTAAGTGTTGATTGCGGATTTTGACCTGTAATTAAATTTCCATCAACTTCATAATGGTCGCTCCAATCGGGTGCTGCAACAAAGATCGGGCCCGCCTGACGAAGCTTAGATTCTAATAGGAAAGGCATATATAGATCTAAACCAGCCGCTTTTTCTTCCGTATCTGTAAAGGCTGTAATGCGTTTGCCTTCAACTAGATATGTTCCGTCAGATAACTTTGCATTGACCAAACCGGCTGGTCCATGACATACCGCAGCTACGACTTTTCCAGCCTCATAAAATTCTCTAAGTAAAGATTGAAGCTTTTCGTTATCAGGCAGATCAAACATCGTTCCATGGCCGCCTGGCAAGAAAATCACATCATAATCCGCAGCTTTAACCTCGTCTAGTTTGAGAGTATCCGTAAGAAATTGTTCCGTATCCAATATTGCTTGAGGCAAATCAGCACTCAAACTATTTTTATCAATAGGGGTTTTACCTCCTAAAGGACTAGTTACTGTAATATCAAATCCTTGCTTTGAAAACTCAATATAGGTCTCAGCAAATTCCGAAAGCCAAAGCCCTGTAGACTTCTCACTGTTTATTTGATTGGCAGAAGTCACCACGATTAATATATTTTTTTTCATTTTGTTTTCTCTCCTCTGTATCTGTTTTGTTGTTACAAGCCCTATTGTATCTTTAGATAATCTATAAATCCAATTAGATATTTGATGTTCATCTATAAAAATATTTATATGAAAAACATAAAAAAACCCTCAGGTAAACAGTGTTTTGTCCATGAAATCATGAACTCTTTTCTCACTGTATACTGTAAGGGATAATACGATTATGCATGCCTTTATACTTGTTCAATCTCTGCTATTTTCGGCGAACCAAGACAGCCTTTCTCTTAAATGAACGACGTCACCGACCAGTATGATAGCCGGGTTGGGCATATCATGTTCCTGTAACGTTTTCTCTAAATTATTTAACGAACTTATGATTGTCCTTTGATCCTCAGTTGTCCCCCAAGATACAACTGCAACCGGCGTCTCAGGGTTCCTTCCATAGTGAATAAGCTGGTTACATAAATAAGTGACATTTCCCATTCCCATATAAAATGCAATCGTATCAATGCCGGTAGCAAGCGCCTTCCACTTGTCAGGTGATAGGGTGTCGTCTTGACACAAATGACCGGTTACCATAGCAAACGTTGAAGCCACTTTACGATGTGTAACAGGTATGCCTGCATAAGCGGGCGCAGCGATTCCCGCAGTAATCCCGGGTACGATTTCAAATGCTATTCCATGCTCAACTAATTTCTCCGCTTCTTCTCCGACACGTCCGAAAACACAAGGATCTCCACCTTTTAGACGAGTAACTATCTTTCCTTCTAGAGCTTTTAAGGCAATGATTTCATTGATTTGCTCTTGCTGAATCGGGTGATGGTTCGGCTGCTTTCCACAATAAATGAATTCTGCATCTTTACGGGCATGATTTAATAATTCCGGATTGGCAAGGCGGTCATACACGATCACATCAGAAGATTGAATACATTTTAATCCTTTGACAGTAATTAACTCGGGATCTCCCGGCCCAGCTCCAACAAAAAATACTTTGCCTTTATTATTCTCCATGTATTCATCACCTCAATAACAAAAGTTATTCCAATGCAGCTGAATCCAGCCATTCCATTTCCTATTAAAACAATTTTTTCTTCATCGTGATTCGCTCTGAACATTACATTTAATGTTATGTAATTGTTAGAATAATCAATTATTCGTTCTTATTGAATAAAATACGTCACATTATCTAACATACGAATATTAATTACTAATGTACATCAAGACTTCGTATTTATCAACAATAATTTGCAATTGCTTCCGTGTTAATTACAATAATGCCTTTATTAATCGAACTATTTATTTGCTTTTTCATTCGATCGTTCGGTTTACATTCCGTTTTCACAGACGTTTCATATGATTATCCGAATAATCACGTTATATTTAATCACATGCATTTAACGATATATCTCCCAAAATAAAGAGGCTGTCCCCTCAGGGAACAACCTCTTTATTGCATTATTAGGCCAAATTCAATTCTATCCTTTAATTTGTTTCCCCTGTCCTTTAATCAACATAACAAGAAAAAGAATGGCCGGTATTACTCCAATGAATATCTTGTTTACCATAAATTGTTCCGCGACGATTCTCCCAATCTCCAGATGCGACTGCCAGCTTGACGGGAGAAGGGAAGTTATAAAAATAATGACTCCAACAGGAAGCGCAAACCTTCGATAGTCTGTTTGAAACAGCTGAGATAACCCAAGTACGGCAGCCAAAAACCATAATGTTGCTTTGATAAAAATCCCAGCATAAAAAAGTAAGATCACAAATGCGTCAAAACGCTCGAATACTTCGGCGATCTGAATCAACTGAACAGCTTGTAATAAAGGTACAGTACTAATGTTAAGTAGTTGCGGACCCAGAACGATCAGATTCATTATGTTCGAGAAAAGGATAACTAGACCTGATACAAAAAAAGATCGAACCGACGTTTTAACCAACTCTTTCTTCTCGTTTAAATAACGCCAGAACATGAGAAAAATCATCATTTGGCCAAATGGGAACCAGACAGTGCTAGATATACTTTCTTTTAAAACTGGTTGAATGCCATTTTCCAAAATCGGAAGAAGATAATCAAAATGAACAACACCCGATATAAAGTGCATGATAAGCAAAATTAAATAAAAAGCCAACACCCCAACTACGATAAATTCAGCCAACCGAAAGAAGACCTCTATTCCCTTGTATATTGCATAAATCGACAAAGTTAACATAATCAGCATTATAAGGGATATGGGACCTCGAGGAAGAATGGTCAAGAGGGTAAGATCCCCAAAGTCTCGTACATTTCGCATGGCTTCGTAAGAAAACATCAGGAGATAAAGTAATAAGACAAACTTCCCCACAAATGAACCGAAATATTGAATCAAAAGCTGACTCAAATTTTTTTCAGGTTCCCTTCGTTGGATCATCAAAAAAAGAAAAAGCAGCATGAACCCTAGCAGCATGCTAGTAATGACCACCAACCAGGCGTCTTGACCAGCTTTGATTCCTAATTCAAATAAAGGTGTGCTTCCTATTTGAAAAAGGATAATCATCGCACCCAATTGATATTTGCTGATCCGCTCCATACGAAGCCCCTTTTCTCATTCTTTTTTACTGGATATCTTGGAAAAAGAATCATCAATCATTCCAGTTCGTCGAATCGTTACATGAGCTTTAACGTCCATTCTTATTTCTGCGAACTCATTCTCCCAGTTCTTGCTTAGCTTTTTCCAGTCCTGTGGGTAAGATTTGTGGAATGCGTCCCCGAAGCCCAGTGTGTCTGTTTTCATTTTTTTCAGAGCTTGAAAGGAATTTTCTGCATCAATAATTATTTGCTCCTGGATATGTTTTTCCAGTTTTTTCAAGGTACTCGACTGTTTTAGATCCAGATTACATGCCGTTTCAATCAAGTTTCCCTTGGCTTCAATTTCTACAGATATAAACAAATTACCATTCGATATGTTTGGTTTTAATTTTGCGTGAGATTTTTCTACTAGAAAGGAGGATAGCTGTTCGCTTCGGCTCTCCCCTTCACAAGAAAATACGATAGTTGTTCTTTGTAATTGATTCGTTATCCAGGGAATTCCGAGGCTTTCTTTCCGACTTAACCAACCTACTAATTTATCCTGCTTAAATACCCCGACTCTATCCAATTTTAATACGGCGGATTCACGAGTTTCTTTCAGTGCTTCTAAAGAGCTTTGTGCCTTTTGCTCACCCGTGATTTTGATTTCCGGCAATGTAGAGCTAGCGGTAGGATTGGTCATTGTGGAAATTAAATCAATTAACTTGGACTGAACTAAGTTGGTTTGTTTGTTTCCCTCTCCACTGATCAAATTGGAAATCGCGTTTCCAGGAATGTTTTCTAATGGCGTAAGGATTTCTAACACTTTCTTCGCGTCTCCATTTGTAATGAGAACATCCGTAGTTTCTCTTGATTCGTAACTTCTCAAGTAAGCGTCCAATATTTGGTTGACCCCATATTTAGCAACACGTTGACTAATAATAATAACACGAGTATGAGAAAAAAAGAGCTGGCGAGGTGTCTCCAAATCACTCTTTTGAATCGCCTCCCGTAAGGTCTTTCCTTTCGATGAAAAGACAATAACCGGAGCTTGGGAACCGCCACCACCGGATTTACTCTGGATTGACTTCGGGATGATGATTTGAAAGGTCAATACCCATTGATTACTTTCATCTAAATCAAAGGCAATTGCGCTGATGATCCCCAATTTGTTTAGTTCGATATGGTTCGAACAACCACTATTAACTAATAACATATTGATGATCAACAGCAGGTTTATCCCTCGCTTCATGTCCTAATCCCCTTTTGATGTCCATTTTCTTGTTGAATGAATGACAGAAGATTACTTTTCCTTTTCCTTGTCGGAAGGTTTTGGATGTGCGTTTACGTTTTGGCGCACATAGTTATTCTTAGCGAAAAGACGCGGTCTGGTGACCATCATCCACCAAGGCACCCTTACAACAGTATCTTTTAAGTTACTTGGCACAAAAGGTGCTATCGGTGTCATGTAAGGAACTCCGAAAGAGCGTAGAGACAACATGTGGATCAGAAGAAAAAAGAGCCCCGACATAATTCCGAACAAACCTAGTGCCGCGGCAAGAATCATGAGTATGAACCGAATCAATCGGGCAGCAATCGAGATGTTAAACGCCGGAACGACGAAGCTGGAGATCGCCGTAAAGGCTACCACGATCACCATAGCTGCCGATACAAGACCTGCTTCAACTGCTGCCTGTCCCAGAACAAGAGCTCCAACAATGGAAATTGCGGAACCGATGGCTCTAGGCATTCGAACCCCCGCTTCCCTTAACACCTCAAATGTGATTTCCATCAATAATGCTTCGAAGAATGCAGGAAAAGGAATTCCTTCCCTTTGTGCAGCAAGACTGATCAAAAGGGTCGTGGGTATCATTTCTTGATGAAAAGTCGTAATTGCAATATATAAGGAAGGCAGAATCATAGAAATGGTAAACGCAAAGAATCGCAAAAGACGCAAGAACGAAGAGATATCGAATCTCTGGTAATAGTCCTCGCTGGCAATGAAGAACTTGAGAAAAGTGATAGGCAGCACAAGAGCAAATGGTGTTCCATCCATCAAAACGGCAACCTGTCCCTCCAAGATGGAGGCCGCAACTGTGTCAGGACGTTCCGTGTTTATGAGGGTGGGAAATGGAGTAAAGGTTTGGTCCTGAATAAATTCTTCCAAGTAGCCACTTTCCAATATGCTGTCTATATCAATGCGATCAAGCCTTTGAAGCACTTCGTCCACAACTAAATCATCGGCCGTCCCTTTAAGATACATAACACTTACGTCTGTTTGTGTCACCCGTCCGATTTTCCGGTCGATTTTCCATAGATTCGGACTTTTGATTCTACGCCGGAGCAACGCTATATTTGTGCTTATATTCTCGGTGAATCCATCTTTGGGTCCGCGAATAACAGATTGAGATGAGGGCTCCTCTACGCCTCTTTGCATCCATTTGGCAGAACTTGCAGTAATGCCTTGATCCCAGCCCTCTGCGAGAATAATGGTATCTCCACTGTATAAAGCCGACATGAAGTCATCAATGTTACTCACTGTATTTGTGGAACTAACAGTAAGAATCTGATCTTTAATCACCGTCAAAGAATCGGATACTGACCTTTGCCCAACTGTATTAACTTCTGCATCGGACATGATCGGATTCATGATGTTATCGTTAATGACCGTGGTATCTGTTAAACCGTTAATATAAACAATAGCCATAGGTAAACTATTGGCCCCTTGAAACGTACGAATGGAAATATCTGAACTGTTACCAGTTAACTCAGAAATTTTCTCGATATTTTGCTGAAGGCTATTTGAAAGTGTATCGGTTTGTTTGATGTTTGCTTGAGAGTCTTGTTGCGCGCCCTCATTATATTTCCGGGCAAAACGCTTCAGAAATTTGTTCATCGATAGCATCCACCTAGTTCTTCCATGTATTAACTTTCATTTTCGCCCTGCCTTTCAAGAGTTATACTCCTGAATGCTTTTAGGCTAAGTTATATCGTGTAATTCATTACGCGGACGAGCAACCCCGCCATAAGGATGAAAAACATCCTTATGGGGGGTGAAAACCTCGCGCGGCGCGCGATGATGAGCCATAGCGATGAAAAACATCGCTATCTCGCGCCCACGGCCGAGCAACCCCTCATAAGGATGAAAAACATCCTTATGAGGGGTGAAACGTAAACAAACCTAATCATTTCAGCCGCTGCTGAACTAATTAGGTTTACGATCAAATATGCCCAGGTGCCTTAGCAATCTCCCTCTACATATGTTATTCCTTTTTGTTTATGTACTATAATTGTTCTCCCAGATCTTATTCTCACAAACCATCATGATCCCGCTCCTTTAGCGCTATACAGTTGTTTGAACTCAGATGGTGTCATGCCTGTATGTTTTTTAAACAGTTCACTGAAATGCGGCCTGTCTTCGTATCCGAGTGCTTGGGCGATTTCTTGAACTTGTTTTCCTTCAACCAGCATAATCTTGGCCTGCTCCATCCGCTCAGTTGTCACAAACTGTACAACGGTCATACCCGTTACCTTCTTAAACAAATTGGCAAAATAACTGCCGCTCAAATAAACAAGCTTGGCATAATCATTAACAGTCATATTTGAAGCTACATTTCGACGTATGTGCTCAATAACTTGTTCCACGACTTGGTTCGCATCTTCCACATGACGTTTCTGAATCAACTCACAACCCATTCTGCACAGTTCCTTGATGTTTCCTTGGAGCTCCTTCAGCTTATAGGATGAAAGATTTTTAATGTACAAAAAATGACGTTCGATCTGTTTCATTTCTTCATGAGTTAGTTTCTCCGAGAAAACACGATTGATCAGAAAAGCCAGCTCATCACAGAACCCCTTAACCACCTCGGGAGCTGGAGGCACGGATGCAGTAACTGTTTCCTCGAATAGCTCGTCCACAATGGCACTAGCTTTATGCAAGTTCCCAGACCGCAGGCAATAAAACAGTTCTTTTTCCTTTTCTGGAGAATATCGCGGCGCAGTTTGGTGGACCGGGCTCATATTTCGATAGCTGTACACGGTGTTGCCGCCCGTATAAAAACTATAAGAAAGGGCAGCGAGCGCCTGCGAATAGGAGTACGAAATTTGATGTATCGCCTTTACTTCTTCCCCAATACCAAGGGATATGGTATATCGGGAATACTTTTCAACATTTTCACGGCACTGCTCCGAAATGGCTTCCACGCTTAGGGAATCCGGCGGATTGAATATGACTACAAACCGGTTCGTGTTATCACGGAACACAAATCCTTTGGTGAACCGCCTTAAACTTTCTTCTAAAATGTTTTGCACGGTAAATCTGATCAACTCTACCTCTTGCACAGGCAAAGTCTCGGTTTGTTCAGCGAATTGATCGATTTCCGTAAGCATGACTACAAAGCGCTCGCGCTCCAATCCGATGTTCAAGAAGTCCCAACGTCTGGCTGCTTGTTCGGGGGTCGTTCGAAATTGCAGCAGAAGTTGAAAATACTCCTGCCTTAAATACGGCAAGCTTTCCCGCAGCTTTCTTTCCATCTCATGATAGCGCTGATTTTCCCCCATTTCATCTTCAATCGACTTTCTTGCTTTTAAGACCACTTCAATAATTTTTTGCGGCGTATATGGTTTGACAATATAATCGAATGCACCGAGCTGAACGGCCTGCTGCGCATATTCAAAATCGGTATAACCGCTTAAAAAAACAATTCTCGTACGTGGAAACTTTTTCAATACCTGCCTGGTCATCTCCAAACCGTTTATTTTCGGCATCCGAATATCGGTCAGTACAATGTGGGGCTCAGTTTCGTAGATGAGTTCAATCCCTTTCTCACCGTTGCTCGCTGTTCCTACAATGCGAATGCCATGAGTCTCCCAATTAATTTGGTTCGAGATCCCTTGCACCACGGTCTTGATATCATCAATTACGCACATCCTAAGTTCTGTCGTCATCGTTATATCCCTCACCTGCTAGTGGTATTGTTAGTGTGACCGAGGTAGATATATGCGGTTCGCTGCTCAGGTCGATATCAGCTTCACTTCCGTAATGCAGCCGCAATCGTCCATAAACGTTACGGAGGGCATAGCTTTTTTTGAAAGTTTGTTCTAGCCGCATGTCAGCCTTGACGGTTTGGACGTCCATCCCAGCACCGTTATCCTCCACACGCAGCCGCAGACTATCGCTCAGACATGTAATCGAAATCCGAATTATCCCCATTCCCTCCATTTCTTGAAATCCGTGCAGAATGGAGTTTTCCACCAAGGGCTGCAAGATAATTTTCAATATCGGCTTCTCCAGCAACGAATCATCTTCAAGCTCAATCGTGTAATCGAACAGACCTTCATAGCATTTTTGCTGTAGATTTAAATACTGGCTAACATGATCAATTTCCTTGGCCAGTGTCGTCATCTCGTTTCCGCCGTTAAGACCTAGCTGGAACAGTAACGAAAGTGAGGTGATCATCTCCGTGACATCTCGGTTTTGAGACGATTCCGACTTCCAAATGATTGTGTTTAATGTATTATACAAAAAATGCGGATCAATTTGAGCCTGCAGTGCTTTGACCTCCATTTTACGTTTCTCATACTCGGCTTCCTTAACGTCCTCAATGAGAGAAGAAATTTCCTCCAGCATACGGTTAAACTTCAATCCGACCTGCGTAACCTCGTCTTCGTATTTGCTGGTAAACCGTACATCGAGATTGTTTTGCTCAACCTTCTTCATAAGCCCCTGCAGTTTGTGCAAAGGCTTCAGCAATAAGCTCGAAATGACATTGGACAGAACGAAAGCCAATGTGGCGCAGCACAACATGATCCATAATGTGGCCGTTTTGATACGGTTCACCTGACGGAGTAAATCCGATTGTATTTGCACACTGACAAGCGTCCAGTTGCCCGCCAGCGTTAGCCGCGAATAATTGACCAAATACGGACTTCCGCCCATGTTATATTTGAAAAAGCCTCGCTGCTGCCTCTGCAAGAGCTTCATGAACTCCGGGTCCCGCTGGAATGAAGAGAAACGTGATCCAAGCGGAAGCACAGCTTCACCACTGCCGGTTACAAGAAAATAATGGTCTGCAGGAACGAGCAGATCGTCGGTGATGGCACTCAGAATCGCATCTTCCTTTACATTGACTACGACATAAGCGTCATGGACATTCAAATCCGTGATCGGCTTCATGATCAGGGAGATGACCCGCTGATTCCCCAAAAACAGGGGATCCTCATGGTCTTCCACCCAGATGACGCGATCGGTGCTATCCAAATAACGTGAAAACAACGTATCCTTGAAGCTAGTTTGACTGTTACGATGATCGGTTGTCGCATAAAACTCTCCTGCAGGCGTATAAATCAAAACGGATTGGATCGAAGGCTCGATCAGTTTCATTTGCCCAAGAGGGATTTGCATCGAAGACAACCTTGTGTAGTAGGATCCCGAAGAATGAGAGTACACGTCCTCCATAGCCGATTTGAACGCATCGCTAAGCATCATAGTTGAGGCCGTCACAATGATGTGACGCAGCTTCTCATCCAGCACGCGCGCGGATTTATTGAGCGTATTCTGGCTGGAAATGAAAGCCTCCTGTTCTGTCGATCGAAAGGCAATCCAATAGGACATTAAGCCCGTTAGCGCGATGGAAAGGACGGTCAACATCAGGAACGAGATCCATAATCGGCGGCGCAAAGATAGCCGGTAATACCATTTTTTCAAGGGTGCTCCCTCCTTTCTAAAGAAGAGAAGAGACGCGCCGCATTCAGCAGCGCGCCCCTTCCCGTATGCGAAACATCCTCAAGTTCGACTGCCCGCCTACTTGGCGAGGCTGCCCTGCAGCTTATTCGGATCAAAGTCCGGATTCGCTTTCATCTTCGTGTCACCAGCCGCCCGCGCTTTCTCCAATGCCGCATTATAACGGGTTGTCAAATCGCTCAAAAGTTTGTCCACATCTCCGCCACTCAGCATATATTTAACGACGGAGTCGCCTGTCTTCATTCCTTCCACCTTAGCCTCTGTAACACCGGTCGGTGCCGGAGCATACAGACCGTCGAATTTACTTGGCAGGAAGCCGTCGATCCCCGGCATGGTCGGTTTTTTCGCAGCTGCGTTGACATCCGTAACGATGGAGATTCCAAAGCCTTTCTCATGGTATTCCTTCTGGAAGTCCAGCGTATACAAATACTGCATAAACTTCCATGCCGCGTCTTTGTGCTGCGTGTTTTTGTTAATTCCAATGTAGTTACCTGCAATTACCGAGACAGTCCCTTTCTGGTTGCCGTCGATCGTAGGAGGCAAAGCAGCGGCCCAGTTTACTTTGGTCGGGAATTGCGATTGATATACGGCCGGCTCGCCGGAATGGTTCAAGTACATGCCGATTTTTCCTGCCGCGAACTGTGCGCGCAGTGGATCGATATCAAGCGATTCGACGCCCGGCAGCATGCTGCCGTCCTGCTTCATCTGGCGCAGTGCTTCTACTACGGGCTTGTACACTGAGAAATCGTACTGTCCCGTCTTGTAATTGTAGCCGTCCACCTCGCCGGTTCCGCTCAACGTTCCGATTGGATTGACGATTCTGCTGAAGGCGGAATTGGCGTTTTTGAAATTTTCCGCAAAGCCATATGCACCGATATCTTTGCCGGCTTCCGTAATCTTCTTGGCATCCTCGACCATTTCCTTAACCGTTTTCGGTGGTTCTTTAATACCGGCCTTTTGGAATAGATCGACGTTATAAATCAATCTCCAGTATTGCCCCGTATTCGGCAGCGAATAAATTTTACCGTCGATCGTATTCATTTCTTCAACTTGCAGGTTGCCGAAGCGCTTCTTCATATCGTCAGTCATCAAATCGTTGATCGGCAGCAAATATCCTTTTTTCACATAGTTGGGGAAATCGTTTGTCCGGAACACATCCGGCGCTTGATTGCTGGCAAAGGCGATATCGACCGACTGATTATAATTATCGGCAAGTACCGTCATTTCAACTTCAATGTTATCCTTGTTTGTTTCGTTGAACTTTTTGATGGCATCTTTCATGTAATCGGCATCGTGACGGTCAACAGTCCAGTAAGATAGCTTTGTTTTAACTCCTGCAGGTGCAGGGGTGCCCGTAGTACTGGAAGTGCCAGTAGCTTTAGGCTGTTCAGGTTGCGAGCTGCAAGCCGCGAGTGAAGCGACCAAAGTAACACCGAGCAGCGTGTTCATGACAAGTTGTTTCTTCTTCATGTTGTGAAACCCTCCTAATTTTTATTTTACCTCAAAACAAAATGCTTCGTCACAAAATGTAACTGCTTTCATAATATAATCGCTCATCAAGCTGAACCGTGAAGGGCAAATCAACTTTCGAAGAGGGGATAAAACACTTTTTTAGTTAGGCGACCCACATTTAACCTTTCAAGCTGCCCGCTGTCACCTGAACGAAAGATTTGTTCGCAATGATGTACACGACCAGAATCGGAAGGAAGGATAGGCATGCTCCTGCCATCATAAGATGTATCTCTGCGGCTGCGCCGATTCCGTAACGCAAATTGGCCAGCCCCACCGTTAGCGTTTGCAGCTTCGGATTCGTCATCGTGAAAACAAGCGGCAAGATGTACTCGTTCCATGCGCCTCGGAAGGTGAACAAAGCGGTGACGCCGAGCGCAGGACGCAGCAGTGGAAGAATGATCCGCCAATAAACCGTGTAGAAATTGCAGCCATCAAGATAAGCGGCTTCATCCAGATCTTTGGGTATCGCTTTGAAAAAACCGATCAGCATAAAATAGACTGTGGCATGCGCGCTAATTAAGATAAGAACGACACCCCACAGCGACTTATTTAGCCCAAGCTTTACCATTAGATCGAATTGCGGCCTAAGAACAACGGCTCCTATTGAGATGAACATCGTGCTCGCTTGCAAAATCACATATAGGCGTTTGCCTGGGAACCGCGTACGGTCCACAGCATAGGCGGACATTGAAGCAACGAGTAATGTGCCGATCGTAACTGCCGTGCTGACAAATAAGCTGTTCCAAGTAAAGCGTGAGAAATTCGCTTGTTTCCATGCAGTCGCGTAGTTGGAAAACTTCCAGATCGAAGGCAACAGAGTCGCTCCCGTTGTCAATTCTGCATTTGTTTTGAATGATCCCAGAATCGCCATAGCCATGGGAAATAACGTGAATAAGGCTATGGCCAGCAAAAATATCCATTTCAAAATATGTCCCGCGACATGTCCGCTTCTAAGGACGCTCGATTTCGTTTGTGTATTCGTCATTGTTGGTAGCTCCCCGCTTTCATTATTCCCGATTCAATCGTTTGGACATATAGAAATAAAGGACTGTGATCAAACCGACAATCAGTGCTGTTACAAACCCGACTGCGCTGCCGTAGCCGATCTGCTGTACGGTTGAAGCCGATGCGGAAACCGGGAAAAACAGTTTATAAACGTAGAGGTACATGACATCGGTTTTGCCGAACGGTCCGCCCTCGGTTAGAACCATAATGCTTTCATAGCCCTTTAAGGCAGTGATGATGGCTAGCATAATGATCATTTGTAGAACAGGACCCAGCATCGGAATCGTAATGTACCAAAATTTGTGTGCTGAATTCGCTCCATCAATCGATGCGCTCTCATACAGATCTTCGGGAATACCTTGCAGACCAGCAATGAAAAGCAACATATAGTTACCGATCGCCCCCCAGATAGCCGTAATAATTATGGTCAGCATGGCATAATTCGGTCCTAGCCACTCAATCGCTTTAGAAATCAATCCATATTTGATTAAAAATTGATTGAGCAAACCGTTATACGAATTAAAAATGGTAAAGAAAACGATCGACATGACCGATGTACTGATAATGGTTGGCATAAAATAAATGGCACGTAACAGTCCCTTGGCTTTCAGCCCCCGATTAAGTATGACGGCGAGTAAAAGGGAAATCGGCAAAACGATGATAATTTTACCGCTTGCATAGATGAAGGTGTTATACACAGAGTGCCAAAACTCCTGATCGCGCAGCAATCTCGAAAAATTGTCGAGTCCAATAAATTTCTCCTGCCCATACCCCTGATAATCGTAGAACATATAGCGAAGTGCCCAAGCAATCGGATAGATTCCTAGCACCAAAGTTAAAAATAGACTGGGAAAAATGAATACATAGGAATTGAAAAGAGTAATCCTTTTTCGCATCATACATCTGCTCCTTTTAGGTTTTTGTACTACAAGCATAGTACAACCTCGTAATCGTACGGGAGCGGCAATTCAACTGTGTCCGTAGGACAAATCAACTGTTTTATTAAAGATGAAATCGGATACCTTTCATCTTCAGCAAACGGAAACAAGCCACAAAGGTATCTCTGCGGCTTGTTTCCAAGAATATCAAATTATTTCAACAGAAGGGAAGGCATACGGTTTGCTTTAAGCTTCAGGGCAGCAGCATGTCTAGCTCCAGACGGCAGCTGAACACTTTCGCTCACGTTCTCCCACGCTGGTGTTTACCTGCGAGTCCAGTTGATTTCATTACCATCGAGATGAATTTCCAGATTACCCGCCTTATCTGTATATGAGATCGATACTTCTTGCCGCCTATGATCAATGTCCAGTCGAGTTATTAGTGGCTGTACCGTATCTTCCTTTAAGTCAATCGGCGTGCAGACGGTCACTATGCCCATTTTACCTGTCATTGTTCCTTTTCCGACAATTGTCGATGTTTCCCTTTTGACGCCATAAACTTCAGATACCCATCCTGTCTCGCTGACAACAGTAAAATTACCTGAATGATCGCTGCTCGTCATCCAATGCATCTGCAGCTGAATGGCTGAGGAATAGTCAACAGTTGTCTTCAGCATATCTTCATTGCCTCCATCAACGATTCGAACCTTCGTGGAGGGAGGAAGTTGAAACCTCTGTTCAATGTCATGCATCCCTTCGCCTTCCAGCCAATCCACGATGATCATCAGACTCCTCTTTTTCCAAAGCAGCAGCCATCGGCGATGCAGAACCGGGGTATCAAGTCTCATGTAACCATTATGGGAGGCATCGATAAAATCATACTCCTCCCCCGTGATCCACCGGTTCGTCACACATTCCGCAAGTGGGGTTCCCCATTCCTGTGAAGAAACATAAGGTGTCTGATCCAATCCATCCACTGTAACGGTATTGTGCGCTCGGGTGCTCTTGAAATAACGGCGCCATTCCCCTTCTTCATAGGTATACCTCCCTGGATCTAGAAAGAGCAAGTTACGCTTCCACATCCATTCCAGATTTAGCGCATCAGCATGTCCATGGGCCCCTCCCATGGAGGCGGCATCAAAAAATACATAATGCTGTTCATCCTTCATGATATAAAACCCCGTTTGAGGGAAAGATACCGTAGTAGGAAACTGCGTATTAAAGGACTGCTGTTGTTTTTTGAACGTTTCATACCTTTCACTGCCAAACATCCAGAGAATTTCAGCGCTAATTTCGCCCATTGAGATAAATTGCTCATCTTCTAGGATCGCACCCAGTAAGGCAAGACGCTCCGTACCGGAACTTAATAGATCGGAATCACCCGCAGCTGTAGACCCGTGATCGGGTCTGATCATCGCATGCGTGAATGCTCCCATTCTGCGAAGGTTGTTCGCATACCATTCCGACATCGGATAGCCGGATAGCTTCCCTAGTAAATAAGGAGCACCAAACATCTCAATACTTCCATTATGATAATGCGTCGTTAACTCGCATTGTACGCCGTCAGGACCAATCTGATGGACCATGCACAACTCCAGTCGCTCGATTGCAAACTGACGCCAAAACGAGGCTCTAGGATGGTCATGATAAAAAACGCTTATCATAAATAAGCCCTGCATATGCATGATGGCATGATTTATTTCCGTGCTTCCCAAATAACTAGTCAAATAATTCGCATGTTCAACTAATGCCAATAGAAACTCTTCTCGGAAAATATCAGAAATAACCGGACTTTCTTCCATGTATTTAAAGGCGGATATCCATGATTGAACACGAAGGCCCACCTCCAATAAGCGCCAAGGCCCCGGTTGTTGAAAAAAAGTTGCTTTCTCGTAAGAGAGATACTTCGGAACAGGATTTTGCTGCCACCAACCTCGCAGGTGCTTGATAAAAGTATGGACGTACTCCTCTTTTTGCGTCATCAAATAAGCTCTGCCTAAATCCAACATGTACCAATGCCGATTGATTACCCACGTGAATTCGAGATCCTTAGAAGGATTATAAAGCCAATCTATTGGTTCGCCCATATAAACCCAATGATCCATGTCCATTGTATAGGGAACTCGAAACATATTCTTACATGCTTGCTCTGCATTCTCAATGGATGCCTTTGCAAGCTCTGGATATTCTTGAAGATAATGCTTCCCAGCATCCATCAATTCCTGATTCGTTAAATAATAATTCATTTCTGTCTTCCTCCTCTTAGGAGTAAGAATAGTGCATCGAATTCCTTCGGCGCATCTGATTCTTCGCCTCCACTTTCTCTGAATATGCCCATTATAATAGAGCATGCGAATCGCATGAGATAGGCGTTTCAACTTTCCTAAGGGGAGTATGATACTTTTTTCCTCAAAAGAAGCTTGTTAATTCAGTGAATCATTCAATGATCGAATCGCGCTTCGGGTAAGTTAACAATGATAATGTAAGCTAGTGAATATGAATGATAAACGTTCTGATCTCGTACGGATTTAGCTGAACATCAATCAATGATTCGTACTGACAATCACCAAGCGGCCTTTCGAGCAGGTCACATTCCTGCCAGTACTTAACCCGCGCATCACTTGAAATTTTCGTTTGGCCGCTAATACCAGCAAACTCGTGAATGCGTAAAATAATCGCGTCATGATCCTCCGCTTTTTTTACCGCGTCAATCATAACATGCTCGCTCGATAGACGGAACAAGCTGAATGAGTCTTCTGCAGGCTTGCCAGGCGCAAATGATAGCGGATTATTCAGCGACCAAGCGGACTGCACCGTTCCACCGTCATACCAGTCGCTAGCATGAGGGAAGAGCGAATACGTAAATTCATGTTCTCCTTGATCGGCTGTAGGGTCTGGAACCATAGCGGACTTGATCAGGGTAAGACGCATCACATGGTCCTTTACATCATAGCCGTATTTACAATCGTTCATGAGACTGACGCCGTATCCGCGTTCGGATAAATCGGCCCACTGATGGCCCACCGTCTCAAACCGGGCATAGTCCCAGCTTGTATTCCAATGGGTCGGACGCTTCACGTTGCCAAATTGAATATCGTAAGTCGCCTCCGTTGCCCTTATTCGCAGCGGAAAGGCTACTTTCAGCAGTTTGCGCTGCTCGTTCCAATTCACGTGAGTCTGGAAATCGATTCTTCGGCTGTATGCATAGAGCACCATATCCTGCTCCACGGTTGAATCCATGTATGCCCACTCAAAGCGGACAACCGCAGCCAAAGGGCCGTTGTCCGTCACTTCGACTCGGGTCAGAAGATTCACTTCCTGCTTTTTCTCCGTGTAGAAGATGTCAATATCCCACGCCTCATGCCGACCTTTCGGCTTATCTTCGAACACTTCGAAACGATTCCCGGTTTCTCCTACAGCGAGTATTTCCCGGCGCTCAATTCGATCGTAAAGACGGATAATCTGACCATAGTCATTCCATTCTATTTCATAATAAGGCGTTATAAATCCATGATCCAACTTTTTGAATTTATTCTCTGCAATAGCCTGTACGGGTTGATCGACCAATTCCTTACGATGAATGACAGCGAATCCCATCGGAGAGATTCGCTCTACGTTTACCCACCAGTTTCCACCTACAAGCTGAGCCTCCAGTGGTCGATCCGAAGCATCGTGCCAACCTACTCCGGCTTCCTCCGTTTGCTCTTCTGGAATGCAAACGAGATCCGTTCTCTCCCAAGGAGAACTGTTGAACACCGTCACTTCGCTTCTCTTTTCCCTGCCCGCTGTCAAAAGCAATGCTGACTGATCCCATACCTTTTGACCAAGAGCAAACGCCTCTTCGTATTCAGCTCTGCTGTCCTCATACACCTCGCGAATCGACGATCCAGGGATAATATCGTGGAATTGGTTGCGCAAAATAATTTTCCACCCTTCGTACAGGGCAAGAGAAGTTTCGGCATCCGTCGCTTGGCCTTGTATATTCAACATACAGCTCATGACCTGCATCCATTCCGTTTCCCGATACAGCAGCTCCAGCTTGCGATTCATCCGTTTGTTGTAAGCCTGACTTGTATAAGTACCGCGGTGAAGCTCCAAATACAACTCGCCATCCCACGTGTGCACGTAGGAATTGGTGTTGCTGATGCTCGTCTGCAATTCGTTAAAATACTCGTCAGCACGCCCCGTCTTCACATGGGGAATACCTGGTATATCGTCCAGCCTGCGCCGCATCTCTAGCATCTCACGATTGACGCCTCCGCCGCCGTCACCGAACCCGTAAGCAAGCAGCAAATTCGTATTGAGCGTCTTATCACGGTAGCTTTCCCAAATCCCTTGTACCGATGAGGGCGTAACTTGCCCGTTATACGTATAATAAAAGGCCCCTTCGCTCGAACCGGGATCCGGCGTCGTAATAAAATGGGTCAGTACTTCCGTCCCGTCAATGCCCCGCCATTTGAAAGTGTCATGAGGCATCCGGTTATATTGGTTCCAGCTGATTTTGGTCGTCATAAACGATTCGATGCCAGATTTGCGTAATATTTGCGGCAGCGCCCAGCTGTAGCCAAACACGTCAGGCAGCCATAAATACTTGCATTCCACACCGAATTCCTCACGGAAAAATCGGGTCCCGTACAACAGCTGCCGCACCAGAGACTCCCCAGATGCTAAGTTGCAATCCGCCTCCAGCCACATCGCTCCACCGGCTTCCCAGCGGCCTTCCTTGATGCGTTCCTTCATACGCTCGTAAATTTGCGGATAATCGGACTTGATATATTCATACAGCTGCGGCTGTGTTTGCAAAAAGATATACTCCGGATACTGCTCCATCAAACGCAGTACGGTTGAAAACGATCTCGCTGCCTTTTCCCTCGTATGCTTCAGCTGCCATAACCAAGCAACATCTATGTGTGTATGTCCGATACACTGTACCACAACCGAGTGAAGTTTAGGCATCAGCGACAAAGCCTGCCGGAGCTGTTCGCGTGCCTTTTCGACTGAGTTGTAAAAGCCTTCGCTCCCAGGCCTCGACCAGTCGAGCCCCAGGAATGCCTCATCCAGCATCGATAACAACTGGTGCCGCTCCGGACGATTTTCGTCTAGTATACGGACCGTTTCCAGCAGCGCTTTAGCTGTATAGTATAAATCATCTGCGTATTCATCTAACCAACATACAGAAGCCAGCTCCAGCCGGCTTTCCATCTCGCGGTTGCTCTGATATCCCCCTAGCCCTGACCATAAGCGAAAGCGCAGCTGAACGGTTTGACCGATCACAGCTTCAGGCATAAAAACTTCCTCATGGTTCGAGTCTACGCCTTGATACGGCTCTCCGTTCAGAAATAGCAGCGATTCAAATCCGCTGTTCGTTCCACCTCCAGTTTGTCCAAGGCAGAACCGGCCTAGCACCTTTCTTCCTTCCCACTCAGCGGGAATCATCACATCTGCAGCCAGCCAGTAATATACATCGCGGCCATTCCAACGGTCACCTATACGTATGTCCGTCCACTCGCCGTCTTCCGACGGATACGCTCCAATGATGCCGGCCTCATCCAGTTTGATTCGAAACTTATCTAAGCGCCGTTCATCGCGATAGCGGTATGACTCCAACTCATTTATACGTGCTTGTAATTTCTCCACTGTCCAAAACATCCAATTTTCTCCTCCTTATTCTTACTAGTATGTCTATTGTAATGGATGCAAAACTCCTTATGTGATAGATAATCTGATGATACTGAGGGGGTAAAATCATTAAATATATTCTTATTGGATCCAAGTTAGACGAAATAAGCGAAAAATGCTTAAAATCAAAAGACTGCCATCAGGCAGCCCTTTGATTTTAAGCTTTAATGAGGTTTCGTATTCACTTCAAAAATCCATACGTTTCCACGCTTGTCGATGCCAAAATCGTAACCAAGCATTCCAATGCCAGGATAGCGAGACTCAAGCAGTATCGTGCATGCTCGAGCCACTCCGCACATCGTGTCAATTTTGGATTTGACTAGCCTTGGAGGGAAAGTCCGCCGCAGTGCATGAGTACCTTTAAGTAACGTGCCGCCTTGGCAAATGTTAGTGACGAAGAGTCCTGGGCGCGCCAATCGGCCGACAACGGCTCGAATGACCCAAGACCGGCCTGTTTTTTTCAGTTTGACGCGATAATCTAGCGGCCTACTGTCAATTGTTGCTAAATCAATGCCCTGCTGCAGCATAAAAGGGCGGTTTTTGCGAATCTGGTTTAACGTGGAAAATAGCTCGTTCCAAGTACGAAATGTTCGTTTCGTTCCGCTGTTGTGCAGCAAATAACCGTTACCCGTTTTTTTGATTTTTAATA
This sequence comes from Paenibacillus sp. Root444D2, assembly GCF_001426375.1. GTDB lineage: Bacteria > Bacillota > Bacilli > Paenibacillales > NBRC-103111 > Paenibacillus_E. Next base: position 383,991 of record NZ_LMEO01000045.1, read on the forward strand.
CACTGCTTCCTCCGGTTCCAATGATCGGCTTTGCCACAACAAATACATATTGTTGCAGCATGGCCTGCAGGTTCGAAGCGCTAAAACGGCGCATGGTAGGAATATGCTTGGCAACACCGGCATGCCCCAACAAAACGGAGAACTTCGACCATTTATTAGCAACCAATCGCATAAGGGATTCCTCCTTCCGTACAAGGCTTCCTCTAAACTAGAGTATTCCTCTTCCGTCAGAAGGGATTGGGACAATCAATGAAGTGAATAACTTATTTTTTCACATTCTTCATAAAATCCCAGCCGCCCGTATTCGTATTCGTGGTCTTCCCATCTGGTCCTACGGCTGTGTATTTAAAGTTAATTGCTCCAAAATTCAACTCAATGTATTCATCTAAATTATTTAAGTTATATTTACTAACGCTAATCTTTTCTAAATCGATAGTTACGATCGGCATCCTTTGTTCACCAGTCTTAACGAAGACAAGTTGGCCTTTCTCAATGGTTTTTCCCATGACCATATCCATAAACAAAGGTACGGAAGAAAGATCAAAACTTTTACTGAACGCCATCGGTTTCCGTACCGCTTTCCCTGCACCAGGTCCGGCGGTTGAACTGCTGTTTAATGTAGGACTATTTTCAAATTCAAATGAAACATCTTGAAGCTGTATCCACTTTTCATATCCTTTCGTAACCGATTCACCCGAAATTCCGTCTAATTTCAGATAAACATCGAAATCACTGCTTTCCGCAGCTGCGGGAACAACGCCGAAAGCTAGCACAAACAAGCAAATGGTGAAGAAGACTATCGAATTTCTGAACTTTCTCAAACATATCACTCCTCTTCTCGTTTGATACAATATGTATCAATTGACCTAAATATATCCGATAATTTTTCTTTTGTAAATGAGGCTTTAGTCAACCTTTTGGAGCGACAAAATGTTCTTCCCTACAAGCACGTCACCTAGTGAAAAACCGATTTTTATCAAGCAGTCCAACTTAAATAGGATTATAATGAATTAAAAAAAGAGAAAGAGAGAAATGATATGTCTAATAAAAACAAGCAGCTTTGGCTAATCACAGCTGTTGGCCTTGGAGTTCTCTTAAATCCACTGAATACGTCGATGATTTCTGTTGCATTCTCACGGCTGCAGGCCGAGTTCCATGTTACTTATAGTGCTATCTCTTGGCTGATCGCGACTTATTATGTGGCCAGCGCCATTGCTCAACCCATTATGGGGAAGATAAGCGATATCTTCGGTCGCAAACGTATCTTCTTAATTGGACTTGCACTCGTTACAGTGTCATCCTTGCTAGCTCCGCTGGCACCGAGCATTGGCTGGCTTATTGGCTTTCGCGTCATTCAAGCGATAGGAACATCTTCGCTATACCCAGCCGGAATGGGGATTATTCGCAGTAGTATCACAGATAATCAAGCTAGGGCACTAAGCGTGATGTCGATTTTTTCTTCCACGTCGGCGGCCCTCGGTCCGTCTATTGGCGGGTTTTTGATCCAATATGGGGATTGGCCAGCTATTTTCATTGTTAACTTTCCGGTAATCCTCATTGCTTTTCTGCTTTCTATCCGAATTCTTCCGAAAGACGGCCCGCGCAAGTCACTCGCCAAAGGCGGACTGGATTTGTGGGGAATTGCCTTTTTTGCAGCACTAATCATCAGTTGGCTATTTTTCTTTCTTTCCTTCGAAAAGAGGGTCAACTTCTGGTTTCTTTTAACCAGCTTAGTGTTGAGTTATGTATTCTATAAGTTTGAGCTAAAGCGCAACCAGCCGTTTATTGATGTGCTCTTTCTGAAAAAAAATCTCAACGTTTGTTTGGTCTATATCCAGTTTATTTGTGTCAACATCGTGTTCTACTCGATCATGTTCAGCATTCCTTCTTACTTACAGCAAGTCCGGCAATTCGATGCGCAGCAGGTTGGCATGATGATGCTGGCCTTGTCAGGATTAGGGATTTTCACTACGCCACTGGTTGGCAGATGGATTGACAATTCCGGCTCCAAAACACCGTTAATCACAGGTTCGCTTATCGTTATAGCGGGTTCACTGCTCATACTGCTGATTCATGAGCATTCCGCTTCCTTGGCGATATTTGCCATCCTATCCGTATTCGGCTTGAGCAGCGGATTCCAAAATCTCGGATTGCAGACAGCTTTATATTCCTATGTATCCGCTGCAGAGACAGGGATAGCTTCGGGCTTGTTCATGACCTCCAGATTTATGGGGACGATCCTCTCCTCCAGCTTACTTGGCGCCATCTTTAGCCATGAAATCACCACACAGCGGCTGCACGGTATGGCCATTGTATGCGCCCTAATCAGCTTAGCAACTCTCACGTTATCGAAAATAATGCCAAGTAATTCCATCCGTACAAAAGCGGTTCAAGGCAGATGAATACTTGATCTAAAATAAAGCCCCTAGAGGCGCTAATATCTGGTTTTCTTTGAGGGTAGAAAACAACAAAAGCTGTCTCAAAAGTAGATAAATCTACTTGAGGACAGCCTTTTTGACCGAAAATTAATAGGACAGCTGAGCTGCAGGTTTTACCCGCCCAACTGTCCTTGTTATTTGTTTAGTGCTGCTTTCTTTGCTGATTATTGGCCAGGGAAAGCCACCTTAACGCTAGTTCGCGGAACGTAGATGCGCTATTTCGGGAGATCTTCACTATAAATCGAATTAAGGGAACGTGAGGACGCTATTCGGGCGAAATTGAACGTTCCAGAGGCAAAAAATGCGAGATAACGCCTCTACGTTCCGCTTCCCCACGATTTCGCGTGTTTTCGCCCAAATAACGCCTCCTCGTTCCGCTTTCACAACTTCGGATGCTTCTCCGCTCCTCGTTCCTCTTACAAAACTTCGGGTGCTTCTTCGTTCCTCGTTCCGCTTACACAATTTAGAGTGCTTCTTCGCCTCTCGTTCCGCTCCCTGAGATTCAGGTATTTCCTCGTCTCCTTGGGCAAATTCCGAAACCCTTAGCATAGCCCCTGGCTTGATCATTCCTTAACAGACCCCAACGTAATCCCATGAATAAAAAATCGTTGAAGAAACGGGTAAATGACGAGAACCGGGATCATAGCAATAAAGATTTTAGCCGCGTTCAAGGTCTGATTAGAAAGCTCACTCATCTTCTGTATTTGTTCCGCGGTCATGGTATTAGCATCCACAATAACGACCAATTGCTGAATGTAAGTTTGCAGCGGGTAATGATCCGCATTCGACATCAGCACAAGGCCATTAAAAAACTCATTCCAGTGATAGACGATGCTGAACAAAGTTACAGTTGCCAACACGGGAACCGCCAGTGGAATGAAAATTTTGATAAGCATATACCAAGGCCCCGCACCGTCGACAAGTGCCGCCTCTTCCAATTCCTTAGGCAGATTGCGGAAATAGTTAATGACCAGAATCACACTGAAAATCGGTACACTGTTCCCTAGAACAAGCGCCCAGATGTTGTTGATCAAGCCTAAAGATTTAACCGTTTGATACCAAGGAATTAATCCTCCATTAAATAACATGGTAAACACCAATATCCACATTAGCACATTTCGAAATGGTAAGTCCTTCGCATTTTTGGATAAAGGGTAACCCATCAGAATAATAATCACGAAGTTAAGACTCGATCCCAACACGACTCGCTGTATGGAAATCCAGAACGAGTTGAAAAACTTACTGTCACCCATGATCTCATGATAAGAGTTAAAATTAAACCCCACCGGCCATAAGCCAACTTGCCCCGAGGATGCTGCTGCGTTATCACTTAACGAAACAGCAAGGGTATACCATAAAGGAAGAACACATAATAACGCTATGCCAACCAGCAGCACGATAAGGAAAAGATCGAATACTCTGGAGCCGATTGTTGTTTCTTTGACCATTTTCATGCTCCTTTATATTAAAAAATACGATAATTTGCAAACTTAGCAGCTAGGAAATAGGAGGTTGTAATTAGAAGAAAACTGATGACTGATTTTAATAGTCCCATTGCCGTTGCCAATCCATACTGGAGATTCAATAACCCTGTCCGATAGACCCATGTGTCAATAATATCCCCGCTCGAATAAACAAGAGGATTATAGAGGTTGAAAATTTGGTCAAATCCAGCATTGAGGACATTACCTAGGCTGAGTACAGAAAGTAAAATAACCGTTGTCATAATTCCAGGCAGTGTGACATGAAGTAAACGCTGCCAGCGAGTGGCGCCGTCAATGGCAGCCGCCTCGTATAAAGCCGGATTGATTCCCGTTAAAGCCGCCAAAAAAATAATCGTATTAAATCCGAATTCTTTCCACACATCACTTCCCACGATGATAAAAGGGAACAATTCCGCTTTTGCAAAAAACAAAGTCGGGCTAATACCGAATATGCCCAAGATGCTGTTAACAGGTCCTTTATAAGACAATACGTCCAACAAGATACCCGAAAGAATGACCCATGATAGAAAATGCGGTAAATAAACAATCGTTTGCACCCATCTTTTTAAAAACGCAATGCGTAATTCATTCAACAATAAAGCGAAAATAAGCGGTACAACCATATTCGCGATAATTTTCATAACCGCAATAAATAACGTATTAATAAACACCGTTTTACTATCATTAAGTGTGAACATATACTTGAAATTTTCCAATCCGACCCAATCGGAATGAAACATGCCTAGACCTGGATTAAAATCTTGAAAAGCAATGACAATCCCGAACATAGGCACGATACTAAACAGCGTCAACCAAATAAATCCAGGAAGAAGCATGAGATAGTAATGCTTGGCAAACCCCTTCGTAACCATCCTACCGATCACTTCCATTCTCTCTATTGTAAGGGAAAGGCGCCAGAGTTCTCTGACGCCTCCATGCTTTCTTACTGTTTGATACTCTCATCGATTTCAGTCAGAATTTGATCTCCGCCTTGCTTCTTCCAATCTTGTACGAACTTATCAAAGGAATCCAGCGGCGCAGCTCCCATGATAATTTTGAGGAATGTTTCCTTCTCTAATTTATCAAGTAAAGCCCATTTGCTTTCCATGGTTTTCGTCTGCGAATAGGTCACGCTATAGGTTTTCTTGAACGGCTGCTGCAGCGGGGATATCCCTACGAATGTGGAGTACATACGCTTCCATGTCCCTAAATCCGCGTTAGGATCCCAGTATTGAATATCATTCTTGTCATAAGGCTCGAGTTTTACTTTTTTCACTTTTTCAGCATCGGCTTTTAGTAATTTATATCCTGGAATATCTAGATCCTCCGGTTTCTTGGTGCCTGCAAGAACCTCTTTCATCATCTTGTAAGTGACATCCATCTCATCCATTGGGGCAAAAACAACACGTAAAGGATAGTTTCCAATTGCCACTTTGACATCGAATTTGGATTCATCGCGCAGCAAAAGATTTTCCATTTGAATAGCGGCTTCCGGATGCTCATAACCTTTACGAACAACCAGATATTGATTGGACGGGTTCCCCATGTGCGGTGTGAATTCACCATTCACATCCAATGGAGCCGTATACGCTTGCCAATTTGCCTTCGGATTATTCTTAATCGCATCGGCTAATGGACCGTACCCGCCAGCCCACCATAGTCCAAAATAAATGCCTGAAGTTCCATTCTTAATCAGTTCCTGCGCATCCTTCCGAATGGTCATTTCCTTATCAATTAAACCTTTGGAATAGAGATCACGCAGCTTCGAGAGAGCTTGCTTCGTTTCTGGCTGAAGGGAGCCATAGGTTGTTTTGCCATCAGCACCTTTTAACCAAAATCCTGGATAGGAATGATACGAAGAAAAGATAGGGTCGAAACCATAGTTATTATTATTCGGATTGATAAAATCGGCATTCAGTAAACCGCCTAATTGCGGACCTGTTATGCCAATGGTATCGGCTTTTCCATTCCCGTCAGGATCTTGTTCGACAAAAGCTTTGGCTACTTTTTCTAGATCGTCCATTGTTTTAGGCGGTTGAAGGCCTAATTTGTCCAACCAATCCTTGCGAATCCACATCATATGAACCATATCTGATTCTGTCGTGACGTTAGGAAGGGCATACATCTTTCCATCAACGGTGACCGCTTTAAGCGCAAGCCCTTGCGTCGTTTCAATGATATGTTTGATCGCAGGTGAGGCGTATTTATTATAAACTTCGGTAAGATCCGCGAGTTGACCGCTTTTCACCATTTGTCTGAACTGTGTATCTTTCACAACCAACGCATCCGGCAAATCGTTACTGGCAATGGATAAATTAACTTTTTGGTCGTAATCCTTACCGCTGGCAGCCTGCCAAACAATTTTGGTATCGATATTCAAGTTATCTTTGATATAACGGGTATACGGGTTGTTTTCAGGCGAGTCTCCCGCTGGCAAGCTCTTATCGGAAGCATCTACATCTTTACCAATTTTAATCGTAATCGGTTTGGCCGATTTGGCGAATGGCCCCGCTTCTGTTGGCGCAGCTGCTGTTTGCGCTGCTCCCGTTTGCGCAGGCGTAGCCTCCGCTTTAGGTGATTCCTTCGCCTTCTCTGAGCATGCGGATAGTACGACTAGCATCCCGGCAAGTAACAGCAGCATGCTTTTTTTAGATCTTCTCATATAAAGCCCCTTCTTTCGCTTTCAGAATTTATCTACACCCTAAAAGTATCACGAAACATCACGCTGCTAGGATGGAAAACGGTTACAGCTTTAGAGGGGTAAATGACCGAGAATTCGCAGGTAATCACCTTTTTCTCATGAATTCGCAGCATTTGACCCTCTAATTTTCGGACATTTCTCTACCCGTCACACTCTTCAGCCTATATTCGCTTGGCAACAGGCCTGTTTGCTCACGAAAGGTGCGGCTAAAATACTTTTCATCCATATATCCAACGTTCTCAGCAATCCAGAGAATCGTTTTGTTCGTATAAAGCAGATACTCCTTTGCTTTCTCAATACGTTTGTGACGTAAATGCTCACTAAAATTAATGCCTACAATTTCTTTAAAGCACTGGCTGAAATAGCTTCTACTCATATTAACCCGTTTCGCAATGCTCGCGGCCGTAATTTGCTCTTTCATTTCTTCATTCGCGATGTAAACTGCTTTCATCACACAGTCTACAACCTCTTGTGAAAAAGAAGGTTTATCAATCGCCTTGCGAATCATTTCACGAGTAGCCATCAACCATTCCTCAACCTCATGCCAGCTTTCAAAAGAATCAGGCAATTGGATTGTCGCCAAATCAACTGGATGAAATAAAAGATTCCATTTATCGATTAACGCATATAACAACCCGATCAGCTTCGTTTGAGGTAAACGCAGCTGCTTCAAATCATGGATATGTGTTGTAAATAGGTTATCTTGATAGACCCATTCATGACCTGACCATTGCTCTTTCACTACGTTTAAGTCTTTTTGAGCTGCCACCAGCTGATTGTCCCCTTCATGAACCGAAGAACCTATGCCATGAGAGGACTCATTATCATAAAAGATATCATGCAGATTAGGTGCATGCTTCTGCTCCTCCTTAATCCGCGTGTAGATCCGCTCCAACACTTCCTCAAAGCGCTCCTTTTCAAGCTGAACCTTGGCAATATAATCAATAGCACCAAGTCTCAGTGCCTCTTGGATATATTCAAAATCCTGATGAAAGGTTAGCACGACGGTATAAATGCTTGGATATTGCTTTCTCACGATTTTCAGTAATTCGATCCCTGACATAACAGGCATCGCTAAATCAGTCAGCAATAAATCTATCGCGTTCGCTGCTATAAATTCCAAGGCTTTCTCGCCATTACTTGCTTCCCCGACTACCTCCATGTCAAAATCGTGCCAAGGCATGGCTGATATAAGACCTTTGCGAACCAATTTATCATCATCGACAATCATCACTTTAATCATGCTGGGATTTCACCTCCATAATAGGTAAGGAAACAAGGATGGTTGTCCCTTTTCCGATCACACTCTTGATACTCAGGTCCGCCTGCTCGCCATATTGGGATTCAAGCATTCGCTTAACATAATTTAAGCCAATCCCCATACCAACCTTTTTGTTTTCAACTCCCGGATTGTGTAATAGGTTATGAATCGTTTCCTCCGACATCCCAGAACCGTTATCATGAATCGAGATCTGAATCGTATTCATTAAACTGACATCTACCTTAATATACCCGTCATCACTTAACCCGTGATAAAGTGAATTTTCGACAAGCGGCTGGAGAATAAAACGAGGAACCGGCATGTTCCATACCTCTTCATCGACATTCATCTGAACATCAAACTTAAAATCATAGCGAATTTGCTGTAAAATCAAATATTGCTTTAAGGCTTCTATTTCTTCATAAATGGTTGAGGCCTGTCCCAGCTTGCCTAAATTATAATGCAGCAGCTTATTTAATGAGGATACAAGACGATCGATTTCGTTCTGACCGTTCATGACAGCTAACCAATGCACAGTATCCAACGTATTCATTAAAAAATGGGGATTAATTTGATAGAGCAGCTTCTCTACCTCAAGATCCACTCTTCGCTTCTCTTTCCGTTCGACTTCGGCGAATAAATTCCATATCTGTTCTCTCATTTGCCTAAATTGATGCAGTAGAAAATCAAACTCCGGTATTTTTGTTCGTACTGTAACGGTCTGGACTCTGTTTTGTGCCATCTGCTTGATTTCTCTATTAAAACCATTCAAAGGGAGATATACCATCTTCCATAAGAGCCAAGCCATGAGTAAACTCATCCCTAGAAAAAGGAGCGAAAACAGCATGATTTGAACAAACCACTGGTTCATTTCTTTGTTGTAATCTGCTTTTGGAATGACAGACACGATACTCCAGCCTTGGTTGCTTGCCTGCCTAAACCAGTAAAATTCATTATATGTGCCAAAGGTTTTTTCTTTAGAAAAGTTGGGAAATATCGTATCTTTCACAAATGTATTGGGAAGCTCGCTATACGCGATTCTCCCGTCATTATCTAGGAAAACATGGGAATTCGTTCCGCCAAATTGATCATTATTCAGAATGTTTTGCGTGAGATGAAACCCCGTTTCAATATAGACATAGACATCATCACGCTGCGGTAGATCCACTTTCCTTCGTGCAGATAAAACAAAATTATTATCAAATTGATTGTTGCTTAAATGAGGACCATAATAAGAAATTCCCGAGTATTCTGCAAGCAATGGCAACTTCTCAGGGGAAAAATTCTCCTTTACGCCCGAATTTTCGAGATCATACGTATGGTCATTTTGAAAATAGTATAAGGTTAAACCAATATTGGGATTGGTAAAGGTGACTAAGCTTAATTCATCTTTTAATTCGCTTATCATTTGCGAGCGTTCGAACGATTGACTGGCTGGAAGCGATAACATTTGATCCAACTTCTTGCCCACACTTCCTGCAAAAGCAAGCTGCTGGGAAACATGATTCAAATTGCTTATCGTGCTTTCTAAGGAAAGCTCTACTTGTTTTAAATTACTTTGAATACCGCTCTGAATTTTATTAGTAAGTATGGAATAAATCGCGTAATACGAGATAAGAACGATACAAATAAACGGAATCAATGTACTGCATAAGAAAATAATAAAAATCCTCTTTTTCAACGTTAAATAATCGTACAGAAATGACTTCACATTCTCCTTCATTTTAACAAACAACAATAATCACTCCCCCGATCAGGCTTTATTCAACTAGAAACAATGATTCGTGAATATCCACCTATACCCTCGCTTGTCCTTAATCTTTTCCGGTATTCTGAAGGTGTATGACCAAAATGCGTTTTAAACACACCGATAAAATAACTCAAGGTATTAAAGCCGACATCCAGTGAAATCTCTGTAACCTTCTTGTTGGTATCCTTCAATAGTAAAGCCGCTCGCTGTGCACGCACTTGGTTTAAGTACTCCAGTGGACTTTTTCCTGTAAAACCCTTGAAGTATCGGCAGAGATAAGACTCGCTAAAAGAAACGATCGCCGCGAGGTCCTCCAATCGAATCGGACTGCTATAGTTTACTTGCATATATTCGATAATCAGCTTTAATCGATCTATGTGCGTAGGATTGACGGAAAGCGGAAGCTCACGAAAAGCGGGACCTCCCAGCATAATTAGCTTTGAAATGATCAATTGAAGCAATGCTTTTGTAGAAAGCTCATATAACGGCCTTTCATTAATATTCAAATCGAACACTTGCAGCAACAACGCCAATAGCTCTCTTTCCTCTGCAGTATGATGGCTGATGTGGGCAGGAGCGACAAATTTCTGCTGGATTAGCGGATTAATATATTTCTCACGAACGAGATCAAACCTCTCGCCTCCCAATACATCCGAATGAAACACCACGGCGGTGAAGCAGCATTCTTCGTTTGCGGATATACGACCAGAATGAAGCTGACCGGAATTCACGAAAATCGCTTCCCCGGCTTCCAATTCATAGTCATCCATAGAAACACGGAATACCGCCTTACCCTTGGTAAGCATGAGAAACTCCAGCTCATCATGCCAATGGAGTTCAAGCAGTTCTTCCCCTGGCTGACAGCAGATTTCATACACTCGGATTGGATAAAGCGGATCACCGTGAATACGGTCCTCTTTTAAATTGGCTTGCTGCATGGCTATAGTCCCCCTCTAGAGAATTTCAAAGTGTATGTCAAAATACTGATATTATTTCACAATATAACGAAAGGAATGGAGTTTTTAAATCAATATAATTATATTACAACACTTTGAAGGGATGATGGTAATGAAATTTTCTAACGGTTATTGGATGGCAAAAGAAGGATACACCGTCCTTAATCCTGTCGATGTTCGCGATGTACACCAAGAAGATAGCAGTCTGACTATATATGCTGCCGCGCGGAAGATTCAGCGAAAAGGGGATACTTTAAATGGTGCGATGCTGACATGTGAACTGAGCTCGCCCCTTCCCGATATCATCCGTGTCCGCTGGACTCATCATGCAGGCAAACGTTCGCAAGGGCCTGCTTTTGAATTGTTCGAAAATCCGCAGACTCCGGTTTCAATCGATGACAGTAACGATCATGTGACCATGACATCCGGCGGATTAAGCGTAAAAGCCAACAAACATAGTACGTGGGGAGCTGAATTCTCTTTCGAAGGCCGTCGTTTAACTGGCACCAACAGCAAGGGTGCAGGGCATATTACGACAGCTAACAAAGAAATTTATTTTCGCGAGCAGCTTGAGCTTGGCATTAATGAGCATATTTACGGATTGGGAGAACGTTTTACAAATGTAGTGAAGAACGGGCAGACCGTAGATATTTGGAACGAAGATGGCGGCACGAGCAGTGAACAAGCCTACAAAAATGTGCCCTTTTACTTATCCAGTAAAGGATACGGAGTTTTCGTCAATCATCCCGAACACGTATCGTTCGAAGTCGGCTCTGAGGTTGTGTCCAAAGTCCAGTTCAGCGTACCAGGCGAAAGTGTGGAGTATTTCATTATTGGCGGCAAAACGCTAAAAGATGTTTTAAATAATTACACGAAGCTTACCGGCAAACCCGCTCTGCCGCCGGCATGGTCGTTCGGTTTGTGGTTAACAACCTCCTTCACAACAGATTATGACGAAGCTACCGTGAACAGTTTCATTGACGGCATGTTTGAACGAGACCTTCCGCTGCATGTGTTCCATTTTGATTGTTTCTGGATGAAGGAATATCAATGGACCAACTTTGAGTGGGATGCCGATATGTTCCCCGATCCGGTAGGTATGCTGGGACGGCTTAAGGACAAGGGACTGAAAATATGTGTCTGGATCAATTCGTACATTGGCCAGAAATCGCCGCTCTTTCAAGAAGGCATGGACAAGGGGTATTTGGTTAAAACCTTGGATGATCACGTTTGGCAGTGGGATCTCTGGCAGGCCGGCATGGGGCTTGTCGATTTCACCAATCCTGAAGCCACAGAGTGGTACAAAGGTCATTTAAGACGGCTGATCGATATGGGCGTGGATTGCTTCAAAACGGATTTCGGCGAGCGCATCCCGACCGATGTGAAATACCACGACGGTTCGGATCCATTGAAAATGCATAACTACTATACATTCCTCTACAATAAAGCCGTATTTGAAGTACTGGAAGAAAAACTCGGCAAGAACGAGGCCATGTTATTTGCCCGCTCTGCTACGGCTGGAGGGCAGCAATTTCCCGTACACTGGGGCGGCGACTGCTCAGCCAACTACGACTCCATGGCGGAGTCGCTTCGCGGAGGCCTTTCACTCGGTTTATCCGGTTTCGGATTCTGGAGCCATGACATTAGCGGTTTTGAAAAAACAGCCCCGCCCGATATTTATAAACGCTGGGTAGCCTTTGGCCTTCTGTCTTCGCACAGCCGTCTGCACGGCAATGAATCTTACCGTGTTCCATGGCTGTTTGACGAAGAAGCGGTCGATGTTCTCCGACATTTTACAAAGCTAAAAAGCACGTTAATGCCCTATCTGTTTGCAAGTGCTATCCAATCTACAGAAATGGGGATTCCGATGATGCGCGCAATGGTGCTGGATTTTGCATCAGACCCGTCCACTCATCACCTGGATACGCAGTACATGTTAGGAGATGACCTGCTTGTTGCCCCAATCTTTAATGATCAAGGAACTGTGATGTACTATGTTCCCGAAGGACGTTGGACCGATTTCTTCAGCGGAAGAGTTATTGAGGGCGGGAAATGGCAGGAAGAAACGCATGGCTATATGACGCTGCCCTTGCTAGTTAAACCGAATACGCTGCTTGCCATAGGAGCAAATGAGCAGAAGCCCGATTACGATTATGCGGATGGCGTATCTCTTCATTTATTTGAACTGGGGGATGGAGCAGCCGCGGAAACGTCAATTTATGATGTACAAGCTGATCTGCAATTAACCGTAAAAGCAGTCCGAATGAATGAGCTGATCGACATCTCTATTCAAGGCGGAACTAAACCTTACACCCTTGTACTAAGAGGCTACAATCAAATCTCATCCGTAGAAGGCGCATCTTGGACAAGATCAGCTGATGGCATCGTGCTAACTCCCGAAACCGGCATATCAAAGATAGCAGTAAGATTGTAATAAATAAACGGCTGGCCCTGTTATTCATACAGGGTCAGCCGTTTTCCACTTCTGTGAGGATTAGCAGTTATACACCGTTCTATAACTACTGTATAATTTAAAAGGAATTCACATTCCGGTTACTAACCAGACATACGATAAGGAGCTCGTAGATGCCATTAAAGGGTTCGGATTTATCAACGCCAAGCCATCGTAAAGATGCCAATCAAAATACACTAAGAGTTCTAACTGCTGCTTATAAAATTTTCGCTATGAAAGGCTATGACGCCACCATCGAAGAAATTGCTAATGAAGCAGGGGTAGGCGTAGGAACTGTCCATCGGCGATTTTCCAACAAAACCGTGTTAGCCACTGCTGTAGTCACCGACATTTTCCAAAAAATTAAAGAAAAGCAATTGCAGGTCGTCAAAATGGACATGCCCGCTGATCAAAAAATCCGACTTTTATTTGATATCTTCTCAGCTTCGCACTTACAATATGGAAAAATACATAGTATGGGGCTTCATTTGGCAACAATAGGTGAATTGGGCGATGATATGAGAGCCTCCCTATTAACTGCCCTAGAGGGCAGCGTTCTAGATATCATTCTACAAGGCCAAGAAGAAGGAATATTTAGAGAAGGCGATCCGAAACTGCTGGAATTGCTCATTATCAACATGATTAACCCCCATCTCATTCTAAAATTAAAAGAGCATGTTCCCGCGGAGAAAATTACAGAAACGGTTTCCGACATGATTCTATTAGGGCTTGTAAGGCAATAAAAAAGGGGCTGTCTCAAAAGTAGATAAATCTCTACTTGAGGACAACCCTTTGCTTATTTGATCCATTTAAATTACACAGAAACACCAGATAAACGTTCAGCAGCTTTTTCAGCTTCTTTGTTAGCATTTGCTAATATTTCATCTCGATTTAGGAATGCAGTTCCTTGAGCTCTAATGATTTGGTAATCCTCAAGTCCAATGAAATTAAACATGGATTTGAGGTATTTATGTGAGTATTCAACTTCTGTATACCAATCATTATTGGTATATACCCCGCCGCTTCCTTGAATGACAAGAATGCTGCGGCCGTCTTTTAACAAGCCCTCTGAGCCGGTATCCGTATATTTAAAAGTTTCACGGGCTATAAGGATATTATCCATATAATCTTTGAGCTTGGATGGAATGTTAAAGTTATGCAATGGCATAACAATGACATATTTATTCGCGCTTTTGAATTGCTTTAGTATTTCAGACATCCGACTAGTAACCTCTTGCTCTTCTTCAGTTAACTGCTCTCCTTTTGCCAACTTCTCCCATGCACTTAGGACCGTACGATCAACGGAAGGAACATGATCATCATAAAGATTAATTTGTTCAATGGTCTCCGTTTGATTTTGTTCCTTATACGCCTTCAAGAAATGGTTTAAAACCTGCAGACTAAAAGATGATGTAGAATCTACTTTGGGATGAGCATTAATAACAAGCATTTTATTCATCAAAATCTCTCCTTCTAAGTGATCATTTGAATATTCCAGCAAAAATAATTGCCAAAAGCCAAATAAGCGTTAGATTTCTATCGGTTATTGTCTTTTTATAATGCAAGATTGCGGAAATCAGAAATACAACAATAATGATAATTATTATCATGAGAGTCCAAATCCTTAAATATATTCTTTGCAAAACAATATTGGAATATTCCTCCATGAATGATAATTAACCCAAAAGGAATTAAAATTCCGTATGACAAATTGATAATATCATACGACTTGATTAACCGTCAATTAAACGGAATATAGATTCCGATTCTATAGATTTACTATAGCTTTCATCAAAAAAAAGCATACTTAACAATGATATTTTCACTGTTAAGTATGCTTTTTTACTTAAACAATGCGAACGGGCAATCCCGATTTCGCTGATTTGAGCGCAGCAACAGTTACCTGTTGTGTCTTAAAAGCATCCTCATAATCAGAAAGAATACGCCCGGTATCCCCTGTTTTCAGTGCATGGATGAAGGCTTCATTTTCTACGTAATAGGGATTAACCAATCTTTTAATTTCAGAGGTTGCATGAGCTTCGATCAATTTCAAGCGCTCCGTATCCCACTCCAGCATGCCCTCCTGCGTATAGCAGGTAATACCCACTTTGCCCAAACCGCTTGGCAGTACACACGTATTAGAAATATTAGCGATAACACCGCAGCTAAATTTTAGGGTCACCGTTCCTACATCAGCTGCCGTTACCCCATCAAATTGCTTATACATCACTTGATTGCCATACAAAGCGTAGACTTCTTCAATCTCTCCAATACAATAACGCAGAATATCGACCAAATGTGTGCTTTGTTCTATGAATTGTCCGCCTGATCTCTCTTGATCTCTCCACCATGCAACCTGGGGCATATTTCCCATCCAATTACCTGTAATCATGCCGACATTTTGCTGGCTCAACAATTGTTTCATCTGACTTACTGTATCTGTATAACGAAAATGATAGCCTACGGATGTAATCAGGGGTTTCATGCGTAATTCGGTTAAAATCTGATAGGGCTGCTCAGCATTCACACCAAGTGGCTTTTCAACAAAAAAAGGAATGCCTCTTTCAATTAGCTCGATTTCAAATTCCCCATGCGACATTGGCGGTACTAGAATATATACGGCATCCAAGCGTTCGGAGTCCAACATCTCACTAACACTTTCATAGCTGGAGGGAATACTGTATGCTGAAGCGAACTCCTCCGCTTTTGCCTTACTCGTCCCGCATACCGCTTGGATCTGCACGTCTTCCATCTCGGTTAAAATTTTTGCGTGCATCTTACTGAACCCGCCTGTACCGATAATACCGATATGTAACATGATTACTTGCTCCTGTTCTTATCATATTTTTACTAGTCTTATTATAGCATCATACATAAATACAAAGTCAGTGTTCGTCTAGCATTCGAATAGAAATAAATAAGAGAGCTAGTTCTTCGGTTGTTCGAAGAAATAACTCTCTTAATATATAAGAATAGCCTTAATCAAATATAGAATTAAGCATATAAATCCTTAGGGATTTAACCTTAACGCTCCCATCTTTCGCATACAGTTTTATGCCTGTTGACGAGGATAATGGGAAAATCTGATCCGTCATGGCGAGTTTCCCGTCATTCGCAAAAGCTTCGACAGACGATCTGTCCACGAAAATATGCAGTTTAACGTTTCCAGTCTCCGCTTTTAATAAAGCGCTGTGCTTGCAAGCAAAATCACTATGAAAATCGATAGCTCCAGAACGACTGCGATCAATAAACAGCTGTTGCTCATGAGTGCTATATCCAACGATTGTTTCCTCTGATTCGGAGGCTCTTAGCTTTAAACCAAATTCTAGCTCATCATCAAACTCAAATTCAGCGATGATTTCAAGCAAATCGCCATGAGTTATCGTTAATTCTGAATTGTTCAGCTCAAAGGCTGCCCAACTCTGTTCACTCCGCCTTTGAGCCTGGAGCTCACAAATAGGCTTCTGAAGGAGCCGAACTCCCTCCAATTCCGCCTTAAGTGTTAGCTCTCTAGGAAGCGTCATCGCTCCTCTCCAATTGGAGGTTGGAATCACATTGGCATATTTCCAATTGTTCATCCACCCGATAAACAAGCGTCTTCCCTGCTGTTCAGGCACGTCTGACCATGTGACGCCCGCGTAGTTATCTCTCCCGTGATCCAGCCAAAGAAGTGGAGCAGGGGATTCTTCTGGGACAAAAGTATCCCCATTGAAAGAACCAATGAAATACTGTGTGCGTGATCCTTCCACAAAGTTGGCATCTTCTCCAATGCTAACAATAAGCACCCATCTCTTGTTGATGGTATCGCCATCTACAGGCAGTTCGAATAAATCTGGACATTCCCAAACGCCGTCATGGGAGCCTTGTCCAACCCCAAATTCACCAGAATGGGTCCAATCAATCAAATTCGGTGATTTGTAAAATCGAATGACGTCACCCGCAGCAATGACCATCACCCAGCTTTGCTGAGGATTGAACCAAAATACTTTGGGATCACGAAAATCAGGCAGTGCTTCTTCAATAAGCACTGGGTTGTTTACGTATTTTGTCCAGGTTCGCCCACGATCTGCGCTGTAAGCAAGACTTTGTCTTTGCCTAGTTAGATCAGTCCCCGGCTTCGTATCATGGTGTGTGAAAATAGCGACTAGACCTGACATACCACCAAAAAAGCCACTCGTATCGTGCTTATCTACCACTACGCTGCCTGAAAAAATAGCACCGTGTTCATCAGGCGCAAGCGCTATAGGAAGATGCTCCCAGTGAACCAGATCCTGACTGACAGCGTGACCCCAATGCATAGGTCCCCAAACCGTACTTTCGGGGTGGTATTGATAGAAAAGATGATACTCCCCCTCATAAAATACCATCCCATTCGGGTCATTCATCCACTGATCTTTCGGTGTGAAATGAAGCTGCGGCCGGAATTTAGTTTGATTGTTAGCTGTTATCATGATGCTTCGTCACCTTTCGTATCTCTTCTAGGCTCGGCATCGCCGGTATGGCTCCTCTTCGAGTTGTCGCTAAGGCGCCTGCTGCATTGGCGAAGCTGATCATCCTTCGAATTTCAGTTTCACTCATGGTGTGAATGTCTTGATTAGAATCCATCCAACTGTTAAGGAAGCCTCCAAAGAACGCATCCCCCGCACCTGTAGCGTCTATGGCATCTACTGTATGACCACCAACGCTCCCCGTTACTTGACCGAATCGGTAAAAAGCACCTTTTTCAGCCAGCGTAATTAAAATGATAGAAGGGCCAAAGGATTCATATAGCATGCGTGATCCCTCTTCAAGATCCGCAGCACCCGTTAGGAAAATGAGTTCTTCTTCGGATATTTTCACGATGTCAGCATGCGCCAAGCCATATTCCATCATACGTTTGGCATGCTCCAAATTGTCCCAAAGCGGAATTCGCAAATTGGGATCAAATGATATTGTACAGCCATTTTCTTTGGCGAAGAGGAGAGCTTTCCTTGTCGCGGAGGCCGATGGCTCATTCGTCATGGACAACGAGCCAAAGTGAAATAACTTCGACTGCGCGATCATATCGAGGAGCACCTCATTTTCCGTCAGCAAGGTGTCGGCTCCAGGCTTACGATAAAAGCTAAAGGAGCGGTCGCCACTCGCATCCAATTGAACAAACGCCAGCGTCGTATTTGCCTCATTGCTCATAACTACGCCCCGCGTATCAATTCCGCACTGCCTTAACGTATCCACTAGATAATGTCCGTGAATGTCCGATCCGACTTTGCTGATGAAGCCAGTTCGTTTCCCCCATTTGGCTAAGGCAGCCAGCACATTGGCTGGCGCACCCCCAGGATTTCGTTCAAATAAAGCATAACCTAGCTCTGAGTTTCCAGCTGGTGTGAAGTCGATTAATACTTCACCTAATGCAACGATATCATACATCGCTCTCTCTACCTCCCGATTTTGTTTATCCGCTTTTTCTCTACACCGACACCTGAAATGCCGGTTTTATCCCCCATATTCGCATGGACGTGATTCGAATGTCTCGATCCCCGTGCAAAAGTAACCCTAGCGCGTCCAGCCTAGACGGGTAGGCGCGAGTCGTTAAGCTTTTTAGACCGTTAGCGTAAACCTCGATCAATGAACGATCTACGAAAACCCGCAATTGCAGCGGTTCACCGTGAAGTTCAAGCAGCCCCTCTTGAATGCCAGTCGTTCGTTCACGCGTATCTAGCGTTGTTTTATGTCGATTTACACCAAGCCGCTCTCGATCCTTATCATAGAAGAGAACAGTCTCCTCTTCTCCGTCTGGTGTTCGTCTTAACGAGATTCCGTATTGGTGCTCTGCCCCTGAATCAAATGTTAGCTCTATCTCAAACGTATCACTCCGGATGTGATGCAAGCTCTCATTCACTTCTTCCAAACTAAGATCCCGTACGTTCAGAAGCTCCATCCCCCGGAGTTGACGCATTTCCTCAATAGGTTCGATCCCGAGCCGCCCATCCTCCCTTAGAGTCAAGCTGATCGGCATGCCAGCGCCGTGCGACCACCCGCAATCATAATCGATTTCAGGCGTACGCTCACCCTGCGCAATCGTAAATAAAAGCGATCTTCCGGTTAAGGGATCCACCATGCCGCTCGGACCTGTGAAATGGAAATCACCTACATCGATAAGCCCCGGCTCTTCATGATCCGGAATGAACTGGTAACGCGCACTATCCCATGCGCCTATCCAATAATTCACTTCTACTTTAGCCTCAGGCCCCCATGGGCTAATCAGCAAAATATGTTTGCCTGTTTCCTTACCATTACGCTTTAACGGCAGCAGTACTGGCAGCTCCCATACAACGCCAAGGTAAGGATATTTCTCATAATTACTTACATACAGCGGGCCTTCACACGTCCAGTTGGTCAAGTTTGCAGAGCGGTAGACCATCGCGGTTCCGCCTTGTCCCTCTATCCCCGTGCCGACGAGCATGATCCATTCTTCATTCTCTTTCCATACATAGGGATCACGGAATTCACCAAAGTATCCAACGCCAGGCTCCTGAACCACGATGGGCTCGGGATGCTTCACCCAAGTCTTCAAATCTAAGTCTCCATCCCGCTGATAGGTCGTTCGAGCCAGACCCACCGATTGATTTGGAGAACATGCGTTATTCCCCGCTGTATAAAATAATGCCGGATAACCGTGTTCATCATAAGCTGCACTTCCTGACCAGATGCCATCCGGATCAAGGCCGGGCTCCGGCGCCAAAGCTGCCGGAAGGTCCCGCCAATGAACTAAATCTTCACTCACCCAATGTCCCCAATGAATGTAATGCCAGAATGGGCCGTTTGGGTTGAATTGGTAAAACAAATGGTATTGTCCATTGAAATAAATCGGCGCATGCGGTTCGTTCATCCAATGCCCCGGCGAAGTTAAATGATACACCGGACGATGCCGATCCTGAACAAAGTTAGCTCTAGATATGGCCAGGTCTTCGTAAGGAATAGCGGGTGCAGCTCCGCCGTGTTCAGTTAAATAATCCCGGTAAGTTCCCTCAATGTCCGCCTCAGACATCGCGAGGTCATATAGACAAAGTTCATCCATCAAACCGTCGAACATATTCATCGTGAAGGACTCTGCTAAAATAACACCCTTGTTATTGCGCCCGATTATCAAATCTTCCTGACTGGGAGTAATCAAAGTATTCTTCTGCGAATGCTGCTTTACCGCTACCTCACTACCGTTTACATATAACTTCAGCAGTCCAGTTACCGATTCGTAAGTAGCGCAGACGAAGGACCACACTCCCTTAGGGAGCGGATGATCATAGCACCAAACTTCCACCCACTCTTCACCTATCGCAAGCTGTAAGGACCAAGACCCATGACGAGATAATCCGAATATGTACCCCTCGCAGCGTTCTCTATCATGTTGATTCACGATGGCTGCAAGACGCTGTTCATCTCCGAAGTCATAGCTGCGCGGAGCAATCCAAGCGGTAATCGTCAACGATCTCGACAACTGAGGACTCTTGTCTACTGCGCGCTGCAGCCATGTTGAATAACCATCAAACAACAGCGCACTTCCAAGGATCCCTTTACGCCAAACCGGATCTTGCGGCGGTTGAAACCGACCTTTCGTAAGGGCATATTGAATTGAATCCCCATTACCCGAATACGGATCATGCGCAATGCGCCCCTGCCCCTCATCGAAGGACCAATAGGCAATAGGTTCCATGCTCGATACCTCCCGTTACTTGGCCGCTTTATTGTAACGGTCCAATGCATCCTGATAGATTTTCAATAAGTCATCTAATCCCATTTTCCTCAATGTCGCTAAATAAGTATCCCATTCCTTCTCAACGCCGCCTTCCATCAACCATTTGGAGCGTTTTTCATTGGTCAGCTTGGCAATGTCAGGTTTGATTTTACTGATTTTATCCAGCTCTTCCGGTGTAAAGAAAATGCTTGGGTAATTCTCTTTTTCCATTTGCGGAACAAAAGTATCTTTAATCCGATTCATTCTTTCCAAGGCACGAGGTTCAGGAGCGACGAGATTTTGGAAATCCTCCGCCAAGATGACGCCGGTCATGTTCGGCGCTACTTTTTGACGGAATTCGCCTGCTGCTACACCTGCATCAAGCGGTTTCTGCACCAGTTTGCCTTCTTTTTCATCGAATACGACGCCAATCGGTCCCCAATGAAGCTGAGCGGCCATCTTTGGCTCATATTGCAAATCTAACCATCTGGCTGTGATTTCTGGATTTTTGTTCACTTTCGTAATGACAGGACCCCCGCGACTCCAAGGAGAGCCATTGTTGTATTTCACGACCATTTCCTTGAAGGGCGGTACAAGTGCATAATCCTTGGAGCGATCTGGTCCAACAATTTCCGTCTCTTCCCACCAGAGGTAGGATCCAAGCGTAACATCCTTCGTTTTTCCTTTTGCAAAGTAAGGTGCCGGATTATTATTGAAAGTAAATGAATCCTTATCTACGAGGCCCTCTTCGACCCATTTGTGGAAATACGCGACTGCATCTTTATATTTCGGATCAATTGCGGCGTAATTCACCTTGCCATCTTTCACATTCAAGTGCTCGATAAACGAGTTATCGCCAGGCTGATACGTTTTGTCTGGGACGCCGAAAGCTCCGAACAAGTAACCAATATCTCCGGTCCAGAAGGTATTCATGAAGGACATCGGTACTTCATCGGCCTTGCCGTTCCCATTAGGGTCTTTCGTTTTAAAAGCAGTAAGCACATTATGCAGCTCTTCAATGGTCGTCGGCATCTTCAAACTCAACTTATCCAGCCAAGCTTTGTTCAGGAAGAGAAAATCTGGATTCGAGCCGATACCGGCTTGCCCTTTACCCAGCTCTTCCGCCACAGGAAGCGAATAAATTTTCCCGTCAGGCGCGGTAACGAACGCTTTCAACTCCGGTCTTTTTTCAAACAGCTTCTTCACGTTAGGCATATACTTATCGATAAGGTCATTCAGAGGGATGATCGTACCGTCTTTGCTGTATTTCATCAAATCGTTATCCGTGAAACGAGCACCATAGAAGACATCCGGCAAATTGGAGCTGGCAAGCAGTATGTTCTTCTTATCGTTATAGTTCGCTTCTGGGACATTATCCCAATCCACATGTACGTTCGTCTGCTCTTCAAGTCGTTTGAAGATTTCCATTTCTCCGTAATTAGGCGCAAGCGGCGCTTTGGGCGATACCATTTTCAGCGTAACTTTATCCTTTACAATCGGGTAACCGCTCTCGTTGAAGCTTTTGGAGGATGCTTTCTCGCTGTTTTGCGGGGATGCAGATGCGGCATCTTTCGCTGCCGGTGCTTTGTCACTGCATGCTGCCAATACCAAACTTAAGCTCATCGTTACCATCGTTACTGTCGTTAGTCTTTTTTTCATTTGTCGATACCCTCCTCTTTGTATGTAGCCCATTACGATTTATGCCTGATCCTTGGATGCACACTTTTGATATCGCCGAAAGCCCCCTACCACCACCCTTCATATTTACCTTCCGTTTTCTAACCTTTTACAGATCCAATCAGAACACCTTTAACGAAATAACGCTGTAAAAATGGATATAAAATGAGAAGTGGTGCCGCTGCAATGAGGATGACCCCATATTTGATCAGCTCAGAGACTCTTTGTTTAGCTAAAAGAGAGTCAATATCCGATACCATGTCGCCGATAGGCTGGCTTTGGATCAAAATATTACGGAGGACCAGCTGCAGCGGATACAGCTTTTCATTCTCCAAATAAATTAACGCATCGAAGAATCCGTTCCACTGGCGAACAACCGCAAACAGCACAAGCACCGCAATGATGGGTTTGGATAATGGAATTACAACACTCCATAGAAAGCGCGTATTTCTGCAGCCATCCATGAAAGCCGCTTCTCGGAGCTCATCCGGTATCGTTGATTGGAAGAACGTCCGGGCAATAATAATCCCAAAAGCATCGACTGCTGATGGCAGGATGACCGACCAAATCGTATTCACCATGCCCAGATTTTTGACCAATAAGTAAGTTGGAATTAAGCCGCCGGAGAAAAACATCGTAAACACGAAGAACAGCATAAACACATTGCGTCCATAAAAATCCTTACGGGAAAGCGGATAGGCCGCTCCAATCGTTAAAGAAACACTGATTAGGGCACTTGCAGCTGCGTAAAGGATCGAATTTCCATAACCAGACCAGATCTGAGGATCTGATAAAATTCTCCTATAGCCTTCGAGTGTAATTCCTTTGGGCCATAGCCAAACATTGCCGGCATAGATTTGATCTGGCTCGCTGATGGAAGCAATAACGACGAAATAAAGAGGATACAGAATCAACAATGCAAAGCCGCTCAACACTAGGATATTTAGAGCGTCAAACCATTTATCAGCGGTACTCTTAGCTGTAATCATGGGGCGAATACCTCCTCTCTTTTAAAATAGGCCGCTGCCATTTATTTTTTTGACGATGCGATTAACGGATAGCAATAAAACGAAATTGATCAGGGAGTTGAACAAACCTACTGCTGCAGAGAAGCTGTATTCCGCTCGCTGCAAGCCGATTTTGTACACGTACGTAGCAATAATCTCAGACGAACTAACGTTCAGGTCATTTTGCATGAGAAAAGCTTTTTCGAAGCCAACATTCATGAGATTCCCAATCGCCAATATGAACAAAATGAGAATCGTCGGCTGGATGCCAGGAATATCGATATGCCAGATCCGATGCCATTTCGTAGCTCCATCCACAACCGCCGCCTCGTGAAGATGCGGATCAATACCTGCTAGCGCCGCTAAGTAAATAACGGAAGCAAAGCCGGTTTCTTGCCATACACCGGAGAACACATAGAGGCTTTTGAACCATTCAGCCTTCGATAAAAAGTAGATCGGCTCTCCTCCAAAAAGTTGAACGATGTGATTGATTAGTCCACTTCCCGGCGATAAAAACACATACAACATACCAACGAGGACGACTGTTGAGATGAAATATGGAGCATAAATGACAGTCTGGATAAATCGTTTGTACCTTTCATGGAGCAGCTGATTGAGCATCAACGCTATAAGGATTGGCACAGGAAATGAAACCACTAAAGAGAAAACACTAAGCCCTAACGTATTCTGGATGACGGTCCAAAAGTTGAAAGAATCGAAGAACCGCTGAAAATGCTCCATACCTACCCAAGGACTCCCCCAGAAACCTTTGGAAGCGATAAAATCTTTAAATGCGATTTGAACCCCATACATTGGCCAATATTTAAAAATGATAAAGTAGATCACGGTGGGCAAAATGAGAAGGTATAACTCATAGTTGGTTCTGATCTGTTTAAGTGGTTCCTTGAACTTGTTCATTCGTTGTGATGCAGCCCCTTTCTTTTTCGGGAAATCGTTTACGTAAACGTTTTTCTGATGTTCAAAAAAAAGCCAGATCAGCTTTTTAGCAGGAATCTCGTAGAATTAACGAGGTAGGAAGTCTGTATTCTTCGCTTTTTGTGCTTGGCTTCTCGATCCGTTCTAACATGATCTCTGCTGCTTTCACGCCGATCTCGTAAGAAGGCTGCCGGATGACCGACAAAGGCGGACACGTAATTTGTGTCCAATCATAATCGTCAAAACCAATAATTGCCAGCTCGGCTGGAATTTTAATCCGTCGTTCTTGTATGTATTTCATCGCGCCCATTGTCAATACGTTATTGGCAATAAATAGAGCTGTAATCTTCTGCTCGTCAAGCAGCGCCTTAGCGCTCTCATATCCGCTCTCAACGTTAGATTCCGCCATCCTCACAATGGATGAATCAAACGGAATATCGTGATCTGCTAATGCTTTTTTGTACCCATCATAGCGCTCATTACTCGTTGTAATACCGAGTTCTCCGGTTAACAGCCCAATTCGGCGATGACCTTTCAGGATGAGCGTTTTTACTGCTTCGTAAGCGCCTCCAATTCCATCGGCCAACACACAATCCCCGATATAACCTGTCGGATTGCGATCGATGAACACGACAGGATAATTAGAACCCACGATATCGTTTAAATAACCGACATCTTCAGCGATTGAAGCAATAAATAAGCCGTCAATTAACTTAGAATTAAACAATTTAATTTGTTCTTTCTCATCTTCAATTTGTTCCGTTGTATTGTTGCTCAGCAGCAAATGATAGCCATGCTGCTTCAATGTATACTGAATACCTTGTGCTACCATCATAAAGAAGAAATTAGAGGTATCTGATGGGAGAACTGGCACGATGAGTCCAATTGTATTAGACTTCTGACTGCGCAAGCTCCTAGCTGCCGAATTTGGGCGGTAGTCGAGTTCTTCCATTGCTTCATAAACTTTGCGCTTAACTTCATCCGACACATAACGGGTGTTATTAATTACATGTGACACTGATGCTATCGAAACGCCCGCTTGCTCGGCTACCTGCTTAATACCCGATCGCATAACATTCGACCCTCTTCTCTCGAGAAAACGTTTACGTAACCGTTTTCTTTTATTATATGGTCGAGTTATTTGCGTTGTCAATGACTTTTTACTTATCTTATCTTTTATGGCTACTCAGTTTTTGATATTGGCTCGCCTTCAACTTCACAGCCTGTTATCTTCTCTTTAATAATAGTAACTTTGCCCCCACTGTTCATCAGGGTTGTTTTAACATCCCCTATTTTACAATCTTCACAGACCCAACTGTTTCCTAACTTCCTAAATCCATTCGTCGTACCACATTGTTCGCAAGTAATCATTCTTCATCAACTCCTAATCATTCCTAATGGCTGCTTTTAAAGTACATCTTTTCAAATTCATATTCTATGAGATATGTCACACATCTGTTCTATTTTTTGTGATCAATCTCACTGCCTCGTTCAATTAAAAAGAATACACTTTTAACAGACTCTACATAGGAGGTTTAATATATGGGGTACTATTCACATACTTCCGCTAGTAATGAAATTGCCAGTTACATGCATTGGCATTGGATGTTGGATAATCAGTTTCGTTCATTACATAGACTTCACTCAGATATCGATCAGAAATTGAAGATTATCCATGGACTTGAAAGCAACATAGAGTCCGAAAAAACTTCGGTAACGCGGATAAATTTCATCAAAAAGATGGTTGATGAAGTCAGAGGATTATTGGATGAACTTTCTCTCTTTGAAAAGAAAGAGGGGGATATGCTTTTACTTATGTCTGTTCCTTTTGCTAAAATTAATATAGAAACGAACGAATCGTTCGAATCAGAAGTTGAGTATCTTCTTACCATGTTAAGAATGTTTTATCAAAAGACTCTACGTATGACCCCATTGCCAAACAAAAAAGAAGCCAAAGAGTTAAGCCGATGCTTAATGTTGACTATTCAACCTATTGAAAATCACATGGGTCGAATAGAAAAGGAATGGTACCCAGCCATATTGGAATGGCTGCAGTAAACTGTGTCGGAGCAACTGGGTGTGAAAATTCCGTGCTTGCTTCTATGGAGGTCAACATATATTCGAGGCAGCATCCTTCATCATGTTATTGGTCGGGACAATTAACAATCTCTCTCCAATGCCGGAGCGCCTCAATATCATGAATCACAAACCCTGAACGATCTGTTTCTACAATACCTTCCTTGCGGAGCTGATTAAGCAGACGGTTAACCGTCTCCCTGGTTGTACCGATCGCATTGGCGATATCTTGATGGGTCATTGGAATCTCGATAAGCAGTTTCCCGCTTTTCACCATTCCATTGGTCTCTGCGAGCTTAAGCAAGAATAATTGTCCTCTGTTTTGCACATCTTGTCCTGTCAGTTCTTGCAGCTTTCCCTGCAGTTCAAGGATTTTCTCGCTCATCACACGTAAGAGTTTAACCGCTATGCCGGGGGCATTACTAAGAAAAGCTTCGAAGGGCTTGATGGCCATCGCAAGCAGCAGCGTTGGCACAATGGTCTCTGCGGTAGCTGGATAATGATTTGTATGAAACAACCCGGTATGCGGAAACATATCCCCGGTTTTCAGAAAAGAAACAATTTGTTGATGACCATTCTCATCGGTCTTATACGTTTTAATTAAGCCACTTTGGATAAAATATACGGCTTCTTTCTCACTGCCTTCCGTAAATACGATTGTTTTTTTGCGATACGATCGTTGAATCATAATCCTGCAAAGCCCTTCCATTTCCCCATCGGACAAATCTCGAAACAACGGAACTTGGCGAAGGATCACCCCGGGATCTATGCTTTTTTCGTTCATTGTCATCTCCCTTCCTGTACACATATTTGTGTTAAACAAGCAAAAAAGAGCCAGGCTTTACTCCGGCTCACCTGTAATGTGGAGCTCTAGATTGTGATGGCTATCACAATTCTCTCATTACTCTTCTTTATTTACAAAAAAGTTGGCTGGACCTTTCAGACGGTCTAAAATAATCATACGCACTTCATTTGAAGGAACCACTTCCTCCAGTGCCTTTTGCATACACGCCAACCAAGCATCTGCCCGTTCTCTAGTAATTGGGAAAGGCATATGTCGTGCTCTCATCATTGGATTCCCGTGTTTGTCTGTATATAAGGAAGGACCTCCAAAAAATTGAGTTAGGAACTGAAACTGCTTCTCAATCAAGGGCTCTATGTCTTCTGGAAAAATAGGTGCAAGCAACGGGTCTGCTAACACTTTTGGATAAAACGCATCCACAATATTTCTTATTGTCGTTTCTCCACCAATATAATCATACAGTTCCATGACTGTAATCAGCTCCCTTTCGATTCATCTACAAACAATTACTCCCTATAGTTTACACGATACCTTTAACCAAAGCTGTTACCTAAATCACACTTGTCAATTTTAACCTCTAATTAGAATGACGATAAATCAGTGCATAAATTCCCGAGACAAATAAAGCCCCGCCAATTATGGCGTACCCAAAGGTGCCTTATGTAGGTCGGCGTTCTGCTAACTAGTGATCGGGTGACTTTTCCTTGCCAGCGAAAGAACACACAAAAATGAGGAGGCAAATATAACCTTGCCTCCTCATTTTTTTATATTCCTAAGTGAAATTATTTATGGGAAAGCCCCTTTTATTCATGCTGAATTCCTTTTATTTTACGACCAATACAGGGAGCTTTGCATGCTGAACAACATTGTGACTGACACTACCAAGAACAAATTCACCAATACTACTAAGACCTCTGCTGCCAACAATAATAAGATCCGCTTGAATTTCGTCTGCATATTTCAGAATTTCTTTCGTAATCGAACCGCTTCTCACTTCAATACGAATATTCGAAAAATCAGCAATTTTTTCATTGATTTTACCAATGACTTGCTCGGAATATCATTTCACATTCACCTCGTTTGTTTGATACCTTCATCATATCTCTTTCTACGTTTAGACGATGTGAGGAAGATCACCATATACTTTCTAAAAACCGAAGTGGACTTTATACACCAATTGCGCCGCAATGTCAGCTGATCTGAGAATCGTACCATGCTCTGAACTTATTAAGCTCGTATGTTCTTCTCCCCTTAAGGGTATGGCCAGAAACTGATGTTCACTCATATACATTTGCATAAAATCTTGGTCCTCGGAAATGCGTATCTTCTCAAGCTTCATTTTTTTCGGAGGTGCTATAGGATCGAGTCCTGCCTGATCCTCGATGTGCACTTCAATCTGAGTGCCAAGCCAACGTGACAATTTTTCTTCCCATTTCATACATGCGCCTCCTTCTTTAAGCGGCAGCAGCCTGCATCTGCTTTTGGTGAAACCTTCACCTGATACCCATGAAGATGATTCCAGCAATCGTATTCAGAAGTCAAATCGGGCTGGGCGGACTCTTCGATATAACGAAGTACCTCAACTTCACTTTCCCAAATCGCCATCCCTTTGATTTCAGCAACAGCAATATCGAGCCCTTGTTCTTCTCTGAGATCTATATACCAAGTTCCTTTCCCAGCGAAAAGACCATTTAATTGTCGTTCAATTATCGTATAGAAGGGAGACTGTGTATGTTCACGAATAAAGCATAAATCCAAAGTAAACTCACTCGGCATGGTCTTTTCCCTCCTACTTAAAGCCTCTTTGTTTGGTAATATCGCTAAACATTCCCGAATAATAGACGACATCTCCGGCATCATTCTTGACTGCGCTTATCGTGAGCCATTCCAGATACACATCGCCATTCTTTTTACGATTCCAAATCTCACCTTGCCAGAAGCCCTGACTGCGAATTTTATCCCACATGGTATCGTAAAAAGCACGATCCTGTTTCCCTGATTTCAATACGCTAGGCGTCATACCCATTACTTCTTTGGCTTCATAACCAGTCAGCTCTGTAAAGGCAGCATTAACGGAACGAATCGTTCCCTTTGTATCGGTCACCATGATGCCCTCTACCGTATTTTCAATAATCTTAGCGGATAGACCTAATTTCTCCTGATAAAACATCCAAACAATGAGAATCAAGCTGGCCAAAGCCACCTGTGATAAGGCCATGAATCCAATCGCATAATGACCTGTCAGCTTGAATAGGAAGGTAAGTAGCAGAGGCGGGAAAAATCCACCTAAACCACCCATCGCTGAAATAATACCATTCGCAATACCTGCTTGCTTGGTGAAATACATTGGAACCAATTTAAAGATGGTACCATTGCCCGTTCCGGCGCACAGTGCAATGGTTAAGCAACCTACTGTGTACCAAGTCATCGATGGGGCAAAAGAGAGTAGGATACCTGAGGCCGTCAAGCCTGCAAAAACAAACATAAGAATTTTGAAAGGGTTAAATTTATCCCCTAGGTAACCCCCGATTGGCCTCATAGCTGTCGCCAGCACGATAAAGCCACCCGTACGCATCCCCGCATCTACTTTGGACAAATGAAAGCTGGTGACCATAAAGTTCGGTAAATAAACCGTGAAAGCAACAAAAGAACCGAAAGTAAGAAAGTAGAATAAGCATAAGAACCATAGCTTGGAATTCCCGGAAACCCCTTTTATTTGTTCGACAAGGGATGTTTGTACAGGAGGCTCTTTGCGATCCCCGGCCAAAAAGTTCAATACCGCCATAACAATAAGTAAAATGCTGTACAGCATAACGGTTTTGGACCAACCTATTTGATTCGCTATGACGGGTGCTCCAAAGGTGGAAAGTGCTGTTCCGAGATTACCGATCCCGTAAATCCCATTAACGAAACCATGTCGTTCCTTGGGATAATATTTAGGCAAAGAGGTCACTCCCACGGAGAAAACAGCGCCACCAATCCCCAGGAAAAATCCCCCAATAATCAGATCCCCGAAGGAATTAGCTTGACTAACCCAGTAAACAGGCGCAAGCAATAGAATAAAACTGATCGCAAATAGCTTTCTTGCCCCATATCGATTCGTCCAATACCCCACAGGCACCCGCATCACGGAACCGAACAAGATAGGAATAGCGGTAACCCACGTGAGCTGCGAGGGGGTTAACTTAATCGTCTCTTTAATAAATGGCATTAACGAAGACAAGATTACCCATACCATGAAACCTAATACAAGACTGACGGTTTGAAGAGGCAATTGTACTTTTTTGATATTCATTTCACATCACGCTCCCGACGATAGATCCAAGCTGCAACAGGGAATAACAAACCGTTCAATAAAGCATAAACAAGAACTGTACGGTAATGTTCGAAATAGTAAGCATTTACTGCCTTTTGTGTACAAACGATGTTAAGAAACAAGACTATACATAACAAAATTACACCGACGTAGCTACGCTTCATATCGTTTCACTCCCGTCGCATAAATCGCGCCTTGCTCCTTCTTCAAGAGAACCTCTGGCAAAGGTCTCTTGGGGGGTCCTGCTGTAGGCGACCCGGTTCTGGCATCGAAGATGCCGTGGTGGCAAGGACACACCATCTCATCCTTCTCTTTACTCCAAAACACGGGACATTTGAGGTGTGTACACGCATTTTGATAAGCCTTGTACTCGTTCTCGCCAAGGCGAATGAGCAGAGCCGAATCGTGCTCGCCCGGATAAGCGAACTCAACCGCATCTCCAACCGCAAGCGAGCTGATGTCTGTGATTTTCAGCTGGGGATAGGACTTTTTCGATAGTCCCGTCAGTTCTTTGGCAGCAAGAGCTCCCCAGGGCAACGTAGATACAGCGAATACTCCGGCTGCCCCAACCAGCGTCTTCATAAAGCCGCGTCGATCTAATTTTCTTTCATCATTTTTTCTTATATTGTGGGTATAATTATCTTCTTTAAAAGGACTATGATTATTGCCTTGCTTGTTGTCCTGTTCCATACAGGCTCACCCCATCACAAGTAGATTAGAACAATTTTTGTTTCTCTTGCAGAATGCCTGGGAGGCAGATCTTCACATTCGTTTCACCCTCTAGCGGATCGAAAGGTTGATGACTTGCCGTCCATTTTCCCAGCTTATGCTGAGCTTTCTTCGCTGCTAGTTCTTCTTCTGTCACCCATTGAAGTGTGTTCGTCGGGCAAACGGATGCACACATGGGAGGAATGCCCTCTTTGGTACGATCATAGCAAAGATCACATTTATACATCAGATTCTGCTCTTCATCGAATTTAGGGATACCATAAGGGCATGCAATGGTACAATTTTGGCAGCCGATACATTTCTCAACTAATGCTGAAAGCACAGCACCTTCTTCGGTGATCTGAATGGCTTGGGCTGGACAGCTTCTCGCACAGGCTGGATTCACACAGTGAAGACACATCAAAGGAATCGTTTGGCGGGTTACAAGCGGATTAACGTCGTATACATAATTGCGATTTCGTTCATCGTGGCCTCCGCATTGTGTACAAGCAGCCAAACAGCTTCGACAGCCGATGCAATTATCCATTTCAATGTATAGATGTTGTTTCATCGGATGTTCATCCTCTCAGGTTGCTTTGCGATCTGTGCTGCGCAAGTCTTAAACTCCGGCATTTTGGACATGGGGTCCAACGCCGCTATCGTAAGCAGATTAATCGACTGCTCGTGGCCGAAATGATAAGGAACGAAGACGGTATCTTTACGAATCGCTTCTATGATTTTCACTTTATAAAAGGCTTCTCCACGACGTGTATACAACCTGATGACTTCGTCATGTATGATGTTATATCGCTCCGCTGTTTCCGGATGTACTTCGACGTAAGGCTCCGGACACATGTCACGCAGGAAAGGAATTCTTCTTGTTTGATTTCCGGATAAGTAATGATAGACAACCCGGCCTGTCGTAAGACGAAGCGGATATTGCTCGCAAGGCTCCTCGGCAGGCGGTCTGTAAGGAAGCGCGCATAGCTTCGCTCTGCCGTCCGCATGGTAGAACTTGTGATCTAGGAACATATGCGGCGTACCCGGATCTGCTTCATCGCGGCAAGGCCAGAATACACCGTCCTGCTTGTCGATCTTCTCCCAAGTGGCTCCGTAATAGTCGGCATATCCGCCTTTGGAGGCAAGACGGAATTCGTCTGCTACATCCCTGGCTGTCTTTAGATGGCCGAAATACTGCCCTCTGCCTAGTCGCTCCGCGAGTTCTACTTGAATCAGCCAGTCAGGTTTCGATTCGCCAACGGGTTCTTGCGCTTTATTAATCTTGATGATCCGTCCTTCCAGATTCGTCACTGTACCTTCATCTTCTGACCAGGTTACAGATGGCAGTACAACATCGGCAAACTCAGCCGATTCGGATAAGTACATATCTGAACAGACCATGAAGTCCAGATTTTTTAAAGCAGAGCGGACGAAGTTTAGGTTTGGCGCAGAAACGGCTGGATTTGAACAAAGAAGGTACAAGCCGCGAATTGTCTTGTCTTGCATAAGCTCAAACATTTCATAAGCCGATACGCCGGGCTGTGGCATTTCTTCAGGTTTAATTCCCCACACGCTGCACACTTCTTCTACATGCTTCGGATTCGTTATTTTGCGGTACCCTGGAAGGGCATCGGCCTTTTGTCCGTGCTCTCTTCCGCCTTGACCATTTCCTTGCCCGGTAAAGGTGGCTACACCTGACTTTGGACGGCCGATCTTCCCAGTCACCAAGCACATATTCGTGTAGGCTGATACGTTATCAGATCCTTTAATTTGTTGTTCAATGCCACGAGCGAACATAACGATAGCGTTAGGGGCTTTACCATAAATCTCAGCAGCCCGTATTAATTTCTCAGGAGAAACACCTGTGATTTCGCTCGTATATTCAGGCGTGAATTCCTTCACAACCTCTTTCATTTCATCAAAGCCGTTGGTGTGATTGGCGACAAATTCAGCATCAACGTGCCCATTTTGAATCAGTAAATGGATCATACAATTCGCAAGCGCCAAGTCCGTGCCTGGGCGTAAATCGAGATGAACATCCGCCCGCCTGGCGATAGGCGTTTCTCGGGGATCTGCTACAATCAAATAACCGCCGCGGCTCTGCACTTCCCATATGCGGAACATAGAGGTAGGGTGACACTCGGCTGTATTACTGCCGGCGATGAACAAGCAATCCGTCTCATGCAAATCGGTCCACGGTAATGTAGATCCTCTGTCAACTCCAAAGCTGCGAAGGAAACCTGCTGCTGCGCTTGACATACAGAATCGGCCATTGTAATCAATGTAACGAGTCTGCAGCGCGACTCGGGCGAACTTCCCTGTCAGATAACATTTCTCATTGGTCATCGATACACCGCTGAATACTGAAAGTGAGTCCTTGCCGTACTTGCTTTGCATCTCTTGAAATCTTTGAACGATTAACGCGTAGGCCTCTTCCCAGCTGGCTTCGCGGAAGCCTTCCTTCGTTCCTTTGAGCGATGCATCGTCACGGATTAGCGGACGCAGCAGGCGATCATCGTGATTCGTTTGTTGATAGGCCGTCACACCTTTGGGACACATCTTGCCCAACGTTACCGGCCAATCATAGCGCGGCTCGACGCCGATGATTTGATTGGAAGAAGTATCCACCCGCAAATTCATCCCGCACTGCATGCCACAGTAAGAGCAATGGGTTTTAACCAATTTTTCGTTCGGGTGGGTTTTATTCGCGATTGTCTTAAAGAATTTATCCTTTTGCATTCTGGTTGCTCTCCTTTACGCGAATCTGATGGGTAGGTATTCCTGTAAATCGAGACATTCTGTATTTCCGGCGGCATGGCAGGCAAAGCTCTGCCAAGTGGAAGCCTTCCTCTGTTTTGAATTCAATCTCATTCACTTTAAGCACAGCGATGACATCATTGGATTGCTCGACAGATACAAAGCCCGTTCCACAAACCTTACAGCTTTTCATCTCTTGCTCTGTGTAATGTTCTCTGTAGTTCCGCGCAAACACACTCATAGGACGAAACGGTATGTGCGCCAGCTTTCCGAAAGGGATATAAATCAGTGTCACGATAACGGACCATTGGTGGACTAATGTGACAACCGAATGTCCATAGCCGTGAAGGAATATATTGCAGAAGGTGAGCAGCAATCCTGTTAAACTAACGAATAACAGCATATATAGCGGAAGAAAATCATAGATAAATGTTTGTTCCGCTCGGGCCTGCATGTTCTTAAGTCTACGATATAAGGCCATGCATACTCCGCCAATCACCATGAAGGCCGTAATGTTCAACGCATTGTAGAATAGAAATCCGAGAAGCCCATCCGCCTTTATATTCATGAGGTTGATCCCGAATCCAACAACCGTGTAGGTTCCGTTCTCTGCCATCGTGAAGTACATCCAACCGAACACCAGCGGAAAAGTAACGAAGGCGGATAAGATACATCCCCAACCAAGAAGAACGTGCTGTGTCCAGCGATACCACCCGCGATTCCAGATAAAGCGATAGGTGAGTAGATGCTCAGTAGTTGTCTGAGGCGTGCTTTTTCGAAATAACAGCTTTATGCCTTTTTTCAAAATAATTTTCGTAGGCGGGCGTTCCCCCCAAGCAATAAAGCGATAAAAGAATCCGCAAATGAAAACGACCGTACCTACCATATACCCATATAAAGCCAAGTCAATATGTGTAAAAAACCTCGAACCCACTCCCATAAGAATGAATAACCCGCTAACAACTAGGAAGACACATTTGGCGAATTTTGACGCGAACGCTCGATCCATATTTATCATTGCCCCTTCACTTGTCAATCTTATATTTGTATTAAATCATGATTCGGCCCTTCTGCACTGTGAGAAAAATCACTGTAAACCCACTTCGTGTTAGGTGCTTGATCCAACTATACGGATTTCCAGCAATCATAAATGTGATCTCAAACACATTTCTTCGAATGACACGAGATGGACAAAAAAACGACCTTCCATCAGATCTACTTAGATCTAAGGGAAAGCCGCAATCTTACCGTGTGAATACACGGGCGATTAAGCTCCATACCAACGCTAGAAAGCTGAGAATCCCGGTGGCTATAAACAGAAGTGGAAGCCTGAACATGGGCTCTTCCCCCTAAACGCGATTAAACAAAATGTTGTTCTCCAAATGGATGTGCTGGAACATATCCGCTTCCAATGCCTCCAGCTTCAAGTAAGTAAGCTGAAACGTTGTGCAGGCATCCTCCGGCAGCTCATAGTCTTTGGTGATTTCCCTCATTTGTCTAAGTAGATCACCCGAGCCCTCATGCTCCTGTTCGAGCGCAGCCAGAATTTCCAGCAGCTCTTCTCTTTTCTCTTTTGTGGGATCTTTCTCAAACGCAATGACAGCTGGGAATGCTTCTCTTTCTTCTTTATCCATATGATGCTCCATCTCACTTTTCAATGCTTCATACCATTGATGAACTTGAAGGAGTTCAGGATGGTAAGATCCATGCACACGTGCCACTTTTTGCACATATTCACTTAAATGCGGCAGTGCCGTTTTCAAATAGCCATGGTGGACGCGAATAATATAATCAATTAATTCGCTTGCGCTTAACTCACTCCAATTCAAGTTGTCTGATTTAGCGGATGTAGCTGCTTCAACAAGGCTTTTTAACAGAACCTCTTCCTCAATTTTTTGGTCTCGAATCACTTGAAGAAGTGATTTATTCCCTCCGCAGCAGAAATCAATACGGTATTCCTTAAACACCTCAGCTGTCTTGGGAAATCCCTTCACAATATCTCCTACCCGATCGGTTAATTGAATGTTCACTTCCATGATAAATCCTCCAGTTCAGCTGTGATCTGAATCAACTATACCTAAACAACAGGTAACCATGTGTGATAGCCGTCACACTATTGAAAATGCTTTTTAAGCTTTTCCATGAATATCGCTTAGCATTTGATTCGCAACCGGGAAAAACATCTCCTCCTCGGACAAAAGATGCTCCGATAATACAGAGCAGGCCACACTAAGCAGTGAAATCGCCTTTTTCAGCCTTATGCTGTCAGCACCTTTGCATTGATCTGCATATTCAAGAAATGAGCGAACAAATCGTTCCGCTTGTTTATGATCCTCTTCCAGAACCCAGGTTGAGGTCAAAAAAGTAGGCTCCATCCCTTGACTCGCATAAACGGCAAGGAGGGGTAAAACCTCATCTTCCTCCCAGTGTTCGTGAGCCTCTAACTGCTGCATGAAGGTTTCCATTTGTTTACGAATCTCTTGAAATAAACGCCTTGACTCTTCCGAGCCAAGCATGCCGACCATATGACTTGTCATTTCCTGGACATGATCAAGTTCTTTCTTTAACGCGCCATGTTCGTCCTTTAATCGCTCCAGAATCAGTTGAAGACTAGAAGTCTGAGCGTCATCTAACGGCATCCCAAGATCAATAACCATACATGATTCCTCCTTTTATTGCTGTAATCACATTGTATACCTTCATTTCAGCTTTCTCTGTGAGGAGAATCACAACGCTCGTTTCTTTTTCGTGACTTTAATCACTGCGGGAAATTGAAGCTAGATTTAGATTAGAAGAAAAAGAATTGATTCCATCATGGAGGTAATCGTCATGGGTAGAGAAGACAATACTGCTTCGAATACGTTTATGTTAAACGCTAAGTTTCTTCTTATTTTGTTTGTGGTCATCGCTAATTGTATAGAGCCGCTGATTCAACAAAGTGCAGCTTTCCATTCCTTATATCTGGGTATTTACACCTTTCATATTCCCATGTTTGTCATGGTGACCGGGTATTTCTCTAAAGGTTTCCGTTTAGATGTCTCAGGAATCAAAAGTCTGCAGATGATTTTTTATCATTATCTGATCTTCCAGAGCCTCTACTCTCTGCTCGATTCGCTGGCCTTCCATGCGCCGGGTGTCCGTTATTCTTTTTTCATTCCGTATTCGTTATTGTGGTTTTTATTCAGCCATTTTTGTTGGCGATTGCTCCTTCTACTCTTTACAAAAATGCAGCATCCGCTTGTGGTCTCAGTCATTCTAGGCGTACTCATTGGATACGCACCTTTCACTGGAACGATGCTCAGCTTTTCCAGAACACTCGTCTTCTTTCCTTTCTTCTTGGCCGGATATTATTTTCACCTCGATATGATTCCTAAACATTTCGTTCGCATGAACAAGGGGTTAAGCGTAATTGGCCTTCTGGGTATCCTGGTCTTTCTCAACACGACCCCACTTGATCCAAAATGGTTATATAGCAGTTTTACTTATAAGGAGCTAGGGGCCTTTCATTGGCATACGGGGGCATATCGTTTAGGTGTTTATACGCTAGAAATTATCGCTTCCTTTTGCTTCTTAAGCTTCGTTCCTCGCAAACAGTCCATCCTTACAGAATGGGGCAAATATACGGTATATGTGTTCTTGCTGCATGCGTTTATTACGAAAACCGCGATTTCGATGGGACTATTCTCGTATATACACACTTTTACACAATTGACTCTCGTCCTACTGCTTGCGGTGGCAATTACCTGGCTGCTGTTACAAGAATGGGTACGCCGATTCAGTCGGCCTCTTATCGAACCGGATCTATCTTTTTGGGAGCGATGGTTATCCCGAAAACATAGCATCTAGGTCCTTAAGATTGGTTTCAGATTGGGCGATTACGACCTGCTTTCGTTAAAGCAAACATTCGCTCTTACAAGCTGTCTGGTACACACCGAGACTACTATGGATAGCGGTTTAACCATGATTGATTAAGCAAGCTAATATCCCTTATCCTTTCTAATATCGCGGCACCTCATGAGATAAGACCAACGTACGCGCTTATTATCTGCACACGCTACATACTTGGCCGTATTAGCAAACAATAGGCAAGCTTAGCTTGCTTATAAAAATCAAAACGGGGCGATTCCGACAAATAAGCAACCTCAGCTGCCTTACCAGCCTAATGAAATGCGTAAACGACTCTTTCAAAACGCTTAGAAACAAACAAAAAAGAGGTATGGTCGAATAACCCATACCTCTTCCTGTGATGAAGTTGTAATAAGACCAAACATGCCATCGTTTCGGCGATAAACGAGGAATCGTTTTCCCTGCTTACAGGCTCAAGGCTTCCAAATGCCCGCTATTTTAACCCGCTTTGATGACGCATTCTATGCTTGATCTACTCCGTGTTTGTCTTTCAAATTTATCGGCAACAACATCGATTGATGCGTATTCATTTTGCTCATCTCCTATGAAAAAAAGGATTCCAAATCCGTCAGCACTTTCTCAGTTAAAGGAAAAATAAGTTGTTCTTCCATGGTAAAGTGGTCGTTTAGTATTAAACATGCCTGCACGAGATTAGATGCTGCCTCCGCTAATCTCTTCTTCACGACGAGAGGTGTTACCTCAATAATAGCTTCTTGAAAGGATTGGATAAATGACATGCCAAGTTGGTGATCTTTTTCCAATACCCAAAAAGAAGGCATGATAGAGGGCGTCGATTGACGATGAAAATAAGTTAACAGGAACGGAAATAATTCCTGCTCCTCCCATTCAGAATGTCGTTCCAGTTTCTCCACAAATTGTGCGGTCAGGTTTCTGAGATCTTGGACAAGCTGCATTCCCTTTACCGGATCATCCAATAGAATGACTTCCTTGGCACTCGTTTCAATCGTCCTGAGTTTTTCTCTTAATTCTTCATGCTCTACCCTTAATCGATCGGTAGCAAAGGCAAGCACATCCGGGTTTGAAGAAGCAATCCCATAATTATTGCTTGTGGAATGAATCACCATACAGAGTCCCTCCCAAAATAATCGTATCGTTCACTATCTATCTCTAGAATAGCTTCAAGAGTAGGTTCTCGCTGTGCGATACATCACACTAACCGCCAATATGAGACATTTCAACCTTATGTGCGGGAGTCGTCTGTGCTAGTCTCCTTTCGGAATACCGATCCTGACGCTCTCCCCATACTTGAACAATTAAAGATCTTAGATCTTCATCACTTGCGCCGTCTCTGAGCACACTTAGCAGGTCCGTCTTTTCTGAAGCAAACAAACACGTATACAAATGTCCTTCCGGAGACAGCCGGGCTCTTGTACAGGTACTGCAGAACGCCTGAGTCACAGAAGAGATCAAACCAATCTCTTGCTGAGAACCCTTATAACGATAACGCGTTGCAACCTCGCCTGTATAATTCGATTCCACCCGTTCCAGCGGCATCTCTCTATGAATGATCTCGATAATCTTTTTGCTTGAAACAACATGTTTCAAATTCCAACCATTACTATTCCCAACGTCCATAAACTCAACAAATCTCAAAATATGCCCGCGCTCCCGGAAGTATTTGGCCATTGGAACAATATCCTGGTCATTAACGCCCTTTTGTACAACCATATTCACCTTCACGGATAATCCTGCCGAAGCCGCGGCATCGATGCCTTCCAGCACGCCTTTTGCCGTAAATCCTCTCCCGTTCATGGCACCGAATCGCTCATCATCCAAACTATCCAGACTCACTGTGATTCGCTCTAATCCAGAGTCTCTTAACTCCTTTGCCTTGAGTTTCAATAATGACCCATTGGTTGTAACGGCAATATCTTTGACGCCCTCTATATGGCGAACCAGGGAAATAATTTTGCCAATATCTTTGTTTAAAAGAGGCTCTCCGCCTGTAATCCGTACTTTCTCTACGCCAAGAGATATAAATATCCGCGTTAACCGTTCTAATTCTTGAAGGCTAAGCAGCTTTTCTTGCGGAAGAAACCGATAATCTGGACCAAACACCTCTTCAGGCATACAATATCGGCAGCGGAAATTACAGCGATCCGTTACCGATATCCGTAAATCGCGAAGCGGCCTTTGAAGCGCATCTGTCATTGGTGGAACAATCTTATCGAGATTTTCCATATTTCGCCTCTCTCAGTACATAGTAAATTCGTAGGGAAGTGGGATAACCTCTACTTGCTGGCCGGCAGCAATCCCTTTGGAACCCGCTGGTATCATAATGATGCAATTAGCATCTTGTATGGATACAAGCATACTCGAGTTATTTTTTTCTAACATACTTACCTTTACCTGTTCATTTAAATACATCAAGCGTCCTCTTATATATCTATCGTGCGGACACCCTTTATCATAATCATTCGTAATAATCGCTTGAATGTGATGCTTACATGGACTTTCTATTCCTTGCATGGCAAGCAGCACAGGCCGTACAAGCAGTTCAAAACTCACGAAGCAGGCGCCGGGATTGCCGGAAAGACCAAGTACGAGCTTATTATTGATAACGGCTGCTGAAGTTGGACTCCCGGGCCTCATGGCGATTTTATTGAATAGCAGCGTCATATCGTTCTCGCTCGTTGAAGTAAAGAAGTCTGCCATTACATCATAATCCCCAACCGAGACCCCTCCACTAACAATAAGCATATCACATTTTCCCAAGGCATTTTTAATCGTTCGATTGACTTCATCAATATCATCGGGAGCAGTTCCAACCTTGACAGCCAACCCGCCGTATTGTTCAATTTGTGACGAAAGCATGTAGGCATTGCTATTACGAATTCTCCCTGGTTGAAGCGGCTCCCCCACAGAGATCAATTCACTTCCAGTCGTTAATACGCCGACGACAGGTCGACGGAAAACAGGAACTTTTTCATACCCCATAGAGGCAAGCAGTGCAATTTGGCCTGGACCTATTCGGGTGCCTGCGCCCATTAACAGCTGCCCTGTCGTTATTTCATCCCCGACCTTGGTAATGTTTTGTCCAGTGGTGACCTTATGCTTAATACGGATATAAACTTGTCCTTCCTCCTGATATTCCTCTGTCTGCTCGAACATGATGACAGCATCCGCTTCGTCCGGAACAGCGGAGCCCGTCATGATACGAATCGCTGTACCAGGAACCACTTGTTTATTCGAAGTGTATCCGGCAGGCACTTCATCAATCACTCTTAGACATGTAGGATGCTGTGGAGTAGCGAATAAGGCTTCTTCGCTCCGAACCGCATACCCGTCTAACCCAGA
The DNA here is from genome assembly GCF_001426375.1 of Paenibacillus sp. Root444D2. Lineage (GTDB taxonomy): Bacteria > Bacillota > Bacilli > Paenibacillales > NBRC-103111 > Paenibacillus_E. Next base: position 425,247 of record NZ_LMEO01000045.1, read on the forward strand.
GCGACGAAAATGAGGCATACATTCCTTCGAGAACAGAGGTTCCGAAATCCTTCTATGTAAACAAGAATCAATCGACGTATATTCGTTCTCCAGCTGCAGAACATGCTGCATAATCATGTTCTGGGCATGCTCAACTTTGACGGCCTTGCGAGCAAACCTCATGCTCCGGTTTATCATGGATCAATAGTCCTTTCCTACAACGTTTAGCTTATTAGTTGAATCATAAATCTTTATGGTAAAAGTAGAAGTGATATTAATCACACGAGCGTACATGTAAAAAGGAGGTAACATGGACTTAAACCAGTATTACCTCCTTTTTATATTTAACCGCTCGGGTTCGATAGCTGCTGGCATTCACGGAACGCGAAATGCTTGCATCCAAGACATTGAGAAAAGTTAAGTTTTGTTAATGCAAAACTAACGGCTTCACCTGTTTTATCAAAAATGTGTCCCTGCCCAATGATCTCGTCTAATCTTGTTTTTAGGAGCATTTGGCGTGGTTGGTTTTGGATTTCGGAAATGAATACGAGGCCACCCTGATTTTTAAAGTGATTGACGATACTTGATAAATTAGATTCCCCTGTTGTGTCTATATAGGGAACATTGCCTGTACATATTGATTGTTGAAAAGTGAATGAATAATTCCTTCATATTGGAAAGAAATTCTTGATGTCTTTGAAGATTACTTAATCCAAGGAAATTGGCAATTTGGCCTGTAAATATGGTAACGGCAATTCCTGTGGTAAAACCTATTGTTACTGGACGCGGAATAAATTTGATTACGCCACCTAATTTAAAGATCCCCATGAATAACAAAATGACTCCTGCCATAAAGCCAGCGATAAGCAGGTTGTCGTATCCATACTGCATGACAATCGCAAATAGAATAGGTATAAACGCTCCTGTCGGACCGCCAATTTGAAATTTTGAACCACCAAATAATGAGATGAGTATCCCCGCAAATATCGTTGTGTATAAACCATATTCAGGTTTTACCCCTGATGCAATTGCAAACGCCATCCCTAGTGGAATGGCGACAATACCTACAATCAGACCTGAAATCAAGTCTTTTTGAAATTTTCTTCGATTATAACCCTGAAATCTGCCACTAAAAGAAAGCTTCATATCCAATCCCACCAATACTTAATATCTGATTATTTGAATATATGTAAAATCATATACCTAGAATAATTAGGTGTCAATTTCAATTTTCTTGGTCAACAAATACGGCTTACGTCGCCCACTGGTGAGAGTGTTAATGATGGTTGTGGTTGTGGTTGTGGTTGTGGTTGTGGTCTTAAATCGGGATCCCTCGTCATATCTGCTCTATTGAGGTTCTGGATGAATGAATCTATGATCTCGGTTGAATGTTGTTGCAGAAAGTGCAACAATTACGGCCTATATCTGGCCTATCTCCCATCATTGCTGCATCTTGTACAACAATTTGGTCCTATACAGGCCATTTCGCAATAAATGGGCTAAAATTGTTGTACAAACGAGTCAATTTCATAATAAAAGTCCGATTTTTCCAAGTATGGATTCGGGAGAAATGCAGTTGAATAAGAGCCTTTAGAGACTGCTATTTCTTCATTTCCAGCGTATTTTGTAAAAATAA
>NZ_LMEO01000045.1:426927-1400213 GCF_001426375.1 Paenibacillus sp. Root444D2
AGAAATATCGTCGGATAAACCTTAAGGAGCTAATTTCACTATTAAAGCACTATTTTCCCACAAAGCGCCATAATATCTTGGGTAGGTGACTGTTTTTGAATGCGCTATAAATCCTTATGTAGCAAGGGTTTTGAATTACGAAATTGACTCCAAACTGCAACTTCAAGTTGCAAAATAGCCTTTGGGCGTATGAATTGTTGTAGATAATACAACACTGCTAATCATAATAGCCCAGTTCCCCTCATGAAAGCTGAATGACCTAAAAACACCTGGAAAATATAGTAACTTACCAAATCATTATGCGGGCATCCACAGTTTCATTCAGCACTAGCAAAATCCATAGCTTTCCATGCCAAATAGGGGTAAGCTTCACCTTCACCTCCCCCTAACTCCTAAAAACATATAAATGATGATAAAAAAAATTACTGATTTTTTATATTTTCTAACATTGAAATAGCATTCACGAGATGATTGTCAAAAATTTGCTTGGCAACAATAAGCAGGTCTTTAATTAGTGGATCTGTCAGAGAGTATATCACTGAGGTTCCGTCTTTACTTCCACGGACAACGTTTTTATTTCTTAATACAGATAACTGTTGTGAAACGGCAGAACCTTCACTGCCTAATATCGTTTGAATCTCATTAACGTTTTTATCGCCTTCGGCTAATACTTCAAGAATTCTTATACGCAATGGGTGTGCTAACGCCTTGAAAAAGTCGGCTTTAAAATGCTGTATTTCTTGAAACATCACGTTCTCCCCTAAATGTTCGGAAATTTGAATATATCTATCATATCATAAATCAAATAGCATTATTCGATTTGGGTTTATAACTTATATCCGGTATGAATCTATGTGAGTGTATGTGAAATATATCACATACACTCACATAGGCATATTGTATAATAAAATCATAAAACAGAGAAGGAGTGGTTACTATGACAACCCTGCATAATGAGAATTTAGAAGTATTACGTGATGATTTCTGCTGCGAGTATGGACAGTTATTTGCTGAAAGAGTTGGTGGGTTACGTAATCAGGATGAGCAAGTTACACAACAGCAATTCGAACCGCCCACTGAAGAAATGAATACGATGAAGTATCTGCATCAAGCCGGCCTTCAGGAGGAGTACCTTTTATGACTTACCCTGCAAAAAAATATAACCAGTAGTGCTGGAATCCCTTCCGGCGCTACTGGTTTTTATTTTTAATATAATTCTGTATCCATCCCCATTTCAATGAGATCCTTCGCTCTGGCAGCTTCCTGATCTGTTGGTGTAGGACATTGTTCTAGAGGGTACTCCTTCCCCATTTGCTGCCACTTATAGACGCCCATTCGGTGATAGGGCAGCAGCTCCAATTTACTAACATTGGGCAATGTACCTATGAAGTTGCCGAGTTCGAGTAAATCCTTGTAGTCATCCGTCCATCCAGGTACAAGCACATGACGAATCCAGACAGGCTTATCGATCTTATTCAGATGTTCGGCAAAGCGAATGATACGATCATTAGGCTGTGCCGTAAGTGAGATGTGCTTATCAGGATTGATCTGCTTCAGATCGAGCAGTACTAAATCCGTTACATCCAAAAGCTCCTGTGCATGACTCGGCTCACAAAATCCGTTCGTATCCAGCACGGTATGCAGCCCCCAGCGCTTTTTGCATTCGACGAATAAACGGGCTAAGAAAGGAGCCTGCAAGGTTGGCTCCCCGCCCGTTACCGTAATTCCCCCACCTGAACGGCGATAGTATTCGAGGTAAGGCTCAATCTCATTTAGAATCTCCTCTACATCCATCTGCTTGCCTGTATTCATTTCCCATGAATCCGGATTATGGCAGTACTTACACTGCAGCGCACAGCCCTGCATGAAAAGAACAAAGCGGATGCCTGGTCCATCAACGGTGCCAAAGGAGTCGAAGGAATGTATGCGTCCTTTCATCGGTCTGCTCCCCTCTCTATATTACATCGTGCCGTGAAAAGTACGATGTATCACATCAAGCTGTTGTTCCTTGGTCAGCTTGATGAAGTTCACTGCATAGCCGGAAACACGAATTGTCAATTGTGGATATTGCTCCGGATGCTCCATTGCATCCAGCAGCTTTGCACGGTCAAAAACATTAATATTCAGATGATGACCGTAATTGGCCATGTAGCCATCGAGCATGGAAACAAGATTCGAGATGCGTGACTCCTCTTCCCTGCCAAGTGCCTTCGGTACGATCGAGAACGTGTTGGATATGCCATCGAGGCAATGCTCATAGGGAAGCTTAGCAACAGATGCCAATGAGGCCAATGCACCTTTCCGATCACGTCCATGCATGGGATTCGCTCCTGGTGCGAAGGGCTCTCCGGCTTTACGCCCATCCGGAGTACTTCCTGTCTTTTTCCCATACACGACATTAGATGTAATGGTCAAAACGGACATCGTTGGCAATGCTCCGCGATACGTCTTATGCTTCCTGATTTTATTCATAAACGTTTCGGTCAATTGAACGGCAATGGCATCTACGCGCTCATCATTATTGCCATACTGCGGGTACTCGCCTTCAATTTCAAAGTCGACTGCAATGCCATTTTCATTGCGGATCGGGCGTACCTTTGCATACTTAATCGCACTGAGCGAATCAGCAACAACAGATAATCCGGCGATACCTGTTGCCATGGTGCGTACAATTTCACGGTCGTGCAGAGCCATTTCTATCCGCTCATAGCAGTATTTGTCGTGCATATAGTGAATAACGTTAAGGGTGTTCACATACAGCTTCGCGAGCCACTCCATGATGGAATCGAATTTCTCCACTACTTCTTCATAGTTCAAAATATCAGAAGTCAAGGCAGCTAACCGGGGTCCTACTTGTATCCCAAGCTTCTCATCCACACCGCCATTAATGGCATAAAGCAGAGCCTTGGCCAGATTGGCGCGCGCGCCGAAGAATTGCATCTGCTTGCCGATGCGCATCGCGGAGACACAGCATGCAATACCGTAATCATCCCCATAATAAGGCCGCATCAGGTCATCATTCTCATACTGTATCGAACTGGTCTCAGCCGATACCTTGGCACAGTAAGCTTTGAAGCCATCAGGCAGCCTGGTCGACCACAGCACGGTCAGGTTCGGCTCAGGAGCAGGCCCTAGATTGTATAAGGTATGCAGAAAGCGGAAGGAATTTTTCGTCACTCGCGCTCTGCCGTCAAGTCCCATACCGCCTATTGATTCTGTTACCCAAGTAGGGTCTCCACTGAAAAGCTCATTATAGTCGGGGGTACGTAAAAATTTGACGATGCGAAGCTTCATAACAAAATGGTCAACAAGCTCCTGCGCCTCTACTTCCGTCAATGTTCCATCCGATAGATCTCTTTCGAAATAGATATCAAGAAAGCTCGATACGCGTCCAAGGCTCATCGCCGCTCCGTTCTGCTCCTTGATGGCTGCCAAATAAGCAAAGTATAACCATTGAACCGCTTCAGTAGCATTTACTGCCGGCTTCGCAATATCGTATCCGTAATTTTTGGCCATCTGTTTTAATTCACCTAAACTGCGAATTTGCTCGGAAAGCTCTTCACGCAGCCGGATGACATCTTCTGTGATCGAGTCCACTTCCAGCTGCAGAAGATCTTTCTTTTTCTCCGCGATCAGACGGTCTACACCATATAGAGCGACACGTCGGTAATCGCCAATAATGCGACCGCGTCCGTAGGCATCCGGCAGACCCGTAATGATTGCTGCCTTACGTGCTGTTTTCATCTCAGAGGTGTACGCATCGAACACACCTTGGTTATGCGTTTTGCGAATATCTGTAAACACTTGTATAATTTCTTCCGGCAGCTTAAAGCCATATGCTTCACAAGAATCGATAACCATGCGTATACCGCCGAAAGGTTGTACAGAACGCTTCAGTGGAGCATCGGTTTGCAAACCGACAATTTTCTCCTTGCTCTGTGCGATATAGCCAGGTGCATGCGATGTAATTGTGGACACTGTCTGGACATCGATATCCAATACACCACCATTTTCTCTCTCCTTGCGCGTTAGCATACTGATTAGGAGCCACAGCTCATCTGTTGCTTCTGTAGGACCTGCCAAGAAGGAATGATCTCCTTCGTAAACCGTTATATTTTTATCGATAAAATCTTTCACATCAATGGCCGTTTCCCATTTCCCTTTAACAAACCCATCCCAACAACGACCTGTTTTTAATTCATCTTCTCGTATTGCCATGATGGTTCCTCCTTCAATTGCCCGATTAAAACTTTCCGTAAAAAGCATTGCGATAAACGTCAGCGAGCTCAGTCACAAGCGGCATCCGAGGATTCGCTGTTGTACATTGATCTTCAAACGCCCGATCCGCCAAGTAATCTACACGCGTCTCGAATTGTTCCGCATTGAACCCCAAATCCTGGAATTTCTCAGGAATACCCAGGATTTTATTCAGCTTACGGATAGCCTCGATAAGACTGTTTACTCCTTCTTCCGTTGTCTTTGCTGGTAGCCCTAGCATACGCGCAATTTCCGCATAGCGTTGATCGGCTATGAAGTGATCGTATTTCGGGAACGAAGTGAATTTCGTCGGTTTTTGGGCATTATAGCGAATCACATGCGGCATCAAAATCGCGTTAGTGCGTCCATGTGCGGTGTGGTATTCTCCGCCCCATTTATGCGCCAAGCTGTGATTAATGCCTAGGAAGGCATTTGCAAAGGCCATACCTGCGATTGTTGAAGCATTATGCATTTTCTCACGTGCAATAGGATCTGCTGTGGCAAACGATTTCTCTAGATTTTGGAATACCAACTGGATGGCTTTCATCGCTAAACCATCAGAATAATCATTCGCCATTACGGACACATACGCTTCAATGGCATGAGTTAGGACGTCCATTCCCGTATCGGCTACGGCAGTCTTCGGCAAGCTGTACACATAATCAGGATCAATGATGGCAACGTCAGGTGTAAGCTCATAATCAGCCAGTGGATACTTGGTATTGCCCTTCTCCTTATCTGTAATCACGGCAAAAGACGTCACTTCCGAGCCAGTCCCAGATGTCGTAGGAATCGCGACGAATTTCGCTTTGCGCCCTAGACGCGGATATTTGTAAACCCGTTTACGGATATCCATGAATTTTTGCTTTAGGCCATCAAAGCTAGTATTTGGGTATTCGTAGAACAACCACATGGCTTTAGCCGCATCCATCGGTGACCCGCCGCCTAACGCAATAATGCAATCCGGCTGGAAGCTTGCCATCTGTGCACGGCCGCGTTCCACCGTTTCAACAGATGGATCAGGCTCCACATCCGAGAACACTTCGATATAGACAGGCAGCTGTCGTTTGCGGAGATAATATTCCACACGTTCTACGTAACCAAGCTTTACCATCATCGGATCCGTAACAATCATGACCCGTGTAATGTCAGGCATTTTTTCTAAATACTGTGTAGCTCCTTTTTCAAAATAAACCTTTGGCGGTATTTTGAACCACTGCATATTAACGGTGCGGTAAGCAACGCGCTTCACATTGATCAGATTCACGGCGCTCACGTTAGAGGTTGTGGAGTTATGACCGTATGAACCGCAGCCTAGTGTCAAGGAAGGCAAGTTTGTATTATAAATGTCTCCGATAGCACCGTGAGTGGAAGGTGAATTGACAATGATACGTCCTGTTTGAAGCTTATTAGAGAACGCCTGGATGACCTCTGCATTCTGGGAATGAATGACGGAGGAATGTCCCATACCGCCAAATTTGACCACTTCCACAGCCCGATCAATGCCTTGCTCAGCATTCTTCACTTTGTAACAAGCGAGTACAGGGCTAAGTTTTTCAGCTGATAGTGGAAATGCCTCACCAACGCCGGCTAATTCCGCGACTAGTATTTTCGTAGCCGCAGGCACCTTAATTCCAGCCATCTCAGCGATTTTCGGAGCAGGTTGACCTACAATTACCGCATTAACCGCACACTTCTCAGCGTTAATCACTAATTTGGAAACAGCCTCCGTTTCTTCTTTATTTAAGAAGTAACAGCCCTGTTCAGTCATCAACTTTCTTGTATCCGCGTAAACCGATTCTTCAATAATAACTGCTTGTTCAGAGGCGCAAATCATCCCATTGTCAAACGTCTTCGATAAGATCAAGTCGTTCACAGCTTGCTGCAAATTCGCCGTTTTCTCAATGAAACAAGGCACATTGCCCGGTCCAACACCCAAGGCTGGCTTTCCAGTACTGTAAGCTGCCTTCACCATCGAAGAGCCTCCCGTTGCAAGTACGAGTGCTACGTCCGGATGATTCATCAACAACTGGGTAGCTTCCACAGAGGGATGCTTTACCCATTGAATGCAATGCTCTGGTGCGCCCGCTTTAACAGCTGCCTCCAGTAATGTCGCTGCAGCCGCGCTGCTGGATTGCTGTGCAGATGGATGGAAGGCGAATATGATTGGGTTGCGGGTTTTTGCCGCGATTAATGACTTGAACATCGTCGTCGAAGTCGGATTGGTGACAGGCGTCACACCAGCGATAATGCCCACGGGCTCAGCCACCATTCGGTAGTTCTCATACGAGTTTTCCTCAATCACACCAACCGTCTTGTTATTTTTAATGCTGTGGTAGATATATTCCGTAGCAAATAAATTCTTGGTGATTTTATCTTCGTACACACCCCGACCGGTTTCTTCCACAGCAAGCTTAGCGAGAACCATGTGCCTATCGATGCCGGCTAATGCCATTTGCTGTATAATTTGGTCAACCTGCATTTGATCCAACTTCAGAAATTGCTGTTGAGCTACCTTCGCTCTGGCTACCAACTCGTTAACTTCGTCTTGAGCAGAAATCTGTTCAATCATCTTCGCTTCTTTTGTTGTCATGGTTCATTCACTCCTTTATTTTCAATCCATGTGAAGCCGTTATCTTGTTGTTCTACCTTTAGAGTAAACTTAATTAAGACCCCTAACTATGACAAAAATCACAAGATGAGGGGTTAGAATGATTAATTCCTTGAACAATTTGTGAATATTTTCACATGCTAATTTGCAAGTAAGGCGACAGTTTGTTACAGCGTGCGTCCCCATTCGTTTTTCATAAAAAAACAGAGTTTCTTTTTCATGCATAAAAAAGAAGGATCACTCCTCCTTTTTACCGCTTCACCTAATAAATAATGTATTCCAATGAACTTAGTCTGAATTTATGGTATTCTAAGCTTATCACCGCTGGAGCCAAGGTTCCTTCGATGAAATGATGTTTTAAAGGAGATCAACGTATGACAAATCAGAATAGCCCTGCTAGCTCCGTTTCGGCACATTCCTTATTCGAGCCTTTCCGTGCGGAACATTTGGCATTGGCCAACCGAATCGTTATGGCCCCCATGACACGTGGATTCTCGCCTGGGGGGGTTCCGGGACAAAACGTTGCGGATTATTATCGCCGTCGGGCCGAGCACGGTGTCGGACTCATTGTGACAGAAGGAACGCTCATCAACCATCCGGTTGCTGGCGCAAGCACGAACTGGCCGAATTTCCACGGCGAAGCTGCCTTGCAAGGTTGGGCAAGAGTAGCAGCCGGCGTACACGAGGCAGGAGGTAAAATCATTCCGCAGCTATGGCATGTAGGGATGGCACGCAATGTTGGAAGCGAACCGAATCCTGAGGTGCTTCCCGTAGGTCCGTCCGGACTCGATTTGACGGGAGAGAAGGTATCTGAACCGCTAACCATAGAAGAAATTGGCGAGCTTGTCGCTGCATACGCGCAAGCTGCTGCCGACGCTAAACGAATCGGATTTGACGGTATCGAGCTGCATGGCGCACACGGTTACTTAATTGACCAATTCTTCTGGGAAAAAACAAATCAGCGTACTGACCACTATGGTGGAAGCTTGGTTGCCCGCACCCGATTCGCTGTTGAAGTCATCGAGGCTTGCCGACGTGCAGTCGGCCCCGAATTTCCTATCGTGTTCAGATTCTCCCAATGGAAGAGTTCTGATTATGAAGCCAAGTTAGCGAACACACCGGAGGAACTTGCGCAATTCTTGGCTCCATTGGTTAATGCCGGTGTCGATCTGTTCCATTGCTCTTCCCGACGATTCTGGGAACCTGAATTTGAAGGCTCCTCTCTGAACCTTGCCGGCTGGACTAAGAAGCTAACAGGCAAACCGACCATCACCGTCGGCTCCGTCGGATTGGATGTTGAATTCACAAAGCTATTCCATGAAGGCGCAGGAGCGAATGCTGTGCATCTTGGGAATCTGTTGGAGCGATTGGAACAAGGCGAATTTGACTTGGTCGCTGTCGGCCGCGCTTTGCTGCATGATCCCGAATGGGCCAACAAGATTCGCGATGGCCGCATGAATGAACTTCTGCCCTTCACTCCTGAATCAACCAGAACACTCTATTAATTACGGGTGTCCTAGAATGACTCCTATTCATGGGAGTCATTTTTTTATGTCCAGCCATGTGGTTAAAAATAAACTCAGCCCTAACATATATAGATTGCGTTTCCAGTTTCCAGATTATTGTCAACTCCCATCAGCGCTAGGCGCGTCGTTCGATTAAGCGCCTCAGAGGAAGGAGTTTATCATTTTTTGTCGAATTTTATAGGTACTATTAACTACTTCAGGAGAACATATGAAAAAGCAATTTAATAGCCCTAATATAGACCTTAAACCAAGTAATACTGCTGAAGCTTTCATTGCCTTACAGAATGAAAATGATTACCTCAAAAAAACCATTCTCGATATAGAGCAGGGTATTGAAGGTGATGGCGCAGAAAGCTTTTTTATTCACTTGGTACAATATTTAGCTCGCGTTTTAAAATGCTCTTATGCTTTCATTGCTGAAGTTGATCATCACTGTGCAAAAACAATCGCCATGTACAAGCAAGGAGCAATGATAGAGCAATTTGAATATAATCTGGAACATACCCCTTGTGAAAATGTTGTAAATGAAAAGCGTCTGTGCTGCTATCAAGATTGTGTGCAGCATATATTTCCTTTGGACTCAGATTTGACCAAATTTGATATTCAAAGCTATCTGGGGATTCCTCTTTTACATGTCAATGGTACTGTAATTGGCATCCTTGTTGTGATGAATGATCAACCTCTTCATGACCGGTCTCTTGCAGAAACGATTATGAAAATTTTCTCGTTTAGGGCATCTGCTGAGCTAATACGATTGTTGGAAGAGAAAAAATTAAAAATAAGCGAGCAGAATTTACTAACATTAATACATACTATGCCTGACATTGTTGTTTTTAAAGATGGAAAAGGTAGATGGATCGAAGCGAACAATACGGTTCTTCGACTATTTGAGTTAGATCAAGATACCTACAAAGGTAAAACGAACAGCGATTTCCAAAAAACCAATGAATTTTACAGAGAAATGTTCATTACATGTGAAGAAACGGATCAAGAAGCTTGGCAGGCACGAAAAGCAATCATTTTCGAGGAAGAAATTAAACGTTCCAATGGTGCAAGTATGATGGTTGAATATACCAAAGTGCCCCTTTTTGATCATAGCGGAAACCGAGAATGGCTCATTGTTATTGGCCGCGACATTACGGATCGGAAGTTAGTACAAGATAACTTATTAGGTCAAAATGATATATTGGAAATGATAGCAAAAGGAAAACTCATTGCTGATATTTTGCATCGAATTATTGAATTAGTCGAACAACAAAGCGGCGCTATTTGTTCGATTCTTTTATTGGAAAACGAACGGTTGAAACATTATGCAGCACCAAACCTGCCAGAATCCTATATTCATGCGATAGATGGAGTGGAAATAGGACCCGCCGTAGGTTCATGCGGCACAGCCGCTTTCTACAATACCAAAATCATAGTTTCTGATATTGGGAATGATCCTCTATGGGATGATTTTCGCGAGATTGCATTCGTCCACGGGCTTAGAGCTTGTTGGTCTGTACCGATAACGGATAAAAAAAATCAGGTACTTGGAACATTTGCCATGTATTACAAAACTCCGCATTCTCCCCAAACCTATGAGCTTAAATTGATTGAACGGGCGGCATATCTTGTAAGTTTGGTGATTGAACGGGATAAAGCGGAAGCAACCATCCGTCACATGGCTTTTCATGATTCTTTAACAGAACTTCCGAATCGAAAATCGTTCCAACATATGCTCGAAAAAGTCATTGTTGAAGCCAAACAAAACGATCAAATCGTTTCCGTGCTTTATCTTGATTTAGACCATTTCAAAATGATCAACGATTCCATGGGGCACTCCTCAGGAGATGTTCTACTGCAGAATGTTTCTGATCGTTTGAAAAACATGATTATGAATAAAGGCGTTGTCTCACGTCAAGGCGGAGACGAGTTCACTATCATGTTACCCAACACATCCAAAGAGGAAACTGAAGTTATTGCTAAATCAATTATGGTTGCATTGACCATCCCCTTTCGTATTCAAGATCAAGATTTATATATCTCGACTAGTATCGGGATCAGCATGTTTCCTTTTGATGGGAGCACTTTTGAAACATTGATCAAACAGGCAGATATCGCGATGTATCAGGCGAAGAACCAGGGGGAAAATTTATACCAGTTTTATGTAAAAGAGAATGAGTATCCCGCCTCTGAACATGTAGAACTCTACAGAAATCTAAGGAAAGCATTAGACAACAATGAATTTGCACTTGTTTATCAACCGCAATATGATATAGCAACGAAAGAATTCATTGGTGTAGAAGCATTAATTCGGTGGAATCATCCAGAGAAGGGAATCGTCTCTCCCTTGCAATTTATTCCATTTGCCGAAGAAGTTGGACTTATTGTTCCAATCGGGAAATGGGTCTTGCATGAAGCCTGCAAACAGTGGCGGTTATGGATGGATCATAACCATTTTGGACGTACATTTAAAATGTCCGTCAATCTATCCTCGAGGCAGATGTACGAACCGGACTTAATTGAATTGATGACCAAAATTTTGAATGAAACAGGCATGGATCCCCATTTCTTAGAAATTGAAGTTACGGAAAGCATTACTATGAATCTTGATCGTGCAACGATGCTGCTTTCCAAACTGAAAGGCATTGGCGTAAGTATTTCCATTGATGATTTTGGCACGGGGTTTAGTTCATTGGCGTATTTGAAGAACTTCCCAATCGACCGCATTAAAATAGATCGAACATTTATTAAAGACTTGTCGAATGATATAAGCGATCAAAACATAGTGAAGACCATCATCGCCTTGGGTATCAATTTAAATCTAAAGGTAATCGCTGAAGGCGTCGAGTCTGAGGATCAGCTTAATCTTTTAATGAACTATGGTTGTCATGAAGCGCAGGGATATTTTCTGGGTCTTCCGATGTCTGCGGATAGCATTGCTAAGATTATTTATTCGGAGTAGTTAAAATATTTTCGAACCACTGAAACAAATCAGAAAGCTCATCCGTTAAGAGGATATAGATGAAAATAATGGAAATCCTCATAACACATGAAAAGGATGAAGAAGATGAAGAAAAAAGCTTTGGCCGCCGGCCTCCTGCTATCCGCTACGATCTTAACGTCCGCCTTTGTTCCCGTTACCACTAACGCCAATCAGGCACCAGTTGTCCGGTTTGAGGGCCAGCCGATCACGTTCTCACTGCAGCCTAAATTAATAGACGGTATTCTAATGGCGTCTGTTCGAGATCTTGCAAAGGCTTTAAGCATGGAAGTGACATGGAATGAAGCCGAGCGGCTTGCCGTTGTTACTGGGAGCGGGTACGAGCTTAAGCTGCCATTGAATTCGGATTTTGCCTACGTGAACGGTAAAGCAAACACCATTTACGGCAGCACGCAAATGGTAAATGGTTCTATGTACGTTCCGCTGCGCTTCTTTATGGAAAGCGCAAATCATGTTGTTCGCTGGGATTCCGCTACCAGTTCAGTGAACATCACGAAGCAGGCGGAAAGCTTGCCTGTAGTCGGTACCTATGACCACTTGGTCACACTTTTGACGCAGAATGAAAGCAGTGGGTCCGCCAGAGTTAGTTTACTAACCAAACAAGCTAAATCTGAAACCACCTCCGGTATCGCTTCGGCTCCAGCTAGTGCCGGTGCTGCTGCAGTCCAAGATTCGGCCAGGGCAGCGGCACCCGACTACTCCAGCACGAATGTGCAAGTGCAAGGCGTGGATGAATCCGATGTCGTCAAGACAGATGGAACGTACATCTATACAGTAAACAAGCAGCGTATCGTAGTCACTCAGGCTTATCCCGCCGACCAGATGAAAGTGCTGAGCATTCTTGATTTCCCGGGAAATCAAGACACTCAGTTCCAGCCAAGTGAAATCTACGTGGATGACAAGCATCTGATCGTGCTTGGTAATTCTTATCAGAACTATAAACGAATCCCTTATGATGGTGCAGAAGGCGCCACTGAGATGAAAATGATCCTGCCGATGAGGTCACAGGGAACCGCGAAGGTCATGGTTTACGACCTCACCGATCGGAGCAGCCTGAAGCTTGTGAAGGAAGCTGAACTTGAAGGAAACTACGTTTCTTCCCGCAAAATCGGATCGTCGCTCTATTTTATCTCCAATAAGTACGTGAATTACTACCAGTACCGAGAAATGGCGGATAAAGAAAAAGCGAAAACTGCCCTAACTCCTGCTTATCGGGATTCAGCGGCGGGCGATTCCTTTACCTCTATTCCGCTCAATCAGGTCTATTACTTGCCAAAAGCCTTGGAGCCTAACTACGTGCTCATCGGAGGCATCAATCTGAATGAACTGAAGCAGACGATGAATGTCACTTCTTACCTCGGCTCCGGTCAGAACGTGTACGCATCTGAAGAGAACTTATATGTGGCCGTAACGAATTATGAACAGATGCGAATCCATCCACTGAGGATACCCGCTGGTGCTCCTGCACAAGGCATACGAATCGGTGAGCCAAACGAAGCCAGCCAGCCGTATGAACTGCCTAAGCAAGAAACGATCATTTATCAATTCGGGCTGAACGCAGGAAAAGCAGAGTACAAGAATACAGGCAAGGTGCCCGGACGCTTACTCAACCAATTTTCCATGGATGAGCATAACGGCCATTTCCGGCTTGCTACAACTACAGGCGAAATGGGTCGGACGGATGATGGGATCTCGAAGAATCATATTTTCATACTTGACGGGAACCTGAAAGAGAAAGGCAAGATCGAGAACATCGCTCCAGGAGAGCGGATTTATTCCACCCGTTTCATGGGAGACCGTGCTTACATGGTTACTTTTAAAAACACCGACCCGCTGTTCGTCATGGATTTAAAGGATCCCGCTAAACCGCAATTGTTAGGTGCGTTGAAGATTCCTGGCTACAGCGATTATCTGCATCCTTATGACGAAAACCACATTATTGGCTTCGGGAAAGATACGATCGAGGTCGACAATAAAAATCTAAATGGACCACAGTCCATTGCCTATTACCAAGGCATGAAAGTGGCGCTGTTCGATGTAACCGATGTGAATAATCCAAAGGAGAAATTTAAGGAACTAATCGGTGACCGCGGTACGGATTCCGAGCTGCTGCACAATCACCGTGCACTGCTATTTAACAAGGAGAAAAATCTACTTTCCTTCCCCGTTAACGTAATGAAAATCGATCCGAGTCAGACGACGAACAATCCGAAGATGCCTGCTAGCGCATACGGCAATTTTGCTTTCCAAGGCGCGTACGTCTACAACCTCGATTTGGAAAAAGGTTTCCAGTTCCGCGGAGGCATAACGCATCTATCACAGGAAGATCTGCAAAAAGCTGGACAGTACGTTCATGCTGGCGACAAGCAGGTACAGCGTGTTCTTTATATTGGCGAAACGCTGTATACCGTCTCGAATGGATTAATCAAAGCGAACGACCTCAATACGCTGCAGGAAAAGAACTCGGTGGTAATTCCGTAGTCTTTTTCACTACTAATAAAGCAAGCCCCGATTCCTACAAGGATCGGGGCTTGTTCGTTCTCTAGATTGATTTATTTCCCGCCCGCAACGGTGTCTACAGTGATTGGTTGCCGGACGTCCATTGATTTTCGTTTGGCAATGAACAACGTCAAGATCCCGCTCGAAATTGTAAGAATGGCGAGCGTAAGTAAAAATGTGGAGATCCCGAACCAATCGAGACAAGCGCCGGTCGCAAGCAGCGAAATCTGGAACATGACGCGGTCAAGCATGCCTCGAAATGAGAAAAAGCGGCCTTGTGCTTCTTTGGGCACTTTGATTTGGAATAGTGTGGATACCATCGGAAAGAAAAAAGCGACTGCGCAACCGAACATAACGAAGGAGCCGAGAACCGCATAGCTGCTCTCGCTGAAGGACATTCCTGCAAAAGCAAGCGCAAATAGTAACATAAACAACGTTGAGCTGGTTACCAGATTCCGCATGCCGATCACACGCTTTGCGAATATGCCAGCAATTAAGATGCTGGTGCCTTCTAAAGAATAGATCCAGCCCATCAGTTCCGGTTTGTGCTGAATTTGACTAAACTTCAGTACAAGCAAATTAAAACCGCCCAGAAACAAAGTAATAACCCCGCTATTGATAAGTCCGATGAATATTGACGGTTCTGCCCGAATGAGCGGAAACAACTCCGTAAAGCGGATTTTCTCCTGTTTTCTTGCAGCTGCGGAATCCGCAGTATTGGGAATCCTCAATTGTGTAATAAGCATCACTAGGATGACATAAAAAACAAGCGACAACGCGTAGACCGTATACAAATTCATCATGGAAACCAATATACCCGCTGCTGCAGTGCCTCCTATTCTCGCCATTGTAATCACGTTAAAGTTTAAGCTGTTCGCTTTAAGCAGCTCTGAGGCCGGAACAACGGAAGGCAGTGCTGCTTGTACGGTAGGCATATAAACAGTAGCCGCTACTTGCATGATGACGACGGACAAGAGCATGATGGCGACGGATTGGTAGTGTATAGCCGCAAACATGACAATCGGAGCCAGACAGCGGACAAGCCCTGATATAAGCAATATTTTTTTCTTATCATAGCGGTCTGCCCACACCCCGGCTTGCGGTGAAATAAGTACACCGAGAAATAAACCGCACATCAAGATCAAGCTCTTGCCTAAATCAGACGGGACGTGACTTTGCATAAATTGCAAATTAGCAATGATACTTGTCCAAATACCTGCGCCTTGAATGGCTTCTCCGATCATCATGAAAACAAATGTCCGATTCCGAAGTAACGAATGATTCATACCTAATCTCCAATCTATGATGATACTCAGAATCTTCCAATTATAGCACGTATGTTCGATAGGTGTCTATTAGAAACACGAAGCCGATCTCCTGACAGAGTACGAGAGATGGCGATATACTGTTGCTGCCTACACACCAACACAAAAAGCAAGCCTTATCCGCGAGTGACCACGGATTTAAGCTTGCTTTCCCATTGCAGGATCAACAACGGTGTCCCGCCTTATAAATATTCCAACCGTTTACCGCTTCAAATACCGATTGTAGGATCCGCCAAGAACGCCAAAACCAGGTGAAAAATCTAACACAACTTCGTCAGGTTACCGGGACCCCAGTTACCGGTAAAAGGCAGTTCATCCGGCTTGCCGTTTCCATTCGGATCTTTTTCTTTGAAAACTTTAAGTACGGTATACCACTCATTTATTATCGTAGGTGTTTTCAGATTCAGCTTAGCATCATTATTTGCCGGATGATTAATGAGAAACTAAAACGGCAGCTGTTTGGGTCGTTGTGTTTCCTGCTAAGTCAGCAGCCGTATAGGTGATGGTGTATGTACGCCCATTCCCTTTACCTGAACGCTCTGCACGAAGCATAAATTCTGTGTCCAATGTGCCGGTTTCTGCTCCTAGAATGTCATCTGACGTATCTCCGTCACCTAACCCATTATCAGGCTCGTTGCTTGTAATGGATGTAAGAACGATGGATGCGTTGCCAGAAAGGCTATCATTTGCGCTAATCGTTGCCTTTACGGTAATCAATTTGTGATTTGGCGGCCACAAAGCAGTTTGATCCAGAACCAGATTGACTGTAGGTGCCGTTTTGTCAATTTTCACAATTACCGTATGTGGAGATTCAGCGTTACCTATTTTATCAACGCTCCAGTAAGTGAGAGTATGCGTACCCTCTTCTGTGATGATAATGGAAGTACCTTGCTGCACAGCACCACCATTCAACGTGTAGTAGGTGCCGCCTACGCCTGATCCGCTGTCACTGACTTTGAGAGTTACTGTGACGTCTTTATTCAACCAGCCTACAGGAGCGTCATCGGTAGTTGTTGGCGGTACGGCAGGTACGGGCTCGTTAACAATCGTAAGATGCGACGCAGCCGGTTCCTCCATACCAGCACCAAGGTAGAAGCTTGTATGAGGCGGTTGGTTGTAACCGGTATTTTGCCAAGCGACTCCTAAGCGGTATATCGGATCATGCATTAGCGTACGCAGCTTTGTATTGGTCATAGTGCTCGTCGTATAAATGCGCAGCTCTGAGCTATCTGTATTTCTCCACACGATTTCTTCTCGCCAATCGCCAAAAAGGTCGGCTTGCAGGTTCGGCGTTGATTTCGTGCTGTTGTTTGACAACGCCCCTTCAGCTGTAAATAACCGGTTCGTCGTATGGTTCACATAGTCCCACTTATCAACGTGGTTGGCGTCTAGAAGCTCGCGGTTCAGGTCGCCGTCCCACCAGATGCCGAAGTTCGTTGAACTTGGAATGGTCGTGCTGATCAATTCGCCTTTCGCGCTGTAAAGACCGGAGATCGGAATATGCTGCGCATTCGTTATTGTTGCAGACCATACCTCTTCGCCCAAATAGTTCGGATCGATGTCCGCCGACATGCCGCGTCCGGTATCTATCCCCGTCCACACACCCCAGAGAATTTCGCCCGTTTTCGCATCCCGGAAGTCCATACCATAAGGAGAATCTAGATGCTCATGCACATTGAAGAATTCTAGCCCTGGTCTGGAAGGGTCCAGGTCGCCCAGATGCTGCGCGTCCCCGTGACCGAGTCCAGTGTTGTATAGCGGCGTACCATCATCATCGATGGCCATGGCACCGAATGTGATCTCGTCCTTGCCGTCGCCATCTACGTCGCCGATGGACAAGTTATGATCTCCTTGTGCGGTATAGGCAGCTCCAAGTCCTTCATCGTTTGTATCGAAACGCCACTTTTTCGTCAATGCGCCATTTTTGAAATCGTAGGCAACAATCACCGTTCTTGTATAATAGCCACGGCTGAAAATCAAGCTCGGATGCTCACCGTCGAGGTAAGCGACTGCTGCCAGGAAACGGTCCACCCGGTTGCCATAAGTGTCGCCCCAATCCGAAACGACTCCACGAGGCGGATCGTAATCCGTCGTTGCGATTGCTTTTCCAGTTAAGCCATTAAAGACGGTTAAATATTCAGGTCCTTCCAGCACATAACCACTGCTGTTCCGGTGATCGGCCGTTGCGTCACCAATAGCCATACCTGTTCCGTCTATCGTGCCATCGGCTGTTTTGAACGTGACTTCCGCTTTGCCGTCGCCATCCAGATCATAGACCTGGAACTGCGTGTAGTGCGCTCCAGCACGAATGTTCGGTCCAAGGTCGATACGCCACAGGCGAGTACCGTCCAACTTGTAGGCATCAACATAGACGTTGCCGGTATATCCTGCCTGAGAGTTATCTTTGGAGTTGGACGGATCCCACTTCACGATCAACTCGTACGTGCCGTCGCCATCCACATCGCCAACACTAGTGTCGTTCGCACTGTAGGTATAGGCTTCTCCGGATTTCGTTATGCCGCCCTCCGGCTTCTGGAGCGGTATGGCCAAATAATTGTTTTGCCATACAAATGCTTCTTTCGAAGCCACTTTCTCACTATCTCCGATAACGGTTTTCAGAAGATATACAGACGTTTCTGTTCCCGCTTCATCCAGCAGATTTGTTGCGCCTGTGATCGGTTCTGCATTTACTTTGACACCGCTGCGGTACAGATTGAATGCGATGTTAGATGGGTCTGTGCCAAGCATTTTCCAGCCTACATAGACACCATTAACTTGTTTGACCGCTACAAGCGCGCGATCGAGATATTCGGCCTGCCGATTCAGTACAGTTACGACTGGCGTTGCCAGTGTTTCAGACTGCCCGGATACTCCGCCTGCGCTTACGGCTGAAACCTTGTAGTAATAAGGAATCGTCGTAAGCACAGTCGTATCTGTATAGCTGGATTGACGGGCTTTGCCAATCAATTCGTAAGTGCCATTGTTAGACTCAGCACGGTAAATGTTATACGTTTTGGCTCCAGTAACAGAATCCCAGCTAAGGGTGAGATCATTTTTATTTACGCTCACCGCTTGAAGATTAACAGGTATTGCAGGAATAGGAACATTGGGATTAATCATGGATACGGTGAGTGATGTGGATGGACCGGTTTCCGTTGAGGCCAGGTCCACTGTCGTCACTTGGTAATCGTACTCCATCCCTACATCAACAGTGTTATCAACATAAGTGCTCGTCGTTGCGCTGCCCAACAGTTGGAACTTCGACGTACCGCTTACTTTGCGGTAAACATGATATTTCGCGACGTCCTCTACCCCGGTCCACGACAGGGAAACGGAAGGACTTTCCGGATCTGTATTTTTCGCATCGATTTTCAGAGCTGTAGGGGCCATTAAAATCGGTGTAATCTCCAAACCATTTACGATTGCGGTTGCACCGCCGAACTTGAAGTTCATTTGTCCATCACTAACGGAAGTCTGTGCAATTATCTTTTCAACGACGGATTTGTTGCCCGCTGTAACTGTCCCAAAGTCTGTACCTTCGATGGCAACGGTCGTTCTTGCACTTCCCAGATAATCGCCAACGTAAAGCTTCACGGAATAAAGACCATTCGGTAGATCCACCATAAACTCCCAGCCAACATTGAAATAGCCAAGCCAATCACGGAGCAGGTCCGTACCGGTAGCACGATCCCGGCCAATCATGCCTGTTGGGTCCTTGATGCCGTAGCCTTTTGCTGCTGTGTATGTGCTGGAAAGATTGATGCCAGTATAACCATCTTGAATTGGAGAGGCAGCCAAACCGAAGTCGAACTTAATCGTCGCATGCTTGGTTTGGATGACGATGACATCTGACTGCTCGGACTCCCCTTTACCGTTTACTGCTGTAACAACTACGTCATAGGTTAGCCCTTCCGTCATACCTTGAATCGTAATCGTCGGAACTGTCGACGTACCAACTAAGACGTAAGTGGTGTCAGATGATAACTTTCTATAAATCTTATAAATATCCGCACCTTCTACTGCATTCCATGTCAATACAGCTCCTGCATTGCTCACACTGCTTGCCACTATGCCGACTGGCTTCGATGGAACTGCAGCAGGCGGAGCAACATCCGTGACATAGGAGGAAAGTGGAATATTCAGGTCTTTAATCCCGCCTGACAGAAGACGCGCGATTTGAATTGCGCCATATTCCTGGAAGTGCGTATCGTCTGCATTACCGCTCGGGAAGGCAGTGTAGGTACCAGCGGGTACATGGAGGAAGACAGCAAGCGTACCAATTGGGCCGATAGTGTCATAGTACGCCCGACTTAATGTGCTGAGATCCGCGAGTTTGACATCCATTTCTTGTGCCAGTTCTTTCATCGCAGCTACGTATGTCGGGAAGCTGACATTGAAGATGCCGGTTGACGCGTTAAAGTCCCTGCGACCGACAGGCGTTACCAAAATCGGTATCGCACCACGCTGCCTAGCGCCATTGATATATATCTTCAGATAGTTTTTATAATCCTCGGGAGATGCATACCGTTCAGGAACGGAGATCGTCGCATCATTATGACCGAATTGGATCAAGAAGTAGTCATTCGGCTTGATCGCCCGCAAAATAGTATCCAAACGGCCTTCCGTGAGGAACGTTTTGCTGCTACGACCCCCGATGGACTGATTGCTGAAGGTTATGTCGGAAGTGAAGTAGCGGGAAATCATTTGCCCCCAACCGGCCTGAGGCTTCCAATACGAATCGTAGGTCTGTACCGTAGAATCCCCTGCGATATAAACTGTTGGCATTTCTCCAGCCACTCGATCCGCTAGCTTTGAAATGACAAGCCCATTAATTTTGGGCGCAGAACCCGAGAAGCTGATATTCAACTGACCATCAACCAGGGCGACTTCGAACGTCTGCTCCAAATATTCACCAGCTGCCTTAGGCGTGAGCGCAATTTTGTTTGCCGTCATTCCTTCTACGGAAACAGCTACTTCAGATGCCGCATTGGCATCACCTGCCGTAACCGTAACAGCGTAATCTCCATTTGGCAGATCCACGTTGAAGGAAGTGCCAGCTGGCGATAGGTAATCAGATTTCAGTGGATCCGATGTGCCGCTGTTACCAGAGCTGACGAGCGAAGGATTGGCAAATCCGTATTTCAGCTGGGCTGAGTAGGCCACTGGAGTCGTTATACCGAAATAGCCGTCAGCTATAGCCCCAGGACCGAAATCTAATTTCAACGGCAATCCAGACGGGAGCACATTAGCCGCAACATATACCGTGCTTGCTGCCGCGCTCGAGGCATCAGACACCCCTGCCGCATTCGTTGCTTTTACCTGATAATAGTGAACAGCCGATGTGTCGGCCGTAGAATCGGTGTACGTTGTCGATGTTACCATGCCGAGCTCGGTGTAGATTCCGGTAGCAGAATCCGAACGGAATACCGTATAACCCGTTGCTCCATTCGATGCTGACCATTGCAAGGACACTTTATCCGATGTGACACCGCTTACAATCAAATTGGCAGGAGCAGCCGGAATTGCAACTGTCTGTTTCACTTCCGCCGTTACCGGGCTGCTTGCAGCAGATTCAAGACCACCTGCCCCCAGAGCAGTTACTTGATAAGAATATGTATTTCCTACAGAAACAGCCGTATCAGTGTAAGCATTTACCATCACTTGTTTGATAAAATCATAATTCGTGACGCTATTCGTCGCACGGTACACGTTATAATAGACCGAATCCGTAACACTGCTCCAACCGAGTGATACGGAGGCTGCACCAGGAGTGGAATTAATATTGGTTACAGCGAGTGATTGAGGAGCCGAAGGCGCCGTCGCCGCTGGCACCTGTTCAATGACGAGGCCGTTCAAATAGCCAGCACCTGTGCCGCTGTAGCCTGTAGAGATGCCAACTGTTAATTGACCGTCAGTTACCGTGGTGCTGTAGGTTGCTTGTGCAATAGCTACCTTCGTTGAAATCGTCCCTTTTGTCACCCCTTCGAGGGCAACCGTCGTTTTCGTTGTGGACGTACCTGCGAGCAGATCACCCGAATAAATCGTCACGTAATAATTGCCGTTTGGCACGTCCGCTAAGAACGTGAAGGGCGTTCCCAAAATAAAATCGTTCGTCAAATCCGTGCCGCCTGACCGATTCCTTGAGGCTCCCGCTGGCAGCGCTGTTTCAAGCCCATATCCCCGGTCCTTCGTATAAGTCAACTGATCATGAACTTGATTATAGCCTGCCATGACCGGACTGCTCGCTGAACCGAAATCAAATTTCTTTACAAACACCTCTGCTGCATGGGCTGCAGATTCACCATAAGGCAGAGTTGGGAGCATATTGTAGGAAATCATAAGACCACACAATAGAAATGCTACAATTCGACTTACTTTCATCTTCATCATACTGAGTCCTCGCCTTCTATGCGTTGTTTTTCCTTCTTCAATGATGTCTGTTCACGTTGCGTAACGTCACACCTCCGTCCCATTGGGAATGTTTTCCTCTCCACATCATAGATGGTTTTTTTCTTCTTTCCCATGTAAAAAAACGTTCTCTTTGTTTAAAAAACAGTTATGTTGAATGCGCTTCCAAAATCAAAAAAAAAGAACATGGCTTCACAAACAAGCCATGTCCTTCTTTTAAACCCTAAGCAAGATTAATCTCTTTTATTAGCTCGAGTGGTATCTTAGGCTTCCGATCCTCTGTAAGCAATCCGTTGACTTCCTGTTGAACATCGGTTATTTGGGTGTAACAATATCCACTAATATATTCTGTATCTTTAATCGCTTGTATAATGTTCCTAAAGCGCTCGATAAAGGCTTCCTCATTCTCAACCTGATTCCCATAGCCCCAGCCTTTCCCTGTATTAAATGCAATGCCTCCGAATTCAGTGATCATAATCGGTTGGCCGCGATAGGCGTATCCTTGGGCCATGGCGTATTTCCCCTTATTGAATGAGAATTCATTGTTCAGCAGTCCATCTTTGTCTGTATAACGCTTTAAGAATGCAGAGCCTTTCTCCTCATAATCATGTAATGTCAGGATGTCAGAAACGGTGTGTTCCCAGCCATCATTTACGATAACAGGCCGATGCGGGTCAATTGATTTAGTCAAATGATAGATGCTTTCCGTAAACTTTTGTTGTCTCACGTTGGTGTAAATTTGTGCAATCCCCCATGATTCATTGAAAGGTACCCATGTCACGATACTAGGGTGATTGTACTGCTGGCGGACGATTTCCGTCCATTCCGATGTGAATGTTTCAATCGCCTCATCGTTAAACTCAAAGGTTGCCGCCATTTCGGACCAGACGAGCACGCCTTTCACATCACACCAGTAAAGGAATCGGGCATCCTCAATTTTCATATGCTTCCTTACCCCGTTGTAACCCATAGCCAAGATTGCATCAATGTCCTCAATCAACGCCTCCTCTGATGGCGGAGTCAAGTGACTGTCTGGCCAGTAACCCTGATCAAGAATAAGACGTTGATATATCGGCGTATTGTTAAGAAGTACTTTTCCTTTTTCAATCGAAATTTTTCTCATACCGAAGTAAGAATACACATGATCAATGATGAGATCATCTTCATATAGGATAAATTCCACATCATATAAGTTCGGGTTTTGCGGTGACCATGTTCGAACCTTCCAAGGCCCGTTCACTTCGTGTAATAAATTCATATCCAGTTGGAGCCACGGCCGATCGATAACGAGACTCGTTTGCTTTAGAACTTTATCCTTCAAGCTAATCCGAGTTTCCAAACGGAGTTGTTTCGATTTATTCGATTTGGCAGCTATGTGTGCCTGATAATCAAAGCGAACGGAATAATTATCGAGATCAGGCGTCATCTTAACAGATTTTATATACGAGGCTGCTACATACTCTACCCATACACTTTGCCAAATGCCTGTTGTCTGCACATAAAAGCACTCAAAATTATCATCAACCCAACGCTGTTTGCCTCTTGGCTGTGTGCAGCTTTGTGAGTCTTCCGCTTTCAACACGAGGGTATTGGATTCGCCAAACTGAAGATACGGTGTAATGTCAAAAGAAAAAGCTGCATACCCGCCTTGATGTTGTCCGACCAAAACGCCATTAACCCATAGCTTAGCTAAATAATCTACGGCCTGAAAATGAAGGATAACCCGGTTCCCTTCTTGCTCCTGCGGGATTTCCAAAGCACGCTCATACCATACATTCGGGTGAAACTTCTCTTCTCCAATCCCGCTCGCCTTCGTTTCATAAGTGAAAGGAACGGTTATTTTACGATCTCCGTTAAGCTGTTTATACCACTTTTCGATTTCCCCTACATTATTATCGTCAAAACGGAAATCCCATTCCCCGTTCAAATTGAGCCAAGAATCACGAACGAATTGCGGTCTTGGATAATCTTTGATATACATCTTAGTTGTCATATCTACACTCCTCTATCTTCTCTGTATTTACAACTGTGCTTTTCACTTGGAAACAGAAACTTTATGAAAAATAATATCGGAATGGTTGGAAAGCAGACCGATTTTGCCATGTGTATAGGCTCTCGGGTCCTGATAATCGAGAACAGGATCCTTTGATCCGTTCCAATATACACGTATACGATTGCCGGTAACCTGAACGTTGATTTGATAGTTAGTATCTTTTTGAATCGTTAGAGGCACGGTTTTCAAAATCTCCTGTTTTCCGTAATTCACTTTTTTAAGCGTTAGTCCATCTTGGTTCACAGACGCATAATAACCTGTGAAGGCATCTTGTACTTGATGCGGATAGTACGATTCATGAACAGATCTGATCAGCAAGCCTGCATCGCTTGTCGGCATCGTGGGGAAATGGAACTCCGCATCCATCCGGTAATCCGTCCAGTCTTCACTTCCCGCGAATGTTTTTATATATTCGTGAGAGCGAGTTTCATAACCGCCATCTACAGGAATCCACATGCCCACCATACCTTTAGGCACATTGTCTATTGGAGAGAACGCTTCATCACCCGGATAGAACGTCATCGTCTTGAACGAAAGCGAACCTTGGACAACTTTGATTTTCAGGTTTGCGTAGCCTTCTTTCAATGCCATACTCCCAATGCGGGTTCGTTCCCAAGCTTGATCCGCTTTGTTCCGCTTTGGTACGATAAACCGCTGCTTTTCTGCTCCAGCAGCTATTTCAATCGTTGTCTCCGCATCCGATGGCAGCATATCCAAATCTATGCCGTAGTTTCCTGCCTGCTTCACCTGTATAGGGTACTGCAGCCAATCTCCGGTCTTCGGCAAAACAGCTGCCATACTGCCATCATCCGCTGCAATTCCTCGATGCTCATTGGCTAAGGAATCTGAATAGCCACGGTTCTTATCTTTCAAATAATGTACCGCTTCGATACTCCCTGGGACAGGCTTGACGGTTTCATAATCACTGCTTCCACCCGCATCATTGCTATAACCCGTGAATAACATTGCAGGAGCGGACTTCGATGCAGAAGCATAGATGTAACCCATTTTACCTCCGGCAATCTGCCTATCTACCTCTAGCTTATGCATATTGTCCCAATAAACCCGAATTTTGCCATTTACACTTATTACCCGAATCGTATGCAGTTTGGTTAGGTCCGTTTCCTTTGGGATTTGAGCTTTTCCCACAAGGACTATTTTACCCTCATTAACCAGCTGTACGATTAGCTCATGACTTTGTGAATCCACGTCCGTAAACATAAAATTTCGCTCATTCTCGTATGCAAATACAACGCCTATATGAGTAGAGCTTTCGTCAGTCGACAATGCGTGAAAATTATATTCAGCTGTAAATGCCTGTTCCGTTGTAGAGTCGCTCACGACAATCGTTTTATCACGCAATTGCTCTTGTTTCCAACCAA
Organism: Paenibacillus sp. Root444D2; assembly: GCF_001426375.1. Taxonomy (GTDB): domain Bacteria; phylum Bacillota; class Bacilli; order Paenibacillales; family NBRC-103111; genus Paenibacillus_E. The sequence goes on from NZ_LMEO01000045.1 coordinate 451,975, forward strand.
CCGTACTTCCGGGGACCACTTCTTTGGCCGAAAAGTCAGGCATTTTGGCAACAGGACGGGCCATCGCGAAGGTAGGACCGAGTAGAGACATACGATCCCCATTAAACTGCAAACGGTCGATATTAAGCTTGCGTACAGGCGGGCCTGACGTCGATGCGCCTTCCAGATTGTGATACACCAAATAATAGGAATCCAGATCCGGCCCTAGAACAGTAGAACTGTGACCTAGTCCATTAAATTTATAGTCCGTGCTGATCACGAATGGATTGTTTTCCAGCGTCCGATAAGGACCTAAAGGTCCTTGATCTGAAATCGAATATTGAATTCGATAACCTGTGCTGAAGACATGATTACCGGTATAGGTAATTAGGTATTTCCCTTCTCTTTTCCAGATCGATGAGCCCTCTGTCCAGTGCTGCAAATAGGCTTCCGGGATCAGCTTATCGGGGCCAAACGTATAAGGATCTGACATTTCGTTAGCCAAGATGCCTCGACCGGAAGCATGGGTAAAGTACCATTTTCCATCGTCATCAATAAATACAGAGCCATCGATCGACATCCCCAAATTATCCGTTTGGACCGTAAAAGGGCCTGTGGGACTCTGGCTGCGGAGCACATAATGACCGCCGCCTCCCGGTGAGGTGTACATGTAGAAGTAACCGTTCCAGTAGACGACTTCCGGCGCATACGCCCCTTTTGTTATTAGCTCCTCAGTAACGAGTCCTTCCGGCTTCCAATTCACTAAATCTGCAGAACTCCACGCTTTTACTCCAATTTGATCATCCTGAGTACTGCAGTACAAATAGTACATACCGTTGTAACGGAGAACGAATGGATCGCCAATCCCGTAATCCTCCCACTCTTCAGCTAACTCCATGGGATTACTATAGGTGGGAACTTGACGCCAGCGTTCGAGCTCCATTCTCTTAGGTCCCTCTCCCTGACATGAGGTTAGAAATACACCCAAACAGATCGTCACCATTACACTCACCAATCTCTTCAATGATTTACACCTTCCGATTTCAAAGCGACCATCGCACCCAATTTAGTACTTATCGTGATCCGGATGAAAAAGCTAATCAATAAAAGAATACCGACATCAAACCAAAGGCATTCCATCGTGCTTAACAGAAGCTGCCCTTGATTATGTTTTAACGTAAAAATCATCATATTGCTCAGAAGTAAATATAGCAGCACATTTTGCCCTAGAACGAGCAAGAAGCCCGTATATCTCAATCTATTTACCAACATTTTTGCAACTAAGAAGTACACATATATTAAGAATGCAGAGCTTAATATCCAAAATATGGACGGTGGAAAACGCTCCGGAAGCCCATGTTTCGCTATCACATAAGTGATGAATAGGCCTGATGAGACGACTGAACCAATGAAAAATTTCCAGTTCCACCCCAGCTTGTAGCGTGCGGCATACATCCCAATCAAGTAGTAGGGAAAATATTGCACTACGGGAAAAGAAGCAAACTTTCTTGTGCCAATCAATAGCCCTAACTGATTCATGGTCACTTTGTCATAGGGTAGATACGTAGTAACTAGCAGCAAAACGACGACCACCCAAAATTTGAACTTTCGCTCAACTAACCAAGTTAATGGCTTAAATAAGACCAACCCGACCAACATGGTAAGTGAAAAAGAAATCAGAAACTCCGACCAACCAGGAATATCTTGAAGAATCAGAATAGGCTTGATTGTGCTCCAAGATAGGGGCTTTCGATCTAAGAACAAGCGATAGTATGTACCTGAAATATAAAAGGCAATTAACGTTTTCAACGCGGTTGAAAGCATTCTTCCGTAAACTGCTTTGAACGGTCTATTGTAATAGGCTAATTGGCCAACGTAACCGAAGCTAAATACGAAACCTGTAAAAGTGACTATATTAACAACATCGATCACTCGTTGTGCTCCCGTAAAGACCATGGGATTGCTGAAAAATTGCAAAATATGACAGTACACCATCCCGATGACCAATAACCCTTTAAAGATGTCGATGCTGTAATCTCTTTCTTTATTCATGGATTACCCCTTTATACCCGAGAAGCTCAGACCTTTCACAATTTGCCGCTCGAAGAACAAGAACGCGACCATGACAGGAATAGATGCTACCGAGTTAATGGCCATAGGTCTTACATAATCTTCCGAGTACTGGGACATCAGGGTAGGAATCCCCATCGGTAGAGTAAACAGTTCTTCTGATGTAATCGCGATAAACGGCCATAGGAAGTTGTTCCATTGCGCAATAAACGTAAGAATGACAATGGAGGCCAAGGCAGGTTTAGCGAGCGGCATCACGATACTGGCGTAAACCCTTAACTTGCTCCCCCCATCCATCTCAGCGCTTTCAAGCAGCTCATTGGGAACTGCATCAAAAAAGCTTTTCAGTACAACAACTGCAAATGGAGAGGCCACCGCCGGTAAAATTAATCCTTGATAAGAATCTAACATCCCCAGTTCTTTCACAACCTGATAAAGCGGAATGAGAATCGCTTCGCCTGGGATCAAAAGACCAGCCAAGATCAAGACGAACATGAACTTTTGATAACGGAACTTGATTTTGGACAAGGCAAATGCGCTTAGTGAAGAAACCAACAGCGTTAGCAATGTAACGACAATAGCAACCACAAGGGAGTTGAACATCCACCTTAACAGAGACGTTTCTTGAAAAATATACGCATATGTCTCAAAGGTGTAAGGCGGTTTATACCAATCCAGCACACCTGTAATCTTCATACCTTCATCTTTAATAGAAACAATCAGCATCCATGAGATGGGAACTAGAAAAAACAGGGCAAGAAGCACCGATAAGGACAAGCGAAGAGCCCGCATCTTAGACCGCCTCCTTCTTCGTACTCATTCTCAGTTGGATCAACGACAAGACAAGGAGTATGGCAAAAAGCGCATACGACATGGTAGCTGCATAACCCATATGGTTGTTTTTGATGCCTTCCTCGTAAATATACTGAATAATTGGCCGTGTATCTGTACCCGGTCCACCTCGTGTAATAATGTAAATTTGCAAAAACACTTTATACGAAGCAATAATTTGAAGCAGCAATATTGTTTTTGTAATGGGACCTAGCAGTGGAAGTGTCATTCGAAAAAACATTTGTCTCTCCGATGCGCCATCGAGTCTCCCAGCTTCGTAAATATCATCTGGAATATCCTGCATAGCCGATAAATACAGAATCATGTTAACCCCGACAGTCCACCACAGTGTAATGGCCGTAATGGCAATCCAAGCCAGAGATGATTCCGTCAACCAAAATATCTCTTGATCTACCGAAAGAATACCAACTAATTTAAGTAAATTATTCAGAAAGCCTGTATAAGGCTGTATAACAAACAAACCTACATACGAAACGACAGATACCGATAGAACACTCGGCAAGAAAAAGACGCTGCGAAAAAATTTCTGAAGTCTCGTTTTTTGATTGGCAATGACCGCGAGCAGTAGAGCAAATATAAGCATGCTAGGCGTAGATAAGATAACAAAGTACGTTGAGTTCCAGAGCGCACGCCAAAAATTTGCATCTTGTACCATTGCGATATAATTATTAAGACCAACAAAATCCATCTTCTTAATTAGCGTCCAGTCGTACAGACTCATCTGCAGTCCTTTGATCATCGGGAATATCGTAAACACGACGTATGCGGCCAGAAAAGGCAGAAGGAATAGAAAAGCCAGGATATCCAGTCGCCACTGCCTTGCTTTCGTTTGTGAACGGGCGGTGACCGATGTTTTATTCAAATCAACTTCATTTGTACGCATGCAGTATCACACCTCTCTTTCTTGAAAGTAACAAGCTTGAAGTATGATACTCCAAGCTTGTTATCTGGTTTAAAAGGCATTTATTTAGAGAGCAATGTTTTTAACTCGCTATCAATCTTCTTAAACACAGCATCCGTCGGGGTTTTATTCAACCAAATTTCATCCAGATATTTTTTCAAAACATCATTCTTAGGCCATGTTTTGTCTGATACCTTAGGGAATACCACATCAGCTGCTACACTTGCGTAGTCACTGCGGTATTTCAGACCTTTGTATTCTGTTGTATCGAAAACCGTTTTGTTAGCAGGAATGTGACCTGCTTTCGCCCAAACTTGGCCGCCTTTTTCAGCAACATAGTTGGCAAACGTCAATGCAGCTTCGCGCTTTTTAGGATCTTCCTTCGCGGTTACCGGCAAGATGATGGTGTGGGAATCTCCCCATGTTTTCGTATTCCCGTAGATATTAGGAATTGGCATAGCACCGAAATCAAGATCTTTGGTCGTTTCCCAAGTTCCTGTAGCCCACACGCCTGTCATCATGATGGCACCTTTGCCGCTTTGGAACGTTTTGTAAAAATCAGGATCCTGCGGTTTAATTACTTTACTTGTATAATATAAGTCCTTAATATAGTTTGCAGCTTTAATTGCCTTATCCGTATCAATCGCAGGTGTTTTGCCGTCATCTGAAATAACGTCATTTCCGCCTTGTTGGGAATAGAGCGCCCACCACAATCGGTATGGATCATCCGCATTATTAGAAAAAGCGAATGGCGTTACATCTTTAGGAAGCTTATCTTTCAGCGTTGTTAAGAATTTGACGAAGCCATCAGCACCAGACTCCATTGTAGGTTTGCCATCAGCGCCCAGCAATCCGGCAGTTTGCAAATGCTTCTTATTGTAATACATGATGAACGGATGCGTATCGATCGGTACCGCATAATGCTTTCCATTTACTGTAGCGGAACTCAAAATATTGCTATTATAGTTATCCCAGTTGAGATTAATGGCCTTACCCGTCGTATCTAGCTCAGATACAACCCCCGCCTTAATGAGCTCAGGTAATTTAGATGTATGGGAAATCCCGATATCCGGACCTTTGCCGCCAGATACACCCGTCACGAGCTTGGTGTAATATTCTGCCCACTCCAACTTGACGTTCTTGATTGAAATATTATCCTGCGATTTATTAAAGGAACTAATGATCTGATCCATGTATTCGCCATCGCCGCCCGCAAACAACGTCCAGAATACAAGCTCTGTTTTCTTGCCTCCGGTATTATCCGTTTTCGCCGTCTCTGCTGCTTTTTCAGTGCTGGCTGGCGTTGTGCTTGAACCACCGCTGTTACTTGAACAACCTGCCATTAGGGATACTAACATTGTGGCGCCTAGCATTGACGATAATACTTTTTTTGTTTTCAATTCAATCGCTCCCTTTTTCATTTGAAAGATACAAAACAATAATTCTGTATTATAACCATTTTTATGTATCTTATGAGAAAATAATACCGCTTACATTGCATTATGTCAACGTTTATTTTAGTATTTTTGTATATAAAGGATGTTTTCATCATATCATTACAATTTATTTGTACAAAAAGAAAGGTCAATACAACATTATTGTTTGTATGACCTCATTTCCCATCATTTAAACCGTAAAGAACACTTTCATGACGATCCCTTGTTCGTAATCCCCAAATTTGTTGCCGAATAAGTTAATACCGCCCTTATGTGTCGCATCATCTTTTACGCCTAATCTTAAATCGATGAAGCTATTATTTCCAAGCACTAATTGATGCAAATTGACCGAAGACACTTGAACGTTATCAATTGCGGTCATGGTACCGTCCACACTCAACGTTTTTAGCAATCCAAACTGTGTAGCAGATTCTGACCACCAGCCTGGATTTAATTTCCCTTTTCGCCCTCCGAAATCGCCAGGCGAGGTCCATGTTCCCACATCGACCCCATTCACCCAAAACGAAATATCAGATGGCCAGTTATTATCATAATTTGGAGCTTCTGAGCAGATTTCAAAACTGAACTGAACGGATTGGATCTTAGCACCTTTCGGAAGTTCCAACGGAAAGCGGTAATCAACGAATCCTTTGCGGAACCAAATGATTTGTGCAGAAAAGCGATCGGGATGGAAGAATCCGGCAGGCGAATCTTCCTGAATAATCATTTTCTCCGTATTGGCCATCCCGCAAGTAGGCGACACCTGGCAATTCGTAAAGTATCCGATGGGCATTTCGATCTCATAGCAGTTTTTATCCGGCTGAAGATGATAGAACTGAGAATTTAATATGATGTGAATGTCATGGTAAGTTCGCGTACATACTTTCATAGCTCCGCGTGTCGCCGGCAGCAGCTCAGTTTCAATGAGTCGAGCCTTTTCTAATATCTTCACATTAGAAGCTGCAGTGGATACAGGAATCTGAAGTGCGTCAGCAATTTCATTTATATTCAACTTCTTTGTATTTAACAGTTGGATGATGTTGACCCTTAAATCAGTGGATAATGCATGGGCTACAAGAACAAGCTCATCCGGATTTTCTATATTTAACTCTAGCATCGTATTCACTCCCGAATTTTTGTATGAATACATGTATCATATAACAAATGGTGTTATACGTCCACGGATGCATATTCGATTGGAATGATAGTCATAATGACCTAATGACGCAGCGGAAACCGATGTTCCCTGTAGAACTATCCGGCGTATTTTTGCTTCTTGCCGCTACCCGGTAGCGATTACAGTAAGACCTATGACATAGATAAGATCCCCCACGAAGCACTCGGTTATCACCAGATGACGGACCGAGCGGGTTAACTTTAGAGCTATTCAGATGATATGTCGGACTGAACCAATCCTCGCACCATTCCCACACATTGCCAGATACGTTATACAACCCGTATCCGTTAGGCTCATACGCATTCACCGGTGCTGTTCCTGCATATCCATCGCTTTGATTATTTTTATCCGGAAATTTCCCCTGCCAAATGTTACAACGGTGAACACCTCCCGGCTTTAATTCGTCTCCCCATGGATATCGTTTCTGTTCCAATCCGCCGCGCGCGGCATATTCCCACTCCGCTTCCGTCGGCAAACGCTTGCCCGCCCAGCGGCAGTAAGCCGTCGCGTCATTCCAGGAGACGTGGATAACCGGATGGTTCAGACGCTCTTCGATGCTGGAATCCGGCCCCTCCGGATGCCTCCAGTCCGAGCCTTCCACTACCAACCACCAGGGTGTATGCTGCACTTTGTTATTCACCTTCGCAGCTGTTTCCGGAGAAACAAACAGATGGAACACAAACGACCAGCCGAATTTCTCCGCTTCAGTAACATACCCGGTAGCTTCGACAAATGCGTGAAATTCTGCATTCGTAACGGCACACGGGTCGATATAGAAGGAACTGATCTCTACTGTACGGACAGGTCCTTCGCCATCCGCAGGAAAGCCTTCCCCATCATCCGTTCCCATCAGAAAAGAGCCGCCCGGCAAATAAATCATGTTATCTTTGGACGTTCCAGCGGTTATATCTAACGCACCGGATTTCTGCTCAAGCTTACCCAATTTCACGAAACCTGTTTCTATCTGGTTTCTTCCTGCACCGCAGCAGGATGGTTTGAGAGAAGTATGTTCTGACATGCTCTGTGCCTCACTTTCTATTTAAGCGTGCCAAATGCGTGGCATGGGCATTGATTCTTTTCCCAGCTCTGCCCAAACGTATTTCAAAAGCAATTCAGATTTAAGTGCAGCGTACTGCGGCTCATCCCAAAGGTTATTAAGCTCTCCGGGATCTTCTTGAAGGTCGAAAATTTCACCGTAGGTTTGATTATAGTATACAGTGATTTTATAACGTACATCGACATACGTCTTCTGATGAATGGTCGTTGGCTCGTGCCGGAACTCGCAAACGGTATGATTTCTGGCTTCCGATTGTGTACCGAGCCAGACGCCGCTTTGATCCACCCCTGTCATTGCTGGAGGAATCGGAATACCGGAAAGCGACAGAAAGGTGGGCGCAAGGTCGACAAGCGATTGAATCGCCGGGGAAACGCGGCCTTCCGGGACGTGCGCGGGATAACGGACAATAAAGGGCAGCTTGATCAAATCTTCATAGTGAAAGCCGCCTTTGTACTGCAGCCCATGCTGACCAAAGAAGTGCCCATGGTCCGTCGTAAACACGACAATCGTGTTGTCTCCAAGACCAAGCTCATCCAGCTTATTGAGAATTTTGCCGATATATTTGTCCATACAGCTGATCATTCCGTAATAAGTCGCAACCAGTTTTTTACGCTCGTCTGGGGATTGAAGAGAATGAGACTGGTAGCCGTGAATCCCTTGGCCGGTTTCGCGCCACGCGGAGAAATCAGGATTCTCCTCCTGCGTCATCCGGAAGTGCGGCGGATTCCGGTCATGCTCTCCTGGTGTGACCGCCGGTATCGTAAGCTGGTCCGGATCATACATCGTATCCCAAGGCTCAGGCACGAGATAATCCGGATGCGGATCGAAGAAGCTAGACCATAGGAAAAACGGCTCGTTATTCTCCTTGTACTGCTCGAGCAGAGCATTTGACCGTTCAGCGATCCAAGTATTGTAGTGAAATTCTTCCGGTATCGGCCATTTGTGCATAATACTTTTATCCATTGTACCGGTTGGGGGGAGAAAATAATCACGCCAATTCTTACAGCCCTTCTCCTCCATCCAAATGGCATAATGCTGGCCTACATGCGCTTCATTTGTATGATTTCGGGCTAACTCGACATGGTCAAAGCCATAGAAAGGTCCCGTAAATTCTCTCCAGATATCCAAATCCTGAAGTAGCGGGTATGCTTCAAGCGATGGATACTCATCTGTACCGCGCAGGGGTTGAAAGTGAGCCTTACCGATCAAAGCTGTTTGATAACCGTTCTTATTGAAATCCTCCCCTACGGTATGCCGATCTTCCAGCAGCTTGGTGCCGAGTGTCCACGCTCCGTGCTGACTCGGATACATGCCGGTAATGATCGACGACCGGGTCGGAGTACAAGTCGGATTCGGACAATATGCTCTCGTAAATGTCGTCCCTTCCCTAACCAATCGGTCCAGATTAGGGGTATGGATTTCCTCGTTAAACGCTCCTATAGTATTCCAATGCTGCTGGTCGCTGGTGATAAGCAAAATGTTGGGTCTTTTCACAAACTTCAGCTCCTTTAACCATTCATATCTTTCATTATAAACATTCTATTTAATCATTCTATACTAAACAAATCACCTTCTCCTATGCCAGATAGGCCACAGAAGAGGGTGATTTTGATGTTTATTCGGCCGGATTCGGCGTCACTATGAAGTTATCGATTAAGCTTTCACTGTTGAAGCTTCTAACCCCTATTTTACCATGCGTGAAAGCCGTCCCGCTTTGATCCGTGTAATCAATTAGGGGGTTCTCCATGTCCCCAACATACACCTTGATCCTAGTGCCGCTCGCCACTACCTTCATATGCTGCCAATTCCCAGCCGTACCTGCTAGCGCCGTTCCAGTCAAGTACTGGAAGTTATAATTGAATTTGCCCAGATGCACGCCGTCTGTGGCTAGGTATGCGATGTAACCCTGAAGGAAATCGTTTCTGTTCTGCCCTAATAACGTTCCGTCAGCGGGATTGTTTACACGGAAAATGATGCCTGCGTTACCTCCCGCTTGCGTATTTTCGCCCAACTTGATATCCGTCTCCACGATATAGTCCGACCAGCTGCTATCGCCGATAACCGATTTCGGATACCCTTTCGGCACAGATTTGTATACGCCTTGTTTAGGAACGATCGGGTCATTGTGGAAACGGAAGCTGTAAAAGTCGAACTCGCCGGTTACAATTTCCACCTTAATGGTGTGTTTGCCTGCGGGAAGGGTCACTCCTTCTTTCTTTACCGTCATCCACTCTTGAAAATTGCCGGTATTCGGAACATTAATGATTCCTGTTAGGTCGGTTGTGTCATCAAGCCAAAATCTGACTTGGCTGCCATCCATAGCCGTAGCTACTCGCAAATCCAGCTTGTACGGACCTGATTCGGCAACATCCACATTGTATTTCATCCATTCGCCGGTCTGGTTCCAACCCGTCGTGAACCCTTCCGGGAGCATACGGATATCGACAGCATCGGTACGGTATAGACGACCAATGTTTTCTGGCGTGTTGTCATGGTACGCGACCCCTTCCCCTCCATTCATGTAATCCACGGCATGAACGGTCCCCGGAAGTGCTTTGGATTCATTTAGCGTATTGAACGAGAGACTTGCGAAATCATACTCGCCTTGGACGATTTCAACCTTGATGGTATGGTCACCCTCCGGCAGCGTTAAGTTTCCAAGCTTGACGTTTCTCCAGTTATTCCAACCTCCGGTATTGGGGATATCCACCACACCGGTCAAATCGGTCGTATCATCCAGCCACAACCGGACTTTCCCGCCGTCAAGCCCCGTTGCGATCCGGACACTGACGTCATAGGCAGCGGGCTTGGCAACGCCCACGTTATACTTCAACCACTCGCCGGTCTGGTTCCAACCGACGTTCCAGCCACCTTTCGGATTGACACGAATGTCAACCGCATCTTTGCGATATTGGCCGCCGATATTCGTTGACGTATTGTCATGGTAACCGACACCCTCGCCACCTGTGTTATAATGAATGGCTTCTACAACGCCCGGAAGAGATTTAGGTACGTCGAAGGAAACGAACTTCAGCCTTGCGAAGTCATACTCGCCTTTAAGCGTTTCGAAGGTAATCGCATGCCGGCCCTCCGGCAAATAGACGCCTTCGGACACCGTTGTCTGCCAATTGTTCCAGCCCCCGGTATTCGGTATATTAATCGCACCGGTCAAATCCGTATGATCGTCCAGCCATATACGCGCTTGATTATCGTTGAACGTGGTTGCTGCCGTTACTTCGATCTTATACATTCCCGCGTGTTTCACATCGATGTTGTATTTAAGCCATTCGCCAGCCTGATTCCAACCGACGTTAAGACTGTTGAAATTATTGTTCGTACGGATATCGACGGAATCACCTCGATAGGCACCGCCGATGTTTTCAGGGGTGTTATCATGATATCCTATTCCTTCACCGCCCGTATTGTAGAAAGGAGCTTCTATGATGCCCGGGACCGGCTTGGGAAGATCAAACGGAGGTGCATCCCCAGTATTTACCCGCCAGCCTTGTTCAAATTTCGTCCAATCGAAATCGTTGCCGTCATTGAAATCATCGTTTACGGCTGTCGTTGCAGTGGAACGGCCCAACTTCAGTGAGGCAAAATCGAATGTTCCACCGTCTGCTATCACTTTGAGCTTATGCAGCCCTTGCGGTAGCTTGACATCCCGTATGATCTGATTATTCCATTGATCCGCACCACCTGTCGAGGGGAGCTGTACCGTGTCCGTCAATACGGTCGATTCATCGAGTTCAAGCTTCACTCGCGCATCGGCTGCTGCGGCGTACCTGATCACAACATCATAAGTTCCCGCTTCGGATACATTTACGTTATATGGTAAATTCCCCTTATTAAACGATGCGACATAATGACCGCCATATGTAGCTTCAGAGATACTGATATGATCGGAATTACCATTAGGCTTTCCATTACCTTTCGGGTTGAAATGGATTGCCTGGATCTCACCGGGAATCGGCTTATAAGCGGCGTTGGCGCTGTTACCGCCTACTTTATTGCTAAACGCGACATATCCGAAGTCTGCATGCGCATCCGTAGTCGTATAACCAATCTTGCCCTTGTCAAGCCGCTCGATGGAACGGGTTTGCTTCAACATACCGTCTACATAGATGCGATAGTCGGAGCCCTCCTTCTCCACTCGGATCTGGTGCCATTTCGTATAATCATAGCCATCCGGAAGGGAGCTAGTTACCCTCTCTGAATCCTTGCCATCTACGCGGAACACAGTTTCCAGACGATTTTGTTTACTGTTAAGTACGGCAACACCATAATTTTTCTCATTCTTGTAGGAGAAAACTGCACCCATCTGCGGGTTCGTACTGTTCCCCTGTTCTACTTGCTTCAGGTTGAATTCCGCCGTGAAATTGTCATCCGTCGCTTTCTGGGATATAAGCATACGAGATTGTTCGGGTTCACCCATGGCATCTTGATACAACGTGCTGCCGTCCCGGATACCCCAATTCCCTCCGCCTACAACCTTCCAATCATAGCCCAATCCATTTCTTTGGAATCGGTCGCTGAACTCAGGCATTGCCGGGTCGGGCTGCTCGGATGTCGTAGGACCCAGCACGAGCATCTGGTCCCCGTTCCACACGACCCGGTCCAAGTTCAGATTTCGCCCCGGATTGGCATGGCTGTGGTAGACCATATAATCGGAATCCAGATCGGGACCGCGAACGATGGAGTTATGCCCAAGCCCGACATGATCTCCTTCCGCATCGAGAAGAATCGGGTTCTGGGATGCGGCCGGCACAAAGCCCGCAACCGGACTCGAGCTGCTCGCGTAATCCACCCTGTAAGCATCGCTCCACACATGGTTTCCGGTATATGTCATATAGTATTTACCATTGCGTTTGATGACCGTCGGACCCTCGGTCCAACCATTCATCACGGCTCCGGTATTCAATTTCTCACCGAATGTATACGGATCGGACATCGGACGAACATCGATATTTCCGTTGCCCGTACTGTAGAAGTACCATTGTCCGTCATCATCAATGAATACGTCTCCGTCAATACCATTTACCTTGTTGCCCGTTTGGGCCGTGAAAGGGCCTGTAGGGCTGGAGCTCTTCAGCACGCGATGACCTCGCTGCGTGGTACCGTCATCCCGAAGCAGAGCCGTATACATGTAAAAATCGCCGTTCCAGTAAACAACCTCCGGGGCATAGGCCCCTTTCGTAACCGGTTCCGTAGCGCACAGACCGCGATATTCCCAATGCACCAGGTCTTCCGACGACCAAACCTTCACACCTGGCTTATCGTCCACCGTACTGGTGTACAGATAGTAGACTCCGTTAAATTTCAAGATGAACGGATCGCCTTCCCCATAAAAATCCCCATTATCCCAACGCCATGAGTCCGATACGATTTGCGGATTGCTGTAAGCGAATCCTGATGCCGGAAAAGACATGATCAAGACAAAAGCAAGAAGTCCCGTCAACCATTTTTTCATTTATCATCAGCTCCTATTCCTGTTACCGTTAGCAGTGAGACCTTTACTCCCGTTAGCGAATGATTTCTAATACATAGACGGATGACGCCCTCAGCAGACAGGTCACTTGAGATTTCATTACTGATAATTCATGAGCTTCGCAAACCACCGCATCCGGATGATTCACACTATTGAAACATTCGTAATCATCCGCTGTTACTTCCAACAGACGGGCTGTGCCCGATTCGGCAAATCCGTCCAGCTGCACGTCAGTTAGCGTATCTTCTAGACTTCGATTCACCATAAAGATCGTCAGTGTATCGCCACGAACATTCGTACAAGCCACGACGTCCAATTTCGGTAGGTTATCAAGCTGGAGCGCAGCAGGTACAAGACTACTCACTTGAAAGCTGCCGCAATCGGTATGGCTCTCCACCACATAGCCCAAGTCTCGGTTAGCATACATTTTCATGACATAATAGCTTGGAGTGCCATACACAGTTAAGGAATTCTCACTTCTGCCAGCGGACTTACCGCGAAACTGATCGGCATAGAAATCCCCTACTCGGATACATCCGCCAAGCCAGCCGTTGACGAGGTCGGAGAAGCTGCCTATTTCAATTAAATCGCTATTTCGAATATATTCATTCAAATTCGCTGCATTTGCAGCCGCTGCTTCTAAGGTGTGTTCATTCGGAAGACCCTTGCGGATGGTATTCGGATAATACATCGTATTGTATTCGGTGATCGCCAATTTCAGGTGACCATAACGGGCGGATGATCCGAACATCTCCCTTAATTGCCTTACGGCTTCCCTCGTCCATTCTGGATAAGAGAGGATGGCCTTATAACGCTCTTCTTTCGGTGTATGAGCATTCATCCCAAAACGGTTGTATCCGTGATACAAATGCAAGGTTAAGTAATCGATCTGCTCAGCAGCTCGTTCCAGCAAGGTTTTGTTCCAATCCATTTTCTCATTCCCGCAAGCGAGCAGCCTAATCCCTGGATCTTTTGCTTTCATAGATTGAGCAAATTGCGTGTAGCGTTCTGCGAATTGCTCAGCGCTGCAATGCCCGACCTGCCATGCTCCCCAAACTTCGTTGCCGATCTCCCAGTACTTCACGCCATATGGCTCGGTGTACCCGTTAGCAGCCCGCAGTTTTCCCATAGGTGTATCGGCATCGCCATTACAATATTCAACCCACTCAGCCGCTTCTTTCGGTGTTCCCGAACCATCGTTTACACAAATAAGGGGCTCCACATTCAGTTCACGGCAAAACCTAATAAACTCATCCGTTCCAAAATACTTATTCGTCCAGCCCCCCCATGCTTCATTGATAACACTGGGGCGCTCATACACAGGGCCAATTGCTTGCTGCCAATGATAGGCACTAATATAATTCCCGGCAAGCCGCATCATGCCGGCGTTTAAGTCCCTGGTCATATCCATAACTTCCTTGCGAACATTGCCTACACTGTCAGAAGGAAGCAGCGAAATATGATCTAACCAAAGCATCCCCGTGGATACATGATCCAGCCAGCGTTCATGCTCCAAAGGTACATATAATCGGAACTCCGCATGCTCACAAGACCGACTGACCGTCAGTCGCGATTCATAGTGCTTCCAATTATGGCTCACCACATCGATTCGCGTGGAACCAAGCACTTCTTCACTTTTCCTATCTACAATCTCTGCTACAACATACTTGATTTCGATAGAAGCCCGTGCATACAGAGCCAAATAATAGCCTTCCGGGTCCTGTTTTACAGCAATTGCTTGGCTTAGACCTGCATAAGCCTCATCGTCGCTATAGATTCGTACCCGCTGACTATGTCCGGAATGATGCGCAGCAGCGGGTTCGAGCGCATAAAGAGTACTCTTCCCGTTCGTATAAGGACGCCAGCGTCCGGAAAGCCCACTGTATGTCACGTCTGCACTTTCAAAATCCATATCCGCAAGCGGATAGGCCAACATCGCATCCATATGATCACGGATATCTTCCACAAAATGTCCGAATATGTAAGGATTAATTCGGTCCTTACGGACTTGATTCGTCTTCACCTGGATCTTAGCTCTTGCTTGCATGAACACAACGCTTCCTTCCATCCATTATCCTTTTAATGATCCAATCATAACGCCCTTCACAAAATGCTTCTGTACAAAAGGATACATCAGCAGTACTGGCAAGCTGGAAATAATAATCACCACATATTTGATACTCTCAGCCAGCAGGATTTTGGATTCCAGTCCTGCGTTGCTGTCCAACGCATCCGCCTGACTGATCATCAGCACTTCACGCAGCACAAGCTGTAACGGGTACATCTCCTTGCTGCGAATGTAGATCAAGGCATTAAAGAATGAGTTCCAGTGTCCGACCGCATAAAAAAGGATCATAACGGCCAAGATCGGTTTGGATAGCGGCAATATCACATGTGTCAACAGCTTCCAGTTCGAACACCCGTCGATATGGGCCGCTTCCTGAATCTCCCAAGGAATGTTTGATTGAAAATAGGTTCTCATCACAATCAGATTATAAGTGGCGATAGCGCCGGGAATGACTAGCGCCCACATCGTATCCACCATTCCTAAATTTTTCACGAGGAGATAAGACGGAATGAGACCCCCGCTGAAAAACATCGTAAGCGTAACAAAAAACATTATGATTCCCCGCCCTGGCAGGTCAGGTCTCGAC
The DNA here is from genome assembly GCF_001426375.1 of Paenibacillus sp. Root444D2. Taxonomy (GTDB): domain Bacteria; phylum Bacillota; class Bacilli; order Paenibacillales; family NBRC-103111; genus Paenibacillus_E. The sequence continues at coordinate 467,589 of NZ_LMEO01000045.1, forward strand.
AGCGGATAGGCCGCTAATGTTGTCATGACCAAATTAATGACCGTACCTACTGCCGTATACAGAATGGTATTGCCGTATCCGGTCCATATTTGATCGTTTTGAAAGACATTCCGATAGGCCTCTAAAGTGATCTGTTTAGGCAGCAAAATCACTTCCCCATTCAGCACCAGCGCAGGGTCACTGAAGGAGGCACTAACGATAAATATTAGCGGGTACAGTACCACTACGACGATAAGGATAGCCAATGCGTTAACCACGGCATCGAATATTTTTTCATCCGACTTCCTTTTCATGAGCGTTTGCTCCTGCATTGCTTATCCCCTCCTCACCATAAACTTGTCTCCGCCTTTTTACGGGCAAAGCGATTCACGAGTAACAGCAGCGCCAGGTTAATGATGGAGTTAAACAAGCCAATGGCAGCTGTATAGCTGTATTCCCCTTTTAAAATACCTTCCGAGTAGACAAATGTAGAAATGACATCGCTGGATTCCAAATTCAAATTATTTTGCATAAGCAAAATTTTCTCAAAACCGACATTCATGAAATGTCCGACATCGAGAATAAGCAAAATGACGATGACCGGCAGAATGCCTGGAATGGATACGTGCCAAATACGCCGCAACCGGCTCGCGCCGTCCATTTTGGCCGCTTCATACAGCTGCGGATTGACTCCGGCCAGGGCTGCTATATAAATAATCGATTGCCAACCCATATTTTGCCATATGTTGGAACCGATAAAGATCGACTTAAACCAGGCCGCTGATTCGAGAAATCGAACCGGCGCTCCGCCAAATGCCGCAATAATCGAATTCACAGGACCTCCGCGTGGAGATAAAAACAGCATCAGCATCCCTACCATGACGACGATGGAGATAAAATGAGGGGTATACGTAATATTTTGCACAATTTTGCTGAATGTTTTGTTACGGATTTCCGTAATGAGTAAGGCCAGGAGGATAGGAATTGGAAAAGCAAACAATAAAGAGAACAAGTTAATCGAAATGGTGTTCCAAAGCAGCCTCCAGAAATAATAGGATCCTATGAATCGTTGGAAATGGTCTAGCCCCACCCACGCGCTGCCGCTGATTCCCTTGGCCGGACTGAAGTTTTTAAATGCGATTTGCAAACCATACAATGGCCCATAATGGAACACAAGGTACCATACGATAGGAATGAGCAGCATCAGGTAGAGATCGTATCGACTTACGATCGATTTATAAAGACTGGAGCGCCTCGATCGGGATCGAGACGCAACGCCCACAGTATTTACCACACTCTTCATCTGTAGCCCTCCAGCGGGTATGCGGTGCTTAGTTTTGTTTTTTGAGGTTATCATAAGTGGCTTGGTATAGCTGCTGCAGCTCATCAATTTTCATTTTCTTCAAAGTGGCCTGGAACTCGCCCCATTTATCGAAGTTAAGCGCGCCTACAATAAACTTGGTGCTCTGCTCCTCGTAATATTTATCAATATCGTTCCGCAGCATATTGATTTTTAGAGCCGTTTGTTCGTCGAACATAGGTGGTGCGAACTTAACTTTCGGCATGAACGGGTCCAGCTTCTTTTGAGCTTCTTGAACCTGCAGCGGATTGATGTAAGACGCTACCTTCTCGCTGATCAGATGCGGCGCCCCGCCTCCGGCATATGGGGTGATTTTGGATTGATTGCCGGTCGCCAAGAAGGCATCTGTATAATAAGGAATCCCCTCTCGCAATTCATAATTCTCGCCTTTACGACCAAATCGAAGCAAGGTGGATCCTTCGTCGCTGTAGAAATAATCGATCCAACGCATCGTCGCTTCCGGATACTTGTTAACCGGGGTGATGGCAAAAGCTCCAAAATCTCTCGGTACCGGAGCTGCATTGCTCTGCATTCTGTCGCCATGCGGTCCCTTGACCGGGGCTATACCCATATATTGATTTGCAACTTTCGTATCCAGCATCGGATTGTTCGTCTGATCAAAGAAGAAACCGGTATTTCCGGACCCTTGCTTGGCCAGATATTGAGCTTCCTTTTGTGTAAACAGCTCTTGATCCAGCAGCTTCTCCGAATACAGCTTGTTTAAATACATCAACAATTCCTTATTCCGATCACTACCCATCCAAATATTAACCTTGTCATTGTCCAAGTTAATGTTATAACCAAACTGAAGATCCAATCCAAAAGATCCGGCCATTTGCGTTACGACAGACAATTTGTCGTTGCGTGCAGTCATCGGAAGCTCGTCTTGTTTGCCGTTGCCGTTAGGATCTTTTTCCCGGAAAGCTTTCAGCACCTCGTACAGTTCATCCGTAGTCTCAGGTTCCTTCAGATTCAGTTTCTTCAGCCATGCTTGATTCATCCATCTTTTATCGGTTCTGGCGGAGTTGACGGTCACAATCCCCGGGATGGCATAAATATGGCCTTCAGGTGTTGTTATGGCGGAACGAATCTCTGGATACGTTTCCATTAACTTCTTAAGGTTTGGAGCGTAAGAATCAATCAGCTTCTCGAGTGGAATTAATTGACCGCCAGCACCGTATTTAATTGCCTCTAATTGTGTAAGACCTGAGCGATACATGGCATCAGGAAGCTCATTCGATGCAAACAACAGATTCTTTTTCTCAGGAAAGCCATCCGTTGGTGCCTCGATAAATTCCACTTGAACATTGCTCATTTTTTCAAAGTCCTTGAACACCGGCATATCCTTAAATGGTCCATTGGTTGGCGCAATTCTTGTGAACATTTTCAGCTTAATCGGCTCTTTCACAATGGGAAATCCCGCTGAAGATACAGTTTTCACATCATCTACTTTGGTTGTGCCCTCTTTCTCTTTACTCGGGGTATCCGAGCTGCAGGCGCTAAGTGCCATACTGGATACTACTAAAGTTGAAAGCAGTACCGTCCCCCAATTTCTTTTCATTCTTTCGTTCCTCCGATCACGTTGTTTTCACCCTTAAAAGAAAGCGTTTTCTAAGGGTTGATCTAAGTATAGTTAATTAATGCTTTGGGATGATTCAACATTTATGACTTTCCATTCTACTTTTTTGACGGTTTCAGATGATCCATGTACGCCTGAGGTGTCATTCCTGTTATGCTTTTAAACACTTTAAAAAAGTACGTATAACTCAAAAATCCAACCTCACTGCTAATCTGTTTCAACGCATAGGTGCCGGATTCCATAAGCATGCAGCTCGTTTTAATACGAACCCGGTTCAAATACTCTGTGAAGGTCATAGCCGTTTCCTCTTTGAACAATCTGCTTAAATAGGAAGGATTCAGATTAAGGGCACTCGCCGTAATGTCCAAGGAGATGTTGGAGGCATAGTTATCGGCGATAAACTGTATGGCTTTCGAAATATGACGCGAATAGGATCCTCCTGCATGCTCTTTCTTAATAGCCTCAACAATTCGTGCATAGTAATTTAACAACCATCTCTCCAGCTCAGCAACGCTTCCCATTCGCCCAAGCTCATTCCTCGAGGGGATGAGCCCGTTATCTTCTAAGGATGAATGAGGAAAATGCCGCTTCCATGCCCTTTCAACAAGATGAAGCATTTCGCTTACAATGATTTGCACTGTCATAGCGTAGACTGGCTGACTACGCAGTGCACCAAAAATGGTTGAAATGATTTGATTTATTCTTTCCCCATCAAACCGCTCCAGAAAAAGCAGCAATTGCTTCTGTTCTTCCATTAAAAGAGAGTCTTTCAGGATGGATGCGTTCAATCCTTGATCGAACATGACGTTTATATCCTCGTTTGCTTTGGTATAGCTGGAGCCAACCAACCGCAAATTTCCGCATAGCGGTCCTATGGCATAGACACATTTTAAGTTAAGGAATTTCTCGAGAGAATGAGCCAGGGAGCTCGTGGCTTGATTGATTTGGGTTGTAACCGTATGTTCACTTCGATCTTCCGAAGAAAACAGGACAATAAAGCGTCCCTCCCCCACATAGCCTACCGTCCGCTTCTGAATGTCGCCAATTGCCATTTGCATGACTTCCGTGGCCTGCTGAACAAACCGATTTTTCTGTACATCGGTAAAGGACTCCGTCAACAACAGAAAAGGTACGATTTGTACAGCTGCGGTTCCATAAGTGATGGAATTGGTATACAGATCATTGTCCCTTGCATAAGACTGCAGCGCTTCCCCGGCTTCTTGTACATCTCTAGCCAAATTAGCTACATAGTCGCGAAGAATAACCGGACTTAGCCGTTCAATCATCTGGGTTTGAGCACTTCGAGCTTCATGCTCTCGTTCTTCACTCTGCCATTCCTGAACCGCTTTATCTAGAAGCGTCAATAGAGCTCCCGCGTTCAAGCGATGCTTGAGCAAATAATCCATAGCCCCGTTCATGAGGCAGGTCCGAACATAATCGTAATCGTCAAAACTGCTCAGCATGATCATTTTAACCTTGGGAAACCGGTCTTTGATCATACGGCTCAGTTCTACCCCATTCATTAACGGCATGCTTACGTCTAAAATTGCGATATGCGGAGGTTGCTGCTCCATCATGGAAAGCGCCATAGATCCGTTATGTGCTTCACCGCTTATGGTGAATCCATGCTTTTCCCAATCCAACATACTCTTCACATCGTTTCGTGCCAACGCCTCATCATCGACCAATAATACCTGAAACATTCCTCATTCCTCCTGCCCTTTTCGATCCGTACCCGGCACCAATGGAAATCTGATCTGCACAGTGGTATAGGTATCTGGCTCACTATAAAGAAACACGCCGTAAGGCTCCCCGAACAGTCGAACAATGCGTTCGTGCACATTGCGAACGCCCATGCCGCTGAAGCGTGTGTTCGTCTGGACTTTATTCTCTTCAAACAGCGCATCGATCTGTTCCTTTGACATCCCTTTGCCGTTATCTCTCACTTCGATTCTCAGTTCTTTGTTTTCCTCATAGATGCGAATCAATACTAGGCCCTCGTGCTCCGAGGAGGATAGCCCATGAATGATGGCATTTTCCACAAGAGGCTGCAGCATTAACTTCAACACGCTGAACTGTAAAAGCTCTTCATTTTCGACTTCTATCTTCACATGGATGGGTTCCACATATTTGTATTTTTCAATATTGACGTAGCTGCGGACATACTGCAGCTCTTCCTGCAGGGAAAGAAATTCATTCGTATTCCCCAAAACACCGCGCATGAGCTCTATTAAAGATTCCGACACCTCAACAATATTCGGCACCCCGTTCAGTTTGGCCAAATACTTGACCGTATTCAGCGTGTTATACAGAAAATGGGGGCGAATTTGAGCCTGCAAAACAGCCAACTCCGCTTCACGCTTCTCTTTCTCAGTCATCACGATTCCCTCAAGTAAACGCTTTAATTCCTCTACCATACTTTTGAAAACTTGATAGAGCTGGCCTATTTCATCCTTAGAATGAATTTCGACAGCTGGGAGCGTCATGTTGCCTTCCATGACATGCATCATCATAGATCTCAGCCTTCGAATATTTCTTGTAATTCTCGAGGAAACCTGTAAAGTACCGATGACGATAATGATAAACACAACAATGGCTACTGTGGCTAATACATTTCGGATCCGCGTCGTTTCAGTTAAGAGAGACTTCATAGGAACGAGTGCCACCGTGGACCATCCCGTATAATCCGATTTCCGTGTGATAACCAGGTAAGATTTCTGTCCGATGACCCTTTCAACCGAACCATCTGAACCGGATATCTCCTGATTGAGCAAAGTGATCACCGCCTTGTCAAAGACGCTTGTTTGGGGTTGATAAATAAATTCATTGTTCCTATCAACCACATACAACATACTGTCCGATGTAGGTTTGACATCATATATTTTCTTAATGAACTCGTCATTCAGATCGAACATCACCATACCGATTAAATTACGGTTATATCGGAGCTCGCGCCCGGTCACAATGGAGTCACTGAAACCGGTTTGATGAAAATAAGCATGCCCTGAGCCATTTTGAAGTAAATAATCCATCATCGGTGCATATAAAATGTTCTTGTCGAGCCATGGGGATCCGACAAAAAACACCTTTTCGTTCAGCCCTATGACGGCAACGCGTGAAATATATGGCTTGTAGGCAATCAATGCGGATAAAAACTCCTCGATCCGCTTTTGCTCCTGGAACCACTCGTAGCTTGGTTCCTCCGTCTTGCTAAGCAGCGTATCCAGCACCGTTTTATTGGTAGCGACCACCGTATTTAATCGACTAACTTCCTCCAATCGGAGATTTAAGGATTCGTCCGCCTGGCGTATGCTTTCCGTAACGGAAGTAATCGCATTTTTCTTTACCGTTTCTCTCATGTACAAATAAACAATACTTGTCACAGCAACGATTCCAATCAGAGTAACCAGACTGAATGCGACAAAGATTTTCCCCTGGATGCTTACCGTAGGTGAAACCAACTTTTTTACGGAGAAAAACTTCATGGACCGGCAGCTCCTTTCCATTTCACGAATAGTAGAAAAAAACATGAATCCGGCCCGATCAGGAGCTTGATTCATGTCTTAATATTACTCACAACAAGGTGCAATGCATAGCCCCTCCCCATCCTCTTCGGCCCCCAGCAGGACAATTCCCACACGGGTCCGAAATGGAGCGGTTCGATCATTACCAAAAAATGTAGACATGAGTCTGCCGTCTTTATCGATAAACATCGTTCCGTGGCCTCCGTGAGGTACCGCCAACCGTCTTGGAGTATAAGGGCCGTACAAATCTTCAGCAACGGCATACATCAAATCATACGTTCCGTCCACGCGTTTATCCCCATTCCACTCCGCCGCACCAAGAATGTACTTCCCTTTGTACTTCACGATGAATGCACCCTCATAGCCAACGCGCTGTCCATCCGAGCACAGCAGCTTGCGGGGGTCCTCCGCAAAGCCTGTCATATCCTTCTTCATCTTGGCGATTTTACCATCCTGCCAAACAAAATACACTTGACCATCATCATCCTGGTACAGGCTGGAGTCAATATCCGTATTCGTCATGCGACCCATATCGATATACGGTCCTTCTGCATGTCCAGATACACTTTTAATCAACCCGGTGCCTCCGCCTTTTAGCGAATAAGTGATCCAGAATGTTCCGTGCAAATAGATCATCTCCGGGGCCCAGAGACAAGGATTTTCATAAATGTTGTTCTCCCATGTCCCATTTTCGGATAAATCCCATACTTTGGCCACATGGTTCCATTCCTTCAGATCATTTGAGCTCCACAAGTGAAGTTGGTTATTCCGGTCCCAAAAATTACGATGCGGCTTATCTGTTGTCCCCGTCAAATAATACGTCCCATCCGGTCCTTTGCTAATATGAGGATCCCGAATCAGGAACTCCCCTACAGGTTTAAGACTTCCCACGGCTCCCTTCTCCAGCACCGTTCCCTCCATCGGCCTTATGAATCCCGGGCCTGCAATGGACATGGGGACAACAGAAGGGTAATGCTCAACCGGTGAATAGCTGCCGCAGCCTGCAAAGGACGCATACAGCTGATTGTCCGGTCCATCAAATAAAGTGACTTGTCCGCCATGGGGAAGTGCCAAATACCGTCGGCTGTAGGGACCATAGATCGATTGGCTCACCGCTACAAAGGTATCTACAGCATCGCTGCCCATCCTCTCAAACGCATCTGCACAGAACATATAGTAGTACCCAGCCCGTTTATATAAAAAAGCCCCGTAACTTCCTACCTGAAGGTTCCGTAAGTACGATGGATGATCCTCCCGCCCCGCGACCTTCCAAGGCTGCACTTCTACCATCCGGGGAAGTTCCTCAAGACCGGTCATGTCCTCTTTCATTTTGGCAATTTTGCCATTGCTGTAAATCCAATAAACAACTCCGTCTTCATCCTCAAATAAAGAGGCATCCTGCCCGTCATCTGTTATCTTCCCCATATCCTGGTAAGGACCCATGACGGAGGCGGACAAGCTTTTGAGCAAACCAGTGCCGCCTTGTTTCAACCCATATGTGATCCAGAACGTTCCCTTTACATAGTGGATTTCCGGTGCACAAATACCAGAGGAGCCCTCACTCTCCTTTTGCCACGTTCCCTCTTGCTCTAAGCTCCATACGGCGGCTGGCCCCGTCCATGATTTTAAGTCTGTGGACGTCCATACCTGCAAGCTTGAGCCTTCTGTCGCTCCGGTCATATAGTACATATGATCCGGCCCTGTGCAAATACTGGCATCTTTTAGGGAGACATCCAAAATTCGTTCTATCATTACTGCAGATTCAGAATAGCCTGTACAGGCGGACCATTCCGTTTCAGGATGAGGTGGCTGTATAATAAAATCACTGTGCATTGTATTTTTCCCTTCATAAAATAATCTGAATTAAGTATACCGTGGTCTGTACAACTTTTTAATAGAATAAGCGGTTCATCGGGTGAGGATTATGGACGTCCTTTACTTTTTCATAAAACAAAAACATGCCGTGAAGAATCATTCGCAATTCCTGAACAATTCGCGGCATGTCTATTGAATTTTAATAAATTGCTTTCGAAAGGCGCTTGGTCTAACTCCGGTTTTGCTTTGGAACAGGTTCGAAAAATAATGCGGATCGACATATCCAAGCTTATAACCAATATCGCTTATGGTCAGATGTGTGTCGAGCAGCATCAGTTTAGCGGATTCTATCTTTTTGGAGATGACATAGTTATAGATGGTAGTTCCTATTTCTCTTTTAAACAAGCGATTTATCTGCTTATTGGAAATGCCCATTTGTGAAGAGAGCTGGGTCGGGTCGAAAGGATGAAGGATACTGTTATCCAAAAATTGCTTTATCACTTGAACCGTTGATGTTAACGCTTCCCCTCTTTTACGTAAAGTTTCAGAGAGGCTGACAATGATTCGCATAAGGATGATCTGCAGCTCACTTTGCATTTCTTCTACTGATTTTTGTTTAGCGCTTTCAATAGCCTCTTTAAACAAGTACTCCAATCCGCTTCTGGGCGTCACGACATGTGAAAGCAGTTGGTAGGCTTCAAGCATCTTCAGAATCCAGCTTCCGCTAATGTTTAGCCATATATAACTCCATTGCTCCTTGTGGTCTAGGTCTGAGGCAACTTCATGGTAATAGCCTGCAGGTAGGATGAACATGTCTCCCTGACGAGCCATATAGGCTTGGGGACCGACCTGAACACTGCCTTGCCCTGATAGTACGAAACCGAAAACGGTAATTTGTGCAATCTTTCGAATATTGCGGTAATCCGTATCACAGTAATTAACCCCTAAGAACTGGACGCTCAGAGGTGGAGGCTCTCCTAACGGAGGCAGGTGATATACGGGCCCATGCTTGCCGGGTTTATTTATCATCGTCATTGGACCTCTCTTAACATCTTGGTTCCTAGTTCCCATGACTATATTTTAGCACAATTTCAAGTATTGAGACATGGAGTGAGATGGAAGAAAGAGCCTTAGGGCATACAGGCTACTGCCATATCCCTAACATCGATATAGCTCCCAGTTTCATATCGTCGGCATTACGTTGCCGCCATTCACGGGGATAAATGCTCCCGTAATAAAACTCGCCAAATCAGATGCCAGAAACGCTACCACATTGGCGATTTCCTGATCGGTGCCACGGCGTTTCAACGGTACGTGGCTTTCATACGACTCTTGGCGTTCCGTAAGGTTTTCCCGATCCTTATCGCTGATCGTCCAGCCTGGTGCCACTTGGTTAACAGTCACTTGATGTTCGCCGACTTCCTTTGCCAGTACCCGGTACAACCCGTCCATCCCCCGTTTGCCGCTCACATAAGCGGATTGGGAAGGGAAATTTTGCATGGAGCATTCTGTATTAATACCGATAACCCTGCCCTTTTTGCGTTTCACCATGTCTGGTAAGAATGCCTTTGCGAGCAGTACACTTTGTATAACGCACGATTCAAACTGGCTGATATAGTCTTCTATCGGCTGATCGAGTACCGATGTCCATTCGTACTGTACAACGGCATTTGCAACGACAATATCTACAGCCCCCGTAAGTCCGAGCGCGCGCTCCTTCAGCGCAGTGACTTCATCCGCTTTGGTCACATCAGCTTGAACAGTAACAGCACGGCGCCCGATCCCTTCGATCTCGGCCTGTAACTCGGCCGCCTTCAACTCATTCTGATTATAGTGAATGACAATATCCGCCCCACATAGAGCCAATGTTCGGGCCATGACACGTCCAAGCTGTCCCGAAGCCCCGGTAATCAGCGCTGTTTGACCTCTCAAATCAATGTTCATAAAGACTCTCCTTTATTCAACCGCTATTTTGCGAATTTCTGCAAGTGTAGCCTCATCCAAAGTCAGATCGATGGCCGGCAGTACACTTAAGATGTGACTCGGCTTGCGAACGCCTACAAGAGCGCTGGTCAAAGCCGGATGGGCGAGATCATATGCGATAGCAAGCTGAGGCATGGTCATGCCGTACCGGCTCGCGATAACTTTCAGCTTCTCTACGCGTTCCACGTTTTTCCTCAAACCCTCCCCGGTATGTGCAGCGTTGCGGGAGCGCCAATCGTCATCTGAGAATTTGGTGTCGTAGGTATAATTTCCTGACAAGAGACCTGAAGTTAGCGGGCTGTAGGCAACGACGCCGATTCCTTTCTCCAGACAGAATGGCAAAATCTCCTTCTCAACGGCAGGCCTCAGGATGGAATACGGCGGCTGAAGAGAATCAACATGTCTTACGGAAAGCGACGCTTCCAATAACGAAACATTGTAATTGCTTACGCCTACATAACGTACTTTGCCATCTTGTACGAGCTTATCCATGGCACGCATCGTCTCTTCCGCCGGAGCGTTCGCATCCGTATCCGGCCAGTGCATTTGATACAAATCGATATAATCGGTACCGAGACGACGCAGGGATGCTTCCGCTTCACGAAGGATGGAGTCGTAGGTTCCGTTCTTGGAAATGTTTTTGTTCTCGTCCCAAACCAGACCGCATTTGGTCGCCAACACCACTTTGTCACGGTCTCCCTTCAACGCATTCCCGATAACTTCCTCTGAATGACCCAGACCATAGACGGCCGCAGTGTCAAAAAAATTGATCCCGTTGTACAAAGCAACTCGCACGCTTTCAGCTGACAGCTCATCGTCTTGGTTGCCCCAAGCGCTGGCCCAGCCTCCTCCGCCGATTGCCCAGGAGCCGAAGCCAATGACTGAAATTTCTGGACCATTCTTACCAAGTTTACGATATTTCATGAGTATAATTCCTCCTACTTTCACATTATCCTATCTATCCTTTAAAATATTCCGCACGTTTCATAAAAATCTGCTCGACGCGTTCAACTATTTTTCCATCCCGCTCGGACTTTTGTTTCACTTCGTTCCATTCCTTGTCCTGCGAGAAAGATCATTCACCTCCGATCACCTAACATTTTCAATTATAGATAATCATTCCTGCCATGAGAAGGAGTGAATAAATTTAAACTAAGTTACTTTAAGTTAACTATAGGCTTAAAATAGCCAGATAAATCAGACCGACTCGCACGGTTCGGTTTTCGTTTATTGTAGATTTTCGACAAAAAGAAAAAACGGCCTTTTTCGCATTTATTTCGCGATAGGACCGTCTTTATTTTTCTCCATATGTTTTGTGTTGTGTTGGATGAAGGAATATTAAATTACAAAAGCTGATGTGATGATAACCAAAAGAATAAAAAGAACCAAAATAAATGCTACGTTGCGGCCCATACCATAACCATCACCATAACCTACTGCTCCCATGTTTACTCATTCCCCTCAAATGATTTTCACTACGGTATAATCATATGTGCGGTACAAAGTGCTTGATTGGACGTATGTCTCTGGGAGGCAAACGCCTACCTTCCCACGCTCAGCCTTTTATAGAGCCAATCAATACGCCTTTTTCAAAATATTTTTGTATAAAAGGATATAGGATTAAAATCGGCAGCGTAGACACGATGATCACACCATACTTGATTTGATCAGCATATCTTTGCGCGTAGCCTCCCGCATCGCCGCCAACGCCTGCTCCATTGGCAAAAACCTGATTCGATAAAAGAATATCCCTTAAAATGATTTGCAGCGGCTGCAGCTCATTATTTCTTATATAAATTAAAGCCGTGAAGAAATCATTCCAGTGCGCGACCAAGTAGTAAAGGCCGATAACGGATATAAGCGCTTTGGACAAGGGCATAGCCACCTGGATAAAATACTTAAAATGAGAACAACCGTCCATGGCAGCTGCCTCATACAATTCCGATGGCAACGTTTCAAAAAATGTTCGTGCAATAATGAGATTGAACACATTAACGGAAAATGGCAAAATGAAAACCCACATCGTGTTTGTCAAGTGCAGACCTTTTATCAATAAGTAAGTTGGAATTAAACCTCCGTTAAAAAACAATGTAATGACAAAGATCAACATTAATGGACGTCTAGCCTTAAATTCTTTCCTTGATAGCACATAGGCTGCCGGTAAAGTGAACAGCAAATTCACAAAAGTTCCGAGCAATGTGTATACAAGTGTATTTCGATAACCGACCCAAATTCTGGCGTCTTTAAAAATTTCCTGATATCCAAAAAGACTGATGCCTTTCGGCAGAAATAAGACATGACCGGTTGAAACAAGGGTAGAGTCACTAATAGATGCAATAATGATAAAGTACAACGGATATGCAATGATTAAAAAGATCAAGACACATAGCACAAATAGAAAAAGACGGAATATGATTTCATTACCATTCTTGCTTAATAGACTCAACTCCACTCCCCCCTTCTACATCCAATTACCATAGACTCATATTTGAAAATCTCTTCGAGATGGCGTTCACAGCAATCAAGAAAATAAAATTAATGACCGTATTGAACAAACCAATGGCCGACGAGTAACTGAATTGATTAGATACAATACCAATCTTATATACATAAGTGGCAATAACCTCGGAAACAGGGAGATTTAACGCATTTTGCATTAAAAAGATTTTTTCAAAGCCGGTACCAAGCACATTCCCCATGCTGAGAATAAACAAAATAATCATTGTAGGAACAATAGCAGGTATATCCACATAACGTATCGTTTGCCATCTACTGGCCCCATCAATTTTGGCAGAATCATACAATTGTGGATCAACCGTGGAAAGCGCAGCTAAATAAATAATGCTGTTCCATCCGCAATGCTGCCAAATATCGGAAAGTACATAAACGGGCATGAATGTATTTGTAGAAGCTAGCAAGTTAACATCGCCCATACCAATGGACTTCATCAAATGCCCAACAATGCCGGTTTCCGGCGATAATAGGACATTTAGCATCCCAACCAGTACAATGGTCGATATAAAGTGGGGTAAATACACCGTCGTTTGCAAGGTTTGTTTTGCTTTTTTTCTTCTGATCTGATTCAGTATCAATGCCAGAATAATAGGAGCAGGAAACCCGAGAACAATCGACGCCAAACTGATGATAAACGTATTTTTCATTAAATCGACAAACAAATAGCTGTTCATAAATTGTTTAAAATAGTAGAATCCGTGCCATGCTCCTCCCGTAAGGCCCTTGGAAAAATCATAGTCCCGGAAAGCGAGTTGAATGCCGTACATCGGCACATAATTAAAAATCAATATGACAGCGATTGCCGGAAAAATCATGATCCACAATTGATGGTCGCGTTTGAATGTGCTTACAACGGTAGGTTTTCTAGCTAATCGGATACCCGCAGTATCTTTGCTGATTTCACTTATTTGAGAGCTCATCCAGGCATTCTCCCTTTTAGATAGATGCTATACCGTCCGCACAGGAAGCATAGCATCTATCATCATGCTATTTTATTTGTTCTTACTCATGAAGCTATCGTAGTATTTTTGCATAATCTCAATATTTTGCTGCAAACCGGCTTTTTGGCATTCTTTCACATAAGCATCCCACTGGGCATCAATGCCGCCTTTCGTAACCCATTGCGCAAATTTGGGATTCGCCAAATTCATGAGGTTCGTGTTGTTCAGACTTAATGTGTTATTATCCGCAGTTGAATATTTGATAAACAAGTTAGGGAAGACGTCGGTCTTTGTACTTACACTCAGAGCGCCCTTCAGCGGTTCGGATTGCGTGAGAACCTCGCTCATATCTTTGCCGAGATTCAATTTTAAAGCATCAGCAATATACATAGGTCCGTTATCCGCCATAGATGACGTCCATTTCCATGTCCCAGGATCCATTTTGGAATCTGTCGGCGGCAATACGCTGTAACTGTCATCTCCATTATCCTTAATATTCGTACCTAATGAACCGAACAAGACTTGCATGCTGACTTTAGGATCATATAAGGTATTGATGAATTTCATTGCCGCGTCTTTATTCTTCGTTTTCGCCGACATGACTACCATGTTGCTTCCAAAGTTAAGGGAGTTGTAATCATAGCTCCAAGATAGTTTAGCGTTAGAATCTGCGGACCTCTTTAATGGGGACATCGAGGTATATTGCGGCGCCACCTGATCTCCGAATCTGTCCGATGCGACCCAACCCCATGTGAAGCCGACTTTGGCCATATCTCCGGTGCCGCGTGCAATCGACTGGTATTTCGTGTAATCGTGTGTAAATACTTCTGGGTTAATCAACCCGGCTGCGTAGCATTTATTCAAGAATACGACCAAATCTTTAAAACGATCGTCGATCAGGAAGTTTTTCACTTTCCCGTTTTCCACATAATAGCCTTGGCCGCTTCCATCGGATAATGTAATGCCCTCACTCCCCAGGAGAACTGCAGGATTGAAATATCCGCCGATACCTCCCGGCCAGTCCATGGGGATCTCATCGTTCAAATCGCCGTTGCCGTTAGCATCTTTTTCTTTAAATGCGACCAACACGTTATATAATTCATCCCACGTAGTCGGCATTTTTAATCCCAGATTGTCCAACCATTTTTTATTAATAAATTGTCTTGTAGCAGAAGCGGGCCAAAAACGTTGGTATTTGGGCAAACCGTAAATTTTTCCATCAGGCTGCGTGGCAATGACTTTGGTTTCGGGTTTAGCATTAAACATCATTTGCACATTCGGAGCGTTTTTGTTGACCAAATCGGATAAATCTTGGAACAGGCCTTGAAACTGCGCAAAATCGGCGTCTGTAATGACATTAGGACCAACAAATAAATCCGGAACATCACCGCTGGCAAGCATGGTACCCTTTTTCTGTCCCCAGTCTGCCGTAATCTCTTGCCACTTGATTTCAACGCCTGCTTCTTCTTCCGCTTTTTTCAGCCATTCCATTTCTGCAAGCGGTTTCGTTAGAGCGTGTTTGACCATGATGCCCGTTAATTGTACTTTGGCACCGCTTTTACCTGCATTTCCTGAACCAGTGTTGCTATTTCCTTCAGTTTTGGAGCTGGATTCGCTGCAGCCTGCCATTACTACGGCAGAAACCATAAACAACGATAGTATAACTGCTAACTTTTTACGCATTGCCGTCATCACCCCTCAAAAGTATTGGTTATGCACAATCCTTGCCGATTCCACCTTAACTTTAATCTTCACTCGAGGAGGCGTAAACGATCAGTTTTTGATGAATCCCCATTTTTTGAAAACGCTTAACTTTGGTAATGGAGAATACTTGCAGATACGTCTTACAGACAGATTTCAAAAATTGCATATCTTCAAAAAATGCGTCTTGTTGACAACTGATACCGCTTCGCGCATAACAGTTGCAACCTTTACGAAAAAAAAACGGCTACCACGCTGTCTTCAACGGGTAGCTACCTTTCATTTGTTTGAATCCCGGTATTGGCCCGGCGTAATGCCGACCACTTTTTTAAAGGAGCGAATAAAACTCGACGTATTCGAATAGCCGACTTGCTGCGCGACCAATTCCAGCGTTTCATCTGATTTTCGAAGTAATGTGATGGATTTTTGGATACGAAGCTGATCAATATATTCCTTGAAATTGTGTCCCATTGTTTTCTTGAAGTGATAGCTGAAGCCCGAAATCGACATGTTAAAATGATCGGCAATGAGCTGCAGCGAAAATTCAGGATGCATGCCATTTCCTTCAATGAACGCAAGGATGTCATTCTGTGATGCTGTCCTGGAAGTTGGCTGTGAGCTGCGAATGAGATCGCAAAGCTTGCAGCAGCTTTCACGCATAATATCGATCATTTGCTCGATTGTGTAACGATGAAGGTAAGAGACACTGGTCAATTGCAGCAAGCTTTGGTCGCCCTGCCGGAAACGCTGCAATCCGTTGAATATGACGATGACCGTGTTCAAATAAACAGCTCTGACCATATGCGGCGGAGTACCGTCGTGCCCGATATAGGCGATGATGCGCTCCATAACCGATTCAATTGCGGAAAAGTCATTTTTTAAAATTAACAGCTCAAGCGATTGCAGTTGTTCTGCAAAATAGGAAACTGCGCTTGTTTGCTGGACTTCGATTTCGTCGAAAACAAGAACCGAGTATTGATTCCGTACCCGAAGATGCTCGGCAGCGCGAATGGCCTGCAAATAAGAGAGGTGAACCCCCTCCGGGGATTGTCCCGGTGCTCCAATTCCGATCAACGTACGTATGCCGGTCCGTTCGAGCAGCTCTTGCTGAAGACCGCAGAGATACACCTTTAATTGAAAGATCGGGTTGTGGGAACCAACAAAGACGATCTCTTGATTATAAATGCTATTGAAGAAGTACCCTTGAAATCCTTCTGGCAGTCTGTGCTCCTCCATCCGACAATACTCAGCAATCGCTTCAATGCCGCCTTCTTTTGTTTCGCAAGAAAGGACAGCAACCGTAATATGAGTATAGTTGAAGCAAACTCCGTACGGATCGGCCTCCTTTTGAAACGCATCCCATGTCGGGTAACGGTCGCATATCAGCTCGAACAACAGATTATCACGCATGACTGGCAGCGTGCTTTTCACCCTTTCGTCCAGCCTGCTGTTGGCGGAGGAAAGTTGATCGAGCGCATACCGTATCGTATCGATTTCGTTCATGGTTCTCGGCTCTCTTAGCGTAAACAGGTTTTTAGCGAAATGGACCAAACCTTTGATCGGATGATAATTTTTACGGATGGACACATAGATGACGATCACTTCGAGCAATAAAATCAGAATAAAAAGAACAACGGTGTTACGCTGAATCAATCGGATATCTTGCAACGTTTCAGACACAGCCATCAGAGTGACATATTTCCAGGCATTTTTATCCGATACTTCGTGCGAAACGATAAAAGATTTGCCGTTGATCTGATAAATACCTGATCCAGACCGACGCTCATCCAAGCTAGACACCAAATCTTTAAATTCACTCGAGTTACTGTAGGAGGTTTCATTTGAAGCGACCAAACGATTTCCCTTTGAGTCAAAAATAAAGAAATCACCCGTAAAAGCTTCGGAAACCGACTTCATCAGCCGGATAATCGTTTCCTCCTTCACCATGATGAGAACGGTACCGGGCGAGTTGAGTCCGCCTAACGGCAACGGCGATAAGAAAGTCAACATTCGCGTCCGGTTATTGCCGGATACGATGACGTTTTCGGCCGGCCGTACCGTTGGTGAAGTCAAGTTGTTCAATTCCTCGAACATGGCTTTATGCGGCCAATTTTCGTAATAATACCCGACGCCTGGACTCTCGAAGTCGTGAATACTGAAGGCATTCCCTGTCTTGGCAAACAGAAAGCCGATGCTTTTAACATACAAGAAGGTGTTGTCGATGAATGCATCCGTCGCATTGTATTTCCGCATTTCGTTTGCAATGACGACTCTTTGATAATCGTCGTCCCCAGCCAAGTACAACTTGATCTCCTGGTTGTTCACTAGCTCCGACGGGAGGTTATACACATAACGGGTGAAAATATCCATCGAGTTCATGAACTGTGCGGTGACATGAGCGTTCCAGTCCATTTCCTTTTGCTTCACAACTTCCGTTGAATTCGGGTAATAGTAGAATAGAATAACGATGACGGGAAACAGCAGCACCAATATATAGGAAATTAACAATTTGGCCAACAGGTTGAACCTGTTTTTTTTCATAAGTGTCCCCCTTCAGGAATTGGCCTCAAAATGCAGCATTTCAAGTAAGCGGTTACATGATGGGTTAAACCAATGTGGATGAGATCACCGACTTCCCATGGGCTTAGATAAGTAAAATAACAAATAGATTAGTTCCTATTCTTGTATTTATCTAATAAATCTTTAATCAAAATTCCATCTATGCTTAACCCATCAATATTACAATTCTTGAGTTCCACGTTCGTAAGATTGCATGAGTCAAATATGGAGGTACTCAAATCACTGTTTTTAAACATTACTGGCTCGACATTTACCCAACCTCCCGTTCCAGGCTCTTCAAGTAACTGACTTTTTTCAGCTTTAGGACGAACAATATTCTCAAATATAGTTCCTCCCATCTGAATCATATTAATAGTTACATCTGAGAAATAGATATGTTCCCACTTAGAATTCACAAAATTCGAATGCGCAAATGTAGTGCCTCTCATGTCAATATTATTAAAAGATGCCTCTTTGAAACAGGCCATATGTATCTCTTCGTTTCTTAAATCTTGCAGTTCCAATCTGTTTTTTGCATCCAATACTTTCTTTTCTGTAAGTGCCATTGTAAAACGTCCTTTCATAATGGATTACACCCCTTTGAATATTCCACATTTTCGCTAATTTATCCTTTTTATTTTCGTAATTTGCCGTTTCAGATTTCACTCGTTAATTAATCCTCCCGTTTATTCATTTCAACCAAAAGCCTGTCCGGATAAACCGAACAGGCGCTTTCTTCATTACATCAGTGGCGATCATTCCTTACGATTAGCTGACATTCGCGGCCGCGTCAAGACTGTCCCTGCAGTCTCTTATCCAGCATGCCCTGTACGAACCACGCATAAAAGGCATACCCCGCAAGTATGGCAACCGCCGTAAGAAGGAAGGGCAGCGAATAATGATTTCCTGCCAAAATGTAGCCCGCCCAATAAGAGGCGATAGTGTTGCCGATGCTGCGCGATACCGTCCGCATGACTGCGAACAAGTTGCGGTCTTCTTCGGCGACTGCCGACATGCATTCACTGTCCAGCAAGTTGTTTAGCATCGTGAAGCCCGTCCCGCGAATGAGCAGTAGTACGGCAAATATGAAGGCCGGCATGGCGAGCGCCATCAACGCCACGACAAACATGTTATATAGAAACAGGAACACGAACGTGCTCCGGCTGCCCCATCTCTCTACGACGTACGGCATTACGATCGATCCGATAAAAAAGAAAAATCCGGCCAACGCGAGCAAACCGGAGATGCCTCCGTCCTCCATCTGAAACCTGAATTTCAGGATGACATTCAGAAACGGGCTAAGCAGCCCGTACGTAAAGCCAGAGATGAAAATAAGCAGCGAAAGCATCAGCAGAAAATACATCGCATGCCTTCTCTTCGGCCGGTCCGAAGGTTTCGCTGTTTGAATGCCGCTGGCCGTTGTTACCGCAGCATTTTTCACCCTTGCATGTGTAGATGGAAGCAGCAATCCCCGTAATATGCCTGAGAGCGCCAAGCATCCGCCGGCAATGAAGAAGGCAAACTGGTACAACGTGGTATGCCCGGGCAGCCAATCCGGCAAGTAGCCGCCGAGCCATGTGCCGAGGCCGGTAAACAATGTGAATACGGCGAACAGCAACGAATACGCGCTCGTCTCTTCTTTCTTGCTGTGGCAATATTGGAAGATTAACTGAATTTCAGAGTTCACGATCGCTGTAATGCCGAGCGACCAGATGAGCTGCGCGGCGGTAACCGCGCCAAGGCTGGTTCCAAAGCCGAATAGCGCGAGCGACAGGAATGCCATGAGCATGCCGGTGACGAGCATTGTTTTGCGCCCAACGCTCTTCACAATGAAACCTGCCGGCAGACTGGCCAGGCCAATTGTCAATGCCCCAAGCGACGTTATTCTACCGATGTCACCTTTGGAAAAGCCAAGGTCCAAGAGATGTAAATTCAGGATGAGGCTGAAGATGCCCACTCCGATGCCAAACAAGCTTTCGGTTGCGATGAACCGCTTCACGCCGGGAGATAAATCACGAACTAGATTTACGGTATAAGTCCACATAGATGTACCTTTCCTCTTGCTACAAGTATGTGCTTTATCTTACATGGCGGCGTCATCCGTTTCAATCCTATAATGAAATGACTTATTTTCTCAATCAAAGTAACAAGATAGAATTCTTCTCAAATACTTAAATATACTTAAATTTTACTTCAAAATACTTATATTTAATGATAAGCTTACTTATATGAGGTGATAATGATGTACCAAGAAGAACGATTGCTAAAAATACTCGACTATATTAATGAACATCATGCGATGAGTGTTATGGATATCTGCTCTCTTCTAGATGTATCAAGGGATACAGCCCGAAGAGATATTGTTAAATTAGTGCAAGAAGGGGTCGTTATTCGTACACATGGAGGCGTCGCTTTGCCTCAATTGAAGAAGGAAATAGCCACCTATCAGGAACGGTTAATTGACGAAACAGACAGTAAAAGAAAAATTGGGAAGATAGCAGCTAAACTAATTCAAGATCGGGAAACAGTCATTTTAGACGTATCAACAACGGTACAGTCTGTAGCAGAACAAATTTCTGCTAACAATATTACGGCAATCACACACTCCATAGACATTGTAGGGATTCTCTCAGGTCGGGAGGATCTGCAAGTTTATGTGCTCGGCGGTTATTTACATACCAAAAATCGGTTATTATATGGTCCCTCCGTCATCGATAAGCTAAGAGAATTGAGAGCTGATAAGGCATTTATCGGAGCTACAGCTATACAAACTGATGGGCTTTACTTCCCATACGAAGATGATGTTTCTGTAAAAAAAGAGATGGCCCGCAGATCGGATCAGGTAATCGTTGTAGCTGATTTCACGAAGTTTACAAGCAAATCGGTTTATCGTTTAGATTTTGACTTTGTGGATATTTTGGTTACCGATCAAGAGGTGCCTAACGAAATAAGAGAAGTACTCCATAATAAGAATATAGCGATTATTCAATGTGAGGAAAAAGACAAATACGAGAAGGATATCAAAGATGAGTCTTAAAATTTTGCACAACGTAAATGTGATTCGACCAGACGACCTTGTTCTACCTGCCGCACTTTGGATAAGAAACGGAATTATTGAAAAGTTAGAAAGTGGTCTTTCTTCTCTTCCCGAGGGCGAATATGAACTTATGGATGGCCAAGGACATTTATTGATACCTGGAATGATCGATGTGCATATCCACGGTGCTAACGGGTTCGATATGATGGATGGCAGTGAGGCCAGTATTCAAGAGGTTTCGCGGGCTTGTGCTAAAACGGGCTGCACCTCGTTTCTGGTTACCTCTGTTAGCTCTACAATTGAAGAATTACTAGCCATGATTCGCAGTGTGAAACGTGTCATCGGGCATGAAGTCGGGGCCAAAATTGCCGGTCTTCATCTAGAGGGTCCTTATCTGAATCCGAAGCGTAAAGGTATGCAAAATGAACGGTTTTTACGACATCCGAATCTTACTGAAATGAAAGAAATTTTTAACGAAGCAGATGGACTGATTAAGATGGTTACAATAGCCCCAGAATTACCTGGCGGGATGGAGCTCATCTCTTTTCTGAAAGAAAAGGGCGTCATAATCGCCGTTGCGCATTCAGATGCCACATACGAGGAAGCAAAGCAAGCCTTTGAAGCCGGAGCGAGTCACGTAACGCATTGTTTCAATGGCATGCGACCGATTCATCATCGTGATCCCGGTCTGGTTGTAGCCGCTTTTGAAGAAGAACATGTAAGCCTCCAAGCGATTGTGGATGGCATTCATTTGCATCCTGCGATCGTTCGAATGATGCATCGTCTGAAAGGACCCAATGGCATGATACTTATCACAGATGCTTTACAAGCCATGGGACTAGGTGATGGGAATTATATGTTTGGTGGCCATCATGTTACGGTTTCCGACGGTGTAGCTCGACTAGAGGATGGGACTTTAGCCTCCAGTACGGTTACGATGAATGAGGCACTGCGTCTAACCGTTGAAACCGGCATTTCTTTAAAAGACGCGGTTCAAATGGCTTCAACCACACCTGCACGAATATTAAGCATTGATACTCTAGGCCGAATCTCCACGGGACTTGACGCTGATCTTGTCTTGTTAAATGAACAATTCCAAGTGCAATGGACAATGATTAAGGGTGATATCATCTAGCTGAATTTTAAAGTTGATCCACCGCAAAAAAATAAAACAAACCGGAACCCTTTATTTCCCAAGGAGTTCCGGTCTTATAAACACTAGAAAACTTCATTCAACCGTCCATCACGAAACCGCACAATCTGATTCGCCTATTGAGCAATCGAAATGTCATGCGTAATCTATTTTTCCATCAAATATTTATTCAAAAAGTCGTTACGAAACTTTCCGTGTGGATCACACTGAAGCATCAGTTGTCGGAAGTCTGGCAGCTTCTCATAGAGTGGCTTTAACTGATCGGGCTGCATGGTAAACAGCTTCCCCCAATGCGGACGAGCCCGGAAAGGCGCAAGTTGCTTTTCGATCATCGGCAGCACTTGCTTGACTGCCTCCCAATTCGGTTTCCACGTAAAATGAATAGCAACTGAATCCTGATTGTAATTAGGGCTCATCCACAAATTATCTTTGGCAATGGTACGAACTTCAGAAACATAAAGGTATGGCGAGATATGCTCCCGTATGCCATTAAGCGCATTCAATGCCTGACAGGCATCTTGTCGCGGCACGAAATACTCGCTTTGCAGTTCCTCTCCAGCACTCGGAGTGAAATCCATACGAAAGTGCGGCAATCTCTCGTGCCATGGTCCCGCGATGCCCATCTGCTCGCTGCAATTCTCCGCTGTATGTCCAGGCACTGGATGCCGTGGTGAAGTTGCTAATTGCGCGTCGAAAAACTCAGGGGCCACTTGATCAGAGACTTGATCCGTCAGCTTCCGCTTTATCCAGACTTGATTGAAATTCGGATTCTTCCAATCGGTGAATAGACTAACACTGTAAGCACTGGAAAAAATATCGTCAAAGTGCTCATTAAGTTGCACTAGTGACAAATTATCGTAAACATGCTGACTCATCTGAAATGTTGGGATCACATCCAGTGTAATTTTAGTGACTACCCCCAATCCTCCAAGCCCAACAATTGAACCTGCGATGTCTTGTTGCTCGCGAGAGAATACAGCCTTGTCCCCATTCGCCTGAACAACTTCCATTGAATCGACCACTGTAGCAAGATTGCCATTTCGATCACCAGAACCATGTGTTGCCGTAGCGCATGCACCAGCAACGGTTATGTGCGGCAGCGACGCCAAATTGTGAAGCGCATAGCCATGGTTATGAAGATGTTCACATAGCTCTCCATACCGGATTCCTGCTTCAACAGTTACCTTATTTTTTAGAGTATCTAAGGCTACCACACGGTTAAGGTTCTGAAGCGAAAGAAGGATTTCGGTACAATCGGCGATGCTATTAAACGAGTGCCGTGTGCCAAGCACCTTTATTTGCTTACTGCGAACCACAAATTCCTGTACTTGCTCCACACTTGTGGGAGTATGGAGTTCAGAGGCACTATACTTGTAGTTGCCAGCCCAATTCCAAATATTTTTCATATCTTCACTCGCCTTCGAAAGTATTTTTAATTGATAAAATATTTCTTGACCATGTAATTCAATAGATAATTAATTCAAAACAATACTGAATATTCCTGCTATAGGGTGAGCAAAGACTGCCGGGATGTCGGCTGCCTTATCCTATTCGTGTTTATTGAGCTATAATTCCTCGTAAGTTCAGTGAGTTGTGTTTGAAAATGTTTGAATAGGACCATCTCACGAAGCGATTATACTCTTCATATAATTCCACATTTTGTTAAACTATCCTGCCCGTTAACGCAATGAAGGCCACCGATCAAATCGGCAGCCTCGTTTCTGGGTTTTCATTCAACTATAGTTCACGACCTTCGGATTATCTGTGATTTTCATAAAAAGGAGCACCGAGGTGTATCCAATGAGAGGTTTCTCTTTGATTCAAATGATCTCGGTTTGTAAAAAAGAAGGAGCACTTCGCTCCTTCTTCTTTGGACATTTCCACTACCAAGTACTAATAATATTGAACGTTTATGTTGTGATGTTATTGACGACGAACATGTTTCCTGCATATCCTAAGAAAAAACTCATCTTGGGTCTTAAAGAAGAAATACATTTGGAAGCTGCAGGTAAAAAAAATGAAAGCTGATATTGCATCTAACGTATTTTATGATTTGTTTCCTCAGATCACCTGTCTCGAACAGGCAGCCACCGGATTTATTTTTACCGAGGGTCCAGCTTGGGATAAAACGGACGGCTCGCTTGTATTCAGCGATATTAAGGCAAACACGATTTATCGCTTGAAGGAGCAGGACCATCTCTCCGTAGTGCGGCGTCCAAGCGGAATGTCGAACGGACTGGCATTTGACGCCGAACAGCGGCTCATTGCTTGCGAACATGCTGGTCGAAGGCTCTCTTTATATTCCCTGTATGATTCGATTGGACCGATCGTTACGCTGGCTGACCGCTATGAGGGTAAACGCTT
This sequence comes from Paenibacillus sp. Root444D2, assembly GCF_001426375.1. Classification (GTDB taxonomy): domain Bacteria; phylum Bacillota; class Bacilli; order Paenibacillales; family NBRC-103111; genus Paenibacillus_E. The sequence continues at coordinate 492,098 of NZ_LMEO01000045.1, forward strand.
GAACAGTCCGAACGATGTGATTGTAGCTTCGGACCGCTCCATTTACTTCACAGACCCCAATTACGGTTTAGTGAATGAATTGCAAGCACCGAAAGCGCAAGAGCAGTTATTTCAGGGAGTCTACAGGTTATCTCCGTCAGGCAAACTGACACTACTTATCAATGACTTTGCTGGTCCTAACGGTTTAGCGTTATCGCCTGATGAACGAAAGCTGTATGTCAGCGACACGGAACGTCAGCATATCAGAGTGTTCGATCTTGATAACCATGGCCGATTGGTGTACGGCAGACTGTTCGCCAAGCTGGACGTGAGTATGGGAGAAGGCGTCGCCGATGGCTTGAAGGTAGACGAAGAGGGGCACGTGTACTGCGCAGGACCGGGAGGAGTATGGGTGTTTGAACCAGACGGAAGCGTTATCGGATTGTTGAAGATTCCCGAAATAACTTCCAATTTAACGTGGGGAGGATTATCAGGACGGACCATGTATATTACCGCCACTTCCTCCGTATACAAGATACCCGTTGGGGTGACTAAAGCAGGATTTTGATCCGAAGCGAATAATAGTTTCAGGATACATGGTTCCATCATTCCCATCCTCGGTTGTAAAGTTAAGATTACTCATTGTAATCTCCTGCTTTTCACGATGTTAGTCGCTTATAGCAGAACTTGTCATACTTTTCCGTTAGCTTAACTCGTTATAACTCTTTGCCTAAGCGCCGCAAGACAATCACGACGAGGTCATCTTCAATGTGGCGCCTGTGTTGGAGGGAAAGGCGTTAAATTAGATAAGTCGCGAAGCGCTCGGGAAACAGATTACAACCTTACGGTCAAATCCGCGATCTGCTTGTTAATGTCTCCTCGCATCAGTCCGCCGTGGTAGCAGACGACGCTTTCGATGTCGAACGGTTTGAATTTCTCCAACGAGCGGATAGCGTTCTCCATGTCAATCGTTGAGTAGGGAGATGAACATTGCAACTCACCGTTGTTGATCACCAAGGCGTCCCCGGCAATCAACGTCTTGTTCGCATGATGGTAAAGGCTGACATGGCCCGGCGTATGACCCGGCGTATGGATGACCGTCAAACCGTCGCCGAGCGGAAGTGTCTCGCCGTCCACCAATAGCCGCGTCACGTTCGGCTTGGACGGATGGAGGAAGACATTCTCGAATGGAATGCGTACCTCGTCCGGTAAGGTTGCCACCTCGGCCTGTAATCTGTCCGGAGGAAATTTCAGTAACGGTGCTTTCCCGTCGATCGTGTCCCTGTCATCTTCATGGGCATATACTTCAAACGGTGCTGCACCCGCTTTCTTCAGAAACTCCGGCAAGCTGCCGATGTGATCGATGTCCTGATGTGTCAAAACGATGGCGCGCAGAGGCCGCCCGGTGATTCCGGCTTGCTCCGCTAGGCGAGCTCAACACAAAATCGAGCATCTCTACGCTAAGCTTTAAAGAACGAGAGCTTATTAATTTTCATGGGAATGTAGGCTCAGTTGTGTTGCCATTAAAGAATTTAAAAAGGACCTTTTACCGGCTCGTCACCGATAAAGGTCCTTTTTCTACAAATGAAATTCTAAGGAATCTTAACAACAAGGTATAATTCCGTCCCGGTTAAGCTACCTCTGGTTTTGCCTCCGGCTTAGCTGCAAACATCGCTCCCTGTTTCGAGGCTGAAGCCATCTCCGGCTTTGCTTCCGGCTTTGCGCTTACCGTTGTTGGAACAGCAATTGCTGCAATCAACGCAGCTCCCAACATCCATTTCACTGCTTTGTTCATTTTGTTCATCGTTATAACCTCCATAAAATGAATTCACTTACTACATTCATCTTACAGCGGGTGCACTCCCTTAGCATGAGACATGGCCGGGAAATCCATAGGGAAGATTAGAGGATAAAATCGGGAAGTATTCCGGGAATCGCTAACAATTTGTGCATCCTGTCGGTAACGAAAGCAAAAAGCCACCATTGGCGGTTCCGATTTCACCGTCAAATAAAGTGGCCGATAACACGATTGTTGTCGCTGTAATGCCGATTCACAATTCTTACAAACTGTAAAACAAAAAAATGCAGATTCTGTCCAAGTACCAGACATATCTGCATAAGATTGGATGAAAATTTGTTCAAGCTATCCAAGAACGTTTTCACTTGAGGGTTAAGGTTCAATGCATTTTCATCAAGGCTATCGGCATCGCTTCAATTTGTGTTTACAGGCCCTATAACTTGGCCCATTCAAGACCGCAGAAAGCATCGATTGGAGACAAAATATTTTTTTATTGACTTAAACCGTGGTTTAAGTAGTATCCTATTCTTGTCGACAATGAAAGATAAAATTTGGGGGCCTCCAGATGAAGTATTGTTCAATTAGCGAAGCTTCAAAAAAATTCAATATTCCAGAATCCACATTACGTTATTATGAAAAAAAAGGACTACTTCCACTAATCGAGCGTGATAAAGCTGGTAGGCGGTTATTTTCAGAAGATCAAATTACGCTCCTTGAAATCGTTATTTATTTAAAAAACACGCACATGCCAATAAGTGGTATCAAGCAATATGTTGACTGGGTAGTAGAAGGAGATAACACCACCCAACTCCGGCTTGGAATGATGAAGAATCACAAGCAAGCTGTGCTAGCTGAAATTTCGTTGATGACCGAATCCTTAAAAGGAATTGACGTAAAAATTACACGTTATACAAAACGTACTCAGGAAAGAAAAGAAGAATGATAAGATGAAAAAGTATTAGTAACTGACGCATATAAATGAATTGGCTTTATTGCTTTGAAATTGATAAACAATTGAGTGAAGAAAATTATGGAGAAGAGGAACTATCATGAAACTTTCAGGAAATACAATACTTATTACAGGCGGAAGTTCTGGAATAGGATTAGCTTTTGCAGAGCGCTTTATAAAAGCTGGAAATAAAGTCATTGTTTGTGGACGACGTGAAAATGTACTTCAAAATGCGAAAGAAAAATCCCCTAGCCTTATTACTCGTGTAAGTAATTTGGATATTGAATCCGAGCGTGTAGCATTATTTGATTGGGTAACAGCGAACTATCCAGAAGTGAATGTGTTAGTTAACAATGCAGGAATCCAACAACGCTTTAATGTGCTAAAAGCGGATGCGAAGAACAATTGGAGTTATTTCAGTAAAGAAATCACAACCAACATTGAAGCACCTTTCCATCTCTCTATGCTGTTCGCTCCATTTTTTGCAACAAAAGAAGAGCCGACTATCATTAACGTGACATCTGGGCTAGCTTTTACGCCGTTTGCGATTGCTCCGATTTATTCAGCAACAAAAGCGGCGCTTCATTCATTTACAATGAGTCTAAGACACCAACTCTCTGATACGTCTGTAGAAGTGATTGAAGTTGCACCTCCGGCAGTGAATACAAATTTAGGTGGAGCGGGGTTACATATTCAAGGAGAACCATTAGATGCCTTCGCAGATGGAATTTTCAAAGGATTAGAAGAGGGTAAAAAGGAAATTGGATATGGTACTTCTGTGAATCGCTTACGCATGTCGCGAGATGAAGTCGACGAGTACGCTGAAAAGATGTATAAGGCCACGAAAAACACAATTGAATAACTTCCGAGATCATAAATCAAAATGTCAATTCTTTTGACTTCTCCTTGGCATATAAAAAGAAAAACTCGCCGTAGTGTTGGCGAGTTTTCATTCTTTTAGTTATCCATCCAACTTCAGGTTCACTAGTAATTAAACCACTTAGTAGATTGAACTCATACTAAGAATATTCAAAAGTTAATAATGGAAATTCCATTGGAAACTTGCAAGCACTTTTAGCAAAATAATAATAGTAAAGACAAATATTTACTCTATCATTGAAATCAAAAAAGAGCTGCTTCAATGCAGCTCCTGCGTTATTATTCATCGTTGGTTGATTAGATATCCTCGGACGGATTGATAAGGGCCAGAACCTGATGATCTTCCCACACCCCGTTGATCTTCACGTTGCTTCGGGAGATGCCTTCTTTGTGGAATCCGGCATTCTCAAGTACGCGGATAGATCCTGGATTTCGGGGTGAGGCTTCCCCGACGATCCGGTGAAACTTCAGCTCCTCGAAGGCATAGCGTACCACCTGCTTCACTGCCTCCGTCATATAGCCATTGCCGTTATAAGCCTGGTCAAGGCTGTATCCGATCATGCAGCTTTGAAGCGGTCCCCGCGCCACAAAGGATAGCCCTATGTTGCCAATAATCCGGTCGTCCTCCTTGTGGCATACCAAAAAAGCATATTTCCGATCCTCCACCCTGTCAGCCTTGCTCTTAATAATCGATTGGAGCTGGTGCTCCTCCGTATAGTATTCCTCCGGGTTGCTTGGCGAAAACTTATTAAAGAACTCCCGATTACGCTTATACATTGCTGTTAATTCTCCGGCGTCCGCCTCCTCAGGGAACCGAACGTACACTTGCTGCTCCGACATATGCACCATCCCCACAAACTAAGATAATGGATAATTATATCACAAGAGGGAAGGTTCGGATATTGATTGGATGAGACTAATGCTGCGATTATACGAAACCGGCCCTAAGGGGCAATTTAAGCGGATTGTATGGATAATATCCTTGTCACCTGACACTCAATGAAGAGGATAAGTTACACATGAAGTAAAAGCAATATGATGGACGACAAGCTTAAGCAGCCGCTAATCAAATAGAGGAACATGACAACCTGTTTCGGGCTAAGTCCTGTACGAAGCAATCGGTAATGGGCCTGACTTGCATCGGCCTGATAGACTGGTTTGCCTTGTAATAAACGTTTGATGACAACAAATATATTATCAAAAATGGGAACACCAAGCGCCAAGAAAGGAATAAAAAGGGACAAAATCGTTGCCTGTTTGAAGGCACCATCCAGAGCAATCACACCCAGAATGAAGCCAAGAAATGTTGCCCCCGCATCCCCCATAAACACTTTGGCTGGTGGCTTGTTATAGCGTAGATAGGCGACGGTGACGCCGACAAGGATTATGGCCATCATGGCGGAGTCGGATTGACCTTTTGCTAACGCCACAACGAACAAAGTGATTGCGGATATCGCTGAAAGACCCCCAGCCAAACCATCCATCCCATCCGAGAAATTAATTACTGTCGTCACGCCGAATATCCATAGGATAGTTAAAATGAACTGCATCCAATCGGAGAGCAGCACAAATTCTCCGCTAAACGGATTGTAAAATCCACTAAATGTGATCCCAGAGGCATACACCAGCACAGCCGAGGATACCTGAACAATGAACTTAGGTAAACTCGGAAAATCTTTGCCATTGGTTTTATACCAGTCATCCACGGTACCAATGATCAGTAAAAGCACAGACCCAGCTACAATAGCCCCTGTCTGGAGCGTAAAACCTTTTATAAATAACAATAAAGTAATGATGAAGCCTATAAAAATAGCGTAACTCGCTGTTAGCGGAATCGGTTCACGGTGTATTTTTCTTTCGACATCTTGCCTAGGTCTATCCACAAAGTTAAGACGAAACGCCAATTTACCCAGTGGGGGAATTAATAAGTAGACGATAAAAAAAGATAGTAGAAATGCTGCTGCGTATGCGATAAATACCAACTCCAATGAATGCTGATTATGAATGATCTGATACTTGATCTACTTTAATTGTAACCTTTAAGTAATTCGTCCAATCACCTTGGCCTACAATATCTATGCTGTATGGTGTTCCACCACCTTCATCTCCCGCTTGATCCGGCGATTCAGGGCCGTGTAGAAGTTGGGTAACATGCGCTGTTCCTAACAATTGATTGTCCTTTGAATAAAAGTTCAGTGTCAATTGGTACGTATGCTTCCCAGGCAATTTTCCACTAATCCAGGCTCTCGCAATAGAGTAATCTCCTGTATAATAATGACGAAGAATACCTACTAATACTTTTCCATCCGGATCCGTGAGATTTAACAAGGGCGGTAGAGGTAATCCGAAGTACAAAGGAAACGTATCCTGCAAGGTTGCTACAACAGCTGAAGACAGGTCCACATTGACAGGCAGAAAAAGGGATGAATTCAGACTTTCCCCTGCTTTGGACCAAACAGCATAAGGCACTCTTGACACGGTTTTTCCTGACATATCCATAAACGTAAGCTTGCCGGAAACTGCAACATCGCCCCTAGGCTTAGCTCTTCCACGTTCCCAAGCCTCTTTCTGAAGAACCAAATCTCCTTTGACAAAAGTTCGTTCTCCCAACTTGACAACTTGAATGTTTTTAATTAGCATCGTATCCTCGTAATCTGGGCTTGTTGCAGTGGGTAATGAGAGAGTTTCTGCTATGCCATTGCTTACATTAGGTTGTAGCAACCATTGATCGCCTAACCAAGAGGTTTCTATTTGAATAGCGTAGAAACCGGAAGGCGTGACGAATTCAGCTTTAGCGTGCACGTTCTGTGGCGATAGGCTGGCTCCGTTCAAAGATTCGGAATAAGGCAGATTGTACAGTGGTGTTTCTTCACCTAAATGAATATCTAAGTCCAGTGGCCGGATGACACCAAGTTTACGATTCTCCATTTTAATCCACAAATCTCCTAGCCATGTCGTATGAATCTGAACCCACGTATACGAAAGGGGTGAAGCGTAATTCTGATCCCCATACTGTGTAGAGACTACCTCAACATCCTGAGGACTGAGCTCAGCCAGCGGCTCTTGAAGATCGTACGAAGGTTCCGCATACAGCGGTGTAGTGTCCAAAAGACTAATTGTCTTAGGTATCCCCTGAGGCAGGTTTGCTTTGCCGCTTTGCAGATCTGACGCCGCTAGGACGCCAGTAGACATATTAATCATGCACAGAACTAGGATCAACGCTATTTTTTTCAAAAGCAAGCCTCCTCATAATAGATCTAAAAAGTTGACGTTTGATTCTTCCAAATGGTTCCATCAGGTGATATTCGAATTTTATTAGCTTAAGAATTACTCAAGTAATTAAGTTGAGAAGAAAGTTACGAGTACTGTAGTAAGCATCTTTCCATCCCATTTTTGCATAGAAACGAAGTCCATCTATTCCTTTAAAATAATAAGCTCCAATTAATCTCTCTTTGAAATCCGGGATCATTATTCCAACTTTTTCTTGATAGTCTTGATAAGCTCGAATTACTTCACGACCCTCCATGTGTCTATCGAGAATTGCGAGATCGACAAGAAAATCGCCATATGCATAGTTACCATCAATGATACCGGCTATACGTGTGCCGTCGGATAGGATATTCCATTGGTGAAAATCTCCATGAATAAAGTAGCGGTGGGGTTCATTATACGGTAAGTAAGCCATTAAACGGCTATAACATTCATCGAACACGTCTTTTTCTAAACAAGTACTTTGAAATAATTCGCACCAATTCTCCCAGAAGGTCCCTGTCTGATCTTCTGCAAATGATGTAACCAAATAGTCCTTCCATGTTTGAAATGCTCCGTCACCTTTAGGCCCGATCCACCCATATCCGCTTGTTGACCCGAGATCCACATGATTTATACGTGTCAAGATCCTTATAAGCTCTGGAAGTTGGCGGTTTTGCTGCTCAGCTGAGAAATCCGCTAGATTGCCGCCATCAATTCGTTCCATTATGGAGTATTCTAGATGTCCGACTTTCCCTTGTCCAAAACATTTAGGGAACGGTATGCCCTGGCTAGAGAGCAGATCCGAAATATAGCGTTCAGTTTGATACGCTCCCTCCATGTCACTGAATTTAATTACGTATCCTTTTCCTTCATGGCTGAAAGAGTAAACACTGCTCAAGTTACCGCCAGCCATTGGCGTTATCTCTGCCACTTTAGAACCTAGATGAGTCCTTAATACTCCCTCAACCATACTTATGTCCAAGCTTGGTTTTTCGTATGCAGTCATTGCTACACTTCCCCTCGTTTTGTTACAAGACCCTCCTTATTGTAACTACTCTATTGTTTCCGTTAGCTTTGCAAATCAGTGAATTTAACTGCCGAATCCCATGCAGATTTAAATTCTGACACACTGCCATACCTATTTTTTCTACTTGGTTCAACAGCCCTTAAAGCTATCTCATAAAGTTCCTTTCCAGCTTCCCAGTGTTCAAATGAACGATCAAGCTCTCCTCCAAGCAAAGCAAACGATGTTGCTCCCATGGTAAATACGTTTGTCCTACCATCAATCTCAGCTCCGAGAGAAAACTCTTCGGGGGACATGAATCGAGAGGATCCCCATAATCTCCCCATTGTATTGTAATATGGTCTTCTTTGATAAAGATCAATATCGCATATTTTAGTCTCATTTTTGGAGAAATCGTACAGCAGACTCCCATCATAAAAATCAATGGCGACAAAGTCTTTTTTCTCGACAAATTCATGAAAGGAATAAATGTGATCCAACGAGATTAACCTCTGTGCGACTGATAATTGTTTATACCTATAAAATGGGGAATTTGGATTATTGTACTTCGCTGGGGGCGGAAAAGACCAATGCGGATGAAGAGATTCACCGTCGAACCATTCAAATACAGCTGCGTAGCCAGATCCAACTTCATAATGATCAATTAGTTTAATTAGGGAGGGGTGGCTTAATTCTCTATAAAGTGGCATGGCATTTTTTAAATTGTTTATTGCATCTTGAGGGTCACCCGAAAATGCTGTGCCTTTAGCACCAGCATATTTGATGAAAAATCTTTCGCTATTTTTCTCAATACCAAAGCTTATATTGCCAGAATCCTGCTGGGAAAAGACTTCAAATACATGCCCCAACTTCGCAAGCCAACCAAAATCATGTTCTTCTTGTAACTGGAACATAACATCGTCAATTTTAATATCTAAAGAACCATTCATTTGCTTCCTCCTCCAAATGTAGTCTCCTTCCATTGAACATATCTAATTTATCTGTATCAGCACCAGATAAAATAACATTATAAATAAATATTCTCCTCCCGTTATTGAGCAAATCTCCCCGTCCATGCATCTCTTGCAATGCACCACAGAGCATGATTTATAAATATTTTTTAAATCCTTTACTTATCGATCCTTTATATCCTTCCCTTTCGAAAAACTGATGTGCTCTTTCACGGGTTGAATTACTTAGAAGCATAATCCTATGACAATTTATTAATCTACAATAATCCTCAACATATTGTAAAAGTTTTCGTCCAATATTCTTACTTCGATGATTCTCGTGGACAATTATGTTCTCAACTACTCCATACGGTCTTGTGCCATGTAAAGCCTGTAAACATATGTTTAGTGTCACTGTCCCTAATATTTTTCCTTCTTCATCGTATACAAGTAAAAAATTGTTAGGGTCATTTCTAATTGTATTAATTTGTTCTTCAAGAACATTCATTTTCTTACTATTTGGTACTAGCATTCGATAGAGTTCGAACAGTTGATCTCTATCAGTTCGTTCAGCTTCACGAATCATATCGATTCGACTCCTTTTTATTAGGCTAATTGCATATAACGATATATTTACGCAAATTATTCGTATTTAGAAGTATTCAAGTGATTAAGCTATCCTGCCCTTTCAATGAAAAAAGCAGGCCAACTGCCTGCCGTATTTCAAATATTATTTCCGTTTAGCTTAATCATGTGTGGAGTCAGAAGTAATTTCTTCAATTCATATGGATAATAGATATACTCCATACGTTGTCGGAAATTAAATGAGTCAAATAACCTAATGAGTAGTCATCTTTAACTTTCCTTTCAAACGAGATAGCAGCATCAGGAGCAATTGAACCAATTAAAAATTCTCTCTTGTTTTTAATAATATCGAGGCTAGAAGCGACTATCTCAGCAATTATTAAATGCATCAACCGCGAACCCATAAAATCCCTCCTCGCACCATATTTTACCACATAAATTTAAGTTATAACTATCCTATCCGTTAGCTTAATCATTAAGGTCACTGCAAACCGTCGGGAATGAGATAATGTTCTTGTCACACGACAAGAAACTACATAGGGTTTGTGTCACAATCAAGCGGTCCGCTTATTCTTTACTCCCTACCCCATAAAACGAAATGCCACAAACTCGTTTTATATCAAAAAAACCCATGTGAAATGAACTCTCACTCAGATGGGTGCGCCAGTGCTTTATTTTGTCAGGCTGTTTATTTAATGATTGACGTAATCACGAATTGCTATTCTCATCGGTTTGTGTGCTGATTAACCAACTACGTTAGTTACTACTTCGATATTGCCACGGGTTGCTTTGGCATATGGGCAAACCAGATGGGCTTCCGCGACGATTTCCTCAGCCACGCTTGTTTCTACGCCACTTATAGTGATGTCCATATTCATGGCTAGTACATAGCCGTCGCTCGCATCCTTGCCAAGCGTAACATTAGACTCGATTGTTATACCTTCCGCTTTAATATTCTTTTTTCTAAGAATAGTACCCATCGCACCTTCAAAGCATGCGGCAAATCCTGCGGCGAAGAGTTGTTCTGGGTTTGTTCCGGCTCCATTACCCCCTAATTCCTTAGGATATCTCAAGTCCAAGTTAAGATTGCCATCATTGGAAACAGCTTTGCCATCTCTTCCGCCTTTAACGTTTACAGTAGCCGTATACAATTTCTTTTCCATTTTTACCATTCCGAAACTCTCCTTTTATTACTGGATTATTATATACTTTTTGTGCGCTGATAAACCAACTGCGTTCGTTACTAATTCGATATTGCCACGGGTTGCTTTGGCATAAGGCAAACTAGATGGGCTTCCGCTAACGCTTTTTTATACGGCCTCTGATAGCGATGCCCATATTCATGGCTAGAACATAGCCATTCGCATCCTTAAATATAGTACCCATCGCACCTTCCAAGCATGCGGGCAAATTATGCGGCGACAGTTGCCCTAAATTTATTCCAACTCCAATAGCTGGTTTAACTACTCTACCGTAAATGGAGTAAATCAAATTTCGAGAAGCTGTTTTTGGTTTGTGAAAATCGAACTCATCATGACTGTTTACCAAAAAGCTGGACATACGCACCGTAGCCTCTTTCTTCAAGTTCATGCTTCGGTATAAATTTTAAAGCCGCAGAATTAATGCAGTATCGTACTCCCGTTGGTTTGGGACCGTTATTGAACTTGTGGCCAAGAAAGGAATCGGCATTCTTGCTTTTAACCTCGGGAGCTACAGACACAAAGCCATAGCTATTTTTCACAATCAGATTGTTGGGCTCCAGTGGTTTTATGAAATTTGGCCAGCCTACACCTGCATCAAATTTGTCCTTCGAGCTAAACAGCGGCTCGCCGGAAACGATATCCACGTAAATGCCTTGCTCGTTGTTGTCCCAGTATTCGTTATTAAATGGCTCTTCGTCAACCCCATGTTGAGTGACCTCATATTGGAGTTTAGTCAGCGTTTTCAGCTTTTCTTCCTTATTAAAACCTTTTTGAATGTTCACGTTTCTGTCACTCCCCCAAACTCTATCTAAGCTTGCATCGCGGCCTGAGCCGAGCAAATTGATTTTGAAACTGATCGGGTTATTCTTGAAAAAGTTTTGATGCTCTGCTTCCGCCTTGTAAAAGGTTGATGCAGATTCAATCTTCGTTATAATCGGTTTTTTGAACCTTTCTGAAGCTACTAAAGCATCTCTGGACGCCTCAGCCAACTCCTTTTGTTCATTATTTTTATAAAATATGGCGGTTTGATATTCGCTGCCGCGATTAGCAAATTGTCCCTCTGCATCCGTTGGATCAACGTTTCGCCAGAAAATTTGCAGTAGTTTATCATATGAAATCTGATTCGGGTTATATCGAACTTCCACCGATTCGAGATGTCCCGTAGTTAGAGACCCCACTTCTTCATAAGTAGGATTTTCCTTATGGCCTCCCGTATAGCCGCTTTCAACGCCTAACACACCATCAAGCTTCTCAAATACCTCTTCCAGCAACCAGAAGCAGCCACCTGCAAAAATAGCCGTTTCGTCTGGCGTGTTCGAAATTTCATTCGCTGTTGTCATCGCATCTTGAGCTTTCACGATGTCTTTTTTGTGATTTAAACTTAAAAAGGAGTAACCAAGAAAGACAAGTAGAGTTATGGACAGCGCCAATAATTTGCGGTTTGTTACCTTCATGTTCCCTTACACCTCCGCGGTACATAATGGGATAGCGTACACCCTAGTCTCTTAATAGTTCAGAAAACAAATTACTTCATACAAAGTTCCAACCACTAATGTAATAACAACAACCAAAAGGACGAATCGAACCGTTAAGCCAAATTTTTTCACGCCTATCCTTCTTTTGTTTTTCATAACTTAGATTTTAACAAGAATAGCGCGCATGCAAACCTGTGGAAAGTCATGTCTTTACATCAAAAAGAGCACAACATTTGATCGCTAAAGCATGATAAATTTCATGCTCTATGCCAAAAGTCATGCTCTTTCAATTATAATAGATGGCGAATAGCGCAGCTTGCGTTCTATCGCGAAGACCGAGCTTGGCAAAAGATTCGACAAATGATTTTTCACAGTTCCTTCCGTAACATTCTGGAGCAGCTTCCGTTTTGTTCAGCACAGAAGTCGCACAGACCGTAATGGTCCCAGCTACAATCACAATTGCGCGCACTATCATCGTGATGAAAGGCTTTCTTGATTTTCATAACATATATAACCCTTTCGACGGCGTTATTGGAGAAATTGGATAGAAAAGATCGATAAAGGATTATGGAGCAGCGATAGTGAACTGCATCTGCGATCGCATATGACCTTCTTCCTTTTGTTCAAGTAGAACATCCGAATTTGTTTTCTTATACTGAATCATTGTTGGTCTCTTTAAGGTTACCTGGTAATCTCCAAATGGAACTTGTTTACCATTCACGTCTTTTTGATCCCATTTAAATGACAACTCCTGACTATAAATTTCGTCTCCTACCTTGGGAAAGGTTTTGTTTAAGGCAGGAAGCTTGCCGGACCATACGAGAGTACCCGGCGCATTCCGATCTGATCGATCCATTTGCAGAATCTGAATTTCAAAAGATGTGCTTTCAACGAGTGTAAGATCATCCTCACTTACATTTGCAACTTGGAATGAAATATCAATCGGATCTCCGGCACCAATAAAACCGAAAGGTTGATTAAAGACGCTGCTTACCGCACTAACTCCCGTCGCAAACGGAGAACCTCGCCACCCTGCTCCAAAATCATATGTATGTTCACTCCATTTCGAAGAAATTTGCTTTACTTCTACTTGGGATGGAAGTTCATACAATTCTGGATCTAACGCAGAGTCGGCAGCATAAATCCATGCGTCTCCCAACCACTGGCTGTGAATGTGCTGCCAGCCACTTCCACGTTCATATACATCGACAGTTTGTGGAGATAAAGTAGCAAGTACCTTTGCTTTTTTATTCGGGTGTTCGTAAACAGGTGTATTTAAAGTTAGTTTAAGTTCTTTATCCTCTATTCTTAAATCCTTTGGATAACCAATGTTAATATTCACCCAGCGCGGTCCCTGCCATGAATCTACGTAGTACCAGTCATCGTTCACACGTAGGGAGCTTACTAAATCCTGAGAAGATAACCATCCCATAACTACCCCTCCTGCATCTGGCGAGGTAAACATCGGAGTAGTCACGGAAATCGATATCCCAACCGGTCCATAATAAACATGGGCATGCTCGTATACGGGATGGGTGGGATGAATCCAATTGTAGCCAAGCCACGTTTGAATGAGGTAATCCCCATTTGCGCTATAAATCGCCCGAACCGTTTGAGCCGATACAGCTCCTAGTCTCTTACCCTTTTCGAAACGTTCTTCGTACACTTGCTCCTCTCCGGTTAGCAACACGTCATTGTAGTAAGCATCTGTAAACTGAGGATGATCTACATTTACCCAACGGTTTCCATCCGTCGTCTCGATTTCGAACCAAATATCTCTTTGATTCTCTAATAGCTTTTGATCCCAATTTACCTCCGCATTGATAACTCGCACGAACTGTGGAGTCGCGTCGTACAGTTTGCTGCCTTCAGGATCATCGTAGATTGGCGTTAGCTTTTCACTTAAATAAATTTCTTCCGGTAATTTCAAGATTGATGTATCCCGCGCTGCTTCTGCCGTAATCGAAAAGCCTATAAACACACTATACAACAGCAGCAAATAGGATATAAAAAAGAACGTCCATCGTCTCATAAAAATTCTCCTTTGTATAAAATTATCTACTCTAATTTCTATGTACCGAACAAGCTTATAGCTCTAGGTATAACAGAGGAAAAGAATTTGTTATGCACGTGTCGGTTGATTTGTGTTTGGGGAAATGCAAGAGTTACGATACTGTTGTTTTGCTATTTCAGGAAAATTTTATTAGCAATTCAAAACAATTAGCCTCGGCATACTACTCCTGTTGTTGAACTAAAGTTTCCGTTAGAGCGTAATGAATCCATTTAATCAGTTCCTCTTAAGAACTATCTATAAATACATCAGGGAAATTAGCTTTCCCCGGCAAACGTTTATGTCTTGTTCAATCCTTTTCGTCTTAAGGGTGCAGTGCTCCGACCAAGTCTACAAAGTGACGCCCGCGCTCTTCAAAGTTACGATATTGGTCAAAAGCAGTGCATGCAGGACTCAGCAGCACAGTGTCACCCGGTGCGGCCAGCTTGTGCGCCTGCGTCACTGCCTCGGCCAGGCCTTCGCAGCGGACAATAGGCGGGCAATTCGGCACTCTGCGCGCCGCTACCTCGATTTGACTGGCTGCTTCTCCGATCAACAGCAGCACTTTAACATGATCAGGCAGCAGCCTAGCCATCTCGTCAAACGGTACTTTCTTATCTCTCCCGCCGGCGATCAGCAGCACTCGGCCCACATGCGCATGCAGTGTGGCTACGGTACGGGCGGGGCTTGAGCCGATTGAATTGTTGTAATAATGCACGCCGCCCACAGCTGCCACCCACTGGTTTCGGTGCTCCACGCCGACGAAGTTGCGCACCGTCTCCAGGATTGCCTCATCAGACACGGTCCCCCGCACGGCGGTCATAGCAGCCATAACGTTCTCTACGTTATACCAACCCGGCAAACGAATGTCGCTGATGGGCAATAGACCGTCGATCACGCCATCGTGGACAGTGTGCCCGCCAAAATACTTGGTCTGCCCCCGCCCGCGCAGTGCGGCGGTCGCCGGATTGTCGCCGTTTAGAACGGCAAAGTCGTGAGCACTCTGAAAATCCAGCAGGCGGCGCTTGGCGGCGGTATATTCATCCATGTCGCGGTGCCAGTCGAGGTGATTGGGCGAGAGATTGGTAATCACCGCCACATGGGGAGAGCGCGTCATGTCCATCAGCTGGAAGCTGGACAGCTCGACCGCGCACGCATCCAGCGGCGACATCTCGCCCGCGCGCGTCAGAAGTGGCGTGCCAATGTTGCCGCCCAGATGCACCGTACGCCCCCCGTCAGCCAGCATGTCTGCAATCAACGACGTGGTGGTGGTCTTACCGTCCGAACCGGTCACGCCGAAAATAGGACAAGGACACAGCGCAAAGAACTCCTCCATCTCACTGGTCACACGGCTGCCGCCAGCGCGGGCCGAATCCAGTGCCGGATGGTCTGGGCGCATGCCCGGAGTGCGGAACACCACGTCGCCCCCAACGTGATCCAGATAATTCTCCCCCAGGTGCAACCCGACACCTAGCGTGTCCCACTCCTCCCGGGGTAGGGTAGGATTGCGATCACGTACGGTGACACGCGCCCCGGCCGAGCATAGCATGCGGATCAACGGTGAATTGCTAACGCCGGCGCCGATGACGGTCACGTCCCGACCGGCCAGCGATTGGATATAGATGTCAAAAGCAGGATTCATAAGCACCTCCGCTTAGAAAATGTCATTTAATCAAATATACCACATATTGGAACTATCCTGGCCTTTAGCTAATGATAAAATAACATCGAGGTTTAATAGAGCCAAAATCAAAAAAAGCCTTTCAGGGATGCTTTCCCATACAAGGCTTCTTCAACGTTATCGAACTGTTAAGGTATTAAAGATATCCGATACTCCTCTCGTCTCCAACATACATATCCACGTATCAAATAATCAAATTGTCTGTGGTTATACTAACTTTAGCCTTAGGAGGCGATTAACTATGATAAGAGTGCTCAATGTGGATGGCCAAAAACTAACCCCATGTTTACTTCACCGGGCTTGGAGGGAAGTTAATCGAGCCCGTGCCGTCTGGATTGACGAGCAGACAATCCAATTACTTTACAACCCATTTTCATTTCGAGACTATAGAAAAGCTGCATTAAAACGGGATCATTACACATGTTTGTGGTGTGGACGTCCCGCAACGACTGTAGATCATATTGTCCCTTCAAGCAAAGGAGGCTCAGATCTTCCCCAAAACTTACTCGCTTCTTGCATGGAATGCAACACGAAACGAGGAAACCGTTCAGCGTTCTCATATCTTTTAGAAAAAGTACTTTCCGTGCCGAATTCTATAAAGCTCTGTTACCGAATCATTAAAGCTAAACATAACCATCGTCGAGCGAACTGATGTAAGTACTCTTCACCGCCTTGAGGCGGTTTTTATCTTTTGCCTGTATTCGAGGAATTTATTGTTTAGTGGATCGTCGCGCCCGTATAGCACAGTGTCAACGGTGCTATGTACGTCCGCGGCTCGATTCGTTCCTCAATACCTCCCCGAGAGTGTCGAGCATGGCCTTCGTACCATGTTCACGCTGTTCCGGTGTATCGTGGCCATCGAGATAAGTTCCTTGTTCTGTAAAGATCAACCTCGTGCCTGCATCCGTTGGCTTTAACTCCACTGTCGTCACCGATACCGAAATTCGCATCTCGCCCATGTCCAAGGTATACGAATAGACAATGCGCTGATTTGGCACGATTTCCTGAAAGCAGGCGTCAAAAGTGTAGATTGGGCCGTCTGGCGGGCCTCCACGACTAAATTCCCGTCCGCCAACCCTGAAGTCGAATTCATCGGCTTTCGAGAACCAACGGGCTTTAGCCTCAGAGTCTGCCCAAGCGGCGAACACTCGCGCGGGTGATGCTTGATAAGTTCGCTCAACAGTAAACGTGGCGTGGTGTACAGATCGTTCGTTCATCATGTGTTCCTCCCAATGTTAAAGTTTGTCAAGATCTTGTTCGGCGAGGAAGTCGCCTAGTCGATCGAGTCTTTGTTCTACTTTCATCTGTCGCTCAAAGAAATATTTGTCGTGGCTCTTTTTCATCATAACCAGCACTTTTGTGAAATCGTCTACGGTCAACGGTTCCTTCATTTGCATGAGTGTTGACACATGTTCTAACTCTTCAAGAAGCTTCTGTTGAATCTTTATTTTTTCTTTTAGACTGGCAATTTGTATGGATACTATCTCAATTGGACTGCAATGCTCCTGGGCCAGTAGCGACTTGATTTCCTCCAACGCTAAACCCAATTCCTTTAATGAGAGAATTTGGTGCAGACGCGAAATGTCAGATTCAGTGTACAACCTGTGACCCGAATCCGTCTGATCGGATGGCGAGAACAAGCCGATTTGATCATAAAATCGTAATGTTCGAATTGTTAACCCTGTCAGTTTGGCAATTTCTCCGACTTTCCAATGCGGTTTCATAATCAACCCCTTCTGCAGCGCCATTCATTTACCGGTAACTAAATTATAAAACATTACGTAACGTAATGTTCAAGACTTTTTTTCTTGGAGGTATCAGTCCTCCCTCCATCATTCCCCTTCGAGGCAACTTTCCGCAGCCAGAAAGCGGTTGAAACTCAAAATTGCGCCTCGCTTGTGATATGTTTCACAAAATATTGTTTGTTTCTTCAAGTGTTTATTTCCAAACTTTATTGTCTTCCAACAAAGTAAAGACTGTTGGGTGACAAATATGTTTTGAACTAACGTGCAGCTCTACGGGTAGTCCCTCACAGATGATTAATTAGTAGGTTATCTTGTCCAGGAATAAGCAGCTGCATAGTTTCACCTTTCGCTCTCTCATTTTTTCATTTTAAACATATACATATCGGCAAAATGTCCATTTTTTCCCTTCCCATTCGAGAACTTCTATTTGACCAATATTGAGTGCATTTTTTTCATGCAACCATTGGTGATCACAACCCATAGCCAGCTGTACAAGGCTGAGAAAATGTATATAGAAGCAAATGTAACAACATGAAACGTTGAAGAAACAGACGGCCCCAAAACGGGGAAACGCAATCCGTACATCAAGATATTGATCCCGGCAAATAAAAACAAAGAAGCTGCGGCAATGATACTGATCCATTGCTTCAGCATCAAGAAGGCTCCGCCAAGACCCAACCCCAATAATCCCGTTGTGAAAGGAAAGACGATGATTTCGCTCGGCTGCAGAATGAGAAGCAAGACGATGGTCAATATATACCCCATGAATCCGGAACGGATGGAAACAATCGTGCATAGTACGATCGGCGCCGTAGAAAAGGGGCTGATCAAATATCCGACACCCGGCAAAAAACCGCCGGCGGCTTGCAAGACAGCTGCGATGGAGGCAAGAAAAGCCGTGAAAATTAGCTGATTGGTTTTCGACATGTATTGTTGAAAATAGGAATGAAGCTCTTGAGCGCTTGAAAGACCCTTCATCAAAAAGACCATACGATCCCCCTAAAAAAATCGAATTATGAACGTAGAAGCGAAAAAGAAACAGGCAGCGGTACCAGCAAGCGCCTCCCGCCACCCCATTCTCAGCGTATGGCGGTGTGTCCTGCCCCTCTCTCCTTTGTAACAGCGCGATTCCATGGCCACGGATAATTGTTCAGCGCGGCGGAAGGATTGAACAAGCAAGGGGACTATCAACCGCAACGGCTCCTGCATGCGACGGATCCAATTCCGGCCTTCGTAAAAGGCCCCCCTCGCCTTTCGGGCTTTGATCATGATATCGATTTCCTCTGCCGCGATCGGGATATAGCGAAGTGCGATTGCCAGCATGAGAGCAAATTCGCCGGCTGGAAAACGGATGACGGTGAAGGGACGAAGCAGCCGTTCTAGTCCGGCCGTCAAATCCCCGGGGGATGTCGTTAACGTGAGCAAAGAGGTTAAGCAAATAAGTAGAATGAGCCGCACATTGATAATAATAGCTTCCAGGAGCCCTTGATCATAGATGATCAGCCGTCCCAAAGACCATACCGGTAATCCTTGACGATCCGTTAACATGTGGTATATTCCGATAAAAACAATGAGTGCCGACATTCCCAGCAGACTTTGCAAAAAATAAAAGAACGATATTCGGGTTAAGCGTATCACAAACAACGCGGCCACTGTATGGATGCCTAATAGCAGAGTTGTATTTGAACTA
Source organism: Paenibacillus sp. Root444D2 (assembly GCF_001426375.1). GTDB lineage: Bacteria > Bacillota > Bacilli > Paenibacillales > NBRC-103111 > Paenibacillus_E. The sequence continues at coordinate 511,336 of NZ_LMEO01000045.1, forward strand.
AAAATTGCAGCTGCAAAAATCATTGCAAAAATGATTTTAAAACGAGGGTCAAGCTTATGTACAAAAGTTTGACCGGGTACGTAACGACCCATAGGAAATTTGTCAATAGGCCCCACTATTTTTCCAACCTCATCCATTTGATTAAATGCGATATCAATTCATTCTCTTCCACGATATGTCCGGGAATGGATCCAGGAATCCTTTGTTCAATCTCTTGGATCAATCTCAGCATCGGTGTGGATGCCAGTCCCGCTTCTATTAACTCAGGCAATCTCTCCCTTACCTCTTCAGGTGTGAGATCCAAAAAGACTGCCCCCTTTTTCATCACGATGATTCGATCCGCATACTCAAGTGCCTCCTCCAGACGATGCGTGATGAGTACCGTTGTCATTCCTTGTTTTAACTGCAAGGTTTTGATCAACGAAAGAACTTCGTACCGCCCAAGAGGGTCAAGTCCCGACGTCGGTTCGTCAAGAATCAACATGTTCGGATCACTCGCTAATATTCCGGCAAGCGCGACCCGGCGCATTTGTCCCCTACTGAGTTGAAACGGAGAACGATCCTTGTATTGTTCAAAAGGCAATCCCACCAGGTTCATCACTATTTCCACTTTACAGCGAATTTCTTCTTCATCCAAGTTCAATCTGCGAAGCGAGAAAGCGATATCTTGATAAACGGTATCGGCTAGCAGTTGATGCTCGGGGTACTGGAAAGCATAGCCGATCGATACTCTTAGGCGGTTCATGTCCTTTCGTTTGTTTGTTATGCGATCATTTCCGACCCATACTTCTCCTTCAGATGGAACGACAAGTCCGTTGATCATTTGCGTTAGCGTCGTCTTTCCGGAGCCCGCATGCCCCATGACAGCGACAAATTGTCCGGCGGGAATATCTAGCGTAATGCGGTTTAAAGCCTGCTTTTCAAAAGGAGTATTCTTTTGATTCCAGAAGATTACTTGCCGGAAACGTATTTGCATATTTGTTTCGCCATTTCTTCGAGAGTAGCTGCACGTTCCGCCAGATCAAACCCTTCTTTACACAGTGCGTCGCGTATCCGTGCGGCAAACGGTAGGCAAAGACCCGCCTCTTCCAGCAACTTTGTATTCCCCATAATTTCCTCCCAACTTCCATCGAAATGGATCCTTCCTTCTTTCAGTAAGACGATACGTCCACCGATTTCTATCTCGTCAAGATCATGAGTAATATGAACAATGGTCATCCCTTGTTGATGCAACTCAGCCATCATGTTATAGATAACCTGCGCTCCCTGGGGATCCAGCATGGAGGACGCCTCATCAAAAATAACGATCTCCGGTTCCATGACTGCGATCCCGGCCAAGGCAAGTTTTTGTTTTTGTCCCGGTGACAGAAAATGTGGGTCTTGTTCTTTTACCGCCAATAAATCTAATTTCCTCATGATCTCATTTACGCGCCGTTCGATTTCCGCCGGAGGCAATCCGAGATTTTCCAAGCCAAATGAGACGTCATCCTGAACGGTAAGGCAAACTATTTGTTGATCCGGATTTTGAAACACGAGTCCGACCTTTTGCCGGATTTCCCCCAAATGTTCCGGGTTGCACGTCTCCTTATCAAAAATATATACTTTCCCATTGGTGGGAATAAGCAGCCCTTTCATTAATAGGGCTATCGTTGATTTGCCGGAGCCGTTACCCCCAATCATCGTTACCCATTCTCCCCGATGTACGGCGAAATTAACTCCTTGCAATGCCCAGTCTACATGTTCTCCATAGCTGTAATAAACGTTTTCAAAAAATATGCAAGTCGTCACATCATCACCTGCCGGCATCAAGTTGCCACTCTTCTATGAATTATGGAACAATTTCAAAAATAGTACCTTGGTTAAAATCAGCCACTTTCATAGAGCCATAAACCCCTAAATATAGTTTGGTTTGGTCCAGATTCGTTCCCAAATTAACATAATAAGCTGATTGAGAGCCAAAATTATAATCGGTTTCAATAACACTAAAATCATTTAGTTTACAATCTGCTCTTACCCTGGTATAAGCTAAAACCCCTCTAACCGGAGGCCCAGATTCTTCGTTCCGGGCAAGATCGGTAAACACAACGCTTCCCGTTAAATCGGGGATTCCATTCCCCATATATGGCTTGACTCCTGTAAGTGCAGTTCCTCCAAACTTATCGGGTCGGGGATCTTTATGAAAATAGCTAGTTATAGGCTGAAGACGCCCTACTAAAGTTTTTACTGCTTCATTATAATAAGCAATTGTTTTCTCATCCAAAGTCGGATTTGCAGAGCAGCCCCTTATAATCGAAGTAGGAAAAGCACCTTCCCACCCTCGCCAGCCAAAGTTAATAAATCCTTCTTGGTCAGGTTCTGATTCCATTAAAAAAGCTTGAACAAGCTGAGTAACCGGTATTGGTTTATACTGAACGAATGAAAAAATCGACTCTACCAAATCCTGTCCGACATTTCCCACATATTTGATATACTGATTATAAAACTTTTGAAAAGAAATTCCTGATATATTGCGAACCCCTTTGGCAATTACCGTAAGCGTTTCCTGAATAGGTACAGGAAGTTCATTAAAACGTGTGACTACGGGTGGATTATCGATAGATGAATTCTTAACTACATCAATTTCAATTATTTTACCTGCGATTTCCATATTGTCCTGACTTAAATTAAATGGATCATAGCCTGATCCGCCATCTCCGGTTGTTAAAACAAGTTTTCCTGTTTCAGGTGAAAAGTTTAAGCTATTGACACCATTATGATTTAAAAATGGTCTTCTTATGTTAAGTAATGTCCGTCGTTTTTGAGGTTGACCATTCGATTGTAAAATCCATTCTTCCACTGTATCCATATGATCATATTGAGTTTCTCTATTTATCCACTTTAGGTTTAAGGTTTTAGAATCACACGGGTTTGGCTTAAAAGATTCAAACGCACCTGGAAGAGCACCTGGACCTTGGGTTCCAGCTACTGAATAATGGAGATAAAACAGACCGTTATAATAAAATTCGGGATGAAATGCTAGCCCTAGTAATCCCCGTTCATCATATCCACCACTAGAAACACCTAGTTTTATAATTCGTGGGCGAATATCTAAAAAAGTCTTTATAACCCCGTTTCCTACGTAAAAGATCTCTCCTACCTGGGTTGCAATAAATAATCTTTCAATTGAGTCTCCCGGAAGTATAGTTGTTTTCAAAACAGTGGGTAAATTTATCTTACTGACAATGGGCCGTAAATTAACCTTAACTTTTATCAACTAACTTTACACCCCCACTTATTGTTTTCACTTAAAAGAATATGATTAGAACTGTTCTATTAGTACCAAATTAGGGCCTCGCATCTAAGCACTGTAAAAAACCAAAAGCTTGCCAATGGCATAACTTTTGGTTTTTTATTCGAATTCGACATTGAGAATCTATATTATTATCCTTCAACTAATTGATAAAATCTAATGTCTCCTCTTTCTGCTTCAGCTATTAGTATGTCATTTCGCTCTTTGACACGAAAGATCTTTGTTCCGACTGCCAGTTTATTTGCTGTTCCGTTTTTAAAAGCTTTACCCTTATTACTTTGGTGAGTAATTTCAGTTACTAGTATGTCTTTGGTTAATTTCAACTCGTCTACCCAAGGAATTCCTGCCTTATAAATGGTGTCTTTACACATAAAAACATTAGCATTCGGGATCCATTCTTAAAACTTCTTGTGCAGTTGGATTTACATAAGGACGCTAGACGTTAATTGCAAATAAACGGACTTCTTCATCTGTACCCGCATATCGGATCATGCCTTCAAAATGCAACCCTAGTTTTTCTAATAGTTTAGCCGAAGCATGATTATCTTCAGAGGTAATAGCCACTATGCGTTTTAGCACTAAAACGCATTGTGCATAACTCATCACTGCGGAAGCAGCCTCAAAGGCGTATCCTTTCCCCCAGAACCTAGGAAGCAAAGCAAATCCAATGTCTACATCTTCTAAGAAATCTCTTTTTATCAATCCGCAAATGCCGATCGGAATGCCTCCTTCCTTCAACTCCGTCAAATAAAATCCGAAGCCCAAACGGGCATACATGTCTAGAGCTCCTTTTAAAATATAGTCCCGCGCATCATCGATGGTTCTCACTCCTCTATCGCCTATGTACTGGATCCAAGAAGGATCATTCAATAGCTCAAGGATAAAAGCAGCATCCTCTATTTTTTGGTAACGAAGAATTAGCCGTTCTGTTTCTAGTACAATCATGATAGATGCCCCCAAACGCTTAAAATAGTATATGTATATGATTATTACAAAAAAATCCGCCCCTGATCCCATAACACTTACATATACGTTCGTTGTTTTCCTCTTTTTTCCTCCAAGGAAACCACGAACGAGGGAATCTGCCCGTTAACATAATGAAGGCCACCGATCATGCCGGTAGCCTCGTCCTTGGTGTTCATTTAACTATAGTTCCCCGTTAGACGGATCTATGGAAAAAATGTTGCGTTAAATCATCAGTCATCTTTTCTTCTGTTCTCGTCTTCCAGTGTTCCCTATACACGCTCCATCACAACATAATCTTTACCGCTTTTACTAAACGTGTTTTCTGTTTTACAAAGACCAAATTTCTCATAATAGGATGCTTTCTCTTTCCTGGCATTACAATATATCCGCTTCACACCTGCGCGCTCTGCTTCCTCTAACACATATATTAGAAGCTTGCTCCCGTAGCCCTTGTTTTGATGAGAAGTTAACGTAGCAAATTTTCGGAACTGCGCTTTTGCCCCACGAACGAAAAGAGACAGCACTGAAACCAGTTGCTCCTCTTCAAAAAGACCAAAGTGAGTTAGTTTCGGATTCTCAACAGTATGAAGGGCTGCAACGCGGCAGCCCTTCATATGTTTAACTATCGTTCTAGAGACCTAAAAAAGCGATTCCCCAAAACGTTTTTTCTTTTGAAAATTACAATTGGCTTACATGGACCTGAAAATTCACTTTTAGCTTTGGATAATATTCTTCTCTCCAGTTTTTTAATTCCTGATATGGAATCCGATTGCGGAAATGTTGGCCAAACCCAAAAATATCTGATTTGTTTTCTTGGGCTTTTTCAAACATCTTATTAAACTGCTTTTCGAACAGCTTTTCGAGTTCTTCATGGATCTGTTTATCCGTCACGCCCTCTTTTCTTTCCATAACTTGTATTTTTAATTTCAAATCGCATGACACTAACGGTTCATCCTTTTTCATTGACGACTTGATGTGCAATGAGCTGTTTTTTACGATTATGTCGGCAGAGCCCAGGCTCTCAATCTCTCCTGTTGCATTGCGGTGATTAAACAAATTCACCAATAGATTTTCCTTCGGATTGATCCGCTCCACTATTTTCCCTTTTTTCAAAATAGCGGCACCCTCGAAGCGTAATACTGTATCTTTGCCGGAAGAGACGATCGGAACGTTTATATCTTTCGTATAGGAATACAAACCCCGATACAATTCCCAAATGCGCGTACTCGAAACCTCCGGTGCCCACTCCCCTTTATAAAAAAAGTCATTGATAGAGGTTGCATGAACACCCACTACTTTATCAATATTCGACAACATTTTCTCAATATCGTCATCTGTAATGGCAACCAACGATCTGGACGGCAGTTGCTCTATATCCATTGAAAGTCGAACAAGTTTACCAAATTCCTCTTCGTTCTTTGCCAAGTTGTTTTGGATGACAATTAATTGTACTTGTGAGTAATCAAGGGCATCATCAGAGTTTGTCCGCATTTGTCGGAGAATATTGGAAATAGAATTGCCTTTTTCCGTTACAATTTTTGATTCTGTTTTGCCTTTTTTCGTAAAGGGAACATACAGTGTCACTCTGTATTCATCTTCGTTTCCCTTGGCTATGCCGATGAGTAAAGGAGGGGTACGCAAATTGATTTCTTTAACATCCCAGCAACCACATAGAAGGGTTAAAGCCGTAAGTACAATGAAAAGTTTGAATCGATTAATACTTTTCATAACCTGCCATCCTTCTTCGACTAAAGATGCCATAGATAAAAATGGTAAATGTAATGATGACGATAAACAAAGCGTGAGCACCTGTACTCAACACCAAAAGTTTTTCAACCATGCCCAGGTTTGGGACATATACTCCCATAAGAAATGCGATTAGAGCGAAAGCAATGATCCAATAATAAGATTTGGTTCTTTCCCAATTGAACGTTTTCTGCATAATTTGTCCGGTCATCCATAGCATTACGGCATTCAAGAAGATCGTGAATCCGATTAATGAGATACCCAAGAACAACGTTTGATGACTGAATATAAACCATCTCAAGTCAACGATATTCACCGCCTCTTGTACCGGATAACGAAACGTGACAACCGTTTCTTGTCCAAATACGAAAATTGGAAGATAAACCGTGAGGAGAATGAGCAGCGTCACATAGGTACATACCATAAACAGTTGACCGTATTTCATATTGTTTTCGGAAGGCACGAAGCCTATAAATAATAACGCTGAAAAACCCGATAGATAGTAAAATTTTGTGTTCAATAAAAATTTTGGAGATGTAGGCAAAACGGGTGAAGCATTATGTACATCAAAATTGATGATTACAGTAAATGCTATGAACAATACCAATGAATTAACGATAATGAATACAACGACAGAAGCACGCATCATCGTTTCCAACCCTTTTACTGCTGCCAAAGCAGCTAGGAAAACGAGAACAACCAGAACCGCCCAAGAAGGAGTCCGATTCAAAAAAATGGCTATGATTTCTTCGCTGTGGGCGCGAAGGCCGAATCCAACCATTGCTGTGATAACAAATGCCAAAGGGACAAGCACGATGCATGCAGCCCACTTTCCCATTTGCCTAAATATATCGATCACATCCTTTTTCGGAAAATAATCCAACCCTTTTTTGTAGATCAGTATAAATACCATTTGCAGCAATCCTGCACAAAGAATCACTACCCAATGACCACCTACCGTGATCGAATTTATGATTTTGGGATACAGCAAAAAAGCGAAGCCCCCACTCATGACACAAACCAACATTGCAAGTTGTACCCTATGGTTCACTTGGCATCCCCCTTTTCCGTTATCCGAAATGCCATATACGGAATATCGCATGTTTTAAAACTTGCCAGAATTATGCATACAAATAATAATCCGGTACATATACCCACTATGCCGAAAACGGATGCCGCAATTAAAATAAAGTATTTTAGCGTACGAATGTACAACGAGTTTTGAATTCCAACGATTGCTGAACCTGAAATCAACATTGCGGTGATGACAATGACCAATAAGCTACTGACCAATTTCGCTTCCACGACCCCTTGGCCTAGTATGACTCCTCCAACCATCGTAACGGTAGGTCCTACGGTTTTGGGGAGTCTGATAATTGCTTCAGTTACTAAATCAACTAATACGACCATAGCAAGGGTTTCAAATAAGGGTGTTAGCGGAATGCCTTCTCTGCTTTCTGCGACAAACAAGGCTAGGTCTATTTTCAATACTTCAGGATTGACTGACGTTATGGCAATATATAAAGCGGGAAGGATGAGATTGCACAATATCCCCAATCCCCTGAGGGTTCTAATGAAATATGTGAAACTGACATGGAAATTGCGATCGTTTGCAGTGGACAACATATCCCAGAACAGATGCGGAAGAACAAAGGCGTAGGGGGTATTGTCCAAAAAGAGAACGACTCTGTTCCGTTTTAATGAATAGACGGCTTGCAACGGAAGTTCAGTTATGGAGAAATGACTGACAGGTACAAATTTGTGGGCACCAAAAAGAATATTCAGGTCATTTATCGTTTCAATATCTGAGTGAGCTTGTTTCAACTTCTGGTCTATTTTTTCAATAAGATCATCCGGAGCTTTTCCTTTAAGATAAAGCATGGAAATCCTTCGCTTTGGCAGCTCTCCGACTTGATATGAGCTATGGATCAGACGCTCAGTGCCCAGTCTCATTCGGATCAGCCCTATGTTAATATCAATATCCTCTCCAAAGGCGTCCAAAGGACCTTGAACAGGGCTTTCATTTTTGGGCTCTTCAATGCTTCTCCTCAGATTTTGGGGGACGGGTTCTACAATGGCGTTACGTTGATCGTCTCCTGTTAAGATGACCAATTTGCCTTCTAGAACGGCCTTTATGATTTGTTTAGCATCAACATCATGCTGATCACTGAGGTTCGTAAATAGTTCATCAACGGAATCAGACAATTCCGCCATTTGCCGAACGTATAAATTGGACTTGGAAAAATTGATGAGCGAATTAAATCCTATAAGAAAAAGCGCCGTATGATCAAATTGCTCTTCGTGAATGAAAAAATCATCATGCTCGGCAAATGTGGATTTCATTTCCTGAACGAAATTGCCCATGAAACCATACCCCTTCAAGTAACGTGTAGCCCTATTGTTTCCAGCAAATGGAATGACTATGCACGGTCAAGCCATTTATCCACATTGCAGCCCCTCGTGTAAAATAAGGTTATATAAGCTTCAAATTCCGTAGCAATTCGTACCGGCTGTTTGCCACCGGTGGCAGCTTGAATGGCGTACTGTAACGAAGCAGATTGCGGAGATCTCATGAATAAAATATTGCTTTAGGAGTATTAAAAAGGGCAGCTTGCATTATGCAAACTGCCCTTTTTTCATTTGCATTCGAATGTAAAGTCTGTTCGGATACAACCACATCCAAACATGACGGTTTCGTGGGAATAGATACCCTATCCCTGACGATCCTTAATAATTTCGGGGAGACTTATAAAATGTTAAGCTGTTCCATTCCCTAATAATTGCCTAATAGACAAAATTGCATAATCAAAATAATCCTCTGGTGATTTACTGCTGTTCTGCTTCCAATCAACTGCAGCAGCGTAAATCATCCAACTTAGCATGGTTGCGACAATTCTTAGCTTTTCGTTACCTTCGCCCTGATACTTTTTTAATAGTAATTGATAAATAATATGTTCGAGTTCTTTTTTTATTATGGCTTCTACATTCACACTCATATCATCATAACTTGCTCATTAAGTAATGTACTGTAATATTTATTGTCCGTAGCATTTTACATCCTGCATATTGCTTGATTGCAGTATTCGACCAAATTCCGGGCTTCATCCGCACCCCGTGTGCTCAGATTCATCGCCATCATGACTTCCGCGCCGACCTGTTTAGCCCATTCCGCGAAATCATTGGTACCCACGCGGTTGGTTTCCGTCGTCCACCACGCCGATTATCGTACTTCTCCGTTAGCGTAGTCGCCACACTTTCCGATAATAACTCTTTCCATTAACGATTGTCTCTTGTAAGATTTATTTAGAGGAAGGTCAAAAGAAATGCGGAGGGATCATCATTATGAATACTTACCTTGAAGACTTTGAAACGTACACCGCCCGTGATGGTGCTCAACTTCCATACCGTTTTTTTGAGGGTCCATCCGATGTAGTGCTTATTTTTCTGCACGGCATTACAGAACCTAGCCTGTATTTGAGGGAATTCGGCCAATATGTATCCCAACTTGGGCTCGCCACCGTGTGCCTTCCGGATCTACGTGGATATGGAAATCATCCCATTCGACGCGGTGATATTGACTACATCGGGCAACTTGATGATGATATGGAAGACCTGTTCCGTTTTGTTCAGAAGCGTCATCCCGGTGCAAGGATCATTGTCGGAGGTCATTCTGCGGGAGGTGCAACCGCACTCAGACAAACAATACGACCGATTCACAAGGACATTTTTGCCTATTTACTCGTTTCACCAGCACTTAGCCCCAATGCGCCACTTGATCGAAAAGGTGGATCAGGTAACGAATCCAAGGTGAGCATTCCACGATATCTGTTGTTAATGCTTCTCAATGCACTTGGCATTCACCGTTATAACCACACTATTGTATACCGCAGACTCACACCGATTGAAAAGCTACATGGGACTGAATCCTGCAATCTTAGCTATCGGCTCGCCTTGTCGCGCATGGTAGGGAATAATTACGAAAAATATTTGTCACAGTTGACCCAACCGACTTTCGTTATGGTTGGGGCTGATGATGAGGTATTCGACGCTGGTGCATATAAACCACTTTATGAAAGATTTTGCAAGGCTGAGGTCCGCATCATCGCTGATCAAAATCACGACTCAATTGTAAAAACAGAAAATGCACTCTCAATCATGGGGAACTGGCTCAGAGTGATGCTGGGAGAGGGACAAGCTACCCACATGAAATGCTAGCAAGCCATTTATTCTCGTAAGCAAACTAATTGTCCAGAAGGGATTTCTACCAGTTCTCCCTTGGGTCCGATTTCGAAATGACCCAACACTTGATTGACCAATCCCGTCTGCGGGGAAAACATCATATAGGCCATCCCGAAAACCAGCGCCCAAGACAGAAAATGCGGAAGGTAAACAATTGTTTGCACCGAACGCTTGTAAGCGAATTTACGAACCTCATTCAGCAACAGAGCCAGAATAATTGGCGCCGGGAAGGAAAAAGCGACCTGATAAAACGAAACGACAAGCGTATTCTTGAAAATCTTCATAAACTGCGGCTGTTTGTACAACGTAACGAACCAATCAAATCCGACCCATTTGCTCTTGATGAACCCCTCAAAAATGTTATAGTCCTTGAAAGCAATGACACTCCCCAATAAGGGGATGTACTTGAACAAGATAAAGTAGGCCACTACCAGCAAGAGCATGATGTACAGGGGCCAGTTTTTGCTGATAAATCTCATCGTCGTAGCTGATGCTTCCGATGACCGTGATCACGATGGTAATGATAGCGGTCATCATGACCATTAGTTTCCATTGCAGCGAATGACGCAGTTTGCGGTACACATCTTCCACCCCCCGGCTATTGATATATGATTGCGGTCTTATATCGGCACAATGATGCTCTGGAGTGCCCATATGTCCTTGCCATACCAAGCTTAATCGGATAGACGCATGTCAAACAACCCTTTCGCTTTCAAGCGAACAGGGCTGTTTATTCATTACATTTATTCAATTTGGATTAACGTCATACAACGCCCTACATTGACTAGGTTACTGGAGCTGGATTAAACAGACACAAAGCATTGTGCAATCCCCAGTGGTCTGCCCAAGTCTTCTTTTTCCCGCTTGCTACATCTACGATCATGCGAAAAATCTCCCAGCCCACTTCTTCAATAGTTGCTTCACCCGTTGCTATCGTTCCTGCATTCACATCGATTAAATCATGCCACTGTTCCGTTAAAGAATTCCGAGTAGAAACTTTAATAACTGGTGCCATCGCTAACCCATAAGGTGTGCCTCTACCCGTTGTAAAAACTTGCATATTTACCCCCGAGGCTAGTTGCAAAGTACCGCACACAAAATCACTTGCAGGTGTCGCCGCATAAATGAGCCCTTTTTGAGTCGCTTTTTCACCCGGGGATAATACGCCTACAATGGGACTGCTACCCGATTTGATAATCGATCCGAGTGACTTCTCCACCACATTCACCAAGCCGCCTCTTTTATTTCCCGGTGACGGATTCGCACTCCGATCCGCTTGACCTTTTTGCAAATAATGATCGTACCACTTCATTTCTTGTATTAATGCCTGGCCCACTGTTTGATTGATTACGCGCGGCGTTAGCAGGTGAACGGCATCCCGCACTTCGGTGACCTCTGAGAATAGAACCGTTGCGCCAGCTTGAACCAACAGATCAGCGGCAAACCCTACCGCCGGGTTCGCCGTCACCCCAGAAAAAGCATCACTTCCTCCACATTGTAAACCAACTACTAGGTCGGATACAGGACAAGTTACGCGCTGTCGTCGATTCAACTTTACCAATTTCTCTTCCGCCATACTCATAATGGACTGAATCATAATCATAAAACCATGATGATCTTGCAGAGATACGATGTTGGAAGAGTCTCCGTCCGGAAGTAATCTTTCCGGTATTAACTTCTCACAACCCAACCCTACTACTAGAACTTCACCGCCAAAATTGGGATTGGTCGCGATATTTTGAATGGTGCGAATCGGAATGATAGCATCAGGAGCATTAATCGCAACTCCGCAACCATAATTATGAGTTAAAGCCACGACATCCTCTACATTTGGATAGCCCGGAAGCAATTGTTCTTTAATCTTTTTCACTGCATAGTCAAGCACCCCTGCAACACATTGAACGCTGGTAGTGATTCCCAGTATATTTTTCGTGCCGACACTGCCTTCTTCGTTACGATATCCCTCAAAAGTGTACCCTTCAAGCGGCGGCAGCGGTAACGGTATATGATTGGCAATCGGCAGCTCATCTAACTCAGGAGGTGTAGGGAGTCTTACCAACTTCTCCTCCACCCAACTACCTTGTAGGATCCGACTATCCGCATACCCGATAACTTCACCGTAGCGAACGATAGGTTCATCCTGCTCTAAATCAATTAGGGCTACTTTATGCCCTTGCGGAATGCTATCCCTAAGTTCTAGACCACAAGAAAAGATGCTCCCTCTAGACAACCCACCGGAATTAACGATAATCGCAACATTATCCTCGGCGTGAACCTTTATGTAAAGAGGCGTTTCATTTTGACTTTTTGCTCGCTCAGACATATATATGTCCTCCTTATATCATGATCCCGGTCTCACGGATATCATCAGGATCGGAATTAACACCAAGCCGATTAATCTCGTTGTAGGCCATCAGCAGCGGTGCTACACCATGCCCGTTATTGTCTACGATTTGTTCGGCGAAGAAATAATACGCAAGACTGCCATCTCGCATTTGTCCGGTTTCCGGCTTTTTGCCAAGGCCGGCACTTCGGCAAATGCCGCCTAACAGCACTTCACCGTCTTCTTCCCTCAGGTAACGAGCAATCGTTCCGTTAAAAGCCTGTATGCCGTATACGGCATACTCTTTTGACAGATATCCCAATCGTGCACTTTTCATAATGGCATAAGCTAACATCAGTGTGCCGCTGGCTTCAAGATAATTTCCTGAATGCTCCTTCTTATCCACGACCTGATACCACATACCCTCGCTATGCTGGTACGGCAGCATGTCATCTATAAGCTCCTTGATATAGGCTTTGAGGATGCCGGTGTCTGCCGGCTCTCCTTCAAGCAGCTCCAACACATCCACCAGTGCCATCGCGAACCAGCCGACCGCACGCCCCCACACATTTGGTGATTGCCCTGTTGATTTATCGCACCAGAAAATGTCGCGACTCTCGTCATAAGCGTGGGTGTACAACCGCTTCTCGTTGTTATATATAAATTGGCGGACATTTTTGAACTGCTGCAGCGTATCGGAATAATCCTTGACCTCTACGAATTGCTTCACGTACTGAACATAGAACGGCTGCCCCATATACAATCCATCCAACCAAACCTGGTAGGGATAGTTTTCTTTATGCCAGAACGAACCGGAACTCGTTCTCGGGTAAGAAGCCAACTGCTGATACAACATATCCATGATCCTTTTATATTTGGGCTCCCGCTCCCTTTGGTATAGCGTAAACAAAACTCCAGCCATCCGGATTTGGTCGATATTATAACTGCCGATCTGGATTTCAGGGATATTACCATCGGCATCAAATAGCCGATCGATATAGCTTTTTACAAAGTTATATTCTCTTTCACTGCCGGTTTGCTCGTAGCTGTCCAAATATGCCTTTAAGATACAGCCCTCGATATAATGCCACCTTACGGAATACCACTTCTCACTGGACATATAGGCTGCTTTCAGTTTTTCTACCAATTCATAGGTCAACAGGTGCACCTCCATGATGGATAAAGAGATTATGGTTCAGTCACCGAGCTTGCGTTTACTGTGATCTCGAAAGGGCCTCTCGATACTGGCCCGGCGTCATGCCAGTAGCTTTGCGGAAGGTCCGGATAAATCCTGTGGAGTTGGTATAGTTGAGACGCTCCGCGATTTCCGTAATCTTCATATTGCTGTCCTTTAACCACAGTTTCGCCATATTCATCCGGTAATTCGTCAAATAATCGATAAACGTCGTTCCAATCTCTTTCTTGAACACTCGGCTCAAATAAACGGGATGAAATCGGAATTGCGCAGCGCACGATTCCAAAGTAAGATCCTGATCGTATTTTTCGTGAATGAGCTCGATCATTTGGTGGGCAATATTGATATATTGCGAATCAATACGGCTTTGCAGGAAGGCAAGGGTGGGCGGGATCAGCTCCGTCTTAAACCACGTCATAATTTCCTCCGCCGTATTCAATTTCATGAATCGGATAATGACCGATTTGGCGCCGACTAATCCATCCAGCATGCCACCTTGCTGCCCAACAAGCCGATAAATTTTGGCGATTAATTGAAGCATAAATATTTGAAAATCATTGAACGAAACGCTCTTCTCTAGAATCGCTGACGCATACTGGTTATAATGCTCGTAAGCAGAAGCAGCATCGCCTGTTTTAAGCCCATTCATCAAGCTCTCTTCAAGGTGATTCCAAGAAGCAGCAGGCTGAACGCTGTTCCGGTGAACCGGTTCGATATCTTCATAGCCCAGGATGAGCTCGTTTCCAAGACTAATTCTGCGTTTCAAAGCCTCCAACGCCTCTGAGTAGGCATCCATCGCATTCGTGTACCTATGAAACGGCCGACTGATGCCGATACTGATTTTGAGCTGAAGCAGCTCGTGCACCTTCGACTTCATAAGCTCCGCCATTTGGTAGAAGTAGCCCTTCAACTCATCCGGATCCTCAGAATCTCCTAGCAGAAGCGTCACCTGAGACTGGTCCAGCAGCAAAGTACCCAGGATACGGTCATTGGGGATCAGCTCCCCAACGACGTTATTAATCGCGAATAACAGCAGCTCCTTATCGCTATCCAAATATCTGGTGCCCTCTAGAGAATCGATTTGCAAGGCGAGTACTCCTAGCGCCTTCCCCTTTTCCCCAAAGCCATAGGTCTCATACTTATAGGAGAATTCACTCTCTGTGACCTGTCCCATGATCAACTTCAATAAGAAAAATTCCTTCACCTGCCCACTCTGAACCTGCAGCTGCTGCTGAAGCTGCTTTCTCGTGCTAAACAAGGAAGAAAAGCGCTCTTCGATTAATGCGAATTCATCCCGCTTTTTATTCCCTTTGGACTCTCCTCCGAACTGCTCCATCATCATAAATAGCCGATGGATCGGCCTATACATGCGGCGGGTTCCGTAGAAGGCGGCTAATGCGATTAGAATAAAAATAATCACACAAGCATTTAAGGTGATGAAGGCAATTTTCTTAGATTCCTTCGTAATTGCATCAATGGACACGACCGAAACATAGGACCAGCCGTTATAAGAGGAAACTCTATAGTTGACCCCCATATCGTTTGTTTCAAAGGCCCCCTCTGGTTCCGTCGCGACATTCATCCTTTGCAGGATGGAAGGCTGGATCCCTACAGTGCTGGAACTAGCTAAGAACGGCTCCCTGTTTCGATTAAGCACATAAATATTTCCTAATTGGGTATTTTGGGCCAAATTACTCAGTAAAGCATCATGCGACATGTCAATCATCAACAACGCTTTAGGAGTGGTCGTAGAGGCAATCATTGGAAGCTTGACGACCAACCGGATCTTATTTTCATCTAAGGATTTACCGATAGTAGCTAACCAAAATAAATTTTGCGGGCGCTTGGCATAATCGCTCAGTAAATCTCGATTCACAAAATCGTCTGTTGTTGTAAATCCGAGATTGCTGATCATCCAGTCGTGCTCCAAGTTAATCAGCTGCGTGTCGGCCACACCTGCAATCGAATGAAGATTATACAAGCCTTTGGAGAGATTGTTGATCGTTTGAAAATCATCATTCTGTAAATCATGGTAGATGAAATCGCTTACCAACGGTGAGTTGATGTACTGTACAGCGCCCATTTCCACGTTCTTTAAGATTTGCTCCATTCGCATCTGGTTTTGCAGCAGGATCTGTACATTCCCCTCATTAACTTTCTTCCCAATATCCTTTGAGGCAATATAGTAGGAGATGAGCCCAATGCAAACGACCGGAACTGCGCTGAGCAGAAGAGAGAAGACAAGCATTCGATATAAGTATTTTGGCAACGGAAACCTCTCCTTTCTTCGCTTTCAAGGATTCGACATTACCATTATATCAGAGGAATCTACGATGCCTATGCATACAAATACTAGAATTAGAGTGTCTTACTTCTTCTGCTTCGCATACTCAGCCGTATATTCTTCAATCACCTTATCACCGCCGGCTTTTCTCCATTTATCCACTTCTGCTTGCCAACCAGCCTCATCAATTTTCCCCATAATAAATTTGGTTTGGGCATCACGAATTAATGTATCCAATTCTCCGCCTTTTTCAGAATACGTCTTGGAGTTCATTGTTAAAGCCACATTGGGCACCACATTCTTCAGGTTGTCAGCAATGACCTTCCAACCTTTCGCCTGCAAATCTGATAATTTCAGAGGCAGACCCGTTCCGGTCACCTCAAATGAAGGCAGACTGTCACGATATGGCTTAACCTCGAGATTAAATTGGGTCAAGTCTTTAAACTCTGCTTTTCCGTCAGCCGTCTTCGTAAAATGTTTGCCCTCAATCCCTCTGGTTAAAAGTGTCGACATCTCTGGCTCCAGCAGTTTATCGAAGAAGCCCAGCAGTCGCTTTAATTCCGCTTCCGACTTAACACTCGATTTCGGGAAGACGAAGAAGCCGTTATTGCCGGGCTCAGCCGGTACACGATTGCCTGACGGTCCCATATAAGGTGCAATATCAACTACACCATTAGGTACAGCTTTCTTTAGATTGTCTTGCGAGGTCGCAGCTGCCGAGGCAACGGTATTAACCCGAATCCCCACCTTGCCTGCATTCCATTTATTATCGGCATCAGCTGTTTGTACAACGGAAAAGTCCTGATTGATTAATTTTTCCTGATATAGTCTGCGAAGCAGTTTCATGGACTCGAAATATGGTTTGGTCATAAATTCAGCTGTCACCTTACCTCCTTCTATCCCCCATTTATTCGGTGCTCCCTGAGAAACGGCAAGTCGGGTCAGAAAGGAGCTGCTGGCAACCGGGTCGTTATAGGACTTATCAAGAAAAATACCATACGAATCGTTCTGACCATTCTTATCAGGATCCTTCTCCGCGATGGTCTTCATGAGGTTATACCAGTCATCTAAGGCTACCGGCGTCTTTAGGCCAAGTTCATCAAACCAATCCTTCCGATACGTGATACCGGCACGGCCAATGTCCCGATACAAAGGCAAACTATATAACTTGCCATCAACCTTTAAATTTTCATAATACAGTGCGTTGACACCTGATAAGTTTTTATAATCCTTCAACAAAGGGCCGATCTCCCAAAACAAGCCGGATTGGATCGCGCTAAGCGTAGTGGCGTTTGATGTAATTTTAAATGCTTTGGGCATTTCATTAGAGGCAATCATGATGTTTTTCTTATCTTCGAAAGCAGCGGATGGAATCCATTGTATATCGATTTTTGAATTCGTATATTTCTCGATAGCCTGCTCCACTTCACTGCCTTTTTTCGGAGCTTCTCCGATTTGAGGCGTAGCAATAGTAACTTCCAGCGGTGTATTGTCCTGCTGTGCAATTGGTGAACTCTTCTCGCCTGCGCACCCCGCTAAAACACTTATAGTCGTCAGTAATGAAACCACAGTAATACAGCGCTTACATACCATACATAACCCCTCCTGAATGTTTGTTTATGGAAACGGAAACTCTTCGAGAAAGAGTTATCCTTTTACCGATCCTAATAGCACACCCTTGGCAAAATGCTTCTGTAAGAACGGGTAGACGAGCACAATCGGGACGGTCGCAACTACAATGGAAGCCATTCGAATAGTCTGCGGTAAAAAGTCAGTTGGATCTTGCTGTGATGTGGTATTCCCGATTTGATCCTGAGATAACAAAACAATTTGTCTCAAAATAACCTGGACTGGAAATTTCTCCGCATCGTTCATATACATCACCGCATTAAAGAATGTATTCCAATGTCCCACGGCATAGAAAAGTCCGAAGGTAGCCATCGCCGGCATCGATAATGGCAAAATAATACGAAACAAAATCCCTACATCATTACAGCCATCGATCTTCGCCGAATCTACTAAGCTTTCGGGAATTTGCTGAAAAAAGTTCTTGAGCACGATTAAATTAAATGCGCTTATAGCAGTCGGAATCATCAGGGACCAGTACGTGTTGATCATACCGAAGGCCTTGACTACAAAGTAGGTCGGGATCAAACCTCCGCTGAACAGCATCGTAATTAAAATCATGAGAAGTATCGTCTTGCGCCCTCGTAAGGTCGCTTTAGCCAACGGGTAAGCGGTAAACGAGGTCAACAGCAGGTTGATCAACGTTCCGAACACTGTAATATAAATCGAGATAAGAATACTCCGAACCATCGTATCGGTGGAAAAGATGTATTTATATGCCCCTAAGGTAAACTTCGAAGGAAATAAGAGCAGCCCGCCTTTAGCCACCTCCCCTGGGGAAGCAAAAGACATTGAAACGATATATACGAAAGGAATGATTGTGATTAGGGATACAAGGGTCAACAACGAATAGTTTACCGTATTAAACAGCCGATTGCTCCAATTCTTATCCTCTGCCAGCATATTGACAGCCTCCTGACGCTTTTTAATATACGCCTTCTTCGCCGAATTTTTTCGCTATCCAATTGGACCCGAGTACGAGGACAAGCCCAACCAGGGATTTAAACATCCCGACCGCGGCACTATAGCTGTATTGTCCTTGCGTCAAGCCTTTCATATATACAAAAGTATCAAACACTTCCCCGACTTCTCGGTTCATGGAGTTAAGCATCAGAAAGATGTGCTCGAAACCCGTGTCCAAAAAACTGCCCAAGCGTAGAATAAACAAGATGACGATCGTACTGCGAATAGCTGGTAATGTAATATGCCACAACTGGCGCCATCGCCCAGCTCCATCCATACGAGCCGCTTCATATAGCTGAAGATCGACTCCGGACAGCGCTGCGAGGAAAATAATCGTTCCCCAGCCTGCCTCTTTCCAAATCGACTGGCTAATGATCATCGGTCTGAACCAATCCTCACTTAGCATGAACGGAATTTTCTCGAAACCGATTTTTTGGAGCAGTTCGTTTACTACTCCACCTTCAGTTGTAAATAACACATAGAAGATACCAACCGCTACTACCCATGAAATAAAATGTGGCAAATACAATAGCGTCTGAGCAAAGCGTTTGAATAGCCCAATTCGAACTTCATTCAACATAAGCGCTAGTACGATAGGCAGCGGGAAGAAAAACACCAAGTTATAAATCGCTAACAAAATGGTATTACGGAACAGTATCCAAAACTGAGGCTCTGAAAAAAATCGTTCGAAATGCTTCAGCCCTGCCCAGGGACTATTCATAAAACCTAGATGCGGTTTATAGTCCTCAAAAGCCATGAGTAAGCCAAACATTGGAACATATTTAAAAATGATAAAATATAAAATGCCTGGTAATAAGATTACATATAACCATCGATCCCTGACAATATCCCTTATGAACAAAGATTCTTTAAAGAAACGGTAATTGGTTCTCATTTGTAACTGAGCTTCATACTGCTCCTTCATCCGCCGTCCCCCCTGACTGAATTCATCTGTGTATCGATCACAATTCAAATCATAAGTTTCGCGGTTACAACTGGCAATAGTACGGATCGAACCATCTAAATTCTCAGTGAAATTGCAGCTTATAGGTTAAATCGGACCCCAGTTACCATTCTTTTCAGTTGCATCGTACTATCTTAACCTCTGCCCTTTATAGAATTGAAGCGTATATACATATACATGGTGGATAGAATTGAACGAAAAAAGTCTGCTTGATCTCTGTATCGCAGTCGCGAGAGATTGGCAGACTTTTTAAATGGGCCGTCATGGACCGCTTATTCGTTTTGATATACCTGCAAAAGCTTATTTCGGACATAACTAAGATGGCGGTACATATGAGTAAACGCTTCGTGTGGATCCCGATTAACGAGTGCATTATAGATATCTGTATGGAATTGGACCGTTACATCACGTTCACGTTCCCTAATTTGTCTATCCATTTTGTCATGGGTGATAAGCAGAGGATCTATCATCCCTTCAATGATCGGATTGTCCGCACTCAATGCGATAATCCGATGAAATTCCTTATCCGCTTCCCCATAGTTGTTATCAACACTGCCAGCGATTTCATCTATGGTTTCCTTTAATCGCTTCAACTTCTCGTTCGTGATCTTTTCTGCCGCCATGGCCACAAGTCCCAATTCTAATGCCATCCGCGCTTCGATGATCGCTGGAAGGTTGCCAATGGACAAAGCCAGCATTACCGAGAACGGATTGCTGCCGATTTTATTATTAAAATGGGTGCCGCCACGGGTTTTTCTCGTAATCACTTCAAGTGCTTCGAGCGAACTTAATGCTTCCCGCAGAACTGGCCGACTCACGCCTAACATATCTATCAGTTCCATCTCGGATGGCAGTTTATCTCCAGGTTTAAGCTGACCGCTGACCAACAGCTGAACAATGCTGTCAACGACTTGCTTGGGCAGCGTGTTTCGTTTAACAGTCTCCAATTCAACGCTTCCTTTAAGTTCTACCATATTTACCCTTCTCTCTAAGCTGACTAATACGCATAATCATATTGTAAGACGAATTAGATGAAATAACAATGCAGCCCCATAGCCATGATATTATTTCATCTTGATCCCAATGCTAATTAATCTGCATATTCTAGCTGTGGCTGTTTGAATAAGCTCTTCAGCCGATTCTATACATTGCTCTAATTCCATGGGCCGGGGCACAATACTCATCAGTCCGTCGATTCCATGTTGAAGTACATCATCAGCACCTGTACCTAACCCACCGGATAAGCAGATCGTCGGGATGCCCGCCTGTTTGGCGATCTTAGCCACACCAACAGGGGCTTTACCGTGCGCGGTTTGAAAGTCGGTGGAGCCTTCACCGGTTATGACAAGGTCCGCCTTCTTAAGCTTTTCAGCGAAATCTGCAGCTTCCAACACAAGTTGAATGCCTGGGATCAGCTTCGCATTCGTAAAAAGCAACAGTCCTGCCCCTACACCGCCGGCTGCACCGGCACCCGGAATAAGTGCAACGTCCCTGCGTGTTGACAATTGGGCAACAACCGAATAATTCTTAAGCGCATGATCTAATTGAGCCACCATATCGGATGTGGCACCTTTTTGCGGACCATAAACCGCGGATGCACCTAACGGCCCGCACAGCGGATTATCGACGTCGCATGCGACCTTAATATCCGTTTCGGCAATACGCTTATCCAAATCGGATAAATCGATTCGTACGAGTTTGGCAAGAGCCACTCCACCTTGGGGTAGCTCGTTGTTGTCCGAATCCAGGAATTTGACTCCTAAGGCCTGTGCCATTCCCGCTCCGCCGTCATTAGTTGCGCTGCCTCCGATACCTATAATTAGCTTTCGTAGTCCGTATTCAAGAGCGGCTTTGATTAATTGTCCAGTCCCATAAGTCGTCGTCAACAGCGGGTTCCTTTGTTCCCTCGGTACCAATGGTAATCCGGAAGCAGCGGCAAGCTCGATCACCCCGGTTTCTCCATCGCCGAGAATCCCCCAATAGGAGTCGATTTCTTCACCCAAAGGTCCTACAATTTTTTGTTGGATCATTTGACCGCCGGTAGACATGACAAGTGCTTCTACCGTACCTTCACCACCATCAGCAATAGGTACCTTGCTAACTACAGCATCAGGGAATACGTCCCGAATCCCTCGTTCCATAGCATCAGCAACAGCAAGGGCAGATAAGCTCCCTTTATATGAATCGGGTGCTAATATAATACGCATTTGTGCTTCTCTCCTCTCTTTCTTGCACACAAAAATCTGATAATTCTATACTTAACAAAGAAACCCCCTTATAGGTGATAAGAGGTTTTCATCTGATTCTCGGACTCTTTGATTCTTACCTATTAACTTCAACCTTGGCCATTTTCTCATAGTAGCGAATCAAGCTGCCGTGGTCGCAATCCCCCATTCCATCCACCTTCAAAGCCTGCATCATCTCCATGACCGCAGCCGTGAGCGGTAGTGGCACGCCTACCTCATGGGAGGTTTCCAAGACGTTGCTCAAGTCCTTTATGTGCAGGTTGATACGGAATCCCGGATCAAAATTGCGATCCATCACCAGCGGCGCTTTTGCATCTAAGACAGTGCTGCCGGCCAAACCGCCGCGAATCGCCTGATAAACGAGCTCTGGCTGAACGCCAGCCTTACTCGCGAGCACGAACGCTTCGGACATCGCGGCAATGTTAATGGCAACCACGATCTGATTGGCCAGCTTGGTCACATTCCCTGCTCCGATATCTCCTGTACGTATGACAGAGGCAGCCATGGCTTTTAACACATCATAGCACTGATCGAATACTTCTTTCTTTCCGCCAACCATTACCGAAAGAGTCCCCGCGATCGCCTTAGGCTCTCCCCCGCTCACTGGTGCGTCAAGCATTTCTATCCCTTTTTCCGCCAGCTTCCGGGCGATTTCCTGGCTGGTCAGAGGCGCGATCGAACTCATATCGATAACGACGGCTCCTGACTTAGCCCCTTCGATGACGCCATTCGGGCCCAAAACTACTTCATTCACCTGCGGTGAATTCGGCAGCATGGTTATAATGACATCCACCAGCTCAGCCAAGGCCTTAGGTGTAGAGGCCGTCTTGGCTCCCGCCGCTGCAAGCTCCGAAGCACTCTTACTTGTACCGAGAACAACTAGCTCATAACCCGCTTTCAACAAGTTCCTACTCATGGGCTTACCCATAATACCCAACCCGATGAATCCTACTTTCATTTTCATTTAAGAGCTCCCATCTGCTTCAATATGTCAGCAAGCTTATTTCTATTGATTTCGGAGCAGCTCGTGTTCGGCAAGATCGAGCCTCCCACTTCAAGACCGATGAGGTTCATAGCCTCCTTGGTCACCACCGGAAAACTAGCGAGATTAGAAGCCATGCGAAGAGGAGCCAGCTTAAACTGGGCTTCCAAAGCTCCCGTTACATCCCCGGCTATAAACTTCTCGTAAATTTCAACGACCAATGCCGGCACAATATTCGCCGTTGAAGCGACACAACCTACAGCACCGTAAACCAATGAGCCTAAGATCATGACATCCCTTCCCGCCATGACCTTAAATCCCTTTTCCCGTGTTCTGCGGATATACTCGGAAGTCAAGGTTAGATCGCCGCTGCTATCTTTCACTCCGACGATATTGGGAATATCGGCAAGTCGTTCAATCAAGTTAACGGAAATATTATTCCCCACGCGATCCGGATTGTTATAAAGCAATACTGGCAAAGCAGTGGCTTCAGCTACTTTACGGAAATGCTGATACAACTCTTCTTCTGAAGGCGCAAGAAACATGGGAGGTAATATTGTAATCGCCTGAGCATTTAACGATTCACCTAATCTGGCTAACTGAATGCATTCCTTAGTCGTGATGGCTCCAATCCCCATATAAACCGGCACCCGGCCCGCAACCTGCTCAATCGTAATGCGAACTGCCCGCTCCTGCTGCTCATGATCCAATCCGTAAAATTCACCATTACTGCCTAAAGAAAGGATACCGTGCACCCCTCCTGCGATAACGTGCTCGACTACCCTTCGTAGTCCCTGCTCTTCCACGCATTCATCAGCATCAACGGGTGTAACGATAGGCGGTATGACTCCGCGAATAAGATTAATGTCCATTGTGAACTCTCCTTTATTTCATTTGATTTTCTCGTTTACCGTACAAGACAAGGTTGTTTATGATCGAATTTCCAGCCAGGAATCAAATACTGCATAGCCATCGCATCATCACGTGCTCCAAGCCCTTTCTCATTATAAAGCTGGTGCGCTTTCTCAATTTCAACCCTATCAATCTCAATGCCCAAACCTGGCTTGTTCGGAACTTCCACCATGCCTCCGACAATTGGGAACGGCTCTTTGGTCAGACGCTGTCCATCCTGCCAAATCCAATGGGTATCGATAGCTGTGATTTTTCCCGGTGCTGCAGCAGCGACATGGGTAAACATGGCCAGCGAAATATCAAAATGATTGTTAGAATGCGATCCCCACGTCAGACCCCATTCATGACACATTTGAGCCACTCGGACAGAGCCTTGCATCGTCCAGAAGTGCGGATCCGCAAGTGGAATATCCACCGCGTTCATTTGAATCGTGTGTCCCATCTGGCGCCAATCCGTGGCGATCATGTTCGTAGCTGTCGGCAGCCCGGTAGCACGGCGAAACTCTGCCATGACCTCACGTCCAGAATAACCATTTTCAGCTCCGCAAGGATCCTCGGCATACGCCAATACATGGTATTGATCTCGGCAAAGGCGAATGGCTTCAGACAAAGACCATGCGCCGTTAGGATCCAGCGTTATTCTTGCTTGCGGAAAACGTTCAGCTAGCGCGGTGACGGCCTCGATCTCCTCTTCTCCGCGAAGCACGCCGCCCTTCAGCTTGAAGTCATTGAAGCCATATCGCTTGTAGGCCGCTTCAGCTAGTTTCACGACAGCTTCCGGTGTAAGCGCTTCCTCGTTACGCAATCTTGTCCAGTCATCCTCACTATCCTGTCCGCTCAAGTAAGGAAGCTTCGTTCGATTACGGTCGCCGATATAGAACAAGTAACCTAACATCTCTACACGGTCACGCTGCTGGCCTTCGCCAAGGAGCGCAGCAACAGGAACACCGAGGAATTTCCCCAAAAGATCTAACAGAGCTGCTTCCAAAGCAGTAACTGCGTGAATTGTGATGCGTAGATCGAAGGTCTGCAAACCGCGTCCTCCAGCATCTCGATCCCCAAACAACTTGCGAGCAGTGTTCAGAATATTATTGTATTGACCTAAGGATTGACCAATGATGAGCGCCCGTGCATCCTCTAGTGTTTGACGAATCTTTTCACCGCCCGGGACCTCACCAACACCCGTATGGCCTGCGTTATCTTTAAGAATAATGATATTGCGTGTAAAGAAAGGAGCATGTGCACCGCTGAGATTAAGCAGCATGCTGTCGTATCCAGCCACAGGAATGACCTGCATTTCAGTAATGATCGGCGTGCCTGAAAAACGGTTATTCAGTTGCTCATGTTTCATATCCTGCATCAGATTGTTCTCTTCCCTTCATTAAAAAATAATATAAAATAAGGAAATAGTTATTATAAGTCATATTGTAAGACAAATTAAATTATACGTCAATTTATTCTTTATGATCTGCGATAGCTGAACTCTTCGATGTCGACTGGTTTTAATATATAATGCTCCACGCCAAGCTCGATGGCCTTCTTCGCATATTCAAATTCGCCGTATGCGCTGGAAATGACGATTTTCAACGATTCGTTATGCTTTCTAAGCGACTTCACCAAGCTTATTCCATCCATGATCGGCATTCTAATATCCGTAATCAGTACATCCACTTCATGCGTCGTCCACGATCAACACGTTAAACATCGGATTCCTCCCACTCCAATTAAAAAGTGGCTGCCTCAATGGCAGCCGTCCTAAGTCCAGAGAGCAAAAGCATCCGCCAATCCGGGCCGGATGCTTTTGTTTATGTGTTGTACGATGCTGTATTATTTACTTCGCGGACCATTCTGTGATCAAAGCATTGGCGTCTGTTCCGAGGACGAACATCACGGCTGCGGAGACATTATTCGCCTGCGGCTCGTTATTCAGATGCTTCAGGAAGTCCTGCATATGTTTGGCCGCATTGTCCTTGTCGCCTTTGTCCAATTGATGCAAAGCCTGGTTCAAACTGTTGCGTAATTGTTCAACCAATGGACTCTTCAATTCACCGGCTTCGATATATCGATCCATCAGTTTGTATACTCCTTCGGGGGTGGCGGTAATTGTTAAGCCGACAGACTCATCCATCGTATTGCCTGCCTGGTCGGTGATGACGACCCTCAGGGTATGAAGGCCAAGCTTACCAGCCAAATCAACGGAAGCGCCATTCGTTAGCCGCTCTCCGTTCAAGGTGAGTTCCTTGGTCGCTAAACCGGATAGTGCATCGTTCGCGTTCAGAAGAAGTGTAATCGGGCGATCATCTGAGAAAACTGCACCTTCCGCAAGTGGTATCCCGTCTGCCGTCAGCACAAAAACCGGCTTCGATTTGTCAATCTGGACGATGAGCTCCTTCGTTTGCTCGATGTTGCCTACAACGTCGATAGAACGGTACTCCAGTCGGCTTACGCCGTCATTCGTAAAGGTGATCGGTCCGGCATAGGTTTGCCAATTTGCTTGATCCCCCAGCCTGTACTCCGTTTTCGCTACACCTGAGAGATCGTCATAAACCGACAGTGTGACGGACGCCTCCTTGTTCAGCCAGCCGTTCTGCGGCATCGGATCAATCTGAGCCTTCGTAATCGGTGGAGTCAGATCCCGCAGGGTAACATCGATATACGGCTTAATGTTTTTGGTGTTCATCAAGCTATTAACGTTAAATCCACCATAAATCCTGTAAGTGCCCATGTTATCAGGGTTATAACCGGCGGAGCTCCATGTAACGTTCACCTTTTCAGTCAACCCCGTACTCAAGGTTACATCAAGCTGTGAAGGCAAGTTTAAACTTCCAAACGCTGTACCTTTGGAAACCGTAATTTCTTTCGACCTTGCCCACGCTACAATATCCTTAGGTTGATCTTTGGGATTCCATCCATCATGGAAAATATAGCTGTCTTTATCCCTCTTAATTAAGTATGTATCGGAAAGATACATGGTTGCGGATTGGAATTCATCTGCATAGGCCGCATCTCCTGCACCATTATACATGCCCCGGTAAAGACCCCATTTGGAACGGTTTTGCTGGCCCGATTCAACAGGCAGGTCTCCTCTTTCGTTTCGGCCGGTAATCGGGTTTTCCACTTCAGGGCGTCTGTAGGTTTCGGCTGTCATACCGCCTTCGAAAAGCACCTTACCTGTTTCCAAATCGATAAGCTTACCGTATATATAACCGTTATCGGCTGTTAAAATCGTAACATCAAAATCAAGCCAGCGGTCAACGACCTGTTCAAATGGAATCGTGAATAACGGCTTTATTCTGTCCGCAAAGCCGCCATCAGGATTGTTCCTGAACTCTAGTTGCCCTTTGCCTTCGCTTGAAACCAGAGAAAGGGTGGCTACCGGCTGTCCTGCTGCGTTTCCAGCTATTTCTTTCAGTTGGAAGATGTGCCAAAACCTGTGGGGAGCAATAAAATCTCCGGCATGGTGATCGCCGACATCTT
The DNA here is from genome assembly GCF_001426375.1 of Paenibacillus sp. Root444D2. Lineage (GTDB taxonomy): Bacteria > Bacillota > Bacilli > Paenibacillales > NBRC-103111 > Paenibacillus_E. Next base: position 538,548 of record NZ_LMEO01000045.1, read on the forward strand.
TCTGAAACCTTAAAGTTTCCGATGGGAGCATAAGCCTCCAGTGGTGGGTCACAATGTCGCCGCCCTTACTGTTTGCATCGCTACTTGCAGCGTTGGTGTTGCTTTTAATCTCCAGCCTCTGACGATCGCTTCCCACTTCGCCACGATCGCCGTCGTCCCGGCTTACGCCGTCCGGGGTAACAAAAGGCATAAATTCGTGATAACGCAGAATGTCGGTGCCTAGTTTGTCGGTTCCTGGCATATTTGCGATCCCGTATTTTGCAAGTGCATTCGTATCATTTCTGCCTATGGTCTGCAAATACATGTTTTCCCCCAGCCATGCTTCATTAACTGTCGAAGCCACCGGGTAGTCCCCAGAACGGTCATAGACTGATTGCGACCATGTTTTCCCACTGTAAGACGAGGGGGTGTTCGGGCCTTCAATAGAACCCGTAGTACTGCCATTGCCGATTTTAGATGCGCCCATAACATCCCATACATATTCTCCCCCTCGAATATTGAGAGGCAAATACTTGTCATTGGCTCCCATCCCTGTTATAGGAGGCAAAGTCATATCTACAGTAACAGTTATGGTATAGGTTCGGCTGTTCATACTGTTATTCTTGTCGGTTACCACCAGATAATATAAAGTAGTTCCGCTGGTTGAAAATTGGTCCATCTTGGCATCTCCTTTGTTAATGCCGCTGGCAGCAAAAGAGATGGTGGTTAATTTGTTACTTCTGAATAGCGTCGTGGTAACACCCGGGTTTATCATTACATTCAACATTTGGTATAAGGTGCCGTAGGGCAATGATATATGAATGGTTGCTTGATTCAGATCAACGACTGCGTTTACCGGCTTGTTCACTTCTATTTCCAATAAACCTAAGCTATCTCCTGTCGCTGCATGAACCGATGATGTCGGAAAACCGGATAGGCTGATCAGTGAAAGTATTAGGGCAAACGAAAGAACTAAGCTTAATCCCCTTTTAAAAGCTTGCTGCTTAATCACTTCGAAGAAGAACATCTAAAAGCCTCCTTTATTTTCGTAAAAAACAGCCTTTACATAGCAGGCTCAACTTCTTTCCAAATCCAACCCCTTCCTCCGTATGATCGTTTATTCGGAAAACGCTTTCAACAATCATTATAAATGAATTGATGAAATTTCTAGTATAGGTTTATTTATGATCCCCATGTCATTTTTTACGGTTTTAGCCCTACTGAAAAAAGAAAAGAAAACAAACCGGAACCCGTATTTCGGATTTCCGGTCCTATAACTACTAAACTTCTTTATATATCCGCCCATCCCGAAAATGAATAATCTGATTCGCCTGTCCCGCAATGACCAAAACTAGTGTCCATAGAACCTTCTGTTTGGATCGCAAAATGGGTTTAGGCACCCTAGCCCTAGTGATCCAACATACGCATAACCACCGTGACTGCTTCCGCTCTCGTCGCCACGTCAAACGGTTTAAAAGCATTATTCTCCCGACCTTCAACTAGCCCTAGTGAGTTAGCTCGCGAAACTAACGGCAATGCCCATGGGGGGATCTGAGAACTGTCGCTAAACGAAGTCACAGTTGATGTCCCCTCGCTTTGTGGAATTGCCCTTACTAACATTGCAACCATTTCGATTCGATTTATTGCATCATTAGGACGCAGAGTCTGGTCTTCATAGCCCTGAATAATGCCTGCTTTCAGCGCAGCGCTTAGTTCTCCCGCCGCCCATACCGGAATACTCGCCTCATCAGTAAATTCCGACTTCGTTGGTTCCGGCTTCAAGCCCAGAGCGCGAACTAGCATGGCAGCGAATTGAAGCCTTGTCATCGGTTCGTCAGGTTTAAAGCTGCCATCTGAATAGCCATTTACGATGCCTTTGGCAGCAGCCTGGCTAATGGCATCCAATGCCCAATGTTTCGGCACATCTACAAAAGTCTCAGGCAGTGGTGCTGTTGTTATGGGATCCATCGGTTTCGAAGGCTGTGGGATCGTCGGTTCAGGAACCGGCTTAGGCAAAGGCACTGGATTATACACAGATGAAGAATCCGATGAAGACGAATTGTTTATCTGTGGACGTTTTATCATCATGGTATACGTTTTATGAACGCCAGAGGGCATTGACACATCAATCAGAACAACACTGCCGCTTGCTGCAATGACTAGCGGTCCGCTTTCGTTGCCGCTTCTTACTGATTGCATCGAAGCTCCGTCTACGCTAACCTGGATGTCAGCCCTCTGACTTAAGGAAACCGGCGTAATTTTCAAGTTGTCGATTCCAGTGGGAGCCATCACCGTATAATAGGTAATATCCGAGCGGAAAACTGGCGTGAGTGTCAGATTCGAGCTGATCTGAAGGCTGCTTAACTCCGGCTTGCCCTCTTCCTCTGGCATGTTCCTTCCTGCAGATGGCCCGACATCGGCAGCCGTAAGCGGCTTAAGTGTAGGAACGTTTGCCTGGTCGTACTCATCCGCACCGGCGTCGGGAGTATGCGTCCGCCATTGACCGTCCATATCGTCCAAAGGAACATATGGACCTTGGGCGCTATCAAGCGCGGGACTTAACGGCGACAAGCGAATCAGACCGTCGCTGCCACGGACCAACTTCAGATCACCTTTGTAAGTGGCGCTTACGACTGTTGCATTCGTTGCCACAGCGGCGAGACCATCAGCCATGTTGCCGACATAAGCCGGTCTGCCTGCGGATGTGATATCTTTCGTTTCATTGAATATCGTCCCTGCGTTACTGAAAATAACATTATTAAAAATTTGCGTTCCGGTCGGTTGGAACGTGCGCTGGGCAATTATTACGGCCGATGCTTTATTGCTTAAATTTACGATTGTATTACTGAAAATCTGCACATTATATTGCCGCCAATGCCCACGCATCAACTCCTGCTGCCTTTCTGCGGAAAGGCTCCTAAGTTCCGCGAAATCGTTCGGCCCAGTGCCCCAACGTATAATTGGGTTCGTGCCTCCCTCCGGCCCCGCATCTTCCGTTCCGCCATCAAGCTGAACGGCATCATCCGTAAGTCCTTCCATGTAATTATTATAAATCTTGTGATCATTCCCATAGAGACGGAAACCGCTCGTTCCAGGTTTCTTGCCATCCGCGATAATGAAATTGCCATAAAAGCTGTTGCGATGACCGTGCCGAGCTACCATGCCTCCATAGGAATTCAAGACGGTGTTGTAGCGGATTGTATTATCGCTGCTCTTCACCGAAACGATCTCGTCCTCGCCGTTCAATCCGTCAAACAAATTGTATTGAATCGTAACATGTCCGGGGGCTAAAGATAGACCGGAAAGTCCAAGGCGGATCGCTTCCAATCCGTTGCTTACCCGTGGACCGATATCATGGAAGTGATTATATTCAATCACATCGTACTGCGAAACCGCCTCCTTACCGTCATACGTCATCACTGCGCCGAAGCCGGTCTTTGAGCCGATGTCATTATAAGCGATCCGATTGTGGCTGCTGGTGCCCTCCACCCGAATATAATGCCGATCGGTTCCGTTGTCCGTAAGCAGCGTTGAGTTCGGAGAATGTGGCGTTTCTCCCGTATAAATGGCTCCGTTCGGATCATACGTGCCGCCATAACGGCAGCTATTTTCAACGCCGATCACACACCAAATTTGCTTATTGACGCTGTTCTCGACCTTCGTAAAGCGATATTTCTGACCCGTTTCATCCAAGGCAAATGTATTGCGCACAATGGATACATTGCTGGAATCGTACAATTCCACACCCGGGTGCAGTCCCTTCAACGTTGCGATCCTGTCTTCCGGGACGGCTCGGCTCCGCAGCGTATCCTCACCAAGATTCGATCCACCCCCGGAGTGGAACGTAAGTCCCTCAACCTCAATATAGTTTGCATTTTCAATATGCATGTAGCTGTCGCCTGCGATAACGGCCTTCCTTAGTTCAGCAGCGACAATACGAATCGGAAGAGCAGCCGTACCTGCCTTATCTTTGATAACGAATGGGCCGTTTTGTGTATACGTGCCATTTTGCAATTCAATCGTCGTCCCTTTAGCAGCTTGATCCAGTGCATTCTGCAGTTCTTCCGCCGAATTGACCTTCACCACCCGTACCGGGGGGAGGGGTTCCACGGGTTTATCGCCCGCTTGCGGAGGGCCGCTTGGCTCAGCTGGTTCCTCCACTTTGGGTGCTGTGCCCATATAAAGTTCAACTTCAGTAATACTATTCCAATTACCTGAGCTGCCCGAAGCCGTATTTCCATATCCAACCAGTCTCAGATAACGAACTTCTGCTGGATTAGTCAGCACATAGGGCTGCATACTATCATCTTCGGCTTTGAGTAATCTACTTTTTCGTTTTGGCAGCAGCACGGTCGGATTCTGAAAATCCGCTTGATTGGAGCCTATAATTTCGAAATTGGTTTGACGGTCGATCGCGCTCAGGAAAGCGATATTTAAATAGGTAACTTTTTCAGGCTGCCCCATATCGAACTGCAGCCACTCCCCTTGTCCGGAAGCCGACCAACGGACATCATTATTCCAAACACCGTCCACGACATTGGCGGGAATATTCGTTGTGTTCGGCTGATAGGAACTAGCAGTAACCGTACTTGCGTTCATCTGCACTTGGCCATTCGTTCCTTTGGCCGATAGCCGATAGGCTTGCAGCGTATACGTATTCATCGCATCGCCGCTTGATAATCGGATCGTGAGCTTGTTCATGCCCGGCGCGAGATGAACTCGGGTAACATCGCTTATTGGCTGATTCACCCCTTCAAGATTCGTCAGGGTCACCGCCGTTGAAATACCGCCACTGACTTGCATGGCTAAACGGATGGAATCAGCTACCTGTGGAACGATGACCTCATACCCTTCCATCTTGGAAGGCACGAAGGGGATATTCATCCCGATCTTTTGGCTGCCGTCCCAAACATCAAGAGCGGTTAACTGGATGGCTGGCATTTTCTCCGCAAAGGTGAAAAAGGATCCGTCGGCCAGCTCCGTATCCGCAGCAAAGTAAGCTTCGCCATGCACCTCCACAGGAGTTAATGACAGTGGAACCGCATGGCTGAAATCGCTGCTTCCACTCTTCAGCAGTAAGCCGCCTAGCGGAAGCATCGCCGCTGGAAAGGCAACTTGTACGGTCCCGACATTGCCGGTATTTCGGACCTTCCACGTCCGTGCTGACTGTTTGAAGTCCGCACCGTAGGGCACAGAAGAGGCCATACTTCCGTTATCGCCCCAGAGAAGGTACTGCTTATCCGCCAAAGCTTGTTTAGCGGTTATGATGACCTGCGAAGATGCTTGTCCTTCGCTGCTCCGGCTTGTTACTTGAGCCAATGCTCCTTGCTGATCGCGTGCGATACCTGCGATGTTTTTGCCATAAGTTATGTTGGACTCAGTTGGCCAAACGACCATCGGCGAGGGGCCTGCCGATACATAATCCTTTCCCTTCAACGGCGTTCCGAACTTAAGGGCCATATACGTCTGCACTTGATTTTGCTGTACTTCCGTAAGCGTATCGCCAAAAACGATCATCTCGCCAATTTGTCCATCATAGCCGGATCCTCCCTTGACAGCAGAACCGAGAGACATCGGGTTACTTCCGTTTCCAACCATTGCGAGGCGGGCCTGTGTTGATTTGGCTATCGTTTGCCCATCTAGCGTAATCGCTTGGTAAACAGCACTGGAAACGGCAGGATGCGATTCATATTGAAACCCCCAACTATTGTATTGAAGAGGAGGGATTGAATAGCCTGTCGTGAGTCGTGGATTTCCAGATAGGGTAGCTCCCGAATCCCACAAAACTTGCGAAGTGCCGGAATAAAAGGGGATATACGCTCCGAACACTCCTTTTCCTTGCAAAGTTTCGTAAAAGATTTGAGAGTTCTGATTTGATAACGCTAGCCCCCCAGCAACCAAATAAACACTCGCCTTCTCGACCTGCTCATCCTGGTCAAATAACCCATTTTTGTCCAATAAAAGACTTCCATTGCCTGAACTTCCTGAACGAATAAATTGCACCGATGGCTGGAAATTCAATGCAGGATTGGACGGAGTATACTTCGGCTTGGCCCTCGGACTCTTATCCCCAACCGTCCCGTCATTGATGAAATCATTGCCTTGCGGACTGCTGTCCTTCCATACCGTTATATCGCCATTCCCATTGCGGGTCACGCTGTCGGGATCCGCTTTCAGCCACAATTTCAGCATGTTGGTATCCACACCGCCTGGTGTTCCTGCCACTGCGCTATCTGCATGTGCTTTGGATAAACCTGAATGCAAACCTGCTAAAGTTAAAGCTGCTGCGAGTAGCAAGCTGATTGCCGTTTCGAACGCATTATTAATTCTCTTGACTTTCTGTTCAAATTCACTTCACCTCTTCTTTATCATTACGCTCTTCGGCAACATTTTCAGACAACCGTAAAAGCAGCTAAACTCATCATAAGAAAGCCCTTACAGATAATAAATCTTCAAAACCTTAAACTCATCATCAAAATCTCAAATTCCACTCATCAACCTAGCTAGTTAAATATTCAATTTACCCAATATATGATTAGCTATAATTCTATATCCTTCTGCGTTCGGATGCAGATGGTCTGGTAGTTTGTCAATAAAGGCTTCTCCGAAAATATCCAAACCGTCAACATAAGTCATATTTGATTCCCCATAAGAAATTAGAATATTCACTGCTTCCTGGATTTCTCTCCTCATTGTAACCAAGGTCATTCCTACTAAGTTTTCGTCTGTCTCCCTATGAGGACAATAAATAGGAGAAAATATAAATAGGGGAGTGTTGCGATGCTTTTCCCGAATAATTGATATCAGGCCAATAATTGCAGAACGAAACGTTCGGATGTTTAAACTATTGCCACCCATCACATTAATGCCTAGGCATAAAGAAATGACGTCGGCGGGAAGGTCACGGATGACGCGTGCAACCATTGGTTCCAAATGACATTGTCCAGCAAATCCCATACAAGTCAGGTCCCAACCTTTGTTACGTGCTACGATTGCCGGCCAAGTTTGAGCTGGACTTTCAGCTGATCCGCATTGTGTAATAGAGCTGCCGTATGCAACCCACCGGGGTTGAGTGTTTGGTAAGGGAGTGACCGATGCCCCCTCATCGACTTTTAGCGCTTTCACAATGACAACATCTTTTTGGGAGAAATAAATTTCAACCCTCTTCATGCAGCCTGGCAAGTTTGTAAATAAACAAATTTCTTCTCCTGCAATGAGGGTCTTGGTACCGACTAACTCATTTTCTATAACGATGTCAAACAGCATATCATTATCCGTTATAGCGACATGCAGCTCTACTGAAGTGGAATTACTTATAAAAGCAACTCTAACACCCGCTGTTTCCCCTGCCTTCTCCACTAATTTAGAAGCAAATAAGCTGAGCTGATCATGTGGCAATCGCCACGGCCGGAGTCCGATATCACTCGTTTCTATTGAAACGGCACCTCGAAACCACTCTTTATTTATTTCAATTGTTTGCATGCATCAATTCACCTCTTTATAAATAGGCAAGCTAGAAGTGCCTAACCTGCCAAATTGTGGAACGTTTTGTAAAATAAGACCACAAAGTGTGCTTATCCGCTGCATTTCCTTCCTTTCTTGGCGTATGAACGAACAATAAGCACTCCTGCCTTGCTTATGCCTTCAAAACAGCAAAAATTCGAACAAATAAGCACGTTCAGCTACCTTATTCTCTCTATTAAGGGAACTTTAGGACTCTATTTAGGCAAAAAGCAGAGATACTAGAGTGTTGGCGGAACTAGAGTACCTTATTTCCACGAAAAGAGCTGAATTTCCCAGCAACAAAATAGCGCACTGTAGTTCCCTCAACCTAGCTATATTGACACTTTTGGCTGGAATAGCGCACTGTAGTTCCCTCAACCTAGCTATATTGACACTTTTGGCTGGAATAGCGCACTGTAGTTCCCCCAACCTCGCTATATTGACACATTTTACTGGAATAGCGCACTGTAGTTCCCTCATCTCAGCGCGAGAGAGGCAGGAAGGTAACTCCTCGCTCACTCCAAAACATACGCTTTCTTATAAAAGAAAAAGTCGCGATTTCCGCGACTCTTTATGAGATAAGGCTCTTGGCTCAAGCCAAGGGTGTAACAGGAATCACCGGCTTATCCTGCAAAATATCACAGGAAGCCTGCATCCATGAAGCCAACTCGGAAGCAAGCCGTTCGATGACCCCGGCATTTGCCGGCTCTGCCGACAAATCTTGTGTTTCCCATGGATCGTTTAGCAGATTGAACAACTGGATTCGTTCCGTTCCTGTGTTCGTCACTGGCGAGCGATAATAACGGATCAGCTTCCATCGGCCGTCCGTTACCATCCGCTGGACATCTCGATAAACAGAGCACACGATACCGCGAACGGCATCGCTTTCTCCTGTAAAGATGGGACACAGACTTATGCCTTCCGTTTCCTCCGGCAGATCGACGCCGCATAGCCTTGCAACGGTAGGAAAAATATCAATATTGCTTGCCAGCGCAGGCTCCTGCTTGCCCTCCGGCACGCCTGGCCCCCTGAATATAAGCGGTATACGTACGCTGTGCTCGTAAAGGTTCTGTTTGCCCATCAGTCCATGTTGCCCGACCGCCAAGCCATGATCCGCTGTATACACGACGAGTGTATCGTCATAAATGCCCTTAGCCTTCAGCGCTTCGACGATTCTACCGATTTGCGCGTCCAAATGGCTTATCATCGCATAGTAATCGGCAATATGTTCGCGAATTTCGCCCTCGTCCCTCGGCCATCGTGCAAGCTTCTCATCCCGACACGTCAGATCGCCAGTATCGAATGGATGCTCCCTCATAAAGTTCGGAGGCAGCGGAATGTCGGATTTGTCGTACATGCTAGCATACGGCTCCGGTGCGGTTCGGGGATCATGCGGCGCTGTATACGCCACATACAGGAAAAACGGCCGTTCCTCTCGGTAATCCTCAATAAATTGGACGGCTGCGTTCGTAAACAACTCCGTCGAAAACGTATGTTCGTTATATTCCTGTTCCTTCGGATAAGCCCCAGTCAGGTCATAATCGTACACAGGAACCTTTGTATGCTCGCTCATACCGTGAAAAGTTAGCTTATCCCCTCCTTCAAAACTTCGGGCGAAGCTTGCCTTGTCGTTATGCCATTTGCCAATCGCATGAGTTCGATACCCGGCACCCTGCATCGTTTGCGGCATTAGCCGAACATCCGGACGAATGACGCTCGAATGCTCCCGGTTCATCATATCCTTGCCGATCGTCGCCCGGAAGATAGGAATACCCGTATGGACGCACGCTCTGCTCGGTGCGCAAACCGCCCCGGTTAGGCCGCCAAATATATGAGTGTTACGACAAGATGTCCCGCTGGCAACCAATGAATCCAATACCGGCGTCTGCACGGTTTCATCGCCGAATGCTCCAATGGCTTCACCACGATGATCATCCGCTATGATAAATACGACATTAGGTCTTTCGGCTGAAAGCTTCTTTAAGTACTTCTCTTTCATCTTGTACCTCACTCTCACCAGACAGGAATGCTTCCGGATGCGGCTCTACTTTTTCGATTTATACTGGGTATAGGCTTGTTGATAAATTTCCAGGTAGCGTTTAACGTTCATTTTGTCCAAAGTGTTCAAATAGTTGTTCCACTCCTTGTCAATGTCCAGCGAACCTGTAACCGTTTTCGCAAAAAATTCAGTTCTGTAGTCCGTAAGCGTCTTCTCAAGCGTAGAGAGCTCCTCCGCTTGTTCGTTGGTGAAGAACAATGGCGGCACAATTTTGCTCGGGTCGATTTTGTAAGGCTCGTATTTTTTAGTTTCCTTATACAAAATAAGTTCCAGCGAATTTTTTGGATCCGCTGCCACGCTTAATCGCAAGTCGTTTGTTCGCAGCGAAGGTCCTGCCTGCGCCCAGTGAATATTTTGCAGCTTGCCAAACGTGGCAATCGGTTTCCATACGGCTTGCTTCCCGTTAACGCCAAGCTCTCCTTGCTCTGGACGCACCCACTCCTGACCAGGACGGCCCTGCGTGCTGCGCAGAGTCGCTTCTTCCGAAAGCAGCAGGTCAGCCATACGGAATGCGGCAGCGGGATTTTTGGCCTTATTGGTGATGACGTATTGACCAGCAGATACCGCGTAAGGATTATACGCAGTTGAACGTATACCTGACGGTCCTTTGAGCGGAGGTACCGATACGTAGTCTTTGAATCTCGAGTTATCGACTTCGACAAATACCGTTTGGTTTTGTGAGGCTATAGCTCCGGTGATCGGGATTTCCGGGTTCATGCCCATTTGTTTCAACTGGTTTCTATCCTGTGTAAACGTTTGCGGAGAGATTAAACCTTCAGCAAACAGTTTATGCATATATGTCAAAGCGTCCTTCCACTCCGGTTGATTATAGGCAACTTGAACCTTTCCATCCTTAACAAAGCGCAGGTTGAAATCCTTCTCGATAAAAGCGCTGGTCAGAAAAAGGTCCAACGTAGATGATGGGCCATTCGTAGCGCCGACAAGAGGGATCTCATCTGCCTTCCCGTTTCCGTTCGGATCTTTTTCTTTAAATGCTTTTAGTACTTGATAAAACTCGTCAATCGTTTCCGGCATTTTTAAACCAAGCTTATCTAGCCATGGTTGATAGATCCACATCTTTTGACCAAGTGAGCAGTGGTAGCAATCATTAACCTGAGGGACCGAATAAATTTTGCCGTCGGGCATGGTAATCAAATCTTTGACATAGGAAACCTGCTCGAACATCTTTTTCATTTCAACGCCGTATTTGTCAATATACGGGTTCAGCGGAATAAATACGCCATCCTTACCGTAAATCGACTGCTGAATCGGCGATACACTCATATTAAGCAGCACGTCCGGATAATCGCCGCTTGCAAGTGAAACGTTAAGCTTCTCTGCAAATGTTTTTTCCGGAGCGACCTCCCAATCGATATGAATGTTCGTTTTCTCCTCCAGCCACTTAGTGAACTCGTTCGTTGCAAAATTTTCGACAATGCTGGAGCCTTTGACCATGACCCTGAGCGTCGTCTTTTCTTTCGTAATCGGGAATTCGCCCGCTGCTGTGACTTGATCGTCCTTGCTTGCTTCCGTCTTTTGGTCATCTCCCTTTTGTCCGCTGTCCGCACATGCGCTTAGAAGGGCTACAGACGTCGTAATCGCGATTAAAGCTGTTAGAGCTATTTTCATTTAAAAACCTCCCTTTAGCCTTTTAATGATCCAATCATCATGCCTTTGACAAAATGCCTTTGTATGAATGGATAGATGATGAGCACGGGCAGCGTAGACACGACGATCAGGGAAAATTTCAACAGCTCCCGCAGACCATCTCTTGCCGCTTGATCGGCAACGTCGGTTATCATCGACGCATCGACCTCGTTTTGCACCAAAATATCCCTTAATACCAATTGAATCGGGTACAACTCCTGATGTTTTAAATAAAGCAGTGCGTTAAAATATTGGTTCCAATGTCCGACTGCGTAAAACAAGGAGATTACAGCTATGATTGGACCTGACAAAGGAAGCACGATTTTCCGCACAAACGTAAAATCACTGCATCCATCCATTTGAGCGGCTTCAAGCAATTCATCCGGAATGGTTGTTTGAAAATATGTACGGGCAATGATCATATTCATAACGGCAAGCGCTCCCGGAATAATTAAAGACCACCTAGTGTCGATCATACCCAGCTCTTTCACAACCAGGTAAGACGGGATCAATCCGCCTGAAAACATCATTGTGAATACAAACAAAGCCATAATGGCATTGCGTGGCATAAAATCTTTTCTCGAAAGCGGATAAGCCGCAATGAGTGTAAAGAGCACATTGATCGTCGTTCCCACTACGGTATAAAAGACCGAATTCAAAAAGCTAGACATAATTAAACGATGCTTAAATACCGCCTCATAACCCGCTAACGTCGGCTCTACCGGATACAACCAGACTTTACCGGAAATAACCGCTGTGGATGAGCTGAAGGAAGCGCTAACAATATAAACCAGAGGATAAAGAATCGTAATCGTAAAAATGAATAGGATGATGTAATTCAGAATTGTAAAAAGCCTGTCATCCGCACTTTCTTTAATGCTTCCCGTCATAGACATGCCCCCTTATTACCACAGACTGGTTTGCCCCAACTTTCTGGCTATCCGATTGACGGTAACCAGCAGGACCAAATTAATGACTGATTTAAACAATCCAATGGCAGATGAGTAGGAATAGTTGATGGCTGTTGATGCCAAGCCGACCTTGTACACAAAAGTATCGATCACCTCAGATGAGCTCATATTCAGCGGATTCTGCATCAGCAATACCTTTTCGAAGCCTATGTCCAGAACATGGCCGGTGTTCATGATGAGCAAGATAACGGCAACCGGCATAATACCCGACAAGTCAACGTGCCACATTCGCTGCACTTTATTGGCTCCATCCACAACAGCTGCCTCGTGCAGCGAAGGATCAACAGCTGCAAGCGCTGCCAAGTAGATGATGCAGGAAAAACCAACGTTTTGCCAAATACCAGACCAGACAAAAACGTGTGAAAACCATTCGGGTATGCCCATGAAATTGATTGTCGGCAATCCGAAATATTTCATAATCGTTTGAATCAGGCCAACCCGCGGGTCCATCATTTGCAGAATGATGCCTACCATCACGACCACGGAAATAAAATGCGGTGCGTAAGTGATCATTTGCACGGTTTTCTTAAAGAAACGAGCGTTTACGTAATTCAAGGAAAGCGCAAGAATGATTGGGAACGGAAACCCTGCAAGTAAACTATAGATGCTGAGCAGGATCGTATTTTTCATAATCCGCACAAACTCATAAGAATGGAAAAAACGATCGAAATGCTTCAGACCTACCCATTCGCTGCCCCATACTCCTTTAGTCGGAAGATAATTTTTGAACGCAATCAATGCCCCATACATCGGCACGTACTTGAATATGAGCAAATAAATAATCGGCAGCAGCATAAACAGGTAGAGCTGCCAATGGCTGGATGCGTTCTTCTTCAGTCTAGACAAGTAACTTTCCTTTTTACCGACAGTTGCAGACAACATATTGCTCTTGCTAGCTGAAACTTCCATAAATCCCTCCCTCTCTCGATGTCCATGACTCGGTATGTTTGATGTCTTTCTATATGTAGCATACAAAAAATAGGGACAACCGAGCATTGTGCTGTTTTACACCAGCATGACTTTTTTTGCGCTGGACGACGGCAAGCGAATCGTAACCTTCGTGCCTACACCCAAGTCGCTTTGTATGGAAAGCCCATACTGCTCTCCTAACACCATCTGAATCCGATTATGCACATTGAGCAGTCCGATGCTGCCTTCGAATGTTTGTTGTGCATCCAACAGCCTATCCTCCCGGCTGTTCTGGAAACGCATATTCAATTGCAAAAGGGTTTCCGCTTCAATACCGCAGCCATTATCTTCCACAATGACATAAAAATCCGCTTCATCCTTCCAGGCGTCAATAATAATCGAGTGAGTATCCTCGATCCCATAAGGAAACGCGTGCTTAAACACATTTTCGACCAAGGGTTGCAGCGTCAAGCGAACCATGCTGTCCAGCAAATAATCCGTACTGATGCGAACATCGATTTCAAATTCGCGCTGGTTGCGGTATTTCATAATAGACATAAAATACAGAATGTGTTTCAACTCGTTGGCTACCGTAATTTTCTCCAAGTCGGTACGTATGGAATAGCGTAGCATATACGACAGAGAACGAACGATGTCTTTGATTTCGCTTGATTTCTGGATAACGGCGTAACAAATAATAATTTCCAGCGTGTTGTACAAGAAGTGCGGATTAATCTGTAATTGCAGCGATTGAAATTCGGCCAGCTGCCGTTTCATTAAATTGTCCTGATTGCGCAGCTCGGTCTCGTAAACCCGCTCGACAAGCTCTTCCAGCCGGGTAACCATCGTATTGTAGCTGGTGATAAGCTGATCCATCTCATCACGGCTTCCGGTCAGAGGTACTCGGGTCCAGTGACCTTTGGCCGTCTGACTCATCCCGTTTTCCAGTAGTCGAACTGGACGAACGATAGATTGACCGAAACGGTAAGCTAGAAATAAGGCCAAAATCAATGTGAAGATACCTACGATTAGCGTTGTTTGCCGCAAGTCTGATATCGGCTTGCTCTGTTCAGCAACCGACATGCTGGCCACCAGCGTCCATCCGGAATAGTCGGACTTTCGACTAAAGAAAACCCGCTCCGGTTCTCCAGGCAATTCAAATATTTGGTCTTTGTTGGCTTCAACCGTATTGAAATGCATCCCGTCAAGCTGCTTGCCGATCCGGCTCGGATCCGGATGGTATAATATTTTCCCGCGATCGTTGACGATAAAAAAATATCCGGATTGTCCGAGCTTTATGCCCTTCCAGAGCGTGTTTAGCTCCCCTATCTTTAGTTCGAAGCCCATAATGCCTTTAAATGATTTCGATGAGGTTCGGTCCGCTAATTTGCGAATAAGTGTAAGATGACCGTCCAGAAATCCGGAATCCTGAATCGTCAGCTTCCCGTTTATATCATCGTCTTCCTTCATCTGTTCGACATATTCTTCAAAGCCTTTGTAATTAAAAGGAACAATGTGGATATTGAAATCCGTTGCCTGGAACCCGTTATAACCGATAATGTACGTCATTGATATTTCCGGATTGTTGATGAGAACAGGTTGAAATACCCCCTTCATGGCAATTTCGGATGTATAAAAGCCAGGAGTTGAATTGCTTGGAAGATCAAGAGCCTCTTTCACGACAGGAGAAATCAGAATAGAGACCGTTGCCCGCTCGTAACTTTTCAAAAATAAATCGGTTTCATGCAAAACATTATCAACGATTTGAGTCAGCAGCCCTTCATACTGATTCTCCAATTCGTTGGACGACCGCCAATAACCGGTAACCCCCACCGTCACCAAAGTCAGCGCGATAATAATGACAAAGTAAATGTAAACCTTGCGTACCAGGCTGTTTTTCATTACTTGATCCCGAGCAGCCCGCGATATTCGGTAGGGGAATAGCCCGTTGCCTTTTTGAAGACTCTGGAAAAGTGGGGGTAGCTATCGTAACCGACCTCGGCTCCAATATCTAGGATTTTGTAGTGCGGAACGGCAAGCAGTTGTTTGGCTTTATCGATTCGTTTGCGCATCCGGTATTGCACGAAGGTCTCGTTCGTATTTTTCTTAAAATAATGGCTGAAATAGGTCGGTGTCACGCCTAGCTTCCCAGCAACCATGTCCAGTGAAAGCTCCTCCTCGAAAAGATGCTCATCGATGTACTGGATAGCCGCCTCCAAAACGTTGATTCTTTCATGCTTGCGATACTCACTTAATCGTTGTATCCAAATTCCGATTTCAGCCTGAAACCATTCGTACGTAATCGTGGTGACCGTGTTCTCCTCGAAAAGCGGCTTCACCTCAACCCTGTACGTCCCTCTGGCATTCAGTTTCTTAAGAAGCAGCCTGACAGCGTCGTATACCCGCTGGTACTGCTGAATGTCCGTTTCAACGGGGAACAACTCCCTCTTTCCCACCTCAAGCAGTTCATTGGCCCGAAGCTTGTCCAACATCCAAACCGCTTCCTCCAATTGATCAGCCCACTGTTCAAAAAGGGTGAAGGAAATAAGCGCCGCTTCCCGCATGGCGAGCACTTTATCCAGCACCGGAAAAAGCTCGATTTCTGTAATAGGCTTCAGCAAATATTCCTGTACACCGTACGACATACATTTTTGCGCATATGCAAAATCCCCGTATCCCGAAAGCACAACGACTTTGGTGAAGAGCTTTAGCTGCTGAATATTTCGGCATAGTTCCAAACCATCCATACGAGGCATCCGAATATCAGTCAACACAACGTCCGGAGGGTTAGCCATGATGTTCGACAACGCTGATACACCGTCTGAAAACGTATCAATCTCACTAAACCGTTTATATTCGCCAATTAACGTTTTGAGACCAATCCCGATGATAGGTTCATCGTCAACAATAAAGATTCTGGCCATTCGCTTGCCCCCTGTTTATTAACTTTTGATCGCCACCTCGGACTGCCCGTACGCGGATCTTTGACTGTGTCTGGCTCCATACTTTATTATGTTACGATTTCCTTAAGCCTGCATACCCATTAAAACCTAAACAAAGTCATCAAAATGCAAATTCCTTGCCCTTAATAAACCAAATGGGCATGTAAATGAAAATAGACCATTCGGCAAGGCTACCGAATCGTCTGTCTATGTGCATATTGGCTGAATAATCGTTTATTTGATCCAGCTTATTCGTCGGCTTGACTACGTGGACCTACATCATGTGATCCGCCACAACGATAATGGTAGCATGCTTCAGGGTTTCCCCTACTATCGCCACATCCGCACCGCTGGATCCGCTCGCCATCGATCCTGCTATTGGATAAATACTTGTCCCTTTTTGGCCATGAAAAAATCCCCTCCAGTTTAGCAGCTTTCAAGTCCATTGTACCCATGGACTTTTCTACACTGTCAACCATAAGGGGATAATATCAGTAGGAAGGTTTTTTGTTGAGACTAGCCTTTACTTCTTCTCCCGTATACAAAATATAAGGTAAGGGCTGACATAATCATCAAAATCACAGAATAGACAAGAGTCAGCGCTTTTGTATCCGCCACCGCGTCTGCGTCTGTACTATTTTTGATAACGATGCCCAACGGCTGGTACAGAGGGTGATACAGAAATACCGTCAGGTCATAATCCGCCAATATCCCGTTGAAATTCAAAGCAAGGACAGCCAGCGTGGAGGGAAGAATGATAGGCAGAAGTACCCTTCTGAAGGTATAAAAGGATTTGGCACCCAAATTTTTGGCTGCATCCTCAAGATTACTGTCAAGACTGAAGAAGGATGCCTTCACCATACGAAGGGTAAATGGAATGTGGACGATCACATAGGCAATGAACAGCAACCATACGGATCCGACCAACACGTTATTGCCAATAATAAGCCGAGGTGTGCCAAAGGTGACAATCAGACCGATTGCAATTAATGTTGAAGGCAGCATCCATGGGATCAGCAGGGAATACTCCAGCATATCGGTCCAGGTATTCTTATATTTATGCAAGATCCGGGAAGCCATTAAAGCCAAAGCCACGACGGTAATTGCCGCTGCCGCTGCATAGCAGACACTTACCAGATAAGGTTTAAAAGCGGAAAGACTTGAAAACACTTGGATATAATTGTTTAATGTCAAATTGCTAAAGGAAATCGATGCTTTTGCAATGCTTTGGGCATCTGTAAAGGAAAAAGCAATAATAAGAATGACTGGAATGACATAGATCAGAAACAGAAGATAGGCTGCGGCATGGGTGAGCACATTCGCAAGCGGATTAATGATTTTTTGCTTAACCATCTCGGATTTAACTTTGGATACCGACATGAAATTTCCTTTTCTTTCAAACCGGATCATGATGGACAGCAAAACCATGGTTGCCAATCCGAGAACGAGCGCAAGCAACGCGGCTAAATCTTTGGAATAAGTGCTGTTGGCGAAGGCAAGAATCATTGGCGTAATCGTTTGAAATTCCGTCCCTCCAAGAATCAGAGGCGCCGATGTTGCAGCTAATCCTGTCAGAAAGAGGAGAATCGTCAACGCATAAATAGTCGGCTTCAAAACGGGAAGTACGACCCGTCTCAGAATATAAAAGGGTGATGCCCCCATGTTTTTCGCTGCTTCGATTGTTTGAAAATCCACTTTACGCATAGCATTGCTTAGAAAAAGGACATGGTTGGATGTACACGCGAACGTCATGACAAATAGAACTGCCCAATAGCCGTGAAACCACGTCGTATCAAAGGAAGGAAATACAAAGGTCAAGACTTTCGTCATAAGTCCCGTTTCACCGTAAATCAATTTGTAACCGGATACCAACACAACGCCGCTGTAGATGAGTGTTGTAAAATAGCCAAGCCTTAATATTTTTGCGCCTTTGATATCAAAGTACTCGACAACCAGAACCAAGAAGATCCCGACAAGGTTTACCGTAAAAATAAGCGAAATCGCTAAAATAAAGCTGTTGTACAAGCTTTTCATGGCACGAGCGGAGGATAACAGCTTCTGAACGGGTTCAAGTGAAAAATTTCCCTTACCGAAAAAGATTTCATAATAAACATTAAGATTCGGATAAATCAGAAAGGCGATGACAAACCATGCTATTAAAGCATAGAATATCCATGTGGACAAAGAGACGGACGACCGCGCTTTTTTAGTAATCTGTACGTTCAACAATGTTACCCCCTAGTACTGCAAAATATCGCCGGCGTGCATATAAATGTCAATCTCATCTCCCGTTTGGTATTGGACATGACCTTTTTCTGTTTCAACGGTCTTCAATATCCCGCCGCCTGCAATCTCCACCGAATACTTTGTGTAAATGCCATAAAATTCCTGATCCACAATTTTCCCTTTTAGTTGTACGGCATTTTTACCCTGAGCTATTGGTGTGAGGCTTATTTTTTCGTTTCGAATATAAGACTTTTTGGCGGGATCAATGAAATCCTTTAAGGGAGAGTTCTGAATAATCGCCGGTTGAATCAGATTAATATCGCCTATAAAATTACAAACAAATTCCGTCTTAGATTCATTGTAAATTTCCCGCGGCGTACCGACTTGTTCAACAATCCCCTTGTTAAATACAGCGATTCGATCCGATAAAGTCAAGGCTTCTTCCTGATCATGCGTTACATATACCGTAGTGATCCCAAACTTCTTCTGAAGATCCTTTAACTCGTTACGCAATTGCACTCTCAGCTTGGCGTCCAAATTGGACAAAGGCTCATCCAATGCAAGTATGCTTGGCTTAAGCACAAGAGCCCTCGCGATAGCGACACGCTGCTGCTGCCCGCCGGATAACTCGGACACTTTTTTGACAAGCTGTTCCTCGCTTAAATCTACTTTTCGGGCAATCTCTTTAACCTGCGCATCTACTTCGGCTTTAGAGAACTTTTTCACCCGCATGCCAAAAGCAATGTTTTCGTAGACATTTAATGTGGGAAACAGAGCATAGCTTTGAAAGACCATGCTGATTTCACGCTTTTCAATAGGCACTTGGGTGATATCCCGATCATTCAACAGGATCTGTCCACTCGCAGGGTTTATAAAACCTACCAAGCTCCGAAGAATAGTCGTTTTCCCGCATCCCGACGGCCCGAGAAACGTAAAAAATTCTCCTTCTCTGATGTTGAGATTAAGGTTCTTGATAGCATGAAAATCGCCGAAATGAATTTGAACATCTTTAAATGTAATCATTTTTAACCTCTGCAAAAAGTATTTTTTAAATAAACAGGCTGCATGCATGGAATATTCCAACATGCAGCTTGAATGATCAAACCTTATTTCATAATTTCCAATTGAATTTTTTCTACCCATTTCCCAAGATTTCCGGCAACAAATACCCAGTCAAAAGCTATTGGCTTGATTGAAGCATAAAGAGATTGTACATCTTTGTTTGCTTTTGCAACAGCTTTCGTATTCGCAGGCATGGCATTGAATTGTGCGGCAAATTGTCCTTGCACGTCCGCCGAACCGATCCAGTCGATAAACCTTTTTGCCGTTTCCATTTTCTTAGTCCCATTCGCGATGGCCGCTTGTTCTACAATCATTGGTACTCCACTACTTGGACTTACAATTCCCGCTTTAACCCCATATTGTTTCTCTTTTGCCTGCAGAGTGCCTGAAACGACGGCTCCAATCGGGGATTTTCCGTTAACCATATTTTGGTAGAAATCTTCACCTTTAATAGCTGGGACACCGTTGTCATACAACTTCTTGATTTCATCCCAGCCTTGCTTTGAAATTCCATACTCGCCTTTGTCATCTTTGAATTTGGTCAATATGCTTGCCACAATTAACTGCGGCGTAATTTGATCAAGCTGAGTGGGAGTCTCATATTTACCTTTGAACTGCGGATTGCTATACACATCGGACCAATCCTTCGGTTCTGTATCCGCCGTATAAGTCTTTGGATTATAGCCAATCAGAATGGCTTGCTTGACCAAACCGTGGTAATATCCTTCCGTATCGTTCAAGCCTGCCTCAATTTCTCCCGCCCATGCTGGGGCATATTTGGCAAGAACTTTTTCTTTCTTTAAATTTTCATAAAGCATATTGTTCAATCCGTAGATGACGTCCGCAACTGGATTGTTTTTCTCGGCTATCAAGCGATTCGTTAAATTTGCTCCGCCTGCCCCGACAATTTCGATTTCAAATCCAGCGTCTTTCGCCTTCTGGACTAACCAATCGCCTCTGCCATCTGAATTCGCGTTCGTATAAACAATCAACTTTTCATTCTTAACCGGTTCTTTCGATGCAGGTGCAGATGCGGCCGGTGTACTAGTCGGTGCGGTAGTCCCCGCAGTATTACCGTTTGTATTGCCTCCACCGCAGGCAGTTACCGCTAAACACATGATTGATATTAAAGATACGCTTATCATTTTTCTCATCATTTTTTTTGACTCTCCTTTAGGTATAGGTTTTTTTATAAAGACATGGTGAATTTCTAGATGTTAAAAATTAATCCGTCATAGGCCACCACAACCCCGGCGGGTTTGAAAATTTCGTCAAATTCATCGTGAAGCAGTTTGGAATTATGGCTAAAGTGCGTGACGATGATGTGCCCTTCCTCTTTCAATATGTTTTCTTTCCGAAACTCACGCTGGGCCTCCAGCACCGTCTCAATACACATATGATTGCGATCTCGGGAATTTCCCGTGTATCCGTGCGTACAGTCGAGTATAGCACAATCCAGATTTTTCCCCTTTAACCATGCCCAAGTAGCTTCTGGAAACCAGCCCGAATCATGTCCATACAGCAGCTTTTTGCCATCCTTTTCGATCACATACAACAAGCATGTTTCCATACGGTCATGATCCGCCAGGAGCGGTGTAACAAGTGCATCACCTACCTTTATCGTCTCGAATGGGCGCAGCAGGTGAAAAGCAAACCTTTCTCCTTCAAAGCGGCCGATGGCAACACGCGTATGGTACATCACGGCATCATTCCCGTAGATATGCATCGGATGCTGAAGTTCGTGAGCAATTCCCGCTCTCCGGCATTCCAAATCATAAGCATTAAAATGATCGGAGTGCGTATGGGTGACAAGCAGGTGCTCGATAGCGCCCAAATCAATATTGTCGCGAAGCGCCTGCATATAAGAATCTGGCGAATAGTCGAACTTGATTACATCGTCAATGATGGCCGAGGTTCGTGTACGTATGTTTTTTCCTCCAAGCTTCCGAGCTTTGAGGCAATGCTCACAGCGGCAAAATGCATTCGGAAAGCCCTCTGCAGCTGCGGTTCCTAGAAAATGAATTTTCATATAAACTCCTTCTGTCAATCCTAAAGAACGGATTTCCTCTCTACGATCTTCGTTTGAATTTTGATGGTAATCGTTTTCTCATGTGAATGATTTATGCGTTTCATAAGAAGATTAAATGCCGATTGGGCAAGCTGACCGGTATCCTGTCTGACCGTTGTAAGTGGAATCGGCGTTAACGCTGATAACTGGATATCGGAGAACCCAACAATTGAAAGCTTATCTGGGACAGGGATCCCCATACTCAAGGCTGTATATAAGGTTGAAATGGCCACATGATCATCCCCGCACATGAGGGCTGTCATCTGCGGATTTTCCTGAATAAACCGTTCCTGTTCAGGGTCGCTCTCGTTAATACGACTTGGATTGCATGGCACGGTTTTAAAATGAATATATTGGTTCTTGACTGGAATCGCATGATCGAGCAACGCCTGGATATAACCTTGATACCTCTCCTCCCTGCTAGTGATATTATCTATCGAGTTCGTGGTATATCCGATTTCACGGTGCCCCTTCTCGATCAAATATTGGGTCATCTGGTAAGAGCCCTGATAGTGATCGTGATACACGCAATCAATCTGAACCTCACGAAAAATTCGGTCGATAATAACAATCGGAAACTGCTGTAATTTCAATCTCAGCACCTGGTCACTGCATGTCTTGCGCCCTTGGGGAAATAAAACGATGCCGTCTATTCCCCCATCAACAAGTCTCTGCAGGCAACGATCCTCATCATCTTTATCCTTGCTGATTTTCAGAATAAGATCGCAATCGTGTTTTCGTACTTCGATCTCAGCTGCTGCGATAATTTTTGAAGTGTAATCAGATAGATGGGGCACTATGAGAGCTATCTGCTTACTCTTCTTCTCCTCAATTGGAAGCGCTTTACTTTCTGACGGAAGTACTCCGTTGTAAGGCTCTCCATCCCTTGGTCCGGAAAGGAAGGTCCCCCTTCTCGGCAAACGGTACACCAGCCCCTGCTCGACCAACCGTTCCAGTGCCAGCTTACTCGTCATCCGGCTAACACCGAACAACTTCGCAAGCTCTCCTTCCGAAGGGACGGGATCATGCGGTTGAAGCCTGCGGCTCTGGATAATGCCTATGGCCTTATCAGCTATTTGCAGGTACAGTAGACTCGGTTTCTTTGACGCGTGTGCATTTTTCATTACTAGTTATCCCTCGTTTTAATCAAAATCATGAACTGCAGCATTGGCGGTTAGTTCATCATTCCTTTATATGAATAATTTCGGTTCACATACTGCTATGAATCACACGTAGATCAGTGATCTATAGTGAGCTTAATCCATGTCACTGACATATACAATGACATAGGTCATTAAGTTTTTGTAAAATAAGCATTTCGCTTCAAAAATTCTAGATTCATCAACGATCTCTATATCAATTTATATCCATACTTTCATACCATTAAATTTACAAAATCGATACAATTAGATGCTTAAACTGTCTTACACGATGTTGGCCGTCAATCGCATTTATGCGCAACCTATCTGAGAAAAGGGTCAAAAGGTGCGCATCCAATCCATATCATAAAACATAAGGAAACTGAGATGGTATAGAACGATATCATGCAAAAATGAAAAAAAAGCAGTCTGCCTAGCTATTATCAGCTTAGAGCAAACTACCTCATATTTCCGATTATCACACGCATAGTCAATTAGTTCATTGATCTCTGATAAAGTTGGCATTGCAGGCATTGCGCATTACTTGAGCTTAAATGAAGCCACAGATTGTTGTAAGACCTTAGCCATATGGGCTAATTCGCTGGAATAGGAAGCAACTTCTTGGATTGCCGCTGTCTGTTCCTCTGTCGTTGCCGAGATGTGATTGGTTGAACTTGCTGAACTTCCGTATAGATTAGAGACTACCTCCATAATTTCAACCATTTTTTGCATATTCGTTTGAATCCATTTAATTTCATTTGTCATTTCGCCCGCTTGCTCAGAAACCCCTTCAACTAGTTTAAGGATATTAGTAAAGGAGTCTCCTGCTTTCTTCGTAAGCAGCTTCCCTTCTTGAACTGCAGAATCACCATCTTCCATGGCCTTCACTGCTTTCGAGATATCCTCCTGAATCTCCGTTACTAAGGTATCGATTTCCTGATTCGATTGCATCGAATTTTCAGCAAGAAGGCGAATTTCCCGAGAAATCACCGTAAATGTTTTTCCATTTGCTCCTGCTTGAGCAGCAATAACACCCGCATTTAAAGCAAGCATATTTGTTTGTTTTGCAATGGTGGATAGTAATGTCATGATGTGATTGATCTTTTTGGATTTCTCTTCTAATTGGTGGACTATCGCAACCGAATCGGATGAGTTTCGCGAAATCACATTGATTTGATTTACTGCTTCTGCAATATTCTCTTTTCCTTCAATGGCCGTTTGCAGCGCATCCTCTGCTGATTGGCTTGAAAGTTCAATTCGTTGTGTAATTTTTTTGATATTTACAAACATGTCTGTTGTTTCTTCAAAAGCTTCATCAGTTAATGAAAGTTGTGTATGTGTACTACTCGCTACTTCTTGAATCAATTGTGCAATTTCTTCTGTTGCTTTCGCTGATTGTTCCGCATTATCGGACAAAAGAACAGAAGTTTCTGATGCGCTTTTCGCACCTTCAGCAACTTGCAATAAAATGGTCTTCATGTTACTTGCCATTGTATTTAGATTTGTGCCCATTTGGCCAAATTCATCGATCGTTTTTATAGGTATAGTTTGAGTTAAATCCCCGTTTGACATCGATTGAGAAAGTATATTTACTTTCTTAATGTTATTGGTAATGTATAAACTGTAGAAATAAATTACCATGATAATAAAACAAATCAACACAATTATAATCATAAGCGAAATGATAAAATAATCGTTTAGCTTTTGGTAAAGCTCGTCCTGCGAAATAACGATTGCCAGTTTCCAAAATGTATCTGGAACCGTCTGATAATAAACTTTATTGGAACCCCCTTCGTCGCTAAAAATGGCATTTCCATTGTTATTCGACAGTATTTCTTTGCCAATTTGCGCCAAGCTTACATTAGGGTCATTCAAGATTTGATGATTCATTGCATTCTGGTTATCTTTATTAGCAATAAAGTTCCCATTTTGATCCAACAAAAATGCCCATCCATTTTTCCCAACATGAATGTCCGAAATTTTCTGCTGTAAGTTGGTTAAATTGATGTTGGCTGTAACGACCCCTTGAAATTTATTATTGTTATAAAACGGAACTGCCGTTGTTAATATCATAGCGCCAGAGGTTTTATCATAAAATGGATCCGTCCATACCATGGTTTCCTTTGTATTTTTACCAAGCAGATACCACTCTTTTTCGGGATAATTATATTCTTTCGTATCATAATCATTGGAAAATAAAATGCGACCGTTATCCCGGTAGGCATAGGAGCTGTAATATTGCAAATAATTTTTATATTGATAGGGCTCATACCAAATCCCAACTCCAAAGGTATCCGGGTTAGTGGACAACAAACCTTGAATAATTTGAAAATATTTACCTTTATCAATCTTGTCACCTACAGGTTCAATCGTGCGTGCTAAGCTTTCAGGTATTTTACTGTGCGCTGTTAATATGGTTTGCATATTGTTGATCGTTGCGTTTAATTGATATGCCATTTTATCTTGGATTTCCGCATTGATAATTTGTTTAGAATAGCTGTAACTTAACGCAGACAACACAAACATAGATAAAATTAACCATGGTAGAATCGTGACTAATGTGCGGGTACGTATGCTCTTGAAATGAAATTTCACCATAGTAACAGCCCTTCCTCTTACTTATCGCTGCGAAGACGATCCAATAGCACCGCAAGTACGATAACAACACCTGTAATAACGGTTTGCCAAAAGAAGCTAACATTTAAAAGTGTCAATCCATTTCTAATTACGCCCAAGATTAACACACCAATGATGGTCATCTGAATTCGGCCAATTCCCCCCGCTAGGCTCGTTCCGCCGAGAACAACAGCAGCAATAGCATCAAGCTCGGCCATGCTTCCAGCATTCGGCTGACCGGAAATTAAACGCCCTGCAAGAACTACGCCAGCTAATCCCGCACATAAACCACTTATGGCATACACATTAATTAATGTCTTTTCAACCTTAATACCTGTTAATCTCGCTGCCTCTTCATTACCGCCAATCGCATAAATATGTCTGCCAAACATCGTATATTTAAGTACGATAAACATCACCATATAGACAATGAGCATAATGTATATGGGTGTTGGAACCGATAGGATCTTCCCTGATCCAATAAACTTAAACGGTTCTGATGCCAGTATGGTAGGTAATCCCCCGCTAATCACAAAAGCAGCACCTCTTATATAAGTCATACTGCCTAATGTAACAATAAAGGATGGAAGTTTGGTTCTTGCAGTCAGGAAACCATTGATCCAACCAGCTGCATATCCCACCGCAATCCCAGCGAACATGGCAATAAAAGGGTTAATTCCTTGTTTTGAAAGTAATACGGAAATAACGCCCGAAAGTGCGATGGTAGATCCCACAGATAAATCAATCCCGCCAGTCAGAATAACTAATGTCATACCCGCCGCAAGAATTCCGTTAACGGATGATTGTTTTAATATATTAAGAATATTGCCCGTATCCGTGAAATTAGGTGCAAAAATGGCTAGTATGATACAAATAGCAACTAACACAATTAACATGCCTAGTTGGTTCCAAATTTTCCCCATAGATAATCCAACATTATGTTTTTTATTAACGATTGCTTCCATTCCAGCGCTCATTTGATCTCCCCCGTTGCATAATACATGATCTTTTCTTGTGTCGCGTCTTCACGTTGTAAGTTTGCCCGTAATTTACCCTCATGCATAACAAGTATACGATCACTCAGCGCTAGTATTTCTGGCAGTTCAGAGGAAATGACTAACACAGCAAGACCGTTTTTGGCTAATTTACAAATAACTTTATGAATTTCAGTTTTGGCGCCAATGTCGACACCTCTCGTCGGTTCATCTAACAAAAGCACTTTGGGCTGGATGGATAACCAACGTGCAAGCAGCGCTTTTTGCTGATTTCCTCCGCTTAAGCTGACCACCTTTTGTTCTTTGTTTGCCGTTTTAATGCCTAGTTCTCTTATATACATGTCAGCTTCATTGCTTATTTGCGACCAATCTAAGAGGGCTGCTTTTCGATATTTATACATTTCAGCCATCATAATATTTTCTTTGACAGACATATTCAGGAATAATCCTTGTTCTTTACGACTTTCCGGAACATGAGCAATACCATATCGTATAGCATCCTCAGGAGAAGAGATTTTCACCGGTTGACCGTTAATCAGAATTTCACCTGATGATATTTCCGATAAACCAAAGATAGCTCTGACTAATTCAGTTCTTCCTGCCCCTACTAATCCTGAAATCCCAACAATTTCTCCTGAATGCACCTCTAGCGAAATATCCTTTACATTTTTGTTATCAGATAAACCTCTAACCTCTAAAACCGGGGTTTTATCTTTAATCCAAATCGTATGTGAAGGCGGTTTTTGAAATAAGTCGGTTAATTCACGGCCAACCATTGTCTTAACTAGATGCTCCGGATTGGTTTCGGCGATAGGAATCGTTGTAATCCACTCTCCATCACGCAAAATGGTACAGCGATCAGAAATTTTAAAAATTTCATCCATACGATGTGAAATGTAAACAATCGCGACACCTTTTTGCTTTAATTCATTAATAATAATAAACAACTTATCTATTTCTTTGTGGGTTAATGAAGCTGTTGGTTCATCCATCACTAGAACTTCTGCTTCTATAGATAAGGCTCTTGCGATTTCCACCATTTGTTGTTGGGCGACACTTAAGGTTGAGACATATGATCTAGGATCTAGATCAGATCCGATTGATTTTAATAGGAAATGGGCTCGTTCGTGAACTTTCTTCCAGTCCACCATACCGAACTTATTTTTCGGGAATTTGGTTCCCATTAATACGTTTTCACCTATGGTTATATTCGGAGAAAGATTCAGCTCTTGATGAATGACACTAATGCCTTTCTCACGCGCTTCCATCGCATTATGCCATGTGATCGATTTGCCTCGATACATAATCTCGCCGTTATCTGGACGGTATATCCCTGCCATAATCTTCATAAGCGTCGACTTACCTGCGCCGTTCTCTCCCATTAAAGCATGGACTTCACCTTTATGCAGATCGATATTTATGTTTTTTAATACGGTAACCCCTGAGAAAGACTTGGAGATCGCTCGCATGCTTAACGCTATTGTTGATTCAGAGGAAATGTTTTTTTCAACTTCCGCTTGCACAGCTTCCATGTTCTCACTCCAACTCATTTAATAATTAATATCATTTATTGAAAATTGAATGAATACGATGTGGCACCCGGGTAGAGAGTAACCACATCGCAAGAATAATTCGGTACTACCAGCCTTTATAGTCTTTAACGTTTTCTGTCGTAATGAAGTCAGTTGGAAGTTTAATTAATGGTTCCACTTTTTCACCAGCAAGAACTTTAAATGCCGTTTCAACCGCAATGGTAATCATATTAAAAGGATTTTGTGCTGAGCTTCCAACATAGCTTTTGTTTTCTTTCAGTGTAGTCACAGCATCCGGAGATCCATCCACCCCAACAATAAACATTTCCTTGTCTCGACCGGCTTGCTCTGCAGCAATTTTTGCGCCAATACCTGATGGATCATTAATAGCAAATACCGCGTCGATTTGTCCTTTACCGTTTGCTTGTAAAATGGTCTCCATCTTAGCAAGCGATGTTTCACGATTACCGTTACCATTTTGATTAGCAACTATTTTAATTCCCGGAGCTGCTTTGAGAGCTTCATTAAATCCGGCAATGCGGTCTGTTACAGCGGATACCGGCGGTCCATCTAATACAGCAATATTTCCTTTTCCGTTTAACCGTTTAACCAAATATTCACCTGCGATTCTTCCCGCTTGAACGTTATCGGAAGTTACACTCGCATTAACGCCGCCTTCAGAAATCGTGTCTACTGAAATAATTGGGATACCTGCTGCTTTAGCTTGACCAACTGCTGCCGCAATACCTTTGGTATCTACGGAACTTAGAATAATCATACTTACTTTTTTAGTAATAAAATCTTCGATTTGAGCGGTTTGTGTAGCCAAATTATCTTCTGCACTAACTGCAATAACTTCACCGCCATGTTTCTTAGCAGCTTCAGCTGCACCTTTGGACATCGCTACGAAGAAAGGATTGCTTAAATTTTGTACGGTCAAACCGATAACCACTTTTTTTCCTGGTGTCGGATCTGCTGCCTTAGCAGCTTTAGTTGTTTCTGCTGGCGCCCCAGTAGCTGCTGCGGGTTTTGTTTCCACTGCTTTACCACAAGCAGTAAGTGCAAATACGAAAATTAGTAACAACAAAATCTTCATGTTTTTCATCATTTTCAATTTCCTCCAAATTTTTATCATTTTTTAACGATATGTTTGGTGCTAAATCCCCCAAGTGAAGATAGGCATAAAGACTTTATTCACTTACCTAAAAGAATCCTCACCTCCCTTAAAGAATGGATGTTTGTTTTCTGTGTCTTCATAATACCTGTGATAAATACAAAAAATAATAGAAAATTTTCTCGCAACTGTTGAAAATTTTCTATTATCTTCATTCAGATATGAAAAAACCTCTATCAAGGCCATTCAAAGATGAGCGACCGCTATTCTGCCCCGCAAAGTGACGATAATCTTCGAAGCAAAGTCCGATTACTTTGTGGGGACCCCGGCGGAGGTAGGTTTTATCGCCGAAAGTAGGTTTCGCTAAACAAAATAGCCCTGGCCTGTTATGACAGGCTAGGGCTATTTCTTGTTTCACACCGTCACATTCGTCTTGGCTGCGATCATTCCAGTATCAATAATCGGTAAAGCACTACAGCCGTCTCAGCCCTCGTCGTATGATCGAATGGATGAATCTTCCCATTGTTTCCTTCAATAATATGGGATTTCACAAGAGAAGAAACACTGTCAATGGCATATGACGAAATATCATTACTATCCTGGAATACATTCAAATCCGATTTTGTACCTTTGGCTGCATTGCGTTTCGCTGCAGCCATCGCTCTATTCAGCATAACTATCATATCCTGTCTTGTAATGGAAGCATTCGGGTTAACGTGACTTCCATCTATGCCATTGGTAATACCCAGCTTTTTGGCGATGCTGACCGCTTCATAATAATAATCATCAGATTTAACATCATCAAAGTCGGAATCCACTTGGGCCGTTAATTCAAGTGCGCGTACAAGCAGCAGAATAAAGTCTGCCCTTGTAATATCCTCTTGCGGAGCAAAAGCTGTCTCTGTTGTGCCTTGAATAATGCCTTTGGATGCAAGGAGTTCGACCTGCTTTTTAGCCCAAGCATAATCATTAAGATCTTCAAAGGACTTATTCACGTAAGCAATTGCATAATAGCTGAAATGGATCGTTTTAAAGATCATTTCACCCGTTGCTTTATTAAATTTGGCATTTGGAACAGGCGCGATGCTGCCGGATGGATCCAGATACCAGACAACTAAATGATCTGTATGGTTCATTTCTTCTGCTGTAGGCGTGTAATTGATAGCTACCTGTACAGGAGCATCCGCATTACGCCATGGAATAACTTTACCATTCAAAGTGGCAATTAATTCAAGAACCGGTCTTGTTCCGATTTCAGATTGTTTGCCATTACCAGCTGCATCACGATCAGCAAGGGTCATACTTAATACAATGTTGTCATTCTCTTTGAACGAGCCTTTGGTAAACATCTGACTCGATAAAGTCATGCTGCCTATTGGACTACGAATTTCAAATTGTCGATTAGCATGATCACTCGATAAGAACGCAGATGGTATCTCGATGCTATACCCTTTAACATCATCCGCCTTGTCCAATTCGATTGTAATTTTTTTGGTGCCTTTCGCGTCAACCCTTGCGGCATCCAACGCTTTATTCAGCGCCTCTTTCGAAGCTTTACCCACAGCAATTTTATTAATTACGCTTGTCGGAACAACAAGTCGGTCCTGGTTGTTAGGCGTTGTACCCGCTCCTGTAGTTAGCGGGGGCTCCGGCGCAGGATCTGGGTCTGAATCAGCTTCATTTGATTGTAAAACAGTAACAGAAGCTGTTGTCACATGTCCTTTATACGCAGCTGTAATCAAGGTTTGACCCGGTCGCTTCCCATATACGATGCCGGCAGCATTCACAATGGCTACAGAAGGATCAGAGCTTTTGAAGACTGCTTGGTCTGTAACCATTTGTTTGCTTGTTAGATCGCCATATCCATATACCGTTAATGGCATACCCTGCAAACCTCCATACACGATTCCCGTTACAGAGTTGCTTGCATCTTGAATGGCACCGCCATATACCGCTTGGCTTACAGTTTGAGTCATTGAACTTAAAACAAGAGCCGATACAACTGTTTTGTGGGTTCCATTCGTTTCAAGCGTATAGCTTCTTTTATCCATTTGAAGCTTTTTGATCGACCTATCTGCCCAAATGCTGTCAAGCTGATAAATACTTAAAGAGTTGACGTTCACTTCCCCATTTTCTGCATAAAGCTCAAGGCCCTTACTCTTCGAATCAGGGAATATTTGATCTGTGAAAACTTTTCTTCCATCATTCGCAAACACTTCAAGGGTATCCTCATCTACGAAGATATGAAGTTTAATTTTGTTATTTTCCGGAATGAGAGGAGCTTCTTGTCGGACAGGGACAATATCACTTACGTCAGGCCCTCCAGAATGTGTACGGTCCACAAACACTTTTTGACTTGATGTGTCATACCCGATCACTGTCTCCTGAGAGTTGGACTTACGAACCTTGAATCCAAATTCCGATGCATCCTGAATACCGAATTCTGCGACAATTTCCATTGTACTTCCATATACGGCTTGCAATACATTGTTATCCTGCCCAACTTGGAAATTGGTCCAATGCAGAACCGGCTTTCTTAATTGTTCCAGCTGCTGAACCGGCTCCTGAATCAGACGGATTCCATCTCTTGTCGTCTTAAGCTCAATCGTACGCGGAATGCTCATTCCACCCCGCCAAGTACTTGTAGGCGTATTGCTCGCATATCTCCAGTTATTCATCCAGCCGAGCCATACGGGTCTTCCTTGCTCATCCCGAATATTGCTCCATGTTACTGCTGCATAGAAATCTGAACCATAGTCAATCCAATTGGATTGATCAGAAGTTGGCCGTTCATCCGGTGTAAAAGTTTTGCCATCGAACGTGCCGACAAAATACATCATACCCGATCCTTTGCCAGGAGGCTGAGGGTCGACATCTCTTCTGTTTCCGTTACCGTCACCGGTGCTAATGATCATAACCCATTTCTTCTTGGTTGGATCTCCATCGACGGGCAATTCGATCAAATCAGGACATTCATAGATGCCGAAATGTGAGCCAAGACCGTCAGAGCCAAATGAGCTTTCATAATTCCATTGTTTTAAATTTGTCGATGAATAGAACTCAATGTGATGACCAACTGCTAATTGCATGATCCATTTGTGAGTATCCTCATGCCAGAATACTTTAGGATCCCTGAAATCCGGCGCAGTTCCGTTAGGTTCCCTGAAATCCGCTGCAGCATCTGGCAACAGGACTGGATTTCCATCATATTTGATCCAGGTTCTGCCTTTATCCTTACTGTAAGCAATACTCTGCACCTGTTTCGCCCCATTTTGAGTATAGAACGCTACCAGACCTGATCCATCTTCATTAAAGAATCCAGATGTGTTATTCGCATCGTATACAGCACCACCAGAGAAAATAGCACCGTGCTCATCAGGCGCCAAAGCTACTGGAAGCTCTTCCCAATGTGTAAGATCTTTACTTACTGCATGCCCCCAATGCATCTTATCGAAGGCAGGAAATGTGGAGAATAGAGTATGCTGGAAAAACAGATGGTACTCTCCATCAAAATAGACCATACCGTTCGGATCATTCATCCAATTTTTCTCAGGTGTAAAATGGAACTGTGGTCTGTATTGTTCTAAGTATTTTTCACGCGGAACACTCAGTTGAAAATCATCTACACTCATATATCCGAAAATCCCTGAAGTTTTATTGTCTACAACTTTAAAATATACTTCTTCCCCCAGGTAAGCTGATGCATCCCATGTAACATCCTGAAATATGTCTGAGTCCGATCCCGTGGCTCTAAACAGTTCCATATGATCAGAAGATCTGACTAGGGCTACATGCAGCTGATCAGCATCCTTGCCTCCAGCGACCAAAAAGCTCAGAATACCAGTCCCTGTTAATTGGAATACTTTTGATGACAATGTACCTATCAAGGCAGGGTTACTCGCTTTATTCCCGTTCACATAATACGTTCCATAGTTTCCATTCCCGGGTAAATTTGAGACAGAATCTGCGAATGCTTCACCTTCCATCGTCCACCCAGACAAATCGCCAGTTTCAAAATCAGGGTTCTCCAATTGTGAAACAGCATTCACCGTTACAAAGCGATCCAGATTGAGATGTCCCCATCCGGCAATTGTTTGATCCACAATGCGGAAATACAGTTCTTCACCGGCATACGGGGTAGCGTCAAAAACATGCTCTGAATATTGTTCATCACTATTGCCTGTAGTCGTGAAAAGAATCTCGCCTGTTCGATCCCTTACTAGCGCAACGTATAAGTTATCGATATCCGAACCGCCGCCCATCAGGAAAGTTAATCTTCCCGATGTAGGGATATTCTTATCGCCCGAAGCGATGAAATGGCTGGATTCCATAACTCCCTTTCTGCCGTCTCCACCGCCTTGAAAGCCCCAGAGATGATACAGTCCATTGTGCTTAAATGGCTTTGTTCCCCAGAATTTATCCTGCGTTGTTACCGTATTATCAAAAGCGTTACCCTCAACGATCTTCCAACCTCGTAAGTCTCCGCTCTCGAAATCGCCATTCATAATTTCATGAGACACATAGTAGTTGAAATCATCGACATTAATATGACCTGTCGCCACGTTGTCGACTATATTGAAATAAAGCTCTTCGTTTATAAATTGCGAAGCATCCCAACTTACGGTTTGATAACTCAGAGAGTTGTGACCTGTTGCTCTAAACAATTCTTTATGGTCGGAAGCTCGAACTAATGACACATAAAGATGGTCAACGTCTATATCTCCGCTAATTTTAAAATTAACAGTCCCTGTCCCGGCCAGCCTGAATGTACTGGAAGTTAAAGTGCCTGTCGCTTCGTTATTTCCAATAACATGATATTTGCGCTGATGCCCGTAGGCATTTCCCGCAGAATCAGTGTCATGATCAGAAACTGAAAATGCGTTGCCACCTACTGTCCATCCAGATAAATCTCCTTTTTCAAAATCTTCATTATTCATCACATAAGAAGGAGAACCTGTATTGCGAACATGGAAATCGTCGACATTCAAATGTCCTGTTAGGCTATTGTCCATAACTTTCAAATACACCTTTTGCCCTAAGTAAGCTTTGGCATCCCAAATGATACGGCGAAGAGATTCTGGGTTTACAGCACCATTTGCCGGCGTCTCACTGAATAGGATTGAATCGTCTTCCGCTTTTATTAACGCAACGTAAAGGTTACTCGGATCATGTTGACCGCTTAACATAAAGTTAATTTCACCGTTGCCGCCAAGTTTAAAGACTGACGATTGGAGAGAGCCTGTTCTTGCATTCGCATTATCCGAACCGGCGCCAGCTAAGCCTTGAATGTAGAAATTGCCTATTTGGTTGATTGGGTCTTCACCCGACATTGTCTCAGCTGAAACAGTTCCTGTAAAAGCATCACCTGCAGCTTGCCAGCCCTCTAAAGTGCCTGTTTCGAAGCTTGGATTCAAAATATCGGCTGGATCGTTGTTGAATACATGAATATCGTCAAGGTTAACATGCTGCCATCCGCCGCCAGGCACGCTATCCACTGCTTTCAGATACACTTCCTCACCTATAAATGCAGAAGCATCCCACATAACTCGATCGTACCCCTCAGAGCCTGCATGAGCTGTATGCGTGGATTTGATCAGTTCTTTCCCGTCAGAAGCACGAATTAGCGCAACATACTCCGTTTGGGGGAAATTACCTCCGCCTAGCATAAAATTAATTTCACCATTCCCACCTAGCACAAACGTGCTTGATTGGATACTGCCTTCCTTCCAATCGTCACCCCAGAAGTGATACTCACCGACTTTATTAATCGGGTCAGGATGCCAGTAATTTACTTCAGAAGTGACTCGACCAGGTGCCTCAGTGCTCGTAACAGTCCAACCCGTCAAGTCGCCCGTTTCGAAGTCAGGATTCACAATGTCATGAGGCAGATTATAAACATGGATATCGTCAATATTCACGTGCTGCCATCCGCCTGCTGCTATCTGGTCCACAAGCATTAAATAGACTTGCTCACCTAGGTAAGCCGAAGCATCCCAAGTCACTCTTGCATACGCCTCAGAATCTGCAAATTGTGTATTATTTGCTCTCATCAGTTCCGTATTGTCAGAAGCACGCATTAAAGCAACATACTGCGTATCGAGATCTCCGCCACCCATCATGAAATTAATCTCGCCAGTTCCACCAAGGACAAACACACTGGATTTGATAGATCCTTGCTTCATGTCATCGCCCCAAAAATGGAACTGACCTGTCTTATTAATCGGAATTCCATACCAATAATTTACGGTTGACGAAACTTGACCGGGCGCTTCTCCGGATACAACGGTCCATCCTGTTAAGTCGCCTGTTTCGAAGTCAGGGTTCACAACGTTATGAATGGTATTATATACGTGGAAATCATCAACATTGATGTGTCCTTGACCCAGATCAACAGCTTTCAAGTAGACCACTTCGCCTAGATGAGCGGAAGCATCCCATATCACTCTTTTCATGGATTCGGGACCGTCACCTAGAGAAGAACCGGTTGCTCTGTATAATTCTGTATCATCGGACTCTCTGACAAGAGCAACATAAGTATGATCCATATCATTCGATCCGCTGATAAGAAAGTTTACTTCGCCTGTACCTTCTAGCTTGAATGAGGTAGACTGCAGAGAACCTGACTTCGCTTCTGCACTTCCGGCATCACCGGTCAAGCCGGTTACAAATTTTTTTCCTTTTTGATAATAAGAGGTTTGATCCTCACCATAAGCTACCGCGTTTGAGACTGAAAAAGCATCGCCCTTAGCGTTCCAACCACTCAAGTCTCCCGTTTCGAAGCCTGGATTCTCAATACTATTCGTTACATTGTATACATGGAAATCGTCCACATTAATGTGCTGAGTTGTGCTATTGTCCACAACTTCAATATAGAGATCTTCTCCTATGTAATCTTGAGCTTGCCAATTCACTCGTACATATCTCTCAAATTGATCCGGCAATGCGAACCCCGCGCTTTTAAACAAGATTGTTTGATCAGAAGCGCGAACGAGAGAGACATACAAATTGTCGACATCATTGCCTCCGCCGACCAAGAAGTTAACCTCACCATTCCCGGAAAGCCTGAACGTGCTCGATTT
Organism: Paenibacillus sp. Root444D2; assembly: GCF_001426375.1. Lineage (GTDB taxonomy): Bacteria > Bacillota > Bacilli > Paenibacillales > NBRC-103111 > Paenibacillus_E. Next base: position 574,389 of record NZ_LMEO01000045.1, read on the forward strand.
CAACGTTCCTGTTCTTGAATCTGAGATGTTATTGCTGCTATTGCTGGGATCTACTGCCTCCGGATTCCATCCCCAAGCATGATAAGTCCCGTTCTGTTTAAAAGGATGGTCTCCCCAAAAATGCTGGGTAGATGAGGGCAGATCGCTAAATGCATTCCCCGTTGTCATCCATCCTGATAGGTCGCCAGCTTCAAAATCAGGATTTTCAATTGTGACAGGATATTGTAAAGCATTCGCGGCTGTTGATATTCCACTAAAAGAAACAACATTAGAAAATAACATAAAACTAGCTAAACCTAACGCAACATTACTTTTTAACTTTCGGGCGCTAATCGCCATTTTTGTAACCCCTTTCATAAAATTATGGATCGATTGTTTTAAATATCCTACAGGAGCATACCTAGGTTTCAGCACCTCCCTTCGATACATGAATTACGCCGTCTTCCGGACGGTATATCCCTTCCAAAATCTTCATAAACGTCGACTTACCGGCGCCGTTCTCTCCCCTTAAAGCACGATGTGGTACCCGCTAGCAGGTACCACATCGGTAATAATGACTCCAAATTACCAGCCTTTATAGTCTTTTACGTTTTCTGTAGTAATGAAATCAGTTGGAAGTTTAATTAATGGTTCCACTTTTTCACCAGCAAGAACTTTAAATGCCGTTTCAACCGCAATGGTAATCATATTAAACGGATTTTGTGCTGAGCTTCCAACATAGCTCTTGTTTTCTTTCAGTGTAGTCACAGCATCCGGAGATCCATCCACCCCAACGATAAACATTTCCTTGTCTCGACCGGCTTGTTCTGCTGCGATTTTAGCGCCAATACCTGTTGGATCATTAATAGCAAATACCGCATCGATTTGTCCTTTACCGTTTGCTTGCAGGATGGTTTCCATCTTCGCCAGCGATGTTTCACGGTTGCCGTTACCATTTTGATTAGCAACGATTTTAATACCTGGAGCTGTTTTGAGAGCTTCATTAAATCCTGCAATGCGGTCTGTTACAGCGGATACCGGCGGTCCATCCAATACGGCAATATTTCCTTTTCCGTTCAACCGTTTAACCAAATATTCACCTGCGATTCTTCCTGCTTGAACGTTATCGGAAGTTACACTCGCATTAACGCCACCTTCAGAAATTGTATCGACAGAAATAATGGGGATACCTGCCGCTTTAGCTTGACCCACTGCTGCTGCAATACCTTTGGTATCTACGGAACTCAGAATAATCATACTTACTTTTTTAGTAATAAAATCTTCGATTTGAGCGGTTTGTGTAGCCAAATTATCTTCTGCACTAACGGCGATAACTTCACCACCGTGTTTCTTAGCAGCTTCAGCTGCACCTTTGGACATCGCTACGAAGAAAGGATTGCTTAAATTTTGTACGGTCAAACCGATAACTACTTTTTTCTTTGGTGCCGGATCTGCTGCTTTAGCTGCGCTAGCCGTTTCTGCTGGCGCCCCAGTTGCTGCTGCAGGTTTTGTTTCCACTGCTTTACCACAAGCAGTAAGTGCAAATACAACAAATAGTAACAACAAAATCTTCACGTTTTTCATGTTCAATTTCCTCCGAATTTTTATAATTTATGTTTGTTTCTCCGTGCCTTCATCATACCTTCGATCAAAACTAAAAATAATAGAAAATCTTCTCGCAACAGTTGAAATTTTTCTATTAAGCTGTTCAGTTGGGTCGAATGACTTTCCACCGGAAGCTGTTCCGACTGCTGAAATTTTTTCGGGGAATTGCGTTATTAAACCCTATTGCTGCGGTACCGCCTTATTGGACCACTAGTTCTGACATCAGGCATCACTTTGCCTTTTTCAACTAGAGACTTAAGATATTTTAGTGCAGTATTTCTGTGGATTCCAACTGCTTGAGCTATCGTAATCGGGGAATAAGCCCCTGTCTTATTTTCGATAAATTTGAAAATAGCAAGTTCCGTTGGAGACAAAGGCGGTTCAATTATATTTGATTCAATCCCCCACTTCGCTAACGCATGCATCATCTGTTGTTGGCAGCGGCGAGGCTGCTCCAGTATGCTATGCAATGAAAAGCGAAGCACCTTCCAATCGTCAATTACAAGGTCATTCTGGCGGAACCGGTCATCTGAAAATTTATACGAATCCGCGTTATGACCATGTGTTCCCTTATCGTCTACTTCGATGCAAATTTTGATGACTGGCGATGGTTTGGCCAAATCCAGGTATCTGAAGCCGTCTTTATAATCGATCACTTCGTACTCAGCAAGCCAATCGTCAAAACTCCCGACAGCGGGCCAAAACACATGGATAATGAATTTCTTTAGTGAAAAACTCAGGCCCTTTTGCAGCCGCTTACGCCTTTCCCCTGTGCACGACTCGATTTGAAATGCCACCCACTTTTCGTATGCAGTACGAAGCTGCAGATTCATTTCACCGTTTATTTTTTCCATCTTCTTCTCCACCTTTAGGAAATAAAATAGCCGCTTGCTCCGGAAAAGAATTTCCGGAGCAAGCGGCGTGTACTTCACGACCTGATAATGGATAATTTACTTCAAGTTAAGCAAAATTACAATAGTATTTTTGAAAGAAGCACAATTTTTGTGCGCTAGCGCCCGATCGCGACGGATCTGCAGACCTTGCGCACAATTTTTGTGCGCTAGCGCCCGGYGGCGACSGATCTGCAGACCTTGCGCACAATTTTTGTGCGCTAGCGTCCGGTGGCGACGGATCTGCAGACCTTGCGCACAATTTTTGTGCGCTAGCRCCCGATCGCGACGGATCTGCAGACCTTGCGCACAATTTTTGTSCGCTAGCGCCCGATCGCGACGGATCTGCAGACCTTGCGCACAATTTTTGTGCGCTAGCGCCCGRTSGCGACGGATCTGCAGACCTTGCGCACAATTTTTGTGCGCTAGCGYCCGATCGCGACGGATCTGCAGACCTTGCGCACAATTTTTGTGCGCTAGCGYCYGGTGTCGACCGATCTGCAGACCTTGCGCACAATTTTTGTGCGCTAGCGCCCGACCACGACGGATCTTCAGACCTTGCGCACAATTTTTGTGCGCTAGCGTCCAGTGTCGACCGATCTGCAGACCTTGCGCACAATTTTTGTGCGCTAGCGCCCGATCGCGACCGATCTGCTGACCTTGCGCACAATTTTTGTGCGCTAGCGTCCGGTGCCGACCGATCTGCAGACCTTGCGCACAATTTTTGTGCGCTAGCGTCCGGTGGCGACGGATCTGCAGACCTTGCGCACAACTTTTGTGCGCTAGCGTCCGGTGCCGACCGATCTGCAGACCTTGCGCACAATTTTTGTGCGCTAGCGCCCGATCGCGACSGATCTGCAGACCTTGCGCACAATTTTTGTGCGCTAGCGTCCGATCGCGACGGATCTCACTTCTATTCTATGACTGGCAGCCAAATATTGACGGTAGTTCCTTTCCCTAATTCACTCTCGAAATGCAGCCCATACGGATCGCCAAAATGGAGCTTGATTCTTTGATCCACATTTTGCACGCCGATACCACTACCTTTCGCAGACGTACAATCTTTTTGGTATATGTTATGGATCTCCTCCGGAGACATTCCAATTCCATTATCGATGACCTGAAGAAGAATACGGTCCCCCTTACGTATACCAGTTATTTGAATATGACCTTTCCCCGCATTATTTCTTATTCCGTGATAAATGGCATTTTCTACCAGAGGCTGTAAAATAATCTTGATCAGCTTATAGGAAAGAATACTCTTATCCACATTGATTTCAAAATCCAATTTAGATTTATACCGCATTTCCTGGATCGTCAAATAGTTTTTGATATGCTCAATTTCGTTAAAAATAGAAAGGAATTCTTGTCCTTTACTAATGCTTAAACGGAATAACTTTGCTAAGGAAGCTGTCATAAGGATAACCTCTTTCGACTTTCCAGTCTCAGCCATCCATATAATCGAATCCAACGTATTATAAAGAAAATGAGGATTAATCTGAGCTTGTAACACCTGCAACTCGCTCTTTCTTTTCAACTCCTGTTCCTTCATATTTTGCAGCATCAGTTCTTTGATCTCTGTCGTCATTCGATTAAATCGATTACTTAAATGCCCGATTTCATTGGAGCTTTGAATATCAACCTGAATGTCGAAATTCCCCTTCTCTACCTCTTTCATCGAACTTTCAAGATGTTTAATGGGCCTTGAAATACGCAAGGATAGAATGATTGAGAGCAGCACTGCGATAATAAGAAATGCAATACCTCCAAAAAAAGTATAAGTTTGCAACTCATTCTTATTGGAGACTAATTCGTCCACATAAGTGACCCCGACAATTTTCCATCCGGTGCTTTGTGATGTTTTAATCGTATACATCCGGCTATTTTTACCTTCTGAAGTGACAAAGCTGCTGCCAGGAGTACGCATAACTTGAGAGATCAATTCAATTTTCTGATTGTTATTAATCATTTGCTGCTCCGGGTGATAAACAATGTTTCCGTTTGCATCCAGAATGAAGACATAACCCCTATTTCCAAGTTTAATCTTGTTACAAATATCGTTGATGACACTATAGTTCAAGTCTACAAGCAGAACGCCAAGCTTTTCATCCCCGACATCACTACTCAGTTCACGACTTAAGGATATCACTGAATTATAGTCGTTAAGAATCATATTTTGTACATGTGTAGAAGAGATAACGACTTTCCCCTTCGCTTCAATTGCCTTCTTATACCAGCTTTGTTCCGTTGGATCCACTTGTGGATTTAGTTTAATCTTTTCATTGTAAGGGATAATCTGCCCATTTGTACCAAATATTAGAATCGATGAAATATCTTTTCTTGTATTCAACACGGTATTCAGTTGGAAGGATATTTTCTGTTTCAAATCTTCCTTGCCGATTGCACCAAGATATACCTGCTTCAAGAGGTACTCTTTGATATCATAATTGGAAAGAACCATTCGTGAAATGTTGTCCATATAATTGATGTAACTATCTATATTCGAGCTTACTTGTCCCATAAGCTGATACGTATAGTCGCGCGAATTTTTTTTAACGGCATCTGTGGAAAGATTATAAGACATCCATGCAATCACCATAATTGTGACCACGATTAAGCATGAGAAAGCGACAGCAATGGTTGACTGGATACTTTTGAAACGGAAAAAGTGTTTGATTCGATTCCTTACCATGTTTAGGCCCCTTTTACACCATTCTGCGATACATTGTCGGGGTCATACCCGTCGCTTTTTTGAAAATCAAATTGAAATAATGGGGGTCCACATAGCCTATTCGGTCCGCGATTTCGTAAGTCTTCAAATCCGTACATTTAAGCAATTCCTTCGCCTTTTCCACACGAATCCGGGTCAGATAACTTATAAAAGTTTCTCCGGTATGGTTTTTAAAAATAAGGCTAAAATAACTTGTGCTTAGAACCAGATACTTACAAACCATATCCATGGACATATTCGCATCCGCATAATTTTCTTTCACATATCCTTCCGCCTTCAAAGCTTGAATCTTGCAAGCATTGTTTCTTGTTTCAAGAATGGAACCCGTGGTATGAAAACAATAATTTTTCAGCCAATCTTCAACTTCATCCAGTGTTTTTAACCCGTAAATTTCGGTCAATGGGCTTGAAGACATGCTCTGAAGTGTTTCACGAATCTCAAGTTCATCTAAAAGATCCAAAATCGAGACGATGATTTGCTGTATATGAATATAACAACGATCCATTGGCAGATAGGATTCCTTCAGATTTTCAATGATTTTCTCTACGATCACTTCGATTTCCTGCTGCGTGCCTGACTTTAAGCAAGTGACGAGCTTTCTTTCCCAATGCTTATCGTAAGGAATGCTCTCACTCGATCCCCCTTCAATGTCGCCGATATGTATGATCCGATTCTTTCCAAGAAAAAAACGATAATCAAGAGCAAGTGAAGCCCTTTTATGAGAATAATGAATTTTATTTAGTGATGAGCAAATATCTCCTACACCAATGGACACAGTAAACTTCAGATACTCTCTTACTGATAGGTTGATTTCTTCAAAAATTCCCACTGCCTCTTCACGCAGCGTTTCCACATTCTCGCCAGAAAGTATGACAATTGTTTTTTCATTATTGTTTTGGAACACAATTCCGTTCTTTTTTCTTGAAATAATTTCCCCGGCAATATTACACACGGCAAAATAAAGCAGTTCGCTCTCGCTTTCTGGATAAAATCTTTGAAGTTCCCCATGATCATCTACATCAATGACTGCGACCACATAATGGCTTCCGGGTAAATCAATATCCAAATAGACAAGCTTATCCTCAAGCTTGCTTTCTCGTAGATCTCCGGTAACCAACTGATTCAAGAAGCGCTCTCTTACGAGAGGCAAACTCTCTCTAAGCTGCTGCTTAAGCTTGCTTAAATCCTCCACCTTACGATTCTCATCATCAAGATCCGCCTTTACTTTGGAGAGGATCTGACGTAATTCATCAGCTGTATTCGGCTTTAGGATATAATCATGCACCTTCAACTTCACGGCTTGCTGAGCATATTCAAATTCATCGTAGCCCGTAAGAATAATGATTTTGGTCTGAGGATAATGTTCAAAGAGATAGCGTGACACTTCTAAACCATCCATCAAAGGCATGTTAATATCCGTTAAAACCACATCGGGTTGAAGCTGTTCGAGGGCCTGAAGCACCTCACGGCCATTTTCAAAGTCGCCAACCACCTCAAATCCCAACTCATTCCAGTTTAGACTATCTCGTATTCCTTCTCTTACGTTGTCTTCATCATCCGCAATGATAATCTTATACATACATTTCACCACTAGGCTTTCGAATTTTTCAAAAAATATTACCAACCTTTGTAGGTTTCAACATTATCTTGAGTAATCAAGTCAACTGGAATTTTAATTAACGATTCTACCTTTTCGCCTTTTAGAACTTTAAAGCCTTCATCCATTGCCAATTTAATCATTTCAAATGGATACTGTGCTGAGGTTGCAACAAAGCTTTTCTTTTCTTTAAGCGCATTAATGGCATCTGGCGCTCCATCTACACCAACAATAAACATTTCTTTGTCGCGACCTGCTTGTTCAACAGCAATTTTAGCACCAACTCCAGAAGGATCATTAGTTGCAAATACAACGTCAATCTTTCCTTTTCCTTTGACTTGCAAAATGGTTTCCATCAATGTAACCGATGTTTCACGGTTGCCATACCCATTTTGATTAGCAACTACCCTAATTCCTGGAGTAGCTTTAATTGCTTCTTCAAATCCAGCGATACGTTCTGTTACAGCAGATACAGGAGGACCATCAATGACAACAACATTTCCTTTTCCATTTAAGCGCTTAACAATATATTCCCCAGCTAATTTTCCAGCAAGAAAGTTATCTGAGGTTACAACCGTGTTCACGCCTCCATCTGCACCTACGTCAACTGCAATGACGGGGATTCCCGCCGCTCTAGCTTGACTAACAGCACCTGCTATACCTTTGGAATCTACAGCATTTAGAAGAATCACACTTACTTTTTTTGTAATAAAGTCCTCAATTTGAGCTGTCTGCTTAGCCAAATCACCTTCTGCACTTACTATGATTACATTAGCACCATGCAGCATAGCACCAGCAGTGGCGCCTTTGGACATCGCAACGAAGAATGGATTACTTAAATTTTGTAAAGTAAATCCTACCACTACTTCATTCTCTTTTTTTGCCGTTACTGCTTTTTCTGTTGTCAAAGGTACAACCGTTTCTTCAGATGTTTTTGAAGGTTCCGTTATTTTACTTGAAGAGCACGCGGTAAGTGCAACCAAAGCAAAGGCAATTAATATAAACGATAATACTTTAATACTTTTCATATTAGACTATCCCCTAGTTTATGGCTGTAGAAATAAATAACAATCACAACGAGCAAACCAACCAAATAATGATATAATCTTGGATTTTCTGCTGCGCAAGCTGCGTGCAACCGAGTTCGGGCGATAATCAAGCTCTTTCATCGCTCTAATGCTGGTCATTCGCTTTTCCCCATTAGTTTTTGGATTTTGAAATACGTAAACGTTTACGTAATCGATTAATTACATTGTAAGCGCGACCAACCACTAGTGTCAATACCTCCCACGCGGTGCTTTTTTTATTGCCCAAATCCAGAGGATTTGAAATGCTTGATTACAACATTTTTAAAGATCGCGGTGCCGCCTTCTGAAAAAAGGGTCATTCCTTGATCGTTTAATTCCGGGAAAATTTCATTGGAAAAAACGATGGTTCCATCATCCATGAAGACTTCAATACTTGTTTTATCGACAAGAATCTTTAAGTGAACGTGCTTCTTGCTCACATCAAAGGGTGCCCTGCTTTCAACATATTTTCCACTCTTGTCGGGCTGACCTGTAAAAGCTCTATTGACATAAGAGTACCTGCCTTCTGCAAAAACACCTACATCTACATGGCGGTTTTTGTCTGTTGATTCTCGAAGCCTTAATCCTACACTCTTGATCTCTGACCAGGATATATCTGTCTCTAGCTGGTAAGCATCGCCTGTTATATGAAGAGTTTTAGAGCCATTAACCTCTATTTGTTTCAACGAATCCGTTGTATATGTCAATTGATTCAATGCTTCAATGGGTTGTGAAACCAAACGATACATACCGCCATCATGTTTTAAGTTAATTTGACGAACAATCGAATCCATTCCGTTAAAGCCCTCTTGCACTGTTGGCGTATTATGCGGATAATCCCAATTATTCATCCAAGCCAAAGCATACCGATGATTGTATTTATCGCTGTCTTTTCCTTCTTCAAACGTGACAGCACCATACCAATCAAAGCCGTAATCTAACCACTGAGGGTCACTTTGATCAGGGAAAAACTCCTTTCCATTAAAATGTCCAGTCCAATAGGCGTAAGTGTTTGGTTTACCTGTCGATTTACCATTTGCACTGACACCAAGAACCCATTTCATTGTTCCGTCATCCGCTCTCACCAGATAAAGATCAGGGCACTCTACAATTCCGATATTTTCAGTTAAAAAGCCGCTAGTATAGTGCCAATCTTTTAAATTCTGCGACTCATAGAAACCAATTTTCGTTCCTTCCGCCAAAGCCATTACCCATTTATTCATCTGATGATCCCAGATGATTTTGGGATCTCTAAAATCTTTTGTGCCCGGATTCGGCATAATGGGGTCTTCACTATAAAAAGTAAATGTTTTTCCTTTGTCCGTGCTGTACCACAGATATTGTTCCTGCTTCCCTCCTTCTGTAGACGGCTGTGTGACTATCGCCACAAGAGCACCTTTTCCAAAGCCTGCTGAATTGGTATCATCCACGACGACTGATCCCGACCATGGATCACCATTTTTATTCGTATATTTAGGAATGGCCACCCCTTCATCTTTCCAGTGTACCAAATCCGTTGATGTCGCATGCCGCCATTCGGTTCCATTTCCGTTTGGATAATCATGATTATAGAGATAATAGTAATGGTACTTTCCATCCAAATATATCGGCCGCTGAGGGTCGTTTTTCCATTTGTCGGGAGTAGTGAAATGATAGCTAGCTCGATACGTTGGCATAACGGAATCGATGGTTTTGTTCTTCTTATCGCTTTCTGAATAATGAACCACTAATCCTATCGTCATCAAAATAATGAAACCTATCATAACTACACCTATTCGTTTTGCTGTTTTCTTAAGATTTGTTGTATAGTTCAAACTGACACCTCCTCGCTGAACTGCTGTTTATTGCTTTTTGTAAAAAAGAAAACGCCGATTTTCATCGGCATTTTCTTATGCTTTATTGAGTATGTTTTCATTTTTTTTGTTAATCTACTTCGTGTCAACCGTTAATTGCCCTTGTGCAAGAATACTATTACCCACAACCGAAGTTTTTGAACCATTAATGTTCAGTAAGAAACTCGGCGCAAAGGTAGATTTGTGGTCTGCAAATAAACCTCTGTTTGTCATGTAGCTTGTGATGACCACATTTTTACCGTCAGCTTGCGGTACTGCAAAGTGAGAATAAGTCCAGGTAAGATCTTTAGGATCAAGATTCATGTTTAATACAAGTCCGCTGTCATTTAACGGTTTGTATGTTCCTGTTAAGGAATCGGACACATAGCCTAACATGTAGACATCATTCCCGCCGATTCCATCCATCGTCATTTTGGAGCCCCTGGAATCCGTGAACAAATACCATTTGCCATTCATTTTAAAAACGTTAGCACGTTCGATTTCATCTGTTACTGTGTTCGATGCAATTAACGGTTTCATGACTTTTTTCAACGTATAATCGTCGTTCAATTCAATAATACCCAATGCGCCATTCGCTAACTCAGCAGCACGTTTTTTAGGACCTTGCAGCAATTTATTTTTTTCATCCTGGAAGAATGGCGTGTTTCCGCCGTAGAATGCTTTGTTGAAGAGCGATGCCTCTCCTTGATAACCAACTTCCGTTCCTGTGTTACCTTCGAAAACAAGATATTTATGACCATTGTCTTCCACATAGTGAGGGTCCCTTAATGTATGATTATCCGAATAGTTCTCCGCTTCGATTCCTTGCATAACATTTTGATAGATTTTGCCGTCTCCGCCATCAAAAATCGATTTGAGATCCTCTACGCCATCAATTTTCAGCGTACTTTGATCTGGATGTGATACATTGACTTGGGCTGTTGTTAAGGTTTGTTTACCATAAAACCCGTGATTGGGGTCCCAACCTTGACGATCCGTATAGAATAAACGAACTTTTCCATCCGATGTTAAGGTTGCGGAGCCTGACCATTCTTCTGCTTGATATTTGAGAAAAGGATCGTTTGGAACGAATTTATCGCTATCCTTAAATACTCTGCCAGCATTTTTCCAGCTATCAATGGAAGTATCGCCTACTTTTTGATAGAACATGTAGACAAATGTGTCCCATCCTCTTTTAGGGTCTCCTGCTAAAGCAAAAACGATATTGTAGCCATTATAATTTGCTACTGTTCCATCAGCGTTTTGCAGCGGCCAGCTATCCCAAACATCGATATCGATCAAGTTGCCCTGCTCATCATAACCTTTTGCTGAAGAAAGATTTTTTATTGTTGATGGATCGAATTTAGGCGCTTGAAACTGTGCACTCTTTTGTTGTTCAGGAATTTTCAGCATGTCAGAGCGTGTAATATGGGAAAAACCGTAATTTTCTTTGTAATCCGTATTGTCTTTTTCTTTCGCAAATGCTTGAGCACCACCTCCTACCAGCATTGCTGTAGTCAAGCTTACTGTTGTTGCTCGTTTAACCAATTTTTTGATGTTCATAATCTTACAACTCCTGTTCTATTGTATGTTTTTTCTCTCCACAATTTATAGTTTAAGGCAAAGGGAAAGGTAAGAACATGTCGTACATTGATAGATTTACAGGCTTATATTGATTCAACTAGACGAGCTTATCAAGCACAAAATAACCCTTACCACCTTGATACTAAGCATCAGAGGCGAAAGGGTTATGTATCTAATATGTGTGCCAACCAATTATTTCTGCTCAGCCTTTTTCCAGGATCTTTGGAATTCCTGCAGTAATTGATCGCGGTTAAGCTGTTTGCCTACATAAGCTTGCATGGCATAGCCGAACTCTTCTCTTGCCCTCGAGGGAAATTTAAACCAGTTCCAGGACAATGTTTTCTTCTCCTTTGTGTAACGAATAATATCGGCCGCGAGCGGTCCTGAACGGTCCGTCTCTATATTTTTAAACGCAGAAATAAAATGGAATTGGTCCTTCATAAACGTTTTGCCTTGTTCCGACGAAACCATCCAGTTCAAGAATTTCTTGGCTTCTTTCTTTTTCTCCGGCGAAGATTCTTTATTTACAACCCAATTATTGGATACACCCACCGCCAAGGCATCGTTTCTGGCATCATCATTTATAGGAATGGGTAAGAAACCGATATTCATATTCGGCGTTATTTGATCAATCTTAGATTGAGCCCAATTCCCTTGTTTAAGGATCGCCGCTTGGCCGCTTGCAAACAAAGAGACTTCGGTATTATAGTCGGTCGTCAGAAAATCTTTATTTCCGTATTGAACGGTCAAATCCAGCATTCGAGTCAGATCTTCGAACTTTTTGTTCCCTTCGATAGTTTGCGTCCCGTCGTTCAAAGCTTGAATAAAATCGTCCGGGTCGTCCTGCTGGGCAAAAGCAATATTCATCATGAGAATGAAAAACCAACTATCTGAATATCCGACTGCAAAGGGGGTAATACCAGCGGAATGCAGCTTTTCCGCCGCACCCTTTAATTCGGTAAGCGTTTTTGGCAGGGTCTCGATACCGGCCTTTGCGAATAAATCCTTATTATAGATAAAGCCGTAGCCTTCCAAATTTATAGGCATCCCATAAATTTTCCCGGCCATCTTCATCGGCTTAAGCGCCTCATCTACCACATTTTTCACCCATGGCTGATCGGATAAATCCTCCAAATACCTTTTCCAGACTACCGCTTCTTCATAACCGCCGTTAGGAAAGATATCGGGACCTTTATTTGCTGCAAATCTTGCTTTTAATTCGGCAAGGTAGTTTGCCCCTCCGCCAAAGGTTAAAATATTCATCTTAACATTCGGATTTTCTTTCTCGTACTCCTTTACCATCTGCTCGAACTCCGTGGAAATTTCTACTTTGGGATTCAGTACCTCTAAAGTGATTTTCTGATCAGCACTTATTGTATCTATTTCCTTCACCGAACGATTGTCCGCCCCGCAAGCCGAAAGCGATAAGGTAAGCAATCCGGCTAACATGCATTGAAAAACCTTGATTATCATAATACCCCCTCGTTACATTTACAACTTTCATGAAGCAATTCCAATTCCCTTATTTCTCGGTCTCCCTCCTTATTCCGATATTCATGAGGCGTCATGCCAACAATTCGTTTAAATAACTTCGAAAAGTAAGTTTCATCCTGGTACCCGAGCTTTAATGCAATCGAGTACATTTTCTCGTCCGTTTGGCTTAACCACTGTTTAGCTTGTTTTATTCTTAATTGAATAACGTAGTTGGAGAGGGTCATCCCGTTTTCTTGCTTGAATCGTCGCGAGATATGTTCGCGGCTCAGGAAGAATCGGTTTGAAAGTTTGTCCAAACTTAACTCTTGCATATAATGTTCATTTACAAAAGCGACAATGTCATGCATGCGCCTTGCATCATCCAAATCCGTCAAACGGTGTATGGCTCTGAAATTTTGCTCAGCCATTGCCCTTTGCGCAGATTGAAAAGATTGCGGGAGCTCTTTAAGCGATGTCAGTGGGAGGCCGCTAACCAGACGAACGGGAATATCGATATGCTGGGTAATCCATTCCTCTACCGGGAAGAATTGGCCTTGAACAGAAAGAATCACACAGACATTAGGGTCGTTCTGAAGAGCATAGGCATTCCCCCATTCCCGAGTAACCAGCTCATCCGTCAAATGCTGGAGGTAGGGATCCGAATGATGGGTTTGGTAAAAATAAATCAAAGTAAGATCGTAGACTTCCGCTTGCGGAAGAGACAAGGCAATTTCGCCCGGATCAAAATGTTCCCCGTTACATGCCGAGGTAACCCCCTTATTTAAGCGAAGCTTCTTAGCCTCTTCATAGACGCCCGGCTCTACATTGCTGCGTTCTTCCTCTTCTTTTTTCCACGATTCTACCGCTCCCGCAAGTGTTTCATTTAGCATTTCATTTTCGATTGGCTTCAACAAATAATCGAAGCTGCCGTGCTTAATCGCTTTACGCATGAAAGAATAGTCGTCAAACCCTGTAATCAAAATCACTTTTCCCGGATAGGAATTGGCATCCAACCACTCGATCAACTCTATCCCGTTCTTTTTGGGCATTTTCACGTCTGTCATGATGATTTCCGGACTTTCTAAATCAATTAACGCTTTTGCCTCTTCACCATTTCTGGCTTCCAAAATATCGGTAATCCCATGTTTCTGCCACTGTCCCATAAAACGAATAATTTTCCTTACATTAGATTCATCATCCACGATTAGAGCTTTCATTACGTCAATCCTCCTTGAGGTAGAGTGGAATCACCAGCTTCACTGAAAATCCTTGTCCCTGCATAGAATCAAGTAGGATCCCCGCTGTCGGATCATAATTAAGAACCAAGCGGTCATGAATATTTTTCAAGCCGATATGCTGGGGCGAGTAGTTTTCTTCGTATACCGGCGCGTAGATTTTATTTTTTAATGCCGTAAGCTCATCATCCGTCATACTCGGGCCGTTATTTTCCACAACCAGCTTCAAATATTCTTCTCGTACTTCACCGTAAATACGCAAGTGAGCATGCTCGAACCCCTCTTCATAACAATGTTTAAAGAAGTTTTCAACGAGCGGCTGCAAAATCATACTCGGAACTGAAATACCAAGAATGTCCTTGGGTATGTCGATGGAATAGCTAAAATCGGTTTGAAAACGCTCCTCTTGAAGGTTCAAATACGCTCTTACATAATCTACTTCACTCCGAACAGTAGCCTTTTGATCCACACGAATAGTGTATCGCATCATTTTGGATAAGGAGACTACCAATTGGTATACTTTCGGAGATTCGGTGAATAGGGCAACCGCACCAATGGATTGAAGGGAGTTGTATAAAAAGTGAGGATTAATCTGTGACTTTAGCGCTCTGTGCTGATTCTTTCTGTTCTCAATCTCCAGCTTGTACTCACGGTCGATGTGACGATTGATCCGGTTCATCATTTCCTTGATATGCCTCTCCAGATTACCGATTTCATCTTCCCTCTTATCGTCAAACGGAGCATTCATGTTCCCGCCTTCAATGCTCAGTACTTTCCGGCTAAGCAGCTTGATCGGACGAGTAATCTTGTAGGATATGATGGCTGTCATGATTAAGCCCAGAACTCCCACGATTACACCGACGATGATGTTCGTGTACGCGGTTTTCCTCACGTCATTAAATAAGAATTTGCTTGAGGTTATCTTAACAAAGTGCCATTGATTTAACGGTTCCGACAACGTTTTGGAAAAGATAATATCGCCATTCGAAAACTGTGCGCCTGCTGCCGACTGATTGATTTTCTTTTGTAATTCTGCCGGAACAGCCTTCCCTATCATGGCTGCATCACTAGCATAGACGACATAACCGTCCGAATCGGAAAGCAAGACAGATTCTTTATTTTTTTGAATGAAATGATTAGAGATGCGAGCAAATTTGTCCAAATCGATGTCTATCGTGATAATACCGAGAAATTCTTTCGAAAGGGCATCCAAGATTTTGTGATGAATCGTCAATACCATCGTTTTGTCCGATGGGGGCATAATGGCTGTATGGTTATAATTTTCAATCTGATGCGGCGGTTCGATTAGAAAGTTCGAATCAGAGTTTATTAGCTTCTGAATAGAGGCTTGTTTCAATAAATCCGGCTGCCGCTTACGGGAACTTATCATCGCATTATAAACCGTAAACGAGTTTTTTCCTTCCTCGATGTATAACCGAACCTGCCTAATTTCGTTTCTCATCAGATAAAAGGTTGTCATGCCTTTATAGATTTCAAGCTGGTTGAAATAAAGGGAACTATCGAAGCCTTTTTCGAAAATCATGAACAAGTCAGGATTTCGGTATAAAATATACGGAAGATTAACGATGTCATCAAAGTATTGCTCCAGGTCTTCGGACGCCTGCCCAATTTGCTCGCGGCTGTTCTCAAGCTCATGCCGTTCCACATTTTCTTTCGTTTGCCGATAAATCAACAGCATGGACAGAAAATACGGAAGGATAATAAAAACCAGCAGCATGATTAATAAACGGCTTTGAATGCTTTTCACAAAAAATACTCCTTTTATTAAAAATCACCTTGCTATTATTGTAACCTCTTAACAATGTGATTTGTTTCGCCAATATCTGTAAAAGGGATCCTACAACTGTTATAAGATTCGGTCTTTGATGAAAGAATCAGTCCGTAGAAATCTTTCAAGCTATACTGAACCTCTGAAAGACAGACATTTCATTGTTACGAGCGAAGCCTCGACGAAAGTATTTTCATCTCCTCCCGATACTTCATAACCGTACGCCGCGAAATTTGAATACCTTCCTTATTCAGCAAATCCGTCAGTTGTTGGTCTGATAAAGGCTGCGTCTTCACCTCTTGATGCACATACGCCTACTCCGCAATCAATAAAAAGAAAGAAAAACCTGCACATGCCGAGAACAGCAGAGCGCAGGTTTTCAACTTTTTCAAAGCTAATTCTTCGGAATGTGAGACCTCTATCCTTCTCTAACCCAAGCAACTATGGATTTGATATCGTCAGGGTTTGTTCGACAGCAACCGCCTATTAGCCGGGCACCAAGTTCATGCCAGCCCCGGGCGCTGCAGCCAAAAGTATCCTCTGAGGCAGCTCCCTTCCAACCTCGTGTACCTGCATCATATTGCTCGCCTGAATTTGGATAAACGATAATTGGCTTCGCTGTTTGTCTATGGATTTCACCGATCAGCGATGATACATACGAGGGACGCGTGCAATTAACACCGACAGCCGCCACTTGATCGTGATGGTCCAGCCACGCAGCACAATCGGCTATTCGATCCCCATTGCTTATTTGCAGTTCGTTCTTTGCACTGAAACACACCCATGCGTAAACCCCAGGGAATTCTTCTAACAATCTGACAAGTGCTCTTGCTTCCATTAAACAAGGTATGGTTTCGCATGCAAGGATATCTGCACCGGCATCTACCAACGCCTTCATACGAGGTCGATGAAAATCAATGAGCTCGTTTTCAGTCAGCTTGTAGTCTCCACGGTATTCTGACCCGTCTGCTAGAAAAGCACCGTAGGGGCCAACTGAGGCGGCTACGATCGGCCTTGGTCTTTTGGTTATATCCACCATGTTATCCCAAAACTGATCCCTTGCTTTTACCGCAATTTGAACAGATTTCTGTATAAGGCCAAAGGCATCAGTTTCGCTTAAACCTCGTCTGACAAACCCCTCAACGGTTGCCTGGTAGCTTGCCGTAATCGCACAATCCGCACCTGCAGCAAAATAGTCTGTATGAACCTGACCAATCAGATCGGGGTTTTCCAGCAGCATTTTTGCAGACCATAGGGGGTCGTTAATATCACAGCCACGGCGTTCCAACTCTGTTGATAAGGCACCGTCCAAAATCATCGCAGGAAAATCTTTAAGAATGTTTTCTATAGGATTCATTAATAATCAGCAAGATGTGTCCGACTTTTCTTTATCATCTTGCCTTCCTCCTTAAAAAATTGCTTGATAATGTTGTTCCGGCGCTTCATGGATCCCAGCTGCGCCGATCCCGCATATAACCACTTTGCAGTTCTCTAATCGTTTATTCACTAGCTTCAACGCATTCATGAGCCCGGCAATCAAGACGACAGCCGTACCGTGCTGATCGTCATGGAACACGGGGATATCCAATTCATCCATTAATCTGCGTTCGATCTCGAAACAGCGCGGCGACGAAATGTCCTCTAGATTGCAGCCTCTGGCCCTATATTCCCTAACCCGAGCACGGCAGAACCATCTGACAATACACCAACCGTGTTTCGTTTAATCGTAAGCGTATGGGCTTTCCAAGGGTCTTCATGAATCGCCATACATACGCGCGCTACCCGATGCAGCTGCAACCATGTATTTCTCTCCTTTGAAAGTCCTCTTTAAATGCGAGTGTTCTTCAATCCGTTGTCTATTCAATAGGCTGAATCCGTTGCTCTATCACCTTGCTCTTGCTCCTATTTTTCAGATAATAATACAAGTAACATAAAGCGACAAATGGAATGCCGTAATAAAGAGCTGCTCGTTGACTAGGGTCAAAATACAGCCCGATACAAGAGATCAAACACAGGATGAAGGCTGCAATCGGCACGATCGGATATAGCGGCGTCTTGAATTTCAATTCTCCGAGTTGCCCGCCCTCTTTCAGATATTGTCTTCTAAACATGAACTGCGACGCTGCGATAGCCATCCAAACAGCTACTACGGCAAATCCGGAAATCGCAATGAGAATTAAATAAACGGTATCGGCCGCAATCACACTGGAGAAAAGAGACACGCAAGCAACCAACATACTTAGGATTAGCGCATTTAGTGGTACCCCTCTAGCTGTCACTTTCCCCAATGCCGGGCTGATCATTTTTTCTTGGGAGAGTGCCCATAGCATTCGAGTGGAAGCATACAGACCAGAATTTCCTACGGACAATAACGCGGTAAGAATAACAAAATTCATAATATCGGCAGCGTAAGGAATACCTATTTTGTCAAAAACAAGAACAAAAGGACTTTCAATGACTCCCGCTTCTCTCCAAGGGATAAGACCAGCCAGAACGAATATCGCCCCGATGTAAAAAAGCATGGTCCGCCATATCACGTTTTTAACGGATTTGGGAATGTCTCGAACTGGGTTCTCGCTTTCCCCTGCGGTCACACCGATTAATTCCGTGCCGGAGAAGGCGAAGTTTACCGAAATCATTACGAACAACACGGGAAGAAACCCGTTAGGAAACAGACCGTCTTGGTTGAAAATATTGGATAACATGGGTACTGATTCGGTTCCTTGCATGTGAATAAAGCCGAACATGGCAGCCCCACCCAAAATGATGAACAAGATAATAATAATAACTTTCACACCGGCAAACCAAAATTCAGATTCCGCAAAAAAACGGGCAGAAAGGGCATTTAATAGAAAAAGCAAAACGGCAAAAACTGCACTCCATATCCACACAGAAACATCCGGAAACCAACGCTGCATCAAAAGTCCTGCCGCCGTAAATTCAGATCCAACGGTTACAACCCAAGTTAGCCAATAAAGCCATCCAACGGTAAATCCGGTCGCCGGTCCGATATATTTCGTTGCATACGACTGAAACGAACCTGTCACAGGCATTGCTACGCTCAACTCACCTAAACAAAGCATGACAAGATACATAATCAGTCCACCAATTAAATAGGCCAACATAGCACCTCCGGGACCCGCCTGGTTTAATGTATAACCAGTACTAAGAAAAACCCCAGTTCCAATGACCCCTCCCAGTGATATCATAAATAAATGTCTGCTCTTCATCGAGCGTTTCAATTCAGATCGTTGGTTGTCGGCATTACTCATTCTGATCTCTCCTTAAGAGAAGGAATTTTGGCGGAAATAACCGGGAGCCCGGATTCCCATTTAATTGGATAACTTTACACATACCACTTTCGGTTCGGTCATTTCATGAACGGTAAATTTAACGCCCTCCCTTCCCAATCCCGATCCTTTCACACCGCCAAAAGGCATAGCATCAATGCGATAGTCGGAACTATCATTGATCATGACGCCTCCTACATCCAATTGACGAACCGCGATAAAAGCCTTCTCCAAATCCTTTGTAAATATACCTGCCTGTAAGCCGAAATCCACACTGTTTGCCTGCTGAATAGCGCTTTCAAGATCAGACACAGGGTAAATAGTGACAACGGGCCCGAAGACTTCTTCTTTTGCTAATTTGCAATCTGTCGGAACGCTCTCCATGGCGGTAGGATAGTAGAAGGCACCTTCGCGAATGCCGCCGCACAGTAATTTACCGCCTTTTTCCAAAGCTTCATTGACCCAGCTTTCGATCCTTTTGGCTTCCTTTTCATTAATGAGCGGTCCCATGTCCGTGTGCTCTGAAAGCTTATCTCCGATGCGATATTGTTTGGTTTGCGACACGAATTCCGAGACGAATTGCTCATAGACGCCTTCCTGTACATAAATCCGTTGTACACCAAGACAGTTTTGACCTGCTGCCCAGAATGCTCCGGATACAGTAGAGGCGACAGCATTGGGTAAATCTGCGTCATTCAATACAATGGCAGGAGAGTTGGAGCCAAGTTCCATGCTCATTTTTTTCAGCCCCGCTTTTTGCATAATGGATTTGCCTGTTTCAAGTCCGCCCGTAAAGGAAATCATCCGTACATCCGGATGTGTCACCAATACATCGCCGATTTCTCGGCTTTCTCCCGTAATCACGGACAATATTTTGGGAGGAAGCCCCGCATTAACAAGTGCTTCTGCCAGCATAAATGCGCTTAAGGGAGTCGCAAGGGAAGGTTTGACTATAATGGCATTGCCCGCTGCAATGGCTGGCCCCACCTTATGTGCAACCAAATTCAGCGGATCATTAAAAGGGGTGATTGCCCCGATCACGCCAATAGGGAATCGATAATAATATCCGATGCGGTTTTCGCTTCCAGGCATTTGGTCGAACGGAATGGTTTCTCCATGGATTCGTCTTGCTTCCTCGGCACTGATGCGTAGCGTTTCCATACAGCGCCTGACTTCTTTTCTCGCTTCGCGAATCGTCTTGCTGCCTTCCCGGGCGATCGTAACTGCATACTCTTCCGTATGCTCTTCAATCCAAGCCGCCGCCCGATTTAAAATAGCGATTCGTTCATAAACAGGCATGGCCGCTGCAATACGAAAACCCTCTTTTGCCTGTTCAATCGCATAATGCATATCTTCCGCGGAAGCAGAAGGAACCGTTGCGATTAGACTATTATCCTGCGGATCGAACACATCGATGGTTTTTTCCCGAAATACCCATTCACCGGCCAAAAGCATTTGTTTTCTCTTTGTCAATGTTTCCATAAGCATCCCAGTCACCTCTAATGGTTTATTTGTGAAACGTTCCTCTTAAAGCTGGCTACGGCTTATATTGATCAAATCAATTAAAATAGAAAAACCTGTTTCCTTTCGCCCCGCTCCCGCTCCCATAAGTGTGATAGGACCGGCCAAATCGCAATAGTAAGTAATGGCATTGACCGCTCCTCCAACTGCTGCCAAGGGATCCGTTAATGGCAGAGCCTCGGGACTTACTTTCGCAATCACCCTATCGCCATCTCGCTTGCAGGTTGCAATAAGTTTCCAGCGTTTTCCTTCCTCCCTGGCCCTTTGAATGTCATCTGGCGTCAGATGGCTTATTCCTTCACAAGTCACGTCTTCTCTCTTAAGCGGAGCATTCATTACGATATTAGCGAGAATCGTAATTTTGTACTGGGCGTCATAACCTTCTACATCGTTAGTCGGGTCTGCCTCCGCATAGCCTAATGCTTGGGCCGCAGCAAGCGCTTCCTGATAGCTCATACCTTCTTCCATCTTCGTCAGCATATAGTTGGTCGTCCCGTTCAATATTCCCTTGA
This sequence comes from Paenibacillus sp. Root444D2, assembly GCF_001426375.1. Lineage (GTDB taxonomy): Bacteria > Bacillota > Bacilli > Paenibacillales > NBRC-103111 > Paenibacillus_E. The sequence goes on from NZ_LMEO01000045.1 coordinate 595,494, forward strand.
TTTCGTAGATCGTATTGCCTGCGAGTGAAACAATCGGCATACGTAAGGCAGGCGTTCCACTCATGACTGTTCCTTCATATCCCCAACGGACGCCGTTCTTTTGAGCCAATGCGGCTAACTCCTGATAGGCCAGGGCTACCGGTCCTTTATTGCTCATCACCACATTTTTTCCACTCTCGAATGCGGCTTTACAGTGATCAATCGCCGGTTGACCCGTTTTGACATCCGTGAAGGTTAATTCTACTACAGTATCCGCATTGGTTTCCTGTATCGTCTGAAAACTATCCAGTCCCCGAATCAGGCCAGGTTCATCGGGATATCCATCGAGCTTTCCTGTTTCTTTAACAACACGAAGAACTTGTGAAAGATTCAATCCGTTCGGATGATAAAGGGAACCCTTCATGAGATCCGAAACAGCTACGACTTTTGCGTTTAAGCCAATCTCCTGCGATAAGGTATGCCCTTTGTCCAGAAGAATTTCCGCCAAACCCTGGCCGACTACGCCAAAGCCAAGTAATGCGATTCTTTGCTCCATAGTACACCTCTTTGAATTAGTTGATTTTCTCACAGACAGGAAGCTTTGATTGTAAATAAGCCAAGGCTTGCCGCAAGTCCTCAATCAAATCTTCCGTGTCTTCAATCCCCACCGAGATCCGAAGAAGACCTTCCGAAATCCCCAGCGACTTCCTTTCTTCCAACGTGCACTCCACATGGCTGGTCGTTCTGGCGGGTCCATATATGGTTTCAACAGCACCCAGATTCCCCGCTCTATTGGCATATTTAAGCTTGGGAAGCAAAATCTTGATGGCCTCCATTTCATCTTTTAAGACAACACTCAGAATACCGCCAAATCCTCTCATTTGCTCTTTAGCAATCTCATGTCCTGTATGCGTTTCCAAACCAGGGTAATAAACGGCCTCTACAAGACTTTGTGTCTGCATAAATTTAGCGATCTCCATAGCGCTTCTCGCTTGCTGCTGAACCCTGAGCTTCAAAGTTTTCATTCCTCTTAGAATGAGATAAGCCGACCATGGATCCATCGTAGCCCCATTAATCTCGCGATAATGGTACACTTGATCCATCAGTATCTTGGCACCGCAGACCACTCCCCCCAGCACATCCGCATGCCCGCTTAAGAACTTCGTAGCGCTGTGAATAACGATATCTGCCCCCAGCTTCAGCGGATTTTGATTAATTGGCGTTGCGAACGTGTTATCTACCAACACCAAGGCACCTGCTGCTTTTGCCGCTTTAGCCAATCGTTTGATATCCGTAATCTTCAGCGTAGGATTTGTGGGTGTCTCCAAATACAAGACCTTGCAGCCTTTAGCTATTTCACGTTCAATTTCGGCGTGATCGCCAGTTGTACATAATGTAACATCTACATGAATGTTAGGTAGGAATTCAGTGAAGATTTTATTCGTCCCGCCGTAAGTGTCTTTAACCGATACAACCCTGTCTCCAGGTCTTAAGAATGTATAAAGTGAACTGCTGATTGCAGCCATCCCTGATGAAAAACCAACAGCTGCTTCTGCACTTTCGAGAATCCTAACCTTTTCTTCCAATGCCCTAACAGTAGGATTCGTCATCCTGTTATAGATGTAGCCCGGTCGATTGCCCAAAGCAGTTTCATACCATTCATCCACGTCGTCATAATCGTAAGCAACACTCATCACCACAGGTACTTGGGTTGCCCCGAAAGCCCTGAATTCTTTTTCCCCTGCCCAGACTACTTTTGTGCCCATCTCTACATGATCGATTTCTTGGTTCATGTTCTCTCACCTTTCGTTTGACTTCCATGCCGCAAAAAAATGAAAGTACGAAATCAAACTTTTTTTGATTATACTATATATTTAATATTGTATACATAATGCTTTGAATTTTAACTACTCAAATTACTACTGTACACCTCTCTTTCAAAAGCATGCATTTAACTTTATCGGTTTTAATTTTCACAAAATGTATTTTGTATATTGTATACAATTTATACTACCATTGCAGAATTGTTTTTTCAATATGAATTTTAGCATCTTTTAACCTATTTGCTCACATGAGGATGACATAGATGGGATTACTTGTATAAAAAGATGTTCAATGATAAAATCAAAATACTTATTATATAATATATTGTATTTTCTGATCGTGATTCAGGAGGTAAGTACTATTAATAAAAATAAATATCAGTCGTTAAAAGACCACGTCTATACTTACATCGCCGAGCGCATTCAAAATGGAACTCTTCTACCCAATCAAAAGTTAAGCGAGCTCTCCATCTGCGAAAAACTTGAAGTTAGCAGGACTCCAGTACGAGAAGCACTCATACAGTTGGCCTCCGAAAACTATTTAGAATACTTGCCACGTCGAGGATTTGTTGTAAAAGAACTGGATACCAAGAAGAAACTTGACGTTTTTCAAATCATTGGCACATTGGACGCATTGGCAGCCACATTATCCATCGATCATATCTCCGATGAGGAGATATCAAGAATGGAGGAGATCGCCGATAAAATCGAAACAGCAATTAAAGAAGAAAGCTACACTGATTATCAATTCTACCAGACCGAATTTCATAACGTATACCTTCATAAATGCAACAACAGCACTTTAATTGACATGCTTAAAACACTGCAAAACAGTTTTGTTAGACAAACGTATTTAAGCGACGACAAACCAAAACTGTTCTCGGTACTGGGGCAAATGAATAGGGAACATAGACAAATGATCCAATTATTCAAAGAAAAAAATAAAGCAGTTATGGAAGATTTCGTGAAAAATGTTCATTGGCAAATCAGTTACACGGATATGATCTAGATAAATGCTTTTTGAAAAAATAAGCCTACTCAGCTGTCAAAGACAATGCTGAATAGGTTTATTTGGCATACACGAACTCAGGATAATGTTCTGCTTGCGGCCGCACATTACACCTTTTCGCACCAGACTTTCTAATGTAAATAAGGCATTCAGTTAGTCTCTATTAAGACTCACTGAATGCCGTTTCATTTCATTCCCGGAAATACTTCTTCACTATTTCAAACGCCAACTTCGGCCGGCGGTATCTGTCCACGATGCCTTTACTGTTTTGTGTCCCTGCTCGAGATAAGAGCCATCCTGTATCCTCTACCACTTTACAATCGCAAAATTGCCATATGAACATACCGGATATATAAGGTTTAGACGTATATGCCGCCAAATTTTGCTCAATGATCTCAGCCTGTCTTTCCTCCGTACCGCGTACTTTGTTGGGATCACGCAGCCCGTAGTATCCGTCGCCGCCGAATTCACTCATAATCATGGGTTTGCCGAGTCCACCGAGCTCATCCGCCCATTTCCTGGCTTGGTCGCTAAGTTCACCCGGATCCTCATTCGTATACCACCCTGGATAGAGGTTAAATGAGACGATATCTGCCAGATCGAAGCATAGTTCTTGCTCGCGATGATGGGTAGCATAGGTTAACGGGCGGGAACGATCCATTCCTCTGATTTGTTCCAGCTGTTGACGGTATAACGCTTTCCCTTCTATCGTGTTACTGGCACATTCATTCAGAATTCCCCACATAATAATACTTGGATGATTAAAATGGTTTTCAACCATTTCTTGATTACATACCATACATTGCTCCTGACATTGGGGATCTAGCATATGATCGAGTTGAAATCCTCTGGCATGATTTTCTTCCCATACGAAGACTCCGCGCTCGTCACACAAATCCAGAAAGCGTTCGTCATTCGGATAATGACTTGTCCGTACGGCATTGGATCCCGCTTCCAGCATGAGCTCCATATCCTGTACCATGAGCTGGTACGGGAAAGCAGCGCCAACCATCGGATGATCCTCATGACGATTGAACCCTTTTAGAATAATATCCTCCCCGTTTACTTGAATTTTACCGTTGAAGGTCGTGACTTCGCGGAAACCGACCCGTTCAATTAAATCATCTGAAGGCTTCTTATTCCCATCTCTAAATAGTTGTACATTGACCAAATACATATTTGGTGTCTTGTTGGACCAAATCTTTACGTTCGGAAATGCGCTTGAGACACGGAAAACGGATGTTTCACCCGATGCGATTATTTGTTTCTTCCATTGCAGCGCGAATTCCCCGAGCGTACCTTTGAGCTCAACCTCAGTAGGATTGCGACTGGCATTCGTCACATATACACTGGCTTCCCCATGCCACTGGCCATCTTTCCATGAGGGTGTGAATTGAATACGGTTAATGTAGACATCAGAAATGCACTCAATTCCAACTGGCCGGATGATACCGCCATACGTATAATAATCATTCGCAAAATGAAGTTTGGATTCTTTCGTAAAAGAATTATCAACGACGACCACGATTTCATGGCTGCCAGGAGCAGCATCCGTGATAACTTTGGTTGTGAAAGGAGTATAAGCGTTATAATGAAACCCAACCTCCTCTCCGTCAAAATAGATAACTGCTGTGTGACTCACACCCTTGAACAGCAACCTGACCGATGTTGTTTCGTGTAAGGTGATTATCTTCCGATAAACACCTTTCCCCCGATAAGTCAACAATTCAGGATGCATCTCCCAACAACCTGGAACAGGTAAGCGGTAATGATAGTCCTTTGGAATGCCTTCGTTTTGTTCAATCGGTTGAAAATCCCAATCGCCTTCCAATTCTTGCACCTGACGGATTTGATTTGTCGGGAAAAGTCGTAACATTTTAGCGCAGCTCCTTCTATTTGATTATTTGATATAGTCAACTATAGAATAAATGCTTTAGCGATAGTCCCTGAACTCTTGAGGTGTACAACCGACCGCCTTTTTAAAAATGTAAGCGAAATAAGCAGCCCTCTGGTACCTGAGCATTTCCTATGCGGACATCGAGAACAAAATCAGAAATGATCTTACCATAGCCTAGGAAAGAGAAAAGCTTAAATTTCAATCAAGGGCTCATGTTCAGCTTGAAAAGGGAACACTTTCTGAGCTGCCTCGATAAACAATTTTACCGCAATGGTGCAGTCCTCCACGGGTCCGGAGGCTATGTGAATATCCCGGTAGGCCTGGGGAGACAGACGCTTTAGCGTGAGGCCTTGAGGACGGTCCAAAAGGGACAGCTCAGACATTACCGCCAAACCCTCGCCTGCAAGAACCATTTGAAGCGCGGTTCTGTAGTTGTAGAGAATGTACTTCACCTTTGGTGTCTCCCCCGCACTTTCAAACCAACTCAGGACAGGCGGTTCATAACCCGCTTTACAGATTAGCATCGGTTCCTCCCGCAAATCTTCAGGGCGGATTATACTCTTCCCATTTAGCCGGTGATCGTCTCTCATGACCGCATAAATACCTTCCCGGTAAAGAGGGAAAGAATCGGTGGTTTTATCCGAGGGGATGAGCAATCCAACATCGATTTGCCGGTTATCTAGCCATTCCTGCACATCCGCAATGGTACCTTCCACGATGCTAAACTCCAGCTTTGGATAATGCTGTTTGATTTGGCTAATCAGTTTCGGAACAAAATAAGACGCCGCTACCGGGAAGGCGCCGATGCGGACGCAGCCGGTTTCCAGTCCTTTTTCTTTGGCGATTTCCTGGTCGACTTTGTCATATCCTTGAAGAATCTCCCGGAAAACCCGAACGGTTCGCTCTCCAACTGGCGTGAGCGCAACGCCGTGACGCCGATCTCGGATAATTAATGTTACCCCGAGCTCACGTTCCAGGGAAGTGACCGCACGGCTGACGGCCGGCTGCGTCATATTCATTTTTTCCCCGGCAGTCGTAAAGTTTCGGGTTTCCGAAATAGCGACGATCAACTGTAACAGAGATTTATTCATATCAAATTTGTTATCTCCCTCATGACTTACATTCATTTTATTTATGATAAACCTTATTGTAACATGATAATAGAACAAGAGAAAGAAGATGTTGTTGAGAGACTTACCAGGCCTTAAACACGCTGCTGCAGTGAGCTGTGACCTGGAATACAATGGGATAGGAGTCTGATTATGAAAACAAGAGCCTGGATTTTTCTAGTATTGGCGAATCTGTTTTGGGCTGGTAATCTGATATTCGGCAAATCGGTTACGTCCGATTTCCATCCAATCTGGGCCTCTTTCTTGCGTTGGGCGATTGCGGCCGTGGTGCTGATTCCGATTGCGCAACTGGTGGAGAAACCGAACTGGCTGAAGATTTGGAAAAACAACTGGGGCATTCTGTTATTCTTCTCGCTGGTAGGCGTCGTGTCTTACACGCTTCTTACCTACACGGCACTCCAGCACACCTCATCTACAAACGGCAGTCTGATCAACAGTTTGACTCCGGCGGTCATGATCGTGCTATCCTTGCTGTTCCTGAAGGACAAAATTACCGTTTGGCAGGGAGTGGGGCTGGTGTTATCTTTCCTAGGTGTACTCACGGTATTGACGAAAGGGCATCTGCTTGGTGTATTTAGCACACATTATAACCAAGGAGACGGCATCCTGATGGTAGCGGCATTTCTATGGGCCATCTATTCGATAATCAGCAAAAGAGTGCAGCATCTTCCTCCGATTACATTTGTTGCATTTACAGCTTCTATTGGCGACGTTTGCATGCTCCCGCTGCTGTTTATTCAGCCTTTACATAAAGAGCACATCACCGCTTTCGGCATTACAGGTATCATCTATTTGGGTTTGTTCCCTTCCATCGGGTCATTCCTGTTCTGGAACCAGGGCATTAAGGAGCTTGGACCGAGCAAAGCCAGCATCACAATGAATTTGATGCCGATTTTCACCGCTATCATATCTTTGATGGTTGGTCAGGAATTGCTGGTCTCCCAAATCGTAGGTGGCGTTATCGTCATTGTGGGCATGCTGTTGTCGGCTAACCTGATGGATCGGGCGAGAGGAGCAATAACCAAAACGATAACCAAACGGCGCACAGGCATGACTTAAGGAATTTTCACTTTCTTCCCGATAACGTAACACGGCTACCGATCCAAGCCGGTAGCCGTGTTATAGTTTTTTATTCAACTATCGTTTCTCGTTCGCGTAACTAGTTTCGCAGCATAATCAAACCAGAAAATTTGCAGATATCAGTTTTCTATTTACGCCGATTCAATTCATTTGAAGGGAGTTTCTTCAACACGGCACGTACCGGACTTCCATCGGCTTCAACTAATGGTAATGGGAGGGCTATCAATTCATAATCCCCTGGTAAAACATTATCTAAGACAAGCCCTTCCAAGATGTGAATGCCATGACTGGCAAGTTCATGATGAGCTAATAGTTCTTTGCTATCTAATGGGTCTACGGACGGCAAATCAAGACCAATAAGACGAACACCGAGTTCTGCAAGATGAGCCGCTAATTCTGGTTGGAGGTGAGGAATTGTTTGTGGGAACACGCACCGATCCTTCCATGCATCTGTACGAATTAACAGACGGGTAATCCCATTTAGATCTATACCGGATATTTCACCCACTCCGATGGATGTATAGTTTGGCAAATAAACGACACGGGCAGGTCCAATATATAAATCAAGATCCAGTTCAATTACTCTTTTTCCCTCATTATCAAAATGAAAAGGTGCATCAATATGAGTACCGGTGTGTACACTCATGTTAATTTGACCTACATTGACAGATCCACTCTCTTCTTTACTCCAATTAACTTTGTATGAGAAGGGTGTGTCTCCTGGCCAGACTGCAACCTTTTTGTCTAGCGGCTGTGAAATATCAATCCATGTCCCCAAGCATATTACCTCCATTTCTTCCGATTTCTTCTCTCCACATCAGAATGTTCAAGTTCTTTACGGCGCTAAAGCGAGTAGAGCGGCATTCAGATTGGCGAATAAACCTACCTTTAAACGCGGTCGCTCATCTTCGAATGACCTCGATAGAGGTTTATCTCATAGCTTCGCTCTTAAACTCCATAGCTCCGGGAAGAAGTGTTGGTCCAGAGCTCTTTTTAAATAAGTAACACCTGATGAGCCGCCTGTTCCTTGTTTATGACCAATAATTCTTTCCACGGTAGTCATATGATTAAAACGCCATAATTGCTGTTGACTTCCAATGTCCACTAGTTTCTCTGCCAGCTCATATAAATCCCAATATTGCTCGACATTGCGGTAAACGGTCAGCCACGCCTCTTCTACACTGGCATTTGGTTGATAGTTTTGCGACCAATCCCTGTTAAGTGCTTCTTGATCAATAGGTAATCCACGCAATGCAAGCGCATTGATAGCCGCGTCATAAATACTTGGCTCATGAAGAGATTGCTGCATTTGCTCGTATAGATCGCTCTGATGTTGAAATACGGATAACGTATGGACATTCTTGTTGCCTAGCGCAAATTCAATCAAACGATTCTGATGAGACTGGAACCCGGAAGATTGACCCAGTTTATCTCTAAATTCCATGTATTCGGCCGGCGTCAACGTAGAGAGGACGCTCCATGACTGTATCAATTGGTGCTGAATTCTCGAAACACGGGACAACATTTTAAATGATGGTTCCAAATCGTTATTGCGTATACTCAGGGTTGCTGCTTTCACCTCATGTAAAATGAGCTTCATCCATAACTCACTCGCCTGGTGGATAATGATAAAAAGCATTTCATCATGGTGATCCGAACATCTATGTTGACTAGATAAAATCTTATCCAGATGGAGATAATCCCCGTAAGACATCGCTTTGCTAAAATCTGTTTGAATTTCTTTTTCGAGCCCCATACTTTTGTTTTGTTCATTATTATTCATTCTGTAACGCCCCTCTCTTCGTAAGAGAAATCCAACAGTTTGCTGCACGGCATGATGATTACTTGTTCCTTTTTTTCCAAACGAAATAAGCAGCAGACAGAAACAGTAACCATGGAATCCCAAATTGAAGCATAATTTTAAAGCCTGTAAACCATGTAGAAATCATTAAACTAAGTAGAAGAACCGCTCCCAGAATCGTTAAATAAGGAAAACCAAGCATTCTCACCGGCAAATGGCGACCACCCATTTTCTCCCACTTTCTTCTGAAAAATAAATGAGAAATGAACACCATAAGCCAAGTGAATATAGCTCCGAACATGGAAATTCCCATCATCAATGCATAGGATGAATCTGGGAGTATTGCATTAATTGCTGCGGCAATAAAAATCCCAAGTGTAGAAACAGCAAGAGCGCTGACAGGAACCCCTCTATTATTAATTTTCCCCAAAAAGGCAGGGGCATGATTACCGCGTGATAATGAGAACATCATACGTGTTGAAGCATACAGTTGACTGTTCATTGCCGATAAAGCAGCCGTTAAAATGATAAAATTCATGATTCCAGATGCTCCTGGAACATTCAAGATTTCCATTACTTTTACGAATGGACTTTTATCGATCCCCGCTGATTTCCAAGGAACAATCATTAGCATGATACCAATTGTCAAAACATAGAAGGTAGACAAACGGAACACGGTTGATTTCAATGCTTTAGGTACGGCTACATCGGGGTCTTTTGACTCTCCAGCTGTAACCGCTATCATTTCTGTTCCCAAAAAGCTGAATAAAGAAATAAAGATAGCTACCCACATGCCCCACCAGCCAAAGGGTAAAAAACCTCCATCATTCACTAAGTTTCCGGGTCCGATATTTGACTGTCCGGATGTTCCAAATAGGATATAAGATCCAAGAAGAATAAAGCCGACAATTGCACTTATTTTTATCATAGAGAACCAATACTCAACAGTACCAAATATATGAACACTCTTGGCATTTATATAAATTAGCAAAGTGGCAAACAATAAAATCCATACGATTTCCGGCACAGTCGGAAACCAGTATTTCATATAAACCGCTATTGCACTTACTTCTACCCCAATAGCAAGAACATTGGCAATCCAATACGAATAACGAACAAGAAAGCCTGCCATGGGACTGATGTATTTTTCAGAAATCGTTCCAAAAGATCCCGAAGTAGGATGAGCGACCGTCATTTCCGCTAAACATCCCATTAACAACAATACGATAAATGCGCCTATTCCATAACTCAACAATACACTTGGACCGGCTGTTTTGATGGCTAGCCCGCTGCCTAGGAACAATCCCGTCCCGATGGCACAACCCATGGCAATCATCATAAGCTGGTTTGTTTTTAAATCACGCTTTAGCCCACTCTCTATTTCATCTCCATTATTCGATTGCGTATCTTTATCTGTCATATTTCATCCCCCTTTTTCGTCAAAAGGCATTTATGCAACAACTTCACGTTCATTATGAAATAGTTTGTATTGTTCTTCTGCCATGATTTTTTTGAGAATTTGTATGACTTCCCAAACTTCTGCGTAAGAAGTATACAGCGCAACCGGAGCAAGACGAATGATGTTTGGCGCTCGGAAATCCGGTATCACGCCATTTTTTTTCAAAGCCTTACAAATGCGCGCAGCTTCTCCATGCTCAAGGCTCACGTGACCTCCGCGACGTACATCTTCTCTGGGACTTCCAATGGCGAACCCATAATCTGCTAACTCATGTTCAATTAAGTTCATTAAATATTGATTGATTTGAAGAGACTTTTGGCGAATATTCGCAATACCAGCTTCTGCAATAATTTCTAAAGATCCTAGTAAAGGTGCAAGGCTTAATACGTGGGGCGTTCCAATTTGGTAGGCTCCCGCAGATTCAGCTGGTGTTAATGTATGTTCCATGTCGAATTGTTTATCTTTTCTGGACCCGAACCAGCCAGCCAATCCAGGGTTAGTTCCAAAATGTTTACGATTTACGAATAAACCGCCAACACAGCCAGGTCCGCCGTTTAAATGTTTGTAATTGCACCAATACGCGAAGTCAACATCCCATTCGCTAAACGAATGCGGGATCGCCCCGATCGAATGACATCCGTCAAATCCGATTAAAATGCCTCTTCTATGAGCTTCTGCCGTTAATCGCTTCATATCCAATATTTGACCGCTGCGATACAGAACGGTAGGTAAGATGATCAGAGCAATGTCATCGGTCATAGCCTCGATCATATCATCTTCTTCTAAAAATCGGCCATCCCGGCTTTTCACACGGATGAGATGGGTATCTGGATCGTATCCATGGGTGCGAAGTTGGCTTTGAAGAGCATAAATATCAGATGGAAACGTTAGTTCATCTGCCAAAATTTTGGTACGTGTCCCTTGAGGCTTATAAAAAGTAGCAACAAGTTGATGTAAATTTATAGTCGTGGAACCGGTTACAATAACTTCATTAGGAAAAGCTCCTACTAACGGTGCACTCATCTCGCCTAATTTCTCCGATAAGGTAAACCATGGATGATTCCCTTGTGTCCATCCATCGATGCCATGTTCTTTCCAATCGGCTAAAGACTCCAAAAGTGTACGTTCAGCTCTTCTCGAAAGCAGCCCCAATGAATTCCCATCCATATAGATGGAATCAGGCTGTAAATAAAATTCTTCCCGAAAACGCGAAAGGTTATCCTCTATGTCCAATTGTTTTGCGAAATCTAATGTAGGTTGAAAGAAATTTGAAAGCACTGTATCATCCCCTTCTTTATTTAAAATCACTTTTCTAGGGACATCATATCAATGAATATGACATGGCGTCAATATTATTATCCAGACGATTCAATCTAAACAAATCTTTCCTTTTCAGAGAAATCCTTATATCCTAGAAGATAATTATTAAAAGGGGGGAATTGGAATGAGCAATGACAAAATAGGGGATAAACGACATTTACGCTCAGCAGTGACACGTCAAAAGTTATTGGAAGCTGCAAGGGAAGTTTTTCTAGACGATGGTTTTCAAAAAGCGACGATTTCTCAAATGATCAAAAAAGCAAACATTGGGTACGGAACAGCCTATGTTCATTTTGAAGGAAAAGAGGATCTTCTTTGCGTATTAATGGAGAATGTCATGGCTCAGTTTTATGAAATTGCCGAGATCTCCTTCTTCCCGAAATCGAAAGACGAAGCAGAGCAAATCATAAAAAAACAAACCCATGATTTTTTAAAAATGGCAGAGGCAGAACGTAATATGATGCAAATCTTCGAGCAGGCTATTGGGGTATCCTCTGTTATTTCGGATAAGTGGAAGGCAATTCGTGAAAAGTTTATTCATCGAATATCTATGGATATTGCCTATTCACAGCAAAATGGGCTAGCCAGAGCTGAATTAAACTATGAAATTGTTGCACGAGGTTGGTTTTTCACGAATGAAATGTATCTTTGGGAAATTGTTCGAAACGAACATCATCGTTCTGTAGAAGAGATTGCTAATACAATCACATCTCTTTACACGACAGGTCTTTATCTATGACTATATTTGTATAGGTGAAACTCAGAGAAGGCAGATGAATGGTTACATTCGACCTGCCTTCTCCTCATCATATGCTTGGCTTCGATTCCGCGCTTGTGTGTTCTTCAGTTTTAAAAGATTGTTAAGTCGTTAATTTGGCGTACACGATAAAAAATACCATCATTTCTCCGATGATTGCATAATTAGGTACATGAAAAGCCAAGTCCAACGCCATAAAACATCCAATTATTCCTAATAAAATCCCCAAATGATAGTGCTTCAAGGGTAGGTGTTTATGTCTATATCGATAGAAAACAAGATATGTAGAGAAAAAATAAAGCAGTACGGATCCAAAAATAAAACCCAACATGAAAAAATAATTGAGTTGTTCCTTAAATAACAATTGGATCGAAGCAGCTATCGAACTCATGGATAAATAAATGAATAGATGGCCATAAATAATCGTTTGACCGGCAGTTTGTATTTCTTTGCTCACTTTCCGTTCAATATGATCAAAATATTGCCACCACAAAGCAATAACTAATATACATGTAAATGAGGCAAACAAAATGGATGGCAATGTCCAATCACTTGACTGCAAAACAGCAAGTATACTGATCACTGATTCACCAAGAAGAATAAGTGTAAACAATGCAAAGCGTTCCAATAAGTGATGGGTATGTATGGGGGTTTTTATTAGGTACCGTCGGCCGATTAACGGCAGCAAAATATCTACAACAATTCCCGCATATAGAATCGCGTATCGGATCCATGAATCAAAGAATAGCGAACAGGAAGATATCAATATTCCGATCCAAAAGCGAGTCCCCAAGTATTTAGCGGTCTTTTGTTGATGTGTGCCTGTTGCTTTGTGTACCGTAAGATATTGAATAGCTGTCAGTGCTCTCGAACCAATATAGCCTACAAAGAAGGGAATATAGAAGTGATCAAAATTAACAGATAGGCTTGCAGTCATAATTAAAACAAAAAATAGTTGTAGGAACATGAATATCCTATGAGTAACGATATCTTGACCAAAACGATTATTAAAGAGTGTTTGTCCCACCCACGCCCACCAGATTGGAATGAAAATTAAAACAAATTTGGTTAAGTATTCAATGGAAATGCTCCCATGATCGACATGCAGCAAGACGTGGTTCGCTTTTGATACGGCTGCTACAAAAAGTAGATCGTAAAAAAGCTCCAACCAAGTTACTTTTTTCTCAACCATAGCTTCAAAACTCCCTTTATTTGACTTCATATTCACTAATAAATGAGGTAAAGGACTATCGGTAATGTTCGATAGCCCTAAATATATAAAAAATTAAATTTCAATATATTCGCAATTTTACTTATTTACTAGATAAGCCGCTACTTCAGCTAATCGTGAAGCGTAACCCCATTCGTTATCGTACCATGTTGCAATGGACAGCAGTTCGCCCTGTACTTGAGTCAATGGAAGGTCAATGATAGAGGAATGGGAATCGCCTACGATACGAGAAGAGGCCCATTCGCCTTCTAAAATATCCAAGACTCCCTTCAACTGACCATCTGTAGCGGCACTACGGAAAATATCATTTACCTGCTGCACCGTACATGGTTTTTCCGTAACAAGGTTTAATTCAGCAATACTTCCGGTACGAGTTGGAATTCGGTATGCCTTACCCGTAATCTGTAAATCGTTCCATATGAATTTAAGGGCTTTTGCGGCTCCAGATGAAGAAGGAATGATATTTTCCGCAGCGGCCCACGAATCCCGTCGATCCTTCATAGGCTGATCCGTTAGCGATTGCGTGTTTGTATAGGAATGGACGGTCGAGAATAGACCATACTTGATCCCGAAGTTTTCTCTTACGATTTTGACGACAGGAGCTAATGCATTCGTCGTACAACTAGCCATACTAATGATTTTGTGCTTCTCCGGATCGAAACTATCCAGATTTATTCCTTTAAGTAATACAGCATCACAATCTTCAAGGCTCTTGCTAGGTCCGCTAACCAGTACTCGATTTGCACCACGATCCAAATGAATTTGAGCAATAGCGCGGGTAACGGCTCGGCCTGTGCAGTCGATTACCAGATCCACATCCAAGGCCTTCCAATCCGGAACTTCTTTAGACGAATTGATAAACTGAATTTCTCGTCCGCCGATAACCATTAGACCATCCCGTCCGGAGACAGCTTCGGGCCAGCGTTTATAGTTAGTATCCACTTCGAAAAGAGCGGCAAGCGTCGCTTCATCTTTAATATCTGAAATGGAAACCGGAACGAAAAGTTGATCCTGCAAAGCGACTCTTAATAATTGCCTTCCAATACGCCCAAATCCGAATATTCCTATTTTGCCCATAATTAACCTCCATAGAATGTTAAATAAAATTTTCTTAGCCATCGATGATTTAAATGCCAAATTCATCCGGGATATATTCGATCCGAGACTCGGCCAAAATAGTAATCTGCTTAAGCTGATCGTCGTACGTGACAGGACCTTCTTTCACATAAAACCAAATTTTTTTCGCAGGTTGATCATCATATTCCCGAAATAGAAACACATTCAATTCCTGTTTCCAACGGACAATCTCGTGAATATCCACGTCCTGTGTAATGATTAAAGTAATTCTCCACCCCTGACCCATACGTGTCACCGAATATTCCATGGGTTGTTGTTCGGTATGAATAAATGTTCTACCTCCAACCGAATGCCTAACCACAAGTACCTCTTTCATACAAACCCTCCTATTCGTTCTTATGGAAGGTCAATCAGCATTAGAAATGCATCTTCCTCCGCCATGATGCCGAGCTGAGCCAAAGATTCGATTCGAGCCGTATCTCCTTCACCTAACCGAGTATCATTTACAGTGAGTCGTCCCTCAATGACGAAAATAAATATCCGGCGTCCCTCTTCCTGCCGAAAGGTAATCTTTTTATCTCTATCCAACCTGCATAAATAGAGAGTTAGGTCTTGATGGATTTTAACAATCTGCTCTGATCCCTGCGGATCAACGATCGGGAGCAAGGCATTCTTTAACTTCTCTGAATTGTACCTGCGAGTTTCATAGGAAGGATCTAATCCCCGTTCCTTTGGCATGAACCACAATTGAAGAATTCTCATCGGCTCATCCTGCGAAGCGTTGTATTCAGCATGAACAACTCCGGATCCCGCGCTCATTCGCTGCACTTCCCCAGCTTTCGTTACTTCCGTGTTGCCCAAATTGTCCTCATGACGGGCGGATCCTGAAAGTACGATTGTTACGATCTCCATATCACTATGCGGGTGGGCACCAAATCCTTTGCTAGGATCTACGTCATCGTCATTGCATACTCGCAAAACCCCAAATTCGGTGTTATTGGGATCATAGTAATTGCCGAACGAGAAGCTTAAACGGCTGCGCAGCCATCCATGATCTACGCTAAACCGGGAGTCTGCCGGGAATACCTGGATCATTTTAGAACTCTCCTTATCAGCTATTTAAATTGATTAAGACTAACAAACTCACGAACAGGTTTGCGATAACCTTGAGGCCGCTGTTTGGACGTATCTCCCTTACCTATTGCAACCAATAAGATAGGCACAATCGTCAAATGAACTCACTCCTCTCGCGAAAAAGCATCAAAATTATTTTAATAATACGTCATCATAATCTTGATGTTGGTCAAACTGACTTTTGGTGAAAGGACATAGTGGCATAATCTTTAACCTTTCCTTCCGAGCAAACTCGACTACGCGCCTAACTAATTCTTGTCCTACCCCTTGTCCTCGCAGATGATCGGAAACAAACGTGTGATCTACGATTATAATTCCATTCCCAGATGGAACATAATGTATTTCTGCATCCCTCTTATCCTGATCTCCTACATAAAAACTGTTCGTATCTTTATTAATTTCAATCATTATTGTTACCCCATTCATGCTTGATGATCTTTTCTTATATATTGCAAAGCACCGCTTGGGCATTTATCGATAAGATCTGCGATTTTGTCAGCCGTTTCTCCATCTGCTTGAATCCATGGTTTCTTTTTAACGTTGAACACTCCTGGTAACCCTCTCACGCAATTTGCCGAATGACCGCATTTTCCAGAGTGAAATAAAACATCAATATCTTTCCCTTTATATATTTTGAATTCTTTCATTTATCTGACTCCATCACACGTACTTGAATAGGTGATAAACCTTTCTCGATTTCTGCACGTTCAGCTTCAAACCATTCCGGAAGCATCAGTTTTTCACCTAATACATCTGATTGCTCATCAACTGCAAAACCTGGCGGATCCGTGGCGATTTCAAACAGGATGCCCCCTTCTTCACGAAAATAAATCGCATTGAAATATTGTCGGTCGATAATGTCAGTGGGATGGAAGCCATGTTGCTCTACATGAGTTCTCCATGAATCATGATCTTCATCATCCTTTGCGCGCCATGCAATATGATGAACAGTACCAGCTCCACTTCTGCCCCACTCCATCGCCGCAACGTTTACATCAATAATATTGCCAATAGTCCCCGTCGATTTATAGCGCATAAAGTCTCCTTCTTGTTCCACCTTTTGAAGACCCAAG
Source organism: Paenibacillus sp. Root444D2 (assembly GCF_001426375.1). Taxonomy (GTDB): domain Bacteria; phylum Bacillota; class Bacilli; order Paenibacillales; family NBRC-103111; genus Paenibacillus_E. Next base: position 612,264 of record NZ_LMEO01000045.1, read on the forward strand.
ACCTGCTCTAGTACATTCATCGTTTTTTCGGGAGCAGTACTATACAGGACAGCACCGCCAAAACCTTTGATAGCTTTATCTATTGAAACACCACCGAAAGACCACTGACTCAAATCTCCTTCCTCGCGCTCTACAATCTCTAGCTGCAAACCATCCTGATCTGAAAATGTTAAGTAATTCTCATCAAACCTCGTCTTCATAGAATAAAGAACATTAAAGTTTTCTAAGCGCTCTTTCCAAAAATCGAGTGCACCTATAGGAACGACATATGTGGTTACACCGACCTGACCTCCACCAATACGCCCTTTTTGACCTAATTCAAATGGAAAAAATGTAATTATAGTACCTGGACTACCTGATTCATTACCGAAATACAAATGGTAAACTTCCGGAGCGTCAAAGTTGATCGTTTTTTTTACAAGTCTCAGACCTAGTACCCCTGCATAAAAGTCCACATTTTTTTGAGCATTCTTTACAAAAGCCGTTATATGGTGAATTCCTTCTGTTTGTTTTTCCATTTTGCAAACACTCCTCGCATGATCTTTAACTGTTTATGTCTATCATATTGAAATTATTATTCATGAACAATTCCATTATTTCTATATCACATATAGCCATAAGCTATATCTTCAAGGGCGAAGCTAATCGGGAATACTTAAGTTATGTAGAGGAACGATACTATAATTTTAATCTATAGAACGTATAGAAAAAAGAGAATTGATTGATATATTACGTTTCAATACTATAGAAACATGCAACGGACTTCATAACTAGTTGTTTCAGATGCTGTCGTAACTAATAAAATGAAAGGTGGGATTCTCGTATTCAATGCACCCATTGTAGCAGATGCTGCGGGTGGAACCTCTGAGGCACGAAGGGGCAGCATGTTTACAAAATGTAAACAAGTCGATAAGGTGTCTAATATTTCAAAAAAAAAAGGAGCTAACAACCATGAAAAAATTACTTACAAGCCGCACAGTAACAACGCTAGCACTTTTAACTGCTGTCGTATCGACAAGCGCATTCGGATCTATGATCGTTGCAAAGGCAGAAACGCCTGCTGCGACTGCCGCTAGCAAAGACAAACCTGCCATTCAGGCAAAGGCGGTTCCGTCTCCAAGATTGCTGACACCAACGAACCATACGCTGCTAATGATCGACCACCAGCCGCAAATGGCATTTGGTACATCGTCGATTAACATCCAAGATTTGCGTAATAATGTAACTGGACTTGCTAAAGCAGCTAAGGCTTTCAATGTTCCGACCGTTTTGACAACGGTAGCTTCAAAGTCGTTCAGCGGACCGATTTTCCCGGAAATCCAAGCGGTATTCCCTGATCAGCAGCCAATCGACCGTACAACGATGGATGCCTGGGAGGATCAACGTGTTGTAGATAAAGTGAACAGCTATGGTAATAAAAAGCTAGTCATTTCTGGTCTATGGACAGAGGTTTGCGACTTATCAGCTGCGCTTTCCGCGATCGATCAAGGATATGAAGTATACATCGTTACCGATACTTCAGGCGGTGTATCAAAAGAGGCTCACGACATGGCCATTCAGCGCATGATTCAAGCTGGTGTGACACCAATTACTTGGGAACAGTACCTGCTTGAATTGCAACGTGATTGGGCACGTTCCGAAACGTACAAAGCGACAACAGATATTGCTAAAGAACACGGCGGCGCATATGGATTAGGTATTATTTACTCACAAGAAATGTTTGGCGGTAAAGAGGGACATTAATCGATAAGCAAGCAAAATTCACGAAGTAAAATATTACTTCGTGAATTTTTTCATCAATCAAATTGAATCGTTCCTATAAGTGTTAAATTCTAGATACTAGAAGAGATGAAGCCATAGGAAGGAAGTGGATGAAAAGTGATACCAATTCTGGTAAACGAATGGCTGGACGAATACAATGACTATATGCTGCTCTATAAAATGTTCGGTGATCAAATATATTTTGATGAAGCAAAAGAAATATTGGAGAGCATGAAAAAGTATGTTTGTGCTAGCGCTTGAAAGCATCTCGTTAAAGAACTTTACAGAAGTTTGATATTACCAGTTGCCATAGGAGGCCATGGCTCATGGTGGTCAACTCTCCTACATTCCGCTGCCTTAGAAACCGAGTTTCTGCCTTCAATTTCTCGAGTTCTGAGGAGAACTCAGGTCCTTTTCCGCAGCTGTATGTTTACCAACAGGCTGCTTTAACCGATGTAGTTCCCCTTACGATACCATTTCTTCCAAACCTTAAGCTGTGTTGAATTCCGTATCCCCCATACCTCCATCACTTCACTTACAGGACACCCTCCAACTTCATTTCACTGGCCTTCATCTTCATTTCCATTGGATAGCTACTCTAGTTGCCAACACAAAAACACCTCCAAGTTGTCCTCCACATCTTACGACATGGGATGTATTCTCTTGAAAGGTGTTTTGATTTGTCTCACTTTATGGGTTCTAGAAAAAAGTTGATACATGTTTGAACCGAAGGATTGTTGTAATGATGTTTTTTAAAAATAAGCTTGATCTCACGAACAGGCGTTGGATCTACAAGACGAATCATTTTCAATTTCTGACCAAAAAAGCTTTCAATTAAAGAAGCAGGTAAAATAGCTACCCCCATCTTATGCAGTACCATAAAAAGAAGAATTTCCGCAGAAGTTGACTCAAACTTTGATTGCAAAGATTTGGTGATCTTATCGCTGAATGTATGAAGTTGCTCGATTACACTTATATCCCTAACAAATAACGCAGATTCTAAATCTTCTAGCTCCTGAAAAGAAATAACGGTTCGATCTGCCCATGGATGATCCTCATAAACGACCAATGCTTGTTCTTCTTTATATAGGTGCATCATATGAATTTCTTTGTTTGGTTCATGATTGTCGGTAATGCCAATATCGATACTACTATTCAATAATTGCTGTGATGTATTCTCTTGACTGGAAAATTTTAATGTGATATCAGGATACTGTTCATGGAATTTCAAAAACCGGGGTTTTAAACAAAAAAAGTCCATAGACGAGATGCCTATCAAAAGTTTATTTGTTCGAGCATTGCGTAACTCGTAAGTTTCTTTCTTCGATTCTTCAATGAGCCTCATCACGAAAAGAGCTTTTTGGTAAAGTATTTCCCCGGCAGCTGTAATCTTTACCCCTCTACCAACTCTCTCAAACAAAGGGGTTCCAACTTCTCCCTCTAAAAATCGGATCTGTTGACTTAAAGTAGGTTGAGAAATCATTAAAACTTCTGCAGCCTTAGTATAACTTCCTTCTTTGCAAATTTGAATGAAATATTCTAATTGCCTGAACATGAAAATCTCACTCCTGTTTTCACAATAAAGTTGTAACGCACTTAAGCATTTGCTTGTTTGTTTTTGTTCTTCGGTTTCTTTAACATGGCGATTGCCCAGACACCTATACTCACCTGGTCGGCCCGATGAGCGTGATCGGAGTGATTGCTGGACTTTGTAAACATTATATCAAGGAACCTGTCATGTAATATATCCGCTAGATTTCAGGTAAAGGTTGCTAGATTTTAGGGTTGTTGCGTTGGGAACACTATGTGTGTTGTGAGTTGTACTACAAAGAGGAATTTAAAGACCATAAACAACGAGGGGTTCAACTGCTGAATCTTAGGCATCTAACGCGTCAATTTGACTCGCTTAAGCAAATGTATGTACAGGTGAAACTTCAGTTCCAAGCCGTATTAGATCAAGTTTATAGAGGTATGAATGAATTTTATCGCTAAACTACGCTCTTCACTATTCACCACTATTCTCCTCGAATCAGAACTATCCTGCCCGTTTGTTGAGAAAAGGCAGCTGACCGTTCTGGCCAGCTGCCTTAAGCTTCGCTTGAGTTATCGTTTTCTGTCGTTACCGATTTTAGGTGTAGTCGCATGATTTGAGGGTTCTGCTAAGTTCAGTGCAATCTTAGCCCATTTGGATTTCAAACAGCCTTCGCTGGCTTCGGTATTCCAGCGCTGTGATGCCTTCGGTATCCTTGAATATTCTCGTAAAATGCTTCACATTTTCGAATCCAACCTGATCACTGATTTCGTACACCTTCAAATCGGAGTGCACCAGCAGCTCCTTCGCCTTGTCCAGCCTTAATCGGCGAACATAGTTCGAGAAACTCTCACCGTAGTATTCTTGGAAGGCTTGGCTGAAATACGAGTAATTGAGTGAGAAGTGGTTGGACACGACCGCCATGTTCAAATCGTCGGCATAATGCGTCTGCAAGTAGGCGAGAACTTTTTGCATCGTATTTGGCTCCGTAGGCGCTTGCTCTCTCCGATCTTGGATGAACCGATCCAGACTATCGAGAAGCTGCTCAACAACTGCATAATAATGTTCAAATCGATCGAAATTCCCGATATGGCCAACAGAGGCGTAGTGACTTAATAGGTCAAGCACTCTATTTCCGTATATGCCGAACACCTTGTCGAACAGCTCTTCATTAAGCAGCTGGCTGATCCGTTCCAGGTAGCCGATTTCACAGCAGCTAATGATACGAACATCTAGAATTTGATCGAGAAGCTGCTTCATTTCGTTACCTCTTCCCATTCCTATCAGATTCGATAATCGCCCAATCAACTCAACAGGAACGACATGCCGCTCATTGCGCTTACTTACGCTGGTGTAGTCCAGCACATCGAGTTCTGGAAGCACAATACTGTATTTCAAGGTTTGTTTCGTTTGGCTATATGCCAACCTTATCTGCTCTATCCCTTGAACAGACTCGCTAATCGCGATTCGCAGCTGCGTCTCGTATATACTCAACTTCCACCGTTCCGCCAACTGGTAGAAGATAACCGGATCGCGTGCGATCATAATCGTTCCGCCTTTTCCATCACGCGTGAGCATCCAATCCATATGCCCTTGTAACAGCTCAGCGATTTGATTCCTGAAAGAAGCAGCATCCGTACTGCTAGGCTGTGATCCTTCACCGCGTCGCGTGAGCAAGCCCAGCGTATATCCTGCATCCAACCAGCTAAAGCCGGCCTGCTCCAGCTTGTTTTGTGTTATCGCATCACACACATCCTTCTGGGTCAAATGCTGGGTAACTAGCTCGGCAGCAACAAGGCTGGCATCTACGCCTGCCTTGTCTGCTCGCTCTTCTCTCATCCTTATCTCCCTAATTAATCGCTCCAGGACGGCAAACAAGTCCTCCCGTATCACAGGCTTCACGAGATAATCCTTCACAGCATAGCGAATCGCTTTCTGCGCATATACGAACTGATTATAGCCAGACAGCAGTACAATCTCGGGCCTTTCGGGATGCTCTTGCAGTTGCTCGAGCAGTTCAATCCCATCCATAATTGGCATTCGGATATCTGTGAACATAATATCCGCAGGCTCCTGGCTAAGCAGCTCCAGCGCCTCTTGACCATTCTCGGCAAATCGGTAGTTGAACAGATTAGGAAACTGCCTCTCAATCACCGATTGCAAGCCTCTCTGAATGATCTTCTCGTCGTCGACGATTAGCAAGCTAATCATAGATCTCTAATCCCCTTCCATGACCCGATATGGCAAAGTCATGATTATGCGTGTATAGCTTCCTTCCTGACTCTCGATCTGAATCCCATATTCCGTCCCATAGCTCATCACTAAGCGTTGGTCCACATTACGCAGACCAATTCCATTGCTGTCCTGGTTATTTTTGCGAACGACTAATTGCCGAACATCCTGGTATGCGGACTCCTCCATTCGTAGCATTCGATTCAATAAGCCCAGCTTCTCTTCCGGTATGCCGCAGCCGCTGTCAGTGATCTCTATGACACAAGCTTGATCACGCCAGACGGCAGAGATCGTAATGACAAGATTTCCGTCGCTGGAATGCATCCGGCTCATCCCATGCTTGATTGCATTCTCGACTGAGGGCTGCAGTGACATTTTGAGCGATTCCTGCTTGAGGCATTCCGGTGCAATCGACAATCGGAGATCAAGTCTTCCATCATAACGGATGTTCATGACGGATACATAATGCTGGACCTGCTTAATTTCATCACTTAGCATCACGTGATCCTGCTTCCATTCCATTGAATACCGCATCATACCGCCTAGCGAGGTCATTATGTCCGATATAAGGTACTGCCCTTCAATCTCCGCCAGCATCTTGACGTTCTCCAGCGTATTGTAGAGGAAGTGGGAATCGATCTGGTTCTTCAGCGCCCGGAGCTCGGCTTCTTTGCCTGCCGCCTGCCTAGCTGCTTGCTCTTGAATGAGCTCGTTAATCTTCAGAATGAGCCTATGGTAATGCAGGCCCAGCTCTCCTACCTCATCGGTACCAGTTATCGGCGGCAGCTCGACGTTGAAGTTACCGCTTCTTACCTGTTGCATCGATTCTCTTAACGCCTTAAGCCTGCGCAAAATTATCGCCTGCATCGAGTAAGATAGCAGTACGAGAAAGGCCACTAGTAACGAAATGAGTACAATATAACGAACTCTCGAATGGTTAATGCCTTCCATCGTGTCCGCAAGACTAACCATATTGACCAGATGTACGTCGATCGATGGAATGTAGCTCTGAAATGCTAAGTAGGACTGCCCATTAACCTTAAACTGTACCGTCTCGAAATTTGTATTCCTCGTCAGCTTCACGTTGTTCATCAATTGCTCCGAACTGTTCTGTTCGAACACAGGTGAAGCCTTCAAGCTGAATACCTGTCCGCTCCTTGCTACTATGATCAGCTGGGAGTTCTTGTCCTGCACACTACTGAACGTTCGAGAGAAGAAATCCGACAACTTCATCGATATTTCTAGAATCCCGTTATGTTTATTATCGGCATATTTAAATTCCTGCAAGTACGTCATGAAGGGCTCATTCTGCGATGGTTCGGATGGCATACCGGTGAGGGCAACGTTCTCCTGTATCTCCCACCATGGCAAACCGCTCTGCTTTATCACCTCATCATGCCAAGGCTTGTCCTGAATACGTGATTCCTTTAGAATGACTGGCCAAATCTCATTCACATAAGGGTTGTCCGTGAACAATCGGACATTCGCAATTCGTGGATTGTTGAACAAAAAATATTGAAAGTTGTTGACAACATCAAGCTTAATACGAATAACACGCGCTGTATCCTGAATTTGTTTAATTTGCAGATAATTGTTCATTTCCCGGTTGGATAACGCAAGCTGATCGGTCCATCCCATCAGCTCCACGTTATTCTCAATGTTTATCTTCTCGACCGCCAGCACATTCTCGTTTTTCTTCGTCAATTCTTCCATTGCCTTGGTAGACTCTTCATTGAGCGTATACCAGGAGAATAGAACAACCGGTATGAAGATAACGAACACAAATGACAGAATCAGTTTGACTTGAAGCGAAAGGTTAAACGTAAATGCACGTATCCCCAATAACCTACGGATTGCCGCGAATCCCATCTCCTGTTTCACATCCTGCTGCTTCCTCTATCGAACTATTGATTAAGCGACGACTTCAGCTTCTGTACATTTCGTTCATAGGCTGCTTGGCGGCTAGCTACGAGAGCTTCATACTCTGGATCCTCGGTAATGCTTTTCATAAATTCGGTGAACAGTTGATCGAATTCAGCATCCGACTTGGACATCAGCAGCTTTGGCAGGGTCTCGGCCCAGAGCCGCACGTTTTGGTCTTCCGCAATACCTTCCTTCGTCGTCGGGTCCGGATCCAAATTATCGAACTCGGCCATGCTGATCGTCTTGCCCCTCGTCCAATCGGCAATTTGTTTGGCAGGCTCAGCATCCATTCCCGTCATCCATGCTAGATTCATGTTCGTATCCATTAACATCCAGTACATATAAGAACCGCCATATTTGCTATCGAACGCTTTACGGTCGGTGTTGAGCAGATGCATGACCTCCGGCAGGAACTGATCTTTGCCGTCTATCGTATCGTAGGTAATGCCCTTCTCTCCTAAGTACAGATCCTTGTTTCCCTCTTCGCTGAGCAAATAGCTAAGGAAGGCAATTGCCCGTTTCTTATCCTTGACATTCTTCGAGATGAGCGTCACCGTCCAACCGGAGACGCCATTTCCTGCAAGTGTTGGCGCATCATTCGCATCATTCGCCGGACCATCAATCGCGATATACACCTTATTCGGGTCCTTCTGATACAACGCTTGATTAATCTCTGTAAAATCAGACCACTGATACAGCATGGCAAAATAGCGCCCTTGCGATATTTTTTCATCCTTCTCCAATCGTTTTTCATCAATATAGACATCTGTCGGCATCAGCCCGTCCTCATTCGCTTGGCGGAACACCTTCAACCATTTCAGATAGGTTGGATCGCTTCGGCGGTCGTACAGTTTTCCGTTTTTCTGCTGCGGAATGGCTAGAAAATTCTGAAGATACGTATCCAGCGAAAAGTTGCCGGTTTCCGTAAATTCATGCAGGCCGATCGGAATGAGCGGCTGGCCATCCACTTCCGGAAACTTCTCCTTCGCAGCCTTCAGCGCGCCTAGAAACCCTTCCGGCGTGCTCATATCCGGCTTCCCAAGTGCTTCATACATGTCTTTCCGAACAACAAAGGTCTGATTAGACGTAATAAGCTTACCATATTTTCGATAATCCGCAGGGGATGATGATGCATTCGGGTAGCCATACACATTGCCGTCAGCCTGTGTATACCAGCTAAGCTTCGCGGGGTCTGCGACTTTAATAAAATAAGGATCATACTGATCCGCTAGCTTATTCAATGGAAGCACCATATCTCCCTTAATCATCTTCAACACGGCATCCTCGTACCAGCCTAGCGTGATGAAGTCAGGGAGCGTCTTTGCTGCCATCATCGTGTTGAGCTTCTCGCTGGCGTCGCCAGCAGGCGTGATAAAGTTCAAGCTGACGCCCGTCTTCTTCGTTATATAATCGGAAACGACGTTTCCTCCCCACTTGCTGGTGAACCAATCGAAATTGATATACCAGTCAAACGTAATCGGTGTCGTGTCCAGCTTCCAGGCAGGCTCATCCGGAGAAGGCTTCATTGGAGAAGCATCTGCTTTCATAAGATTGGCGTTGGAGTTCGTATGATCCTCAGCAGTATTCCCATAACAAGCTGTTAACGTCAAACACGTCATCATAGCTAGCAAAAGTATTACTGAATTACGCATTTTACCCATTCATAATGCTCCTTCGTCTGTGTAGGTTGGCGAACTAAATGTCCTATATATAGGAAAGTGGTGATCTTGCCATACGCAAACAGGCTTCCAGCCGTGCAGAACCCTCCTGATAGTATAAAGGTTACTGCAAGAAAAATAAAGAGCTTAGATTTTAAGTAGGGTTACGATATTTCAGGTTTCTTAAGCCGCCAACGCTAAGCGAGCACGACAAGGAAATATTCCCTCATCTTGCTCGTGTTCGTTAGCCATGATGTTCTAGTTATGATTTATTACGCGATAGATCATCGCAGCTGCTATAGGGCAAAATAAGAATGTCTAATTCTTGTCCTACTTCTTCATTATTACAGCACTGCTTGGACATATGAATTCATCTCTTGAATGAATTTGCGTACAGCGGACCTCATAGTAACGGAATTAAGATATACAAGAGATATATCCCAACATGGAACTTTGCCTTCTAATTTTACAATACGCAAAGAATCGTCCCTTAGACTTTCGAGCAAAGATGTTGGTATAAGAGCTGCTCCAAGTCCATGACGAACCCCATGAATCAATACTGAAATGGAGGACGTTTCTATTATCGACTTCAAGGTAAACCCATAAGAGGAACAATGCATTTCAATTAATGAATTGTTTTGTTCTCGAAACATGATCGAATTCATTTGCTTCAAGGATCGAAAAGGAATCGAAGATTTATCGGCCAAAGGATGTTCTGAATGAATCAATAGCGCCATTTCTTGTCTATACAAATGAGTCGAAATAACCGAAGCATTAGAAATCGGATTTGCAGTGATTCCAATGTCTACCCTTTGCTCCAAAACTTTATTCTCGGCATCCTCTGCAGCGATAATCTTCAATAAAATATTCGGGTACTTTTCGCGAAATCTCATGAGATAAGGAGCAAGATATCCAAGCTCAGCAGGACAACATCCAATAGAAATTGTTTCTCTAGATATATTGTTTCGGCCGTATATTTCATTTCGTGCCTCTTCAAGAAGATTCATAATAGCATTGCCCTTATTCAAGAGAATTTTCCCCGCTTCCGTTACTTCAACTCCTCTACTTACCCGATCGAACAATGGAATATTATACTCATCTTCCAAAACCCGAATTTGCTGACTTAGTGTAGGCTGAGTCACACCTAATTCTTCTTTAGCTTTGGTGAAACTTCCCGATTTGCATATTTGAATAAAATATTCAAGCTGGCGAAGCTCTATATAGATCACCCCGATCATTCCAGAATAGGAAAGTACTGATGTATGAAACCGCCCCCAAGTGCCCATCCCTGTTCTCAAGGTACACTTGCGTATTTTGCATCCAAAATTCCCGTATCGGGTGATTGCTGGACTTTGTAAACATTATATCAAGGAACCTGTCATGTAATATATCCGCTAGATTTCAGGTGAAGGTTGCTAGATTTTAGGGTTGGTGCGTTGGGAACACTATGTGTGTAGTCTGAAAATATGAAGAGCCCGCTTCTCGATAGGAAGCAGGCTCTTCTTTTACTAGGTTTTTTATAAAATCGGATTACTTCTGAAACATCGCTCGCGCAAACGCTGCTTCGAACAATGCTGTTACTTCAAAACGACGCTATTGGGCCTACTGAGGCTGAGGCCGCTTTATTGAAAATCGTTCTCCGAGCTTCGAATAGAAATCTCCTGCGAGCCTACTTACTGGCTGAAGTTTATTAGGATCAATCCGGCCTTCCTGATATAAAGATTCATGAATATGGAAGTGAACGATGCGCCCGATCAATAGATCGCAATCTGGCATTGCTGTATTCCCTCCAAGAGGTATCGCCTGCTCGAGGACACACTCCATTCTAATCTTGGCTTCAGCTACACCTGGAACATCAATTGCTGTACTAGGAACAGGAGTTAATCGGGCCCATTCGACTTCACTTTCGTGTGACGGCAGGTTGACCGCCGTTTGATTGACGGCCTCAATATTGGACTCATCTGAGATGTGAACGACAAACGCTCCCTTTTCTATCGCATTTCTTGAGGTGTCTTTCTGTTTGCCCTGTTGCCGTTGTACGGAAATCGAGAGCATGGGAGGATTCGATGTAACGATATTAAAATAGCTGAAAGGGGCAGCATTCAGTATACCGTCTGTCGATAGAGTCGTCACAAACGCAATCGGCCGAGGAAGAATGCTCCCGCTTAGCAGCTTATAATTGTCCCGTTCCGTTTGATTGTTGGGATTGATCGATATCAATGTTACCCTTCTTCCACATATAAAGTATGAGAACAGGTTAGGAATAGAAATGCTTTTTGAACCATTGAGCTGCCGCTTTGGCTTCTTGGTGCGTTAGCTGATGACCCGCATGTTCCCAGTGTATTTCAACGGAAGAGCCTGCACCTTCCAAAAGCGACTGCAGTTCTCTGGTTTCTTGTTGAGAAGAGATCGGATCATTCGTTCCGGCACCAATAAATATAGGGATTTGAGCTAATTCGGGAAGTATTATACCCCGACGAGGAACCATAGGATGGAATAGAATCGCACCTCTTAATGCATTCTTACAATGAAACAAGAGGCTCCCTGCAATGTTCGCACCGTTAGAATACCCTACGGCCACGACATTCTGGCGGTCGAATTCATATTGGTTCGCTGCTTGATCAATGAATCCGTTCAACTCTTCCGTTCGAAACAAAAGGTCCTCCTCGTCAAACACACCCTCAGCCAATCTCCTGAAAAATCGAGCCATGCCATTCTCCTGAACGTTGCCTCTGATACTTAGAGCATTGGAGTCCGGGGCGATCCTTTGAGCAATCGGCAATAAATCGTATTCCGTCCCGCCCGTACCATGTAATAAAAGAAGCGTCGGCAGCTTCGGACTTGAGCCTTTTCGAAAAATATATTTCATGGCTTGAACGACTCCAATTCACGCACTTGAATGGGAGGCAAGTTCTTTTCAATTTCACCACGATTGCTTTCGAACCATTCTGGCAGCATTAAGGCCTCACCTAAGTGATCTTGAGGTTCATCCTTAGCAAAACCTGGCGGGTCTGTCGCGATTTCAAACAAGATGCCGCCTTCTTCCCTAAAATAAATGGCATGGAAATACTGCCGATCAATGATCGGTGTAGGGTGGAAGCCGCTATTCTCAACATGGCTTCTCCATGCTTCGTGGTCTTCATAATCCTTTGCGCGCCATGCAATATGATGAACCGTACCAGCTCCACTTATGCCCCACTCCATTGCCGCAATGTTTACGTCAATAACATTACCAACACTCCCTGTCGATCTATAGCGAATAAAATCCCCTTCTTGGTTCACCTTTTGAAGACCCAAGACTTGCTCTAGGACATTCATCGTTTTTAAGGGTGCGGTACTATACAGGACAGCGCCGCCAAAACCTTTGATAGCTTTATCAATTGAAACACCACCGAACGACCACTGACTCAAATCCCCTTCCTCGCGCTCCACAATTTCTAGCTGTAAGCCATCTGGATCTGAAAATGTTAAGTAATTCTCATCAAACCTCGTCTTCAAAGAATAAGGAACATGAAAGCTTTCAAGGCGCTCTTTCCAAAAATCGAGTGCACCTAAAGGAATGACATATGTTGTTACACCTACCTGCCCTCCGCCAATACGCCCTTTATGACCTTCATAGGGAAAGAATGTAATTATGGTGCCTGGACTGCCTGCTTCATTACCGAAATATAAATGGTAAACTTCCGGAGCGTCAAAGTTGATCGTTTTTTTTACAAGTCTCAGACCTAGTACCCCTGCATAAAAGTCCACATTTTTTTGGGCATTTTTTACAAAAGCCGTTATATGGTGGATCCCATCTGTATGTTTTTCCATTTTGCAAACACTCCTCGCATGATCTTTTAATTGTTTATGTTTTATCATATTGAAATTATTATTCATGAACAATTCCATTATTTCTATATCATGTATAGTCATTAGCTATATTTTCAAGGGCGAAGCTAATATAAGCAATATCTATATGAGATATAGTCAGATTCATATTGATAGTTGCCTATCAGTGCTTATAAGATAAAGTTGAATAAACTTCCAATTGAAAGAAGTTTAAGTTTTAGGATAATTCCCGGCCGGATGAATTGTTCTTTATCACATTAACAAGGGGGAAATTCTATGGGAGTACGTTTTTTAAAAATGGCAGTCGTTTATATTTTGATTGGTATTTGCATCGGTATTTACATGGGTACAACACTTAACTTTGCATTAACAAGCGTACATGCTCATGCAAATCTTTTCGGGTGGGCAACATTGGCTCTTTGCGGATTTACCTATCTTCGATTTCCCAAAGCAGCAGAATCGCCTCTAGCGAAGTGGCACTTCTGGTTGCAAGGCATCGGCCTGCCCATCATGCTTATTACCCTCACTTTAATGGCCCATGGCTACGCTCCAGATTGGATTACCACGTTAAAGCGTATCGGTGAAGCAGTAGCTGGAACCGGTATCTTGATATTTGCGGTCAATGTTTTTACTAACGTAAAAGCAATGGACATTCATAATAACCATACGCATGATGTTTCCATGTAATACTCAGATATGTTCTTAAGCGGTGGTATGCCTGCTGGAATCCTCAAAGGGGATGATGCTCAAAAAGTAGCCGTTTGGTTAGCTGAACATAAATAATCCGATTAAAAAATCTGAAGAACAAGGGGGTAGGATCTTGGTTAATGAACCGTTGTCCAACTCGTCAAATTTCTCATTCATTACCGTCGTCCTTTTCTGGTGTAGTTTAGTTGTAGTATCTTGTGTGTATTTAACGATCCCGTTAATAACGGTTTTTGCAGACGTATTCAAGGTGTCGTCTTCTCAAGCTGCTTGGGCTGGCAGTGCCTTTTCGTTTGCTTTTGCAGGTGGAGGTCTGTTCTTTGGCGTTTTATCCGATCGTTTTGGGCGAAAAAAAATGATGTTGTCAGGGTTACTATTGCTAACTGTAATAACTCCTCTAATCGGAAGTGTCAGCAGCTTTTCTTGGCTTGTTGCCCTCAGGGCCATCCAGGGATTAGCAGCATCCATGTTCCCTCCGTCTGTCTTGGCCTACGCCATGGAAATGTTTCCGATAAAAAGAAGAATAACCATTATTGGGTTCATCAGTACGGCATTTTTAATGGCAAGTATCGTTGGACAAATATATAGCAGCTATATTGTTTTATTCTTTAATTGGTCTTATATTTTCTATATTCTTTTTGCGGTGTATTTAATATCCTTTATCTTGATTACCTTTTTTGTTCCAAACGATAAAACACAACAACCAGATGGCAGCTTTCTTTCTGCCTTTTTGCGAATAGGCTATATATTTAAAAGGAAGAGTTTACCTCTTTGCTACATCATTTCTGCTACGCTCTTTATTTCGCTTGTTGGTTTTTTCACGACACTTGGAAGTTATTTAAACAGTTCGCTCTTCGGATTAAGTCACCAAGATATTCTATGGGTCCGTGCGGTTGGTATTATCGGAATGCTTGTAGCACCGTTTGATGGAAAATTGGTTGCGAAAATGGGAGTCAAAAACGTTTTATGGTGTGGATTGATCTTTGGTGGAATCGGCTTGGGATTGTTAGGCCTCTGGCCTAACCTCATTTTTTTAGTTTCGATGAGCGTCGTGTTTATTATTGGAATTTCTATGGCTCTTCCCGCATTGATCTCACTAATTGGTCAAATTGCTGGGGAGATCCGGGCGATCGCGGTTTCGTTCCACATGTTTATGGTGTTCATAGGTGCATCACTTGGGCCGATTCTTTCGATTTATCTAATCAATCACGGAGGCTATTTACTCTCTTTTGAGGTATTAGCTGGATTGTTAGGTTTGAGCTTGATTGTCCCCTTGTTTATTCGTTTAGAAGAACCACGCAGTTACTCAGCATCATCCCAAAACGAGACCTACGCGAAATCAGCGAAATGATTCGGGATCGTATCCGGTAAATCCGGTTCACCAAGGCTCATCGTTGTACTCATTTATTACTTTGGAGGTTTGTACATGGAAGCTCAAAATGGCCATTTAACAACAAGTTGGGGCGCTCCTGTTGGAGATAACCAGAACTCCTTGACTGCCGGCTCACGCGGTCCAACCCTTATTCAAGACGTCCACCTTCTGGAAAAGCTTGCCCATTTCAACCGGGAACGCGTCCCCGAACGTGTTGTGCATGCCAAAGGTGCCGGCGCACACGGATATTTTGAAGTAACCAACGATGTTTCCACCTATACAAAGGCCCGCTTTTTGTCTGAGGTTGGCAAACGTACACCGATTTTTATACGCTTCTCCACGGTAGCAGGTGAACTGGGATCGGCAGATACCGTACGTGACCCGCGTGGCTTTGCTGTAAAATTTTATACGGAAGAAGGAAACTATGATTTGGTGGGCAATAACACGCCTGTCTTCTTCATTCGGGATGCCATTAAATTTCCAGATTTCATTCATACCCAGAAACGCCACCCTCAAACTCATCTAAAAAACCCCAATGCTGTTTGGGATTTCTGGTCCTTGTCTCCCGAATCCTTGCATCAAGTCACTATCTTGATGTCCGATCGTGGTATTCCTGCGACTCTCCGTCATATGCATGGCTTCGGAAGCCATACGTTTAAGTGGGTCAATGCGGACGGACAAGGCATTTGGGTCAAATATCACTTTAAAACGGAACAAGGCGTGAAGAACCTGAATGTCGAGCTGGCCGCCAAGCTGGCCGGTGAAAACCCAGATTATCATATCGAAGATTTATTTAACGCCATTGACAAAGGTGACTTCCCCGCATGGAAGTTGTATGTACAAATGATGCCGATGGAAGATGCCAAGACCTATCGTTTCGATCCTTTCGATGTAACGAAAGTGTGGTCGCAGAAAGATTACCCTCTTATCGAGGTTGGACGCATGGTCCTCAACCGAAACCCGGACAATTATTTTGCCGAAGTAGAGCAAGCAACCTTCTCCCCCGGAGCGTTCGTATCCGGTATTGAGGCTTCTCCGGATAAAATGCTTCAAGGCCGTTTATTCGCCTATGCCGATGCCCATCGTTATCGGGTCGGCACGAACCATCATACACTGCCTATCAATAAACCTATCGTAGAAGTGAATAACAACCAGCGAGACGGACAGATGCGTTCCGATCGTAATGGGGGAAACACGATATACTATGAACCAAACAGTTATGGCGGAGCTGCCGAAGCGGAAACATACAAGACAGCCCCGTTTGAGATAACCGGTTCGGCCGATAGCGTCCCATATGACCAGGATGATCATTACACGCAAGCCGGCGACCTGTATCGATTGCTTAGTGTAGAAGAACGCGGGCGATTAGTATATAACATAGTAAATGCTATGAAGCCGGTGGAGAAAGATGAAATCAAACTCCGCCAAATCTCTCACTTCTTTCAAGCAGATCCCGAATGGGGGCAAGCGATCGCCAAGGGGCTTGGTTTGAGAGTTCCACAACTGACTTAATACGATCCGTCAAAAAGAGAGCAGTTCACACAGCAAATGATAGCTGGAGAACTGCTCTTTTTTTTGCTGAAGGAATTCTCAATTGCACTAGCCAGCTCATCACCTCAATGACAATAGTTCAAACTTATACTTTCTCACATTATAAAAAGAAGACCTTCAAGAAAGGTAGCTTTTTAAGGCTGCTCTCTTTTCAGGTCTTCCAGTAATCCATTATTCTTTGGAAAAATAATAATTATCCTAAGTACGATTTCAACATCCATACATGCTTTTCCAGGGAGCTATGAATGGCCAAAAGCATATCCCCAGTTGTCTCATCGCCTTCACGGTCTGCAATACTCATACCCTCTTTAAGCTCACCCACAATGATCCCAAAATCAGCAACAAGCGTGCGGACCATCTCATTTGCATTTTCATTGCCTGCTGCATCTTTTAATGTCGTTTTTTCGATAATTTCATGAAGTGTCGCTACCGGACTACCGCCTAATGCCAGCAGACGCTCGGCAAGATTGTCCACATGAAGTGCAGCTTCCGTATAAAGTTCTTCGAACTTCAAATGCAAAGTGAAGAACTGCGCCCCTTTAACATACCAGTGATAGTTATGAAGTTTGGTGAACAACAGACTCCAGTTAGCGATCTGGGTGTTAAGCACTTCCGTTAGTTTCTCTGTCATCAAAAAGCTCCTTTCGAATTTAGCAACATTTCCAACTATAAGCTTAGGCTATACGAAATATAGACAGATCGATATTGATCTTTTAATCTAAGCTCGAGGAGCGCTTTCAAACTTACCTTTATGAGTCAAATCGCAGAACGGTTTTTGACTGGATAAACCACACCGGCAAAGAATAAAACTTTCCTTGGTCTCAAAACGGTTGCCCACCGCATCCACCATTTCTACTTTGCCTGTAATACGCAATGGCCCATTATCGTTTACTTTGATCGTAACTTCAGACATGATGATCTCGCCCCTATTGGATTATTTTGGTGAAACAAACTTAGAAAACGAAGCAATCCAGGTCACAAAAGCCACTGCCATGGTGATGGTTGCATCCATGATGACGGTGCGCCTTTTGAGGTGCCTTAACTCCCGCTCCGCCTCCTCCGTAATTTGATCCATTGTAGTAGCCTCCAAAGATATTATGCGGAGACCAGTCTGGACTTGCTTGGGGTGCTGGCGGCGACAAGGACTGAAATTCGTTCGTACCATAGACAATCTTGCCTCCTACAACAGTGAAGACAGCTTCAATTTTTTTAATAGCTTCTTCGGAGACAAGAAAGAAGTTGTCAGAAAGAATTGAAAAATCGGCATATTGACCTTCTTTAATTTGCCCTTTCACATCTTCCTCTTTTGAGAACCATGCATTTCCTGCCGTATACATGCGAAGCGCTTCATGCCTCTCTACACGATTGGAAGCAGGGTATAAGACTAGCCCGCCAAGTGTCTTACCCGTTACTAACCAGTATAAGGCAACCCAAGGATTATAACTAGCTACTCTGGTTGCATCTGTCCCTACCCCAACACGTAATCCAGCTTTAATCATCTTGGTGATCGGAGGCGCATTTTCTGCTGCTTCGGCCCCGTATCGATCGACGAAATATTCACCTTGAAAAGCCATTCGGCTTTGAACAGCGATCGAACCGCCTAATGCGACGACGCGCTCCAAATCCTTCTCCTGAATCGTTTCCGCATGGTCCAGAATCCAGCGCAAGTCTTTGAACGGAACCTCTTTATTCACGCGCTCAAATACATCGAGAAAACGTGTAATGGATTCTCCATATGTAGCATGAAGACGAAATGGCCAACGTTGTTGAACAAGGTGCTGGGTAACTCCAAAGAGATCATCTTCAAGTACAGCTGGAAGTTCGGGACGAGGTTCAACAAAATCTTCAAAGTCTGCTGCGCTATAAACAAGCATTTCACCTGCTCCGTTATGACGATAGTAGGAGCTACCTGTATACGGCTGCGTTGTAGCGGTCCATGCTTTAAAATCACTTAGTTCATTCTTGGGATGCTGGGTGAATAAATTATACGCCGTGCGAACCGTAATTTCTCCACGTTTATCAAGCTCATCAAATACCTGATAATCGTCAGGGTAGTTTTGAAAGCCCCCACCAGCGTCAATAACACTTGTGACTCCGAATCGATTCAATTCCCTCATAAACAATCGGGTTGAATTGATTTGATCCTCGTATGAAAGCTTCGGTCCTTTCGCTAATGTCGCATACAAAATAGTAGCATTAGGTCTAGCGATGAGCATTCCTGTCGGATTTCCCTGGCTATCCCGTTGGATTTCTCCACCTGGCGGATTGGGCGTATCTTTCGTATATCCGATGACTCGCAAGGCTGCTTTATTTAAAAAAGCCTGACGGTAAAGATTGAGAATAAATACCGGTGTATGCGGAGCAATTCGATTAATTTCATCCAAAGTTGGCATTCGGCGTTCCGCGAATTGGAATTCTGTCCAACCGCCAACAACACGAACCCAGTGAGGTGCTGGCGTACGATCCACCTGCTTTTTCAGCATCCGCAAGGCATCCGCAACGGATGGCACGCCATCCCATCGAAGCTCGAGATTATAATTGAGACCGCCTCGAATGAGATGAATATGAGAATCGTTCAAACCTGGTATCAACATTCGCTGATTTGCGTCCACAACCTGCGTGGTAGGCCCAACATATTTCATGACTTCGGCATCGTCCCCCACCGCCAGAAATTGGCCGCCTTTAACTGCAACTGCTGTGGCTGATGGATTAGCGTCGTCCATCGTCACGATACGGGCATTATGAATGACTAGATTTGCTTCAACAATCGTTGGTTTCTCAGACATGATTTTGTTCTCCTTTGTTATTTATTAGGAACTAAGTTTACTTCAACAATCGTCGGCTTCTCAGACATGATTTTGTTCTCCTTTGTCATTTAAGAGGTGTTATTTGCGGCTTAACCAAAGTTGTATCCAAGGCATCAAACGTTGTCCTAAAAACATTCCTAAGAGACCAAGTAATCCCAAAAAAGGCGGCGCCGGAGAAGGGATCTTCAGCGATTGAAAAACAACGCCAATGATGATACCTGTAGCTAAAGCGAGAAGCATTGAACCCCACATACTAACTTTCCTCCTTCAATCCAGTCATTAATGATGTTCTTTGTTCGTAGATAGGAAAGTATAAGTTTTATACTTTTGCTTCGCATCTACCTTGACAAACGCGCTCGTCCTAGAAGGACGACGGAGTCGTTTATCCTTGAATCATTTATCTTCTATTTAAGTTTATAAGTCAGGATTCTTTCTATCAATAAGGCTTTCTCTATACCAGTCATAGGAATCACTTATACATTATTTTTATTTTTTCTTTATAATCTATAGTTTTTGCCTATGGGATTTATAGAAAAATGAAGATTGTTCATCCGTTTACATTTCAATAGACTTGTTATATGCAGCAGGTTCAGGTTCTCATATTTGTGGATCTGTTGTAATCATAAATAGAAAGTAGGGATTTTTACATGTTTAATGACAAGTCCGATTTACTAACTGCTGAGAACTCCGCTATTATTCTAGTAGACCATCAGCCTCAAATGCTTTTTGGTGTACAAAGCGCCGATCGCCAAACGATTATTAACAATACGGTTGGACTGGCTAAAACAGCTAAAGTTTTCAATGCGCCAATTATTCTTACAACGGTTGCTGCTGAATCGTTTTCTGGCCCTATTCATCCGCACATTCAAGCTGTATTTCCTGATCAAAAGCCGATTGACCGAACAACAATGAACTCTTGGGAAGACGAAAACTTCGTGGAAGCAGTGAAGAAAACAGGTCGCAAGAAGCTGATTATGGCAGCACTGTGGACAGAAGTTTGTCTTGCTTTCCCTGCAATTTCAGCCATTAATGATGGATATGAAGTATACATCGTAACGGATGCTTCAGGCGGGACGACGACGGAAGCGCATAACATGTCCGTTCAACGCATGATTCAAGCAGGAGCCATTCCCGTGACTTGGCTATCTGTACTTCTTGAGTATCAGCGCGATTGGGCGCGTCAAGAAACGTATGATGCCGTTCTGGAGATTGCTGTGCAACACAGTGGCGCCTACGGTGCAGGTGTTGTTTATGCTCAAACAATGTTTGGGGGCCACGGAGGGTAACCTATTCATCCAAAAAGGATAGTCAATTAATTTTGACTGTCTCAGCTTAACCAAACCAATTCGAGAGGAATTATGAAAATGGCTAAATTAACAGTAGGAACAGAAAACGGGCAACCCATTGAATTATATTTTGAGGATCTTGGCGCAGGCAAACCTGTCGTATTAATCCATGGCTGGCCGCTGAGCGGGCGCTCGTGGGAGAGTCAAGTTCCAGCACTTATCGATGCAGGTTACCGCGTGATTACATATGACCGCCGTGGGTTCGGACAATCCTCCCAACCATGGACCGGTTATGACTATGATACGTTTGCAGCAGATCTCCATAAGCTAATCGAAAATCTGGATCTTAAGGACGTGACGCTGGTCGGATTTTCGATGGGTGGCGGAGAGGTTGCTCGTTACGTTGGTACATATGGAACAAGTCGTGTCAAAAAAGCTGTGTTGGCTGCTGCAGTTCCACCGTTCTTCTACAAATCCGATGAGCATCCGGAAGGTGGACTGGATGAAGGCACCATTCAGGGCTTCCAAGACGGTTTGAAAAAAGACCGCATCGCCTTCCTTGACGGCTTCACTCACAATTTCTTTAAAGCAGGGGATAGAACCGACCTGGTCAGCGAGTCCTTCCGCGTTTACAACCTTGATATTGCTACTTACGCTTCGCCAAAGGGGACGCTGGATTGCGTTGCTGCCTTCGGCCGGACGGATTTCCGTAGCGATTTGGCGAAATTTGATATTCCATTGCTTGTTATCCATGGCGATTCCGATGTAATTGTGTCTCTTGAAGTAAGCGGTCAACTTTCCTACGAAGCTGTTCCAGGCAGTCAACTCGTTGTAATTGAAGGTGGACCGCATGGCCTGAACGCGACTCACCCAGAACAATTCAATACCGCTTTGATTAACTTCCTTAAAAACTAAATGAATGAAAAGACACCGGGCATCACAAGAGTGTAGACTCTTGTGATGCCCGGCGTCTGGTTTTATGGATTTATTATAATCTTACTTGCTTTTAATAAAAATTCTTTCATATAGTTAATTGATATTCCACTATGGAACCTTCTAATTTCAAATAATGTCCATTCTTCAATATGTTTTATTTTTGCTAAATAAGTTCGGTTTCCTTTGTGTTGTTCATTCAAAAAAAGATTATACGCATCAATTTTCTCTTGAGCATCACCTTCCATTATTTGTTTAATACTTTTTTCATAGAAGATACTTGTCGTATCCGCCCATGATATTAGTTCGCTTCGGGGCGTTGTTGAACACCGGATTTCCTCTTTACCTTTATAATAAAAGGTATTGTCATTTATATCATATTCAGACGAAAAGAGAAGATCTAATAAGCTCCAAAAGTATTCTGCCTCCTGTTTAATATCCCATCTTGAACTATATTTAGGATGCAGCGTAACATGAGTAGAAATAAACCCCGCATAAAGTAAATTTAAATCATTAATTTTCTTAAAGGAACTGGGAATTAGATTTTCACTTCCTACAAAAGTAACAGCTTCATCCGTTAGTATAATTTGTTTAATATCAGTGATTTTTTCTTTTTTAAAGTTAATGAATGTATCTGTCGAAGAACTAAATTTATCTGTTAATAAAATCTCTCCTTTTAGATTTGTGTTTTTTTCTTTAAAGTCTATTAACAAATGACTTACAACTTCCTCAAAAACTTGAAAACCATCTATTATTTCATCAAAACTATCCAATGTGTAAGGAGGAGATACGACTTCTATTAAGGCATTGGAGTATTCAGGGTGAATCTCCCAGCCTTTGCTAAACAAATAACCCACTTTTTTCACTAGATTTTCATGAATATCCGACATAGACTTTATTTTATTTATAATCTGTTGTGATGCTAATAAGTAACTTACGAAGTCACGTTCTTTATAAACTATTGCATATTCTTTTTCGATTCCAAACTCAAACTTGTCTGGAACAATTTTCAATGTTATTCCCTCCTGATGTTTATTGAGCTATAGATTTTCGTTAGCATAATGCGCATTTAGACTGCTCCAAGTTGGTTTGAAAATCTCTATATTTCATCTTTGGCAGCAGCTATCTCTTCTGCCTTTCGAACTTCACTGAAAAAATGTTCTAACTCATGCTTAGCAACTTCACGTATAAACCCAAGTTCTTCACCAAATAGCTCCGGAGTCCATGTACGGCCGAAGGAAGCATGGACCACTTCATCTGCCCAATCGTAATCCTGGAACTGCGTCATTAATGGATGCTTCACTTGATCTCTGCAGAATTCATATTCCCCTACTTTCCCCGGTCGCTTCATCGCCCCTTCTTCGATTCCAATACTTAGCCACGCGTATTGCGCACTCGGGATTTTTTCTATATTGATATCATAATCAGACGTATATTGCGGGCGTGAACGCCAATTCAACCCTTCAGCCTCCAGTGCTGCTTGACCAAACAACGCATGGCGAACCTCATCCCACAAGTGCCTTGCTAAGTCCCGATAGAATGCCCACGGCATTCCTTTTTGTGACCATAACACAGCCGCAATCAGTTCCGCCGCCGTCATCTCTTCCTGACGTACTCTCATCATACCGACAAGTCTGTCCTCATTCGGCTTCTCGAATTTCATTCCCATGCTTGTACGGTAAAGGGTTGTTTCACCCATACCTGCTTCTCGTTGCGATTTTTTGGGCAATTGATAGACCTGGAATGATCTCATACGTTCTGGTATTTCAGAAGACCTTTTCATTTCATTGCTCATTCCACCTGCTGCAAGGATGCATCGCTTTAATAACGTACACAGTTCTACTGAACCAGCCTCTTCCCACTCCCCCTCGTTCTTCAGGTGAGCTATTACCGCTTCCCCCCAATTTACTTGTTCCTCCAGATCGAGAAGGATTGAGCGTAATATACGAATAGTCGGTTGATCTACAATTTGTTGTGTACGTTGTATATGGCTCCTATAGGCTTCAATAAGCGCTGGTTTAATCACTGTATACACGCCAGCTAACCATTCAGAATCTGTACGAGCATGAAGAATTTCGTCCATAAGCAGCGTTAAAGCTGGATCTGGTTCCTGCCCGACGTTAGCAAGAGGCGTACGCAGATGGCTCACGCGAGTACGAAGCTGATCCGCTGCTTCTGCATCCTCATAAATGTGTCGTCCCATCGCAGTTTTGATATCCCAGTTATGTCGTGCAGGCAGCTGAGCTGCACTTATAAACATAAGACGCTCATGAATAAACCTATATCTCTGCAGTATCTTAGCGTTAGCATCAACTCCAAAAGCACCTATTGAATGTGGATTAGCAATTCCTGTAAATGAAATTCCCAACTTTATTCCCTCCTATAACGAGCGCTGAATAATTTTATTTTCTCTTAATATGAATTCGTTTACAATAGATTAAGAAAGGATTTCAATGGATTTATTTGATCAGAAGGGGTGCCTCCAATTGAATGAAAAACTGCCTACTTTACACTACTGCGGTGACTTTATTGTTCGACGTAACTGGAAGCTGGGACCACGTATTTTAGACGATAACGAGCTGGTGTTTTTCCCTCAGGGAAATGGAACCATCTACCGAAATGGAGATCAAGTTTATACATTGAATCAGCCCAGTTGGGTCCTTACAAAGGCAGGGGAAACTCACAGCTATCATTTCGGGGAGACTGCAGCTACTCGTCATCTTTTTATGCATTTCAGTGGTGGTGAATGGTTTGCGCCTACGCTTTTTAGTACGATGTGTTGTGATGTAATACCGGTTAGGGAAGGTGGACTACCTTCGGCTATAATCAGCGAGATCCTCCACATCGCTCATGATGAGAAAGATACCAATCGATGCAATATCTTAATATCAGCTCTGCTTAGCGAACTTGAATACTTGGGCAATAAAAGCAAAAACACTTCAATCCCCTCTATGAAATATTTAAATAATAAAAAAGAGGTCGTATCCGACCCCTCCTATCCGCTCGTGGTGAGCAAAGCATTAACCTATATTCGTAATAGGCTCCTTGAGCCTATCACAGTAGCCGAGATTGCAGTCCATTGCCAGATATCTCATGAACACCTGACTAGAGTCTTCGTACGTGTCATCGGAATTCCTTTGCGTCAAATGATCATTCAACTGCGGCTAGAACGCGCTTCTCATATGCTTCGTCATAGTACATTAAGCATTAAAGAAATCGCCTCGCAGTGTGGATATGCTGAGAATCATTATTTTTCACGAGCTTTTACCGCCTATTACGGTATGACAGCGACAGAATACCGCCAAGAATACGCTGACCCGCGTGTCCAACACATCGTTCCTGACGAACGATTGGAAGAAAATTATCCGATTAATGTTTATTTTCACATTAACCCTTAATACCCGTCATTGAAATACCCTCGATAATATTTCGCTGGAGAACAAGATAAACGAGCAGTACGGGCATGACGGCAATTGCAGAACCGGACATCATTAAAGTCCAGTCAGTCACATAGAGTCCCTTAAACGTACTAAGCATCAAAGGTACGGTGAAGTTGTCGGTTGAACTCAGGAAAATGACGGGCTTAAAAAAACTGTTCCAATTTCCCAAGAATGAAACGATCGCTAACGAAGCTAGAGCTGGACGAATGAGGGGAACCATGATACGCCAGTAAATCTTCCACATGTTCGCACCATCAACATAGGCTGCTTCTGATAAATCACGTGGGATACCCATAAAAAACTGCCTTAATAAAAATACACCAAAAGCACTGAACAAAGCATCCGGAACAATGAGCGATAAATGCGTATCGAGCCAACCCAGATTTTTTAAAATGATGTACAGTGGAACAATCGTAACTTGTTCGGGAACCATCAACATGGAAAGAAACAGGATAAAGAGAACATTACGAAACGGAAAATCAATTTTAGCAAATGAAAAAGCGGCCATCGAACATGTTAACAATTGACTCAGTACCACAATCACAGAAATATAAGCACTGTTTATGTATGCCTTATCAAATGGCATAGCTGTTAGAGATCGGCTAATATTTTCCCATCTCCATGGATTCGGAAATAAGGTCGGCGGCACTTGAAAGATCTGGGCTAAGTCTTTTAACCCGCTGAATGCCATCCATAAAAACGGGCCAAACATGACTACAGAGGCTAGAATTAACAGAATATGCAGAATGATGGTTGAAACTTTACTACCAATTTGGTTGCTCTTTCGTTTATTGGGTACTGTTCCTGCTGGAACTAATTTCTGATATACCGTTTTCATGCGAAATCCTCCTTAATCCGCGTAATGAACCCATTTGCGTGAAATATAGGTCTGTGCAATGGTGAAAGTCAAAATGATAACAAAAAGCATAGTAGCCGCTGCCGCACTGCGTCCGAATTGAAAGTTTTTGAAAGCTAGCTCGTACAAATGATACACAATCGTATAACTAGCTTTAGCAGGGCCACCGCTCGTCATTACGAAAGCCGTATCAAAGATTTTAAACGAGTCAATAATGCCAATAATGGTAACAAATAAGGTAGTTGGCGACAAAAGGGGCACAGTAATTTTCCAGAATTGCTGTGACCTTGATGCACCATCGATCATGGAAGCCTCATAGTAATCTCTGGATATTCCTTGTAAACCAGCCAGAAAAATGATCATGTTAAAACCTAATTTTTGCCAAATGCTCACAATCGCCAAGGATGGCAGGACGAGGTCCAGGTTGGTCAACCATTGTGGACCCTTAATGCCGAACAAGCTATGCAGCAGAAAATTGATGATACCGAAGTCACCATTGAGCAGCCACATCCATACAATCGCGACAGCGACAGAACTTGTAACTACTGGCATGAAGAAAAACAACCGATACATAACACGATATCTCACTTTGTTCAAAGCTACAGCGACCAATATCGCAAGAAAAATACCCATTGGGACTGTTAATAAGGAATAATAAAGGGTATTCACTAGTGCCTTCTGGAAATCAGGATTATGAAAGGCGTAACTGAAATTATTAAATCCAATAAAAGTCGCAGGCTGAAATCCATCCCAATCTAATGTACTTAAAACAAAGGTTGTGATCAGAGGGATAAGTGAAAAGGAAAGCAGTCCGATTAATTGTGGGGCAATAAAGAAATACCCCCAGAATGTATTAGAACGTTTACGGTTCATGCAAGTCCTCCCATTTAAATGTTTCAAAAAAATAAAAAGGAGGGACGGAATACAAACATCCTTCCCTCCTCACATTACCGTACATGCATCCTATTTTTTCGCTTTTACTTCGTCGATCTTCTTATTAACACCTTCGCTCATTTTCTTTAATGTCGTCTGAGCATCCTGTTTGCCTAGCAACAAGAGGTCGTAGTTATCTTTCACAATATCGGAAGCTCCAGGAACACCTGATTCGGAAGGCCATAGGGCATAACCAATCTCACGAGCGTCGAGGAAATATTGAGCATGTGCCGGCTGTGCATTCTTATCCAATACGAGATCATCTACACCGCTAATCGAAGGAACTGCATTTCCCCCTTTAAGACGGAAGTTTTGACCATCCTTGGAAACAAAGTAAGATAGAAACTCATAAGTCTCTTTAGCATGAGCTGTCTTTTTGTTCATAACCATGTACGCTGTTGGAATGCCAGCTGGTTCCATTTTTTTGCCAGTGTTAGTTGGCAGTGGGACAATGTCGTATTTTAAAGAAGTGTTTGCATTAAACTGCGGAACCCACCAACGACCAGCAATTCCAAATCCGACTTGGTTCGACATGAACATAGCATCTGGGCCTTGTCCTTTCGGAAGTGAACCTGAGAATACGAAGTTTTTGTTCTTTGTGTTTTCCGCAAGATATTGGAATGCTTCTACTGTTTTCGGATCTTGATCTCCAATGAATTTGCCATCCTGAGGCTTATCGTAAACTTTACCTCCGTTTAACGTTGCCCATGAATAGACCGGGGATGACCAATCTTCAAGTACAAGACCATATTTATTTTTAGACTTTAGCTGTTCCGTTAACTCTTGTAGCTTCTTCCAATTCCACTGCCCTGATTCGTACAATTTCTGTGGATCGTCGGTGATACCCGCTTCAGTCAATACTGTCTTGTTGTAGTACATGACTAACGGATTACAGTCAACGGTAACTCCATATATTTTATCGCCTTTCTTCGAACCGCCCCATAATCCTTCAGCAAAATCCTCGGCTTTGATTGGGCCATTGCCTACTTTCATCAATGGTGTCAATTCTTCGATTGAACCGTTACTAATGAGTTTAACGACAGTTTGATCTCCAGCATAAAATGCGTCTGGCGCCGTACCACCTTGCAGTTGAGTAATGATCTTCTCTTCGTAGCCATCGTTCGGCACGGCTACCAGCTCCCATTTCACATTCGGATGATCTTTGTTATACTGATCTGTCAGTTCGTAAAAGCGCTTTAACTCTCCCGGATTCCCCCAAGTACTCCACTTTAATTTGATAACCTCTCCATTTCCAGCCTTAGGCGCTGGTCCCTTCGTTGCATCTGCTGTATTGCCGCCTGCCGGTGCAGAAGAGCTGCATGCAGAAACAATCATCGTAAGCATCAGGGCGGAGCTGGTTGTTAACCCCCATGTTTTTTTGTTTACCATTCTTCCAATCGACTCCTCTCACATAATTAGTTATCTCACCACTGGAATAAATTGGACTGCTATGAGTTAAACATATTTTAAATTACGATGATAGCGTTTTCAATGAACTTTCCCGAATAGTAGATGGATTTTTTTGATCTAGTATCTATTATTTTTCACATCCTATTATCGTCGTATTTTGCCGATAAATGCGGAATTCTCACTTGTTATCATTCGACAAAATCTGTGAAAACAATGTCAAAAAATTTAAACTTAAGAATATGAAATTGATTTATACTCCATTTACAATGGAACTTTGACTTTTAAACATTATAAAAAGGAGCTCTATCACATATTCTATCTCAAAGAAAACAAAAAAAACGGAACCCCTTGTTTGGAGTTCCGGTCTTATTAGATCACACCATGAGGGTAAGGGATAAATGGTTTATTCGGTTAAAATAGCAACTGTCTATTGATTTACTCTTGCGAGTGCCGTATTGTAAATCGTTTCAATTTCAGTTGCGCCCTTTTCTTTGCATTGTTTAATAAAACGATCCCACTCATTCAATGCTCCATCATTGATAATGAATCTATCCATATTCAGCGTTAAATGCGCATCTAATTGTGTACGGAGCTGTTTAAGCTTTTCTCGTTCTTCTTTATTAAATGGAGGATCGTTGACTTCTCTGAAATTAATTCCATCTGCCAGATCCTTGATTGCCTTGTCAGACCACTTAATTAGTTCCGGTGCAGAAGAAGGAACAAGAGGGTGGTCGTCAGAATGAAGTGCTAAGCCAAGGTAACCGGTTCCAAGTGCAGATTGCATCGCCCGGAATGGATCTTGTTTATCCTTAAACTTCGCTTGCGTCGCTTCAGAAATCTTATATTCGCCACCAGCTAGTGTATAATCAACGTTCTCTACACCAAAGCTTGTCAGATTTGTTCCCTCGTCTCCATACATCCAATCTATAAACTTGATAACTTCTTCAGGATTCTTCACCTTTGAGCTTATTGCGTACATTTCACCAAGATGATCAAGTTGATATATGTTGTTGCGTTTAACCCCATTGCTACTAGCCATGACAGGTAACAATTCGAACTTGGCATCAGGCTCTTTAGCCTGGAGTGCTTTATTAAAGTTTACACCGAAACCATTGTTATCTTGGTAAAAAAAAGATTTTCCAGTGCTTAATTTTTCCACCCATGTTTGTGAGGTTGCTACGGAATAATCCGGATCAAGAAGTTTTTCTTTATAGAGCTTATGTAGATAGGTAATTGCATCTTTAAATTCAGGTGAATAAGGACCAAATTTATATTGCTTTGTAGCCTGCTCATAATAAACCTTAGTACCTGTAATATTGGTATATCCGCTACCAAAACCGAAAGCAATTGGATTGATCAAATTTTCTGTTCCCGTTTTACCATTTGCTGCACGGCTAGTAAAAGGATAAGAGACTGGATAAGCATCTTTAAGCTTCTTGAGTACTTGATAGAGTTCTTCATAGGTCGTTGGGGTTTTTAAGTTAAGCTTTGTCAATAGATCTACACGAATCATCGGAAGCTGACCAGACTGCAAGCTCCATTTGGTAAGGAGCGGAAAGCCATATAACTTGCCATCGACTTTTGTCTTGTTGATCTCAGGCTTCTGCCCAATTAGTTTTTGGAAATTCGGCATTTTATCCAGATACGGTGTGAGGTCTAGGAAAATATTCAAATCAGCGTAGTTCGAAAGATCATTTTGATTAACCATGATCACATCGGGGATAGAGTTTGTAGCAATTAGCGTTTTCTTCTTATCCTCATAATTACTTTGTGGAACACTTTGTAATTCAAGCTTCACATTTTTTCTTTTTTTAATTTCTTGAACAATGATCGAATTTACATCTAACGCTTGCGAAGAATGCTCATATCTCATCCATGAAAGCGTTATGTGTTTGGCAGGAACTGGTGATACTTTTGACGCCGTAACATTTGGCTTGACTGGGCTACTACAACCTGCCAATAAACTTCCCAGTAAGGCGAGTGAACAATAGACGGTTAACTTTCCTTTTTTTTTAATAACCATGTTGTTCCTCCTTAATAAATCAGGATTTGTTACATTTACAGCCTATTTCTGCTTCACTCCATGGCTACTACGATATTCATTCGGCGAAATGCCTTCATACTTTTTGAACAAACGCAGAAAGGTTGTACGGCTGAATATGCCAATCTGATCGGCGATTTCACTAATTTTCAAATCTGTATGCGCTAACAATTCTCTCGCTTTGGCAATCCGAATAAGACTGATATAGTCCGAAATATTCGTCCCAGTCGACTCTTTAAACATTCTTGACACATACTTGGCGGACAGTCCTATTTCGTTTGCAATCACTTCGAGATACAGGTCCTTTTCATAATGCTTCTCAATATAATCGGTTATGAGTGAGACAACCGCACCCGATTTGCTTTCAGGTTTATATAACGTCCTAGTGATAATTTTATCGTAAAATTCAAAGATATTTTTCAATCTTCCATCAAACTCACTTGGTAAGAGCTCCTTTTGACTCAAAAAAGCATGTTCATTCGTATCAAGAAAATCATAAACACTAAGTCGCTTTTCCGTAATATAGCGATTACCCGTATTGTAGAACTCCACAAGCAAAGCCCCGAGATAGTGATAAGAGACACCCCTTGCTTTATTCAAGCCAATAATTCCTTCCAGCTCTACCTTCAGGCCACCCATGTCACCTGATTTCAAACCATTTACTATTTTGTTCTCATCTAGAAATGAATAATAGTAGTTTTGGTCGATAACAAAATGAGTCGCATCTAAAATGACCATCTTGGATGAGTCCGTCCGTTTATCTATGGCTGTAATAGCATCACTATAAGATTTCGAATAATCATCGATCTTATCGTATTTTTTTCCTAAACCAATAATTAATTCGCAATAAATCATGTCATAGGCAAAGGTCAGTTTAATCATCTCTAAAGCTTGGTCTAATTGCCCACGGTCTTCCTCACTCTTCAAATTAACCATGCAAACATATAAGTAAGGCTCATATTCTGTCAAATAACAATTCACGTACTTCTTCATAATGCCCCAAAGCACATTCTTCATCTTTTCCAAAATCAATAATCGGTCTGCTTCCACAATCTCATGATAAAATCTATCCCTAAAATGAATCATGAAGCAGCAGCATAAATAACTCCCTGTGTGAAAATCAATTTCATTTAAGATTTGATTAACGGAATAAGGCTGTGCCCCTCGATATCCTTTAATTAAATTCGTGAAAAACTGTTCGAGAATTTCATCAGAAAATGTATTGATTTTAATATTGTCATCTCTATGCTGCTGTATCAATTGATTAACGCTATTTCCGATTCTTTGAAGTTCGCTGCTGTGGTGAGTATCATTGTTCCATTCATCCGCTTTTTCAGTTTTTTGTAAAATATCTCTTATATTTTTGATCGGATTATATAAGCGAACACTAAATATGAAAGAAAAAGCTACACCAATAATAAGTAAACTAATGCATATCCAGATAATCAAACTAAAAATACTTGCAGACTCCTGGTTAAACGAGTTCACAGGGGTGATAGAAAAATACTTCCACCCAAAATCGGACGTGGTTTGTGCCAGCCAGTTCTGTTCTTGACCAATCCGAATCGCCCCGTTACTTCGCTCCTCCGATGAAGCTCCAGCAATGATTTCTTCTTTCGCCTTCTGATCTAACTCGCTGCTTTGCAAAATGATCTGATTATTTTTATCCAGTACAAGATATTGGGTAGTCGAGAAAATCGAGTTGTTTTGCAACGTAACCACGATCGTAGGAATGGAAATTGTCGTCACCATCGTTGCCAAATGCCCATTCAAATATTGTGTCGTAATACTCGGGATAACCTCTCGGTAAGAATTCATATCAGCGTTGACCACTTTGGTAGGCTTCAATAATTCGAATAAGCTGCTTTGGTGTAAGCGTTGACGCCAGAAATCTTTATTGTACTCATCAAATTTATAAAATTTGTCAAAGAAAATGTCAAAATTAACGATGCCATCACTTAAATAAACGCGTTTATCATCTACAAAAATAAAAATATTATCTACAAAATGGCTGATTGGATTGCGGTTACCCGCAATTGATCTCACAATCGATGGCATTTTAATTTTCTCATCATCCGTAAGTAATGAATCCGGTCGTAAATATTGCTGAATCGTCTCACTAAGTAGCAAGCTGTTATTGGTTGCCTGCGCCATACTTAAATAAATATCAATTGTTTTGGAGGATGAAATCAAATTATCAGTAAGCTTCTCGGAGGCATCCTTCTTAATTAAATGATCTGCGTTAAAATAAGAGATGATTCCAATAATGACAATTGGAATTAATAATGAGATGAAATATAGCAGAATCTTAAAGAATAGCCTGTTCTTATTCAATGATTGCTTCAGATGCTTCCAATTCAAGTTCGCCCCCCCCCCTCCTGTTCCCACAAATCCCAAATCATGTATTGGCTGAGGAACTTTGTAACAATTATTATCATCTATGTATTATTCGGATCTTTCTATATGAAATCCTCCCGCTATACATGAACGTTTTCTTTTACTAGCTGCTCCGCCGCGCTGCTGTTGTCGTTATTAAATCATCCCTGCAAGGAATCAGGAAACCGACTAAGCACGAAATAAGGCCACATAAAATCGCCTACTGCGTAGAGTGACTTCATGTGGCCTTCATTTTTCTATTTTTGCCTGAATGGATAACCTAGGTCATTCCACTGTGTTGGACGTTCTACGTTACCGAACTGGATCTCTGTTAATTCTTAATCGCAACAGCTGAGAATTGCTTAGATAACTCCTTGGAAAGACGGTATAGCTGATCGACTTCCGCTTTATTAGTGGCTGTAAAGTCATCCTGATTCCTCGCACGCGAGCGATAATTCGAACTGATTCCTTCCTTCATCTGATAATATTTAGCGTTTATCGGATACAACTGCCGCTCAATAAATGAAGCTACACTCAGTAAATCACTTAAACGCTGCGCTTCTTCAGGCTGCTTCTCCCAATTATGTAGAAGCCATGCATACAGGTCCGGATGAAAGTTAGCCATGACTCCACTGTAACCATCAACGCCAAGCTTCAATGTTTCCAGAAGCGTAGCTGTATTGGCGTTGTAAAGCTTTAATGAAGTTCCTTTAATCGCTTCCAGCTTTTCTTTGATCATCTCCACATCACAAGAAGTATCCTTCAAGAAGAAAAATCTTCCGGTATCCGCACACCATTTCAAAACAGATGGTGATAATAAACGCTTATATGGAAATGGACATTCATAGATACCAAACGCAATATGATCCGGCAGCTGTTCAATTAGCTTCTGAGCGTTAGCCTTCCACACGTCATCAGACTCATCTGCTCCTGCCAATCGGTTCGAAATCAGGATTACGGCCTCAACGCCAGTTTCTGACATCGCTGTCAATTCTCGAGCCTGGTCTTCAAGCGAGTCGGAAATGTGCCCCGAGGCGATGACGGGAACTCGTCCCGCTGCCTTCTCCACGACAAAAGCGGCAAGCTTCACACGCTCTTCCAAACTCAAAAAGAACATTTCGCTAGACTGGCATACAGCAAATAAACCGTCAACCTTGTTTTGAATAAACCATTCAACCATACGTCCCATCGCATCAAAATCAATTTCTTCAGACTCCTTGTATAAGGTAATCATGGTTGGCCATACGCCGTTAGGGTTATTAATCTTCATTTGACATCTCTCTCTCATTGATATTATTTTTCATTTCCAAAAAATTCACTTCCATGATGGGGTCGTGCTGTTCTGCAGGTATAAAAAACGTTTTAATTTCACACTTGCCAAAGGTACTTCGCCAACTGCGATTTAAGACTAGAATGCATAGATTTGTCTCCGCTTCTCTTCCGTAAGTTTCATTACAGCGTAGAATCCAGCCATTCCCGTCTTCCGCTGGTTTAAAGGCCACAGCTACCACATTTTCAGCAGAAATCACAATTCCCTCGGAAACTTGCGGTAAATGACCTTCGTGGTACGTTTCCCATACCTGCTGCAGCGGAGTATGCAATTCGTATGCCTTTCGTACAACGCCGCTATCCTGCCACGATCCGGCATGAGGCGAGAGTAGGTAGATAAACTCCTGCACACCCTGATCCATATATTCCAATTGTTCATCACGTTCGCCAAAATGATCTGCATAAATCGGACTTCGAACGACAGTCATCCTTAATTCATTGTCTAGAACATCGTAAGCGTATTTGGTATCGTTGATCAGAGAAAGTCCGAATACTGCTGACGGTTCAATGCCCTCCGCTGTACGAGGTTCATTACCCGATACATTTACCCACATTTGTCCCGGTACCTCGTTTCCATTCGCCGGTCGTTCAATGAACCCGTACGGAATTTCAAACACGGCACGAGGTTGCTCGACATTTACAGGAAAGGCAAGCTTAAGCATCTTATGCTGCTCTCTCCAATCCAGCCTTACCTTGACATGCAGGTTGGAACTGTCATGTAATAAGCTGATATCCTGACGAAGAACAGATTTTCCGAAATGACTAATTACCCGAATCGTCGCCCGCAGAGGCCCTGTTTCAAGCACTTGCAACTCTGCGTTACAAAAGCATCCCCATTCATCACGATAGTGTGTCAGACCGTGTCCCCATGTATCACTGTGGCTCTCATCCAAGACGATTGGCACCGCTCCGTCTCCAGTCAGTACTTCTCTAAAACCATGAAGCTTGTCAATGACATGTCGGATATATCCTGTATCTGGATCGAGCTCAACGAATAGCTTATTATTCTCTAAGAGGCACCCCTCAGCCCGAGCGGCCCCTATCGGCTCCATCGGCTCGCAAGCTTTATCTCGGTATACCCAATAGACCTGATATCCGAAAGCCGGGATTCGCCCCATAATTAACGTATCCCATTTATCAATGGTATTTGTCCGAGATGCCCTGATCGTTTGAATGGGCAATGGATTGCCTGCAGCATCAGTCACACCAGCCAGCTTCTTGTTAATTCCAATTGGTGCCTCCACTCCCCACGATAATGGGTTAAAAACCACAAGAGGTGAACCCAGATCATCTTGCTCCCAAAGCTGCCAGTCCTTCTCCTTGCTTAAGGATTTCACGCCTGGTTTCATTGTATTAATCGACCAGGAAATCTTTTGAAGAGCAGCGTTTATCGCTTTTGCTCCAATACTTAACGCTTCACCATAAAATTCCTGAACATCGTCGAAAGCTTCCTTTATACTGCAGCCGCCCATAATATCATGGAAATGATTGAACATGACATTTTCCCAAGCCCGATGAAGTGCTTCTGACGGATACGGTAAAGCAAGTGTCAAATTGGCAAGTGTAGAAAATTTCTCGGCTGTCAGCATCCTGTGCTCCACTCGGCGGTTAGTGGCCTTTGATTCCGAGTGTGTGGAGTAACAACCGACGGCATGCATCTGCATTTCATCTTTAATCACAGGGATATCCGGATCCAACTTCCTCATTTCTGTAAAATAATGATTAGGAGAGCTTAACTGAATGTCATCCAGTCCAGGTCGCTTTTGGATCTCATGGATGAGCTTAAGGTTCTCAATTGTCGGCCCTCCGCCATGATTACCAACGCCAAAGAAAGACATAAAAGCATGACCGCTTGCTACGGCCATATTTCTGTGGCTTATTATCTTATCTTCCATGCCATTACTCGCCCAATTGCCATAGCTGTCCGCGAGCCTAAATGTCATAACACGGCTGCCATCTTCCGATACCCACCAGAATAAATCGTGCGGCAATGTCTTCTCATGTGCCCCAGGACGCATGAAAACGTAGTAATCCATGCCACCTTGCTTCAATAACTGTGGCATCATGCCATGGTGACCGAAAGAATCAACATTGTAGCCCACCCGCGCCATGACACCGAATTTCTCCATAAAATACCGTTGTCCATATAAGCTATGCCTAGCAAATGATTCGCCCGATGGCAAATTGCAATCCGGTTGTATCCACCAACCGCCTGTAATGACCCAACGTCCTTCGGCTACATGCTGCTTAATTTCGGCAAACATCTCGGGAGCATTCTCTTCAACCCATTTGTAATAAGACGCGCAGGCACACGTAAATACAAAATCAGGGAACTCATTCAATCGATCCAAAGCAGAACGAAAAGTCGCTTTGATCTCTGCGTACCCCTCCTGCCAACGCCATAACCAAACCGGATCCAAATGGGCATTTCCGATTAAATGAAGCTTCATTTCAACAGTCATGTTATCCCCCTTCACGCATTATGATAATTTGATCTTTCTAACCTTTTACAGATCCCAGCATGGCTCCTTGCACAAAATATTTTTGCACAAACGGGTAAATGACAAGCACGGGCAAGATGGCCACGAAGACACATGCATATTTAATATTTTCCGTCATGACGGCCAGCCCCGCTTCGGCTGCACCAAGCTGTGCGGATTGTGTAGCCATATCTCCCGAAATGACGATATTACGTAAAATGATTTGCATCGGGTACAAATTCTTCTCATTTAAGTAAATGAGTGCAGGAAAGAAGCTGTTCCAGTGAGCCACCGCGTAAAAGAGAAACATTGTGGCCATGACAGGCAAGGAAAGCGGCAGCACAATTTTTGTGAAAACTCTAAATTCTCCGGCGCCGTCCATGATCGCAGACTCGTGGAGCGCTTCTGGAATATCTTCAAAAAATGTTCTCATCAAGATCATATTGAAAACATTGATCGCAGTCGGAATTAATATGGCCCAAATCGTATTGACCATTCCTAACGCATGAACCACCATATAGCGCGGGATGAGACCACCGTCGAAGAACATGGTGAACACAACAAACAAAGCAAGAAATGAGCGCCCATACATATGCTTACGCGACAAAGGGTATGCACAAAGAGCCGTCATCGCCAGATTAATCAGCACACCGGCGGACGTATAAAAAAAGGTATTTCCGTAAGAGCGCACAATGGCAGGATCATTAAAAATAACGCTATATGCTTTAAAATTAATATCTATAGGTCGCCAAAACACTTCACCGCTGCTAACCGATGACCCGGAGCTAATCGATATGATTCCCATATAATAAAGCGGATACAGGGTAATAAAGATCATAGCCAGCATAAAAATTATGTTAATCGTATCGAAATAAGAAAAGTTACGACTTCGCATCTTCAATCCCCTCCGCTAGAACAATCTGGATCCATTTATTTTTTTGGCAATTTGATTAGCTGATATAACGAGCGCAAAGGCCAGTAAAGATTGGAAAATACCTACAGCCGCAGCGAAGCTAAAGTCGCTGTCAATCAATCCTCGACGGTAAACAAATGTTTGGATAACATCTGCGGTTTCATAAGTAGGACCACTGTACAATAATAAAATTTTCTCGAATCCGACCGAAAGCATTTTACCTACAGTCAAAAGCAGCATGATCGTGACGACGGTTGAAATCCCAGGCAGTGTAATATGAAGCAATTTACGCCATCGATTTGCCCCGTCCATCGTCGCCGCCTCATACAGTTGTGGATCGATAGAGGTCAATGCCGCCAAATAAATAATGGAGTTCCAACCAATACCTTGCCAGATTTCAGAGCCGACATAAATGGTTCGGAACCACTGCGGCATGGACATGAATGTTTTCGCTTCCCCGCCAAAGAGCTTAATCACTCCATTAATGAGACCATCGATAGAGAGAAAGTTAACCAGCATACCTACGACTACAACGGTAGACAGAAAGTGCGGAACATACGTGACGCTTTGAATAAACTTTTTGAAAACTTTTAATTGCAGCTCGTTTAACAATAAAGCGAACACGAGTGAAGAGGGGAAATAAAAAATAAGTGAATATAGGTTGATGAGCACTGTATTGCGAACCACTTGCCAAAAATATGGATCTGTCAGAAATTGGCGAAAATACTTCGTCCCTGCCCACGGACTATGGAAGAACCCCTTGACGATTGAATAATCTTCAAATGCCATCAAATTCCCCACCATGGGTGCATAGTGAAAAATAACAAAATAAGCAAACGGTAATAGAAACATGAGATACAGCGGCATGCTCTTGCGGATATTTTTTTTAATCGCAACAATTGGTGTATTTTTTTTAATCTCAACAACTGGTGTCAAATATCTCCACTCCTTTCGGGAAAATAAAGGGACAGGCTGCCCAGAAATCTTAGCAACCTGCCCTCTCACTGCATGAACTTCGAACGTTATTTCACGCGGGCTAAGGCATCGTTGTAAATTTTGACAATATCATCTGAACCTTTTGCTTTGAGTTGTTTAACGAAGTTATCCCAGTCATTAAGTGCACCGTCTGTCACAATAAATTTATCCATGTTTTGAGCCAAGTAAGCATCAAGCTGTGTACGGATTTGTTTCAGCTTCTCGCGCTCTTCTTTTGTAAATGGAGGGTCATTAACGAATTGAACATTTTCGCCTGTATCCAAAGCTTTAGATGCTTTCGTGTTCCAATCTAACCATTCCTTGGAGTTAAAAGGTAATCCCGCATGATCGTCATTGTTCAGAGCAAGCCCGAGGTAGCCCGTGCCATACTCCGATTGCAGTGCATAAATTGCACTTGGTTGTCTATCCTTATACTTGTTGACAACAGCGTCAGTCAATTTGTAAGTGCCATTTTCACCAGTGAAATCTTCGCCTTTATTACCGAAGTTTGTAACCTCAATACCCTCTGGGGAGTAGAACCAATCCATGAATTGAACAACTTGTTCCGGATTTTTCACTTTCGCATTAATGACATACGATTCCGATAAGTGGCCAAGTGCATAGATCAGGTTACGCTTTGCACCGCTCGGAGATGTCATGGTATCCAACATATCAAACTTAGCATTCGGATCTTTCTTCTGCAGATTAATATTAAACGTGCTAGCGAAACCATTATTATCTTGGAAATAGAAGGATTTTCCTGAGTTTAGCTTTTCTTGCCAAATTTGCGATGTAGCCGTAGCATAATCCGGATCAAGAAGCTTCTCTTTGTAGAGTTTATTCAACCATGTGATAGCAGTTTTAAACTCTGGCATAGCAGGACCGAATTTGTATTGTTTATCTTTCGGCTCGTAGTATACTTTCGTACCGTTAAAGGTTGTGTATCCGCTTCCAAATGCGAAAGAAATTGGATTGATTAGATTTTCTGTTCCTGTTAGTCCATTTGCAGCACGAGCTGTAAATGGATATGAATCCGGATTCGCTTCTTTCATTTTCTTCATCACTTGATACAATTCATCATAAGTAGTTGGCTTTTTCAAACTTAGCTTATCAAGCACATCCATACGGATCATCGAAAGCTGGCCGCCAACACCCTGCCAATTCGCGACAAGAGGGAATCCATAAAGCTTACCGTCAATTTTGTTTTTGTTAATCTCTGGCTGCTGGGAAATGACTTTCTTCAGATTTGGCATTTTGTCCAAATAGGGTGTCAAATCCAGGAATGCTCCTGTGTCAGCAAAGTTCTGTATATCATCTTGTTTAACAAGCATCACATCAGGCAGTGTATTCGTTGCGATCAACGTTTTCTTTTTATCATCGTAGTTGCTTTGAGGGACACTTTGAAGATTCAGTTTTACATTTTTACGCTTTGAAATTTCCTGAACGGCTTTTGAGTTGGCCACGATAGCTTGCGATGCGTGTTCGTACCTCATCCAAGTCAGCGATAGCGGTTGGGCCGACACCGGAGTGCTTGAAGCACCAGCCGTAGTTGCTGGAGTCGCCGTATTATTCGTTGAAGTCGTTGAACTGCTTCCGCAACCGCTAAGTACACTAGATAGCACTAGTAATGAACCAGTTACTGCCATAATCCCCTTTTTTGATTTCATCGAATAAATCCTCCCATGTAATTGGTTTGCCCTACACGAGGATCATAGCACACCATTTTTGAGCATTTGAATATCCAAATTGGCGTTTAAAGCACCATTTTTCCGCTATTCGGACCTTGATTCATTTCTCCGCTATGATGCAAAAAGTCGTAATGCACGATATAAAATCGCGGCAACTCATCCATAAACCTATGTCTGATGATGTTCGTGCTGCAAACTCCCAATTCCGAGCTATCCGTTGTAGGAGTAGCCTTCGTGAAACAAGAAGACCGCTCCCAGCTAGGGAAGCGGTCTTCTCTCGAATAATATTTATATAACGACATGCCCGGTAGTCAGCGGGTCAAATACCGATCTTCGGCATCGTACCTACAAGCAGTTTACCACCTTCATGTTCGGCTACTTGCTGCTAGCATTACCTGGCACAACAACGACTCTCGTTGTTGCAACAAAGCCGCCGTCCAGCGTTGTCGCAGTAATTTCCGCTTTCCCATTACTTACACCTGTAACCAGACCTGTTAACTCATCTACCATGGCAATACTGGAATCACTGGAACTCCACAAAATTGCTTTATTGCTTGCATTGGCAGGAGATACGGTTGCAACAAGTCGTTCAGAGTTGCCTATGCCTATTGCAATATTTTTCTTTTCAAGCTCCACCGTTTGCGCAGCAATCGCTGCCGGATCAACGTACAAATATACTCTCAATGGTGCTTTGAAGAACGGCAGCATATCGCTTGTTACACCCTGCGGAAGCTTTGTCTCATCAACAACACCGGTAAGGTTGCTAATTAAAGAATTAAGTTTATAATTCGCTTTAATAGCTGCAACATCCCAATTCACTGGCAAATCAACTGAAGGAAGCACACCGTTCTCTGCCCCCGGTTTATAGGAGGTATACGCTTTAATTGTAGATGGGAACAGGGCTTTAATTGCACTCTCGGATGCCGTACTGATATTGAAAGATGCAGGAACTGCAATTTCACGATCAAAGCTTTCATATTCCCTGATAATGTTTACAGTATCACCCTGCTTAATCCAGTCCTCGGTAACTCTCGCAAATGCAATATTCTTATAATTGCCCAAGGATTGATTAGCAGAGTCCTTATCCAGAGATGAGAAAAACCGGCTAAAGCTGATCAGGATATCCCCATTCTCGCCTTGCGTTACAGCAGGGTAATGGTAGCTTCCCGTACTGCTTCTTGTATCCAGAACGAGATGCTTTCTATATTTCCATGTCTTTCCTTCATCATCTGAAAGAGCAACAGCCAACGTGTTCCGGCTCGATTCCGTATCTACGTGAACGAACACCCAATTGCCGCTCTCAAGCTGCAGAAGATCGTGTCCTACACCCGGGTCCTGCAGTTCAGGAACGTCCTTGACCGTTGACCATGTCAATCCCTTATCTTTGGACTCGGAAGACACCACTCGATAAGGTCTTGGACCGTTATCACGCATATAAGCTACGATCGTGCCGTCTGTTCTTTGAGCCATCGTGGCCTGAATGTTGGCGACACCTACGATAGGCTCGCTCATCTCCCAACGAACCGAGTTGTCCTCAAGAGGTTGGGAAGGATCATACTCTGTAAATGCCATAATGCTCATTTCCAGGACATCCGAATACAGGGGCAGAAGCAAACGAACTTTGCCGTTGCCAAGATCTACCGCAAACGGCTTATCTTTGGTCTGCCAGCCGATCCGACGGGCTAACGGATAACCTGAACGAGGCTCATAAATTTTGTCCGCTACTGTCGGAGCGTACAGATATTGAGTTGGGTCGCCGCCACTGAGCTGCATAATCTGGGTGACTAGACCATCAAATCCAGCTTCATTTATCTTACGGCTCATACCTGCTCCTCCATCTGCAACTGGTTTGAACAAATACTCTTTTTGCTCAGCAAGCTTGGCTTTTATCGTATTCACGAAACCTTTTGCTAACTCTGGACGGGCAACAACAGGTGGTGTGGCCCAAGAAGGTCTTGATGTTGCTCCAGGTCTATCATCGAGTGACAGACTTATATGGTCGTCTGGGCTGTTCGGATCGACTGTACCGCCAATGTTTTTACCTAGCTTAATCCCAACATTTTCAGAAAATGTCCAGTTAGGCACATTGTTGCCAATCTGTGCAATCTCATAGCTGCCTTTTTCGGCATAAGCATATCTAGGTTGAGAAGTTTGCCATCTGCCCGCCAACACGGGATACCAGAAAAACCAGAGACGGTCGCCGGAATCAACGTATACGACAGGATTAATATCAGCAATATCTTGTGCGTTGGTCATTACAAACGGTGTCAACCACGTTTTTCCACCATCCGTTGATCGTGCTCCCATAATCCGTGTCGTAGTCGCATCTCGTTCGCCATTTCCCTGAAACCATACACATAACAACTCTCCGTTTGGCAATTCTACAATGCTGGAACCGTGTATGTGGTCGCCTGCAGCACCATTATCCTTGATTGGATTGAAAATACTTACAGCTTTATCCGAATAGCTAAATGTTCCCGTAGGAGCAGCGAAGGCAGCAGGAACTATACTTGTTACAGAGATCGCCGCACAAACAGTCAGTGTAGTTAGTAACTTGAATTTCCCTTTCATCTACATTACTCCTTTCAATGGGTAACTTAGTTAACTTTAATGATGCATTTATAAATGGTTCCGTATTGGTTGCTTACAGTAGTTATCATTGCAGTTCCTGCTTTAAGTGCAGTCACGACCCCTGTCGTGGAGTTAATTGTAGCTACAGCAGCCAAATCTGAAGTCAAAGTAAGTGAATTGATTGCTGCATCGAACGATTCTCCGCCTATCGTTAGGTTGTACTTGAGTGGCGTAGTCTCTCCTACGTTTAGTACAATTGT
The DNA here is from genome assembly GCF_001426375.1 of Paenibacillus sp. Root444D2. Classification (GTDB taxonomy): domain Bacteria; phylum Bacillota; class Bacilli; order Paenibacillales; family NBRC-103111; genus Paenibacillus_E. The sequence goes on from NZ_LMEO01000045.1 coordinate 655,126, forward strand.
CGGCAATTTTGTAACACTGTCATCAGTCGGTGTGAGTCCAGCGCCGTAAGTTGCTGTCGTAACAGAACTGAATAACGTCCCAATCTCGTTGTTTGCGATTTTAGAGAAGCCAATCGTTGGGCCAGATGGCGTTTTATAAGTGTAGTTCATCAAAGCGTTCCCAGCACTGTCAACGACAACCGATGGATATTCATAGGTCTCACCATTGTTCATGCCATCCTTAATCATGATCGGCTTCCAATGCAATCCTTCATCGGAAGAAATCAATAAACTGAAAGAACTTCTATTACCGTCTTGCGTAGGCTTAACTACGCCGCGTGCGGTTTCTTGATTTGTAGCTATCAACCAGTCGCCATTTGGAAGCTTGGATAGTTCAAAGCCGCCATCATTTTTCAAGTAAGGATCGACTTTCGGAACACTCCACGTTACTCCGTTATCGGTTGACTCTGAGTATGTCGTATTCCATGCCATGCGTCCGTTTCTGCCGTCTAACTTACCGCTTCTAAAGTAACCGCGAATCGCGCCATTATTCATTCGAATCAGCGAGCCCTGAATCGTACCTGATCCTACAATAGGGTCACTAAATTTCCAGGTAATGCCGTGATCGTCGGTATAGGCGCAAACTGAATTTGACAACGAATCCGAATATAACGGCAAAATTAATCTTTTGGTTACGCCATCTGCAAGTGTTACTTCAATCGGTTTATTTTTGGTTTGCCATCCAAGTCTGCGGTAAATGGGTCCCCATGTATTCACGTTATTATCTGCACCAGAAGCACGTTCAATTGAATTTTTAATAATTGGCGGCTCATATTTGGTATAACCACCAGTACCATTCGAAGTAAAGACTCCAGTGGTAAGCAAATTGACGACTTCAGCTGTTCTACCTTCATAAACATCATCGTAAGGCTTTTCAGCATTCAAATATGTAATGTACTGATCATATTTATTTCTCATCGAGACAACAAAGCTGTCTGTAATATAACGCGAAGCAACGTCAAACTTTGAAGTTACTGGTACATACTTTGACGGGTCCAGAGGACTATTGGCAGTCACTGAACTTGGTTTTACAAACTTAATCTCAGCACCCTTGATGCCATAGGTCCACTGTCCATTTGAGTACTTACCTTCGCCAACCATGCCATCCCCAACATTGGTGTAGATTGGCTGTGGATAGTGCCACTTCGCATTTCCGCCATTGCGAGCGTCATACTCATAGCTGCCCTTATCGGCATACATAAACTTAGTTTGAGTAGATACCCATTGTCCATTGTAAATAACGCCGTAGAACAACCATAGTCTTTCTTGGCTATCTACAAAAAGAACCGGGTTGTTATCTGGGAAATCCCATGTATCATAAACAACGAATGGTTCTGTCCAAGTTTTACCACCATCTTTCGAGCGAGAACCGATTAGTTTAGTTAAATTCCCATCTCTTTCACCATTTCCGTTAAACCATACAGAGAAGAGCGAGCCATCTGGCAGTTCCACCATTGTAGAACCGTGATTAGCTAGAGTGTCGACGGGCATCATTCTAGAATGGGTTATGCCTTCCGGCGCTGCTGCATCCGCAACTACAGAACCAAACATACTAAAAGCTAAACTTAGAGACATTAAGAGGCTTAAACGTTTCATCTTCTTCAAACTGGGTCACGTCCTTTCATATTGTTAATAAAAACTACCCTTTTTGATTTCTGTTTTCTTTCCACTTGTAAACGTTTACATAGTAATCAGTGAATTCAACTATACTTTGCCCATTTGTTCTTCATCGAATAAGTCCTCCCATGTCATTGGTTTGTCTTACAAGAGGATATTAGCACACCACTTTTGAGCATTTGAATATCCAAATTGGCGTTAAAAGTACCGTTTTTCCGCTATTGGTCCTTGATTCATTTCTCCACTATGATGCAAAAAGTTGCTTTGGCGGAACGTTAAACATTTCCAATCGAATATTGCTGGCTCTGCCCCCCTGATTTTCCGACATGGAGCTTCCCAACTCAGCGCCTCTTTTCTTCAAGTTCATCTGTCAACTGAGAGACATAGGCAATTAATTCATCCGCAATCCGCTCATGGCATTGGTCAAACGGTAAGATCGGCTCTCTCACGTGTGGTGTACCGTATGTCCCTTGCCTGTATAGGAGTCGTTTGAAAAAGTGGATCGACACGTCCAGATGCTGGTTCGCGAACGCCAAAACGGGAAGAAGCCGATAAAATAACCTAACAGCCTCCGCTCTCTTCCCTTCCGCGTACATTCTGTATATCGCGGTATACACTTCATGCATGCCAGTAGGCATAAAGGCATGAATCCCACGGTCCAAGCCCTCAATAAACTGTGTCACGGCCCATCCTCCAGCAACATGCAGGCCGCCGCCCGTCGCTTCCAGGACCTGACTGTACTTTACACCTGCTGGAACCACCTCGATTTTATAGCTGCGGAACGACTCAATCTCGCGGAACAGCTTGGCGATTAGCGGAACAGGCACACCGAAACCGGAATGATCCCAGTCTTGCAGCATCAAAAAGCCAGGATTAACACCGGCAATCTCCCGCACATCCCGCTCGTATTGCCCGTCGTCCTGATACGGAATATTCACAAGGATTCCAGCACACCCAAGTCCGATGAATTGTTCCGCATACTTCAACCTTTCAACAGGAGAAGCCGCTGTTGCTCCTCCGATGACAGGAACACGTCCGCCTGCTTCCTCCACCACAACCTGGGTCATACGCAGCCTTTCCTCTGGCGTCAGGTGATACAGTTCCGCAGCCAGACCGGGAACGAGAAAGCCCACTACTCCCGCGTCCAGCGCCAACCGGACATTCCGCCGTAGCGAAGCCTCGTCAAGCTCGTTCTGTATTGTGAACGGGGTGTTCAAAACCGTAATAATGCCGCGCATTGTTAACGGATCCACAGCTGCCTCACTCCTTGATTTCACGATGTTCTTACATCCGTTCGAATGACGGTCATGCCCCTTAGTCATATCATATTAGTACACCTCCCTGTTCAGGGATTTGCTCGACTGCGCAACCTCAGTATAAGCGCCTCGCGAAAGTGATGAACATCACCAAATTGCCATATCATGAACCATTTTAGCGCCTCCAGGGTATGTTCCATTTTTCCGCCTATGTCTCATTTTTCTTCCACACTGCGGTGTAAGTAGGAAGCATGTGCATTATGTTTCATATATCTCCTATGATTTGGTAAGAGAAAAAGAGAGCCATGATTTACATTAGCTCTCTTTTTCAATTACCCAAATGCTCCCGAAATGGGCGCTCGGACGCTCGTCCCAAAGAACTTTTTTCTTTGGAACCTTTATTTTGTATGAGAAGATAAAAGCTCCTATGCAAAAAAGCTCCTACTGCACTGAATTGCAGTAAAAGCTTTTGATAGAAAACAACGATTTAATGTTACTGTATCCCAGCCGTCACTGCGGTTTCTCGACATTATTTTGTAACCCTAAACCAAACGCTCAGCATCCACAATAATCCCCCCCAGCCTCTATATACCTAGGCTTCAGATTGTTGTTAACTCATTTGATGTCTTTATTGTAATACAGAGTAGTTATCGTTTACTTTAGCGGTAAAGACAAAAAGGAGCAGTGATTTTTATCCTAATCTATAATGGCAGCTAAATGACAAAGCGTCGTATGTCTTAGCATATAAAAAAACACTAAGCTGCCAATGATAATACTTGGAAACTTAGTGTTTTTTAGCTTTCATCTTCTTCATCGAGGGTCCTCTATTTCTTGATCCCCGTTTCCGTGAGATTCACCTTTACATACAAACCCACGTTCATCGTTGGATAAACTTTTTTCCATTCTTCTTCATTCCAATTTCGTGTTTTGCTCCTTACGAAATCCCCTAAACCGAGTGGATCGATCCCTTCTTTTTTAAACAACTTTATTAGATCCAATCCGGTTGTGTGAAGATCATTTTCTAAACTATCTTTGATTCTTTGAAGCTCTTGTTTTGGAAGACGAACCTCCCTTGCATCTCTAATTTTAGCGTTTAAGACAAGGTTGATCATCACATTTGGACTTTTCGGATCTGGATTGATTCGATAACTCACTTTTGACCCGATGTTCTCCACTGCAAGGTAAGACTCATCGTCAAGCTTTACCTCAATGGTACCGTGATTCATATTAGTAAGAAGCAGTTTCATGAGCCGCGATTGTTTTTCATTCAGGGATACTACATACTTATCATTCTTGAATAATGCTGTACCCGAAATCATTACTTGACCGTTTTGCAATTTAAGGAGCGGCAAAAACGGGTCCATTCCTTTACCTATAAGGGAATATTCGAATTCGTGAAGATTTTGGCTTGGAAGAAGCCCCTTACGTGTAGTTGTATCGAGTAAATTGTACAAAAACATCCCTTTTTCTTCTTTTGAACTGAAGTTTTCTTCCAACAGTTTCTTTGCGCTTCCATCGACAACGGCCAAGTACATTCTGCGCGAAAAAAAAGCATTGCGCAAAAACACATCCAATTCTTTTGCCAGCCCATTTGCTGCCATATCTTTTCCATACAAAACCACAGAAAGTTTCCCTGGATTCAGGGGCCGATCTAACTGCATACTCATTAATTCTCTGATACCCAAGCTTGTATGACCCACTTTTGAGAACAACTCGGTTGAAACAGAACCGGGTTTTCCGGATTGAAACTTGGGCACTGCCAACGTAATTTCGATTTGATTCTTTGTTGACTCATCGAATGCAGAGACAATAAAAAGATTTATTCTATCCAAAATTTGTTGTTTCACACATCCTGTTAACAATAAGCAGGCAGCCAGTAGTCCGAATAAAACCCGACTCATACCGTTCTTCTCACTTTCATTCTGACTATATCGAGTATGTACATAAATGGGATATACACATAAATAATGCATAATCCGATCTTTGATAACCACGATTGAACAACTTCAATACTGTTTCGATCTGGAATCAAACATACGGCAGTGAAAATCAGAATCAAAAATATCGGCAAGACTGTCAATTGTTTTATAGTGAACATTAACTTCATCATTCGGCTTGAAGCCCAAAGACATAAGCATACGATAGGAAATAACCGTAATACCGTTGCAGATGCACCGATAAATTCAAAATGTTCAATGAAAGGAAATTGAATAAATTTATATTTCGATAATGCCGGCCAAATTTCGGTTGATAATTGCTCGGTTTTGAACAGTAACACTGAATAGATAATTTCGACAAGATAAATCGTTGTCATGGCTATAATTGCCCAATGTGCCCACCTTTGCGACTTTTTTGGTGTTTTAATGAATGTGTAACAAAAAAATAGCATCTCCACGCCCATATAAGAAAAGGTCAATTCCTTTGTTGCTTTGATGATATCGCTTGGCGAATGATCCATTATGGGCGATAAATTATTAAAATGAAGAAATGGTGCCGTAAAAAACATGGATAAAAAAAGAATATTGTTTATTAAGCTAAGCAAACAGATACCCACGATAACCCGAAATCCTCCTGCAACCATGTAATACGTAAGCAAGAGTAAAACTAAAGCCAGCGGCCAAGTTTTCATATCAGGAAATATCCATACTTGTATAACTTCAATAAAATGCCGAATTTGATAAGTAGAATTCAGCAGGAAATATCCGATAAAGATAAGGTTAAGACCACCACCCGCCCATTTTCCGAAAAACTGTTGATGGATATGTATAAGGTCCGCCTCATTATCGTTGAGAATTCGATAAATCATATATATGACGACATGTATAATGATTGCGCAAAGGAGGACGGAAACCCAGGCATCTTGGCCGGCCAATTGAATAGGCTTGATCGCCATGGACAGAAATCCTAACCCGAACTGCATCGATTGAATCACAACGAAAATCAGATAGGGTGATACGGTATACCTTTCATTAACTGTTGAATTCAACTATTTCACTCCCAAAACTGAATCATTCGTCGATGTCTTTTTTTAAGTTTGCATTTCTCTTATCGAATCTTACTGGATTTTTCGTTCTGAAAAAACCTGGTCGATGATGAAATTTTGAAAATGGAGGACGTATTACCGTATCGTACAGGTTTGAAATCCGAAAAGGATAAAAAGGAACTAGGTAAGGCATCCCGAGAGAAGTTAATCGCAACAAATGGGTAATAACAGCAAGGGCACAAATGAAAATACCTAATAATCCCCATACTTGTGCTGCGATAATAAACGGAAACCGAAGAATACGTATTGTTGTACTCATGCGATAAACGGGAGTTGTGAAAGAAGCCATAGCCGACAACGCCACAATGATTAATAAAAAGTTGCTGGTCAGAGCGGCTTCAACAGCCGCGGTACCGAGTACGATACCCCCAACAATACCGATTGTTTGTCCGATTTTGGTAGGTAATCTAGCACCTGCTTCCCGTAATAGTTCAATGACAAGCTCCATAATGAGCACTTCCACAACAGGAGGAAAAGGTACATTTATCCTGGAGGAAATAATCGTGGGCAAAAAAATATTTGAAATACCGTGACCGTGATATGTCATAACAGCAACATATACGGATGAGGCCAAGACGGAAAACACAACAGAAATAATGCGGATCAACCGAATGATAGAGCCGATGATCCATGGCAGAAAATAATCTTCATAGGAGGTGAAAAATAATCCCAAGGTAACAGGTCCTAGAATCGCAGTCGGGGACCCGTCAACCAAAATACAAACCTGCCCCATTGTTAAACTCCAAGCAACGCGATCCGTCCTTTCGGTCCCAAGCAACTGAGGAAAGATGGAGTTTGAATTATCTTCGATCATTTGTTGAACCAAGGTTATATCTGACACCATATCGAATTGTAAGTTCTCTAAACGCTGGATACATGTATTTACATATTGTTCATTCGTAATTCCATCCATGTAACAAATGGCCACTCTCGACTCGGACACACTACCTACAATGATCTCTTTTATTCTTAACTTGGGAATGGGAATTCGCTTGCGGATCAGGTTAAGATTGGTGTCCAGCGATTCAACAAAGGCTTCTTTCGGTCCTTCCACGTTAAATTCGATTTCGGGTTTGGTTACGTCGCGGCCTTTTGATAAAACGGCATTGATCAATAGGCAATTTGTATTTTGAAGACCATGTTGTATGGCTACATATCCACGCAATAATTTATTTCGAATGTAATTCCAATCGGAGGACATTTCTTTTTCGGCAACCGGGATCAACTTGTACAAATCATCCAAAGAAACATCCGAATCTTTACTCAAGGTACCAAGGATATGTTCGTGCAAGACCTTTGACTCAGTAAGTGATTTAAAATAGCCAATGAAAAAAGGCTCCGTGTTGGTTTTGTGATAGAAATAAAAAAAATCGGATGATTCATTAAGCTCTTTCCATACTTGAGGTACTGAATTCATTATTAATCACAATTCTTTCCTGATTTTTAAATTCGATTTATTTTCTCTCTTGCAGCGGACAACTATACGGACTATTATGAATACTCTACATTACTCACAAAGGATCGGCGCCGATCTAGATTCATCCATGAACACCGCTCTCAGTTCCGTGCCGCGATTCCGCAAGCTATTGACTACAAAAAAAGACCAACATCTGTTGGTCTTTTCCTACGGCTTAAATTGCAGTGCAAAAACTAAACTACATTTCAGATTGAAGTCTTTCCATTTGTCTGCCTCCGATGATGGAATAAGTAGTAGATTACAAGAGTTAAAATCATGATAAATCCGCCTATAAGGTACATCATGTGATAGTTTGTCTTTGCTGCAAGAATACCGAGCAAATAGGAGCCTATTCCATACCCTGAGTCAAAAAACACTAAAAACGTACTGATAGCGATTCCTCTACGATGACCTGGTGAAGCTTTAACCGCAATGGTCATAAAGCTAGGAAAGATAGCACCATATCCGAGCCCAATAATTCCTGACGCAATAAGAAATACAGGTGCCGAATAAGCTTGGCTTAACCAGATCATCCCGAAAATGTATAAGATCATTCCTGGATAAGCAAGGACATGCTCTCCTTTTCGATCGAACAATCGCCCGGTAAAGGGTCGAGTTAGAAGGATCATCAATGCGAGTATGACAAAAAAGTAGCTTGCAATGCGCTCCAGCCCAAGCGTTTTGGCGTATACGGAGATAAATGTAGATAAGGCACCATAAGAAAACGCAAGAAAAAAACCGGCTATGGAAATGGGTATCGCCGACGTCTCAATGTAACGTCGAAACCCTTTGACAACTGCGTTTGATGTTGAATGGTTCACGTACTTCGGGAAGCTTGTAAGCATCCCGAACAATAAGGACAGCAGCGAAAATACAACAACCGCAAAGAACATGACTCCATAGCTAGTGTGCGTTGTTATCCATAGGCCTACAAAAGGCCCAATGACCATCGCGAGACTCATAAACAAACTAAAATAGCCAACTCCCTCTCCTTTCCGATGTTCAGGGATAGTATCCAGAACAATGGCTGAAGTGGATGTAGTCACCATCCCAAAAGCAAAACCATGAATAAACCGCAATACGAGTAGGACAGAATAGTTGTCAATCCATATATACGACAAACTACATAATGTAGAAATAATTAACGAAATAATTAAAAGTTTTCGTCTGTTTATCTCTTCTAACCACTTTCCGGTTAAAGGTCTGGAAATGACCGCAGTAATGACAAAAAACGTGATAACAAGTCCAATGCTTTGCTTATTCCCATGTAGCTCATCGAGTACAAATTGCGGCAAGGTCACGACTAAAATATAAAAAGTCATGAAGATAAAAAAATGACTTAAACTTATCGTTACGAAATCCCGACTCCATAATCTTTCTTTCTCGACGCTGATCCCTTCTTTCTTTAAACAATTCAGCTTCCATGCTTTGCAGTTAGTTTCATAATTCAATGTTAACCACTTACACCCAACGGATCATATACTTGAAGGCTAGAATTACGTTTCCCCGGATTATTATCATCTATACTGTCCGCTTACGAGGCTCCGATAAGAAAACAAAGCTGCTTCATCCGGAGTAATTCCAACGCAAAAAAGCCCAATGAGCTAATTGACTTTAGCCATTGGACTTTTTTATTTAATAGCTTATCTATGACATTATACCGATTCCATGAATGGCTGTTCTATTCAATTACTATTTTATCTCCACGACGAATTCGACCTGTTTGGATCACCTTCGCATAAACTCCCATGGCTCCCTTATTATGCTTGACTGCTGCCCGCAAGACTGATGGGTCATTAGGCAGATCTCCTTGAGACAAGGTTGTCATAATGCATCGGATACAAGGTTGCGTAACTTGAAGCACAACTTCATCGCCTATTCGTATCTCTTTGCCAATCCAACTGTTTTCAACAAATCCTTCTTCATCCGGTACATCGATTACAATATTGGTCCTGAAGCGTTTAACCTCAATCCGGCTTTCCGGGATAAGCTCCCTCAATTTGTTTAGACTTGCCGTTGTTAATAAGTGAATGATACCAATATCATAGAAAGTTCCTTCCGGAGAACTGCGTGTAAAAATCGTATTCCGATTGTTTAGCCCTTCAATGTCAGGTATATATCCCTCAAATTGAACATCTTCAGTTTCAGATGAAAGCGTGGCTATTTTGACCGGCCTGGAAAGTTCGTCCGTCAGCCTTTGATTTAAGTCTCCATCTGTTGTCACACCCCAACTGCCATCGGGAAAAGTGATTCTAACCACAGGAAGCTTCGCTGGATCTTGAGGCGGTTCAACATAGGCAGCCCGATAATCGAACATGTTCGGCCATTTTAAGGGATTCTTGGCATTCGCAAGTTTACCTGTTGATGTATCAATTAACGCAAACTTACGATCTCCAACAACTCCTTTTTCTGTGATATCGGTTGCATTTAATTCTTCGCCCATCATGGATTTAACGGGATATCTCCACAACGATACTACAGTAGGCTGACTCATAGGTAACATCTCCTTAAAACTGATAATTCTCCCCATTTCACACTAATCATTCCACTATATCTGAACCTGCATACTTTGTTTTCTTAACTTTAATTTTATTCAAGACATATATCAATACCGTTTTTTCGATCTTATTAATAGATGAAATAAATCGATCTACTGTTCTGTTCTGTTTCGCAATGGCTTTCTCGGGTGATTTTGGTAGCTCACCGTCTATGTCTTTTTTCAGCACATATCCTTTTGTACCATCCTCTGATTGGCGTTTTATTTTTCGGTTCTTCGGATTTTAAAGTGGAGACAAACTCAAAACATTTCACTTATAAATCGGAGAATATGGTGGTATTTCACTAAAGACTTGATTTGTATCGATTTCTTAGTACAATAGTTTTATGACTACTCAAACTCAAAAATTAATGAATGATGAGCACAGGGCCAGAATATTTAAGGCATTAGCTGATGAAACAAGATTGGAAATCATTCGAACTCTATATGCCAATAAGAAGGAGATGAATTGCGGAGAAGTGGGAGACATTCACGGTACTTCAAAATCGAATAATTCGTATCATTTGCGGACTTTAAGGGAGGCGAAATTGATCAAGGTACGAAAAGAAGCTCAAACGAGGTATATGAGTATCGATATGGAGACCTTTCAAACTTACTTACCCGGATTTCTGGATACGTTGTAGAAAGAAATTTTTTTTATTCAATAGTTCAATAATATTTGAACTATGAAACTAAGTTATCTTTTGTATCAATTGGCATTTAGTCAAAGAATTCACGCGACTTTCTGTCCGAGTTGGTGTATTGTGAAGCACCTCGCTGGTGTCCATTGTTCACCCTTGTCGTCTGCCTGCTAGCTGCGAGGTGGCTTGGTCCCTTGTTATCAGGTGTGAAATTTAACTTCATCGTATTATAACATATTATTCAGAGGTGATTTCGTTGTCTACTTATCTGCTCATTCACGGCGCGTGGCACGGAGCTTGGTGTTGGGAAAAAATCGTTCCTATGTTAGAAACCGCCGGTCATCGTGTAATTGCTATCGATTTACCCGGACACGGAGAAGACCAAACCCCAATTTCAGAGGTATCGCTTGACATGTATGTAAATCGTGTGGTAGCTACTATTGATGGTCTTGATCAAGAGGTTATTCTAGTCGGGCACAGCATGGGCGGGATTGTTGTATCGCAAGCAGCCGAGTACCGTCCGAATCGAATTAAATCGCTCGTTTATTTAACCGCATTTCTATTACAGAATGGTCAAAACATGCTCGTGATTCCGCCTAATCCCAATATGCGGGTCTCTGAAGATGGGAGCACAATTACCGTTCCCGCAGACAAAGCAAAGGATACGTTCTACAACAATTGCCTAGATGAGGATTTAGTCGGGGCAGTATCTCGGTTACAGGTACAAGCCACGAATCCATTTGTGACACCGGTGAGCCTGACGGAAAAAAATTTTGGTCAAGTCCCTCGTTATTACATTGAAGGCCTTCGAGATAATGCCATATCAATCGACATGCAAAGGCAAATGCAAGCCGCATCTCCCTGCAAGGAAGTATTCACGTTGGATTCAGACCATTCGCCGTTCTATTCAACTCCAGAACAACTATGTAACATTCTGCTCAATATTGGTTAAAAGTGAGTAGCTTCGTACCATGACCCCTTTATCTCGCAAGGGAGCGGTAATTCGTGAACACGGGAGCTAGGGCCATAATTCGCTTGTTATGATGAAAAACGCCGGCGCGGGGGATTGAACCCTTCGCCGGCGTTATCTTTAATCGGTAACTTTATGGTTGACGGCAGTCAAACGTCGGGCCGCTTCCCCCGCTTCACGGTACGCTTTGTCCAGAATTTCCTCCCATTTTAAGATGGCTGTCCCTTGCGCCCTAATGATTTGATAATCCTCGATCCCTAGGAAATTAAACATAGATTTAAGGTACTTGTGCGAATATTCAACCTCCGTATACCAATCGTCGTTCGTATAGACGGAGCCGCTCCCTTGAATAACGAGCATGCTGCGGCCGTCGTATAACAATCCGACGGAGCCGTTCTCGGTAAATTTATACGTCTCGCGCGGAATAATAATCGTATCCATATAATCCTTCAGTTTAGAAGGAATGTTAAAATTGTGCAGTGGCATCGCAATGACATATTTAGTCGAATCTTTGAACTGTTTAAGAATCTCGTTCCTTCGATCCGTGACTTGCTGTTCGGCATCAGTAAGGGGCTCTCCCTTCCGAAGTTTATCACTGGCGCTTAATACCGTATGGTCCACAACTGGAATCTGTTCGCCGTACAGGTTGACTTGCTCTACAGTTTCCGTTGGATTTAGCTGCTTATATATGCTCAGGAAATGGTTCAGTACGAGCAAACTAATGGATTGTTGCGACTCCACTTGGGGGTGGGCATTGATAACTAGCATTTTGGACATTATATAATCATTCCTTTTGGTTTATTAACGATAATTTAAATCGTCGATTGAACTATGTGTTGAATTCCCGCCCGAGACCTGTCCAAAATATTCGGCAAATTGAGCAAGTCGGGAATCGTCAGCTCCGTGCTCGGAGAATTTTTGGTGGAGAAGGGCTTATAATTTACCGTTCTCCAATTTCTCAATTAAGGTGAAAATATCAATACCAAGCAGAGTTGTTTCTTCCGGTTCACGAGTAACGTCGGGCATTTTGCACATTGGGAAGTTTTCTTCCGGTACATAGGTATCGGTCCGCCACTGATACTTTGGCTTACGTTGCTTTGCAAGCTCCTCTGTAAAAAGAATTCTGGCTCGTAGGGCTTCGAACGAATAGCCCCTACCTAAACGGTTAGTGATACGGATAAGGCTATTCAGTGACTCGGTATAAGCGTTGGTGACGCGATGGTCGAAGTAGGCGAATATCTCTTCTTCCCAGTTCTCCATAGCCTTTGTAAGAGGCCCAAAAGCCGCATGGAGTTCATTTGGTAACTTAGCTTTCCAATCGTGATATTTGAGGTATGCCTTTTGTCTGCTATCGCTATCCCATAAGTCAAAGAAAGATTCCTTCAAGTTATACGCAATGCCAAGAGACGGGTAATGACTCGTCCATAGGTCAAGCAGTATCCTATCCATATCTGTAAGCTCTTTATGGCGTTTAAGTAGGATAAAACGGTCGTTCATAAGCCCACGCCGTGCCTTCGGCGATAAGCCCTTTTTAAGCTGTTTGCGGATGGTTTCTAACGCTTGGTTTGCCATACAGAGAACGGGAAACTTATCGACGATGATAATAGCTTTTGGCAATACAGCCCTCACAGCGTCCTTATACGGTTTCCACATATCCATTGTTACGTATTGTATTCGTTCTCTATTTGTAAGGCGTGAAAGACAGTCTACAACGGTTTCCTTGTTACGATTGGGCAGAACGTCTAACAAAGTTTGTTCCTCCATGTTGGTTAAAACGCATCTTGGCTTGATAAGGTGTATTTCATCAATCCCAAGCCAATTAGGAGTTTCAAACCGAAGCGTTTCTTTAACACGATTGATGTAATCACGAAAGATGTTACGAACCGTTTTTTCATTCAGTCCAACATCGTCAGATATGCTGACAAACGTGCGTTTAAGGCTTTGCTTCTCTACATAAAACAATAATCGTTTGGTGCAGCTTCGCTTCTCGTCTATGGTGTGGTCTAAGCGTTCCCAAAAGGTTCGATTGCAGTCTCTACAGCGATACCTCTGACGCTTTATTAGAAGCCCTACACGCTTGCCGTTAATAGGCAAGTCCATACAAATCTGTTCCCTGTTATCGTGCTTGTAGAGGTTCGTTAGGCATCCGCAATGAGCACATGTTAAAGGTGGAGAGTTCGTCACCACCTGTATTAGAAAATCAAATTCATTCTCACGAATACTTAGGATGTTGAATTTTGGAAGATTAAGAATATCCATTTGAGTTTCTATGCATTTATGATTCTACAAGCTCCTTCTTTGTTTTCTCCTGAGCAGGCAAAATGCCACTTGAAAAAAAAGCTAACAACGAACCGACAATGCATAAAGCCGCAAATAGGCCAACGGCGGTAAAACCGTTAAAAGTCGCATAAAGCAAGCCTGCGATCCAAGAACCGAGTGTTGTCGCAGCGTACATGGCTGAATTGGCCATGCTTGTGATCGTGCCACGAATCGTCGGATTTAATGAAGTCAGAAGTCCCATGATTAGCGGAAATGATATTCCCATGTTAGCGAAAATGAAAAAGTATGCACCTTCGAAAGCCGAAACCGACGACAAATGAGGTAAAACTAGAAAACATGCAATGGAAACAACAAAGCCAATAACCAGTGTGTTGAAACGACCCAATATTTTGATCACATAAACACCGCCGATGCTCCCCACCATATTCCCAAGACCCAGAAAAAACATCACGAACCCCACGTGATCGACCGAAAGCTCAAAGCGGTCTGTCATCCATTTTCCAATGAAAGCAAAAGCAGCCATGAATCCGCATTGAAACAAGAAATGAGCCAGGAAAGATCTTCTCGCCATTCGGCTGTTCAATAGCAGGACATATCTTTTAAAGATTGGCATCTTGGTTCTTTGGTCTTGATTCGGTTTCATTGCGGGCAAAGTGTAAAAGATAAATACCGTCGCTAGCAGCGAACATGCGCCGATTGTATAGAAAGGATAAGACCAATGAGTTGCAGCAAGCAAACCTCCAATAGGTATGCCGAACGCTTGGGCAGAAGCCAAGCCCGCCATTACAATTCCGAATACTTTGGCGACCTTCTGCGCAGGAAACAAAGTCGGGATGGAGGCCCAGATTTGAGGCGTTGTAAACGCTGCGCCGAATCCGGCCAAAGCGCGGAATAAAAACATCGACCAAAAATTAAAGGCAAAGCCGCATAAGATGGTTGAAATCGAGAAGCAAAACATCCCAAAAAGCATTACTTTTTTGCGATCCCACCCATCGGAAAGCGGACCGGCAATGAGTGCAAATATGGCATAACCTAAAGCGTAGGCTCCCACCATCCAACCGGCATATTCGGTCCGGATGTGAAACAATTCCTGAAGAGTGGGGATAAGCGGAGAAATGATAAATGTATCCGTACCGATAAGAAACATGATGACGAAAAATAAAGCTGTTAATTTATTCATGTTATTCACCCTTTGTGGTTATTTTAATAGTTCAAATAATATTGAACTAATGAACAAAGAAAGAATTTCTTTCTATACCTCCTGATCTCATATGTTCTATCCTCCTTTCTTGATTACATGTAAGTATTGTAGTGAAAAAAGGATCAATAGATCAATATGTTAATTTGAATAGAAACCATCGAAAATTTAAATGATACTTATTGTGCGACTCGTTTTGATTCCGCAGGTTAATAGAATTCTTCTATCGTTTCAATAAAAATCACTCTATTGATAAATTAATTTTCTTAACCTACAATAAATAAAGATGTAATACGCGTAAAAGGAGGGGGTTCCCATGGAGTTCAGACAACTGGAGTGTTTTAAAGCGATATGCGAGGAGCTTCATTTTACCCGTGCAGCTGAGAGGTTAGGAATTACGCAGCCCACGTTAAGCTATCAGATCAAGCTTCTCGAGGACGAAATGGGCACTCCCCTATTTAGTCGAATCGGTAAAAAAATCGCGATCACGGAGGCTGGGAGTATTTTGCACAATCATTGCAGCACTATTTTCGGTGCCTTGACTGGAGCACGTGAAGAGATTTTTGAGCTGCAGCACATTGAGCGTGGTACGCTGTCTATTGGAGCGCTAATTGGAGAGATCAATGAATTAGTATCCAGTTTGCTGGTCGACTTCCATAAAAAGTATCCAAAAATTCAAATCAAGCTAAATGGCTTAGTAGATGTTGTAGAACCTCTCATCCTAAACGAACTCGACTTCGCTGTTACCATTTTGCCTGTGGAGGATGAACGATTAAGAATAGTACCTCTTTATGTAGAAGATTTTTATTTTGTGGTGAAGTCGGATCATCCCTTTGCTGACCACAAAACCATTTCTTTTGAAGAGATTAAGAAAGAACCCGTTATTATGTTCCCAAGCACTCATCGTTGTCGTAAGATGATCGATTCGGCATGTTCAAGCCTCGGCTTTGATTTAAAACCAAAAATTGAGACCACAACCATTAGATCCTTGTTGATGCTGGTCCGATCAGGTGCAGGAGTATCCATTTTGTCTAAAACACTTTTAGAGATGTACCCTCATCAAGATTTGAGTATAATTCGCATTACGAATCCTTCTCTACGCAGGGAAATAGGTGTGATTTATCTTAAAGACCGCTATATGGAGAAGGCAGCGAGGGAGTTTATAGATCTTTTAATGGCACGTCCGTGCCTTCTTTGACACAACGGCCAACGACGACTTCCTTCTCGCGATCATCCAATATGTAAGCGATGTAAACGAATGTGGTTTTAATCATAAGAATAACTAGAGGAGCTATTTCAAACTTCTCTTTTTCGTTAGTTCCTATAAACAAAAGAGCTAAGCCGCATACGCAAACTTAGCTCTTTTGTTGTAGTTCGGGTGCCGCGTGAATCCAATCTCCCGAGATACTGCTCTATTGTTGAATAGCTTTCATGATCATTTCAAATATTAGCAGATCCTCCAAGTAATCCTCCGGTGTTGTCTTTGGCGGCTTTCCCTGTGTGACGACCTCGTAGAAATATTCCAGCTCATACACATAAGCATCCTTGTAAGTCGGGCGAACCGTCGATTTATCCAAGCTGTCTCCAATCGTCTCGCTGATGTGCAGTGTAGTTGGCAGTTGTCGGATATAAGGGGTATCGTATTGGTTCTTCGACCCGAATGATCGACGCATCTGGGTTAAAGCCTCTTAGAATTGGATTTTGAATCATGTCGTTGTGCTCCCTTTCTTTTACCACAGATATAAATCGTTCCCTTTAAGCTTGAAAATCGCTTCCATGAAATAGTAATCGCCATAAATAATCGCTTGATGATGGTTCTCCGAATGATAGGCAGCTGAACCAAATTGAATCAGGCTATCGCTACCCGTTGACCAATCGATTCGGGAGTTATCCATTGTTTTTAGCAACTTCAGCGCCGCACCGAGATAAAGCTCCTTTTCATGCTCGCCTACGACTTTCGCAATTTCAATCAGACCGCACGCCGCAATCGCTGCAGCCGTATCATCCTCGCGCTTCGGTTCCTTCGGCTGTCGGAAATCTACCGGAATCACGCCATCCTCAGGAATGTTCGCGATAAAATAGTTAGCAATCCGTTTCGCGGTTTGCAAATAATCCTCCTTTTGCGTATGAATATAGCTCATCATGTACCCATACAACGCCCAGGTCTGCCCTCTCGTCCAGGAAGAGCCTTCTTCATAGCCCTGTCCACCATACGATCTAATTACGCCGCCTTCAAACGGATCAAATTCTACGATGTGGTTGACAGATCCATCTGGTCGAACAAACGCCGTCATTGCGGTATCGGCATGCTTCATCGCGATTTGCTTGAACCTCGGATCACCGGTTTCTTCTGAAGCCCAGTACAGCAACGGAATATTGAACATGCAGTCAATTATCGCCCAGCCTCTTGTATCAGAACCCTCTAAATCGTTCCAAGCGCGAATAAAGCCACCTGCCAAATTAAAGCGACCCGCGAGCAGTACAGCGGCATGCAGCGCTCTTTTGCGAGATTTTGGATTCTGCGTTACTTTATAATTCGCTACACTTGTCGGCAGCCACATAAATCCAACATCATGATGTAAGCCGTAAAATTCATCAAAACAGCGATCTAATTCTTTTTCGGAGATTTGAGCGATTTCTTTATATTTCTCGTTACCGGTTTCGTGATGCATAAGCCACATCATGCCGCCCCAGAAGCCATTCGTCCACCAATTAATCCCATCCGTTTCGGTACCTGTAGGATTATCCACGTTGCGATTATCGTGTGTTCCGTTAATTGTCGTGTACGGAATTTTGTGCTTGGACTTCTCACTGACCCAATCCATTTTCGTTGATAATCTGTCAATCAATTCATTCAACCATGCTTGATCCTGCCCATTTAACATGCGTTTCTGCCCGCTTTCTACATTTTATTTTTCCTTATTAAAAATCCCCCCTATCCGCCTTGAAGGTTGATAGAGAGGTTTAGATTTGTCACAAAACCCCTAATGTTAGCCTTTGGTTGCACCTGCTGCGATCCCTTTGACAAAGTATTTCTGCAGCGCGATGAATGCGATCAAGACAGGAATGATTGAAATCGCGGTGCCTGCGAAAACCATATCCCACTGGGACGCATATTCGCCGACGAAGCCGAAGATTTCGACGATCATTGTCTTGGGCTTATCCGAAGGCAGCACCAAGCTTGGCATCAGGAAGTCGTTCCAAATGCCGAGACCGTTCAGCACGACCAAGCTCGCCGTACACGGCCCAAGCAGCGGGAATACAATCCTCCAGAAAATGCCGTACTTGGAACAACCGTCGATTTCAGCTGCTTCCTCAATTTCACGCGGAACGCCTTTCAGAAAACTTGTATAAAGAAGTACGCCGAACCCTACTGAGCCGGAGATGTAAATGAGAATCGGCGCACTTAAGGTGCCGTAGAAACCCATCATTTTCATCTCTTTGAACAGTGGAATCATATAGACTTGAAATGGAATCATCATGCCGGATAGAAAGTAGACATATACCATATTCGACCATCTTTTATTCGTCCGCTCAATCGCGTAAGCTGCCATGGGAATGACCGCAATCATCGCGATAATCGAGCATAGGGTTAAAATGACCGAGTTGACCATGGCTCTAGGGAAATCGGTTTTGGTCCAGAGATAGACGAAGCTATCCACGTACCAGCTGGTCGGAAATGAGATCGCATCCCTCAGAATAGCTCCGTTGCTTTTAAAGGCGGAAATCAAGCTGAAGTAGATCGGAAAGAAGAAGATAATCGCAAGGACTAGCGTCAGGAGAAAGAGGAGAATCTCCAGCACATTTTTCTGCTTTCTCATCCTATAACTGCACCTCCCTGCTGCGAAGCAGCTTAATTTGGACGAGTGAAACGATCAGGATCAGGATAAATAAGACAAGCGATAGCGCTGTTCCGAAGCCTTGCCGCAGCTCGCCAAAGCCGACTTTGTAAATAATGTACGTTAGTGTTTCTGTCGCAAAACCAGGTCCACCATCCGTCATGACGGCAATCTGATCGAATATTTTTAAGGACGCAATCATCGACAGCATCATACATACCGTAAAAGCACCTGCGAGCAGAGGGAACGTGATATGGCGGAATTGCTGCCAGCGGTTCGCACCGTCAATGCTTGCCGCTTCCGACAGCTCTGGCGGAATACCTTGCAGACCGGCCAAATAAATAATCATATAATAGCCGGCGCCTTTCCATACAGTTGCAAAAATGATAGCGATCAATGCGTAATCCGGATTTCCAAGCCAATCGATTTTCAAGAAGGAAAGATGAAGCTTATCGAGCAATTGTGTAACAACTCCAAAGTTATAATTCAGAATAATCGTCCAGACAAATCCCATTACAATCCCGCTGAGTAATGTCGGGAAGTAAAAAATACTGCGAAATAAATTGCGGAACCATTTCACCTGATCTACCAGCATCGCCAGCAGCAGGGCAACGGCATTTTCTATAATAACTAAGACAACGGACAGGATTAACGTGTTTTTCAGTGCATTATGCACGCGCTCGCTGTGCCACATCTCCACGAAGTTATCAAGTCCAATGAAGCGAATATCAGGACTAACACCATCCCAGGAAGTAAAACTGAGGTAGATACTGCTCGCTGTTGGTGCCATGACGAACAAGGTATAGAGGATCAGCGCAGGAATAAGAAACACGACGGAAAAGGGGAGCCATTTTCTTTTTCTCTTCACAGGCTGTATGGTTGTCATTCTCTTATGCCTCCTATTGGACTTTGAAGGTAGTAGCAGGAAAACCTCCGCAAGTGACGCAGAGGTTCTCCGTTTGCAGCCTTTTCGTTCTTATTTTTTCATTGCTTTCACTTCGGTATCCCACTCCGCATCCGCTTTTTTCAACTGATCTGCGCTGAAATCACCTTTCACTAACCAGTCTTGAACGGATTTATAGAACCAGTTGCGGAATTGCGGAGGTATTTGGTTAGATCCCCAGAAATTATTGATTTGAAGCGATTTTTTAACGTTCGGATCTGCCATCATCGCCAACACTTCTTGCAATTGCGGGGAAGCTTCATAGTTCATTTTTTCTTTTGTAGATGGGATTGCGCTTGCAACTTTCAAGTATTTCGGATATTGCTCTTTGCTGAAGAAGAATTTAATGAAATCCGAGATCGCCGCTGTTTTGTCTGGATCTTTCGCTGCAGCAGCAGATAAGGACCAACCAGCTGGTTGTGCAAGACCTACAACGTTCACTGCACCCTTTTGATCTGGTACAGGGTACCAGCCAAAATCAAATTTCGGATCTGCTTGAGCGATCGTTGGGAACATCCAAGGACCGGAGAACAAGCTTGCCGCTTTACCTGTCACGAGCATGGAAGCCGTTTGGTTGTCCGCCGTACTCATGTAACCTTTATCTACGTAGCCTTTTGTAAATAGATCTGTTAATTGCTGCATCGCTTTCGCTGGGCCTGCATCTGCGAAGCTCACTTTACCTTCGGAACGCTTGGAGTTCCAGTCTGGATCTTTGATGAACACTTCATCTATTAGGAATTTATTGACCCAGAAGCCCCAGTGGAAAATATCTTTACCGCCGACAACGATCGGTGAAATACCTTTTGCTTTCAGCTTTTCTTGAGCTGCGAGAAAGTCCGCATATGTTTTAGGTTCTTCTGTAATACCTGCATCAGCGTAAGCTTTCTTGCTGTAAATAATCCCTTGTGGAGCAGGAAGCGAAATTGGCGCGTTGTACACTTTGCCGTTTACTTGCGGTACGCTTTCAAACAAATCTTGTAAATCTTTTGGAAGTTCAGCCAGCTTGCCTGCATCCGCGAATAGTTGCGTGTCACGCATTTCGACAAGGTCTGGGAATTCACCAACGGCATCTTTTGTTTTCAAGAAGTCCAGATATGCAGCTGTCGTTGTTTCGCTTAAATCTTTGATTTTGACGTTCGGGTTCGCTTTCGTGTAAGCAGCAATCGAATCGGCTACCGCTTGTTTGGTCGCTGGATCGCCTGTCGCATAAATAACGCTGAAAGTAACATCTTTCTTCGGAGCCGCTGTTGCTGCAGCTTTGCCACTTGACGTTGGAGTTGTGGAATCACTTTTGTTTCCGCATCCTGCCAAAATGAGTGCTAATGCTGTCGAGCCTACGAGTACTTTGGAAAAAGTTTTAACCATGGTTGAAAGTAACCTCCCTTTAGTATCTAGTTTCTTTTGAACAACCTAAGCGGTGTGCTTTCGACTCATCTTGTGCTGTTTTGTTCCTTGATTTAAGACTAACATACGCCCAAATCGTTTAGAATGAAGTTTTTTAAGCTCGATATGCATGAATTTAAGAAAGTGAAAACGAATGCAAAGATCTTCATCTATATGGAAAAACAGCTTCTGCCCATGCTTCGAATCGAAGCTAAAGCAGAAGCTGTCTCTAAGAAAAACAGAATTCCGACGATTTACCCTTTGATTTGACTCTTATATTCGTGCGGAAGCTTGCCATAACTTTTCTTGAACATATCACTGAATTGCCGTGGATTATGATAGCCAACCTGCTCCGCAATTTCGTAAACGAGCAGATCCGTTTGCAAGAGCAGCCGGACTGCGTTTTTCATCCGGATGTTTGTGACGTACTGCTTAAAATTCTCATGCGTGTGCTTCTTAAAGAAGCTGCTAAAATAATACGGATTCATAAACACTTGGGAAGCCATGCTTTCCAGCGTTATATTTTCGCTATAGTGCTCCTCAATGTATTCCTTAATGACCTTCATCTGCTGCGCTTCGCGGCTGCCTCCTGCCGTGCTTACTTGTTCCAGTATGTCCAAAATGAGACCCGTTATGAAATCTGTTAGATCACTAAAACGGTAAAATTGATGCAACCGCTGTTGCCAATCTTTCCGCTGCTCGGACGACACCTGAAGGTCGATCCCGACAGCCAACATCTCCTCCATTAAGTCCGTCAGCATGGCATGTACGATTAATACCGCGGATTCTTTACGACCAATAGCGTTGGTTGCAGCATGTTCAAAAAAGCTTACCAACAGCTCCTGCACCTGCTGCTTTTCCTTGGCAATGACCGCTTTAATCACAGCGTGCTTGGCATCTGCTAAGAGTTGATCTTCACCGCCACGCCGCTCATTCTGTGACCATGACAGAACCATCCCTTCCTTTTCAAAATAGCTATAGTTCATCGTCTCAACGGCCGACTTATAGGATTGCCGAATGTCCTGCAAGCTGAGGGCCGGCATACCTATACAAATCGTCACATGAATTTTAAGATAAAATAAAATCTTATTTCGCATTTCGCTCGCGAGACGCTGCAAATCATCCTCTACACGCATATGGTTCACAATGACGCATAAATTTTCGCCTTTTTGAATGACAAGGCCGCTGCCATATAGATGGACCAGTTCTTCCGCTAGATTGGATACCGCAAACACTAACAGACGCTTCTCGTGCTCCCCCCACCTGCCGTCCTGGAGCTGCACATGCGCAAGCTCCACATACAGCACGCTGAAACATGGATCCGTGAACGGAGAGTTCAAGGCTTGAAACTTACTCTGCGCTTCCTCCCACCGAATATCCCCTTGAGTGAGCCTGTCGAACAGCTCCTCGAGCTGTGTCTTCTTATCCTTTTGTTCATAGACGGCCAGCTTTCCTTTGGAGGATTGATCTTCATTCGCCTCTTGCAGCTGCGTCATCGCTTTACCCACCGCCTCGAGCAGCAGACTCTTCTCGATCGGCTTCACCAAATAATCAACTGCACCGAAGGCTAACGCGTCCTTGGCATAGGAAAACTCCTGGTACGCACTGATAAAAATAATTTTGGTCCGCAGCTGCCGCCTTTGTACTTCTTTAATGACATCGATGCCTGAGCCGTCCGGCATACTTATATCCGTGATGACGAGATCAGGCTGCTTGCGTTCAATCTGCTCCATCAAACCTCTGCCAGTCATGGCCTCACCCACGATTACAATGCCGAGCTCTTCCCACGGAATGAGCTTTTTTAACCCTTTGATAATCATCGGTTCATCATCAGCTAGAATGGCGTTCAACACGGACGCTCACCTCTTTCGTTAAAGGAATGACAAAACGGACGGTAGTCCCAATATGTTGACTGCTATTGACCTCTACGCCAAAACCTTGCCCATATAGCGCCACAATGCGCTCATGGACATTGATGAGCCCTATACTGCTTCCCGTATCCAGCGAGCTGCCCTCAGCCAGCTTCTGACGAACAAGTTCAAGCGCATCCTCGCTCATCCCTATACCGTCGTCGTCCACCGTGACACCAAGCAGGTTGTCCGAAAGCTTTTCAATCGAAATGCGAATTGTGCCTTTCCCCGTCTTCAGCATAATGCCATGATAAATCGCGTTTTCGACGATTGGCTGCAGCGAGAGCTTCGGAATGGCGCAGTCCATCAAGTCCGCATCGAACCGGAAGTCAAGGCCTAGCTTATGCTCTCCGTACCTGATAACCATTAATTGAAAGTATTGCTCCAAGTTCGCTTTCTCTGCCCGGATTGTAACGGTTTCTTCGCCATAATCGAGTACATATTTGAGCTGGTGCGATAACGACAAAATCATATCGCCCACCTCATTCGCATCTTCCGCAACAGCGCTCATCCGAATGACTTCCAATGTATTATACAAATAATGCGGTCTGATCTGACTTTTCAGTGCGTTCAGCTCCGCTTGCTTCTGCTTAATCTGCGCAACATACACAACGTCAATGTATTCCTTCAGCCGCCCTACCATTTTATTAAAACCATGGGACAGAAGCCCCAGCTCATCCGCTGTCTTGACGGTCACCTTCGTATCGAAATTGCCGGACTCCACTTTCGCCATTTCTCGCGTAATACTGCGAATCGGGTTGGAGAAGCGATTAGAGAACCAGACCGCTACCACAATCAACGAAATCATACACAGGCCAATGACGATCGTAATCGTCCGAATGAGCTGCTCGACTTTGAGGAACAGTTCTTTTTTATAAAACTCGCCGACAATTTTGATGCTCTTCACTTCTGTATCCTGCTGTAAATGCAAAAAATCATCCGACGTATTCGCATGGAAAACAGTACCGATTAGCTCTATTTGATTGCTGTAAAGGATAATCCCCTGATTATCCACGACATAGACCGTATCCCGGTTATTCAGAACCATTTGCTTAAAAATCTCATTAAATACGCCAAGTCCTACATCCATATAAAAGCTACCGACCATATCGCCTTCGACCTTGGATGCCCCCAACACATCGGTTAGGTTGCGCCCAAACGTCATGACTTGATCCGTTGCCCCAAGAAAATAATCCTGCTTATGCGTCGGAAAAAAGTTGAGATCGTTACGATTAAGCATCAACTGATCCTTCCATTCAACTCTTGGGAATTGATATTGGTAATCCAGGGCAACGTTGTTCTTAGATAAGCTTTGAAAGGTTCCATTCGGCAGAACAAAAAAGACACTTTGCAGGTTACGTTCTGTATACAACACCGTTTGCAAGAAATCGTTGATCGTCATCGACAAGCGGATGTCTTTATCCTTGCTTTGCGCTGCAATCGCTTGTCCCAATTGGCCATAGAGTCCGCCTACCCCGTAGGAGTACATTAGTTTGGAAATGTTATTGTACTTAACGAACATATCATCCACATTTCGGCTTGCAAACAGCAGCATTTGCTCATAATTGTTCGTCGCATAACGCTCCATAAAGCCACTGAACGTCTGAAGTGAAATATAACTGAGAATGAGTAGCGGGATAAGACCTATCGAAATAAAAGAGAGTGTAAATTTAGCAAAAATGCTTTTGTGTAGCCGGAAAGGGTTCGACACCATCAGTGAGCCGCCTCTTTCTTTCGTTTTAGAATACGTCTATTTTAACAGAATTCGCACACGATGCTACCGTTGAAATTTAATGTAGAAGTGCGCTTTTTTAAGAAATACGTCTTCGTGAGCTTAATTTCCTCTGTACAGATGAGGAGTTTCAACGCCGTGAGAAGATCCACGAATTTCACTACTTTCGCACAGACCTATGCAATTATCCAGGAGGATATGTTGATGGCTGGGTGGTCAACTTGAATTACCTGAGACAGGTAGCTGAATACGGCAATGAGCCGAGTCGAGCGGCTTTTACAGATGTAATTCTTGCTTTCTCGCATTCCACTGAGATTCCGACACTATTAACTCACATCACTGCATATCCTGTTGCAGAACAAATGCATCGTATCCAAACATTTTACGCTCACTTTAAGGCTCTTCGATGGTACATTTCTGAGGCCGGAAAGCGAGGCGATCCGTATTTACTTGATTGGGCCGGAAGCGATTTAGTTCTTTATGGGGGAAGAATGATACTCGCCTATAACAAAATCCTATATCCGTATCACAAGTGGTTTATGAAGACGCTTCAGAGCGCGCCAGATAAGCCTGAAAAACTTACCGAACTTACCGTCCAATTACTACAAAACCACAATGTTGCCAACGCTGAAGCATTCTGCAAATGCATCCTTGATTTCAGGGAATGGGAGTCTCCACCTGAAGGATGGCCAAGTGCCTTTCGAGTAGAAAGCGAGTGGCATTGGATGCGAGGTTGTGCACCAGTGAGAGATTGGTAGAGTAGTAAATGAAATTTAATCCAGTAACTGCCTATTAGCGTAGCGAGGCCGCCAATTGATAACTCGGCGGCCTCGCTATGTTTGTGCACATTATTTATTCATGACAATTCCACGCTGGCGTTGTCCCCTAATATTTCAGTGAGCTGTCTGTATCTGCAAGTTTAAAGGCCATCCTTTGCAGGATGGCCCTTTCTTTGTAGAACATGTATTATTAACTAACATACCCGTTCTACACCCCATTATAATTGATAAATCCCGTGCTCTATTCGCTGGATGCAAGATTCGGCAAACTTGTAGTAATCAAAGTCATGGTGACTTTCCGTCTTAGTAAGTCCACTGTAAAACATTCCCCACACAACCTCTCGAACCATCGACACAAATTTCATGTCCTGAAAAATGTGGAATGTTTCCTCCTCGAAATATCCGAAGTATAACTTTAGCCACTCACGCTCATCTGTTTCACTGAACTGGTTTGTAAAAGGAATGAGCGTCAATTCGAAAAACACATCTCCGACTCCCGACAACTCCCAATCAATAATTTGCAACTGTTGGCCTGTATAGATCATATTGCATAAAAAGGAATCATTGTGACAGAATTTGTTGTTATATTCTTTGTCATTACTCCGCTTATGCGCGATTTTCTCTACTCGATGCAAAATTCGGTTCAATCCATCAGGATGCTTGACTTGAAACTGATCTGCGCCTTTCAAATATCCATAAATTAAATCGTAAGGAGTACATGTTCTGCCTTGACCTTCCATACGATGTATTCGTTTGAGGCGATCCATAATCATTTCTTTGATATGATTGTCTTTCAGATCATCTTTCTCAAGCATTCGACCTTCAATAAATTCCGTGACTACAAATTGTTCCGGATGATTATTGGAAATCACCCTGGGAGCAAATCCTTCGCGGTTTGCCTTCTTCATCACTTCTATTTCAGAGCGGCGTGTCAGGTTCAAATACTCATTTTGTCTGCTATTGATGCGAAGAACGTATGTACTCAGTTTGGTTAGTACCTTATAGGTTTGGTTGCATAGCCCTCCACTAAGATTATCAAAACTTAAGAATTCATGGCTTAGCTCTGGTACTTCGCGAATAATTTCTTCAACTTTCATGTTCAACAGAATCCCCTCCCAACGGAAATACGATTGATTTTATGCTTTTTGAAAACCTTTCCAACAAATTCTGTGAAATATACGGGCCAGCGCATCATAAATGTGTTTCTTGTAAAAGCTACTTCTCGAAAGATTTCATTTCCTCTATCACCGAATCTTCATATGCGTGCATTTTTCCGAGTATGATATCTTGGACATTAACTGGTTGGCCAATTGTCGCTGACTCCAGTGCCGCAAATACGACGCCTAAGGCTTCAAGCCCCCGTCCAGCGCTCGAAATCGGCTCCTTTTGATCCGCTATTGCTTCCCATAATTCCACATAAGAATGCGCAAACGGATTTTGTACAATATCGGGCGCATAACGTTCGATAATTTCAGACATCGGGATATGTGTCCCGTCTTCCAGCTTTGCATGCTGTCCCGGACGGAAGCAGCCCTTGCTGCCGTAAATCCACACCCCGCCGGTTCCTTCCCCATGCGCGGCAGTACTGCACATCCAGTGTCCCAGCCCGCCGTTTGCAAAACGGAACACCGTTACCGACGTATCTTCGCCACTAGGACGTATAATGGTTTCCCCGTCGCTCAACTCTTTCTCGAATATTTCCTTATATGAGAATACTTCTTTAATAGGACCATTCACTTCAGTAAAAAAATGGGTGCGATGGACACCATGATCATTAATCCATCCGGCTCCCGCTCTTCCTTTCATATGACGCCATGCCGTACCGGCAAAATATTTACGCCCAAGTGTAACTGTCGCATAGTCCATAATCATGTAGACGGAGCCGATGATACCCTCTCTCACCGCTCTTGCCATTGCAACATTGTCAGCTCCCAATACGCTTGGTTCAGATAGAGTCATAACCTTGCCATATTTTTTCGCATCTGCAAGCATCTTCCGTCCGAAGGAAGGCGAAATAGCCAACGGCTTTTGCATTTGCACATGTACTCCCGCAGCAAAACAATCTTCCGCAACGGTATGATGCAAATCATGATCCAGCAGGATGGATACCGCATCCAATCGGCCTTCCTCCAGCATCCGGCGATAATCTGTATATACTTCGGGCCGCTTTCCGAGCCGTCTTTCCACTTCCGCTGCAAACTCCTCAGCTCGATCCTGTCTAAGATCGCAAACAGCTGTTAAATCAAACGTTTTCTTGCCTTCATTTTTTAATTGTTGCAAACCTTCCAAGTGTGCAGTTGAAATAACTCCGCAACCGATGAATCCAAGTTTCATTTAAGTAACCTCCCGAATAGTAATTGTTTCTATGTTTTGTGTACATCTAAAGGAAAAATACCTCCAACATAATGAATAGATGGAGGTATCTTAAATTTCCGGTAATTTCTTGGTGTGCTATTTCTAAATATCCAAAGCTTGTTTAGCCAAGGCCAGAGCACCGCAAAGACCAGCGTTGCCGCCTAGAGCGGGTTGTACAATGTAATTATCATTGTCATCTGAAAAAGCCGGATGCTGTACGTAACCGTTCAACAGTTTACGAACTTGTTCGCGTATAAGCGGGAATAAGTGAGATTGGTTCATAACGCCGCCGCCGATAATGATTTTCTCCGGAGAAAGAATGAGAATGTAATTGACTAGTGCCTGAGCGATATAATAGCTTTCTATTTCCCAAGCAGAATGAGTATCTCCAAGTTCAAACGCCTTCGATCCCCAACGATCCTCCAACGCCGGTCCGGCCGCCAATCCTTCCAAACAATCTTTGTGAAAGGGGCAGTGTCCTTCATAGCTGTCATCCGGATGCCGCCGTATAAGAATGTGCCCCATTTCTGGATGGGTCAAACCATGAACGAGCCTGCCTTCAACGATGGCACCCGCACCGAACCCGGTTCCGACCGTCATGTACAGGCAGCTGTTCAATCCTGCTGCTGCCCCCCATGTTGCTTCCCCCAGGGCAGCTGTATTCACATCAGTATCAAAACCAATAGGGATGTCAAAGTACCGCTTCAAATGCTCTACGATCCGGTAACCGCTCCAGTGCGGCTTTGGGGTTTTTGTTACGGAACCATAAGCATGGCTCTGCGGATTCACATCAATCGGGCCGAAGGTTCCGATTCCAATTGCTTGTATCTCTTTTGCTGCAAAGAAATCCATCGCATTGCCAAGCGTAGCTTCTGGTGTCGTTGTTGGGATAGAGATGCGGTCAAGAATTTCGCCATCTGCCGTCCCAATCCCGCATACGAACTTTGTCCCGCCGCCTTCGATAGCACCTAATAACAATTCGTTTCCCTCACAATCATCGTCACTTTGTTATACCGTCACAAGCGAATAGATCGATTTCAATGGATGAAGTGCTAGAGAAATGACCTTGGCCTTTCCATCAAGCACATATAATTCCAAACCTGTACTGGACGGATCCGGAAAAATTTGATCGGTAATCACAACCTCCCCGTCATTTGCAAATACTTCAATGGAAGAGTTATCGACAAATAGGTGCAGCTTTAGTCGTCCATTTTGAAGCTCCAATTGCACATCATGCTTACAAGCAAATGCATCATGAAATCCGCTTTCACCGGAGTTGCAACGGTCAACAAACAATCTCTGCATGGCGGTGTTATAGCCGACTACGGTTTCTTCCCGCTCCGAATTCCGAAGCTTAAAACCAACTTCCGATGCGTCGCCCAAATCGATTTCACATTCGAGCTCATAGGTATCGCTGTGCACGTCCGAAAGTATGTTTTGACCGGGGCTAACCATAACCTCTTCCCAAATCTGTGCTTCTAACCGAAGCTTCTGCAAATCCGTCACAGGCTTTTGAACCAAGCGCATTCCAGATGCCCCCTTCTTCAGGGAAAGCACCCGTGGCAGCGTCATCGCGCTTCTCCAACTGCTTGTCGGAGTGAGATTTGCGTACTTCCAATTGCTCATCCAGCCGATAAACAGCTTTCCTTTATCCGATCTATCAACATCCGACCATGTTACACCGGCATAGTTATCTCTTCCGTGATCCAACCATAAGACGGTTTCAGGAGAAGCATCGTTCGTAAATGTACTTCCGTCAAAGCTCCCAACAAAATATTGTGTCCTTGAGCCTTCTGCCATCTGTGGATGATCTCCGATGCTGACGATCAGTATCCATTTCGTTTCTTCAGCATGACCTTCTATCGGTAGCTCTATTAAGTCCGGACATTCCCATACTCCGTCATGTGAGCCCTCTGCGGCACCGAATTCACTTGCAAAAGACCATTCCTTTAGATTGGAAGACGTATAGAAATGAACACGGTCTTCCACTGCAAGTACCATGATCCACTGCTGCTTTGAAGCATGCCAGAATACTTTAGGATCCCGGAAATCCGTTATTTGCTCGTTGCACAACACAGGATTCCCCTCATACATCACCCACGTTCTGCCTTTATCCAAACTATAAGCAAGGCTTTGCCTCTGTCTCGGTCGTTCGGAATCCGGATAATGGTCCGCGTGGGTGAAAATAGCAACCAGACCAGGCTTACCAGAGAAAAATCCGCTGGTATCCTCCCAATCCACCACTGCGCTACCGGAGAATATGAAACCATTTTGATCAGGTTTTAACGCAATCGGGCGATGCTCCCAATGGGTCAAATCCGTACTGATCGCATGTCCCCAATGCATCGGTCCCCAGGTTGTACCTTCTGGATAATGCTGATAAAACAAGTGATATTCCCCATCGAAATATACCATTCCATTTGGATCGTTCATCCATTTAGCCGGCGGCGTAAAATGGAACTGTGGTCGGTACTTTTCTCTATACATAACAGTTGACATCTCTTCCACTCCCTCTATTTAAAAAAATCCAGAGCGTCACCTTCATACTCGATCCGCTCCGGCGATTTAATACAAAATTTATTTTTTTACGTTTCTGTCGTAACCTGCTTGTTTAATCTTCAACCAATCTTGTAGACCCAGACGGTCCAATTCTTTTAAATAACCAGCCCATTCAGCATCAATTTTCCCATTCTGAATCCACTCAGTCCGTTTTCTCAGTACATAGGCAAACATATCTGTTTCAATCGCAGAAAGTCGATCCAATTCTTCTAAAGAGAAGAACACTTTTGGATAAATATTTTTTGCCTTCATGTCCGGGACCATCACTTTTTTCATTAGGTCCAATCTCCATGCCGCATCGTCTGGCTTCGTCGTAACATTGCCATAGTAAGAATCCAAAATCGCCAATGGTCCGCCAACAAAGGTTTTTTGTCTCAATTCCCAAGGAGACGTTCCGTTCAACGGTAAATGTTTCAGCATTTTTTTAGATTCGTCGAATTCAAAGATATTTTGCTGTGCTTTATCTCCATAAGTGCCCCAGTTGTTTTGTACGGATTGTGTCGGATCGTATAGAGAATCAATCCATTTTGCAGTCGTTTCGATATTTTTATTTGCTTTGGTGATAACCATTCTTCCTCTATCGAGTCCCATTCCGTTCGTTCGCGTTACGTTTTTCCAACCATTCGGCCCTTCAAGCGCAGGCATAAGATCATATTTATCGTTCATGCCTGTGATATTTCCCTTATCCCATGTAAAATATAGACCATAACGATTTTCTTTTCCTTTAGCTAGATAGGTATTCCAATCCTGCGTAGGCGCTTCAACATCCATTAAACCTTCTTTATATAAATCATTTAGAAACTTGACGCCTTCCTTAAAGCTATTATCAGCAGATGTGAAAATAACCTTTCCATCATCACTGACAACTGTATGGTCCCAGTTTTCGCCCAGACCGAATGAGCCGAATAAGAAAGCCAAGTCCTCTCCGCCGGTTTTATTGATAAAGGACATAGGTATTTCATCCGCTTTTCCATTACCGTTCGGGTCTTTTGTTTTAAAAGCAATCAAAACTTGTTTTAATTCTTCCGTCGTTTTTGGCATCTTCAAGCCTAATTTATTTAGCCATTCCACGTTAATCCAAGGGAAGTCATCTACTGAGTGGATACTTTCTTTACCGGCACCCAGCTCTTCAATCCATGGGAACGAATAAATATGACCGTCCGGGGCCGTAATCATCGATTTATATTGCGGCGCTTTCTCCAAAACCTTCTTGAAATTTGGCATTTGTTTTTCAATAATGTCATCGAGCGGAATAATGGTTCCGTCCTTTGCCAATTTAAGCAAATCGTAGTCACCCAAAGCTGCATCGAAAATCGCATCAGGAAGATCCCCGCTGGCAATCGCTAAATTCCTCTTCTCCGCAAACGAATCCCAAGGATAATTCTCCCAATCAATGTGTATCCCCGTCTTTTCTTCTAGACGTTGGAATATCACCTTTTTATTAGGATCTTCGGGAGCTAGCGGCGAGCTTTGTGTCATAAACTTCAAAGCAGGTTTCGCTGTTGTACCTTGGGCAGCACTTGATGCTGCCGGCTGGCCTGATTCTTTGCTGCTGCTGCACCCCGTTACTGCCAATAATGCCGCCATAGAAATGAATAATGCCTTTTGGGAATGTTTCATAAGAATAACCCTCCTCTTTTTTGGAAAACCTATATGTTTGCCGATCCATTATTTTAATGAACCGACCAAAACACCCTTTTCAAAATACTTTTGGAAAAAAGGATACATAACAAGTAACGGTAGACTGGAAATGACAATGGATGAATACTTAATGATCTCAGATAGTCGTTTCAGTTCTGCCATAGCCAATTGGTCCGCAATCATGCCAGGATTTACTTGATTCTGAATTAAGATAGATCTTAAAACCAACTGTAGAGGCAGCAAATTAGCACTTTTCAAATAAATTAACGCGTCGAAATAAGAATTCCATTGACCTACGAATGCATATAGGGCTAATACGAAAATAATTGGTTTAGATAGAGGAAGAACAATCTTGAAGAAAATACGCACCTCAGATGCGCCATCAACCTTGGCTGCCTCGTTCAATTCGTTCGGAATTCCACTAAAGAAGGTCCTTGCCAAAACAATATTCCAAACATTTACAGCCGTTGGTAGGATGATCGCCCATACCGTATCTAACATTCCCAAGTTTTTTATCACCAGATAGGTTGGAATTAATCCCCCGCCGAAAAACATGGTGACGACAAACAGGATCGTAAAAAACTTTTTACCTACGAAACCAGCAACCGATAAAGGGTAGCCGGCAAAAATGGAGACAACGACGGTAACAAAAGAAAACGCGACGGAGTAAAAAAGAGCATTTACAAATCCCCGAATCATCGCATGATTCGATAAAATGACTTTATACCCTTGAACACTATAATCAGCAAGATGGAAGGAGATCCCTTTATTTAATAGTGCAGTCGGCTCCATAAACGACGCCACAACTACATAAATTAAGGGAACTACAACGATCAATACAGCAAAGAACAATAGAATGTAATTGATGGTCAGAATAAAACGGTCCAATCTAGTAGGCTTAAAATTCATACGGCATCTCCTTCTCTTTTAATAGAGGCCTTCACCTTCATTTAATTTCTTCACGACAATATTAACGAGGATAAGCAAAACGACATTAATAACGGAATTAAATAGACCAACCGCAGAGGAATAAGCGTAATTTCCTGCTTGCAAACCAATTTTATACACATAGGTTGGAATGATCTCTGAAGTTGGAACATTCATTGCCGTTTGCATCAAATAGGCTTTCTCAAATCCAATTGCCATAATGCCGCCGGCAGCTAAGATGAATACGATTGCCATAACCGGTTTAATCGTAGGCAAGTCGATGTGTTTGATTCTTTGCAGCAGGTTAGCTCCATCAATGGTTGCAGCATTATGGAGCTCGGGGTCAACGCCGGCTAATGCAGCTACATAAATAATCGATGACCAGCCCGCTCCCTGCCAAATGCCAGATAAGATATAAAGCGTCCGAAAATAATCCGGGTCTGACATAAAATTAATAGGATGGCCAGTAATCAGGGTTAGAATCTTATTAATCGGCCCTACCGGCGATAGGAATACGAATAGCATCCCGACAACAACGACAACCGATATAAAGTTTGGCGCATATAAGACCAATTGAATCCTTTTTTTAACACCAGCTTTCCGTAATTGATTCAGCATGAGCGCTAATAAGATGGGAACCGGGAAACCAAGTATGAGTCCATAAGCACTAAGTTTCAGCGTGCTCATGAAAATAACTTCAAAATTGGGTGAGGTTAAAAACTTCGTAAAATGCTTTAATCCAACCCATTCACTGCCGAAAATCCCTTTGCTCGGACTAAAGTCTTTAAAAGCAATGACCGCCCCGTACATGGGTACGTACTTAAATATGATCGTCAGGACGAAGGCTGGTGCCATCAGTAGGTACAGAAAAGGATTTTTCCTCATATAATCGATTTTACTTATAAATGTATGACTTCTTTGTTTAACAGCTCTCATGTCAACCTTCGCAACTTCTTGCAAGATTGTCCCCCCCTAACTAAATATCCATAATTTTTTTCAATTGCACAAATCACTTCAAACGTTTGTGCTTTTTCACTTGTAGATCCCATATAAGTAAGGGCTTACATTCTTCCTATCTTCTCTTGACCACAATTTCAATTTACACACAATAATTAATTTAGTCAACATAATTTTTATATAATTTGTTCATTTGCAAACAAAATAAGATGCATATTCTCACTAAAAATCGAATAATTCGTTCGTTTTTATTGGTTTTCTCTTCTTTTGAACAATAAAACAAAATGTACGGAGGATAAAATTTCAATTTACAGATTCATTTGCACAACTTAATTTGTGCATTTGTTTACATTAATTTGCACAATTAGCGAATTTGCATCAATTTGCAAATGCACTAATTTCTGAGTTGATATTTGTTCAATTGTAACATTTTGAATTGACACTTTAATTATAATATTATACATTTACTTTAAACTAATCATCCATTGATCTGCGAACTGTAGTTGTTCGTTAAAGGAGTAAGCACATGAGTAAAGAAAAAATCACCATACAGTATATCGCGGACTCCTTAGGGCTATCCAGGAATACTGTTTCTAAAGCTCTAAACGGCAGTGAAAGTATTCCTGCAGAAACAAGAAATAAGGTATTAAAACGTGCGATTGAGTTAAATTATAAACAGTTTGCTCTTATTGATACGGACACGTTAACCACCAAAAATACGGGCAACATTGCACTCTTAACGTCAAATATGCCGAGCAATAGTCATTTTGGGGCTTCATCGCTAAGCGGACTTGAGAAAAAAATCAGTTCCGATGGTTTTAATCTCTCCATTCACATTGTTCGAGAATCGGACATTTCTTCATTAGTACTGCCTAATAATTTCGACACTAAAAAAGTGGACGGAATCGTTTGTATTGAGTTATTTGACAAGAAATACACCCAATTAATCAATTCCTTGGGGATCCCAACCATTTTTATAGATTCCACAGCGGATATCTTTTATCCCGAACTTCATGCAGATATCATTCTAATGGAAAACGAACATAGTACTTATTTAATGACAAAGAAATTAATCGATAATGGTTATTCAAATATTGGCTTTATTGGCGACTATAATCATTGTAAAAGCTTTAATGAAAGATGGTCTGGATTTAATCGGGCGTTACTAGAATCTCATTTGCAGCTTAACCACCTATTTTGCATAGTTGAAGAAGATCGATATATTGCGGATCCTAAATGGTTTGAGAACCGGTTGGATAACATGAACAACCTTCCGTCTGCCTTTGTTTGTGCGAATGATTTTATTGCCATTAACGTGATGAGGATTTTAAAAAACAAAAATGTACGAATACCGGAGGATATAGTTATCTGCGGTTTTGATAACTCTCCTGAGTCGCAGATCGTAGAACCTCATTTATCAACCGTCCATATATTCAGAGAGGAAATAGGAATTCTGGCTGCTGAAATATTGTTGTCCAGGGTTGAGAACCCTCTCAAGCCACCTCAAATTACTCATGTTCAAACGAAGCCGATATTCCGTGAATCTACGGGGAATTTAAACGAATCTAATTTATGAAACTATTAAACAATAAACCGCTGCACCCTATGAATGGTGCAGCGGTTTAAATTATTACTTCAGCTTGCTTTAGAACATTTAAAGTTGGCCGCAGACTGCAGATGCACAACAGCATTTATCGTGACAGCGTCGGATTTATACATCAATTCTTTTAATCACTCTCGCTGGATTACCACCAACAATCATGTTGTCCGGAATATCCTTGGTTACCACGGCTCCAGAAGCAATAACGACATTATTGCCAATAGTTACACCTGGATTAATAACCGCTCTTCCGCCGACCCATACATTGTTGCCAATCGTTACCGGCTTTCCATATTCCGGCCCCTTGATCCTTTCGTACGGATCTACAGGATGTGTAGCCGTATACACGTGAACTCCTGGCCCGAACATACAGTTATCGCCAATCCGAACCTCGCACACATCCAGGATAGTACAGTCAAAGTTTGTATAGAAGTTCTCGCCAACATAAATATTGTAGCCATAGTCAAATCGGATGTTTGGCTCCATACCCAAGTTATTCCCAGTCGATCCTAACAGCTCTTTAAGTATCCGTACTCGCAGCTCTCCATCCATTTCGGTAGTCTGGTTGTACATGCGCGTCATCCGTCTGGCATATTCCCGCTCACGCGTAAGTTCAGGATCCCAAGCCATATATAGTTCGCCATCTAGCATTTTTTGTTTTTCTGTTTTCATGTTATACACCCTATCCTCTCTCATCATGAAGTGAAGTATTTTGAATTTGTAATGGTCTGGCAGATCTGGTCAGAGATCCTGAGATGACAATACCAATAAGTACAGCAATCAGTGCACGCAATAACCCAAAATGCTCTCCCAGAAAGCCCAGCGCAGGCGGACCCGCCAGAGCTGCGATATAGCCCGTCGTAGCTACGGCTCCGACTCTTACAGCTGCACCTTGAGGTTCATCTCCTGCCGCCGATAGCCCCACCGGAAAACCAAGCGAGGCTCCAAGCCCCCATAAAACGACACCAACCGAAGCTACAAAATAATGCTGGCCCCAGATCACTAACGTTAATCCCAGAAAGGCCGCAATGGCACATCCCGATAAGACCCACACCCTTCCATAACGATCCAGAATCCATCCGCCAGTAAATCGTCCCAGGGTCATAGCTGCTACAAACAAGCCATAGATAAAGGAAGCTGCCAGCGAGTTAACCCCATAACCATCCACCATAACCAACGGCAACCAATCATTAGCGGAACCCTCGGCAAATGCCATGCCCAAAACAATAATACCAATAAACAATGTCCGTTTTTCTTTCCATACCGTTAACTGCTGTTTAAAAGCCGAACTCTTTAGAGTTGAAGTATCCACATGTTCCTTTCCTGTATCCTCTGGCAAGTAACGATAGCAATAACATACAGCTGCGGCCATCAACAGAGCGATGATCGAGAAATGGGCCACGATCGGGAGATGAATGGCCACAGCCCCGGCGCCGATAGCCGCTCCAACGAGTGCCCCTACACTAAAAAAGCCATGAAAGGCCGGTAAAAGTGTTCGATTCAATGCCTTCTCGACTGCAGAACCTTCCACATTTAGTGCGACCTCCGCAGAACCGTAACCGCAGCCAAAAATGATCAAGCCCCCTATAAAGATAGGCAAATTCGTTAGGGCCGTACCGATTCCGCTAGTTACAAATCCAATCACAATCATTAAAGAGCTGCCCATTATGACAGGTCGTGCACCTATTCGTGCGACAACTGAACCCGCCGCAAGCAGACCAATTAGGGCTCCCGCTGCAGCCATGAATATTATGATACCCATCTCGGCAGTAGAGATATGAAGCAAATCCCGAACAGCAGGTGTACGGGAGATCCAAGAAGCAAAGGACAGTCCCGGCAGGGCAAATAGCAGAAACAAGATATTACGGGCTAGTCTGGGATTCTTGTAGAAAAGAGATGTCATATATTTCGCTTCACTTCCGTTTCTCTACAAGTTTCACTGAATAGGCCAGGCTTTCCAGTGTCATTGTAATCAATCCATACATGTAATCCTCCTCCGGATACTCAAGCAGCTTCAGTTGCGGCATATGCATCTCTGGAATATACTTCAAACATTCATGCCGGATCATCTCCACATCAGCTGGCTGGACTAGACTCCCGGTCAAAGCAATCGTCTCCGGGTTCATGACTGCGATCAGACTGGATACGGCACGGCCAGCTAGAGAATGAAAAGTAGTCCTATCGTGCAATTGCCGAACTATGGACTGAACGTCGCTGATGAACAAAAAAATACTCCCCAAGACAGTGTCGCCTTAAGGGAGTCTGTAATTGTTACTTGGCAAATTCCAATATCTTTAAAAAATTCTCCACACACTTATTTCTTATTTATTAAAGCTTGAGCATCTCGGAGCAGGTACGTTGCAGCTTCACTTGAGACATGTTTACCTGCTTGCGCCTGCACCTCGCTCACGAAACTCTCCACATTGCCTTTATCCAATTTCTTTTGCAAGCTATTCACAATTCCGGCATTATCAATCCAGTTATTCTTGGCAAAGCGAGTGATCAGTGCCTTTAAAGCTTCAAGGCTTGTCGTTGTCTGAAACGTCACTGTTACGCTAGCCGCGTTCCCAGCCAAGTCGCTCGAAGCCACCATAAATGTATGCGAGCCAAGCGGCAGTGTATAAAGCGGGATGGGCGTTCCTGTCTGGAAAGAATAAGTATCCAGCGTTACAGTAGTCCTATTGCTGTCAACCCCCGACATCCCGTCGTTCACTAAAAACATAGGCGAGATATCCCCATTATCGCTAATGTCTCTATTTCCCACTAATCCAGAAATGCTGATTGTAGGTGCAGTTACGTCCAGGTTAAAGCTGACTGTCTTCACGACTTCTACGTTGCCGGCATTGTCTGATGAACGGTAGCTCACATTATACTTACCGTCCTGATTCATGGTAATGGGTCCCGTATATGTTAGCCATGTTCCCCCACCATCAAGATTGTACTCCGTCAGTATTGTACCTGACTGATTATCGGCAATCAGGTTTACCATAACCGGATGTACGTACCATCCGTACCGTCCATCTGGCTCAGACGGCGCTAGAACAGCTCTCGTTGCCGGTATGAGGCTAGTGACCGTTATATTCGCTTCGGCTTTAATTGATGTTCCATCCACTTTTCCATACACCTGAAATACACCACTCTGTGCATATTGCATTGGATCAATCGCATCCCAACTAACAACTGCCGTACCTTGACTCGTGTTTTCGTAGATGACCGAAACCGTATCAGGTAGCACCGGAGCCTTGCTGATTGAGGTTGAAACAGCAACAGGCTGAACGCTTTGCACATCTTTACCGTCATAAAGGGCCTTTACTTGTATCGCCGTCATGGCACCATCATAAATCCGGAAATCGTCTACTGTTGCGTTCAGTTGCGCTCCATTACCATATCCGGATACACCGATTTTCTTAATATCGGATGTAGCCGTTATCGAATTAAGATCCCCATCCGTATCAATCTGTTGGGAGATACCGTTCTTGTAAATCGCCGCTGCCTTGGTCTCTGAATCGAAGGTGAACACTACATTTGTCCATTCGTTTAGAGGAAGGAAATCGTCCGGCCTCGCTTTCACAAAGAAATTACCCGTTCCATCGACCATAACCAAGCTGGAGACATCGCCGTTATAAGTGACGAAAAATCCATTAGCCGCATAATCGTTCTCCGGCTTGAACCACAGTAGTATGTTCTCATTAGCATTCATGCTTGTCGTCCGCTTGATCCAATAAGAGAGTGTAATCTTGTTCGGCTGCAAATCTCTGCTCCTGCCTAAGTCTACGTAATTTCCGCTAGTGCCGCTAAAGGTTAAAGCACCATTCTGATGTCCACTCGGTTCCCAAGCAAGCGATCCTTTCGTCGTTCCATCATGTCCGTTACCCGAAGCGTCGGTAATGCTGGTGCCATTTGCTTCATCAAATTTGTACCGTGCAACCAATGAAGGGAACGGATCCAACATGACTCCCGTTACAACAATATTCGCTTTTGTTTTCAAAGTCGTAGATCCAACCACAGTACCTGCTACAGTGAAAGAATTGCCTTCTGAAGCATACCGGGCAGGATCGATAGCATCCCAAGTTACCGGAACATCAATGATGCTGGCATTTTTCAAATGAGCTGTTACGGTTTGCGGTAATTTCGGCGCCACTTTCACCTGTGTAGTAAGATTGACTTCATCTAAAGATACAATATCATCAAAAGGCGGAGCCGCAAGTGAAGCGATTTCCGCCGCACTAAGAGCACTGCTGTAAATTCGGAAGTCATCCACAATGCCATCCAAATAAGGATCGGCGAACTGAGACTTTCCAATGTAATTATTGATCGTTTTCCCTAAGCTCGATGGATTCAGAGTAATGTTCGTGTTAATTCCAACCTGTACTCCGTCGACATAGAGAATCCCAGTTGTTCCGGAAAGGGTAAACGCCACATGTTTCCATACGCCCGTAGGTAAAACCGGTGCATTGATAACCTGTTCTTGTCCCGGCCCATTCCCGGTCGATGTAATGCCAAACTTCATTCCCCCTCCGCCAACTTTCGGCGACAGGTACATATACGTATTCGTTCCGCTTCCGAAGTCGAATATTCTTGAATAATTACCCAACTTATTTGCCTTCACCCAAGTCGAAATCGTAATATCGTGTACGCGACTTAAGATACTCGCAGGCATTTTCACGTAACTATCCGTGCCGTTTAATTGCAATCCGTTGTCTTGCTTGCCTTGAACCCATGTTGCCGAGCCCTTTAAAGTTCCATCCATACCATTGCCTGTTGTATCGGAGGCTGTTGTTCCACTTGTCTCGTTAAACAAATATTGTAAGATGACCGGAGGCAAAGGCGGCGCAGGCGCTACCGTAACTGTAACTGTATCTTCGGAAGATAACTCCGAGTCGTTTACTTGCAGCTTGAATACATAATCCCCAGCAGCAGATACGGTTACATTCGTATTCAGTGCAGAAGCGTCAGCAAACGTTGCTGTACCTGGTCCGTTCACTAAGCTCCATGCAGCTGTTAACGTGCCGCCAGGAAGATCATCGTCACTAGCGGTTCCTTTTAAGCTAATATCATCCGGCAAAGTAATTGAACTATCAGCACCAGCATTCGCGATCGGAGCTGTATTCGCATCCTTTATTCCTTCTTGCAGCTCAACTGTATAAGCTGCCGTCGCTCCAGCATTAATCGTAAGCGTTGCTTTAGAGCCATAAGCATTCAATTTTCCTTGATGCACACCATCAACTAAGATATCATAGGTCGCTTTTTTAAGTCCCGTGAATGTGATTCTTGTTTGATGCTGCGTTGTACCGGGCGTTACGTTTTTCATACTCAGCTGAACA
Organism: Paenibacillus sp. Root444D2; assembly: GCF_001426375.1. Lineage (GTDB taxonomy): Bacteria > Bacillota > Bacilli > Paenibacillales > NBRC-103111 > Paenibacillus_E. The sequence goes on from NZ_LMEO01000045.1 coordinate 696,111, forward strand.
TAGTTCTTGCTCTTCGCGATTGTGGCATTCATAAACTGATCTCGATCCAACTCTAAGTTAAGCTTTTCGGTGATCAGATTTATACGCTTGAACACACCGTCTTTTGGCGTAATGACGTAGTTCGAGCCGCTTTCCGTTACATCTGCGCCATATCCCGTTAATCCGAAAATCGGATCAATGGCTACATCGCTGCTCAGAATCTTGATCGCTCCGAATAACCCTAAATCGGACTCACCCGTCATCCCTCTCCATCCGTTAAAAAGAGGTCCTCCATCTAGACCCATTGCGCCGTAGTTTCCTTTTTCCGCTTGATACGTCCATGAAGACGCACCGATATTTGCAGGGTCTGAGCTAATTTGTCCAGAGTTAATAGCACCGATATTGGCAATTTTGGCAGCGTAAGATAAGCGCTGTTCAACCTCAGGCGCTGCGGAATAATTGCGAATCCAGTCATCCATCGTAAAACCGGCGAGTGAAGTCGAGTACTGAAAGTTCCACCAGTTCTCACCTGTTATCGTCACCGGATCCGCATAATAATACCAGATCGGCATTTGCCCGCGATCGGCTCTTGTTTTTGCAATAATTTTGCTCATCATCGTCGTATTGTTGTTCATTTTGGCTAACGTATACACCGCTTCTTCGCCGGTATTGTCATAGCTGTACTCAGAGCCATACGGATACGTCGTGTTTTTAAAATTGTTATACTTGGTAGCCATCTTAGCGATGAGATCATTCGCCTCAGCCGTGAACCCCTCGTCCTGCAGGGCTTTGATAATGTCAGGTGTCGTCAACTCTCCCATAAGACCTGTCTCCCAGTTGTACGCAACCGGACCATCATATAAGGCTTTGAAAATATTATATGTCCGCAGAAGATACTCTTCTTTCGTGTGCTTATATGCGACAAGATCAGGATACATCTTGGCAATCTTATACATACTGAAGTACGTATTATAAATATGAGGGTAAGCGTAGCCACGATACGTCGGCGTTGTGTTTGGCTGATTCATTAAGAAATCCGGAACCAGATAATCCTCATGATGTCCGTTCATTAGATTGGTCCAAATGGCCGTCTCCAGATAGTCATCGACCGCTTTAACTTCCGAGGCAATCGGGACCTGCGAGTTCTTTTCCGCCAAAAATTGTCCATGCGTTAATCCCCAGTCATCGCCCCATCCCCAATAACCATTGAATCGGTTTCTAGTCGTTTTATTTTGCATCATCCAATCGTCAAAAACCTTATCTCTAATGGTTCCCGGATCATTGTATCGCGTCTTTTCTACCATAAAAGTGGAATGTCTCTGCAGTGCGGCATCAATAGGCTCAATCGCATAAAATTGCAGGACGGTTTTTTCCCCGTTTCCATATTCAACGGTAAGATCATTCTGTCCCAGATGACCCAGTGTGAGCTCGTAAATCTTATGATTGGCAGGGGCCGTATTCAGAAAAGTGATCGTTGACTCAGAAGGATATTGTGCGGTAACGGAAGTGATGTCTTTGAACGTATGCAAATCGATCTTGGCCTTCATATTGGTTGCAAAAATCATCCCTGGCACCACGGTGACATCAACGAGGCCCTCGTCGTAGAGCTTGGCTTTCACATCGTTATCGTCAACTGTTTTAAAAAACTTAAAAGCATAAGATTTACTCTCACTCGGAGCAAGAATCAGACTTGTATTCGGGAGGTACCCCTTGTTGGTACTCTTGATCACGTTAGAATGGATATAGTAGACATTCAGTCCTTCCACCCAGCCTGCAGAATCATTCGTCCAGTTGCTGCCCGGATGCTCCTCACGCTTCCAGCGGTCTTGATATTCAAAGCCGGCGCCGGTCGCTGCATCAGGAACCAAAAGCACGGAAGGACCGATGCCGCTTGGCCTTTGAATCGTGATATACGAGCTGTTATTACCAACAAACGAATGATTCAAAACTCTAGTTTCATAAATACGGTCATTCGGCGCCTGCCATAGTTCATTAAACGGCAAAGGGAGACCAAGGTCCCCAATCTCTAGAGTCTGGTTGCTCGTATTTTCAATAGCAATCGTCCATTTGACATAGTCATCCACTAAAGCATATTTTTCAATAACCTTAAAATTCCGGATCCCCTCAGGGTTTGAAGCGTTCTCATACGTAACTGTAATTTCATTCCCACTCTTCGATATCGTTCTACCGTCATCTGACTTGCTTGTCCAAGCCTTCGTCCATTCCCCGTTTCCAAGCTTGTATGTAAACATCAGTTCCCCGAGCCATTGATGGTCGGGCGTATTCTGGTTTGGAGCATTCGTTGGATTCATCACATATTCCGTAGGGAATACATCCCCTTTTAGCTGCAATGAGGTGATTTCACCATGGGTTCCTGTCTGTATGTCAAAAATATCATTGGATAGACTGTCCGCGAGAGATTCAGCAGAAGCCACTGAAGATAGGAGACACAACAACATGATGGTAAAACAAAGAGATATCGGCAGCACTAGTAGCTTCTTTAATCCAACCCTATACCTATCCGACCTCCGAGATTCCGTTACTTCCATCCTTGTTACCTCCAATTTAGATGTAGTTGTGTTTTTAACCTTTTATCCCTGTAGTAGCAATCCCTTGATAAAATACCGCTGGTTACGTCAACACCTCCCACTGGTAAGAAACGACAACATCCCGAACCAATCGAATATATGCAGACCAAAAGGGCATCCGTGATGCGTACATCCCTCAAAGGAAATGGTCTGGAGATTGATCGTCATGTACTCGGTCCCCTTTTTTATAAATATCATCATTATGGTAAGCGCTTTAATAGTTATTCTACATGGTGTAATATGGGAATTATATAGGGATTTACAACCACATTTTTAAAAATTACAACCTTTTCCATAGAGCGTGAATGAATGAATACATCCCAATTTTCTCGCTCCCCGTGCCTTATTTTATCGATTGCGGACGCACTTTTTTCCATGTTGACAAGCAGCATATTAGTAGAAACCAGGTCGGTGTATTTGATTTAATGGTAGTGACCAATCAATTTTATTAATACCATCATTTCTAGAAGCTGCAATAATAAGAATACCGGTTGTGGTGCAAAGATCTAATTCATGATAACGTAATTGATAACGAAGTCATGGGATGGAGTAACTTATTTTGAGATATAGTCGAAATGATGAGCGAGCGAGGATTAAAGATTTCTCATACGACGATCATGAGATGGGCCCATGAATTTGGACCATCGTGAAATATTTTCTAAAAAAAAGAAACCGTTCCTTCCGCAAATGGTAGATCGTACTCCCATTTTAGTTAAGAACGGTCTCTTATAATTATTTCGCTACTCAACCTTTACAATTTGCCATTGCTGATAATATCCGGGGCCTGCTGTTCAATCCATGATCTCTAAAGTGATCTTATAAACATAGATGCCCTTTTCGATTTTATATTCATCGTGAATATTTTTGGTCCAACCGTTGTCTCCGCCAAGACCTGCATGTTTGTAATCGATATGAAGGAAAACGGAATCGGATGTGCCAAGCTCATCTTCATAGGCGGCATTGTCGTATTGTCCGATTCTGCATGGATGAATATCAAAATGGAAGTAACCCGCCGAGGTAACTTTTACCTTGCGGTCATCCGCGGATACATATAAATAACGGACATCTTCCTTGCCCCCGCATTCAACCGGCACGGGAACATTGAATTTCATGATGAGAGTCCGCCCCCTTCCGTGCAAAGGGATACTTGTTATTGGTGTACACTGGTTTACCGTATCCGGAAAGCTCCCAGTTGGAAGGAACCAGGATATCATTCCAACGGGACACGTCATATTCAGGATTTTGGTTGCACCATATTCCTATAATATAAGGAGAAAGTCCCCCTATTTATGAGCAATTTTTATTTTCATTCCGGAAGCAATGATAAAACAGCAGGCTGATCATAAAAATTCCGTGAGCCAGTTATGCTCACGGAATTTAGATTTCACAAAACTTAATCGTTTTTGTTGATTACTTTTTCAACGCCGCACCGACCGTTTTTTCGTATTGGTCAACTTGCCACTTGACAACTTCGTCGTAGCCCAAACCTTTAGCTTTCTTGATCAATTGCTGTTTCAGGCTGTTAAACTCGTTATCATCCTTCGCGAACATCAACTTCCAGGAGTATTCCTTGACGACTTTGCCCACTTCGCTATCCTTCTGCTTGATGTCAGCCGGTCGATCCGCCGCCGCTACGTCGCTGGAGTACGCAGGTGCCACGGCAACATTGTTGTGCTTGACGACATAATCTTTCACCGTCAGCGCACCCATAGCGTCCCGCCAACTCTTCGTGACCGGATCCGGATTATGATTTAAATACGAGGTCCACATCGTGTAATCATACGGTTCCCCAGTTTCCGGATTGTTCATAGACTTGGAGAGCGTCGAGTTATTGATTTGGTTAGTTCCGTCCTTGTACAGCCCGCCGCCGTATTCATCAGGCATATTGACGGTGTTCACGATCGCTTTGTATCCGAAATCGGTCAGGGTCGGCTTTCCATCCTTGATATCCCAAATCAAGCCCTTCGGTCCATAATTGGATTCCATGATCCCCTCCGGCGTATATAGCCAGTCAAGGAATTGCATCACACGCTCCGGATACTTCGTTTTCGCGCCAATGGTCCAATAGTACTTGGCGCCCTCTGGTTTAAACCCGGCGGATGACTGTTTCTCATCGCCGAATGGTACGAATCCGAAACCTTTTCCTGCGGACGTGTGGTCCGGGATGTTAAAACCGCTGCTTACCCAAGGAAATTGAGCGAAAAGAATTTGCCCGTCCTTGTACTTATTGGACACATCGGCGAACTTCTGCGTCAAAGAGTCTGGATCAAGCAGTCCCATCTTATTGGCATCAAAGAAGAATTTCACGCCTTTCATGTAATAACCGTTGTCATCGAGAATGCCTTGCCATTTCGCTTCATCGGCCTTCGTCAGGATCAAATCAGTTTCGTTGAATCCGTCCGATACCCCATAGCCGTATAATGCGGCTATAGAACCCACGTTCATTGAACCGGACCCGTCCCAGTCCGACCACAGCGAAAATCCGTACGTAGGCTTGCCGGTATCGCTCTTCGGACTGAGCTGCTGCATTTGCTTGAGGACGGGCAGATAGTCGTCCAACGTTTTGATTTGCGGACTGCCCAGCTTCTGGTACAAGTCCCAGCGGATCTGGGGACCGAACGTCATATCGGCGCCTTCGCTCGGGCCGCTGCCGTTGCCCACCTCATTCGCGACCGAGTAGATCGCCGTGCCGCCGCCGAATTGCTTGCTGTGGGCTTCAAGCGATTGACCGGCATATTTTTGAATGTCTTGGCCGTATTTATCAAGCAGCCCGTTTTTCTTCCAATCCAACAGCAGGCCAGCTTTGATCGCATCTTTGGTGTTGATTGCGACCTGGATATCGCCTACATCGCCCGAGGCCAACAACGTAGCCTCTTTTCCCTGGCCGCCGCCGATAATGTTTAATTTGATATTAAATTTGTCCTTGATCACCTTCGCAAACCAACCCGGTTGATCCCCGGAAAAGTTAGCCACGTTCGAGAATACCTTTAGTGTGACTTCCGGCTGCTTCGAAGGATCGGTGCTTGCGCTCGATTGCGTCGATGAATCACTATTTACCGCGGTTTTGCCGCTGCCGCCGCTACATGCGGACAATAATACAAGCACGGCGCTCATCGAGACCGCGGCCGCTATCCATTTTCTTCCTCTAATCATTTATTTGTTAACCTCCTTGTCATGTACCTGCATAGTCGTACTTTTTCATTGCGATTAAGAAATGGATCCTGAAGTCCCCTTGACAAATACAATACGAGCAAACACTGTCCCGCCTCACCTCCTTTGCAGAGTTCCAAATTCAGCCCTTTACGGCTCCGATCAAGATGCCTTTGACAAAGTATCGTTGGAAGAAAGGATAGACGAGCAATATCGGGATGACGACAACCATAGAAACCGTCGTCCGAATCGAAGTGGCCGTCTGCATATTGGCCAGATCCGCATTGATAGCACCGCTGGATTTTATCAGATTTGCCAGCGATGTCGCTGCGTTTAAATAGCGATACAGGAGAAATTGCAGCGTAAACAGCTTCGGGTCCGTGACCAGGAACAACGTGTCCTGGAACGAGTTCCACTGACCGATGGCCGTGAAGATGGCGATCGTGGCAAGAATCGGTGTGATCAAAGGCATGACGATCTTCAAGAAGATCGTGAAATAGCCGGCTCCGTCGATTTGCGCCGATTCCTGCAGGGAGATCGGCGTCGACTCGATGAACGTTTTGACAAGGATGATATTGAACGGAGCAACGATCCCCGGTATGATATAGACCAGGAAATTGTTTACCAGGCCAAGCTTGAGCATGATAAGGAACCATGGAATCAACCCGGCATTAAAATACATGGTCACGATAAGGAACCTGTACCAGAATTTACGTCCCCACATTACGTTTTTCGTAAACAAGTATCCGAGAAATCCCGATACAACCACGGTCAACAATGTGCCAATCAAAGTGCGTCCTATAGATACGAGCGCGGCTGTACCCAGTCCGGGAATCTTGAATACTTCAATATAGTTGTTTATATGAATCCCTCGCGGGTAAAACATCACGAGGCCTCTGCTGCTCAAGTCGTTGTTGCTAATCGTATTGATGAACAAATAATAGAACGGAAAAAAACAAGCCAGAGTGAAAAGCGCAAACCCCGTATAATTCAGGATGTCAAATATCGTAATCTTTCCCATCTTTCCCATGTCGACACTCCTCTCTTCTCACAATGACTTAGATGACGCCTTCGCCGCGAACCAGCTTCGACAGGCCATTGGCTACAAACAGCAAGAACAAGCTAATAACCGATTTCAGAATGCTGACCGCCGTCGCGAACCCGAAGTTGGAATTCACCACCCCGATGTTGTATACGTACAGATCAAGCACCTCGATATGATTCATGTTTATCGCGTTCGAGAACACAAAATATTGCTCAAGCCCATTATTGATAAAGTTCGCGATTCCCAATATGAGAAGCACGAAGAATGTCGGTATAATCCCGGGAACCGTCACGTGCCATATCAACTGGAAACGGCTTGCTCCATCCACTCTCGCCGCCTCATACAATTCCGGATCAATCCCAGTAATCGCAGCAATGTACAAGATCGCTCCCCAACCGAGTCCCTTCCATATGCCCCACAAGGTCATGGCCAACCAGGTATGACTGTCCGATGCCAGCAAGCTCAGCGGCCGTTCTATTAGATCCATTCTCATCAGCAAATTGTTCAAGAAGCCGTTGTCGACAGAAAACAACATAAATGCGAAGGAGTACACCAATACCCAACTGATAAAGTTCGGCAGCGTCGTAAGCGTCTGCACGATTTTCTTAAACGGCGCGTTCTTTATTTCCGTCAGGAGAATCGCGAAGATGACCGGCAGAACCGAAGTCAGAATGCCAAGCGAGCTGAACACCAACGTGTTTCGCAGGACCCTGAGGATTTCCTGGACCTGAGCCGGATTCGACACCAACTTGGTAAACCAGCTCAAGCCTACAAACTCGGTCTGGGACAGCGGAATTCCGGGCCTGTAGTCGTAAAATGCATAGACCCAGCCGTACAGCGGCAAATATGAGAACAAAAAGACAAGAACAAGAAAAGGAAGAGCCATAAGAAATAATTTATACTTATCTTTAAATTGGAAGCGCTTTCTCGGAACTGGTGCATAGGCGTGTTCGGACAAGTTTGCGTTCATGTTTCTCCCCCCGCTATTAAATAATGTTTTCTTTCATTTGCTCACTTTTACTTAGATTTTCAAATCGGCTATCTTAGGAGGTCTAGAACTCCTATTGGTATGACATTTCCTCATCAACTCCCTCTCAGCGATGGAACCTGCTTCAGTTTTTGCTCCACAGATTCATTATGCGGGCACACTCTCAACCTCTTTGTTTTCGATTATAACGAAATCGCTTTCATCATAATACCTAATAAATTCCACTTAAAATCCAGCCATAATTAGTGTTTTTCCGTGCGTGAAAATATTGAATCATGCCGATAGAGTTTTTCTCAAATATCCTTACCGTTTGGCTAACAAACTCTTGTATTAGAATCTGTAAACGACCTTCCTCCATCTTTTGTTTGAAGTTGAATGAACCGTCAATGGTTAATCACTTTTCCTAATTGCGGCAAAAAAGCGTTCCAACAGGAACGTAAATCCCCCGCCGGAACGCCTTGCCATATTACTGGGCCGTACCTGTGACGCTCGTGCCGCTTTTTACAATTGTGTACTTAACGATTGCGCCGCTCCAGAAGTGGAACGTCAAAGTCACCGTTCCATCAGTCGTTTCATTGAAGAAATTCGAGGTCAGCGTGATTTGATGCCGCAGCGGCCAGCTTCTCCGCTTCGCTTAACCTGCCTTCCGCAATCATACGGCGAATGTCCGGAAGATAGGCCAGCGCATCCGGATTGTTCCGGTCCATGGGCCCTCCGTACCAGACGGAATCTTCGTTCAACTGCACGCGCTCGCGGACGGTATCTCCGAACACCATCCCGCCAAGACGGCCATTGCCAATTGGGAGCGCCTCATTCCAATCGGAAGCTGGCTTCCGGTACCACAAGCTCATCGCGTTCATTCCGATGTCTCCTCTCGTATCACTGAACCCCGGTCTGCGGAAGGAAACGGAAGCGGCTCAAGCCGATATCCCCGCCCAAACACAGATAAACAGTGCGAACTCCCGACGCTTCGTCCGCCTTGCAGGCAATCGTCTCCCACAATGGCCGCCATCCCGTCTCAGGAACGGTGCACGTTCCGATAAGCGGGCCATCCAACCCATCCAGTCTAAGCTCAATGCTACCGCCTCCCTCACCGGTCGTACAACGGGCTTCGAAGCCGCCGATCCCTCCGCGGAAATCGGCATCGTCAAAGCGCAGCCAGCCTGCCTCGCCCGATAACCGGATGCAGCTCCCGCCTTCCCGGCATTCGTCTAGGTAGACACCTTCGTACTCGTCGTAGTTCACTGCCGGAGTCTCCTTGGTCAAATCGCGCGGAGGCACGGTATCTCCGTCTACCGCCAGCTTCTTCTGCACACGGATTTCTCCCGACGAGCCCCCGATCATGAGCATATAAGTACCAGACTCGATGCAATAAGCGTCTCTGGTCACATCCCAGAACGCCAGCTCGGAAACCGGCACCGTAAAGCGGACGGTCTGTTTCTCTCCGGGAGCCAGTTGGATGCGCCGGAAGCCCTTCAGCTCTTTGAGCGGCCTCTGCACGCGGGACGAATCGGCGCGCACATACAGCTGGACGACTTCGTCTCCGGCCCTATCGCCCGAATTTTCGACCCGCACACTGACCGAGATGTCCCTGCGTGAACCGGCACGCTCAAGACTCACGCTCAGCTCATCGTAACGGAAGGTCGCATACGACAACCCGTAACCGAACGGATACAACGGCTCTCCATCAAAATATTGATAGGTGCGCTTCCCTTTTCGAATATCATAATCCATGATATCGGGCAGTTGCTCTACGGAGCGGTACCAGGTCATATTGAGCCGTCCAGCCGGGTTGTAATCGCCAAACAATACGTCCGCCAAGGCGTTCCCCAGCTCTTGGCCGGCATGCGAGGAATACAAGACGGCCGGAATGTGTTTATCGACCCAGTTCAGGGCAAACGGGTAGCTCCCGATGACGACGACAATCGTGTTGGGATTTACCTTGTATACCTCCCGAATCAACCTCTCTTGGGAAGCGGCTAGCGTCAAGTCCGGGCGGTCGATCTCTTCCTTCCCGTTGATAAGCGGGTGGTTCCCGACGATAACAATCGCCGCATCCGACGCTTCAGCCGCCGCAACAGCCTCCTTCAGACCGTCCTCGACAACCTCCTTGCGCAAAGCCCCGCCTTCATCGCCGGGCAGCGACACAGGGCTCCCGTTCCAGCTCGCGAGAGCCATCGTCCCATCCTGCCCCTCGGCAGGATGAAACACCTCTTTGACGAACCAGCCCCAAATGTCTTCAGCCGAAGCGGTCACGGTCGTATCGTCGGTCGTCACATATTTGCCGTTCGAGAGCGCCTTCAGCGTGACGCTGCCGAAGCCCCAGTCCGTATGCAAGAACGTCTCGGCAGAATATGCAGCTGTTCGGTCCGCCTTCAATGCGCCGTTCTCGTCCGGTGAAACCCCTACATATTTTCCCGTTACGGCGGAACGAAGGCGCACTCGGTCGCACCCGTCGGCGAAGACGACGGAACCTTTGTTCATTTTGGCCCGAATGCCTTGCAGCGGAGTGACCTTATACGGATGGCTGCCGGAATACCAATCGCGGCATACCGCATCTCCGAGCGGCCCGATCACGGCGACTCGCTGTACGGCATCCCGGTCGAGGGGAAGCAATTGATGCTTGTTCTTGAGCAGCACGATGGATTCACGGGCCGCTTCCAGGGAGAGAGCCGCATGCTCCGGCTTGCAAACCGTGTCATCCGGCATGCCGGCATACGGATTTCGCTCGTCCGGATCGAATTCGCCAAGCAGGAAGCGCACCCGGAACGTGTTTGTCAAAGCCCGGTCCAGGTCGCCCTCCTCCAGCAACCCCTCGGCGAGCGCCTCACGCATGGCGGCGCAGGTAATCTCGGCATCGTCCGTAATGCTGTCGATGCCGTTCTTGATCGACGCCACGACAGCTTCTTTATACGTCTCGAAATAATGATGATCCTTCACGAGCCCGATCAGATCTCCCGCATCGCTGACGATAAAGCCGTTCATCTCCCACTCGCCTTTGACAACCCGGAGCACATCGGGATGGAGAATGGCGGGCGTCCCGTTGATCGAGTTGTATGCAGTCATCATCGACAGAGCCCCCCCGTCGCGGAAGGCCGGCTCAAACGCTTTCAAATAATATTCCCGCATATTGCGCGGGTCGATGCTGGCGGAGCAGTGCCCCCGATCCTTCTCGTTGTTGTTGCCAAGAAAATGCTTCAAGGTTGCAATCGCTTTGCGGTAAAAGGGATGCGGTCCCTGAATGCCCTTGACGAGCGCGGACGTGAGCTCACCCGTCAAGTGCGGGTCTTCCCCGTACGCCTCCTCTGTCCGGCCCCATCGCGGGTCCCGCTCCATATCGACAGTCGGCGCCCAAAGCGTCAGGCCGTTGTTCGCGGGGTCCCGCTGATAAAACACTCTGGCCTCGTCGCCGATAACGGAACCGATCCGCTCCAGCAGCTCCGGGTTCCAAGTGCAGGCAAGGCCGATCGATTGCGGAAAGGAGGTCGCCTCCCCGAGCCAAGCGATGCCATGGGCAGCTTCGGTACCGTGCTTGTATGGTTTCACCCCCAGTCTCTCGACTGCGGGTTGATATTGGCACATGAGCCCAATTTTCTCCTCGAGGGAGAACCGGGACACCAGATCGGCAACGCGGTCTTGGATTGCCAGATCATGATTCTGAAACGGTAAAGCTACTCCCTTAGCATTTGTCATCGTCGCCAAACCCCCATTTTAAGGTATTTAGAAATCGTCTTAGCTCAATCTGCCATGGTTGCCGTGTCATTGAAATGGCCCAATTGCTCGGGCCCCTAACATGTCCTTTTGCTTTGTTGTAAACCGGCAGAGACCTTCCAATCCCCGCTGATCTTCGGGCAACGGGAGAACCTGCTTTAATAACGGCCGATCGCAAGGAGACGTTTCCAGCCTTCCGCAAGATTGTTGTGGGCCCAATTCCAGTGGTCTTTGTTTTCATATTCCCGGAAGGTACATTCAATCCACAAGATCAGATCCAGATAAAAATCGTACATCACTCTGCGCCGCTGCTGGTTTTGGGTTGCGACGGCCATCCCATAGCCCCTTGAGAACCCAACGGATCGGTTGAAGCGGCCGAAATAAACCTCCATCAGCGGGTCGCCCCAAAGCGCTCTTTCGAAATCGATCAGCCCTGTTATTTTCCCATTCTCGACAAACACATTTCCATCCCATAAATCCCAATGCACCAGACGGGGCTGAACGACTTCCCGCAAAGCATCCAGATGCCGTTCGATTTCCGATTCCATAACCGCATTGCCCGCAGGCAGCTCGACTCCGGCATCTCTGCCATCAGCCAGCACGCCCCGGATCATCTGTTGAAACGCTTCCGCCCAGGAGTCATTCCACGATTCTTGCTGCAGAAAATATCCGAATTTCTCCCCTTGCACTTCATTGATCAAGCGGCTATAGACGCCAAGCTCAAATTCGATCGCGTCCTTCTCTTCCTGGGAAAGCGTCTCCTTAATTTTGTTGTAAGGAACCCCCGAAAGCCGCTCCATAATAAAATACTCCGCATGAATCAAGGTGCATGTATCGTCGTATGTGAGCACCTTGGGCACAGGCAGCGTACCGCTGTTGTCAAACAAGCATAGCGCCTCGACTTCCGTGCGCATCAAGTTTGCCTCATAGCGCATCATTTTGGTTCCCTTGAACGGCGCCACTTTTAGGATAACATCGCGTTCGTCACTTGTGGTGATCGCGTATGCGCTGTTTGCCCATCCATCCGTTAACTCTTTCATTTCGAGGACCCGGCTTCCGAAGGTTTGGTGAATAATTCGTTCCATATCACTGCCTATCAGCTTGGGTTTAATATTACTTTCCATATTATTTATCCAATCCTTCCATGAATTGAAAATAATTGACCACCCAAACAAACCTATTCGATATGAATTACCGGCTCATAATCGAACCAATCAAAGAGTGCAGGCGTACTCTGTTCTGTTTTGCAAACGGCATACATCGCAATGATTACTCCTGTAAAGCCGCCCGCTACCTCCGTTGAGAGCAGATGCGTTTCTCCCGAGCCCAACTCAAGGACATCGGATTGATTTGGCTGAATGGAGAAAACAAACCATTCCGGCTGAGCCTCAATCTTCAGCACGACCGGGCCTGTTGTGCAATCGTACGTCTGCTCCGTTCTCAATGATCCCACGGTCCGCCGGAATACGATCACCTTGCGTCCTTCCTTGAACTTTACGGTAAGATCATAATGATACTTATCGTTCATAAATACGGTAAGTCCGGCTTCCTCACCTTCACTTTTCGGTTCGAAATCGAGTAGGGCGGCTATGTTGCATGACAAATGGCGCAGACGCCGGCCCACAAAGGCGGGGGCGCCGGCATCGTCGAGCGACACCATATTCCCTCGCAGCACCAAATGTCCCGGACTTTCGTGGAGCGACCAACTTTCCGGAGTCGGATTCCGCAGAAACACCCAGTCAAAGCCTAGCGTTGTATCGTCAAAATCATCTCTGATTGCCTTATGCGGCCACCGGACTTCCTGCAGCTGCGGAGCCTCCATAACGGACTCGATACGCCCGCCGTTACCGATAATCGGCCAGCCGTCATCCGTCCATGACACGGGCCCCAAAAAAGTTTCTCTGCCCAGATGATGCCGCATCGGATAAGAAACAGGCCTGATTCCCAAGAAAACCGCCCACCAGCTGCCGTCATGCGCCTGTACCAGATCCGCATGCCCGGTTGCGTGTATGCTGCTCTTCAAGCTTCTATGAGACAAAATCGGATTATGGGGACACGGTACAAACGGTCCATAGGGGGCGCTGCTTCTCGCTATCGTCGCCATATGGCCGTATTCCGTTCCGCCTTCGGCGATCAGCAAATAGTAAAATCCGTTGATTTTGTAAAGATGAGGAGCTTCTGGGTACGCTCCGCCCGTTCCCCTCCAGATCAGACGGCTCTCTGTCAGCATGCTTCCGGTCAATATATCAATCTCGCATTGATAAATGCCGTAGCCTTCATTGCCGTCGCAAGTGGATTGAAAGTATACACTGCCGTCTTCATCGAATAATAGGGAAGGATCAATGCCCTTCTGTGCGACAGGTATTGGATCGGACCAAGGACCGTCCGGCTGATTGCTGCGAACAAAAAAGTTGCCGACCCCGCTCACATTCGTCGTTACCATATAAAACCAGCCGTCGTGATGGCGGATCGTCGGGGCGTAGATTCCTCCCGAGAGCCAAGTGTTTCCCAATGGCAACTGCTGCTCGGTTGTGAGACAATGTCCGATCTGGCGCCAATTGACAAGATCCTTGCTGTGAAATAAGGGGACTCCAGGAAAATATGCAAAAGAGCTTGTCACCAGGTAATAATCATCCCCGTTCCGGCAGATGCTCGGATCGGGATAAAAGCCGGGAATGACCGGATTCGTATACGGCATTTGGATTCTTCTCCTTGTTTGTGGGTCTGATGTAAAAGCGTATTCATCATTATTTATATAAAAAAATGAAGTTCTGAGATACCTGTGAAATTGATGTACTTTTCATAGAATAATTAGATATTACAGCTAAGGTCACATCTGCATCATTCTCTCCCGATGTTCGGCGTCGATTTCCCATATTCTCCCGCCAGCTCTTCGTCAGCGCACTCCGATTGTCGTTCTTTCCGGCTTTGCATTGTCCCCACCCTTTAAAGAGATAAAGAGCAGGACTTCACAGTCGCTGCTCTTCCATTCCTTCCGTTCTTCAGGGATTTACAAACTGCCACTGCAAGTTGGTACTGGGATCGCTGCTCCACTGCTTCAAGTCGGAGCCGTTAGCCGTATTACCGCCGCCATCCAAATAAAGACCGGTTGAAGCATTCTTGATCCTGTAATTGCCTCCGTATGCTTCCAAATTCCATCGCTGGTTGTAGCTGTCGCTGCTGCTCCACTGCCCGCAAATGGAGCCGTTAGCGGTACGGTACATACCGTCAAGATACAAACCTGTTGCAACATTTTTTATTTTGTAATAGCTTCCGTAGAATTCCATCACCCATTGCTGGTTGCTGCTGGCGCCGGTACTCCATTGGCCTGCATTTGAACCATCTGCGGTACGGCCCATGCCGTCAATATACAAACCTGTGGTCACGTTCTTCATTTTAGAAGTGTTCATGACACTCATGATCGCATCAATAATTCCTTGCTGTGTGACCGTATAGGTAGATCTGTTAAACAATCCAAAACCATAATTTCCATTCCAACCATTATCCCAAATAATCGGTACCGAACCGTATTTCCTGGCTGTTGCGCTTACCGCTTTTGCAAATGCCGCACGATACGTGTTATTCGTTGAATCATAGGCCGTTTTATCTATGGAACCGAATTCACCGACGACCACAGGATATCCTTGGGTTACGAATTTATCATACGTAGACTTCAGTTGCGAATCCAAATAATCTTCCTGTCCCCAAGTTGATTTTTTAGAAGGGTTGGTCGCTGTTGCTCCATATTGGGTGATGGTGCCGGATTCCTCACCGCAGAAGTCCCAAGGCGAGTAATAATGAACGGATATCATGATTCTTTTTTCAGAACTTGGAATCGCAGTTGATCTATAATTGTCTGTAGGAAGCACAAAGCCATAATTGCCTACTATATAATCAATGCTGGTATTCCAGCCGGGAATCAGAAGCCATCTTGCGCTATTGTTTCCTCCGGTTTGTCTTACGGTATCTACAAAGATTTGATTATAAGCATTAAGATTTGAATAGTATGTGGTGTTAGGCGTTTCCCACGTCCCATCAAATTCTTCGTTCATGGATTCAAAGATCAAATGCTCATCATAATTGACAAACGTACTAGCAATCTGCTGCCAGACTTTTTGATATTTGGCCCTGATCGTTGTTTGATCGTTTGAATTGACTAGCAGCCAAGAACCGGGGACTGAATTGTACCCGTCTCCATGAATGTTAATAATGACATACAAGCCTTCGTTGTAGGCATAGTCCACGACTGTTTTCACTCTGTTCAGCCATGCAGAATCAATCGTATAATTCGGTGCACTCCCTATCTTATTCAAATACGAAACAGGAATACGGATTGTTTTAAATCCTGCTGCTTTTACCCTTTGAACGAACGCCTGCGTGACATTAGGAGTGCTTTCGCTGGGTGTACCGTTGGAACTGAGTTCAAGCTGGTTTCCCAGATTCCAGCCCGCCCCCATTTCAAAAACAATTTGCGAAGCATTCAATTGCGTGAAATCGGCTGTTTCTGCAGATGCTGACGGAATCCGACCGGAAATGACAGTTGTAAACACCAATACCATGGCTAACAAAAAGATCCTGAAAGACTTTACTTTTGACGACATAAATAACACCTCCGTCTTCTTATTTTTGGTTCTTTTTAAACCAGTTCAACCAAAGAACTTCCAACCGGTAACAACCTTGTTCATCACCTCCTTTTCCATTAAGGTTCACTTTCAGCGAATGGCAAACGGGCTGTTCTGAACGATGGATAGCCATTCGCGGGCAATGAGTTCATGTCCGACCGCCGTCGGGTGAACGCCGTCCCATATCCAATAAGCGGCATCCATGCCGGACGAGGTCTTGTCGAACGCCTCTTGTAATGGAACGAATATCGCATCGTATTCCTCGGCCAACTGGCGAACGATACGACCGTAGTCATCGATCCGTTTTCGCCACTCCTCCCATTTTTCCTCCGTACACCCGACTTTCAATATAAATGGCTCGCACAAAACTAAGCCTGCGGAAGGAAGCATCTCCTTCGTTTCCGCCAGCAAATGCCGGTACGCTCTTTCGAAACGGTCGCCGCCCGAACAACCCGACATAATCCGCCAAACGTCGTTAACGCCGATCAGGATGCTGATCAGATCCGGCTTTAAGCTGATCGCGTCATCGTCCCAGCGGGCGTATAAATCCGAAACCCGGTTTCCGCTGACACCCCTGTTGATGAAATGCGGTTGGTTGTGGGCCAATTCGAAGCCGAGCTTGCTGGCAATGATAAAAGCATAGCCGTGTCCCAAAATGTGATTGGGATCCTCGTTGCGGTCCCGGTTGCCATCGGTTATGGAATCGCCTTGAAACAGAATCGTTTGTCGTGTTGGATTCATGATTGATTTTCCTTTCATTCTCGGATAAGGTTCTATTTCCCTAACCTAGCAGCCAGTTTCGGCAAGCTCTACAATCTCTACGGCGTATGGCTCCATGTCAAGCTCCGGTCCGATCTGTCTCTTGCTGAGAAGACTTGGATAAGCTTGACCGAGTGTTACAGTTTGCCGCTTCCGAGAAAGATTCAAAATGAACAAGTATCGCTTCTCTTTCTTCTTGCGAACCGAGATCTGAACGCCCTCCGGCAGATCGGGGTACAGTCCTGTGCCCGCATCCGAAGCGACCTCCCGGAAAAGGTCTATATAAAAGCTCTCCTCGGCAATCGTCCCCAAATAATAGACCTTGCCGCTTCCAAGAGAATGAACTGCAGCGGCCGGTTTGCCGGCGAAGAAGTCGTCTTCGTACCAAGCGATCGGTTCCGCGCCGGAAAGCTCCAAAATATCGCACCATTGCATGCATGTGTAAGTCTTTCCATTCTTCGCCCGAATGGTGTGGACGTCTTTGCCGATCGGGTCGTATTCCGACACGTACACTCCGGCCGCTTCGGCCAGAGGCCCGGGCAGCTGCTCCATCCGGCAAACGTTGTTCATGTTTTTAACGCCGGTGCGATTCGTTACAATCAAGGTAGCCCCATTTCGGACACATTCCTCCAAATGGCCTGCCACGCGCTCATCCAGCAAATAGAGAGAGGGGGCGACGATTAGCCGATATCCGCTTAAATCGGCTGTCGTATTCACCACATCGGTCTGAACGCCCAGCTTCGTCAGTGCGCGGTGATACAGCTTCAGATTGTCGAAATAATCCATTCCCTCCGCCTGTGGCTGAATCTGAAGCGCATTGTATTGATCGTGCGAATGGAGAATAGCCGCTTCGCCATGCACCTCCGATCCGGTCAGCAGTGGAGAGAGGCGGTTCACTTCCCCGCACAGCTTGCTATACTCCTCGAACCGGCGGCCCGGAACGTTACTGTGATCGATCAAGCCATGCCAGAATTGCTCGGCGCCTACGGTAGCGCTCCTCCACCGGAAATGCACGAGTGCATCGGCACCGCGCGATATGCACTGCCAGGCGAACGCCCGAATAAACCCCGGCTGCGGCGTTCGCCACATCGGGAACCAACAGCCGGGCGGACCGCTGATCGTTTCCATGATCCAAAAGTTGCCCCGCTTGATCCCCCGGGTTAAGTCAAGCGTCAGTGCCCCGCCGTATCCACTCGTATCCGACTTTTCCGGACTTGTGTTCGGATAATAGTCAAGGGAGGCAAAGTCGAGCGAGTCGCAGAGCTTGTAATAGTCAAGGGACATCGGGTAGCTCCAAATATTATGCGTTACGAAATGTCCCGGACACCGCTTCCGCAGAAGATTCACTTGCAGCTGTTGGAACTCGACGACAGAATCCGTTTCGAACCTTTTCCAGTCCAGCAAATAAGACGGGTTTTTGTAGGCGGTTCCGCCCAGCGGGGGGTTGATTTGCGACCAGCTGCTGTACTCCCCGCTCCAGACGACGGTGCCCCATGCGCGGTTAAGAACCTCCAAAGTTCCGTACTTATCCGACAGCCACTCCCGGAACCGCTCGCTGCAATTGTCGCAATGACACTCGTTCAGAGCGAATTCGTTATCAATCTGCCAGCCGGTTACAGCCGGATGCTCCGAATAATGCGAGGCAAGCTTATCCACGATTTTCTCCGAGTAAAGGCGCATGGAGGGACTGTTATAGCAACGATGTCCGCGTATCCCGGGATAACGGGGATGCAGCAAGGCATCGACGGGAAGCACGTCAGGATACCGCTCCACCAGCCAATTCGGCGGCGTGTTTGTTGGAGTTCCAATCACGACTTCGATGCCGCGTTGATGGAAAACGTCTATCGCGTCGTCTAGCCATGCGAAATCGAACCGCCCTTCCTCCGGCTCCAGACGTGACCAAGCAAATTCAGCTAACCGAACCAGACGGACTCCCGTCTGCCGCATCAGATCCGCATCCTGATCCCACATGGCGCGCTCCCAATGCTCCGGATAATAATCTACACCCATTTTCATCATAAGCTGTCCTCCACTGATTGCTAAGCTAAGCAATGTTTCATTGTAAACCGTTGTTTCATGATTTCCGCACAAATCCTTATTTCGGCAGCATAGAGTCCTGTCCCTGCGCACGGGCGCAAGACAGGACTCCTTTTATCCCGAAACGATCGATTCTTGCTCTACGATGCTGTGCCCGTAATGCTTGTGCCGTTCTTCGTAATCGTGTACTCGATGATGGCGCCGCTCCAGAAGTGGAACTTCAGAATCACCGTGCCATCGTTCACTTCTTTGAAGAAGCTTTCTGTAAGTGCGATTTCATTTGTAGCATAAGTAGGTTTGAATGTCCGGGCGAACTCTTTGTACGAAGTCCAGTTATTCGGACCTGCGTTGCCCCCTACAGCGTACACAGCCTCCATCGTGGCAAGACGGTCGCCGTTGAAGGCAGTCGGAATCGCAAAGCTGTTGGTTGTGCCTTCCACGTTTTGCAGCACCGGCGTGTCATTGTACAAGACATGGAACGTCCAATCTGCGCCCTTGTTAAATTGGGCTTTCAATACGGCTACCTCGCCAAGTGAGGCCGATTCAGTCAGCTTGGCGATAAAACTTGCTTTGAGGGTCAGCTCTTCGCCGTTCAACTCATAATCTTTGCCTATTTTCAACTTATTGTCTCCGGCCAAGATACCGGTCAAAATATTGCCGTTCAAGTTCACATGGACTACGGCGTCTTGGGCCGGCGTACCTTTCCTGACAAAGATCAGATCGGATTCGCCAGTAGAAGAGCGGCCTTTCAAGCTGGCCATAATCTGATTGTAAAGCTCCGGATCGTCCCACTGAAGCGTTCTGCGGTCAAACCGCCCGCCGTTGTCCCACAGCATAAGGGCAAGTTTGTTCTCTATGGATTTAGAGGTGAAATACTCGATAAACTTCAACATCTCGCCATGCTCGGGCACACCTTCACTGATCGGCGTTTTCCAAGGTACAGCATCCCAGCCGAGCAGTCCGAATTCGCCAATGACAACAGGAATTCCTTTCGATACGAACGAAGTCGTTACATTGTTAATCATTGTATCGATATCTTTAATCGTGTCAGCCTCAAGCCTCGGGTAGCCCGCAATGTTTACGCTGAACGGCCAGAAGCCGTAAAAGTGAACCGTCACGATCAAATTCGGATCGTTCAGATCGGCAATTGTGCTTGAAAGCGAATCCACGTGCTCTTGCGAGTGATTCGTATTTAACGTCGGCAGCACGAGCGGACGAACGTCATTATTGCCTCCCGACGCTCTTACAATATGAACGAAGGATTTGTTGAGCTCATCAAGAAACGCGTGTTGCGTCGTCACATCAACGTTCTCAAAAAACGGTTCGTTGACGCTCTCGAACATCAGTTTGTCGGAATGATTCTTGAAGCGGTCGGCGACTTGCGTCCATATCGCATTATATTTGGCCAATGCTTCGTCGTGATTCGTCGGCATCTTGCTGGCCCACATCCAGTTGTCGTGATGAATGTTGATCATGACATACAGTCCCTCTTCCAGCGACCAGTCGACGACTTGCTGAACCCGGTCCATCCAGGCCGGATTGATCGTATAATCCGGTGCGCCTTCCATCCGCCCGCTCCATGTAATCGGAATACGGATGCTTTTGAAGCCCTGCTTCCTAATTTCCTTAATGAATTCTTTGGTTACGCGAGGGTTGCCCCAAGCCGTCTCATCATTTTTTGTCGGATCAGTTGTATCAAATGAATCAAATGTATTACCCAGGTTCCATCCGGGCTGCATTGCGCTGACATAAGACTGAATTTGGGTTTCTTTCGGGGAAGCAGCGGCCGAACTGACGGGTGAAAACAACGCCAGCAACAGGGCAACGATCATTGCGACCGACAGATATGATCTTTTTATGCGCATAGAAATTCTCCTTTGGTTTCATGTATTTGGATTGATTCTGTAGATGTTTTGCTTGCCGCATATTTACTGATGCATCCCTGAATATCCTCCTCTGCTTGGAATAATTGGCACTGCTGTCTTTCGAGGAAATCAATTCCCCGAGACACTTGTGACTGCGCTTCGATGTTGTGTTTTTCATGCAACTCCTCATTGAACGCTTTATGTAAGCGGTGACATTTTTATTTTAACGATATGGCGTTTGTAATAATACTTCATAAAATCATCTAAAAATCATGTGGAAATTCAATATTTTGGATGCTGTCCTGTAAAATAACGCTTCACAACGGTATACGCCATTCGGATCGTTCGCCGACCACGGGTCAACGCCGGGGGAACGGTTCCGTAATAGCGCCGGCATGAGATAAGGGACCGACTCCATGGCGGCCCCCTCTCAATCGGATCGGTTCAACAAGCCGACGTTACTTAATGCCGCTGTCGGCTTTCAGCTTGACTTTGTCAGCTTTTACTCATTCCAAAGCTTCACACGCTCTTTCACCAGCCTGGTGAATTCCTGATTCAGCTTGTTAACGCCGGCTTTTTCCAGATCCTTCATGAAGTTGTCCCATACGGCGTCGAATTGGTCCGGCTTCACCAAAATCGCTTCCGGGATGCGTTTCTTCATAATGTCTTCGCACTTCTGGAAGAGGACGTTCACTTCGGAGCCGCTTTCCATGTTGATGTTCCACGCCGCGCCCCACGGTCTAACCGGGAATTCCTTCTCGGACGGCCACAGATCCTTGAAGTTCTTGATTTTGTAAGCAGCCAATGTCTCTTTGTCCGCTTGGGTGTATTCCTTCTCGATTTGTTCAGGGAAGACAGTGGTGTAATAGTTGCCCGTTGGGTCCTTCACGCCGTCACCGTAGCTCGGTCCCATTCGGTACATTTCAATACCGGTAGTTTGCTTAAATTTTTTGTTATCATTGATCTTCATCTTCAAAATGTCGTCCAGGATGACGTGCTTGCCGTTCTCCACCTTGTAATGCTTGCCTTCAATCCCCCAGTTGACCAACACTTGCCCTTCATCAGACGCCAGAAAATCCAAGAACTTGATGATGCGAACCGGGTCTTTGGCGCTCTTCGTAATCGAGATGCCGGTACCAGCCAAGTATCCGGTATCCTGGAAATCAGATCTCTTGTAGGTTTCATTCAAGGTAACCGGGAAGTGGGCGTAGGTTTGATCGAACTTGCCGTCTTTCTTCAGCAATGCTTCTTCATTGGCGTAGTCCCAATCCGCATCGATGAGTCCCAGAACGCGGCCGCTGGCAACCTTCGCCTTGTACTGGTCATACTTCTGCACGAAGCTCTCCGGGTCAAGCAAGCCGATGTCGTTCATATGGTTCAGCCATCGGAAGTATTCCTTCTCCTCAGGACGCAAGTAGTGGAACTTCGCCTCATAGGTTTTCGGATCAATGTAAAATTCGCCTTCATCCGGCGCGCCTGTCGTGGCAACGGCGGGGTTGGTGGTGGTAATCAAAATTTGCCATTCCCCTGCGTTCAGGGACAAGGGGATGATCGGCTTGCCGTCAGCTGTAGTCGGGTGCTTGTCTTTGTAGGCTTTGAGAGCGTTCTCGAAATCCTTCACCGTCTTGATTGGCGGGTAGCCAAGCTCCTTCACCACGGCATGCTGCAGCTCGAAGCCGGCGCCTGCCTTGAAGTACTGGTTGTTTACCCCAGCTGTCGGCAGGACATAAATGCCATGGTCTTCATTGCTCCAGCGCAGACGCTTCATGTAATCGCCATACAGCTTCTTAAGGTTCGGCGCATACTGGTCAATGAGCGGCGCCAGATCGATCAAAGCGCCGGCGTCCTTCAGCTTGCCCGCACTGCCCTTGGCAGCAACCATATCCGGATAGTCGTTGCTTGCCACCATCAGGGAAAACAAATCATCATTGCCGCCTACCGGGAATTGCGCCTTGATGGAGATGCCGGTTTTTTGCGTAATGAGTTTGCCGACTTCGCTCTGCATGTCGTCCCAGAGCGGATTGTTGTCGCCAGCAGCGAAACGGATCGTCATGGGGGCAAGAGCTTCTTTGGACGATTCGGATACCGATGGTTTTGACGATGCCGCAGGACTGCTTGTGCCATCGGAATTCGGCTTGCTGCAGCCGGTGGCCGCCAACAAGGCGACGACCATCAGAACGCTTGCCACTTTCGTTGTATTGACTTTCATGAAATACTGCCTCCCTTTTATTCGTTGATAATTGAGGTA
This sequence comes from Paenibacillus sp. Root444D2, assembly GCF_001426375.1. Lineage (GTDB taxonomy): Bacteria > Bacillota > Bacilli > Paenibacillales > NBRC-103111 > Paenibacillus_E. The sequence continues at coordinate 719,103 of NZ_LMEO01000045.1, forward strand.
ATGATTATATGGGACAGGTTTCCCTGGACTTACCGATGTCAGTTAACTCTTGACCGCTCCCAGCGTTATGCCTTTCACGAAGTACTTTTGCAGGAATGGATATACCAAAAGGATCGGAGCGGTGACGACCATGGTGATGGCCATCTGGATCGATTCCGGCGAAACCTCCGCCAAGGACTGCTGCTTGTTCGGGTCGTAGATATTGCCGCCGTTGTCCGTCGCTAGCAGAACCTTGCGGAGCTCGTATTGCAAGGTCGTATACTCCGGCTTTTGACCGTTGTACAGATAAGTGTCGAACCAAGAGTTCCAATGGTTGACAGCGATGAACAGCGCGATGGTAGCCAGCACCGGCTGGCATAACGGGAGTATGACTCTCCAGAAGATGGTCCAGTCGTTCGCACCGTCCATCTTCGCGGATTCCAGCAAGGCATAAGGCAGACCGTTTATATAGGAGCGCACGATGAGCACGTTCCATACGCTCAAGATGCCAGGGATCATATAAACCCAAAATGTGCCTAACAGGTGCAAGTCGCGAATCAGCATATAGCCGGGAATCAAGCCGCCGGAGATGTACAGGGTCATCACGAAGATGGCGGTGAACAACTGCCTTGCCTGAAACTCCGTCTTGCTCAGGACGTAAGCGACCATGGAGGCGGACAAGACGCCGACCACCGTACCCAAGACCGTTCGGATGGTCGAGTTGCGAAATCCGGTCAGCAGTCCCTCATATTGAAAGATCGTCTCGTAATTCCGGATAGTTAACACTCGCGGCCATACGTGGATGCCGCCTTTGACGGTATCCGCGGAGTCGTTGAAGGAAATGGCCAACACGTTGATGAACGGATATAAGGTTGCAATCCCAATCATGATCAGGATGACATACAGGGAGATGTCGAATAAGCGGTCGGCTGTTTTTTTCTGCACAAGCCCTTGCACTGTGATTCCTCCTAAATGATCGTTTCTTTGGTGATTTTTTTATAGATGGCATTGGCCGTAAACACCAGGAAAATACTGACAACGGAATTGAACATCCCGATTGCGGTGCCGTAGGAATAACGGGACATCTGGATACCGTATTTCAAAGCGTAAATATCAAGCACCTCGGAGTAATCATTGACCAGCGGATTCCCTAGTAAGAACTGCTTCTCGAAGCCGATGCTGATCAGGTTGCCGATGGACAGAATCAGCAGTACCATGAAGGTGGGGCGGATTCCCGGCAGCGTAATGTACCACATCCGGCGGAACCTTCCCGCGCCATCCACAGTCGCCGCTTCGTACAACTCCGGGCTAATCCCGGCCATGGCCGCAAGATAGATGATGGAATTCCAGCCGGTTTCCTTCCACATATCTGCCGATGTGACGATTCCCCAGAACCAGGTGGGCTTCGCCATGAACTGGATCGGATGGTCCGTAATGTGAAGCATCATCAGCAGTTGGTTCACCGCACCTCCGTCGGTGGAGAGCATCTTGCTGACCAAGCCGGCGACAACCACCCATGAAACAAAGTGGGGCAAATACGAAACCGTCTGAATGGTCCGCTTGAACAACTGTCCCCGCAATTCGTTGATCAGCAGTGCAAAGATAATGGGAACGGTAAACCCGACAATAAGCCCCATAATGCTCATTGCAAGCGTATTCCGCAAAACCAGATAGAACCGTTCGTCCGCGAACAATTCGTGGAAGTTGCTCAATCCCACCCACTTCTGTTGCAAAATATTCTTGCCAGGCTTATAGTTCTGGAATGCCATCAACCAGCCCCATAATGGAACGTAGTTGAATATAAGCAACCAGATGATGAAAGGCAACGACATGAAATACAAGTATTTCTGATCCAGCATGGTCTGAATGAAGCTTTTCTTTCGTTTTACCGCCTGAAGATTAATGACAGTTTTTGTTGATAGCGGTTGCAGCCCGGTTCCTCCTCCTTCTCTCTCTCTCTCTCTCTCTCTCTCTCTCTCTCTCTCTTGATCTTATTTTAACGCACCCGGCCTGACGTCAAAACCCACGAAATTCAACTATAAATCATATTAAAATAAGCGTTTTCAAAGGATTCAAAAAAGAAGGAGGCAAATGGCCCTCCTCCCGGAACATTTATGGCTATTCGTGCGAAAACATCTTGAAGGGAGCGCCTTTGAACGAAGATGGGGACGCTGTATCCTATCAAAAATCGACACGCAGAACATGGCTGCACGGTTTCATCCTGAAGTGGTTTTGGTCGGCTTCATCTTATAGCGGGACGGCGATTCGCCTATATACTTTTTGAATTTCAAATGGAAATAATCGGCGCTGGCATACCCGACACGCGTCGCTACCTGGTGCACCTTGAGCCCGCCGGCCAGCAAATGTTTGGCGTTCCGGATTCGGACTTTGTCCAAATAGTTGTGAAAGGTGTCGCCCGTGAAGCTTTTGAACATCTTCCCCAAGTACCCGCTATTGTAATTGAATAACCCGGCGAGTGTCTCAAGCTTTAAGTTTTCAGCGTAATGACGCTCCACGAAATCAAGAATTTGCTTGATGGCAGACTCGCTGCTGAACGTGCTTATACGCTCCGTCAGTCCGAGCAACCTGTCCTCAAGCATCTGACGCAACGACCGAAGATCAGGCTGCTCATAAATTTCTGCGACTACCGAAAGGCCATCTTGTGCGGCAGTGAAAGCGGTGTCACTTGTCTTCGACAGCTTGGTCAGTGCGAGCGATATCCATTGCGAGAAGGCTGTTTTCATCGCTAGCTCCGCACCGTCGTACGCGGCGATCGACTGCCCCCCTTCATCCAGAATGCGCCGAACGGAGTCCTTGCTGCCGATATCGAGCGCATAAAATAGCTTATCCGCCAAAGCGTTTATATCGGGTCCAGTCGGCTCGCCGTCTCTAGTGCCATTAGCGGCAAGGTTGAGAGGCGGACGCTTAAGAATGACCCTCCGTTCTCCGCGGAACAGGAACTCTTCCTTCAGCAGCCGGACAGCCTGCGAATAGGATTGACTGATTTCGCCGAGCTGAGGCACCGGGTCTCCCGCCGCTGCGGAGAAGCCGCCGTTCAGTCCCAGAAGTGATTCCTCCAAATCCAGATACATCGAATTGGCCTGTAGTTTATTCGGCGCCCTCTCATTCAGCAGAACGCCTACAAAGGGCTCTGCGGCGAATACGATGCCTGTACCCGACGACTCAAAACGCTCTGCCAGCTTTCTCTTGACTTCCGCCCGACCGTTTACATGACTGCCAAGCGGCGGATGCAGCTTCAAGAGCATTACCCGATACGAACACCAATCGAGCTCCGGCTCCTTCGGCTGTTCCATCGCCGTACGGTGACCCTCCTCATCATACATTAGCAGCGATACGATCTGATCCTCGAGCTGCTGCGCCGACGTCTGTTCCTTTATTTGCAGCGATCCGGAAGCCTCTCTCAGCACTCCGCCGATCCTATCAAGCTCATCTTGTAATTCATCCGTATCTACTGGCTTGAGCAAATAGGCGTTCACTCCCCATGAAATCGCGCGCTTGGCGTACGAGAAATCGGCATGGCCGCTTAAAATGATAAATTGGCATTCCTTATCGACCTTGCGAATTTCTTCGATAACCTGCAGCCCGTCCGTCCCAGGCATGCGGACATCCATGACCATAAGGTCGGGCTTCAGCTCCTGGTGCCGAAGCATCGCTTCCCGGCCGTTGCCCGCCTCCCCGATCACCTCGAAGCCGTGCCGCTGCCAGTCGATAATCGCCTTCAAGCCTTGGCGTATCGCTTTTTCATCGTCTACGAGAATAACTTTATACATGTGAATCTCCTCCAATCGGTATCATGAAATGAATTTCCGTCCCTTCATTTTCCCGGCTGACGATGCGGAGTCCGTATTGCTCTCCATAAGTAAGAATAAGCCGCTGATGCACGTTGCGCAGGCCAATGCGATGATTCTTTCCATCTTCGGGGTCGTCCAGCGAGTAGATTAGCGCATTCAACCTTGCTTCCGGAATTCCGGCGCCATCGTCGGCAACAGTCACATACAAGGCGTGATCCTTAAGCTCCGTACGAATCCGTACGAAGCCCGCCTCTTCTTTATTCTCGATCCCGTGAATCACGGCGTTCTCCACCAGGGGCTGCACGACGAGCGGCAGAATCTGGATTTCGCTTGATGCCGGGTCGAGCTCAAGCTCGTAGACAAGGCGGTCATCGTAACGGAATCGTTGTATGGCCAAGTAACATCGGACCATATCCAGCTCTTCACCAAGTGTAATCGTACCGCCTCCGATCTCGAGGCTCTTGCGCATCAGTTTCCCAAGCACCCTGACGATGTCGGCAATATCCGCACTCCCCCGCAAATGAATCTTCATCCGCAGCGACTCAAGGGCGTTGAACAAGAAATGGGGATTGATCTGGCTGGCCATCATTTTCAGTTTGATTTCTTTCTGCTTGAGCTCCAGCTGCGCTTTTTGCCGGTTCGATTCGGTCACTTCCTCCATCAACTCGCGGATATTGCCGACCATATAATTGAATTGCCGTGACAGCTGCCCGATTTCGTCGTCACCATCAATCACTGAGCTGGCATGCAAATCGCCTAAAGCCACCTTATTGATTTGCTTGCTCAAGCGAAAGATACGCTTCGACAACAGCGAGGAAAAAATATAGATGAACACCAAGGCGATTAACAAGCTCATGATGATAATGAATAGTCCGAACATGCTGATCCGGTTCGCTCCCTTAACGATGCTTTGCACCGAAAACACGGATATGATTTTCAAGCCGTTACTACTCACGTCCGGAATGAGGGACTCTATAATGAGCTTCGACGTTTCCCCGTTGTAATCGATTTGGTACGTGCCACTCGGTTTATCCAGCATTTCCTGGGTGATGTGAAAGTCGCGAATATGCTTGCCCACGAGGTCCGTGTTTTTGGCAGCATCGATATATCCGTTCCCATCGATGACCATCGTATCGAACTGCTCTTGCCTCAGAATTCCGTTCAGCTGCGTTGGGCTGATATCGATGACGAGCACGCAGGTCGTTCTGTAATTCGGAAAATAGACGCGACGCACGAGGCTCAGGTAAGCACTATCGCCTTTCGTTTCGTCTCTGATATAATACCATCCGATTTTATCCGAGTTCTTTATCGTCGCCTTGTACCATTCCGAATTCGCAATCGACGGCTCTGGCTGTAAATAGTACCAGTTATTCAGCAGCGTCGGATTATCCACGTACAACCGGATGTTGGTGATTTCTTTATACAGCCGCACGTATTGCTCGAACTCCCGATATTCTCTATAGGCCTCTACAACCGCATAGTTCGATTCGTAACGCTTATTGACGAGAACTTCCAATCGCGGGTCCGTCGCCAACTTATTAGAAATCTCGATCGACAGTTTCAATATCTCGCCGATGCGTGTCTTCACCTTCTCCACGTCGTTCGACGTTTGCTGGACCGCATCGTTAAGTGCCGTCTGGCGGAGCGATTGGGTCAGCAAAGCGCCCACGATCCCGACCGGAATAAAGACGACAAGGATGAATGAAATGATCAACTTCTTTTTCATGTGAATGTTGTTCGTTTTGTCTATCAACTTCATAAGCACCTTGCCCCCCTTTTTTTTGATAGCGTTTTCAATTATGTGAAATATATGATTTTATGCTTCTGCTATGGGGCTATATAATTATAAAAAAACTTTCGAAAGCATCCCACCCAGTAGATTCATCGAAATTTCATGTCAAAATTAGATATTTTTATCCTAACACAAAAAAATCGATGTTGCATTTTGGCCCGCAGAGACCCGGAACAGCATCTGGTTCCTTTGCGTATAAAGATGGCTTAATTTTGCGCCAAATGGTTAACCCACTCCCATTCCGGAAGCCCCACAAAAAACTGCCGCACATGGAATCCATATGCGGCAGCCTTCCTTCTATTCCTTGCAAATGAAGCGCCGAGCTGCAGTCGTCCCTCAAGACGATGGACGTCATCCGCCCTTGAAGGATTCCACGCCTGCCTACAAGTTCTGCTTAGGGGAACGGCCCAGCCCCAGATCTAGACCTCCCTGTATATGTTCAGTTAAAATGAATGGAGCGTCAACCTGACAACATATGGCTTTTCATGCTCTTCACATTTCCCAAATGATAACCGGATAAAATTATATGCACCGTTGTTCCATACATTGAAATCATGAACACCGTTCTTTAGAAGGACCTGGTAATAATCACTTACAGAATCTCCCGCAGTGTCCGTTAGCCCTTCAACCGATTTGGCATAGCTGCCATTTGCTACTCCGTCTGAATCGCCGCAGGTGGTATATAGCAAATGAAGTTTATGGACGCATGATGTGAGACTGACTCCAAGAGTTATGCCATCACTCGACGTAGGAGCGTTTGAAAAAGCTCCGACATAAGCAAACAAATCTATCATGCCTGGCGCGAGCACAGTCTTATCCAACCCGTTGTTCCAGGAACTCTCTGTGCCAGTGATTCGCGTTGAATCATGTCGGTAACCGCCGAGGATCAGATTCAAGGCTTGCATTCCCCCCATCGAAAGCCCGGCGATCGCTCTGCGCGTGCGGTTAAATAGGATTCCCTCATCTGAAGTGACTGTTATATCTGCGTATGTTTTGTAGTTTGATTCAATAAATGGAATCAGATCGTATCTCAACTCATAATCGAAGTAATAGAATCCCAGCATATTGGTTCCTTCGGAATTGAAGGAGCTATCCGTCCAGTCGTACGCGCTTCTCCCGTTGGGAAATACGACGATCAGCGGATCGATATCGCCGTTTACAATAAGATTGTCAAATATATTGCAAATGATAAATCGTCCGTCAACCTTACCGTTACTACTTAACCATTCATATTGATCCCCGCCTACTCCATGAAGCAAATACAATACATTATATCTAACGGTAGTGTCGTTTGGGTCATAACCCGGAGGCAAGTAGACGTTGCATTTCTTCAATATGGCATCTCCCGCAACGGTTTCTCTTCCTGCTTCACTGATCTCGATGTTCCGATCCGTTACAAGCTGTCGAGACAAATGAATATAGTTGCCTACCTTATAGGAAACCTCTTGAACCGTACCTTGAGACTCTTCATTAACTGACCTTAGATATTCGGCAGGCACTGACGTCACATTCATGCTTTTCATAGATCATTATTGTCCCTTCGGATATATATTTTCCACAATAAGAATATGGAATACAAAGCTGCCGCACATGAAATCCACGTGCGGACAGCCTTCCTTCTATTCCTTGCTGGCGTTATTGCACCTATTGAGCATCCAAAACCCTAATGATGATAACCGCCGCTTCTGCGCGGGTGCTGAAAGCCTTCGGCTTCAGTGTACCGTCTTCGTAGCCGTTCAGCACACCCTTGGTTGTCAAAGCCGCAAGCAATCCTTGGGCCCAGGCGGAGACGTCGCCGCTGTCCTTATAGTCCAAATCGCTGTTTGCAGATGCCAAATGTGCAGCACGAGCCAGGATTGCAGCCATTTGTTCCCGCGTGATGTTGTCATACGGGCCGAAGGTTCCGTCCTCATAGCCATTCACGATCCCCAGCGTGGATGCGGTTGCAATAGCATCCTTCGCCCAGTGGCTGCCGGTATCGGAGAACCCAGCTCCGCCTGTTGCCGTCAGGTGGAAAGCTTTGACGATCATGGATACGAACTCGGCTCTTGTTACAGCTGCTTCAGGCCGGAATGAACCGTCTTGGTAACCGTCGATCACACCGGCCTTCACAAGGGCTTGGATCCCTGCTTCGGCCCAGTGTCCTTTAATATCGGTCAAGGCCGGAACCTTGAACGATGCGGACTTTTCTGCCGCCAATACTGCAAACTTGGTGAAGTGTGTCACGCTGCCGGAAACGGTGCCTTTCTCCCGGTCGACCTTAATGTCGCCCAGTTTGACCCACTTGTCGGTTTCTTCATTGTACCAGTACAATGCCACCTCATGTTCATCATCCAACAAGCCAGTCTTGAACGGCAGGGTAATAGTGACTGGTTTCTGGAACGCTCCTGCCACGTCCTTAGTAATCTCGTACACATCTCCGGCCAGCTTCAAATGCGGGTCGTTATTCAGCTTCGAAGGATCACTCAGCTTTTTGACGACCACGATAACGTCTTTGCCAATGGCTCCGGCCGGCAAATCAATGGTCGCTCCATTTTGTTCGACCTTGCCGCCCTTTTGGACGTCCACTTTAAAGAATTCGTCCGGTGTGGGGCTCGAGGTAGAACCGGTCTGGGACGGTGCAAGCTTCGGCTCAAACGTCAGAACGCCGAATCTCGAGGTATTCTGATAGGATTGACCTGTCGGGTCGTTCCATGAAAATACGCTTTCCCGGCTTCCACTGTCCTGAGCATTATTGACTTGGAGGTCGAATCCGATCATGGTTCCTGCAGCAGGAGTGATCGTATCCAGCGCGATTGCCGTTTCTACAACGTAGCCTCCATCAATGAGTTTGGTGGCCGATGTATAGTTGTCTTGGGTTGCATGACCGCCAACGGTCTTCACGTTCTTGAAGTTGATTCGGTATTGGCCATCGTCGATTTGGTAGCTATCCGTTTTTCCGTTGTTTTGGTCAACGAAGATTTCAATCGAATCCTGCTCCCATGGGTTCGCGTTAGCATCGTTCAATTTGCTATCTTGCACGACGGCATAAACATAAAGGTTATGTTCATCCCACATCGTATGGATTTGAGCTTTGGCGACTGCGTTGTTATGTTGTTCTACCATGACGTCGGTGGAATAAACCGGTGCGTTCGCCCACGTGCTGTCCAGTTCACCGTCGATGGTGGGGGTTCCGTAAACAGCTTTTCCCGCCTTGGTAGCATCGATATAAGTCAAGACCCCGTAACCTGCTGTATCGCTGTCTTGGACGTTCCGTGGATCGCTCCAGGAAACGATGACGCCGTTGCTGCCATGCTCCGTACCGTCATTAGTTCCCATGTCGGTCACTCTTACGTCAAACTTCACTTGCTTGCCTAAGGTGCCTGCCAATGGGATCGATGCTTGCACTACATAACCGTCGGTGGTTTCCGTAATATGAGCATCATTTCGTGCGAATGTATACTTCTGGATTCCATTTACGAAGAGATCGATTTTATCCGTTGCGGTTTTGGTACTGTCTTTGACCGCTACACGGGCATATAGGTTATGGTCATCCCACAACGTTTTCACTTGAGCCTGCAGCGTACCTGCTTGTTGGGTCTTGATTGTCGGAATCGTATTCCAAACCGAATCTAAAGCGTTTACAGGTGTGCCTTGAGCTGTGAGTGCTGTTTCTGGAGTGATGGGAAGATGAGTAGGCGTTACCGTCTTTACTGCCTCGATCATTCCCCAATACGCGTATTTCGCTTGATGCTTCACGTCAAACGGAAGTGGGGCATCTTTACGGATGATATTATTGAAGTTGTCCAGCCAGGTATGATCGTCTGCAATCCCCCATAGCGTAACATTGCTGATCCATCCGTCAGGATTATATGCTGGAGTGTTCGGGTCGGCATGTTTGCTCTCGTTGTCCAGTCGAACCAGCTCTTGGAACAATTGTTTGTAGCGGTACCCTTGTTTAATAAGCATGTTCTCATCAAAGCTGGTTGTTGAGCTATCCGTATAAACGGAAACGTCAAGCTCTGTGATCTGATTGTCGAATCCGGCTTCTCCGAATTTCCGGATGGAATCGGAAATTTGTTCGATAGAGGGGCCGCCGATGCTGATGTGCGTTTGATGGCCTACACCGTCAATCGGAATTCCCTCTTTTCTCAGCTTCGTTACCAAATTAAACAAGAAATCGCGTTTGACCGGGTCCTGCGTACTATAATCGTTGATATACAGCTTAGAGTTCGGGAACTCTTGCCGAGCAACTGTGAAAGCTGTTCGGATGAAGTCCAGGCCTGTCAGATTATACCACTCGCTCTTCCGCATGCCGTCCCGCTGTCCTGGGTCGATGACTTCGTTGACGACGTCGATGGCATTGATCGGTACTTCCATAGCTTTAAAGTGACGCGCTACAGTTTGAATATAAGTTGTAAGACGGTCCAGCACCAGCTGTTTATTATCATCTGTTGCTTCAAGCGGATTGCCTTTAGCATCCTTAAACATCCATTCCGCAGCTTGCGAATGCCAAGCAAGAGTATGCAACCGGAAATTCATATTGTGATCCTTGGCATACTGTGCAGTCTTGTCTGCTTCCGTCCAGTTCCATTGCCCTTCTGTCGGTTCGAGAGAGCCCGGCTTTGTGGCGTTCTCAGCGACGATGGAACTGTAGTGATAATCCAGAAGTGTGTGGACATCGGAAGTAAGCTGGTCGCCAGCCACCGCAGCACCGATCTTGAAGTTGTCCGCATAGACGTCCTTCAAATGATCAATATCCGTTTGAATCGGCTTTGGTCCGGCTACTTGGCCCACATTGGACAAATCGAAATCGTCCATATAGAAGGATCTTGCATCGCTATACTGGTCGGCTACTTCCACGTATGCATTCAAAACAGTCGGAGTGCTTGTTAAAGTGAACGTGCCGGTCAACTGTACCCATTGATCAGATGTCACCGTCAAGTTAGATGAAACATTGGCATAAGAACTGTCACCGCTTTGTACAGAGAGCCGCAATACAGTGGGGGACTGCCCCGAAGCCATTTTTACCCATGCGGACAAATTGTATTTGTTGCCCGCAGACATATCCCCCAGGACGTTAAGCAATGGTCCGTCATATTGCTTTGATACCGTGGTCAGTAAGCTTTTGGAGCCGCCTGTGGTGTGATTGTCAGCCGTCGATATATCGATATTGCCTGGGCCGTTCCTACGTACCCATTCCCCCTGCCCGTCTTCAAAAGTAGATTGGATCCCCGGTTGATCAATCGACGTGACGTCCATTAGCGACACTTCATCAATATAGAGATCCTCCGTCGTGGTGGAATTATTCGACTCAACCCATATTTTGAACCCCGTGGTATCGCTCGGGAGCTGGTACCCCTTCCATTCAAAGGTGGTCCATTCTGTGGAACTAACCGATTTATCCTCTACCAGCCAAGGATATTGGTTAGTCAGCGAGACGGCGGCGACATTAGAAGCGATATGAAAGGTGTCGGTTCCTGCTCCGAGTTTAAGCTTCAGCGATAAATCGTACGTATGGCCGGGTTTCGTCAACGAAGTCAAATCCAAGAACGGGCTGCTGCTACTTGCAGCACGGTTCGTCATCGCCAAGGACTTGGATCCTTCGGAATATGTTGTTGACGATATGGCAACGCTTCCGTCCCCTTTCCAAGGCACCTTTTCCCAGCCGCCTATTTGGCCATCTTCAAAGCTTTGGGACAAAACCACCGATCCGCTGGCTGCTGCCTCCAAAGGCGCTAGCAGCTGGGGGGCGATCATCCCAAACAGCAGCACGATTGCCATCCATACATTCATTTTCTTTCTCACAAGCATCCTCCTCTTTCTTGCAATCGCTTACAATCTATTCCAATTTCATTTTACAACTTAGATAATTGGCTTCACATACTCAAAATAAAGAATAATCCCCCCTCAATTATGGCGTAGAATGTATTAAACATTAGTCCTCTTTCTAATAAAAAGAAATCGTCCCAAAAGGTCATAAATTGACCTACGGGACGACCCCTTTGTCGATGACTTACTGCTCTGACTTGCCTAATTCCAACAGCCGGCTGACCGTCACAAGCTCATAGCCATGGCCTTGGCCTTGGAAGCGGCGATGACGCTCCAGATCCAAAATTGCTTATCCGATTACACGCCAGAATGCTTGTTTAGGCTGAAATTCCCCATCAAACAGAAACGGCCAATTCTTTCGGCCGCGAACTGGGAAGTTGTCCAACCAGGTATAGTTGTCAGCCGCTCCCCAGAACGTTACCGACGTAATGACATCCCGATATTCCTTAAAAAGCCCGAAGATTTCCTCGTACCGCTGCTGCTGCAGCTCCACCATTTGCACGGTGGGCACCGTCAGATCGGTCCGTCTATCGTCAAAGTTGAACATGGAAAGATCCAACTCAGTGATGTGAAGCTCCAGATCAAGGGATGCGTAAAGCTCGATCGCTTGCCGGATTTCATCCAGGGAAGGACCATGGATGTTCCAATGTCCCTGCATGCCGATTCCGTGGATCGGAACCCCCTTCTCCTTCAAGGAACGGACGAGATTATAAATCTTATCCCGCTTGACCGGCTCCGTCTCGTTGTAGTCGTTATAGAACAGAAGCGCATTCGGATCGGCTTCATGTGCTGCCTCGAAGGCATAGCGGATATAATCCTCACCGAGAATCTCCAGCCATTTGGTACTTCGCATCACCAGTTCCGCCTTATCTTCGATCGCCTCATTGACCACGTCCCACGCATAAACTTTCCCCTTGTAACGACTAGCTACCGTACGGATATGCTCCTGCATCCGTAAGAGAACCAGTTCTCTGCTGGCTAGACCGCCGGAAGGGCTTTCAAACACCCAATCAGAGGTTTGATTATGCCAGACCATCGTATGCCCCCGGACGGCTATCCTGTTCTGCCAAGCAAAATCCATTATTTCATCCGCCGCTTCAAACGTATACCGATCTTCCTCAGGATGGATCTCCTCGAACTTCATCTGGTTCTCCGCGGTAATACTGTTATAATGCCGAGCGATGAAATCCCCCTCGGATCGGATGGTCTTCGTGCTAACGGCGGCCCCGATTTTGAATATTCCGTTAAAAGCCTCGTGCAAATTCGGTACCTTGTTATTCATGGATTGGCAAGCCTCCTCATCATATCCTGTTTAAACAGGCCATCTATGTTATATGATATAGAATCTGAATACACTTACCATTCACAGATTAAAGGTCTCTCCCCCCTATTCTTAAAAAGCATTAAAAATTGGATGCGATGTTTCCAATAACACTCATATGAGAAAAACGGCTTTCGCGGTCTTCGGGTGAGAGTTTTTATAAATGTTGATGCAAAGTAAGCTACAACACGCGAGACGCATATGCTTTTGCTTTTGCTTTTGCTTTGCTCTTGCTTTTGCTTTTGCTTGTCCGTGTGTTGTTGCACTTTGTACAACATTTGGCAAGCTAATCCGCTATTTTCACGCGATTGTTGCAAAAAATACAACAATTCTGATCCAAAGTGGTCCATTAGAGTGAGTTAAGGCTAAATTGTTGTACAACATACACCATCCTGAGCTTTTCAAGAAAAAGTCAAAGAAATTGTTGTACGTTATACAACTTGTAATTCTAATTTCCCTATTTCTCTCAAAAATCAGAACCAGAGACAAAAATCAAAATATAGAAAAACCAAACACAGAAAACCGAAGTCACTTATGAAGCATCATGTCACTATCCTTAATTTCACTCAGCATTAGCACCTTGCGCACAATTTTTGTACGCTAGCGTCCGGTCGCGACAGATCCGACGACCTTGCGCACAATTTTTGTTCGCTAGCGTCCGGTCGCGACAGATCCGACGACCTTGCGCACAATTTTTGTGCGCTAGCGTCCGGTGGCGGCGGATCTGACGACCTTGCGCACAATTTTTGTGCGCTAGCATCCGGTCGCGACAGATCTGACGACCTTGCGCACAATTTTTGTGCGCTAGCGTCCGGTGGCGGCGGATCTGACGACCTTGCGCACAATTTTTGTGCGCTAGCGTCCGGTGGCGACAGATCTAACGACCTTGCGCACAATTTTTGTGCGCTAGCGTCCGGTCGCGACCGATCCGACGACCTTGCGCACTATTTTTGTACGCTAGTATTCCTTCTCTCCATACTACCAAATTTACCAAATAAATTAGAAAGGGAGTATCCTCATGATCTACCTCGAAACTTATACTTTCTATTATCTCAAGGATAAACGACTCCGTCGTCCTTCTAGGACGAGCGCGCTACCCTGAAAATTAAAAATTTTCATTCATCAGTGGTGCCGCAACGCGGCATGGAAGTCTTATCTACGCAAATAGACGTGTATCTCTTAGAAAAGAAATACACGTCCTTCGTAGAAACGGCACAGACTGTAGGATTCACTCCCTGTTCTTTTAGGCTTTTCTTAATTGTCTATACGCGGCGGGCTTGTCGGACACACGTTTTTCAAACTCTTTGAGGAAATGATGATAGTTAGCGTACCCGATCTGCTCCGCGATCACGCGAATCGTTTCATCCGATTCACACAGCATTCGCTTCGCCTCATGAATGCGCAGATCATGAATATACTCAATCATGCCTACGCCGCACCTCTTCATGAACGCTTGGCCTAAGTAAACCGGGTTCATAAAGAACCGTTCTCCGATATCTTTAATCGTTAGCGTTTCCCGATAATGTTCTTGGATATAACGCTCAATAACCCGAAGGGGATGGCCCGAGAATTTGTCTTTATGCTGCTTCAACTGGCTCAAATACTGCTGCATATATACCTGCAGGGATTCCTCCACTTCTTTTAAGGAACGATGCTCCCTTCTCAAAAAATCGCGAACACGAGGCAGTGCCTCTGAATCGATGCCCATTTCCCGCATGACGGCAGCGCTCTTCAGAACAATGCGGATGACCAACAAATGGACGACTTCCCGAGCCGTTTTGTTAGCAGACAGCATCACAAACATTTGTTTAATCAGCTCGCCAATCCGTTTCACCTGAAGCGCCTCGATCGCAATGTGAATGTCGTCTACGATAGAAACCGCATGGAGGTCATAGCTAATTTGCCTGAGATGAATCGTTTCGTAATCGAGTGGACCCCCTGATACATGAAAGAAATGATGCACGGATGCCTCTAGAGCACCTGTATACGAATCTGCAATATGTCGGAGGGAGTCCACCCGTGGTCCTATCGAAAGACAGCATTCGATACCGTGCTGACGAAGATCTTCATATACATGTTGAGCCCACTCCTTGATATCAGGGACAGACGGCATGACAAGCCCCTCCTGATTCCCAAATAAATCAATGGGATAAACTTTCTGCGACTGTAAGTACCTCGCATCCAGTTCATGCTCTGTGCCGCTCAACCATTCGAAATGGATATACCTCCATCCCTGATCTCCTAGTACCAAAGGATTCAGTATCTCACCTACGTTCTCGTCCGTTGCCGAAATTTCTCCCCGAATTATCTGAGCAAGCATAGTCGGTACAAGACGATTAGCAACAAGGTCATTTCGTACCTTTTGCTGTTCTCGGTGCTGCAGCTCCTGAATAACAAGTTGAATGATAGCATCCCATTCCCTATCTAAAGCTGGTTTAAGCAAATAATGCTTAACCCCGTACCTCAGGGCAGATCGAGCGTATTCAAAATCGTTGTACCCGCTTAAAATAATGAATACCGGATCACTGCCTGCTTTTTGCACCCTTTCAATCAATTCTAAACCGTCAATCACCGGCATCCGAATATCTGTTACCACGAGATCGGGCTTGCAGGCTTCAATACAGGCCAATGCTTCTTCGCCATTCTCGCACATTCCCACAATTTCAAAGCCAAGCTCTTCCCACTCCATCATGAGCCTTATCCCTTCCAAGGCAAAAGGCTCGTCATCAGCAAAAATAACTTTATACATGTCCAATAGCCTCCTCCTGGTTCTTGATGAGACTCAAAGGGATTTGAATCGTAACGCTTGTCTTTTCGAAGGGGATACTTTCAATATGGAAGAGAGAACGTTCTGCGTAAAACAGATTTAAGCGGCGGTACACGTTGCGAAGTCCGATGTTCTTGCCGTTGTCTTCTCCCTTAAATAGACTCTGAACAATCTCATCCAGCTTCGCACTGTTCATACCGATTCCGTTATCTTCGACCTTCATGAGCAAGTTCATTCCTGCTCTCTCTACAGATATTCGAATCCTGCGATTCCCTTTAACCGATTGAAGACCATGTTTGCAAGAGTTCTCTACGAGCGATTGAATACTCATCTTTGGGATCCGATACGCGAGAACAGATTCGTCAACGGACAATTCATAGTGAAACCGATCTTGGAATCGGAATTTCTCGATCTGGAGGTACATTTCGGTAAAGCTTAACTCTTCTTCTACGGTTACCAAGTCCTCTTTCCAGCTTAGCAGCCTTCTCAGAATTTGGGACAAGTTTTGTATGATTTCCGTCACATGCTCATAGCGATATTTCTTACAGACTACGAGAATCGCGTTTAACGTATTGAACAGGAAATGAGGATCTACCTGACTTTGCAAATATTTCAGCTCTGCCTGCACGCGTTCGAGCTCCAAATCTTTTTTTTGAATTTCGAGTTTGTATACGTCATTGATTAAATTGCGTATTTTCCCTGTCATCAGATTAAAGCTGCGAAGAAGATTGCCGATCTCATCTTTCCCTTCATACATCGTGATGGGTTCAAACCTCTCGTTTTTCACCAATTGCATATGTTTGGAGAGCTTTCGTACCCGGAAATTAAAGGAATGCATAATGATATAAATCAATATCGTCGGAATAATCGTAGAGATGAGTGTCAGCCATATAAAAAAGTGGATAACCCCTTTCCTCTCCTCCGCGATTCGACTTCCCTCCGGAATCCCGATCAGCCGCCAGTTAAGCATGTAACTGGCGGTACTGAGAGGACTGACGAAGCTATTCCCAGGTAAGCCTGCCAGCTGATTATCGCTAGATACAGGCAGGATCTGCAACAGAGGGTCAACACCTTTAAATGTACCTGCTGATTCCAAAACAAGCTGATTTTCCTCATCCACGAGCTTGATTTGCAAGTAATCGTGTTCTTTATCAAACAGCTCCAGCAGCTTATCCATCCGAATATCGATGCGCAGATATTTGGAGAATGCCATAAGGTCAGGGAAATTGTCCAGCTTCCGACTAATGCTGACATATACCAATTTCTCCTCGGGATTCATGGGATTCGTATCCAAATAAGCGGTCACTGTCACCTTATCTTTCTTTTCGTTCATCTTCTGGTACCATTTACTCTGCAGATCACTGGGCTTAAGCACAAAGTAACTTCCACCATTGGATAGCGTTGGGTTAGAGGTATACACGCCAATCCAAGATATATATGGGTAAATATTCGGATACTGACCCAATTTATCTCGGAGGTAACGATCGTATTCTTCGTAATAGGCGACATTATCAGAGTACGTATATTCAAGCATTTCATTAAAGACACGGTCAGCGGATACGGCGTTGCCAATCACGACACCTTCGTTCACCATTTGCATGATTTCACTTCCGACCCGATTCAGGGAAATTCGCAAGTTGTCCATCTCTCTACGTTCCGTGTTTTTGCTATCCTGCATGTAAAATAAACCGTTTATACACAAAATGGGAAGCAGCACACACATCAAGTAAATGATCAGAAACTTGAATTTCAGCGGAATATCATTAACTATACTTAACAGCTTCCATCTCCGGCTCATATGCGATCTCCTTGTCAGTTGTAGGTCATCCCTTTTTGTAGGCAGAGGGTAACAGGCCGGTAAGTGCCTTGAACTTGGTTACGAACTGTTCAGAATCAGAGTAGCCGACACGATTAGCGACATCGGATATTTTCAGTTCTTCACGACGAAGTAATTTTTTGGCCTCGTCAATTCGTACGACATGTAAATATTCATTGAAGGTGAGGCCAACTTGTTTCTTAAACCTTTGGCCAAAGTAGGCTGGATTCAGCCGAAAATGCTCTGCGACATGCTGGAGTTGCAGCTTTTCGCTGTAATGCGATTTGACGTAGTCTTCCGCTGCGGATATGACCGCATCTTGCCCTATGCCTTTCTTCTGGCCAATCCACTCTGCAGCTTGCAGGAATTCCCGCATGACCTTGCGTTCCAAGAGGCCAAGATCCGTTGGCACGTATGAAGTGAACCAATCCGGGGCCCACACATGCTCACCTCCGGATTGGGTAACAACCTTAAAAATTTCAAGCTTAATGTTGCCTAAATAAGCGCTCAGCCAAGATCCGGAGACGGACTGCCTCGAAAGAGTGATGAATAAATGGTGCACGTGGGCTCGTACCGTTTCTGGACACCCACTACCGACGGCAGCTAGGATGGATTCCGTCATTCCAACAAAGGCAGGCAGTGTCTCCGCTGACCACTCTCCTTGATAGATGTAAATCCCTTCCGTTCCAGAAGGGAACTTGCACATTTCGGCCAAAAGTCCCTCACGGAATGCTTCTTTTAACGCATGCGGTCCCTTGTGTTCGCCGCTTACCGAAAACGAGAGCGCTCTGCCCCAGTTATTTCGTATACTGGCAATTAGCTCTGTAATCATTGCGGGAGAAAGATCGCGCTCCTCTGGCCCCGAGACCAGTAAGAATCCATGCCGTTCTTTGCCTACCCCAAATGGAAGTAAAGTCGTCGCTTGAGGAAGCTTGATCCTATCCACAATAACCTGTATCAGGTCCGATTGGACATGAGCCTGAACGTCAGGTTCAAGTAAGATGCAGCGGAAGCTTGAGCATTCATGAAGATCTAACAAGGCGTTCGCTTGCTCAATCCATTTCTGCCTGATTTCTCCCTGCAATAACCTTGAAATCGTTTCCAATCGTAAGCAATCCAAGGCAGCGCTTTCGTACTGGCTGTGAGCTTCACGCTCCTGGATCGTATTCGCGACCGCTTCCACCGCAGCTATAAGCTCATCTTCAATTAAAGGCTTCATCAAATAATTGGCCACACCATGTCGCATAGCTTTTTTGGCATATTCGAAATCCGCGTATCCGCTCAAAATAATAAATTTCATTTCAGGATACAGACAGGAAGCTTGTTCAATCAATTCCAAACCATCTATGACAGGCATTCGAACATCCGTCAGCACCAAATGAGGCAGGGTCGACGCCATCATGGCTAATGCGTCTTCGCCATCCGGCGCTTCCCCGCATATTTCAAAGCCTAGCTTATTCCAATCAATCATTGACCGCAATCCCTCTAGCATGTAGGGCTCGTCATCGGCAAACATGACCCTTAACATGGGAAACACCTCATTTCAGGGAGTAGATATGTCTATTATAAAGGAAAGGATCGGCCTAAACAAAGCAAAAACCGTCCCAGCTCCGAGCTGAAACGGGAAATGATTATCCTCATGGTTTATTCCTTCTTACTCTTTGACGCTTCCAAGGTTCATGCCGACGATAAAATACTTTTGCAGGAAAGGATATACGAATAGAATCGGAACCGCCGCCACAATCGTGATCGCCGAACGTATGGAAGCAGGCGTAACCATGGCCTTCGTTTGATTTGTGTTTGCCCCTGACATCAGACCGGGATCATTGTTGCTGCTCATCGTTGATCCAAGCAGCTTCATCATTTCGTACTGAAGTGTACTCAGCTTCAAATCAGACGAAGCATACAGGAATGTATCGAACCAGGAATTCCAAGAGCCAACTGCAATAAACAAGGCGATGGTCGCTAGTACAGGCGTACACAGCGGGAATATGATGCGTATAAATATGGTGAAATCACCGGCCCCGTCCATTTTCGCAGACTCAACCAAGCCTGATGGAAGCGTTCGAATATACGTCCGAATGACTATGAGATTAAACGCACTCACCATTCCTGGGAGCACATACACCCAGAAGTTATTCAGAAGCCCCAGGCTTTTGATCAGAAAGTAGTTAGGAATAAGTCCTGCATTAAAATACATCGTCAACACAAAAATTAAACCGATGATTTTACGAAAAATATAGTGGGGCTGTGCTAGTGTATACGCTAACATGGTGGTAAGGAATACACCTATCACCGTCGCTGTAATCGTACGAGCGACTGAAATCCACGCCGCATGGTAAATCGTACCGGAAAGGAAAATCGCCTTATAATTTTGCAATGACCATGAACGAGGCCATATATAGATGCCTCCCCGAAGCGCATCATTGCCCTCATTGAATGAAATCGTTAGTGTATGAAGGAACGGATATAAGGTTACTATAGCAAGAACGAGCATGAAGATGCCGTTAATCGTATGGAACAGAATCGGCTCTATCCGAATTCTGCGCGCAGTTGTTGTTCCCATCGTCATCTCTCCTTTATATCAACCGCTCTTCACCAAGGCGCTTGGCGGTAGAATTTGCAATTAGAATAAGGATTATGCTTACAACTGTTTTGAAAATACCTGCCGCAGTGGCCAGCGAATAGTTGCCTTGAGCAATCCCGTACTTTAGAACGAAAATATCAATCGTTTGCGACCAATCGACGACCAATCCATTGCCGAGCAGGTACTGAATTTCAAAGCCTGCATCCAGAATATGTCCGATGTTCATGATTAATAGAATGATAAATGTCGACTTGATCCCAGGCAGTGTGACGTAAAGGATCTTCTGGTAACGGTTTGCACCGTCGATCCCAGCAGACTCATACAGCGACGGATCGATCGAGGTGATAGCTGCAAGGTAAATGATGGTATTCCATCCCACCTCTTTCCACACATTAGACAAGCCCACAATCCCCCAAAAATATTTGCCCTCACTAAGCCACATCACAGGTTCATTAATGAGGTGCAGCTTCATCAACAACTGATTAATGATACCATCGTCGACGGATAGCGAAGTCGCTACAATACCCGCAGCAATGATCCATGACAGAAAATGAGGCAGATAAGAAATCGTTTGGATGGACCGTTTCCAGAAACGAACTTTAATTTCATTCAGTAAAAGAGCTAAAATAATGGCTGTTGCAAAGCTAAGAACCAAATTGATCACACTCATGGCAAGCGTGTTGCGAAGCACGGTCAAGAACGTATCATCTTGAAAGAGAAATTTAAACTGCTTCAACCCCACCCACTGCTGTTTGGAAAATTTCAAAGCAGGACGATAATTCTGGAACGCCATCAACCAGCCCCAAATCGGTACATAATTGAAAATCAGAATATAAATCACGATGGGAAACGACATCAGCATTAACTGCTTCTGATTTTTGAGCGTCTTCCAACTTAAACCGACGCCGATTTCCGGATCAATTTTTTGCTTTTTCGTTGGTCTTTTGGACAGTATGGTCTCGGCCATCGACATTCCCTCCTAGGAAGTAAAGCGGAGAAGACCCTGAGTCTCCCCCACTCTACTACATGTTCTATTTTCTTATTTGCTGCCCCAATTCTGAATACGCCAGTTAATTTGTTCATTAATACGATCTTCGTAGGCTTTGAAATTGCTTTTGGAAATCTGTTCCACATATTCCTTCCATACACCTTCAAAGTCATCCGGTTTGGCCATAATAGCTTTCGGCAAATATTTTATGGCAAGGTCGTTCAGCTTCGTATTGGCCACTTTGGCTGGTGAACCATCCACCAGATCAATGCTCCACGCTGGGTAGTATACGGGATTTTCTACAGGTGATTTGAAGAACTCTGCCCATGTCTTATGGTTGTATGCCTTCAGCACTTCCTGATCCTGCGGCTTCAAGCTGTCAAAGAATTCCTGTGGCTGTGATCCCGGATCTGTTGCATTTCCGTCACTATACGTCCCTTGCATCTTAGGCAGGCCACCAAAGAACCCATCCGCTTTATTCGCTAGCTTCCATGTATTATCGTCTGCTTTCGCGCGCTGTTCAGGCGTACGGTAGAACTTGCCATCCTTTACCTCATAATCCTCGCCTTGAATACCCCATTGGAGTGTCTTCTGCCAATCTTCGGTCATTAGTGAGTCAAGGAATTTGATGATTTGAACCGGATCCTTGGCTTTCGTCGAAATCCCGAATCCGCGGTTGATGTTCAAAACTGGACGGTCACGATAGTACTCTTTGGCACCTGGATATAAGAGCGGGAACCCTACGTATGTGCTGCCGAATTTACCTTGTGATTTCAAAGAATTTTCTCCATCGCCAAAGTTCCAGTGCTGGTCGAACATCCCAATGACGCGGCCACTGGCAATTTTAGCTAAGTACTGATCGTAGTTCTGTACCAGTGCCTCTCTATCCATCAAGCCTTGCGCATTGATCTCATTCAGCTTCTTGTAATAGGTCTTGGCAATATCCTTGTCCGCAAAAATTTGCGCTTTCCCGTTTTCGACGATAACACCACCGTCATTTGGGTGACCAGCTAAATGCTCAGGCGGATTAAGCAGCGGGAAGTTTCTCCAGTCGAAGCTCAACGTCTCAAACCCGATCATATCTGGATGTTTCGCTTTATATTTCGCAATGATATCGAAATAATCGTCCAACGTTTTAGGAGTTGGATAACCCAATTCCTTCAGGACATCCTTTTGCAGGTAAAAGCCAGGTCCTTCATACGTAGTATCGTTAACTTGACCACTGAATACACCGTAAGCTGGCAGAACATAAAGGTGACCGCTTGCAGGATCCTTGGCCTGATTCAACACGGAGGCATAGTGCTTTTTCAGATTCGGTGCGTACTTGTCAATCAGGTCCTCGAGGGGAATAAAAGCACCGGCCGCAATTAGTTTATCATCCCCGGACATAATATCCGCATAATCACCGCCGGCAATCATAACGCCCATCTTCTGCTGCAGGTCACCGACCAGAAACTCCATTTTTAGGCTAACGCCAGTTTTATCTTTAATCATCTTGTAGATCTTGTTGTCAGGAGTCGGCTGTTGGCCAGGGCCACCAATGAACACAGATAATGTAACTGGCTTGATCGCGTCGTTTTTCGTTGCTGCCGGACTTGTCTGACTACCGCTAGGTGATGCGGTGCTATTCGCAGCATCACCATCCTTCGAGTTGCTGCAGGCTGATAGTGTCAGTCCTAGTGCCAGAACGGGTACCAATGCTGCTAAAGCGTGCCGTTTTACTTGTTTAACCATTTTCTAGTCCTCCCTTATTGTCTCCATGAAGATGCATGATCCTTTTAGGCCAAACACTTATTTACTTACACTATTTATTATACCTCTCAAGAATACGCTTACAATTCACAGAATATAGGTCTTACCCCTACGAATTACAGTCATGTAAATCTAATGTTCGACTAAATAAGTCAACCCATCTACGGCTGTTTACTTCAAGCAAGGTTGTCCTTCCGCACCTAAACAAGGATCCGCCTCCACACATTTTGAGCCTATTTAAATCAGTCGTCAAGAAGCTTTTCCTTTCTTACCCGTTCCATTACATTCTGGGCAAAAGAACTTCGGTTCCTCACCGTCCTCATCTCCCCATGTACATTCATACACAATGAAATCAGGAACCTGGTCTATGCACCCACATTCTAGACTCACATAATCAATAAAAACTTTTGGATCATTCATTCCGAGCCAATCTTCTAGCGTACCTTTCATCCTTTTGGCTCGCTCATCCAGCAGCTTCTGCTCTTTATTTTTTTGTCTTTCATAAGCTTGCATTCCCCATTTTTTCTCAAGTTCTCGTTCCCGCTCTTCGTCATAATAATATATTCGCCCGTAATCTGCATGCCAAATAACCACAAGATGCATCCTTTGCTTGCAACAAGGTCACCCCAGGGGGGCGCTGTCAGGACCCTGAAAAGCAGGAATTGTTCAAACAAGCATTTGAAGCAGTTAAAAAAATTGATCCAACGCGAATTGATCGAATCTTGTTCCAAGATGAGTCGATGATTCGTGACAATCAGGCGCTAGCTCATACCTGGTTTCCTAAAGGACAGCAAAAGAAAATCCCCACATTCGGCAAGCATCGAGGCGTAAAACTGATCGGTATACTTGATTATGAAAGCGGCGAAGTGTTTTGTATAGTAGAGGAACAGTATGATGCCGGTGTGTTTCTGCGCTTCCTGGAACAAGCTGTTGATCGCTATCCTGGAGAAAAGATTGTTATTAATACTTGCAAAGACGTCATAACCCGCAGTCTGACCACCTGCGTCGTAGACTACGCTCGTGACGGTGTCGAAGGTCGATCCGCTTGAACGATGGTCGACGGTTCTCTCATTTGCGAAGTTGACGCGATACTGGCCGTCGTCGTTCGATTGTGATCCTGATCCACGAAAATCTCAATGGAATCTTGTTCCCAAGGGTTTTGCGAATCTGCTGCTCCAAGATAAGTTGCGCTTAAAGTTTCTGAAATCGGAGAAAAAAGAGAACATCGTGAGCGTTTCCGCTCACCTCGGATTGATTGGTGGGTTTTGGTGCAACTATTGAAACTATAAAAAGATAGCCGTCTTATTGTTGGTTGACTATGCTGTCAAACCAAACAATTTTTTGACTAATTCAACTGCAGAGAGGACAGACGAATGATTGCATTCGACCTGTCCTTTCCTTATCATGTGCATGACTTCGATTCCCGCGATAGTTTTTTCGGCAGNTAATTCAACTGCAGAGAGGACAGACGAATGATTGCATTCGACCTGTCCTTTCCTTATCATGTGCATGACTTCGATTCCCGCGATAGTTTTTTCGGCAGTTTTGAAAGACTTAAATCCCAATATTGGTTTTATGATTTTCTTTATGAATCGATGATCTTGTTCAATAATATTGTTGAGATATTTCTGTTGTCGAAGTAACGTTTCTTGATTCATAACTTTCTCGTCCTTCAATTGCTGGACTGCGGCAGGTTACGCTGGGTTTTTGTCGGCAGTGATCACGCGTGGCGATTGATTGTGTGGTGAAGTCAACATCTACGCGGTCAATGACGACCTTCAATCGGAACCTTGAGATCCCGTCCATGCTGACATCATGATCCAACAACTCGTCTTGGACCCCATTCTTGGATTGTAGAATCCCCAGGCATATTCCCCACTCTTCATGATGAGTTAACCGTAAATAGACGTAATCTTTCGTATCATAATAGAGTATAAGCCCCGCCATCTGTTGAAAATGATCGGGAACGAATTTTAGACACGTCTCCGCTTCACAGCGGAAAGTTTGCTGCCGGCGGGCTACTAGGCTTTGCCTGTGCATTGAGATCAGCGATTCCATCCCCCGCAGCCTGAGATAACCAGGCCTATCATTCAGGCTTAACCAAGACGGATCGGCGGGAATCCGCAGCGTGCTCCAATGAACGTTCAGCTCCAGCCCGTCAAAATCATCTTTCTCAGGCTCAGGCCCGAAAGGATAAGGTTGCAAATCCGGCGCTTGGACATGAAGCAGCGGGTAACGGCTTCCTCCGGCGAGCCGCAGCCAACCATCTTCGGTCCATTCGCAGCGCTGAATTGCAGTTTCCCTGCCGAGGTTGCAGTATTTATCCTTGACGGGACGAGCGCATAAGTGAACCATATACCATTCCCCCGCAGGCGTATTCACGAGGCTGGCATGCCCAGACTTTTGCAAGGTGAGATCAGGTCTTCCCGCAGAGGTCAGAATCGGATTCTGCGGATCTACTTCATAAGGCCCCTGAATATTACGGGAGCGAGCCATTGTGGCGGCATGGTTGTACTGCGTTCCTCCTTCTGCAGTCAACAAATAATAATAGCCGTTGTATTTATAAAGGTGAGGACCCTCAGTCAGCTTCAATTCCGTTCCTTTGAAAATGTTTGTGATCGGGTCGATCAGTTTTTGCTCCTCAACTGAATATTCTTGCAGTACGATGCCTGCGAATCTGTTATGCCCTTTGCGAAAGTCCCAAAGCATATTGACGAGCCACTTGCGTCCATCATCGTCATGAAATAAAGACGGATCGAATCCACTGCTGTTCAGGTAAATAGGCTCCGACCAAGGCCCACTAATATCTGTAGCTGTTACCAAATAGTTATGGGTATCCTTGAAAGCTCCAATTCTGCTTTTTACATCCGTGTAGATCAAATAATAAACACCGTTATGATAGCTTAAACATGGCGCCCAGATTCCACCGGAATCCAAGTTGCCCTCCATATTTAATTGAGACTTTCTTGTTAGCGGGTGACGAAGCAGCCTCCAATGTACAAGATCCTTTGAATGATGAATTTGAACGCCGGGAAACCATTCAAACGTGGACGTGGCAATTTAGTAATTATCATCTACCCTAAGAATAGAAGGATCTGGATTGAATCCGGGCAAAATTGGGTTCGTAATATGGGTCATCTTATCATTCCTCTCCTAATTGTTCTGCACAGCCAATGCTTTTGTACCTGCTTCCAAAACAGCGAGAATACGATCCACATCATAAACACTCCCTGCCCAGGTTCCACCGCTGACAGACTGTAAGGCAGCCCATAAACGAGTATCTGCAGGTAGATTTTCGTCTGCGGCAAGCTCCGGGTGAGGGTCGCGGGCAGCAAGCACACGGGCTCCTTCTTCAGGGGGCAGCAATTCGCCACCATCGCCTAGAAAATGGATGCTGCCTTCCAAACGATTTCGGTCAACTACGATGTCGATTGTATCACCATCCCGTAGTTTACCAATCGGACCGCCAGCTAGCGCTTCAGGTCCAACATGACCAATGCAGGCACCTGTGGATACGCCCGAAAACCGGGCATCGGTAATTAGGGATACGTATTTGCCGAACGGCAAATGCTTTAATGCTGAGGTTAATTGATAGGTCTCCTCCATCCCGGTACCCAATGGTCCGCGCCCGATCAACACCATAATATCTCCAGCTTGAATGCCGCCTTTCTTGATTGCCGAGATAGCCGTTTTCTCCGAGGTAAACACCTTGGCATTGCCCCGATGGCGGTAAACCCCATCCTCTCCAATGGTTGTCGGGTCAATTGCCGTCGATTTAATCACCGATCCTTCCGGAGCCAGATTCCCAGTAGGAAACGTAACTGTCGAGGTCAACCCTCTTTCTTTGGCACGTTCTGGACTCATAATAACGTTGTCCGGATCGATGCCGTCCATTTCCATAAGCAGACTTCTCATCCGCCCTCGGCGCTCGCTCGTTTCCCACCAATCCAATACAGTACCCAGCGTTTCACCGGTTACGGTCAACGCACTTTCTTTCAGTACCCCCAAGCGTCGGAGATGCAGCATCACTTCCGGTACCCCTCCGGCCAAGAATACGCGCACAGTCGGATGATATTCCGGACCATTCGGCAATACGCTGACTAACCTTGGTACGTCTTTATTGATACGAATCCAGTCTCGAACAGTCGGAACGGGCAGCCCTGCCGAATGAGCGAAAGCAGGGATATGCAGCAGTAAATTGGTCGATCCGCCGAAGGCCGCATGAACAACCATCGCATTGTGGATGGACGCTTCGGTCAAAATATCCTTCATCCGGATTCCTTTTTCCTCGAGCGTCATCATTGCCCGGGCCGACTGCCTGGCCATCTCTTCCCACACGGGCTGTCCCGACGGTGCAAGCGCAGCGTGAGGCACCGTCATGCCCATAGCCTCTGCAATAACCTGCGAAGTAGCTGCCGTTCCAAGAAACTGGCAGCCTCCGCCCGGTGTGGCACAAGCCCGGCAGCCAAGGTCGGCAGCATCTTCCAGGCTGATTTCGCCATTAGCATACCTTGCACCTATGGTTTGGATTTTCCCGGCATCTTCGCCCTCCGTAGGAGGTAATGTCACTCCTCCGGGCACAATTACGCAAGGGAGTTCGTGCATCCCGGCGAGAGCAATCATCATGGCAGGCAGTCCTTTGTCGCAGGTCGCCACACCGAGCACTCCTTTGCGCGTCGGCAAGGAGCGGATGAGTCGCCGGAAAACGATCGCTGCATCGTTGCGATAAGGCAGGGAGTCAAACATGCCTTCCGTTCCCTGGGACCTACCGTCGCAAGGGTCGCTCACATATCCGGCGAAAGGAACCCCTCCGCTTTCTGTGATCACCTCTGCAGCAGCCTGCGTCAGCAGGCCAACTTCCCAGTGACCGGTATGATAACCGAGCGCGACAGGACTGCCGTCTTCCTTACGTATGCCCCCTTGCGTGCTTAACAACAGATACTGTTTACCCTTCAGGCGAGACGGTTTCCACCCCATCCCAACATTTTGGGTAAGTCCGAACAACTCTCCGCTGGGAGCATGCAATAACATTTCTTTTGTTAGCGGCAATGAGCCTTTTGGGCCTTGCGCGTGCGTACGGATTGTAAACAAATCGTTATTTTCATTTGCCATAATCGATTTTAATTGCTCTCTCATTAACCCTCCACCCTTCCGAATTAGGTTTCAATGCAAAAGTGATACGCTTAAGCTTTGAGAAATACCGTTTTTATCGAAGTGAAAAATTCAATGGCCGCCTGGCCTTGCTCGCGCGAATGAGAGCTAGACTGCTTCATACCGCCGAACGGAGCCTGCAACTCCACTCCGGCTGTCTCGGAATTAATTCTTACTAAACCGGCGTCCATATCTTGAATAAACGAAAGAATGTTGCCTATGCTTTGCGTGTAAATAGAAGCGCTCAGACCATAATCCGAATCGTTAGCCAGTTGAATGGCTTCTTCCATGGATTCAACCTGAATTAGCGCGAGGACCGGGCCGAATATTTCTTCCCGGGCAATCGCCATTTCCGGAGTTACTTTATCGAACACGGTGGGCTGAATATAGAAGCCTTCGGCGAGATCCGGGTGATCTGGTGATGCTCCGCCGAATAACAGCTCAGCTCCTTCCTCTATTCCTTTTTGAATGTAGGACTGCACCGTTCTTAGCTGATTTTCGTTTGCGCAAGGGCCGAGCCATGTACCGGCATCTAATCCATGACCAACTGTTAAACCTTTTAATTTGCTCAGGAGCTTTTCTTTGAAAGTTTCATACACATCACGCATCACAATGACACGGCTTGTTGCCGTACATTTCTGTCCTGTCGACCGGATTCCGCCACTGATCGTCGCGTCAACCGCCAAATCCAAATCGGCATCTGCAGCTATAATGATCGGATTTTTCCCTCCCATCTCAAGCTGATATTTCGCCCCTCTGGCCAGTGCCGCCTGACCGACCCGTTTGCCAACTTGATTGGAGCCGGTAAACGTAATTCCGTTTACATCCGGATGCTCTGCAAGACCTTGCCCGATCACAGATCCGCTGCCAGTCACCATATTTAATACACCGGCAGGAAGTCCCGCTTCTGCAATGCATTCTACGACTTTGGCAGCCGTTACGGCCGTCTCCTGAGCAGGCTTCAGCACAACCGTATTGCCATAGATTAAGGCTGGCGCCATTTTCCATATCGGAATCGCCACTGGAAAATTCCAAGGTGAAATAACTCCGACAACCCCAAGCGGTACACGGGTCGTAAACATCAGCGCTTCGCTGTCCGTGGAGGGTATCACTTCTCCGATCTTCCGCATCCCTTCACCGGCATAATAGCGCAGGATGGCGATCCCTCGTGCCGTTTCGCCTTTTGCTTCCGGCAATGTTTTGCCCATTTCACGCGTCATCGTCTCGGCAATTTCATCGATGCGTCTTTCCAGCGCATTGGCCGCTTTAAACAAGTAGTCGCCTCTTGCCGAGCCCGATAACTTTCTCCAACCTTGCTGTGCCGCTTTGGCGGACGCAACCGCTTGGTTCACTTCCTCCAATGACGACGACTGCACATAGCCCACGACTTCAGTTCTTTTAGCTGGGTTTATGCTGGGAACCGTTTGCCCAACGCTAGCAGGACACCATTCACCGTTTATATAGTTTAAATAAGTTTGCCCTCCAACAAATACGGATGTCATATATATTCCTCCTTAAATGTATGTT
The DNA here is from genome assembly GCF_001426375.1 of Paenibacillus sp. Root444D2. Lineage (GTDB taxonomy): Bacteria > Bacillota > Bacilli > Paenibacillales > NBRC-103111 > Paenibacillus_E. Next base: position 748,406 of record NZ_LMEO01000045.1, read on the forward strand.
ATCTACCAATAGGATAATTATAGATTAACTTCCTGCACCTACAACATGATTAACAAGTTTCCCAATACCGGTAATCTCAATTTCGATCCGGTCTCCGTGAGCGAGTGTAAACTCGTTAGGCGGCACAATACACGTTCCCGTCAGCAGCACGGTCCCGTCAAACAATTCATTATCCCGAATTAAAAATTCGGTCAATTCGTCAAGCTTTCGTTTTAGCTGATTGGTATTTGCCGTTCCCTCGACAGCTTTTTCCCCACTGCGATATATTCGGCTTGTAATCTGCAAGTTGTAAGGGTCGTCTACCGTTTCGGCTAAACGGATCGCTGGTCCCAGGGAGCAGGAACGCTTCCATACTTTGGCCTGAGGCAGGTAGAGCGGATTCTCGCCTTCAATATCCCGGCAGCTCATATCATTGCCAATGGTGTATCCTACGATTTTCCCCATAGCGTTTAGAACAAGACCTAACTCCGGTTCTGGCACCTGCCACACGGAATCGCTTCGGAGTTGTACTTCGCCGCCTGGACCTACCGTTCGGGCAGCCGTCGATTTGAAAAAAATCTCCGGACGCACAGCGTCATAAACTTTATCGTAAAAGGTCAAGGCATCCAGTTTGCCTTCGGTTGCCTCATAATTTCGCGCATCCCGGCTTCGCTCATACGTAACCCCAGCAGCCCATACTTCTGGCGCTTCAATTGGAACGAGTAGCTCCAGCTGATCTACTTGACATGTTAGCGCTTCACGGCCTTCGATCATTTTCAAAACCAACTCGAGCGGTGAAATCTCTTTTTCGTCAGCTTCTTGAATCAAAGCTAAAAAATCGCTTTGCAGCAATACGAAAATTTGCCCTTCGTCATTAACTGCAGCTAGCTGTGAAAGCCCTTCATTTATAAAACGGATAATTTTCATAAATTGCTCACTCCTCTAATTTTGTTTTACATTATAAAACTGCGTTCTCAAATTCTAGTGTAAAAAATGCCTGGACTCGACATGCTTTACAAAACTTGCCGAAACCCCAGGGTCTGTGAAATCGTCTCTGCTTCTTTCTTAAGTAGGGCAATATATTGCTTAAACAATAGGTCATCTACCGTTGAAATTAAAGTTGATATGCTGATCGCTGCTACAACCGAACCATTATGTTCGAAAATAGGAGCTGCAGCGCATCGTACGCCCGGTTCGTTCTCCTGATTGTCAATGGAGTACCCTTGCTCACTTACCTGATTCAATTCGTGAAGGAATGCCCCTCTGTCCGTAATCGTCGCTTCTGTAATATTGGAGAAATGGTAATTCCGAAGGAGCATATCGATCTCATCCTTCGTTCTAAAGGCTGTCAACACCTTTCCTACCGCGCTGCTATGAAGTGATATTCTGCGTCCGATTCGGGAATAGCGAATCGCAGCTTTTTCTCCCTCAACTTTATCCAAATACACGCCTTCCTTCCCATCAAGAATAACGAGATGGGTTGTCTGACCTGTCTGCTCCGACAAAGCAGTCAAGTGCTTTCGGGCAACTGTACGGATGTCCAGGCCTTGCAGCATAAGCTGTCCCTTTTCCAGGAGCTTTAACCCTAACTTGTACTTTCCTGTTTCCATATCCTGATTGATATAACCGTGTAACTGAAGCGTTTTCAATAAGGAGTGTATTGTACTCTTGTGAAGCTCCATTCTCGCGCTGATTTCTGTAATTTTCAGCTCTGTCGTATGCTCGTCGAATAAATCCAATATTTTCAATGCTCTGTCCAGCGCTTGAATAATAGGCATGGTATCACTCCTATCCACAAGTCCATAATAATCTTTTACAACCATGCAATCAAGATAAAGTTATTATTTATCACTAGATATACACTGCGGTGTTATTGAAAAATCTTGACAAGATATTAGCTGGTTTAGTTATTCAACTATAGTTTCCCGTCCCTCAGTACTAAGGATTTATCTCATGTATGCTCACTCATCCTCAGGATTTCATCACATTGTACACGAACCTAGAAAACTGAGCCGTTCCTCCAATCTCCTTGGTAGAATATAGGAACAACCCGTAACGCGCCCCTACAAATTGATCCATTTTCCAGACCATATTATGGGTAATACCAAGCTTTTTCCAGTCTTCTCCGTCCATGTAATAAAACTCGCACTCGTCTGTATTGTTCACGAAATTGCCATAAGCCTTCAAAGTAACTTTGTCACTGTCCACTGGAATCCTTGCATATTCCACCCCAGTCTCTTTGTCTACTAGGTTTCCGAAGATCGTTTTATCGTCTGTGGTTCTTGCCAACATGACCAAGTAGTATTGTCCAGCTTCCTTGGTAAGTGCAATGCAGCCATAGGTGCTGATCAAGAAGCACAAGCCTGCATAATCACCATCCTTTAGCTCGCTTCCATCCAAGGTAACGATAGCTTCGCATGCGGGCCCCATTGCACGCTGTGTCAATGTATTTACCGAAAATATTAAATTGGGATTAATTTTTCCAGATTGAATACGATATGTACCCGGCTTATCCGTTACGGACCACAAAATATCTGTCGGGATATGATTCCACTGCCAGTAGTCTTTCAGATGAACCTTGCCGTTCTCATCCGGCTTGTAGAAGAAATCATCGCTTCCGACCAAAGGTTTGTATTCATATCCGGGTCTAGTACTCGGAATGTCGATATATGGGGGTGGCTTACTATCGAATACCGGAACATCATTTTCCCAATGCAAAGGCACCAAGACAGGGATACGGCCAACGGCACCATGATCCTGAAACAAGAGGGCATACCATTTTCCATCTGGTGTATCAACGATTCCGCCTTGTGCTATACCTGCATTAAAATACTCCATGTCATCATCAAACACCTCTCCTCCAACAAAGTCCCCCTCCAGGGAATCTGCTACAAAACAGGCTTGTGTTCTACGACTATGTCTGGACTGTGTAATGTGTATAAAAAATGCGTAATATTTTCCATTAATCTTATAGATATGGGCACCTTCATAACCAAGATGATAAGGTCCTGTCTCCCTCACAATGATCCGGTTTAATCCACCAGGCTTGGGACCGGTCAAATCTTCCTTTAATTCTGTAAGATGAATCTCGGCATTTCCATATATAATATAAACTCTGCCATCATCATCAAACAAAAGTGAGCAATCATGATAGAATCCTTCGATATTCGGGTGCCTCATCCATGGTCCTGTGATTTCAAACGCAGAAAACAAATACGTTCGATGAGTATCGTTTGCTACGAAACATACATAATATTTACCTTGATGGTAACGCAAAGATGCCGCCCACATTCCCTTTCCATAGATCTGCCGGTCACCCTCCAGCCTCTGATCCGGTGTATCATCCAAAGCATCATATACATATGTTGCCACTTCCCAATGGATCAGGTCATACGACCTCAATATTACACACCCCGGCATAAAATGCATGGTCGTACTGACCATATAATAAGTATCCTCCACCCGGATCACGTCGGGGTCCGGATAGTCAGCCCATATAATGGGATTCGGGTACATCTGCATTACCCCTTTCCTTCATTTAGTTCCTACAATAAACAGCCATGTTCAATAGTCGTGACGTCTTTCTCAACTCACTTATTAGCTCGTAAGGCATCCCGATGCTCCAAGGGTGTCAAACCGTTGCCTGGAATGAGCATGATCCTATGTTGGTTATTCCAATGTGAACGAAGCTAGACTCGCGCCTCCCGTACCCGTATACGTGAAATACAAGGCTTGTATGCCATCCGGTATAACGAGATCCGTAGAATATTCCTTCCATATATTTGTAAAGTCAACCGATATCTTCCCGAGAGCATGACCGTCCCATGATGTTTTCACTTCAAAGGTACCACGGCAATATCCACGCACCCTGATTTTAACTTTCTTGATCCCATCGCACTGAAAATATTTAAATCCGGCTGTTGCGGAATCCCTCATATTGGCGATATAACCGATCTCCTCATCTCCATCTTTCCCATCTTGGGTAATCTTCGGAAACCGACAGTCCATCCATTCCCCGGGAGCTCCTGTATACAACGCCTCATCACTGCAAAACAGATTGCAAGCCAGGTACGAAGGATATTCCCCTCGACCGTCAAGCGGCCCTCCATTCGAACCGCAGGATGTCATTTCCACCTGCGGAATCGTACCATCCTCGCGGAATTCGATCTGTTCGATACAACCTTGCCGGCTGAAATTCGTTCCGTTGGTATGTCTATGATAAAAAATGTACCACTTTTCATTCATCTCAACAATGCTACCATGGTTATTGCCGCCATAATACATGGGTTTATTCGCCGGTTTGTATGAGTCGATATGAAGATCATTATTGCTGACAATGACTCCCTGATATACGAAATCCTTTGTTGGACATTTACTGGTCGCGTAGCACAGTTCATGCATGACGATGGATGAATAAATAAAATAATACGTATCGCCTTTCTTCCTTATAGAAGGAGCCTCAAAAAACTCATGCCCTTCGAATCCGCTGCCTTTGCTGTAAGGTTCACTTGGCGCGACAAATACCGGTTCCTCTAAAATCGTGAGCATATCGGGACCCAGGACCGTAGCCATGGCACCGCTTCTTGACTTGTCCCCAGCTGCACAGAAACCGGTATACAGGTACGTTCTTTCTCCTTCTGTCATCACTCCTGGATCAAATTGTGGCTCGTCGCCTTCTCTGTCTCCCAAACGTGTTCCATCGGCATATCGAACATAGCCATAAAATTCATATTTGCCGGCCGGGGTATCACAAACAGCGACCGAAACGATAGAAACCTTGTCAAGGACATAGTACAAATAATAACGTCCATTCGGACCAACCGTGACATCTGGTGCATACAGACACATGCTTCCATCAGGATTAAGCGGATCATCTGTTTTTTTGTAAATCACGCCTTCATACCGCCAGTCTGCCGGGTCATCCTCAGGTGCCGACCAACAGACATAATCGTTCAAGCAATACGCATGCCCATTGAAACGGTCATGAGAGCCATATACATAAACTCTGCCGTTAAAAACATACGGTTCTCCATCGGAAATATATTCCCATGATGGAAGATATGGATTTCGTGCTTGTTTTTTCATATTAATCTGTTCACTCCTTGCTAAATTGGATGTTTCTTTCATATACACTGAATATTCTTCTTACTCGACTCTGAACAACGGTATGAATAATATCACCTGATTGCCCTGATCGTCATCCACAGCAAATTCCAGCCAGTCCTTTTCACGATGCCTTCATCCTGATCCGCAAATGCGAATTTGGAGCAGGCAGAAAGAAAATGCCCTACGAAATGTCCTCTTAAGCCGCACTCCACGTCTTCCCAACCGCCAAGGGGCTCCGCATTTGACGGGATTCCCGCTAAGGAGTATTGGTTAAACGATAAAACCGAAATCTCAATTCGCGGGCTTGGATTCGGCCTTAGCTAGTACTTGAACCGCAGTCCCTGCCTCCGCCTCAAACGAATAGGTTGATGCGTCGAGTTGCGTTGGCTCATAAATCTCCCCTTCCATCCATAATTGGATGGGCAGATTGCAACGAATACGATACACCCCTTTATAATCTGGCTTCAGATCAGCATGCTGTAATTGACCGTCCTTCCATGTTATATCTACCGTTACCGCACCGCGGGCGCGCAGCCCCGTTACTTCACCATTGGACCATGCCTTAGGGAGAGCTGGTAACAAATGAATGGCGTCAGCATGGCTTTGCAGCAGCATTTCCGCGATACCCGCAGTCCCGCCAAAATTGCCGTCAATCTGAAACGGCGGATGGTTATCGAGAAGGTTGGGCAATGTGGAGTGCGTCAAAAGGGCAGTTACATTTTCGTATGCTTCTTCCGCATCTCCCAGCCGAGCCCAAAAATTCACAATCCAGGCGCGACTCCAGCCTGTATGTCCGCCTCCGTTTGAAAGTCGTCTCTCAAGTGTCCGGCGAGCAGCAGCACTTAGGTTTGGTGTCTTCTCTGGAGTGATCTGTGTTCCCGGGTGCAAAGCGAACAAGTGTGAGATATGACGATGTCCTGGCTCCACTTCCTCATAATCTTCAATCCACTCCTGTATTTGTCCATGACGCCCAATCTGGGGCTGCGGCAGCTTATCCATTGTAAGTTTAAGCGTTGTCAAGAAGTCCATATCCGTCTCTAACTGTTCACCTGCCGCTAGACATGCGAGAAACAATTCGCGAGCAATCTGGCTATCCATGGACGGCCCATAGCAAAGCACGCCCGTTTCCCCATTCGGCAATCTATATGTGTTTTCAGGTGAGACAGAGGGGCAAGTGACAAGCACTCCACTCGGAAGTTCGACCATATAATCAACAAGAAAAGCAGCCGCTTCTTTCATCATCGGGTAAGCACGTTTCAGAAATGCCTCATTCCGCTCGAATTGATAATGTTCCCAAAGATGCAGACATAACCATGCAAGACCAAGGGGCCAATATGTCGAGGGTAGATAAAGATCCTGCGGTGCGGTATCCGCCCAAATATCAGTATTATGATGGGCAGCACTGCCACCGCACCCATACATGACTTGAGCGGTTCGGCGACCGTTTGGAATCATCCGTTCGATCAATTCAAAGAGAGGCTCATGGCATTCGGATAAATTGCAGATCTCAGCCGGCCAATAGTTCATTTGCGCATTAATGTTAATGGTAAATTTGCTGTCCCAGGCCGGCAACATATCCTTATTCCAAATCCCTTGCAAATTCGCAGGTAAAGATCCTGGTCTGCTTGAAGCAATAAGCAGATAACGGCCATACTGGAAATATAAAGCTAGAAGTGCGGGGTCTTCGGCTCCAGCCTTCATCCGTTCCAATCGTTTCGAGGTGTCTTGTTCCACAGCTTTGAATGCAGGATCAAGCCTTAACGACGTCCGCTGAAACAGTTTATTATAATCTTCAATGTGGGCTGTTAATAAATCGATATACGTCCGTGAAGCAGCACGCTTAGCATTCGCAAACGCTGCGGATTCAGGATCGGACTCTCGAAAATCCGTGGCGGCGGAAATAACCAATGTGACGGCATCGGCATTGGTCACGACCAAGTGCTCCCCAATCGTACGCATTTGACCTCCCTCTGGTTTGCACATCAACACACCGCAATAGTTGACACCTCCGCCACTATTGCCGCTCATTATGATCGAATTACCTTCTTCTGTGCGGATATGGTCTACGTATCGGAACCTTTCCCTTCCCATTCTTGCCGTAAAGGAAATTTGGCCCGGTGTATCAGCCGTCAATCGAATCACAATCGCGCCGTCCGGATAGCTCGCAAAGATCTTGCGACGATAATGAACCTCACCCGCTTTAAAGGAAATGCTGACCACTGCTTCTGATAAATCGAGCTCCCGTTCATAATCGATGACTTGGTTATCGTCTAATGTTTGGAAGTGAAGAAACAGATCGCCGAGCGGCACATAATGACGCTGGGTTTCAGGGATCGCGGTTAAGGCAAGCGAAGCGAGGGACTCGGCTTCTTTGAGCTTCCCTTCAAATATGAGGCGGCGAATTTCCGGAAGATGTGCCAAAGCATCCGGGTTATGCCGATCCCTTGGCCCTCCATACCATAAGGAATCTTCATTAAGCTGCAATCGTTCGGAGCATGCCCCTCCGAAAATCATAGCTCCCAGCCGTCCGTTGCCAATCGGAAATGCTTCGTCCCAATGCTTGGCTGGGGAGCGAAAAAATAGTCTTTCTTTGTACTCTAAACGTGCTTCACTCATGATGATTGCCCCTTCACTTTACAATCGTATTCTATTTATAATCAGCGCCTCTCAACAGACGCGCCTTCCATCTGCTTGTGAAACTTTCTTGGTGTAAAGCCCGTAATCTGCTTGAATTGACGGCAGAAGTGCTCCACGTTGTTATACCCGCAGCGTAAAGCGACCTCCGCGATGGATAGAGAGCCGTGCAACAAATATTCTTTGGCTTGGCGGATGCGGCTTGTAATCACGTCATCCATACAAGAAATCCCGAAAGTCTTCTTGTAAATTGTCTGCAAATACCCAGGACTGATACGGATAGAGTCGGCCATTCTCGGAACCGCCCAGTCCTGGCTAGGATTGCTGTAAATGGCGGTCCGAAGCGATAACAAGTTGTAGTATTTGGGCGTAATTGCTTCTTGAAAGTAAGATTCCAGCAGCTTGTTAAACAAGGTTCTCAGTAAGCAGTCAATGGATGATTCTTTATAATCTTTTTGAAAAGAGTGTTCGCTGACGAGAAGTTGAAATAGTTTGTGGCAGTATTCAGGGTCATTCAATGGAAATGGCACTCCGAATGGAAGCGATGTTTCCGTTACATACGATTCGTTGGATTCGAAACGAATCCAGTCATTCTTATATTGTTCCGCGCAGGCCTGGTAATAAATTTTTTGATGGGGATGGTATAAAACTCCACTGTGTGCTGGGTACTCCTTCAATTCTTCATTGACCCAGAACAGGGCAGGTGTATGGGTCACGACGAGCAGCCAACAGTTATGGCCCTCAGGGACATCGAACACAAAATTGCTTGCGTGTGCGGCATCATATTCAACATAGAAAATGTTGGTCATCATGATCCTCCAGTATCAAAAAAATGACAATACATCAATTATTTTTATTAGCATATATGACTGTTTGAAAACAGTCAACGAAGCAACAGAACGACGGCTCGTTTGGCATTCTTGCCTACATCGCAAACTAGATGTTCATCGAAATGGGAATGGCTCATAGTCATGGACGTCATCCGATTCCGGAATCTTCAAAGAGACCTTGGTTGAAAAACCAAGGTCGTCTCGTAAGCTTGGTCATTAACCTCTAACGCCAAAGGCGGTCTTTACCGTCACGAACATCGGCCGCTTGTTAAAATGAGAAGTTTGCCGTTTTTTTGAACCTCAATGCCACCCTCTTTGGAGATCAGGATATAGTTGCCGAATTCTTGAAATATTGTCTCACGAGGAGCTGCATCATATCGCTGGGTTGTTCCCTGGAAAACTCGGCTTGATCCGCGAATCGCATGCCGTACGCCGCCTCTGGCGTATAGGGCTCCCACCGAGACAAGTCCTCTCCCGTAGAATCTTTGCCGTTCGGATCTCCAGAACGAATGAAGTTCGCCCAGTAATTGCACATTTGGCGGGCAAGATCGTAATGTTTGCCGACGAACGGCCTCCAGCATTTGGCGAGGGTCTCGAAGAAGAACCAGAGATCCACCGAGTGGAACGTTCCAGGGTTATCCCAACCCGGGATTCCCGCATCGAAATTGTAATAGTAAAGCGGGAGATTGGCGCCGGTATCCGCATTGGCCTGTCCGGCAATCCGTATCGCGTATTCGATGCCACTTACCGAAGCTTTTTTCAAGACCTCATCGAAGTTGCCTGACGGAAATCCGCAAACCTCAAGAAATTCATTGGCATCGTCGCCGAATAAGTTAACGGCCAAGTTCTTGATCTCGTCCAGCGAATCGGCCTCCGGAGCACTGAAAAACTCGGATGACGTATGGCCGAACATCACCGGTACCTGCAAGCGCTTGTTTTGAAGGAACAATTCGAACGCGCTGCCAACACTGAACTTATTGTCGACGACGGTGCCCCAGAACGCCTTGTACTCCAGCATCTTGTCTCGGAGAGAAACCGCATCCAGCTTCCGGGCTTCCGCAAGCGAGGAAATGCCGAGAAATTCGAAGAATTGAACGCCTTCCTGTCCGGCTTCCGTTATATCGCGCAGAAACCTGGGCGTGCGGACTCCTGGGTAGAGCTCCGTGAATACCCCGCTCTGCACGATCGCTCTCTGAAAGAGGCCGTTGTTCTGCGGTGAAGTAAGCTGGCTCATGACGCTTCCGCCGCCGGCAGATTGTCCGCCGATGGTGATGCTGTTCGGATCGCCGCCGAAAGCAGCGATATTGCGTTTGACCCATCTTGTAGCAGCTTGTTGGTCGAGGTGGCCGAAGTTCGCGGGAGCTTCCGGCGATTCCGCCGTGATTTCAGGGTGGCATAGAAATCCGAACACGTTCAGACGATAGTTGATCGTAACCACGACAATGCCTCTTCGGGCGATGCGTTCCCCGTCAAACTCCATCTCGGCCGTATGACCGACCTGCAGGCCTCCTCCGAAATACCATACGTACACCGGCAGCTTTTCATCGGCACGGTTAGCCGGAGTCCACACGTTAAGGTAGAGGCAGTCCTCGTCCATGGCGATGTCCGGTTCCACGGCCCATTCCCGGGTATAAATATTGTTGTCGTCGATCTCTTGTCTGGCCTGCATCGAGACAGGCGCGAATTCGTACGCGTTGAGCACGCCCTCCCAGTCTTTGACGGGCTGCGGAGCACGCCAACGGTTCTCTCCTACGGGCGGAGCGGCAAACGGGATCCCTTTGAAACTTGTGATCCTGGGGTCGGCTGCCGGCAACCCTTGTACCCATCCGTTTTCAACGTTTACGACTCTAAGCATGCTTGATTTCTCCTTTCATTAAGCGAACTCGTTCCACGAAAGCGTCTTCGCAAGAATCTGCAAAAGATCAAAAAGATCATCGACGGACGATGTATTCGTCTAAAATCAGAAAATGAATGAGGGATATATAAGATCATACATATCCCTCATTCATAAAAAATTATTATTTTTACTTTTTAGCTAATGCATCGGCACGCATTTTAATAATCTTTTGCGCTTTTTCCGTATCCATTGCAACTACATCATTCCAGCCGAGGCCTATCACATCTTTCTTCATCATTTCCCAAAGCTTGTCGAACTCTGCTTGATTCTTTGCGAATACCATTTTCCAGGATGTGTTCTTTACATAGTCAGAAATCTGGCTGCGTTTGTTTTTAATATCTGATGAATCGCTTCCTAAACTTGTATTGATATTGGGGACGATATCGATCATCTTATGTTTCAAGTAGTAATCTGTTGCGTTTTCTGCATTATAAGTGTTCTGCCAATCCGTCGTTAGCGCTGTCTTGTTCGCTTCAATTGTTGGGCTCCAGTAATTGCTGTTATAGAACTCCCCTGTCTTTGGATCTTTGGCAAAATCGCTAATGATCATCGTGTTGAGCTTACTTTGTCCGTCCTGGTATCCGCCGCCTCCGTACTCTTCCGGAACAGGTGTATTTTTCTGGAATGCGGTTTGACCCACTTCGGTCAGCTTAAACTTGCCGTCTGCCGTCTTTTCGTAGTTGAAGCCTTCAAATCCATTCACATAGTAACGCAGGCCTTCAGGAGAAGTAGTCCAATCCATGAATTCCATGATCCGATCGGGATCATTGGCTTTGGAACCGATAGCAAAAACTCTTCCATTGCCGTAATAAGCATCACTTGCCTGAATGATGTGCGTGTCAGCGATCGGAACAGCAACATTCCCGTCACCTTTTTTACCTCTTTCAATTGAATTGTAGAACCCTGTTTCCCATGAATACCACAAGAGAAGTACCTGCTTGTTGGTCAGCTTTTCGGAAACTTTGTTCCAATCCTGGGTTGGTGAGTCAGGGTCAACCAAACCCATCTGATTTGCTTTAAAATAGAATTGCAGAATCTTCTTGTACATACTGTTGTCATCGATGAGCGGAACGATGTCGCCTTTTGCATTCAACTGGATGGTGCTGGTTCCTTCTGGCTGCTCATAACCGTACCAATTGCCTAACCAGCGTGCATTTTCCATAGTGCCTCTGCTGTCCCAATCCTTCCACAAGGTGATCGGAACGATCGGTTTACCGTCCGGAGTCTTGGGATATTTCTCATGCATTTGCTTCAGTACATTTAAAAGATCATCCAGATTGTTCAGCTTGGGAGCCCCAACTCCCTTGAAATAATCCCAAGGCATTATTGGGCTTGAGTAAGGGGTTTGTTCCGAGTATGTCGTTGGTGAAGTATCTGCCTCAAAAGTCGGCAAAGCATAAATCTTGCCATCCGGATTTACTTTTTGAAATGCTGCATTGAAAGGTTTGAAATGATTATCCACATATTTGGACAGGTTCTGCGTATTCTTGATCTTATCCGTGAGATCCATAATCAGACCAGCTGGAATTAATTCTTCCAACTGACTGTTATTGACGATCAGAAGATCGCCCAAATTTCCTGCTGCCGATCTTGTCTTGTATAGCTGATCGCCGGCAACCTGCGGAGCAAGAATGTTCAATGTGATATTGAACTTATCCTTAATAAGCTTTCCATACCACCCTTTCTGCTCGCCTTGATAATTTGCTGCATTATCAAAAACGGTAATGGTCAGCGGTTTACTGTGATCTAGCTCTGTACTAGCCTTGGATGTAGCTCCAGTACCGGAGTCTGGTGACTTACTTGGTGCCGTTGATGCAGCCTTATTGTTAGATTCGCCTCCACAGCCGGTCAATGCTACCGAAACCATGAAGAGGCTGGCAAACAACATCAACATCGATTTTTTTACTGCTTTACTCCGCTTACTCATGTTCAACCCCCCAAATTCTTTCAATTTATTATAACGGTGTAAGTTATCCCTTCACTGCACCGATCATAATCCCCTTTACAAAAAACCTTTGGAAAATCGGGTAAATCAACAAAATAGGCGCTACAACAATAATGGTCACCGTCATTCGAATTGAAGTAGTGGTTTGCTTTGTTGCCAGACTTGTTATGGCTGTCGAACCGGCATTCTGCAGGTTTACCATGCTGGATATGGAACTTGCCTGATTAATATAGTTATATAGAATAAACTGCAAGCTATATAGTTTGCTCTCCGTAACCAACAACAACGTGTCCTGGAAGGAATTCCATTGATCCACTGCCGCAAATATGGCAACCGTAGCCAATATAGGCTTACAGATGGGCAACATGATTTTGAAAAAAAGGGTCATGGTCCCGGCCCCATCGATACTTGCCGCATGTTGCAATTCCTTCGGCGTTGATTCCACGAAAGTCTTTACAAGAATGATGAAAAACGGTGCTACGATTGTCGGCAGAATATAGGCCAAAAAATTGTTTGTCAGATGCAAAGACCTCATTGTCAAATACCATGGAATAACCCCGGCATTAAAAAACATGGTTAAAACCGTATAGCGATACCAAAATTTTCTCCTCCACATATCCTCCTGGGTAAACATGAATCCCAAAAATGCGGAAGCCCCTACCGTCAAAGTGGTTCCGATCACGGTCCTTCCTACAGATACAACGGCTGCATCCCACAACCCCGGTATTTTAACCACATCCACGTAGTTATGGAATTGGATTTGTATCGGGTAAAAGATAACATCACCTTTGGCACTGATATCGTTTGCACTTATCGTATTAATAATGATCGAGTAAAATGGATATACACAAATAAGCGCATACAGGGAAAACAGGAAATATATTAAAACAGTCATCATTTTATCTGTTGGGCTGACCTGGACTTTCATTTTTCTAGTGAGATGGCTGCCAGGCACTTTATCATTCGGCGCCAGACCTACTGCTGTATCACTCATACAATGCTCTCTCCTCTTAGTCTTTTTGATAGTCCGTTTACAGAAAAGAGAAGTACAACACTAATCAAGCTCTTTAGCATACTGATCGCGACGGACACGGAATAGCTGCCGCCCCCCATTGCCAGGTTGTAAACATATAAGTCTAAAGCCTGTATGGAATCCTTGTTAAATGCATTTTGAAATACGAAATATTGCTCCAAGCCATTATTCAGAAAACTCGCAATTTGCAGCATCAACAAAACAAAATAGGTCGGCACCATACTCGGCAATACGACATGCCAGATCACCCGCATTCTTGTCGCGCCGTCTACATAGGCCGCTTCATATAGAGAATCATCTATACTCATAATCGCCGCTATATACAATATGGCTGACCAACCCAATGTTTTCCAAGTCGTCCACATCCACATCATAATCCAAACATGGTCGGAGTTTTGAAGAAGTAATATCGGGGAATCGATAAATCCAAGTTGTTTCAAAAGGCCGTTGACTATACCGTCACTAGAGAACATTGAAAATGCCAGTGAATAGACCAATACCCAGCTGATGAAGTTCGGCAAGGTTGTTACTGTCTGAATAAACCTCCGGAAACGTACGGATTTGATCTCAGTCAGGAATATGGCAAAAATCATTGGAAGCCAGGAGAATAGCAGATTCAAGCCACTCATCCCAAACGTATTCTTGAGTATTTGAAGCGTTTGATCGATCTTTACTTGGTTTTCGACCAAGGTATGGAACCACTTCAGACCAACAAACGGCGATTGGGACAGCGGAATCGGCGGCGTATAGTCAAAGAATGCATAAACCCAACCATATAGCGGGTAATAGGCAAAGACACCAAGTAAAACCATAAAAGGCATAATAAAGAGGAATTTCATTATTGAGATGCTTTTCTTGCTGTATTTTTCTATTCGTACCATGTCAGGCCCCCTATTTTATATTCAACGTATTTATTGACAAATAACAATATCCAAAAAAATACAAAGTGCCGAAATTGCAGTTTCATTCTACTCAAGCTCAAAAGGTCATCTATGAATTTGAGGACCACCATGTGTTGATAGCGTTTTCATTCAGTTTCGTTAAAGCTATTATAAGATATCATTTTTTTCAAAACAATGACCTATTCTCATCGATTATTGATCTATTCTCATATTGCTCGGTGAATCACGATGATTGCATCTATGAACAGTGGAGAAAAGATCAAATATCCATATACAAGCAACCACAAGCTATAGCTGAAGAAAGCCACATATGGTTTAATACGTGAAAAAAGCCCAGATTCCTAACACTAGGAACTCCGAGCAGATCCGTTGGTATACGTTGTCGGCTCCCCAATTGCAGGCGGAGAACAGGATGTCCCGCCCGCAGTTTTTAAGGGCCAAAGCCAAAATTTTTTCGTTAATAAGGAGCGATCGTCCGAATCGTACCATCTTCGTTATAGTATAACTCCGTATATTTGACGCAACGCTTGTGGTTAACGCCTTCGGACAAAGAACTGTCGTGGTAAAATAAGTACCATTTGTCTTCGAACTGGACAATGGAGTGATGAGTTGTCCAGCCGATAACCGGAGTTAAGATCGTGCCCTTGAAGGTATACGGTCCCAACGGATTCCGGCTGACGGCGTATACTAATTTATGGGTCGTGCCCGTGGAGTAGGACAAGTAGTACCAGCCATTATATTTGTGTACCCACGGTCCTTCAAAATAGCGTCTATCCTCGTCTCCAGAGAGAATCGGGCCGCCGTTTTCATCAACAATCGAAATTTCTAATGGAGCGGTTTGAAATGATAGCATGTCCTCGCTCAGCAGAGCGACCCGAGGACCTATCGCAGGCGCATCCGCCGCCGGTCCCACTGCTTCCGGCTCGAAAGTACTGGTCTGCCATTTTTCCAATTGGCCGCCCCAAAGACCGCCGAAATACATGTAAGCCCGATTGTCGTCATCAACAAACACGGCTGGGTCGATACTGAAGCTTTCCTCGATATAAGACGGTTGAGGAAGAAAAGGACCAGCCGGCGATGAGCTGGTCGCCACACCGATTCGAAAAATTCCATCATGATCCCGGGCAGGAAAGTACAAGAAATAGGTGCCGGCCTTAAAAGCAGCATCAGGAGCCCAGAGTTGTTTGGAAGCCCATGGAATATCCTTTAGATGAAGGACCTGTCCATGGTCGATGACGGGGGACTCGAAGCCATCCATGGATAGAACATGATAATCTTCCATTGCATATTGATCCCCATTGTCATTATCAATACCGTCATGATCGAGATCGTGTGACGGGTAGATGAAAATTTTCCCTTCAAATACGTGCGCCGAAGGATCGGCAGTAAAGATATGGGTGACAAGCGGGTGATGAGGTTTCGGTAGCTTGTGCATAATTGCGCTCCTCTTTATAGATTTGATTTTCTCTTACACCTTTATTATGAGACCTTGTATGCGATTACAAAATAAATAGATTAAAGATCTATCCCCCCATAAATAAAGAAAGATACGGGATAACGTATTTAGAACACTTGCATAAAACAGCACCTCCTTGTCAGTTAATTACCAACCGACAAGGAGGCGCTGCTCTTTTAATATGTGATTTGGCTTCCGTTGGACCAGCTTTTAATCCGCCATTAAATTTGATTGTTCATGCTGTCCTCTTATCCGATTAATGGCGAAAGCGGAAAACAGCCACAATAAAAAAGCATTTATGCCATCTATGCCCTTAATAACTTCGAGAAGCGATCTCCTTCTCTGCCGTTACTTGTGTAAATACATTTTCTGGGGTAACAATTCGTTTAGGTAGTGTGCTGCCTTTCACGACTTCCTTCACAGCCTGAATGAGATTAGGACCCAGCAACGGATTACACTCAACCACTAAATTAATTTTACCCTCATTCATCTTTTCGAGTGCCTTCCTTGTTCCATCTACGGTGATGACCACAATATCTTTCCCTGGAACTAACCCGTACTCTTCGATCGCCTCTAATGCACCGAACGTCATATCATCGTTATGGGAATATAAAACACGAATATCCCTGCCTTTTTCTTGCAGAAACTTCTTCATCACTTGTTTGCCTTTCGCGACTGTGAAATCCGCGTTCTCACTCTTCAGAAATTGCAAATCACTGCGCGAAGAGATAACGTCACGGAATCCCTTACCCCGAGCTATGGAAGGCGTTGATCCTTCGGTACCTTTCAGTTCCACAATGCCGATTGGCTTATTCGTTTTTGGGAATTTATCTAATAAGTACTTCCCTGCTTTACGGCCCTCTTCATAAAAATCAGAACCAATATGCGTCACATACAGAGATGAATCAGAGACATCTACATAACGATCAATAATAATTACTGGGATCCCTGCCTGTTTAACTTCTCTTAAAATCGGCTCCCACCCCGTTTCTACAACAGGAGCAATTGCGATAACATCGACTTTCTGTTTTACAAACTCTTGAATGGCCTCAATTTGCTTTTCTTGCGATTGTTCTGCATTTTGAAAGTTGAGTTCGACATCTGATTCAGCTGCAGAATTTTTAATGGATAACGTATTGGCAAGACGCCATTCACTTTCTGACCCTAGTTGTGAAAATCCTAAGATGGGTTCCTTACTTATGGGAGTCGCTATGGACACAACATGACTTTCTTCCTCAACATTAGTAGTAGTCTCATTCACTTGAACTTGCTCACAGCCAAAGATCAGCACTAGAATGCTCATTGTCGCGATAATTTTCATAAGCGCTAACAACGTAGTTTTCGGTCTACTGAAATGCATAAATTCATGTTCCCCCTTAAAAATTATTCCGTCTGAAAATGAGACATGTCTCTCTAGATACTTCGAATATAGCCTGACCACATATCGTTTGTACATAGTTTAATTTGTCTAGGGAAACGGTAACATCTGTAGAACGTGTTAATAACTGATCCATTTCTTCTTGAATTCTTGTAAATAATTTGTATACCTCATATATGCTGTTAACCTTCAAGTTAAATCAAACAAAAAATAGCATTATTCGACAATATATGTCAATTAATGCCCTTCCTTCGACTCTCTACCTACGTTGAACCCAACTTCGTTGACTTAGCAAACGTTGTAAGATAATAAACATAAACAATAGAATACCAATGACAATCTTTGTCCACCAAGAACTTAAAGTCCCTTCAAAGCTAATAATGGTTTGAATGACACCTTGAATCATAACACCAAAGAAAGTTCCTACAATGTATCCAACGCCTCCAGTGAGAAGAGTGCCACCGATCACAACTGCTGCGATCGCATCCAACTCCATTCCCATCGCATGCAAGCCATAACCTGAAAGCATGTAGAACGTAAAGACCACACCCGCAAGTGCTGAGCAGAATCCACTAAAAACATAAATCAACATTTTGGTTCGTCCCACTGGTAAACCCATCAGTAAGGAAGATTGTTCACTTCCACCTAAAGCATAGGTATTTCTGCCAAAACGCGTGTAATGTGCCATATAAAAGCCTAAAAATACAACCAATAAAGCGATGATGACACTTATGGAAACAAAGTTACCTCCAGGCAAGCTTATCTTCGTTTGAGCGACGCTTGTATAGAAGCCATTATCAATGGTAATTGTATTAATGCTAATGATGTAACACAATCCCCTGGCGAGAAACATCCCTGATAACGTGACAATGAAGGGCTCGATCTTGAAATAATGAATGATGGCCCCCATTCCCCAACCAAATAAAGCGCCAATTAACAATACCATGGGTATGACTAGGCCAGGCGGCCAACCCGCTTGGACTAAGCTTGCAGAAATCATTGTGGTTAAGGCAATGACAGAACCGACCGATAAATCAATACCTCCAGATACAATAACAAATGTCATTCCAACGGCAGTTATTAATAAAAAGGCATTATCAATTAGCAGATTCATCAACACTTGTAAGGAGAAGAAGCCTGTATATCGGAAGGATCCAATAGCAAACATTAGTATAAATAATCCAATGGTCACGAGTATGGGGATATGCTGTTTCTTAAGCATGCTGCTTAACCTCCCTTTCTCCCGGATAATGGCGCGTTTTCCAACGGAAAGCAATCGATTTACGGAAAGATTCCGATTGAATTAAGCATACAACTAGAACTACGAATGCTTTTACAACTAGCGTTATTTCTGGTGGTACACCAATCATATAAATCGTCGTGGTAAGCGTTTGAATGATCAGCGCTCCAACTAATGTTCCTGCTAGGTAAAAGCGTCCTCCTGTAAGCGCTGTTCCGCCAATAACTACAGCTAGGATCGCATCTAATTCGTACCATAGTCCAGCATTATTTCCATCTGCGCTTGATACATTCGAGCTTAGAATCAGACCCGCGATTGCGGCGCATAAGCTGCAGAACATGTATACGAAGAACATAACCGTCTTCGATTTCACACCGGCAAGCTTACTTGCCGTTGGTTTACAACCAACGGATTCAATAAATAAACCGAGTGCTGTTTTTCTTGTTAAGAGATAAGCGATAAGGAATACGATAGCAACGATGAATATGGAAAACGGAAGCGTCAATATTGATCCTGCTCCAATGAACTTATAGTGCGGATTGGAAATTGTAATAATTTGTCCACTTGTTATCAATTGAGACACACCGCGCCCGGAGACCATTAAGATTAGCGTGGCGATAATCGGCTGCATCCCAATATTAGCAACTAAGAATCCATTCCAAACACCTAATACAATCGAAATCAATAAAGCAGTACCAACCGCAATAATGATGACATTCACTAAGCTGCCATCTCCATTGCTGATCATGAGGCACGCTATGGCTCCTGAAATCGCTACTACTGAACCTACGGAAAGATCGACACCTTTCGTAGCCGCAATGACTAGTGTCATGCCAATGGATACAATCATTAGTGGAGATCCAAAGTTTAGAATATCAATTAGACTTCCATAAAGGTGTCCATCCCGCATTTTTATCGCAAAGAAATCAGGGGAGTAGATTAAGTTAAATACTAAGAGTGCACATAAAAAAGTTAGTGGCCAAAACAAATGATGCTTAACCATGTCTATTAACCTCCCGCAATTGCCTTCATGACATTTTTCTGACTAATCTCATCGCCAACCATTTCTTTCACCTTGTGACGATCTCGTAGTACGACGATTTTATGACTGACACGTAAAACTTCCTCTAATTCGGATGAAATAAATAGGACTGACATCCCTTTTTGAGCTAAGGATAGAACTAATTTCTGAATCTCAGCTTTAGCTCCAATATCAATTCCCCTTGTAGGTTCGTCTAGAATCAATAAATTAGGATCCGTGAGCAACCAACGAGCAAGCAATACTTTTTGTTGATTCCCGCCGCTTAAATTCTTAATCAAATGTTCGGGGTTAGGTGGATTAATGTTTAAAGCTCGAATATATTCATCCGCTATTTCATCCTGACGTTTTCTTGAGATGGTTTTAAACCAACCTTGGGATGCTTGAAGTGCTAGTATAATATTTTCTCGAATGGTCAAATCATCAATAATACCTTCTAATTTACGGTTTTCGGAGCAAAATGCGATGCCTTGATCAATAGCTTGCCTTGGTGAATGAACCGCATCACTTGAACCTGCAATTGTCATTTCGCCAGAATCAGCCTTATCTGCAGCAAAGAATAATCTAGCTAATTCGGTTCTTCCAGAACCCAATAAGCCCGCTAAACCAACAATCTCTCCTTTATGAATCGTGAGATCAACAGGTTCAATGGAACCTTTTTTCCCAAAATCAGTTGCTTGAATTAATACTTCACTATGAACTTGTGCTGCTACATCACCTTTAGGCAGCTCTTCTAATAGCTCAAGGTCTTTCCCAATCATCTTGGAAACCAGCTCTATACGAGGAAGCTCTTTAGCTAAATATTCCCCAATAAACTCTCCATTTCGGAGTATGGTTATTCGATCTGAAATGTCATAAACTTGATCCAAAAAATGAGTGACGAAAAGAATCGCAAGTCCTTCATTTTTCAATCTCGTCATGACAGAAAATAGTTGTACAACCTCGCCTCTATCTAAGCTGGAGGTTGGTTCATCAAGAATTAACACTTTTGCTGAAATACTCAAAGCTCTTGCAATAGCTATAAGTTGTTGAACAGCTACTGAATACACATGCAATGGTTGTGTAACGTCTATTTCGAGATTCATTCTCTTTTTCAATAATTGCCCAGCATCTTCATTCATTTTTTTCCATAAAATGCGACCGAAACGACGTGGTTCACGCCCAATATAGATATTTTCAGCTACGGACAGGTTCGAACAAAGGTTAACCTCTTGATAAACCGTACTAATGCCTGCATTTTGCGCATCAAGCGGGCTAAGAATTTTAATTGGCTTTTTATCCATCTCAACGACACCCTGATCGATGGAGTGAACACCTGTAAGTACTTTAATTAGTGTGGACTTACCTGCCCCATTTTCACCCATTAATGCATGAACTTCTCCTGGGAACAATCTAAAATTAACGTTAGTTAACGCCTTAACACCCGGAAACTGCTTATGAATTCCGGTCATCTGCAATACCGGACCTCCCTGTTTCATAAAGCCACTCCTCTCCTATATGAACAAGAGCCACTCCATACTAGCAAGATGGAGCAGCTCTGCCCTTTTTATTTATGGTTACAATGATGTAGACAATCTCTTAGTACTGACGATTCGGCAATTCACGTTTAGCATCTTCTGAAGTAAATACGCCTTCTTTCGTAACAATTCGTTTCGGCAGCTCTTTACCGCTAAGTACATCTTTAGCAGCTTGCATTAATTGTCCACCAAGTAGCGGGTTACACTCGACGATGAAGTTAATTTTCCCTTCGCTTGCCGCTACAAAGCCGTCTTTCACGCCATCAACTGAGATAATAGTGATATCTTTACCTGGTTTAAGTCCTGCTTCTTCAATAGCTTGGATAGCCCCGAGTGCCATATCATCGTTATGTGCATAGAGAACATTAATGTTCTTATTGGCTTTCAAGAATGCTTGCATAACCTCTTTACCTTTGGCACGCGTGAAGTCACCTGTTTGTGAAGCAATGATTTTAAGATTAGGATTTGATTTAATAATTTCGCCAAATCCAGCTTTACGATCATTCGCAGGAGCAGAACCTGTTGTTCCTTGAAGCTCTACGATATTAACTGCTTCTTTCGTATCCTTATATTTGTCAACTAACCATTTCCCTGCGCTACGGCCTTCTTCTACGAAATCCGAACCAATGAACGTTCTGTAAAGGGAAGTGTCTTTGGAATCTACTGCTCTATCCGTTAAGATAACTGGAATGCCAGCATCTTTTGCTTCTTTTAATACTGTGTCCCAACCGGACTCTACGACTGGTGAGAATGAGATGATATCTACTTTTTGTTGGATGTATGTACGAATAGCTTTGATTTGATTTTCTTGTTTTTGTTGAGCATCGGAGAATTTCAATTCAATGCCGGCTTCCTTCGCGGAATCTTGAACTGATTTAGTATTAGCTGAACGCCATCCACTTTCAGCACCTACTTGCGCAAAACCCATTGTGATTTTCTTGTCCGCTTTAGCAGTAGCCACCGCTGCTGTACTTGGGCTTACAGTCGCCGCTGCAGATGTACTGCTTGCTGTCTTGCTTTCTCCTGAACTACCACAAGCTGCTGTGAACATCATCATTACTGAAGCTACTAATACTACCCCTAGAGACTTTTTCATTTATTTTTCCTCCCTTATTTCACCTGTTTGCTTGGTGTAACTAAAGTATAGGGACGAATCGTGTAAGGGTATACGGAGTTTCGTTGACACTTCTTATAAATTTTTATTCACTTTTTGATCTTCCGAAATAAAAACAGTATTTTTTTATTCAGAAAGTGCAGTTTTTTGTTTGATGATTGCGTTTTCAAAACGATTGATTCATAATTTGTAATAAGATTTCGATAAGTCAGAACGAATGAAAGGTTAACCTATTATGGGTATATATCGGAAAATAACTTCTAGCCTTCGTGCCAAACTTTTGACGATGTTTGTAATACTGACTTGTCTTCCTTTAATTGTCGTAGGTCTTATTTCCTATAATAAGTCGTACAAAGTGGTATATACGAACAGTAAGTCTGCAACTATGATGCTTTCAGCACAATTAGCAACGAACATTGATAATGTATTTACAGATACGAAAAAACTCCTTGAATTAAAAAAAGATCCAAACGTCTTACATTTTTTATTTTCACAAACCTCTTCTAATTTAGATGCGCGTGAAATTTTGCAAACCATGTCATCGTATCGACAAACGTACCAATATGATAGTGTTCTTAACATCACGATGATTAACCTATATGGTCGAGGGATTAGTGAGAGGAAAGGTGTATTTCAACTAGAGAGAAACGCTTTGCGAAATCCGCATTTCGAGTATCTGATCCAACATCCAGAGGCTGTCTTGAACATTCCTCCGGTTGATCCATCTGCATTGGCACCATTGGACGGTTTTCAATATAAGAAGCAACATATTATATCGATCGTTTCTACAGTTAAACAACGAGCCACCCATGAAGTGATTGGCTTTATTATTATTGATGTCGATGACAGCATCGTGAAACAGTTTTGTGATAACGTCACGATAGGCACTAGCGGATTTTTCTATGTAGCTGATAATAATGGCAATGCTATATTTATCCCGTCCAAGGCTTCCAATTCAACTAAATGGCTGCAACACGAAGATATTCCTACAATTATTAAAAGTGAAAATAAAGAATTCATTGATAATACACAAGGAAAACCAGAGTTTATTGTAACATCCCCCTCTAAATCTACCGGTTGGAATATCGTGGGAGTCGTGCCGCTTCAAGAAATTGTTGAGGAAGCCAATTCCATTCGTCAACTCATTATCATAAGTGTTTTACTCAGTATCATCTTTGCAATCACGTTACATCTGTTCGTCTCCACGCGCTTGACAAGACCCGTGCGTATCCTAAAGAATAAAATGCAGCTCGCTGCATCTGGTTTTCTTGAAGCTAAGGTGGTGCTTGCTGGAACGGATGAAATCGCTGACTTGGGTAATAGCTTCAACATCATGATTGGGAAAATTCGCATGCTGCTTGACCAGAGTATTCGAGAACAACAGGAGATCCAAAAATCAGATCTTAGGGCACTACAAGCTCAAATTAACCCTCACTTCTTGTACAATACGCTGGATTCCATTCTTTGGCTGGCACAATCTGAAAAGAAGGATCAGGTTGTCCAGATGGTCATGGCTTTATCTAAGTTATTTCGTATTAGCTTAAGTAAAGGTAAGGATCTGATCACACTTGAGAAAGAAATTGAACATCTTCAAAGCTATCTAACCATTCAGCAGATGCGGTATAGAGATATTTTAGATTATCAAATTGATATTGATTCAAGCCTGCATTCCTTACATATCCTGAAAATGACGCTACAACCCATTGTTGAAAATGCACTCTATCATGGACTTAAAAATAAGCGTGGCAAAGGTTTGATCCGAATAACCGCTGCATTGGAAGATGAAGACAATTTCTTGATAAAGGTTGAAGATAATGGGAAAGGCATTTCGGAAACTAGGCTTCAAGAGTTACGAAAAGATCTAATGGAACCTCATGTCCCACAAGTAACGGGGAATGAAGTTTCTGGTGGATTTGGATTACACAATGTGCATAGACGGATTCGTATCTATTATGGGGAAGCTTATGGCGTTCAGATTAACAGCAGCGAAGGTGAAGGCACCGATGTCACCATTCGAATACCGTGTACATGGGGGTGAGTTGGAATGAAGAAAATAGTACTTGTTGACGATGAAATCCTAATTAGGGAAACCATTCGCGATTGTATCCATTGGGAAAAGGAAGGGTTTATTTATAGTGGTGATGCATCAGATGGTGAAGTTGCTCTTCCTATCATAGAAAGGGTTCAGCCCGACATCTTAATTACCGATATCCTCATGCCTTTCATGAACGGTCTTGAATTAAGCAGCATCATGCGCAAACAATTTCCAGAAATGAAGATCATTATTATTAGTGGCCATGCCGAGTTTGAATATGCCAGAACTGCTATGCAAATTGGCGTACAAGAATACTGCTTAAAGCCAATTACCCCAACTGATCTCCTCAAGGTTCTTCACAAAGTTAGTAATGAAATTGACAAAGAACTGGAAATAAAGTCCAAGCTTCAGATGCTTAAAGACAATCAAAATGTAAATAGCAAGATAACCCAAAATAAATTATTGAATGATCTATGCAGTGGCTTTATGACCACCTCTGAAGTGATGCATCATAGTGCCGCCATTCAATTGAATATCGTAGCTCATTTTTATGTAGTTACTGTACTGGATTTACGAGATACGGAAGCGTACAAAATTGAAGATATGAATACCATGGATGAAAAGGAGCGCTTGTTGTTGGACAAGTGCTTAAAAATCAGGCACCAATACAAGCAACTGATGTTTCAGCGCAGCCGCTCTGAATACGTATGGATTATTAAGGGAGCTACACTAGAGAATTTAAAACATGAATTACAACAGTTTCAGGATTTGCAAAAAGCGATCTCAGAAGAGCCCCATTCACTCCCTATCTCCATTGGTATTGGTAGTGTGCAAGATCGTCTGCAAAACGTCCACCTATCCTTTTTAGATGCTATGGAAGATGTTCATTGGCGAAGGCTATCTCGACAGAATCAGAATGTGCTTAGTGAGATGAAAACAGAAACCTTAGACCCTACGCTATTTTTAGATCGTGGCGCTTTCATGGATTTTTTGAAAATCGGGTCGCATAGCAAACTAGAAGCATTCGTTGCAGATTATGCTGCAGCCTTGGTTGACATCAATTGGCATTCAACATCCATTGGGTTTTACATTTTGAATGATGTGACCATTGAGGCATTCCGTACAAATAAAGATATGTATCGTCATCTGGCAGAGCCTGAAAAGTCCCTTCAACAATTTCAGCAAATGATTGGAACTATCCGGACTTGGGAAGAAACGTGTTCATATTTAGTCAGCTTAATTGAACAATTTTGGAGTTGGCGTTCCCGCATCTACGATAAATATAGCGATATGATAACCAAGGTCAAAGAATACATTCAGTTGAATTTTGAAAAAGATAACTTTTCTTTACAAGATGCTGCTGAGTATGTCAATTTGAGTCCAAACTACTTGAGCAGAGTATTCAGCCAAGAGACAGGTCAAACCTTCATTGAGTTTTTAACACAAATGCGCATTCGAAAAGCAATGGAACTTCTTAAAAGCACATCAGCTAAATCGTATGAAATCGCTTTTTTGGTGGGCTATAATGATCCCCACTATTTCTCAAATTTGTTCAAACGATTAACGGGTATGACCCCGAAGGAATTCAGGAAGAATGGAACTGCTGATGAAGCACTCGATATCTTGAGGGGAGAAACTCTTCATGTGGAAGATTAAATGGATGATAATCGCCTATTTGATCTTGCTAATTTTATCCGGGTGTAATGGATCAGCGTCTCCCTCCCCAGAAGTAACTTATAACGTAACGAGTACGCTCGATCCATCAGTGTCTCCTATCAAACATTCTGACCAACTCACGTTTGGAATTATTTATCCGATGGCACACCCGTTCTATGAAATGATTACTGATTCCATAGAAAAAGCTAGCAAACCCTATTCGATTCAATTAATTGTCAAAGCTCCTGATGAAATTAGTCTGGAACAACAGATGAGAATGATGGAAACCATGATTGCACAGAAGGTCAACGGAATTGCTATTGACCCCATCGATTCCGTTGCCCTCACCCCTTTAATTAATAAAGCATCACAAGCAGGTATTCCCGTCATTTGCTTTGAATCCGATGTTCCTGCTAGTAAACGATACTCCTATATTGGAAGTGATCCACTTAAAGAAGGCACTTTAATGGGGCAAATTATTGATAGAAATCTGAAAGGCAGAGGTATGATCATGATCGAGGGGAGTATGTCCGACTCTCCTCAGATCAGCCGTCGACTTGAAGGCATCATACAATATTTAAACCAAAACACCGAAATACAAGTACTTGAAACAAGATACCATCATGGTGATAACGAAAAAGCAATTTCAGATCTAGAATCCATGATCGATGAGCATCCTCATTTTGACGCACTCATCCCTTTGGATATCGTATCCAGTTCTAATGCCATTCTTGTTTGGAAATCTCAAGGTTTAAAGCGCTATGCCATTACTTTTGGTTTGACGCCTGAAGTAAAGAAAGCTTTACTAAATGGTCAAATTAACGCAGTGATTTCTGAGTATGAAGAACAGTGGGGAGAAAAAATTATCGAACAATTGCTCGCCGCGACTAAAAATGCACCTACTCCTACATGGGTCGACACTGGTTTTCAAGAGATTAAACAAAGTGATATGACCGTTGAATAATAGATGCTGCTATGCTTAAAAACCCACAGATCAACCTGTTTTTGAAACAACAGGCTGATCTGTGGGTTTTGTAAGCAAGCTTATTGCAGAACAAAACCCCACTCTACATACTAAAAAAGAATGGGGTTCTATTTAGACTAAATGCTCACAAAGGTTTTATGAAAAAAGTATACTGGTAAACATTTGGAGTGATTTGATATTCCGGATGAATGGTAGTACTCCAACCATTATCTCCACCGAGTCCGGTATGTGCATGATCGATGTTTAACCAGATACGATCACCGCGTACAAGATCCGATTGGTGCCGTGCAGCCGCGTATTCCGCAACCGAATTGCGATGCACATTGAAGTGAAGCGGCTGTTCTCCTTCCACTCGGATGCCACTTCCCATTGAATTGGATAGTTCCAACCAGCGGACATCTTCCTTGCCGCCGCATTCTACCGGCACGATATAAGGATAATGTTGTTCGTCCACTGAGCTGTGATACAATCCGATAGGAGCGCTTGACTTACGGTCGATGTAGTTCTCATGCAATCCTCTACCGTACCATTTCAATAGACCGAACATCTCTGGCAGGGTAATTGTAGTCCCGATTCGAGGCAGCATCGGCAGCACAGAGTCTGCTTTCACTGTATGCTCCAACCTTATCGTTCCGTCTCCAAATAAGGAATACCGCAAAAAGCTATCGAATCCAGCACTCACTCCCGTCGCTGAAAGGCGACAAGCAACTTCGATATTTACTCTGGTTTCATCCACTTGAAATGCAAGTGTCCTCACATCTTGGCGTTCTAATCGATCTAATCCAAATTCTCTCCAAACAGCAGCAATCGATTGCCTACCTGCTAAGGCATCATCAATCCCAGTCGGCGCTCTATAAAAGTTTTCGGACATGCCGGAGTTGATTAGCAATTGCCCATCAAATACATAAGAAGATAGTAGTCCTTCCTGCTTGTCAAATGCGATAGCGAAACGTTCTCCTGAGATTTCGATCAGATCCGTTGTCTGATCTAGACGAATCGTACCACCCGCTTCTAATTTCAGCGGTCGAACCTGGTCGCTAAAAGGCAGTTCAAATTGTTCCTGACAGATTTCATATCCGTATTCAGCCCACGACAAGGCATGTTTCAAGCGAAGCGAAAGATTGAGGTAATATTCCTGCCCTATTTCACGAGTCAGACTTGTGAAAGGAACCCTGAGAACCTCGCTTTGTCCAGCAATGACATCCGGCAGTGAGAGAAGCCCGTTCTCCGTAGGGATACCGTTCTTGCAGACTTCCCAGTGTAAGTCCAGATGCGACAAGCTGGAGCTTAGATATTTATTATTAATATAAACGGTCCCCTTCGACAGATCATGAACTTTAATCGCAACAGGAGCCTGAAGCTTTTTGATTTCCAAAGCTCCTGGATGCGGCGTCAAATCCGGTTGAACAACGCCGTTCAAGCACATTTCGACCACTTCATCCGTAACGTTTTCACCAAAATCCCCGCCGTATGCCCAGTACCGTGTACCGTCCTCTAAGGCATGTACTAAAGCTTTATCCGACCAATCCCATACAAAGCCGCCTTGGAACCGGGGATAGCGATCTACCATATCCCAGAACTTATAGAAATTCCCTGTGCTGTTGCTCTTCGCGTAAGCATACTCGCACATAACCATGGGGCGCAAGTCACCGGTATTTGCCATCTCTTCCTCCACCCACGATAGTGTCGGATACATCGGTGTACGAATATCGGTTATGAGTGAGCTAGAGTCACCGCTTTCATATTGAATCAACCTATACGGGTCGTAATATCGAATCCAACCGGTCATCGCTGCATGATTCATCCCGACACCGCTCTCATTGCCGAGAGACCAAAATAAAATGGATGGATGGTTTTTATCCCGCATCACCATTCGGATCGCCCGATCCAAATAGGCATGCGCCCATTCTGGATCTTTGGAGAGCAAAGATTGAATGCCATGCGTTTCTAAATTAGCCTCATCAACCAGATATAATCCATACTCATTGCATAAATCGTACCATACAGGATCGTTCGGATAATGGCTCGTGCGAACGGCATTAAAATTAAGTCGTTTCATGGCAATGATTTCTTCTCGCATCCGCTCGTGGGAAATGGTCCTACCCGTCTCAGGATGATGTTCATGACGATTCACGCCTCGAATCACAAGGCGCTCTCCGTTCAGCGTAATAACGCCGTCCTTCGTCATTTCGATTCTTCTAAAGCCCACCCGGCAGCTCTCGTAATCTACCGCCTCGCCTTGCGAATTCAGAAGCGTCAATACTAACGTGTATAAACTTGGTTCCTCAGCACTCCACTTCGTGGGCTTCGCAATCGATGCCATCAGCAAGGCGGCACCCGCTTCACGCACCCATTTGGAACGGTCATACATTGGTGAATCAGCCGAAACCTCCGCGGTCACAGCTGGGATCACATCTTCTCCTTGTGCATCCAGAAGCCGCGCTTGTACTTGGTAGTCAGCGAATCCATCCGCGTTATTGACATAACTGTATACAATCAGCTCTCCATCCTGACAGCTCTCGTCCAGTAAAGCCATTACCTTAAAATCGCGAATTCGGATTTTAGGCTTGCTGTACAAAGTTACGGAACGATATATGCCAGATAAATGCCAGTAATCCTGGTCTTCCAAATAAGACCCGTCGCACCAGCGCATGACCTGAAGAGCGACCGTATTTTCCCCAGGCAATAAATATGTAGTCACATCGAATTCCGCACTAAGTTTACTATCCTGGGAGTAGCCTACCTTTTCCCCATTCACCCACAAGTAAAATGCCGATTCGACTCCGTCAAACTGAAGGAAAACATCTCTTTCTTTCCATGTATCAGGCACCATGAAGCTCCGTACATAACAGCCTGTCGGATTATTCGAAGGAACGAAAGGCGGACGCAGTGATAAAAATTCGTTATCGGTCACAGGTCCTTTTCTTCCCGGCTGCAGGACATGTTTATCATTCACATTACTCATATCAAAAGGAAACTTAATATTCGTGTAGATCGGGGCGTCATAACCTTGCAGCTCCCAATTGCCTGGTACACGAATCTCTTTCCAACGTGAAACATCCTCATTTACCTTATAAAAATCCTGCGGCACAGACAATGGGTTCTGTACCAGGCTGAATTTCCACAATCCATCGAGGGATTGAACGAAAGGCGAACTTGTTCGATCGCATGAAGCAGCTTCAACAAAACTAGCGTACGCACCTAAAGGAACATGCATGGGTTCCCGATTAACTTGCAGCACATGGTGATTTTCCCACTCGTGCGGAGTTGAACGTATATTCATCCTTTTACAGCACCTCCAGTCAGACCTCGGACCAATGTCTTATTTCCAAAAAGGAACAAGATAATCAGTGGCAGCGTGCCTAGGCTCAGTCCTAATATACTTGCGGAATAATCGTACCTATACGCCGAGGACAGTGTTGTAATCCCTAAAGGCAATGTGAAAAGGTCCGGCTTGTTGATGGTCACTAACGGGAGCAAATAATTGTTCCACGACCATAGAAACGCCAGAAGTCCGAGCGTCGTAAGTGCCGGCATCAGGAACGGTACAACAATCTGGTA
Source organism: Paenibacillus sp. Root444D2 (assembly GCF_001426375.1). GTDB lineage: Bacteria > Bacillota > Bacilli > Paenibacillales > NBRC-103111 > Paenibacillus_E. The sequence goes on from NZ_LMEO01000045.1 coordinate 778,713, forward strand.
AAAGAGCTTTAATTCCCCACAACCGTCGATTCGGGCGCTTTCCAGCACCTCTGTAGGCACGGAGGATGAAGAGAATTGCGTCATGAAAAAGACCCCGAACGCATTATTGCAGGCAGCAATAATAAGCGGCATATGCGTATTATTCAAATGAAAAAACTTCATTTCAATGACATAGGCGATCATCCCTAGTTGTCCGGGTATCATCATGGTGAACAAGATAAAAAGATATAACCATTTCTTTCCTTTAAATTCAAATTTACCGAAGGCATAGCCCGTCAGAGCACTGAACGACAGTGTTAGCACTGTACTGAGGACTGCTACATAGAGACTATTCAAATAGAACAAAGGAAAATTTCCCGACATGACTTTCTTTAAGTTTTGTATAAAATAATTTCCCGGAAGGAGCACGACGCCTTGAAACAAATCATTTGCATAGTAGGTGCCCATAATGATCATATTGTAAAATGGCGAAAGCACGATCAGGCAGATCAATGTCAATCCGGTAATTACTAGCCCTTTACTCATCTTCATCGCGTGTTCTCCTCCTTGTTCATCCATTTGATGCTCAATACGGAGAATAACGCGATCACAAGAAATGTCGAGTAAGCGATGGCTGCTCCCTTACCGTATTGAAAGGAGCTTCCGCTAAAGGAGGAATCGTACATATACCAAATTGGCGTTAACGCTGCACCGTCCGGCCCGCCAACTGTCGGTGCGCCTCCCACCCAGCCGCTAAACAGCAGCATCGGTTCTTCGACCATTTGTAAGCCGCCAATAATCGAGGTAATAATCAAAAACAAGTTCATAGGCTTTAACAAAGGAATCGTAATATGAAAGAAAACTTGTCTGGCTGATGCTCCATCAACTGTAGCCGCTTCATAGATGGAAGGATCAACACTGGCCATGCCCGCTGTATAAAACATGACAAAATAGCCAAGATTTTTCCATATCACCATCACAATAATGATGCAACGAGCTAATCCCGGTTCGCCCAGCCAATTTATGTTTTCTTGAATGAGCCCGAGATGCGTCAAAATATTATTCAATATACCGCTCTGCCAGTCAAACAACAGCGAGAAAATAATCCCGACAGCTACGGGGGTTGTTAAATAAGGGCTAAAAATACTGAGACGGAAAAACGTTTTGCCTCTAATCCATTTACTTTCGATGATACTTGCTAGGAGCATCCCGAATAAAATCAGCACCGGCAAGTAACACAGCATGTAAAACATTGTATTGCCAATACTTTTCCAGAAATAGGTATCTTCAAACAAAAGCAGCTTGTAATTAGCCAAGCCGATAAAGAGTCGATCTCCCGTCAAGGTCCAATTCGTAAAGCTTATGTAAAGTGTAAATAGGATCGGAAATAAGCCGAATATCAAGTAAGTCAAATAATAAGGGGCAATGAACACATAAGGCCACTTGTTCGTTTGTTTTAAGTTGGCGGCTGACCGCATGAAAGCTCACATCCTTCATACATAATCAAATGGCAACCGGCACGCGCCGATTGCCATGTGGGCTTACGTTATTTAAAAGTCAATTCTGGGTGATTTCGTTTCAATTCCTGCTTCCACTTTTCAAGACCTGTTTCTGCCGTGAAGGTCTTATCCTTCATCATGGTCTGCGCAACCAATGTTGAAGCATTATAAATGTCATTATCATATTTGGTCACAGGCTTGCTTTTTAAAGTAGGAAGCACTTTGGTGTTCCAGAACAAGCCAAGATCCTGACCGCCAAAGTAAGCGTCTGCTCCCGTGGATAAGTTCGCTGAATCGGTGAACACCGATTTCATTGGCACATAATAATCAAGCGATGTTTTATTCACTTCTTGGCCTTCTTTGGTCGTATAATACCACTTCAGAAACGTCCATGCTGCGTCTTTGTTTTTACTGCTCTTAGTAATACCCAATGACGTTCCGCCATAACTGAATCCGCCTGCAGGAGGAACCATAATACCCCAGCGACCATTGCTGTCCTTATCGTTAGCTTTAATGACATACTTTGGAGACCAGTTCGCCGCAGGATAGAAGATGACATCGTCTTTTGTGTAAGAAGCGTTCCAAGTTGGCGACCACATATCCAGCTTCTGGTCAATTCCGGCATCGCGAATAGCCTGAACTTTTTTCAAAACGGTTAGGAACTCTGTGCTGTTTACTTCCGTTCCTTTAATGATCGGTGTAGCGTCTTGTGGATACAATGTCGTATAGGCGTCTACGAGACCTGCGATCATAGAAACTTTACCGTTGCTTTTCTCCTTCACTTCTTTGCCCTTGGCGATGAACGTATCCCAATCAGGGAACATCGCGCTTAATTGATCGGGATCATCCGTTCCGAAATATTGCTTGGCCAGATTACGTTTATATGCGAATCCGCCTGGCGACACAGCCCATTCCAAGCTGACAAGCTCCCCTTTATCGTTCATCGTTTGCGGAATAACATAATCCAAAAGCTGAGATTGATCAAAGTTATAAGGTGCCTTCGTCAAATCATCCAAGATGTTAAGCGAATAAAGCGAACCCCGTGCATTGATTTCACCGAAAACAATATCAGGCAATTCAGAACCCGCAGCAACGGAGGTTTGTACCTTCTTGACATAGTCCGCTGCAGCGACTTGCACGAAATTCAATTTAATATTGGGATATAGTTTATTAAAAGCTTCTTGGGCTGGTTTATAGAAACCGCTGTCCCAATACCACATGTTTACTGTACCTGACATATTTTTGTCGTCTCCAGCCCCTGCTCCCCCGCTGCCGGATGGTGAAGCTTTCGGCGTAGCTTCCGCTTTCTTGCCGGAATCTGGCGTGCTGGCAGCATTTTTATTATCGGAGCTGCAAGCGCTTAAAACCAAAGAAAAGAGTAACATTATGCCCATCAAGAACGGTAATGCTCGATAGTTTTTTGGCCTATTCAATTGGTATTCCCCCTGAAATTCGTTGATTTGGGACTTGGAGTTTCACTATAAAAGGCGCCTCTCGTATGTGCGTCTCCTTGTCTCTCATAACTATACTTCCAGCCGATGAAACGCAAAAGTATACAAACCGTTCATTTTGTTTAAAATGTGATGCAATGTGTTCAGTTTCACCAATTCACAGCATTTCCTCATTCGTCAAAGGCAGCACCATGATTGCAGCCGTTCCTTTGCCTTCTTCGCTAACCATCTCCAATCCATATTGATCTCCGCATAAATAACGAATTCGTTCTTGAATATTCCGAAGTCCGACCTGCTTAAACTTGCCTTGGCGCCTAAAGGACGGAGCGTTTTGAAAAATACTAGCAACCCTGTCAGCACTCATTCCTTGCCCATTATCCTGAACTGAAATTTTCAGTCGATCCTCCCCGCTGCGTTTCATTTGGACCGTAATGATTCCTACTTCATCCATACCTGCAACCCCATGGAAAATCGCATTTTCCACCAAAGGTTGCAGACAGCTTTTCGGAATACAAATAGAATCCAAGCCATCCTCTATATCCCATCGAAGTTCGAATCTATCCGCATAACGATAACGTTGAATTCGGACATAATGATCGATAAGTTCTTTTTCTCGAGAAAGCGTTGTCAATACGCCTGTCTCTTCAATTTGTACGGCATCCTGCAGAATACCGATAAACGACTCCACCATCTCCTCGATCTCTTGATGCTTTTGTTTCCTCGATAAATAGACCACTGTATTCAACGTATTGTAAATGAAGTGCGGATTAATTTGAGCAAACAATAATTCCGCGGATACACGTCGTTTCCAAGCCTCCTGCTCGGCCTTTTCCTTCATCTGCAGTTGAATGTTTTGCAGCATTAACTCAAAACCGTTTTTGAGCACAGCCAACTCGTCTTTACTATGGAAGGACAGATGGATATTGTAGTTCCCCATGGAGACTTGTTTCATCGCTTTAGACATTTGTGAAATTGGCTTCGTAATCGTCGAAATAATCGGCACAAACATCAATAAACAAAAGACCAGACACAAAACGAGAAAAGCGATACCATAAAAAATGACACTCTCAATCTTGTGATAAAACTGCTCTCGGGATGTATAGGTCATTATGGACCATGGTACCGCACTTAAGGTCTCTTTGAAGACAAAGCCGTGTTTATTAAGCAGCTTGAGTGCTTCCGGCTCTTGGGAATCCGTTGGCATTCCGTTGTTTAACAGCATGGTTCCGTCGTTTCGCATCCATGCATATTTATCAAAAGAAAGGTGAAGCGAGCCCACAACCTGTTCGAAAGCCTCATAATTAATATTCAGCAGCAGAACGCCGCCTGTAGGAAACAGTATGTAAAAACTGATGACCTTCGTTTTCTTCAAATTTTGAAGTACGTGCGGAACCGTGAAGCCGCTCTTCTCGCCGGTCTGGATCGCCTCCTGATACCAAGGCTTTTTTAACTCATCATCATAATAACTGTCAAGCGAAAATGGGGACCAGAATACTTTGCCGTCGGATCGAACGATAGCCATCGAATCCAAATAATTTCGCAGTACGTTAAACTTGAGCAGCTGCCGATTCACATCTGAATACGCCAAAAGCTCATCATAGACGGATTCATAAGACAGCTTATTTGAGAACGTTTGCAAAAGTTCGTCGTTCACAATATTCCCGGCATATTTTTCTATATCGTCTACCAATTGGTTCATTTGATTCACGGTCTGCTGTAAATAGATATCGTTATCGTGAATCGTTTGATTTTCAAGTATGAAAAAAAAACGCCAATACGCCAACAAACTGCTGAGCGTTAACGATACGATGACGATCAGAACCACGCTTCCCAGTATTTTGTTCTTGATGCTGCGGTTCATGCTTACCCTCCAACTCGGTCTTTGTATTCACTCGGATAAGTGCCGATCATTTTTTTAAATACTTGGCTGAAATATTGGCTCGTTTGGTATCCGACTAAAGTGGATATTTCGTAAATTTTCAACTCATCCTTCTTCAATAGCTCCTTAGCCTTTTCAATTCTGAATTCCGTGATAAAGTCGGATAACGTCTTATTCATTTCTTTTTTGAATGTTTTTCTAAGATGAATGCTGCTGATATTGATATTTGTAGCAACGGATTCAACGGAGAGATCCGACTCGCCATAATGATGTTTCACATATTCGACCGCTTTCACAACCCAACGGGAATGAGCATTGGCGGTGAGTTCGTCCATGGCTAATTGATCGTTAATTTCTCTTATGAACGACTGTAGGATCGTAGTTGCATCTGTCCCCAACGGCAACGCGGGATCGATTGCAAAACGATCCTGCATGTATTTGCCAAGCTCCTTAATAACCTGCCTGAATGCGCGGATATGCTTATGACCGATAAGCGAAACCGTAAACAGCTTCTCCAGAACCTCAACCGCCGCATCTCGATTGCAAAGTTCTATTTCATTCTTGATGGCTTGAACTGCCTTTTGACTTGCTTCAAGAGGCTAATCGCGAAGTCCTGACTGAGCTTGCTCTACCGAAAAAAGTGCTCGTGCCGGAAAAAACATAGCGTAATCATAGGTTGCCTTCAAAGCCTGATAGGCAGTTGGAATCGTTTGACTGCTCGTACATAAGGCAACGGACAGGCTGACAGGAACCTTTTCAATAGTAGAAATAGCCTTTTGAATGAAGCCAGCAACCTTGTAAGCCTCATTCCAACAAAATAGCGTACTCTGAGGATTAGGAAGCTGAAGAATCAGTGCATACCCTTCATTCCCATCTTCAACTGCCTCAAACCAGCGGGACTCCCCCTCATCTTGCATCATGGAAGTCACAAGTTGCCAAACCTGCTCAGGCTGCTGGATCTGCCCGCAGCGTTTTCCCCCATTCAAGAGGTAGGTCGGCCCCACTTCAAAATAAAATAAGGCAGAACTTCCCTGTAGGACTTGGTTTACTTCACGGGCAGCTGGAGAATTCGAATCGTGAGGCTCCGCGAGCCATTTTCCATGAAGTACATCTAACAACAACTGCTTTTTAACGTTTTTCCAGATGGCTTGTTCATCGGCCAAAGATTGCTTGATCGCCAGCAATTGGTTCAAAAGCCGATTTTGACTAATCTCATGCTTTAATACATAGTGAGCTGCTTTTAATTCTAAGGCTTGTCTTACGTAATCGAAATCACGATAAGCCGTTAAGAAGACTATGCGTGTTCCCGGCTCTGTTTCCAAAATGCGCTTGCTGAGCTCCAAACCGTCTATATGAGGCATGGAAATATCAGAGATTACGATTTTCGGTCTTTTCTTTTCAAACCATTCCCATGCTTTCCGAGGATCCGTCGTTTGTATGACAACTTCAAAGCCATGTTCGTGCCAATCTATGATATCAGCGACATTTTCCAAGGCCATCGGCTCATCGTCAACCAACATAACACTGATGAGTTCCACTTGTTATGCATCCCCTCTCAAATAGAGACTACTATATAATCGAAAAAAGCATTCCTCTTATTAGAAGAACACTTATAACTACGAGCTAGATGTGTATGACTATATAGTAGAAATAAAAGAAGAACAATACCATTTATCGATCTTTTTGTATAATAATCGATGGTTATCACTTTCAGAGTAAAGAGGCGTATACCTGTTTGGTATGCGCCTCCGATTCTACCTTGAACTATACGGCATATAGGGTTAATTCACCGTTCTCGCCGATGTATTCAATCATTGTCTTGCAAGTTTGCAGATCTATAAAGAGCCGGCACTCCTTATCGTCCTTGCGCCAAGCCAACCGAACTTCATCTTGCGCCGAAGGAATAACAACAAACTCGCCGCCAAAAGCATCATATTCATTTCTGAACCGAATGAGCGTAATCAATCTTTGGACAACTTCCTTCTCTAGCGACTGTTCAATTTCATCAAGGCTGAAGTTATGCCGGTTGATTTCTCTTCCTTCACCGGTCCTCATTACGCTCTCAAGATCGTTTTCTCCCGCCAGCAGTCCGACATAGTAGACTTGAGGGATTCCCGGCACAAAGAATTGGATAGCTCTTGCCGCTAAATAGGCATCGTCGTCACATCCGAGAACGGAGTAAAAAGAACATCTGATTTGATGAACATCGAAACCATCTTCTGCCTTATGCTGATCGGATACAATAAGACTAAGATTTGATCCTCTTTCCAAGCATAGATCCACCAATTTTCTTGCTTCTTTCGTATTAATCAAATCGTCCATGTCCGGCTTTACAGGTATACCATCGTGACAGTCAAGCATAGTAAACTGTTTATCAGGACGAGTCTTCAAATACTGATTGAGACGCTCGTTAGATTTATGTACCAAAGTATCGAGGACCGTATATGGCAGTATAAAATCGTAAATCCAGCAGCCATGTTCAGCAAGCTTGTACTGAATGGTGTAATGAGCGTGAACCTCAGGTAGTAATTCGATGTCCAGCGCTTTCGCAACTGCCATCATCCAATCCAGAAATTCGTAGATGTCCGGCTCGACAAAAAAACAGCTTGTTCCCAGCTTTTTTATCATGTATCCGACTGCATCCAAACGAACGATTTTGACATTCTGCTGCTTGAAATTATTGAAAATATCGACCAGCAACTGCTTTACACCATATGACCGAATATCTAGATCAATCTGTTCGGATGGATCCTGCTTGCCGAATGTCGTCCACACCTTCTCTTCCTCACCGGTTTCTTCAATGGTAAAAGTAGAATAAGGAACCGGTCTGCGCAGAAACATGTTGTCAATATCTTCTTGAACAGGCTTGCCATCCTCCCATATTTTATCCAAGGTTAGAAAGAAGTCGGCATATTCCGATTGACGCCCCTTTCTGAGGAAATCCTGGAAATATTCGGACTGCCTTGAAATATGGTTAACCATCACATCGACCAATATATCGAACCGTTCTCCAATGGCTCTAATATCGTCCCATGTGCCGAAGCTCGGCTCAATTTCAAGGTAGGTGAGCGGGGCAAAGCCTCTGTCTCCGGAAGACGGGAAAGGAGGCAAAATATGAACGCCGCCCCTAAACACATCGGAAAAATGTTGAAAGAGCACCTGCTTCAGCGTCTTCAAATCACCGCCCAAGGAATCGGGATACGTGATCAACTGCACTTGATTTTTTACTGACATAAAATAATCCCCTATAGTCCGTATTTTTCTTTGATAAACTCCAGATGCGGTAAATCCACTATGGCTCCGGTGTACTTTAATTTATAGGCACTGACGGCAAATCCCAGGGAAAGAGCTTGTTTCAACGGATAACCTTTGACGAGCGCCGTATAAAATCCTGACCAAAATGCATCTCCGGCTCCCGTAGTATCAACAACCTGAGTAGCTAGAGAGTTGAATGCAAGCGTCTCTTTTCCATTTGAAACGAGGGCGCCATCCTTCCCTAATGTCAAAATAACCAGCTTTGCACCCAGTTCTAAGAAATAATCGAGATAACGCTCAGGTTCCGCTTTCCCAAACAATCTCTCCGCATCATCCTCTGAAGGCTTGACAATATCAACTTTACCGATGATAGATTTTACATAGTCAATCCCATTCTCGCCCTTTTGCCATATCATCGGATGATAGTTAGGGTCGAAACCTGTCAAAATACCGTGTTTTCGCACCGTATCCATCACACTTTCGATTGTATAGCGGGACGGAATCCTTGATATAGGCCAACAGGAGAAATGGACGATTTTGGAGTAAATTATGGCTTCCTCCAGCCCGGATGTATAAGCTAATTGATAATCCGCCCCCCGATAAAATATCGGAATCGGTGTAGAAACACTTTTGGTTACAACCACCATGCTCGTTGAATCATCGACACGTTGAATGAGATCCGTAGCGATACCCGCTTGCTGCAGTTGATCGACGAGAAATCTGCCCAACCCGTCATCTCCGACTGCAGAAGCTATAAGAGGGGTGATCCCTAATTTTTTTACATTTAATGCAATATTGGAAGGAGAACCCCCAAATAACTTTTGGTACGTATCACATGTATCGCTATCGTCATATTCCGTTGTCATCATATCGATAAGAAGCTCGCCAACAGTCAAAACATCGTGCTTCTTATCGCTTAACGGTATGCTAGCCTCGAATTCAAACACGTTTGCCATCTCCTGATTCTTTATTGAATCGCCCACAATATAGCTTTTTCAATGTATTCATTCCAAAAGTCCCAGGTATGTCCCCCCTGGCTTTCCACATATGTATGCTCAACCTGTTCCGAAACTAAAAAATCATGAAATCTCTGATTGACGTCCAGTAAAAAATCTTCTGTACCGCAAGCCATGTAGATCGCTGGAATCGCCGACTTCTTCTCTTTCAAGCCCAGGACCAGAGCCTCCGGGTCTCTATCGCTTCCTTGAAGCTGATCCAAGTCGCCGAATACTCTCGTAAAATATTTATAGTCCGCTATGCCGTCCGTATAGTCGCTACTTGCGTTAGCAATCTTATAGGTAATAATGGCCGAAGACAAAGCGATAATCTGGCTAAAATGCTCTGCATATTTGAAGCCGTTCCGAATGGCTCCGTACCCGCCCATGGATAAACCTCCAATAAAGGTATCTTCTCTTTGATCGGATAGCGGGAACATTTTCCGTGTAAACTCCACTAGTTCTTTTCCGACGTATTCTCCGTATAATGACCCTTTATCTACATCATCCAGATAAAAGTGGTTTTCCCCGGCCGGCATAAAAACCGCAATACGGTGTTTGTCGGATAACTCCCGAATTCTCGAGAAGCTGATCCAATCTGAATGGCTCCCTGAATATCCGTTCAACAAATAGAGCGCTTTAAGCGGCTTCTTCTCTGCTTTTGGCATTCCCGGAAAATCAAAATCATCCAGCGGAACAAGCGCATTGAACGTGACTTCTCTCCGTAAAGCCTTCGAGTAAAAATGAACCTGCAGTGTCGCCATTGTATCCATTCTCCTTTTCTCTCATTTAAGGACTATGCCCTCGTCTTACAGATAAAGAAACGGCTCCTTCGCATCGACAAAAGTAACCGGGAGTCCACCAGCCAACGGCTTCAGCCACTCGGCCATAAACTTCATTCCCCATTCCTCGCTCCGCTCATGGCCTATGACGATCATCGCTTTTTGAAGTCCGAGCATACGAGCATCGTTGACATAAGCGCAAAGTGTCCATTCCACGATTTCACCGCAGACGATGACATCCAGGTTCTTACTTCGCATCAGTTCCATAGGCATTTGCTCTCTACCAAGACCCAAACTGCCTCCGCCTACCAAAATTCCGACTCTGGAACACTTCATCTCGAGATCGCCTACGATTTGTAGGACATTCATCCCCAATTTGTCTTTAAAGAAGCCGGACAACTCTGTCAAAGTGACCTCGGCAATTTGGTACGTGTGCGGCGGATGCTTTTCCAGCAAATTGTCTTCCCAGCCGAGCTCCTTAATCAGTCCATCATAAATTCGATCCGTCTTTGCCATGTGCATATAATCATGGTAGCGCCAGACCGCAATCTGGTGATCCTCTAACAATTTTCGCTTTGCCTGATATACAGGGTCGTCTTGGAGCCAGTCCAATTCATCTATCCCTGTATAGAAGGTAGGCTCGTGTGTAATAATCATATTAGCCCCGCAAGCGATAGCCTGATGAATCACATCGACGGTTGCCATAAACGTCGTTACAATACCGGTTACCTCTGTATCCGGACTTCCGGATACGAGTACATCTCCTGTTTTTTCCAGCCTGAAAGTGCCGCAAGAATCCGAAATAACTGCATCAATTACCTGTTGAACATTCATGCCATACCCCTCCTTCGTTTCATAACGTGATTAACCTTTTACGGCACCGACAACGACGCCCTTGGTCAAATATTTCTGCAAAAAAGGCAGTACGATCAAGATGGGCACGATCCCGACAACCCCCATAGCCATACGTACCGCTGTGGTCGGAAGCTCGGCTGCACCGGCGCCTAGCAAGCTGCTTGCCTGGCTCGATTTTAAAAACTGAATATTATTCATCAAACGGATCAGCAAATTCTGAATGCCATAATACTGAGGCTTCGTGACGAAGTATAAGGCATTAATCCAATCGTTCCAGTAGGCAAGTCCTGTAAACAAACCGACCGTTGCCATAACCGGAACCGAAAGCGGCAGCATAATGCTGTAGAATGTTCTTATTTCGCTAGCTCCGTCGATTTGAGCCGATTCGATAAGCGCAGCAGGCACATTATGCTTATAGAAATTCCTTACCAGCAGAACATTGAAACCATTCATTAGCAAATTCGGTACGATCAATGCGGCTAACGTATCCTTAATCGCAAACACTTTGGTCCACATCATGTAGGAAGGTACGATGCCTCCGTTAAACAACATGGTGAAAAATACGAGAAATGCAAGGACATTATGATACTTGAAATCTTTCCGCGACATTGGATAGGCAAGCATAGCCGTAATGGCAAGGCTGATGACGGTACCGACAACAGTCACAAAAATCGAGACTCCGTATGCTCTCACAAAGGTCGACATATTGCTGAACAAGTATACGTAGGCATCGATGCTCATTTTATTTGGGAAATAGCTATATCCGTCTCTTATTAGCGTCTTTTCATCGGTAAACGATGCCAGCAGCATCAATATAAAAGGTAAAAAAGCAAAAACGGTCACCAAGGTCATTGCTGCTGCAGAGAATATCGTAAATGCCCGTTCTCCTCTTGATTGTAAACTCGTCATGATGGATCCCCCCTAAAACAGTGCATTGTCGGAATTTACTCTCCTTACAATGCCATTGGCTACAATGACAAGAATAAGGCCTACCAATGACTGATAAAGACCAGCCGCCGCCGACATGCCAATATCATTAACCTGCATGAGAGCACGATAAACATAAGTATCAATGGTTTGTGTCGTGCTGTATAAAGCACCCGCATTCAAAGGTACTTGATAAAAGAGTCCGAAATCGGAATTGAATATTCTTCCTACAGACATTAAACCTAGTAAGATAATAGTTGGCGTCAGCAAAGGTAAGGTGATCATAAAAATTTGTCTGAGTTTGCCTGCACCGTCAATTTTAGCGGCTTCATAAATACTTTTATCGATTCCTGCAATAAATCCGAAGTAAACGATTGAACCGTATCCCGCCGTCTTCCAAAGCTGTATGATAACAAGGATGAATGGCCAATATTTAGACTCGGAATACCAATTAATAGCCGGAATGCCAAGCGGCTCTAGAATCGAATGGTTGATAAACCCGCTGTCGGCATTCAAGTAAGCAAATGCGAGAAAAGATACGATGACCATAGATACCAGGTTCGGAAGAACTAAACCGGACTGAAAAAACTTCGAATAAAACTTATTCAACAGCTCTGCCATCAGTATCGCGATGAATATAGAAACGATGGTTCCGAGAATGATAAATGCGACGTTGTAAAGAATCGTATTTCTTGTCATTATCCACGCATCGGAAGTCCGGAATAAAAACTCGAAATTTTTCAACCCGACCCAATCGCTTCCGAATAGGCCTTTTGCAAAATCTACATCTTTGAAGGCGATAAATACCCCGAACATCGGAATGTAATTATTGATCAACAAGTATAACAAGCCGGGAGCCGCAATCAGTAAAAGCGGCAACGTATTGCTAACTTTCTTCTTGTATTTTTTTATTGGCTTCTCCATGCCACTCCCCCCCTAAGGAAGACAGAATGGAGCAGTTTCCGGCTCCATTCCTCACCATTTTTTATTTTTTCTGCTCAGCAATCCATTTGTCCAGTTGCTCCTGCTTTTTCTGAATGATGGTTTGCGCCCCTGCATCATTCAATGCTTTTACAAATTTAGGAATGGTTGTTTCCGGATCCAAAACGCCAGTAATCAAACCAGGAATGTATTGATTAACCACATTGTTTACTGTACTTAACTCCGTTTTTACGGAAGATTGGTCGAAGATGAATCCAAAGTATGGCGACCTCTTCGTTTCTTTGTTCTCCTTCAGTTTAAATTCGGTATCCTTCCAATCCGTGCCTTCAATTTGATACTGAAGCGACTCAGAGCCGAGAATACCGGAAGATAGCTGTGCCGTATACGGTACGGTTGCAGCATCTTTTCCATCCGGATATTTAACGTGGTGATCGTCCACCTTTACATAGTCCCGACCTTCGACTCCATAAAGCATCGTATTTAATAGATCCTTATCCGTATAGGTTAAATTCAAGAGTTTCATAGCAGCCTCAGGTACTTTGGTCGTACTTGACATCATCCATACAACGAAGTCTACAGCTTGCGTATCAAAATAAAATGGAGAAATCCGTTTCATAACGATATTTTTACCAGTCTGAGCGCTTAATGCTTTGCCAGCTTCCATACCGCTATAACCACCCAGAGTGGAAAATCCGCGTCCCGACGAAGCCAAGTCAGCAAAGTTTGTTGAGGTTGTGGCTGCATCTTTTTGCAAATAGCCTTTCTTGTACCAATCTCTCATCATGTTAACGCCGTTTTTAAAAATATCCGTTTCATAAAGATTGACTACTTTATTGCTATTTCCTACAACTACACCGATTCCTGATTCATCGGTTAACAGATCGATGTCATTTGTTCCTCTTAATAGTCTAACCAGATTGGTATCGCTTGGATTGACATTAATAGGAGTGAAAGGCACGACATCCGGGTGCTTTTTCATCAAAGCGTCGAATATTTTTGGCAAATCATTGACCGACTTCATATCGTCTGCTGTAAAACCCGTTTCTTTTAACAAATCGGCGTTATATACAAAGTTTAGCGGGACCGACATCCCTTTATTGGCGGGAATTCCATAAATATGCCCGTTCATCGTTGTTGCTTTCAGCAGTCCTTCACCGAAGTCTTTGTCCAGAATCGTTTTTGTTTCCTGGCCGTATTTGCTGATTAAATCCTCCAGCGGATAGAGCTGTTTTTTAGCAGCATAACTTGGGAATTGGCCTGGGCTGGTGAACAAATCCAACTGCTCGCCGCTTTGAAGCGCCAAATTTACTTTTTGCCCGTAGTCTGCAGGCCCGTACACTTTAAAGTCCACTTGCACATTAATTTTCTTTGTTGTAATTTTGTTGATCGCGTCGTTAATGTTGCTCATATCATCGGGAATTTTATTGAATGACGGCAAGGCTATAACAACCTTTTCCATCTTGCTGCTGGTCCCACCCGACTTAGAACCGGTTGTTTCGGTCGAATTGCCAGTTCCGGTCGTGCAAGCTGTCAGAACGGTGCCGAACAGTGCTACAGATATGACTGATGCTAAGATACCCCTTGTCCTTTTCATATTTTGAAGCCTCCTGAAGTAGTTTCTGAATACGATTTCATTTTAATCCTTATCGGTATGTTTATCTTTAAAAAATCAGCGCTATTTTTTTGAAAATCAGTGATGTCGCCAAAAGAAAAAGGCCCAATCGGCCTCTTTTGCATTATGGTTTATGTTTGGTTCTAAAAGCATTCGGAGTTTCACCCGTTATTTTTTTGAAAACCGTTGAGAAATAGGAGATGCTGTCAAAACCAATCTCGACGGCAATTGTTCCAATACTCTCGTTTCCTTGGATGAGCCGTTCTTTTGCTATAAGGATACGATGCTCATTCAGGTAATCTTTCATCGATAATCCTGTCTTGTTTTTAAACATTTTCGCAAGATAATCGGGCGATAAATAGACACTGGCCGCAACATCCTCGCGATTCAGTTCCAGATGGTAATTATTGTGTATAAACGTTTTCGCCTTCTCTACAACACTTTCGGACTGTTTCACTTCTCTTATATAATCGATTGTTTTATTGGTTACGAAAGCAGCCCATTTCATCATGTCCATGACACTATGTTCGGATTTCTGCAGCAAGATGCCGGAGATATGATCGGAAAACAACTTATGCGCAAGTATTTTATTTTTATACAGGATCGAATATACAAGCTGCATAAAATCCTGCTTGATCGAATGAAGGATGCCCGCGTCAAGTTTATTGCTTTTGGCCAACGATTCGAGATCTTTTTTTAGCTTGTTCACGATTTGCACTTTTTCGCCTTCGATAAATAATGATTCGAATCCGTTCACATCCAGCGTATAGGATTCATTCGTTTCATAATCAAAGCGGTCTTCTTGGCAATGAACATTACCCTTATGAATAATGTTGTTCCTGTCCATGACCTCCAATATAGCTCTAGTTGCATTCAACAAATCGATCGATACTTTCTTACTGATATAACAGGTCGCCGTACACTGAAAGTAATCCCGACAATAACGGATTTGCTGACGGCATCTCGTTGCAATCTCTTCCAGCGAACTACTGCCCCTGATGATCGTCCCCATATAGTAACGATCGTCTTGCTGATAATTGATAACATGACTAAGTTGCAGGTTATCAAGCATCGTTTCTGAAGTTAGATTGGAAAACGCATAGATGAAGGTGCTTTCATTCCAGCTATCCTCAATATCCGATTTGCCGATGCTCGTTAGTACTAGAAAGTACCCATGTTCCAACTCTAGAGATAGGTCTCTCTTCCGGATTTCGCCATGAATCAAATCTATGCGGGGGGAAATTTGGGCAAATAAAATCTCCCTCCAAAAGCTTTGCTCGACAAACGATTTATTTTTCAACCAACTGGCACCGAATTGGCTGTATGCCTGCAGCCGATTTTTCGCCCTTAGCGTATTTATTGTTTTGGCTAGTGCCTCTTCGACCTTACTTTTATCAAAAGGCTTGATTAAGTAAGCATCCGTATTGTAAGAGATTGCCGTCGACGCGAATTCAAAATTTTCATGACAAGTAAAAAAAATAAATGCACAATCATGATGGTTATCCCTTACCCATTTGATCATGTCAAGACCTGTGCCTTTGGGCATTTCGATATCACAAATGATGATATCCGGTTTACCTTCTTCAATAAGAAGTTTGGCATCCGCAATATTATACGCCGTTATTACGGATCCAATCCCCAATGAACTCCAGTTGATGAAGTCACGCATGACCTCAATAGTAGGAATATCATCATCAATCATGAGACACTTCAATACGTTCCCTCCTAAGTCTGATCCATGGATGACTGAATAGGAATCAAAATTTCCACCCTTGCCCCAGACGGTTCATTCTTGGAAATATGCAACAAATTATCCCTTTTATAAAGTAGACTCAGCGTTTTTTTGATATTGGAAATGCCGATTCTTTGCCCCGTTTCATTGACACGCGTACCGGCGGCATTCACTTCTTCTATGATTTCATCAGGAAAACCTTCCCCATTATCTTCTAAGGTAATTTTAATAAAGTCCTCGTGATGATAAGAATACGTTTCCACTTTAATAAATATCGACAAAATATCTCCGTAAACTAACGCATGCTTAAAAATATTTTCAATAAAGGTTTGTATCAGAAATTGCGGCAGTATATGCTGTTCCAAATTGGGTTCGATATCGATCATATGGAAAATGTGATTAGGGAATTTGATCTCTTGCAAGTGAATGTAATTGGTCACGTGATCGATTTCTTCCCTTACCGTTACGTTTACCAAGCCTCCCTTGAACATATATCTGAGATGCTCCGACAAGTAATTGATAAGTTTCCTGATTTCTTCGTTTTTATTTTGATACGTAAGGCTTGAGACGGTCGTAATGGCATTCAAGAAAAAATGTGGCTTTATTTGCATTTGAAGATACTTGAGCTCAGCTTTGTTTCGTTCCAGCTTCTCTTCATAGGAATGGATCTTTAACTGTTTGATTTCTTTCGTCATCGACGTAAATGAATGAAAGAGCTTGGCGAACTCGATGGACGCTTTATGCAGCGGCAGCTGGTAGTCCCAGTTTCCCTTCTCCAATTCTTTCGTCGCTTTGACAAGTTCAAGAACAGGCTTAATCATTTCGCGTGAAAGCGATGTTAATACAGCAGGCACGATAATTAAGGAAACGACGCCAAGAGAAACAATCACCCATTGGAAAAAATCCAGCCCAGATAAAACGCTCTTCCGTTCAATCAGATTCGAAAGTTTCCCGATCTCTGGAATGTCCTCTGAAATGATAAAATATTTGCCATCATCGAGCTTGTACGAAGTTTTACCAGTATCCGGCAGCGGGCTCAACTGATTAATGAATGGATCGGTCGCAGAAAGCAACTCTCCGCTTTTATCCGTCAATCCATAATGGTTTTGGGAATCTGACGTTTTTTTCACAACATTCATCAAGGTGTCCGCTTTTACAACTGCGCCAATCATGATGTCCGACACCTTGAAGCTTTTTATTTCATAACTTATTCCATTCACTTGAATCGAGGACCATTCTCTTCCGATCGCCGTATTCCCCGCGAATTGTTCACTCTTTAAATAATCGGATAATGTTTGATTTTCATTAGAAAGTATGTTTTTGCCGAACTGAATCAAAAAGAGGTGTTCACTGGGCTCCAAAATAAATAATGCATCTATGCTTTCGTTATTTGACACTTTCGAGAGCAATGCATTTTTTAATCGCAAGGCATCGAAGTATTTGTTGCTCTCATCTTTTTTCGGATACACAACGACATCGTCGATATGATTTTCAAATACTTCGTTTAAATCTTTGGAGACGCTGTTTAAACGATTTTGGATATTCGTAATGTGAATCCCCATGGTGTATTTGGAGTTATTCACGATATTCGTTTCGACCACTTTGAAGGAATATACATTGCTGATGATCAGAACCGCGACAAGTATGGCCAATATCAACGTAATTTGAAGTGAAAATTTGTAAACGAACGAAACCGGCTTTGTACTCTTAAGCATGTCACCCTTCCTCATTAAAAGAACATTTTTCGATTCCATTATATGATTTTTCAAAACATAATGCGACAAGGATAAACGACTCCGTCGTCCTTCAGGGACGAGCGCGTTTGTCAAGACTGATGACGCGAAGTGTAATAAAACTTATACTTTCTTATCTACAAATAAATGAAAAGAGGCATAAGCCTCCCTTCACCGATAAAACCTATTAAAATCATGATACAGCTTTACTAAATACCATCGAAAGTATACTAACCGGTTGACACAATTTCAAATAAAAATCAACGCTGAAAAGCTCTTGCCAAAGCATTCGCATAGCCGTTCCTGGTACGTTGGCTGACTTCCGCTTCGGGTACAACGTGTTCGAAGGCATGATAACATCCGGGATACAATTGAAATTCCACGTCGACGCCGGCTTGGGCAAGCCGTGCAACATACTCAATTGTCTCGTCGCGGAACGGGTCAAGCTGGCCTACACATGTATATGTGGGAGGAAGACCGGTCAGGTCCTTCGCTCTAATTGGCGCCGCATACGGAGAAATGTCGCCATCGGCATGTTCGCCAAGGTACATCTTCCAAGCCGCCAGATTGTTGGCCCTGTTCCAAACGGCAGGATCCGTAATTTCATGGCTAGAAGGCGTAACATTACGATCGTCGATCATCGGGTATAACGGCATTTGGAAACAGATGGGGGGTCCTCCCTTATCGCGAGCCATCAGCGCCAATGCTGAGGTCAACCCTCCGCCCGCGCTTCCTCCCCCAATCGCAATCCTCGATAAATCGATATTCCATTCCTCCGCGGCACCAATTATCCACTTCAAAGCAGCATAGCAGTCTTCAATTGCCGCCGGAAACGGGTGTTCAGGGGCAAGCCGATAATCGGGGGAAATGACAATACAGTCGGCAGCCTTAACAAAACTTTCACAGAGACTTTGTTCACCGTTAGGGTGGCCTAACACATATCCTCCGCCATGAATCCAAAGTAAAACAGGCAGGTTCGTCTCATCCCTTTGAGCCGGTTCGAAAACTTTGATCAGCATTTCTTGTTTACCTGCACCGGAAATTGTACGGTCGCTGATCCGAACAAACTCAGACTTCAAAGATTGCGGCAAAGGGCTTTGTCTTACCATCGCCAAATCATCAGGAAGCTGAAAAAGAGGGAGAGACGACACAGACTCCCTTATTTCCAGTAACACTCTGCTTTTAAAGTCCATTCTACATGCCTCCACTATTGTTACGTAGTACTCCGTTCAATTAATGTAACCGGTAAAGAATTGACCATCGGAACCTCCTCCCCTTCTATTTGTTTTGTAATCAATTCGATCGTTAATTCACTCATCTTTTGAATGGGCTGCCTAATGGTTGTAAGACGCGGCACCACTAAAGATGCAATCTTCACATCATCATAACCGATGATTTTCATGTCTTCCGGAATTCTTTTGTTTAATTGATAACAGGCTTGCATAACCATAGTTGCGATCACATCGCTACTTGCAAAAACACCGTCTACTTCCGGATGCTCCAGAAGGAAACGAACAATTGTATCCTCACTTGCCCCAGTATCTAGGTCGTGTACCTCTAAATTCAAGTGAACATATTCAACCCCGGCATGTTGCAGTTCCTCAGCAAACCCTTGTAACCTTCCTCCAGCAAGCAGACCATGATGATGCGGCCCGCCAACTCCACCTTGAATATATGCCAGCTTTCGGCAACCTTTGCCCACAAGTAACAGCGCTGCAAGTTTGCCGCCCATCAGATTATCGGAATTAATAACAGGAATCGTATCATCTACGACTCGATCGAAAGCTACAATAGGAAGGTTCAGATTCCGATAATGTTCGACATCCAAAACCATGCTGCCCATAATGATGGCGTCCACTTGATTCTTTTTCAGCATGTCGATGTATTTGCGTTCTTTCGTTACATCTCGATTCGAATTGCACAATAGAATTTTATACCCGCTTTGGTCAGCATAATATTCAAGATAGTGAGCTAATTCACTAAAAAAAGGATGAGAAACTGTAGGAATAATGAGGCCGATCATATTCGATTTTTTTCTGAACAAAGAACGAGCCATTTCATTGGGATGATAATTTAGCTCCTTCATAACCTGATATACCTTATCCCGTGTCGTCTGGCTGATATATCCCCGGTTATTGAGCACGCGGGACACCGTAGTAACAGAAACCCCGGCTTTTTCTGCTACATCATCAATTTTAGGCATGGTTTGACCACCTGACTTTTTTAAAGCAATTATACGCTTAATTTGCAATTTTTTCAGCCGAACTCCGTCCCATATTACAGGACCTTTATTTCAAGGCCCCTTCCGTGATCCCTTTGATGATTTGGTTTTGAACGAAAAGATACAACACTAGCACAGGAATAATCGTCATAATTAATCCTGCCATCAAGGGTGCGTAATCAACAGAGTACGACGAGAAGAAAGTAAACGTAGAAAGAGGCAATGTCCTTTGTTCCGGCGACAGTAAGACCAAACTGGGCAATAAATAATCATTCCAGATCCAGAGTACATCGAGTACGATGAGCGTTACGAAAACCGGTTTCAATAAAGGCAGTACAATCTGGAAAAAAGTTCGCAGCCTCGAGCTGCCCTCTATAAAAGCCGATTCTTCCAATTCGTAAGGAATTCCTTTGATAAACCCATGGAAAGTAAAAACGCCGAAGGGAACGCCAAACCCCAAATATAAAAACAGCAGCGTTCCCTTCATATTAAGCAGATCCATCTTTCCGTACAGCATGACCAAAGGAATCATGATGACTTGGAACGGAAGCGCCATGGAGCCAAGCATCATGAAAAATAGCACAGTATTCAGCTTCCATTTATAACGAACAAACAAATACCCGGTCATTGACGAGAAAATAACAATAATGAAAACTGCAACAACTGTAATCAACAAAGAGTTGGAAAGTCCTTGCATGAATTTCATGTTGGTAAATGCAGCAGTGTAGTTCTCGAAATGAACACTGCTGGGAATAGCTAATGGATTTTCAATGAATTGCTGCGTTTTTTTGAAAGAGTTCATGACGACCAGCAAAAAAGGAATTAAAAATACAAATAAAATTACATACAGGATTGCGGCTTTGATTCTTGATATGGACTGTCGAAAAGCCATCACGATTCGACCTCCAATTTTTTAAGTAAGTAAGATTGAGTTAGCGCAACCAGGGCTACGACAGCAAATAAGACAACTGCTTCCGCCTGTCCGACTCCATATTGATTGGACAAGAAAGCTTTTTGAACGATATGATAGGAAGCTAATTCGGTGGAATGAAAAGGTCCGCCTTTCGTTAGGGCAAGGTTGATATCGTAAGTTAAAAATGAGCGAGAGATGGAAATAAAAATACAGATGACGATAGCCGGGATCGAAAGCGGCAATATGATTCTGCGAAGTCTTGCATAACCGTTCGCCCCGTCTATGCTCGCAGCTTCCAACACATCACTAGGAACACCTGAGAATCCGGCAATATAAATGATCATGAGATAGCCGACTAATTGCCAAGCTGTTGCGATGATGAGTGCCCAAAATGCGGTATCCGTATCCGTTAACCACGACGATTTAAACAATGCCCAGCCGTATTTATTCCCTATATAAGGCATGATCTGCGAGAATAGCGTCTGCCACAAATACCCTAACACGATTCCGCCGATTAAGTTTGGAGTGAAAAAGCCCGTTCGAAGCCATTTCTCTCCTTTAACCCCGCTGGTCAACGCCAGTGCTATAAAGAAAGCCGCCACATTGGAGATCAATACCGTAAACACCACATACTTAATGGTAAACCACAATTGGGTAAAAAAAACTTTATCATGAAATACTTTGGTATAATTTGATAAGCCGACAAATGATATGTCGGCCGTTCGAACATCCCAATTCGTAAACGTCAGGTATAACCCAACCAGGAACGGAATCAAAACAACAGCAGCAAATGCCGCTACGGAAGGAGCTCCAAAAAGAAGAAAAGTTCCCGTATTTCTTAAATAAATCTTACTCCTCATAGTACCGCACCCTTTACAACCAGTTTTTAACCTTAATCCCTATTTCCCAGCATTCGATTTCCAATAATCCTGAACCTCTGTCGTGAAAGCCTTTCGGTCAGTTTTTCCTACCATATATTTTTGCATGGAAGCTCCTGTCTTGGACCAATAGTCTTGCGGGAAATAATTAATGACTCCGATATTAAGGAACTTCCCTTGATCGACATATTTCGCAATGGCATCGGAAATCACATTTGTGCCTTTTGCCTTTATATCCTTATAAGGCAAGGAGAGGCCCATTTTGGTCACGATCGCACTCTGACCTTGCTCGCTTGTAACCATCCATTCGACGAATGCTTTAGCCGCTGCCTGCTGCTCCGGAGTAGATCCGGATTTATCGATAGCGAACAACTTCGGTTCCGTGTAAGCTACTTGAGAGTTGCCGTAATCGGCTGGGTTGTTGCTAATTGGTACCGGAATGATTCCAAATTCTTTATCTCTTCCTTCAATCGTGCCAATGACAGACCAAGTCCAATCACCCATAAAATAGAATGCCGCATTGCCTTTTGCGAAATCTGTGCTGTCTTTGTTGTAATCTGCGACGAGCGGATCATTTTTTCTGGCATTATATTGCTTTAATAAATCAAAAGTATCCATCAGACCGTTGAATGGCTGATTGTCCGCCAAATTCGTTTTGCCATTTTTCAAATCCTCTACAAACTTGCGGTTCTCTTCCACCTTTTGTGATTGCGAAGAATAGGCTAGTCCCAAATAGTGAGCGCCTAAGGACCAATCTGCCCCGTGAATTATCACAGGCGCCTTGCCGGCAGCTTCAATTTTCTTGAACAATGCTTCCAAATCATTGCGGGTTTTTACTGATGAAGGGTCAAAGGTCCCTCCGGTTGCTTCCTCAACTACGCGCTTGTTATACAACAAGCCATAGCCTTGGGCAGTCCATGGAATGCCAAGGAATTTGCCGTCCAGCAAAGCGCCGTCAACCGCCCCGGGCTTCGTTAATTTTTCATACTTCGCCTTCTCCGTCTCTAAGTCCATGAACTTATCTTTATATTGGAGAATCGTTCCCGGGTCAAGATTCGCTACCGTGGCCGGATTGCCGGATGCCAACAGGGATTGAAATTTCTCTAACTGTGCTCCTCCAATTGGTGTCGGAATCAATTCAATAGTAACGTTAGGATTCTGCTCGTGATAAGTTTTAAAAAGGTCTTCGAACACGCCGTTTACTTCAGCTGAAGTATTAAAGAAAGTAATCTTGACTCCCTTTGCCTTTTGAGTGGCTCCCGGCGAGGAGCTTGGGGCATTGTTTTGGGAACATGCCACCAATGAGGAAAGCAATACAATCGAACAAATTCCCGTAGTGGTGATACTCTTCATCTTTTTCAAACCCTATTCCCCCTTACAAGTCTGTTTTGAATGCGCTATCAAATTTATTTTAATCGGTTTCCGCATCTTGTGTCAACCGGTTGACATAAATTTTATATTCTTTTGGCTCAACGTACAAACAAAATAAACCGGCACCCCCAAATTCGGAGTCCCGGTCTTATAAACACTAAACAACTTCATTCAATCTCTTTAAAATGTTTAAAATCTTCACACCTGTCTTCGCTCATAGGCACTTAATCTCGGGATTAGGTTGAAGCTTTGAAATAAGCTTATGTTCAATACCTAGTTTTTATCCTGTGGTATTCTTCCATTGTTATTGAAAGCACAGTTCCGTGTTTGAAGCGATATGGGAAGATGAAGTTTTCATCCGATCGGATAAAGAGTCCACTATCCATCTCATCTGCTATAAAAGAAACATATCCCTGCCCTTCTCCCTTGACACCGTAAAAATCCAGCATCAAGCATCATTTACCATTGCTCAGCTTATACGCTGTAGGTGCTTCATAGGCGGGGTTATTGAGCTTAGCCATTTCCCCATTAAAGGCCTCGATTGTTTCGCATTCACCGGCGAGGGTTTCTCCCTTTTGCAGTATAATAGCTTTGGGATTTGCCTCGCTTTTCAGGAATCGGTAGAACATACCGTTTTCCTCGTAGATGGCAGAATCAATTACCCCGCTGTCTTCCTTCCGATAAAGCAGCTGCGGTTTAGCAAAACTTTCAAAATCCTTTGTTCGCGTGTAATAGATTGCCTTATGCCCGAAATTGTTGATAGAATGAGCCGATGACCAGTGAATGACGTAGTCTTGCTCCATACGATCGTAAATCACATCCGGCGCCCAAATACATCCGAAATCCTCATCGCCTAATTCGATCATTCTCTGCTCAGACCAGTTCACAAGGTCATCCGATTCCCACAAGGAAAGGCATTTACTTCCCTCTCTGGTGATGCTCTCCCAGCTTCCTCTGTACTTGTCATGAAAATGGTTGGCAAGGCTCAGATCGGTGGCAAGAATATAAAATTTGCCGTACTTCGTTCGCACGATTGTATGATCTCGGACTCCCTTATCACCCTTTTCACTCCAGAGAACGGGTTGACCTCCGTTTACCTGTTCCCAGTTAAACCCATCAGTACTGAGTGCAAAATATACTTGCTCGCCATCAGGTGTTTCCTTTTCTTTAAAATGTACGAATAAATAAGCTTCCATTCAAATGCTCCTTCCGAGACATCATATCGTTTATAGCGAAAAAAATACCGAACAAGTAGCCTTATTCCGACCCTCGCTCTTGTGTATATATCGTTAACTTTGGTTGTGTGTTCATCACCAGCTTGACTCCTTTACTCCTTTTAATTTGATTTTAAGCGCTTGTTCATCCGGAAACAAGCATTTAAAATGGTTAAATGCTGACCTATCGTGCTTTTTATCTACCACGCGCTCCATGTTTCGCAGTAGAACCAGTACCTTCGCGTTTAATGATGCTCAGGAGCTTTGTGTTATAATGTATAAAGATAATCAGACTGGATGAGAATTGGACCCATAAAAGACCAAACAGATGAACCAATCGGAGGCGTTAAAATTGCAAAATATTACAATAGCAATCTGTACTAGAAATCGAGTTGCAGATATCACCAAATGCATCGAATCCATCAGTAGGCAGGTTGAACTTTATTGTGAGGTTGAGATTTTAATTGTAGATGATGGAGATATCAATAAGGAACAATTAGATTTATTTGAAGCTATCTTATCAAAAATAAAATGCATGAAGCTGTCATACTTTAAGAAATTAAAAGCTGGAATTTGGCTTTCAAGGGTTGAATGTGTAAAAATCGCCGCACATGAAATTATCCTTTATCTAGATGATGATGTTGAATTAGATGATCCTTACTATATAAACAAATTACTAAAAAATTATGAAGATGATGCAAGTTTGGCAGGAGTAGGAGGAATAGCCAAGGGATTATATTCTAGTAAAATAGCAAATGCTCTCGGAGTAGCCACG
Organism: Paenibacillus sp. Root444D2; assembly: GCF_001426375.1. Taxonomy (GTDB): domain Bacteria; phylum Bacillota; class Bacilli; order Paenibacillales; family NBRC-103111; genus Paenibacillus_E. Next base: position 803,726 of record NZ_LMEO01000045.1, read on the forward strand.
TTTCAAATGTCTAGTTCATTGGGGAAATTGTCCAAAAGTGGTTTAGCAGGATCTATAGCAAATTGGAATAAAGCCAAATCAAATTTTGAAACAGAATTTTTTCATGGGTGCAATATGTCATTTAAAAAGAATTCACTTAAAGACATGAAGCCTTTAAGCTGGATGGAAAATTATGCTGTCGGCGATGATTTATATATGTGCTACTATGCAAGCAACTATGGTAGATTGGTCATAGATCCGGATTTAAAAATAATACATCACGAATCGCCTCAATCCAGGGATAAAGCTGAAAAAGTTTCTAAGGCCAAAGTCGTAAATCATTACTATTTCCTTAAAATGAAACAAGCTGGGATTTTGAATTACGGGGCACTATTATGGACTATTGTATATTCAATAGTTAAAGAAATGGTTAAAAAAAATAATGATGCGACAATAGGTTACTTAAAAGGAATAAAATTTCTGTTCTTTACGAAGAAAGAATCCCTATAAAAAGCTTTATCTTTGCGTGACGATACCGTTAACATTTATTTCTTAAACCCTAAGGATCGATAAAAAAAGACTGACGAACAGTTCATATAACTGTATTGTCAGTCTTTTTTTATACGTATCTCCTAAAGAGCGTTCCATTGAAATCGAAATGAAAGTCCTTGCGGCGGACTCGGACTTGGAAAAATAAAGTCTTAGGCTGTCGCCGCTGATTATTTAACTAACGTTTCCGTTAGCTTAATCAATCGTCGTAGTCACTATTGAGCTTTTAATCTCCGCTTATTGGAAAATATTACATAGCCTAATGAAACAAGGAACTCCAAGCGACCTTCGTGGTAGATTCCAACCGCAATTATAAGCGTTCATTAATTTTGATCAACAATTCCTTTAAGGTTTGCTTCTCCTCTTCGGAAAGGACTTGAACGATTTCGTCCTCCACCTTTTGGAAGGAGTCATTAAAGTCTTCAATCAATTCAACGGCCTTTGGTAAAACATAAATATTTTTTTGCCGTTCATTATTGGCTGGGATTTTCCGCTCGATGAATCCTCTTTGCTCAAGACCTTGAAGCATACTTGTAATGCTAGCCCCGCGCAGATGAAACCGATCGGCAAGATCCCTCTGAATTAATTCAGTTTCTTGGTTCTCGTAGATATAGCCAATTATTTTTCCTTGTTGAGCGTTTAACCCTAACTCTTTTATGCTCTCGTCCGCTTTTTTCTTTAACTTAAGGCCAATAATCTGAAACAAATCCAGATAAGGCGTATCCTTGCGAGGCTTCATGATCGTACCTCCCCATATTGTTAGAAAGCTAACTGTAAGCAAATAAACTATACAGAGATCTAGCTTTCATGTCAAATAAATATTAGTTTATTGACAGTTAGTTATCTAACAGTTATACTCCGAAGTGATTCAGGAACAACTCCAAGGAGGAATAACATAATGAAGAATGCAGTCCAAAGCTCTCCTGTAGAAACAGTTACGGCAATTACGAATGCGCGTATTTTCGATGGTGAAAAAGTGATCGAGTCAAGGAGTATTGTCATCAAAGGGGAAACCATTATTGCGGTGGGCGGCGACATTCCGGCGAATGCAACAATCATCAATGCTGAGGATGCAACATTATTGCCCGGCTTGATTGATGCGCATGTCCACACTTCCATCGGTGGATTACGAGATGCATTAAATTTCGGCGTGACGACAGAACTCGAAATGAACGGTGATTTTACGAAAAGAGGACGCGCGATCCAATTGAAAAATATGGATGACGTCGCCGATGTCCGTTCTGCAGGCACGGCAATCACCGCTCCGGGTGGTCACCCGGATGAATTGCTGCCAGATGGGGATGAGATTCCAGAATTCGTATTAAAGGAATTGGAGAAGTTATCGAAGGAAGACCGGGAAGCTATGCTAGCCGCTTACGCCCACGATCACGAAGAAGTGCCGCAAGTAACGACGGTGGAAGAAGCGATTAAACATGTGCATACCCAGGTGGAGAATGGCGCCGACTATATAAAAATCATGATTGAAGAAGGAACAGTCATGGGTGCCCCTGGCCTGCCTGTCTTAAGCGACGAGATTCTAAAAGTAGCCGTGGAAGAAGCCCATAAGTTCGATAAAGTCGTCATCGCCCACGTCTTGACTGCTCATTCTTCGCAAACCGCCATCGATCTTGAAGTGGACGGATTGGGCCACCTGTTTATCGACAGGCCCGAGTACACGTCGGAGTTAGTGCAATCCATCGTCGATTCTGGCGCGTTTGTTACACCGTGTTTGGTGTTGAACTCATCCATTCTTGGGAACCCAGCATCGGAATTGGCGAATGACCCTCGTGTTCATTCCAAATTAAGTCCGGAATGGATCGATATTTTGAACTCTAGCTTCAATACTTTCCCGCAAGGCAAAATGGAAAATAGCTTTAAAAATGTGATGGATCTTCACAGTGCCGGTGTGGATATTCTGGTCGGGACGGATGTCGCCCCCGTTCCCGTTCCGAATCTTGGCGGCCTTGCTCATGGAGCCAGCGTACATCATGAATTGCAATTGCTGGTTACGGCCGGGTTCACTCCGATAGAAGCGCTTCAGTCGGCTACCTCGAAACCGGCCCGTCGGTTCGGTCTTAATGATCGTGGCCGTATTGCCGAGGGTGCGCGCGCTGACCTAGTACTGGTCAATGGTGATCCGACAACCAATATCTCGGATACCCTATCCATTAAAGCCGTATGGTTCAAAGGTGCGCAAAAACTAAGTTAATTATTTCGGCTATTGTAATAATATGTTATATGTAGTCAAAAACACTTTTGTGGCAGGGCACTCTACTTCGAGGAGTGCCCTGCTGTTCGTCTTTGTAATTAAACTGCCCTTTAGTTTAATGAGCTTATAATTTCGATTGTATCTTTTAGTGTTATGGACTTAGAAGAATATTGTCCCAACTTAGTTATAACCTTCGGTTTAATTCGACTTTCAAAATTATCATTCCAAATAAACATGTTCCTGAATATTTCAAAAGTCGGTTTATAGTTTGATTTTTCTATTCTGAGTAACTGTAAGATAAATCTTCTGATAATTCGATACTTTCGTTTCGAATTATCCGTATCCAAAAATATTATTAAATCAGCATTATTAAAACTTTGGAACACCCATTCGTTATAATGAGCACCCTACCAAGTATTTAAATGAATAATTGTGCTCAACAGTTGATCTCTTTCTTCCTCAGTCCTTTTAATGTCTCTCGGTTTATGTCTCTTCCATACAACATTATCCAATTCGTAATACTCGGCGGATGAGCCGCACTTGTACCGCAATGTGGGCAATGACAATGAATACTCGTATTGAACAGCTAGTTGCATATATGGATCGGCGGGCGATCGATGCCGTACTGATTACGATGCCGAAGCATGTGTATTATTTGACCGGGTTTGCGAGCGACCCGCATGAGCGTCTTCTCGGTCTGTTGATTCCGCGCGGAGCCGAGCCGCTGCTAATCGTACCGGCTCTGGACCTTGTGCTGGCCGGCGAGAAATCTGCGCTGCCGCATGGTGTTCCGGGCTCACAGGCCGTCCGCGAAGGGGAGCTGCTCTTGTGCGACCGTGGATCTTCGGTTTTCACCTGCCTCTATCTATCCTCGATTTTGGAATCGGCTCTCGTAGATGAGTTTGTCGTCAACCGCCGTTCCAATCGAAGAGGAAGAGGAATACGATCTGAGCTGGCTTCAGTGGTATATTTTTCTAATGGTTAAACACAATAACTAAATGATGGAGGGTTCAACATTGTCTAAACTTTCCGTTACCGAGCCGATGCAGGAGCAAATCCGAAATCGTATGAAGGGGCCCCTGACTTCGTCATTCGGCCGTTCCCTCTCCGTGGATCTTCGGCTTTCACCTGCCTCTATCTATCCTCAATGTGGAATCGGCTCTCGTAGATGAGTTTGTCGTCATACTCATGCTTGCCGCCGTTCCAATCGAAGAGGAAGAGGAATACGATCTGGGCTGGATTCAGTGGTATATTTTCCCAATGGTTGTACACAATAACCAATGATGGAGGGTTCAACAGTGCATAAACTTTCCGTTACCGAGCCGATGCAGGAGCAAATCCGAAATCGTATGAAGGGGGCCATTGACTTCGTCATTCGGCCGTTCCCTCTCCGTGGATCTTCGGCTTTCACCTGCCTCTATCTATCCTCGATTGTGGAATCGGCTCTCGTAGATGAGTTTGTCGTCAAACCTATGCTTGCCGCCGTTCCAATCGAAGAGGAAGAGGAATACGATCTGGACGACCTGGGCTGGTTTCATCGCCACATCCCCTTCGTCCAAAACAAGGAATGGACAGATGCCGATGAGGGCGTCCGCCTGCTGCTGGAGGGCCAGTGCCTGCTGATTCCAACGCACGTTAACCGTTTCCTAAGCTTTGACGTCAAACGTAGTGACTATCGCAGTGTAACCGAGCCTCAGTCGGAAGCCACAGTACGCGGACCACGGGAAGGTTTCGTCGAAGACATCGGTCGGAACGTGGCTCTCATCCGTAAACGGCTCAAAAGTGAACATTTAGTTTTTGAACAGATGACCATCGGAACTAAGACGCAGACCAAAGTGTATTTGACCTATTTGCCCGACGTAGCACCCAATGACGTCGTAGAAGAATTCCGTCGTCGGCTGCAGGCCATCCAGGCTGACAGCATTCTGGAAAGCTCTTATATGGAAGATTGGATCCAAGACAAGACGTTTTCACCGTTCCCGCAACTCATCGGGACAGAACGGCCGGACGCGGTGACTGGCAAACTGTTGGACGGGCAAGTAGCGCTTCTCACCGACGGCACTCCGATTGCATTGATCGGTCCAGTGACATTTTTCCAACTCTTCTCCTCACCAGAAGATTACTACCAGAGGCCGGATATCGCCACACTTTCGCGATGGTTGCGAATGTTCGCTTTCATGCTCTCGATCTTTATCCCTCCTCTATACATTGCGGTGGTCACATTCCACCAGGAGCTACTACCGACTTCGCTCTTGATCAACCTGGCCGCGCAGCGGGAAGCTGTGCCTTTCCCCGCGTTCCTAGAAGCAATGATCATGATGGTCACGTTCGAGATTTTGCGTGAAGCCGGTTTGCGGATGCCTCGGATTGCTGGTCAATCGATCTCCATCGTCGGCGCGCTAGTACTCGGTATGACCACGGTCGAAGCAGGACTCGTCTCCGCGGCTATGGTTATCGTCGTTTCGATCACGGCAATCTCCAATTTCGTGTCGCCAATTTACGGCTTTGGCATTGCGCAGCGGATCCTCCAGTTCGTGTTCATGTTCCTGGCCGGCTTTATGGGATTATACGGTATTCTGTGCGGAACATTGTTTGTTTTGATCCATCTAGTCTCATTGCGTTCCTTCGGTGTGAAGTACATGTCTCCCATTGCGCCTTTGGTGCTGTCAGACTTCAAAGACACTATCCTGCGCGTTCCTCGGTTCTGGATGAAACAAAAACCTCAGATGTTCTCTAAGAAAAAATAGGGGAGGGGGCGAACATTGCGAAAATTATGGCTCTTGAGCTTACTAGTCGCCTTACTTCTCTGTCCAGGTTGCTGGGACAAGAAAGAAATCAACGAATTGGCAATCGTCACCTCAATCGGCATCGACCGAGAACCATCGACTGGCATGTATATTGCTTATTACCAAGTAATCAACCCTCCGGCTCTCTCCTCCAGGCAAGGTGGCGGATCCAAGGCATCGGTTTACACGTATCGTTTCAAGGAATATAGCTTGGGCCGGTTCATTCAGAAATCGAGCACGATGATGCCGCGTTTGCTTTTCACCTCACATTTGCATTGCTATATATTATCCGAAGAGGTGGCCCGTCAGGGCATCATTGATATTCTCAATTACTTGGAAACAACTCCCGAATGGCGCATGAACGCTTATCTGTTTGTGACGGATTCCCCTCTACAGGCCGTAATGAACAGCTTTACGACACTCGAAAAGGTGCCCGGACGCCATGCCACCTCGCTTGTTCGCGTTCTTTCGCGGGGGTCATTTGCGGGGGGTGTAGAGCCGATCCGTGTCAAAGACATCGTGACAGGTATGGAATTCCGATTGCCTACACTCATACCAATGATCCACTACCGCGGCAAACCTGCGGAAACTACCGAGAGAATGGAGCAAATTGACGTCAGCAAACAAGCGCCGTCCTTTTTTGAGGACAGCGCGGTGTTCTTCAAAGGACGCATGGAGGGACGCTTGGACAGTCAGAATAAATACTATTATCATATCCTAAACACGAAATATCGGAAATTCACAGAGACGGTTAAAGTAGACGGAAGTTACGTCGACGTCGAGACGAATAATGTCCAAGTGAAACGGAAATGGGACCGATCCGCCAACCATCTCAACATCCTCATTCATGCTGATCTTCGCATATTGAACAACCAACAAAATACCAAATTAACGTTGCAAAACGTACACAAGATCGAAAAGGCGTTTAATCGCGTCGTAGCGGACAAAGCGGAGAAGATGGTTGTGTTGGGAAGGTTAAAGAACTGGGATCTGTTGGGCTTGCAGGATGAAGGGGCTACTTCTGATTCATGGCGGCGGACGTCGGTGAATTTCTCGGTCACATCTGACGTTACGACGACCGGCAACAAGAGGGATCCCTATACTAAGGAAGGCAAGGAGGGATGAAGAGCATATGGAATCCGACCGGCTCAGCGCGTGGCAGTTTCACTTGTTGACGCAAATCTATGTCATCGGCACTGCGTTTATTTTGCTCCCCGGCCCGATCATCGCGAGCGCAAAACAATATGGTTGGGTTGTCGTCATTTGGGCGACCTTGTATGGGTTGGTGCTTGCTTTCGGCTACTTGTACCTTGCCAAGCTGTATCCAGGAAAAACACTTGTCGAGATCGCTTTGCAGGCATTCGGCAAGTGGGCCGGCGGCCTCGTCTCGTTACTGTATATCGTTTTTTTCATCCAAATCGCATCGTGGGTAACCCACAATCTTGGCGATTTCATGCATATTAATCTCATGCCGCTCACACCTATTTCTGTATTCCATATCATGATATTGCTCGTTAGTGCGTACGCCGTGTCGAAGGGGATCGAATCAATCGCCTTGGTGAACGAACTTCTGGTGCCTTACCTCTATTCAGCGTTCTGGGTTCCGATAGTCATCATGCTGCGGGAGTGGAAGTGGCGCTATTTTCACGTCGCCTACCCTTTCCAGCTGAGCGACGTCGTTATTCAAACCCGATACGTGCTGGCGTTCCCCTTTATGGAGACGGTGGCGTTCTTGATGCTTATTCCATTCGTGCAGAGGAAAGTGAAAATCGCGTTTATTACGGGAATCGCTGTCGCCGGCGCAATGTTGACCGCTTGCGTTTTTATTTCGATTGGGGTTCTAGGCGTGTATCGCGGCCAGCAGTTGGTTTACCCAATCTTTTCGATGTTCCGCGAAATGAGATTTACCGGCTTCATCGAGCATTTGGAAGCGATTCTGGCTGTGAATATCGTGCTGGTAGTATGTATTAAGCTGTGCATACTATTCTATTGCGCCGTTTTGGGCGTCTGCCAGCTGTTCAAAATTGAGAGGCGAAACATCGTCATTTATCCGATGGTGTGGGTCATTTCTGCGTATTCGATGCTGTTTATAAATAACATCGAAAATCTCGATTGGATAAAAAAATATTTGTTCGAATACTACTTCTTATTCGCCGTGGCTCTTCCCGTCCTCTTCATCGTCGCGGCCAAATGGAGAAATAACGGTCGGCGGATGAAGAAGGACGGCTCTACATGACGATTTTGGTCGCCGTCTATGCCTTAACCATCGGAATCGGTTATGCGATGCGAAAATTCGGCAATTACAACGGCAAAGAGACTACAGTTTTCTTCTCAATCGCAACTATCGGAGCCGTTTTGTGGCTCAGTATTATTCTGCGTCATCCATTAGATTTGAATGATGCGATCGCCTTCATCATCGAGCGGATCCTGCCTTAAATTCGCCAAATTATTATTTTACGTAATTAAAATAAAGGGCCGGTATCCCCAAAGATGCTGGCTTCTAGTTTTTATGTACTTACTAATATCTAAATTTATTTTCGTGCGAAATGCGCCTCTAGTATGGATTTTGTATATTACCCCTTCATCTGAATCATTTTTGGCGACTATTTCACGGCATATGACTGCTCTCATATAGAAAAATATCCGTTAAAAACTAAACCCCGAGGGAGTGTCTCTTACTAGTCCCATTCCAAAATAGAACAATAACTTTGATTAATAGTGTATATAGAGTAACTATTCCAAATGGATTACTGATTACATAACGTTCTTCGTCCTTAGTCCTTTTATTATAGATTGATTTATCAATGGTAGTTGGTTCAGTTGAAGCGCAGTCGCTCTAGGACAGAATATGGGGTCCCACCCACATTTTAACGAGAATATACGCTAAGCAAATTTCGACATACACTGAGTTTGATTTTCTATTCTAACTATGACATTTTTTGTAACGATTAGGGGTACGACCTAGATACAAGAAACAACGGGTCATAACTGTACTTCCAGTTATGACCCGTTTATAAAATAGTAATGCACCTTTGATTTATACGTTTTATATATTCGTAAAATTATCAATATATCAACCATTCAAATATAGACCATCCGTTAATTACGAGCACATTCCGTCCCATTTCTCTGTTCTTCCATTCCGGTTTTAAAATCAAAAGTTACCACTCTAACAAACATTAAATCCCCTTATTTAGAACATATATTACCAAGAATCAATTTTTAGTAAGAGATTCCTTTGAAGAGGTATTATTAAGTGCCGGTGCAATAAAGCGAATATTTTCAAGAACAGTTTGTAATCGAAAGCCTCCTTTTACACCCGGCACTGAAGAAACAAGCCCTGCTCGTACAGTTTTCTCATTAATTTTTGAAGATAAGTTGGAGAATAACCTGCTTAGGTAAACAATTAAGCAACAAAAGAGCAAATACAGCTTGTTCCACGCCAGCCGTCATTTTCATGCGTCATCATTCTTTTTTAATGATTGTTTTGCTGTTCTTTTTTCAATTTTTCAGGTGTAACATCATTACCTAAAGGGTCTAATATTGTTAACCCTTTAACTGTGCTGATTACTTGTCCACGAATAATTTGAAGATATTCTTGACGTAATTCTTGACGCTCCTTTAATTCTGTTTGTGTTAAACCATCTTCTTTTTGTTTTTTAGCTAATATATTAATTCGATTTAAAATTTCAATCATTTCTTTCTCCGCCTTTCTTTTTATAAAAGTTCTTGTGCAAGTAATCGATAAGACTGTAGTCTTGCTTCATGACTATGACTGATTGTCCCAATCATAGCTTCATTAATACCAAAATTTTGCTCATGTGCGCGTAATGTATTTGCAACATCTTTTGCACTCCCCACTAAGAATCGTTTACGGTTATTCTGTATATGCATCTTATCCATTTCAGTATAAGAATAATTTAATGCTTCCTCAGGAGATACTACTTGAAAAGCCATCCCTTTATCTAATAATAATAAGTTTAAATCTAAACTAGCTGCATGATATTCAGCTTCTTCAACTGTTTCTGCCACCATCACGAAATAACCAACATTAATTTGGGGGTTTTGCATAAACTCCGAAGGAATGAAATTTGTACGATAAGACTCCAACGTTTCGGTAGATAATTGTCCACTAATGAATTGAGCAAACGAATATCCAATACCGAATCGTCCTGCTTGTGCAGCGCTGTTGCCACTAGATCCTAATAACCAAACTTCAGGTAATGGAGCACCCAATGGAGCTGCCAGTGTACGATTATATAGATGGTCAACAGGCATCGTTTCTGACATAAACATCATCGTTTCTACTAATTTATCGTACTGGTTGAACAGGTTCGGTTGTTTTCCTTCATGTAATGCAATAGTAGAAAATTGATCACCACCGGGTGCACGGCCTACACCGAAATCAATTCTATTAGGGTATAATGTCGTTAATGTTTTAAATATTTCTGCCATTTTTAATGGCGAGTAATGCATCAGCATGATTCCACCAGAACCAACACGAATATGGTTTGTCACTGATGTAATATGGGCAATCAATATTTCAGGTGAAGCACTAGCTAAGTTTGCAGATCCATGATGTTCGGAATACCATATTCTTTGATATCCTAAACCATCTACTAATTGAGCTAATTCAATAGTATTTTGTATAGTTTCATGAGGAGCCTGCCCATTTGAAACTGGAGTTTGATCCAAAACGCTTAATTTCATAAAAAAACCTTCTTTCGTAGTTAATATAGATACTTAATACCCATAATTGGAGCGTATTTTCATTTCAATATTGATTTAATAAAAGTTTCTCCCGGTTCCTCTTTACTATTTATTGTGCCTTTAGTATTTGGGAAACCTCCTTGTCGATGGTCGCCCTGCTATAGTAAAATACAATGTGAAATAGCGATGATTAAGGTTTTCCATTCCAGTAAGTTACTTCATCAACACCTAATCTTACTGTTGGGATCCTGGTTCTCTTGCTTTACCCACAGCAATCATTACGATGTTAACTAAGTTTTCTGGGACATTAAATTCCTTACGGATTCTTCAATGCTGTAGCCAAGCATTTACTGTATCGAATCCTCTTGCCTTTGCAGCTAGCATGAGCTGCATGGCTACTAGACCACCATCAAGCATTTGCTATTCTTTTTTTACTTGTTCACTTACAGAACCATAATATCCCTGTACACTATTGTTGATTCTGTCTTTAATTTCTTCTGTCATATACCCGCATCTACGCTCTCTTTCCAACCTGTCTGAAATCATTAATTAATCCACTGCACAATATCCTTCATGTCTTTTCTCCCTCTAGGGAATGCAGGCTCATTTGCTCGGTATCCAAATGCAACCATAGCCGAAACAGCTAAGTGACCATCCTCTAGTAAGTTTTCTTCCGCAAGGAGTTTTTCTACCTTATCGATATAAAATCCTTCTATTGGACAAGAGTCAATTCCTAGTAACGCTCCTACAGTCATCATATTGGCAAAGGGAAGAAAGGTTTGTCTTTTAGCCCAATCCAATGCTTTTTGCTCATTTTCAAACAGATTTTGTTGGTTTACTTGGAAATTTCTTATACCCTCTATTATTTGATCAGATATTTCATCTGGAACACCCATAACATTAAGCCATTGATTTTTTACATATTCTGAGTCGTACCTTGTATCCTCGCTTGCTCTTGAAAGAATGATAACGAAATGGCTCGCAGTTGGCAGATGACCTTGTGCGCCTGGAGAAATTTCTTTTAGCTTTTCTCTGAATTCCTGATTTTGGACAACGAGGAATTTCCAAGGTTCAATGCCACATGAGCTTGGTGAAAGTCGGGCTGCTTCTAAGATTACATTAAAGTCTTCCTCTGAGATTTTTTTTGTTGGATCAAAGGTCTTTATAGCACGTCTAAAATTAAACGCATCAAGAATTTCTTGTCTTTTTATCACTCTTTGTGTCATATTCAAACACTTCCTTCTTAGTTGTTTTAGATAAGCTATCCATCGATAAGAAAAAAATATTAGCATATATTTCCCTTATTTTTGAAGAGATTGACCTACTCATCCAGTTGTCAAATATTAAAAATGTAGAATCCAACATGTTTTGTATAAACAATGGATGTTGTATACTCGATTCTAAAATAGAATTCATTTATTCTCAATCATCAGTTTTGGTGTTTTATCGCCTATACAACAAACAAATTAAATTGTTGTCTATTCATATAAAAGAGAGGGATAAATATGGAAGAAATGAAAGTAGATCCACGTATTATACGGACAAGAAAATTGTTAATGGATGCCTTTATGAAAATAGCTCAAAAAAAGGAGTTCAAAGACATTACAATAAAGGACATTACGGAGGAAGCAACCGTAAATCGTGCCACTTTTTATTCTCATTTTCAAGATAAATACGACTTAATGGATGCCTCCATTACAGAAGATATATTAGAAAGCATTGTGAAACACTTGAATCATTACGATAGGTTAAATGAAGAGACTATTGTAAACATCTTTTTTACATTAACTAAGTTTCATACAAAAAAACGTACAGAATATAGCTCACAATGTAGAAGAAGTATGGAATCCTTTTATTCAATAATTGAACAAAAAATAAAAAAAGAACTGGGAGAATTATTTTATACCCTATTTTTAAAACAACAACTTAGCTTGGATTCGGAAGCCTTAAAAATTGGTACTACTGTGTTGAGTTGGGGAATTTACGGAGCATCTGTGGATTGGGAAAATAATAGTTCTCTTTCAGCAGAACAATATATAAAAAAAGCCTTACCTTTTATTTTGACGGAAATAAATAATTTTAAAGGATGATTATTGACCCCAAGAAATTTCAATAATGCTATCATGGATTAGAACTTTGCACCAGAACCAGCATAACTAAATGTATGACTCTTTTGCGCTACTCAAGGGATGAAGAGCCTAAGAAACTTCGTTTTCGATAGTTTGCTTAATGAATTGCGTAAATTCTTTTACATCAGCAAAGAGCCAATCGGGATGCAAGGCCAAAAGTTCTTCTTGATTAGTAGTCTCGGCCCACGCAGCAGATACAATGGGTACCCCAACTTCTCGGGATTCAATAATATCACTTGGAGAATCTCCCACATATATACACTCTACAGGAGCAACTCCTAATTGATTTAAAACATTTTTTATTGCTTCTACTTTTCTTGACCCCCGAGGAGAACCTGTTTCAATAAGATCAAAATAGGAATGAATCCTAAACATAGAAAGTGTAATACCTGTTCCCCGTTCTCCCTTGCCAGTAACCAGAGACAAATGGACATTATGGTTTTTTGCATAATCTAATACTTCTACAATTCCAACAAAGGGTGTAGCACACATCGTATGCAAATTTTGATAATGCGATAGGAAACTCTCGATCACCTCTTCGTATTGATTAGGAATTAATGCATGTATTATTCCTTCTTCGGAAGGACCAAAGGTATCTCTAATTTCCTGATCAGAAAACGTTCTGCCAGCCAATGGTTCAATGGATTTTTTTAAAGCAGCAATACATAACGGTAACGTATTTCCAATCGTACCATCAAGATCAAATATGATACATTTCAACATATGCATTCTCCTTTTTTTAAAATGCGTAAACTCCATTCATATCCACTAACAATAAATCCAATTTATTCTTCATAGTTTTACTTAGCTCATTATCATTTGGATTAGTTTCAAGAGCGCAACCGAGTATGATAGCTGCTAAGTGACATGATTTTGTAAGCATATCATCTGCGTTAAAGGGGACGGGGCCTGCAGGAAGAAAGAGTTCCCCAAGATCCGTGCTTAAATGCGGATACATACAACTTGAATAGGGCATGTAGACGGAATTGAACCAATATTGCATTTTTGTTTCATTCGCCATAGTTAAAATATCCGAGTTTTGTTCATCCTCTCGGACTAAACCAGTATCATCTATAAACTGAAAAACTCGCTCTTCCGGATTCTTTATAATAAATTTCAATGTAATTGTATATTCAACCATCATACGTAATACAGAATAAGCCTCATCACAAAAACCGGAAACTAACAAAAGACGTAGTGCAATTTTTGACTTATGAAATCTGGTTATAAAGTATGACGATAAATGAGAAAGTAAGTTATGTGGAATTTGTTCTTCTATCAGATAAAGATCAATTAATTCGACCCAATCATCATAAAATTTCAATAACTTCCAATGATTACTTTTCATTTCCATAACGACTTCTTTGTTGTACATAATCCACTCACCCCCATTCATAAAATATGACTCGTTCAATTCATTAATAATTTGTCTACAATAGCAATGTAATTTATGAAACGCGTTCCATGTCAACTTTTATTATTTGCTTAAAAAAAGTACAGGATTATACTTAAATAATACTTGTTTGAAGTAAACTTGAATTGAAAAGTAAACTGTTGATTCTTTTGAAGGAATGGTGACATTATGGCGAATATTAAAGATATCGCTAAACTTGCTGGAGTGTCGGTTACAACAGTGTCTCGAGTCATTAATGGTCATCCTTACGTAAGTACGATCAAAAAAGAAGCTGTCAGACGAGCAATGGAGCTGGCCAACTACGAGCGTAATATCAACGCTGTTCATTTAAGTAAAGGAAAAACGAATCTTATAGGTGTCGTAGTCCCATCCATAAGACGTCCTTTTTTCGGAATGGTAGTTGAAGGAATAGCGGATGAGGCAATAAAAGATAATTATAAATTAGTGCTCATCCAGACAAACTATGAAATAGAGCGAGAAATGGATGCTCTAATGATGCTGAAGCTAAAACAAATCGACGCTCTCATTATTTGTTCAAAAACAAGCGATTGGGATATTGTAGAGGAATACGTACGATATGGTCCAATTATTGTGTTAGAAGACGCCCGCGGCAGAAACGTGTCCTCCATGTTTATTGACCATTATAAAAGCTTTTCCAGAGCATTATCATATTTAAGAAGCAAAGGTCACCATAAAATCGGCTATTGCCTGGCAAGAAAATCTAGTCCCAACAGCGAACAAAGAGAAGCAGCTTACAGAGATTTCTATTCCAATTTGAATGAAACTTTTGACCCGAATTATATTTTTTATGATTGTGTTCACCTGGAAGATGGGGAATGGATTATGCAGCGAATCATAAAAATGGAGGACCCTCCAACCGCACTTTTGGTTACTAGCGACCAAGTAGCAGCCGGAATTTTAACTTATTGCAAGGAAAATGACATAGGAGTACCGGATAAACTTGCAATTGTAGGATTTGATAACCAACCTATTGCTAAAATTATGAATATCACGACTTTTGAAATTCCCATTGTTGAGATCGGAAGAAGATTATTTCTTCAAGTTATTGACGGAAGCCATTTTCATGAAGAAATTCCAATTAATTTGATAGAACGTCTAACCGTATAGACTAAGCGGAGTTATTGTAAGATCATAATAAAGAGCAACGGCAGCTAAGGACTGTGAAATAGAGTCCTAGACTGCCGCTGCATTTTTTGAGCTATCAGTATCCGTTAGAGTTCAAGGCGTTTGATTGTGTGTTGAAGTCAATGCTTTCCAAATTGAAACTTGAAACATGGCTCCAATTGGGTCGAGCAACAGAATCTGCTGCGGCAGTTGGGTTGCATGATTTTATGGAGGATATTTACCCTTTGAGCGCTCCGGCTGTTAGCCCTTCTCTAATATGTCGTTGAAAAAAAATGTAGATTAAAAACACAGGAATAACAGAAATGACTAACGCCGCGAACAGGATTCCCCAATCGACACTGTACTGCATCTCTCCCTGCATGAAAACAAGACCTAATGAAACCGTATATTTTTCCGGGGAGTTTATAAGAGTCATAGGAATAATGTAATCGTTCCAGTATGTAAGTGCGTTCATAATGCCTACGGTGATTAAACCCGATCGAGACAGCGGCAGCATAATTTTGAAGAAAGTGCCGAATATACCACAGCCGTCGATTGTGGCCGCATCCTCCAGTTCTTTAGGCAGTGCTTGAATAAAGCCGGATAAAATAAAAATCCCAAACGGAATCTGCATGACCGAATACACAATCGTCAAACCGATCAAAGTTCATCGCGACATAAAAGTGTAATTAAGCATCCGCAGCACAACGAAAACCTATATTTCCCGCAGAACTGTCGGGTGTATTCTTACTCCGTGCCGCCACACGATATCGATTGCAATAGGAAGCATGGCACAAGTACGAACCTCCCCTTAGAACCCTGTTGTCTCCAGATGGAGGCCCAGTGGGGTTATCCTTTGCGCCATTGGTATGATAGGTAGGACTAAACCAATCCGAGCACCACTCCCACACATTACCAGCTACATTGTAAAGGCCGTATCCGTTTGGTTCAAAGGATCTGGCAGGCGCCGTGCCCGCATACCCATCACTAGCATGATTTTTCTCTGGGAACTTTCCTTGCCAAATATTGCACATATGCCGTCCGCCCGGTTTCAAAATATCCCCCCAAGGGTATCTCTTCTGCACCAGTCCTCCTCGAGCAGCAAACTCCCATTCAGCTTCTGTCAATAGTCTTTTCCCTGCCCATCGGCAATATGAAACTGCATCATTCCAGGAAACATGGATGACCGGATGGTCCATCCTACCTTGGATTCCAGAATCAGGACCTTCGGGATGAAGCCAGTCAGCGCCATTTACTACCCACCACCATGGAGTTTGTTGTGCCGAATTTTTCACATGCAACGTAGTTGCTTCAGAAACAAAAAGATGAAAAACATAGGACCACCCAAAGGTTTCAGCTTCGGTTTGAAAGCCTGTATCCTCAACAAATCTCTTGAATTCTTCATTCGTTACCGTCGTAGCATCGATGTAATAAGGATTAACAGAAATTTCTCTGACAGGCCCCTCACCATCAGCTGGGAATCCTTCTTGATCATCAGTCCCCATCAAAAACTTGCCACCAGGCAAATAAATCATGCCATCCGTTTGGCATTTTAATTTTGTATGAACCTGCAGGGTATTGAATAAATGTTCGTGGCTTGCCTCAGTTTGATGAATAGCGCTCCGTCTTGCTGAGCAGCATGACGGTTTATTGGTTACCATACGAAACGCCCCTTTCACTTTTGTAAATGTAACTAGCTGAATAATGCAATACCGATTAAGGCAGAAAGGAAGATAGCGGTTAATGGGTACATTTTATATTTCAGTACTGCAACGAAAACACCTGCAGCCATCACAGCTATTATCACATTTTTCCACGTAAACAAGATTCCGGCTTTGCCCTCGAAACCAAAATGAATCGCTGCATATGCAATCAAACCCGTTACGACAGGCTTAAGCCCATAGTAGATAGAGCGTACTTGTTTATTCTGATCCATCCGGTAGAAGAACGAAGCGATAATGACAATAATGAATAGTGACGGTAAAACAATACCAATTGTGGAAACTGTTGCACCGATCATACCCGCTGTTTCATAACCAATTAATGTAGCAGTGTTCGTTGCAATCGGGCCCGGTGCCATTCCTGCCAAGGCAACAGAATTCGTGAATTGCTCTGCGGTAAAGCCAATGATGAGCAGCTGTTTCATGTTGAATAACTGGAATCATCGCATAACCGCCGCCAAAAGACATAAAGCCAATTTTAAAAAAAGTCAGGAATAACTCCCATAACATGCCTCCACCTCCTGCGGTTAAATCCCTTCAGCAAAAAAATACTCGTACTTGGCATAGCCTGTTCCATGAGAAGAAACCAGGGCTTTCTCTCCTTTTTCTAACCGAACATCAAATCCAATCGCTTCTTTTACTTTTACCAATACGATGCCAATAAATAAACCAATGAGAATCACGTACAACGGATGAACTGGCAAAGACAATAAAATAATCAAAGTGATTATCGCAGTAACCAAGGTTGTTTTATCAAAAATAGCGGATTTGCCCATGTTGTAAGCTGCTAAAGCAATTAATCCGATAATGGCAGCATGAATGCCTACCAACGCAGCCTCTACCTTAGGGTTACCCTGTATGTAAGTAAAAACAAGACTAAGCAAAAGAGCAATTAGGAATGTAGGGAGTGTAATACCAATAACAGCCGCGACCGCCCCGGGAATTCCGGCCAATCTGTACCCAATGAACGCCGAAGCGTTAACACCGATTCCTCCAGGTGCCGATCCCGCGATGGAGATGAGATTGGATATATCTTTCTCAGGAATCCATGCCCGTTTGATGACGACCTCTCTCTCAATGACCGAAATCATGGCGTAACCTCCACCGAAAGTGGCTGGTCCAATCTTCAAAAACGTACAGAAAATATCCCAAATGACTCTGAAGCGATTAATTCCCATCAAGTAACCTCCCGAATATGTTTTCATGAATACACTAATTTCGCCGTATTTTTATATAAGTAATGACCATTAATCCGATTATATCAATGAGTTAAATCCATTTCAGAACTATGTTAATTCATAATTGGAAGTATCATACATAATCGGAAGTATCATAATCGGTCCAACTGGCTGTCCCCTGATATCGAAAAAAGAAAGAGCCGAGAGCAAATGCACCCAACCCTTTAAATGGGTAACTCTAATTGCCGGTTAAGCGTGCCAAATGCGTGGCATAGGCATCGATTCTTTTCCTAACTCCGCCCAAGCGTATTTCAAAAGCAATTCGGATTTAAGTGCTGCGTATTGCGGCTCATTCCAAAGGTTATTGAGCTCTCCGGGATCCTCTTGAAGGTCGAAGATTTCACCGTACGTTTGATTATAGTAAATGGTAATTTTGTACCGTTCATCGACATACGTCTTCTGATGAATGGTCGTTGGCTCGTGCCGGAACTCGCAAATGGCATGTTTTCTGGCTTCCGATTGTGTACCGAGCCAGACACCGCTTTGATCCACCCCTGTCATTGCTGAAGGAATCGGAATACTGGAAAGCGACAGGAGTGTAGGTGCAAGATCGACAAGTGATTGAATCGCCGGTGAGATACGGCCTTCCGGGACATGGGCAGGATAACGGACAATAAAGGGCAGCTTGATCAAATCTTCATAGTGAAAGCCGCCTTTGTACTGCAGCCCATGCTGACCAAAGAAGTGCCCATGGTCGGTCGTAAACACGACAATCGTGTTGTCTGCAAGCCCGAGCTCATCCAGCTTATCGAGAATGTTGCCGATATATTTGTCCATACAGCTGATCATTCCGTAATAAGTCGCAACTAGTTTTTTACGTTCGTCCGGGGATTGCATAGAATGAGATTGGTAGCCGTGAATCCCTTGACCGGTTTCGCGCCATGCGGAGAAATCAGGATTCTCCTCCTGTGTCATCCGGAAGTGCGGCGGATTCCGGTCATGCTCTCCTGGCGTGATCCCCGGTATCGTAAGCTGGTCCGGATCATACATCGTGTCCCAAGGCTCAGGCACAAGATAATCTGGATGCGGATCGAAGAAGCTCGACCATAGGAAGAACGGTTCGTTATTCTCCTTGTACTGCTCGAGCAGAGCATTTGACCGTTCAGCAATCCAAGTATTGTAGTGAAACTCTTCCGGTATCGGCCATTTGTGTAAAATGCTATTATCCATCGTGCCAGTTGGAGGGAGAAAATAATCACGCCAATTCTTACAGCCCTTTTCTTCCATCCAAATGGCATAATGCTGGCCTACATGCGCTTCATTTGTATGATTTCGGGCCAACTCTACATGGTCAAAGCCGTAGAAAGGCCCATTAAACTTCCTCCATTTATCCAAATCCTGAAGCAACGGGTATGCTTCAAGCGAAGGATACTCTTCTGTAGAGCGCAAGGGTTGAAAGTGCGCCTTACCGATCAAAGCCGTTTGATAACCGTTCCTGTTGAAATCCTCACCAACGGTATGCCGGTCTTCCAGCAGCTTGGTGCCGAGTGTCCACGCCCCGTGTTGACTCGGATACATGCCGGTAATGATCGACGCCCGAGTCGGAGTACAAGTCGGATTCGGACAATACGCTCTCGTAAACGTAGTCCCTTCTCGAACCAATCGGTTTAGATTAGGGGTATGGATTTCCTCGTTAAACGCTCCAATTGTATTCCAATGCTGTTGGTCACTGGTAATAAGTAAAATGTTGGGTTTGTTCACAAACTTCAGCTCCTCTAACAATTCATTATTTCCCTTGTAAATATGGTATACTAAACCTTGTCTATCTGAAAATAACAAGATGACTAGACTTGTCATTTTGTCTTGAAAAATTTCGAAAAAGGTGATGAGGATGCAGGAGTACGCTCATGAATACGCCGATGTTTGGTATGCCCTTCCTACCCCGCTGCAAACTTCAGGCGGGTGCTGGATCGTACGGGCAGGCCGAAACAAGGCTAAGCCTCATTATGAAGTAGGACCGAAAATCATTCGTCAATTCGGTATTCATTTTGTGTTGAATGGTGTTGTCAAAGTGTCGGATGACGGGGTGGAGAGCGTTCTGGAAAAAGGGGACTTATTCTGTCTCTTTCCAGGCCGTTCTTACACGTACTGGTCTATATCCGGGGACAAGCCGCCACTTCAGATGGCTTGGCTGGCAGTAGATGGCCCCCAGGCTCCATTATTGCTTGCTGAAGCAGGGCTTTCTCCGGAATCGTTTTTTGGCAGACAAATGATGGACCATCGAGTGTGGGGGACTCTTCGCCTTATTTTTCGGGGATATGAAACGGAGAATGTGGACCCTCTGAAGGAACAAAGCTTGTTAATGGAACTTTTTTGGAGATTGAAGAAGCTGACGCAGTCAGAAAAGCAAAATCCGAAACCCCATTGGTTGGCAAGAGTAAAAGACTACTTGGAACTCCATTGTACCGAGGAAATCACAATCGAAATGGCTTCTAGTTACGCCGGAGTTCATCGTTCGCATCTGTATGCTTCCTTCAAGGAAGCATACGGCTGTTCCCCAATGCAATACCTGCAGCAGCTTCGAATGGAACAAGGTGCCCAGCTGCTCAAGCAAAGCAGTCTTTCGGTGACCGAAATCGCACTTTCCCTCGGTTATCCCGATTTATATTCGTTTAGCCGGGCATTTACGAAATTTTACGGGTTATCCCCAAAAACATTCCGTGGTTAGGAGTGCGCCAAGCTAAAAAATGACATTCAAACCATTGTTAGTTTGAATGTCATTTTTTAGCTTGGAATTTTATGGGACTCTCTTTTTCCGGTATTCCCCCGGAGTAATCCCCTCTATCTTTTTGAAAAAACGGATATAGCTGTTTACATTGTTGTAGCCAACCGCCATGGAGATATCATTCAAGTTCATATTTGTATCCATTAACAGATTTTTACTTTCTTCCATTCTTTTCAGTGTTAAATATTCAAGGATAGTTTGACTCTTATGCTGCTTGAATATACGGCTCAAATAAGAAGAGTTTAAGCCTACACCTATGGCAATCATTTCGATAGACAAGTCTGTTTGATAGTGTGTATGAATGTAAGCAACGACTTTTTCTACGGTTTTATTGTTTTTATTGTCCTGTTCTTGAATATATGTTGTGATTTGCGCAACAATACCCGAGATCCACTGGTGAATATGATCAATAGTCTCCCGTTTGGCTAGCTCCCGGTAAAGTATGATATCTGGACCGAATAATTGACGCGGGTGGCCATTATGCTCAAGTAAAGCTTCAATACTAGCTTCAAGTACACGATTATAAGCCATATAAACCGATTCTGACTGAAGCTGCTTTTGTGTAATTTCCGTTTTCAGCTTTTCCAGAATTGACAATACCTCTTTCGTGTTTCCTGCCTTTAGGTTATTAGTGATCTGCTTTTCAGTCTGCAACAATGGATAATAGATTCCATCCTTCTCTTTATTCTGTATTTCGTACAGAAGTACAGATTTAGCACCATGGAGAAGCTTGCTTTTAAGTACCTGGAGTGCCTCTTGATAAGATTTATGCGATTGAGTGATGTCCAGATAGACACTGCCTATGCCGATCGAAACCGATAATTTTAATAGTTCACCTATGACAGACTGCATATGCCCAGCGAGCTCCCGAAGCTCTTCCGCCTCCATCATATCGAACACATTAATAATAACGGCCTGCTGGTACTCCGATACATCCGTGATGATAAATCGATAATGTGTTTGGATCTGAATCAACTCTGAAATGATATTTGCGATCGCAAATCGGTACAAATTCAGATCTTTGCTTGAAAAACGCTGTGCTAATTCGGCAGCATAGTCCATTTCGACGACGATGACAACATACCCTCGAAGAGACAACCCCAATCGATAAAGTTCGATCTGCTCCTTAATGTCCCTTGAATCGGTTAACCGATCATGCAGCAGCGCCATTGCGA
This sequence comes from Paenibacillus sp. Root444D2, assembly GCF_001426375.1. Taxonomy (GTDB): domain Bacteria; phylum Bacillota; class Bacilli; order Paenibacillales; family NBRC-103111; genus Paenibacillus_E. The sequence goes on from NZ_LMEO01000045.1 coordinate 825,486, forward strand.
AGCGATCGAGCATAGCCGGGGTCTGTTTGCGAAAATGCTGATCCAACAGCTTTTTTTCCCCTACGGCCGTCTTCAGTACATCGGATACTAAACTCAGTTCATTTGTATGATGTAACGGATTTTCTAAAGAGAGCTCGTCCATGTATGTTCTCGCTCGCTCCATCAATTGTTTGATCGGATCGTACATTTTACGTGAAAGCCAATATGAAATCGCAATACCAATTATGCTTAACAACACGCAGAATCCTAATGTGAGCCACCCAATATAGGATAGTCTTTCGTAAATATTGGTTAGGGGCGTTTGGGACACAAGCCTCCATCCATTCCATATTGGCGTCGAATAAGCGACCAGCAAATGCGGATGATGCGCTTTGTCTGTAAAAAAGCCCTCACCTATAGTTGAAGCAACTTGCTTCATATTTGCTTGAGTCACGTCATTGCCAACATTCACCTGCTTGTATGACGTAATAAATTGACCGTCCGAAGCGACGATATACGTGTTCATGTGCGCAATATTTTGCATTTGCGTAAGCAGTTCCTGCAGTTGATCCTCATAAAGATGTATCGCCAGATATCCGATTTTGTTATGGTAGCTGATAGGTACCTTGCTAATATATGTGATAATACTTTTTTCCTGTTCGTCATTATTGCTCATGAGCCTGGGGGGAAGCCAAAGATGGTCTTGATCCGTTCTGCGAATCGCCTCCACCCATCGGTCAGCCATGTTGCCTTGGTAAGGATGAATGAGCCTATCTGAAGAAATCATAACCTGGCCGGATTCGAAAAAGAGCTGGATGGATTGAATCTTCTGATCCTGCGCGACGGCTTGCTTGAGCATATCTTGAAACTCATTAAGCAAGTAACGATTGTCATTATCGGCGGAATAACTGTTTAATCTCCCATCCATGCCAATACCCACGGTCAGCGAATTGATTCTTCTTAATGTATCGTCAAAGGTTGCCACCGTGTGCCGCAATGAATTGATATGAGAATGGCTGATTTCATCTACAGCCGTGTAGAAAGCAAGACGATATGAAAAGAAACCGATTCCAATAACAGGCATGAGAATAACAATTATATAGGAGATGAAATATAACAACAGCAACCGATTCGTTTTTTTCCATTGTATCCATTGCCGAGTAAATGTTCTCATGATAGTTACCTTTCTTTCTATGCAATATGCGTTAATTATGCCATACCTTATCCCGTTTATGATATAAAGAGTCAGAAAATCATGACGCACGTCAGTAATGTATGATGCCGAGATATGACTTTTCGAGATGAACATACGAATACTTCCCATATACAGCTAAGAATCCAGAACGATATGATTAATGTGCAAGTCAACTACATGTCAGGGGGATTAAAAATGAAAAAATATTTAGGCATTGTATTAACGAGCTGCTTAACTGTTTCATTATTAGCTGCTTGCTCGTCACAGGGAAATACACCGAGTGAATCACCAAAAGGGAATGATCAAGCATCTGCACCAAGCACTTCCAGTTCACCCGTTACGTTAAAGTTCGCAAGCTGGAGCATTAATGAAGCAGCAACCAAAGATGCACTGCAGCAAATGGCTGACACCTATATGAGTCTGCATAAGAATGTCAAAATTGAATTTATAGGTATTCCGTTCGGAAACATTAAAGATCAAACCTTTGTGATGGCATCAAGCGGCGATGCGCCAGATATCATCCAAACATTCACCGCTTCATTCCCTACCTATGCCGCCTCCGACATCGTGGAACCGCTTGACGACTTGTTAGGCAAAGATTACGTAAACGATCTACTTCCTTCCTATAAGGATGATTACACTTATAATGGCAAGCTGATGGGTATTCCGTGGGCAGCTTCGCCTTACGTACTGTATTGGAATAAGGATCTGTTTAAAAAAGCGGGACTGGAGCAAAAACCGCCGAAAACCATTGATGAAATGCTGGATATCGCACGAAAAATTTCCAAGTTAAAAACCGACAGCGGAGAAAGTATATATGGGCTGGGCGAACCGACGGATAAACTGCCTATCAACGGGATGATCTTCTTGAAGACGCTTTACAGCTTTGGCGGCTCCATCTTAGATACGAACGGTAAGGTAAACGTAAATACACCGGAAACCATCTCTGCCTTCAAGTATTATCAGACATTGATAAGCGAGAACTTGTCGCCACAGGCGGCGAAACTGAAAGACCTGCGCAATCTGTTCGCAATCGGTCGTCTCGGCATGTATGCGGACGGATATTATGGTAAAGCCGTATTCCGTTCATTAAGCGGCAAAGGCGAAGCGTTCGACAGCACTTGGGAAGCAGCTCTGATGCCTGCTGGCAAATCAGGCAAAAGCGTTTCCATAGGCGAAGCCCATGGACTCGTCATCACGAAAGATTCCAAAAATAAGCAAGAAGCAGTCAATTTCATCAAGTTCTTAACCGACAAAGACATGATGCTGCTCTATCATCAAAAGAGTGATGTCGTTTCCGCCAGAAAATCGGTCAGCACACTGCCTGAATTCAACAATACTCCTTTCGATAAAGCGTTAAACCAACAAATGAATGCTATTAACGCATTACCGAAAAATAATCAAGGCCTAGAGCAATCATATCTGGATATGGCGGATTCCATTCTAAAAGTTACTATTGCTAAAGAAACGCCGGAAAAAATAGCGGCTGATTTGGATGCTAAGCTTAAACAAACGCTGAAATGAACCCTTATAGAAAGAAGTGAACAACTTAGCCATGCTATTCAAAGTGAGTATGAAACTCGAGAAACCTTTCAGAAATGCATGGTTATCGAGTCGTGCCAAAGACAGATGGTTTCTTTTCTTTTTGTTAGCGCCACCTATGGTGCTGCTGCTGCTGACCCTCGGCATTCCCATCGTCAACTCGATTTATATGAGTTTCTTTGATGTCACACTGGTGCGAATGAATGACTACAGGTGGAATAACTTCGCCAACTACTTACATTTGTGGACCGAAAATGACTTTATTCAAGCCCTGCGAACAACTTTGTTATATGTCGTAGGCGTCGTGATTCTTCAATTTGTACTAGGTATCCTCCTAGCATTGATGCTCAATCAAGTGGTTCGAATGCGTAAATTGCTGCGTACTGCCATCCTGATTCCATGGACGATTCCAACAATTGTAGTAGCATTATTATGGATGTGGCTGTTTCAGCCTCAATACGGTGTTTTGAACTATATCCTTGTAAGTTGGGGGATTATCGATAAACCTTACGAATGGCTGAGCAGTCTCCATCTTGCATTGCCGGCTGTTATGGTGGCTGCCCTTTGGCGCCAGCTGCCATTCATGAGTACCATGCTGCTTGCCGGTATGCAAGGAATCTCCGCGGATATTTATGAAGCATCCAAAATTGACGGAGCCAACCGACAGCAAACGTTCTGGTACATTACGCTGCCGCAGTTGAAGAATACGATCAAAACGGTCACCTTGATCGCCATGATCGAGAATTTCAAAATGTTTCCGTTATTCTGGATTATGACCGGCGGAGGACCGCTGAACGCAACCACGACCTTAGCGATTCTAAGCTATAAGACTGCGTTTATTAAATTAAATCTAGGCGAAGGCGCAGCAATTGGAGTCTTATGGCTTATATTACTACTCTTCGTATCTTGGGGATATAATAAGCTATTTTCAATTGGTGAAGACAACCAGGCAAGGGGGCACTAACATGAATAACACCTGGAAAGAACGATTGCTACGCTTGGTCGCTACCCCTGCTCTGCTGGCCGTTTATCTCGCATTTTTTCTATTTCCCCTCTATTGGATGGCAATCACGTCATTAAAACGCAATTCAGAGCTTTTCGCGCTGCCGCCTAAATGGATCTTCATTCAACCTGTCTTTGAACATTACGTCAAACTGTTAAGTGAATCGGCATTCATCATCTATTACAAAAATAGCCTGATCGTCAGCCTGTCGACAACGTTATTAACGCTGCTGCTTGCCATCATGGCAGGGTATGCCTTCTCTCGGTTCCGTTTTCCTTTCAAAGGCTTCGCCATGCTAACGATTATGTCGACGCAAATGCTGCCCGTCGTTTCCTTGCTCATCGCGCTGTATGCGATGTATAAATCATATGGGCTCCTTAACACCCATTTAGGGCTCGTTATTGCACTCACGACATCTGCGCTGCCATTCTCCATCATGATGTTGAAAGTATTTTTCGATAATATTCCCATCTCTTTGGAGGAAGCTGCTAAAATGGACGGCGTAAGCCGCACGGGGATCTTATTTCGTATCGTGATGCCTTTATCCAAGCCCGGTATCTTTGCAGTGGGCATCTATTCGTTCATCATGTCTTGGGACGACTTGCTGTATTCACTCACACTCATTACCAAGGATGCTATGCGGACACTAAATCCTGGTATTTCCATTCGTTATATGGGCGAAGTCGCCTACGATTGGGCAAACATTATGACGGTTTGCGTCGCTTCCACCATTCCCATCATGCTGCTATTCTTATTTTTTCAAAAATATATGGTCTCCGGCATGACCGCAGGTGCGGTTAAGGAATAAAAAAATAAAGAAAAGCGCCATATCGACCCAAACAATCGATACGGCGCTTTAAATTTTTATGCGGTAACAACTATAGTTTAGGAGCCTGTTATTAAAATTATATCCTCTTTCTGCAGCGGAACAGAATAAACGCGTACATTCTTGATGCCTCCGTCAAAAGCTAATTTACCTCCTTGATCGCCAAATGCATCCGCACCAAATCTTCCTCCGTAGCCACCTGCACGATCATGAGCTTTTACTAAGGCAAATGAAGCACTGCCTTCAGCGATAGCTGCGCCGTTCACATATAGGCATAGCTTCCCTTCATCATAGGTCACGGCAATACTGTGCCATTGTGACAGTTCCATTAGACCGAGCTCACCGGAAACAATCAACCTGTTTCCGTGGGAGCATACAGCCCCTTCCAAACGGCCATCCTGGATACGAAGTGCAAGACCGTTATCTGAATCACCTTCATCCAACAAAACATGAGTACCTGAAACAGACTGCGGCTGAATCTCCATCGTGACGGACCGCATGGAGAAGGCGTCGTGGAAAAAGCCCTTCGTTCCCTCCGCAGCAACCCTGACAGGCGAATAAGTAGGCGTCCTGTACTGTACCAGTAGTGCATACCTATCCAGCAGACGCTGAAGCTCCTGTTCGCTGATAGGAAACATGGTCGCATGTCTCGCGCGGTAAGGGAAGCGAATCATCCCCTCATCCAATTCGTTTGACCATTGGGTCATATCTGAAGATTCCATAACGCCGAACTTGCCATATGCCCAATAGTCATAAAATAATAGCCATTTCTTCTCTTTGTCGACCCAAAGAAATTCCGGTCCCTCCGTGTAATCCGGTGTTTGGACGTTCGGAATGATTTCATAGGGACCTTCCATCTGATCTGATACAGCTAAGAAGTTCATTGGCGGGTGCGGATATTTCAACGGCTCATATACATGGCTTTCATCTTTAATAGCCATGTAATATTTCCCGTCATGCTCCGCCAGACTGGCGTCAATGGTTTGAAAGCCCGGATCATAGAACAATTCTGTCTTGGAGAATGTTTTCCAATCTTTAGTTCGCGTGCAAAAATGCTTGCTGTTACTTAAATCTTCCCCTACGCTTGAAGCCCAGTAAATAATAAAATCTCCATTAGCTTGATCATAGGAAAACTCGGGTGCCCAACTGTTGACGGTTTCAGGAATATCCTTCATGACAGGTAGTGCTCTTTCTTCTTTCCAGTGAATTAAATCGTCCGAAGTCGCATATCCAATCGTAGGTCCGAGTGGACGAATAGTAAATACGAGATGCCATTTTCCGTCCGGACCTTTACTAATATACGGATCCCTTAAAATTCCTTCACCTAAACTGGAAGCCCAGAGCGGTTTATTATTATTCAATTCATACCAATGCTTTCCATCACGGCTATAGGCATAATGCAATTTTTCTACCTTATGCGTCTGCCCAGGACCTGAGCGGAAATAGCCCATTAGAAATGCGTTTTGATTATTATTGCTTGATGTAAGCATCTGATGTGTACCCCTCTCGTGTTTGTACCTACGCTTAGTATATCGTTGTTCCTACGATTTCTTAATAGAGAAAGTGGTGCGACAGGTGAGGAAAAGGGACATCAAAATTCCCTCTTTCATTGAAGATTAGTGTCTACTTGACAGGTGTAACTTCACTGTCCCCCACTAATTTTTTCTTAACGTATTGGAGTAGTGATAGCTCTCTCCATTTGTATTGACCGCACGAATCCGATAATAGTAGACGGTGCCCGCGGTCAGCCCGCTATCAGTGTACGAGGTACCCGTAATTCCGGACTGAATGGCGGTGAAATTCGTGTGCGGCTGTGTGCTTCGGTAGACGGTATAGCTGTCCGTATTGTTGCGATACAGCCTTACCCAGTCGTACTTCGCTTGCACATTCAGGCTGTACAGACCTAATTTTCCGCTCGAATGTGTACTGTCGGTTGCGCTAAGAATTGGCCCGAGCTGGTTAACAGATCCCGTCAGTGTACTTCCCTCTACACGGAAATACATATGAAGCCGAGTCAGATCGAGCTCAGTCGCATTCGTATCAGTGAGCACCTGCGCCCGCGTTTTGCTTACAAGCACAGTCTCCGTACCGTTAACCACCTTTACGATTTTGAATTTGTCTTCATTTATATTGTATATGAATTTGTAATAGTTGGTATTGTCCACTATTCTTGCTGCCAGTCCGTATGCATAAGCTGTTTTCCCGGTCGCAGTAGCCGCCTGTTCAATCATGGCCTCCCCTCCGTAATCGCCGGTAGCGCTCGCGCTAAAGGTGGTCAATGACGTATTAGCTAAACTGGACTGATAGAACGAAACACCTCGCGTCAAATCGTTAACTAGCGACCATGTGCCAATATTCGGCGTCCATCCAGTCGATGTACCATCCTCAAAATATTTGTGGTACGTTTCAATCCTGGTCGGTTCCCAGTTAATCGTAATTGCTGTGCTGGTCTCACTGCCAATCTGCGCATCGTGCGGAGCGAGAGGAAGGCTGCCCGCAGCAACGGCAGTTAACTCAGAAGAAGCGCTGCTCTCTCCAGCCCCGTTATATGCAGTAAGGACAAAGTAGTAGGTCGTTCCAGGCGTCAGTCCCATCACCAACTGGCCAAGATTATTCCCGACATCAATCACGTTCGGATATGTTCCGGAGACGGTGCCGTACTTAACCTTGTAGCCGGTCGCTCCATTGACGCTCTGCCATTCGACGCCAATATTGCCGGACGTTTCGGCATAGGCTCTCCGTGCTAGAGGTGCCGTGGGAGCAGCAAGCTGAGCGCCTACTTCGTTGGACACCCCACTTTCGCCCGCAGAGTTGTAAGCCGTAATGACAAAGTAATAGGTTGAACCGTTCGTTAATCCCGTAACATTTTTGGTCAGCGCATTTCCGACATCTATCGTTGTAGGGTGGGAGCCCGAGGTTGTACCGTATTTCACCTTGTACCCTGTTGCATTAAGACTACTCTGCCATTTCAAATTGACAGCAGTGCTGCTTATATCGGCATATATGAGATTAGTGTTTCTTGGTATATCCGGCGTACCCGTTCCGTTCCATTCGACTCTCATGACACTGTAGGCGGGCACGAGAACAGGGTTCCCTGTTGACCCGGACTGTACCGCAATCGTGCTCGGCGCGACGTCCGTGTTAACTGCTAGCGGGTCGGTGCTGGTTGTGTACGTTTTTGTCATAGCAGCAGTAACATTAGAGCCGTTAACCTTAATTGTGACATCATGGGTGCTTGCCGATTTGTTTGTAATGACGACGTAGTTTTTGCCGTTATCTCCCTTGAATGCTTGGGCAAACAACGCGCTCATCGTTCCTGTGGTTTTATCTACTGTCGTTCCGCCGGTTACGGTTGTACCCCAAGCTGTAGTGCCTTGATTGACCGCACCATCCAGCACTTTGAGCGATGCGGAAGGCGCAGCGTAGAAAGAATTGAATGAAAGCGAAGGAATATCCACCGTATTCCCGTCTTGATACGCGTCCTCCAGCTTTGTCCCGAAATCGGTGCCAGGGGTAAAGAAGCCATTAGCCATTCGGTATCCGGCTAAATAAGAAACATCTGGATGGGTAACCAATCGGAGAATGGACTCGCTTACATAAACCCCATGGTACTGGGTACTGTCAAGCAAGCCCCCCAGCTTCACTCCGTGCTCTCCGATAAAAATATTTGGGTTGGTAAATTTGGCCGAATACGTGCTGTTGATAAAGGGCACCCAATCATCCAAATATGTGTTTGCATCCTTCATAGCCACTGTGCTAGTAGCACCGTCTCCTCTGAACCTGTGTGTCGTTATCGCGTCCCAATAAGGAGTTGGATAATTGATCACATCGTCGTCAAATGCCGCTACCTGCAAATTGCTCATCGATACGACCGTTTTTGCACCCGGATATTCGCTCTTAATTACGTCATTAAACGTCTTTACACGATCCAAATAGTCTGTGCCGCTCTTGAATGCAGGTTGCTGGTTTCCGACCCCCTGTACATAGAACGATATTTCATTGCCTAACTCGAAATACACCACAGGAACATGGTTTTGATAGAGGTACTTCGCTAAGTCACGTGCCTGTTCTGGGTTATACTGCAGGACATTGACCATAATGACTGCTTTGGCGCCTGTCTGCTGAAGAAAATCCACATAATCAGATATCCTTTCATCACCTTTAGCAATCTGATAGCGCTTAGAATAGATTTGATTGTAATAGCGCCGATCTTCCTTTTGCGTTTGACCTGTAAATTCGGTATCCGTCAGTCCAAGCTTCCACGAAAAGGCGTTGGTAGGTGTTCCACCTGGCCATCTGACAAAACCGATACGCCCGTAGTCAATAGCGGCATTGATTAATTCTGGGTCATTAAATTTAATCGCGGTTCGTTCTGGTTCATTATTCACTCCTCTAAAGTCGGGGTTGTAAGAAGTAACCGTACTCGTATCGATATCGATCGTTGCTGTATAATCTGCAGCTTGCACTGTGTTATGGAATGGCGAAGCAAACATGCTTGATGCAATCATGGCCAGGACCAGAGCAGATTTCGCTAATTTTTTCAATTCTATTCCTCCTCGTGAATTCATTAACTTATGACCAAAGCCTCACTTCATTCCACTGCTGATACAGCTGGTTCACCTCCTTGGACAGCTCATCGCCGCCGTTCTTCTTCCAATCCTCAACAACCGCATCAATCGTATCCAGCGGCGCTTCACCGGTAATGACTCTGGCCATTATGGACATCCATTTGGATTCAAGCTGAACAATAGAAGCACCCGAAGAGTTCTTCTGTGTATTCGGTAAGTCAAGCCACAGCACTTCGGTCGGATTCACGATCTCTATGCCGAGTTGGCCTTTCCAAAGTTTGTTGCCGCGTCCGTCGACTTCATGAACAGAAAATCTTTGTCTAGAACATCTTATGCAAACGCTTTCAGTAAATCAATGAAAGCCTTCTGCTCCTTTGTTTTCACCTGTACCGCTACTAGCTTGCCATCCTTCAATGCCCATTCATTGCCAATTTCGAAAAACTTGCCGATTATCCCCTTATCACCCTGCCATTCGCTAGCCATGACCCATTCCTGTTGGAACCTTACGGTTGTCCGCCTCTTTGAACCAAACTCTGCATTATGAAGAAGCCCCCTCCCTATCGGTTATTCCTTGCATTTCATAAGCTCAGCCGTGTAATTATACTGAGCATGATCTTATTATAATAAAAGCAAACCATAATTTAGTTGCACAGAACCTTGATTAGTTAACCGATTTCACGAAGAATGCTCATCCTCATTCCGTAGAGCCGGCATTACGCTTTTTGTTTCCCATGATGCCGGGACGTCCAAGCCTGCAAGCTCCATAATGACAGGTGCGATATCGAAATGCTGACAAAGGATCCATGCGGCGGCCTCCCTTGAATCGACCAGGTGCCCACACAATTATGGGGACACGGGTTACGGCGTCATACATAGACCATTTTAAAATATGATATTTATCCCCCAGCATTTCCCCATGATCCGAGGTGAAAATAATGACAGTATTGTCCAAGTACCCTTTTTCGCCCAATGCGCTTATAATTCCACCAATCTTCTCGTCGATCATCGTGATATTGGCATAATAATAGGCTCGCATGCGGTGCAGCTGCTTACGAAGACGAACCGACTTGCTTAGAAGCGAGTCCATCGGGATCAGTTCTAGCATTGTCCAGCCGGTGAATGCCGATTGAAACTTGACCACCAAATAGTGCCGTCCTTCGATTTCGATTTCCTTGGACTCCTTCTCGCCGATACGCTGAGCCTTGAGCTCATCGAATGAAGCCGGATCCAACGGATCGGCGGAAGCCGATTCCATGTCGGAGGAAAGCCGCAAATACTTTACCTTGAATGGAACGGGATGGGAGCCATTCGACCCATCGGTTGACAGGATGTATAACGATTCCTCCGGTTTGGCTGGGATGGATTGGCCTCAATATGTGCATAGATACAGGGTAACGGAAGGCGAATTATACTGCGCCGGGCAATGCACAACATCCGCCACGCCGCGATGACTGCGGAACAGGGAATAGCCTGTCCGGCGCCTGAACAGGCTATTGCAATGATGGCTTCTATCATCGGATTAACGGCTGCTTGTAATATACTGCTCCTCTCCTACTGTGGACTTTGCTTCAGCCCTGTAACTATGCAGCAGCACCATCCGACAAATTACGTCCCTTACGGCAAAATCGCAGACGGCCAACGCTTGGTGGCTCATTACCCGGGTGGGGGTGAACCGCTAAGCGCTGGCCGCTGAAAGTTCTTCTTCAAGGCTCGACCGCCGTTATTTCTTGGGGTAAGATTCCTTTAATTTTCGGATATCTACTACCTGTTCTTTTTTTCCCGCATTTTTATCAAACTTTAAGTATTGTTCCCTGGTCAGCACGTTCGCTCTTTGCGTCCATCGTACGTATTCTTCCTCCAACCGCCGTACGACTTCCGGATACTGTTCGGCCAAGTCATTTACTTCCGTTCCGTCGCTCACCATATCATACAGCTCCCAAGGCTGGGCATAGAACCTGACCAGCTTCCAGTTCTTATGCCTTACTCCGCAATTACCCTCATGTTCCCAGAACAAATACTCCTTCATTGACGTATCGTTCTTCCATATGGAAACCATACTTGTCCCTTCCATCGGTATAATTTGATTTCCATTATACGCCTTTGGATAGACGGAACCGGTTACTTCTACAATCGTAGCCATGATATCGGTAAGCTGTGCGGGAGATCTTCGAAGATCACCCTTGTCCTCCAAACCGGCAGGCCAATGAACGATAAAAGGTGAAGCAATTCCGCCCTCGTGGATATAATGCTTATACATTCGAAACGGTGTGTTGGATAGATTGGCCCAGCCATAGCCATAATGGCCGTTTCCGGTGAGGTAGTCTGGCCCGCCTGGAAGAAAATCAGGATTTTGAATTTCTGGAAACTCTCCGCTCCCCCCATTATCGGACAAGAACATGATGAGTGTATTGTCCAGCTCATCGACTTCTTCGAGAGATTGAAGCAAGCGGCCGATGTTTTGATCCATACAATCCACCATTGCAGCGTATACCTCAAATGCGCGAAGCCTCCACGCTTTATGAGGCTCTTCCGCCCAAGGCGAAGCAGCGGAGGCCGCTTGCGGCGACAACTCCCAGGATGCATCAATTATATTCATATCCTGCATGCGCCCGAATTTTTCGTCCCTTAACACATCCCAACCTTGATCAAATCGGCCCTTGTATTTTTGAATATCTTTCTCCTTCGCCTGTAAAGGAAAATGGGGAGCATTGAAAGCCAAGTACAAAAAGTAAGGCTGATTCGGCATTTGCTCGCGATGCTTCCTAAGAAACCCAATAGCTTGATCCGTCATATGATCCGTCGAAAAAAAATCGTCGTCGAAGCTGTCGGGATCCAGTTTCTGCCCGTTTAAAGCAACCTTCTCAGGGTTAAAATATTCCGGGGTATACACGATCGATTGATCAAAGCCTCTTTGGTGGGCAGGCACGACGCCCGCATGCCATTTACCGGAATGATAGGTTCCGTAACCGCTGCCCTTAAGCACCTCCGCAATCGTTACGCAGTGATCGCTCAGTCGCTCGGTGTATGGACCGTACTTGCCTTGAAGGTGCGCCATCCCTGCTTGATGCGGATGCAGACCGGTTAAGAGTGACGCTCTGGACGGCGAGCATCGAGCCGTATTCGAAAATTCGGTAAATCGAATCCCGTTACTGGCCAGCCTGTCGAGATGTGGAGTGTCGATATGACCTCCATAGCATCCGATATCCGAGTATCCCATATCATCCGCCAGAATCACAATGACATTCGGTTTTTGGTTCTGATTCATTTGAGTCCGCCTTTCCCTTCGACATGATTATTGGCGCTGACAGTTCCTTACTCCTCTTTCATTTAAACGATTGTATGTGGATAGCATTTTTTATTTACGCTGTTTGTAGATTTCATTCACCTCTTTGGTTAGTTGCTCGCCGCCATTTTTCAACCATTCGTCCACTGCTTTGTCTATTTCTTCCATCGGTGCATCATTGGCAATAACACGCGCCATGGAAGACATCCACTTCGTATTTAACGTTGTTATATTTACCTTCTTGTTGGCTTCTGTCTCTGCAGCCAAACCTAATCCAACATTCGGCCAATCATATTTATCATTGTTGTTCAGCCATTGTTCAACCTGCTTCACATAACCCTGATCGTTATATTTATGGAGCTGGATCGCTTTATCGGCACGACGGAAAAAGTTAATAGAGAATAGATTTCCGGTTTCTTTCGTCTGAAGCTTCTCAAAGCTGCCATCGTCCTTCTTCTTATAATCGACACCTTCTACGCCTTCTTTAATGAGATCATATCCTTCATCTGAAAGCATGTAATCAAGGAGTTTGAGAATACGCTGCTGTTTCTTGGGATCTGTATTCTTATTAATGACGACCTTCACCTGACCACTGCCCTCCGTTTGTGTCGCTCTGATTCCCGTAGGCCCAGCAGGTGGCAGAAGTTGAATAAGCTCCGCTTGAGGTGCATTCTTCTTGATGTTTGGAATATCCAAACGAATGGCTTCATTCGGATTTACAAGCTGAATCCCCGATTGTCCGTTCCATAGCTTATTTCTCGCGTCCGCAGGCTTCATAACTAAGAAGTTCTTATCCATTACACCCTCTGCAAATGCCTTTCTAAGGAACCCAATGAAACCCTTCAGTTCCTCTCTTTGCGCTTGCATCGCCACAAGCTTACCATCTTTCAAAGCCCATTCATTCCCTAATCCGAACGCTCCCTGCAAATAGGCTGCATTGCCGAATGTGCCGTTGGCAAGGGCCAGGATAGAGAAGCCAGTCGTATCCGCCTTGCCATTCCCATCTGGATCTTGCGTTACAAAAGCTTTAGCCACGTTATAAAATTCATCGATCGTCTCAGGCACTTTCAGATTCAATTTATCTAGCCAATCCTTCCGGATGGACATGGAGAAGAGATGCGGAATGCCATAATACGGAATGCCATAATAGGAACCCTTGGCATTTAATTCCATCCATGCTGCTTCAGGAAGCTGCTTGGTCAAATTAGGGTACGCACCCAGATAAGGTTTTACATCCAGAAACACGCCTCTGTCACGCCACTGCATATAATCTTCGGGAGCAATACGATATACATCGGGAAGGCTGTTTGAAGCAGCAAGAACACTTATTTTGTCGTTGTAGCTTGCGCCGGGAATCCACTGAATATCAAGCTTGATGTTTAACTTTTCATTCAACTTCTTAATGAGAGCAGAATCATTCGAAGGTCCGATTTCAGCATATTGCGGCACCATCAATGAGATATTCATGAGCTCCTTCCCGTCGTCAAGGCTTGCCGCAGAAGGCGTTGAAGTACCTCCCGCTTCTGATTTCTGGCTTCCATTCGTGGAGCATGCGGATAAACTGCTTACAGAAAGCAGCAGAGCTAAACTTAACAAGCACTTTTTTTTCATAGAAGCTCCCCCTCTTTAAACGTTAATAAATTTCAATGAGACCCTCGCAACCGAACCTGCAGGCATACTTATTTCTGCTCGTCCATCAGAGGCTACAGCTAGCTGTGATTCGATGATATGATAGCCGCTCTTTACATACCAATCGGTATGTCTTAGAAAAGGTGAATCACCGTACTGAAGCAGGACCGATGATTTCATCTCCCCTGTTAAACATTCTCCTTCTAAATGAACGGTATGGGCAAAACTCAGATCTCGATTCACAAGAAACAGGATGATTTCATCATTCCGATCTGAAATAACTGCGGCGGCATCAACATGCGGAACTTGTTCCATAGGTCGGATTCGAACCCAGGTCTGCGGCATCGTAAACGACGAGCCTTCTGTTTCAATCTCCAATCGCCGCCAGTTCGTATCGGTGCGCAAGAAAGGTTCCGCATAAAACCGTGACGTATCATTTCCTGGATTCACAGGCCTCATATCCACGGGGTAAGCCCGATAATATAGGGTATTGTCTCTTTGGTAGGCGTATTTGACAGAATCACCTTGTCGAATAAAGGTATTAAACATGGAGGAAACATAACACGCGTGAGCCATCGTTTCAAACTCCGCTTTTGGCCAATTCATATCCGTTTCCGGTTCCAGATTCCATTCCCCTATTTCCAGCGCCAGAGGCTCGAACCCGTATCCTTTAGCCAGTTCCTTCAGTTCTTGAATATTAGCTTCGTATTGGGTTGGATAGGAAACCAGAACTTGATTATAGAAAGATGGATCAGCAGCATTGCTTGCTAACCATTCCTTTCGCAAGCCTTCATCCCGTATTCCTCTTGTGTACTGGTGGATATCGAGCCCGTCGATATATGCAGGGCCTGCAATCTCGAACATTCGTTTGTTCCATATAGGCGGCTGGCCTGGAATTTCAGAGTAATCCACATAACTCGGGTCCTCTCCAGCCATAATAATGGAAATGGAAGGATCTATCTTTTTCATCATGGTATAGTACGTTTGAATTCGCTTGGAAAAATCGATTGAGTTCGTATAACCGAATTGATAATCCCCATAGCTCTCATTGCCAACCTGCCAAAGCTTAACTCCCCACGGTTCCGGATAACCATGTTCAGCGCGCAAACGCCCCATGGGAGTGGTGATATCTCCATTCACATATTCAACCCACTCTGCTGCAAGTTCAGGAGGCAAGTCATAGCTGAAACCGACATTTAAGAATGGCTCCGCTTCGATTAATTGACAGAATCTAAGGAATTCGTTGGTACCAAAATAGTTGGGCTCCAGACCACCCCAATTTTGATTATCTCGAACGGGTCGTTGCAGCCAAGGGCCGATCCCATCTTTCCAATTATATTCATTGGCATAATTACCGCCCCAGCGTATAGAGGTGACATTGTACATCTTCAGCAGCTCTATGGTCGTGGGGTTAAACAAACCTTCTACCGCATCTCCGGAAGTCAACATCACCCAATCGAGATCAACCGTACTTTCCCCATCTGCATCGGCTATCAAGCTTAATCTGTATTCACCAAAGGGAGAATCTGAATAACGGAATTCACTGGCTCGATCCAGGGTGAGCAGCAGATCGTAACGCTTCCAATTTTCAGTTAACTCCACACTGCTTTCACTTAGCCTCACACCCGCTTTATCCTCAAGCGCCGTATGCAGGCGGGTAAAAGAACCCGATGCTCGTGCATAGAACTGCAGGCGATATTCTAAAGTTCGTTCATCAGCCAGTGTAATTCGCTGCACAATCCCTCTTCTTCTCACGCCGTCCGTAAGCTTCATTCGCTGGTAGCTCTTCCACGCTGGTTTTCCGTGAACCCCGCCTTGCAGCTGTTCAAATGCACCCTCCTGATCGCCGACAGGCTCCCAGGGATAAGCCAATCCCGATGTATGTGGGGTGTCCCTGTACATGATTTCTGTCCGCATCGTCCACGGTAAATTCGTGCCATCCTTTTTTCTTTTCGAAAACCAAATCTCAAAGGAGCCATTGGCGATACAATCATCAATAATACCTGGATAGGTATCCTTCCCATTCATTTCAAAAAATTTCCCAAATATCCGCTTATCTATTTGCCAATGGCTCGCTTTCTCAGGTGCTGTGTGAAGGCGTATGTTAAGTCCCAAGGCTGCTCCTCCTTTTGTCTCAATTTCTCGTATTTGTCAAGCTTGTTGTCCTGCTTGTTCTAGTATGTATGTAATTCCGTTTTTTTTCGTTACACAGAAACTCGAAATGTTATCCGATTTCATTAGGAAGTTGTCAACTGGACTTCGAGAACATAGACCGCATGAGGTTGCAATTCATAGCTCCAATTCGCCCCCACAATCCGGGTGTTCAGAACCTCTTCTTTAATTTTAATCGGTTCAAATACGGTATTATAATCCTCATAGTGTTCTCCTATAATCGTATAAAGAAGCGCACCATCCAACGGTCTCCACGCAGCCAAATCACAGGTCAATGGGACATTCTCCAAACTCCGATTTACGATAAACATCGTCAAGATATCGTTCTGCTCGGAAATACAAGTCACAACATCCAAATTAGGCAGTTTATCCAAAGGAAGATCAAGCTTTGATACCCCGGCATCAAACGTATGGCAAAGTACCTGGGTTTCCACAACTCGATGCAATTGACGATTCGCATACAGACGTAAAAGGTGATAGGTCGCCGTTCCGAATATGGTGTCCTGACGTCCACTCCAGCCTGGCTTCTTCATGCGCTCATAATGATCTCCGACTCGGATACAGCCGCCCACCCAACCATTAACTAAATCAGAGAAGTTGGCGATATGGACCAGATGACTCTGTCGAATCATTTCGTTAAGCATGCAGGCATTGGCAACCGCAGCTTCTAATGTATGATTGTTCGGCAAATCAGGATTGGGGAAATACATGGTATTCCATTCTGTAACCGCAATTTTCAAATGCTTTAGATCTTCACTGCCTTGAATAATCGACTCCAATTCACCAAATAAAGACCTTGCTACTTCAGGAAAGGCCGTTATCGCTTTGAAACGGACTTCACCTGGGGTCCCGGCATCCATAGGAAAGAAATTTTGTCCTTGATACAGATGAAGTGTCAGGTAATCCATGGCTGAACCGGCTAATTCCAGCACTTTTCGATTCCATCCCGGGGCAAGCGAATCTCTGGCCGTTCCACAACCTAATAATCGAATGGATGAATCCTTTTCTTTCATTGCTTTTGCAAATGATAAATAATTGTCCGCATAATGTTCAGCAGAACACACGCCTGCCTGCCATGGACCGTACATTTCATTGCCAATTTCCCAATACTTGACTCCGTATGGCTCTGGATGTCCATTGCTTGCTCGCATGGCCCCCATCGGTGTTAAGACGTCCCCATTGCAATATTCCACCCACTGAGCAGCTTCCTCCGCTGTTCCCGTACCCATATTCACACAGATTTGGGGCTCCACACCAAGCTGTCGGCACAAAGAGACGAATTCGTCGGTACCAAAATATTTATGCACCTGCCCAGCCTGCTCCCATGCCTCATTGATGTAATTGGGTCTGTGATACGTCGAACCGACGAAGTCCTCCCAATGGTACAAACTGATGTAGTTGCCACCCAGTCGCATGATACCGCAATTCAATGCCTTAGCCATTTGAAATACGTCTTTCTTCAATAACCCCGTCTGTTGATCAGGGAGTATAGAAATATGATCGAACCAAATCATCCCTGTTGAAACCGAGTCCTCCCATTCCGCTGGAGGCAGCGGTATCGCCCACACCTGCATTTCGACAGCAGCACAGGAACGAGAAATCTCCAGGTTACCCGCAACTTCTTTCCAACGATGTTCCGTAACTTCGAGCTCTGTCGAGCCAAGAACCTCCCCGTTGCTCCGATCAAGCAGTTTTACCAGAACCCTGTGGATTTCACGCGTAGCCCGCATATACATGCGCAGGGTATGAGGTACACCATCTTCAATGTGAATACACTGCGCGATCCCTGACATGCACCTATCCTTGTTAAACAATCTAATTTTTTGACTATGTCCCGCATGCCCTCTTGCAGCTGGTTCTATCGCAAATTGGGTGTGCTTTCCGAAATTAAGCGGATACCAGGAACCCGAAACACCATCCAGATTATGGTCTTCCTCTTCGAAATCCATATTCCTGAGTGGATAAGCCAGCATCGCTGGCATATGATCATCAATATCCTCGATAAAATTCCCAAATATAAAGGGATTTATGGTGTGACCTGAAATGTCATTACCAACGATTAATCGCGCTTCAGTCATCATTTCCCCTCCTTCTTCACTCTTTCTTAAGTAAAGGTACTCTTATGGAGACAACTGTCCCTCTATTCTCAAATGACGTGATCGTCAAACCATAGGAGGGACCGTATTGCAGCACTAAACGTGCATGCACATTGACAATCCCTAGCGACTCACTTTTCATTAGCGTTTCGTTAGCCTGGGTAAGGATCCAATCCAACCGTTCCTGTAATTCTGCCAACTTGCTTACTGCAATGCCATTGCCATTGTCAGCAATTTCAATAATTAAGTCCTGTGCTTCATTGTAAGCACTGACAATGACTGTTCCACGTCCGCTCTTCGGTTCAACCGCATATTTAATGGCATTTTCTAGTATTGGCTGTAGTGAACATTTCACAATTAGCACATCCAAATACTTTTCATTGACATAAAAGCGGCTTTGAAAATGCTTTGGAAATCGAATCTTAATAATTTCCAAATATTTTTCCAATTGATTAAGTTCTTCTCTTAATGTAACAACAGGCTCTATGATAGAGGCCGTGTACCGGTAATAGTCTCCCAGGTTTTTGGCAATCACTTGAATGCGTTCATTTTTTTCTATATAGGCCAGACTGTTAATGATTTCTAAAGTGTTATACAGGAGATGCGGGTTAATCTGGTTTTGCAGTGCTTGGATCATGGCTTCTTTCTGTCTTAGCAAAATGTGCATCTCATTTACTTTCATAGAGCTGATAGTCTCAATGAGCTGATGAAGTTGATCCGTCATCCGGTTATAGCTGCGGCTCAGCAGCTGAATTTCATCCTTGCCTGGAATGACCTGCGCTCGAACATCCAAATTCCCTTTTTCAACATGTTCCATTAATTGCTTTAAACGCCGGAGAGGGCGAATGAACCACTGCGCAACAATCGGTACGAGAACAAGGACGACAGCGGCGAGAATTAGCATGGCTGCAATCATCGCGTTACGTGCCACTTTGACACCGCTTGCCATCTCTTCAAACGGAACCATCGCAACCAACTTCCACTTGGCTAACTCCGATTCGTTGTAAGCAACCAGCATTTCCGTACCCTGAATATCCTGAACAGAAGAAGTCTCATTAAACTTTAATTCGGATAACTTTGTTTCCTGAATGGGTTTACCAATCAACTCCGAATCAGGATGATACACAACCGTGCCCTCTTTGGATACGATAAAGAAATATCCTTTCTTAGCGAGAGAAGACCGTACAATCGTCTTTTCAAGATCGCTTATTCGCAAGTTAATGACTAGCCTTCCAGCCAATTTCATCGTATCGAGTGAGAAAATTGGCACGAGCAAGGAGATGACATTTTTACCTGTTACTTGAGATCTGTGTGTCGGCAGCACCTTTAAGGTAGAACTCATCTCCATTGCAAACCATGGTTCATTCAGATAGGTTTTAGATATTTGATCAAAGTGCTGAATATTCGAGACGACACGTCCACTCAAGGACATCAGAAACATACTGTCAACCTCACTGTAATTGAGGGCGACATAATTATTCAGCACATCCTCCAATTCGGCCAGCTGAGTAGGAGTACTCGGTTCTTCACTCGCCAGCCAATTCTGAATAATACCGAAATTACCAGTCAATTGGGTAAAATCGTTTCGCTTTGGCAAAGGACCCGCAACTAGTGAAGAAACAGAAATTTTCATTTGTTGAATATAGAGATCTATTTGATGATTGAGACGATAAGAGGCATCATCTGCAAACTGAAAAAAGTCATTTCGCGCCGCTTTCATATAGAAATATTGGGAGAGGGTCCCTGTTAGCAAGATGGATGAAAGCGTTACCGTCAGTAGGATCAGAATCAACTTTACCTTGATCGAATATCGGCTAAACCAAATTTCCCGCTTCATAAGCCCAGACCCTTTCGATATTCATTTGGGGTCACGGACGATACATGCTTGAACACACGGTTGAAATAGGGCAATGAAGCAAAACCAACCTCTTCCGCAATCTCATATATTTTTTTGTCTGAGTTTCGAAGGTATTCTAAGGCTTTTTCAATGCGTATCTGGTTTACATAGTTCACAAAGCTTTTCCCCGTATACTGTTTAAACAACACACCAAAATAAGACGTACTCAAATTGGAATAATCAGCCATCTGCTTTAGTGTTAATTCTTCTTGCATGTGGGTCATAATGTACTCGCAAGCTCGTTTAATAACGAGTCGCATGTTATTATTGGCAAACTGCGGATAGCGGCGTATCCACTCGTGCAAAAGGTCATGAAAGACATGGCGGACTTGATGCTCATTCAAATCCTCAGGAACGGAAGCCTCCTCAAATGCAGGATAAATGACCTTCACAACTTCCACGAGTTTACCTAAAAAGATACGTAAATAACTCATCTTAGCGCCCTTCTCTAATGAACGTTGACCCAAGATGACACCCAGCAGATGATCAGTTCGCTCAAACAGCTGAATCGGTTCGAATTGATGCAAACTATCCACAAAAAACTGCATGTCCAGCAAAATTTGATTGGGCTCTGCAAATGTTTCTAACCTGCTGACAGAGCGGGAAAGCGCAGAGTGAAGCTCCTTTTCCGAGATCGGTTTAAGCAAATATTCAGAGACATGCAATCGGATGGCATTTTGAGCATAAGGAAAGCTGTCATGGCCGCTAATGATAATAGAGACAACCGGTAAACGTTGATTTCGGATGCGCTGGGTAAGCTCGAGTCCATCCTTATCCGGCATTTGAATATCCGTGATGACCACAGTCGGCCACAGCTCTTGGATGAGACGCCAGCCTTCCTCGCAGCTGGAAGCTTCTCCAGTCACTTTAAAGCCATCCATTTGCTGAACCATTTCTACAATAGCATCCCTAATGAGCAGCTCGTCTTCTACTACTAGCACATGATACATCTGTATCCCCCTATATCTCACGGTCTGTCGAAGACTGTTTTAGTTCAAACATACTATATAAGGGCGCGCTTTAATAGTGGATATTGTTTCAATAACTATCCTTTGACAGAACCCATCATCATTCCCTTGCTGAAATATTTTTGCATAAAAGGGTATACCAGAATCAGCGGCATAGCTGCCAGCAGGATTGCGGCATGCCGGACAGCAGGTGTATACGCATATCCATTTTCCGTAACAGCGAGTCCCAGTTCAGAAGTATTTACAATGAGTACCTGACGAAGGAAAACCTGCAGCGGATACGAATTCGCATTGTTTAGATACAATACCGCTTGGAAGTAGGTATTCCAGTTGGCCACGGTATAGAATAACGTAAAGGTTACCAACACCGGCAGCGAGATAGGCAATATAATCCGCCAAAGAATTTTAAACTCACCGCAACCATCGATACGGGCAGATTCTTTCATTTCGTTTGGCAGCGTCTGAAAGAAGCTGCGCATGACAATCATGTTGAAGGGAGCTATCGCATTGACAAGCCAAATCGACCAATAGGAATTGATCAATCCGAGTTTATTCACAACCAAATAAGTAGGGATCATGCCTCCATGGAATAGCATCGTGAATAATACCATGAAATTGATGGTTGTTCTGCCTTTGACACCCGGCTGGGACAAGCCGTACGCCATCAGGATCGACAGCGTCATATTTATCGTTGTGCCTACCACGGTCAGATAAACGGCATTCTTAAATGCACGCGTGAATTGGTCATTATCCAAAAGAAATCTATACGCTTCCAATGTCCACTCTTTGGGCCAAAGCACAACACCTTTAAGCAGCAATTCTTTACTCGTGGCAAAAGAACTAAAAAAGGTAAACAAGAATGGCACGACAACGATCAATGCCAAACACAGAAGAATAAGAATTACACACGTATTAAACACGTTGTCTTTCAGGGACTGATCTGCTTTCATTCGCTAGTACACCCCTTCCTCTCCCAGCTTGCGTGCCAGTTTATTGGCACCAAGTACAAGCGTAAGTCCTACAATGGATTTGAACATTCCTACCACGGCCGAATAACTATAATCGCGTTGAAGAATACCGGTACGATATACGTAAGTATCAAATACGTCAGAGACATGAACATTAAGCGGATTCTGCAGCAGAAAAATATGCTCAAAGCCAATGTCCATGAAATTGCCCAGCCGCAAAATGAAAAGTACAATGACGACGTATCGAATCCCCGGCAGGGTGATATGCCAAATCTGACGGAAACGGCCCGCGCCGTCTACCTTTGCCGCTTCATATAAGGAAGGATCAATGGAGGCCATCGTGGCCAAATATAAAATGGACCCCCAGCCCATCCCTTGCCATATATTTTGCAGCAGCCACATCGGTCGAAGCCACTCCGCCTTCGTGAACAGCTCGATCTTTCCGAAGCCTGCTGACATCAGCCACTGATTGATAACGCCATCTTGTGAGGAAAACAATGTCGTCGTTATAGAAACAATAACAACCCATGATATGAAATGCGGGGCATACATAATGGTCTGCACAACGTTTCTGACTGTTTTCAATCTCGCTTCATTCAGCAGAAGGGCCAGAAGAATCGGTGCAGGAAAGAAAAAGAAAATATCCATCCCTGCAAAGTAAAACGTATTTTTGATCAGCAACGGAAAATCTTGCTCTGTAAATAATCGCACATAATTGTCAAAACCCACCCATTTGCTCTTCCATATGCCAACAAACGGATCATACCGCTGAAACGAAATGAGGAGACCCAGCATAGGGATATATTTAAAAATTAAGAAGTAAAGTAATCCAGGTACAATCATTAAATAAAATGGAAGATGGGCTAGTTTCCACGGTTGCTTCCTAGACTGAATGGTAGTAGCTGTAGCTGCTGTCTGGGCATTCCTCATAATTACCTCCACATGTTAGAACTGCATTTGACCTCATTATACAGACTGCCCATGCCGATTACGTTGCCTAGAATATCTATTTCTTAACCGATTTCACTTTATACTTGTACCTCATACGATGATCCAATTACAAATGATAAATAAAAGGACCCTCCTGTACATCACTGTACAAGGAGAGTCCTTTGTTAATGTTACTAGGGATGAGGTAAAACAAGCCAGACAATTAGCCTTATTCTTTATGGCCTTACAAGAAATCGAAATGCAAATTGAACGTTTACAAAGTTAGATGAGTTTTCATGGCTTACTAAGTCGATTGATCATGAGGCACTGTGACAGTTACCGAAGTATCCGTTTTGTTGCCCGCTTTATCGGTAACCGTATAGGTAATGGTATAGATACGTCCGTATCCAACCCCTAATCTTTCAGCACGCAACCGAAATGAAGTGGCCGCTGTACCGATATTTGCCTCCATGTCACCTTGACCACTATCTGGTTCATTGCTTGTAATAGAGGTTAACACCACTGATTCAACGCCTGATATAGCATCACTCGAATGAAGTGCAGCATTTATAACGACCATTTTATGATTCGCAGGCCAAATGGATGTTTTATCTAATTGAACAGTTAGTAACGGTGCCGTCTTGTCAATTTTAAACTCGATAGTTTGGATTTGCTCTACATTGCCTGCTTGATCCGTACTGCGATAATCGACCTTGTATATCCCTTCACCGAAGGCAGGAATGGAATCCGTATAGGTGATCCAACCCCCATTATTCACTTGGTATTCTGTTTTCGCCACGCCGGATAAATTGTCATATACAGACATGCTTACCGTAACATCCGACGTATACCATCCGTAACTGCCGTTATGTGCTGCCGGGCTTACAGTTGCAACACTTACGGGTGCTGTCTTGTCATTAGGCGTTACTTTCACCTCAGTCTCGGCATGAAGAGACGTCAATGGATTCGTGACACGGATCACTGCGCTGCCAACAGCCAGAGCATGCAGCTGTCCTTGGGCATCAATGGCTGCCACGTCGCTATTCGTGCTGCTCCAAAGCAGATTTTGATCCGTTGCATCGTTCGGAGTTATCCCCGCCGTAAATAAATGCGTATCTCCTACTTGAAAATCAAGCGCTTGGCTATCCAAGCTGATGCCCGTAGGGGGGATGAACTCGAACTTGACCACATCCGCACGAAGCGGTCTGTCATGAGCTGGATTCGCATCCTCGACCGTGATGTAGCTGGCACTTCCTCGCGGCAAATCATAGATGCCCAATACCTGCCATGAACCTTGTAATGTAGATTGATCAACGATCTTAGAATCGCTCTTTACGCCATCCGTATAAATCGAGTATTCGGCAGCTTTGGTCGTATACGCCGGAGTCGCGGGCGTTCCTGGCAAATAAACCGATACCCTATATCGTCCGGGCTGGGTGATTGTCGGCGTCCATTTGGCCGATGCGCCTGTTGGGTTCGTAATCGCTCGCGAGATACCGCCGTTATAACCTTGGAGAACCGTGGAAGTCACCCACTTATTCGTAGCGATTCCTAGTGGTCCGTTGACTTCCGTGTATCCCCCATTTGTGCCATAACTATTATAAATCGTAACCTGCTGTATGACGGGCATCGTTACCTGGATCTTCGCTTCGGCATAAAGGGAAGTTAGCGGATTCGTGGCTCGAATCACTGCCTCCCCGACCCCGGTCGCATTCGCATGCCCCTCGGCATCGACAGTCACGACTTGACTGTTCGAACTGCTCCAAATTAGCGACTGGTCAGTGGCCTCAGCAGGCGTAAACACAGCCGTGAAGGAATAATTATCTCCAACCCGTAAATCCAAGGAGTCGGTATCCAGAGCAATTCCTGTCGGCGGTATAGCCTCTAGCTTGATGACATCTGCCCTAAGAGGTCGATCGTGAGCTAGGCTTGTGTCTTCGAGCAGGATATAGCTGCTTGTTCCCCTTGGAAACTCATAGGTACCCAATACCTGCCATGATCCCTGCAGAGAGAATTGATCAACAACTTTCGTCTCCTGTTTTACTCCGTTGATGTAGATCGAATAAGCAGCCATCTTGGTGGTATTCACCGGAGTGGCGGGCGTTCCAGGGAGATACGCTGAAACCCGATAGCGTCCGGACGCGGACACATTCGGTGTCCATTTGGCCGTTGCGCCCGTTGGGTTCGTAATCGCTCGCGAAATACCGCCGTTGTAGCCTTTGAGCACGGTAGAGGTTACCCATTTATTAGTAGCCGTGCCAAGCGGTCCATTGACTTCCACATAGCCTCCCATGCTGTAACCACTATATAGAGTGATCGGATTGGTACTCGTCGGCGGAATCTCTTCGATATAAGGAGCCTCCAACTCACCTTTTACATAAAGCGGATTCTCATCCAGCCGCAGCCGTACATAACCATTCGTTGGCGTATATGCCACCGTATTCCCCATGATGTCCGTGACATGAAGGCTGCTGTGAGTATACAGCTTGAGGTCGGCTCCCGCAGGAGCGTACATGACCCGAATATCCTCCGCTGCTGTATGAAACTTATGACTATAAACGCCAGGTCCAACATCCTCCGTGGTTTGGAAATCCGCTCCCGTTAATTCACGGGTCATAGTCGCATAAGCGGCATAGGCCGGCTTAGGAACATAGGCCCCTTTGACATCGTCAGGATTCCGAATCAAACCGAACGTTCCCTCAAATTCATTCGGAACTGTAGATTTATTTTGCAAATTATAGATATTGATTTTTTGGATACCATTTGCCAAAGCAGTGACAATTCTTCGAGCCACATAGTTGGCTTGGACATGCTCGTCGAAATTGAAGTTACTAAATCCTGTCTCCGAAAGATTGATAGGGATGGTTTGATTATTGTTATAGGTTTTCATTATATTTTTGTGCCTGTTGATATCTTTAACGAAATCCTCTGGATTCCTCGTATACGAATGAAACGAATACTCATCCATATAATTCAGCGCACCCTTTTGGTAAAGCGCTTCCAAAAATGCATCTGAACCCAATTCGCCAAATACAAATCCGGTTATTTTCACATTCGGAAAAAGGGGATGAATTTGTTCGTAGGAGGTTTTTAACAAATTGAAGTAAAAATCCGCTTTCTCTGCCTCAGTGCTAAGTCCCTTCCCGAACGAAGGAATGTCCGGCTCGTTCCAAATTTCCACCTGACCGATCTGGGGATACCTGCTCAATACTTGCTTGCCATATTCAGCAAATGCCGTCCTTCCCTCCAAACTTGTCGGTGCATTTCCCCCATCGTATAAATTATTATATAACGCCAGAGTTAAATAGGGCTTGAGATCGTTCCCCGCTACACGCGACATGAAATCGTCATGGAAGGATTTAAAGCTATAAACCCCCTTCGTCGTATCCTCGATGTCCCCCCACCGCAAGGCATCCCTGACATACTTAACCCCCATTTTTTTGGCAATCGGGATCAGGGCTGCGGAGTCTTGAGCAATTAAGTCGGTTCGTGCAGCATGTGTTTGTACGGAAAAATGCGAATCCGCCACTTGGCTCAGATCGAAATTCGAGACGACCGCGAACGAAGTATCTTTGGAGGCAATAACGTTCCCGTTCTGCTTGGCTGTAATCACTAAGTTGAACCATCCATTTTTACCGGGATTAACGGTTAGCAGGGTCGTTCCGTCACTTACGGCTTGGCTTCCGGACTGTACGGTGTTATTCCAATAATCGGAATAAACCCAATCAATCGAGTCCCCATCTGTATGGATTTGGAAGCTCTTGGTGTCATTTTCATAGAAAATGTTCCCTATTGTGTTTTGCTCAATGGTTAATGCTGCCGCATAAGCAACTTGGTTTCCCGAAATAAGGGTGAACCCATAAGTTGCTAGTAGAGAAAACACAAGAATTGAAGAACATAAACGACCAAGCAATTGTTTCATAGCGTGACTTCTCCCTTCAAATGTAAATAAATGTTTTAAAATCATTCGATACCGATGCTATATTCCCGATGTTCCCCCAATCTCTAGCATAGATTGAAACCGTTTACGATTTAAATTATAAGTAGATGGAAAAATACTGTATACGGACTCTTTTAATTTGTTCAAGGACATTTTTAATCTCTTTCCCCTCTACCTCAGCAATTAAATTTGATGCTTCCGCACCCACGTTTTTGAGCACCGATGATACGCCCCATTTCATTTTCCGCCACAATCTTACTCGCGGATCGTATACGTTAGGATGCATAAAATTAAAATTACTTGCTTTAGAGTGAACTCGAAAGTATATACTGTTGTTATGGAAAAGTTATTAACAATTCGACAGGTTGCTGACATTACAGGTCTTAGTGTTCACACGTTGCGTTATTACGAAAATATTGGTCTTCTTAGCTCAATCCATCGCAATAAAAATGGTTACCGCTGTTACTCAAAAGTAGACATTATCTGGATTGAGTTTTTGAATCGACTGAAAGCCACAGGAATGCCAATCAACAAAATGCTCGAAATCGCCGAGCTAAGGTGGCGAGGCGATTCAACTTTAACTGAAAGGAGAATTCTTCTCGAGGAGCACTACAAAGAAGTTCAACTACATATGATTGAGCTTAACCAAAATTTAAATTTGCTTGCAGATAAGATCGTGACTTATAAGGAGATGGAGAAAAATTACATGCTTAACATAACAGAATGAGTCTGACCCTAATACCCATCAATCATTGGGTATTGTTTGTCGCCAATTCATGAAATACATTTTATCCCTTACATGCATTTTATTGTTCATTCATTGAAACTAAGGAGAATTCTAATTCTATGAAAAAGTCATATATTTCCTCTATCATCGCCATCGGCATATTTGGAATAATTAATACCGAACTTGGCGTTGTGGGTACTTTACCACAGATTACTCAGCACTTCCGAATCAGTGTTTCGCAAGCAGGATTACTTGTAAGTCTGTTCGCTCTCGTCATTGCCATTTTCGGTCCATTTATGACTTTATTATTCTCAGGGGTAAATCGCAAAAATATCTTGGCTGGAGTACTTGCTATTTTTGCAATATCAAATCTTGGCTCAGCATTTGCCCCCAACTACACGGTTCTATTACTTTTTCGAATTCTACCTGCTTTTCTTCATCCCGTTTATTTTTCGGTCGCTTTTACGGCGGCTGCGAGTTCTGTCCCAAAAGATCAAAGTACCAAAGCAGTCGCCAAAGTATTTACTGGCGTGACTGTAGGAATGGTCTTAGGAATTCCGATCACTTCATTTATTGGAAATCAATTTTCTCTTGAATCATCATTTCTATTCTCAGCAGTTATCAATGCTATTACATGTATGAGTATTTTAAGTTGGATCCCCTCCATGCCAGTAAA
The DNA here is from genome assembly GCF_001426375.1 of Paenibacillus sp. Root444D2. Taxonomy (GTDB): domain Bacteria; phylum Bacillota; class Bacilli; order Paenibacillales; family NBRC-103111; genus Paenibacillus_E. The sequence continues at coordinate 853,885 of NZ_LMEO01000045.1, forward strand.
AGAAAAAATGTCCTATGGGAAACAATTGAAAGTTTTAGTAAAACCCCAATTATGGTTTAATATTGCAACTGCATGTTTGATTATGGCAGCTTTATTCGCCGTATACAGCTATTTTGCAGAATATCTAGGGAAAGTGACAAACATGAAGGGTACAACGATAAGTGTCATGTTAATTCTATTTGGAGCAAGTGGTGTTTACGGCAATCTACAAACTGGTAAGCTATTAAGTAAAAGCATCGTTAAAACTACCATTTTTTATCCTTTGGTATTGGGAATGATCTATTTATTGATATTTTATGCGGGAACCTACACGATTCCGATGATTGTTATTATCATTGTATGGGGAGCTGTTTTCACAAGCGGTCTCATAATAAGCCAGACTTGGCTAACCTCTGAGGCCTCAGAAGCGCCTGAGTTTGCAAATAGCTTGTTTGTATCTTTTGGAAATCTAGGTGTCTCATTAGGTACCACCTCGGGGGGGTGGTTTCTATCCCAGATGGGAACGCATCAGATTATATGGAGCGGTGTATTGTTTCTGATGCTTGCTTTCATCTGCATTGGATTAAAAATCAGGCTTTTTGATCCGAAACGGGATAAAATTTTACTAGCAAAGAATATCACCAGCAACGAATGAACGCTGGCTACCTCAAAGTGTCCGATCCCGCTGGGCTCGCCGCTTATCAGATGGACTCTCACAACTGCCAGCGCATTTTCGTTTTGGTAACCTTTCTGAATCGACATAATAAGTTAAAAGATTTTGACAAACAAGCGTTTCACTTCAGAAGCAGTTGTTTCCGATAGGCAACGAGCGGGAACGTTCGCCTCACTAGAGTGCGCATATTCCGAATAGCAGGATCTGAATTGTTCACCACTTCGTCTGACTGCCTTGTAGCGAAATTGGCCGCCTACAATTCTTGACGCAATACGTTTTACCTACACAACATGTATTTCCTTAACAGGACCTTCTACGAATTGGCCCCGGGTTTGCAGAATATAACGTATCTCTTCGGCAGGAACCATCCGAACATCGCTGAAGCCAGACTTGACAGTTAAAGCTGCGGCGGTTCCTGCTGCTTCGCCGATGGCACTAATTCCTGACATCACACGGTAAGAAGCGTGAGCCTCAAATGTTCCGCTAATACATCTCGAACTTAATAGCAGATTGCCAAATCCTTTAGCGATAAGGCTGCGATAAGGAATATGATAATACCCCGGACTTGGCAAAATAGTCATATACTCTTGGTGATTTTTATTTCCATCTGGATCATGGACATCCACATCATAAGCACAAGCAGCCACCATATCATCAAACTTGCGTACTTGCAGACAGTCTTCCCCGGTTAACATGTAATCTCCGATAACTCTGCGGCCTTCACGTACCCCTAGCTTCGTAAAAATAGTCTCAATCTTCGCATCCCGAAAAGCTGGGTGCTCCCTGATCGCTTCAACTAATTCATACACTTGAACTTTGCCGATTTCAAACGCACGTTCAACGGATCCTGGAATGGTGGGATCAACATCGCTTATCGCAGTCGAATTAAATAGGAATGCTTTCCCATCTGGATAAGGGAATGCTAATACGCCCTGACGCATATTCGTGCTGTTCTTTCTCTGTTTCATCGCAACATAATAGGGCTTGAGCGTCTCTTCCAGCCAAAAAAAGCAGCCCCAACTTGTGACATCTTTCACTTTAAATAAAGAGGTATCGAATCCGGTGAGTTTGAAAGTAACCGTCGCCATCTGCATCTTTCCATCTTTGTCTCGCCCCTTTTGAAACTCAGCTCCTGCCAATGCAGATAAATTCCCGTCAGCCGTCCCGTCCAGGAACACGCGACCAAATACACGCGTTTGCTTAGATCCAGTGATCGTCACTGAACGAATATTCCCATCTTCCACCTGTACAGCGTCCACCTCGCAGTCCGTCCATACGGTCAGATTTTTCTCTTTTTGAATTAATCGATGATAGGTTTCTTTTAATTCCTGTTCGTCATAGCTGGATACCGTTTCCTCGTCAAAGGTCAATCCCGTATTCTGATAGGCCTGCGGGAATAATTCCTTATGAATCCCCGTGTTCACACATCTCCCATCATGATCACGAAACTTGCATACTAAAGCAATAGCCGCATGGACGCCTGTGCCGCCAATCTCACTCATTTTTTCAATAAGCAGCACCTTGCTTTTTAATCTTGAAGCAGCTAAAGCGGCACAAATGCCACCTACTCCTGCCCCAACAATCACAATATCAAAATCGTTTGTAAAATCATTCATGGATATCACTCCTTTATTAAATTTCGCTGCTGTTACCCTTTCAGGCCGCTGCTGGCAATGCCTTCAACAAAGAATCTTTGGAAAATGGCTACGACGGTGATGAGAGGAAGCAGCGCCGAAACCGAAGCGGCCATAATCAAGGAATAATTTGCACCATATTCATCTACAAAGCTGGAAAGACCTATCGGTAGTGTGAACAATTCACTTGAACGCAAGAAGATCAACGGATTCTCATATTCGTTCCAGTGCCAGGTAAAAGTAAGTATGAGGAGTGTTACAATGGCAGGCTTCGTTAATGGCAAACAAATTTGCCAATAGATCCGGAAGAATCCCGCTCCATCCACTTTTGCCGCTTCAAGCAGCTCGTTCGGAATTGTACTGAAAAATTGCCGCATCAGGAACGTTCCGAATACGGTAAAAATCCCCGGTAAAATGACGGCCCAATGGGTGTTAACTAAGCCAATGCGATCGAACAGGATAAACCTAGGGACAAGCAGCACCTGAGCGGGAATGATCATTGTAGCCAAGTACATAAGGAAGATAAAATCTCTTCCCTTAAAATTCAGTTTGGCGAATGCGAACCCAGCGAGGGAGCTGGTGATGATGGAGCCGACAACTGTAAAGAAGGTGATTTTGGCCGAGTTCCAGTAAAACAAAGCAAATTTATATTTGCCGCCCCAAACCTCTTCATAGTTCGAGAGAATCGGATTTTTGGGAATCCAATTGATCGGGTATTTGAATAAATCAGCTTGGATTTTGAAAGACGAAGAAATCATCCAGATAAACGGGATCAAGACCATTACACCCAAAACCAACATGACAAGCGTGAAGCTTAATTTTCGCATAGATACCACTACAAACCCACTCCTCCATTAAAAATGCTGCTGCCACTTCTTCTGGCTGCGCCATTGAATCAATGTAATCGAAAATATGATGACGAACAAAACCCAGGACATCGCTGCCGCATAACCCATTTTATAATTCTGGAAGGCAGTGAGATAAATATGATAAGCAATAACCATCGTCGAACTGACTGGACCGCCTTGTGTCATCACATTCACAACAGCAAAAACCTGGAAGGTGGAGATAATAAGAGTGATGGCAATCAAAAAGGTAGTTGGCTTCAGCATGGGTACTGTGATACTGAAAAACTGCCTCATCCCTGTGGCCCCGTCAATCGAAGCCGCTTCATATAAATCTTTCGGAATCCCTTGTAATCCCGCCATATACAGCACCATCGTGTATCCGATGTAAGTCCAAACGACCATAATGATGATAGCCGGCAATGCCCACGCCGTACTCCCCAACCACCCGGGAGGATCGGTCACCCCTAGTGATCTTAGGAAGGCATTGATGGGACCATCCTGGGCATTGTAAAGCACGCTCCATACTACAGAAACGGCAACCAAACTGCTGACATAAGGAAGGAAAAACAAAGTTCGTAATAAACCCTTGGCATAAACATGTCGATTAAGCAATACGGCTACAACCAAACCTATCGCCATTGCACTGGGCACCGTTACGCCTGTCAAAATAAAATTGTTCTTGAGTGCGTGCCATAAGTAAACGTCATTCACTAATTTTTTAAGATTTCCTAGTCCAGCGAAACTCAGCCCAGCAAAGCCCTTTAAGTAATCCCAATCTGCAAAAATCAGCATAAAACTGAAAAGCAGAGGTAGAATTACGAAGAAAAAAACGCCGAGAAAGTTCGGCAAAATAAACAAATAACCCGCCAATTGTTCCTTCATGTTATGTTTGGACGCTCGTCGCATGATGCCACCTCATTTAGCTATATTCAACCCATACCCGTATCATAAACAGTAGCGAATCAGAGTGGAATGGCGTGATTTAGGTTGTTACAGCGTTGATTTTAAGATGTAGGAAAACAAATTAAAAAATAGGAGCAGGAGATAAATAGGCAAGCTAGATGTGCTTATTGCACAAACTATCTCAGCATTTCGCGTGATAAGACCACAGAGCGTGCTTATTTACTCCATTTCCTTCCTTTCTTGGCGTATGAACGAACAATAAGCACTCGTAGCTTACTTATACCTCCAAAACAGCAGAAATTCGAACAAATAAGCACTCATAGTTGCCTTATTTTCTGTTTCGAATCGTTTGGGGGATATGGATTTAGGCTCAGCATGAAGAAAAAGGACCTGGCAGACTTCAAATTGAAGTCCGTCAGGTCCCTTTTCTAACACAACCTTTATTTTTTTTCAGCCTTAATCGCTTGATCCGCTCTTGTCTTCATATTCTGAATGGCTTTGTCTAAGGGCTGCACACCCATGACGTATTTCTCTGTTTCTTCATTAATGATTTTGGTCATTTCCGGTAAAGCGGTGGAAATCGTTTGAACGGGGAACGTATAATCGCCTTTGATTAGAGATTTCAGAGAATCCACGTTAATTAGGTTTCCTGCATCTCCAACCATGAGCTCAGCCACCTTATCTACATCAATCTTCTTGGAAGACGGCAACCGTCCACCCGGAATCATGAGAAGATTCCCTTCGGTTAGGTACCACGAGATAAATTGAAAGGCTTCGTCTTTGTTCGAAGACGTATTGTTAATCGACATGAAGTCGTTGAAGCCTGCTGTATTCACTTTGCCGCCCTTCTCTAACTGGGGTACTGGCGCAAAAATGGTTTTGAAGTCATGCGGGAAGCTTTTCGTATCCTTTACATTCCTTAGCAGATGTGTACCTCCGAAAATCATGGCTGATTTACCGGTTAGAAGCTCGTTTGGAGGAAGCAGTTTGTTGGCGATAATTTCTGGCCACTTGACCGATAATCCTTTGTCCTGCAGCGCTTTTTGATATTCCAAGCCCTTCTTGACGGCAGGACTGTCGAAGGTTGACAATCCATCCGCTGTATAGTAGGAATCCACCGGCTTATTCTCAAGAATGGCAAAACGCACCATATTATCGTCTGGAACCTTGATAAAACTGCCCTTCTGGTCCGGTGTATGCAGCTTCTCGGCAAGAGTCATGTAGTCATCCCATGTCCATCCTTGAGCCGGAATCTTCTCTCCCGCTTTCTCCAAGGCCGTTTGATTAATCATAACGGAAGATAATAGCTTCATAGCCGGTAGATAGTGCGTTTTCCCTTTATACGGGACGACATTATCTTTGCCAATAATATCATCCACATTAAGCTTATATTTGCTAATCAAATCATCCAACGGAAAGGTGACGCCCGCATTCGCTCGGCGATTGTAATTCGTTTCTCCATAACTGAAGAAGATGTCTGGAGCATCGGAGTTGCTAATAAGTGCCGTATCGAGCTTCGTGTTGCCGCTATCGTCGTTCACGTAACGTGTATACTCCACTTGAATATCAGGATGTAAGCTGTTCCACTTCGTGACCACGTCCTTGGGTCCACTTTCTTCTGGAATGCCGCCCCACATCTTAAGTTTGACGGCTTTCTTGGGAACTGCGGAGCTTGCAGTCGTTGCTGCAGCGGGAGATGAGCTTGATGGGTTGTCGCCTTTTGCACAGCCGGAAAGCATCAAACTAAATGCCATTGTGAGTGATAGTGCGGAATAAATCGATTTGTTCATACTGGTAAAACCCCTCTCTTACTTGTTTTCATCCGTTAGGAACATCATTAGCATAGCAAAGTGATCATTCCTGCGTAATGAATTCATTTAAGATCTTACCTGTCTTGTTTTATCTACTTTTAATGAATATAGCGCTTCCGATATTCTTGCGGGTATATGCCTTCAATTTTTTTGAACAGCTTGGCGAAATAATTAGGGTCCGAATAGCCTATCGCGTCCGCAACTTCATAAATTTTAACATTGGAATCCTTGAGCAGTTCCCTGGCTTTCTTCATTCGTATACGAATCATGTAATCGATCATTGTTTCGCCGGTTTCTTTCTTGAATAAAGAGCTTAAATACGGTTCCGTAAAATTAACTTCTTTGGCCAAGTCGGACATTTTAAAGGAAGTACTGTACTTTTCTTCGATCATTCTTTGAACGGCTTGAATTTCCGGGCGAGGCTGATGAATCGCGCTTGCGCGCAAATGCTCGAAGAAGACTGAAATCCATCCAATCAACCAGTCGCTTATTTCTTGTATGGACTCAGATAGCCTCACGACATGATGAGGATACTTCCCATCGTAAGGCACGATTGAATATAGGTCTCCTCCTTTATGTTGAAGGAACACCTCGAATAGATGGACAATATGCAGCCAACGTTCTCTGGCCAAATCTGGATAAGGTCTAGGTACTCCGTCTTCTAAATAAGCCTCCGCCATATTTCTTATGGCATTCTGAAGTGCTTCTTTGTCTTGCCGAGCCATCATATCAAGCCATTCATCCTGTGATGAAATAGGTAAAGCTTGGTTTGTAAACATTTGCTCCCTATAGTGAATGACACGACTCGAGTTATTGTAAAATCTCACCAAAAGCGCTTCATCGGCAAACTTGCATGCTTCATGCAGGTCGTATGCTCGTTCAACAGGGGCATAAGTACCGAAATAGACAGCTAATTTGAGATAGCGTTGTATACATTCTGTCATCTCTTGAAGCATCGGCTCCGCCCCCATACCGGAGATCATACCGAAACGCCCTCCATCCATTTCCACAATGTGTCCTGCCTTATATTTGCGCATAACTTCCCGAAGGATATTCATCACGGAAAAACGCAGCAGCTTTTCACTCTTAAAGCGATTCTCATCGACAACAGACTCGTATCGGTCAATTTTCATCATCGAAACCGTCCATGGAAATGGGGGAAGTAGATTCGCATATTCCTCTGAGAGATCGTCCGCTTCCTTCTTTGAGTATTGCATGGTCAGGAGATCACGCAAATGCTTGTCAATGGTGATTTCTTGACGAAATTGAACCGTAGTCCGATTAAGCAGTAACATTTCCTCCTGCTTTTTACGTTCGTTCTCGATTTCCTTTTGCATTTGCTGCAGCTTGGTTTGAAGATCATCCGGCTGCATAGTTAGCTTCAATATGTAGTCGGAAGCTCCAAGCTGCAAGGCTCGCCTTACATACCCAAAATCATTATAGTTGGATAAAATTAAAATTTTGATGTGAGGATATAATTCCTTCACCCGTTCCATCAGCGAGATACCATCCATATTCGGCATGGAAATGTCGGTAATCAAGAGATCACATGGCTTTTCAGAAAGAATGGTAAGCGCATCCAATCCATCCACTGCCTCGCCGATCAATTCAAAGCCAAATTCCTCCCAAGGAATAAACGTCTTGAGTCCAAGCCTCACCAGAAATTCATCTTCCACTAATAAAAGCTTCGTCATGCTGGATCCTCCATCCGCTTCCAAGGCAGCTTAATAACCGTCTCCGCTCCAGCATCCATGCCATTGTGCATAAATAGCCCATAGGGTTCCCCGAAATGCATGCGAATCCGACTCTGAACATTCTCAAGTCCGATTCCACTATATTTCCCTTGCCTTATGGGATCGGATTTCTCAAGAGCGTCATCGGCAAGCTTTCTCTCAGACAGCCCTTGTCCATTATCTGTAACGGTAACAAACAACAAATCATCTTCATGATAAGCCGTAATACGGATGATCAGAGGCATACGGTTCCCATGGATGATGCTGTTTTCCACAATAGGTTGAAGGGTGAATTTAAGAATGCGAGCAGACAATAGACTTTCATCGACATGAATCAACATCTCTATATTATCGTTAAACCGAATTTTTTGCAGCGAAAAATAATGTTGTATAAAATCAAGCTCATCTCTCAGTGTGACAACTTCGCTCTCCTGCTTCATACTGTAGCTGAGCATAATACCAAGGGATGTAATCATATCCCCAACGTTTTTAGCGCCCGAAAATACAGCCAGCCACTTAATGGAATTGAGTGCGTTAAATAAGAAATGGGGAGAAATTTGAGCTTGCAGGGCATGAAACCGTGCTTCCTCTTTAAGCTGCTGCTCTTCTCGAAGAGTCGTAACCATTTCCTTCAAGCTCGACAGCATACGGTTGAAATGATGGCTCAGAAGCCCGATTTCATCGTTTCCTCCTGCCAAAGCGGGCTTTTCGAAATTTCCGAATGCAGCTTTTCCCATTGCCTGCACGAGCGAGCGAATAGGCTTCATCAAACGAAGGGTAAAGATGACATAGATGAAAAGAAAACATGCGAATAAAACGATGACACTCCACGTCGTTGTGGAACGTACGTTTTTCAACTGCTGCATCCATTGTTCCTGCATGGGGATCCATTGCAATTGCCAGCCGGTTGCTTTTAAGGTTTGTAGGAATGTGGATCGTTCCTCTCCCGATTCAGCCCTGTTCCACAAATCATTTTGTCCCCACAGCAAACGGTTTTTATCGGATATCAGGAATTGGGCAGGGGAATCCTTCTCTAACCCATTAGAAACGAGAAACATTTCCTTGATTGGAAATGCGATAAAAACTAAGCCATACCCCTTTGTCGTCTCCCCTTTAATTAACCGGGCCATGGTAATAAAGCCCCCTTCTTGGTTGCCCTCAAGCCCTTTTACTCTCAGAGAAGGGTTCACGTCCCAAGCTGGAGCACCGTTTCTTTCTCTGGCTTGTTTCACATAATCCGGTATCACTTTAAGAATCGCTTCGTCTTGATTGGTCGCATAGATGCTGCCATTAAATCCATAAACCGCAACAATGGCATGGTTGTCCAAAATATATGAGATCAGGTTGTCCATCTTGCTCTGTAGACCAATTACCCTCTGGTAGGTAGGATAATCATCTAAATCCGACTGCCCCGAACTTCTTAGCAATTGCAAGACATCATAGTCGTTCGTGAGCAAATTCGAAACATTTAACGTCCGATTCAGCATATCGTCGGCTCGATCCGTAACCCGCTTTAGAACCTGGGCTTGTGTGTCGGTCATTTGTCTCATAAATATTTTGTCTGATTGAACGAAGTAAAGATACATCATAAATAAAATGGGAGCCACAATAAACAACGTAAATGCAAGTAAAAACTTCAGGCGCAAAGAGAAAAATATTTGCCTCTTGTTCATTGTCATTTTCTCTCCCCTTCGGAACAAATGTACAATAGCAACCGTCCACTGAACGGTTGCCATGAATACTTATATATTTAGTATTATAACTCCTACATTACTTATATAAATAGGTTCTATTTTATGTTTAAGCACGGTTATATTTAATTTTCTCCGTTAGCCATCAATGTCCCTCGCAGGGCACCAAATCTGACGGTTCCATAATAGCCAACAACTCTAATGCAGCAAGCGGCGAAAGTCGCGAGCTTTGTCCCTTTGTTCGGCGAGAACGACTCGATGGCTGTCCCAAAAGTCACATTAGGAAATTCGGCTCCCACTTTGTGAATTTCGCAGTTTGCATGCTACTTCCATTGGATTTATCTAGTGGAAGTATGAATTTCATTCTGAATACCGATTCGAATGTCCCGGAAGGTCAATAAGCCTTAAGGGGCTGTCCCAAAAATAGATTTATCTACTTTTGGGACAGCCCCTTCGAAGTTGAACTATTGTTCTCCGTCTTAATTAACATTGCCAAAAAGTACGACTCCGGATTACTCAATATGGCTGTGAATTCCTGTGAGCTTGCGTGGGAAAATCAAATCATACTAAGGTCATTTCCGGACCCCAAAATCTCCAAAGCAGAAATGAATGTCCACTTCTTTCAGCAATTAATGAATCGCATACCTGCCCTCTTCAATGGACAGATTCATAACCCGCTCGGACTTGGTGTTGATTAGTTGAAAATTGGCGGTGGATGTTCCTACATTTAATATCGTAATTCGGTCTGACAGAATGTTAATATCCAGATTTAGAGAATCCACTTCACTTGATTCCAAACGGTATAACTCCGGCAGATAACCACTGCTAAATCCATCAATCGAATCGGACCATACGTAATGTCCGAATCCAATACGATTATTCCCCCTATATAATGGAACCGAACCGTCTTTGAGCATTTTCTTACCTGAGACTGTTTTTGGACCTGATTCAAAATGGATATAAGCTAAATAACCATCTATCTCCAGAAGCAGCGCATGCTCCGCTTGATCGGAGAGCAGGGACACATTTTGATGGGAAAGTGCCGTCTCCTCATGAGTTTGATTTGGGAGGGCAACAACAATGAAGGGCTTTAAGGTCTCATTTTCATGAAACTCCACAGCTCCGCCATCATTCATGATCAGTACATCCTCTACCCCTTTCCATTTGGGATATACATGCTTGTTCACATAAGTAATCCCTGCGGATCCGTAAATCAGATAGCCAATTTCGTTATCCATATTTAAATACGGATATACCGGGTAATTCTTTACCAGGTTGGGCTGATCCCCGTAGAACCCTTTAAACGTTTCGGAATCGCCCGGAAAATAAAGAGTTCTTTGACCTGGAGCAAGCTCGGGCATAGCCGAATAATTTTCATTACGGATCCCTATCATACCTGTTTTAAGTTCAAGTACTTTACAAGCTTTAACGGCATGAAACTGTTCTGCATAAACGCTATTCCCATTTGGGAGGGCAACAAACGCGACATTCTGCATGAGCTCGCGGTTTCCTCTGCCTATGGTAACAACGGCACCAAAACCATCCTCAAATGTGTTAATGCGTTGTTTCATCACGTCTCTAATGATAGATTCGTTAGATAAACCTGGGGTTCCCAGTGATTGTTCAAACTGAACTGTTCCCGTAAAGCTTGCGTATAACGGAGTAATCGTCCATAAACCCTTCTTGGGAAGGCTTAACGCCATTACATTGTTGCGCCAGCTAAAGCAAGTAAAGCTTTCCTTCGTCCGATGTACGATGGTATTCCCGTAGGGGTATTCATATACACCGGAAAGACGTGAAATCATTTCTGTTGGGTCGTTCGGCTCCACTCCTGGACCCCCAAAGACGTGAAGCAGGTAGGATTTTGTTAAATCAAGCGCGGAGCCCGGCTCCAAATCTTTGGCAAACTGAGCATGCGCAAGATTAATCACACACTCTTCTCCTCTTTCCTCTAATAGGCAGCCCCTTGAATTGCTTAGCTGAATCTTCTCAATGGTATCAAGTGCGCTTCGCTCAAACCTTGCTGCATCCGAATGATTATGCAGCACATTCAAAATCGTATGAGTTAATTGACGCTCATGTTGGCGATTGTACCACCAATCCTGTCCCTGAACCGGGACAGCCAATCCGTCAAACTGCGCCCATATTTTAACCGTTTGATCGTATAGATTTACATTATTATGGACAGCACTGTCTAGTACTTCCTGCCCTCCCATTAAGGAGAGCGTGGCGTGGAAGGCCCGCAGATTCGTTCCTGCACATAGGTAGCTGGGATGTACAAAAGCATGATTTTCTGTTGTGAAATCCGGGTGAAATGTGACCGTTTTTATTCGATTCCCTGCAGGTGTGTCAATAAGTCCGGATGGGTCTGCCAAGCGATCCTTATATGTAGTAACAGAGCTGATCGACCATTGAACGAATCCCTTCTTCCAAGCCGAATGATGTGGATGGTCCGGGAATAAAGCTACACCTGCGGCTATCCCTGCAGAAGTCCAAGCGTTCTCTTCACACTGCGTATCATAATAGGTTCCATTTCGCGGTTCTTCATCCGACCAGCGATCGGCGTAGCTTGCGATCATATTCTGCACAAGGATTCTGGTTTCGTCGTCTAAATCATCCCATAGAAGCCACGCGGCATGTGATAAGGAAGCTATGGATCTACCATTCTGGCTTGCCATGAAGAAGTTATCTCCTTCACCGCCCCACTTCTTCTCACTGCAATAAGGATTGATCCCTTTAACCCTGACACATTCGCTCGGTCCTGTATCATGAGTAAAACCAGCGTAGCGAAGGCCCATGATGGCTTTCTGCTTCAATGTTTCACGGTTAATACCTGTAGCCTGCCTATCATAATCTCCAAGCTTGGCTAGTACAGCAAAAATGAACGAGCTCGCAGCCGTATCCGAGCAGTACCAAAAGTTTCCGCCAAAAAAGTGGCCGCTGTTTGGTTTTCCGTCCCATTTTTCAAATTGCTCATTAGCGAATGGCAGCCATCTCAATAAAATGTTATAAATGCGTCTTGACATTTCATTTTCCTTCGCATGATCCCAGCGGATTGGAGCTACCTTCCACACTTCGGCAGCCGGAGTAAATTCCATGATACCCACACTTCCTTATTAAGAAATAATTAGATTACAAAACAGCTTTACGGCATAGTACACCATGCCGTCTTTCTGATACATGCCTATGCTGAGCTTCTTCACTTTCCGTCAGCGGAATCCAAACTACAACATTTTCACATTCCATAAGGCCTTCAATAATCGGGTTGCCTTCTTGGTCGAGCTTGAGAATTTGCAGCTTTCTGCGTGCCCGCTCCCAATCGTTAATTTGTTTACCTGTCCAAAATACAAATCCTTGCGGTCTGGCTTGCCTAACAATGCTCCGAAGCCAATCCCTGATAAATTCCTTGTTATGGATATGAATAGGATGGAAGCAAAAGTGGGCAACACCCTCTACCCTCTTAGCTTGCTCCAGAAAAGGAGCGATAAGACTCGTATCTAGACTAAGAAAATCACCATAAAGGAAGCTAATTTCAAGCACGTCATATAACCGGTTGTGCTCATCCGACCAGGCCATTGGAAAATAAGGATGACAGGTTCCAAATAGGAATCCTACATTTCCTTTTTTACTGTTCCCTCTAGTTTGATCTGAGGCTACTCCATTGGCTTCACACCAACGAAACAACTCCCCCCAGCCCTCCACTCGCGTCAAATGATTCTTATTTGAAGAAATGTGCTTAAGTCCGGTTGTTTCTCTAAACCAGTTCGCTTGCCGTTCAAACTCATCGGCTCCCCACCTGCCATGATCCACAGGAACCGCGTTATAGTGGAGGCCGAGCTCGTCACCTGCTTGCAGAATTCGCTCATACATCGGCCTGCTGTACTCCTTCTCCATCATGCACCATGTAGCTGAGATTTCACATTCGCGGAGAAGCTGATACGTAGATTCTGCTTCAGTATCTCCAGTATGGTCACTGTCCAAGGAGATCAGAGCCACATGATCGATACCATTAGGCCAGTACCCGGTAAATGGCAGCGTCTTGCCTTGACCAACAACTCGCTGAAGAAGATGGCTAATGAGAATTTCCCGCCACAAGTCCGCATAGGGATGGGCAAAATAAGGGACACCCGTTTCCGTCTTTACTCGGTCCATTTCCCAGTCCATTTCTACTTGATCATCAGCTTTAAGCACGCCGTCGTTAACCGGGCCTGTTCCGTCAGGCGCAGGATATCCATCCTCGAAAACAGGCTTTGTCCCCTGCATGAGGCCAACAACCGTATAAGGAATATTTATTGACCACCGATCAATAAAACCCATTCCTACTGAAAATTGCTGAAGAGCATCGCCAGCGTGCTGTCCATTGGGATGGTCTTTTACGATCCGCCCGATTTCCCTTATAGGCTTGATCGTTTTCGTTTCTTGGATCTGATAAACACTGGGATTGTTCTTTGCTCCTTCTTCCTCACGAAGAGAATTGAGCTTCTGGATCCAAGGAGCGGCTTGCAAAAATCGGAGTGGTCTGCTTTCCTCGAAAAGGTCGGATGGCAGGTGAGCGTACCCTTTATCCGCTGGCCTTCCCAGCATATATCCAAATCTATCGGCAAGGCAGTTTAATCCGGCATAGGAAATGACCGTTCCACCCTGTTCAGCAAATTCCCATACAATCGAAGCAGTGTCTGTATGCTCCTCCATCAAACCAATTAAAAGCACATCCAATTGACAAGCTTTGATCTGATTCACATTCGTTAGCCATTGAAAGGTTATGCCTCGGTGTGCAAGAATTTCTCCAAGAAACTGTTCGAATACATTGAGTCCAAACTCCCAACGCCGTTTCGCCGTGTTTTCATCTATCAGAATCCCTACTTTAGCCAGCTTCATGCTAAAACCCCCTTATTCCCATTCAATGTGTTAGCTTACAGCACGGATAACTTTCAACACGGCTTCAGCGATTTGATGCATATCCTTCTCTCCGGCAAGAAGAACGTTTTGCATCAACCATAATACTTCCTTATCGCAAAACCTCTCACTTATTGGACATGAATATATGCGCTCTACACCAGTCCATTTTTTCGTATCCGCAATTACCGCCTTATTATGATTAAGAGATACATATCCCGGCTGTGCTGGAATCCCTTCCGCATTAAGCATATTGATCACACTCATCTTATCAATCCGATCGGCAAGCGCAGGGTCCAGTGCAAACATATACATATGCCTGCCATTAGCGGTAATCCGTGGATCCGTCTGCAGTAACCGAATCCCTTCAATTTCAGCAAAAAGCTCATTTAATAGCTTGGCATTGCGCTCACGCAGGGCAAATTGCTCTTTAAAGCGGCTAAGCTGGGCCAGAACAATCGCCGCCTGAAACTCCGTCATACGCAAATTCCAGCCGATTCGTTCATGCTGATACCATTCGCCTTTGCGAATTCTTCCCACATTGGTTAGCGACCAAGCATGGTCGGCCACTTCTTCATCGTTTGAGAGCATAATTCCGCCCTCTCCCGAAGTGATATTCTTGCCAAGTTGAAAACTGAAAGATCCGATATCCCCGAGAGCCCCGACCTTGCGCCCCTCCCATTCTGCGCCAACTCCCTGCGCCGAATCCTCAATCAGACGCAATCCATGCTTAGCCGCAATCTCCTTCAGTCGCGTCATATTTGCGGGTGCACCCGCAATATGAACAGCGACGATCGCTTTTGTTCTCGGTGTAATCGCTGCCTCCACTTTCTCCGGGTCCAAATTAAGCGTATCCGATTCCACATCTACAAATACGGGAATAGCACCGAATATCAATGCGGATGTTGCAGTTGCAATAAAGGTATACGGCGGCATAATGACCTCATCCCCCGGCTGCACACCTACAGCTTGAAGGGCCACGGTTAACCCCATCGTCCCGTTTACCAGCGTGATTGCGTGCTTCGCCTGATGAAGTTCGGCAAACCGCTCCTCCAGCTCTACAAGTTTAATGCGGGTTCCTGATCCGCCCCATTTACCGGAGCGAACCACTTCGAGAATCAATCGTTCTTCTTCTTCCCCAACAATCGGCCAGCTTGGAAAGGGGGCCGTTCTTACGGGTGTTCCTCCGGTGAGCGCTAATTTATCCATTTATCGTTCCATCTCCCTTGCTCTTTATGATAGGAATTAACATTCCATGACATTTTCCTGGGTGAGCTTTCCAGCTTCGACGTCCAGACGTAATGTTTTCATTTCAAACTTGCCGAGCTCGACCTGCTGCTCGATTCCCAGCGCGGGCAAATGAATGATCGTAGAACGCGGTTGCCCGGTTGGTTCAAATAAGCGAATGATGTAATCTTCGGAAGCTTCCGCTTTCTTAAACGCAGTCATCTGCACCACATCGTCACTCAAAGTAATCAGCGGTTTAGGCAGCTCTCCGGCACCGGAGGGGAAATAGGTGAGGGCGTATGGCTTCTCATTATGTGCCAATGCCTCCCTATCCACGGAAGCAACTCGGTCCACAAGCTCGGAGCCTTTAAACCAAAATGAATATTTGCGCTCTCCCTGATCCATTCGGTTGGAAAAGCGATCTCTAGGCATCGTATTGGTCTTCTTGCCCCCGGGCAGTGCAGAATATCCAGGAGAACGAAGCAAGGACAGCCTCATCTCCCCATCTAACATATCCGAGCCATAAATCCCATCATTCGTGCAGGTAAAAGCAACGTTGTGTGCCTCTGAGAAAACGCCCACCCATTTTTGCGACACAACTTCTCTTCCGTTATTTGGTAATTCATCTGTTCCATAGGCCACCTGCCCGCGATATTGGGCATCGTTAAAGAGGGTCGGTACGGCTAATTTCAACATGCTCTTCTTTTCATTCCAATGAACCAGCACATCAACCTGAATTTCCGTTCCCTGCTTCGGCAGCTTATAGGTTTGGCATATAGAGGAATCGCCATAAGACATTAGTGCTTCTACGACGGTTCTCGCTTCCCCGTCTTCAACAATTCTTACGCTCTCTATGGACTTTCCGGGAAGTCCTGAATATCGGGTGCCTTGTCTTTTGGACATCAACCCAAAGCATCCTTTTTTCTTAGGAAAGCTCTGGATCTGACTGCCCCAAGAGTCATCTTGATCCTCCATAACGATAGGTTGAAACGCATTCTCCTTTAAATAAGACACACCGCTTGCTTTATACAGATCGATCAAGCCCGTCTTCGTATTGATGACTACCTCAAGATCGTCGGTTTTGAACAAAATCTTTCCTTTTTCTGCTTGAAGCATCGGCTTTGGCTTTGCTGTCAAAAACTCAATCTTTACATCAAAACGATTCATTTGACCCGGCTCCAACTCGGCAGCAAAAACGGATCGTTTTCTCCAGTCGATATAAAGATTACTTACTTCCTTTTCCACCTGAGAAGGCAGTCTTAGTCCGTCCTTGTACACAATAGGATTGGCAAACTGATCCTTGGAGCCTTTGGGCAGTTGAAATTCACATTCAAATATCCCTTTCACCTTGTAAGGATGCGGGTTGTAGATGAAGATCGGAACTTCCCCTTCCTCCGCCCTCTTCTGACCGGCAGTTAAAGCAAAGAATGCTCTAGCCTTCAATCTGGATATGATCTCCAGCCCATGGTCCATTAGCCTTAACGAATTGTCTTCAACTAGCTGTATGGAAGATCCCGGCAAAATATCATGGAATTCGGCGATCATCAGATCGATAAGAGACCCTTGAATATCCTGCTGCGGATATGTCGTAAGCCCTTGCAATGCGGCGTTGGACATCATCTTCTCCAGCATGTAGATCTCATTTTCCAATAAGCGATGCTTTTGTTTGATGCGAATCTGCGAGGTATAACAGCCAACTGCCCAAGGGTTTAAATCCTTCTCATACCTTGGCAATGCTTTACCGCTGGCTTTCAATTCTATAAAATAATCCTCCGGTATGGAGTGAATGATTTCGAAATCCGTTGTTTTCTCCGCTAACGCTTTCAGATTGTTCAAGTCGATTCTTGAGGGACCTCCGCCATGGTTACCAATCCCCCATAACACAAGCCCTTCGGATTTACCCTTATTCGCTTCTAACCAGCTCTCTACTTTAAGGTGCGCCTTGCCGTGGCCGGAAAGGTAAGCCTTAAACGCCCGATGTCCAACAACCTCCGACCCATCATAGCCAACCCATATAAATTCTTCATCAGGGAGCATGCAATCATTCTCCGCAGGTCGGCAAAAGATATACGAATCAAAGCCGGATTTCGCCATAATCTGAACTAAACCGCGTGTATGGCCAAAGGGATCAAAATTAATAGCGGTCTTTGGCTCCATACCAAATTTTTCTCTGAAATATGCTCTTCCTAATAGAATTTGTCTCACAAAAGACTCGCCACTGGGCATATTGCAGTCCGGTTGTAAATACCAGCCGCCCATAATATGCCATTTCCCTTGTTTGACCAGCCCTTGAATTCGCTGAAATAAACTAGGATCGTACTCTTCAATCCATTTATATAAGATTACTTCATTATGATTAAATACGAACCCCTCATATTCTTCGCAAAAATCAGCTGCTATGCGGAAGGTAGAAAGCGCCTCTCCTGCACCTTCTTCAATTTCCCATAACCATGCAGGGTCTAAATGAGCGTTGCAGATCAAATGTAGTTTGCGCATATTTCTCCTCCTACGCCTATCTGTTATTTTAGAAAACCCCCGACTTTTTAGGGTTCGGGGGCCTTGTTATTCATTACCAGACTTATTTTTTGTGCATTTTATTGTACCATTCTGTTGCTTCTTTAATTAATTGATCGCCACCGCGCTTCTTCCAGTCCGCAACGAAATCATTAAATTTGTCAGCAGATTCTTTCCCCGTCATAACCTTTGCTGCAAACTCCAACCACAATCCGTCATATTTCAATTCCGGATGCGCAACCGCAGACGGCATGGTCGGCATGTCAAGGCCATCATCAACCAAGCCTTCTTTTGCTGCGACAGCCAACGATTTGAGAATCATGTCACCGCCGCCACCCGGCTTGTTCTTAATGTATTCCGGATCCGTCAGGTGCGTTTTTGGTCCTGTGAAGTGAACCCACTCCTGGTGCATAAACTGCTCGCTGTTCCCTTGATCGGTTGTCGGATAGTTGTACTTAACCTTGCCGCCCTCTTCTGTGTAATCTGTGCCCTTTAATCCATAGACGAAGAAGTCATCTTTCGCTTTGTCACCGGTTGCATAATACCAGTCAAGGAATTTAATAATGGCTGCTGGGTCTTTCGCACTTTTCGGTATTGTCCATACAAAATCAGACACTGTAGAGCCCATGGAATAAATGCCACCCGGTTTACCGCTTGGACCAACAGGTGAAGCAATAACTGCTAATTCCGCCTTCGGATCGCCTGCTTTCACGGAAGTGGACCAAGAATCAGGCTGCGCTGAGGAATGTGCCCACATGCCAACAATGGCTTGAGCTTTGATTTTGGCATCCCAATCTTTCCCTTGATTCACCAAAACCTCATTATCAATGAGTTTCTCGGCGTACAACTTTTGGTAGATTTTCAAAGCATCAACCATCTCAGGACGAATAATGTTTGGAACGAGCTGTCCGTCAATAAATTTCCACGCTTGTGGTTGGACATCATAAGCGCCGAAGAAAGCATACCCAAATGATAGCTTCGCACGGGCAGAGAATGGAATCTCATCCTTCTTTCCGTTCCCGTTCGGATCTTGGTCGCGGAAGGCAGTTAGCATCTTGATATAATCGTCTACTGTTTTGGGTTCTGCCATACCAATCTTATTCAACCAATCTTTGCGGATATAAGTGACCGTGTCGACACGGATCGGGTTCGGCTGAGGAATGCCATAAATCTTGCCATCCCTACTTACTTTTGCACTATCCCAAGATTCTTGAGGAATATTTTTCTTAAGATTTGGACCATACTTGTCTATTAAATCGTTGAGCGGAAGAAGTTGACCAGCATCAATTGCAGGAGCTATCTGCGGTGTGTTAATCCCGTGAGTCTGCAGCAGGTCAGGTAACTCCCCTCCTGCCATGAGTAATGTAAGGTTTTGCTCATAATTGGTATGTTGAATAAGCTGCAAATTCAGGTCGACATTGGCAAGCTCCTCCAATTTTTTCACGTATTTATCACTATTGATGTCTGATGACTGTTCCACATATTTCAAACCGCCGGTTTCAAGCGCGACTTTAATCTTTGTGGGCTCTTGCTTCGGAACTGACGTTGCTTGACCAGAAGCTTGTGGTTGTTTGACCGGCTCCTCGGTTTTAGTAGAACAGCCATACAAAACACTTGTCATCATAGCAGCACACGACATAACAACGAACGGTTTTCTAAATTTCACTGTGACCTCTCCCCATTTCAAAAGTGTTTTTTTATTATTCACCCTTTAACCGAGCCCAGCATTGAGCCTTTCACAAAATGCTTTTGAATCAAAGGATAGACAATCAGAATAGGCAAGGTAGCCACTATAATGGAAGCCATTTTAAGCCCCTCCACCGATTGCACGGTAAGCAAAGCCGCATTATGCAGCATTTGCTCTGCATCGTTCTGCACGATGAGCTGTCGAAGCTTAACCTGCAGCGGATATAAGTGAGGATTACGAATGTACATCATGGCTGCGTAATAACCATTCCAGTGCGAGACTGCATAGAAGAGACCAATCGTGCTTAATGAAGGTAGTGATAATGGATATACAATACGAAACAAAGTCCGATATTCCCCACATCCGTCTATTTTCGCAGAGTCAACAAGACCTTCCGGAATGTTTTGAAAAAATGAGATCATAATAATCAGGTTAAATGCGCTAATTGTGCCCGGAATAATCAATGACCAAACAGTATCTATCATTCCTAAGGACTTCACTACCAGATAGCTCGGAATCATGGGAGCTTGGAATATCATTGTAAAGAGAATAAACAGCATGATAAATTTGCGTCCCTTTATATCCTTTTTAGTTAAGCCGAAGGCCATCAGGGAAGTAAAAAACAAGTTTGAAGCCGTTCCTACAACTGTAACGAATACCGTAACCCCGATCGACCGCCATATATTCGGATCGCTGAAAACAGCACGGTAGTTATCCAAGGTAAATTGGGATGGCCAGAGTTGAACATCTCCCCTGTCAATCGCCAGTCCGCTGCTCAAAGATCCGGCAACAATATGCATAAACGGTATCAGCATGAGCAGCGAAGTAGCAATTAAGAAGATATAATTAATGTTCATAAATACCTTTTCTAAAACAGTCGTTCGATTCATCTTGAGGCGAACCTCCTTTGCTAGTAGATAGAGTTGCCTGTCGCCTTTTTGCTTAACTGATTAGCAGCTATGATTAGAATAAACCCAACAACGGATTTAAAGATCCCGATCGCTGTCGTTGCACTGAATTGTGCGCCCAATAGCCCAACCCTATAAATATAAGTGTCAAACACTTCGCCCACATCGTAAACAAGTGGATTCAGGAACATATAAATCTGCTCGAAGCCCGTATCCATAATACTGCCAATTCGCAGTAAAAACAGGATCGCGATGGTTGGCAATATACTAGGTAAAGTGATGCTGAATACTTGTCTGAACTTCCCCGCCCCATCCATCTCAGCGGATTCATAGAGCTCAGGATTAATGCCGGCTAATGCTGCCAAGTAAATAATCGTCCCCCACCCGACTTCCTTCCAAATCCCGGATGAAACAATAATGGATCGGAAATACCCAGGCTCTTGAACAAAGAAGATAGGCTCTCCGCCAAAATATGTGATCATTTCGTTAATCATCCCTACCCTCGGAGACAACAGGTTAATGAACAAACCACCTACGATAACCCAGGATAAAAAATGTGGCAAATAGAGTACCGTTTGGATAATTCGCTTAAATATCATCTTCCTAACTTCGTTTAGCAGCAGTGCTAGGATAATAGGCGCGGGAAATCCAAGAACAAGCTGGTATAAGCTAATGATCAATGTATTTTTAAGTACACGGTAAAATTCAGGATATGCAAAAAGATTCTCGAAATGTTTAAGCCCGACAAACTTACTATGAAACACGCCATTGAATATGTTGTAATCCTGAAAAGCGATAATGCTCCCGCATAGAGGGATGTAGATAAAAATAATAAAGAATAAGAGTCCGGGGACAATCATTGAGTAGGTCTGCCAATTCTTTATGAAATAGTTCTTTTTTCTTGGTATCGCTTTCATCTCGACTGATTTCATTTCTTCCCCCTCGTTCTTCTTTGCTATAGATCCAACTATATCTACTTTTTATTTGCAGCAACAGGTCAATTTTTGCGAAAATTTGTGTTATTTTTACTTAAATAATAAAGGTACTGTCTTTACATTCTCGTCTGCTTCTACAGCAGCTTTAGAAGCGTTCAGTACATCTTTCCTGGTAAGGATCGCATGCTTTCCTTCTATACGATGAAGAAAGTCCTGCATAATTCCGCATGGGGGATTTAGCAGCATAACCGAATGTAAGCTATACTCACCCGTAACCTTAAGCATCATTGGAGTCTGTGAAACAAGCGGATCGCCAAGAAGTCTTAACTCGGCGGACCCTTTGGTTCCGGCAACGAAAATTCGGCAATCCCCCCAAGTCCAGCTTTTGCCCGGCGTATGCCAATCTGCATACAATTGAGCGACTAAACCACTCTCCATTTGTACGAGCAGTTGTGCTGAATCGTAAAAAGTCGGATACTCGTTCAAGATTTGTTTTCTCATGTACCCCTCAGCAGTGATGATTTCACTTTCAGTAAACCAACGAAGCAAGTCAATATCGTGAATGAGTAAATCGTTAATAATGCCTCCTGACTGTTCTCGATGAAAGAACCATTCAGGTCGATTATTTACACTTAATCTATGTGGTTTCCTCATCGCGATGGACACCAATTCCCCCAAAGCGCCTTCATCGATTTGCTGCTTTAGCGTGTAGATAGCAGGATGAAACCGTTCTGTTAAAAGCATGCCGATCTGGATGTTCCCCCTTTCCATAACGGCCTCCAAACGGGATAACCCATGGCGGTCAGTAACCATAGGCTTGTCAAGCATAATATGCTTGTTCCGCTGCTCACACAACTCAATTACATCAATCTTACGTTTATTAATGGCCGCACAGCCTACGATTTCAATTTCAGGCTTCAGCGCATCCTCCATATTACTCAATAGGGGAATATCATATTTATGCGAAAGAATTGCTGCAAGATTACTCTCTTTTTGATCATCAAAGATTCCCGCACACCGATGCCCTAGATGCAGCATTTCCTCAATAAAAACTTGTATATGTGCATGCTGGCAGCCAATGATAGAAAATGAACTTTTCTCCAAGGGTGATCCTCTCCTTTGTGTTTATATAGTTTACACCCCACATGATGACATGACTTTTTATAACATTCAACCCTTAATTTAGAGTCCATTTGTGCGATTACGGTCCGGTTGTGGTGCAAAACTTGTATACTTTAAAAAGTATATTCCTTATAATAAATGGGGAGTACCCCTATTGATCCACACTAGTTTTAGGGACTTAGGAGGCAAAATGAAGCTAAGAAAAATAAAAGACCTTTCTATTAAAATAAAACTAGTTGTTTTAATCGTATTCTGTTTGTGTCTCCCTTTTTTAATACTTGGCACACTTTGGTATGAAAAATCAAGTGATGTCATCGAAAACAACGCCATTCATTCCAACCAACAATTAGTTAGTCAAGTCAGCAATCAATTGGATTCCTATTTTGCTGATTTGGAAAGAAGCACCTTTCCTTTAATTATTAATCCGCTGATCCAACAATTCATGGAAATCGATCATTCTGACCAATATCAACTGTTCAAGGTGACCCAACAAATTGAAAAAGAGCTGCTGCCCAACATTTTATTCGGTAGGTCTGACATCTCTGGCTTCTCCATCATATCCAATAGCGGTGTTGCAACGACTTATGGGGGAAACTTAGCTAGGGAACGAAATAAGAAGTATATGTCTGATCTGACAGATAGCGAAAGCTATAAAAACATGGGAATCAACGTGATTGATTCGGTCCCTATGTTAACCGTGACGCGTAAATTTCGCGATACTTTGACCTATCAGACTAAAGGCATGCTAATAACTGATTTATATGTAAACGAAATCGCTAAGATCGCTGAAACTGTAAAGCTTGGGAATGCTGGTTATGTGTGGGTTATTGATTCGAATGGACGCATTGTTTACCATCCGGATAAACATAAATTAGGTCAAGATGCTCCTCCAGCTTATCTTGATAATATTAATAGACATTACGTAGAGGGCTTTTTCTCTGAGAAAATTGACGGACAGGAGAACCTGGTTGTTTTTCACAAATCGGCCTTAAATAATTGGATCATGGTCTCTGAAGTGCCGATACACGAGTTAATTGTCAACCTAATTGGGATGCGTAATATGACAATATGGATTGGCAGTCTCCTCATGCTCTTTGTTCTCATAGTTGTTAGTGGATTTTCCCTCCAATTAACTCGTTCTTTATCTAATATACAGCGCCTCATGAAAAAGGCGGAAAGCGGAGATCTTACCGTCAAAGCCCCCGAACATAGACAAGATGAAATCGGTGCTTTGAACCGCAGCTTTAATAAAATGGTGAGTGAAATTAGAAGATTAATTGAAGTCGTTCATACGTCCAAACTGAAAGAAAAGGAAATGGAAATCAAGCAAAGAGAATCAGCACTGCAAGCGATGCAATCGCAAATCAATCCGCACTTCTTGTATAACACACTAGAGATTATTAACTCTTATGCCATTCTAGAAGGGGTTCTTCCGATCAGCCATATGGCGACCTCCCTAGCCAGTATCTTCAGATACAGTGTAGGTTACGCTAACCAAGAAGTTACCTTAAAGGAAGAAATCACTCATGTATCTACGTATTTTTCCATCCAAAAAGAGAGATATCGATATTTTATAGCTGATATTACGCTGGATGATACGTTGCTGACTCAGGTGCAAGCTGTAAGATTAATGATTCAACCCATGATCGAAAACGCCTTCATCCACGGCTATGAGAAACATAAATTAAAGCCTGAGTATATCGGAATATCTGATGAAATCACGAATGATTGTTATATACTTCGAATTACAGATAAAGGGAAAGGGATGCCTTCTGATCAAATGGAGAAGTACAATAGTCACTTTCTAGAAGAGTTCATCGTTTCAAACGAAGAGGCAGCAGAACCATCCTTCCATAGAATCGGACTTTTAAATGTGCATCATCGTCTTCGTTTAACTTTTGGTGCCCCTTACGGACTCTATATTGAAAAGTCCGATAAAGATGGAACAATAATCGCAATTACACTCCCTTATAAGATGGATAAGGAGGACGAGCATGTATACAGTAGTCATAGTTGATGATGAACATATGATTAAACTCACGCTAAGAAAGTTAATTGATTCATCTGACATTCCCTTTCAAGTCGTTGGCGAGGCGGAAGATGGCCAGGAAGCGCTCTCGGCCATTGAACTGTGGAACCCTAGCCTTGTTATTACTGATATTCGTATGCCCGTTATGGGAGGATTAGAGTTGATTGAAGAAGCTAGAAAGCGGAATTTGAGATCGGAGTTTATTATTATTTCCGGCCACGATGATTTCACATATGCTCAGATGGCAATGCGTTTCGGTGTTGTAGATTACTTGTTAAAGCCGATAAGTCCCTCACAATTACAGGAGACTTTAGAGCGAGTGCTGGGCCGATTTAGGAACGAGAAGCAATCGAAGCTTGAACGCAGTGAATGGATCTGGTACTGCAAGAACAGAGCACTCCCCCTTGTCAAGCATCTTGAGCTGTTAAACGAAAGTGAAGTGT
This sequence comes from Paenibacillus sp. Root444D2, assembly GCF_001426375.1. Lineage (GTDB taxonomy): Bacteria > Bacillota > Bacilli > Paenibacillales > NBRC-103111 > Paenibacillus_E. Next base: position 878,918 of record NZ_LMEO01000045.1, read on the forward strand.
TGGAGGAGTTAATGGACATCCATTCCCATCTTCTTGGTAAAATTGAGGATTATGGGATGCTTAAGCAAGTTTATTTGGATCTCATGACTTTAATCGACGGGGAAATAGATGAGCGGATCGGGCACACCCCACGGCGGGAACCCGTGGATTTGTCCACCGTAGCGGAACAACCTGAATTCATTTATCGAGCAGTAGAAACTCGCATACTGGAGATGATTGAGGACATACGGCTTACCCGAAATTGGGGCAGCCATCAGAATGTCAAACGAGCGAGCGAGTACATGCAAGAGCATTTTGCCAAAGAATCATTATCCCTTCAGGAGGTCGCAGATGTTATTGGCATGTCCGCTTCCTACTTCAGCCGATCCTTTAAAGAGGAATTTGGCATCAGCTTTATCCAGTATTTAACTAAGCTTAGATTGGAAAAGGCCAAATCGTTGCTTTCTGATCCAAATCGCAAAACTTATGAAATCGCTTACTCGGTAGGCTACACGGACTACCCTCATTTCACCAAAGTATTCAAAAAATATTGGGGTCTCTCCCCAACGGAGGTTAAAAAAAGAATGTAATGATACCACGGAATGTACCTCTTTATCGGATCCGTAAAGCGAAGGAAATGCTGCTCGAACCGGGTTCCCGCATTCAGGATGTAGCCCGCAAAGCGGGTTATCAAAATATGAATTCGTTCAACCGAATGTTTAAGAAGTTTTCCGGTATCACACCTAGCGAATTCCGCAAGCAAGCGGTGTCGTTCCACACCTCATAGCAAAGCCCCCGCTTGGGCTACGCCCTCAACCCGTGGACAAATCAATATCACCTATTCAAAAATGGTGTGTCCAAACGTTCATTTTCGCAAAAAAAATAGAACAAACCGGACTTCAAAATTATCAAAGAGACTTAATAATTAGAAGAAAAGCAGTCAATCCCATTAGGAATTGACTGCTTTTTTGACTTAAACAAATACACTTACTTGCATGGCAAACTTTTTACGCTCATAGGGTTCAATGGAGCCCGCTGAACCGTTGGAAATAGCCTCTTCAATGCCATAGGTAGGGTACCCGACAAATGGCTCAAGCCCAATGTTATAATGCCTTCCATACCACGGATAGCTTGTGGTTGCCCCAAACTCCTGCCAGTACCATAGATAGGGAAGCGTACGAGCATCCCATTCTACTTTCATACCGATTCCCTTTTGTCCGTTTACGACCGAATACCATCCATTATTGCCAAAGCCAGTTAAATAAACGATCTCGGAGGCCGTCCCTTTCGGCGGCAGCTGCGATAAATCAACAAGCTCACCAAGTTCATTATACGCAAGTGGCCATTCGTATTCGTTCCCGCGCTTCACTCGACCAGAAGGATTTTGGTTCGCTTCTTCCGTTCGAATGCGCACCCCTGCTGGCATATGTATGAGACAGCTTTCATCTAAAAAGGGTTTGCCCAAAGCGATATGTTGCCCCCACATGTATCGCTGCGAATAATCACTTAAATTTTCTACTTCCTCATCTATGTACAGAGTCGCCTGCCCACTAACAAGCGACATCGTTTTCGTCAAGGAAAACGGTACTTTCTTCGTACGAACGCTAAATCGCACAGAAATTCTCTCCGTGGTATCCTGGGTAATTTCGTAATGCCAAGGCATATGTGCTACTTCGCCATGCTGGCCGAACTGAGCTCCCTTATAGCTGCTCGAAGACCCGCCATTCGGAAACACTTCCTGCCATCCGCCAGGGTAATAATCGATGAAAGCAGCGATTGGGTCATCTGAAGTTGATAAATAGCTGTTCGGATTTTGCACACCATTCTCCGTCAACCACATTAAATCCATATCTTTTGGCTTATATAAAAATTCGAAAATTTCAGTTCCTTTATCTACCAAAATCGAGATACGTACCAGTTCATTTTCAAGGACAACCGTACGCATGCCGTAATAGGTGAACGCATCTCGAATTCGGCAGCCATAATTACGTTGGGGACGATAAGGATTCAAAACCGATCACCTTCCTCTTCAAAAGATAAGAGAACTTAGATGTATAGTCCTCCCCTTAAACTCATATATAAGACCGTTGCATCGATCTTGCAACGGTCACGTTCTAAATCTACAAGAATCAGTTAACTCCGACCTTGTCTTCTCGCACATAAGAGGTTTGGTGCCATAACGTACGGTACTCTAGTTGATGACCGGAACGCCAAGAATCTAGATAGAACGGAACGGTGAAAAATTCGTAATGCCACGTTGAACTAAACTGCTGCCTTGTTATCGTTCTGGAAGCAAGGAGTGCCCCTCCGTCACTGGCGTCGACGACTTCTAAGGTAACAACGCCTAAATTATCCGCGTTATTATTGTCTACCATCAGCTTCCAAACTGCTGTATTTTCCCCTACATTCGTAACAGTCGTATAAGGGCCGTATTGCATGTAGTTTGGCGAATCTAATCCCGTGTCCGCCGACCATCCATCTGCATCGGACCTGCCAATGACATGCTGCAGACTTTCAGCTTCCCATGAATTCGTAACCCCGCCGTTTAGTTCATTGGCGATGCGAGCGCGTCTTGTATGATTGTCTGATGAGCCACCGCCAGGAATAACGCCAAGGCTTCCAGTCTTATATAAAAGAAATCTGGATGCTGATAATTTGCTTCCCTACTGCTGCAACGGATAAGACATTCTCAGTGAAAGGCGCCTGACTTTGCAATGCTTCATCCAAATTAACGAAATAAGCGCTTCCCAGCTTTCTATCAAACGTAATCGAGCCTTCTACGTATTTGTCCGCGATGTTGAAGAGACGAATAACGTAGGTATCGTTTCGATCCTCGGACGCCTTTACAGCGCTGACTATAAGCTCAGCCGGACTTACTTGAAGAAATGAATACAAGAGCGATAAATCAGCTTCGCGTCGCTGCAGCGATTCATAAACAACTTTCCCCAGTTTTCTGTCAACAGAACGAATTCCCGCCACAAATTGCTGATGTTCATTCCAAAGGCGGCTTGTATGCGACTCGTTAACGGCAAAAGGGCTGATTGCGTAATGAAACTCAAGCTCTGTGAGAAGCTGGCCACCATCTCCACCATCTGAAAGAACCTCTTTACCTGTACTGCGAAATAATGTCAGAGCTACAGTTCTCGAGCCATCCATGCGAACTTCAGCTTCATATAACCCCTTGCTATACACAGCTAACCCACAACTACCATCATCAATAGAAATGATGCCATTATGGGGCACCGTTCCTCTAGCCTTTTCCATGTACCCCGCATAGTCTGGTTGCTCAATGCCTCTTTTAACAAAATCAAACGGCGTACTCGTGTGAAAATGTTCCGTTTGCAGCCCCGATGGAAACAACAGCCGTAGACGGTGGTCGCGCGCATGATTGTTTACCACGGTTCGACAGCGAAGAATTGGGTCATTCTTCCTTAATTCCAGAAAAGTCGTAACTTCAATCGCGACAAAGTCTTCGCTTCTTCTCGTTTCTTGAGGATGAATGGCATGCGGAATGCTGAGCGAATTGCGGATTCGAATACGCGTCTGCAGCGGGCCGTCATAGACAACAGAAATTTGGGCGCTCGAACCATAGGAAGTGAAGACCTCGTTCGTTACTGGGCTCACATGGTTCCAGCCTTCTCCGATATCCGCTTCGTCTTCAAGCAGCAGCAAACTTTCATAACGCCGCCCCGTCTCAAAATCCGTTACATCCATGGTGCCATTCGAACGAACTTCCACTCGCATTCGCCCATTCTCCCAAGCGTGTGAATTTACCCCCATGGATCCAAGAAAACGTACGGGAGCCGTTAAGTTAGGTGCATGGTACTCACCAGGACCAGGGCCGATTAAAGGTGTTTTTTTAGTTACGTAGACGGCATATCCAAAAGACGGAATGCGAGCATGGAAGGCTATGCGGCACCGATCCACGGTGTCCGAATAAGGAATATCCCGATAAGGCCGCCACATGCGTGTGCTGTTTTTAAGCAGCTCCAGCAGTTGATAGGGAATCTCGTTTTTTTCATGGTCATATAGACGGAATGAAGTGCCCCCCAAGTGAAACATCGTCGTGACTGCATCCGACATTGCAGGCATGGCGAACTCGACCTCAATGACGCCATCAATTGCGGTCTGTGAACCGTTGAATACCGTAATGACTTGATCTCCATCTAGGTCGGCTAACTCGTGATGATTAGAAATATAAAGGAGCTGCTCTTTAACCATTCCTTCGGCAATAAGTCTGCTCTGATCAAAGCGATACATCATATCGCGATGAACTTGATCGATCGAACAGCCGCATATGGAATCGTGAGGATGATTCTGAATCAAATACGCCCAAGCTTTCGCTAAGAAGTTTTTGGGATACGCACGCCCTTGAAGCGATGTAAAAACGCCCCACGGCTCCGCCCATTTCTCCAACAGCGTTTCGCAAGCTTGATTGTTTATCTTCAAATGAATCCGAGAAGAAAGCACATTCGCGAGCACCCAATTGTTTACGCCATTATATCCAGGAGATCTTTGCTCTCCTTTAAGTATCTGCAGATCACCTATTTTCTCTCGCAAATCCTTGACGTAAGCTTCTAAGGAACAGTGTTCAAACTTGGCTCCCAACTCAGCCTCATTCAGTGTTTGCAGTATCCATGGCAAACGGGGTTCAATCTCGATGTGATCAACCCCATCAAACCCAGCGATTATTGATGTTGTAGCTCGTTTGGATTTGTAGTCCAACATGTCATTTGCCCGTGTGATCAATTCCTCGGGTTCATAGTTAAAATCTCGATCCGCGAACGGCCAACGGATAAAAAAGTAAAAATCCCCATACGAGCGATCCTCATCGAGTTTAAGCCCTAATATGCGGCTGCCGTCAGCACCCTCCCACCAAATTTCCGACGCGTCTGCATCTCCGTAAAATCCACGGAACAATACAGCGCTATCAATTCCAAAACCTTGCAAAATTTGCGGAAACTGGCTGTTATGACCAAAAATATCGGTGATATACCCGGATTTCATCGGCTCGACGCCGAAAGACCGCGATTGGCGATGTCCAATTTGAAGATTTCGAATCAAAGATTCCCCACTGACTAGAAACTCATCAGGCATGACATACCAAGGACCTATGCTGATTCGGCCACCCTGGATAAGCTTCATGAAACGCTCTCGGTTCTCTGGCCGTATTTCTAAATAATCGTCCAAGACAATGGTCTGACCGTCCATCATAAAATGGCGATAGGCTGGATCTTGCTCCATCTTTTCAATGAGCTCGTCAAGCAAATAAACAAGCCTTGTGCGATAACCTTGAAAATCCTGATACCATTCGCGATCCCAATGGGTATGCGAAATCACATAAACCTTTTCTATTTTTTGGGGCATATCGTCCGATCTCCTTTACACAAATACAGGCGGCCAGTCCGTCGTCATCAGTTTCACAGATTGTCCGCCTGATTCTTTGTCGCCATATCTTACTTTTTACTTGCCATGAACGCATCCAGCTGTTTCTGAACTTCAGCAATCGCTTTATCGATGCCTGCCTGTTTCATTTTTTCTTTGAATAGCGGTAACACTTTATCAACATCGGCAGTACCGCTTTTTAAGACCGTTCCATATTCAGCAAAAACGCTATCAAGGGAAGCAACCTCTGTTTTAATTGGGCTCGTATCGAAGAGGAAGCCCATCGCAGGGAATCTCAACGTAACATCCTTATCATAGTCTTTATAGGCTTCAAAGAACCCTTTCACATCCGTGCCTTTGGACTTCATAAATTTCGGATTTTGCCAGATCCATTCAAACGGCAAGTAAGGAGGTTTAGCAGGGTCAACACCAGCCGGGAAGTTCACTGCCCCGTCTTTGATCACATAATGTTTGCCCTCAACACCTAACGTTAAGAGGTCGTAGTTTTGCTGATTTTTTTGGAACCAGTTTAAGAACGCAACCGCTCTCTCGATATTCTTGCTTCCTGCCGCTATACTTTGGTAGTTCCAGGTTGTTACCTCTTGGAAGACCTTAGGCGTGATCTGAATTCTGACGAATTCGACTTGAGCACCTGGTATGGCCGATACAGCCCTCGCATTGATATTGTACTCCGGCAGATCTCCGATCACCGATGCTGCTTTACCTGCGGCAAAAGCCGCCCGGAAATCCTTGATGGATAAAACATCCTTCGAAATATACCCTTTGTTGAACAATTCCCTATGGAAGTCGAGACCTTTTTTGTATGCAGGCGTATCCAGCATATTCTCGGCCTTCATCGTGTTCATATCGATTCCAACACCGCTTGGCAATCCGCGAACAAATTCTTCTTTGAAGTTTAAATCAAAGGAAGTGTTGCCTTGGCTCAGCGGTATAATCTCCGGATTGTTTTTCTTCACTGCTGCGTAGAAGGCTAACAAATCATCCAATGATTTGATTGCCGGCAGCGCGTATTTTTCTCTTAAATCTTTCCGAATCGTGAAGGTGGCATAGCCGGCAGCTGTACCGATCTGAGCTGCGGGCACACCGTAGGTTTTACCTTTCACTTGAACGACAGGCCAGTAGTAATCTGGAATATTCGCTTTTAAATCCTTACCTACTTTAGCAATGGCATCGTCAAGCGCTGCGACGGAATTGGAGCTGATCAGTTGAGCGAGCAGCTCCGGATGCGTCCAGAGAATATCTACGTTTTCTCCCGTCGAAGTCATCACTTTAACTTTCGTTGCATAATCGCCCCATGGCACGTACGTATAATTGAGTTTAACATTAAGCTCATCTTTGACAGCTTTCTCAATCGCTGCATTTACAGAGGCTTGGTCAGGCTGCGGATCCCCAGGAAATACAATGTTTAAGGTAACTTGATCAAGTGGCTTTGCTGTTGGTGCAGGCTGCTCTGACGCCTTAGTCGCTGTGCTGGCGGCAGGTGTGGCTGGTGCAGGAGTAGGTTCAGCAGTATTGGAAGAGCAGGCTGCAAGCGTGGCAATCGTTGTAATGATCATCGTTGATACCCATATCTTGGAACCTTTTGCCTTTTGTCCTGACATTGTTTGTACCTCCCATTTTTTAATAGTTACGAAGTAACTTTATATATAAACGGTGGTTAACCGCGTATATCGAATCTTCGAGCTATCCTTTTACACCGCCAACCGTTAAGCCTTTGATAAAATATTTTTGCACGAATGGGTAGACAAAAATGATCGGCCCGATAGTCACAATCGTAATGGCCATTTTAATTGATTCTGCCGGTACAGTTGAAGCCGCATACGTACTGCCAACACCTCCGGAAGAGATATACTGCATACTTGATAAGACCATACGAAGCAAATACTGTACTGGATACAGCTTCTGATCATTAATTAACAAGAGCGGGAGCCACCAATCATTCCAGTATTGCAGCGCATAGAACAATCCAACCGTCATGACCCCAGGCAAGGCTAGAGGGAATACGATCCGAAACAAAATGTTGACTTCGTTAGCTCCATCTATTCTTGCCGATTCCAACATCGCATCGTCAATCGTCGAGAAAAAGTTCCTCAGCAGAAACATGTTCCATGCGTTCACCGTATAGGGCAAAATGAGTCCCCAAATCGTATCGCCAAGATGCAAATATTTCGTTGTAACGATATACCATGGTACCAAGCCCCCATTGAAAAGAATCGTAAAGAAGACAATGAACGATAAGCTATTACGAAATTTCAATTCTTTTCTGGAAAGTGAATACGCAAGTAATCCCGTTATGACCATACTGAAAGCGGTGCCAATTACAGTTACAAAAATAGTCACCCAATACGCCTTACCTATCGAGGAGTGTCCCGAAAAAATATAAGCGTATGCCTTTAGGGAAAATACATGAGGAAGAATGCTGTAACCATTCAACTGCAAATATTTCTCATCCGTTATGGAACCCGAGAACATGATGAAAAAAGGAATGACGCAGAGCAAGGCCAGCAATGATAGAAACACATAAGCTGAGTACGTCACGATTTTATCTTGCACATAGTTATTTTTCATGCACAATCTCCTAAACGTAGTTAGAATAGTGAGCCTTCGCTTTTGTACTTTTTGACGAGCGCATTGAATCCTAGCACCAAGATAAACCCTACCACGGACTGATATAACCCCGCCGCAGATGACATACCTGCATCCCCAATGGTTCGTAAGGATCGATAGACGAACGTATCAATGACATCCGTTGTGGCGTACAGACTCGCATTATCGCCAACGAGCGCATAGATCATGCCGAAATCCCCGTAAAAGATCCTCCCGACTGACAACAGCACCATAATGGTTATTGTCGGTGAAATAACGGGCAGCGTAATATACCGAATTTGTTGTAATTTCGTAGCGCCATCTAAGGCTGCGGATTCAAAATACTCCGTGTTCACGCCCGTTATCGCGGCAATGTAGATCACAGTTAGAAAACCTGCATACTTCCAGATTGAAAATAACACGAGAATACCCGGCCACAAATCCGCCCGTTGTCCCCAGGCAACCTCTGGGATATGGAGAAACGCAAGAATGCTATTGAGCAGACCACCTTCAGATGCAAACAAATTATAGGCAAATACACTTACGACGATCCATGAGATGAAATATGGCAAAAAGATAAATGACTGCGTCACCTTTTTAAAAACCTTCGAACCGACTTCATTGAGAAATAGAGCTGTGACGATGGCGATTGCTTGTTGAAAGAAGATAAACATCGCATTCAAGAACACGGTGTTCCATGTAACTCGTAGCACTTTATCGCTGCTGAATAGGAATTTAAAATTATCAAACCCCACCCATTTGCTACCCATGATGCCCAAATTTACTTTGTAATCTTTAAATGCGACGATAATGCCGGCCATAGGCAGATAAGCAAATAAAAGAAAATATAGTAACCCAGGCAGCATAAACAGATATAGGGCTTTGTTTTTTGAAATATCCAGCAGTACATCAAATACGATGAATTTTCTTTTTCTGATTTGGCTCTCCACCTTTCTCCGGCCTCTTGTGGCTTGGCTGTTTACACCGTTAGTCTATAAGCGTTTGAGCAAATGTAAAAGTTAAAAGAATATACATGGTTTATATTTGCATACTTCTACGCCAATAAATTAAATACCACGGTTACAAAACCATACTTGTTCTAACGAAAAGGCCACTCCTTGATGAGAAAAGGACGTGGCCTTGAAATTTCTAATTTCATGGCTATCAGATTTTCAGTTTATTTCTATATTCGCTCGGAGACATTCCGGTATGTTTTTTAAATAATGTGACGAAATAGGACGGGTTGTTAAAACCAACTTTAACGCCAACTTCTTTAATGGTGATTTGATCTTGTTCCAAATAAACCTTTGACTTATTTAATCTTAATTCCGTGATGTATTCCGAGAATGATTGGTTAAATAGCTCTTTAAAAAGCCGACCGAAATACATCGGATTATAGTCAAATCGATTGGCAACCATTTCAACAGATAACTCCGTATTGGCGTAGCAGCCTTCAATGAAATCTCGGATTCGCCCAAGGAGGTCAGAATTGAGATGCTTTCTTTTCTCCTTAATTCGTTGCATTTCATGAAGAATATAATAAGCGAACCAGAGCTTCATCTGCTCTAAAGTCTCCAATCGCCTTAATTTGCTAACCGCATTATTAAAGTTCGTTAGAATGTCATCTTTCACATACTGAATGGAAAGCTCAGTCGTAATAAACACAGTAAGCAAAAGATGATTGACCGATAGCTTTATTAATTCGAAATGGCACTCTTTTAAAGCATTAAAAATATCATCCAGTGCTCCCCTAATAGGCTCCTCTTTGCCTAGCTTGATTGCATCCAAAAGTGTTTTTAAATGTTGATGCGGATAATCAAACTCATGTTTCAAATTTGCAAAGACGGTTTCATACGTTAGCATGCTGCCTAAGCCGTACACCATTCTATAATGCGCTACTTCCAAAGCAGCTTGAAACGAAGCATGATAATTCGCTGTATCATTTACGTACGTCCCCCATCCTGCGGTGACAGTAGTATCCATAGATTGCTTGAACTGGTCTTGCAGCCTTGTTACTTTATCCAATAGAAGTTGATTATTCATGAAAGCGTTGTCATTATTGATCAATAAAACGATATCTTTATTGATTTCAAGGGATTCATAGGCATGGTTAGGGTGCATGTGCTCGTATATCATATTCTGCAGGCTCAGCCTCATTTGTTTATGTACTTCTTCTGCAACCTCTTCTACTTCCAAAGACGCTACATCAAAATGCTCATCAATTCGAAGGATCAGGATGCTCGTACCCTCTTGCAAATCAACACGCAAAGGAAACTCCAGTTCACTGGAAGCCCGCGGCTCCCTCACTCCGTAGAGGATCTCTTTTAAATAATCGACCTTCAGATTGTTCTTTGATCTCTCTTTCATTAACTCCAAAGTCTCAACAAGTCCACGTAATGGCGATGAAAGCTTCCCGCTCACGAACAATGAGGCTATCCCGCTAAAAGCAAATAAAATGAAGCTGATCCAGATCACAGTGTTTCTAAGTTTACTGATACTGACAACAGCTGCTTGATACGGTACAACATGAAGAAAATGCCACCCCAATTTATTAGAAAAACTATGTGTTACTAACACTTTTTCACCACTTAAGCTAGTGTCAACGAAACTGTTAGTACCCGACTCGGTCAGAATCTTTTTGATAGAGCCTAGAGTGGAGTAGTCCTTCAAAAATTCGCCACCCGTCGGATCCGAAATCACTTTGCCGCTTGAATCTACAATTAGAATGTTACCTTGATCTACCCTTTCGTCTGGATTAATGCCATTTCGAACCGCTTCCTCCTTCACATTTACAATGAGCGCATTGAGAACGGCATTGGTTGATTTATCCCGATTGTAATAAAAAATAGAATACACATTTTCTTCTGGATTTTTGCCCGAAATCAGCTTTAATTTTCGTGGTATCAGCCGGATTTTTGTTTTGGGATCGGAATTTCGCAATAACTCGATAGCTTCGTTATCTATATTCGGGTAGTCGCTCGTTAAAAATGAGGCATTATTCCCATTGTAGATGCCAATCGAATAAATACTTTCATTGATGAAGATGATGTCATTCAGCTTTTTTAAAGAATTGTTTTCTACAATAGGGTCACTCTCAGCGGTATTCATTTGTTGTATGATCGGATATTCGAATGATAATTGTGCGGAAACTTGCATGGCTTGGTTTACGAGATACTCTGTAGAATTTTGGCCTTGCATCAGTGTCCGATAGGACAGCTCATTGATTTGACGAATGGCGCTGTTTGAAAAAATGTGAAATAACCAAATCGAAATAATCGCAATTGCAAGCGTTAACAAAAGAAGATACGCGAAAAAAAACTTGGTAAACATTGCTTTGACAGGAAACCTAGTTTGATCCACCATGACACCCCGCCTTACATTCTTGATAATATTCTATCTCACTTCATTTTATATTCCGTCCATCTGGCTTTTACCATACGTTCACAGAAAAAATCCCTCTAACACAATGAAGCCGTTAAACTCTCGCTGTTGCAAAGTTAACGGCTTTTCAGTAGGGGATCAAATGATTCAGATACTTGCCAAAATTTCCACAGATTGTTCCTTAAAGGCTTCGTCTAACTCTTGTTCAGGACATTGGTCCGTAATAACGCGGTCCGCTGCCTTTAGGCTTGCGAATGAGAATAAGTCCTGCCTGCCAAACTTTGAATGATCCATCACAATGTTTACTTCGGATGCCTGCTGGATAGCAAGTCGTTTGACCTCAGCTTCGTGCATATTGGAGTTGCTGAAGCCATGCTTCAAGGTCAAGCCTGTGGTACCGATAAACGCCCTGTTAAATGCCATTTTCACCAATGCTTCCGCAGCAACGGGACCTACTAAGGTTGAGGTTTGGCCCATCAGCATACCGCCAATAACAATCGTCGAAATCTGCTTTCCTTGCAGCTCAGCAGCAATATTGAGTGCATTGGTAACAACCGTGATATTCAGGTTGGCCTGTATAAACCTAGCCACCTGGAGCGTTGTTGATCCGCCATCAAGAAAGATAGACTCCCCAGGCTGAATCAGCTGCGCGGCTAGTTTACCAATCCTCATTTTTTCTTCAATGAAGACCCCGGACCGTTCGTGTAAGGTAATATCATTACCGACTAATATCGCTCCACCGAACGTTCGCCTAATGTGTCCCCATTGCTCCAGCTTCTCCATATCTCGGCGTAGGGTCATCTCTGTGACCTCGAACATTTCTTTTAATTCAGCCATTTTGACTTCACCGTCGATAGCCATGCGATCTAGAATTTGCTGCTGTCGTTGATTGATAGGGTTTTGCATTTTGAGTGCCTCCGTGTTAGTTGTCGATCCTACTGTTCATCTTCAATAAGCGGCATTCGCTCAATGCGCGGGTCGGTGAATACATCAAACTCATCTCGACTCGTGCTGGAAAATTCAGAAACAACTGCGCCTTCATCCCCTGCTTGAAACCAATGTTTAATGCCCGGCTCAATGGTATACTGATCACCTGGCAATAATTCAATTTCGTGAAACACTGTATAGTAAGCCTCGCTTCCGGCAGGAATTACCGCTTTAAGGCCAGCAGCAGCTTCTCCCTCCACATATAGCCAAACGCTTCCTGAACGGCAGCGAAACGTTTCCATTTTGCCGGGATCATGACCTACTGGAGGATGCTTATGCTCTGGGCAAGTTTGCCTCGGGAACAGGACTAATTCCTTCGCGCAATAACGGTCTGTATTTACATAGGTAATCAATTCGAGGCCTTGTACCTCTATTTGATCGAGCCCGAATGCCGCTACCTCAATGCGCTGAATTTCCCCTTCTGACAATACAATCCCGCTCATCTTTAGTATGTGCGCTGTGCGCTCCTGCGCTTGACGAACTTGGCTTCTTTTCATGGCTTATCGGCTCCTCTTGAATTTTTTATGATGCGGCCCGATCCATACCTGATGCTCATTCAAAACCCAGTTAGGTAAATCTAACTTCATCTCACGCTTAGCCCAACCTTTATTCATACGCTCCCAAACCTCTGAACCCGTTCGAATACCGCTTACGGCATCGGTATGCTCCACATTGAAAGCACCGACACCTACAGCGGTTTGCAGCGCATGCTCAAGATTCATTCCCATCAAAAGACTATATAAAAAACCTGCAATCGTACAATCACCAGCTCCTGTTGTGCCAACAACATCAACTTGATAGCACGATGAAATGATTTCGTTATCCAGCCAATTCTCACGTAAATCTTCCGTAGGTGAACATCCTCCCATTGCTGAAAGACGTGCTTCCTCAGAGGTCGTACGCACATACAGACCGTGCTCACCCAGTTTCAATCCGACGATTGCGGCTCCCATTTCTAGCAGCTCTTCCGCTATCTGAGAAAGAAAGTCTCCTGTAGCAAATGAAATCAAATTTCCCGAGTCTGATTCTCTCATCCACGCTTCATACTGATCCCGATGAAGCATATAAACAATCTCTTCAAAGCTAGGCAGAAACACATCAACATAGGGTAGGGCATATGTTAAAATAGCACGCCAATCCGCGCTGCCTGCATCTGATGCAGGGTCCGGCTTCGCCAAATCAAGGGATACGGTCAAGCCTGCAGTCTTGACCTTCTTAAGCAATAACGCCAGCTCTTCACCATTATTCCTATACATACCTCGCATTAATGGCGGATATCCAAAATGGAATAAACGAGCTTCTTGAAGCTGCTCGTCGCGCAGATCAGCGGCTGAATACGTATCGTTGGCTCCAGTCGAATGCAGAAAAATTCGATCGGTCCGCGGCGGACTAATGACAATCGAATAAGAGCTGTTTTCACCTGGAGCAACGATCATGCCGTCTACTAAGGTTGGATTGTGCTCGCCAAGAATAGATAGTATAGCTTCGCCAAATAAATCATTACCCACTTTCCCCATTAGACGAACATTGCTTCCGAGCCGATGAAGCGCTATTCCTGTATTGGAAACAGCTCCTCCAGTTGAAATAACCGCCTTTCCAACATCAACAAGCTTTCCGGGTACGAATAGCTCATCCAGCCCTATTTGCCCGCCACGAATCGTTGGGATAATATCCAAACAAATATGTCCGGCTACAATCACTTCCGCTTGACTCTGCCTGGGCAAGTTTAGTTCCTCCAGTCAATGGGTATCGTTTGGCCCGTTCGATTCGATGCCAATGCCGCGGTAAAGAGGATATGGCTATTACCCGCTTCTTCAGGCGTAGCACAGTGAAAGGGCTGCCGTTCAACTTTATTGTGAACCAGCTCATCGCAGAATGCTGCCCACATTTGGAGAATAGAATCGGAGAAGCCGAATTCGAAAATACCGCCAGTAATCGTAGCATAGGCTGATTTATAAGGCGTATCCGCCACATGCCAAGCTTGAACCCCGCCTGGCTTGTAGGGTAAGGAGGCCACCTGCTTCGGATTTTTCGTCGTGAATTCGGCAGAAAATTCCGTTCCCGTTATACGGATAAACCAAGTATTGGCATGGCCTGGAGCAATACGTTTCATAGAGAGTACCATTGGGAACTGCTGGCTCTCCGTCTGAACATCACAGGCAAGAATGGCATTATCCCAAGTCTCACATGGCACCATATTTCCGTTGCCGTCAGGCCGGGTTGGCACAATTTTGGATAAGAGCGCTCGCACAGATTGCGGCTTCCAACCAAACCGCATTGGCAGATGCAAGACATGCATGCCTAAATCTCCCATACACCCATATTCGCCATTCGTTGCGATTTGCCTTTTCCAATTAATCGTTTTGGTTGGGTCCAAATCGCTGGAATGCCAAAAGCCTGCTTCAACCTCAATAATTTTCCCGAATTTATTTTCTTGCACCCACGCCACAATTTGTTGCGCCCCTGGGAAAAATGGAAACTCGGAGGAGCATCTAACCATCACATGGGGATTTTCTTGAATGGCTATCTGAATAAGCTTATTCGCCTCTTGATCAATACCGAATGGCTTTTCCCCTAACAGATGCTTGCCAGCCTTGATAATATCTATATAAATTTGAGCATGTAGATTGTGCGGAACGGCGCAGTAAATCGCATCCACATTCGGATTAGCAAGCAATTCTTTATAGTCCGTATATGCAGTTTCCACGCTGGGGACATGCTCTTGAAACCATTGAGTAGTGGAAGCGTTTGCATCACATACAGCTATAATGCTTGGAGCAAAATCGACCTGTGTCAAATGACACCAACGGGCAACCGCGCTGGCAAATTCCTTGCCCATAAGCCCGCAGCCAATAACACCAAAACGGATAATAGTTTTAGTCATACATGCATACTCCTTTTGTATGATTTGTCTTAAATGGATAATTGTGCAAGTGCTTGCTCTGCTGTAGCTCCATGATGAACAATGGACATTAACGCCTTGGTCATTCCTGCAGGATTCGGATGTTGAATGACATTTCGACCATATACGATTCCGGAAGCGCCTTGCCTCATCAATTCAACCGTACGCGTCATGATTTCTTCATCACTTGCTCGGCCTCCCCCGCGTACAAGCACAGGAATACCGGAAGCAATCTCAATGACTCGGGCATATTCCTCTACGTGATCGCATGGATCTGCTTTTATGACATCTGCCCCCAACTCAACCGCCTGCCTAACCAGAGGGAGAATCTTATTGATATCCCCGTCTACCATATAACCACCTTTAGCTTCGTTAGCCAACATGACGAGGGGCTCAACCATTAAGGGCATTGCATACTTCTCACATTCCGTTTTGAGGCGGGAAATGTTCTGTATACATTGATAATGAAGCTCTGGCTGATTAGGCAATAGGAGTAAATTGACACAAACGGATACCGCATCCATACGAACTGCTTGCTCGATTGCTTGATGAATGAGTTCACTGAATACAAAACGAGGAAGAACATTTCCATAGATGTTAGCTGCGTCAGTACGAAGAACAAGCCCCGGTTTCTGACCACCAGGAATCGATTGGAGATGTCTGGCTTGACCGATGCTGAGTTGAATGCAGTTCGGACCTGCTTCCACAATCGTTTCAATCGCTTGCTTCATGTTTTCAATGCCGGATAAGAAACTTACTTCATTAAAAAAGCCATGATCAATAGCAACATCAAAGCATTTCCCCTGCTTGCTGAACATCCGGTTAAGTCTAGGTTTTAGTGACATTGTCATGATTCACCTCACTCGTTTTAATGTTATTTTATAACGCAAATTGTTTGTTTACAACATCTATTTTTCTTTTCAAACACAAGCCTTTGCCCGGGTATTGATTGATTATTTATGAATGCGTTATTCTTTAAGTCAATGTGCATATTTTTTGGAGTTCCTTTAAGTTCGAATACAGTAATCGCATAGTTTAATAAAACAAAAATAAACAAAAATAAACCGGCACTCCTAACGGAGTCCCGGTCCTTATTCAACTTATCCAACCTCACTCAACCGACAATCCCGAAAATACACAACCCGCTTCGCCTCCTGAGCAATGGCCTGATCATGCGTAATCAAGATAATCGTCCTTCTCTGCTCATTCAATCTTTTGAAAATATCCAATATCTCTGCACCTGTCTGAGAGTCCAGCGCCCCCGTCGGCTCATCTGCCAGAATAATCGCCGGATCTCCGGCCAATGTCCGGGCAATCGCAACCCGTTGCTGCTGCCCACCGGAAAGCTCCGAAGGCAGATGCCGCCTGCGGTCCACTAAATCTACGGCTTCCATAGCCTGCATAACTAGCGGCTCCCGCTCTTTTTTACTCATGCCACGATAAATAAGCGGCAGCTCCACATTCTCATATGAATTAAGTCGCGGCAGCAAATTAAAGCTCTGAAAGACGACCCCGATGGTCCCATAATCGCCACGAACTCGCCGTGATCGATCTCTAACGAAACATCATCCAACGCTCGAATCGTTTCGCCGCCCATCACATAATTCTTGCTCACATGCTCCAACTGGATTATGGTCATATTCTTCGCCTCCATTATCTGTGAACAAATAAATGAAGTATGCGACTCCTCCGACTGACCGACCTTACCGTTTCGCCTTATAAAACTCATGATACAGCTTCATCAGCGCCCGCTTCTCAATCCGAGACACTTAGGAGCGGCTAATGCCCAGCTCCTTCGCAATCTCCCGCTGCGTCCGCTTTTCCCCGCCAAGCTCTAACCCAAACCGGCCAACGACGACTTCCTTCTCGCGATCATCCAAGTTCTCCAAATCGCGATAGATTTTACTCTTCTCTATCTTAAGCTGCACCTTATCTACGACATCGTCAGCCTCCGTGCCAAGGATGTCGATCAACGTAATTTCGTTCCCCTCTTTGTCCGTTCCGATGGGATCATGCAGAGATACATCCTTACGCGTTTTCTTCAATGAACGCAGATGCATAAGGATCTCGTTCTCGATGCAGCGAGCCGCAAACGTAGCGAGCTTGGTCCCTTTGTTTGGCGAGAACGACTCGATCGCTTTGATCAATCCGATCGTCCCAATCGAGATCAAATCCTCGAGATCTTCACCTGTGTTGTCGAATTTTTTGAGGATGTCAACACAAAGCAACGTAAATTCCCTCTAAAAATCTGCCCATAATTTTATTAAAAAAGGAGCCCCAAATAAGCAAGCTCCTCCATTTAACAATCATAATAAAAAAGCACTTATATACCTAAAAAGGTTTACAAGTACTTATTAGCGCTGTGACAAATTAAACTGATTAAATACATGTTTCACTTTGTGTGAAGATCCTCGTTTGGATATTAGAATACCATTCTTTGATGCAACAATAATCAAATCTTCGACATCAATTAAAGCAACAGGCACGCTGTCCGAAAGAAACACATTGTTGCTTGATTGAAATTGAAATATTCCGGGTTTTTCAGAAGACATTACCGCAGATTGCCGGAAATACTCGGCAAGGTCTTCTAAAGTGCCTATATCTGACCATCCCGTTTGCAGCAGTACCATTTTAAGACGAGTACTTTTCTGAAAAACTGCTCTGTCGATACTCTCTTCAGGGATACAATCCATATCCGGATAACTGAATTGATTGGAAGATCGTACAATCTGTTTCTCGTAAACTCTATTACTGCTTTCCCAAATGGATGGAGAATGATTTCGAAGCTCTTCTAAAAGAACCCCGGCTTTGAAACAATAAATTCCACTATTCCAAAACCAATTACTCTTTTTCAGAAATTCGACAGCTTGATCAACTCTTGGTTTTTCACAAAAGGAAATAACGTCCTCACCTTCCGCTAGAATGTAACCATATCCTTCATAAGGCCTCGTTGGTCTTATACTGATTGCTGCTAAATAATTCTGTTTAGCAATTTCAGTTGCTCGCTCCACCGCTTTATCATACTCTTCCTGCTGATCAATCCAATGATCGGAGGGAGTCACTAGGACGATTTCGTCGGGCTGGAGTCCGAAGCAAGCCAATGCGATGGCTGCCGCAGTATCGCGAGCACTGGATTCCCATAAGAACTCTATATGACCGCATTGAATTTCTTCCGCCTGACCAATGGCAAGAGAAGAGTGCCTTTCATTTGCAACGACAACCGTTTTATCACAGAGCAGTCGATTTCTTAGGATGGTTTGTTGAAACATGGAAGGTTGACTGCTGAACTTGAGAAACGATTTAGGACTTTCATCATTCGATAAGGGCCATAATCTTCTGCCATGCCCTCCGCAGAGTATTAGGTGAATCATGATTCTCTCACGCTCTCTCTCAATAGCTAGAATCGGATTAACGATGAACCCCAAACAAATCCAGCACCAAACGAAACCATAAGTACCAGGTCTCCGCGCTTTATCCGTCCATCCATTTTGGCTTGATGTAACGTTATTGGAATAGTAGCAGAACAGCTATTCCCATAGAATTGAATCGTTTTAATGATCTTGTATGCTGGCATGCCCAGATTACGGGCAACCGCATCGATAATCCGTTCATTCGCTTGATGAGGGACGACCCAATCAACGTCTTCAGGTCTCAGACCATGAAGCTGTAAAATTTCTTCTGCACCGCTAGTCATCGACTTAACGGCAAGCTTAAACACTTTGGAACCGTCCATCACCATTTTCGCCTTATGTTCAGCTGAGGCAGGATGTCGGCTCCCACCCCCGGGAACAAACAAAGCTTCAAAAGCTCCTCCATCCGCAAGCAATAAGGTAGAGAGTATTCCTGCTCCATTGGTCTCTTCGCTTCTAGAAACAATGACTGCCCCTGCGCCGTCACCGAACAATATGCTGGTAAAAGGATCCGTATAGTCGGTCAGTTTAGACAATGTATCTGCGCCAATGACTAAAATGTTCTTACATGTGCCCAGCTTGATGTACTGCTCTGCGATTTGAAGCGAAGACAGAAATCCAACACAGGTCGAGTGTATATCCATCACCCCAATGCTGCGACAACCTAATCGATGCTGAATTTGACATGCTACTGGAGGGAGAATATGGTCCGGTGTTTCTGTGGCGACAAGGATCATGTCAATGTCCGAAGGAGCGAGACCCGCATCTACCAAGGCGCCAACAGCTGCTTGATAGGCAAAATCGGAGGTCGCTTCTGATTGATCCGCTATTCTTCTTTCTTTAATGCCTGTTCGACTGGTTACCCAATCGTCCGATACCGCGACCATCTTTTCCAAGTCAGCATTGGTCAACCGTTTCTCAGGTAATGAAGATCCTACTCCATTGATCGTTGCGCTGTACATTTCCGCTCACCTCATTTGATGTTTGCTAAGATATCAAGGATTTGGACATATGAAGCACCTGTGCGGCAAGCGCCTGTATACGCTCCACAACGGATGAATCTACAATTCGGTTATTTGAATCAAAATGTTCCCGATTTGCGTATACATAATCCGGTGCCGTATAGGCACGGAAGTAACCTGCAATTGGCTTCAATTGATTTTCGATAACAAGAAAATGCTGATAGGTTCCGCCGGTGCCCACGAAGCCTATAACTTTGTTGCGAAAAGCCGTAGGAGGCAAGAGGTCGAATAGATTTTTTAATGGAGCAGCGAGAGAAGCTTGAAAAATAGGAGTGCCGATGATAAAACAATCCGCAGATAGAATAGCCTTGATTACCTTCTGTGTATCTTCATTATATTCAGCAACTTGTCGCCCATCACAAAACTCTACCTTATAATCTCTTAAATCTAATAGATCAGTCTCTAATCGTTCGTCTAACGATTTCGCATGTTCAACGACTTGTTTCACGGCAGAAGCCGTTTTTTCGCCAATGATCGTTCCTGAAATTCCCAATAGTTTCATTCCGCTCATCCCCTCAAGGTATGGTTAAACCAGCAAGTCATACAGATGCGTCTTCGAGCGTCTCATAAAAGTTCTGCTCCGAGCTGCAGCCGTCATTTCCGGATCAAATTTTTGAAGAAGCGGAGAAGCTTCAAGCCCACTCTCCAAATTCACTTGTCGATGCAAAAACAACAGACTCCCCGATAGCGTTGCGCATGCAAGTACGGCATCGTTCTCGAATGCCCATATCCTTTTCATCCATAAGGTCTCAGAGGTATGGAATGCTCCACTGATCGCGATAATATCCGCCCCTTGCTTAGCTAGAACCCTGTATGATTCCGGAAGCTCCGCATCCTTCTCTGTCAAAAGCCCCACTCTGCCGAATGGCAGCTCGAAAGTGCGAAAGCCCTTCATATTGATACTCTTTTTCGAACCCGAAGCATCCCCCTGAACCTGTTCGTAGGAACCAACAATCCCCTCTGCCCCGATGAGGAATGACTCTATTTTCAAAGAGTTCCCTAGAGAGAATGCGATGTACCCATCGTAAACAGCTGCAAGTTGCTGGAGTTGAATGACAACAACCGCTAATTCATCTGTAGAGGACGCCGAATCATTCGGCAGTTCCAATTCAGGCAGCACATACAATCTATTTTTTGTGAACAAATGAGATTTGGTTTGATCGAGGATGGAGCGAAGCTCCAATAATAGCTTGTCGTTCAATTTGGTTTGGCTCAGCGGACAAACAACAATCTCATAAGGAAGGGGCTCGTTAACCACCCAGGTCTCCCCTTCTTTCCACAAATAGGGTTGGAGCAACAACTCCTGATAAGCTTCAGTCTTTCGGGAATCCAGCAGGCTCCGTCTTACTTGGCGATCTAGGCTGATTTCTCCATATACGATCCCTTCACCGGATAAAAGGGAATGCTGGACATCGCCGTTCTGATCAATAATCGCGCTGCCCCCGGTAAACTGCGCTCCCCGTTCCGTGTCTGATCGGTTGGAAGCAATCCAGAACAGACCGTTCTCCTTGGCGCGCAGGCACCACGTCTTACTAGGAGGATTATTCGAAGCCCCGACCCAGTTTGTCGGGAAAGCGATGATATCCGCCCTCTGAAGAGCGGCTATTCGCGAAGGCTCAAAGTACATGGCGTCCATGCAGATCAAGAGGGCGATTCGCCCAATTTTCGTTTCAAACACCTGAACACCGTCGTTGCCCTCCCGAGCCCACCTTGGGTCTGCGGCAAAAAGGTGCGTTTTGCGATAAGTACCCACAACGCCTTCTGGTCCGATCAGTACTGCGGAGTTATAGTAAGCTCCATTCCCTGAATCGACCTCTGGCAAACCGACAACAACATAACATTGATACTTACGGGCTACCGCGTGCAAAACCTCCGTGGTTGGACCCGGTATCGTCTCCACATAGGGCGAAATTTCTTTCCTGTCCTCCCACACATAGCCACTGCTCGCCATCTCCGGAAACACGATCAGCTTAGCGCCTTGATCAGCTGCATCTTCAAGCATATTCACCATTCGGCAACGGTTATTTTCCACATCTCCAAGTACAGGATTAAATTGCACCGCTGCGACTTTGAAACTGGATAAATCTTCAAGCGTTCTACCCATGCAGCCCCACCACCATCACTTCATTCGCCCAATTAATGAGATCAGCTTCTTCTGTACCCTGCTGAACGATTACACGTGTATCCGTCGTCAACTCGCCGATTACAGCAGCGGCAACCCCTTCCTTAGCAAAAAGCGTTATTATCTCATCTGTTTTACTCGAATCTGCTGAAACAATAAAACCATAACCGGGAAACATGTTCAACCAACGCTCCAGATCAACCTCATCAGGTTTAGGGATGCGATCAAGTTGAACGACTGCGCCACAACCCGTATTTTCAGCCAGCATCGCGATTGTACCTAAGATTCCTGCATTGCTTATATCTCTCGCTGCCGTAGCTAACCCTCTCTCTGCTAGGGTCGGCATTATCTCTAGCTTTCTCTGCAGTTCCTGAGGTTCTTTATTACTGGTACAATCCCACTGGAGATAATGCTTGACAGGTTTCCCATTCAGATCAATTGCGATGAGTAAGGATTGTCCTGCTTTTCCCTGTGTGGCTCTTAGTAAATGGCTTGCTTTGCCAACTATCGCAGTCGCAACCCCTTCTGATTCCTCAGGCAAATAGTGGCCACCGACCATGGGAACACCGAGCTTGCTGCACCCTTCTGCCATCCCTTCTGCGATTAGCGCGGCTTTCTCGTCATCAGGCGCACTGAGCAAATTGACAACTGCCAGTGGACGACCGCCCATCGCATAAATATCGCTTACACTGACAAGCACCGCACAATAGCCAGCCCAGCGAGGCTCATCTTGGACAAGCTTCGGAATAATGCCATCACAGGATACAAGCAAATATCCATCGTTCGTAACTAATATAGCCGCATCATCACCGATTGGATCCAGCATCTTTTCGGGATCCCAAGCAAACATCTTGAGGGGAGCTTGAATGTTTTTTTTGCGGCTAAAGCCCTTAGATATAACAATACGCTCAACGAGATTCTGTAATTCGCCCATGGGACACCAACCTTTTCTCGTAAAATTCGATATGTTTTTCAGCAGCCCTCGCCCACGTATACTGTGAAGCCGTCTCATAACCGTTTATGGTCATTAGTCGGTTACGATCCTTCTCCGATACTGCCTCTGTCATCTTCTCAGCAATAGCTGGGATGTCTTCAGAATCCGCAAGCAGCGCGTTATAGCCATCTCGCATAAATTCTTGAAATACATCGATCGTTGAAGCCACGATAGGAGTCCTGCTAGCCATTGCTTCAAGCAGAGCGAGGCCCCACCCCTCTTTCTTCGAGGTTTGTACATAGCAATCTGCCAATCGATAAAGTTCTTGAACCGTGTCATTGTCTGGAGATCCGATGATCTGAACATCTTCCTGAATGGAAGGTGGCATGATTCGAAGCAGGTCATGAAAATGTTCCAGGTAATATTTATAATCAAAAAGTGTCGTTCCACCGACAATCAATAGATGAGCATCGGGAATCGTTTCTTTTACTCGTTCAAAAGCCAATAGGGTACCGATTGTATTTTTTCTAGGCTCAATTCCGCCAATCGTGAGATAGACGGTTCTATTTTGAAGTCCGTATTTAACTTTCAATGCCTGTTGATCCTGCTTACTTTGAAAAAAGCGGCTCTCCACGCCGTTGTGGATAACCGATGATGGACGACCGTAATCTATTTGCAACCTTTGCTGCCAAGCTTCACTAACCGTGATAAGCGCCTCCGGCAGCATAACGGACCGATTCTGACAATCAACCAGCGCTGGCGTCGTGAAATCGTCAAGATGATGAACGGTTCGAACAAAGAACGGGATTCGCCCCTGCGTCATCAGACGATGCAGCGCATTTGCACTTATGCAATCCTGTACATGATGAATGTCGAAGACTTCTAAAGATTCTTGTGACAACCCTTCTGCATACGTGTCAATGTACCGAAGAATTCTGCTTTCAAACGCTTCATGCTGCTGAACGGCGAACGGAAACACCTTTGTTTCCATTCGTACAGGCCGAAAAAACTGCCTCTCCCCATTCGCGCCAAGAGCGAATACCGTCACGGAACAACCTTGTTCCTTGAGCGCTTCAGCCAAAGCAAGTGTATGCACAACGCCGCCTCTCGGCTTTGTATTATAGGTATAGAGAGCAATTCTCATCTTGCAGCCCTCCTTGGCTTCTTCACTTCTGTTTAAGCTCCTAAAGCTCCGATAGATAGCGGTGTAATCGGCATAAGCCCAGCGGCTTTTACAAGATTATTAACACTGTCCTCTGCGCCGCCGATCGGACGGATATGGACGCCTTTAATGCCTTCAATACGGCGAAGCTGAGTGATCAATTCTGCTGCAATGGCAATTCCTTCATCCTTAGAATCGGAGGCAGCAAGTCTAGCATGGAACGATTCGGGTATGACTATGCCCGGTATTTTTAACGCGGTGTTCACATGATCAGCATTTCTCAGCGGCAGTACACTTGCCATTATCGAGGCTCTTTCGTGAAGTCCGCGTCGGCGAGCTTCAGCCATCCACTCTTCGATCAAATCCATATCGAACACCAACTGGGTCCTAACAAAGTTAGTGCCTTTGTCCACCTTCGATTCAAGGCGGTCGATTAGCTCTTTGATCGGCTTGCCAGCGATATTTTCAACCGTGCCAATTGTAAACTTTGGCGCTTCCTCCATTTGGGTACCGTCAAACAGCTTACCTTCGTCGACCATCTTACGGACGTATCGTACTAACTCCATCGTTTCCAGATCGTACACTTCTTTAGCGTTGGGTTCAGTCCCCACTTTAGCTGGGTAACCGCCAAGAATTGTAATGTTTTTAACACCTAGCGCTGCAAGACCCAACAAATCACTTTGAATCCCCATTCGGTTGCGATCCCTCAGGTTAATTTGTACGATCGGCTCAACACCGACTTGACGGACGAAGAAAGCTCCGACTACGGGGGATAAACGCGCAATGGCGAGCAAGTTATCGCTGAGATCGACGGCATCTACATATCCTCTATAGCGCACCGCCTGTTCAACGAGTGGACGAGGATTCCAATTGCGGGGCGGAATCAATTCCGCGGTAACTAAGAAATTATCGGGTCGCATGGACGACCCGTGACCCAAATAAATAGTCATATTCACTCACCTATTCTTTATTTGTATAGGATTACCGATTAGATTTGGAATGTACTTAAAATAAATGCGCCTGCACGCGAATATTCGATTAAACAATCCTGCAGATCAAGAGGATGTGCGGGTATGGTACCTTCTATCAAATCTTCTTCACGAAGTCCATGGAGCCCAAGACCGAATCGGCATACATACACTTTTCCGCCTTCTTTGATGAACGTTGCCAAACCATCATTTATATTCATTTGCCCCCCGAATGCAGCTTGACCTACTGTTGGAAACCCTCTTGTTGCAAGTGCATTAATGGCACCAGTGCCGTAGAAATAAATAGCCGTTTCATAACCCTTGCGCTGAGCACGGGTCGCTTGCAGAATCGCTACATAAGATAAAGATGATTCATGTGCAATACCATGGATAATAGCAAGAAACTTTTCACCAGGATTTGCTTTGTAGTCGGGGAATATCTTTGTGCCCCCATAAAGTTTTGTGCCATTCGGTAAAGACGGGTGTGGAATCTCGTTCATAGATTGAATTTCAAGTTCTGTAAATTGTGCCATTGTTCATCTTCCTTCCAATTTTTAATTTTTATATGGTTAAGAGGGTTAACCCCTATGCCAACTTCGTAAAGTATTGCTCTTGCGCGTTGCCCCAGAAAATTCTTTCTTTAATTTCGTCAGAGATTCGAGCGCCTTGGATTTTCCAAAATTCGCTTTCATAATCACTCCATGGTTCATCACAACCAAACATAATGCGATCAGCGCCAATACCGGTCTTATCAACTTCTTGAAGGAGATTCCTTACGGCAAAACCAATCGCCCAGCTCGTATCGAGATAAACTTGATAACCGCCTTCGATGAGGTCCTTCCACTGGGAAAGCAGACGAATATGGCCGCTAACGCCCCCACCCATATGTACCAGGTGGATTTTCATATCTTTACCCCAACGCTTAATCAGTTCGAAAAATCCCAATATATCAGACCCACCTCCTGGACTCGTATGAAAGTGAATGGAAATATCCTTCTCCATGGCAGCTTGGAAAATCTTCTCATGTTGTCTAAGCGTAGGCTCATCCCATTTGCGGGGATCTGCTGTTCCACCAAGTAAATAACTCATCTTAAGTGCCCGAATTCCTGGTTCATGAATGAGCTGAAGAGCTTCATCTGTCAAATCCCTATTCTGTGGTAGACCTGAAACCCAAAGCGCTCCCGCTACTTCCCCTGCTCCATCTTGGCACAGCTGAACGACTCTCTTGTTATGTGAAAAGGGCTGTGCCTGAACAGGAATGCCATAGTTAGGAATAATCAACGTCTTTTCGATACCACGGCATTTCATAAAATGATTTAATTCTTCGGTTGTCATCGGACCCGGTTCAGCCGGAGAAATAGGCACCTCTGATTCGTAAAAGGGCCAAGGCGGCAAATCGCCAACATGATTGTGCACGCTGAATACACGTCTTCCAAAGCCCATTGTTAGCGGGATCTCGTGTTCAGGACCCGACTCATGACCGCATGCAGACATAGAATCAGATCCTGCTGCTTTGTTTATGTTTCCGTGCATCATGCACATGTAAATTCGCCTCCATGATTTGATGTGGAAGTCCTTGAGCAAACGTTGGCGCCCCCACTTTGGTCCATCCCAACTTTTCAAATAATTGAACATTCTGCTCCTGCACCTGAGCCCTGAAACAAGGGACTTGCCGCTGCTTCATTTGCTCAACCGCAGCCTCAATCAGGTAAACACCTATTCCTCGAATCCGGTACTGTTCATGAACCGCAAGCCTCCCCCCCCACCATAAAGAGGGAGTGTTCCGATCCGGATAACATCTTACTGTTCCTACAAGGATGGTCCCCTGCTTCCAAATATTGATCGTGATCGACGAAGAATCGTTCTCATCCGCATCACTCTCTTCAAACAGCTGCTGCTCCTCAACGAACACTTGCCGACGCAGCACTAGGGAAGCTTGCGTTTCTATTTTCGTTCCAGCGATGCGAATCTCATAATTTTTCATTCCTCAACTCCCCGTTTGAGCTATCTTCTCGAAAGAAGGAAGGGCAGAGCAAGCTCCACATTTTGCACACCCCGCACTGCTGCCTGATGAAGATAAGCTTTCATCTGCAAGAATATCGGCAACATGCCGGTACATCGTCTCCATGTATTCACTGGAAGGTGGCGGCGAGTCTTCCAGCATCGTTCCGCGAAGCGGCCGTAATGGAACGACAAATGGGTAAACGCCAAGCTCTGCGGCGCGCTTGCATCCTTCTAACGTTTTCTCCATATTTTCACCCATACCCAAGATGACATAGGTACTTACCTGATTGCGGCCAAATACCGCTACAGCCTTCTCGAATGCTGTGTAATAGGTTTCTAAGGTAACGCTGGATTTAGAGGGCATCATCTTGCGCCGCACATCTTCATCGAACGATTCCACATGAAGCCCGATCGTGTCTGCTCCCGCTTCTTTAAGGAATTGATATAAGCTATCATCCGTAGGGGGCTCACATTGAACTTGTATGGGAAGCTTGCTAACCATGCGAATCGCTCTTACGCATTCTGCCAAATAGAGTGCACCCCGATCGATCTCATTCGGTGTGCCTGTCGTTAACGTAATATGTTTAATGCCATCTAGCTTTTCCGCAGCCTGTACGACTTCTGCAAGCTGCTCGGGTGTTTTCATGGCAACTGTATTTCCCGCTTCAAGCGACTGTCCAATGGCGCAAAATTTACACCGCCCGCTAGGAGCCCAGCGAATACAGCTTTGAATGACCGTGCTCGCCAAGACATCAGCTCCGTGCAGCACTGCAATGTGATTGTAAGGGACACCATCTTTAGTCTTGAGATCATAAAAGCGAGGTCTCGCGATCGGATCCACATACATGAGTGTTCTACCCTCATACTGCAAGGAAAGTCCAGATTGTGTTTGTACTAAGGAATAAGGGGAATGTTCAGCAGGACCATTTAGAGTCGGAAGCATGACGGCTTGACCTCCCAGCATAAATGCACGATCATCAGAAGGACCTGCTCCCCCGCGTCTTCCTCCCTCAATTAATCCGGAAGTACGTAAACCTTTATTCTGAAGATCTACTAACCAGCTTGCATCGTCTTGAAAAGATGATGTGTCATCCACACTTTTGATTTGCTTTGTAGGGTTCATTCTACCCCTCCTCTTGGTTATGTTACTTTTCATTACATTCGCGTCTCTTCCAACAATTCATGTTACGTTATATGCCATATCATATCGAAAGAATCGATCGCCTACCCCATCCACCCTACGTTTTTTTTTGCCATCCACTGCTATTCTCATCATCCATCCACTTATTTACCCTTTAGAAAAACATTGATACATACGATTATGTGAGTTAATATGACATATATAAGAATTGTTTGGAGGTGTATGATGAGTTGGTTACCAAACAAAACAAACGGAATCCCTGTTTATAAGCAAATCTCGAATTATATGGAATCTCGAATTATGAACGGCGAATACCCTTCTGGCAGCACCTTACCCTCTGAACGCCATTTGGCTGCAGAACTTCATGTTAACCGCAGTACGATCGTTTCTTCTTACGATGAACTATACGCGATCGGACTCGTTAAACGGGTCAAAGGGATTGGTACCGTAGTCAGCATCGACAATAAAGCAGGAGGTACCTTCAAACGCATTCCAAACTGGGAAGAGTATGTGAAAAGCGGGGTATTTCAATCGAATAATCCTTTGAATCAGCAGATATATAAAATCATCCAATCGGGCGATCAACATATCAACTTTGCTATTGGCGAACTAAGCCCCGATTTGCTCCCGATTCGATTGATGCAAGAGGTTCACAATTCTATGGAAATCAGTGAATTCTTGGGCTATGAACATATGCAGGGGAATATGAAATTGCGGGAAGCGATCACTTCTCACCTCAAGACCTATCGAAACGTAGAAACGAATGCCTCATCAATATTAATTACCTCCGGTGCCCAACAAGCTCTGCATTTGATTATCCAGTGTCTTCTCAAGCCGGGAGATTCCGTTGCTATAGAAGACCCATCTTATGCCTATTCCCTGCCTATCTTCCAATCTGCCGGTCTCAAAACATTTCTTCTGCCGATCGAAGAAGAAGGAATAGACCCTGAGCAAATTGTTTCTTTATACAAAAAACACAGAATTAAGATGGTCTTCCTAAACCCCATTTTCCAGAATCCAACAGGGAATACGATGTCCTATGAAAGACGGAAAAAGGTATTGGAAATTTCAACCCAATACGGAATTGCGGTCGTTGAAGACGATCCCTATAGTGTTACTGGATATGACAATGAGCCCATACGCTCGTTAAAATCCATGGATCAAGACGGTTCAGTTCTCTATATCAGTTCATTGTCCAAAATTATCTCCTCAGGACTGCGAATCGGCTGGATTGTAGGACCTCAAGCCGTGATTCAACGTTTAACTGACGCTAAACAACAGATTGATTTTGGCCACCCGAACTATCCGCAATGGATAGCCGCGCAACTACTTTCCTCCGAAGGCTTTGAAACGCACATCCAGCACTTGCGAATCGGGTTGAAACGAAAGCGAGATATAACTTTACATGCTTTGCAATCTGCATTTAAAGACAATATCGAGTATGGGATTCCAAGCGGCGGGATACATCTCTGGTGCAAGCTGAAGGAGGAATTGAACGAACAGCATTTGTTCAAAGAATGTGTCAAGAACGGAATCGTATTCGCTCCAGGAAGCACGCTTGGTTCAAATGATCGGTACATGAGGTTCACCTACAGTCGAGTTGATGATCACATGATTGAGGAGGGCATTCGAAGATTTGCTGAAGTTATAAAGCCTATCGAATAAAAGAGAATAGAAAAGCCCGGAAATCTTGATGTTCCGGGCTTCTTTCTTATTCAATGAACTCAATCTCAAATGTGTTGCACGAGCGGATAAACCTTCTTAAACGAACTTTGTATTACTTTATTATGATCTAAAGAGCATTCGTTCAAAGGCCCCCCGTTAATTCAAGGAAATCAAAAGGACCGCATCAATGCAAGCTCCTCCACTATTGTTCTGCCAGTCATAAACTTCCCAAATAACTCCATAGTCGGAGGAGTCCCCGTAATTAATTCCAGTAATCATTCTTTGGAACTGTCAGAAAGCTAGCCGAAGGAACGGTAACCGATTTTAATTATTCTTTGATTTGAGTATTAACGAAACGTCAAATAGTCCCCACCCTTTGAAAGGATAGGGACTTCTTTATGACTAAATCAACATTCTCACCCTGAAATACTAATAAACCCTTATAAAACTTGGACAAACATCGCTGTAAACTTATCGGAGATTTCCTGGAATTGTTGTTCGGTGAGCAAAAGAATTTCTTGGAAAGCTAACTTTAACAAATCAACCAATAGCAATAACGTTGTTACTTAGAAACGCTTAGATAATTCAAATAATCTTTCAGACAATGAATACAAATCTTGGATTGAAGCCGCGATCTCTTCTGAAGTAGAAGCTTGAATTTCAATAAGACTGGATTGGTCAATAATTTGAGGTTGTGTACACGAAGCAACGTAAAATTCTTCGGATAATACAATGTTAGGATGATTTTCATATATAAGAACGACAGCCATGGCCGTAAAAATGATCCTCGACTTTCAGTTCAGCTGTTTCCAGCAATTCCTTTAATTAGAGCCACTCTGGCGATAACTGCTCGGTGTTTTTCCGACAATTTTTTTAAATCGTGCAATAAATGAATTGATATCTTTATACCCTACCGCCTCGGCAATTCTACTGATTGCGAGCTGCGAACCGCGTAGTTGTTCGCAGCTTTTTTGGATTCGTAAGTTTTGAAGATAACGATTGAAGGTTTGGCCCGTGTGCTGTTTAAATAAACGTTGAAAATGGCGTTCGCTCCATTGAAACATATCGGACAAATGGGATAGTGTGATATCCTCTGCATATTTTTGTTCTATATAATTAAGAACCTGAAGAAAGTGGGTTCGCTTACTAAGCATTTTATCATATACATCATTTTTCAATCGATAAATGGTTACAATCAACTGCAGTAAAAGGGTATTCAAATAGGTAGAAGTACCACTAAGCGTCAAAGAATATTCCCGATAAAGAGAAAGAAATATATGATCAATCACAGCATCGGAGTCGAAAACTGAATGAAAGGTGAGCGTCTCTTCTTTTAACCCTTCCATATAAGCAATGATTGGCTCATCCGTTACAAAGCTAATTAAGCGATCGATGAGCTGCTGAGTAAATATACAGTTATAGACAATGAGCGGATCTTTTAATGCATCCGTGGAAGTGGGGCGAAAAACATGAGTAACTCCCATGGGAATAACATATAGTTGGCCCTTATGTACGCGTTGAATTTCGTCTTCAATATAATGAAAGCCCTTCCCTTCAGCAACATAAGCCAACTCTATGAATTCATGGGAATGCAGCGGTAAGTTAAAGGTTTCTGTAGCTCGATTGACCAAAAGCATCAAATTACTTGAAAAAAAGTGATCCTCTTTTAGTATATGTTTCGGAGGCTTCATTTTTAGAGCTCCAATCTGAATAATGTCGCTTTTACCTATATGAAATGTCTTTTATACCAAGATAATTGAACAAGATATTTAATATAATTATAAATGAAATGGAACGAAAGGTATATTTACTATCTATCTTTGAAAGGCGGGCAAATAGGATGTCTATTGTCAATAAGCTGCGTTGTGAGTATATGGAGAATCCAATCGGTATCGATGTTGGGCAACCGCGAATTAGCTGGCAAATTCAAACTGATACGAGATCGTGGCTGCAATCTGCTTATCAGATTCGGATTTCAACGGGGGCTGAATTCGCTAGCATACTTTGGAATTCCGGCAAGGTACAATCGGAGCAATCCACTCATGTTGCATTAAAGGGATTAACTTTAAAATCGCGTCAGCGTTATTATTATCAAGTACGGGTTTGGAGTGATCAAGATGAATCGTCAGATTGGTCTGTGACTGCTTTTTGGGAAATGGGCTTGCTGCAACCAGGTGATTGGAAAGCTGAATGGATCAGCGCTCCAACCAAGCAATTCCCCATGGAAAGTGAACATTGTCCGTTGTTCAGACATGCGTTTAAAGTACACTCCACAGTGAAGAGTGCCCGAATTTATGCGACTAGCTTAGGGCTCTATGAAATTAAACTAAACGGTCACAGAGTAGGAGAAAATTATTTCACGCCACTCGCCTCCATATCAAAGCCTATCCGCTGCAAAGAGGATCGGAATCCATTCGCGTTGTCCCATAGTTTTGTTACTAAATCCGACAGGCACCAATCTCCAAAGCTGAGCGTCTGCGGTTCTTTCGCCAGACAGCCGCCGCTATCCACGGCAAAATTGCCGATCAAGAAAGCATTCCCTGCGCGAACCAGAAGTTTCACAGCCGAAACTATAACCAGGCAAATCCGAAAGCAACCAAGCTGGAGGAAATGACCGTCGTAAACAAAAGTCCTGCCATCAACAAGAAGAAATGACAAGTTTGTTTCTGCGAAAAAGTCTAGTGTCCCATGCCCCTTTTCAGATTCATAGAACACCCAGTACTTGGATGATAGAAAAATGATCGAAGTTGAAGCTGCGATAATGAGTAACATAATCCATGCAAGACTGGAGGCATATCCCATTTGCAGTTGGCTAAAAGCGCGTTCATACAAATTTAGGGCAAACATAGGTAGAGTTCATAGGTCCGCCCTGCGTAATAATCATAGCCGGTGTGAACATTTGAAATGCCCCAATGATCCCCAATAATTCTCGAACCCATTACTTACCTGCCCCTTTCCGACTTTTAGCCTGAATTTTATTAAACTTACCTGCCCGTCAATGAAATCAAAAAAAGGAGCTGCTTCAAAGCAAGCTCCGACACTGTTATTTCCCGGTAGGCAAATGGCATCTCGAGAACCCGATAATGTTTCTACTCTAAAACGGAACCATTTTCAGAGCACTACTTCTAACAAGTCCTCTACTCGCCGATCAAGCCAACCTTAAATTCTTGCGCCAAGATATGACCATTGGACTCGATATCGTTGGCATTTTCAATAATTTTAACGGAAGCGATTTCGGATAGTGCTATAAGCTGATGCCAAGTATCCTTAAACAAACAAATCGGTTTATCCAATAAGAAGGATTGTATTTTGTCGGGCTCATCCTTCGTTGCTACAACAATGACAGCAATCCCACATAAGGGTTCAAACGATTCTCTTGTATTGGGATGCATTCCGAGTGATTTCACCGTACGTTTGTTCGTCAAGTTGGAAACGGCAATTCGCCAGCCTGGAACATCCTCCTCAGCTAATACAACTTGGAATCTTTCTGTTGAATCGGGATTAAGCGCAATAATCGTACCATATGGGGCAAAGCTTTCTTCAGTAATATTCTGCAATTGAATATGCATACAACTATACTCCTCACATTTGTAATTAAGCTTATTCTACCATTGAAGGGCTCTGCCACCTCCTAGCTAGTTGCTAAATATACTCGAAATGTTACTCACAAAATGCTGTCCGTTAGCGGAGAAGGCTGCTGATCCCTCAGCAGCCTTCTCCTTTCAGCTTGACCGCCGAATGATTTATTCCTTTAAGGAGCCCAGCATAGCACCTTTAACGAAATATTTCTGCAAAAACGGGTAGACGATCAATATCGGTATTGTTGCGAATAGTACGATCCCCGCCTTCAGCTGCTCTGGACTGTAGAAAAGAACCAGCGAATCCGATTCAACGCCGGAGCTGCCGTCCATGACCATGGATTTCAGAATAACCTGAATCGGATATTTTGCTTTGGAATGCAAAAAAATTAACGCATAAAAATAAGAGTTCCATTGATCCACCGCATGAAACAACCCGATTGTGGCAATGGCCGGTAGCGACATCGGCACGGCAATGCGGAAGAACATACCGTACTCGCTGCATCCATCTATCTGTGCGGCATCAAATAATTCGCTCGAGATTCCCTGAAAGAACGTTTTGACGATCAGCGTATTAAACACACTGAGCGCACCGGGAATCATCAAAGCCCATAACGAGTTTTCCATTCCGACTGTGCGAACAACGAGGTAAAACGGAATAAGAGGAATTGAAAAGATAAAGGTTACAATCAATGCCCTTAGAATCACTTTTCTACCACGCATCTTCGGTCTTGTTAAGGCGTACCCCAACGCCGAAGTAATGTAAAGGGAAATAAGCGTACCAAATACCGTGATATATACGCTGACTCCCATCGCGCGCCATAGCCGTGATTGTTGAAAGACATCTTGGTATACATTTAAATTGAACCCGCGTGGCCAAAAATACACCTTGTGCGCATTGGAAAAATCGGCTGAGCTGAGCGAAATAGCCGCCAAGTGGACAAGGGGTGCAAGCATCGCAACTGCAACAAGGATGAAAAATAGTCCGTTTATCAACTGAAACAGACGTTCGGAACGATAAACCGGCATTTCCTCGTCCCCCTCTAATATATACTCTCACCGGTCAGCTTACGGCTGAGCCTGTTCAAGCCAAGAATGAGTGTAAGTCCGACAACCGATTTAAACACTCCGATGGCTGTCGTATAGCTGAATTGCCCGTTCAATAAGCCGGCCCTGTAAACATATGTGTCTATAACTTCCCCGACGTCACGCACAAGCGGGTTAAGAAATACGAGCATCTGTTCCACATTTGAATCAAGCATGTGGCCGATTCTTAGGAGGAATAGAACGACAATGGCGGGCAGCAGGCCAGGCAAGGTAATATGCCACATTTGCCTCCAGCGGCTAGCACCGTCCACAGTTGCTGCTTCATAAAGGTTCGGATTGATTCCGGCGATGGCCGCTAAATAAACAATCATTCCCCAACCGACCTCCTTCCAAATGCCGATCGATACAATGAGACTACGGAAGTAAGCAGGTTCGGTTATGAAGTCGCTCGGTTTGATCCCGAACCATGCCAGGATTTGGTTGGCCACACCGTCTGTGCTGAGCAAATTCAGAAAAATGCCTCCCACAATGACCCACGACAGAAAATGCGGCAAATACAAGAAGGTTTGCACGGGCCGCTTGAACCACATTTGGCGAATTTCGTTGAGCAGCAGTGACAGCAGAAGCGGAGCCGGGAACCCGAATACGATCGAATACAGATGAACTATGACAGTATTCCGCAATATTTTGAGAAAATCGGGGTACACAAGCAGCTCGTGAAAATGAGCAAGCCCTACCCAACGACTGCCGGCGATGCCTTTAAACATATCGTAGTTTTGAAAAACGATGACATTGCCAAACAGCGGCACGTATTTGAACAAGATCATGCAGATCAAACCGGGAAGCGCTAGAACTAACAAGGCTACAGTCGGATGGTTGTGAATTTTTCTCCACATTGCGCTTACCTCCTTCACGGTGTTAAAGAGCCTTATTTTTTGTTAACGCTATTGTACCAATCGGTTGCCTGCTTCATTGCATCGTTGCCACCGCGGGATTTCCAGTCGGAGACGAACTTGTCGAACGCGCTGTCAATCGGTTGTTTTCCGGTTACGACCTTCGAGAACATATCCAAGAACAGACTTCCCGTGAGCAGAGGCGATAGCTCTGGGTGTGCTTTATAAGCATCCAGAAGCAGCATAAACTCACCGTCGTCGGGCATCGTGTTCGTCTGAGTGAGTTGAATTCCCTTCTTCAGCATAGCTGCATTTTTATTTTTCTCAATGATGAGTGGAGACATGCTGTAGCCCTTGCTCGGACTCATTTGGACTTGATAGAAGGCCGAAACACCTTTAGTAGTATTTTCAGAAGAATTCGCGCTCCAGTTGATCTGATCGTTGGCCACCGTGTAATTTTTTTCTTTGATTCCGAAGGAAAAGAACGTATCTTTATCTTTGTCGTCGGACCATGCCCAATCGAAAAATTTCATGACGTCCTCCGGGTGCTTTGTTTTGGCGGAAATCGTCATGACGTTGGCGAAGCCTTGATTGACCGGCGTCAAATATACCTTACCGTCCGTTCTCTGGGGACCCCCAAGAACATCAAGTGTTGCGTTTTTGTTCGCGAAGGTGGAAGGGTCCCAATCCGTGCTGGCGCTTGGAATTTCGTGCATCCACATGCCGACCTTGTCAGCATGAATGTCGGCAGCCCATTCATCCCGTGTTTTGGTAAACATGTCTTTGTTGATGTACCCTTTTTCATATAGCATTTTGTAGAAATTGATGGCATCCTTCATCTGAGGCATGATCATTTCCGGCAACATTTGACCGTTCTCATACTTCCAAGAGGAAGGATACACGCCGAAATAACCGAAGAACGAACCACCGTAAGACAGGTCCTTCCGCACCGAGAACGGAATCTCGTCGTTTTGTCCGTTGCCGTTCAGATCGTGTGTTTTAACTGCATCGAAATAGGCCAAATAGTCATCGAGCGTGACGGGCGCCTTCATCCCCAACTTGTCGAGCCAGTCTTTTCTGACGTATATGACCAAGATGCTGGGCAACGGGGCCATTTTAGGCAACGCATAAATCTTGCCGTCCTTGCTTAACTTGTTGCTTTTCCAAATTTCGGGAGGAAGCGCTTTCTTAATATTTTGTCCATATTTGTCGAGAAGGTCATTAAGTGGCAGGAAAATTCCATCCTGCACCGCCGTAGGGTGGGCCGGACTATCGATAGCAGTCGTGTGTATGATATCCGGATAGTCGCCGGAAGCAAGCCTTAGCTTCAACTGCGGGTCATAATCACCAGTGATAAAGTCAAATGTGATATTATGCTGGCCGCCAACCCATTTACTAAATAATCGGGACATTTCTTTAAAATAGGGGTCGTCTTTTTTTGCTTCCACCGCATAAGGGATAGATCCGTCTCGCATCAAAAACGATATATCGACCGGTGCCTGATTCGTGCCGGGTGACTCACTTCCCTGTGGATTAGCATCATTATTGCTGCAAGCCCCTAGCACCAGAGCTAGCGTAAAGCTGATAGCAAGAGAACGATGCATGTTTTTCTTATCCATACCGATTCTCCTCCGTTAAAAGATTTAATTGGCATTCTTCCAATCTCATAGGTAACCTGATATTCTTACACATAGGCGCGTTTTCATCTTACCAATCTTATAGTTCGAGAGATTTCGAATACAAATAATCCACCCAGAGCATGGTCGCTTCCGGGTATCTTTTGGCGTCGTTATCGCAGAGGTTCCACGATATGGAGGGGGATTCTCTATCGATGCATCTCCTTTCTCTTCCCTATACAATAAAGAATAAAAAAAAATAGCTATCAAGAATATGGTTTTTGCTATTGAATTATGGTTTTTTATAATTCAATTCATTTTTGTTCAGCTGGCAGCTGGTTTAGTAGAGAAGATTGAGGTTCCAATGTCGATGACAATATTAAATGGGGTTAGTAGCGGAGGAGTTCGAAGTGTTCATAACTGCTTGCTGGATATGCTTTGTTATGCCATCTTCGCCCGAAATACTACTATGTGCCGAGACTGGTATGACCATCGTCATTACAATGGCAATTGCCATAACAATACTAAGTACCTTACGAGTGTAACCTCTCCTCACGATAAACCCTCCTCGTATAATAGTAATTGAAGCTAGATCTTAAACCAATTTCGGCAACACCATTCTGGCATAACCCAGATGAAATCGCAGCTTACTTGAAGAATATCGCCCACTCTTTAATGCTGCCTATACAAACCATAAGACCGCCACGCCACAAATAAGCTTTTCTCGGTGATTTTCTCCCCTCCTCTAATCAAACACTTTCACCCCATATCATAAATCTCCCTCTTATTTTGAGGTATGGGTGAAATTGCAGAAGCATGTCATTTTATAAATAAATATAAACGATAGAAAAAAGGGACGACCCCCTCGGTCATCCCTAGTTCATTGTACATGCTTCATTTTATGGTACAAAATATCCGTTCACGTAACTTCTTTTATTAGAAAGTCGTCCCCAAAGATCTAATCGAATTTGCTAAAGGATTGGCACACGCAGCATAATCAGTAACAGCATTATGCCCTCCACAAAAGTCTTAGCGGCTAGAGGACTCCACCGAATTTATGATCGGCTACCAGTTAGCTAGAAATGAAGTAATTCCACCATCCTCATAAATTAAAAAAACCGCCATATAAGCGGCTTGTAATGCGATATTGTTCTTGTCATCTGACATTTAATAATTACAATTGTTGTTTGTTTATATTCGCCGGGAATAGGTTAATTTTCACATTTTTTTCTATCACTCTGCTTACAGCAACCGGGATATTACAGCTTCCGCGGTTGACTCAAATAATTGCTC
Organism: Paenibacillus sp. Root444D2; assembly: GCF_001426375.1. Taxonomy (GTDB): domain Bacteria; phylum Bacillota; class Bacilli; order Paenibacillales; family NBRC-103111; genus Paenibacillus_E. Next base: position 917,014 of record NZ_LMEO01000045.1, read on the forward strand.
GATGCTCCGGTCCCAACGCGATGGATAACCCCATGTTCGCCATGCATCCACCTCATATCCTCCTTCGTCGTACATCGACCGGCGCGGGATATAGCCGATTTGGGCATGGCAATACCCTAGGGTGATCAGCTTCATACGCGGATGACGTTCCTTCAGGCGAAGGCCGTAAGCGGACGTCACTTCTCCCGGATGTCCCACGATATAGACGTCGCCAATCCGAAGTCCATGAAATCGGGCTTCTACGCCTCGGGGCCAAACAGGTTCATCCTGAAATCGCTGCAGCTGATAGCGTGCCCACCGAGCGTCGCCGAGATGTGCGCCGTTTGCATGCTCCTCAAGTTCGGTACGGCCAGGGAAATGTTCAAAAGAGAGATTGCGAGAAATGGTGGAACTGGATAAGGAATTGCCTGATACGGGTTCCATTTGATGCGCCAATATAAGAAGCACCTTCCAGGCAAGAATGCGACCGGCTGCCTCCATATCCTCCCATTGGTCGTCCAGAAGGTAGCGTTGCTTCTCGCTACTATGGACACCGACCACCGCATCGGCGCCGCAGCCTTGAAGGAACATAACCCGGACACCCGATATACGGGATTCGATTACTCGGCGCGCAACTCCGGGATATTCTGCCGAGAAAAGCAAATTGTTCGTCATGGTAGGATGACAGCCATAGCTGAACAAAATGAGTTTACTGCTTCCATCGGGACGGATGGCGGCAAGTACGGGCACCTCATGATCCACCACCGCAAACGGGTTCGCGGCGAACTGATTTACGCCATCTACGATCAGGCGTCGCGAAACTGCCAGGTCACAGCTACCGCTTCCGAATGAAAACATTACGGGCTCTAGATTCTCTTTGGCCATTCGGCACACCTCTAGGACATCTTCGAGCAGCGTTTCGAAATAAATCGTGGAGAACACTGCGTGTTCAAAGCCCGGCGTTGGTTCCCTATAGAGCGGTGCGCAGTGGGTATGGGTCCAATGGACAAGCACCTGATCGGCGTTAAGCCCCCAAGCCTCGAAAAGCCGTTTCTGCAAAGCATCAGTCCATCCTTGAGTAATCCCGACTTGATCCAATACGACCAGGACATGTTCGAAGTCCGAGCTTTGCAGCCATGCCGCTTGGGCGCGAAGATCGTCCCGAACTCCTTGCGAAGGCTCCGTCCGACTCGAAAAGCCCCCTAACCAAGTGCCAACGGGGGGCGTGACAATACGTTCAGCAAAACCCAACTTCATTTAGCTCATCCTCCCTGCTCATCCATATACAAGTCGGTTTAACCATAAACGTTATCACTACCATCTTACGTTTGCCAGTAATAACCGGATCGACTTCCAGCGTGACAATCGAATCGAAATCTTAATTAGCGAAAAGTTCTAAGAACCGTTCGTCCAGAGTCAATGCAAATAAAACAGGCGATTTTCCGCCTGTATTGTGTATGATCAGGCGCATCGCACAGAGAAGGGCTAAGCGAAAAACCGCGATGCTGTCATGTCCTCGATTCGATCCATATGGTAAATGTTCGGATCGTCCGTTCCAGCATACGATCTCCGATAGACGGACCCTATGATAAACTTCTACTTAAGATTGCAGCGGCGGACAGCCGAGAGCCGATGAAATCCGCTCAGCTATCTCCATTACCTTCTTGCCGAACTCGGGAATGCGAGTGACCGGCAGTTCCCGGTGCAAGCCGATGATGCTAATCGAAGCCGCCACCTCACCTAAGTGGTTCCGAATTGGCGCGCCGATACACCGTACACCCAGCACCTCTTCCTCGTCCTCAAGCGCGTACCCCATCTCACGAACAGTTTGCAGCACCGCCTTGAACTCTGCCTTTGTAGTAATTGCTTTATCGGTTCCACCCCCTAGTCCTCGGGCAGTGATAATCTCATCAACCTGTTGATCAGTCAGGAAGGCCGCGATTGCTTTCCCGACGGAGGTCATGTGTACCGACGCCCGCTTACCGACGTAAGTGTCGAACTTGATAAAGCCTGTGCCTTCTACCTTCTCCAAATAAACAATATCCGTGCCGTCCAGCATGGCCAAATGCACCGGTAAACGAATTTCATCTCGAAGGGCGATCATATACGGGAGCGCTGTGGACCGAATGTCCAAATTGTTCAGAACCCGGCTGCCGATTTGAAAAAGCCGCAGCGTGGCACGAAAATTGCCTTCGGGGGTTTTTTCGACGTATCCCTTCATCTCCAGGTTCTCCAAAAGAACAAAAGCGCTGCTTTTGGCCAGTGACAGATGCTCGTAGATATCGGCAAAGCGCATCCCATGAGGGGATTCGCTCAACAGCTCTAGAATCTTGAATGCCCGGTCAACATTGGGGATCAATTGGGATTTAGATTCCCGTTTATTCATTGTTTAATTTTCCACTCCATTCCTTAAACTTACCTTAGTCGTTTACGGCCCTGGCTGCAACGATAACAGTCTGGATCGCTGCAAAGCAATTCCGCGGCGTTTCGCTCTAGCAAGTCCGTGACAGCGGAGATCACATCCTGCCCGGCCATCCACTGCACAAGCCCCTTTCCGATCAAACCGTCTCGAATTACTCCACGCATACGAAGAGATGCTTCGATGACTCCGAAAGCGCGGCTGCAGCCAGGGTATTCAGTTATGTTTACTTCCCGTTGAATGGCTCCCACGATTGGAATAAGACTGGGCCAACCGGGATTAAAGGGAATATCCAAATAAGGGACATGAGCATAAGATTCACCCACATGTACCGTAGAATTGCTTGTATGACCTACACCCAGCAGCAGAATACCGCCGCCCGCCTTAGCCATTCTGTCCATAGGACTATCGATGCCTAGCCCCGGAACTTCGTGATGTCCATCGCAGAATTTCGCGGCATCCTTACCGATTGCCGCCACCGAATGGGTAGGGTGGTGGGAACGAACGGCGTCGCGGCGCATCCGTAAAACCTCGTTTAACATGCCGGTTCTGCCCGGTGTCGCTTCAGGGTCAAAGATATCATTATTGTACGTGAAAGTAGGTCCCATCAACAAACCATTTTTCCCTATGCACTCCAGTAGCGCGTCAAGAACAGTCTCTGCGCCGCCATCGATTGATCCTAGACTGCGAAGAGAGCTATGGATGACGAGATGAGTGCCGTTTTGGATGCCTAAACGGCGGAACGATTCTACCAAAGACTGCTTTGTTAGTGCCAGGGGCATAGAAGGATTCCCTCCATTCACTCGTTCCGGTTTGTCAGCTGATTCAATGGAGAATACGCAATTACATCAATCTCCACAAGTGCGTTGGGCAGAAAACTGCCTACCGTAGTCCTTACTGGTTTGGGGGGTGTGAAGTATGTGCCATATACCCGGTTGAACGACTGAAACAAGTTCATGTCCTTCAGATGAACCGAAGATTTTACCACATCATTTAGCGTTGCACCCCCCGCTTCAAGAATAGCAAGAATATTTTCCAAAGTACGAGCCGTTTGAGCCTCAATGCCCTCCGCTAGCTCTCCGGTCGCCGGATCTCGCCCAACCTGCCCTGAGACGAACACGAAGTCCCCGACCCTCAGCCCCTGAGAGTACTCGCCTACCGCAGCCGGCGCCCGATCTGAACACAACTCCTGTTTACCCATGTTCATCTCTCATCCTCCATTTCATGCATTTACACCAGATTTAGATCCGCCAAAATGTCGTTGTTCAAGAGAGCCTCCATATCCTCGGGTGTGAAGCTTGGGAAAGGCATCTTTTGAGCGTATTCCGTCATTTTCCAAAGTCCTTTTATCGAGTCGTCAACGGTGCAAATCGGGTAATCCGTTCCGAAGATTAATTTTTTCCAAACCCCGTATTCTTTAGCCAATGTGAGGGAGTTATAGAGCTGCCAGGGTCGATAATAAAGCGCAGAGACATCGGCGTAAACATGGGGATGCTTACGGATTACACTAATGGTCTCGCTTTCCCACGGATGGCCAAGGTGCGCAATGATGATTCTGAGCTCAGGGAAAGCCAATGCAATCTTCTCCACCTGTTCCGGGTGTGCCCATTGCATGGGTGCCCGTCGCGGGAACGTGGTCCCTTGATGGGTCAGAATCGGAACCCTGTTATCCTCGCAATAACGGTAAATTCGTAGCATCCGCTCATCCATCGGATCGTAGGCTTGGTAAATGGGACTAGTTTTCAGCCCCCTTAGACCCAGATTTTGCACACAATCCTTTAGTTCATCCAAAGCATTGTAGTCGTGTGGATCCACACAGGCAAAACCGATCAGCTTTTGCGGATCCCTACGGCAATACTCGGCTACGTACTCGTTAGGTACTTCAAATCCCAGGTGACGGCTGCGAAAGGCCAACACGATACATTTATCAACCTTCTTCATTTCCTCGTAGTGCTCATCCGGAGTAGTTCGCTGAACGGGTTTGCCGCGCATCTTAAAGCCTTCCGCCAAATATTCAGGACTATAATGATTCGGTTCCCCCAAATGCGTATGGTAATCTATCAAAGCATATCCCTCCCAATCTGCCATTCTACTTCACAATCCTGTGAAATTCGTTGCAAACTTTGCTAACGGACCCTGTAATGCTCCACCTTTTGCTCGTCGAGCTCTACTCCTAGTCCTGGCCGTTCCAACGGACGCGCCTCTCCGCCTTTTATCGGAAGCGGCTCCTTCAGGAGCATGTCTTCGTAGAAAAAAGGTCCAAGAATATCACACGGATACTCTTCGGCTCCAATTCCTTGTGTTGCCATAGCGAGATGAATCATCGCCGCGCTGGCAATTCCGAGCTCTAGATTGCTGCCAACCGTGCAGGTGATGCCTGCCGCCTCAGCAACAGCGGCTGTTTTGCGGGCAGGACCGATGCCGCCGCCTTTGCCTATATACAAAGAGAGAACGTCCGCAGCGCCTGTTCGTACAAGAGCCATCGCATCCTGCAGCGAATTAAGGCTTTCGTCTGCGATGATCGGAACCGGTACTTTTCCCCGTACATCGGCGAGCCATGACATATCCAGCGCCGGCACCGGCTGCTCGGCGAAATAGATGCCTGCCTCATCATACAAACGGCGAATCGTCTGTATCGCCACCCGGGACGACCAACCGCCATTGGCGTCTACGCCCAATTTGACTTCTGAACCGACTGCTTCCCGCACCGCTTTGACACGTGCAACGTCGTACTCAGGTCCCGTCCCTACCTTCACTTTCATCTTGCGAAAGCCTTGCTCCACCGCCCATGCAGCAATCTCTGCGGCCTTAGTTGGCTCTACACCAGTGACCGAAAACTTGGTAGGCACGAATTCTCTTACCTGCCCTCCCAAGAGTCGATAGACAGGGAGACCGGCAACTTTGCCAAGAATATCCCATAAAGCCATTTCTAAAGCTGCCTTGGTAAAGGTGTTATGCGCGATTCGTTTCTGAATGCGCTGCGTTAATACCTCAATGTTTAAGGGGTTTTCCCCGATGATTAGAGGTGCAAGGAAATTTCGGATGAAATGTTCAGCCGTCACTTGATCCTCACCGCTCCAACCTGGCGTACAGGAGACCTCTCCCAAACCTATGAAGCCTTCATTAGTATGAACTTTAACCAATAAGAATGGCGAGACCAAATGGTTGCCGCGACCTGAACGAATGGCACGTTCCGGATGAAGAGGGACTTGTACCGGGATCGTTTCGATGTGGGTTATTTTCAACAATTTCATCTCCTTTCTTCAACGGGTCTGCCTAATAGCCGAAGGGCGTTTGACCCTAGAATCCGATCCTTGACTGTCATGGGTATTTCCAGCGCGTCAAATTCACGAAAACGGTAATCAACATAAGGCTGCTCGGCTGTATGAAACAACCCGCCGTCCGTCCCGAACACAATTTGTTCCAGCGGGACCTGCGCTACGATTTGCTCCATGGCAAAGGGCGGCGTCGCACACATGCATAAGTAGACGTTGTGATGTCGTCTACCCGCAGCAATTGCTTCTGGCCAGAGATCGTGAAGCCCAGCATGTCCGAGGATCACTTTAAGCTTCGGGTGACGTGCCGCCAGCTCAGCAATCTGCAACGGCGAGGAGTAAGGCGGCGTACCGTCATGAAAGAAAAGTGGAATTCCTAAAGCCTCAGCTGCCTCACAGATAGGTGCCATAAATGTTTCTAGTGGACTGAATCCCTGCAGCCAATTATGAAACTTAACCCCTCTCATCCCAAGTTTAGTAACGCACCGCTCCACTTCCTTGTCAGCCCCGACTTTTCGCGGATCTACCGTACAGAAGGGCACGAGCCGATCTGGAAACGAGACGCACCATTCAGAGAGGTAATCATTACAGGCTACCGGATCCTGCCAAAATCCGTCTATCGTAAGCATCACGCTAATATCGATTCCATGCTTATCCATGAATTTGATATAGTCCTCGGAACGATAAGGATAGTTGCCGTCCCCTAACCTTCCTGGCTGGTGTACGTGAAAGTCGATCTTCATGATCATGCCTCCAGACATTCTATAATCCACCCTTAGGAATTAGCGGAACCGTGCGGCCAACAGCCGCTCCATATTTCCGCCTAATATGGCTGCCTTTTCAGCTTCGGTTACATCGATAGCTCTGACCTTTTCCACCTCGAGAGTCATGCGGGAAACAGGATGATTGCTGGAAAATATAATACGTTCAGGCCCAATGACCTTGCACAGGCGAGCCATACCTCGCTCCGGAAAATCATGAGCAGTATCCCCAAAAATATTCGATGCTCTTTCCAGCGCCGGAAAGGCATCGATCCAAAAGTCAGTCTTACCGTTCTTTCCCATTATAAACGCAACTTCTGGGTAGGTTAAAGCAAGCTCCGTAAGCTGCAATGGCAAGGCATAAGCTGGTGTCCCAGTGTGAACATAGACCGGTGCGCGATGACGAGCAGCGACTTCGATCAGCGGATGAACCAATGACTCCATGATCATAAATCCTTGCAGAGGCGGATGCAGCTTGACTGCTGCCGCCCCCTCCCCCAATGCCCTCTCCAACTCAGCAACAGCCGCCCCTTCGTACCAAGGGTTGGCTGTTGCATATGCGAGAAACCGGTCCGGATAACGCTTAGCAAGCGCAAGCACCCGATCATTGCCTTCCCGATTATGAACGGCCATCTCTCGATCGATCGGGCTGATCAACGCTCGGTTAATACCGCAGCTGTCCATCTGCTCCAGCATACGTTCCGGAACTACCCGGTGGTAGCGTCCTTCACCGATCTGTACATGAGCGTCAATATTCACATTATCCCCTCCTGTTTCATTTCCACAGGGTTCCCGGTCGCCATCGCATCAGCGATAGCTAAAGTGAGACGAAGACTTGCGATGCCTTCGCGACTGCCAGGTACAGGGGTACGACGCATACGGATATAATCCGTAAACTTCGAAAGCTGCGTCCGGAAGCAAGACCGCGCTCTATCCTCTGACAATTGCACCCTTTCGGTTATCTTTCCCTCAATTATAACAGCTTCATTGTTAATCCGGTCTAAATAAGCCATTCCGCCTGGTCCGAGGATATGGAATTCTCCTTTTGGCAGGTGAGGGTAAAACCAGCCGATTTCCAACTTTGCCCGATCGCCATTAGCAAACTCAATATGGGCGGCATTATAATTGGGCGAAGGAAATTCAGGTCGGGAGGTCAATCCGTACGCGACTACACGCACAGGGGACGAGCCCGTTAAGTAGGCCAAATAATCCGCTGCATGGGCGCCGTCGTGAATACAGGGCGGTCCATGGTGTAACGTGTTTAAAATACGTTCGTAATGCTCAGGATTACCCTCAGGGTCCAAAAGTTCATCGAAAATACCTAGTCGGAATTGCAAAGGACGACCAAGCCGGCCTCTTGCAACCCAGCCTTGCAATGCTTCCATTAACGGACCGTGCCGGTATGTAAATCCTACCTGAAGCAAGCTCCCGCTTTGCCGTTCGGCAGCCGCCATCTTCTCCGCCTCCGCAACCGATGTGGCCATTGGCTTCTCACACAGAACATCCTTACCGGCGTTCAGCGCATCGATTGTAATGCCGGGTGTTACCCAAGGGGGTGTGCAGACCAGAACTGCGTCCACGTTTGCATCGGCAAGAATGCGCTGGTAATCTGTCGTATGATAGACATCGCCGCAATTGAGTGCGGCATTCTCAGCCCGTTGTGGGTTTGCATCACAAACAGCTATCAAGCGAACCGCTGGATTCTCCATCAGAGCCGGCAGGTGCTGTGCTATAACAATATCGCCGCAACCGATAATACCAATACCTAAAGAACGGTTAGACACTGAGTTTCCCCCATTCGGCGGTTAAATTTGAGGCACAGCCAGATCGCTGGCACCCATCTCGGACATGACAGCCTCTGGATAATAACGGCGAAGAATTTCAAGGCCAATGGCAGCCCGCCGCACCTTCTCCCGACATTGAGCCACGGCCATCTGCTCAATATGAACACCGCTCGGATAAACATTAACTGCATTACGTAGCCCGAATTTCACATAGACAGGGGATACCACGCGCACGATTTCTGGAATTTCATAGAAGCGGATCGAACCGCCAAAATCATCCGGAGACTCCACATAGAGGTCAAGTGGGATGTTAACAGCTTGGCGGATTGCTCCCAGTCTCGTAAGTGTAAGTGACGAGGGTACATTGTAGGTGCCCGCTCCCATCTCCTCGAGATGTCTGATTGATACCGGGTTTGCGGCGCCCATGGATACAGAAACCTTAACCACTAAATCGGCAGGAAGCTGGCCTGCCTTCTTCATCTCGTTTACGATAAAGAGAAGACCTTCGTCAGCCACCAAAACACCACGAAGCCCCAGTCGGCAGCCGCGCTTGATGTCCTCCAAGGCATAAACCAGTTGATCCATCCCCTCATGGCGCAAAGCTTGACCTTTACCCGACGGAGTATGACTAGCAGCCGTTATATCCCAAGTCGAGCGCGGTCCTACAAATAGGCTCACCTCAATACCGTGACCGGCTGCAAGCGCTAACATCTCGCGGATTTCTGCATCGGTACAGAGCATGATACCACTTCCTTGAGAGACACGATGGATAGGCACTTCATACTCTTTTGACGCCTCTATTACTGCAGCAAGTACGTTTGGACCTTCTACGCTTGGTATTTCAATCCGGACTTGGGCACCATCTGGAAATCGTTTAGTAGAATTGGGAAGTTGGTGAACATCTCCGGTAGGCAAACCTAATCCTGCTAAAAACTTATGAGTTTCTTCCACAAAAGCACCTCCAATAGAATTGGTTCATTATTTTGAAACACACTTCAAATTTTATTAAAAAAAGTATAATATAGAACTAAGACATATGTAAAGGAGGTATTTCCAATACAAATATCCAACGTGAGACCTAGGAGTTTGCGATTCCACGAATTGACCCGCACAGAGATCGGACATTGGGCGCCCGAAACGACCGTCGTTCTTCCTGTGGCGGCGATAGAGCAACATGGACCTCATCTTCCCGTACATGTAGACTCCATAATCGCTGAAAATATCTCCATTGCTGCCGCCTCGCAGGCCAATCAGGAGATTCCGATTTTGGTCTGTCCGGCCATCGTTTATGGTGCCTCGCATCACCATCTGATCTATCCCGGCGCTTTGTCTCTCTCCACTGAAACACTGCTTCGAGTGTTGAATGACTTAACAGATTCTTTAGTAAGCAGCGGCTTCCGACGAATTTATCTCCTCAATTCCCACGGCGGTAACGAGGAATGCGTTAGGCTCGCTGCCCGTGAGCTGGCCCTACGTCACCCCGTGATTGCAGGAGCCGCATCCTATTGGACGATCGCTTGGGAGGCGATCTTGCGTGAGGGAAGAGCGGCGAGCCTTGGTATTGTGCCCGGCCATGCCGGAGGTTTCGAGACATCGCTAATGATGGCCTTACATCCGGAGTTGGTGCAAACGGATCAGCTTCCTCTCCCACTGCAACGCTCAATCCCTACGGTGCCTAAAGATCCGGCTGCCGGACCGCTCGTCCAACGTCACGGTAGTTGGGCAGCCATAGACGGTTACAGCGACAACGCAGGACAGGCCAATGCCGAACACGGGAAACTGTTGATTGATCTTATTAACCGAGCTGTAGCTGCGGAATTTGTCCGATTCCATCAACTACTATGAATAAGAAGTTGGATCAAAGTGTCTGAAATCAAAATGAAGAGGAAGTCATAGACTGACTTTCTCTTTTTTCTATCTATCGTTCGACCTGCCACTAATCACGTCATATATCCTAACGTGTTTTTTTGTTTTTTTAATGGATAATTTACTAATATTTATGTAAACGATATCATTTTCGTTTTTCGCCATGAAATAGCGTCATATTACATAACATCAAGATATTTTTTTTGCATTTGCGTCTTGAAATTAAGTCATCAAGATGATAAATTAATTCTACAATCGATTTCTTGTACTCAAGTTCAATATATTGAACCTAAGGGGGAACGACATGCACCGTAATTTGAAGAACTATATTGGCTCTATTCTCTTTACTAGTCTCTTAGCGACGACCGCCTGCAGCAGCTCTACACCAACCTCGACTATTGGCGACACCAGCACTCCTACTCCTGCTAACCAAACTCCAGCAACCCAAGCAACAAAAGTGATTAAAGGCGGCCCATTGGAAGTTGGAGCGCTTTGGCCCGAAGGCTCTGATAATTTTAAAGCAGTCCAACGTGTAGGCGATAATTTGGCAAAGCAATTCTCCGGTACTCTGATGACTTACACTTTTTCTAATACGAAAGCTCGCCCGCAACTCGAGCTGCGTTGGAAAAGCGGCGATCCGTTGGATGTAGATAACATTTTCAACGGGGCCAATGCCAGCTCTTATCACTGGGTGGAAGAAGGCCAATTGAAAAACATCACCGACACTTTGAAAACGACCAAGCGTTCCGATTACGACGGTAAAACTTGGGAGGATTCGATCATGCCGCTTTTTCGCTCGTTCTCACAATATAAGGGCCAGTATTATGCAGTCCCCGATCAGGCAATCGTATTAGGACTCTATTACAATAAAAAGATGTTCGAACAGCACGGACTCAAACCTCCGGCCACATGGGATGATCTGATTCAGGTATCCGCAGCTCTAAAAGCTAAAGGCGTGGATCCGATTGCAGTCACTGGAACAAACAATGGCTATATGGGCATGTGGTGGGACTATTTGCTGCAAAGGGAGGTCGGTACACAGGCCGTGATGGACGTCGCTTGGGGTAACAAAAAGGCCGCCGATAACCCCGGCTTCCTGAGGGCTGCGAAGAAGCTGGAGCAACTGGTGAGCGATGGCGACTTCCTGAAAGGCTTCGAAGGGACAGACTTCACCGGTGCACAGACTGAATTTTTCCGTGGCAAAGCCGGCATGATTCTGATGGGCTCATGGCTGGTTGGCGAGATGAAGCAGTCCATTCCCGCTGATTTCCAGATCGGAATCGTACCGTTTCCGACGATACCGGGTGGCCAGGGCGACCAGAAGGGTGTCTTAGGCACCGTTTTCCAATGGAGCACCGCCAATAAATCGAAGAACCCGGATCTCGCAGTTGAATATCTTCGGACCCTTACCTCCAAAGAGGAGCAGACAGTCCGGTCCAAAGATCTTGGGTTCATCTCACCATACGAAGGCGTTCCGACCCCTGCTTCCATTCCCGGGCTGGACAGCATGCTGAAGGATGCAGCGAACGCCTCACTCACTTATTACTATTATGGGATCATCTTTGACAAGCAACGGGCTGATGCTTGGTACTTGCCTGTCACTCACCTCTACTTCAAGAGTGTCAAAGCGGAGCAAATGGTGCAGGAGATCGATACCAATCTCACACGACTACGTGGCCAATAAAACATCAATGTGCGGGGTGGCAGTCGCCCCCCGCCACTATTTTTTCTCAGGAGGTCCATATGCTGGAGAGACTTCGCCAACGCTTGTTCTGGCCATTCGTTCTGCCGGCGATTGTGCTTTATACAGTCGTACTCATTTTACCTATGGTGCAGACGATTCTCTATTCTTTCACCGATCGCTCCTTGAAGACCAGCTATAGCTTCGTAGGTTTGAAAAATTACATTAACGCAGTCAATGACCCATTCTTCTGGACGTCTTTGCAACACACAATGATCTATACTTGCCTCAGCTTATTTATGCTCTTCGTGCCTGCCATTTTTTTGGCCTGGTGCCTATCCCAACCCATACGCATTAAGCGTTTTTTTCGATTTATCATCTTCACGCCGGTGGTCATATCGGTGTTAGTCACATCCCTGATATGGAAATTTTTCCTCAACCCCAATTGGGGGCTGCTCAACGCCTTGCTGAAAGCGATAGGATTGGAAACGTTTGCCACTCCGTGGCTGGGAAATACCCATACTGCGTTATTGGCAGTAACGGCAGCATCTGTCTCGCACAGCATTGGCATGTATGTCGTTCTCATTTCTGCAGGTCTGGAGCGCATTCCAACCGATATGTACGACGCCGCTAAGGTGGACGGGGCTAACGACCGACAGCAGTTTTTTCACATCAGCCTTCCCCTTCTTTGGGACGTACTCCGTTCCCTCATCGTTCTATGGATTATCCACGCTATCCAGGCTTTTGCTTGGGTGTTCGTAATGACCCAAGGTGGCCCAATGAACTCCACCGAGGTTGCAGCTACATACGTATACAGCATTGCCTTTGTTTCCAACAAGTTCGGATACTCCACTGCACTAGCAACGCTGATGATGCTTGTGATCATGGTGATCACCTGGCTCGCGAATCTCTTGAATCGTCGCGAATCCTATGAATTTTAGGAGGTTGATCTATGTCTCTCGCTATCCGAGCTAAAATGTTAATGATTTATCTGATTCTCTGCATTTATACATGTCTCACTATCGGGGCTTTTATCTGGGTTGCACTGCAGTCGATAAAGAATAATTCCGAATTTATCACTTCCCTTCCCTGGCATCTCCCCCAGACATGGAAATGGTCCAATTATACGGAAGCCTGGCGGCGCGCCAAGATGAACTCATATTTCGGCAACAGCATTGTGGTTAGCGTCATCTCGACGACACTCTCACTGCTTGTAGCAACGCTGGCGGCTTATGCTCTTTCACGAATTCGTGGCGTAAAATGGGTAGGATTTTTGCAGCAATTTTTCCTCGTGGGGATTATGCTGCCTGTCATTCTGGCCGTCGTACCCCTCTATTTTCTATGGGTGAATCTTCATTTGGTAAATACCACGATCGGATTGATCATCATCTACACAGGGTTAATGCTTCCGTTTTCAATCTATTACTTGTCCGGATTTTTCAAGGCGATTCCACACGAATTGGAAGAAGCCGCAGCCGTCGACGGGGCACCTCTTCTGCATTCCTTCATCAGGATATTCCTTCCAATGGCCGGCCCGGGGCTAGCCGCCGTATTTGTGGTAAATTTTCTATGGGCCTGGAACGAATTCTTCTATGCACTTGTGTTCATAACCCGCTCGGCCAATTATACCGTCGCTGTAGGTCTATACTACCTTGACGTTAACGCTGAAGTTACCGCTCAGTGGGTATACCTCTTTGCTGGGATGTTAATCGCGCTGCTGCCGGTCTTAATTCTCTATATGCTGTTGTCGGACCAAATCACAAAGGGATTAACGGCTGGAGCACTTAAGGGATAATTCATACATTAATAGACAGGAGCTGTGACAGATGGAAACCTATCATAACCTTATCGGCGGACAATGGACCGCCTCCCGTTCGGGTCAATTGCGCCCCAACCTCAATCCCAGCCGCAGCTCAGAGATTTTAGCGCAATTTCCGGACAGCGACCCGCTTGATCTGCAGGATGCCGTATCTGCCGCTGCAACAGCTTATCCCGGATGGCGAAGAATGGGTCTTTTGGAAAGAGGGGAGATTCTATACCGCGCCTCCGATCTGCTTGCCGCGCGAGTCGATGCAATAGCCCGGGACCTGTCCCTCGAAGAGGGTAAAACATTTATAGAGGCAAAAGGCGAGACGATGCGCGCTGCTGCAATTCTGCGCTACTACGCTGGCGAAGCACGTCAGGAAACGGGAGAAGTATATGCAGCAGCCGACCCCCGTACTATGCTCTATACTCGTCGGGAACCGCTCGGTATTGTCGGTGTAATCACACCTTGGAATTTCCCTATCTCTATTCCGGCCTGGAAGATTGCCCCCGCTTTAGTCTATGGCAATTCGGTTGTATGGAAACCAGCGGATTTAACACCACTAACGTCATATCACCTGACACAGGTGCTTTTGGAAGCGGGTCTTCCGGAAGGCGTACTAAATGTAGTTTATGGTCGGGGATCTGTTTTGGGTACCGCCTTGGTGAATGATCCACAGGTGCACGCAATTTCTTTCACCGGCTCCAACGGCGTTGGTCGAAGCATCGGTATTTCATGCGCCTCCCGTGGTGCTAAATATCAGCTTGAAATGGGTGGGAAAAATGCAGCGGTTGTGCTTTCCGACGCCGATCTCGAACTTGCTGTGGAAATGACTGTTCGCGGTGCTATGCGCTCGTCAGGTCAAAAATGCACCGCCACCAGCCGGGTGATCGTTGAAGCGCCATTAATGAACGCTTTCACAGAGGCGTTGGTTGATCGCTGCCGTACTTTGCAAGTTGGCGACCCTTTCGATCCTAAAACTTATTTGGGGCCATTAGCTTCACTTGATCAGCAGCAAACCGTACTCAACTACATTCAAATCGGTCAACTCGAAGGCGCCCGCCTAGTGTCGGGCGGAGATTCCCCCGACTCAAACGGCTATTTTGTATCGCCTACGGTTTTCATGAATGTAAAGCCCGAAAGCCGCCTTACGAAGGAAGAAATATTCGGCCCAGTTGTCTCTGTTGTCTCTGCCGTCAACCTTAGCGAAGCCATTGCACTTGTGAATCAAAGCAACTTCGGTCTGAGCACATCGGTCTTTACCCGGGATGTCGCAAAAGCCATGCACTTCATCGATGAAGCGGATTGCGGCATCGTGCATGTTAATTCCGAGACGGCGGGCGCGGAACCGCATGTCCCGTTTGGCGGCATGAAGGAATCGAGCTCCAATTCCCGGGAACAGGGCAAATCAGCCAAGGAATTTTACTCCCAGATCAAGACCGTCTACCTCGACAGTCCGTCCATAACAGAATAAGTAAAGCGTTCCGACGCGTAACGTTTCTACTCCTTCTTTCAACTGGCATCAATTCCTTGATTCATCGTGTTCAGATGAAGGGATGTGATCATGCATGTAAAATTGGTCGTTTATTTCTATAAACTATAATCCTATTATGTAAAGGAGTGATTTTTAGCTTATGCTTATGCAAAAATTAGTCAAATCAATGTTCATGAGTTTCGTCATTCTGTGCCTATTCCTAACGGCTGCACTTCCGGCTTCTGCAGCAGGTTCAGAATCGGCGATCGCGATAGGACTTAATCCCGGAACGCTCGGATGCACGCCCGGTACAGAGCTACCTGCTCTCAGCGCCCAGTACAAGAGCCGTGTAGTTGAGGCATTGACTACAACACAGGATGTTTACGGTCAACAGATTCTTGCCAAGCCTGAGGGTCCTACTTTTGACAACGTGAAGGACTTCTTCACACCCATCATGTACACGATTGCCCCTGCTGCGCAAGGAGGGTTTTTGACGGATACGGGAGTCTATTACATCCCGTTCGGGCAGCCTCAACAGTCAACCGCCCGCGGTGATTTGGCTTTGACTTCAGCCGATGGCAGTCAAATTATCTCGAATAAAGCCGATAACCTTAGTCTTAGCACTAGAATTTTTGTCGGTGCGGGTGGTCAAGAGCAATTCGGCTCTTGTTTGACCAACCTAAGCACTCCTGCATTGTACAAAGGATATCTCCCGATCCTACAGTTGCAATACCGCGATCATGACGGGATCGAGTATCAACAGGAGTCGCTCGCAACCAACCTGCCAGGTACTGATATTGTAGCCAGCTTCGTAGAGATTACGACCGACCATCTCAAATCGAGCCCTAATCCTGCTAACGTCCGGTTCCAAGTATGTAGTAACTGCAATCTCCACCAAGAGGGGAATCAATTGCTTGACGAGCAGGGTCGTACCTATCTGTATTTCAGCCCCGGTGCCACGTTCAGCAATTCAGATCTGGTCTACAACCTCGATAACTACAATAACGGAAAACATTCTGTATTTATCGTGAGGCCCGTCACCCCGATCGTCAATGCACCCGCAATTATTGCAGATAAAGATGGACAAGAAAATGCCCGCATTGAATCTGCAGCATACTGGGAGAATCGGTTATCGGAAGGAACAATCTTCCAAATACCCGAAAGTAATGTAATGGATGCCCAGCGCAACCTGTTGATTCAGGATCTACTAATGACTTGGCGCTATAGCTTAGGAAATGCCTACGAGGCCTTTTATCAGCCGGAAAGCAGCACAACTATGGAGACACTAGGACGCTATGGTTTCACAAATGTGTATAAAAATGCACTGCAGGACTTATTGCCCAAATCCAAAGGCCTCAACCGTCGCAACTGGGAGATTGGCGAGAAGCTTTCTCATGCTGCTGACTATTACCGATTAACAGGCGACCCTTCTCTGATTATCGAAAATTTGGAGGCATACAAAGCTTATGCAGTCGATCTTGCAGCCCAGCATGCTAGCGATACTGTTAATCATCTGCTGGAACGTCAGCAGTACTCAAGTGATGTTAAGGGACTTGTCTATGGACTGCACCAAATCGGGACGGCTCTCTTCGGTTTGCAAAATATGGTTTCTGTCTGGAGAGAACTGGGTAAAACCGATCTGGCCGAACAATACGGCCCAATTGCAGACGATCTGCGACTTTGGTTTGATAAAGCCATTAAACAATCTAGCACCGTAATGCCGGACGGCAGTCTTTTCACGAAGGCAATGCTGCTGGATAAAGAAGATCCCTATGACCATTTGCCGGTTACTTTACTAGGCAGTTACTGGAATCTGGTTGCGCAATATGGATTTGCAGCTCAGGCATATGCTCCCGAATCCCCGGAAGCGAAAGCTACTCTCCAGTATCTCTACAACCATGGATCGCGCCTGATGGGGCTATTAAAGGTTCGGGACGGCGCGATCAACGATGTTTACGAGGCTGAGCAGGCTAAGTTTCTCGCAGATAACGACCAATCCGATCAGATGGTTCTGAGTCTATATAATCAACTGGCCCACGGCATGACAAGAAATACTTTTATAACCGGCGAAGCGGCAAATGTGGGTCCTCTTGCCTCCAAATGGCCTCTGCAGTTTGGCGCCTGTGCGATCGGAGCCCCCTGCACGCCGCCAAGCTTTGAAAATGGCTGGAAACCAAACGAGTACTACCGTGGGATGTACCTCTCGCCGAACACCGCTAACAACGGCTTCTTCTTGCGGCTCTTGCGGTTAATGCTAATCAATGATGTGACCAACAACAAGGGGGAACCGCAAAGCTTGCAGCTAGCCTTTTCCACGCCGAGGGGCTGGCTTGAGAATGGCAAGAAAATTCAAATTAACGATGCCCCTTCCCTGTTCGGATCTGTTAGCTATACCATTACTTCCAAAATCGAGCAGAATCAAGTTATGGCCGACCTTGATGTACCTAGCCAGAAACCTATCGGTAACCTCCAGCTGCGGCTTCGGGTTCCTGCAAACAAGCATCTAATCGGCGTCAAGGTGAACGGTCAACCTTACACCAAATTCAATGCTAGTAACGAGACGATTGATCTGACTGGACTTACGGGCAAACTCATTATACGTGCTGACTATCGTTAAAACGGTTATAAGCTGAAATTATTGGAGATCGTCATTTGGGTACTTCCCTGGGCGATCTTCTTTTTTTAAAATCTCCACAAAACCAGTTAATCATTAAAAACCATGATTTATCATAAAACAACATGCTTACGCCAACTCATAAGCACTATAGATAAATTAAGGATTGGTAAACAGTTGGGCTGGCAGCATTGTAGTTCAACTGAGGTGTCCAACAAGGAGGTGAAGGAAAGCTTACCAAATTCATCACAATCCAATTTTGAAATGGAGTGAATTCGATGAAGATTTATCGAAAGGTCCGAAAACGTTTTGTGGCCGCTCTCACCCTTCTCATGCTTGTTCCCGTTACTTTGATTATACCGACACAAATCGCTCTAGCCGCATCTGAGTTCACCGTCAATACTGGCACTGTCGTTGTATCGGATTACATCGGAAACGGTGCCGAGTTCAATCAAAACCTGTACGCCTCCATCAGCGCGGTCGATGGTATCACAACGGGGAACGTAGAATTGCTGGAGAACGAAGTAAAGGCAATGAAACCGCAAATCGTCAGGATCTTTTTTGACACGAAAGCCTTCGATACCACAAACTATCCCGATTACATGTCCTCCTTCGAAAAAACGGTGCAGCTCGCACAGAATTCAGGCTCCGAAATTAACATCACTTACTGGCATGGCCCCTATACAAACGTTTCTCAACAAATGCAGGATTTCGCCAATGAGCTTTACAACCTAAGAGTCACCAAAGGTTATACGAATGTAAAATATATCACCATCCAAAACGAGGTCAACTCCACATCGATCACCCAAACGGATTACGAGACCTTTTACCGGACTCTGAGCACGGATTTAACCACTTTAGGAATTCGGAGCTCGATCAAGCTAATCGGCGGCGATTTGCTCTATAACAACCAGCAGTCATGGTTCGATTATATGGCCAATAACATGAGCGACGTTTTGGACGGCTACTCCGTTCATATTTATTGGGATTACGACAATACAGCCTATGCCATACAGCGATTGACGGATATCCGTACCATCGTCGACGGAGAGCCGATGGCGGGACGTAAACCCGTCTATATCATGGAGTACGGAATTCGGGGGGATAAAATCTCATGCACGCAGGATCCCGGCTGCCTCAACGGAACCTCTATACCGATTGAAGATACGATTATCAACGCTTACGAGCATGCCTGGTTCACGATGAATGCGATGAACAAAAAGTTCGTGGCCACCACCAAGTGGGACGCCTATAAAGCGAAATATGATAATGGCACCCAGTACTACGGTGAAATTGGTAGCGGAACGGATGGGTATCCGATGAAGCCGATTTATGATGTCACCCGTTTGTTTTCGCATACCTCCAATTCTCATTGGCAGTTAGTCAGTGTCACCGGATCTGTCACAGGCAAGCTGGTTACCGCCTTGAAGGATCCGAGCTCCAGCAACATGGCTGTCTATGCGCTGAACGATACAGGCGCATCCACGACCATTTCAATTGGCGGACTCGGGGCGAACAAAATTTTCCGCATGTATGTATGGAATGATAACGGAGACGGCGGCATTACCGATGAAAGCTCCGTTCAAGCCGATTCCTCTGGTAACATTACCGTAAGGCTGAACACGCAAAGCTTTGCCGCTTTCACCACGCTAAATCCCGTTGATCTGGAACGAATCGCTAATTACAAATTTGATGAAACGAGCGGCACTACAGGTGCAGACAGCACCGAATTCGTGCATAACGCAACCATTGTGAACGGAACGTGGACGTCTGGCAAAATCGGGGGCTCCCTTAATTTTAATGGAACATCCAGCTACGCTACGACACCTCATGTTCTCGATCCTGCGAGTCCCTCCAATGTACGTGGCTTTACCGCAGCCGCATGGGTGAAGCTCGATAATTCCTCCGGAGGCGTGCAATTAATCTTGCAGCAGGACGGCACCAACGGAAAAATATGGCTCTGCCGCCGTTCCGACGGAACATTGGAAACGTTCCTCGGCGGCACGGCGACGATTTCTATGGGTACGATTCCTCTCGGCACATGGACGCATGTAGGCCTCACTTATGACGGAACGACTGCCCGACTTTATTTAAACGGCGTCTTGGATACGAGCCACAATGTCACGGCGAATTCGGAAGCAGTCGGCGGCATGATTATCGGCGCAGACAAATTATTAGGCGAGCTCTGGAACGGCGAAATCGACGATGTGTCGATATATAACCGCAAGCTGACAGCACAGGAAATGAAAGATATTTGGAATAGCGGCTGGTGGAAATTCGACGAAACATCTGGCACGACGGCGGCTGATTCTAACGGCTACAATCAGGCTGCGACGCTCGTTAACGGTGCGAACTGGACGACCGGCAAAATGAATGGCGCGCTTCATCTGGACGGCGTGAACGATTATGCCACTCTGCCGAACATACTCAACCCAGTAGGCAATTATTTCACTGCCACAGCCTGGGTTAAGCTGGATGCTTCCTCCGGAACAGTTCAGGAAATTTTGCAGCAAGACGGAACGAACGGTAAAATTTGGCTGTATCGACGTCCGGAAGCAACGCTTGGAACCTACCTTGGCGGTACGCCTTTACTCTCGACGAATACGATTCCTATCGGATCCTGGGTGTTTGTTGCAGTTTCCTATGACACCTCGACGGTTAGACTGTATTTGAACGGTTCGCTCGAGGCTTCTGCCGCCAAAACTTTACAATCTGAAACGAGCGGTATGCTAGTCGGGGTGAGTAAAACTTCGGACTCTTATTGGAACGGGGGAATTGATAACCTGCGCATCTACAACCGCCAATTATCCGATAACGATATTCTAGATGCTTATAGACTTGGCCGATAAACGGTTATAACTAGGGAAAAGCCCTCAATACTTCCGTCAGGAGGTATTTGAGGGCTTCTTTATGTCGTTCTCCTTACACTTCCCTCATTCGTTTGAAAAGCTTTAGCAATCCGTCTTGGTGTTCGTTCATCCATTCCGCCAACTTTCCTCTCATGAACGCGAGCGAGGATGCGTATGTTGGATTAGCGACCTGATTGAACATTTCATGCGGGTCCTGATTAAGGTCGTATAGTTCGTCCAGGTCACCGCAGTTAAAAACGTACTTTAGATTGCTGTGCCGAATCATCCGCTGCGTGAATAGCACATTTTCTAGGCCGGAGCATTCCGTCACGACGCAATCCGGCCAATCGGTGACGGATTCCTCATCCAAAAGCGGCACGAACGAACGACCGTCTCGGGAGTTTGCCGTTTCCCGAGGTACCCCGGACAGCTCTAGAATCGTGGAATACAAATCGCAGGAGCCGACGAACCGATTTTCTCTTCGCATCTCTTGTTTGGACCCGGCTGGCTTTACGAGCAACGGAATGCGGCAAGTCTCTTCATACATGAAGAACGCTTTATCACTCAAGCCACCGTGTATGCCAAGCGATTCGCCATGGTCAGCTGAGAAGATGATCGTCGTATGATCAAACAAATCGTTTCGCTTCATATAATCGAGAAGTCTTCCTATTTGTTCATCAATCGAGCTCATAAAACCGTAATAGTGCTTAACGTAAGGATCAAAAGCCGACCAATCCTTGGAATTGGCCATTCGGGCTTTATGAATCGATGGCTTATTCTCGTTGTTGTCATAAAAATTAGGCCAGGGTTCTAACTGCTGATTCCGGTATAAATCGAGATGCTTCGTCGGGGCCATATAGGGCTCGTGAGGTCCCCAAAAATTCAAAGCGAAGAAGAACGGACTGCTGCGACGACGGAAACGGTCGATGTAATGAATAGCCCTATCGGTTAAATAATACTCCACTGTCGATTCGATTGGAGACACGACCTCCGATGCGGTATGTACGTCAAAATTGCCGGATAACGTGTTTACCGTTTCGAAGCGGAGATTGTTTTCCTCCAAGTAGTGTAGATACTCCGGATATTCGTAACCGCCATCCCCGTGCCCAGGAAAATCGTCGCCTTCGTACCCCAAGTCGGTGGGCAGGCTGCGGATATTATATTGAAACTCGGGAAACGTAATCGATTTCTTGCCATATCTTCGGAAATCCTCAGTTTCGATAATCTCTTTTCCGTGGCCCAGATGCCATTTCCCGGTGTATCCGGCACTATAGTCTTGCTTCAAAAGCTGGCGGCTGAGCAGCATCGGGTCATCAGGCAGCTCGCGGATCAGACAATGGGCTCCATAGGTATTGGCCTGCATGCCGACGTTGAACGGATAATATCCTGTTTGCAGAGACGCTCTGGCTGGCGTACAGATGGGGCAGCTTGCATACGCATTATCAAAAACAATGCTCCCTTCCGCCAATAGGTCGAGATTTGGCGTCTGACATACCGTGCCCCCATAACATTTCATCGTATCGATACGCTGCTGGTCGGTCAAAATCAACAAAATATTTGGGCGTTTCTCATTCATTTCGCTTTTCTCCTTTCCCAACTAATTACAGGCTAAGAATGCTACCCTCTGAAGAGATATGTCGGACGGCCTTTGATGCCGATTTTCGCACGGAACAAACCGCCTGCCGATGGTTGTTCTGCGTGGGCATCCTCCGATAAAGGGGAACTGGCCGACGTGATGTACAATTCGTCCATATCCTTACCACCGAAAACACAGGATGTTACATATTTTACCGGCAATTCAACGACCGCCAACCGCTCACCCGTAGCAGGGTTCCACCTACTCACTTTCCACCCGCCCCATTCAGCTACCCAGATCATACCTTCTACGTCAGAGGTCATGCCGTCGGGTAAAATCTCTGTTCCCGGATAAGAGATCACCGTGCGTTTACCGGCAACTAGTCCCGTTTCCATGTCATAATCAAAAGCGTCCACTCGGTAGGCAAGTGAATCGATATAGTACATCGTCTTTTCGTCAATGGACCAGGTGATACCGTTGGAGCAACCGATGCCTGCATCCAATTGCTTGTAACTCCCATCTGGGTAGAAGACATACAGCGCCCCTTCCCGCTTGTTCCCCTTGGAGGCTGTACCCGCAAAAAATCGACCTTTCGGATCGCATTTACCGTCGTTAAAACGGTTCTGCGGAAGGTGGCTTTCCGGATCGCAAAATAAATCTAACTTTCCATCTTCCGGATTATATAAAGCCAATCCTCGTTCTCCCGCAATTAGGAGGCCTCCACTTTCCCTGAGCGCAAATGAAGCGATTCTCATCGGCAGCTTTCGTATGCGGTGAATTCCGCTGGAAAGGTAATAATCGTGTAAAGTCCCTTCGTCGTAATCAATCCAAAGGACCTGTTGCCAGGAGGGGGCCCAGACAGGACCTTCCCCTAATGAACATTTTGCATCGACAACAAGCTCAGCCTTGTATTTCATGGCGTCTCCCCCCTTTTCAATTTTGGCTCATTCAGGCGAGCGTGGTAACCAATCATTGGCCTTAGCACATTCCTGCCATTGTACCTCCCCGTCCGGTGTAATCCGCTGCAATTTCCCTTCATAGGCAAAAGCTACCGTGTTAAACGTGATGGATTTCTTTTCGAATGGAGCAAAAAGCATAGCAGTGCCGTTGGCGACTGCACCAGCTAATCCCGGCAAGTCCGGTCCAGGAATGCTGCTGAAAGGCTCAATTCCCATCGTGTAAGCTCGGCCGAACCATGGAGCGCCGGTCGTTCCGCCAAACTCTTGCCAAATCCAAAGATGCGGCCAAACTTCAAGTGGCCAGCTTATTCCAAACCCCATCCCCAGCTGTGGATTACATGCCGCTACCCAACCTTCTTCTAGCTCTGCAGCAAAAAGCATATCAGCAGCCAACTGTTCGCGTGGCGGCATTCGTCTCAAATCGACGGGCTGTCCTTCCCGTCCCGGCAGATAAGGCCATTCGCCGGACGTCCCAGGCACAACTCGTCCCGGCAAGTCTTCCCCGCCTGCTGAACGAGTAATACGGCAGGGTGGCAAATGCAGCTCTAATCCCGGACCGAGGAATGGCTCGCCTATTGCTGGATGTTGCCCCCACATGCAATGAACTTCTACAGGGCTAACATTTTCTACCGTTTCACGAATTTGTAGCGTACCGCTTCCCCGTTTGAGTCGCAGCTCTCTTTCCATGCGGAAAGGCAAACGTTGCGTCTCCACCCGCATCAACAGGGCGACTTCGTCGGGTGTATCCAATAATACTTCATACTCCCAAGCCATTAGACTTGCCTCGCCATGCATTCCTTGCTCAGCCCCCTTGTAAGTGGAGGCCATACTTCCTGCTGGAAAGATCACTTGCCAGCCGCCCGGATAATGGTCCGTCCAATTGCCTCGGGGGTTTGATGTGGTTGGAACCCATTTCCCCCATGTCCGCATTCCCCACGGAGCCCGGTACATGACATCCACATCCAAAGGTTTGTAGCGGAATTCCACAATGCTGCCCCCCTGATCTAAAAGCAGAGTGACCGCTATTTGTTCATTCTCTAACACAGCCATTCTTTGTCCCTGATATATGATCTCACAGCTGATACGCGCAGCGCTGCTCCGTGGTAAATACACGACCTCTCCTCCTTTTCACTCGGGCTTTATTTAAAAGTCCAAAATTTCCGTCGAATCTGGCGCAAGTTCGATCATTCGCCGATACCCTTTAGCATGGTGAAGTACAATCGAGGCGATTTTCTCTCTCCGATTCGTCAAATATAGACGATTAGGCAGCGCTGATATCTCTAATGTACATGAACCCGTTTGCCTTGCATCTATCATCTCCAACGTCCATTCACTACTTAGAAATCCGCTCGTAAAAGCGTCCAATTTGCCGCTCCAGAAGTACGTATTCTCTTCAATCCGATTATTTCCTTCGTATAAGGGGAATCGGTTCAGTTTCAAATTACTTTCCCTTTTAGTTTGGACCGTCAGACCAGATGTATTGAAATTTGTGAATACTAACTGTCCCTCACATTCAAGCAGCACAACCCCATCTTTTTCACAAGTAAAAAGGTGCGTTTGATTCGCAATGGCATTCGTCTCCTCCTTGGTTCGGTTAGGCAAGCTGACCACTACAAAAGGCGCCAGTGTGCTTGGACAATTGAACGTTTCTTCGCTGCGCCTGTTTAAGATGAGAATATCCTCTACGCCCTTCCATTTCGGATATTCATGCTGATTGACGTACCGTATTCCTTGGGAACCGAATAGGACATATCCGATTTCCTCATCCACCTGAACCCATTTCGTCGGATCAAAATCTGTCATCCTATTCGGTTCACGACCGTAAAACCCTTCGTATGAAACGGTTTGATCTGGGAAGTAAAGCGTCTTGCGGCCCTGTGCTAACTCCGGCATAGCGCTGTATCGTTCATTGCGGATTCCAATCATCCCGGTATTCATTTCAGCAATCTTACAAGACTTCAAAACTTGAATACGTTCTATATAGACCGTTTTCTGATCTGACAAAGATACAAAAGCTACATCCTGCCGAAGCTCTCCGTCCCCCCGCATAAACGAAGCTATCGCACCGAAACCATCTTCATAGGCACGAATGTTTTCCCTCTCGGTTTGCAGAACGAATCGTTCGTTAAAGAGCAAGGATCTCGGCGAATCAACCTCAAAATTTACTGTACCTGTGTAACTAGCAGGCAGCGGCGTGATGCTCCAACAACCTTTTGCAGGGAAAGTCAGTCCCATCACACGGTTACGCCAACTGAAGCTTGAAAAGCTATCTCGCGTCCTGTGAATCACCGAACAGCCATACGGATACACGTAAACTCCACTCAGTCTATCTGCCATTTCGTCCGAATCGCTGACATCCGTACCCGCGCCTCCAAACAAGTGAAGTAAGCAGGAAGTGACCAAGTCCTTAGCGGATGTATGCTCCATATCTTTGGCCGTTTGATAACCGGAGATGATGCATTGCTCCCCGTTTTCCTCCAAAAGGCAACCTTGTTCATTACTATTCTGAATACCTTCAATGATGGCAAGAGCTCTTCGTTCTAACAATGACGCATCCCTATCCTTGTGAATCACATTCATAAACGCATGGGTAAATTGACGTTCGTGCTGCCTGTTATACCACCAATCCTGACCTTGTACGGGGACAGCTAAGCCGTCAAACTGCGCCCACACTTTAATCGTTTTATTGTAGAGAGACTCATTGTTATACAGCACCGTTTCCGCAATGGGTTCATCTCCCATTAAGGAAAATACTGCATGAATCCCTCGTAGATTAATGCCCGCACAAATATATCCGGGGTGTGCGAAACCGTGGTTTTCCGTCGTAAAGTCGGGGTGGAACGTAACGGTATTTATGGATCGCGGTTCCGCAATTCGATCAATCGGCGTCGTGATGGCGTTTAATGACCAGGCTTCAAAACCCTTTTTCCACATTTCATGCTGAGGGTGGTTAGGAAACAGCGCAAGTGCCGCTGCAATTCCACCTGCAGTCCAAGCATTCTCCTCGGTTTGCGTGTCATGATAAGCTCCATTTCTCGGATCCTCTTCGCACCAGCGGTCGGCATAACTGGTCAGCACATTCGCGACCAAATATCGTGTTTCTTCGTCTAGATCTTCCCAGAGCAGCCACGCCGATAACCCGAAGGAAGCAACCGTCACGCCGGTTTGGCTGGCCGGAAAGAACTTTTGCCCTCTTCCGCCCCATTTCGTCAAGCTGCAAAAATGGTTCCTCCCTTCAGCCCGCACACAATCCTCCGGACCTGTATCGTGAGTGAAACCTAAATAGCGGATCGCTGCAATCGCTTTCCGCTTTACTTCTTCACGAGGGATTCCTGTCAACTTTTCCTCATAATTCGAATGTTTCGCAAGCAATGCATATACGGATGCCGTATAGGCGGTTTCCAGCCCATACCAATAGGCACCGCCAAAGAAGTGCCCACATGCAGGGCGCCAAGACCAATCTTCAAACTGCCTGTCAGCATAGGGAAGCCACTTTTGCAAAATACGGCGAATTCGTCCGGACATTTCATTCTCGGAAGCTTTATGCCATGCGATCATTCGAATACGCAAGCTCTCTCCGTTGGACATAAAAGGATCTCCAATCTCGCTTTACAATGTTAAAGGCTGCTAAAAACAAGGTCAGCGACATGAAGTGTTTGATTCACTTCTTTTTCTCGATGGACTGTGGAAACGTACCATAAGCCATTTGGTCTTACTAATACTCCTTGCTGCAGCATTCGCTCCGCAAATGTCGCATATTTACCAGCATCCCGTTTGGAGAATGCAGCAAAATTACTCACCTCCGGAAGGTCGACGAACATCATGTGAAATACCGGTCCAACCTGGTTCACTACTCCAGGAATTCCATGTTTCTGAAGCAGCCCGCGAAGTCCGTCGACCAAGCCTTTGGCTGTGTCTTCCATCTGTTGGAAAACAGCACCGCCATCCCTTGAAAGCACGTCTAAAACCGCAAGTGCTGCTGAAGTGGAGATACAGTTGCCATTCAACGTCCCTAAGTGACTGACCTCTCCTGTAGTGATAAGATTCATCCATTCCTTTTTACCGGCTACCGCACTTAACGCGATACCGCCAGCTAAAGCTTTTCCCATTACAATCAAATCAGGCAGGATGCCGAAACGACCATGAGCCCCTCCAAGACCAAGCCGGAATCCGGTAATCACTTCATCGAAAATAAGCGTAATACCGAGTTCTTCGGTCAGCTTCCGCATCGACTCTAAGTAACCAGGCTGAGGCGCGAGGCAGCCAGAGTTGCACATGACAGGCTCTGTAATGACAGCGGCAATCTCATTGTGATGCGCTCTAAGCAGGTCCTCCAGCGCTTGCAGATCATTCCACGGCAGCAAGATGACTTCCTGCAGGCAAACTTCGCTCTGCCCTCCTGTTCCTGGAAGGATGACAGAATCTGCGTTCGCCTGACCGACTCCTTTTTTCATGTCGGCACTCGGGAATGAAGTGAATATAGAATCCGACCAACCGTGGTAATGACCGTGGAACCGTACGATTTTGCGTTTGCCTGTGTAAGCCTTCGCTACGCGCAACGCAAGCATGACAGCCTCGGTGCCGGAACCGCTGAAAGCTGCTAATTCTGCACCTGGCAGCACCTCTACGAGCCGCTTCGCCAGTTCTATTTCTCCTTTGTGCTGTAGCCCGTACGTGAATCCGCCCTGCATAGCCTTGTGGATGCGATCCGTTAGCTCCGGATGGGCATGACCCAGAATAAGCGGTCCATAGGCTAGTAAATAATCGACATATTCATTGCCATCGATGTCACGAATATAGGCGCCGGAAGCGGAATCAGCGAAGAGCGGAGCAGGTTTCATCGCTGCCCGAAGCGAACTGGCTACTCCCCCTGCTAAATATTGAGAGGATGTTTCAAAATGGGACTTCGATTGAGCATAGCTTTTCATGGGTTTCGCCTCCGTTTGCAGCTGTATTTTGTACGAGCTCAACCCGACCTTCATAGCCGTTTGGAACCTGAATATTTACGCAAATATGAGACGGGGCCTCGACCCGAATCGCAATCTTACCGACTTCCTCCACTTTCCACGATACATCAATTCGTCCCTTTCCAGGCAGAGGCACGCTGCCCCGCGCCCACTCTAATCCGCATGGATTCGGTTCAACAATGATTTCCTGCCAACCCGGGCCCCTACTTCGAACCCCCAAAACATAGGCTCCCAAAAAATATCCGGGTGCTGCCGACCAGGCATGACAGTGACTCCGAGAAAGAAACTTGTCATTTTGCCGATTGGTAGAATTCGGAAACATCTCCCAGCAAGCAGTTGCGTCATGCTCGATCATCTGCCCGAACCGATTTCGGATGTCATCTAACATCTGCCTGTAGTGTCCCTTTTTGGCCAAAGCTTCATAGTAAAAAAAGGACATGAACGGACTTCCAATCTGTACAAACTCAGAAGGAGTTTCAACGAGGTAATTATCAATAATCACTTTACGATCCCCATCTGCTGCATCACATAACGAAGCCACTACTTGGGTTTGCATGCTGAAGCGATCCGATTTACGTCCATCCGCATGGATACAGTCAAAATAGGCTTTTCTTTCCTCCGACCATAAATAAAGGTTGATCGCTGTTATGAGCTTCTCAGCTGCCTGATCATAAAACGCGCCTGTTTTGGGGTCACCCGTTATTTGTGCTAATTCCGAAGCATCTTGCAGAGCCTTCTTCAGAAATAAATTTTGATGCGTTACAATCCCGTCATTAGGCTGATCAATTTCCGCCCAGTCGAAAAAGTTCCAGCCTTGAAAATCAAATAAACCTTTTTCATTCAGATGAGTTAGGTAATGTTCTAATGTAAAACGGATATGAGGCCAAATCTGTACTACGAATGCCACGTCAGCGGTACGATAATAATATTCCTTACAAGCCGTTATCCAGAAAAATGTCCAATTCGGTATGACGGCGCTCCAACCGCTTGGGACTTGACTGACATAGTAAGGTGATTGCCCTGAAGAGCCCGGTACTAAGTTAAGAGAGTGCCGAACGAGCGGCTCAGCATCAAACAAGTAATACCCAATTAGCGCTTCGTTGCGAGCATCTCCTACCCAGTACGTCTGTTCATAGGTGGGACAATCCACAAATGTATCTTCCATACATAACCGGACGGTATGCTGGCTAATATCCCATATTTTTGTAAGCAGCGAGTCGGAGCATTGAAACCGTCCAATCTCTGCAACTGGATAAGTGCTTTGCCTTATTCCTACGTTATAAAGTCGAACAGGTCCTTCCCCTTCCATTTCCCCACGACGTACAGTCACCATCAAATAGCGAAGGCCTCGGCGAACCATAGACACATAAGATTGAAATCCATCTCGGCACACGTAACGAAGTGTATTGTTTAACTTGTAAGTTTCCTGGCGCCATCCGTCTTCCATAAATTCAAATCCGTAAAAATCTAGGATCGTACCCGCGGGACATGCAGCTTCTAATGTAAGATAACCCGATGTTAATCGTCCAAAATCAATGATGATTTCAGTATCTTGTCCGTCAAACAATGGAACTTCGCCAGGTAACGAGTTCGCTTTTATGATATTTTGTAGCTGACTGGGCACGGCGAGTGCTTCCGCACGGTTTTTCCATACACTCTGCGTAAACACGTTAGCGTCGTCAACGAGCGCCTTCGGTACCGGCCGGACCCATTCCTGAAAGTCAGTTAACTGTTCTTTTGAAGATAACCCCTTCGCCCGGATATAGTCAGGATGAACACACACCACTTTTCGGTCAACGGGGCGATTGGCAACTACCTCATATTCGAACGGCCCTAACGTAACAAACGAGGATTGCGAGTCATCCGTTGAGAGTGGGGATACGACCTCAAACTGCTCCTCACAGTCAATACCCATATAAAAGCCTACCGAATGATCAGCCCCGGTGATGTCCATATAAAACAGGTTGTCGCCTTCTGCTAGCTCAACGGCCACATATTTTTCCGGTACCTCTCCGTAAAACTGATCGGTTGTGTATGGAACTCCTCCTAAAGTAAGGGGCCCGAAGATATTTGAATTGGGAAAGCCCAGTACTGCTTTCGTCTTTTTTGGTACTCGAATGACTGTGGAAAGATATCCTCCAAACGTGACCGCGTTCATATGGCCCTCACTGCCGGGCACCATTTGATTGCGAATGTCGATATAGGCATTCCATCGAATCGGCTTAACTTTGCTTAAGCTTTCAATTCGCGCTGCATATATGGGTTCTTCCGTCAGGAAGGGAATATCTCGAGGAATAAGCCTTGTCCACGGTTCCGCTCTTACAGGCCCTATAAGGGTTGCCGGTGTCCAATCGGTGTCGTCATAGTCGGGACTTACCCAAGTGTTATCCCACTTTCTTGCATCAATTCGTTCTGCAAAAGCATTCTGCGTCGACATCCTCGGCGCACGAGGGTCTTGCCCTAGGTGACGTGATGTCAGCCATGAAACATCGGAGCCTAATACCATAACCGTCTGCTCCTGTGAAAGGAGCTCAAGCTGTGCAAGCAGACCGCCACGTCCCCTCAAATAATAAAAGGTGGACAAACCGAAATGCTGAACAAGCACTGCAACGGTATTGCTCTTACCTGGCTTTAGCAGCCTCCCAATTTCATATACATCGTAGATTTGCTCTGAAGGCCACGAGCGAGCCGGACCACGGCCCAATAGCTCGCCATTTATATAAAGCGCGAATCGTGAATCGGCTGTGATTGCAATTTGGGCTGAAGTCCAACCTTTTGCCGGCACATCAAACGATTTGCGAAAACATCTCCATTGGTTGCGTGGACTCTCTTCACCGTCTGACCAGATCCATTTTGCCAAGCCATCCATTTGTATGTGCATACTGAACTCCCCCTAGAGCGAAACGGTTTTTCCGGAATCTCGGCTTTCATTGACTGCCTCAATGAACCGGATAATTTCCAAAGTCTCATGCGGGATAATGCGGGGCTCTCCGGTACGAAACATATGCAAAATATCCTGTAATAAATTCGCATACTTACGCAGCCCGTCAGCGGCTGTGTCCACGTACTCCGAGACTTTTTCCCGATGAATCAAAGTTCCATGTGTACCATTGTGCAGATTGCCCCGCAAAGTTCCAATACGACCGTCCTTCCAAACCGCCGTAACCGTTTCATGACCATTCTCCGAGAAGGCCGTAACAGAACGACAGCCGGTTCCGAGTATCCGATATAGCACATCGACAAGGTGAATGCCGTACCAATAATAGCCAGGTTGAGTAGGTGTAAATTCAATCGGACCATAACAGTCGACCCCAGTGATGTTACTGTTGTTCTCCCTGTTTAACGCCGCGTTTAAAGCGTCCGCATAGCGTCGAACTGAACCGCTCATCCATGGAATACCGTGTAACTCCGCAATATGGGCTATTGTTTGCGCTTCCTTCAGACTAATAGCTAAAGGTTTATCAATAAAAACAGGCTTTCCATAAGGGGCAATCTTAGCAAATTGCTCTAGATGCACCCGGCCGTCTACAGAAGTGAGCAGAATAGCATCACAGCTCATCGCCACCTCTTCTGGAGACTCCGCAATGTGAACCCCTAACCCATCTCGCAGGTCGGCTGTATATCCATCCACACGTGTAGCACTCGCTTTAAAATCCGGTGATCCACCCGGAAAAGCCGCAATTACTCGCCCCCCCGAGATGTGATTAGGATCATTCGAATCGTTTAATATTTTGGAAAACACTTTAGAATGGGAAGTGTCTAGGCCAATTAGGCCAAGCTTGAGTTCGACCATGCGATTCCCTCCAGCAGCAGTCCTTTGCAAACTTTAACCACCGCGTTTATGATATCCTGTGTGTCTTCTTCCGTCATGATTGGGCTTACTGGAAGGAGCGTAGTCCGCTGAAGTAAGTCTTCCGCGTGCGGGCACATCCCTTTGCTGTAGACGACCGGTTTTTGGAACGGAAAGTTGAAAGGAAAGTTATCTTTGTCCGTCGTTTTTTGATTAAAGATAAAAGATTGCATGTAAATCGGCTCTCCTCCGTACATTTTGAAGCAGAAGATGTTCTCTGCGTTCATAGCTGCCATGAACGCATCTGCTGCAGCTTTTGTTGAATGCTGCAAAGCAAAAACGCAGTCAACATCGCCCTGCAGATCAACCGACGGACGAATTCGAATGCCTGATATTTGCGTATTCAATGCCTCGCGAATTGTTAGGTGATGCTTCTGCATAGCGGAGATGACCGTATCAAGCTTTTTCCACTGTTCAATCATGACGGCACCGGTCATTTCACTCATCCGGTAGTTTTGACCAATAAACGAAAACTGAGGCGTAATTTGATACTTGCCTTTGTCCCGAAAATTGCCCTGATCGTGGTATCTAGCAGCCCGCTCGAACAGTTCCGGCGAATTCGTGACCACAGCTCCGCCTTCTCCAGCAGTGAGAATCTTTTGCATTTGAAAGCTATATACGCCAATATCCCCGATCGTGCCACAATAGCGCCCCTTATAGGTACAGCCAAGTGATTGCGCAACGTCTTCAATAACCGGAAGATCGTACTTACGAGCGAATGCCATAACTCGGTCCATATCGCAAGCACTGCCATTGATGTGAACAGCGATTATCGCCTTCACTTCATCATCCATGACCCTTTCCAAATCGTCCACATCCATATTTAACGTGTCATCCATATCGACAAACACCGGAACGGCATTCGCGCACACGACCGCTCCCGCTGTTGCTGTGAAAGTGTTTGCTGGAACGATCACTTTATCGCCATAGCCAATTCCGAGTGCCTTTAATGCAACAATTAGTGCCGCTGTACAAGATGAAACGCCAAGAACGTATGAAACATTCAACCGTTCTGCCATAAGCCGCTCAAACTCCTCAACCGCTCCCTGCAGGTTCGGCCCGTAATAACGGAACGGAGAGCCTGCGGCAACAACCTTAGCTACATGCCCCGTCTCTTCCTCCCCGTAAACCATTGCACCTCTCAACATCGGCGGAAGCGGTTTACTGCGAACCGGTTCTCCACCATTGATAGCCAATTGCTCTTTCATGGACTATTCCTCCTTGACTGATTATTATTCGAATGGGACTGGTTTACCACCCATATCCGATGATCGGCGAATCAACTCAATAAGGCGAACCGCGTCTCTGCCGGCTTCACCCGTCACTGCTGGCTTTCGCCTTTGGCTGACGGATTCAATAAAATCGATGATCTGCATTCTATGATAAGAGGAGTTAAGATTTCGCGGATCAGCTCCGGCATTTCCACTTATCTTGTCATTTTCAAAGTGTGGAACCGGGATACCAGGAACCGTCCAATGGGAGATCTCTTGACCTACGGTTTTAATAGTTCCTTTATCTCCATACACGTTAATGCTAGGTGGAAATCCAGGTAATGCGGAGGTTGTGCTCATAAGGGTTGCAAAGCCTCCGTTCTCCATGGTTAACATGGCGAGCCCCATGTCTTCTGATTCCATTTGATGGGTTTGCGTAGCTGTTAGCCCAGCAACAGATTTCACCTTACCGGCAAGCCAGAGCAGCAGATCAATCGAATGGATACCTTGATTAAGCAAGGCCCCGCCATCTTCGGCTTTCGTTCCGCGCCAATAGGCTTCATCATAATAAGCCTGGGTTCGATAAAATGGACGAGAAACCTCCACAAGCAGTAGTTTACCGATTTTGCCTTCTTCAATCGTCCGTTTGAGCAGCTGATGATGCGGATAAAACCGAGTTTGTGACATGACAGACAAGGTCAGTTGTTTCTTCTCCGCTAAGTCAATCATTTCCGAAGCCTCATCAGCCGTCATGGCTATCGGTTTTTCAACGAGCACATGTTTTCCAGCCAATAGGGCTTCCATGCCGATACGACTATGAGTGCCGCTTCCCGTCGTAATGCAGACGATATCAATGTCTCGGTTATCCAAAATCTCTCGGTAGTCGGTCGTCCATCCGCAAGCATACCGTGCACTCGTCTCCCGCACACGCTGCTCTGTTCTGCTGGCAACGGCTATAAGCCGTGCATGATCAATACTGCTTAAAGCTTCTAAATGAACGTCAGCGATTGAACCACAACCTATCAGTCCGAATCCCCATTGTTTCATGTTAGCTGCCACTTCTCGATCTGTTCCTTGAGCTTCATCAATGTTAGGTGGGTACCATCCATTCTCGTACCGCCATCGGGGACATAATGGGTTTCAATGGTATAAAGCCCAGAATAACCATCTCGATTGAGCGCTGTCAGTTGATGTAGAAGCGGGTCTTGTCCTTTAGCTACATACCAATACTTCAGATGAAAATGATCAATTAAATCCCTCACATGTTCATAACCGTCTGGGTAAGAAGGGCTCCATCTTTCTTCATTTCCAGGGTCCCAAAGCACCCTCAGCGCGGGAGAATTCACTTCGCGAACGATACGAGCGACTTCGGAAGCATAGCCTCCATTACAGGAATGTTCGTTTTCCAGCAGCAGTAACATATCTTCCCGTTCTGCTTCCGCCGCTGCCAGACTTAAATGCCCGACGATCTCTGCTGTGTACCGTTCAGGCTCATCTTCCCGCCAAAATGAAAAAATGCGGATTCGTTTCGTACCTAGCGTACGAGCAATGTGAAAGGCTCGGGGCAGCCAATCCATATGAGTTTCCACCGTTTCGTCGGGATTACCGAACTTATCTCCGGATGCAACGGGGCGGTTCGAATCTAATGCACATTTAAACAAAGGCGAGGAAACGGCAGAGACATACAATCCTCTCGAAGCGACCTCATCTCTCACTCGTTCAATCTGCTGATCATTCAAATGCAGGATGTTTACGCCGTCCACCATGCGTATCTCAACATGCTTAAGTCCCTGATCCGATACCCAATTCAGCGCTTCAACTAGCGATGGTGAGACTTCGTCCGTGATAACACCAAGACGATTCCAAATCATAGAAAGCCCCCTTTACCCAGATATATATTCAGAGTAGTCAATATGAGTGGGTTTGAACATGTTTTTTAGCGTTAAAACATGTCATTTTGTGCCTCAATCCAGAATAAACGCATGCGTCCTTTAAGGACGCATGCGTTTACCAAGATCGATGCGAAGCAAAATTTAAGTCGGCAGACTTATACTTTCTGATCTATTAAATAACGGGAAATCCCTGTTTATAAGTCTCGCAGATGAAAATCCCTCCGTCCTCCTCTTTCTTAAACAGCACTAGATCAGCTGGACTCCCTACTTGCAACCCGCTGCTAGTTGACAAATTCATCAAAATAGACGGACGAACAGAAGCCATATCCCATGCTTCATGCAAGGGACAAAGCTTCTTACTAATTAAATGTGCGATCCCCCATGGAAGCATCTGTGCTGAGCCCGCTAACAACAGAGGCTCATCCGCTAATTGAAGTCGGCCTTCATTCGTCTTCACAACATGGATGCGATTGTGTGAACAGTATGTCCCTGGAGGCATCCCACTTAAATGCACAGCATCACTTACGAGAATGGCATGTTCCTGCTTCATGCGCATGACGACTTTAAGAAAAGATTCCGGCAAATGGAAACCATCCGCAATTAAGGAAACCCATAGGGAGTCCTCCGCTAACTGTTCCCACAAGTAGTTAGGGTGACGGGGAAGTGTTAAGTGGGACCCGTTGCCAAAGTGGGTCGACATTCTGGCACCGGCAGCGACCGAATTCCGAATTTGCTCTGGAGATGCGGCAGTATGGCCAATGGCGACTGTAATCCCACTTTCTGAGCATCGGCGTATGAAATCAATGGAACTCGGCCACTCAGGAGACAGTGTTACTATCCTAATTCGCCCCCCTGCCGCCTCCTGCCAACGTACAAAGGCATCCCAATCGGGCTCACAAACAAATTCCCGTTTATGAGCACCTCGAGGGCCATTCTCAGGTGATATAAACGGTCCCTCTAGATGAATGCCCCCCACTGTCGCAGCTGTTACAGCATCTTCATCACAAGCCTTTGCGATCGCCGTCATTGCTTCGATAAGGTTAGCGCTTGAATTTGTCGTGATCGTTGGAAAAAATGTCGTAACCCCCTCTTTCCAAACCTCACGGACAATGGAATGAACTCGCTCTGAATCCATGGGGAACACATTCAGATCAATCCCGTTGCATCCGTTAATCTGCAGATCAACGAGCCCCGGCGCAATCAAACGATCATCGTTCCGACCTCCTTCATCAAGCGCTGTACGGATTTCCGTAATGAAACCTTGGTTCATCGTAACGGTGATCGGTTCTCCGGTTATATAATGGATCCCATTAATCTTTTGCAAAATGCTCTCCTCCCATGAAAACAGCCCGTCTATTCATATAAACGGGCTGTTCAATCCGATCATTTTTTGTAATAGGTTTCGTACCATTTCGTTGCCTCTTGAATCACCTGTTCTCCACCCAGTTTTTCCCAGTCATTCACAAACTTGTCGAATGCAGCTTCAAGTGGGTCTCGGTCTGTCATCACTCTGATGAACATGTCCATAAATAATGAGCCGTCTCGATAGCCTAGCTCGGGCTTCTTTTTCAACAAATCGGGAGTCGGCATATACATAGACTCATCTTTGAAGGCATTCATTTTCGTATATTCGATTCCTTTTTTGGTCAGATCGGCATATTTACCAGCGTTAATGACTAACGGAGACATACGGGAATCGCCGGCCGGATTAATCATGACTTGATAGAACGTTTTAGCGCCTTTGTCCATATTAACCTTGGCATTCGGATCCCAGTCAATGTTTCCATTCTTAACCTGGTAGTTGATTCCTTCGATCCCAAAAGCAAATAACTTGTTTTTGGCAGGATCATCTGAATGAACCCAATCAAAAAACTTAATGATATCTTCCGGATGTTCAGCATTCGCAGAGATCGTATAGACGTTATTGACTCCTGTTCTTTCGGGAACAAGATTCACTTTCCCTTGAGCATTGACCGGCCCGGGCAGTACCCCGACCCTGGCGTTAGCATCTTTAAATAAGTACTCTTGTCCTCCGCTGGACAGTACTTGTACCTGATGCAACCACATACCGACTTTGCTTTGTTGAATGAGGTTCCCCCAGTCGTTATCCTTCATTGTGAACATATCACGGTTTACGTAGCCCTTATCGTAGAGCATTTTGTAAAAGCGGATCGCGTCCTTCATGTCGGGTACAATCAAATTCGGGACGAAGCGTCCGTCGCGATATTGCCAGGCATCCGGATGGGCGCCGAAATAGCCGAAGAAAGCTTCGGAGAACGCAAGACCTTTGCGCATGGCGAAAGGCACCTCGTCGTCCGTGTTTCCATCGCCGTTCATATCGAACTTCTTCACTGCGTCGAAAAAGGTCAAATAGTCGTCCATCGTTTGAGGTTCTTTCATGCCAAGCTTGTCAAGCCAATCTTTGCGGTATAACAAAACGAGCGTATTGGGAGACGCCGACATTTTGGGAATACCATAAATTTTCCCATTTTTGCTTACACGCGGATCTTTCCAGGCTTCTGGCGGAATGTTCTTTCTCAAGTTCGGTCCGTATTTGTCAATAAGCGGTCCCAGTTCTAAAAACACACCGTCTTCGACTGCGTTCGGATGGGCTGAACTGTCGATCCGGGACGTCCACATAATTTCGGGAATATCACCGGAAGCAAAACGAATCGCAAGTTGTTTGTCATAAATGCTGGAGCTGATCATTTCAAACTTCACATTATAGGGGGTACCGGAATATTGGCTGAAAAGCCTCGACATTTCCTTGAAATACTTATCGTCATCGGTAATGTTCTGTGCGTATTGATTCCCGCCGTCCTGCATGAGGATGGTGATATCAATCGGCTTTTTAGAAGCATTGCTAATAGATTGCGTAACTGTTGATTTATCACCACTACAACCTGTTAGAAAGCCACTCGTGCCCATAACTGTGACCAGTAGCATTAAAAGACGTTTACTCATGATCCCTCGTTCCCCCTTCGAAGTAAGCGATCTTCATCTCCTTTAATACTAGCGAATAACCATCCATTTAGTAAACACATTTTATTAGAATTTTCAGCCTATTCCAGCTCACCCTCTTTTTAGTTTTACACACTTGACGCCAAAGCGTTGTTCAACAAGCTGTTCAGCCTCTTGTTCCTCTTCCATTAGCATTGGACGCCAAAAAACGGCATTCTCAGCATCGTGTTCATTGTTCTCGGTTATTATCATGACATTCCCTATTTCATCTAAGCCAGTAATTCTCATTTGCCTCCGTTTTCGCTCCCAGTTGTTAATTTGTCTTCCAGTCCAGAAAGTAAATCCACGCTCCTTTGCTATATGCGCCGTTTGAAGCAAAGCCTCACGGACTTCCGGTGATCTGTGAATGCGTCCTTGATGAAATAAGAAATGCGCCACACCGCGTACCTTTTCCACCTCTTCTAAAAAGGGGACAATAACGCTCGCGTCCGTAAATTGCGGAATATCCTGTGTCAAAAATCCAATTTCCAGCACATCATAAAGACGGTTGCTTTCATTCGACCAAGCCATTGGATAATACGGTTGGCAAGTTCCGAAAAGAAACCCAGCCGCTCCCAATTTACTTGGCCCTCGCGTCTGATCGGATTCGATTCCGCATTCTTCACACCACTGAAACAGTTCTCCCCAACCTTCAAAACGGGTAAAGTGGTTTTTATTACTAGTCACCTTACTCTGGACAGTGTCCCGCAGCCACTCGTACTGCCGATTGAAGTCCGCTTTATCCCATCGCCCGCCTTCGTTGATATTGGCGTTGAAATGAAGCGCAAGCTCATGACCCTTTTCCTCAATTCGCTCATAAAGCCAAGCACTATAGCCCGGCTTCATCATGCACCAGGAGGAGTGAATGCCAGCCTCTTCCAGTGTTTGTATGGTAGTGATCGCATCTTCGTCAAAATTACGGTCACTATCATGAGAAATCATGGCAACTTTGTCCACACCTTCGGGCCAATAGTCGGAAAAAGGCACATGTTTTTGTTTTTCAATCATGCGTCTGAGAATATGAGCAACAACCACTTCCCGCCATAAATCAGCGTAAGGATGCGCGAAGTAAGGTTTTCCTGTATCGGTTATTTTTCTATCATGTTCCCAGTCCAGCTCAATACCGTCCTCCGCTTTTAGCAGCCCGTCGTTCAAGTTCCCGGTCCCATCTGAAGCTGGTTTACCGTCCTCCAGTACGGGTCCTGTCCCCTGCTGCAGCCCAACAATCGTTCCTATCACATCGACGCTCCACCGCTCGAGTTTCCCTAAGCCGATTGTAAATTGTTGCAACAGTGGCCCATTAGAAATTCCATGAGGTACAGTTGCGATTGTCCCCCACTCCTTGCATGCATCTGCAGGCTGTTTCTGCTCCACCCATGTCGAGGCGCCTAGAAACCGCAAAGGTCTCGTGTCCCCCAGCCCTTCCGGCAGTTGGGCATAGCCTGCGGTAAGTGACTCTTTTACGGTGAAGCCAAGCTGCCGAGCCAGGCCATTTAATCCGGCGAAGGAGACGATAATGCCGCCTCGCTCCGCATACCGACATAGGATATCATTAGCCGTCTCGTGACTTGGCGCCGATGCAATGAGGATAAGATCATACGTATTCTCCAATATTTGATGCAGTTCATCGATCCACTCGAAAGGGATGCCTGCATGAGAAATTACTTCACCAGCATAAAGACCGAACGAATTCAGCCCATATTTCAATCGCTGCTCAATGGACTGTTTGTCGCGCAATATCCCGATTCGCGCCATGTTCATGTTTCATTCTTCCTTTCCAGGTTAAGTCGAAGTACATTCGAAAGCTTGAATGAATCACCGAGTTTTACGTCCATATACACCCTTTTACCTCCATATTCGATGACCTTCTTATTCCCCATTCCAAGCCGCTTATGCGGAGAAGGCCAGCTTTCTTCCAGCTTAATAAGCGTCATATCTGATCGAAAAGATAGTAGTCGTCCGTCCAGCTGCGGATCATATATATAGTAGGCAGACGGCTTCAAGTAATCCGCGGAGTCAATTAGGGCAACTTGCCCTATAAACGCTTGTTCCAAGCTCTCGTCAACACGCTCAAGCTCAACTCCAATGGTGCGGGTTTCTGCATCCACCTTAGTTACAGCCCCCCGGTAAGCTGAATCGTCTGCTGTCCACTCACCCTCAGCAGTCCGGATGAGGGAGTAGCGTACAGCCTCAAGTTGGACAAGCTGGTCTTCCTGATACCGCAGCAACAGAGCCTTGGCATCCGATTCAAAGATTCGTCCTAGGGAATCGCGGTAACGCACCTTTTCACCTTCGTTATAAGAACTGAGAACAACATCCCGATGCACACCTCCCTTATACTGAATCACAATGCCCGTAGACATAGGGTGATGAGGTGTAAAATCTAAGACTGGCTCGAGCGGATGAATAGATTGCAGAAACGACTTTCCCTCAAACGGCTCCAGTACACTAATAAAACCTGTTGAATGAATCGCAGCATCGTCGTTGTCTTCATCTCGCCATAAAACATAAGGTTCCCAACGGGATTTCTGCATTTCCTCCCCGCCTCTTTCTCCAAGGCATAAGATGAGTTCGCGCTGCTCTCCTTTTGGAACTGTGTGGATTTTCAAGGATGCAGCACCATATGGGAATGTCCAGGAAACGGGTCGACTCACCTTTGCCTTGCGCAAAGCCTTCATCCAACCGAAGCCGGGTCTACTGTATAATGGAACATCCGAACCAGCTAGTGTACCTTCCATAGGCAGCCATTCCGTTTCTTCGATGCCTTCGAATAGCACGAATTCTGGCGTACAGTCCATTCCTACCGTATTATAATCGAACGTTTTCCCACCCGATAAGCCATTAAAATCAACAATATAAGCGTTTTCCAGATCAGGGGCCTGAACGATCCAACACCAACGCTCGTAATGCGTACCCGGGTAAGCGATCGTATTATCGAGTCCCGCCATTTGGAGCATGACACCCTCGTAGTGGCCTTTTTGACGTGAATAGGAAGGTACTTGATCCTTACCATCGACTAAAGCAACTGTACAGGCCGCCGCATGTGTTTCCCACGCCTCAAATTTGGGACTGAGCCAAGTAAATGGATATCTGCCAGCTGAGGCAAGCAGATGATACCCGTAGCCCCCAATCCACAATCCCAGTTTATCGCCATGACGGTGTCCGGCGGATGGCTGTCCGTATAGCATCACATGCTTGCAGTTGTGAGCATTCGTCCCTACACGGAACATACTCGTTTCGGAATCTTGCAGAAGGAAGGATGGTTGCAGCTGTTCGGACTTCGCCTCAAATTGTTGGTATTCCTCCCACTCAGCCGCCGTAGCAAGCAGTAAAAACGAGTGCTTATTGTTCGTCTCTCGAACACTCCGGAGGCGATAGACGATTAACTCATCCTGATCATATCTGGACAAAAGCCCGCCTATTACCGAACGAAGCGATGGCGAACGGCAATAAATAATTTCATAGGAAGGTGTATAAGCGATTTTGCCTTTCCGGCGATCTTCAGATATCGGTTCGTCATTATCCGCGAGCGTGTCGCCAAACATTGGCGTAAGGCTTCCCGAACGCAGCTTCGCAAAGAGTCCAATCACCTGTTTAAGACCAAAATCCGAATCTTCAAACAGATCAATTCCGTTTGGAAAATGCTCCTCATCCGTGAACCCGTAGTTGTTGTTCGCCATCATGGATACTTGCTCGCAAATGGCCGCGATATAACCTAATGAATCATAAATATAACGGCCATCTCGGAAAAAGTTATTACGAAACTTCGATTCCAAGCTATATTTTCCTCCATACAAAATATGACGCATTAGCTTGCCGCTTCCCATATACGAGGCGATAAGCAACTGTAGATAAATCCAACGCAGAGACCAATCGGCGTCGCGGGTTTTCTCAATTTCGCAGCTGTACAAAATGTAAGGAATCATTTCGTGGATTGCAGTGTTCACACGGAAAGGATCAGCCCTCGTCTTATTTTCTGCATCGGGTTTGGTTGCAAAAAAGCGATCCAAATCAGGACGAAGCTCTTCGCCAGCTTCATAAAGCAGGTCCGCAGCTTCAAAGAAGTTAGAAAGCCAATGGGATTCCGTCGTTGTCGGCTCAGATATCTGTACGGTATCGTAGTAGCCCGATCCATAGTTGCCGTTCATATATGGAACCAGCTCGGCAATTCGCCCAATTAATAGCAAAGCTTTGAAGGCATATCTTGTATCGCCAGTCAACAGGTACGCGTATGCCAAGTTATTGATCGCACCGGAGTTTTGCATGCCGGTCGTCTCTTCACAGACAGTTCTATCCTCCAAGACGGAGCAATACGGATTTCCCATCAACATGGAGAGGATGAATAAACGGTACGAAGCCGTAAACATATACCGTACACCCGGATTTGGAAATCCTTCCGGTGCTAAAAACCCTTGGCCGTCGTCGTCCATAACGACCTCTTCGCCCGTTGTAGGGTTTTGCAGCTTCATCCCGTTATACCACCATGTTTGGGTAGTAGGATTATAATATTGGTAAGGCCTCTCTAGACAAAGCTGGTAAGCTGTCCGCTTGCCGCCTGTGAGAGGATCCCCGAAATATTGCCCAACTGAAAGCGCCCTAGGGTTGCCCACTGGAACCAGCTCGAACAGTTCATCGTCACTTTTGGCAGCCCAGTATTCGGCAATCTGCAGGATCTCTTCTTTCACTCGCCCGCCCCAATGCGTCGTATTTGCGGACTCCCTAGCTCGGTCAACATCGGCTCTTGTTAATCTAGCAGTAAAGCCCTTACGTTTCTCCGTCATATAGCCGTATATTTCTTGGGGAATCTTCCACTTTTCCCATCGAGTGAAAAAGAATGTACTCTCCGCTTGAACCTTATTCTTTCTCGTCTCGATCTCCTCTTCGCTCATCCCCCGAGTCAGCAG
This sequence comes from Paenibacillus sp. Root444D2, assembly GCF_001426375.1. Lineage (GTDB taxonomy): Bacteria > Bacillota > Bacilli > Paenibacillales > NBRC-103111 > Paenibacillus_E. Next base: position 959,879 of record NZ_LMEO01000045.1, read on the forward strand.
CAAATCGCCCATTCCAAACCCCATCGTCGGCCTATCACCTGGAATACCCGACCACGTAATCAGTGTCGTCTCGGATCCTCTCTTCAGCGTACGAACCGCATTAAACCCGAGGATTCGCTGCTCTTGCGACTCGATTCGCAAAAAACGAAGCGGCATACGCAAAGTCAGGTCTGCATAGCCTTCCGAAGTCGAAATCGAAAAATGGATGTCCTGCGGAATCTCCAGCCGTTCAATCTCGTACAGGAACTCCTCATACATGACGCTGCCATCCTGTTTAAACTTCATCGAAAATGCCTGATGCCGTTTCCTGCGCGTATGGCCAAAATTGAAAAAAAGCGCGACTTCGCCGTCGGCTTCGGGAGGGACAGTCTCATAACGCAAATTCATGCAAAAATGATCCAATTCCGTGTATGCTCGGAATGAAATTGTGTGATCCGCATCCACTAGTTTAACAATCTTCGCTCGGAAACCTGGATCGGCAATCTTAAACTTCTCCGATTGGGAAGCTTCAAAGAAGCTATTTTGCTCATTTACCAAATAAATGGGATAACGGTTGACCTCTGTTGTCATGATCGACTGCTCTCCTTTCGGTTCAAGAGTCTCCAGCTTACTGAACTTTTCCGCGCGCATCTACCTGTAGCACCCTTTCCATTTGGCCGTTACGAATGCCGATTAACTGATCGTGCATGTTTGTCGTCGTGCAGCAGTGGTTCGGGAGAAATAGAAGCTGCTGCCCAATCGATAGCTTCATTCCTTCTGGAACCCTTATGGTTCCGTGCTCTTCGCTTAACCATTCAATAATTACGTCCTCACGGCCGTATAACGTTCCATAGCCCTTCCGATGGGGGTTTAAATCACTGGAAAAAGTCTTGGAGCCCCCATCAATGATGACCATCCCGTCCCGCGGAGCGCTCACTACTGTTGCTGCCACATAGAGGGCACAGTCTTCAGCTTCAGCTACGCCAAGATCCCGTTGGATGCCGTCGTTGTACACATAGGAACCGGGACGCATTTCGGTTACACCGATTTGTTCGGCTATAAAGGCTGCAGTTGGCGTTGACCCAACGCTAATTTGTTCGACAAGGATCCCATCTCTCTTCAGCATCGCCTGTGTCATCACTAACAACTCGGCTTCTTTTCTGGCTGCAGCACACAGTTCTTCTGTACTCTTGGATCCATACGAATTTCCAGCATGAGTCATGAGCCCGGTAACCCTCAAACCGGGAAGAAGGCTCATTTCCTTCACTAGCAGCGCTGTTTCTTCGCCAGGCTCTCTGCCGCAACGGTCCAAGCCGGTATTGACGTCAACGTAAACCGCCACTTTGCAGCCCGTGGCCTCCCCTAGATGGGACAATCCACGTGCCACCTCAAGATCATCTGTACTGACCGTCACATCCGCACGAAGCATTAATTGGTGCAAGCGGGTAAGTTTTGCCTTCCCTACAATGGGATAGGCAATAAGGATATCCCGAATCCCTGCGTTTGCCATCACTTCTGCTTCGCTAAGCTTGGCCACCGTAATTCCGTTCGCTCCTAATTGGAGCTGCTTGTGGGCAATCCATGTATTTTTGTGGGTTTTTGTATGAGGCCGGAGTTTGACTCCAGCAGTCTGAGCCGATTGCGCCATCCTTTTGAGATTGCGCTCCATGATATCCAAATCTACTAAGACACTAGGGGTTTCAATTGTTTGAAGCGCTTCGGGCAGTTCATAGATTTCTTTCATAATCGATCCTCCCATTACGCAAGTTTGATGACTTGACCGCCATCCACCACGAGGTTATGGCCCGTCATGTAACGAGATTCATCTGTTGCTAGAAATAAGGCAGCATCCGCTATCTCATCCGGTTGTCCGACTCGTCCCATCGGTATGGTTTTGACATAATCAGCTATGGCCGGAGGATCGTCAATCAACGACTTCGTGAGCCGAGTTTCAATAAAGCCAGGACATAGTGCATTCACCCTGATTCCGTAAGGTGCAAGCTCAAGCGCCATGGACATACTGAGCAGGTTCATGCCGCCTTTGGTCACATTGTAATGTGCCTGCATGGCTTCCGCGTTAATACCATTAACGCTTGACATATGAATGATTGAGCCGCCGGTACGCCGTTCCATCATTTCTCGGGCAACTCGCTGACCGACGAGAAAAGCTCCCTTTAAATTCACATTCATGTGTTCATCCCAATCTTCCTCAGAGATGTCTAAAAATGCGCTCAATCCACAAATGCCTGCATTGTTAACTAGTATATGTACGGCACCCCAACATGCGATGACTTCGTCTACCAATCGGTCAACCTGACTCTTCACCTGAACATCAACCTGAACCGTCATTACCTCGCCGCCCTCGCGCCGAATTAGATTAGCTGCCTCTTCTAGAGCGGTGAGACTCCGTCCAGCAATTGTCACCTTCGCGCCTTCTTTAGCGAAACGAGAGGCCGTCGCCAGTCCGATGCCGAGCGAACCTCCTGTAATGATTGCCACTTTACCCTCAAGTCTCATTGCGATTCCTCCTTAATCAATCCCCCATTATTAGGGTATGATGCCCTGAACTCTTAACCCTCCGGTATGACAGCAACAACGTCCACTTCCACGCGTACGGTCAATTGGCTGCCGACCGTTGTTCGAACGGGACGAACAGGTCCTGGAAAAAGCTCTTTGTATACACTATTAAACCGTTCAAAATCATTTATATCTTCCAAATGTGCCGTAACTTTAACCACATCATGCAAAGAAGCTCCCGCCGCATTCAGAATGGCTTCCAAGTTACGAAACACAAGCCGTGTCTGCTCTTCAATCGTTCCCTCCACAATCTCTCCCGTTACAGGATCTAACGGTCCTTCTCCTGATGTATAAATAAGATTACCTACTAGAATTCCCTGTGAATAAGGACCGGTATTTTGCGGAGCTCCGGTTGTGCTAATCTCCTCTTTGACCCATTTAATAGCCATTTGAATTACCTCCAGCTTTCTACTCCGCACCATTCAACAATGGCGGTGATATAAATTTTGGTTAGTTTGATCAAGCTTTCAATGTCTACAAACTCGTCTGGAGCATGAGCATTCTCTCCGACCGGTCCAAGAATGACAGCCGGTGTATCAGAGTAACAATTAAACATAAAAGCGTCACATGCGAATGGCGCCGTATAGGCTCCAACCGGCATTCCCCACTCCTCTTCCGCCTGCTGCAGCAAAATGTTAGTAAGGGGTGTTTCGGCACGGCTTCCAGGAAGAAAACGAGTGATCAACTCCCAATCGACCTCAAGCCCAGCCAGTTCCGGTAGTGAACTTACGGAGCGAATCGCACCAATAAATTCAGACTCCAAAGCTGCGAACGACTCGTCTGGCAAACATTCGACCCATATCTCAATCATGCACGTCTCCGGAATCCCATCCGCCATGCCGGGCTCGAAACTTCCGGCTCCAATCATTGACAGCACAACAGCAGGACTTTGAGACTCACCCGTCGGTGTAATGAAACCTTTTCTCTTCTGCATGTCATTCTGGTAGCTCTCAATGGCTCGAACAAGGTGTGCCATTCCGTAAACCGGATTTCGCAGATCTTCACCTCCGAACCCCATGCCCCCTTTGCCTCGAACTGTAATTCTCCAGGCTGCTCCACCCATGTGCGAAGCACAAACCCGCAAGTTACTTGGTTCGGGAACGATCGCAGCATCTGCTCGATTACCGCGAACACGGCCTGCCAAAGTTCCGTTGGCACCGCCCATCTCTTCATCCACTACGCTCTCGAAACTTAGATCTCCGAGCAAGTGAATTCCTTTTTCCTGCAAATATTGAAAAGCAAGCAGCGCTGCAGCAACACCGCCTTTCATGTCGTTCGAACCCCGACCGTATAAACGATCACCAATGATGACAGGTTGGAAAGGGTCCTCTGCTGTTTTGCCGGGAATGCCCGGCACGACGTCCGCATGAACGGCAAAGAGCAGCGACTTGCCTACGCCCTTTCCCTTTTTGGAAGCATATAAATTCGGCCGATCCGTATAGTTGCGGTCTCCCCAGAAAGCCTGATGCGTTCTCAGTCCAACTACCTCAGATAATGCGTACTGCTCTGTATCGAAATCGAGCTCTGTTAACGCTTTCTCTAGGTATTTCTGCATCGGCAATTCGTTTCCATTGGGAGGTTTATTTTCACTCGGAATGGCTACCATTTCCAAAAGCATCTTCACTAGATGGTCTTTTCGACTTTGTACCCAGCTTTCCAGATCTTGGTCTGTAAATATCACTTTGCTCAATGTTATTTTCCTCCATCCGAACCGCATAATTGATGTAAAAGCCCTAGCACCGCTTCGACCATTCGTTCTCCGGAGTCAGGGGCCAGCCGGGTCCGAGACGTTAAACGAGTCTCGTATCCGCCTTGAACGAACGCTTCCCGGGTGGCTACATACCCGTTGACGCCGTTGGCATAAGTAGCGATTAGAGTAAGGGGAAAGGGTGATCTTTGTTTAAGGTTGTGACCGAACTCCACAAATAATTCACATGGAAAAGCTGCAATGGCGGACGCTCCAACTCGAAGCGCCTGAATTTCGATGACTGCGTTCGTTTCCTGTCGCTCTCGGAGAGTATGAAGCTGCCTGGCAAAAAAGATATCTGCCTCCGGAATTGCTTTGCAAGTCTCAGGTTGTTCAGCCGTACGAAGCAGTACTTCAGCCTGCAGGAGTTCATCTGATGAAGGTTTACGAACCGTAAGGGAAAGCTGCTCGCATCGCCCTTCTACATGAAGCGAATTCTCCGTGATGGCTTTTTCTCTAATTTTGATAACCTCACCCGCCAGCACTCTTCCCATATGACGAAAGGCATCTGGCTCAGGGTGCGAAGTATGCATAAAATCAAGATGATTAATATTCCCGCAAGCCCCGTTAAGAAAAAGACTTACAAATGAATCACCGTAAACCGCTTTCAATACACGGCTAATTTCCCCCGGGTAGTCGGCACTATATTGCTTTCCGCCTATCGTGTCAGGATGACAGGCGAAATTCGTAATGACTCCAAGCGGACTGCCGTCTTCACCATCCAGACGAATGACGAATACGTCTGAATCGATAGGACCTGCCGGCTCCACAATATCTGGATTGTTATAGCCTGGATTCGTCCGCAGACTTCCATCCCTCATAAAATAACGGCGGTTGAAAGAGATTCCCTCCGCTCCGCCTTTGGCGAAACCAATTTGGGCTTTACGCTTGATCGCATAAGCCAAAACCGCTGCATCCGCAGCCTTTTTGATTAAGAAAGTCGTATACTCATCGCCATCCGGACCGCGATCCCGATAAACGGGTCCGCCCGTGTGGGTATGTGTAGCAGCAACTAAAATATGGGATGCTGGAATTCCGGTCCCCTCTGTCACCTGTTTGCGGATGGCGGCTACTTCTTCCTTTTCAATCCCTATCGCATCGAGTACGATAATAGCCGTGAAGCTTTGGCCGTTTCCGAGCACAACGGCTTTGGCGTGCAAGTTGTCTTTGATCCCTAGGGCAGGTCTCGGAGTAAAATAACCTGGAATGGCAAACCCCAGCGGGGGCGTGATATCCATTTCGTATAAGCCGCATTCCATCATGGTGTGTTCCTCTCTTTCAGATCCGATTTCTCACGGATACGCCAAGTTTCTGCTCGACATAATCCCTACAAACCTTCAAACTGTTCAGAGGAGTGCTCGTTGACTGATCAATTTCGATCGTCATCCAACCGTCGTAATGGATTTCCTCCAAGAGACGAACAACAGCCGGAAAATCAATTGATCCAAGCCCTAGCTCGCAAAATATTGGCAGGGCCTCGTCCCCGGTCAAAACGGGGAATTTGCTGCGATCTGGGTCGTCCGGAGTGACGTCTTTGATATGCATATAAGCAATTCTATCCTTGTATCTCCGCATTACGGTGACTGGATCCATGCCCGCCTTCGTGAGATGGGCTGTATCCGGGCAAAAGAAGACGAAGTTCGGATCCGTCATTTCCATAATGGCATCGAGTTCGTTTTCATTCTGAAGTTCCGTATGCAGATGCGGATGCACACAGGCTTTCACGCCGAGATCGTAGCATCGTTTGGCAGATTCATTCATCGCTCTTGCTGCGATCTTTAATTCCTCTAACGTCGTTCCTCCGGCTGTTCGCGGTCCTCTAGGTCCTAGTACGATCCGATCGCTTCCGTTCAGAGCGGCAAATTTAGCGACACGGGTATTATATGCCACTGTTTCGTTGAATTGCATAGGATCGCTGAATCGGCCCCCACCGTATAATGCGGACAATACAAGATCATGTTGCTCAAATAATGCTTTGAATTCATGAATGCGATCCTCATATTTCAGCGCGATTCTAGTAAAGGTTTCACAAGCTGGGAAGCCCAGAGACGACGCTTCCTCCATCCCTTTGACGAAATCTTCTTCCCATGTAATTAAGTGGCAGGATACTTTCATCTTCAACATTGTAACTCCTCCTAAGTCTCTCTTTATTGCCCATTGGGAGATATCCTTAAGGTATCCTATTTGTCCTTGAATAGGGATGGTATTTTATATGGAATTATGTCTTTTCATGAGAAACCTTCTTTAGTATATGGGTGATAGCTTTTCCAGATAGTAAACCCTGTTTTCGCATAGAAATCGACTTCTGACGTCCAATCGATGACCATTAGATGATGGTTCCGTTCCTGTAATACCCTCATGGCTGCTTGAAGAGCGGCTTTTCCGTATCCATAACCGCGATATGAAGCCGCGATGCCCAGTGGACCGATGCCGCCGCATGGATCCTGAAAACACGGACTCCAGAATTGATTGGCGGCCAGAATGGGAGAATAATCGTCATTAATACGGCAAAAACCGATTATCTTACCCGTCTTACGCAAGAGGATAAACTCTCTACCAGTCCCTCCTGATGCAAAATATCTCTTCGTCGTCTCTTCCCAACGTCCTGGAAAGTGTAAGTTCATGAAAGTGAGTATATCTCCGCGATCTGCTTCTCCAGCAACAGATATCGTGACCTCAGGCCCAACATCGTCCTCAATTAGCGCCTTACCTCGTAAATCTCCTAGCAGATCATAGGTTATACCCCGTTGTACGAACCCACGACGCTCTAGCCATTGTTTCATACCCATATAATGAGAGGGGACTCCGGGGAAGAAATGTCCAGAATCCCCGCCTAAAGCAATCGTGTTCATTCCTGCGTCCTTTAACGCTTTTTCAGCCAATTTGAGCAATGTACTGCCTAAACCTAAAGTTCTATAGAGAGAATCAACGAGCAGCACTGAAATGTAACCCACACCGAATCGTGAAACTTTACCTATGACAACGCCCACCAAATTGTCGGACGATTTATCCTCAACAACAAAAGAACCCTCCGATAAAAAATCCGGGTGGTTCAAAACGTTTTGACGCAAAAGACGAGTGCGGAGCGGAAAATCGCACCCAATTTCCCGATTCCACAGCTCACAAATTCCTTCAATATGTCTTGGACTTAGCTTCTCCGTTCGCAAATCCACCCTCCTCCTTATTTTAATAGTTTCGGGGGTAAATTAGGCCTGCTTTGAGGATATTTCTAAGGAATGGCGATATTCCGTTGGAGAAAACTTGTAATACTTCTTGAATACTTTAGCAAAATGCGCGTATTCGTTGTAGCCGACCGCATAAGCTACTTCGTACACCTTATTGTTCGAATCACTCAAAAGCTCGATCGCCTTTTCCATTCGCAATTTGGCTATGAATTGGGTGTAGCTCACGCCTACTTCTTCTTTGAACGACTTACTGAAATAAGTAGGCGACATCCCTGCAAGCTCAGCTGCATTCATCATGGAAAACGATTCGTTTGAAAAGTTCTGATTGATCTGTTTCAAGGATTCCAACATATTTTTGTGCGAACCCCAATTCCGAATATGCCGAATTTCTTCCATCGCACTTTGCAGCACCAACTTAATATGTCGTTTCAAAAGCTCGGCTTGACCGTTCCATTCATAGTCGGGAAGAGTTTGTATTTGAATTCGGTTTCCACTCATACCTGCTATTTCCGCTTGCAGCAAGTAAAACAAGTGAATATACATCTCCTTAAGTCGCGCTGAGTTTGCTCGATATGTCTGCAGACGATCGTGAATCTCATCAAGTTGCTCCCAAACAGCTGCTGTGTTGAGTACCCACATGTGCTTGGCCATCAACTCCGCTTCTGTCTTGCATAGGGCAATCCATTCACCCCGTTCGACAATTCCCTTGTAATCATTGCTCAGTTTCTTTTCAGTACAGACTAGCACTCTCAATACTTCATCTACATCAAGAGGCTTAAGCAGATAATCGGTCACTCCATGACGGAGTGCCTGTTTCGCATAACTGAAATCGCTGTATCCGGAAATGACAATCACTTCAGTTTGGATTCCACGGTTTCGGATCTCCTCAGCTAGCCTCAGCCCATCCATTAATGGCATTCGGATATCGGTAATGACAACATCCGGCATGGAGTCGCAAATAAGATCAAGTGCTTCTTGACCATTCTCTGCAAATGCGATGACTTCAAATGAAGATGTCTCCTTCTCAATGATTGTCTTTAAGCTTCGTTTCACAGATGGCTCATCATCAACAATGATCACTTTATACATGCCTCTTCCTCCCTGGCAATATAATGTCCATATGCGTTCCATTCGGCCCTGACTCACGGATGTAGATTCCGTATGGTTCTCCGAACGTAAGTCGAAGGCGGCTGTGCACGTTCCACAAGCCAATGTTTTTCTCTTGAAACTGATGCTCGCGAACCATTTGCCCCAGAGTGACATCTGTAAATAATCGATTCATCCTCTGGAGCGTCGCCTCTGTCATTCCATTCCCTCTGTCAATTAACGAAATGACGTATACACGGTCACCTGTAAAACGTCCTGATATTTTCAAATACTCTGGTTTGCGATCATGTTCTTCGTAACCGTGCTGAAAGGCGTTTTCTACAAGCGGTTGTAAAATGAGACGAACGGTGGAAACTTGCATCACTTCGCCTTCATCTACATCCCATTCGACTACAAGAGCTTCATAACGCTCTATTTGAACAGACAAGTAGGTTTGTATATGCTCAATTTCTTCCAAAAGTGTTACCGTTTTTTGTGGATTTCCTACATTATAGCGGAACATTTTGGCGATGGAGGTCAACATTTTACTTATCGGCCTTACTCCCGCTTCAATGGCATATGAATTCACTACCTCCAAAGTGTTGTAAAGGAAGTGTGGATTAATTTGCGACTGCAAGATGAGCAGGCTTGACTCCATTTGCTTGACTTCCATTTCTTTATTCTTCAACTCAGCCATATGTACGACTTCAATTAGCCGTTTGATTTCGGTGACCATGTTGTTAAAGCTACCGAATAAACTCCCAATCTCCTTGCCTTTATGCTCAGGTGCACGAACATCCAAATTACCGTCCTCAGCTTTTCGCATAAGCTTCTGAAGGAGAAGCAAGGAACGTGTTAATGGGAGTGTAAAAGTTCCAACCGCAATTAGAACCAAAACAACTAAAATGATACCAATCGCAAGCGTAAGATAACGTAGATTCATCAAACTGCCGATGAGCTCCTCTAACGGAAGTTCATCCACAATGACCCAGCCTGTAGATTTAAGATCATCGTAAATAATGAGTTTCTTTTTGCCTGATGACTGATCGATATAAAAGCCGTCCTTCTCTTCACCTTGTAGACCAGCGTAAGTTGGAACTGCCTCATTAACGTATTTTCCCCACAACTGTTCATCCGGGTGATAGATGATTCGATTCTCCGAATCCATCGCCCAGATCAAATCGGAATTGCCTAGCTTTACGTTTTCCAGCAAACGGGGAATCACTTTATAGTTCATGTCAATGATGAGCATTGCTCTTATTTTGTTTTTGGAGATATCCCGCAAATCGCGCGTGATCGTAAGCACATTAGAGGAGTTGACTTTTCGGACTCCTTCAATGTTGAAGTTTTTGAATGTCCGGTTCGTTGTACGCTTCCCCTTATATTCGCTAAAAGCTTCAAGAGAACCGCGGTCCTCGTAACTGCTGACAATCAGTCCGTCATCCGAGACAATGGAGAGATTGATAATGTCCGTTCGTACAGATAAAATACTTAAAAAAAGCTCATTTTCTACTCTTCGTTTCATCAAGTACATATCATACGTATCTGCATTTTTCGAATTTAAAAATTGATTCACTAAGGGGGAAGTTAATACGGGTGATGTAATAGTGCCAAGCTCCACGAAGTAAGAGTCGAGGTTATCATTAATTTGTTCCACAATTTGACGGCTGTAGTGTATCGCGTTGTTTTCGATACTTTGGGTAGACTTTTCGTACCAGATCATGCCGGATACTAAAAAAGGGATACAGACAAAGCCAAGAACCAGGATGGCTAATTTCATTTGCATCGATAGTTTCCCAATTCGGACCATCCGCATCCCACCTAAAAGTATTTAAAACATATTATATCATGGAAGCGTTTCATTTTGGACAGCCTTTTTTCGACATAGAGACTGTCCGACGGATTGAATAATACTTCTTCGGACTGACTCTTAGGTGACTTCTCCGCCGAAATGAGTTTTAGTATGATCATCAAACATCTTGTGCAGCGTTTGAATATATAGAAACACATCAAAAACTGGTTGGTACAGATCTTCATTCCGTTCTACATAATCGGACGTCTGAGACCACAGTTGTCGAGCATCCTCCGCCCTGCCTTCTGCCCTAGCCGCTAAAGCAGAAGCAAGAAGACTAACTATATCCGCATGAAATTGTAAATATTCCCATGACTTTGTGAGCGTTGGATGAAGTCCTGCTGCTAGGTTTCGATCCATAACAGGTCGAAATTCGTTAACTACCTCTTGCACAGACCGCAGTTTTTCAGCTGCTTCAATGCTGACCCTTGGCTTCTCCCCTCTCATATAAGGCGGATCAAAAAGGTCAGAGATCGTCTTCAAGTAAGTTAAACAGGCTTCACCCTCGTCTCCAAAGGAAGCCATGAAATATTCTTTGGCTAACTGTGTGAATTCTGCTTCGTCGTTCCATAACGTTTTTCCAAGTACATACATGCCCAAACCAGTTGGGAAAAAAGAGCGCTGTGTTTGATCACTGACGATTCCGTTTAATCGAAGGATCTTTAAATTTTTCACGTCTTGGCTGATCATATCCGCCATTTGAAAATATCCAGGATCCAAATAATGATCCCACATATGATGATACTCGTATGTGAAGCCATCTCCGTCAAATAATTCTTGCCACGCTTTCAGGAAGGCCACATTCTCCCGGATGTTCGTCGGGAACTTTAGACGATTTCGAACAAAGGGTTGGATTTCAATCCCCGTTGTATCTGAATCGTAGCTGCTGCTGTAGGTTCGGCTGATGGGTGCAAACAGAAGCATGAATCTACCTGGATTTTTCAACGTTTCGGTCTCTGGTACCCAAAGTAGATCCAAATACAGCAAGAACACGACTTTGGTGCTCAGATTCCTTGAAGTCAATTCCTCGTCCAATTCGTTTAACATCATCATATAAAAATCGGATGGTAACGCTTTTACGCAGTCTTCACATTCACAATGATTATTGAACGCATCAGCTAACCAAAAATGCAACATATCGATATGAGGGTTCTTTTGCGCATGATCAGCTGCATATTGGACAACTAACTTTCTTGCTTCTGGATTAGAAAAGCATAAATTCGTGTTCAGCGGAACACCGTGCCAAAGCTCCCTTTTTCCATCCACTAAGGCAAAGTAACGAGATTTCTCTTCATCGACCGCATAATCAACGGAATCCCAACCTAGACAAGGAAGTCCAAGCGGTTCTCCAGTCCAGCCGTGACCTACCGCATGATAGATTAAACCTCGTTTTTTGATCTCCTTCTCCATTTCAACCGTAAAGGCGTCCACTTGTTCGACTGTAATCGTCTCAGGTTGCTTGTACTTATTGTGTCGGTGACCATACCAACGATCAAAAAATGTATAAGGGGTTTTGAATTCCAGGAAGTAGGAATTGAAGCCTGCCTTCGGCGCCCAATGAATGTTATCAAGCATATTCTCAATACTGACGGCACCCTCGATGCAAAGCCCTCTATGTCGATAGGCAGCTTTTTCGTTAACCTTAGCACTTATGGACTCAAGAGCTTTCTTAGGTACATAATCTCCATCTGCTCCAGGTCGTAGAAAGCGGCATCCAGCCTCTTCAAGGAATCGATACACCCCCAACAGAACGCTGCGTGGATTGGAACCGGCAATATGTCCCTTTCCGCCCATTACGTTAATGTATATGGCATCATCCAATTCCGGATCTTCCAATTCGGTCATGGAAATACCAAATTCACCAAATGAACCTACCCATAAGTAAGGTGCTTCACTCTCGGAATAGATGGCTTCTTTGCGAAAGTCAATATGGTGCTCAGGCGACATGCGAAGCAGATAGTTTGTAAGTTCTTGGATAGCAAAGTATATGGTAGGATGTTCCTGAATGATCGCAATCGTTACAGCTTTGACCTGGGTATGGTTTAATCCCATATACGTAACCTCCTCCTATTCTTTTAAGGAGCCCACCATGGCACCTTTGACAAAATATTTTTGCAAAAATGGATAGACCAGTAAGATTGGAACCGTAGCAAAGATGATGACAGCGGACTTCATCGTTTCGACTGTAGAGTTTTCGATTTGCGTTTTGTCAAATTCGAGTCCGAGTTCACTATTTTGGACAATTCCCCTCAAGATAATTTGAAGTGGATACATGTCTTTGTTACGAATGTAAATCAGCGCATCAAAGTATGCATTCCACTCGCCAACAGCATGGAAAAGCCCAAGTGTGGCAAATACGGGCAGCGATAGGGGAATCGTAATACGTGCAAAAATGCCAAATTCACTACATCCATCGATTGACGCAGCATCAAACATTTCCGAAGAGATCCCCTGAAAGAAAGTCTTCATAATAATGACTCCAAACGCGCCAACAGCTCCTGGGATTATGAGCGCCCAGAACGTATTTGTCATTCCTAAATGATGAACGACCAGAAAGCGTGGAATGAGCGGAGCCGAGAAAACGAATGTGACAATCATGAGCTTCACAATGAGTTTTCGGCCAGGCATAAACGGTCTAGAAAGTGCATAGGCCATCGTCGAGGTAAAAAACAAATAAAACAAAGTGCCCATAACCGTAATATAGCAAGTAACGCCCATAGCCTTCCACATATGACCCTCGGTAAGGATAATTCGATATACAGACGTATTAAACCCTTTGGGCCATAAGAAGACTTGATCTAAATTCACGTATTCGTTAGAACTTAGAGAAACCGCGAGCACATGCAGCATGGGAGTAAGCATTGTACAGCCAAGAACTATGAAAAACAGTCCGTTAAGGATATGAAACATTCGTTCGGATTTATAAATGGGCATTAAATACTTCCTCCTCCGACAAGCGATCCCTTAGTAAATGCTTTCCCCAGTCAATTTCTTAGCTAACTTGTTCATCCCAAGAACCAATATAAGTCCAACTACCGCTTTGAAAAAGCCGATGGCTGTCGTATAGCTGAACTGAGCTTGCAGCAATCCAACCTGATATACGTATACATCGATCACATCCGACACATCCCTCACAATCGAGTTGGAGTAGATTAAGATTTCTTCAACGCCAGTATCGAGAAGATGTCCGACTCGCAGCAGAAGTAGAACAACTAGCGTAGGCATCAAACTGGGCAGTGTAATATACCACATCTGTTTCCAACGGTTGGCGCCATCTACAGTCGCAGCTTCATACAAGTTCGGGTTGATTCCCGCTATAGCGGCTAAATAAAGAATCATTCCCCAACCAACCTCTTTCCATATTGCAGACCCAACGACAATGCTTCGGAAAAACTGGGAATCCTGCAGAAATATTATTCTTTCCATCCCTAACCATGCAAGGAGATCATTGAAAATCCCATGCACATCGAGCAGTTGATAGAAAATACCTCCTACTATAACCCACGACAGAAAGTGAGGGAAATAAAGCACAGTTTGCACTGTCCGTTTAAATAATATATGCCTGATCTCGTTTAGTAATAGGGCGAGAATAATCGGTGCCGGGAAACTAAAAACTAATCGGTAAAAGCTGATAATAAGTGTATTTTTAAGAATACGGTAAAAATCCTGATACTCTATCATCTTCTGGAACTGCAAGAGTCCGACCCATTTACTTCCAGTAATGCCTTTGAACATATCATAGTTTTGGAAGACAATAATATTTCCAAACAAAGGTACATATTTAAAGATAAGAAAATGCAACATACCAGGTAGGCAAATAAGGACTAGAACCAACTTTCGATTGGAGCCAATCTTGTTTAATAAGGCTGGTATGTTGAAAAGTGCCGACTTCCGATTGGAAGAGATCTTGTTAGATAAGGTTGTATTGTTCATCAAAAAAACCACCTTTGCTCGATTACTTCCAAGCGTTTCTGGATTGCTTATGATGGGGATGGAAAGCTGAGTTTAAAAGGGGAAGTTTTCACTTCCCCTTCAATTATTTTAGCTTTATTTCTTTTTGTTCTTTGCGTACCAATCATTAGCTTCCTTGATAGCAGCATCGCCACCGCGTTTTTTCCAATCAAGTACAAAATCGTCGAAACCTTTGTCTGGGTCCAACTTGCCTGTCATGATCTTGATGACGGTATCTAGGAAAAGACTACTTTGAATATAGTTGAGCTCCGGCTTTGTTTTGATCGACTCTAGCGGCGGCATGTTAAGGCTCGGAAGATCGAACAGATTTTTATCTATGTAAGTCATGCCTTTTTTGATCAGCTCTGGATCGAGTATGCCTTCTTTTTTCACGACGTCGGGATTCAACTGTGTACTTCCAGCCGGATAAAGCAGGGATTGAAAGTGAAGTTTTTCCTTTGAGTTTACGTCGGATTTGACGTCATAATTAATTTGCCCATTTGATTCCGTGTAGTTAATGTCTTTGATCCCATAATTGAAGAACGTGTTCTTCTTCGCATCTTCCGTGTATGCCCAGTCAAGGAACTGAATGAAGCGTTCAGGATTTTTTGCTTTTGCATTAAGGATATACACTTTTGCAATACCAGCGCCACGAGGACCGAGTAAATATTGCCCGTTGCTTTGCTTAGCTCCTGGCAGCAAGTCAACAACCGCCTTTTTACTGTCGAATTTATCCGTTGTCCAAGTGTTTAGGTTTCTCAGATCGTGGCTCCACATGGCAACTTTATCGCTTTGGATCGCCTTGTTCCAATCCGCATCCTTGACATTTACAAAGTCTTTGTTAACGTAACCCTTATCATAAAGCAATTTATAGAATTTAATGGCATCCTTCATTTTGGGATTGATAATGTCAGGAAGGAATTGGCCGTTCACGTCGTGCCAAGCTAGCACATTGTTCTCTCCACCTGTAAGACCGAACGCATAAAAGAAGAAGTTACTAAATCCGAACCCTCCGCGCAGTTCATAACCAACTTCGTCATTTTGACCATTTCCGTTTAAATCTGTTGTCTTCACCTTCTCGAAAAAGGCGAGGTATTCGTCGAGTGTTTCCGGTTGCTTCATACCTAGCTTGTCAAGCCAATCTTTACGTATAAGTAATGCTTGTGGAGACATCGGAGTTATTGGTTTAGGAATCCCATAAATTTTACCATCTTTGCTAACGAGGGGATTCTGCCAGACGTAGTCTGGTATTTTTGCCTTAATATTTTTGCCGTACTTGTCGAGCAGATCATTCAGTTGAAGGAAAATGCCGTTCTCCACTGCGGTAGGGTGAGCTGGATCCGTAATTGATGACGAAGTAACTACTTCTGGAATGTCACCGGAGGCAAACCGGACTGTAACCTGCGCTGAATAATCGGAAGATGGGATGAACTCAAACTGGATGTTGGTGGGTTGGCCGATATAATCAGAAAACAATTTGGACATTTCAGTTGTGTACTTATCGTCTTTCTTCGCCTGTTTGGTGTAGGCGTACGCACCGTCGTTGGACAAAACGTTAAACGTTGCCGGGACCGGTACTTTGGATGTTTCTGTTGCTGTAGCTTTAGCATCTGTAGCTACAGGTCTATCCTTAGAACTGCATGCTGTTAGCAATGCGGAAATACTCATCGCAACTGTCAGTGCTACGGGTAACCACTTTTTCATGTACTTTTCCCCCTTTACCTTGCTGCAAATTGGGTGATGCTTAAATGTTTCTACGTTTCTTCAAGCTTAAAAGAAATAGATTCATCCGAATATGGAAGAAATAGCTGATGTTATGTGCTTTTATGACTTAATTACACTGTTTTCACCATATTGAAGAGTTTGAAATCTTTTCTCTGCCTCTATAACTGCACCTATGATAATCCATTCATTTTCCGGTACAAAAGGACCGCGATACCCGTGGAGGACGAATGCCTCCGCTTCATAACCGCCTTCTATCAGTATTTGACGTGTAGGAATGTAGGTAGGAACTCCGTTACTGTAGCCTAGTACCATTACGTTCATAGTTGAGAATAACCTTTTGATATGTATCGCATATTCAGAGGGAATCTCTCCTTCCAATGCAATCATCCGGAACCTATCTCCCAAACCCCACACTGTGATTGTAAAAGGAAGAACTTGCCGTACCCTTCCTTCTTTAATGGCATCAACTGTTCGTCTTGCCGCTCGTCTTTTGTACTCGGTTTTCGTTTCGTCCTCTGCGATGGCGAGCATTTCATTTAGCCCCCAAGGCTCTGTGAATAGTCGAACTTCAAGCTCAACAGTCTGTATGGAGCCCGTAAGTGGCATAGCTTCACACTTCGAAATCGTTCGCTTTACATCTTCCGCCAATTCCACGCCCGCTTCTCGCATTTCCTCCACCGTGCACGATTTAAAGCGGTCTCCAATTACGGTTTTCAGCGGTTTAATGTCCGCCCCGCAGCCCTGTAAATAAATCGCAATATTGTCTGGAAACGACGCCTCCAATTCCGTGCATGCTTGACCTACAAACTCTGCTGAAATCTTATTCGTTCCAATACAGGTAGGATGACAGCCGTAGCTGAACAAAAGTCCCTTCCGCTTGTTCTGTGCATCAAGCAATTGAAGCACGAAAAGGTCTTGATCCGTTTCCGCTTGAAAATTCGGCTTTAACATCATACCTTCATTTGTCAACAGCCTTCTGCTAACCCCTGCATTCGAAACTCCCTTCGAAAGTAGTAGGGTACCCTCTACTAAGTTTTCCGAACATTGCCGCACCAGACTGATTATAGTATCACGAATAAATCGAAAATAGCGGATGTCCTCTGCATAATCGATATCATCCTCCTTTTCCGGCCATTTCTCCTGCCCAAGACTGTACCCCCCTCTACGCCTTTCATGAGCCTCCCCTGTCAAATAAACGGAACAATGTGTATGGGAAAAGTTAATTAATACCTGCTCAGCTTTTAACCCGAATACTTCTAGTAAAGCTTCCTTTATGCCCATTACAAAGCTGCCGTCCCCACCGAGCGCATCCAAAGTAATGACGACAAGCTGACCCATGCTTTCAATCAAGGCAACTTTAACGAAAATATCATCCAGCACCCCTTCACACTTTCGATCCCTTCCCCCAAAACCAGCCAAAAAAACTGGATTGCCGGGCGTGATGTTATTTTTTGCGATCGCGAATTTCAAAGGTATCAACTCCTATCTGAACGAGTTGTGCCAAGTCAAGCACTTAATTAATAGTACTAGGGACATTGAAAAAGGAATATGTACAGAAAGCAAAATTCATGTGTTTTTATTACTGCATCAGAAAACAACATATTTTTGCTGAATATACTATATTTTTAACTTCATAGTTTTGTTACGATCTTTGTGAATCTTTATTTATTATCAATAAATGTTAGGAGGTTTTGTATCCATGTTGAAAGTTAATTTTCATCAAAAGTCTTTGTTTACTTTCATTTTAACTATTCTATTGATCCTATCCTTATCCGGAGGTGCAATCGCGATTACACCGGATCAAAACAGCACAAATGGCAGTGATAAATCTCCATTTACGCTTGATGTGCATGCACTGCGCGATTCACAAAATGCAAAGCTGTATGTAACCGTGTTGTCTGGTGAACCACAAACTGATGTACCTAATGAATTTAAAAAAGTACAGGTCAAAGTATCCCGTCCTGATGGACAAGAAAAAAGTACAACGAACTATAATGACGTCTCTGCACCGGGAGGTAAGGCGATCATAGAGCTGGGGGATGTGCCCTTGCTTGATATCATTTCGGTAGAAGTACTTGTCCAGACCCAACAAACCGTAAATACAGAAGTATTAAACGGCACGACGGCGGTAACCGAATTTTCCGTTAATGCTCAAAAGATTGTAGTACCGGAGTTTCAAGGGTACGGCGCCCAGATGAACATGCACTTGTATACGGCGCTTAATGATCCTACAAGGGGTTTCGTGGGCAATGAACCGCCAAAAGAGTTGGAAAACGTAGAGGCTAAAGTCAAAGCGATGAAACCGGGGCTTGTTCGCATCTTTCTTTCCCCCGTTAACTTCGATCCCGGCAATGAGAACCGGATGGACTCCTTCATCAAAACCGTAAATCTCGCCCAGCAGGCTGGATCCACAGTGAATGTGACATGGTGGTTTATTGAAAGGGCAGCAAATGACGATCCAGTTAAACAGAAAGTCCTTATGGAAGAGAATATGCGACAATTCGCGGATACTTTAATTGATTTGGTCAAAAATCGCGGACTGACCGCAGTCCAGCAAATTACGATTCAGAACGAGGTAAACACGTCGTGGGTAAAACCGGAATTATATGAACAATATTATCGCTTACTTGACAGCTACCTAAAAGACGCAGGAATCCGTGACCACATCAAGTTCGTAGGCGGGGATCTCGTCTATAATAATCAATTAACCTGGTTTACTTACATGGCTGACCATATGGGAGACATCTTGGACGGTTGGTCATCCCATATCTACTGGAACTATTGGGATACGGCTTACATGAAGCAACGTATTTCCGATATCAAAGGGATCTATACAGGCATTGCTCCGGAGAAACGGAAGCCTCTTTCGATAACCGAGTATGGTACTCGGGGTTATAAGTTCTATGATAATGATCCCAAGAAGCCAATCATGGATATAAATCCTTACCGAGTCGGTGCCTTAACCGCCACACTCGCCGGTAAATACAACGACCTCGTTACTGGAATCAACGAAACGAACATGGCAGCTTTCGAACAAGCATGGTTCAATATGTTGGCGGTAAACGCAGGCTTTACGGGATTAGCTAAATGGGATGCCTACCGTGCGCAATATGACTTCAGCTATCAGGATTACAGCCTGATCGGTTATCTTTTCAATCCAGCTCCGGGTGAAGATCGTTGGCCGTTACGTCCTTCCTATTACATGCAATGGCTAATGGGGAACACCACAGGCAAAGCTTGGCAGGTTTTGGGGTATGAAGGCTCATCGGGCGCCAAGCTGATCACACCGTTCCGAAGCCCGTCTGGCGATTGGACGATTTTTGCCCTGAGCACCGATCAAACGGCGGCTACATTTAGCGTAGGCGACCTGCCGGCGAACACCGATTTCAAGGTTATGGTCTGGAACGCTGATGGCAGTGGCACGGTGACAAGCTCCGGCAGCGTGAACTCTGGTGTTACAGGTACAGTCAATGTCCAAGCACCCGCTGGAAGTATGGTTGTTTTAACCACCGTAAATATCACTCCATAGATTAGCAGAATGAAAAGGGGACTCGGAATTTGAATTTACCGAGTCCCCTTTTCGTTTCTAATCGAATGGAATGATTGTATTCCCCTGTCTAACATCCAGGATTATTTCGTGAAACGATAATCCGAACCTCTGTTTGAATCTTATCGAACGAATGGTTCCGTTATTACTAGGAATACCCATCTTTGAAGGCAGCTGCGTAATCAGTACTGTTAACCCTTTACAAGGATGCTGTGCCGAGATGTAAAGCTGCTTTCCTTCATTTGTTCCTGGTTGCACGGATACGTCAATCCCCCGTTTTATCTGAAGCCAGCGAAATAACTGCTCACTTGTCCACCAATGCAATCCCTGCATCCTTCCGTAGTTCGCCAGATCAACCAAAGCAGGTCCCACTTCTTCGTTAACCAAAGCCGCCGGATGAAACAAAAAGTGAACCACGCCATTCACTTGGGCAGAAAGCTCGATAATCGATTGAGCCTCTTTCAAAGTGCATCGCAGTGAAGTTGGCGGGTCCCACGCCAGTGTCGGAAGGCTGAACACCTGCATAAGCCTATTCCTCTCAAGGGCATTGCTGACTGGTATATAGGGGTGGCAAGTACCCGCAAGAAAACCTTTATTGCCTTGCTTCGTTCCTCCCTTACTTTGCTCAACAGCAATGCCGGCACGTTCACACCATTGGTAAAATTGAATGTCTCCCTCCCACCTGAGATAATGGTTCTTATTTGTTTTAATGCTCACCCTATTTTTCAATTGTTGGTTGAGCCTATCAAGTTGTAAGTTAAAATGCTCTTCATCCCATAAACTATTTTCTTCCGTACTCAGGGCGTTGTAATGCAGTGCGATCTCATGTCCAGCTTCTATCATCTTCTCATAAACGCTTTGAGGATATCCTGGCATAATTACGCACCAAGTAGAATGGATATCAGCTTCCAACAATTTTTCCAGCATTAGCTCAGCGGCATCAATCGAATTTCCATCTGAGTCATGCGAGATATGACCAATACCGTCTATTCCCTCGGGCCAGAACCATGAATGCACCATCGCCTCCCCCATTTTTTCATGCAACAGATGTAGTGTACGAATGAAAAAAATCCTCATTTCATCTACGATGGGGTACATAAAAAAAGCAGCGGACATAGGGTCCGCCTTGTCACGATCATGCAGCCAATCCAATACCGAGCCATCGTCCGTTTTCAGAATGTCATCATCAACCGATGCTGTTCCGTCCGACGCTGGTAAACCGTCCTTTTCTACAGAAATTCCTTGTTGGATCATGCAAAACGACTTTGCAATATCAAAGCAAATCATGGCTGCATAGCTAGATGCATAGGGTCTCATCGTGAAGGCAGGAAAAAGAGAAACTTCGCCGTTTCTGCGAATCAGCGAACCCAGCGCCTCTGTGTCCGGACACGGTTCAACTAATGACGCACCGAAAAAGTGAAAAGAACTTCTCAGGGATTCCGCTAGCTTACAATCATTCCACTGAATCCAACCTTCCTGAATCTTTTTTCCTTCAGGCTTATTTAAGCCAAGCACATCATGAAGACCGAATGAAGACCCTATGGTCAGAACACTGTTACCGTTTTCACAATACTGTTTGAAAATTGAGGGCCATTCTGAATGATCATCCAACCCAACCACAATCGTAATCCCGCTTGGTTGATGTTCCATCCATGAATTCGGCGTCCATTTGCTAAAGACAATCCCAAGATAGTTTAAAATCTCGAACATATACGGGGTATAATCGTTTCTTCCTTGCTTCCAACTTTTCTCGGCTTGCTGCTCATTCCAAACCACGTGAATCATCTGAATACTCATAGATCCTCTAGGACGGTTGAATAACTTTCATCATCCAAATAAATTTTGAAGCATTTGGCCTGACGAAGTAAGGAGGCGGGACATTGAACGTCTATCGGCCCGTATAACGTTTTACGAACGGCATCCCGTTTTCTTTTGCCAGGTACGGTACAAAAAATCAAGGAAGCGGATAGAATTGTGGGAATCGTCAAAGTAACGGCTTCAGAGGGAACCTGTTCGTACGTTTCGAAGCAGTCGTCGTGAACCTGCTGCATGCGACTGGCTTCGTCGAGCTTTACAACTTTTACGGCTAGCGGATCCTTAAAATCAGCCGTATGCGGATCGTTGAACGCGATATGACCGTTTTCCCCTATACCGATACAGGCAATATCAAGGGGATGCGCTTGAAGCAATTGACTGTACCGTTCACATTCATCAGCGGAGTTGTTCATGCCATTAATGGCATGAAATTGTTTCGGTACTCGCAGGTTAAACAGCTTTTCTCTTAGGAAGTTCGAAAAACTTTGTGAGGCTTCTTCGGAAAGACCTATGTACTCATCCAGATGAAAACAGACAATACGCCCCCATTGTATGCTTGTATCGGCCCGAAGGGCATCCAGAAATTCATTCTGTGAAGGCGCTGACGCAAAAGCTACGGAGATGGTTTCTTTTTGTGTAAGCAGTGTTTTCATGCAGGATGCCACACCCTCAGCTACAGACTTACCCAATTCCTTGCGTGACGGATAGTGCCAGACTTCCATTTGACTGACAATAGACTGATTCATGGTACCCTCCTATTCTGTATGACTCTTATGAATTCCCATTCTCTCATAAACCTTATCCAAATTATTTACGGCTTGAGCTTTCACATCTTTATACAGATTTCCTCCATAGCTGTCCACAGAAACGAGCAGTGGTCCGAAGTTTTTGACTCGCAGCTTCCAAATCGCTTCCGGCATTAAATCTTCCCACCACACATCTTCTATTTCTTCAATTTGAGTGGTTTCAAGTGCGGCTGCTCCACCGACGATCGAGAAGTAAACGCCCCCAATATCGACACAGGCTTGTGCTCCGGGTTCAAGCATCCCGCCTTTGCCGGTAATTGCCTTAACCCCGAATCGTTCGAACAATCCTCTTACAAAACGATCCATTCTCGTACTGGTTGTTGTTCCGATACATACCTTTTCATATTTACCATTTTCCAGTTCCTTAACCCCTGGTGCTGTATGTATGGTTACAGCTCCACTTAGTTGCGGGATTAAATCTTCCGGCGGATCAATCTTATGATCAAAAATCCGGATCAAGTTAGCGTCACGGATTCCAAAGATATGACCATCGACAGTAACGGTGTCTCCCGCACGAAGTTTCTTTACAAACTCGTCTGTCATGGGCGTCTGTAAATGATGGTGTGCCATGGAAATCCTCCTTCTTTAGTAACTAATTACAACCAATTGATTTTCTTCAAAGGTAGCTCTTATCCGGCGTGCAGGCCAGCACATCATATTGACGGCAACCGGATTCATCGTAATATGTGTATCAGCCGTTTCGATATGAACGGCAAGCGCCGTAACAGCCCCTCCCAATCCATTCGGACCAATTCCGGTCAGGTTAATCGCATCCAGCAGTTCTTCTTCAAGTGCCGCAATGGTCGGATCGGGGTTAGGCTTACCAATCTCTCTTGCCGCAGCTTTCTTGGCCAATGCCGTACAGAGGTCTGCCGTACCGCCCATTCCCACCCCTACTAAGGTTGGAGGACATGGATTCGCACCTGAATTGATTACGCAATCAATAATAAATTTTTTCGCGCCATTAAGCCCTTCAGCCGGATATAACATTTTGAGATAACTCATATTTTCAGATCCGGAACCTTTGGGCAGCGCCATCAACTCGATGGACGATCCCTGGGCAAACTCCCAATTGAGCACTGGAACTTTCTTACCGATAGCCGTTCCTGTATTTTTACGGGTAATCGTATCACATACACTGGAGCGTAAAGGATGCTCCAAAGTTGCTCTTTTCGTACCTTCACGAATGGCTTCTTCCAGTCGGATCCCATCGAAACGAACATTTCTGCCGATTTTAATGAAATACACAGGTATGCCCGTATCCTGGCAAATCAGCATATTTTCTTCGTCCGCCACATCAATATTTTTTAAGATTGTACTTAGAATTTGTTTTCCAGTCTCATATGTTTCCTTATCATAAGCCCGCTGTACAGCTGCCCGAATATCAGGAGGAAGATCTTTTAAAGACCGAATATATATTTCCTTACATGCTTCCTCTATTTCCTTATAGGTCTTTTCCTCAACTTGCCAGTTCGATTGCATAGTGCTCATCCCCATACCTCCCCAGTTTTATTAACCCATGGTCATAATTTTAATTAAAGCAGCTCCACCCCAAAGTGAAAATACAATTCCAATCATCATCAATCCTAAGCTCCAACGTCTAATTAGACGACTGTTGCTTGTATAATCAAGAACGATATTGCGGACACCGTTTAACCCATGAAATAACGCAAGAGCAAGCAAACTAAAATCCAAGGCGATATACCCAATCGTCCGCAAACGTTCTATTAAATTCGGATAGCTCGGATGCACGTCGGGATGAGCATAGTGCAGGCTCCACATATGAACTGCAATTAAAAAAATAAGGGCGACACCGCTGACTCTTTGAAAAAACCAAGCGAGAACATTTCTTCTTATTTTAGATGCCGTATCCATAGTTATATCTCCTTCCTAATTAGGTATGGGGTCCCCGAAAAGTAATAGGAATAAGCTACAAAGCATAACGTCACTTTTTGGGGTTTTGTTAAAGGAACGCTCGAGTAAACAGCCAAATAAATATAACTACAGCAAGACAACAAATGAGCGCAAACAACTCTTTTTGTCTTTTAACAAAAAAGCCCATATCCATTAACACCAATCGAATCCCGTTTAAAGAATGAATAATTACACCAGCAAGAATGATTAAATCAAAAAAGAGAAAGACAGGATTATGAAAAAGAACCTGAAAGACTCCTTTAAAAGCTTCCTCCCCCATGAACATAGCCATTCCCATCGTCCCAATGTGGGCAAGTAAATATAGTAATAACCCTACCCCGGAAATGCGGTGAACAAGCCAAGCTTTCATCCCTACGGAATGGCGTCGCAATACATCTACCTTTGAAATCTGGGGATCTACGTCAACTAATCTGTGATCTTTCGTTATTTTTACTTCCTGCATCTGTTTTACACCTCCTACTGTTAATTTCGGGGCCCCCACAAAGTAATCGGAATATGCTTCATAGCTTGGTGTCACTTTGTGGGGTATTGTTGTGTTAACTTGCTGCAACCTTAACTCTGGCAACTTCTCCAAATATTTCTTCAGGCTGCACATGAGTAAATTCAACATGATGAATCTCAGTCTCAGGCCCATTCTGGCCCTTTTTCATAAAAATATTTTTGAACCAATTCTCATTATCCGTTATAGGACAATCTGTACGGAAGTGTGAACCCCGGCTTTCTGTACGCAAATAGGACGCTATGGCAATCATTTGTCCAATTTGTACGATGTTTTTAACATTCAATACTTCATGCCATGCGAGGTTATAATCTCTTACTCCAGCTACACTAATTCGATTCACACGTTCAGCATACTCCGCTAACTTATCAATGGCATATTTCAGATCAAGGCCATTTCTTACGAGACCTACCTTCTCCCACATCAAGTCGCCAACTTCTTTGCGCAATTGAAAAGGGTTCTCGCCTTTTTCCCGTTTGAACGGCTGCATCATTTGTTCAACAAACAGATCAACCTGACTTTCAGACACCTTATGGCGTTTCACCGCCATCACATATTCAGCAGCAGCATCTCCGGCGCGTGCTCCAAAAACCGTAGAGTCTGCTACTCCGTTACCGCCAAGACGATTCGAACCATGAATCCCTCCAGCATCCTCTCCGGCAACAAACAATCCGGGGATTCCGCTAAAGCAATCCTTATCAATGGTGACTCCACCCATGTGGAAATGGCCAGTAGGACTTACATCCACGGGCTCCATACTTAAATCGCGACCCACATCTTTGCATCGATCAACCATGCCTGGGAACATTTGCAACACTTTTTCACGCCCCAAATGAGCAACCGATACTTGTACGCCGCCCAAACGAGTACCGCGTCCAGCCATAATTTCCATGTACGCTGCTCGCGCTACACGGTCCCGCGTCGAACGCTCCATCCGTTCCGGATCATACTTTTGCATAAATCGTTCACCGAGTGAATTATAAAGGTGGCCGCCTGCTCCCCGAAGCCCTTCCTCCAATACGCCACCATTCAAACGCGAGTTTTCGGCAAGCAGTCCCGTAGGGTGGAATTGCATCATTTCCATATCTGTGAACTGAGCACCCGCCCGATAAGCCATTGCCATGCCGTCTGCAGCTTTTTCCAGGGATGGCGCAGCAATTCGGTACATACTTGCCCCGCCGCCAGTTCCGATAATGACAGCCAAAGACTCTACCACGATAAATTTTCCTGTACGTAAATTTAGCATTAAACACCCTGCCACAACACTTTGATCGTCATTATATAAAAGCTCGACAGCGCGCACTTCATCCCAACAAGTGACACTTTCCTTCGCATAAAGTTGATCCCTTAACCGGTTAATAATTTCTATTCCCGTTAAATCTCCTCTATGTACCGTGCGGTCAAACGATTGTCCAGCAAAAGCCTTCTGATGTACCGTCCCATCCGGATTGCGGTCAAAGAAGCAGCCCATCTTCGTTTCCAACTCACGAATTCGTTTGGGTGCGTCGCTGACTAAAGTCCACGCCAATTCTTGGTTGTTGATCATACCACCGCCCTTAAGCGTATCTTTGAAATGCATATCGATGGAATCGTTCGGATTCAGAACGACATTATAACCGCCTTGAACCATTCGGGTACATCCGCTTTTTCCGACGAGTCCTTTTGCGGCTACAATGATCTTCAATTTCGGATTGCGGTCATAAGCATGATGGGCAGCAAATAGACCCGCACCACCGCTGCCAAGAATGAGAATATCACAATGGACACGTTCCATTATTTACTCCCTCCCTTTAATGCAGCTGTAACCGCGCGTGATTTCAATTTTTGTATGGACCAAGTGGGAGCCAGCTTTTTCGGGCATACTTCCATGCAGTTGAATAGAGTATGACATCGAAGAACGCCATCCTCACCAGCAGCCACCTCCATCCGTTGGCCAGTCCCTTGATCCCGTTCATCCGCTACTAGTGTATAGGCTCGATTTAATGCGGCAGGACCAATATAGCTATCATCCAAAGATACTAATGTACAGGCCGAATAACAGGCTCCACAGGTAATACAATCAATGTTCTGATCAATAATTTCACGACGGCCAGAGTCCGGAGGAATAACAGCAAAGTCAGTTGCTGCTTCTGCTGTTGGTACAAAATATGGTTTGATTCGCTGCCATTGTTTAAAGAAAGGGTCCATATTCACGGCAAGATCTTTAATGATCGGCAAATTCCTCAGTGGACGCACAGTAATCTCCGAGCCCAACTTTGCAATTTTTGTCCGGCAAGCGAGACCTTCTTTATTATTCATGATCATGCCACAAGATCCGCACATGCCAAGACGGCAAGAACACCGAAATGAAATCGATTGATCCTGTTCGGTAAGAATAATAAATAGCGCATCCAATACTGTCATATTCTCTTTCGCATCCACCGCATAGGTATCGTACCTGGCCTCCGAATCAATATCCGGAAGATAGCGAAGCACTTTGATTTTGACATCTGCCACAAGGATCCTCCTCATTTCAAAATCTTTTCATCAATACATTGTATTCAATCGTTATAATTTGTATTATAATGTTATAGAACGATTCGTCAATCATTAATTTTTGATTAGGAGGCTTATTTTTATATGATAGATCGTACTAGTCACATCAGCATGTATGCTCAAATTGCAGCCATTCTCGAGTCTGCCATTCAATTGGGAGAGCTTCAACCCGATCAGAAAATTCCTACTGAGGCAGAGCTTATGGAAACATACAATGTAAGCCGTATGACCTCCCGCCAAGCCATTGAAATTTTGCATGAAAAAGGATTAGTGGTCAGAAAGCAAGGGAAAGGAACTTTCGTTATTGGTCCGAAGCTTAAACAAGAGTTAGGCGGCATGGAGGCGTTCTACGATTCTTTTTTACAAAAAGACCTCGAACCCAAACTTCTTGAAATGAAGGTAACAGATACGCCTGATGATGTCATAAGCATTCTAGGGGAACATTTTACACAATCCCTATTCCTTAAAAGGATCTACTACCGGGATGAAGAAGTTTTTGGTTTCAGCCTCATGTATTTGCCAGTGAACCTGGCATCCATCGTAACTTGGCCATTGGCCGAACAAAATGCTGGCTATACACTGCTTACTAAGCATGGAGGATACACGCTGAAAAATGCTAACCTTACCATTCGTGCCCTATCTGCCAATAAAGAACAAGCTGAACTCTTGAAAATTGCGGCTAAGGAGCCTTTGATCCAATTGTCGCGAACTAGCTTTACTGCAGAGGAGCAGGCCATCGAGCATATCAAGCTTTATTTGCGGGCTGACTTGTGTGAACTGAATATGAATGTACCGGGCAATTCCTTTTTGGTTGATGGGATTAGAAAATAGGACAAATATGTAACTAATGAGGAG
This sequence comes from Paenibacillus sp. Root444D2, assembly GCF_001426375.1. Lineage (GTDB taxonomy): Bacteria > Bacillota > Bacilli > Paenibacillales > NBRC-103111 > Paenibacillus_E. The sequence goes on from NZ_LMEO01000045.1 coordinate 987,973, forward strand.
ATGATGACATGTCATTTGCTTTGATTCTCATTGGATTTACAGGTGGTATTTTAACGGGGTTGATGTCAGTTGGAGGCGGGTTAATTCTCACTTTTTTATTGCTGCTCATCCCTCCTATGTTCGGACAGGAATACAGTATGCATATGATAGCTGGAATGGTCATTGTGCAGACTCTTTTTTCCTCAAGCTCTGGATTGGTTACTTACTGGAGAAGTCGTCTCATCGATAGATTCCTAATTCGGAATATGGGACCTCCATCTTTGATCGCCGGAGCTTTTGGCAGCGCTTTATCTGAACAGATGAGCCATGAGCTGCTAACCGCCATTTTTGCCATACTTGCCCTGTTTGCAACGGCCTCCATGTTTATCCGTCGGGTTGAAGATAACTCCACTCCCTACCGAAGTAGAACTTGGGCTATTTGTTTAGGCCTCGGCATCGGATTATTAGGCGGTATGTTTGGATTAGGAGCTGGTTTTTTATATTTACCTGTCATGATGAATATATTTAAAATCGAATCTAGAACTGCTGTTGGTACTGGACTAGCGGTTGGATTACTTCTTGTATTCGGTGCCCTCATCGGAAAAACGGTCGGAACTGCTGGAACAGAATTCCCTTGGTTCGATGGTTTAATTTTAGCCATAGGTGCGATTCCTGGAGGACTAATCGGATCACGACGCGGGAAAAGGATGAAATCTAAATCTCTTCAGTCCACCATGGCTGTTGCGATTATTATTGTTTCGATCAAAATTTGGGCGGATCTACTTCATGTATATGGACTCATACCAAAATTTTGAAAATGGTATTGCTAAAACTAAGTTGTCAGATTATACTGATTTCATGATTGGTATTACCACTTACCACTTACCTATTACCATTATGTTAGGTATCAGAAAATCATCTTCAAGGAGGCTAACACGATGCACAAGTTTCTAATTCACAAACAAGGTGATCATGTCGGTGTGGCTACATCGGACATCGAATCCGGCGAGAAAGTGATCGGCGTCTATATGGATGACGAATCAACCATTGAGGTAATAGCCAACAGCTCCATCCCTCTTGGTCATAAAGTATCCATTGCTGAATTGGCTCCAAAAGGTCATGTACTAGAATATGGCTTGCCCATCGGCTATGCTCCAGACGGTTTTAAGATCGGTGATTATGTTCATACCCACAATATCAAAACGTTGAGGTGGTAGAAGATGACAAAACAACTTTATGGTTATCGTAGAGAAAACGGCGATGTAGGTATTCGCAATCATGTAATTATTCTTCCTGTAGACGATATTTCCAATACGGCTTGTGAAGCGGTAGCTCGCAATATTCAGGGCGTTATGTCCCTTCCCCACGCTTACGGGCGCCTTCAATATGGCAAAGACCTAGAACTGCATTTCCGCACCATGATCGGTACAGGTTCCAACGCTAACGTAGCAGCTGTGATCGTCATCGGGATTGAACCGAATTGGACCAAAGTCATTGCTGATGGTATTGCCAAAACCGGAAAGCCAGTTGCCTGTTTCTCCATCGAAGGAACCGGAGATCTGGAAATCATTCGTCAAGCTTCGTGGAAAGCAAAAGAATTCGTTCAATGGGCTTCCGAGTTGCAGCGTGAACCTATCGAATTAAGCGAACTGAAGGTTAGTATAAAATGCGGTGAGTCTGATACAACGACAGGACTAGGTTCTTGCCCGACTGTCGGTCAAGCCGTTGACCGTCTGGTCGATGCTGGTGCAACTGTATTCTTCGGCGAAACTTCTGAGCTGACAGGTGGCGAGCATCTGATTGCTGATCGTTGTGCTACTCCAGAAGTCCGCCAGAAATTTATGTCTATTTACGACGATTACATTACGGAAATTAAATCCCAAGGAGTTGACCTGCTGGGTTCTCAACCGACGCAAGGTAACATTGCCGGCGGATTGTCAACGATCGAGGAAAAAGCACTTGGCAATATCGAGAAAACAGGCAGCAAGCCTGTAATTGGTGCTCTTGAACCAGGTGAAATGCCGCAAAACGGGCCTGGGCTCTACTTTATGGATACATCGTCCGCTGCCGCAGAGTGCATCACGCTTATGGCCGCAGGTGGGGCGGTTCTCCACTTCTTCCCTACGGGACAAGGCAATATTATCGGCAATCCGATTGAACCCGTTATCAAAGTTACAGCAAATCCAAAAACAGTAAAAACAATGAGTGAGCATATCGATGTTGACTGTAGTGGTCTGTTATCTCGTGAAATCAATTTAACTGAAGCTGGCGATCTGCTGATGGATTACCTCTGCCGTGTTGTAAACGGCCGTTTGACTGCTGCAGAAGCGCTTGGACATAAAGAATTTGTTATGACCAAGCTGTATAGAAGCGCTTAAGATACCTGAGTTCACATACACAGCAATACATCATAGTTGGATGCCCTTCGAGGTATCCAACTATACATGTATTTGTGAGCTTCATCCTTCCGAATATCGTGAAATGGATGTCTTTAGATCGCTATTTTGCTATAATGGAGCCGTTCATTCACGAAGTTACGTCTGTCCCTTGTACAGGGTTAAGAGAAAGAAGGTTGGTATGCTTGTTTAAATCAATTAATGAGGAACGTAAAACATTTTCACGCAAAGTGGTCGATCATATCCATGAACTGCTCGCTTCCGGTCAGCTTAAACCGGGTGATAAGCTTCCCTCTGAACGTGAGTTGGCGGAAATGATGAATGTCAGTCGGCCAACCATTCGGGAAGCGTTCAAAATTTTATCTGCCATGAATTTACTTAACATTCGTCAGGGACACGGCGTTTTTGTTGCAGACCATAGCGCGCGTCTTGACAACTTGGCCTCCTATTTGTTTCTGCAAACCGACACGATTTATGAATTATTCGAAGTTCGAAAGATGATTGAAACGGAGAGCGCCGCCAAAGCGGCTAAGCGGGGAACGTCAGACTTCTTGGAACAAATCTACGAAACGACACGAGACTGTTACAATAAAGTTATCGTGGAGCAACAGTTTCAAACCAAAGAAGAACGTGACAAGTTTTTGTCTGAAACCGATCAGCAGTTCCATCTGTCGGTCGCAGAGGCGGCTGGTAATGAAGTTGTCATCCGGGTAATGACGAATTTGATTGATTTGCTGCGGGAAAGCAGGATGCAATCCATAAAAATTCCGGGACGGGTTGAACAATCTCTTAAGGAGCATATGTTAATCGCTGAGGCCTTAATTCAAAGAAACACAAAACTGGCGCGCTCTAGGATGTTCGAACATCTTAGCAGTGTGGAAAGAACTCTTCTCCTTGAACTCGAACTTGAAGGAATACCGGTCAGCTTAATGGAAGAAAGCGAACCTGCTGATCAATGAATCTATTAAGCCGCTCTAGTTAAATTGTAAAACGAAATTTGGCGATGGGAGATGTTAGTTTTGCAGATTCCTAATACACAGCCTGGTCCTCTCGGAACAACCATTGTAAGTAATACGGCCAGTTGGAAAAAGCCTCTGAAAGGACTTGCATTAACGGTAACACTGGCTGTATTGGCTGGCCGTATCGCTGAAGTTCCCTTCTTTTCCATAATGGGAATTATGATTATTTCCATCATGCTTGGTGTCTTATGGAAATCCGTGATGGATATCCCTACGGATGCTAGTATTGGCATTACGTTCAGCAGTAAGTTCTTGCTTCGGGCTGGCATCATCTTGATGGGAGTTCGTCTGAATTTCAGTCAAATTTGGGAAGCAGGGCTTTCAGTTGTGCTGATCGATATGATCGTAATTGTATTTACCCTGACTATCATGATCCTTTTGGGGAAATGGTTGTCCGTGGATAAGACTTTTACCGTATTAATTGCCGTTGGCACCGCGGTTTGTGGGGCTGCTGCCATTGTCGCTGTCGCTCCATTAATAGGCGCCAAAAAAGAGCAAACGGCAATATCCGTTGCTTCTATAGCGATTTTAGGTACTATTGGGACTGTTTTTTATATTTTTTTATACCCCTATTTAGGGCTTGATCCTTATACTTACGGAGTTTTTGCAGGTTCTACGCTGCATGAACTGGCACACGTCATAGCAGCTGGAGTTCCCGGCGGAGATATAAGCAGCGAGACAGCTATTCTAGTCAAACTTGGCAGAGTGGCTCTTCTGATCCCTGTTGCTCTTATATTGGGTTACTTCTACCGTACAGGCGAGCGAACAGAAACGGATAAAAAGAGTTTGAAAAACCTACCCATTCCTTGGTTCATCTTCGGCTTTTTAGCTATGAGTTTGGTAAACACGACTGGCCTACTGCCTTCTTCAGTTATTCACTTCTTGATAGCGGCAAGCGTATTCTTAATGTCTATTGCAATGGCAGGACTTGGACTGAGTATCAACATGACTGACTTCAAAAAAGTAGGAAGAAACACCATTGTTATGGCTATTGTGGGATTTGTTGCGCTGACAATACTGGGGCAAGTACTTATTACCGTTTTTTACTAATTCTAACTCATCAATATTTAAATAAGGTGTTCGACAATAACGGTAGCCGTCAATCTGATGGATTGCCGTTTTTTTGTTATAGGACTGCCTCACATTAGCCTATTACCCTTCCGATCGCCAATCATCTTGCTTAAACTCCTTAAAATAACAAAGGAATGCGACGCATAGCAAAAAACTGCATACAATTTCTTTAAGTAAAAACATAGAGATCACCCTCACATTATTTAATTCCGATTGGTTTACTTGTATTAAGAATACATGTGATTTTAAATTTTGTCAATCATCTAAACTCATCATGGATATGGAGGTACTAACAATTTCCCATTTGTCAGACGAAAAAAGCCACTTTGGCAAGTGGCTTTTTGATCATTTAAACATTACCCCGATTTCTTATCAGAAATAAAGTTCCTGATTTGTATCGCACGCTATTTCTTTGTTGTGTACGTTCAGCTATAGCCGCATTAATTGCCTCTTCATGTCCTTCTCTAACTAAACAATTCCATCTGAATGAACACGCGCTGATACTGCTTCCAATACGCTCGGCAGCTTCTGAAAATGCCTTTAATTCGTAACTTCCTTGACGGATATGCTTAAGTGTTATTTCTGCTAAAATTGCGTCATTTTCGGGGATCATCAAGTCATCATTTCGTTGTTTCATTTGCTCACCTTCATTTCCTTTTTCTCCATTTTCGCCTACTTAGATGCATTTTATTCTCACCCATAGAATTTGTGCCTATTGAGTCGAATAGTCGAATATGTCTAAAATCTTGCGGGTTGAGACTGTCGGCCAATTATCTACCGAATCATTGAAAGATGTATGAATTGCTAAGTCCGGATATTCAAGCTGAAATCAACAAGTATAATACTGAGCTACTCGACTAATTTTCCTTAAGGATCATAATATTCTGCAGCATTGTGATCTATATTTTAATATTTAATTAGATAACAGAGCCTGTAAACCCCACACGATTCCATTTTTGTTGTTGCAGAATACGTTGGAATTTGGTGTATGTATAAATATACAGTAAATATTTGATAGTTAGCCCCATTGCAGAAATTGAATAAATTTTTAACTCCAGAACACAGATAAACCAGATGAGCATAAAAAATGAGTAATTAGATAGAATATGGTTCAACGAAAATTTTAAGGGAGTGCGTTAAATGAAGCTTAGTATTCAAGAAGCCAATGAATTGAACGAACTACTTATGAGTTGTACCAAGACAATAAATTGCATGGCATTGTTCATCCATCAAGTTAAAGATAAAGAGTTAAAGAATTTGATCACAAGTCACCTTTCCACTCATTTACAGGATTACAATATTAAGGTCGAATTCGCTTCTCTACCCAACGGATCCACGGATCAATTAAATTTCCCTCCATTAAAAACCACATCAGTATCTATGAACGCTACTAAAAAATATGAAGCCATACAACCTCAAACCAAATTATTCGAACTGGACGATCGGTCGATTGCTACGGCGTACTTACTCACTTTAAATCGTGCTGGTAAAGACAATGCATGGTCAACTTTTAATTGCTCTGTACCACAATTGCGTTCTTTTTTGGAAGATTCTTTCAAGATGTGTTCTCATCAGTCTTTCGAAGTGCTGGAGTATATGGTTCGTAAGGGATGGTATCAAAACCATGAAGCTCCAACCGAAATGTTACAAGCCATGGAACAGATCTATCAAAAAGCTCAGCCACTTGTTGCCGACCACCAGTAATGTTGCTTTTGCTAACAGAGTTTAAAAATGAGAATGCAATTAAGGACGCTCAGCGAATAAATGTACTACAACGATATTTAGCCGCGTTGATACAGAATTACTTAAAAGTGATAGCGGTCCAACAGTTCCAGATAGTTTTAGGCAAATAATCAAGTTGCTTAAAAAATGACTATAGAAACGAAGATTAGGAATGTTTCGTATTATGAGTTCAGCCAGTATTTAATGGTTGAACTCTTTTTCATTAAGGGGTTTAGTACGGGTAGCCGGGATAGAACGTCTTTGTCCGTGGAGCTTCAACCATTGTGCTAAACTGTTCACCCCTACTTGTAGAAATATGTTTGAGGCTGGTTGAGACATTGATCTCGAATAACAAGCTAAGCTATGACACTACAAGCGGGACTAAGGGCAGCCGGCAAATACATTCAAGCGAAGGTGATCTTATGAATCCTGTTGCTGGTCTAGATATTGCGAAAGGAGAAAGTCAGGGCCAGCCTTACGGCAAAAGCTTCACTGTTTATCATACTCAAGAAGGTTTGAAGGCCTTTCATTGAGGAAGCTACTAATAAACAACCGATGATGATTTCGAGTCTACAGGTCATTACTATCTCCCCCGTCACTAGGTTCCTAGAGGAACATAACTTCCTGTTTGTTGTGGTTGACTTCGAGCATCACAAGACAAGAGGCATTCAGCAACTATATCTCCGAAACTTGACGAGACAGCACTATACGTTCAACGGTCTATATATTCAAATCAAGTTGCAGTTCCAATCCTGATTCTGATCCAAATGAATGTTTCAGCATGATAATGCTCTGACTTCCCAACCCCAAAGTACTTTTTAAATAATCTTGAAAAATACGTACGTTCCATATAACTCAGCTTTAACGCAATCATTTCGATATTTGCGTAAAGCTTCGGACTTCGAATCAAAGATTTGCTCTACTTTATCCTCCATTAAACCTGCTTCAACTGCCTTGTTCACAGCTTCTTCGATCCAAGAAGACACTGTGCTTCCTCTGCCCAAACAGCCTTCTAAATTACTGTGAATGCAAAAAAAGCATACTTAATCAATGATAAATTCACTGATCCAGTATGCTTCAAGTATAATTTCATATTATTTATCGAATACTGCAATTTTAAACACTCTCCAACAACCGCCCATCCCGAAACCTCACAATCCGCTTCGCCTGCTGCGCAATTAATAAGTCATGGGTAATCAAAATAATCGTCCGACCTTGTGCATTTAATCTCTTAAAAATGTTTAAGATCTCCACACCTGTCTTCGAATCTAACGCTCCCGTAGGTTCATCCGCCAAAATAATCGGAGGATCACCTGCCAACGTTCGCGCAATAGCAACACGCTGCTGCTGCCCGCCAGATAACTCTGATGGAAAATGCTTCTTACGATCCAGCAAGTCCACCGATTCCAGTGCATGTAAAACGAGAGGCTCTCTTTCCTTTTTACTCATTCCCCGATAGATCAAAGGCAACTCCACATTCTCATAGGCACTTAATCTCGGCAGTAAGTTGAAGCTTTGAAAAACAAATCCAATCTTCTGATTACGAATCTCAGCAAGCTGAGAATCCTTAAGCACTTTTATTGCTTGACCATCTAGGTCATAAATTCCTTTATCAACAATATCCAAACACCCGATGATGTTCATCAGCGTTGATTTGCCGGAACCTGACGGTCCCATAATAGCCACGAACTCTCCATGATCAATATCTAACGAGACATCATCTAATGCTTTAATCGTTTCCTCGCCCATCGTATAATACTTACTGGCATTTTCGATATGAATTAACGTCATAATCTTCACCTCCATTACTTGCACAATGTCCAAATAAATGAAGTATCTGACTCATAACCCTTACCGTTTCGCCTTATAAAACTCATGATAAAGCTTCATAAGCGCCCTTTTCTCTATCCTTGACACATACGACCGCGAAATCCCCAACTCCTTAGCAATCTCCCGCTGCGTCCGCTCTTCCCCGCCAAGCTCCAGCCCAAACCGGCCAACGACGACTTCTTTTTCTCGATCATCTAAAATTTCCAAATTACGGTAAATTTTACTTTTCTCTATCTTCAGCTGCACCTTATCCACTACGTCATCTGCTTCCGTACCGAGAATGTCGATAAGCGTAATTTCATTCCCCTCTTTGTCCGTTCCGATGGGATCATGCAAAGACACATCTTTGCGCGTTTTCTTCAGCGAACGCAGATGCATCAAGATCTCATTCTCGATACAGCGAGCGGCAAACGTCGCGAGCTTGGTCCCTTTGTTCGGCGAAAACGACTCGATGGCTTTGATCAAGCCTATCGTCCCTATGGAGATTAAATCCTCGAGATCTTCTCCTGTGTTGTCGAATTTTTTGAGGTTGTGAACACGAAGCAACGTAATCTTGGTCCTCCAATAGCTTGTAGATAGTCTGATCATTGGCGCAAATGATTTATTTCAATCCTTTTGCTGAGGACCAGCATGAGGACCAGCAGAAATAATTCTCTTCTCACACATCGATAAATTACTCAAAATTTGTAAGTAAAAAATTTCACCTACTCCTAAGCAGCTTACTCATACGCCTTTTGGTCCTGCCAGTTGTCACGAGGACTGACATCTCTGTTACACTTTCTTTATCCTCCCTGTTCACATTCACGTAAATAACTTAAAAAAACAAAAAACCATCCTCAGCAGGATGGTTCAGCAAAAGTTCATATTGTGACTCCTGTATTTATGAGAAGTATGAAAATTAAATCGATAATAAAGCTTACGTGCCAGAAGATGCTAACTCCATTTTGGCTTAACGCGACTGAACGATGCCAATTCGAAACGCTTGCCAGCAACTAATCGCATAGACGACCATTGCCGCAGCAAACCAAGCGCTAATCCCGAAACGAGCAATGATAACACCACCTACTAACGGACCTGACAAGCTGCCAAAGAACATCCACGAATTTACCATGGCAAACGTTTGTCCTTCCATCCCTTTACGAACCATACTCCTGACCTGGGCCTGGATGTTTGGCATCATGCCAGCAACGCACAACCCGAGGATAAATCGGCAAACAAGAATAACCGGATATATATGCGTTACTGCTTGCACGAAGCAAAGTAATACGGCAGTCCCCGTTGCCACTTTAAGAAGCAGAACTGGACCAACACGGTCAGAGAGCGAGCCTAGGAACGGTGAAAACACAATGACTGCGAATGAAGTCGCCGATAAAGTAACACCGAGGAGCCACTGTTCGTTCAAGAATGTGAAGGTATGCGTAGCCTGCATAACATAGTACGGCATGACGGGGTTCATTCCAACAAGTGCGAAATTAACGCATAACGCACTGAGCAGCAGAGATGGTAAGGGCTTCATTTTCCATATTTGCTTCCAGTCGGTTAGCATAGTGCTCCGATCCCTTGTCTTAACTATCGTGCTGCGGGGACCTTCTTTTACGAAAAGTAAAACGCATACGGCCGCTAGCAAAATAAATAGACTCATCGCTGGATACGCACTTTGCACCGATACAAAAGAAAGCAGAGATGAGGCTATAAGTGGGCCGATTAATGAGCCCGTCTCCCCCATCATCTGCATCGTCCCAGCTGAGACGCCAACCTTTCTTTCCGAAGCACCAATCAGTACAAGAACCATTGCGAACGGCAGTATTCCTGTAAAACAGCCTTGCACAAATCGCAACAGAGCTAGCTGCCATGGCTCATAAGCAAGTCGCATAAGCGCTGTGACTATGGCCATTCCGAAGCCAGACCAAAGCATAATGGGTTTACGTCCGTAACGGTCGCCAATGCGTCCGAGAAAAGGCATCGCAAGCATCATCGCAATAAAGTTTGCGGAGAATGCCGTTCCCGACCACAAATAGAGCGAATAACCGCTAACATGCCCCACATCATGCAGGAAGCTTGGCAGCAGCGGAATAAACATTCCATGTGCCGTTGATACAAGCAGTTGTACGGTAAGCAAAGCAGCGAACTGCCGATTCCAATGCCTCATGCAACTAGAAAGAACCTTCAATAATGCTCTCGTCTAGTGACCTACGGCCATTTGGCAGTTCACGCTCTTGCAGAGCTTCCGGCAGCGTTTCGCGCGGTCCACGATATCCAAGCGCAATAACTGCATGCAGCTCATAATTTGCAGGAACATGGAGCACCTCGCGCGCTTTGTCCTTGTCATATCCGCCTACAGCTCGTGTCGCTAGACCCAATAAATGCGCCTGAAAGGCAATCGACGCCCAAGCGGCACCGGCATCAAACGCGTGTGCGCCGTTCAATTCACCATCCTGACGAAGCTTGTTGGAGATGATAAGCAGCAAAACAGGTGCATCATCCGTCCACAAGCGATTATTCGGCTTAATAAACTCTTGGAACTTCAGCTTCTGTGACTCTGTTTTTGCAACGATAAACCTCCAAGGTTGCAGATTGCTTCCGGACGGCGCCCAACGGGCTGCTTCAAGAATCGTATAAATTGTCTCATCCGTAACCTCCTTTGGCTCGAATGCACGGGATGACCAGCGATTAAGAAAAATGGAGTGTACCGGATAATCAGCTTTCCGATTTTCTTCAACTTCTTGCGTAATTGCAGCTTGATAACCTGTTTGTATGGTTGTCGCCATGTTCATCGTTTTCCTTTCGTTACCACTGGTAACCAATTATTTTAAAATCCACTGATTCAGATCAAAATCTTTTCCCGCCAGCTTCTCTTCAACTAAGAATTTCTTCGTACCGTCAAGCAGTTTAACGCCATCGTCGGTAAACATCCTTGATTGTTGAAATTGGGGTGACTTTCTTGTTCAAGTCAGGTGTAAAGCCGTTAAGTTCGGTTTAACTGTTGTTTAAACCTCCGTTGTTTGTCAGACAGATTAGGTTTCTGAACAATGTTCGAATCGCCCACTGCCCATTATCCTTGTTGGCTCATAGCAATTCCCCCTTCGAACTAAATACCGGAACTGTCTACTAACTCCAGCTCTTCAATTTTTTCAAATTCACTAAGTACTTTTAAACGCAGTTCTTGAAACGATGTGGTTGTTTTTTCGGGGTATCGGCAAATCACTGGAGACTATATTCCGAATCTCGCCGGGACGCGGTTTGAGGATGACCACCCAATTGCCTAAATAGATGGCCTCATCGATGTCATGCGTCACAAAAATCATCGTCGTCTTATTTTTTTGCCAAATATCAATCAGCACTTCCTGCATGTGTGTTCTCGTAAAAGCATCCAAAGCCCCGAACGGTTCATCGAGCAGCAGGACCTTTGGATTTCGTAGTAACGCTCTGGCTATCGCCACACGCTGAGCCATCCCGCCGGAAAGTTCTCTGGGGAATGATTTTTGGAATCCTTCTAATCGAACAAGCCCAATCAGTTCATCAACTTTCTTGCGGACTTCAGCATTTCTTAGCGAGAGGTCGGCAGCTATATTGTTTTCTACAGTCAGCCATGGAAATAATCGTGGTTCTTGGAAAATGAAACCCTTATCAATGCCCGGTCCCTTGATCAAATGTCCAATCCTGCAATAATTTTGAGTAATGTACTTTTGCCACAGCCGCTAGGACCAATGACTGTAATAAATTCTCCTTCTTTCACTTGCAATTGGATATTATGGAGCGCTTGAACAGACCCTTTGATTGACTGAAATGTTTTGTTTAAATTTTCGATTTTCAATAGTGGTTCGACCATAACATTCATCTCCTCTTTGAAATAAAAAAAGAGACACTCTTCTCTGGGTAGAGAAAAGAACGTCTCCGTGCAAACGGTAGTCACATTCCAAACATATAGAAAAATAGAATACCCATAACATAGTTAGTCAATTCGAATAATAAGAATAGTGATTTACTATTCATAGATTACCATCCTTTATTAAACTTCGTCAACGTTATTTTTAACTAATCCGATAGATATTATCGGAAAATCATTATTTACTCAACTTTAAATGTCTTACTTTGGCCCTTCGGATTTATGAATCCATATTGATCTGGATTAACCGTAAACCAGTCTGAGCACCATTCCCATGCATTTCCAATCACATTGTATAAGCCGTAACCATTCGGTGGGAATGACTTCGCTGGCGCCGTTCCGGCATAGCCGTCTGAAGCGTCGTTCTATATGGGAAGAGCCCCTGCCAAATGTTGCACATATGCTGTTGAACCGGCATCAACAGGTTTCCCCATGGATATGTTTTTTGCACCAAACCGCCTCTTGCGGTATATTCCCACTCTGCCTCCGTGGGCAATCGTTTCCCTGCCCACTTGCCATATGCAACCGCTGTTCAGCGAAAATAAAGTATTAGACTGGATGTATTGAATTCGTGCGGTTTTTCGAATTGCAAAACTGTCAGGCTCTGAAAAACAAGTATTAGACTGACCCCTAAAAACGGAACAGCAGCAGCAGCCATGGACCAGAAAATAAAGTCCTAGACTGTCGCTTTTTCATTGAACTAACGTTCCCCGTCGTAATGCCCGGAGAAACCAAGGAGGCCGACGATCTTGGAATATAAGTTTAAAACATATTTCCAACGGCGCCCAGCACAGCACGACAGTATGGTTTTGCGAATGATCAAGTATGGATAAATGAAAAGAACTGGAGCTTATTGAGACCCCCATGAAAAGCTTTAATATCATCGTTGTGACATCTCTTTGTGAAACGTCTCATCCAACAACATGATTTCTGCTTTTTGATTTACGGCATGATTTCCAAGCTTAACATCAATGATAAAGTCATTACTCAACATCTGACGATAACGAGAAATAATATCGTTGTCTGGCAATTCTCCCATCACCTTCGTTTCGGGTGGGATTACCGGTATTCCAGCGTGTTCTACCAGTTGAATGTTTTGTTTAATATCAGCTGCGATCTTACATAGAATGCTTTCACTTTTTGCTGTCTCTACATCCACCATTCCATCTTCTGTGTAGAAATGCTTGTTGACGATAGCCAAGGCAGTATGAGAGATATGGAATGCCAATATGTTTTTTTGGATTTCATATTGCAAATCCACCGTTTCAAATATTTTGGCAAGATTTTTTACTCTTTCGGTTACCAGTCCATTTATTTCACCAAAAATGGTTCCTTGATGTTTTTCGGATCCGAATTGGGCGTATAGAACATCCTCTTTAATGTCTCCACCGGCACCCGGGAATCCTGGGAGTAACCGATCACCCACGATTTCAAGCCAGTGATCATATCCCATGGTGTTGGTCAAGGTGACTATGGTCTTGCTCTGATTACTCTTAATAACAGTTAAGGCAGATTCGGCCTGATCATATCGTACGGGAACAAAAATGTAATCGTAAACGTCATCATCTTCTAACTTATCTATCGTCTTGATCGGTATTTGCTTTATCGTTCCATTATCGTTGTATCGCAGTCCGTTCCTTTTCAGCTCATCCAATCTCTTTCCGCGTGCCAACACTGTTACGTCCAGTCCGTACTGTGCAAATCGGAGAGCGTAGACACTGCCAATCACACCAGCACCAAATACCAAGAGCCTATTTTGTTTAATGCCCATTATGATCCTTCCTTCAGCTAAATAGTCAGAGCTTGCTTAAGCAACACCTGCTGTTTAAAATATTATTACCGCACTCTTATGATTTCAACCAGCAGATGATGTGGAAAGTAGCTTAAACAACACTCTAGGATATTTGATGTTTAAGAAGGGATTTGATTTGGTGAATTTGCAGGATCCAAGGGTATTGCGTACACGACAGTTAATAAGGGAAGCATTCAGTGAATTGTTGCGGAGTAAAGGATTTGATGCAATATCCATAAAGGATATCGCTCAGAATGCTACGATTAACCGCGCTACCTTTTATGACCATTATGTAGATAAATATGCTTTGCTTGACGAGACAATTGAACAGGCTTTTCACGGGATGATCCCTGAAGAAGTGATGTTATCGAGGGAATTCACAGGAGAAATATGCGATCAATTGATCTTGATGACACATAGCTATATTGTAGACTTTTATCGAATATGCAGAATGGATTCCAAATCTATTGCTAAACTTGTCGATGAAAAAATAAAGAAAATGTTGGAGCAAACAATTGAGAGCATATTTTTAAAAGAAGAAAACCACCAATTACCAGCCTACGAATATATAAAGATCATTTCAGCCATGACAAGCTCAACGATCTATGGTGCTGCATATCGTTGGTTTACGGACGGGGAAAATGATCGAACTGATTTACTCGTAAAGATTGTTCGTCCTTATGTGATGAATGGTCTGGGTTTGTATCACAAGTGATGAATATTTAATCCAACGAACTCGATCCAATTGCTGTTCTTCCTCCAGCTCCTATGGGCCTGCTCGAGCCGCTGCTGTTAATCTTCCTGGGGTATTGCGGCGGCGTCGTGACCACGGCCGGGACTCCGCTCAAGCCCCTGCAGATCGTCATCCTGACCGTTAGCTTAATGAAAATTGCGGCAGTCTAATACTTTATTTTCTCAGTCTACAACTATATTTTCACGGTCTAACACTTTTATTTTCCAGTCCAATACTTTATTTTCTTAGGACAACCGCATCGTTCCAGGAAACATGGATCACGGGATGATCCCAGCGTTCCTCGATGGAAGAATCCCGTCCTTCTGGCTTACGCCAATCGGCTCCATTTATCGCGAGCCACCAAGGAACCCCATGTAAGCTGCGGGCATCCTCGCTCTTCGTTTTCACTGATACAAACAGATGGAATACGAACGACCAACCAAACCGTTCCGCTTCAGTCTGATACCCCGTATCTTGAATAAAATTAGCGAATTTCGCATTCGTTACTACGGTTTCATCGATATAAAATGGATGCAGCTCCACCTCACGCACAGGTCCTTCGCCATCCGCAGGAAAGCCTTCCTTATCATCAGTGCCCATCAAGAATTTTCCACCCTGTAGATAAACCATGCCTTCGGTTCCATTCCCCTGTTTCACCTTTACATCAGTTATCTGATCGGTTTCGGTCACCGATTGGATTTGCTCCCTAAATAAACCGAAACCCTGATTTAAGGATTTCGGTCTATTTAGCCCAAGTAGAATTTACTCAAATCTTCAGAGGTTATGGCTTTCTTTTATACGCATATGCAGTCCCATTATCGAACTGTTCCTGCCAATCCGGAGCGGCAATTCCTATAACGCTTCCTTTCAACAAAGGGTCCTTCGTACGGCTCATCCAAGCATCAACCTTAGATCTTAGCTCTATAAGAACTTTCGCATATGCTGGAAGGTTGGCAACGTTATATTTTTCAAACGGATCCTTCTCCAAATCGTACAATTCCTCCGAAACGTTAGGCGCATAATACTCATCTCTTACGACAACTCCCGAAAGGCTTCGATGTATATCCAGCGGCAAGTAAACTGCCGGGCCATCCTCAAAGTTACGGATATATTTAAATTTCTCTGTCCGTACACTCCGCATAGGGTGATATTGGTCATGCCAGGTGAGTTCTGAAAAGAAATGATCACGGGTTGTCAGACGGCTTTCCGCAGGTTCTAATAGGTTCAAAAAGCTGTTTCCATCAATCCCTTGAGGGACATCTGCTCCAATAAATTCGAGGAGAGTCGGCATTAAGTCTACGTTGCACAACAGTTGATCTACAACCTTACCTCCATCCATACGTCCAGGATAATACATGACTAGCGCTGTTTCCAATCCGGCATCCATCAAAGTACCTTTGGCTCTCGGGAAAGCGATACCGTGATCGGTTGTGTAGATAACAAGCGTATTTTGGCTAAGTCCGGTATTCTCCAAACTTTGTAAAATACGTCCAATGCTTTGGTCCAAAACCTTTACTGAGCCATGCAGCAGCGCAAAATCTTCCCTGATCTTCGGAGTATCAGGTAAATAGGGCGGAGGGACTACCTTGCTTATAGGATCAGCGATTTCCTCGTATTCGTCGAAATCTCGGTGTGTTTCAAAAAAGCCAACGGATGCAAAAAATGGCTTACCATCCGAATATGCAGCTTTTTCCTGTAAATATTCAGCAACTCTTTCCGCAACGTTAGGCCCTCTATCTCCCGGTACCGGCAGAACACGTTCGTAGCCTAATTTATAGGTGGAGGAAGTGAGCCTACTATCTGGTTCATCGATGGTTTCATGGCTAAAACCGATCAAAGCCGTTTCATACCCGTTTTTTTGAAGCTCTTTGGGCAGCGTGGCCACTTCAGGATTCATAGAAAATCCAAGGTGAGCCAAGCCCATCATGCCGTGGTTATGCGGATATAAGCCAGTCAGAATGCTTCCTCTGCTGGGACTGCATTGAGGAGCCGGGCAAAAATACTGGTCAAAGCGCACTCCCTTTTCAGCCATCGCATTCAGATTCGGAGTCTCAACTTGTTTCCCATAACAGCCTAAATATCTGCCTGTATCATGCGAGATCAGAAATAAAATATTCGGTTTATTCATCGCTTACTCTCCCTCTTGATTCCAAACTGCTATTCGTATTTTTACTCTTTTACTGCGCCAGAGGTCAATCCTGAGATAATCCGTCTTTGGAACAGCAGCACCAAGAAAACAATAGGAATTGTCACAGTGATCGCAGCGGCCGAGATTTCCCCCCAAGGAAAGGTGAATTCCCCTTGAAACATCGCAATGCCTACCGGTACGGTCATCATACTTTCCTTCGTATTGATCGTGAATGAAAAGAAAAATTCATGCCAAGCATCAACAAACACAATGATGGCAGTTGTAAACAGGCCAGGCGAGGCCAACGGCAGCAATACTTTCCTAAAGGATTGCAGGAGAGAAGCCCCATCAACTTTAGCCGCTTCTTCCAGTTCAATTGGAATTTTAGCGAAAAAAGAAGTCATATACCAAATCGATAACGGCAGCGCAAAAGTCGTATAGGGAATAATTAAGCCTAAGTACGAATTGCGTAAGCCCGTAGCTTGCATAAATAAAAAAATAGGCGAGATCGTAGCAATCTGTGGAAACATCGAAACCGCTAGAAGTATACCTAGGAACACTGATTTTCCAAAAAAATGAAGCCGGGCAATCGCATAAGCCGCAAAAGAAGCGATAAATAAACTATAGATCATCGTCATTGCAGCCACTGCAAAACTATTAAACAAATATCGGCCAAACGGATGATTCAAAAAGACACTTATATAGTTATCCAGCGTGTAGCCAGGTACGAACAGATCAAAGGCGTGCAAGCCGTATAAATACTGAGGTTGTTTCAATGAAGCTAAGAATACCCATAAAAATGGAAACATGATAACCACTACAAAAACCGTTAAGCCAGCATAAAAAGGAAGGCCCGCTTTTCTGACCATTGTTTGCTCTACCCCCTACGATTGCTGACTACGTCGCCACCCAATATTTTCACGTAAATTGTACAAATGATGGCAATGCAGATAAAGACAATGACGGCCAAGGCCGATCCTGCACCGAAATTTAACTCTGAGAACATGGTTTTATAGGCGTAAATGGACACTGATTCTGTAGAATTGGCTGGGCCGCCTCCCGTTAGTACATAAATGAGATCGAAGACACGGAACGCATCCAGTGTACGGAACATAAGTGCAACCAGGAACGTCGTTTTAATAGAAGGCAACGTAATATGAACGAACTGTTTCCACCTGGATGCTCCATCCATTTGTGCAGCTTCGTATAAGGAACCCGAAATTGTCTGAAGACCCGCAAGCAAAAGCAGCGCAACGAAGGGTGCTGTTTTCCACGTATCAGCTAGTACAATGGAGAATAATGCTCCCTGCTTTGTTGACAATAGCGTACTCATATCGGAAATAAAGCCAATTTCAGCCAAAAGCTTAGCTACGATGCCATTCTGTCCATCAAACAGGAAATGCCAAATCATCGCGGAAATCGCCGTTGGCGTAGCCCAAGGGATTAATACGGCTGCCCGTACAAGTCCTCTGCCTCGAAAGGAACGATTTATTAGAACGGCAATCAACAGGCCGAACAGCATCTCCATCGATACAGCATAGACTGTAAACAGCGATGTATTTCCGAGGGCATGCCACAAACGGGAATCGGTCATGAATCGTTTATAATGGTCCAAACCTACAAAGTTTGGCTCAATAAATGCGTCTTGGAGAGCACTTGTTAATCCGATTGCATCGTCTGGGCGTTGAAGAGCTCCAGCTCCCTTTAATTGAAGTAAACTTTGATGCAGCTCGTTCAGATCAGATTGAATCCGATCCGCCCTTTGATTACTCAGATCAATGAACTTCAATTTATCCGGTACAGGTTTGAAATCATATAAAAGTCTGTCTATTTCCTCGTACCGGGTACTCAGAGCAGTATCCGTCTCCAACTCATTCTTGATCTGTTCCGCCTTTTGTTTCAGTGGTTCTAATCGCGTTGTCATCCCTGCATTCACTGCGGCCTCTTTTTCAAGTGTTCTGAGCAAAATAGGGAATGTTTGTGTGTATTTCTCCATATCCAACGAGTACGTCGAGTGGATTTCACTTTTCGTCGGATCGTTCAGACGGATATCGTATAAACTGATCCACATCGTGCGTATTACAGGCCATATGGCAATTGCGCATATTAATACAGCGGCTGGCAAAATAAATAGATAAGCAAGTCTAGCTTCTCTGGTCATTTTGATATGTTTAAACATCCTTGGTCTCACCTGCCTTTACTCACAACATGCCGTATCGAAAGGAAAAGAAGGGCCAGCCTTGCAGCAAGACCCTTCTATTACTTTGGTTATCTTACTTATTAATGGCTTGCTTAATTTGACTTTCCAAATTAGTAAGGGTCTGTTCCGGTGTCTGCTCTCCCGTGATCGCTTTGGAAACTTCAATTTGAATCACACCGGAAATCTTTGCGTATTGAGGTGTAATCGTACGCGGTATTGCACTGCCAAGTCCGTTTACAAAATCACGGCTTGCAAATAACGGACTTGCCTTTTGCACATCAGCATCATCAAACAGCGGCAAATAGGTTGGCGTTTGCGTGCTGTTTACTGCGATAATCTTCTCCCCTTCGGGGCTTACCGCAAATTTCAAAAATTCCCATGCTTCCTTCGGATGCTTGGAGTATTTATTTATTGCTGCCAACCAACCGCCTAATGCAGCAGCCGAGCGAGCATCACCAGCTGGCAGAGGAGCAATGCCGACATTCCCTACAACTTTGGAAACCTTCGGATCGTTAGCTTGCGCGTAAAGCGCTGGCCAATGGCGAGCAAATACAGCACTCCCCTCAATAAAGGCATTTAACGTTTCTTTTTCAGTAAAAGTGTTCAAATTCGAAGGAACTGCTGGTGATTTAGCAATTTGAACTAGTTTTTTCAAAGCTTTAAGCGCCTCGGGACTATTGACAGATACATTTCCTTTTTCATCAATAATT
Organism: Paenibacillus sp. Root444D2; assembly: GCF_001426375.1. Taxonomy (GTDB): domain Bacteria; phylum Bacillota; class Bacilli; order Paenibacillales; family NBRC-103111; genus Paenibacillus_E. The sequence goes on from NZ_LMEO01000045.1 coordinate 1,007,439, forward strand.
TTCCCGCCATAGCTACTAACGAACTCGGTAAATCCAACAGCTAAACCTTCATATTGCTTTGCCTGAGTGACAAAGCCATATTTCGTGCCCCCCTGGCCCTTCAGCTGCTCAGCTTGCTTAAGCAAGTCGTCCCAAGTTTTGGGCACTTCTTTCACTAAATCTTTACGATAATATAGCAGCCCTGCATTGTTGTAACGGGGAAGCGCCCATTGCTGTCCATTAAAGTATCCGGCATCGATGCCGCCCTTTAAGTATTTACTTGTGTCAACATTATCGTCCTTAATTAAGCGATCAAGTGGAAGAATAAACCCCGCTTGCGCAAATTCTGCTGGCCATACAACATCCAGATTCACGACATCCACTTCAGCAGATTTTACGCCTAATATGGTGACGAGTTGATCATGCATTTGGGAGGAATCATTTGGGAATTCACGGACTTCAACCTCAATATTCGGGTGTTTCGCTTGAAAAGCTGCCACAAGCTTCTTCGTTCCCTCCGTTTGATCCGCACCCTGACTGAATACGATTTTGACCTTTTCACTTGTCGGCTTTTGTGATTCTACTGCTTTTTGGCTTTCTTTCGGTTGTTCATTCGATGGCTGAACTTGTTTCTCAGCGGTTCCACTACTGCATGCGGCAAGCCCGGCAGTCATTGATAATAAAAGAGTAGTATGTATAACTTTTTTCAACATTTTTCATAGCCTCCTAATAGTTTGTTTCTTGATTCACTACTTCTGAAAAGCTTTTCAGAAATGACGAAGACTCACTCGCATGAATCTCCGAATCCTCACGCTAACGGTTTATTGCGTTAAGTCACGTACGGTTTCTCGTTCAACAATCCAATGAGCCATATAGGTTCGCAGTTCTTCTAAAGATTCACCATTAATCAAACGGTCAAGTTTGCGTACAGCTAGTTCTCCCATTTCATACAAAGGCTGTGCGACTGTTGTCAATTTAGGGAAACACATGCCCGCGATTCTCGTATTGTCAAAGCCAATAACTGAAATCTCATCAGGCACTTTAATCTTATGCTCATGAAAGTAAGATATGCACCCGAGTGCTCTCTCATCACTTGTGGCAAACAATGCCGTCATTTCCGGAAATTTCTTGTGCAGCCTTCTGACAGCTTCGTACCCATCATTAAAATGGTAGTTCCCATACTCGATACATCTCTCTGGGTCAAGATCAATACCATGCGTCCTCAATGCTCGAAGAAACCCTTGAATCCTCGGCAGCCCAGAGATTGGATCCAGCATAGACCCGCTGATCATACCGATTCGATGGTGCCCTTTGTGAATCAGATATTCTGCTGCATCGAAAGCAGCTTGCTCATCATTTACTTTCACTGAAGGAATATTATATTCCAAGCTATGGGTAGCAGCAAGAACAATGGGGACACCCAATTGCTTGAAGACTTCGTAGCTGTCAGGAAAGATAGGCTCACTGGTAAAAATGATTCCGTCGATCTGCTTTTCACTCAATACCTTTAAACTAGATTGCCTGCGATCTTGATTATTATCTGTATTGCAAATAATCAAATTATTGCCGCTCTCATGCGCGGCATCCTCCATACCTTTAATTAACTCGGCATAAAACAAGTTGGAAATATCAGGTATCAGCACGCCTAAAGTTTGCGTTCGCTTGTGAATTAATCCGCGGGCTAACGCATTTGGCGTGTAATTCAAACGTTCAATCGCCTCTAATATTTTATCGCGCTTGTCTCTTGTGACAATATCAGGATTATTCATGACTCTTGAAACGGTACTTATAGAAACGTTGGCCATTTTAGCTACATCTTTAATCGTTGATTTCATCTCATTCACCTGTCATTCTATTGTGAAAAGCTTTTCATATTCATCATATCAAAGCTATCCGGATTGTTCCACAACGAATCTCCAAGTGATAGTCATTAAGATAAAAGCAAATCTTATACCTAGTATTATACTCGGTTTAATATGTTTTTCAAGAGGTATGTAATAAATTTGTATATGACGTGTCTGCCGCACCTTTTATTAAATATTGTATTCCAATGAATCTTGAAGCTGACCAGAGGCTTCCTCAACCAGGCAACCTCTGGTCAACTTGCTTAGAATCAACCATCTTCATCATCAAGGCGGCTCCAAGAAGTGTAACACCAGTAATGAGAAAGACGAATTGGATACCGATCCAACCACCGAGCACACCGCCAAGCAAAGGACCAACCACAATACCGAACTGACTCGACGATTGGTTCAGGCTCACAGCCCTTCCGCGGAAATCCGCCTCTGTATATTTGACGATAAGCACATTCAACGCTGGGTAAACGGCTGCAAAAAACAGTCCATAACTGAAACGCAGGATGCCAAAGCCGACAAGGTGATGAACGCCGAGCTGCAGCAGATTGCCTATACCTCCACCTAATAACCCAAAGAAAAGTATTTTCTCATAGCCGATTCGACCGCCAATGATCCCCCAGCGAGGACCCATGATAACTGTGGCAACACCTACTGCTGAGAAAACAATGCCTGAGCTGAGCGAAGCGTTGTTTATACTGCCTCCAATTTGCCCCACATAGATCGTCAGCAGAGGCTCCAAAATCATGACCGAAGTCGAGACTAGTAATGTTAGCCCAAATATCCGCATCAATCGTGTGTTATCGGCAGCTTGTTTAAGATCCTTGATGACACTGGTACGAGCCCCATTTTGCCGCTCGTGGACCTCTTTAACACCCACTAGGACGATGAAAGCGGAAACTAACGTAATGATGCCCGATGCCACGAAACACGCCCGCAATCCCATCCAATGACTAAGAATACCTCCCGCGAGCGGTCCAAGAATTCCCCCGGCTGCTGACGCCGTTGATATGATGCCAAGTGCGTAACCAACGTGCTTCTCCGGTGTATTCGTGCCAACTAAAGCGATGGAAGCGGGACTAAAGCCTGCCATAAGTCCTTGAAAAATCCGAACAAGAATGAAAGTAAAAGGATCATGAACAAAAAAGTTGGCGAAATGTGCCACACTTAAACCAATGCCTGAGCGAACAAGCATAGGCTTCCGCCCATATTTATCGGCGAGCGATCCCCAAAAGGGCGCACACAAACCACTAATCAGAAAGCTGATCGAAATGGAAACGCCCGACCAAGCTTCCAGACCGCTTTGAATCCCTAGGTCATTTTGCAAAAAAATAGGAAAAAAGGGCACCGAAAGAGTAAAGGCCATGTGGTTAAAAAATAACCCCAGCCATAACATATAAAGATTGCGTTTCCAGTAGCGTTCCAAGCTGTCATCACCTTTTTCCGTTATTTTCGCGCTCTACCTTCGGCCCATTCTTTACTCTTAGTAATCAATTCTTGAAAAAGCTTTTGCGTCAATTCGTCAGTCTCAAACATCGATTCCGGATGCCATTGTACACCGACAGCAAATGTTAGACGCGGATTCTCAACCGCTTCCACCACGCCGTCCGGAGAGCTTGCGGCTACAACCAAATCAGTGCCAATTGTGCGAAGCGCCTGATGATGAAGACTGTTGACACGAACCTTATTTTGCCCAAAAATCCGCTCCAAATAGCTATTTGCAGTAATAGTGACTGAATGAGAATCCTTTTCTCTAGCTATTCCTCGCTGCACATGCGCAAGCGAATCTGTAAATTGACTTGGCAGATCTTGATAGAGCGTGCCGCCTAGTGCTACATTCAGCACTTGCACACCACGGCAAATAGCCAACAGCGGTTTATCGGCTTCCAACGTATAACGTATGGCCTCCAGTTCAATGCGGTCGCGTTCAGGGAAGGTCGTGCCGAGCTCTGGAACCGGCTCCTCTCCATATGCGGAAGGATCTATATCCTCGCCCCCGGTGAAAATCACTCCGTCGCATAGATCGATTAATTGCTTGAACGTTTCCTCCGATGTAAGAGGAAGTACAATAGGCAGACCTCCGCTTGCATCGACGGATCGGTGGTAGTCCTTATGAACGTATGCGCCTTCGCTATATTCGTGCAGTTTGACAATCGTACTTGTTATTCCAATGGTAGGTTTCATTGCCTTCTCCTCTTCCTATGTTCCAAAAATGAGAAAACCCCATCCTTTGCAGCAAATGGATGGAGCTTCATCTTCTTGCTTATTGCCGGGAATCCAGCGCGTCACGCAAGCCATCCCCCACAAAATTAATCGCAAGCACGGTAATCAAAATCATGGCTCCCGGCGGGACCCAAAGCCAGGGCTGATCCGTCAGCACAGTCAAGGATTGTGCATCCGTCAGCATGTTGCCCCAGCTTGCCGTAGGCGGCTGGACACCCATCCCGAGGAAGCTGAGTCCAGCTTCGCTCATAATGGCCGAGGCAATGCCGAACGTTGCATTGACGATAATAGGGCCGATCGCATTCGGGAATATATGCTGAAACAAAATACGCGGTGTGCTCAGTCCGAGCGCCACACCCGCCTTGACATAATCGAGCTGCTTAATAGCTAGCACACTGCCCCGGACCAATCGTGCGACGCCCGGCCATGAGAACAGGGCAAGCACGAGTATGATGGTCGTCATATTCGAGCCAAGAACACTGATGATGACCAGGATGACCATCAGAAACGGAAAAGCCATGAACATGTCCGTAATCCGCATGACGGCCATATCCAGCCATCCACCGAAATAGGCGGAAACAATGCCAATCAACGTGCCGAAGGTCACATAAAGAGCTACTGTTACAAAACCGACAATCAGCGAAATTCTCGTTGCGTAAATGAGACGACTCACCACGTCCCGCCCGACCTGATCGGTTCCCAGCCAATGCTTAGCCGATGGCGCCGCAGAGAAGATGCCTGTTACCTCTTTTGGATCATTGGGGGCGAGCAGCGGAGCCAGAAGTGCAACAAGAATGAGCAGCACGGTGACGATCAGTCCCGCTAAGGCCAGCTTGTGCCGGATGAATCGGCTCCAGACCTGACGGATCACGTTATCTGCGGCATGGTCATCCAAGGTTTCGACGAAAGCCTGCTGCAAATGACCGTTGTTTAGTTGATATTCGGATAAGGCCACGCCTTTCACCTCTGGATTAGTTGTAGTTGATACGCGGATCTGCAGCCGAGTAGAGAAGGTCGGTGAGCAAATTCGTCACGAGCACGATAAAAGCAGCCACAAGATTCAATCCCATCAAGGTCGGATAATCTCTGGAGAGGATGGATTGAATGGTAAGTTGGCCAATACCGGGCCACTGAAAAATTTGCTCAATCAGGATGCTGCCTCCAAGCAGCAGCGGGATCTCCATCCCGACCACCGTAATGATCGGTATAAGCGCGTTACGCAGAGCATGCTTATTCGTCACAATGAACGGGTGAAGCCCTTTGGATTGAGCCGTGCGCAGGTAATCCTGCTTCAATACGTCGAGCATGCTGGCACGCACATACCTCACCTTTTTCCCCGCTATGACGATTCCCAGAATGAAAACCGGAAGAATCATATGGCTAATGCGATCCCAGACTCCACCTGGACCTCCAAGAGTGATCATCCCGCCTGTTGGCAGCCATTTGAACTGAACAGCAAACAAATAAATAAGACCAAGTCCTAGAAAAAACTGTGGAATGGACGTACCGATAAAGGACAATCCCGTCATGATATAGTCGAACTTTGTATTTTGCTTAACCGCGCTTATGATGCCAATAGGAATGGCAATGAAAAGTCCGAACAAAAGCGCAGTAGAAGCAAGCAGCAAAGTGGGGCCCAGTCTTTCACCAATCATCTTCGTCACTGGCGCATAGGAACTGAAGGAGTAGCCAAGCTGACCGTGGAACAAATTCAAGAGCCATTTGAAGTACTGAAGGAGAAATGGATCGTTAAGTCCGAGCAATTCCTTTCTCAAGTCCAACAGTTCCTTTGGCGTATTCGGATCGATGAACATCTCCACGGGGTTCCCCGGCGCTAATTTAATAATGAAGAAATTAATAATCGTGATTCCAAGTAACACGGGTATGGCAATAAGCACACGCCGAACGATGTAGTGAAGGATCGTAACTCCCCCTTCTCAAGCATTCTAGTTTATTGGAAAATGGCAAGCAACCCCATGTCCTCCGCCAGTAAGTGGCGGCTCCTCCTGCCGGCATCGCTCCTGCACGTAAGGGCAGCGGGTATGGAATCGGCACCCTTGCGGAGGATTAGCGGGACTCGGCACATCCCCTTGAATAATGATCCGCTTACTTGAACGCAGCGTCGGGTCAGGCGCAGGATAAGCACCCAGCAATATTTGTGTATACGGATGTTTCGGAAGCTTGAATAGTTCTTCCTTATCTCCAATCTCAACGATTTTGCCCAAGTACATGACGGCGATCCGCGTACTGATATACTTGACGGCTCCGATACCATGAGCAATGAACAAATAGGTTAGGTTTAACTCTTTTTGTAAATCCGCTAGCAAATTAAGAATTTGCGCTTGGATGGAAACATCAAGTGCCGACACCGGTTCGTCGCACACGATCAGCTTGGGCTCGAAAGAAATAGCCCGCGCGATGCCAATACGTTGGCGCTGACCGCCGGAAAACTCATGCGGGTACCTATTTTTGTAGGCGCGAGGGAGACCGACCATATCTAGCAGCCGATCCACCTTGCCTTGCACTTCATTCCGCTGGACCAAGCGGTGCGCAATGAACGGTTCGGCTAAAATATCATTGATCCGTTTGCGTGGATTAAGCGACGAATACGGGTCTTGAAAGATGATTTGCAGCTTGGTGCGAATGGGCTTCAGTTCTTTTTGCGTACTGTGGGTGATGTCTTTGTTTTGGAAAAGGATACGCCCCTCAAACGGATTTTCAAGCCGTACAATCGAACGTCCGATTGTTGATTTGCCACAGCCTGATTCGCCGACAAGCCCGACAGTTTCGCCTTCGTAGATGTTCAGACTAATGTCGTCGACCGCTTTGACGTAACCGACAGTGCGCGACACGATGCCTTTTCTAATAGGATAATACGTTTTTAAACGATCGATTTGCAGCAGTGGCGGATTTATGGTCATATTCCGACCTCCTGAAGCTGGGGAAGTTTGGACAGCACTGCTTGCTCCTGGGTGACCCAGCATCTCACCTGATGATCAGGTCCTACGGCTTTGAGCATAGGCTGTTCTTGCCGGCAAAGCTCCGTCGCCCAGACGCAGCGGGTGTGAAAACGACAGCCTTTCGGCATACGCTGAATGGACGGGACGGCTCCGGGAATCGCTGTGAGACGATTGCTGTCTCCCTCTACTCGCGGTATGGAGTTCAGCAGTCCTTGCGTGTACGGATGCAGCGGTTCGCGAAATAACGTGAACACATCTGCCTCTTCCACGATTTGACCCGCATACATAACAACGACTTTGTCTGCCATCTCTGCTACGACGCCCAGATCGTGCGTAATTAGCATAATCGCAGCGCCGCTTTCTTCACGAAGATCCTTCATCAGCTCCAGAATCTGCGCTTGGATCGTCACATCGAGTGCCGTCGTAGGTTCGTCGGCTATGAGCAGCTTCGGCTTACACGATAGCGCCATCGCAATCATGATGCGCTGGCGCATCCCGCCAGACAACGTATGGGGATATACGTTCATGATCGCTTCGGCCTGGGGAAGGCCGACCTTGCGCAGCATGTCGATTGCGTAAGCTTTCGCTTCCTTGCGTGACAGGCTCGTATGCTGCCGGATCGTCTCCAGCAATTGATTCCCAATCGTAAAGACAGGGTTTAGTGAGCTCATCGGCTCCTGAAAAATCATCGAGATGTCCTTGCCCCGTAAGCGGCGAAGCTCGGATTCAGACCATGTAACTAAATCAGAGCCATTGAAGCGGATTTCTCCCTGCTTGATTCGCCCATTCTGGCCAAGTAGTCTCATGATCGACAACGACGTTACGCTCTTGCCGCAGCCGGATTCGCCAACAATCCCGATCGTTTCTCCAGGTCTAAGCTTGAAACTAATCTCATCCACCGAAGTCACTTCTTCCTGCCCCGTCCAAAAGACGGTTTGAAGCCGGTCAACTTCCAGTAAATACGTCATGTTTTCACACCGTCTTTTCTATTGGAATGGGCAATGACAACGCATGGCGTGTGGGGATATCCCCACACCTAAACAAGAACTGGTGCCTGTACGTCATTGGGAATGGCCGGTATGTAAGGCTTGCCTTGCGTTGACCGGAGAAACTCAGCTCTCGCCTGCGACAGCAAGTTCCCACCGTCGGTCAATAGATCGTAAGTGGATAGTGCCAACAGCTTGGCGGCATGATGCATACCCTTCAGTCCGATTGGCGAGCCGAAAGCAGCAGTTGCCTGCCAGGTATGCACCTGAACGCCAAATGGCGCGCAGGTGGTCGTGATTTGCCCGATTGGCGTAATCCACGAGACATCGCCCACATCGGTTGAGCCGCCGCCCGTGATTTTGGTGGTTGGCTGGTAATTGACGAATGAGGTAGGCAGCAGGTCACTTTCTGCCAAGCCCAGCTCATGCCTCCGCTTCTCCGCGTACTGCTGCAAGGAAGGATCTAGCGATGCTGCCAGAGAAGCTGCCAATTTGTGATCTTCTTCCGTAAATACCAACGGTCCTGCTTCATCCTTTTGACTAAAAAGAAGCTCGTTCAGCGTATTGTTCACGTTAAGATCATAAGCGCCGGCTTTGATCTCCCAAGTTACCCCCGTTTCTGTCATGAGTGCCCCGCCCTGTGCAATCTTGATCAAGCGCTCAAGCAGTTCATCGACATGCGCCCGATTGGCTCCACGGAGGTAGTACCAGACACTAGCTTTATCAGGAACCACGTTGGGTGCAACCCCGCCATTCGTGATCGTATAATGAATACGGGAGCCGTCGACCACGTGCTCGCGCAAATAGTTCGCCCCGATATTCGTCAGTTCCACGGCATCCAGCGCACTGCGCCCCAAGTGCGGGGCTGCACCGGCGTGAGCCGCTCGGCCTTTGAAGAAAAACTCAACGGAAGTGAGTGCTGAACTTGGCATGTTCCATGGCGTATTGGAATTGCCGGGGTGCCACGTTAACGCAGCATCCAAATCATCGAATACACCCGCTCGAGCCATGAACGTTTTGCCGGAAAGCACTTCTTCTGCGGGGCAGCCGTAATAACGGATTGTTCCAGGCAATCGCTCCTCATCGATGCGCTGCTTGAGTGCGATGACCGCCTCTACGCCTGCCGTGCCGAGTAGATTGTGCCCGCAGCCGTGCCCGGGGCCGTTCGGCGTTACAGCATCTCGTACCGGGCTTACTTTCTGCGATAATCCCGGCAGAGCGTCGAACTCGCCCAAGATGCCGATAATCGGCTTGCCGGAGCCATACTCTGCCACGAATGCCGTCGGCACGCTTCCTACGCCGGAAACGACGGAAAACCCGGCCTCCTGCAGCACGGAGATTTGCAGCTTAGAGGCGAATGCTTCCGTGTACGCGACCTCGGGATGCTCCCATATTTGCAGCGCCTGATCTTCATAAGTCTTCTTGTTCTCGTCCAGCCATTCAACCAATTGCTTCTTCCCCATGGGCATTCACCTCTACATCTTTATTTCTTCAAATCCCATTGATTAATGTTGTTAAACATACCGATATCCAGAGGCTTGCCGACGAGTACGTTTTTCGATACGGCTAACAGTCGTTTCTCCGAATAAACAGCCAGTGAAGGAACATCTTGGTGCAGAATTTCCTGCAGCTTATTATAAATTTCATGGCGTTTCGCCGGATCCGACTCTGTCTCACCCTTCGTGATCAGTTCATCCGCCAACGGATTTTTGTACTTCGTAACGTTACTCGTATTGTCGCTTTTGAAACCCGTAAAATAGGAGCTCGGCTCAATATAGAAATCACGTGTAAAAATTGTAAGATCGTACTCGCCTTTACGAACCTTCTGAATTAACGTCGCGAAGTCAAATTTTTGCACCTCGATTTTCAACCCGACCGCCGTTAAATTTTGCACCAAAATATCTGCCGCCTGTTCACGGATTTTGTTGCCGACCGGAATCAGGAACTGGATCGGTTTACTCGCATCCCATTTCGCTTCCTGAAGGAGCTTCTTCGCCTTTTCCGGGTCATAAGTATATTTCGCAATGTCTTTGTTATAGTACGGATGGTAACTTGGGATGCCCCCATCGATGATTTCTCCCTGGCCTTTGAGCAGCTGCTCCACGATAAGCTGGCGGTTCAACGCATAAGCGATCGCCTGACGTACCTTCGGATCGCTAATTTTATCCGTATTAAAGAAAATCTCAGGCGGAACGGATGGATTGCCTGACGCCAAATCAACATTGGGGAAGCCTTTAACCTTCTCATAATCTGTAATTGGAATAAGTCCAACAGGTAAGGAATTCAGTTGAATTTCGCCCGTTTGCAGTTGTGCTACCAAGTTCGTCGCCGGCAGCACTTTGACGAAAATTCGGTCAAGCTTAGCCACATCCAGATAGTAATTCGTATTTTTCACCACTTCCGCATACTGTCCCTTTGCAAAATTAGCAAATTTGAACGCGCCTATCGTTACATCCGGTTTTTGGAAATAAGGATTTGTTGCAAGCTGCTCGGGAGTGATATCTTTCAGAATATGCTGCGGCAGGAAGAATACTTTCGTACCAAAGCGCTCTTTGAAAATAAGGGGGTCTACCGGCGTTTTCGTTTTCACTTCAAACGTTTTGTCGTCTACGATCTTCAGACCGCTAATCTCGGTCTTCCCTTCGTCTAATTTACCCGCTGCGTTCAAGCCCTCAATGAAATTCAGTTTGAAATTCGTCTCCACCTTAGGATGAAGTGCTGTCTTAAGCGTAAAAGCCACGTCTGCCGTTGTGAACGGCTTTCCGTCATTCCATTTTGCCGCAGGATTCAATTTCACTGTAAACGTCTGATTATCCTTCGTTTCAACAGATAGAGCCAGCTTAGGCAAGAACTCAAACTTTTCATTCAAGTCCAGCAGTGAGTCGTTAATCAGAGCAATCACATTATCCGAAGCCGAGTCGCCCTGATCGTTAATTTGGTTTAACGTAACAGGCGCATTAACGATTCCGATATAGACCGTTTTATCTCCTTGAGACTGAGGTGCTTCAGAAGCTTTTGTCTTCTCTGTCGCCGCTTGTGCCTGGGTCTGCGAAGAAGTGGGCGCCGAGCTCGGCGAGCCGCAAGCGGAGATAACCAGCATAAGTGCAGTAATCGCATAGAGCATCGTGTTGCGGTAATAATGTTTCATCGAATAGAACCCCTCCAAAATTTGATTATTCCTATAGATTAAGTGTGTTTTATGTCCCTAAATTTACCATTCGCATATTTGGATTGTCTAATAGATTTTTCCGATCGAAAAATGGGTGCTTTCTATCGAGAAACGATCGAAGATTGATTTGCTTAACTTATACCATCGAAAATGGAGTAACAGTTCCAATATTGGCTCACGCTTTTTGCCTCCAACAAATTCATAATTCCTTCTCATACAAGCTTCCTCGCCAGCTAATCCTTCCATTACTCAAGTCAAAGGTGCCTTTATAAGTAAAACCATGGCTACGATAAAATGTATTCAATACCTCATTGGCAGCCATGCAATCGAGTCTCAAATATCTTTTGTCTTTGGATTTCACATAGTCTTCGATCCATGCCAGAAAAAAACTACCAAATTCACGTCCTGCTTGAGTTCTGCGAACCGCAAACCGGTGCAAATATCCGGATTCCTCGTTATGTAAATCTCCCCATACGCTGGGGTCAGACCATTGTATGGCGAAGCTTCCCACATATTCATTTTTGTATTTGGCTAGAAATATTTGTCTATTCGTAAAATAGTCCAAAACAACATCTCGGTTAAAATGTTCAGGTCTCCATTGATCTATACCCTTGGACTGCATCCAATAAGCCGCTTCAAGCCATATCGACAACACCTCTTCAACTTGAGATGGGGACGCTTCATATATTTCTAAATCCTGTAACATGTTCTTCCTCCTCGTAGTTGACTAACAGCAAGTAATTATTAACTTCTCCTAGGATAAAAAAGAACCTCACAGCCAAAAGCTGCAAGGGATGTGTTACTTATTGGATGCCGACTGCGTTAAGCTGTACCGGTTTTGCGGTACCGGCAAATTCAAATGATCGCGAAGCGTATCACCTTCGTATTCGGTCCGGAATAATCCTTTCGCCTGCAAAAGAGGGACCACCAGATTCACAAAGTCTTCCAAGCTGCTCGGCAGAAGTGGTGACATCAGCATAAAGCCGTCTACTGCTCTTTCTATAAACCATCTTTCTAAATTTTTAGCTATTTTTTCAGGCGTACCGATAAAGTCGTTGACGGTATAAGAGCCAGTTAACAAAGAGTACAGTTCTCTAAGTGTAGGGTTTTCTTTGATAACGAAAGGACGAAATTTCTCATATTCGAATCGCACACCCGTCAGTTCGCCAAATCCAATATCGAGCGTTTTAGTTTCCAGCGTATGCTCACTCAAATCCAAGCCTCCAAAATAATCGGTTAGAAACTTTAAGCCTGTTTCGTCGGTTATTAAAGATTCCAAGTAGGCAAGTTTCTGCTGCGCGATCTCCTCGGTTTCCCCAATTATCGGAGAAATGCCCTGCAATATATGCACCTCATCCGGGGATCGGCCGAATGCGACGACTTTACTTTTGAATGAGCGGTAAAATTCTTGCGAATCCTCGAGACTATTTTTATGGGAAAAAATAACCTCCGCACTTCTCGCGGCAAACAGTTGTCCAGGCTCCGAAGATCCGGCTTGAACCAACACTGGATGGCCTTGTTTGGAGCGATGAATATTCAACGGCCCCTGCACCGAGAAAAACTCGCCTACATGGCCCAGCTTATGAAGCTTGCTGCGGTCAAAAAACAGCCCGCTTTCTTTGTCACGAATGAAGGCGTCATCCTCCCAGGAATCCCATAAGCCTTTGATCACATCAATAAACTCTTCGGCCCGTTTATATCGAAAGCTATGTTCAAAGTGCTCACTGCCATTGAAATTCAAAGCTGTATTCCCGGACAAATCTCTAGTCGTTACAATATTCCACCCTGCTCTGCCTTTGCTAATGTGATCGACGGACATGAGTTGACGCGCCAGATTAAAGGGCTCCACATAAGAGGTAGAGGCTGTTGCTACAACTCCGATCTTCGAAGTTGCCCCTGCTAACGCTGTAATTAAGGTAATAGGTTCAAAGCGGGTCAAAATATTCGGATGCGATTCTTCATTGATTGCCAGGCTATCCGCAATAAAAGCGATATCAAACTTCCCTCTCTCCGCAACTTGAGCCAGATGTTTGTAATAATCAATATCTATGCTGGCATCTGCCTGAGAATCAGGATGTCTCCAAGATGCAACATGCATGCCGGTTCCTACTAAATAGGCTGACAGTTTTATTTGTCTTTTACGAGCCATGAGGCTTCCTCCTTCAAATCCGAGTAAGACAATGAATTTAGTTTGCTTTAATTTACCATCCTCTCGATTAACCGTCAATCCCTTGATGGGATGCTTGAATTAACACACAAAGAAATTTTCTTGACACATTTTGGGGGATCATTTAAATTAAACTAATATAATCGGATTAATCGGAATTAAGGAGGGTCACAATGATCGTCATAAAAAACCTCAATAAAACTTACCGAACATCCAAATCAGTCTTCACTGCATTAGAAAATATCAACCTTGAAATCGAAAAAGGGGATGTTTTTGGCATTATCGGCTTTAGTGGTGCTGGTAAATCTACGCTAATTCGGTGTCTCAACCGGCTGGAGGAGCCTGATTCCGGGAGCATTGAGATCGAGGGCAAGGTCATTACGGATCTGTCAGAGAAAGATCTGCGCCTGGCCAGACTGAAAATCGGCATGATTTTTCAACAGTTTAATCTTCTTGATTCTAAGACTGTGTTTGAAAATGTTGCTTTTCCCTTAAAAGTTGCAGGACATCCTAAGAACTACATTCGCCAGCGTGTTAGTGAAATACTGGATCTTGTAGAGCTGGGCGACAAAGAGAATGCCCATCCATCGCAGTTGAGCGGAGGTCAGAAGCAGCGGGTTGGCATCGCCAGAGCTCTCGCTAATGAGCCAGACGTTCTACTCAGCGATGAAGCGACATCAGCGCTTGATCCTCAAACGACCTACTCGATTCTAGAATTGCTAAAAGACATCAATCGTAAGCTTAATTTGACAATTGTGCTAATCACACATGAACTCGATGTACTGCAGCACATTTGCAAAAACTTTGCCGTCATTGAGAAAGGCAAAATCGTTGAGCAAGGATCCGTGGACAAATTTTTCCTACATCCAGAAAGCGACACTGCCAAAAAATTCGTAAGAATCACCGATTTCTACCGGAACCAGCATCAGGTCAAAGAAAGGGTGAGTGTCAGTATATGATTGACGAATTAATCGAGTTAATTTGGCCGGCTCTTTTAGAAACACTCTATATGCTGTTCTGGTCTTCCATTTTCGCATTGATTATTGGTTCTGCGCTTGGCGTCACTCTGGTTGTAACTGAGAAGGGCAGCATTCTCGAGGCAACGAAGCTCCATAAAGTCATTAGTATGGTCATAAACTGCATTCGCTCTATTCCTTCAATCATACTAATCGTCCTACTGCTGCCTTTATCGCGTTTGATCGTCGGAACTACTTTGGGGCCTACAGCCGCTATCGTGTCACTTTCGATCGGTATCGCGCCTTTCTTGGGAAGGATTATCGAAACATCGCTCAAGGAAGTTAACATAGGAAAAATAGAAGCGGCAAAGGCCGTTGGCGCTAGCCCTTTTATGATTATTTTCAGAGTGCTCATCCCTGAAGCCCTGCCAGCGCTTGTACGCGGTGTAACAATTGCCATTATCGCTATCACTGAGTTTACTGCCATTGCCGGAGCCATCGGAGCCGGAGGACTGGGAAGTTTGGCAATCCGCTTCGGTTACCAGAGATTTCGTGAAGACGTACTCATCGCAACAGTCATTATCATTATTCTTCTTGTGCAAATTTTTCAGTGGACGGGAGATTACATCTCCAGGTCCATTCATAAAAAACGCTTCAAGCTTGATTAAAGCAATTTCATTATTGTTCCCACGGTTTCATAGCATTACCAAATATACATAAAAGAAATAGGAGTGAGTTTTTCATGATTAAAAGAGGACTATTTTCTATCGTTTCATTATTCGTCGTTTTTAGTGTTATCCTTGCTGGATGCGGTGCAAAGAGCAGCACTGAACCATCAAGCAGCCCCAAAGCATCCACGGCAGCATCAACTGCAGCAGCCCAAAGCAGCGCTCCAACAGAAGCGCCAAAGAAAGAAGTCACTTTAACAATTGGATCCGCAGAAATCCCACACTCCGAAATCCTTAATTTCGTAAAGCCGAAGCTAAAGGAACAAGGTATAAACCTTGTAGTTAAAGTCACGGATGAAGGTCTGTTGAATCAGCTTCTTAAAGATAAGCAAATCGATGCAAACTACTTCCAACATGTGCCTTACTTCGATTCTGTCAAAACGGAAAAGGGCTTCGACTTTGTGAATCCGATCAAAGTTCACGTTGAACCAATCGGCTTCTACTCTACAAAACTCAAATCGAAGGATGAAATTAAAGACGGCGCGAAAATCGGAATTCCGAACAACCCATCCAACGAATATAGAGCGCTTGTGCTTCTACAACAGCAAGGTTTAATCAAGCTCAAAGACGGTTTAACCACATACCAAGCAACACCTAAAGACATTGTCAGCAATCCGAAAAACCTAAAGTTTGTGGAAGCAGAGGCCCCCACATTAGCTAGATCTTTACAAGATATTGATGGTGCGGTTATCAATACGAACATTGTTATTGAAGCTAAAATTGATCCAAAAACAGCCTTGTTCAGAGAAGACGCAAACTCTCCTTACGCCAACGTAATTACCGTTCGCAAAGGCGACGAAAACCGCGACGAAATCAAAAAACTGGGCGCTGCTCTGACCTCTCCTGAGGTGAAGAAGTTTATCCAAGACAAGTATGGAGTTGCGGTAGTTCCTGCATTCTAATTAACTAAACGTAAAAGAAATTGTCCTTCAAGCCGGTTAAACGGTTTGGAGGACGCTTTTTTCTTGTTTGATGATTTCAAGACATATTAACTCACCTCGAAGCTAATGTTCCCGCATTTAAACCTCGACTTCAGTAGCGCCCTTTGACACAATAAGACCTCCGTCGATACCTCTTTGGCTGCTGCATCAAGCCGTATAACCACCTGCCTGTAAAGCGAGTGGCTCTCTTTCCTTTTTGTCATCCCTCGATAAATTAAAGGTAATTCCATATTTTCAAACGCACTTAATCTCAGCAGCAAGTTGAGAATCCTTAAGAAGGTTAATTGCTTTACCATCAAGGTTTTAAGCATCTCTATCTGCAACATCCAAACAACCTATAATGTTCATTAGCGTGGATTTAACAGAACCAGACGGGTCCATGATGGCCACGAATTCTCCATTCTCTTGTCATCTTGGAAGAGCGAATCACCTGCTCCCACGAAGTAACGGTTTCATTCTCAAGGTTCAAGTCGCTAACAATTCCCGCAACATTCACTAGAATATGAATTTCTGAAAAAGCTTCGACAGCTTTGTTTACCAAAAGCTTTCATGATGCAGCTGATGTAACATCAAGCTGCATGGCAATCGCTTCACTGCCAAAACGATTGATTTCATCGCCCAACTGATGAACAGATTCTTGTGCACTATACGTCAAAACGACTTTCGCGCCTTCCCATGCAAATAGACTTGCCACAGCAGCACCTTCTCAGTTCGCCGCACCGGTAATGATGGCTACTTTTCCAGATAATCTTCCCATTCCGCACACTCCTGTCTTTCATATCGATGATCCAGTGAAATGACGCGCTCTTTTCTTCAACCCGTTACTTGAACCCTGTAAGAGCTATACCTCGGATAATTTGTTTCTGAAAAATGAAAAACGTGACGATAAGCGGAATGACAGATAAGGAGGCTCCCGTCATGATCAACACCCAGCTTGCGCTGTCTTTTAATTCACTGGAGAAATAAGAGATTCCTACCGGAATCGTCAAGTGTTCTGGGGTTTGCGTCACAATCAGCGGCCATATAAACGCATTCCAACTGCCTAGAAAAGATAATATGCACAGCGTGGCAAGCGCAGGCTTTACAAGTGGAACTGCTATACGAAGGAGAATTTTCCACTCATTCATTCCGTCAATTCTTGCAGCATCCAGTAGATCCTCCGGCAATGATTCCATGAACTGCTTCATAAGGAAGATACCGAATGCTGAGATTAGGCCCGGAAATAAAATACCTACATACGAGTCTACCCAGCCGAGCTTCACGGTAAGCAAATACCATGGTATGATAAGCATTTCGGTAGGGACCATTAATGTGCTCAGAATAGCAGCAAAAATAAGCTTCTTGCCTCTAAACGAAAATTTTGCCAGGACATACCCGATCACAGTATCAAAGAAACAGACGCTTATCGTTGTTATGAAAGCTATGATGACGCTGTTTAGCACCCATTGTGAGAAAGGTGTCCGGATAAACACTTCCACATAATTAGACAATGTTGCTTGTCTCGGTAATAGGTTTAGCGTGAAAGCATCAGCCGGAAATTTCAATGATGTTGCTATCATCCACACAAAAGGAAAGATCATCCCCAAGCTTCCAACTGCTAATAAAATCAACCGGAACGTTTTCAATGTAACACCCCCTTTATCCTAACCATTCCGTCAATAGTCGATCTTTCTATTTAGTATCTTCATCTGCAGAAGTGTCAGTGACAGGATAATCACAAACAGGATAATCGTTGCTGCTGCTGCTTCCCCCATTTTAAAATGCTTAAATGCTAAATTGTAAATGTAAAGGACTAATGAAACGGTAGAGTTCAAGGGGCCACCGTTTGTCATGTTCAGAACTTGCGTGAACGATTGCAGAAAGCTTATACTCGCGATCACGACCGAAAAGACGATCACGGGATTCAGCAGCGGCAGCGTGATGTGCCACAATCTTTGCCATGAGTTGGCGCCATCAATGGCAGCCGCTTCCTCATAGGACTTCGGTATCGTCTCCAGCCCTGTCAGGAAAATGAGCATTTGAAACCCGACATTTTGCCAAATCATAACGGCAATAATGACGTAGATTCCCTGTGACGGAGACCCGAGAAATAGCTGCGGTTCGAACCCAAGCTTAATCAGCAGAGCGTTCACAATACCGTTCTTCATTAAAGTCCAACGAAATACCCAACTTACTGCCACAACGCTTGTCACATAAGGGATAAAATAAAGTGTACGAAAAAATCCTTTCAACCGATTCACCCGCTGCAGCAGGAGCGCAATCACGAGTCCGACCAGAAGCTGTGCAGGCACGCCAATGATGACATAATAGAGTGTATTTCGGATCGACGCGATAAAAACTTCATCTTGAAATAAATGAGCAAAATTGTGCAAACCGACGAAAGGTTTCTCTTCCGAAAGCATATCCCACTCCCTAAAACTAATGTTAAACGAGTATAGGATAGGTACGTTCCGAATGCTTAGGAAAAAGAGAAGCGGAATTAGTAAGCAACTGTAGATGAACAAATATTTTTGCCTAACCATTACTTTTTGTCCTGCTTGGCCCAATACTCATCGAATAGCTTTTGAGTTTTCTTGACCAGATCGTTATAAGCTTTTTCATACGGAACCTTGTTCAACACGACTTCATCGACGGCCTGGGTGAAATAATCTTTCTCGAGTTTCTCATCCACGAAGTAATGCGCATGTGCATAGGAAAGCTGGCTAATGAACGGTCCTAATTTCTCATCCTTCGTATATTTATCTTGGAGTGCTACTTCTTTTTTGGCCGGTAGCTCCCCTACCTTTTCCGCCCATTGCTCCTGAACTTCTTTACTTGTCAGGAACTGCAAGAACGCTGTAGCAGCCTCGAGCTTTTTGCCCTGCACATTTTTAGTAATCGCGTTCGCCCAGAACGAAACCTGAGTAGCTTTATCTTTATAGGAAGGCAGAGGCGCAATGGCATAATTAAGGTTCGGAGCGTCTTTTTTAATTCCTCCCAGCTGGAAGGAACCGTCGATGTTCATCGCTGCATAGCCGCCTTTGAAGGCCGTTATGTCATCATTGTAAAAGTCTTTGGTACCCACTTGATGAACAAGCGACAAGTCAATTAAATATTTGAATGCCTCTAACCCCGCAGGGGATTCATTCCATAGAATCTGACGACGGTCATCGCTGATATCTTTACCGCCGGCTTGGTAGATCAACGCATCCCGGAACCAATGGTGCAGCTGCGCTCCCGGCTGCCAAGCAATGCCCTCAACGACGAATTGGCCATTCTTATCTTTTTCCGTTAATTTCTTCCCATAAGTGATTAGCTCATCCCACGTAGCAGGCGGTTTACTCGGATCAAGCCCTGCTTTCGTAAATAGATCCTTGTTGTAGAACAACGCAAGTGTCCGGACCGCCGTCGGAATCGCAAAATATTTTCCATTTAGCTTCGCTGTTTCAACAAAAGGGAAAAACTCCGATTTAATTTTCTCTTCGGAGAACACGCTATCCGGCAGAGGCTGCAAGAATCCCGATGAGACATATTTGGGCAGCCATCCATAATAGAGATTGATGACATCAGGTCCTTTGCCGGCAGGTACGAGCGTGGCTACTTTCTCGTTGTATTGATCATACGGAAAATTCGTCTGTTTCACCGTTATGTTTGGATATTTTTTTTGAAAATCGTCGATTAATTTGGTAATGAGTTCCACCTTGGCTGGATACTGATACTGCCAGTATTCGATGGTCACTTTCTCATCGTTACTTGCTGTGGTCGTGGCCGCTGCCTGAGGTGCGATCGTATTATTTGCAGATGGAGTCGGTACTGGTTTACTATCTCCTGCCGAGCATCCGGTTAATAGAACAATGAATCCTAAAGACGAAACTGCAGCTCTTTTGGCTGTATGGTATGTAGTTGTCATGATCTTCTTTCCCCTCCACTTATAAGTGAATATGTACCCACTTGCAGTAACTTTCTTGCATTGTTTCCGAAAATAAGTTCTATATCTGATTCATTGAACCGAAGATCTCGACAGACCCGAACCTGGTCCTGCAAATATCGGTATACGAATCCTCTAGGAAACGCGTTCGAATCTGTGCCGAAAATGATGCGTTCGGGCCCAATCAGTTCATACGTTTTGCGAAATAACGTCTCCAACGTCAATTCATAAGGGCTCCACCGAATCCACTGATTAGATCCCGAAGTGTCGATATATACATTTGGACAGCTCCAGCATAGGTGCAGCAACTCCTGAAAATAGCCAGCTCCAAAGTGAGGAATAATAAAAGGGATGTCGGGGTATTCTCTAGCCACATTGAAAATCGCCAGCGGGTTGATGTTCAAATGCTGAACAATACCGCCAGTGTGGCCTAATAGGCCAAAATGGATCAAAACTGGAAGTTTTCTCTCAGCCAGAAATCGCCATACTGGAATCAATCGGGGTTCGTGAAACGGAATCTCTACGAGCGGTCCGAATATCTTATAACCTTTCAAACCTAATGTATCAACAGCTCTCTGGAGCTCTTCCGCTGCATTTGGCTCTTCAATGGAATGATGGGCAAATCCTGTCACACGATCCGGATATTTACGAATTTGTGCAGCCAGATCATCGTTATTCCACGCCGTTAAGAAATTAATACCGCCTATCGAATATCGATCTAATTCATCGATCCATCGATCGATAAGCGGACGTTTGGCCCCCTCTTCATTGTCTGGCTGGGATGGAAAATCCCAAGTCAAACGCATACGCTCGGATCGCTGCGCCTGGTGACGATCAATGAACTCATTGCGTGAAGCTAATGGCCATGGATAAGGTAAATGAGCATGAATATCAAAAACACGGAAACCATTTTTAAACACAGCCATCATCCTCCTTTTGTTATGTCTCCAAGAATGTATAAAAAAATAGATGAGTTATCTCCTCTTTGCAGAAGAAAACTCATCTCCGGATGTCCGGTCAATTGATTGATTTATTATGCTAGTTTTGCAAGTTTATCGAGTGCGCGATCCACTATCTCATGTGTGTCGTATATCGCGCTTCTCTTACTAGCGAGCCATTCTTTTTCAAAGTCTAATCGCTGCGCTTGTCCAATCAATGCCCGTTCCACCTCTGATGGATTCGGCCCGCCGATAATCTTTCGGACGCTGATGAAATTCCTGGGATTCAAAGCAAGTTTTAGCCTTTCTTCACTAATTTCCAGCTTTCGTCCAATGACTTCAGATGCGGCATCGTTTAGCAGCTCTAGGGAAAGATAACGTTTGGAATTCCCGAATTCCAACGCTTTTCGTACCACACGGCTGACAATGGAATGTGCGGTTCGAAACGAAAGCTGCTCCTCACGTACTAACGTATCCGCAAGCTCAGTAACAGTAGAAAAGCTCTCCTCTGCTCTTGCCTCCAGCACTTCCTTATTAATCGTAAGAGTTGCGATGACATTAGCAAGCAACCGATAAATGGATTCAAGTACAGCAAGGCTTTTCCACGCGTAGGGCTGCATATCATCTTCGGTATCAACAATATCGCCAAACGGTGTATTATGAATCATAGTCAACACGGTCTGTGTGAGACCTACACAACTGGACAAAAGCGAGCGCATATGTTCAATAGATACAGGATTCCGCTTCTGCGGCATGATGGAGCTGATCTGCACATAGGGAGCCGCAACTTTCAGAACGGCAAATTCCTGCGTGCTCCAAAGCAGCAGTTCTTGTACGAACCGGCCTAGATTAATTGCGGCAAGTTGAACACTTGTCGCGATTTCACCGACGTAGTCCGCTCCGCTAACCGCGTCGTAAGCATTTTCAATGAGCTCGTCAAACGCAAGTAATTCAACCATACGCTCCCTGTTCACAGGGAATCCGGAAGTTGTAAGAGCTGCAGCTCCCATACTGCTGCGGTTGCAGTTCGCATAGGCTGATTGCAGCCGGCGGATATCCCGACTAAGTGAGTCAGAAACTGCTGCTGTATAGTGACCTAGCGTCGTAGGCTGGGCTTGCTGTGTATGCGTATAGCCAATCATAATCGTATCGACTTGAGAACGTGCAAACTGCAACAAATTCTCCTCCAGAAATAGTGCGGATGCCAATGTATCCAGAAGCTTTTCTCTCAACGTGAGTCGATATATCGCTATTCCCATATCATTACGGCTTCGCCCTAAATGCAAATTACCAGCAGCTTCTCCAGCCAACAAGTGCAATTGCTGCTCGACCTCAAAAAACAGATCCTCGAATTCTCCCGTGTAAGAAGATTCCCGCAACCTTTTCACATCAATTGCCTTTAAGGAGGCTGCAAGAGTATGCGCATCATGATCACTAATTAACGATTGCTCCCACAGCATAATAAGATGCGCTTTATTAATGTCCATCATGGGACTCAGCAATTCTACTTTGGCATAGTCATATGCGGGACTTAAGACAACTTCCGCATACGTTTTCCCAGGGAACTTATGGTCCTGATCTAACGTTGGAATAGATACTTGATGAGGCATACTTTATATCAATCCTCCCTCTTGTTGGCTCCAATTCATTATTCCGATCCATAATGAAACAACAAAGGAAGCCCGCCGGTATGCATAAAGACCACCGCATCATAATCGCTTAGCTCGCCGGAACGCCCTTTAGCAATTAGAGCCGCCATCGCTTTCCCCGTATAGACCGGGTCCAGAAAGATTCCTTCCGATTGAGCGGTAATACGGAGAGCCTCGCTGCCTTCCTTGGTCATTTTGGCATAGCCTTCTCCGATAAACCGATCTTCAATCCAGATATGATCTGTGGTCACCGCAGCGGAAGAAGCGGCAAGTTCTAAAGATTCGTTTACGAGCTGAACCGTCCTTTCTTTCTTAATCTCCGTTTTTCCACTAATACTTACCCCAAGAACGTCAATATTAAATGGGAATGAAGTTAGTATAGCTCCAGAAATTAATCCGGCAAACGTACCGCAAGTTCCTGCTGCAACGGCTACAAGCACACGGCTTACATTCGGATCCAACTGCTCCAACTGACTTCCGAGCTCCTGCAGTGCCACAATATAACCTAACGTACCGAGCGCGTCAGTCCCGCCTTCGGGAATAATAAAAGCTTTTCCCCCTTCAATGGCAATATCTTGAGCAATCTCACGCATCTTATCATTCATATATTGTTGATTCGATTGACTGATGGGAGGTTCAACAAAAGTGATTTCCGCTTGTAATATTTGATCCAATAACAGATTTCCGCTGGTGCGAGGCAGATCCGATTGACCGTTTAAAACTAGATGCACTTGCAACCCGAGCTTTCTAGCGGCTGCGGCAGTCAAATGAGCGTGATTCGATTGGGCGGCGCCGGTCGTAATAATATGAGTCGCTTGTTCCGCAATAGCTTGACCCAAATGAAATTCGAGTTTTCTTGCTTTATTTCCACCGCCCCCTAGCCCAGATAAATCTTCCCTTTTCACGAGAATCCTGGTTCCCAATCGTTCAGATAACTGTCTTGCTTCCTGTAAGGGGGTAGGCCATTCTCCTAATTTGACACGGGGCAACGATGCTAAGTCTGTAGTCATGTCGTGTCCTCCTATTGGGCATTGAGCAGCTTAAACTCGGCCTGTTTATTTTCGGATGTTTCTTCATCGAATAAACCGATGCTTAGATAGCGCTCGCCGGTGTCTGGCCCAAGAGCAACCACACGTTTGCCTTTGCCGAGCTTACGCGCCACCTGAATGGCGGCCCAGACTGCCGCTCCAGTTGAAGGGCCGGCAAGAATGCCCTCTTTACGTGCCAGATCCTTAGACGTTTGCCATGCGCTCTCGTCAGAAATATGGATAATATCTTCCACAATTTTCGTATTAATAACTTCGGGAATTTGCGGCGGGCTAATCCCGTATATGTTATGCTCTCCAGGCTCTTCACCTTCAAGGACTTTAGAATTTTCAGCTTCCACGAGATATACCTTCACATCAGTCAATACTTCTTTAAGTCGTTCACCGACACCTGTTATCGTGCCACCTGTTCCTGATGTTGCCACGAAGGCATCCAATCTTCCATCTGTTTGCTCCAAAATTTCCTCGGCTGTCGTCAACCGGTGAATCGCTGGATTGGCAGGATTCTCTGCCTGCTTGGCGATAAAGCTGTTGGGCACTTCTTGATGAAGCTTCTCCACTCGCTCTTTCACCGCATTAATATCTTCATCTGCGCCGAAAGTGATGATTTTGGCACCGAACGCGCGCAGAAGGTCAAACCTCTCTTTATTGTATTTCTCACGGATAAAGATGATGCTCTTATAGCCAAGAACCGCCCCGATTGAAGCCAGTCCAATCCCTGTATTGCCGCTTGTAAGTTCGATAATCGTACCGCCGGGCTTTAACAGACCGTCTTTCTCGGCTTGCCGGATGATCCCGTACGCCGTACGATCCTTAACGCTCCCGCCAGGATTATACGATTCTAACTTTAGATAAATCTCTGCATCATCTTCACTTGCAAGATTATTAATACGCACCATCGGAGTTTGACCGATCAAATCGAGAATACTGTCACACAGCTTATTTCTATCTCCCACACTTATTTCCCCTTCCCAGTAGTAATTATCGACTTAACCGAGAATGGAACGGATAATTTCGATAATTGCAGTCTTTTCCTGCTCGCGAGCTTGTGGGCGTTGTTCTTTTAAATAATCGAACAACGATTTCCTTACGTCTTCATCCAACTCGGAAAGTGCCTTACCCCGTCCGTCCCATTCTGGATGGAGATTCCAAAAATCCTCTTTCCAACCGCTGCTTAGATCAGTTATTTGGTCGGGGCGTTCTATGAACAAGCCTAATTCCTCTCCCGCACCATTAAAAAACACATAGGTTGGAATATGATTTCGCCCATCTTCGTGCAGATAAGCGGCAGCAATATCTTGATTATCTGGATCCCGCAGTAGAATGTGCAGCATCAACTTACCCGTTTCGTGTTCGATTTTACCGAAAAGCGGTAAATTCGCAACAACATCTCCGCACCAGTCGTGGGCCAGTACCAAGACATTCACCTGCTCTGAAAGTCCCTCGAAATAAGCTAATTCTTGCTCGCTCAATATGTACTGCTCGAAATTCAATTGAAGTCTATCAACATTTACCTTTGCGCTGTTAATAAATTGCTGGTAAGTTAACGCTTCCTGAAAAGCCCGCTCCCTTCTTTCCTGCGAAATTCCTTTTGTTTTTTGAATGCTCATAATCGTCATCCCTCCATAAAAGTTTTTCATTCCCTCAGGACCACCATATAAAAAAAGAGACAAAACAAATGAATTGTTCGTCTCCGGTTGTCCGGTTCTATGCAGTAGTCCCCTTCATCTTGTTTTGCCGGGAACGTGTACCAAGTCCTTCTGATAGGCAAGCACAAGATCCCAATTTCCGCTGAAGATTGGAATACGGTAATATCCAACCCGTTCATAGAGCGCAGCCGCTTCCGGTTGTTTGGGGCCGGTCTGCAACTTAATGCTGCTGTAGCCAAATTCAATCGCCAAGCGATCAATCTCGGAAAGAATCGCTTGCGCCACTCCCTTACGTCGGTAATTGGCGCGAGTATACATCCGTTTGACTTCTACCGTAGAGTCATCCAATGGCCGTAACGCACCGCATCCAACTGGAATACTTTCAATTCAGGCGACCACAAAAGCAGCACGCGGCACTTCGACGTCAGATGGATTGAAGCCTGCGCTTCCATCAGAGTCATAGAGCACTCCCAGTTCCGTGCTGAGTTCCCAGATCAATTGCTCTGAGTCTCTGCTTCGAACATCCTCTGGAGCAGCAGTAATCTTCAAGATCATAGTTTCATCCCTCCAATATCCAATAATACATATCGGTTATATCGGTATTGTCTATCTTGATAAATTTACCATCTCTATGAAAGAGCGTCTAATTGGTCTTTTCTATCCTAAAATTCAATATTTCTATTTAAATACCTCGGTATGCTCCCAATTGCCCCACTCGTCCCAAGCTCCTTCATAGGGTCGGATATCAGAATAGCCGATCAATCGCAAAATAAAATAGGTATGCGCGCCTCGCTGATTCGACTGGCAATAAGGAACAATCGTTTGATCCGATCTTAGACCTATAGATTCGAACTCTTGCCTTAAAGTCGTATAATCCTTGAATCTTACAACACCGTTATCATCTGCCGGACCGAGCGCTTCTTTCCACTCTTTATGGATCGCTCCTGTGATATGACCCCCTCTACGATTGGTTCGCTGCTCCACTCCTGTATACTCTTCGACCGAGCGAACATCCAGCAGGATGCTATTCTCCAACCCCTCTTGAATTCTCTCTTTTGTAACTACCAGCAGTGCATCTGTAGAAATGTTGATTGTGCCCTCTAACACAGTAGGTGTCTCCGTCGATAACTCTTTGCCTGCTGCAGCCCAAGCGGTATAACCGCCATTCAGCAATTTCACTTGATCCTTGAGTCCAAAATACTCCAGCACATAAAAGACGCGCGTCGCAAGAACTCCAATACCGTCATCGTATACCACAACGGTAGTCCCATCCCTTACTCCGCTTTTTTCCAACACACTTTTAACAACATCCGCGGAAACAAACGTATGGCGGGTACCATCTTTTAAATCTTTAGCTTTAAGCTGGATTGCCCCTGGAATATGCCCGGCTTCATAACCTTGGGCTCTGGCATCCAAGAGGATAACATCGGAAGATTTTCTGTTTGCTTCTACCCAATGAACATCGACCAACAAGTGTCCATTCGGATAATTTGAAATGTTCGTGACAGTCATCGTTTAACCCCCAAAATAAGATACTTAAGAGTCAACTGAAACCCAGATTCTCACGCAAAGTCTGGCCGGTATAAGTCTCAGGGAACAACCCTCTACGCCGCAATTCGGGAACAACTAGATCAAGGAAATCCTCCACTCCACCGAAGGCTAGCTGCGGCATGACGCTGAATCCATCTGCCGCACCGCTTTTGAACCAATCCTCCATGACATCGGAAACTTGCTCAGGGGTACCCGCTACACTAAGCTGACCATTTCCTACCCAATACTTTTCGAGAAATTCTCTTATCGTCAGCTTTTCTCTTTCTACAATTTTTTTTACCATTTGATAAAAGGTTTGGTATGCATTGACTTGGCTAGAATCGGGCAGCTCAGGAAATGGATCATCCAGCGAATAAACAGAATAGTCGATTCCCAATAAGTTAGAAAGTGACATTACCGATCGTTCGATTGAACCCAGCTGTCGCAGCTCGCTCGCTTTCTCTTTCGCTTCCGCTTCCGTCGAACCGACAATAACAAGTAGATCGGGCAATACCTTGACGCTGTCAGGCGATCGTCCCGCTTTAACCGTCCTTGATTTGATATCTTGGTAAAAGAGCCGGGCATCCTCCAACGTATTTTGAACGGTAAAAATAAGTTCCGCATATTGAGCAGCCAAGTTCTTACCTTCGTCAGAAGCACCTGCTTGAACCAAGATCGGTCTGCCTTGTGGAGGGCGCATAATATTTAATGCACCTTGTACGGAAAAATAGGCTCCATGATGATGGATATCATGAACCTTGTCAACTGCCGCATAAGTTCCTGAAATTTTGTCCTGAACCAATGCGTCTTCTTCCCAACTATCCCACAATTTGAGGACAACCTCTGCGAATTCCTTTGCTCTCTCATAACGATGCGTATGGGTCGGTAATTGCTGCAGGCCAAAGTTAAAAGCCGTCCGTTCCACGCCAGTGGTCACCATGTTCCACCCAGCCCGCCCACCGCTGATATGATCAAGTGAAGCAAATAGTCTTGCAACATTATAGGGTTCATTGAAACTCGTAGACACTGTGGCAATCAAGCCGATCTTCTCGGTCACTGTGGCAATGGAGGATAACAAGGTCAACGGTTCAAAGCCAAAAATGGGGCCATGCTGAACTGCTTTCGCCTCAATAGACAGACCATCTGCGATAAACAGTGTGTCAATTCGTGCAGCTTCCGCCTTTTGTGCCAATCGATGAAAATGCTTAATGGTATGAATCTCTTCCAGTTTCGTACTTGAATGACGCCAGGCTCCCCGATGGGAGCCCGCATTTTGTAACATAAGATTTAGAATCATTCGCCGGTTTAGTTCACTCATCATTATCACCTCTGCTGCCTATTTCAAAATAATGGAACCCTGTATTTGTCCCCTTCTTCTGAATAGAGAATGGCTTCAGAACTATATAAATCAACTTGTACAAGAGGTTTTTGAATGCTCCCTAGGGTTATCTTATTCGTCTTCAACGCGTGGAGTAAGGATGGTATGAGTTTGTGATCAGTGCCTATTAAATTCACGTTCACCAATTCTTGATTAAACATGATGTTTGTTTGGATCATATACATTTCCTCCTCATAATAGTTCTTGACTGCTTTGTTCAGACCAATATGTAGAATTCTGCTCACCCATTTCATATCCACTCCTTTTTTGGAAATAAAAATAGCATGGATTCAATATCCATGCTTCCGGATGACCAGTCAGCTATTTAATTCCGATTAATTCTATGCGATTTATTTGTTTAATAAAATTACCACTATTCTACATTATTGTCAACAGCGAAATTTAACTTCGTTGTTTCCATATTAATTTGCGCTATCAAAGTTGATCCTATCGTACAAAATGAATCCTTTCATACAAAAATGTGCGTACTGTTCAAAAGAAATCGGGGTTGCTACACTATACAAAAATAAGAAAGTGAGGTGCAAGTAATATGTCGGAATATCGATTGACTTTGGAAAATAGGAGCATTGTATGGGGGGCTAGTATCGATATAGAACCGCTAATCGGCAAATTCTCTATCGATTCCATAAAGCAACAAGAAAACAAGAGGGTTGATTGGAATCTTCCCAGTGGCGTGTACCGCGCTAAAGATATTGTTATTGAATTAGATAAGCTTTTGGAGGCGATAATCGTTCAACTTGGAGAAACGGCTGATCCGGAGACGTTATTAGAAAATATCCAGGCAAATCTGGCGATTTCCGGGAGAGAATCAGTTTTACCACTTGGCCCTCTGGCCTTTGAGGATAAGGCTGGAGTTGAGCTTACCTTACAAGCCAAACGTATAGGTGAGGGTTTAACGCATTGGGCCCGCGAGCTCAATTCGCAAAAAAGGTCACTCAAACAGTATGGGGAATCAGTCCTTAACGACTTGAAATTCAGAAGCCATTGTGATCATCACTTGTTGACACCAAAGGCAAACGCATTGCTCTTTGGACCCACAGGGGGTCCGGAGGTTATGCAGCTGTTTAATGAATTACTGCATCAATTCGTACTATTGAGAGATGCTCTTATCCCTTTTGATAACTGGGAGGAAGTGCCGATCGAAGTCAAGGAAAGCGAAAATGCTAAGGGCTTAAGATTTCTAGAGCAAGCCCGTACGGAATTTCTCACAGAATTGATGGTAAGAAAAATCTCGCATAAAGCACTGATCAAATATGCGCAAAGCGTATTAAGCTCTGGGTTGTCCACAGTAGGTTATGGTTTTCAATACCGATTGGGAACCATACTGCCAGCAAGCTTGGGAGCCTCAGTGGCGGTGGCTCCCAGATATCTTCTCCACTGGTATCCGGTGCAGACGGTTTTGAACGGGACCTCAGACGAGCCTGCTGCTGTTGCTTTCGACTATGAATATCATGATTATTATTCTGCACCTCGTAGTATGGCAGGCACGAGTAGCGCCATTCAGCTTGAATTCCGCAATCACGAGTTGGGGGATGCCAGTGAAGCTCAGATTATCGTAGGCGGCGATGGTTCTGATCGTACCGTTCTTCAAATCAGCTTGCAATTCGGTTCTGCTAATTATGTTGTTGACCTTGGTCAGGCTTTTAGAGGCCATCGATTTATGTATCGTCCGAAGACGACCTCCAAGCCGGATTCTGGAACAGTTCCAGTGAATCCAACGAGTATCAGTGAACACCATGCATGGGACATACTCCGTTTAGCGGGATTAGTAACGAATGACTCAGGAATTCATTTTATCACTGCCGGGGGAAACGACCTCGTGTTATGGGCTTTGCTTGGCAAGCTCTATCCCGAGAACGTGATTGTGCTTGACAGTGTGGAAGAGGATGAAATTGAAGCGGCCAAGATTTCAGGTAAGGGGTTCGGTACAAAGTTTTTAATTCGATGAACCCGAATTAAAAACTTTGACTCTCATGCGTGTTTATGATTCAAGTCCGATTCTTCAAGATGAAAGTGGTCAACATAAATAGTACCAAATTCACAGAGCATTTTGAGCATAGGAAACATCTGACTCCCTAAATCAGATAAAAAGTATTCAACTTTTGGGGGCGCTACCGGATAAACTTTGCGAATGACAAGCCCGTCACGCTCAAGATCTCTTAATTGCATGGTGAGCATCCTTTGGGTCGCATCGGGCAACAGTCTTTGTAACTCATTAAACCGCAAAGGACCCCCTGATAAAAAGCTTAATATTGCTATTTTCCACTTACCGCTTACCAATCGAAGTACAATCTCAGAGGTACATCGGTAAGTGTTATTTTTAAAATGTATCATATAAACAACCTCGCTTCTTATTAATTTATTAATCCGATAGAAATAATGGTAATTATAACAAATGAACGGAGTGGTTACAAGAACGCTGCTGTTACACGACTCAAATCCGAGTTTATATATTGTTTTAGAGTGTATTAAGCTACTTACTATCGCATTCAATTAAAGGTGGTTCGCATGACACTTGATCGACTTGACCGCATATTAGAAATCATTTCCTTTTCAATACTGCCCATGTTTAAAGGGACTATCTATTTTACGATTCCGTTGTCCATTGTTTCGTTTGCCCTAGGGTTATTTTTTGCTTTCTTCGTTGCGATCGCGAGCTTATCGACGAAATCCTACTTACACAAGCCAGCGCGTATTTATGTTTGGATTATACGCTGCACGCCAGTTCTCGTTCAATTGTTTATTATTTTCTATGGGCTTCCGAGCATCGGAATTATCCTGTCGCCTTTTCTCAGCGTTGTTATCAGTTTAACAATCTCCGAAGCGGCTTACACTTCGGAAATCATCAGAGCCTCAATCCAGTCGATTCCAACAGGCCAGTGGAGAGCTGGATATGCCTTGGGCATGTCCAGAAGCCAGACCTTAACAAAAGTAATCCTTCCCCAGTCCATACGGGTTTGCATACCGTCATTCGGCAACCAGTTTATCTCGTTATTCAAGACATCCTCTCTCGCCGCACTTGTGACGATCCCAGACTTGTTCGGCGCAGCCAGGCTGATTGCGTCCTCCACCTTTGAACCGATGCTGCTCTATTTGATTGCGGGCTCCTTCTATCTTGTATTGTGCTCCTTATTGACAATTGGCCAAAGCCGGATGGAAAAGAAATTTATACACATAAAATCTTAGTCAGAAGGGGGAAGAGTCATGTTATTGACCATCGAACGCCTGCACAAACGTTTTGGAGATGTCGAGGTGCTCAGGGACATCCATTTGGAAATCAGGCAAGGAACGACGACAATCATCATTGGACCATCCGGCTCCGGCAAGTCGACACTTTTAAACTGCATGAATTTATTGGAGCTTCCTTCGGATGGGATAATCCGGCTGGACGAATACTCGCTTGATTTCTCGACACCTACGAAGCTTAGTCAGAGAACCATCCTAAACTTCCGTCAGCAGACAGGTATGGTGTTTCAAGGAAATCATTTATTTCCGCACATGACTGCACTGGAGAACGTGATGGTCGGCTCGTTAGTCGTTAGAAAACAGAACAAGGCTGATGTACTCGTCAGAGCCAGAATGTTATTGGAAAAGGTCGGATTGGGTCCGTATATGGATCGTTATCCTCATCAATTGTCAGGGGGGCAGCAACAGCGGGTTGGCATTGCGAGAGCAATGTCGATGGAACCAAAGATTCTGTTGTTCGATGAGCCGACGTCCGCACTTGATCCGGAATTGGTTGACGAGGTGCTGGAAGTGATGAAAGATCTGACTCGCGAGGGGATGACTCTCGTCGTTGTGACCCATGAGATGGAGTTCGCAAGTCGGGTAGCAGACTGCGTCATTTTCATGAATCTTGGTTCAATTGAGGTAAGCGGATCACCCGCCGATATTTTTAGCAATACCCGTAATGAGCGGCTTCAGTACTTTGTAAAGCGCCTTTCGCCAGGGCTACTCCCTAACTTCTTAAATCTATGACATGGATATTTAATGGGGCTAAGATGAGCTGAGCAATTCATAGGAAGCACAATGAAATGGAGGATTGTAATTATATGAAAAAGATATACTCGACTATTCTACTTGTACTTTTGTTAATAGTAACAGCATGCAGTAATAACAGCGAAAGCACGGTGAATGCGCTTGAGAAGCTGAAGCAGAAAGGAGAGATTGTCGTTGCGACGACCGGTACATATCCACCATACTCTTTTCATGACGGCAACGGTCTAACGGGGTTCGATATCGATATTTCCAATGAAATTGGAAAACGCATTGGCATCAAAATCAAATTCTCCGTAGTCGAGTTCGCCGGTATGTTCTCTGGCCTTGACGCTGGACGGTTCGACACAATTCCCCAATTGACCGCTACAGAGGAACGAAAGAAAAAGTATGATTTCTCCGATCCATACCAATTCTCCAATCTGACGCTAATTGTGTTGGAAGAAAATCAGGACATTAAGAGCTTCAAGGATTTGAATGGCAAGAAGACGAACGGATTGGCTGAGTCTGTGCAAGGAGCGCTCGCCCTTAAGTATGGCGCCATCTTGGTACCCGAGGTCAGCGAATCCGTTGAACTACTGAAGACGAAACGTGTAGACGCTCTTATATATAACAATCTTTACTTTCTTGATTTGAAGAAGAATCGTCCCGATCTAAAAATAAAAATCATAGATCGGTCCCAGGAGGTTGATACGGCTTCGTTTGCATTCACGAAAGGCAATGATGAAACAGTTAAGGCTTTCAATATAGCGCTTAGCGACATGCATGCTGATGGTACGTTTGCCAAAATTTCAACCAAATGGTTCGGGGAGGACATTTCCAAAGGTACTAAGTAGTAGCATCTAAAAGTAGTACAATAATAAAATTATAGATTGCACAGAGGACAGACGATGATTACATTCGTACTGTCCTTTTGGGTCTCTTAAATTCATTCTACTTCTCGAGAACTTACCCCTGACTCATAAAGACGAATGGCTTCGCTTTTTAATTGCTCCGTGTATTGGATAAATAATTGTCCCTTCTTTGCCATGAAAAAACCCCCTCCGGTTAGCAGCTTTCAAGTCCATTGTACCAATGGACTTTTCTTCACTGTCAACTATAAGGGGATAATATCACCCAGGTTGTCTTTTTTCATTATGGCTTCCTCTACTCTTCCGTACCCCCCAATTTGCGTGATACAAGCTCTGCTGAGACCATTACGGCTTTAATTGACTTCTTTTTAAGAACCTCATCAAAGCGATATTTCGGACCGGCAATCGACAAACTGGCAATTAATGTACCTCGGGAGTCAAAAACAGGTGCTCCGACAGCAAATACGTCCGGATCCGCCTCACCTTGACTTAACGCAAAGCCCTGCTCGCGAATTGCTCTCATATCCTCTAGTAATAACCTATGATCAGCTTCAATTGGCAGTTTTTCTAACACCGTTTGAATAACTTTTTCACTTTCATAAGCTAAAATAGCTTTGCTCGAAGCCCCCAAATGTAAGGGAAGTATTCGTCCGTTTTCGGTCGAATATTGAATAAGAGCCTTACTTTTAACATTTTGTATACAGATGGCATTCGTTCCTGAGCGAATAAATAACAGAGAAGTTTCATTCGTGTCTGCTGTCAATTCCTCCATAATCGGGAGCGAAAGCGGCACAAGCTCTCTATGTACCTGCTGACTCAAGCTTCTAGCAAGATCCAGAATTCGCATGCCTAGTCCAATCTGTCCTTTGCTCCTACGTTCAACGATACCGTTTTGCTCCAAGGTCTGTAGAAATCGGTACGTAGAGCTTTCCGGAATAGAAACCTTTTGGGCAATGTCGCTAACGGATAAAGATCCATCGGCTTCAGCAAGTGCAAATAAAATATCAAGTGCTCGGCTTAATGTTTGTGTTCCATTCATAGGTCGCACCTCGTAATTCGTACTCATACTCACCTCCTTTATATTCGTCTGCTCTTACCGAATTCCTTCAATACTCAACCACTCACATGGCAAATGATTGCCTAACTCTCGTTAATAATTTCCCGCTTTTCAATAGTTGATAGGCGGATTGAATATCAGCTGTTAAATTACGGTCTTTCGCTAAAAAAGGAACAACCGTACGAAATTCATCGTAAGCTGCTTGTGTACCTTGACCAAGCTTAACTCCCGCTCGCAAGTCAATAGCTTGCACGGCGTGCATAGCTTCAATGGCTACTATATAATACAGCCGATCTATGATTTCCCCCACTTTACTAACGACAAAAGGGGCATTGCTGCTATGATCCTCCATATCACCGGCCAACGAATAGTAGTCTGCCGAAGATGGATTGGATAAATGACGGATCTCCGCATCGAGAGCGGTAAAAGTTTTCTGAATCGTGCTAAATGCGATCGTGCTCTCATCGGGAGATAAAAAGCGGCTTAAACCCGTAAATGAAGGCGA
Source organism: Paenibacillus sp. Root444D2 (assembly GCF_001426375.1). Taxonomy (GTDB): domain Bacteria; phylum Bacillota; class Bacilli; order Paenibacillales; family NBRC-103111; genus Paenibacillus_E. The sequence goes on from NZ_LMEO01000045.1 coordinate 1,041,928, forward strand.
TCCGAGTTTTATTGTGCGGAAGCAAGCACTCTTGGATACGTGGCTGAGGGCGATGCCCAGCATTTCAAAGCCGAGCACCCATGCCAGAGGCTCGAAGTTCGCGCAGGAAACGATGCGATCTTCCTCCTCAAGCACACATGGGTTGTCATCGGATGCATTCAAATGAATATGCAGCGCGGCTTTCACAACCTGCAGGCCATCTAACGCTGCGCCGTGAATATGGCAGGCGCTGCGGAAGCTCAGCGGATCCTGAAGGCTAGCGGACTCCTTGTGCCAAAGTCCGCTATTTGTTAAAAATCGGCGAACCCGCTCCGCGCTGCTGCTTTGACCTGCATAAGGCCGATAGCGCTGGACACTCGGGTCCAGCGGCGTCACATGGCCTTGCAGCCCTTCAAGGGAGAGCGCGTAAACCAAATCAGCGAGCTCAAGAAGCTGCTCACAGGCATAGAGCACAAGCGCTCCCGTGCCTGCGGCGACCGCATTCGAGGAGACGATCGCCAGACCGTCTTTGGCTCCGAGGCGAACGGGCGTTAGCCCCGCCTGCGCTAACGCTGCAGCTGCGGAAGTGCGCGCACCGGCATACATCACGTCGCCTTCGCCGATGAAAGCGAGACCGAGATGCGACAGCAGCGTGATGTCGCCCGCGCCGACAGAGCCTCGAAGCGGCAGTAGCGGGTGAATGCCGGCATTCAAGAAATCGGCATATTGCTTTGCGATAGCCGGCGCTATGCCCGTTCGTCCGACGAGCAGGGAATTGAGACGTGCTAATAAGACGGCACGAACCTGCTCTTCAGACGCATACGGCTCTATGCCTGCAGCGTGCGCGTACAATAGGTTCCGGTTATACGTTTCGAATGCTTGGGCTTCGATTATTCGATCTTTATTGAGTCCAACACCGCGATTGAATCCATAAACAGGTTCGTCCAGTTCTGCTTTCTTCAGAACAAATCGGCGCGATTTTTCGAGCAGTTCCCAAGATGACTCATCAATTTCCACCTTCACTCTATGAACAGCAACTGCTTGTAAATCTTCGATAGTTAGACTTTTCCCGTCTAAAACAAGTGTATATTCCAGCTGATTCGTCATCTGCGTAATTCCCCCCTGCTGCTCTGGTCTACAAGTCTCTGTTACACGAGAATGCCATCTAATGCGTATTCAGCAAGCGAGATGCCAAGCGCCTTTTCAACTTCGGGATAGACCGTCGGATCTTTCACACTGGAGCTCAATGGGACATATTGTTTATTAATGGATAAAACAACGAGTTCGGCTCCAACCTCTACATGCCCCACACTTACAGGCAGACCCGTTTCAGCAGATAATGTTGTGATCACATCCGGATATGTGGTTAAACGTTTACCATCCTTGCCATCTACTGCCATATATTCGTTCATAACATGAAGGATTAACGTATCACCAGGCACTTCAACCTCGATTGTCCCGATATCGAAAGCGCCGGAATAATGGACATCGCGTTTAACAACGATGCCTTTACCGAGAATAGTCCCTTTTGTTTTACCTACAATGGTGTCAATCACATGATCCGCGCCCTTAGGCTGCGCAGCGATAATTGCTTTACCTAAATCAAGGGTAATGGAAATACCACCGATAGCGGCATGCTTCTTAATGTAAGAAGCGGGTAGCGGATGACGCGCCGATGCGATGAAGCCACCGGCTTGATCAGCCGCTGTGCGTAGAATGTTTGATGTCTTGGACGGAGAACCTTTGACGACGAGCTCCAGATAAGAACCCGTTTCCCGCTTGCCGCCAACAACAACTTGAATTGTTTCATAATCCTGCAGCGCAGCTAGTCCCATCGAACCCATTTTGCCTGTAGGATGAGCCCGAATATCGCCAGTAGCATCGACCACGACTAGATCGAGCAGCGCAGCAGGCAGCCAGCCATTAATCGTGCTTGACATCCCATTTTGCGGGGTCATCACGCCTATAACTTTGCCTTCATAGTTCTCCTGCAGCAGCTTCACGGCTTTAATGTAATCAGTTCCCAGCATCTGCCAATTAGTTCCAGCCGGAGCACCAATTGCTGTCGCTGTAATGACGATGGCATCATCTGGAAGTTCATCAACCGACACCAACTTTGGCTGACCAATGGATACGGCCGCATGTCCTATTTGCAGTCCATGATCGACCCAACCTCCGCCGCCGCAAGCGAAAACGGAGCCTCCTCTTACTGCTGCCCACACATCTTCTTCTGTTAATATACGCATTTCTATTCCTCCTAATGGTTATTTGAATGTATTGAGAAAGCTGCCATTAATTCGTTTTAATCCAGCGAATATCTTTGAGGCGCACTTCGTCTGCAGATTCTTCATAACCGGCATCCGCATAACGTAGAACCCCTAATCCCGTGTCATTATTCAATGTTGTTTCCAAGCGAATGTCGCTTTCGGTAGATCCGTCCGCTACCAACGTTACACCAGCGCTCGTCATATAACCGGCATAACCGCCTCCTCCCGAATGGATCGTCACCAAGTCGGCCATCGAGGAGCAATTCAGCATCGCATTCAAGAGCGGCCAGTCTGCAATCGCATCGCTGCCGTCCTTCATGCGCTCTGTCATAATATTCGGGTGTGTCATGGAAGCAGCATCAAGATGATCACGTGAGAAGGCAATTGGTCCTTGAAGTTTACCTTCCCGTACCATTTGGTTCACGGCTAGTGCGAGCTTCGTACGATCGCCATGCCCAAACCAACCGATTCGAGCTGGCAGTCCTTCTACGGGGACATGTTCACGCGCTAAGCGAATCCAATTCGCAATGACTTCGTTATCTGAGAAAGCTTCCAAAATAAATTCATCAATAGCGTGAATATCGCTTAGTTCTCCACTAAGAGCGACCCAACGAAATGGTCCAATCGCTCTTGCAAATAACGGCCGAAGGAAGGCCTCGGTGAAAATATCGATGTCGAAAGCGTTCTGGACGCCATACTCCTTCGCCTGTGAACGAATATTGTTCCCGTTGTCAAAAACGATAGCACCCCGTTTTTTCAACTCCAGCATCGCTTCAACTTCTACAGCGATTGATGCGCCTGCATCACGCTGCAGCTGCTCTGGATCGTTCGCCCTAGCTTCCTCCAGCTCTTCCACCCGATACCCGGACGGCACATAGCCATACACGAGATCGTGCGCGGACGTCTGGTCAGTCACAATATCTGGTGTGATCCCGCGACGTACAAGCTCTGGATAAATGTCAGACGCATTGCCGGTCAATCCTACGGAAACGGGATGTAGATTATCGACAGCTTCTTCAATCCACAATAGTGCCTCATCTAAGCTCCTCGTTTTACGCTGCAAATAGTTCGTTTGCAAGCGTCGATCTACTCGGTCTTCGGACACCTCGACGCATAGAATTGCAGCTCCTGCCAAGGTTCCTGCTAAAGGCTGAGCTCCTCCCATACCGCCTAAACCTGCGGTTAAAATGAATTTCCCCGCGAGACTACCATTGAAATGAAGTCTAGCAATGCTTTGGAAGATTTCATAGGTTCCTTGGATGACACCTTGAGACCCAATATATTGCCATGCTGCCGCTGTTAAGCCGCCCCAAATCAGCAATCCTTTTTCCTGCAAACGGTAGAAGTTCTCGCTTGTGGCCCAGCGCCCTACCAAATTACAATTCGCCATCACAATAAGGGGAGCAAAACGATGCGTTTTAAAAATACCGATCGGTTTGCCTGATTGAATGACTAAGGTTTCGTCCTCTTCCAATTCCTTAAGCGTTCTTACGATAGCGTGGTAAGACGGCCAATTTCTTGCTGCCTTTGCTAGAGCCGCATACACAATGAGCTCTTTTTGGTTCTCGCCATTTTCCAGCACATTCTCTAGCATTCGAAGCAATGCTTCCTGGCGCCAACCCTTACAACGAAGCTCAAGGCCTCTTGCCGCTGTTATTCGTTCCATGAACATCTTCCTTTCCAATATGCATAATTGTAACGAACCAATATTAGCTATCTAGCTTTTGGTCAAATGTAATAACAGATCGGATCAATGCCCAAACGCCAAGCGTTACGTCTTCATAGTCAGTCCACTCTTCCGGACAATGACTGCGTCCCTCCTTGCTTGGAACGAAAATCATCCCGATTGGAGCAATGCGGGACAACTGATTCCCATCATGTCCTGCTCCACTAGGTAAGCTGATCGTAGATGCCGTAGCTGAGCACGCTTCGCGAATGACTTGCTGCACTTCAACGTCAACACGGATTGGTTCTGACTTCGACAAGCTGTCGAAACTGATATGAACCCCTCGCACTTCTGCAATCTGATTCGCTTTTTCCCTATAGATAAGAAGCATTTGTTCGAGAATCTCAACGCTTAGCGATCTGATCTCCAACTCAAAAACAACCCTGCCTGGGATAACATTGGAAGCATTGGGCTCCACTTGCAGCCGTCCGATTGTCCCTACAACTGGGTCCGAATACGGTTGTCTCGCAATCGCTTCCAGTTCTAAAATGAGCTCTGAAGCGCTGGTCAACGCGTCCGATCGCATCGTCATTGGTGTCGTCCCTGCGTGATTTGGAACTCCCTCTACGATAATCCGATAGCGATGAATGCCCACTATGCCGGTAACGACGCCAAGTTTCATAGCGGATTGCTCCAGTACAGGCCCTTGTTCAATGTGTAGCTCCAGATATATGGCAACATCACCGGTTTTGCGAGAAAGTTGAGATATAAAATTAGGCTGACCGCCGGCCCAATGAATGGCTTCCTTTAGAACCAATCCGTTAGGATCTTGTCTTAGCAGCATTTCCTCGGATAAATTATTCACCATGGCCCTGCTGCCAATCGTCGATATACCAAACTCACTGGGCTCCTCGGCTGTGAAATCGACCACTTCTAGCGGATGCCTTAATCTGGTTCTCGACTCTTGTAGAACACGAACTAGCTCCAAGCTGGCCACTACACCGATGATTCCATCAAATCGACCTCCGCCTGTCACCGTATCCGTATGAGAACCAACGAGAATCGGCTTAAGGGATTCATCACTACCCGGCAAAGTGCCAATTAGATTGGATGCAGCATCGTATCTTACATCCATGCCTAAGTCCTGCATTTGCTGTTTCAGCCACACTCTTCCTTGTTCATACCAAGAAGTAAAGGGTCTTCGAGTCCAGCCGGGTTTATTAGGATCAACGAAAGTGGCGAGTTTTTGAATATCTTCGGCGATTCGTTCTTTGCTGGGTTGTGTAGGAAGCCGCTCTATCATAGGTAAACCTCCTTTTTCACGGCAGAGCCAGCGATAAATCGGCCAAAACCGGGCTTTACCTTTACTTCATACCCATCATAAACCGTTGTTCCACGTACAATGGTATGGACTACTTTCCCTTGAACCTCGCGCTGATGAAAAGGCGACAACTTCGAATGGGATCTAAAAGCATGCTCATCAATCTCCCACGTCTGGTCCGGATCAATCACGGTAAAATCCGCGTCATAGCCACTCTCAATTTTGCCTTTACCTTGAATTTGAAAGATTTCAGCAGGATGCTGCGACAGCCATTTGGCAAACACAACAGGAGATATCCCCCCTTTAATTACTGCCCATTCAAACAATAAGGGAACTATTATTTCCACCCCTGGCATGCCGGATGCTGCATCAAATATGTTCTGTTCTCCAATATCCTTCTTATCTGTTCCCCAAGGCGCATGATCAGAAGTAATTAGATCAATATGCCCTTGGAGCTGATGTTCCCACATTCCTTCCACATCTTCAGGCAGTCGCAGCGGAGGATTATTTTTCGCTTTAGGGCCATATCGCTCCAGATCATGAACATCTAAAAGCAAATAGGGATAGCATGTTTCGGCGGTCACATCAACTAGCATCTGCTTATATATCATAATAAGATCAATTGTTCTTGGATGGCTGACATGGACAATATGAAGCTTAACCCCCGTCCAATAAGCAAATTCCATGAGCTTCAATACCGCACTCGTCTCTGTGACCGGAGGTCTTGTTTCCATATGCGCTCTAGGATCAATTCGTCCTTCTTGCAGGTAAGATTCGGTAAGATTTTTGATGATTTCATCGTTTTCTGCATGGAACGCAGCTCTAAGGCCAGTTTGACGTATCAGCGCCATTGCTTTCATTATTTCTGAATCCGGTATCTGAGGAAAACGGTACGGATCGGTCTCAAACGTCGACATTTTAAAAGCAATGGCTCCCGCTTCCGCTAATGGAACAATCTGCTGAGTCCCACCTGTCTTCGCGATGGTTGCCCATAATCCAATGTCTATCAGCGCTTCTTGCTCTAACCTTTGAACTTTTTTCTGAAATTCAGTTACGTTATGAATCGGCTCAGGCAGATCATACGGCATATCTAGAATCGTCGTTAACCCACCAACCGCAGCCGAGGCCGAAGTCGTCACAAACCCTTCCAGCGGATTGCTGAAACAGTGTACATGAGCATCGATCATGCCTGGAAAGATGAGGCATTGGCCAAAATCTTGTACGCTTAATGCTTGCAGCTGACCTACGTCGGCAATTCTGTCAATTTTGCCTTCTTTGATACCAATTTCCCCATAGAAAACTTCATTTTCCAAAACGATATTGCCTCTTAGGATTAAATCAAGCATCATGCCATAACCTCTTCCATGTGGAGTAGATACTTCGATAGCTGTCTGGTTGTGTGTAAAGCTCAAAAGACAGACATGTACAAGATTTCACAGGTCTGTCCTTCTATTTAATTCCCTTCAAATTCCGACTCCAGCCGATTTCGCTTGACCTGCTTAACCAACGATCTATTGGAGGTAAATACACCTATCAAGATGCAAATCCCACCGCATATCTGAGTCAAATGAATGGCATCGCCAAGGAATAAATAACCGGTCAATATGGCAATGAATGGCGGTAAATTGTTAAATAGAGACGCTGTTCCTGGACCCACGATTGCTACGCCGCGAATCCACCATAATCCAGCCAAGACATTAAGAAGTCCGCCTGCTACAAGCAGTGACCACATAAAGAGATCTCCATGCATATCCAAATGTCCAAACCAATTCTCTCCCGCGACAAAAGGAGCCATCAGCACACCTCCAACCATCGTGGAATACAACGAGATTGAAAAAGGCGACATTCTCTTAGATAGATGCGGTGTAAACAACACACTGATTGAAAAACCAAGCATCGCAATAAGCAGATACCAATCACCTATCGAAACATGCAATGACAGACCGTTGAAACCAACTATCACCAAGACACCTAGAAAACCAAATAATGCTCCAGCAACCTTCATCCAACTAAATCTTGTTTTCAGAAAAATAACTTCCAAGAATAGTGTGGCTAAGGGTGCCACCGCATAAATCAAAGACGCATTAGCAGCTGTAGAAAATTGAAGACCAATAAAATATAAAGGCTGCTGAATCAATGTAAAAAAGACGGCAGATCCAAGGAGCAGCAGCCATTCCCTCCTTGTCGGATGCTGAATAACTTGAGTCCTAGATACAGCTAATAACAAAGTTCCTGTTACGCAGATTCGCAAGAAAGATAACAATACGGGTGAGAAAGCACGAAGCAAATAAGCGCTTAGTACATAAGTAACACCCCAAATCATGGCTACAGCGAATAACCCGGCGATCGCAGATTTATGCTCGGACATCATTCGCACTTCCTACTCTGTAAGATCTCATGAACTTTCATGAGTGAGTGCAATTTGCTTATAAGGAAGTCGGTCTTTTTCTTCCAAGGACCACTTCTCTCCATCAATCATTAACGCATCTACTTCTTCGTTATAGAAGCTTAGCAAGCCCGCTATTTCGTGAACCTCAGGTAGAGCTTCAGCGTAGCTCCAGACCACATCTTTGAACGTTCTCCCGCCAAGCGATGCTGACCAATATGAGGCTGTCCCTTTGTAAGGGCATCGCGTCACGCTATCCGAAGCGGTAAGTAGATCGAGTCTTATATCCACTTTGGGCAAATAGTACCGCGGAGTAAGTCCCGTTTCGTAGAGGATGACGGGACGTCGACTATCGGCAACAAGCTCGCCTCCCACGATCACCTGGATGTGTCGAGAACTCGGGATAGCGTCAATTCTGGAATATGGATCTCGCGCATGTACGAAAATCTCTTCTTCCTCCTCGAACCAAGCGTCAGCTTTCTTCCAAACGAAAGAGACATAGTCCTTCAAGAACCCGCTCTCTGAACTAGGATCTGAATAGCTCCAAGCAGCCCGTTCAATGGTTTGATCACCAATGTGAATATCCCAGTAATCTGCTTCTCCTTTGTTTGCATGATCTTCTCGATACGCCGCTAATGCAAGATGTTCGGTACGAACATCAGAGCGAGGGAAGTAATAAACCGGCAGCTTCCCTGTTTCTGTAACGACCAGAACTTGCTTGCTATCTGCAACCGTTACGCCCCTGAAGATAACCCGAATCCATCTCGGACTAATCTCAGCGCGAATCTGCCATCCCGTGCGGTTACCGTCTCTTAAAGACCACTGTGGGTCAACATGTGCCATTAAAATCCCTCTCCTTATACACGAACTGAATTGAATCGATTAGCAGGCCGTTGTAAATATAAATGATCTCGCAGCGTTCTTCCGGTGTATTCGGTACGGAACAACCCTCTGCGTTGCAGTTCTGGAATAACCAAATTCACAAAGTCATCAAGACTACCTGGTAAATGTGGGAAGGCAATATTAAAACCGTCGGCAGCACCATGAACAAACCATTCTTCGAGATGATCCGCGATTTGTTCCGGTGTTCCAGCAAAGCCTCTTTTGTTCGTAATTCGTTGGTACAGCTGACGAAGTGTTAACGGTTCTTGCTTCAGAAGCTCTCGAATACGCTCGAGACCACTCTTGCTTTGATTGAAATCATCAATCTCTGGCAAGAAAGGCAATGGTTCGTCTAAGGGGTAAGATGAAATGTCCTGCCCTAGATAGTGTGATAGCAAATCTAACCCCAACTGCTGAGGGGTTAGCTCCTCAATAATCGCTAACTGTTCTTTGGCTTCTGACTCCGTTCGCCCGATAATAGGCATAACCCCCGGCAGAATCTTCAATTCGTCTCGGTGCCTGTCGTATTTGGCCATCCTGCCTTTTATATCTTCATATAACCGCTGACCATCTTGAAGCGAACCGCCGGGAGCAAAGGTTGAGCCTGGCGCGAAGACAACTTCCGCTTTGGCAGCGGCAAGCTCCTTCCCTGCCTCCGAGGCACCCGCTTGAATCAGAACCGGGTGTCCCTGTGGCGGTCTTGTTACGTTCAATGGACCTCGAACAGAGAAGTCATTCCCTTTATAATCGAGATTATGCAGCTTATCTTTATCTGCGAAATACCCGCTAGCTTTGTCAAAAAGTAAAGCATCGTCTTCCCAGCTATCCCACAATCCTTGTGTCACATCGACAAACTCGCTGGCACGTTCATATCGCAAAGCATGCTGCAAATGCTTCTCTTTACCAAAGTTCCTAGCCTCTTCATCCGTCTGGGAAGTCACAATATTCCATGCTGCGCGACCATTGCTCAAATAATCCAGTGTAGCTAGCTTTCTTGCAATGTGATAAGGCTCGTTATAGGTAGTCGAAATTGTAGCAGCCAAACCGATATGCTCCGTCACGACTGACAACGCGGATAACAGTGAAAACGGCTCTGGCCGGATACTGTTAGAATGACTAATACCTGATTCAAACCGATCCCAGACATACAGCTCGTCGGCATAAAAGAACATATCAAACTTCCCGCGCTCTGCCGTCTGCACAATGCGTTTATAATAATTAAAATCGAGCAGTCCTTCAGCTTCAGCCTTCGGATGCCGCCAACTAGAGATATGTTCGCCAGCTGGAAAATACATCATCGCGCCAAGCGCCATTTGCCGTTTCACTTTGCTCATATCTGTCATCCTCCTTGGATTCGAATTTATTTTTTGATTAAATCTTTGGAAAGCAACCATTCTTTGGCTACATCCAGCGCTGGTCTTTGTTTCAATTCAACTTCGCTGTTCAATTTCTGCATCTCTGCATCCGTAATTTTTCCAGCTAGCTTATTCAGGACAGTTTTCAGTTCAGGGTGATCTTTCAGGACAGCATCACGTACTAATGGAACCGCATAGTAGGGTAAGAACACATGTTTGTCATCTTCCAAAACAACAATAGGCTTCACCGTAATTTGGCTATCTGTCGTAAATAGAATCATCGAATCAATTAACTTCTGATCGATCGCTTGGTAAGCGAGACCCGGATTCTGAATCGTTTTAATCTCTTTGAACTTTGGATTGTACGTTTTTAGAATGGGTGGCCATGCATCTGGGCGGTTGATGAATTCTTCACTGGCTCCGAAGATGAGTTCGCCTGATTTCGCAGCAAGCTGCGACGTTGTTTTAATTCCAAATTTCTCTGCTTGTTCTTTACGTAAGCCAAAAGCGTAAGTATTATTGAAACCAATTGGATCAAGAACCGTGATCTGGTTTTTCTCTTTCAAGTCTTTTTTCACTTTGTCAAAAGCTTTTTGTGGGTCAAACTCCGCTTCAGCTTTGAGAATGTTGATCAGTGCTGTCCCCGTATATTCCACATAGGTATCCACTTTATTTTCTTTCACTGCGCTCCACAGGAGCGAGTTGTCTAATTTGGTAATATCCGTTTTAAGTTTTGTGTCATTTTCAATTAAAAGTTTAAACGCATTTGCCAAAATGTCAGATTCCGCAAATCCTTTGGTCGCGATTTTGATCGTATCCGAGGAGCTTGAGGCTGATTTGGAGCAGCCGGTAAGAGCCGCTGTTAAAGCGATTGCTAGCCCAATCGTTGCCGTTTTTTGAAGCCAATACCCTTGCTTTTTGCCTGATTGTTGTTTTAGGAATTTCATTGAAATGATCCCCTTTCGTTGTACCTGTTATATTTTTGTTTGGTGACGCAAGCCTTTCGGCGTTAACCAACGATTTAATCCCAGAAGTGATAAGTTAACGATAATAACTAGCAGAGACACCGGAATGGCGCCTTCCAAAATGGTGTTCGTGTTGATCATGGCAATCCCACGTGTAATGATGTCCCCCAAACCTCCTGCGGCTATATATGTTGCAATTGTAGCTAAGCTGATGGTTTGCACAGCCACTAAACGAACGCCTGCCATGATAAAGCTTCGCGCGATAGGCAATTGAACCATCCACAGAATTTGCCACCGAGTCATTCCCATCCCTGTACCTGCTTCAATCAACGATGGTGTCACACTAGAAACCCCTACATAGGTGTTTTGTAAAATAGGGAGCAAGGCGTACAAGGTCAAAGCGATTATCGCCGGCTTCGTACCAATGCCAACTAACGGGATCATAAATCCGAATAATGCTAGACTCGGAATCGTTTGTATCACGGAGACAACCGTGATTACCCCATTCGCTAATCGCTTGTGTGTCGTCAGATAAATGCCAAACGGTATGGCAATGAGGCAAGCAAGAATGACCGAAATGAGGGACAGCTCGATGTGCTCACCTGTTTTCTGCACAATCTTAGGCCAATCCGCTTGCACCGTATTCCAAAATTGATTCATGCAATCACCTCTTCCCTATCGAATGAATGGGCAATCGCTTTAATAAAGCTAGTTTGCGTTACCGCTCCAAGCAAGCGCTGCGCCTCGTCGACAACCGGAACGATGTGATAGTTATTCAAAAGGCTGAATACTTGAGCAATCGGTGAGTGTTCTCCGACACTAGGCACATCCGTTCGCATGATATCTTCCACTTTTGTTGTAGAAGCGTTCGTCACGCTAACTCGCTGACTGAGGTCATCAATGCCGACAATGCCAAGAAATTTATTCTCCGAACATGTCACGATGATGTCTCTCACTTGGTTGTCTTGAAGCTGACGCAAAGCTTCCGAGATACCTACATGCGGTCTCATGGAGAGAATATTGTCCATCACACTGGCGACCGTACGTTCAGCCACCACGGGTTGAAATCTTTCCTGCCCTACGAATTCACGGACAAATGCGGTTGCAGGCTGTTTCAATAGCTCCTCTGGCGTTGCAGCCTGAACGACTTTGCCATCTTTGAGCAAAATAATTTGATCGGCGATCTTAAGCGCTTCATCGATGTCGTGTGTAACGAAGACAATGGTCTTTTTCACATGTTTATTGAGATGAATCAGCTCCTTCTGCAGTTGAACTCGGCTAATCGGATCTAATGCGCTAAAAGGCTCATCCATCAAAATGATGGAAGGATTTGCTGCAAGTGCCCGTGCCACACCTATACGCTGCTGCTGTCCTCCACTTAACTCGTGCGGGTATCTTTTGCGAAACAAGGAAGGCTCTAACCCGATGAGCTCGAGAAGTTCTTCCGTGCGAGCAACAAGCTGTTTCTTGGATTCACCTTTCAACCTGGGAACGATGGAGATATTCTCCTCAATGGTCATGTGCGGAAAAAGGCCGATCTGTTGGATCACATACCCGATACTCCTTCTTAGCTCTACCGGATCCAAAGCTCCAATATCCGTCCCCTCTAACAGGATTTGCCCCGCCTCTGGCTCGATCAAGCGATTGATCATTTTGAGAATAGTCGTTTTCCCGCATCCCGAAGGACCAATAATTGTCACGATTCGTTCCTTGGGAACCGATAGGTTGAAGTTCTCTAGGACGATACCCGCACCGTAATTTTTGCTTACCTGCTTGAATTCCAAAGCGATACCACTCATTCTGCTCCATCCTTTCATCAAAAATAAAAGGCCTCACTTTCCCCTTCAGGAAAATGAGACCTCCAATCGCATGGTTGATCCCTAATCATTATTAACATGTGATAACAAATAACTGTAATTCAATATTATTATGACTATTTCCACTTGTCAATCATTATTTATAGTAATCCTATCGGAATTAAATGATTTCAATATAAAAAAAGACTTCCTGTGACCAGGTCAGCCTTGATCAATCCTATTATTTTAGTTATTGAATGACAATATAAGATCAATTAGACTTCATTTGCATTAAAAAAATCAAGCGCAGAGCGGTACCATTGAGGCTCCGGCTCTTTTTCCCCATCTACGTAAACCGCGTCTACACGCTCATTGTAAAAGGAGTATAAGCCAGCGATTTTCGGGATTTCTGGAATCGGATTCTGATAACTCCACACTATGTTCTCGTATAATTGCCCCTCAATCGTAGCGTTCAAGTAAGAAGCCGTTCCTTTATACGGACAGCTCGTAAGCAGCGCCGATGCAGTCAATACTTCTTCCCGGATATCTTCCTTCGGTAAATAATAGCGAACAGGAACACCAGTCTCAAATACGATAACCGGACGTTTGCTATCAGCGACAGTAACACCGTTCAATACGATCTGTATATGGCGTGAACTGGCAATTGCGTCTACTCGTTTATAAGGATCACGCGGATGTACGAAGATCTCTTCTTCTTCCTCTAACCATTGATCAACTTTGTTCCAATAAAACGCATAATACCCACGAATTGCTTCACTCTCAGGAATCGGAGTCAAATAGCTCCAGACCGCATTCTCAATGACTCTGTCCCCCACCTGAATACTCCAATAAGAGGCATCCCCTTTCAGCGGGCAATGCGTACTGTGTGAACTTGGTATGAGCAAATCTTGACGAACATCAGATTCGGGGAAGTAATAGACAGGAAGATGGCCTCGCTCATGTAGCGTCAGTACACCCTTACTGTCTGCAATTGTTTCTCCACCAACTCGGACACGAACCCATCGTGGATTCGTTTCTACTTTAATGTTCTTCTTAGAAGTGTCTGACGTTTGGCACGATTGCTCTTCAATTGATGAACTACTCATTGTAATACCTCCTCAATTTATATCATAATTAGATAATGTATTATCATTATTAGATAATATCATCATTTCTATAATTTGACAAGAATTATTCCGATTAAAACCATTGGAATTAAAAAAAATCCTGATTTCTTCAACGTCGGCAACCGGTGAATAACATATCCATTTTGCCTTTAAAACCAAATGAAACCATAATAAGATTTGCAAAACTATCTTTTATACTGAATATTTCTATATTACCTATTAAATTTTTTACTTCTTCACTCGTTGCATGACTGCTTGAAGTAAGCTATCGGGGTATAATTCGGGTGCTTTAGAAAGCAGTCCCCCTACACGTTCACTTGAAGTTTGAGTAAGTCCATGCAACTCACAAACAATCCCACCAAACAATATTATTTAAAACCGCAGTATCTACGTTATTCAATTTAATCCCCTTTTACTTCAAACTTTCTTGCGGTTGTCTTTACATGCTTATATTACTAAATGGCTGTTCGGAATCTTGGTAAAGTTTAAGTAAGTACCAAACTATCCTGCTGCCGGTTAGCAGAATAAGTCACCAGATTTATCACTGGTAGCCTGCTAGATCTTGTTATGAAGCTATCGTTCTCCGTTAGTTGAACGTTTTTTCACTTTAAGTTCTTAAATTTTTCTTCATCAGCTTTGTCGATAAATTTTATCTGATCAAAAGCAATAGTTTGTAGAGGCTTATCACCATCTGAAAAAATAATCTTTAGGATAATTCCAGCTTTGTTATCAAACCAAATAGTTAGCTTATTTCCCAGTTTCCCTTCTTTACGGTCTATAACTATAACTGTTGAATCACGATCAAGGAACTTTTCTTCAGCCTTTAACGTGGGTTGACCACTACTAATGGCATTGTGAATAAACATTTCTGGATTCAGTAATTCGTTTACACCACCGATAGGTAGAAGTAGTCCAAGTCCATTATCTGCTGGAGATGATTGACTTATTTCACCATCAGATCCTTTAATTTGAACATTTGTTCCGTCATTTATTGACTCTTCAAATCGATCCGGTGTTTTAGAATCTAATATGTGCTTCACATAGAATCGGCTAGGCTGTTCGATAACAAGTACAACTAGCTCCTTTTCTCCAGTAGGCTCAAATGTACTTATGATCTTTCCTTCTAAAGCTGAGTATTTATGATTCACATCCAGGAGTTTATTGATAATTGCTGAGATATCACTAACTTGTTCTTTTGTCTCACCAATTTGACCCGGATTATTGGGTTCAGCAGAAGTCAATAAATTTGGATTAGACTCTTTTATTATAGGTCCATCTTGTGTAGCCGTATCATTATTCTTTACGTCGCAACCTACCACCATTAAATAAATTATTATTGTGAGCAAAAACCACCTATGCTTCAATTGAACTTCCCTCCCCATATCACTATGTCTATATCTGATCTTCTCAGCATCCTCACTTAGTAAAAAGCAAAAAGTAACCATCGAAAAAAAATGATCTCTTCTTCAATAAGCATAAATTATCACTCTTCCTGCCTAAATTACAAATAATCCCAAATATTTAGACGTTGCAAATACATTGATAGTTGCGTAAAACTCCCGTACAGTTAAAAAGTGGTAGCTTAAACTCAAGTTTCCACCACGCTCTACTGACTTTTAGTTCAAAGAAAAATCAAAAAGGAGCTGCTTCAATGCAGCTCCTGAACTCTAGTTATCCGTTAGCCATCCATGCCCCTCGCAGGGCACCACAGATGAATCAAAATTATATTCTTGGTCGACTACTTTCAGGGTAGTTCAATGTCTAAGAATTCTCTCTGTGATACGGTTCATCGTAATTTCTTAGCACAAAGTTCATTTTGACCATATATATCAGCATATAAAGACAAAACCACTCCTGCCAACGGAGTGGTTCTTTGGTAGAACTTGTCTTTTATCGTACTTTTTCTTTTCTACGCAAAAAATTAAAGTTAAACTCCCGTTTAACATTTTCATCCGATTTGATTTTTCCGAAATTGTTCATTGTACTTATCCGGAAGGAGATTAAAAAAATTGAAGAATGAATAAAGAAATCATATGTGTGATGCCAACCTTTAGCGTTGTAAAAATGAAGTTTTTCAAAAATAGGTTCTAAAATAAACGCACCTACCAAGCCAAAAACAATTGCTTTTATCAAGGGATTAATATTGGGTTTCAATTGAATAAAAAACATGACTGCTACAGGTAATAAGCACCAATCAAAAACAATATCCAACACAGGAAAAAAAGGAATTACTGTAAACGGGTATGACCATTTTCCTAACGATATAGCGATGCTCTCTATAACACAAGAGAGAAGCATAGAGGTAAAGCCTGCTAAAAGTAAACGACCCATGCTTTCTTTTTTTCCAAACGTAAACCAAATTGCCCACGGTATAATGATTAATGCAATTCCAAGCCATCATGTCCATGTAAATAAAAATGCGTTCTTTATTGCACTACTCATCAAACTATTTGCTTCATATATTTTTTGATATCCCTGCTCCGCTTGTTACAGTTGAACTCACTAGCTATGAATTAGAGAACTATTTTAATAAACTTAATCAATTAAAACTAGAAATAAAATCCGCCAAAATATTTACCAAAAAAAGTAAAGGCACTAATAAATGAAACAAATCACATGGAATCCGGCTTGGGTGAATCCTTTCGAGTCTGCTTGGTCAATTTTCGAGAAAATCAAATATGCGAATGCTCTTACATCTCGTGATTTTTCAAATGAATATATTATTAAAATAATCAATAGGTCTTACAATGGTTTACATAAATATTTGTCGGAATTTAATAAGTATAACTTAGAGAATATAACTCAAGCCATTGGATTAAATCCCTATGAACATACAAATCTTTATATGAAGCAGCTTATTGGCATGTTCCCGAACCAAAAAGATGCTGCATTCCTCATTCGTCCTGATCACACCTTTTGCGAAGAATGTTTAGGTATGGGCCATCATAGTCTCTTTCACCAATTTGGCCTATTACATAAATGCCCCTATCACTTAAGTAATTTGAAGAATATTTGTAACAGCTGTGGCAAGAAAACACCATTTAACTCTCTAAATAAAAAGAGCAACGGCGGTTTTGAATGCAGTTGCTCAAATCACTTCGTAAGTATTAAATTCAATACACTTTCAGACTGGAAATCCAATCTACCAATAAAAGATGAATTACTATTAAAATGGCTTTCTATGAGTGCCAATGAATCTGCCAAATTCAGAAATACTTTTTTATATTTCCCGAGTTTAGCATCAGATCCAAATTCCATTATTTTTCTATTAAACTACTCTTTGCAAGATAACCCTACATTGACACAACTATAACAAAATAAAGTTTAGTTAATCTGTGACTCTGTCTCTTCCACCTAACAAGAAACAACTACAAAAAAGAGGAAATCTAGTCCCCCCTCTTTACTCTTAAATTGTGATAATAACCACTTACTTCTTAAAGACTGAGATACTAATTTTCAATTACCTCAACTCATAGCTAGAGGCAAATCCAGAACTATAATTACGTTGTACTTTTGTACCAGTAACTATCCAACTCTGATATATTGCGTACGCTCTCCAAATCTACTTTCCACCATTCCGGTCCCCATCACTGTCGACCAACATTTTAAGAGTTTGACAGATCCCGATTTCTCCTCACAGCTTCACTCACCCATTGAACAAAAAGTTTGACGCCGACAGTTAAAACCTCTTCGTTCACATCAAACAGCGGGTGATGCAACGGAAATACGGCTTCCTCGGTCTGATCTCCCATCCCAAGAAAGGCAAACGCTCCGGGTATCTTCTCCACATATAAAGCAAAGTCTTCCCCAGCCAAACTGGGCTTATCCAGCAATACGACTTGTTCTGCCCTTAACGCTTTTTTCCCTGCATGTAATGTCAGTTCTACAGCAGCCTCATGATTAATTAAGGGGGTTCCGAGCCGATATTGAGAAGAGTAACTTCCTCCGTACGCTTTGGCCACCGCCTCCGCCCGATTCTCCAATATTCGATGGACTTTGTCTACCATCGCCGAGCTTAAAACCCGAAAAGTACCACTTAACTTACTCTCCCCTGCAATGGCATTTATCGCTGTACCGGCATGCAAAGTGCCGAAACATAAAACGGATGTATCGAATGGATCCAGTTCTGTCGCAATCGCGTATTTAACATCCGTTACATACTGGGTGGCCATAGAGAGAGCATCCACCGCGAGATGAGGGGTGCTGTGGTGGCCGTTTACACCCTGAAAAGCGATATGAAAATGGGATGAAGCTGCCATAGCATGGCTCCGATGAATGCCTACCGTTCCTGCAGGGAGATCCGGCCATACATGAAGTGCGAAACAAATATCGGCATCTTCTAATATTCCGGCCTCAATCATATCCCTGCCACCGCTAATCATCCGTCCGTCAATCGGACTCGGAACTGCGCTTTCCTCAGCCGGTTGAAACACAAATTTAATGATTCCCGCTATTTGATCGGGGTATTGAACGATCGCCTTGGCAGCTCCAATAAGCATCGCCATATGCGCATCATGGCCACAGGCGTGCATGAATCCTTCGTGTTCCGAGCGAAAAGAATGATGATGGCCTTCCCTAATCGGAAGAGCGTCCATATCGGCCCGGAGAACGATCGTCGGACCGGGCTTGCCGCTGTTAAGGACACCAATCACGCCCATGCCAAAATGCTTGCCAACATGCGTATGAACTTCCAGCCCCAGTCCTCTCAAATAATCGGCTACTTTGGCGGAAGTGCGGGAAACCTCAAATAAAACCTCTGGAAAGCGGTGAAATTCCCTTCGGATGGCAATGATTTCCTCTTTTAATGAATCGACGTATTGAAGGATGTTGTCCGTCATCGTATTCCCCCTTTCTCTATGAAAAAGCCCTGCTTTACGCAAGGCCGAGTACTTAGTTTAGAGTCGTTAAGATTTTGCTATCATAGGTTATCCAATCTGACAAGCGATTCTCTCTAACTTGGCTTATCCACTGCGGATTAGACAAAAGTGACCTGCCGATCGCTACCAGATCTGCCTCTCCTTGCTCCAATATTTCTGCAAGGCGCTGGATTTGTTCCGGCTGCTGCCAAAAGTCTTGCTCCAAAGCAACAGATCCAACAGTTTGGCCCAACCGGCTAGGTTCAATCGGGAATGCTCAAACTCCGGCTGCCAGAACTGGCGAGTGGAGGCGTGAAACACATCGACTCCTGCATCTACCAGCGGAGCAAGCAACTGTTCCAACTGCTCCGGAGTTTCGGCCAGCTTAGCTTCGTAGTGGTTCCCCTTCCATTGCGAGAAACGGAACAGAATAGGAAAGTCAGAACCGACAGCGTTGCGGCAAGCCTGAATATCCTCAGTTGCGAAGCGGGTACGTCTTCTTAAATCTCCTCCATACTTGTCTGTTCTCCGATTGGTTTGTTCCCAGAGAAACTGGTCGATCAAATAGCCGTGCGCACCATGAATTTCAATTCCATCAAAGCCAATTTGCTTTGCAGCGGCGGCAGCTTTTGCATAAGTGGACACCAAATCAGCTATTTCGCTCTCTGTAAGTGGTTCGTTAACCTTGTTGCCTTCGGCATTCAGACCCGAAGGACCAATCGGCAGCGCTTCTGGATTAGGTAAGCTACCAACTGTTCTTGCGGTCCCCAAATGCCATAACTGTGGAATGATTTTCCCCCCTCCTTCTCGGACAGCGGCAACGACCTTCGCCCACCCTGCAAGCGCTTCTTCACCGTGAATATGCGGCCAGTTCGGATTGGCCGCAGCAGCTGGATGATCGATAAGCGTTCCCTCCGTTATGATCAGCCCGACACCGCTTTCCGCATGTCGGCGATAATAAGCCGCAACATTTTCATCAGGAACCCCGTTTTGGGAAAAGCCTCTTGTCATCGGGGCCATGACAATGCGATTTTTTAAGGAAAGCTTGGGAATATCAAAGGACTTAAACAAGCCGTCTCGTACAGTTTCCAACAATTGATTTGCCATTTTTCATGATATCCTTTCAACGGTAAATGGTCTTGGCATTCATCATGAGCATGTAAGTCTAAATACTATAGCTATAATCGTTAATAAAACGGCGAAAAAACTGACGAGTGAGTGCTTCCTTTGGATGACTAAAAATCGTCTCAGGCGATCCTTCCTCAATGATTTCCCCATCCGTCATAAAAATCACGCGGTTCGCAACTTCCCGTGCAAAATTGAGCTCATGTGTAACAATCATCATTGTAATGCCTTCCTTGGCTATATTTCGAATAACAGTGAGCACCTCCCCAACTCGCTCGGGATCAAGTGCTGAGGTAGGCTCATCGAAAAGAATAATTTCTGGTTCCAAAACGAGTGCCCGAGCAATCCCTACACGCTGCTGCTGCCCCCCGGAAAGCTGACTTGGATATGAGTCCAGTTTATCTGCCAACCCTACTTTCTCCAATACAGCTTTAGCTTTTTCCTTCGCTGCGCTTTTGCTTTGTTTCTGCGCAACGATTAAACCTTCCATCACATTTTCCAATGCCGTCTTATGCCTAAACAGATTATAGTTCTGAAAAACCATGGCCGTTTTCCGGCGTAACTGAAGCACATCCCGCTTGTTTGGTTTGTCACAAGGAACCATCGTACTCCCGATTGTAACGACGCCCTCATCCGCCTTGTCCAAAAAATTAATGCAGCGAAGCAATGTGGATTTCCCTGAACCGCTCGGACCAAGAACCGCCATCACCTCTCCTGTCTGAACCAGTAGATCAATTCCCTTCAACACCTCAAGTTTGTTATATGATTTTTTTAAGTTTGCCAATTTGATCATACCACACCCCCTCCGCTGTAAGTCTTCCAATGCTTCTCCAGGACAGCTGCAAGTCGTTCTATGAGCAATGCGATTCCCCAGTAGATCAGCGCTGCGGCAGATAGCGGTTCAAGAAAGCTCCATCTTTGGCTCCCCACCATCATCGCGACCCCGTTGACCTCAAACAGAGAGACCAAATAAGCTAGAGAAGAACCGTGAAGGATCCCTATAACCAAGCTGCATATTCCTGGGAGGCTCGCGCCAAGTGCCTGCGGAAAAATCACACGATAAACTGCCTGAAAAGTCGTCATGCCAACCGAATAAGCTGCTTCCAGTTGCCCATCCGGCACCGCCAAAAAGCCGGACCGGATAATTTCAGACATATAGGCTCCGGCCGTAAGTGATAAAGCCGCCACAACCAACACGTACAATGAAACATCCTTGGAATAAATGCCCCAGTGATAATGGTTTGCCATTGCGTCCCAAATCGTAGGAAGACCTAGATATACGATGTACAAATGCAACACAACAGGCGTTCCCCTGGTAAAAGAAACATAGAACTCAGCCAGCGGATAAAGAACTACTGTCTTCTTCAGACGAATCATGGCAACAGTCAACCCGATGATAAAACCGATCCCCACTGCCGTACAGGTAATATATAAGGTTAGTGGCAAGGCACCGATAATTTTATTTAATGCTTCCCAAAAAAATGATAAATCGAAAGTGATGGAGATCGCCTCCTGAATCTTCTGGCATAGCGGCTATTTATGGCTGTTTCTCATTTCTTCGCCGCGTACAGCTCTTGCAAGTACTTGCCCATCGTCTTGTCGATAGCCTTCATCCCTCCGACGCCAGCAATAGCATCCGCTTCTGAATTAAGCGGACTCTCAAACGATGTAATCACCTGAAATTTGGCTTTTGCTGCCTGACTCGGTGCCGGACAAAATCTATCGCCGATTTGGCAGGCATCAGCCGGACATAGCTCAAAACCTTCAGATGTATCAAGACGAACGGCATACTAGAATTTCCCGTCCTACCCCTTGTGGTGGAGCCTGACTGATGTCAAGTATTCCATGATCGAGATGCCATAACTCATAAGGAATATTTTCTTCTTCCAATGCTAGCTTTAAGGGTTCAACCCAGCTGTCATTTTCATGTATGACAAATGCCTTTGTCATCTTTTTAGTCACTCCGCTTCGTGTAGACATTCGCTATTTTTCATGACTTTCCATCAATTGAAAATGCTTCAAGCACTTGTCATGACGCGTGAATATCGTTGCATTCTGCGCTCAATGCGCGTGAAGACATATTGAAGAATTAAACAAATAAAATAATAAATAATGGCCAAGCTGATATACACTTCAAGCAAACGATAAGATACGAGTCCGATCGCTTCCCCCCGCCCCATCATATCCATCACGCCTACAGAAAAAGCAAGTGAGGTGTCTTTCAGACTCGACACGACGACATTCGATAGATGTGGCATAGCTACACGAAAGGCTTGCGGAAATACGATGCGATAGAAGGTACTCCAGCCTGTCATACCAACAGATGCTGCCGCTTCAGACTGTCCGCGATCAACGCTATTGACCGAAAGCCGATAGATTTCAGCTAGCGAAGCTCCACTGTTTAGTCCGAATGTTAGAATTACAAAGATCGCAGGAGGGACCCTATCTAAATTAAGCCCGAAAGGTTTCATCAATTCGGGTAGGCCATAAAAAATCAGGATGAGTTGAATAATAATTGGCGTTCCTCGAAAAAAGGAAATGATAGCTGCACTCCAACCATTCGCAATCGGCCATTTATAAAGACGGGGGGCAGCCAAAATCGCCCCCACAATACTTCCAACAAACAGTGAACTTACGAGAATCACCAATGAAACTGGCAAGTACTGCAACAAAATCAATAAGTACTTCCAAACCGATTGCCAATCAAACGCATTTCCCATTCATTCGACTCACCTTTTACATTATTGAAAATCCCTTTGCAACCATTCCTTCGACAATTTGTTCAGTGCTCCATCTTTCTTCATTGCCTTCAACGCCTCATCTACCGCATTGCTTACCTCTGACCCGTCCTCTTGGCGAAAGGCGAAATATACCCCAGATTCCGTGTGAAGATTCTCTCCCACCAGCTTCAATTGTGCATTTACATCACCATTCAAGCTTCCAGCCAGACCCGAATCGATTACCGTTGCATCAGCTCTTCCAGTTTTAAGTTGATTTACCGCATTCGTATAATCACCATATATCACTTTGATCGTACCTTTATATTCCTTATTGTATTTCTCGACAAGTGCGGCTGAACTAGAGGAAGCCGGGACAATAACCGTTTTTCCTTTCAAATCTTCAATGGAGTGAATACTGGTATTGGATTCATTGACAGCAACTAATAACTTTGACGAATCATAGTATTCTTTATTAAAAAGATATTTTGCTCTTCTTTCATCGTTTTGCTCTAGATGCATCGCTATAAAGTCAATTTTTCTGGCATCTAAACTTAAAAATAAATTTGGAAAGTCCATCGTTTCAAATTTAAATTCATATTGTGGTAATCGATTATCGATTTCACGTACAACCTCAACATCATACCCAGTCAGCTTACCTGAGTCGTTAAGAAAGGATACGTTTTTTACGACTGCTGCGGTACCCACTTTGATCACCTTCGGATTGTCTTTGTTCGTCGAAGATAAACCGTTGCCTATGGTAGACTCCTTATCTTTCGTTGCCCCGCATCCTGCAAGAGAGATGGCAAAAATAAGTGTAATTAATGAAATCAAAATATTTCTAAAATTAAAAGCTTTCATCTAAAATTACCCCCAGCGATTATTATGTTACATACCAGTTTAAACTTCGGTCTGATATCGATTTTGTGGAATAGGTAACCCCAGATTTCCACGGAATGTATCCGATTCATATTCCGTTCGAAATAAACCTCTCTGCTGCAAGATTGGTACAACAAGGTCTACGAATTCCTCAAAGGCGCCTTCTTCACTAGGGCTCACAATAAAACCGTCAGCGGCTCCGGTTTCAAACCATTTTTGAATTTCATCGGCAACCTTTTCCGGAGTTCCAATAAACGGATGGCGTGGGTGTGTCACATGCAGTGCGACTTCACGAAGAGTCCAGCCATTTTCTTTAGCTTCCCTCTGAAGGCGTTCTTTCCCCCCCTGAAATGCATTATTCCCTGCATCACCAATATCAGGGAACGGCTCATCTAACGGGAACGACGAGAAATCGAAATGATCAAGGAAACGCCCTAAATAGTTCAATGTATTTTCCGGACTGAGCAGCTCTCCGATCGCTCGGAATTTAGCATCCGCCTCTTCTTGTGTTTTGCCCAGAACGGGTGAAATGCTAGGCAGAATGGAAAGCGATTCGGGACTTCTTCCGAATTCAGATGCCCTTTTCTTCAAATCCTGATAATAATCTCTTGCATTCTCAATGGATACCAGGTTTGTGAAGACGCAATCAGCATGGGTCGAGGCGAATTTGCGACCGATAGAAGATGTTCCAGCTTGGAAGATCACTGGTTGGCCCTGACGGGATCTTGAAATATTTAAAGGTCCGTTCACCGAAAAATATTTACCTTTGTGATTTAACGTATGCAACTTGGCCGGATCAAAGAAGACTCCCTTTTCCTTGTCTCCAACAAATGCATCGTCCTCCCAAGAATCCCAAAGTCCCTTCAAAACCTCAAGATACTCTTCAGCAATATGGTAGCGATCATCATGCTCCGGATGTGCCTTGCCATAGTTCAAAGCAGAACCTTCCAGAGGCGAGGTCACAACATTCCAACCGGCACGGCCTTTGCTGATATGGTCGAGAGAAGCCAATTGTCTCGCAATGTTAAATGGTTCGCTATAAGAGGTGGAAATTGTGGCGACCAGACCTACATGTTTGGTCACCGCTGCTAATGCGGACAAAATCGTAAGCGGCTCAAAACGATTAAGAAAATGGGGTAACGATTTTTCATTAATAAACAAGCCATCTGCGACAAAAAGCAGATCAAACTTCCCCAACTCCGCCTTCTGTGCTTGACGAATGTAATGATCGATGTCTACGCTTGCTTTAATATTGGCTTGGGGTCTACGCCAAGCTACTTGGCTTGTTCCAACTCCGGCTAACCCTAATCCCAGTCTTAATTGTTTATTAGTTGTCATTTAGTTTTTCTCCTTCATTACTGTGTTCAATACCGGCAGACAGCCACTCATAGGCTTGAATCCTTTGTTCAAACTCATGTGCCGTTGGTAAAATCATTACTTCTTCAATGTTATGAAGTTGACTAATAGCTTGAATTTTACTTAAAACTGTCTCTTTAGTTCCATAAATGATGCTCGTCGGCGCGGCTTCAATCGTAAAGGGTTCATTTGCCTGTTCTCCTAGCCGTTGGGCAAGCTCCAACGAATATATGGCAAGCGATTTTCCGCTATCCAGGTGAACCTTATAGGTTACCTTTTCCCCAGCCAGACGTTTAGCTTCTTCTTCGGTCTCGGCGAAAAGAACCGATATCGCTAAAATCAATCCGGGTATTCTATCCTTAGCAAAATTGAACTTGGTCCTATATACTGACAAGGAATCCTTAAGTAATTGCTCATCTCCGTTAATGAAATGTGCATATACGTAAGGAAGCCCTTGTTCAGATGCCAGCTTCGCACTGGATTCGCCAGTTCCGAGCACATATAACTCAGGCGGGACGGATGGGACAGGTTGTGCACGTAGTCCTTCATTCTCCTGTGATAGTAAATATCGATCCAGATAATCAAGTTTCTCTGTAAAGGATACAGGCTCAGAATTGGTAGTTGCCAGCAAGGCACGCGTGGTAGTCGGCAACCCCCCTGGCCCCCTTCCGACACCAAGATCTACCCTGCCGGGAGCTAGAACAGACAACAGATTAAAATTTTCTGCGACCTTGAATGGACTATAGTGCTGGAGCATCACTCCACCTGAGCCTACACGTATTCGTTTTGTTTTTGAAATCAAATGGGAGATCAGCACCTCGGGAGAGGAACTGACTAAAACGTCTGATCCGTGATGCTCTGCGACCCAAAAACGATGAAATCCCAATTCGTCGGCTTTTTGCGCCAGTTTCACTGTATTCAGGATTCCAAGTACCGAGTCCTCTCCTTCATTGACAGGACTTCGATCCAACACACTTAATTTAATAGGCATCCCATTCACCTCATGTCTACATTTTCATAATTTTTTTTCGAGAATGACGGAATCCCCGTGTTCCCCTAATTCAAGCACTACTTCATAACCTCGTCTTTTGTACATGTCAACGAGCCAAGGATGGCGAGTCGAAGTGGACAAAGTAACCGAAGGTACTTGCCATTCTTCACGAACGATCGCCTCTACACCATCCAACAACCTTCCTCCTATTCCTTGTCCTCCATAAGTTGGATCCGTGGCAAACCACCAAATAAAAGGGTAGTCAAACGGATAATCTATTACTTTTCTAACCGAATCAGGTTGAGCAACCGATACCGTTGAAATGATAACACCATTAGAGAGCATCACATAACAATGACTGTTGATGATGTTGTTTTCAACCATCTTTAAGTCTGCTGAAGCAGCAGGAAAATTAAGCCCAAGTTCACGAATGAATGCATACGCTTGATGCGTTAATTCCAACACCCTAGGTGCATTAGAAAATGTAGCTAAACGGATCCCCTCTTGCATATACAACCGCCTTCATAATTTTATTAATCACATAGGTATAATCGGATTTAAGATGCGATGAGTGTAACTGATAAAGTTTCATCCAAGGCAAAAAAAAGAAACCTCCTCTTTTACAGTAGATAGTTTCCGTTGATACGGTCAACATAAGTGTATGATTTATTGGAATAAACTACTTCAGCTTTCTATCGCTAAAACTACTATAGTTACATCCAGCTAATTTGTCAATTCTTTTATTTACCTAATTAAATTCATTTTACTATTGAGAGGTCATTACATACCAAAAGCCCCATTTCCATTTTAGGATACAGGGCTGAATCTTACTTGTCGATGTCAGGTAAATTGTCATTCATCCGAAGTTCTGACTGCTGAACAGTATCCAATAATAAATCGGCAATTGTTGATTGGGACAAGTTCGTTTTCATTGCCTGCTCTGCCTCTTCATAAAATGACTCCAACGATGTCTGAATGTTTCCGCCGATCGGGCAAACAGGGTTTGGTGTACTGTGATGATACTCAAAAAGTTTTTTCTGTTCGACCGCTTCGTAAACATCCAAAAAAGTAATTTCTGCCGGTTCTTTTGCCAAGCACCATCCTGATCCTGTTCCATACCTTACTTGAACTAGTCCTGCACTGGATAAACTTGATAAAATTCTACGAATAAATACAGGATTCGTATTCACACTTTTTGCAATAAAATCCGAAGTCAGATATTTATGCATACGTTCAGAGGTATAAGATAATAGAGTCAAAATATGGAGTGCAACTGTATATCGACTTGCTATTGCCATTTAAATACTATCTCCTTAATTGAATTCTTCTTTAAACAAATATAACACACCGTGCAAAGAAAAAAACATCTTACATGAATTAAGCTTTTTCTATATCTTGGGGGCCAAGTGCAAATCAAGACAAATGAAAGATTTAAGGAAATAATCGTGGGAGCAACAAAGCGAAAGCCCAGCGGAATATTGACGGGTTTTCGCTTTGTTCGAGTAGAATTTATAAAATGAGAACTCTGCAGCCAAATGTGTTCTCATTGAAATAGACAAGGATTTATGCTCGGAGCTGGCTGATTAGTTAGTATAAATATTAACGGCAATATATGTGCCGATTGGGAATAGGTACCTTTTGCTTCTTTACTAGCTTTCAAACTACATTCCACATTTAGTGTTTAAAGTGTTTAAAATAATCCAGGATTCACTAATAACATCACATTATAAGCATTTTGTTTTTTACTTCTTCTAAATTGGATGCAGCCCTCCCCTCAGGGACAGGCTTATTATCCCGATTCAGCCAAATTGCTTTTATTCCAACGGATTCTGCATTTAACATCTCCAATTATAGAATCTCCAATATGGAATATGTAGCGTCAAGAATATGGTGCTACAAGATGTCAAGACAGTTTTTTCAGATTTTCAAGGTGTGAAAATATGCACAAAGTTATTTGATCTGCCCCAGACAAGCGTGGCAATCACTCATCTGAGGGTCAGCGCTGGCTTGTTCACTCATGCCATGGGGGCATGATGCAACAATATTCGGTTGATTTTATCTAATGCAACATATTTGGATTGATTAATGCAACTAATTTCGGTTGAACGGACAGATATATAGCGCACCAAACGCACGTTCGTATATCTATGGTCCTTTTTTCATAATTAAATGCACTTAATCTCGGCAGCAAGTTGAAGCTTTGAAAAACGAAACTAATCTTCTGATTACGAATCTCAGAAAGCTGAGAATCCTTAAGCACGTTTATTGCTTGACCATCCAGGTCATAGATACCTTTATCTGCAACATCTAAACAACCGATGATGTTCATCAGCGTCGATTTGCCAGAACCCGACGGTCCCATAATCGCCACGAACTCGCCATGATCAATATCTAACGAAACATCATCTAACGCTTTAATGGTTTCCTCGCCCATCGTGTAATATTTACTGGCATTTTCGATATGAATTAAAGTCATAACCTTCACCTCCATTACTTGCACAATGTCCAAATAAATGAAGTATCTGATTCACAACCCTTACCGTTTCGCCTTATAAAACTCATGATAAAGCTTCATCAGCGCCCGTTTCTCAATCCTCGACACATAGGAGCGACTAATGCCCAGCTCCTTCGCAATCTCCCGCTGCGTCCGCTCTTCCCCGCCAAGCTCCAACCCAAACCGTCCGACGACAACTTCCTTCTCGCGATCATCCAATATCTCCAGATTGCGATAGATTTTGCTCTTCTCTATCTTGAGCTGCACCTTATCCACGACGTCATCGGCTTCCGTGCCGAGAATGTCGATCAATGTAATCTCATTCCCCTCTTTGTCCGTTCCGATGGGATCATGCAAGGACACATCTTTACGCGTTTTCTTCAGCGAACGAAGATGCATCAATATCTCGTTCTCGATACAGCGAGCGGCGAAAGTCGCGAGCTTTGTGCCCTTATTAGGCGAGAACGACTCGATCGCTTTGATCAATCCGATCGTCCCGATCGAGATCAAATCCTCGAGGTCTTCTCCTGTATTGTCGAATTTTTTGACATTGTGAACAAGAACCGATGTAAAAGTTCAATGTCATTCCGGGCTACCTATGATTAGCATCTCCCCTAAATAAGCGACCCAGGATAAATAATCCAAAAAACAAAGCAGCGAAGTAATCGCCTCTTCGACGTCGTCGAGTTGACCGACGCGACCAAGAGCCATAATTCCTGCGACGTGCTTGTTTATCTCAGATTATCGCGAAGTGCTCCATCGCTGAAATCAGTAGCGATGGCTCCTCGGGCAATGGCGTTGACAGGATCATAAACGTCAAAGGATGGCCAAATGGCTCTCCTGTACGACGGCTAACCACTGCCGTGCGATCAGTTCGTGGCCTGCCGCCGTCGGGTGCACCCCATCCCAGATCCAGTATGACGCATCGGCTCTCTTGCAGGCATCGTCAAACACAGCTTGTAGCGGTACGAAGACCGCGCCAAATTCGTCAGCGAGCTTTCGGACGGCTTCCTGGTACCGAGGCATTCGTTCCTGCCAAGCTTCCCATTTTGTCGCAATGGGGGCGACCTGGAGAATGAACGGCTCGCATAAGACCAAGCCCACAGCCGGGAGAACTTCTCTCGTTTCCTCCAACAGAAGACGGTAAGCACGCTCGAATCGATCGGTCGCACCTCCGGGCTCGCCGTTTACGATCCGCCAAGCATCATTGACTCCGATCAAAATACTGATCAAATCGGGCTTTAGACTGAATGTATCCTCATTCCATCGTGCATACAAATCCGATACCCGGTTCCCGCTAATCCCCCGATTGAGAAACAGCGGCCGGTTTTCTGCCAGTTCATAACCGAGCTTGCCTGCAATGATATAAGCGTAACCATGCCCCAATATATGATTAAGATCATCATTGCGTCCTCTGGCTCCATCCGTTATCGAATCACCTTGAAACAATATTCTTCTGAACTTCATCTTGTAACCTCCATTAACTTGGACTATTCGTCATGAAATCGGAATGTGGATAACTTTATTATGGAATCGACCCTTATTTTGATCTGCATGGGCAAGTGATTGTTTAATGCTTAACGCACTTTCAATCGGTCATACACGTTATGATTAATCGTTACCTCGGCTTGTCGTGCCCACTCGCTTACCGTATCCTCGTACTTGCTGTCCAGATACTGCTCCCTCACATCATTCTTGACGGATTCGAAATCCTTGAATCCACGATCTTCTCTCTCCAAGAGCTTGATTATATAATAAGCGCCGCCAAATTCGAAAATATCGCTCGTCTGTCCGCTGTCAAGCTTATCGGCTGTCTGTCTAATTGTTCCGTAAACTTGGTAATCCGCTCGTTTAAATGTCCCGTCAAATGTTTGCTCATCGGCATCGATACGGAAGGACGCTTCATTTTTCAATAGCGCGATCTCTTCGTTTAAGGTTTTGCCGCTTTTCAATTCACGCACGACTTGTTCCAGCCTTGACAATGCGGCTGTCTTTTTTCCTTCATCGATATTTCCTTTGCCGTCTGAGAAAAATAATCCCAGCTTTTGAAGCCGCACCGGTGCCGGATTCCTGAAAACGGTATTCTTGATTTGATCGTAGTAGTTTTGCAAGTCGCTATCTGTAATCTGCCAACTCTTTTCAGCCAAAGCTTTTTTCAGTTGTATCGCCATATTGCTTAGTACATATCCATAATACATTTGTTCTGTATACTGAGTCGGCCCGTAAATGATTTGTCCTTTGGCTAAAGCTGCGTTGCGCCGTTCATTTTCCTGTTTTAGCCTGGATAGAAACGCATCGTAAGAAGTATCATCGAGAATACCGTACTTCTTGGCCTCAATTTGCTGAACCTTCGCTTTGACAAGCTGATCCATGGCTTGCTGCTTCGCTTTATTCATAGGAACCTCGCCTCCGAATGAATCACTCCAAAAGGAGGGGGAATCCCCCGCGCCATATTTCTGTTTAAAATAGTCATACACCGAAGCCCTTTGCTGATCAAGAAAGAAGGCAAACTCCTTCTGCGATATGGGTTCTTGGTCAATAAATGCAACAGGCTGTTCATGCCCTGGCTTAAGCGCGACTTTCGTTATCCCTGCCCCGGTAAACGCAACAACCAATAGGAGCAAAACGCCCCACAGCAGCCTCTTTTTCATTATGTCTCCCCCATGTGCACAAAGTCTTATGGGGAATGACCCCAATTTCCGGACATTCCCCATAAGATCATTTCAGCCGGTTAGTTCTCGGTAATCACCACATCATCTGCATAAGCGGTGCCTGTTCCACTGCTTCTATAGAAGTAAATATTCGCGTTGGTGTTAGTTGCGCCAGTCGTGAACGTAACCGAACCCTGCGAATAGCTCGTGGTAGTAAAACTATAGAACGTTTCCGTGCCGCCATAGTTCTTGACGCCAATCGCTATAGTTTCGCCGGGGGTGATGACTTTCCCCCATCCGGTCATTGTGTACGTGGTGTTCGGTTTCACTAACACGTTCTGATTGACCCCTACATTGGACCCGACTAGTTTGACTGCATATAAGCCACTGTTAGCGTTGCCGTCGTTAACCACGCTTACGTTTGTGCCCGTCTTAGACCATGCGCATACATAGGCGCATGAGCCAAAATTGCCGGCCTCGAATCCAGGATTCATTACACCTGCAAGGGGGGGATTTCCGGCTATGACGGTGATATCGTCGCCGTAAGTGTCCCCGGTCCCATTGGTTTTCGTTAAGTAGAACGTAGCTGTCGTGTTGGTCGTACCCGTTGTAAATTTCACTGTGCCCATAGTATATCCCGTGCTGGTTATCGTGCTGGAAGTATCCGCGCCACCATAGCTGTTGACGCCAATAGCAACGCTATCTCCACCTGTGGTCACCTTTGCCCAACCCCTGAGTGTGTAGAGCGTATTAGGTTTCAGCCCTGTAATGGTTTGAGTGATGCTTGCCGTAGAACCGCTAAGTTTGGCGGCATAAGTGCCGCTGTGAGTATTTGTGTTCACGACAGTAGCCGAGGTGCCAGTCCATGATCCGAGAGAACCGCCCTCGAAACCTGCGTTAATGGCGTAGTTGTTCGTCGCTCCGCCTGGAATCAGAACGAAATCGTCTCCATAGGTGGTGCTGGTTCCGGAAACTTTCCAGATATAAATGTTCGCGCTCGTATTGGAAGAACCCGTTGTGAAAGTTACGGATACTTTCGTATAGCCTGTGCCGCTGATGGGTTGATAGGTTTCGGTGCCGCCAAAATTTTTGACGCCGATCGCTACGATATCCCCTGCGGTCGACACCTTCGCCCATCCGGAGAATGTATACGTCGTATTCGGTTTCAAGCCGCTCACCGTCTGGTTCACGCCGGTAGACGAGCCTGTCAACTTAACCGCATAAGAACCTGTATGCGCGTTGCCGTCATTAACCACTGTTCCGCCGGTGCTCCATGCCCCTAAGCTTCCCGATTCAAAGCCCGGGTTGGATGCCAGATTCGCATTGGCGATACCCGCACCGTTATAGGCTCCGATGTTCGGCGCCGCCGTAGCGGATACCGTATTGCCCCAGTAATCCAGTCCGCCATTGCTTGCAATCACAGCCCCTGTACCAATCGCCGGCGAACCTGTCAGCAATTGATAACCATCCACCGTATTTCTTCCGTCCCCTCCGCTTCCGGGGTTCACAAACATAGGATCGCCTGTCACTGCATGCGCATCCGTCGGCGCAGTAAAGCCGTAATACAAGTTCGAATCGTATACAAGGCCTGTTTTTTGTTCTAAGACCGATCCGGCCGCTCCAACGAAAATATTGTTGGAGACTGCAGCGTTATTGGTGAAATGAATGTTATTGAAGTCTAGGCCTTGGGTATTGTTGTTGGCAAATACCTGGTTCGGGCTGTAAAAGACGTTGTTGTATATCAACTGCCTATTACCATTTCCGCCTGCATTGATGAAGCGGCTGCTGCCCTGATTGATATTATAGCGAAGCACTTCGATAGTACTATTTGGTTGGTTGTCACATCTTGCGCAGTTGAGGAAAAATCCACCCGCATTGTCATGACTGTAGTTATACTGATAGGTGCATGTCCCGGACATCGCCCAATCGCAATCCCAAGCTTCGGAATCCTGCGTCTTCAGAATGCGGGCAGTTTCGTTGTATTGATAAGTAGGACTTTTGGCAGCGGCTGACCACATTTGAGCGATGGATCCGGAACTGGCTGCTTGGAAACCGGTGTCGTATGCCGAGTTATACTGAATCAATGGCGAATCCGCGGCGCCGACAAAGATGGCATCCGCTTGGGCACTTTGGATATTGTTGTTTTGCACGATCAAACTTTTTATATAGTTGTTCGTCAAGCCTCCATTACCCGCTGTTGACGATATTCCCATGCAGGTTACATCGTGCACGTTATTGGAATCGACGAGTACATTTTCAAAATGTCCTGTACCGGACTGGCTTATACCCGGAACCCGGACCAGAATGCCGGCAGACGAATACCTGCCTGTTGCGGCTCCATTCGATATTCCTTTCACATTATGCACGTTATTATTTTTTATCGTAATGCCATAATACGTGTTATTATCGGTAACCTCCGCCAAAATCCCGCTTCTCTGCGCTTCCAGCGAAGCATCGTTGGTGACTTCCAGATTTTGCACGGTCCAGTAGCTGACATTTAGCAGATAGACAGCTGCTTCTGTGCTCCCGCCGCCGTTGATGATTGGAGGGACTCCTGTTCCATAGGAGTCGATTATAATTGGAGAAGTGCTCGTACCGGAACCTGTCGGCGTCAGATTTCCTGAGCATGCGGTGCCTTTTTTCAAATAAATGGCGTCTCCAGGACCAAACCCTCCCGATTTATTGTTTGCGCTAACCAATGCATTCCATGGGCTAGCCATGGTGCCAGATCCGTTCACGGCTGCTGAACAATCGATGTAGTACCCTGTTCCGGCGGCATAAGCCGTCTGAGCGCCGCTTGGGATAAAGCCGACCGTCGGCGCAAACAATTGAAATGCGAGCAGCGCCAATGCGAAACAAACCGCGAGCCTTAACTTTAGCTTCAACATCCTTCATCTTCCTCCTTGTTGTCATTACGTTAATACCAAGTGCAACTGCCCATTCTAGATTCTTCCGACGTCCCCAAGATTGCGATGCAACTTACCGCGCATAATCGGAATGGCTTTTCACCTCCCTTCAGGGTCGAAATGCTTCAGCCCTTGATGGCTCCGCTTGTCAGCCCCGAGATCACGTAGCGCTGCAAGAAGATGTACATGATCAGAACGGGAAGCGAAACAAAGACCAGATCTGCGAATACATAGTTCCAGTTCGCCGAGTGCGTCCCGAAGAAGAGGAATGTAGTCATCACAAGGTTGTATTTAGCCTGCGAATTTAGAAAATAAACGGATGTACTGAAGTCGTTCCAAATAGCCAAAAACTGAATCACAATATTGGTCGCGGTAATAGGCATTAACAGCGGCAAGATAATCCGAAAAAAGAGCGCATAAGGCCCGCAGCCGTCCAACAGCGCGGACTCGTCGATTTCCCTCGGAATCGTTTTATAATAACCGGAATATAGAAAAACGCCAGTCGGAAGGCCGATCGCAATACTGACTAGAATCATCCCTTCCAAACCACCGGTTAAGTGCAAATTTTTCGCTAAGATATAGGTAGGGACCATGAATACGGGAATGACTAAGCCTAACATTAAGACGAGGTTCACCAATTCTGTAAACATGTTCTTTCTGCGCTGGATGACATAACCGGCCATCGCTGATAACAACACCAGCCCTGACACTGCTGCGAACGTAATCACGACACTATTTTTCAACGCCTGCAGGATCCGTGCTTCATGATAGACGGTAACGTAGTTTTCAATATGCCAAAGTTTCGGAAGGGATAACGACATTTCCGCTGCGCCTGCCGCATCCTTGAGCGAATTCAAAACCATCATATAGATGGGGATGATAATCAACAAACTCAGCAACACTGCTACAACCTCGACAACAAGATGGGGTAACGTTCGTTTCATTACATTTCCACCTCTCTTTTCCGCAAAGCATAATAGGTAGAGATGGAGACCAACGCTACCAGTAAAGCCAAAACAACACCGCCAGCGCTGGATTCCCCTAGGCGCCCTGATCCATAAGCTTTGTATATCCAGGTATTGATCACTTCGGTGGCCGTACCCGGTCCCCCGTTGGTTGTTACGACAATCATGTCGAAAACTTTTAAACCGCCAATGAGATTTAAGACGAGCACATTATTGATCGCCGGCATCAGAAGCGGCAAGGTGATATGCCAAAACTTCTGAAAAGCAGATGCACCAGCGACCTCCGCCGCTTCATAGAAGTCCTTGGAAATCGTCTGCATGCCTGCCAGCAGGATCACCATATTAAATCCAGTCCATTTCCAAATTTCTACGAAGGAAGCCCCGAATAGTGCTATATTCTTGTCATGCAGCCAATCCAGTGCCAGACTTTGAAGACCGAGACCATTCAGCAATTTGTTGACTATTCCTGCCTCAGGATGAAGAAGCGCAACAAAAATCAAACCTACAGCAATATTGCTAAGAATGACCGGAGAAAAAATGACCGTCTGTAAATAATTCTTAGTCTTTAATTTTTGGTTAAGGAATACCGCTGCCATAATACCAAGACCAACCTTGAATAGCGTAGTAACTCCAGTAAAGACCAACGTATTCTTCACTACCTTGCTCAAATCTGGATCTTGGAAGAACGATTTAAAATTATCGAATCCCACCCAATGTGCCGTAAAGCCGTCCCAATTCGTGAAGGAATAGTAAAACCCTTGACAGGTGGGAACGATAAACATTACCAAAAAAATGAGGCATCCGGGAAGCAGCATAATATATGGATAATTTCGTAACAACGTTTTGCTCATGATTCTCTCCACTCTCTTTCTATAAAAAGGTCGATTCCTTTCGGAACCGACCTCCCATCATCATTGCTTCCAGTTTGGATCTGCTTTAGCCTTGGCGTCCTTGGCAGTCGCCGCGTCCATAGCTGGAAGGATTTGGTCAATCGTTTTGCCGCCGGTAAAGTAGTCCAGAATGGAATTATTTGTATCGCTCGAATCATATTTGGTCAGGTTGCCCCAGAAGGTGTCCGTGTTGCCTTGGTCTACATAAGCCTTGAGATCGCTTTGTGCAGGAAGCAGCGCGGAGGTAATCCCTTTTTGATACGGAATTCCACCTTGAGCGTCAAAGAACTTCTGCTGCGTGGACTGCGAAGTGAAGTAGTCGATGAACTTCTTCAACAATTCCTTATCCTTGAATTGATCCGTAACGGATAGGTTGAACGGGACAAAGAGGCTGAGCTTGTTGTTTCCGTCGAACGGCACACGGAACGCTCCGATATCGTTCGCTTTATCCGGGAACTTCTTCTTGATATCGTCCATAATCCACGTTGCGTTAATGGTCATCGCCGCCGTACCTTCAGCAATTGCCTTCTCGGAGCCGTCATAGGAGTCAGAAAGGTACGTTTTCTGAATATAACCTTTATCCAAGAGCTCTTTATGCTTTTGAATGGCATTCTTGAAACCGGAGAAATCAGTGTAATGCGCCTTGTTGGTATTGATTTTCGCAAAAATGTCATTCAGCGGTTGACTTTCCGTGAGCCAACCCTCATGGTCAAAGACGTTGACCGTCCACGAGTCTTTACCAGGCAAGTAGATCGGCGTGATACCCGCCGCTTTAATCTTATCGCTGTCAGCCAGGAATTCCGCATACGTTTTCGGGACGGCAAGGTTCAGCTTTTCGAACACTTTCTTATTGTAGAAGACACCGAGCAGGTTGATGCTGTCGAACGGAATCCCGTACACCTTGCCGCTGTCAGTATCCGTAAACTGGGGAGCTTTCATAATTGATTCCGGAATATTTTTCGTCCAATCGCCGCCTACTTCTTGGAAATGCCCAAGTCCACCGAGATTGCCTTTAATCCAGTTAACCCCGTAGTTGGGAAGCAGCATCGGGAGCTCATTGGCCGCAGCGCGCGCCTTATAGAGTTCACTACCCTGTTGGCCGCCGGCGACCTTCTCGATATTCAGCTTGAATCCCAGTTTGTCGGCATTATCATTGATGTCCTTCTCGACGGCTTGGATGCCTGACTTATACCAATCCGTAAACATCAACATGGTAATTTCTTTCGGCGCCGCATTTCGTTTTGCCGCGTTTGTCCCGCTTGGACTTGCACTAGCTCCCGGACTGGACCCCCCTGTTCCGCAAGCAGTTAAAGAAATGCTGGCAAGAGAAACCGCCATAACAACGCTTAGTGCTCTCTTTTTCATTCTGTGACCTCCTCGTAATAAATAAGTTGTTTGCTTTACATTCTGAGTATAAGCCAATTCATGTCCGCAAATATTTCAAGATTCTCCGAATTACTATAAAAATATACGATCCAAGCTTTGTTCTACTAAATAATAAAAGAGAGGGCTTTCGCCCCCTCGTTTCCTTAATTCCAATTGCGATCACCCTTTGCATGCGCGGCCCAGGAAATTGCCGCATCCATCGCAGGCAAAATCTGATCGAGCTTCTTTCCGCCGGTAAAGTAGTCTAAGATATCATTAGTTGTATCATCAATATCATATATTTTGAGATTGGCCCAATAGCTTTCGGTATTGCCAGTATCGAGAAAGTGTTTGAGGTCCTCCTGCGCCGGAAGAAGCGCAGACGTTACACCCTTCTGGTAAGGGATGCCGCCTTGTGCGTTAAAGAATTTCCGCTGCGTCGTCTGCGATGTGAAATAATCGATAAAACTCTTCAAAAGCTCTTTATCTTGAAATTGATCGGTGACGGACAAGGAAAAAG
Source organism: Paenibacillus sp. Root444D2 (assembly GCF_001426375.1). Taxonomy (GTDB): domain Bacteria; phylum Bacillota; class Bacilli; order Paenibacillales; family NBRC-103111; genus Paenibacillus_E. The sequence goes on from NZ_LMEO01000045.1 coordinate 1,079,387, forward strand.
GCACGAATAGACTGATCTTGCCATTACCGTCGAAAGGCACTCGGAAAGCTCCGATATCGCTCGCCTGATCCGAGAACTTGCGTTTGATCTCATCCATAATCCATGTGCAGTTAACCGTCATCGCAGCCGTCCCTTCGACAATGGCCCTTTGAGAACCATCATAAGTATCGGAAAGATACGTCTTCTGAATGTACCCCCTGTCCAGCAGTTCTTTATGCTTCTCTATAGCAAACTTATAGCCCGAGAAATCCACGTAATGTGCTTTGTTGGTATTGATATCGGTAAAAATGTCACTCAGCGGCCGCTTTTCGGTCAGCCAGCCCTCATGGTCAAAAATGTTGACCGTCCACGTATCTTTAGCAGGCAAATAGCCTGAAAATGCTGCAGACCGCCAAGATTTGCTTTCGACCAGCTTACGCCATAGGTGGCGATCAGCATTGGCAGCTCACTCGCCGCAGCGCGCGCCCTGTATAGATTCTCGCCTTTCTTGTCGCCTGTGATTGTTTCTATATGAAGTTTAAACCCCAGCTTTTCTGCTTGTTCGTTGATATCTTGTTCAATGGCTTGCATACCTTGCTTGTACCAGTCCGTAAACATCAGCATGCTGATTTCTTTTACATCGGCTGAACTTCCGCTTGCATCACTGTTGCCGAATAGAGCTTTGTTAGCGTTTTCTTTACATGCGGTAAGCAGCAAACACACGATCGAAACAAGTAAGAACATCCTCTGTACCGCTTTCTTCTTTCCGCCCCCTAAGCGTCATGCCTTAGAAATTCTTTTGGCGTCATGCCGGTTTTCTTTTTGAAAACTTGAAGAAAATAAGTATATGAATTAAAACCGCATTGCTGGGATACTTGTTTCAGATCCATCTTCCCTTCGGCAAGCAGCAGCTTCGCCTTGTTTACCCGTAAATCGCTGATAAACTCAGTCAGACTGATGCCCATTTCTTCCTTGAACTGCGAGCTCAAATAATTATTGCTGATGGCAATCGCACTCGCAACGTCGGAAAGTGAAATGTCCTCACAATAATGGTGATTGATGTAATGGACGGCTTGTTGGATGGAAATCGACAAGTTTTCGTTTTTCTTGCATGCCAGCATCGTTAACAGCCGATCAAACACGGTACAAATCCAGGCTTTGATTTCATTCAAGGTTTCCAGCCGGGCCAAAACCTCGTGCGGAACCTCGCCCTGATCGTAAAGTTCAGCCATGTCCAAGTGATATTCTTTGCAAAGGCGGTTAATGGTGCTAATCAATTCGCTGAACACCATTTTTGCCCTCACCGGACTTGCCATATTCCCTTTTATTTGGGAAAAGATGCGTTCCAGAATTTCCGATACGTCATCACGATTGAGCGATTTCACGCTTGCAATCAGTCTCAGTTCATCGTTAGGATCGAGACTGAGCATAGGACTGGTGTTGAATTTAGCTGCTCCGCCTCGAACGACACTGCTCTTTCCCAGATAAAATTTTTCCCGCAGCGCTTCGACGGCCTGCTCGTAACTTTTTCCCACCTCAAGGATGGAGACGCACGGCTTCCCTATGGCAAAGCTTGCCGAAACCTTGACGAATTTCTTGAGACAGACACTGGAACGGTCAATGATTCCCTGTATGAATTGATCGATAAATGCCTTACTCTTCGTGTTGGTAAAAGAAAGCAGCAGAATGAATTTTCCGTTGCCTAAATGACTAATAATCCCTTTATCGTATTCCTGCAATATTTCTTCCACAATGTTCGTAATCGCAAACTGAAGAATCGATTCCTCCTTCAATCCCCTGCTGGCGACAATTTCTTGGAAGCCGTCGATTTCCATCACTACAGGCTGCACGTGCTTGGTATCCAATCTCATCTGCAGAAGACGCAGGTGTTCCTCCGCTTCTTCCGATTTGACGTATCCGCTTAACAACTGGATCACAAACTTTTCTCTTAACGCATGCAGTTGGTCTGCACGTGGACGGATTTGGCCCGGCTCCCGCAGCTTGCTTCGAGCCTCGATGACTTGCGCCTTCGCCCGATCCAGCGTTTCCAGCAGCATCGAGGCGTTCAGACGATGCTTTAATAAGTAATCAACAGCGCCATTTCGCAAAGCTCCGCGTACCAATTCAAACTCATCATAGTTGCTTAGCATAATGATTGGAATATCGGGATATCGCCGATTTTTCTCGCTGGATAACGCCACCCCATCCATTTCGGGCATCCGAATATCCGAGATCACGATATCTACGGCGCCTTCTTCCAAGAATTGAAGTGCTTCTCTCCCGTTCGACGCTTCCCCGGCAAGCGTGTATCCATGCTCCTCCCATTTCACCAACAGTTTCAAGTGGGTTCTTGATAAAAGCTCATCATCTACGAGCAGCACGCTATACAATGACTGCACTCTCCTCAGTGGAAATAATGGGAATGGCGATCTCCACGATCGTAAATAGGTTAATCTCGCTTGATATGGTAACACCATAAGGTTCGCCGTAGGAAATCGCAAGCCTAGATGCCACGTTGCGAATGCCCAGTCCTCCTTGACGGCCCGCGAGCACATCATCTATTTGTTCTTGAGACATACCTATACCATCATCCTGGATTTTGAAAACAATCGTATCTTCATGGCGATACCCCTTGATCAGAATGAACCCGGGGCCTTTCTTCTTCCCGATGCCGTGAATCAAACTGTTTTCCACAAAGGGCTGGAGCACCAACTTGGGAATGAGATGCGAGAGAATATCATCGCTGATCATGAATCGATACGTAAACTTGTTGGAGTATTTATATTCCTGAATATTTAAGTAGCTTTGCAAGAACTCCATTTCTTCTTCGACCGTGTTATAAAGTTTCTCCTGCATGTTAATGTGCATAATTCGAGACAAGGATTCCGCTACGTCATGGATGTTATCGGCGCCATGATAAACCGATAAAAACTTGATTGTATTTAGAGTGTTGTACAGAAAGTGCGGGTTGATTTGGGCTTGCAGTGCACGAATCTCGGCTTTCCGTTTCTCTTGTTCACGAAGCTTGATGTTCGTAATGAGCTCTTGAATCCGCTCAACCATCAAGTTAAACTGTCTGGACAATTGACCAATTTCATCGCTGGAGTTCGTATCCAGACGGACAAGCAATTGATTCCCGTCAAACATTTTGATGGCTCTGCTGAGACGCAGAATCGGCTTCGTCAAGACGGAGGTCACGACGATGGAAATACCTGCAGCGACAATGCAAAATAACAGGGAAAGAAGCAGTGAAGTGTTCCGAGTCTGGCTAAACTGGTTAAGCAGCGTTTGTTTGGGAATGACGCCCACGATTAACCAGTCCGTAGTCGGCATGTAGCGGTATACAATAAACATATCTTTTCCGTTAATCTTCTTATAATAGTTTCCTTCATTACTTTTCATGTCTGGGGTTAACTGCGCAAATTGCTTGGAGGTGATCCCGCTATCAAGCGAATTATAGACTGTCTCGCCGGAACCGCGTACCGCTACGAGCATGTTAACATCGTGCATATTGCTGGAGAAAATATCGCGAAGCAGATCACTCCTGACATCGGCAATCACAATGCCCAATACCAGATTCTGATCCCGGACTGACCGTGCAATGGACATAACCCTATCGTCTCTGAACGAAGTGACATAAGGCTGAGAAGAATTATAATGCGGCTGAATAAATGCGATTTCTCCGGACGGATTTACGATTTTTGAAAACCAACTCTGCTTCTTCAGATAGTCAAAAGAGATCGTATTTCCATTTGAATACGTTTGTCCATCCAATCCTGCAATCATAAGGTCATTTAGATAATGCTTGTAGACAAACATGTTTCCTAAATACTGCGATGCTTCGCGAGTCTTCTGCAGATATTGGTATCCATCCAGACCTTTGTTGTTTGCTAAGAGATCGACCACGTATTTATCACTGCTCGCAATACTGACAAGCGCGTAAATATCCTTTAAAGCTACCGTCAAGCTATCCCCTGACATCTTAAGCATATCGCTAATATAGTTATTGGCTGAATGCTCCACTTCATTTTCCGTTCGCGTGTCCCAAAAGAAGATAATCGCCGTACTTAAGACAAAAGTCAAGATCAGATTCACAAAGACAAACTTATATCTTATGCTATTATATTTTTCGAATTCCCTTTTCATCCTCCTCCCTCCTCTTGAAAGACAACCTCGGGAGTGTAAGCAGACATAAAAAGAATAAGTGCAAGCATGAGGGGAAATTTTGTCCACCGTTTGTTCAAGATGTATTCAGCTCCTTAGCCGTGCTGCTATACTGCTAACGGACAACAATTAACGTTTCCATTGATGAATATAACGAGGATTTGCGCGGAATTCTTCACATGGAAGCGGTAACAAGTTGTCCGTTAGCAGTACAGTTAAGTACATAGAAAGGACAAAGTTCCTTTCACTTACATATATAAAGAATTATCCGTTATAACGCATACCCTTCCAACCAATATTATTCGACATAATGTTACAATACCCTTTTGGGTTGTGGTGCAAAGCTCTAATTCATGATAATATCATTGAAATTAAGTCATGAGAGTGGGACATTTACTTTGGAAACGGGATTAGATTTATTTAAGTGGAAGCAGTATGAATCGGAGGTTATCTTGCTAACAGTAAGATGGTATTTGAAGTATAGTCTAAGTTATCGTGATTTAGTAGAAATGATGGAAGAACGGGGCTTACATATCGCTCATACAACGATCATGCGATGGGTTCATCAGTTTGGGCCGGAACTAGACAAGCGAATTCGTCTCTATTTAAAGCCGACTAATGATTCCTTTCGGACGGATGAGACCTACATTAAAGTCAATGGACAATGGAAATATCTTTACAGAGCGTTGGATTCAAACGGCAATACGATTGATTTCATGTTGTCTGAAAATCGAGATGCTCCTGCGGCCAAACGATTTTTCAAGAAGGTGTTGATTTCACCACACAATCAATCGCCACGCGTGATCACTGTCGATAAAAACCCAGCGTAACCTGCCGCAGTCCAGCAATTGAAGGACGAGAAAGTTATGAATCAAGAAACGTTACTCCGACAACAGAAATATCTCAACAATATTATTGAACAAGATCACCGATTCATAAAGAAAATCATAAAACCAATGTTGGGATTCAAGTCTTTCAAAACTGCCGAAAAAACTATCGCGGGAATCGAAGTCATGCACATGATAAGGAAAGGACAGGTCGAATGCAATCATTCGTCTGTCCTCTCTGCAGTTGAATTANACTGCCGAAAAAACTATCGCGGGAATCGAAGTCATGCACATGATAAGGAAAGGACAGGTCGAATGCAATCATTCGTCTGTCCTCTCTGCAGTTGAATTAATCAAAAAATTGTTTGGTTTGACAGCATAGTCAACCAACAATAAGGCGGCTATCTTTGATTAATTTCAATAGTTGCACCAAAACCTTGTTTGAGACCGATTCCCCCTTGAACTTTTGGCGAACCTATCAGGTCATTCTTCATACGCTGTGCTACCATCCTTAGCAAAGGAAAAACTGCTGTATTCTTTAGCATTTTCATTTAAGTCTATATATACTGTGTGCTCTTCATCTTCAATTCGAAATAGTGGAATGAGCATAGATTCATTTCCTTGATTGTCTGCTGCATAAAACTCTAATTTATCACTGTCACGTTTTAAAATTTTGTCATTGATATTCAAATTTGAAATATTATTAAAACTCATCCCCCGCCCAACCTGAGCGAGCAATATGCTGCCGTACATCACAGCTGCCACGCTATCAGTCCCCTTAAGAGGAACTAAATGCAAGAACGCATCAATTTCAATTTCAATCCTATCCTTTTTATTAAAAACACGCTCTATTACAATGAACCTGTCCTGTTTCTTCAGCTCAATTAACTCAGAATTAATTTTCACGGATTTAACCGATTCTTCTTTTACCAGTAGTTTAATCTCTTTCGGCTCTTTAACATCAAATTCGAGAATCGAATGAGAACTATCAGGAAATTCTGAAATTTGAGTGATCTTGGCATTCATTTCAGTCCACACCACGGAGGAAGAAATAAAAGCATTAAGCAATAGCGAGTTATCACTTTTAAACCATATATTTTTCTGAAGTTCACTCATAGCTTCAATCCCAGAAGCCGTACAACACCAGAAGGAATCGTATAAGCCGCTGAATTTCTTTGAAACACAATTTCCCATAGGCTGATGGTACTGTGATAGTCCTGTCATTTGACTTGCGCTGTTTAAAATAGCGTTATACTTCAATGTTTCCATATGATGTAGATAATCCACGGAATCTGACCATTCAAACAACCCCTGAAGAATCCTTTCCGTATTGTGTGCACAACAGCTCTCGCTTTCACCTCCGGTCAACGCTTCTCCTAATTCGCCATAGCCTCCCCAATGCTCCGATTTTTCAGAAACTCCTCCTTTGATAAAAGTAGTAGCCCGAGAACTGTTGTTGCCATTTGCAAATGTCCTTCCAAGTAAGTAATTATAGAAATGCAAAGCTGCTCGTTTATACTTTTCCTCACCACTAATATTAAATCTATGCATTGCCGCAATTATCATGGGAAGGTGCGTGTTGGCATGCAAATCTTCAAGCACATCCTTGCCCGTTGCAAGATGTTCAAGAAAATAATCTCTGTCAAAAATCTTAGCTAGTACAAACAGTTTGTCATCTCCTGTTAGGGTGAACAACGTATAGATAACATCGCCATTACCGCCGAACTCATTTACAGGGTTGACTTTGGTACAACGTAGAATGCCGTCTATTTTCCAGAAGGGAAGTTTCTCAAATCGTTCATGAATGTAATAAGCCAAATTCACAGCAAGGTTAAGGGATTTCGAATTTCCTAGATAGATATAACAGTCCACTAGACCCTGCATAATTTTGTGTAGCGTATAGTAAGGTGCCCATACATTACGATTTTCCTCGAATTCCAACACATCAAGCTTATCTTCTTCAAAAGCACTTAGATATCCATTTGGTTTTGCACACATTTCCATCGTGTCAACAATCGCATTAGCTCTAAGTTTCAATTCTTCATCCTTGTCAGCAAATGCAAATTTCGAACAAGCCGAAAGAAAATGTCCTACAAAATGCCCACGGAGACCACATTCAACATCTTCCCAACCGCCTAAAGGAATTGCATTTGACGGAATCCCCGCATTAATTTTAAACGTATGCATCAGTCTATCCAGGTCAAATTCAGTTACATACTTTTTCACTAGCTCTCTACGATATGCAAAATATTTGTCTGTCAACGTTACTTCATTTAAGTTGAAATTTCTAAACATGATAACACCTCAGCATTATTTTTTTTGAAAACTTATATCTGTTTGATATCTGTATTTTATAACTTCTATTCCTAACTTTGAATTCATTCACTTTGGTTTACATATATTATTTTCGGTTTTAAACTTGTAAACAGTTGTCAGGTATTATCATATAGTTAAGTCATATAACTTCTTAATTAATAAGGAGATTGGGTATGTCATACAACATTGAAATACGTCTTGATAGTATAATAAAAATACAAGATTTGGGTTTTCATAAAATTAACAATGAATATTCCCACCCAAATCGAACACTAGATTGGAATGTTTTCTTATATGTTGCCAGTGGCGAGATGGAAGTTTGGGAAGGTGACACGGAGTATGTTATTAAGAAAGGTGAATATCTTTTTTTGAAAAGTGGTTTGCATCATTGGGGAGAGCCTAAAACACCCGCGGGTACCTCATGGTATTGGATTCATTTCTTCAGCGATAATAGTTTGGTGGACTGTCAGGAGTTAAATATTAACCTTAATTCTTACCAATCGCTTTCACTAACTCAAGATGAATATGATAAATATATTCAGTTACCCAAACAAGGGATAACCTCTAACGGTCAAAAATTCGAAGCTAGATTAGATTCTATCATTCAACTATCTAAGTCATCGAATCCTTTCCGTGCTATTAGCCTCAGTATGCAAACAATGGAACTTTTTTTTGAACTCTATAATGACTTCTCAATTACGTATCCACTTACAAAATCAGATCGTACAGTACAGAGGCTAATTGACTATCTTGAACAAAAGGAATCTTATAGTCTTGACTCTGAAGAAATTTCTACCTATCTCGATATGAACTACAGTTACTTATGTGAAGTATTTAAATCTAAGACGGGGAACACCATTCAGATGTTTAATTCGCAGGTTTTTATGGATAAAGCAGTAGAAATGATGAGAAATTCAAATATGAATATATCCGAAATAAGTGAAATATTAGGTTTTAAAAACCCCTTTTATTTTAGCCGAGTTTTCCGAAAGGTTAATGGCATCTCGCCCTCGGACTACATGAGCAGAATTTATAGAACGAACAAATAATGACACTGTGCAATATAACATGTTATTCAGAATATGGTGATTTTCATTTGAAAAGAAAATTTATTGAAAACAAATTTTTCTTCAAAATTCTTATTACTTATTGTGTGATCATCATAACAGGACTATCTCTCATGTCTTACTACATTATTTCAAATATGATGAATAAACTAATCGAGTCAGAATCGAAATACGCAAATGAGTTGCTTGAAAAAACCAAATTTTATAACGAAAATATGTTTCAGAATATTAATGGAGTTTTTTACCATTTTTACACCGACAACTATTACAGCAGCAGCATCGTCGATATTTTAAGTAATCAATCCCCTATTCCCCGAGGAACGGAAAATTATTGATAGCCTTCAAACGATTGGCAGAGCACATTCCTTTATTGCCGACATACTCATACTCGATTATCAGCATCAGAAAGTATTTTTCTATTCAAATGAAAGCATTGTATGTCTATATGTCTAAATTATAATTTGAAGGGTACCTACGATGATACGGTTCATTTCCAAGATAAGTGTGCCTATTTTAAAGCTTTAAATACCATTGTTAAGTACGAGCTTGCGTTAAGCTTGTTGAACACACATAATAAAATTAAAGGGCTGCTTGAAATCTTCTTACGAAACAATTTAAAGAATCTGCAAAGGGGGGATTGGTCAAGTGGAGCTCCCAAAAGTTAATGTCGAAAATATGAACGTTAAGATTTCGTTAGGCGGTTTATTGTTAAACGTCTTGTATATCAGATTCGGGGTCTTTTATCAATCCTTTCTCGAACACAGCCATAGCATGAAAAGCTACGAACTGCATTATATTCCTCAGGGACAGGGAATCTTGGTAGCAAACGGCCGAAATTATCCGATACATCCTGGCACTCTTTATATGACTGGCCCAGATATTGCGCACGAGCAAAAGACGGTTCTCTCCGACCCTATGGCGGAATACTGCATATGCTTTGAAGTGTTGGCCAATAACATTAACGATGATCCGGATCTTTCCTCTATAGCAAACCAATTCGTTCAAACTACTTTTTGGTTCGGTCAGGACAAGCAGAATTTGTTGCCATTGTTCGAGCAACTCTCCTATGAAATAACCAATCAATATATCGGCTACTACCTGACGGTTCAACATATTATCGAGCAGATCGTCATCAAGCTGGTCAGAAACTACACAAATAATGTTCTGACCTCCTCTGCTATGCCGCTTAAAACCTTAGACGACGAGAGAGTCGTTATCATTGAAAATAGTTTTTTATACAACTATGATGATTTAACTATACAGAAGCTCGCTCAAAAACTGGGACTAAGTGTGAGACAGACGGAGAGAACCATTCAACAGTATTATGGCCAATCGTTTACACAAAAAAAGACCCAATCAAGAATGACAGCTGCCGTTCACCTTCTTACTACAACCTCAATGACCATTAGTGAAATAGCGCGACATGCCGGTTTTTCTTCATTGGAACATTTTTGTACTGCTTTTAAGAAATACTACAATACCTCGGCAGGTGAGTTTCGCTCCTTGCGCAGGCCCTTTGATCACAATGTGACCTGTCATTGAAGACAAACGGTGAAAAAGTGTACAACTCGAACATCGCATCAATTGGACAAAATAAATACAACTGTAACGTCTATGCCAGAATTCAGCGTTAAGCGAATATGTTTACCAAATTCATCGTCAAGCGCCTCTACTTCTTGGGCGTTAACCATTGCTTTTGTCCAAGGAATACCCACTTTTACTTTTACTTCATTTTGATTTACAACTGATTTTAATGTAACAAATGCAATGTTAGTGTCCCAAAATAACCCACTAACCTCTACCCGGGTCCTTGCCATTAATCCTTTTATTGACCCCGATTTCCATTCAGAGGGTAGCGCCGGAAGTATTTCAATTTCACCTGTATTGGAAAATAGCAGCGCTTCATTTACTGCTCCCACAGTACCAAATAATGTATCCGTACAATAGCAGTCGTTTCTTCTGTTTGTGTCATGGTCTGTCATCAAGGAAGTGTAATAACCGGAATCCATCATCATCGGCAGAAGGGACGAGACGACCCCGTCGCCGTTTTTTAACCTGGCATAGACCAGCGCCTTATGCATCCAGCCGTGCCCCGCCGTCGCATCTCCTGTATTGTATTTATTTCTGTTTTCAACCGCGATAATTGCTGCTTCCGTCAACTCCGTATTGTTCTGCGTTTCGTAAGCAGGCCATGCCGGATAGAGATGGCTTAAATGGCGGTGGTTGTTGTTTTCCGTATATTCACTCATCGCCCATTCGCGTAAAGCGCCGTCTTTGTCAACCTTATAATCCGGCATTAGTCCTAACAATACTTCCCATTTGGTGACAGCAGTTTCATATCCGTCGCGCTTTACTGCTTTTTCCATGGATATGACCATATGCAGTCCATCCCGCGCTGCAGCAATATCCATCGTGGCATTTGCCGTAATCGTACTGTTGTAACCGATCGGGTTATTCTCTGGAGAGTAGGTAGGGATAAGCAAATATTTCTCGCCTGGATTTAACGCAGTTTTGCCTTTCTCATAGCACGCATTACCGTTTATATCCGTATAGTATTCCGGCGTACATAGCTGCTCCCAGAAATTAGCCTGCTTTGTCAGCAGCGGAAGTAAAATATCCTTTTCCAAATCTAGAAATCCATTTTCGATCAATTGACTGAACTCTTCATCCGTCAGCCCACCGTCCTTTATACTGAGAAGCGGTTTCAGATCATGAATTCTCATGTTGTCTTTGATCGGAATCTGCCCATTGCCGTAACACTGCCAATACTCGAAGATCGGGAGCAGACACCAGCTCGCTCCGGCATTCCAATATTCAAACGGATAGTCATTGTCGTATTCCACATGCATTGCCCTGTCGATGTCCGAGTTTACCGACACCTGCAGGGCATCATGCATCCCATAGGCCATTCGCGCATTGTATTCGAAGTCGGGCGTGTTTCTCAAAAAGAAAGTGATGTATCCAAGCTGCGCTTGCGTGAAATGGCCTGTATTCATCGGAGAAACCTGTAAATTCACATTGGCGTCAAGCGTATAGATACCTCGCCAGCCAGGATTCCACTCCCCGGTCCACATCCCATACAAGCGCGGAGCGCTTGAACCGCTGCAGCATAGTAAGGCATATCGTCCTTGGTTGTACACCTGCTCCATAAAAGCATGATTGATTCTAGTTTTTGATGCCTTTTGTGCGTTGATTAGCGTTACGTTGTCAGCGCTCTTGTCATCCTCGTCGCCTGTAAGAGTAAATTGTGCAGCGTTAAATTCTGCGGAATGCTTTAGGACGTGAGGCGTGAGTGCAGCTTGATAATCGAATTTACCATAGGCATCTTTATATTTTTCAGCGACCGCATTCGTGTTCTGAAATAAATTGTCTACGATAGCGTATTGCGTCATTCCGGCAAAATCTTCGATTTTGCCCATATCAAATGTCCTGTTCGATTGCGTAATTAAATATACGGCGTCGGCGTCGATCACTTGGATCGCAGGATTCTGTTCCATTCCTACATTCATCGGTTCATTCGTGTCAGCGAGCAGTACTCTCTTCTTGGTTCCATTAACAACTATAATCTGCGTCAGACCTGCATACCCACCATTGCTCAGCTCGCTGTCCTGATAGGATGGGTAATGGGCAACCTGCGCGATATATGCCGCACTCGGTTCCACGAGCTTTTTGTATTGAAGCGCCGTTAGCTCAGACATACCATCCCTCGATTTGTACATGCTCGAAATGTCATCAATGGAGATGATCATGTTGATCTTAGCGCCTTCACAGGATTGTGAGATCTTCGTAATCGAAACATTGTCTTCTCTGGATGTAAACGAGGTTCGGATCCACTCGCCAAATTCATCGGTGTATCGTACTCCGGTTTCGGCCGTTTCATAATTCGTCCATCTCTCATAATCAGACACGGCTCCCTTATCAGTCACGCCTAATCTGAGCTGGTGTCCCGGATGATAACTATAAAAATAGGTTCTTACCCTCGTTTTACCGTCCGGAAAAGTAATCTTCCATTGATCGTTTTGTTTAAAAACATTCCATCTGGCATCAGCAAGCTGCCCCGTTAATTCTCCTGGAATCGCTCTTGGATCTCGAGACGGATAGTTGAACCACATATTTTGAAAAATAAAGCTGTCCGTATAAGGCGATCCTGACGTGATATACCCATTTTCGCCATTTCCACTAATCATGCCTTCCCGCCACGCCAATCCGGGATTTGTTGCTGCCACCTCTTTATAGGTGTTAGCGTAATTGCCTTTTTCGTACATTCGTGTAATTTCCGACATTTTAGTCATACTATCCCCTCCTGATCTGTTTGCTATGGTATTTATTATATCTGGCAGGGGAAGGTTCATGAATCGTTCAGAGCGACGTAAAAGAAAGCAAATATGTCGCAATTTAGCAGACAGTGGGGGTAGCGCCACACGTTCTCCTTTAATTTTTGAGGAAGAACGCCGACATCAGCTACTTAGGTTACCTACGTTTACGTCAAGGAGACTAAGAGACTACGAGACTTCCCTCGTTTATCTGCACATTCTATTCCATCCATCCTGATCCTAATCACGTCGATGAGCCTGGAAGGTCATATCCCTTTGTTTGTTTACCTGCAAGATATACATATTTGCATAAGTTTCCCCGTTTGTTTGGCGGGTCACCCAACATCGCCGCCACCTCTGGTTCACCGCTTTCCGGGCTGGATTTTACCTGCCCTTAGGATTCCCTCTTACGAGAGACACCCTGCCAATCCTAACCCCGCTGGATTAGGAGACCTCTACTTCGGCTGCGGCACTTTAAAGGGTAAAGTTTACCGAGTGGATTTGAACCACTTAGATTGTGCGACTGTGAGGTGCATAAAAAAACCGGAACCCCTTATTCGGAGTTCCGGCCTTATAAACACTAAACAACTTCATTCAACCGCCCATCCCGAAACCGCACAATCCGCTTCGCCTGCTGGGCAATAAATAAGTCATGCGTAATCAAAATAATCGTCCGACCCTGTGCATTTAATCTCTTTAAAATGTTTAAAATCTCCACACCCGTCTTAGAATCCAGCGCACCTGTAGGCTCATCCGCCAAGATGATCGGAGGATCTCCTGCCAACGATCGCGCAATCGCAACACGCTGCTGCTGTCCACCAGATAACTCTGATGGAAAATGCTTCTTACGATCCAGCAAGTCCACCGATTCTAGTGCATGTAAAACGAGCGGCTCTCTTTCCTTTTTACTCATTCCCCGATAGATCAAAGGCAACTCCACATTCTCATAGGCATTTAATCTCGGCAGCAGATTGAAACTCTGAAAAACAAATCCAATCTTCTGATTGCGAATCTCAGCAAGCTGAGAATCCTTAAGCACATTTATTGCTTGACCATCTAAGTCATAGATACCTTTATCTACAATATCCAAACACCCGATAATGTTCATCAGCGTGGATTTGCCGGAACCTGACGGTCCCATAATGGCCACAAACTCTCCATGTTCAATATCTAATGAGACATCATCTAATGCTTTAATCGTTTCCTCGCCCATCGTGTAGTATTTACTGGCTTTCTCGATATGGATTAACGTCATAACCTTCACCTCCATTACTTGCACAGAGTCCAAATAAATGAAGTATCTGATTCATATCCCTTACCGTTTCGCCTTATAAAACTCATGATACAGCTTCATCAGCGCCCGCTTCTCAATCCGAGACACATAGGATCGGCTAATGCCTAGTTCCTTCGCAATCTCCCGCTGCGTCCGCTCTTCCCCGCCAAGCTCCAGCCCAAACCGGCCAACGACGACTTCCTTCTCGCGATCGTCCAAGATTTCCAAGTTCCGATAGATTTTGCTCTTTTCTATCTTGAGCTGCACCTTATCCACCACATCATCCGCTTCTGTGCCGAGGATGTCGATCAAGGTGATTTCATTCCCCTCTTTGTCCGTTCCGATGGGATCATGCAAGGACACATCTTTGCGCGTTTTCTTCAGCGAACGCAAGTGCATCAAGATCTCGTTCTCGATACAGCGAGCCGCAAACGTCGCGAGCTTGGTCCCTTTGTTCGGCGAGAAAGACTCGATGGCTTTGATCAATCCGATCGTTCCAATGGAGATCAAATCCTCGAGATCTTCTCCTGTGTTGTCGAATTTTTTAACAATATGCGCAACGAGTCTTAAATTATGTTCAATTAACTTATTACGGGAGTTGTCGTTCCCCTCAGCCATTAAGCGTAAGTGCTTTTCTTCTTCTTCCTCTGTGAGAGGTTGTGGAAACGCATTATTTTTGACGTAGGACACAAGTAGCGTTAGCTGCTTGATCAATAAAGCAATTGTACCAAACAATCCAGGCATTCCAGCTACCCCCTTGAGCGTATTGCGGAGCATGACTGCTTCGGTAGCCTCCGCTTAGAGATTACTATTAGTCTATGTGGGGGAATGCCTAGAAGTGCACGTACACAAAAGTTTACCTATTCACTTCGATACTTCAAAAAGTGAAAAAACCATTCAAAGTTAAATGACTTTGAATGGCTCAGGTTATATCGTATTCTTACCCTCACGGTATTCGGTAGGAGTTCGATTCGTAAGCGTTTTAAACACGCGATTGAAGTGCCGAATATTCGTAAAGCCCGTTGAATCCGAGATCACTTGAATTTTCTCATCCGAGTAGAGCAGCATCGTTTTCGCTTTTTCAATTCGTTTTTCCGTAAGAAAATCGATAAAAGACTGACCTTGCTTGCTTTTAAATAAGCTGCTTAGATAGGACGGACTCAGATAAACGATTTCTGCCATCATGTTTAGGGTAATCGATTCTGCATAGTGTTCTTCGACATAGCGCACAACCAATTCAACTGGACTAGTTACAAACTTTTTCTTGCGATTCGCCATGCAAACACTTAAATCACCTAACAGTTTCTGGCAGCGTTCGATCAATTCTTTACTGGACGAAATGGAGTAAATATCCATCAACACTTGCTTCACATCAGTAGCCTGCAGCCACTGTTTAACCACAGCCAAATTGACAGCCTGTTCGTAGAAGTGAAGCAGCATTTTGCATATTTGCTGTTGAATGATTTCGGGGTCATGCCATTGTTGGCAAAGCTTGGTTACGAATTGACTAGCTTGGTATTGTACATTAACCAAATCGCCTTCTTGGACAAACTGATTGAGCAGGTTCCAATCGGAGGAATGCCATTCGAACTTCTCCATCTTCATCTCGGCGATGGTTTCGCTAGAAAGCAAGCGATCTCCGCCAATAACCAATCGGTACAATAAAGCTAATCCCGCTTCCTTGTAGGATTTAGAAATCGACTCCAAGTCCTTAGCAGGACTGCCTAGTCCGAAGGTGATCGTAAAATTGGATTGCCCGCGAATTTCTTTGCGGATCCGGTTTGTTAGTTTCTCTATTTCTGAATACGAGGATTCTCCTTCCTCATGATTGATTAAAGCGACAACCTCGTTATCATGTAAAATAAAGACATGCCCAAGTAAGGATTTGTCGATGCTCTCTTGAATAAATTGCTGCATGTAGACGGTAAACAAAGATGGATTCATTTGGTAATATCTCTCATCCGTTACTGAGTCTCGATCAAGCTTAGCAACCAAACAGCTGGTATTAGGATGTGGAAATAGAATGCCTACATTCTCAAGCAGCTCAGTCTCTGCATGATGAATGCTCCCCGTTAGTAGACCTGCTAATACATGGTGACGCATTTGATTCTGTACTTGTCTATCTTTGGCATTGACTTTATTTTGCTGCTTTTCTAGCGCCAACTCTTCCTGCAGCTTGCCAAGTAAATCATATAACTCTTCTCTTTCAAAAGGTTTCATTAAGTAGTCTTTTGCCCCTAATCTTAGGGATTCACGAGCGTATTGGAAATCGTTATACCCGCTCATCACAACACAAGCAATCTGCGGGTAACGTTCTTTCACAATATATTGCAGCTGGATACCGTCCATCCGTGGCATTTTGATATCTGTAATAATCAAATCTGGCTGCAGTTCTTCTATTTTTTCTAAGGCTTCCGCGCCATCCATAGCTTCCGCAATAACAATCCATTCAGATTGCATCTCTGCAATCATTAGCCGAATACCTTTACGAAAAATCGTTTCGTCATCTACGATTAGTATATTAGGCATCCATTTTACCCCCTTCAAGATGATCTTCTATGAGCGGTAAAGTAAGGAAAATGGTTGTTCCTTGTTTAAGGCTGCTCTCTATCTTAATGCCATACTGATTACCATAGCGCAAAGCAATTCTTCGGTGTACATTCATTAAACCATGGCCGCCTGTGCCCTCCTCAGATGAGGCAAAATCAAATTTTTTATCAAGTAAATTTTGCAATTCAACCGCGCTCATACCTGCTCCATCATCTTGAATGGTGATCAGCATATGATCTTCCTGTTTCTTTCCTGTAAGAATAATGTTGCCATAACCATTCCCCTTATCAATGCCGTGCACAATACTATTCTCAACGATCGGCTGTAAAATAAACCGAATTACGGAATAGGAGAGCAGCTCCGGCTCAATATTTATGTGGAACTGAATTTTATCCTCAAAACGGATTTGCTGGATAGCCGTATAACCTTTCACATGGTCTAGTTCCAAGCTAAGCGGCACTTGGCTTTTGTGACTATTGATGCTGTAACGCAGCAGTTTGCTTAAGTTATTGGTCATTTTAACCACTTCTCGGTTGCCTTGTATTTCTGCGTACATGCTGATCGAACCTAACGTATTATACAAAAAATGCGGATTAATTTGGCTCTGCAAAGCAGATATTTGCGCATTCTTCTCTCTAATTTCCGATTCATAGAGACGATAACCTAAGTCACTGAGCTTTGACACCATGATATTAAAAGATTGACTTAGCTGCCCAATCTCATCACGGCTGCTGATGGGAATCGATACATGTAAGTCTCCGACAACAACTTTTTTCATTAAATTGCGCAATTCACTAATCGGATTCGTAATGCGCAAGGCGAAAATAGTGAAAATGATGAATGCAAGGAGCAAGCAAACAGCTCCGATCAGGATAATATAGTTCTTCACATAAACGGTATCCTGAAGCAGAGTGGCAAGCGGTACCATTTCGATCATCGTCCAGCCCGTAAAGGGTGAAGTATAGTAGGATAACAGCTCCGTATCCTTGTCTTGCTTATAAACAACAGTTCCCGCACCTTTATATGGCAGCAATTTATCGGAATCAATCCAATATTCCATGCTTTTATAGATCATCGATCCCTCGCTATCGACGATCATAATGTTCTTCTTATCGTTGGAAATAGCTTCAATTTTGTTGCGAATAACGTTTTTATCCACATCCAGCACCAAATAGCCTAAAACCTTCCCCGTGTCTACACTGCGTATTTTTCTGGCAAAGGAATACACCTGGTTATTTGTATCTAAACCATTTTTGTTGAAAGTACCGATATAAACGACTTTTCCCGTCTTGGATACTTTTTCATACCAAGGTTCATCTTCTACACGTTTTAGCGAATAATTAGCTTGCTCCTCCAACATGGCCGTGTAAGTACCGCCAGAGACTCTATACAGGGTTAGACCTGAAATATCCACTCTTCCATTAGCAAAAACACGCTTCGTAAAATCCTCGATTGTTACCCTTTCGTTAAACGAAAGATTTGCATTCGAGCCGCCAGCTTCCATATATTTCAGTATTTGCTGTGATTGGTAAGGCAGCAAGGTTAACAAATTGAGTTCATTCATATAGGTATCAATATTAGCTGTTAATTCCTTCACCACGTCCATCTGATATTTGCCGGTGTTTTTTTGAATAGATGCGGAATAGCTCGTATAAGTCAAATAACTGGCAATACCAAGCGGAACGGCAATAAGAATAAAGCTAATAATAATGAGCTTTGCAGCAATAGGGAGATTTTTGATCCACTGCAATCTATTTCGGAGCTGTATTCTGCTGAATCTGAAGATTGGTATTAATGATCTTTTGCGCATTATGCAGCACCTCTTGTGGTGTTGTCTGTCCCACCATCATCTTTTCAAACTCACGCACAAGTTCATCATTAATCGTTCCCTGTCGCGGTTGATTCGGAAAATATGTCACATCATCCGCCGAGCTGGCATAGTCCGGACGATATTTAAGCTGCTGAAACTCCTTTGATTCTACAGCTTTCTTAACAGCCGGGATATGACCGGCTTTCGCCCAGCTTGCACCGTGAACCGCTACCCAATTGGCAAATTTAAGGGCTGCGATCTGCTTTTGCTTATCCGGGTTCTCATGATAGGGAAGAGAAAACGTGTGAGAGTCTCCCCAAACCGCTGGATGATCGTAGATTTGAGGTATTTTGGTGACACCAAAATTCAAATCTGCAGCTTTTTCAAAAGTACCCGTTGCCCAAACACCCGTAATTAAAATAGCTGCATTGCCTTTAGCAAAGGTTTGAACTGTATCGTTAATATTAGGATGGATGAGCTTACTGGTATAAAGAGAATTCACAAATTTCAAGGATTGCAGTGCAGAAGGATTATCAATGGCTGCCGCTTTTCCATCGTCGGTATAGAATCGTCCACCATCCATATTCATCTGATTATAGAAAGAATACCATAACCAGAAGGAATCAATTCGAACATTCGGCTCGGCCAGAGGAGATATCTGTTCCGGTACACTCGCACGGATTTTTTGCAAAAATTGAATAAACCCCTCTTCGCCGTTGGATAAGATAGGCTTTTCTTTCTCATCTAGAAGGCCGGCTTGCTTCAGCCAAGTTTTGTTATAGTACATGACTTCCAGATGTGTATCTAGCGGAATTCCCAAATGCTTATCTTCGGCAACCGTGCTTTTCAAAATGGTCGGATTAAAATCGTTCCAATTAACGCCAGCCTCGACTGCCAGTTCATTCAAATCTGTCAGGAAGCCCGCTGGCGCATATTGGGAATACTTGGCTGAGTGTACAATCGCGATATCAGGCGCTTCCTCTGTCACGATTGCCGTTGAGAGCTTGGGGTAATAATCTCCTGAATTATTATTAATCTGTTCTATTTTAACGTGATCTTTATTCTCATTATTATATTGCTGGATTAATTCCGCCATAAATTGTCCATCGCCTCCACTAAACGGAGACCAAAAGGTGATTCTCAGCTTATTAGAGCTTGCTTCTTCTGTATGGATGTTCGGCTGTGGACTGCAGCTTATTGTGAATGAACTCATTAGGATAAGGAGTAATGTGGCGCTTAATCTTGATCGTTGCTTACCGCTCACTTGAATCCCCCGATTTAAAATATAGTATCTCTTAATTATACAAAGTAGGATAGATGAATCCAATGACCTAATTACTCCAGTAATGGACATATTTTTAGATTCGATATCATGGGCAGATATTCGCACATTTAACAGAAAAAAATAAGGCTATCCCTACGGTCATTGACCTTGAGGACAGCCTCGTTTTATCAAATTTCTATTCACCGCTAGGCACAGCAATTGGAATGCCTTCCGCAATCGGAGTTCCAAGATTAGGCGATCCATCCGGATTCCACCCAAAAGGCTGCATACGTACATTACGATTCCAGCCAGAGCCTTGCGTTTTCGCACCATGATACAGAATCCAGTCCTCTTTCCCATCTGGTGATTTCGCAAAAGAGTTATGACCAGGTCCGAATACCTGATCTGTTTTTGAAAATACGGCTTTCTCATGTTTTTTCCATGAGGCAGGATTCAACAAGTCACTTTTCATCTGTGTACTCAGCATCCCTAAACAATAGTCATCGGTCCAGCTGCCGCTTGCCGAATAAATAACAAAAACTTGATCCTTATGCATCAATACCTGAGGACCTTCATTAATCGTAGGATTCCCGACCAACTCCCAGTCATAGGTGGGTCTTGAGATTTCTACTGGTTTTCCGCTAATCGTGTACGGATTGCTCATCGGTGCAATGTACAAATGTTGACTCACGTTCACCGTACCTTCCCAGCCCGACCAAATGAAATATAACGATCCATCTTCTTTTTGCAGAGTTGTTCCATCGATAGCCCATCTGCCGGAAGTGTCCATCATTCCCCTGTCTATGTATTTCCCTAGTGGATCCTCTGTCTCCGATTCAAGCACGAACATCCGATGGTTCTCATTCTGACCGTCATCTGCTGCATAGTAGATATACCATTTCCCATTGAGATAATGTAATTCAGGTGCCCAAATGTTTGAAGTATTTGAGCCTGAAACAGGTGGAAACCAGACGTCCTTATATTCAGCATTAGAAAGCCCTGTTAACGTTTGCGACTTCCAAATTCGAATCGAATTTCCCGTTGTATGTGTATAATAATAGGTCCCATCCTTCGAAGTGACCCATGGATCGGCTCCGTTGTCTAGTATGGGATTCGTAAATGTTTTCGCTTCCTTTGACGGCGATGCCGTAGTTTTGGTTTCCTTCACAGCTTCCTCTACAACCCCTTTCGAGCATCCCGCCAATAGCAGGAGACAACCTAATAAAGTAATCAACATGCGCATATGAAAACCACCTTTGACAGCGTTCCTTTTTACTGTTTAACTCCTGTGGCTGTAATAGATTGAATGAATTGCTTCTGACCAATTATAAATATAATTAGTGTTGGGATCGTTGATAATGTGGCTAACGCCATTAATTTACCATAGGAAGCCGTAAAGCTTCCGGTTGCCATAACGGCAACTCCTGCTGTAAGTGTTCGCATTCCCAAGTCTGTAACTGTGAAGAACGGCCACACGTAATCATTGAAAACATTCATAAAGGTGAAAATAGCAAGTGTTGTAACAATTGAAACGGAAGAAGGCAGCAGTACGGACGTGAAAACGTGCCATTTATTAGCCCCGTCGATTCTAGCAGCTTCAATAATTTCATGTGGAAAGGATTGAAAAAATTGAATTAACAAAAATACACCGAGAGCTCCGCCGGAATACGGCAAAATGAGTACATAATACGTATTGATCAAATTCAAATTACTGAAACTCAAATATTGAGGCAGGAAGGAAATAATCCCTGGGACCATTAATGAGCCAATGAATAAAGCAAACAATGTTTTTTTGAAAGGAATATCGAGCTTGGTTAACGCATAAGCGGCCATAGTATCCAGCAATAGAACCAAGACCGTTGCGGCAAAGCCTACGAAAAATGAATTAAAAATCCAGCGAAAGATCGGAACCTCAACATCTCCGCCTACAAAAATCGTATGGAAATTATCCCATGTAAATTCTTTAGGCAGCAAATGAAACACGGGCGCCATCACTTCAGCATCAGTTTTAAATGAATTTGAAAACATCCATAGCATTGGAAGGATAAAAACAATGCCTAGCAGCGAAGCCAACAGCACATAAAAAATCTTCGAAGGTTTCATCGTCCTCTACTCCTTTCTATTTGTGACTTTAAATTGAATAATAGAAACAACCATAATCATTAATCCCATCAAAATAGCCATGGCAGAAGCAGAACCAATCTCTCTGGCTGTGTAAGCCGTTTGCAGAATACCTATTAATAAAACCTTCGTCTCTTCAACCTTATCCCCCATCATTAAATTGGGCTGGGCGAAGACGTTATAGGAGGCAATGGTCGAAGTAATGAGTACAAAAATAATTACGGGTCTAATAAACGGGACTGTAATGCTTTTAAGTCTGTCCCAGCCGTTCGCTCCATCTATTTTTGCTGCTTCATAAAGATCCTCAGGTACACCATTTAATGCATTTACAAAGATAATCATATTGAAGCCAATGGTCCACCAAAGCGTAGCAATAACTAATGCGAACCATACGAAGGGGCTATCCAGCAGCCATGGAACCGGGTCGAATTCACGAATTCCCAGCTTTGCTATAAACATATTGATAAATCCGCCGGTAACATCGAACATTCGCTTCCAAATTACGGCCATTACCGTTGCCGAAACCGCATAGGGAATAAAATAAATCGACCGAAAAAGTGACCGGAGTTTTGCGGGAAGTGCATTTAGCAGCAAAGCAAAGCCTAAGCCTACAATAACTAAAAATGGAACCGAAAAGACGACAAACTTCAAAGTCGCTTTCATCCCAATGAAGAAGAGGTCATTAGGTTGCGTACCCTTCGTAAAAATTTGCTTATAATTGTCTAATCCTACAAACGGATGTACAGGATCCAGTAAATTATATTGCTTTAAACTAATGATAAAGCCATAAATGATTGGAAAGAGCGTAAACGCTAAAAAGGCTAGAAAATACGGCAATATGAATAAGCTTGAAGTCAGCTTTGATTTCCAATTGGATGTTGTTGACAACGAATTCCCTCCTATACTTAGAATTGAAGACGGGTAAACGATACCCGCCCGCCTTCCTTCCTTTCACTATGAATTACTTTTTCATCGCTTGTGTAGATTTCGCTGCTGCATCATCGAGCGCAGCTTTCGGATCCTTCTTACCTTGCAAAGCATTCGCTAACTCTGTCCAAATACTGTCAGAAATTGGGCCCCAATTTAATACTTTAGGAGCAAATTGAACATAATCAAATTCCTTAGCAACTTCTGTTTGTTGCTGTGTCATTGCTTTAAACGCAGCGCTGTCACGTACGACTTTCGAAGCAACCGCTTGACCGGACTCTGCCCAATCAATCGAATTGGCTGATACGAATTTCAAGAAATCACCTGCACCGGCAAGAACATTGGCATCAGTAGTTGATTTAGGAATGACGAAGTTATGTGATCCGCCGAAAACGGCTTGTTTAACTGTTCCTAGTTGTGGAACGGGTGCAACACCATAGTTGATCTTGGCTTTGTCGAAAGCATCCTTGGACCAAGGACCATTGAAGTGCATAGCGCTTTTCCCTTGTTGGAACAAGTTAAAGTCACCATCTTGCGCAACAGTAGGAGGGGATACTTTCATCTCCGTTAAGCTTCTCATAAATGTAACGGCTTCAACACCTGCTGGTGAGTTATATGCGATATTTCCTTTATCATCTAAAAAGCTTCCGCCGTTTTGGAATAGGATCGTTGGGAACAAGAAATTTTGAATCCAGAAGGTCGGCATTGCCGCTCCCCAAACACCTTTGGAAGGGTCAGTTAGCTTTTTCGCTGCATCTACAAATTCTTGCCGGTTTGTTGGGGGCGCTTTAATTCCCGCAGCTGCGAACAAATCTTTGTTGTAGTACATAATCAATGGATGAACATCAAGTGGAATGCTGTACCATTTGCCATCCTTTGTTGAATAATCCACGGTTGCCGCAGGGAAGTTGCTTTTTTCAACACCAACGGATTTTGCTACTTCGTCCAATGGCTGCAGCAAATCTTTAGCAATATACGTAGGCGTTTGGTCAAGATGCATGATCGCTACATCCGGAACACCTTTTTTCGTTGCAATCGCAGTATCCAGCAGCTTATAGTAATCGCCGTTCGGCTGAATCGTCATTTTCACGGTATATTTTTCTTGTGATTTATTGTAATTGTCGACGATTTTTTTCATAAATGGACCATCATTACCTGAGAATGGCGTCCAGAAGTTCACGGTAACTTTTTCCGCGCTTTTCGCAGGTTCAGGCGCTTTAGTAGCTGCCGCGGAAGCTGCAGGTGTTGCCGCAGCTGGTGACGAAGTTGCCGTTTTAGCTGAAGAACAACCTGATAGCACCATTGCCAAGGATAGCCCGGCTAAACCCATCATTTGATAACTTTTCATCTTAACCATGTATGTAATCTCCCTTCAATTTGAACACAGAATAATGGACTTGCTTCTCTAACTCGATTTGTGTCAAAATTGTAGTGACGATTGAATTTCGCAAGAATTCAGTCTCACTACCGACGAGCGATCAAAAGGAAAACCCACGCCAATGGAGCCTTTTATCGCTCTTTCTTTTCAACTCCCCGTACCACTAGAACGTTTACGCTAACCTTACAATCGCTTATCCTTCATCACCCCGTTGCTCAATTGTTTACCACAACCTAACTATAATAACTTTGCGAAAACGTTACCATGACGATATTCAAGGACCATTGGACATATTTTCAGATAAGACGCACATGTGAGAAAAGGAGCTGCCCTTCAGGTCTTGATGACCTTCGGGGCAGCTCCTTTATTGATTCCTTCCTCATCTATACATTGCGCGGCGATTACGGACCAACCAATACATCCTGTATGAATTTCTCCAACACGGCAACATCGGTTATATTCTTATTGCAAGCCTCGCTGTTCACACACAAGTAATTGCCAATTGCTCTGTAGTAATCAGGCGTAGCGCTTGCCGGCTTCCATTTGGTCACCGCCGTAAATAACGCAACCTCTTCATGCCGATTACATACGAAGCAAACGCCTTTC
Organism: Paenibacillus sp. Root444D2; assembly: GCF_001426375.1. Classification (GTDB taxonomy): domain Bacteria; phylum Bacillota; class Bacilli; order Paenibacillales; family NBRC-103111; genus Paenibacillus_E. The sequence goes on from NZ_LMEO01000045.1 coordinate 1,103,982, forward strand.
TTATTCGTCGGCGTATATTTCCCTTCTATTCCAACGAGTTTCCCATTCAGATGATAAACGAGGAACAATTTATTCGTCGCGATATCGATCCAGCCGAGATACGTCACGTATCGATAGTCGATGGCCGTTAAGTCGGGCACCTTCAATTTTTTGATTTTGGGAAAAAGCTTCTTCAGCTGATTTTCCGTCACGTGCGCAAATTCCGCCAAATAAGGCTCCAAGGAACGCAAATAGCGCTGGAACTCTTCTGCTGTTTGCAGTAACGTTATATTCCCCAGTGCTTGCTTTTGCAGCTCATTCGCATCCGGGAACACCTCGTTCAGTTTGGCTTGCGCGTTATATCGCACCGACTCTACCACTTTCCGATCGGAAACGGAGTTACAAGTACTTTGCAGCAGACCGACCTGCTTCTTGATATCATTATATTGATGGTTTCTAATGAATGGTTGATTCATTGCTTTTCAGCCCCTTATTTTTGATAAAAACAAAATAAGTTGCAAAGCCCCATTACTAGAAACGATTTAAGCTTTCTTGGGCGATCACGACTCCAATCACCCCATGCAAAGATCGCCCTAATGAAAGGCTTTGCATGAGTCGTTACTTATTCCGGCAAATTGATTTGCCATATTTACCGCCTCCCTTGTAAGAACTATTATAAGGTAGGTCCTTCATTAGCTGCAAGATATACACTGCTTGAGGCTTATCAACATGTCACTCTATATATACCCTAGCAAAGGCTCAGCCAACCGAAACTTATACTCCTGATGAAACTTCTGCCGCCGATCAGGCTGCACATAATCATCCACGTAATGCATTAGAATCATCTTCGCTTGAATGCTTTCTGGCAGCGTCAGCAGTTCCTCAAGTGACGTATGCGACGGCAGCTGATCATCTTGCATATGACATTCGTGATAAATGGTTTGCACCTCATCAGCGATACTCCGAATGTAGCTTTCATCCAACCTAGTATCCCCGCTAAAGTAGAAGTACGGCTTGCATAGAAGGCCGTAACTAAGCATGTCTGGCACATGCAAGGTAGGGACAAGTTCGAATTCCACACCCGCTACCGTAAACTTATTTTCCACACATTCGACGTCAAAATAGTCCTCAAACACACGCTTGCCCCGCGTTGTCAGCTCCAATCCGTGGCGCAAGATTTGCCACAAATCGTTTTTTAAACCGGTAGGTACATAAAGCTTCGGCTTCACTCTGCCTGGGTACACCCGGTGATACAAAGCGAGTTTCTGCAAGCCATTCACGTGATCCTCATGCAGATGAGTGATCAAAATATGCTCGATCTGATTGAGCTTCATTCCCAATTGATGCAGCCCAAGATGATTAGACTCAGGGAAATCTATACATAAATTCGTATCTGCAAAAGTAAGAAGAGCACTATTATGCCCTTGCTCGATACTAAAACCGTCTCCGCAACCCAGAAATGTTACTTTCATAAATACCTCCATTATACGTGTGTATTCTATGTATTTTTATACTATGATAGTTGATAAGATATGGCCATTTTTAGGAGGATAATATGAATAGACCACATAAACCAAAACCGAAAATCCACCTTCGCTCCTCGATCTCTATCCTAATGATTTCCTTAATAATTGTACTACTTACGGATAGCGTATTCTACTATTATACGAAGAGAATGCTAACATCTGAGCTTGAAACCAAGCTGCAGCTTATCGCCGATAACGTCGCCATCTCCATTAAACATTCCAAAACAGGTGAGAAATATGTTGAAAATCTAATCGGTCAAAATCTGCGTACAGCTTCCTTAGCAGCACAATACCGACTCGATCCTGACATTGAGAAAGTAACGAATGAAGAGCTTACCGTTCTCAGTAAGGAGTTAATGATCGATCATATTACGTTAATGAAACGAAGCGGTGATGACATTATTGGCTACAAATCCTCCGAGCCCAAGGAAATTAATATGAGTACCAAAACGTGGAGCCGAGATTGGTTTCAAGCGTTCAATCAGCTTCTGGACACCAAAGAAACGAAAGTACAAAGCGGCCAAGCGCTGCCTCATTATTGGTCAGGACCCATGAATACGTCCATGACGAGTCCTCAATTTGTTGACAAATGGGGCTATTATTACGATGGCCGCACGAATTATATTCTCGATCCCTACGTGCATGATACGTTCTTCCGAGATTATCAACGGGAAACGGGTGTGGATGCTGTTATTAATGAAATGATTCATGGCTATTCCAACAATGGCGCCAAAGAAATTGCCGTATACAATCCACCGATCTTCCTGAAGCAGCAGGAACAGTATAAAAAGGAAGGCTACACTTGGTTCACAGATCGGGAGATATTGTTCGGTTCCTACACGATGAAAGATAATCGGGATCAAGAGATGGTGCAAGCCGTCATGCAATCGAAGCAAACAAAGCAGCTTATCACCACGATCGATGGGAAAACTTATCTCAAAATGTTCATTCCGCTTCAACTGGATTCTCCTGTTGTTATCGGTTTGACAGCCGATTATGAAACCGTACAACAATCAATTCAACAACAGCAAGTGAACCTGCTCATTCTGATCGGATCAACTGCACTAATCGCATTCATTCTAGTTATCCTGAGCATCCGCTTCATCAATCGGAATCGTGAAGCGACCGCGGAAAGCATCCAAGAAGTTTATGTGGATCATATCGGCTCTCTGTTCCGTTCCATGAAGGAACAGCGCCATGATTTCAATAATCATGTGGCTACGATACATTCTCTCGTTCATTTGAAAGAATATACGGAATTAGATCGTTACACCACCGAGATTATTGGTGAAACGACCGCTTTGAATGACATTATTCAAATTAACGTGCCCGCTTTGTGCGCGATTGTACAATCTAAGGTTATACAGGCCGTCGAGCGCAAAATTACATTCATTCATGAAGTCGGTAATTTAAATCAGATCAACCTTGGAGCTGTCAAAGCGACAGATCTCGTTCGAATCATCAGCAATTTAATCGATAATGCGTTTGATGCTGTTACTATTTCCAAAAAGGCAGAGGACAAAGAAGTCCGCTTAATTGGTGTGTTGGAAGGAAATTTACTTACATTCAAGGTGATCAACAATGGAGACCCTATCCCAAGCGATCGTCTAAAAAGTATATTCGAGCCTGGCTTCTCTACGAAACAAGAATCCGGACTCCACGCCGGCTTAGGTTTGAGCATTGTCAAAAAATTAGTGGATAAGTATAACGGAACCGTTCAAGTCAGCAGTTCAGAAACCGAAACCAGCTTTACGATTTCCATTGTTGTATAAAGATTTACACGAACATTATCCGATTGACATCATTTAATGTTCGTATTATGATAATCAAGGCAGTAAGTAATAGCCACATACGCATAAATCGTTCGTATATCCTTGAGGATTGGCTTAAGGGTCTCTAGAGGGAGCCATAACTTCCTAGCTACGACGGGTACTTGCTTTCGCATACCCGTGTGGCTGGGTTTTTTTGTGTCCAAAATTGAATGATCCAGAGGAGATTGCAATGAAAACTTATGATTTTATCGTTGTTGGTGCAGGACCTGCCGGTATTTTTGCCTGTTATGAAATGACACTGCTTCACCCTAACGCTAAAGTATTGCTCATAGACAAAGGCCATGATATTTACCATCGCAGTTGTCCGATCCTGGAAAGTAAAATCAAACTGTGTCCTCCCCCAGCAGGCAAAAAGGACTTCTCAGGCTGTCTTCCTGCCTGTTCCATCACGGCTGGCTTCGGAGGCGCTGGCGCTTATAGCGACGGCAAATTCAACATCACCACCGAATTCGGCGGCTGGATGACGGATTATTTGGCACCAACCAAAGTGATCGATCTGATTCGTTATGTGGATGGTATAAATCTACAGCATGGTGCAACCGAGAATATTACGGATCCTACGACAGAGGCCGTAAAAGATATAGAACAGCGCTCCTATGCTGCAGGCTTAAAGCTGCTTCGCGCTCAGGTTAGACATCTGGGAACCGAGCAAAACTTGATGATTTTGAAATCCATCTATGAACATTTGAAAACACGTATCGATATGCAGTTCAAAGCTGAAGTTGAAGATATCCTAACTTTCAAACGGGAGGACAAGCATGTCATCCAAGGCATTCGTATGAAGGATGGCACTGAAATTCATAGTAAACAAGTGATGTTAGCTCCAGGTAGAGATGGTTCTGCATGGTTAACCCAAGTACTTAAAAAGCGCCGACTTAAAATGTATAACAATCAAGTCGACGTAGGCGTCCGCGTAGAAACGTCGGATGTCGTTATGCGCGAAATCAACGAGCATCTTTATGAAGGTAAGTTCATTTATAATACATCGGTGGGTACACGAGTACGTACATTTTGCAGCAATCCATCCGGTCATGTTGTGGTCGAGAATCACAGCGGAGTCATGGCAGCGAACGGACACTCTTACAAGGATCCAGCCCTAGGCTCCAGTAATACGAACTTCGCCCTGCTCGTTTCTCATAAATTCACTGAGCCTTTCGATAAGCCGAATGAATATGCGCGGGAAATATGTAAACATGCGAATGACTTATCCAGCGGCGGTGTTATCGTGCAGAAATATGGAGACATCATGCGCGGACGCAGGTCAACGGCTGATCGGATTCGCGAAGGCTTCCTTGAGCCGACATTATCTGAAGCTGTTCCTGGTGATCTAGGACTTGTTCTTCCATACAACACCATGAAAAGTTTAATTGAAATGATTCATGCGCTTGAAAAGGTAACGCCAGGCATCGCTTCTGAGCATACTCTTTTCTATGGTGTTGAAGCGAAATTTTATTCCGCTCGACCTAAACTTAGTGCAAGTTTCGAAACCGAGATACAAGGCTTGTTCTGCGGCGGTGACGGGGCAGGAATTACAAGAGGCTTGGCCCAAGCTGGGGCTGCAGGCGTCTGGGTAGCCCGCAACGTAGTCGTCTAATTATTTCCGGGGAAATACGATCTCTTTCGTCAAAATCTGCTGTTAACTATCGGATCTAACTCATTAGAGTTAGATCTTTTGGTATCTAACGTTTAAAACTACTTTAAATCTCTTATAAAATATGGTAAGATGAAAACGTTCTCAATGTAAGCGTTATCATTTTAAAAGGGGGATTACAAAATGAATGTAGCGCTCGAAACTAGAAACACCTATGAAGATTTCGCACTGGAGAAGGATATTATGTACTTCCGTGTCGGAGAACATGGGCTCGTCTCTTTCCATGGGAAAAACTATCACATTAAAAAACGCATGACCACTGAGCAAATTCAAGAAATTACTACAAATAGCTCCTTTTTCAAGGTCAATACGGATTGCTATGTGAATACAAGGAAGATTCTACAGATTCAGGATGGCAAAGTATTTTTCGAAATCAAGGGTGCTGATTCCAAATTCGCATCGATTACGAAGCTTCGCCAATTCCGACTGAAAGAAATCGTGCAGCAGCACAAAACGGAAGCCGCTGCAGGTGAATCAGCAAAATAAAGAAACCTTCCTTAAGGCCAGCATTATAATAAACTACAGCGCCGCGAGGTTATACAGAAAAGGAGCTAACGAGAATCCTCGCTAGCTCCTTTTTGGTCGAATCCTATGATATTTTTGCGAGTGTTTCTTGTTGATGCTCACGGATAAGAAAGCGTATGTAGTCGACTGTTGTATCTTTCACCTTTTTGGCTTCTTCCAAAGTCGCGAAGCTGTACTCAGCATGATCTGTGCTTTCGTACTTCTTCAGCTCTTCATAGTTCATTCCAAGTGTGGAGAAGTTATAAACCAGTTCGTAGGGTGTCTTAATATCCACATTTTTCACGAAAATATCTTTGGAAAAGAATGAGCCTTGTTTCTCCACTTTAAAAATCACACGAAACGGCTTGTCTTTATCCGACACAAAGCACTTGATAACAACGTCGATTTCCATCGTTTTATAATCCACAGCGTTCGTAGGTTCCTGCTTTGGTGTATGCATCCATTTTTTCAAAAAGCCCAGCACAAGATTCCCTCCCCAATAACGACATGAATATAACTCATATTGTATCGGATACACCAACAATTGACAATCCAAAAAATGGTTATTTTTGCTATAAAAAATAACATTTCCTCTCATTTATGAGGCAGTTCCTATCTCTTCTAGTGATTTTCCAGGAGATTTCTTCCTATAATTCCAAATAATAATCAGACAAAGCACACCAGTTAACACTCCGCAACAGACGAAAGCCCCATTTGCACCATATCGATCTGCAACAAAACCAGCAAAAATACTTCCTATTGGCGTGGAGCCCGCAAATACAAGTGAATACACACTCATTACGCGCGCGCGATACTCTTCTTTGGCATGCATCTGAAGAGAAGAATTACTATTTGTTGCAAATATGATGTTGAAAAATCCAGTTAAAGCTAACAATCCACCACAGACCCAAACGGAGGTACTCAGTCCATTTAAGACCAAACAAACCGCAACTACTAAGCTAGCTACAATACTTAATTTCAGCATTGGCCCTTGCTTACTGCGAAATGACATCGTAAGAGCCCCCGCGAAAGAACCTACTCCCAGACATGACATTAACGTGCCATACGTCGTCTCTCCCATGTGCAGCACACTTTTAGTAAAAACCGGAATGAGTACATTAAAGTTAAAAGCAAGCGTCCCGATCACCGTTACGAGAAGCACAGTCTGTGCTAGTAAGGGATCCCTCGCAATATAGACAATTCCATCTTTAATTTCCTTCATTATTCCATCGCGTGAGTTCTTCTTCCTAACATAAGGTGCTGCTTGAATATGAAACAATCCATACAGAACAGCTAGGAAGCTAACCCCATTGAGCAAGAAACACCAACCAGCACCCAGCCAAGCCATCATCACCGCACCAATAGCAGGCCCAACGATTCTTGCCATGTTAAATGTCGTTGAATTAAGAGCTATGGCATTCATAAGGTCTTCTTTTCCCACAATTTCTATATTAAACGACTGTCTTGTTGGCATATCCAGCGTGTTATTAAGTCCAAGCAGCAGCGCTAGCACAATAATGTAGCTGTACTTTACCGTATCCGTCAAGACGAGTATAGCTAACGTAAAGGCTAGAATCATCGCGACCGTTTGGGTAACAAGCAGGATGTTCTTCTTTGGAAACTTATCGACAATAATGCCTGCAAACAAGGAAAATAAAAGAATGGGGAGGAACTGACATGCCGCAACAATGCCAAGCTTAAGAGGCGAGCCAGTGATCGTTAGAACGAGCCAAGACTGCCCAATATTTTGCATCCATGTTCCAATGAGCGATACACACTGACCTAACCAAAGATACCGATAATTACGATGCGTTAAAGCATGAAAATGCTTATCGACAAACAGTGAACCTGCAAGCTTCATATTCATGACTTCACCTGCTCCTCTGCGAAACGGGACGCATTATCTCCCATTTTCTCCAAAATCGTCAAAGCCATTTGTTTCTCCTCATCTGTTAAACCATACGTAAGACGTTCTCGCCAATCTGTTAGGACCTTCCGCACATCACCCTTAATCAACAGCGCCTTTTCGGTTAGATGAACTTCGTTGCATCTCTTATCTTTTTTACTGACCGTGCGGGTTATGTAGCCTTGCTCTTCTAACTTTTTAAGCGCTTTTGCTGTCGTACCTTTATCAATCTTCAAATAATCCGCCAACTCTTCTTGCGTAAGACCATCTTCTTTATACAGCGCGTTGATGAAAATATGCTGTCCTCTGCCGATGTCGTATTTCTTCAAATGCTCGCCAATATACATCTGTCCGTAACGGTAAATGAGTGAGACCCACCTTGGTATCGAATTTCTTTTTTCGATCATAAACACGTCTCCTTCGTTTGAGCTGTAGTAATCTTCCGAATCGTTGCACTTGCTACTGTTTTATCATACGCCTGATTAGTTGCATGTGCAACTAATTTTCTCGCCTAATTTATGACCAAAGATAAGAGCGATATTACGGGCAGGAGCAACACCTACACCCTAACACCTAATACCCAGCACCTAACACCTAACACCCAACACCCAACACCCAACACCCAACACCCAACACCTAACACCTAACACCCACACCTAACACCCACACCTAACACCCACACCTACAAAAATATAGCCTACTTTGCTGCGGCTTCTTACTAAATTTGCTGCTATATCAGTGAGTTTTAGTTGGATAGGTAATTCCGAGGCATTAAGCATGTTTTTCATCACTAACGAGACTTGAATTCAATTTTTCATGCGTTTAACGATGAAAAACATCGTCTCAGACCATCTCTTTGGTCAAAAAATGTAAAACCGCCATCTTTAACGATGTTTTTCATCACTATGAGGGCAAAATTGGTCTTCTACCTCACTGTAGCGATGAAAATCATCGCTACAGTGAGGTAGAGAAGTCCCGATCCTGGGCGTTCAGCAATCTCCGAGCTTAAGGCAGTATTAAGGAAGGATAGGTGAAGCGAGGAATGAAGCAAACAAGAATAGGCTCGGAAAAMGAGCCTATTCTACCGTTGACTGAGATAGGCTCATTTTCCAAGCCTATCGTATGCGAAAACCCTAGCAAGGCAGGAATTGGCCACCTGCCAACAAGACAAAAAAGAGCAAACACCCAACAGCCTACGCTGCGTGGGTGTTTGCTCTTTATGTCCTAAAGAAACTTAATGCAAACCGGTCGCGATACCGCTACCGTTTGCCCTGTTTCACGCAGCATTCCAGTGTCCGCATCGATGCGGAATACTGTAATGCTGTTCGAGTCCTGGTTCGCCGCGAGGAGGAACTCCCCCTGCGGTGACAAAGCAAAGTTCCGCGGCGTCCGCCCGAGCGTCGCCTGCCAACCCACGACCGACAGCGTGCCGCTTTGTCGGTCAACTTCATAAACCGCGATACTATCGTGTCCGCGGTTAGATGCATACACATAACGGCCATCCTCGGAGAGATGGATGTCCGCACATGTACTTTCGCCGCTGAAGCCTTCCGGCAGCGTCGAAATGCTCTGCAGCGCGGTCAGAACTCCCGCGTCGGCCTCATAGCCCAGCACGGTAACCGTGCTGTCCAGCTCATTGATCGCGTACACGTACCGACTGTCCGCGCTATAAACCAAATGCCGCGGGCCTGCGCCCGGCTTCATCGCCGCATCGCCATGCGGCAGAAGCAAGCCGCTCTCCGCGTCGATACTGCTAACCACCAGCCGATCAAGGCCCAGATCGGCTGAAATCGCATACCGATTGTTCGGTGCCGGAACAATCGAGTGTGCATGCGGAGCCTCTTGGCGATCCGCACGCGGCCCTAATGGGCCTTCATGCTTCACCAACTGCGTATGCTCGCCAAGCCGCCCGTCCGCTTCTACCTGATAAACAGTGACGCTGCCGCTTGAATAATTCGCTACATACACTGTTCGGTTAGTCTGGTCCAAGCTGATATAACAAGGAGCAGCTCCGTCCGTAGGCTGCTGATTCAACTTCTTCAGCCTCCCGGTGCCGGCTTCTATCGCATAAGCTGCCGCGGAGCCTCCGAAACGACCATTATACGTTTCGGTCTCACTCACCGCATACAATATCGTCCGCGCATCATTCAGTGCAAGGAAGGAGGCATTCGGTAAATCCGTATACGATTCCACCAACCTCATTTCTCCGTTCAAAGGATTGAACGCATACAATGAAATCCCATTTGCATTGCGCTCATCTGTATAGGAACCCACATAGACATACAATTCTTTCTGTTCTCCTACTGACATTAGCAACCAGCCTCCACGATAGCGATTTCTGCTATAAATAGTGTCACTTCTATTGTACTCATTTCCTACTTCATCTCATAATCCTGCTTTCTTGACTTTACTACCCACCCGCATCTTACGCCAAACCGCAGTGATCACCATAGCAATCACCGCCCCATACAAAGCAAGCTCCATATCGTGGTGCGTATCCCAGGGATCACCTTGTGTTCCGAGGAACAACGTCCCAATCTCAGGAGCCACAAGCAGCGCCACCCACATTTCAATAAGCTCATAAAAAGCCCCCATTGCCAACACGATGACACAAGTAATCACATAAAGCCATTTACTGCCTAGCCGCGTCCATGCACTCATCGCTTCCCGAATCGGATAGGCAAGGAGCAATCCAAAGCTGAAATGCACCAAACGGTCATAATGATCACGTTCCGTATGAAGAATTAGCTTCAACCAAACATCCACCCAATTCTCGTTATACGAATAATGAGCCCCAAATGTATGCAGCAACAGGAACAAAGCAATCCATGCATAAGACAGATTTGTAAATGAAAAAAACTTATACGTACTTACAAGTCCAATTAGCGCTGCCCATATCAGCAGATTTTCCAGAACCCAGTCATACCTGCTGTAAGGCTCCACCGCCAGCCAAATCCATATCCCTACATACAGAACGATCATCATTTGCAAAAACCAGTTTTTAGTGAATGAAATGGTTTGCATGGCTTAGTCCCCCTTGTTATTTCTATAAACTCAGGTTACCTCGCCACTATCTTTTCCAAAAGTACTAACTTCAACTAGTACCTTTTTAAGACGTATTGAACAAGTCATACTTCACTTCAGAGAAGTTATGAATCATTTGCTCCTCCGCAGCTATGTTTCCAGTTCTTTTATCAACAACCTTGCGCCAAATTTCATTTTCACGATAGTTCCGGCCCTCTTTCTCAAGAAAACGGTGGTTTCTCTCCTCGATATGATAGGCATGCGGTAAAAGCACGTCACAATGTACAGACCCTTTCAAATGCTCATCCGTCAGCCACAACCGGAACTGGAAAGTATGCTGGGTAGCATTATAAATGCGCAGGTCGATATAATTGTAAAATACACTCGCTCCGCTCCCAAAAGGTAGAACCCGATGATCATCCGGAAATGGATCAAAGCTGTGGTGATGCCGCTCCACGACTTGAAGTGGGGTATGCAAAGCCATCCAAAATAGCAAATTGCCCAACTGGCATATCCCGCCTCCAACACCACGTTTCACACCGCCTTGCGATAACAGCAGGCCTTCTATGTAGCCTTTAGCCGACGTCGTTTTCCCAACTAATTTCCAGAAGGAAAAGGTTTCACCTGGTCGAATCACAATGCCATCCATACGTCCAACGCTGATCCGAAGATTTGTAATTTTGTTTTCTTGTAAAATAGGATCAGAAGAACCGAGCTTTCTTCGCAGTAAGGATTGGTGCTTTTTGCAAGTATAGGGAAGCGCATGGACAACTCTATGCTTAGCGTAGGTAATCGATGGATTCAAATTCTTGAAGTGCCGTTTAAGTCTCAACTGGGCAATTCGCAAGCGATAAAGCACGGGAAACAAGCTTAGTAACTTTTGCTTCATCCTATCCACCTTCCTTTTTCAACCAAAATAGGTTCATCCTGCAAGCTAATAAATCTCTAATTAAGATGTTCCATCCATCGATTTGGTTCAATGACTTAAGGCGTAATTTCCTAAGGACGAAGCTCGTAAAAAATCGGCGTTACCTCACTACCCTCATATACATGCAAAATATGGCTCTTATATTCCTTCATCTCAGATAACGTCGCGATCAAGAAAGCGTGAGAGGTATTTCCTTTCTCTACCTCTGTCTCTTTCTCTATCCCAAATCCAGTCTCAGCCCTTGTCTCTTCCACTATCTCTGCGTTGGTCCCCCCATCTCTTACCTCTTCCAAAGTAACATAAGCAAACCGCCCCCAAGGCGCAGCAGTAAGTCCAACTTGCGGATCAATCCAATAACGAATCTGGAGTCCGTAAAACCAAGCCATCTTCAAGGCCTGCTCGGCAAAAGCCCCTGTTCCATACAAGTGAATGGCACATGTCCCATTCTCTTTTACCCTTTGAATCGTCTCAAACAACATCACCTGGGTACCAAACCCATCTTGAAGCCGCAAATAGTATGTATATAAATAATACGGAAATCGTCTAGTCACAAGGCCCTGCGGCCAATTCGCATTCAAAATCGACGGCCCATAGTTACAGGAATTCAAAAATGCTTCAGGCCCCTGCGCGAACCATTCCTCGGCCACATCTTCACAAATCGGTGCAATGTACTCGGTACAGAAATTGTCCTGATGCGTTAAATCCCCCAGCAACCGCGCTTCGTCTGGTCTCGGCATATCGAGAACACGGTGCAGCGGCTTGCTCCACTCCACAGGCTGTAAGGATGCGCGCTGCAATCGCCCCTCTTTCTGCTGCAGCAGATAGGCATAATAACCTTGGAACGCCAAAGCACCTTCTTGGCATGCCCGTTTCATCGCATACTCTTCTTCTGTACGTTTCAGTTCTGCCGTAATCGGTCCAATTTGACCGAACTCACCTTCAGCATAACGCAGCGTCGAACCGAAATCGCCCATCATGAGCTCCTCCAAAAAAGCCGGCGTCCTTGCGATGCGTCTCCCCTCATCACTTCCCCCGCTACGCGAGCGCAGCATACTACGGATATCCATACCGCGCATGCTCAGTTCATCCAGCCGATTAGCGCCAACAGCAAGCAAATGCGTCATTTGCGGCTTATGTCCAGCTAAGCTTACGATTTTTTCTAATGATTTTTGTATGGTTCCATGAAAGCCAATATCGACCGTTACCAACCGTTCAGGCGAACCAAACTCTTGCTTCAAATAACTTACAAAAAGCTGCCTATGCCGCTGCACAGACGCCATAATCTTAGTTTGTATAGGTGCACTTCGTAGAAAACCCACAACTTGATCGTAGATCGAGCTTCCATTTTCGCCAACCATATACTTGCAATTTTCAATTCTTTCCTCCAAAAACGCTTCAAAATGAACGCCTTCCTCGCTGATATCGAGTACCTCGAGTAGCTCGCCTATTTCCAAACCGTGAATACCTAGCAAAAGCGCTAGCTCATCATCACCAAAGCTCTCCAGTCCTGCCAAAAAAGTAGCTTGTCTGGAAACATAGATCGGCTTAATCTGAAGGTCAATACCTCGAATACGCGCAGCATTTTCAAGCATCGGCGCTAACAAATAAGCTTCTCTCATTAGTGGATGAACAGTCTGGATGCCCTCATCCACGCATTGATCAATGACCCATTCACACAGGGCTTGCAAGAACGGTCCTATTACACTGGTACCTATCTTATAAAAAAAACGATCAAGCTCCCCCATTCCAACCGTCATATCCGAGGCTTCAGCTAACTTGCGCAGGGATTTCCATTCCGGCAGTACATGTCCATGTCTAACAAATTCCCAGTGCTGCAAGCTCTCGAAATGCTCAGGAACGACATGGTAGTGAATGCTCCTTATTTCTTCTTTGGAGGCACCTTCCACATCTGCGGCTATATTGTCGCCAATATGTACAATAGCGTGACTCGTGATCTTAGGGTAAAGTTCCTTCAACCTGGCGAATAAATGCCCCGATGACTTCCCTTCATGTTCCTCTGAAGAAACAAGCAATGTATCCACACTTGATAAATCTAGACCTGCTGATGAAAGAATCCAACGCAGCTGCGCTGAGGATAAATACATATCCGATAACAGCGCTACCGGAATCTGTTTGCTTTTACAAGCAGCTAACAATGACGCCACATGTGGGTTCACATAGCAAACTTCCGCCTCGATCTGGACTTCTATCTGAGCCATCTTATCCCTGTTGCAGATTCCTTCCGGCATCTCAGCATAAATGAGTTCCAAAGTGACCTCGCCAAAGCCCGTTGCGGCAGTTTGCCGATCACGAGCTTTGTTCTCAGCACGAATCCGCATCTCTTTGAAAGCAGCTGGCGTTATGGATGCCTTCAGGCAGCCAATACGGTGAGCTTTTTCAGCAACCAGAACAAAAACATCAGAGGGATTCGCACATGTACGAAATAATAGTGTATCGAAAATATCCAAACTGAGCAGCTCAATCGCGTCGATATCGCCAATCAAGCTGCTTAGAAAGCGATCTTTTTTCCATAAATGAAGATCAGTAAAGCTTATATTTGTATGCGGTACCTCCAGCATTAGGAACCTCCTTAATTATTCTTTGTAACTTATATTTGAGAAGTACACCAAAATTGAGGTAAGCTTAAAATACCATAATTCGGAGGTGCGCTTTTTCATGTCATTTCAGCCATTAGTATCCATTATTATCCCTACGTATAATCGCCAAATTGAACTCGCTGAGCTCGCAGAATCATTATACCGCCAAACGTACAAAAACCTGCAAATTATCATCGTTAACGATTGCGGCCCCTCCGTCGATTTCATTCAGGAATTATACCCGGAACTGGCTATTCAAATCATCAATATGCCGCAAAACTTGAAGCATGTTCATGCGCGCAACCGCGGATTGCAAGAGGTGAAAGGCGATTACATCATGCTTTGTGATGACGACGATCTGCTGCTTCCGATCCATATCGAGCGCATGCTGCAAGAAATTGAAGGCTATGACCTCGTCTATCCAGATGTAGAAATTTTCGATTATGTTTATGAAAATAACGCCCGTTCCATCACAGATCGGTTCGTTTTTGCTTATGAATTCGATGTGCCTGCGATGCGCAGGTTTTCGACCTTCTTTTCTTCCGGCTGTATATTTCGACCCGAGGTTATCAATGCTCTTGGCTCTTTTGACACGGACGTATTTCATTATTGGGACTGGGATTTCTTCTTACGGGCAACCGATCAATTCCGCGTGAAACGTGCGCCAATAGCCAGCGTACTCTATGCATTTTCGCAGCAAGGCAGCAGCAATATGTCAGGTCAATTAGACAATATGCGCCCCTTTTTGGACATGCTCTCAGCCAAGCATCAACTTGGTGAATTGCCAACGAAAAATTTCTTCCTCCTGCTGGAAGAACCGGAAGTAAAAGCGCGCCAAGCAGTGACCGAAATCATCTGGGACGGGAAACCGATTCGTTCTCGCTTATCCAAATAAGCTTTTGGCATAAAAGCTTCGAAACTCGCTTGGCGTCATTCCTTCATGTTCTTGAAACCGCTGGTTGAAATAACTCGCGCTGGCATAACCTGATTCCTTGGCGATGTCTTTGATCGGCCAGTTCTCCTTCTCAATTAAACGCTGCTTAGCAAATTGAATGCGGCAAAGTGTAATGAAGGAGAGTGGCGTCATAGACATGGCTTTACGAAACAATTTGCAGAAATAGTACGTACTTACGCCTGTGAGCTCCGCCCATTCTTCCAAGATGAACGGTTCACAGGCTTTTTGCTGCATGGAGGGAAGTAAGGCGAGAATGCGATCCACGGATTCCATCCCGCGATTTCCCGTTAAAGGCGCCGCATAGCTTATGAATTCGCACAATATCTTATACGTCAGCGTCGAGAGATTCGTTGTCCGAAGAATGCTATTCGTCTCTGCCTCCAGCAGCAGCTCGTGAAACGCTTCTTCAAGCTCATTCCAACGCTTTAACGTCCACAAGGTACGTAGAAATCCTCGTTCCAGCATAAACTCCTTGATATGATTTCCATAAAAATGAAACCACCGGACATCCCAAGGATCTTCCTTCGAGCTGTAGTATTTTTGTTCTTGGTACGGAAAATACAGAAAAGCATCCCCTTTTTGAATAGGATACTGTTCCCCCTCAATTTCGACGTACCCTTTACCTGAAACGATGAAATGCAAGCTAAATGTCTCGCACAACCCTTCGGGTCGATAGACAGAATGATTGGAGAGATCCTGATACCAGCCAACAGATTCTGGAAAAATGAAATGAGAAGATTGCTGCAATCTTGGCAGCATGACATGCCTTTGCATCTTTACGCCTCCTCTTCTAAATGACAATATTCCGATACTGGGTGCAATATATTATCATATTCATTTTAAATAACTCGTTTTATAATAACAATATACCGTTATCAAATATTTTACAAAAAGGAGAAGTGCTGTAATGACAAAGCTTCGTTGGGGAATTTTAGGTTGCGCCAATATAGCCATAAGGGCTTGTATTCCTGGTATCAAGCAGTCTCAAACTGGAATTGTAAGCGCTATTGCCAGCCGCAATTTACAGAAGTCACAGGAAACTGCGGCTAAGCTTGATATTCCTAAGGCTTATGGCAGTTATGAAGAATTGATCGAGGATCCAGATATTGATGCCTTGTACATACCGCTTCCGAACCATCTGCACAAAGAGTGGACGATTCGCGCTGCCCAGGCTGGAAAGCATGTACTTTGCGAGAAGCCAGCTTCTCTTACTTCAGATGATGTTCAAGAAATGGTCACGGCATGCGAACAAGCAGGGGTGCTTTTTGCCGAAGCCTTCATGTATAGACACCACCCGCGGTACGAGCGGATCAAAGCTATTATGGACTCCGGTGAAATCGGTGATATTCGCGGCATTCATGGAGTTTTTACCTTCAGTAATCCGGGAGATAGCAAAAATGTTCGCTTCGTACGCGAATGGGGAGGCGGCGCGCTCTATGACGTAGGCTGTTACCCATTAAGTGCAGCTAGAATGCTGTTAGGCAGAGAACCTGAGGCTGTAACCACCCATGCTTTCTTCTCACCTGAGCATGATAACGTCGATATGATGATGTCCGGCTTAGTTGAATTTAGCGGCAATGTCGCGCTAACCTTTGACTGCGGGATGTGGGCGGCTTTCAGAAATAATATTGAAGTGCTAGGCACACTGGGGCGCATTGAAATCCCTTCGGCTTTTATAACGCCAACTGAAGAATCTGGTCACTTTAAAGTATTTGTTGGAAATGAACAACGTGATGAAGAGGTTCCGTTCCTGAACCAATATTCCCTGCAAGCTGACGACATGGCTTATACTGCTTGGGGTGAGAAAGCTCCTCGCTTCCCAGCGAGTGATGCTGTTAGCAATATGAAAGTGATTGATGCGTGTCTGAAGTCAGCTAGAGAGCGTTCTAGAATTGTGATTAATCAATAATCATTCATACAAAGAAAGCAGGGATGATGTCATATGAAGCACATTCAAATTAAAGGATTAGATAAACCCGTATCTAAACTGATCATGGGATCGGACTTTTTTAGACTGGACAATGGTCAAGAAGTCAACGATATCCTTGGACATTATTTATCTATTGGCGGAAACACGATTGACACTGCCTTCATCTATTGCGGCGGCCAGAGCGAGCAAGCGCTTGGGATTTGGCTGGATGAAATGGGCAATCGCGATGATATCAATATCTTTACCAAGGGTGCACATCATGATGCTAACGGGCCCCGAGTGAATCCGGAAGCGATTCGCAGTGACCTGTTCACAAGTCTTGAGAGACTGCGCACTGACTATATTGATCTCTATGCGCTTCATCGCGATGACCCGGCAACACCTGTCGGCGTTATCCTCGAAGCACTGAATGAACATGTGGAAGCTGGAAGAATCCGCGCCTTTGGCGGGTCCAACTGGACACATGAACGTCTGCAAGAAGCTGCAGATTATGCCGAGCAGCACGGTCTGATTGGCTTCAGCTTTAGCAGCCCTAACCTGAGCCTCGCCAAAGCGAACGAGCCATTCTGGGCCGGCTGCGTCTCAACCGATGAAGAGGCGCTGCGCTGGCACGAAGCCAAGCAGTTTCCGCTGCTGTCCTGGTCTTCGCAGGCACGCGGATTTTTCACTGGACGGTTCACACCGGAGAACCGCGAAAACGCCGACCTCGTCCGTGTCTTCTACAGCGACGAGAACTGGACGCGGCTGCGCCGCGCCGAACAGCTGGCACAGGAAAAAGGCGTCAGCGCTATCCAAATCGCGCTCGCCTATGTGCTGAGCCAGCCGTTCCCGGCCTGCGCGCTCATTGGCCCGCGCAGCGAAGCCGAAATGCACTCATGCCGTGACGGCGCGCAGCTTGTGCTGACTCCGCAGGAGCTGGCATGGCTTGATCTGACCGCAGCTACTGTGTAGCAGCTGCGCACCTTTGCGGCACCGTTTGTGTGCCGCTTGAAACCCTCTCCCCCGGCCGATATATGGCCGGGGGAGAGGGTTTTATGTATGTACCCACATAATGGATATCAGCCGCTCGCCCTTCCAAACTCTCAAACTATTCACTTTCCACTTCCGCCTCCCACTCACTTTAGCGATGTAAATCATCGTTAACACAACCCATGACAATCAAACTACCCACTGCACGCTACTTTAACGCTATAAATCATCGCTACCGCAGCAAATTTCGCACTCCCACTCGCTTTAGCGATGTAAATCATCGTTAACACAACCCATGACAATCAAACTATCCACTGCAAGCTACTTTAACGCTATAAATCATCGCTACCACAGCAAATTTCGCACTCCCACTCACTTTAGCGATGTAAATCATCGTTAACACAACCCATAACAATCAAACTATCCACTGCAAGCTACTTTAACGCTATAAATCATCGCTACCGCAGCAAATTTCGTACTCCCACTTACTTTAGCGATGTAAATCATCGTTAAAGTAACCCATGATAACCAAACTACCCACTGCAAGCTACTTTAACACTATAAATCATCGCTACCGCAGCAAATTTCGCACTCCCACTCACTTTAGCGATGTAAATCATCGCTAAAGTAACACATGACAACCAAACTACCCACTGCTAGCTACTTTAACGCTATAAATCATCGCTACCGCAGCATATTTCGCACTCCCACTCACTTTAGCGATGTAAATCAACGTTAAAGCAACCCATGATAACCAAACTACCCACTGCAAGCTACTTTAACGCTGTAAATCATCACTACCGCAGCAAATTTCGCACTCCCACCCACTTTAGCGATGTAAATCATCGTTAAAGAAACCCATGATAACCAAACTACCCACTGCAAGTTACTTTAACACTATAAATCATCGCTATCGCAGCAAATTTCGCACTCCCACTCACTTTAGCGATGTAAATCAACGTTAAAGCAACCCATGATAACCAAACTACCCACTGCAAGCTACTTTAACACTATAAATCATCGCTATCGCAGCAAATTTCGCACTCCCACCCACTTTAGCGATGTAAATCATCGTTAACACAACCCATGACAATCAAACTACCCACTGCAAGCTACTTTAACGCTATAAATCATCGCTACCGCAGCAAATTTCGCACTCCCACTCACTTTAGCGATGTAAATCATCGCTAAAGTAACACATGACAAAACAACTACTCAAATAAGAGTCTCGGGGACTCTTATTTGAGTAGATTGAGCTTAAATTGGATTAAATCTGAGCAAATAAGAGCCTCTAGAGACTGCTATTTTTGCTTTTCTGGCACATTCCACTCAAATAAGAGTCTCTGAAAACTCTTATTTAGCAAATTGAGCTCAAATTGGATTAATTCTGAGCAGATAAGAGCCTCTAGAGACTGCTATTATTGCAATTCTGGCACTTTCCACTCAAATAAGAGTCTCTGAAGACTCTTATTTAGCAGATTGAGCTTAAATTGGATTAATTCTGAGCAGATATGAGCCTCTAGAGACTGCTATTATTGCAATTCTGGCACTTTCCACTCAAATAAGAGTCTCTGAAAACTCTTATTTAGCAAATTGAGCTCAAATTGGATTGAATCCGAGCAAATAAGAGCCTCTAGAGACTGCTAATTTTGCTATTCTGGCACTTTCCAATCAAATAAGAGTCTCTGAAAACTCTTATTTAGCAAATTGAGCTCAAATTGGATTAATTCTGAGCAGATAAGAGCCTCTAGAGACTGCTATTATTACAATTCTGGCACTTTCTACTCAAATATGAGCCTCTAGAGACTGCTATTAATGCTGTTCTGGCGCATTACGCTCCGCGCCTCCAATCTTCGACGCCATCCGATGGACGGCTTATCCATTGAATGATAAGATATAAGTAAGCGTTATCTACAGGAAGAATAAGGATCTGCTTTTAGGAGGTACCATGGGAAAGACAGACATTCGCCGCGATGCGATTATGCAAGCCATTAAAGATAAAGGCTCCATTGCCTTGACCGATATCGTCAAGCAGTTTGCTGTATCGGAAGCAACGGCTAGACGGGATCTTGAGATACTCGAACAAGAAAAGCGCTGCATCCGCACCTTTGGAGGCGCCGTGCTTGAAAGCTTGAAGGTCGAAGTCCCTTTTTTCAACAAAATGGACCTCTACACGGATGAGAAAAAAGAAATCGCCGACAAGGCGCTGCGCTATATTGAAGATGGCGATATTATCGGTTTAACCGGTGGAACGACAACGACATTTATCGCTAAAAAACTTAACCAATTCAAGAACCTAACCGTTATCACGAATGCGGTGAATATCGCCTATGAACTGATCGGAACGCCAGGGCTTCAGCTCATTCTAACGGGTGGAGTGATTCGCACCCAAACCTTCGAGCTGTCGGGACCACTCGCCAATGCAACGTTAGAAAATCTCAGCATTCGCAAAACTTTCATGGGTGTGGATGGTGTCTCGCTATCCCGCGGTATGATGATTTATAATGAGCTGGAAGCCGAGACCAATCGGCGCATGATGAAGCAGTCCATGGAAACTTACCTCGTTGCCGATCATTCCAAGTTCAGCAGAAGCTCCCTATTTGTGATAGGAGAAGTCCAAGAGACCATTGGGATTATAAGCGATTCAGCTATAACACCAGAAATGAAGCTTGCTTTCAAAGAAGCCGGAGCGCCATTTCTATAAAGAAATAAAAACGGAGCATCTTGGGATCATTCCTCCCGTAATGCTCCGTTTCTCTTTTAACAGCAGCGATTAATTTTGCCGCTTTCATAACGTTCATGAAGGGAAAGCATGTAAAACTCCTTTTCCGTCAATGGTGTCTCATTGGGATGATGATCCTGTTGATGCTTCAAGTATCTTTCATAGTCCGGGATATTGAAAATGACCTTGATTGTGGTGCTGACCTTGTTTGTAAAGCTTGTTATTTTTTTCATGGCATCAGGCTCCAAATGTGGATTGTACAAAAGGCGCTTCATTCAAGTGAGGTTTCTGCTTTTGAATCAAGATATTGTACCAAACCCGTAAAGAGATGATGATCATTAGAATGACTACAATACCGAAGAAGATCGTCAGCCCTGCATCGATATAGTTATTCGTCACAATCTGATGCATGACATCCATGTTCTTAGCAGGTGCGATGATTTGACCTTTGTCAATTCCTGCTTGGTATTTCTTCGCTGCCGCTATAAATCCTATTGCTGCATTATCCGAGAAAGCTTTTTGGAAGCCGGCGGTCAATGTCGTCACGGAGAGGAACGCAAAGGGAAGGATACCTACCCAAGCGTACCGGGCTTTGCCCATTTTAACTATAATCGTTACGGCTACGGCTAAGGCGATGGCAGCTAGCATTTGATTCGCGATTCCAAATAAAGCCCATAAGGAATTGATACCTCCGAACGGATCAATCGCCCCTTGATACAAGAAGTATCCCCAAGCCGAGCAAACAAGCAGCGAAGCAATGAAATTGTATTTGAAATCTTTCGTTTGGCCAAATGGCTTGTAGAAGTTACCTATCAAATCCTGCAGCATAAAACGTCCAACGCGCGTTCCAGCATCCACAGCTGTTAAGATAAAGACAGCTTCAAATAATATAGCGAAATGGTACCAGAATGCTTTGGCTCCATTTAGGAATGTTGAAAAAATCTCAGCCATACCTACGGCAAGCGTTGGTGCCCCGCCTGTTCTCGAAAGAATCGTTTTTTCACCGATTGCTTTTGCTGTGCTTGTAATCTGATCAGGAGTCAACGTGAAGCCCCATGATGAGATTTTGGCCGCGACGGCAGCCGGATCTGTTCCAATCGCAGCAGGTGAAGAGTTCATCGCGAAGTAAATTCCGGGCTCTAAGGAGCACGCAGCGATCAGTGCCATAACAGCGACGAAGGATTCTGCAGCCATACCAGCAAATCCGATAAAAGGGGCATGACTTTCTCTATCGATCATTTTCGGAGTCGTACCGGAAGAAATCAAAGAATGGAATCCGGAAACTGCGCCGCAAGCTATCGTAATGAATAAGAACGGGAATAAATTGCCGGAAAATACAGGACCTGTTCCATCAATAAATTTGGTCACAGCCGGCATTTTTAGATCCGGTAAAAGGACCATGATGCCGCCAGCAAGTAAGATGATAACACCGATTTTCAGAAAAGAGCT
Source organism: Paenibacillus sp. Root444D2 (assembly GCF_001426375.1). Lineage (GTDB taxonomy): Bacteria > Bacillota > Bacilli > Paenibacillales > NBRC-103111 > Paenibacillus_E. The sequence goes on from NZ_LMEO01000045.1 coordinate 1,125,954, forward strand.
CAAATAGTCACGCGGTGCAAGAAGGACCCAAACCGGCAAAATGGAAGCTATTAGGCCATAAACGACCATTAAAATGGCGATTTGCGGAGCTGTGAAGGTAAACATTTGGGACAGCATGGGACTCTCCGCTACATACTGTCCTGACCATAAAGCAATCATCAATAAGACAAAACCAATGATGGAGCCCTCGATTACTTTACCAGGTCGAATATAACGCATATAAAAGCCCATAAATATGGCAATCGGCATGGTCATGGCAATCGTAAACAAGCCCCATGGTGATTCTGCTAGCGCTTTCACTACGACGAGCCCAAGAACAGCAACGATAATAATGAGGATCGCTAACGTTGCAATGGACGCTAACGTACCGCTGAATCGACCGACTTCGTCTTTGGCCATTTGACCCAGTGACTTTCCATCCCGACGCATGGATCCGACAAGGGTCACAAAGTCTTGTACGCAGCCAGCAAGAACGGCCCCGATAATAATCCAGAGAATGCTGGGTAAATACCCCATTTGCGCAGCTAATATCGGACCAACTAGCGGTCCTGCTCCAGCGATGGCCGCGAAATGGTGGCCAAAGAGAACATATTTATTCGTCGGGACGAAATCTTTGGAATCGTTATGAACATGTGCTGGGGTTGCCCGTTTGTCATTTAACTCGTAAATTTTCTTAGCAATGAACCGACTGTAAAAACGATAACCAAAAGCATACGTACAGATCGCCGCAATGATTAACCACACGGCCGAAATCTTCTCGCCACTCGAAAGCGCGAGCATAGCAAAACCTGCTGCACCTAGTGCCGCAATCGCTCCCCATATCACATACGAAGTAAACTTGTTTTTCAATGCCATCACTCCTAGTAAGTGTTTTTTCTTCAATTGACTCTTGGTTGATAACGCTTACAAGGAGTATAGCTTGTTTGGATTCCGAGTGAAACATCTGGAGCGCATCATGCCATAATGGGGCCTTATGATGTTAAATTTCGAGTTTCAAACGCAGCAGTTTCACATAATTTCGACTAACAGGTATGCTGCTTCGCAGCGCATCATCCATCCTCAGATTGTAGGCTCCGTTCACCCAGGTCTTCATCTCAACAATCGATGCCAGGTTGACAAGATAGCTTTTGTGGCAGCGAAAAAAACCAAATGGCTCCAGCTTTTGTTCCAGCTCTGCTAATGTATAGGAAACGTTATAGGTTTTATCGTGAAGATGAACCTGTACATGTTTGATTTCTTTGCTAATATACGTGATGTCTTTTGGGGGCACATAGATAATGCCATCATCCAATTCTAGTGCTAGCTTTGCACTGGTCATTCCAGTAGAAGGTTGGAACAAGGCGTCCTGTCCACTCTGTATTCGAATTTTACGCAGCTCTCGGAAGACGATAGCTAAATCTTCTTCGTCGTACGGCTTGAGCATATAGTGAAAAGCACGAAGCTTAAATGCATGGACGGCATATTGATCGTACGCAGTGGAGAACACTATCTTCACCTGCGGATTGATCTCTCCTACGATTTCTGCCACTTGAAGCCCGCTAAGATCCGGCATGTTCATATCGAGAAATAAGACATCCGGCGCTTGTTCTTTTACCTTCTTAATTGCATCCATTCCGCTGGTCGCCGGTGTCACCTTTTCTACATCTTCGCATTGCTCTAAGAGATATACTAATTCTTCCCTTGCCGGCGCTTCATCATCTGCGATCACGATATTCCAACCCACCAACCATCACCTCACCCAGAATCTAATTTTTGTACCTTCACCTGGCTTGCTCTCGATTTCAAGCGGATGCTCTCTTCCGTAATGGTAATTTAGACGCTGTTCAATATTTCGCAAAGCCATACCTGCGTGTTCCCCATGACTGTGAAGCCGGACAGTTTCTAGGCCAACACCATTGTCCTCGACGGTAATCCGCGCATGCAGCTTTCCGTCGTTTAGCTCCTCCTTCACAGCAAGCTTGATAACTCCGATTCCCTTTCTATTATTGATCCCGTGAACAATGGCGTTCTCGACAAGAGGTTGAATTGTAAACGGAGGTATCTGATGATCCAGTAACCTTTCATCAATATCAGCATAAAATTCCAGTTGATCCCCAAGACGTGATTTAATCAAACTGAGGTAAGACATGACCAATTCGTATTCGTCACGTATCGTGATCATGCGTTGGTTACCATGGCTCATGTTTTTACGTAAAAATTTAGATAAATGCATCACCATCTGACGGGCTTCTTCCGGCTTAGTGCGAATAAACGATTTGACTGTATTCAGCACATTAAACAGGAAGTGAGGATTCATCTGCGCCTGCAGCGAACGAATCTCCGCATCGGCCAGCAGCTGCGACTGTCTCTCGGACTCGACAAATGCATACTGCTGAGAAAGCAGACCAGCAAGCGAGGACAACATTCGTCTGCGAGATGGATTATCATCCTGCTCTCGTTCGAAATACAAGCGAAATTGCCCAATCGGATGCTGATTCGGAATATGAATGGACAGGTCGATCCAATGCTTTGTTTTTCTTCCCTCCGCTACCCATGCCGAGCCGTTCTTGCTGAAAAATGCACCGACTGCCTTCATCTCCTCATTCAAAACCTTCGCAATTTCACGTACCGCCTTCTCGAATTCCAATCGCCAAAGCGGCATCGTCATATCCGCGATTTGCAGTGCTTTGTGAGCATGCTCTGCGCCGATGCGATCCTCTTCGCGCTCCATCGTATTGTACAGCACGAAGTAAAGGGCTACCCCAATGCTGTTAGCAAGTGTCTGAGGTAAACCTATGAGCGAAACCAGGTTTAAAGCGTCCCCCCAGGGCTTAGCGAGTGCAAGAATGAGTGCCATTTGCAGCGCTTCAGCCATGAAGCCTACAAGAAACGCGAGTTGAATGGACGCCACCTTGCGGAAACGTTTCTTGAACGCATTGCGGCAGAGTCCAGCCAAGACACCTTGCAGAATAGGCGCAATCATACAGGCTACGGCTACGAATCCACCCAAGCTGTATCGATGAAGGCCGGCCGCTACACCAACGATGAGCCCGCTTTTCACACCGCCAAGTAAGCCCGCAATGACGACGCCAACGGTTCGTGCATTGGCAATGGCCGCTGTTGGGGAAACTTCACCGATCCATGGAGCCGGTCGATACGTATAGTCGGAAACCGTCACACCAGAGTAGGTGGCGAGAATCGCATAAGCAGTGAAAAAGAAAAGAAAACGCCACTGATAGGTCCTGTTACCTTGATAGCTCATATAACTTCGCATCCAACGGCTCCGAGAAAAGGCAAATGCAAGCGCTATCAGGAATCCAACCCTTTCAATCATATCGACGAACAACTGAAGCATCGTTCACACACCTTTTAATATCTTTTAAAGTAATCCTAGCAGAAATCGGGTGTCCTTGCAGTAAATTTAAACCTTATTACCCCTACTCCAACTATTCCCACGTGTAATCCTCAACCTTTCTTAATTCATTGATTGTAAACGTAAAAAGACCCGAGAGAAACCACTTTTTTCAAAGTGTCCATCTTCCGGGTCTTTGCTCGGTTTGTAGAAAACATGGTCTTTATTCCGTGCACTCCCGAATATCGGGAGGGTTAATACATCACTCACTACTAGCTTGCGGCACCACATTTTGCTTATATTTCAACGAAGGCACCATAATGAAGACCCCAACTAAAAATAAAGCAGCACTCACTAGATAAATCGTTTCAAGCGAGAAGGAAGCCTTAATACTTCCGGCCAAACTCATCGTGATGACCATAGCTCCCATAAACAAAGGATTTAGAATACCATTCACGCGACCCACGAATGATTCCTCTGTGTTGCCAAGAATCATCGTATTGATACCAATTTGGATAGCGGGCATGACGAGACCGGACAGGAATTGCATAACAAGTGCTACCCATAACAGATGTGTCATACCAATGACTGCAAACGCCACGACACTTACGGACATCCCGAGTATAAGCAGCGCTTGCGACGACATTTTTTTGGAAAAGCCCATCGTCACGCCTCCGCCGATAATCATCGCGACACCGTTTGTGGCCATAAACCATTGTAAGTTCTCTTTAGGCAAGCCTAGATTTTCTGTAACCAGAAAGATGCCAAGCGGACTGATTAGTCCAATAGCAAGACCGGCAACGGCAAAGCAGCCTCCCAATGTGACTAGCATTTTATTCTTCAGCACATAGCGGAAGCCTTCGCCCATCTCAGCAAAAATATGCGTGGAGGGTCCTGCTGATCCTTTTTCAGCTTTACGGTCAGATGGTAGAAACGTTAGTACAAGAGCTGAAAGCAAGAAGCAAACTCCCATAATCGCTATCGCGACTTCGATTCCAAAGGTATAGTACACGAAAGTCCCCATAATTGGGCCCAAAATCATAAAGATAGCCATCATCGATTGAAACAATGACATCCCCATTTGCATTTGAGATTCGTGCACATGAACCTTGAACAGTTTCATCCCGGACGGTTGAGAGAATTGAGACAGAATGGACGACACTAATGTGGCAAAAAAGATCGCCTTCCATGAACCATAATACAGGGTAACCATAATGACAAACACCGAGGCAGCGCTGAGAATATCGCACCAGACCATCGTAAGCTTAGGTCTCCATCGATCCGCAAAGGCACCGCCAATGAAAGAGAAAATAAATATCGGTGCAAACTCGGCAACGGAAATCAAAGAAACCGAGTAAGGATCGTTATTCGTCATGTCAGTAACATAGAGGAGAATCGCGAAGTTACGAATCCAAATCCCGATTTGGAGGAAAAGACCCGATAACATAATGGACTGCACGAAACGATTGGCAAAGAAAGAACGCATCGTTGGCGCAGAATTAGATACAGCTTGTGACATAGAAAAAAACACCCCTTCGTCAATAGATTGGTCATTAAAACGTCAACTGCATTCCGACGTAACCGGAACCAAGAATGTTTCATGAACCTCATCAAATGTAACGAAAAAGGTGCCTAACGTCTAGTGCAATTTGTCATATGACCGGTCATAAATTGAAATGACTTAGCGTCCATCCCTCGACATGAGCAGTGCCGCGCCTACAGCTCCTGCGGAGGAACCAAGAGCGGATGTTACGAATCGGACCGGGCTAAGAATCGAAGGCAGGCAGCGATCCTCGATGACTTCACGCATCGGACCTAGAAGCGGCTCGCCGATGTGCGAAGCTCCGCCGCCAAGGATGACCACCTGCGGATTGAGCAGGTGGAGGATGCTCACGAGCCCGATGCCGAGGGCTCGTCCCGCTTCACGCAGGATGCCGCTCGCATCGGCATCCCCTTCCGCGGCTGCGGCCGCGACTAACCGCGCATCAACGCGGTCTGGGTCGCCTCCCGCAAGCCTCGTAAGGGCGCCGGCAGCGTCGCCGTCGCCTCCCGCAACGCGGCGCACGTGCTCAGCGCCGCGGCGGCCTATGGCAGTGCCTGACGCGTAGAGCTCCAGGCACCCCACATTCCCGCAGAGGCAGCGCGGCCCATTTCCATCTATGGAAATGTGGCCGAGCTCCCCTGCGTTATGGTTGACTCCGGCGATCAAGCGGCCGCCGGAGATGATGCCCCCGCCGATCCCCGTGGAGATCGTCACGAAGATACAGTCCGGCGCGCCCTCGCCCGCGCCGGCCAGCCATTCGCCGACCGCTGCGGCGGTGGCGTCGTTCTCGAGCCGGACCTCGCAAGCGAAGCGGTCCGACAACACGGCGGCGACGGCAACGTCGCGCCAGCCGAGATTCGTGGCGAAGGTGACGACGCCGTTCGCCGTATCAAGCGTGCCCGCGGTGGCGACGCCAATACCGCGGAGAGCGCTGCGGCTGCCGGGCACAGCCGCGAGAATCCCCTCGATCAGGTTACCCAGTCGATCGAGTACAGCTACCTCACCCTGCTGCGCAAGGGTGGGGATCTCTTCTCTTGCGATGATGCTGCCATCGTACGCAACCAAGGCGGCCAACATCTTCGTGCCTCCAAGATCTACCCCAACAAAATATTCTCGAACGAAGACATCTTGTTCTTCTCCGATGTTGCTGTTATCCTTTACAAAAACATCCTGCTTATTGTCTTGCTCCAATGTCATCTCTTTTTCCCCTTTCCCCATCAATCCAGTCTCCAACCAAGCGGATACTCCTCCGACAATGTCACAGGCAGCCTTCCAACCGCTTTCTCTTTCCCAAGAAGCACATTCGCCAGAGAAACCATCGCAAGCGGACGGTTTTCATAACAAGCATAATAAGTCTTTACCTCAGGAAATTCAAGTAAATCATAAGGATTTCTCCCGGCAGCCACGATAACATACGGCTCTTTCCTTTGAACTAATTCTTTAACCAACCTGGTTTGTCCTGCTGAGAATGTTGCATTATATGTGACAATGACAATTTGCTTGTTACCCTCACAAGCTTCCAGAACCGATGCTATCTCCGTATCCGAAGGATATAGCCCCAAGTAAACCTCCTTAATAGGCTTTCCGGCTATCTCAGATAAGACACTGCCCAGTGTCCCGCTCCGTTCCACAACTTCATCAATCTCAGTTCCCGTTTGTACTTCCGTCCAAATGACCAAGGTTGGCTCGTTCAGATCCAGCACTTTGCCTACTTCATCCTTAACCCGTGTAATACTTTTACGGCTCAATTCTTTGGCGAGCAGTTGATGCTCGGGTGTAGAGATAGGTTCGGTCGGGATGGGTTCTAACGTATCATATCGAATCTCTCGCTTATATTTATAGGTCATAATCCGCAGCACGGACTCATCAATTCGCGACTCCGGAATCCGTCCACTTTCCACCGCAGCAATAACCGCTTCAATGGCAGACACTTGACGATCCAGTGAATGACTAACCAGAATAAGATCCGAACCAGCCTCAATGGCACGAACAGCGCCTTCCGCCACACCAATCCCTTCTGAGATCGCCTTCATCTCCAGGCAGTCTGTTACAATTAACCCTTTGAAACGAAGCTTCTCACGAAGCAGCTCCGTTAAAATGCGATAAGACAACGTCGATGGAACGCCATTCTCTTCTAGTGCCGCGAAGACAACATGTGCCGTCATAATCGCGTCTACACCCCCTTCAATCGCTTTAATGAAAGGGGCTAGCTCAAGCTCCATCAATCGCTCCATACTATGCGGAACAACGGGAAGATCATGATGAGAATCCTCTGACGTATCACCGTGCCCTGGGAAATGCTTGACTGTGGCTATAACACCCATATCCTGCAAGCCTTTCACCGCATGTGTGCCCATATCACCCACTAGCGCAGCTGTTTCACCATAAGAGCGTACGCCGATAACAGGGTTTAATCGATTATTATTGATATCTAAACAAGGGGCAAAGTTCATGTTCACGCCCATTTGGCGTAGTTCTTTACCCATCACTTTTGAACTGGCATAAACACCTGCTGGCGCAAAAGCAGCCCCTAAAGCCATGTTCCCCGGCAGCAGAGTTGCTCCTTTTTCAATACGGGAAACCATACCTCCCTCTTGATCTACGGCTATGAATAACGGCTGTCCGCCGCTGCGGAGACTCATCGCTTGCAATTCGGCTGACAAATGAGCCAATTGGTGTGCATCTTTTACATTTCGACGAAAATAGATGACTCCGCCAATTCCGTATTTCTCAATTAATAGGGTAATGGACGCATTTGGTTCCAAAGATTCAAAACCGCAAATAAACATTTGACCCACTTTTTGACGCAAGGTTAAAGGATGTTGGTTATTGCGCGATGAAGATGACATGAATACACGCTCCTTGAATGAGTGAGTTAAGATTTAATGCTTTCAATGATACGTTTCTGCAAAATAAAATAGATCAGCACGACGGGAATAACACTAAACATAATTGCCGCACAGAGCGAACCGTAGTTCATATTCAATTGGTCGTAAAAGGCTACCATGCTCACAGGAAGCGTCCTAAACTTTTCCTTCGCTAGAAACAGATTGGCCATCATAAACTCATTCCAATTGCTGAGGAAATTGAGCATAAAAACCGTGACGAGTGAAGGAATCGTAATTGGCATAATGACTCGCCACAAAAGTCCATAGATCGATAATCCATCCATGATTCCCGCTTCTTCTAACTCACTCGGTATGGATTTCAAAAATGCACTAAAAATAAACACAGTCAAAGGTAAACCCATCGTTATATAGGGCAGGATTAAGGCTAGCGGTGTATTGTATAAGTGCATGCTGCGAAGCAGCATATATAAAGGAACAAGCAAGGAACCCGCGGGAACTAGCAATGCGAGCATTAATATACGCTGCAAGAACTTGCTTAATCGTGGGAATTCCATTCGAGTTATGGCGTACGCCGTTGCCGTACCAAGAAACAGAGTTGCCATGGCGGATATCACAGAAATCACCAAACTATTCGTAAAATAGTGACTTACATGGGCTCCAGTCCAGGCATTCCAATAATTCGAAAAGGAGAGTTGTTCTGGAAGGGACCACGGCGAGGCAATGATTTCTTTATTTGTTTTAAAAGAGGAGTTCAATACCCAAAGAAGAGGAAACAAAATAACGCTTATGTACAGCATGAGAACAACATGCAGGAAAACACGGCGATAGGGAATTCCCTTCAATATTGCACCTCCTCCTGCTTCCTTATGAACCAGCCAAACAAGGAAGTTAACATGCCGGTTAAAAGGAGAATAAGTACGGCAATACCGTTTGCATACCCATATTCACCAATGCGATAAGCTTTTTTATACATATACGTGGCCATCACTTCTGTAATCCCATACGGATTGCCGCCAGTCATCACAAAGACAATATCTAAAGCCTTCATAGCTCCAGTAATCGATAGCAAAATCATGACCATGATAACAGGACGCAGCATCGGAAGCGTAATCGACCAAGCCTCACGCAGGCTTGTCGCCCCATCTAACTCAGCGGCTTCCAAGATATTTTTGGGGATCCCATAGATCGCCGATAAAACCAGCACGACATAGAATCCAACCCATTGCCATGCGTTGGTAACAAGCACAGAGAGCATCGCTGTCGCTTCCTCTGCTAACCAAACGTGCTGCCAAGTTATTAACCCTACAGCTTCTAATGCTTGATTGAGCAGCCCCGCCTGTGGGTGATAGATGAACCCCCATAATACGCCGACCACAGCTGTAGAAAGAACTGTCGGGAGGAAAATCATCGTTTTGTAGAAGCTAGTCCATCGCCTAACTTTGCTTACCAGCAGGGCTAAACCGAGTATAAAGGGGATTTGCAATCCAACAGAAAAACCAATGAAATACAGATTATTCCGCACAGCCATCCAGAAATATTTGTCCTGAAAAGCAGTAACGAAATTATCCAAGCCATTAAATCTCGCCGGCGATACTCCGTTCCACTCCGTGAAACCGTAGCGCAGCGACATGATCATGGGATATAGGAAAAAGATCACGAATAGCAGCAGTGTCGGTAACGTAAAAAGCGCATAAGCAAAAGGGTTTCTTCCTATCTTATTCATGTCTCATCCTACTATTTCGTATGGGTTTCTTCCTTGTTCGAAGCCTCTTGCTGCTTCTGTATGTCTGCCATTAAGGTGGCTGGGTCAGTTCTTCCGCCTATTAATTCTTGCATACCGCGCTCCAATTTTTCTCGAACTTTCGTTTGAATGCGTGAGTCGAATGCGGGGAAAGCACCTTTACTGCTTGCAAATACATTCAAAATTTCCGTTATGAGCGGGTTTACATTGCTCGTATCCTGCAGCTTCATGGCAGGTGGCATACCTTCTTCGACAAGCTGTCTTTTTTGCATGGATTCGTTATACATTTGCCTGATAAACTCCTTGATGGCCACCAGCTGATCTGGCGTCACTTTTTTAGAGAATCCATAGGCATTAGACCATCCTCCATTGATATAACCATCTCCTGGCCCCCCCATATCTGGGAAACTCATGAAGCCTACATCCTTTACGATGGATGACTTCTCAGGGTCAAGCAGCGGCGTATTCGCCCAACTGCCATCGAACATGAATGCCGCTTCACCGCTGCTAAATTTATTTTGTTGCTCGGCATAGGCCAGTGCTAAGCTGCCTTCTTGGAGATACCCCTTTTGAATCAACGTATGATATTTCTCAAAAGCATCCACAACATCCAGATCTGTCCATCGCTTGCTTCCATCCAATAAGCCCTGAATAGAATCTGGCCCTGCCGTACGTACCCACATCGTATTGCTCATCATGTTAATGACCCATGAATCTTTAGCCGCCATTGCAAAAGGCGTTATTCTTTGAGCTTTTAGTATCGCGGCAGCAGCGAGCAGTTCCTCCCACGTTTGAGGTGGTTTTATGTGATGATCCGCCAAAATCCTTTTGTTATAGTACAAGCCCTCGACGTACCCTGCCATAGGAATGCCATAAATTTTACCGTTAACCGTAAACTCCTCGAAGCTATAAAACTTATTGATTAATCCAAGCTCATTCAGTATTGGCGTAAGATCAAGCAGCCTGCCCGCTTTGACGTAATCCTTCGTATCCGTTCCGCCAAACAAGTCGAATATTTCCGGTGGATTCCCAGCTGCCATCTCCGCTCTCAGCTTTTCGAAGCGATTGACCTTATCCTCTACTCCATCTAATGTAATCGATAAGCCTGGCACCTTCGACTCCGTTGCTTTCACTACATCCTGCAGCATTGCGAAGCGCTTCTTCTGCGTATCTTTCACCTGCGTATGACGAAGTGTCAGTAGGATTGGCTCTCCTTTGGTCCCCGCGGGGTCGGGAGTCTCGCCAGCATGAAGGTTTTGTTCATTGTTCGAAGTTAAGCTGTTGCAAGCAGACACGATGAACGTTATAGCCACTATCGCTGCTACCGAAATCAACGTTCCTTTTCTCATCTTTATTGATCTCCTTTTTGCTTGCCATCTAAGTATAAAATAATGGTTGTTTGTCCTAAAGACCCACAAATTCCTAATAAAGGGGCAAAATCCTCTACTTAGCTTCTTTGCGCTTTTCACGAAACTCCGATGGAATCTCGCCGGTAAACTTTTGAAATACTTTGGTAAAATATCGCCGTTCGATGTATCCTACTGATTTTCCGATGTCCGTAATACTTTTATCACTATGGAGCAGCATCGATTTCGCCAATTCCATCCGATGTTTCGTGACATATTCAACGAAGGTTTCTCCAAAATGCTGCTTAAATAATAAACTAAAATAACTGGAGCTAATCCCTAGGGTACTCGCTATATCCTCGATCCCGAAATCATTTGAATAGTGAGTTCTTATGTATTCCTTCGCCGCTGTCATAAGCAGCTCGCTGTTTTTCTTCTTATTCGACCCTTCCAGCCCAATTGCTACAAGCTGTACCATAACCTGAAGCAAATGTTGAATGCTCTCGCTCTTGTCCAGCTGACACCAGATCTGTTCTTCCTCCTGATAATCAAGGGAATTCATTTCTCGCAGTTCGCGGAGTAGATGAAGAATAAGGAAATGCAGCATCTGATAGGCCCTGGCAAAAGAGCTGTCAGACAAACCTTCAAGCAGTAATCTCAAGCGCTTTAAGGCATCCTCCGTTTTGAGACGGTTTAGCTGTTTAAGTCCTGTTACAATTTCTTCTACCAAATACCATAAGGAGATGTTCGCATCAGCGGGCTCTTTGGACTCTTTATACAACAGCACGGATTCCTGCTTCCCCAGATTAAGCTGCATGAATCGCTGAAGCTTCCGATAGGCCTCAGAGAGCTGACGGAGTCCAACAGCTGCCGGGAAGATGCCGACACTAATGTCTAATTTAACCGATTGGGAAACGTTATGCTGAAGTTGAGCTGCTATTTCATTTAACTTCACCAATGCGGCGCTTTCGCCCTTATCGTCCCATTGTATGATGACACACCACTCGCCTTCGCGGATCTGGAGTACCGTAAACTTCAATTTTTCATCCGCTAACGAATCTTGCAATACATTTCGTACCGCGAAATTCCATAGCTTCCGCTCCTGCTCCGTCCAAGGCAGTGATTTCTGTGAGTAATCATCGACATCGATCATCGCAAATAAATAGGTCAACATTTCAAGGTCCATATCATCAATCGGAAGCAGCGTCTTCGGCGTAATTTCCGTATAATTCATCAAAACGTCCTGCAGGATCTTCTCATAGGCCAAATTTTTCATTTTGCCCCACTTTTGCTGCTCCTCTTGCTCACTTCGCTTCTTAACCCTGATTTCATTCGCCAACTTGCTTATAGAATTCTCTAACTCTTCATAGTTAATAGGCTTCAGTATATAATCGCTCACGCCAACTCGCATCAACGTGCGTACATATTCGAAATCCTGATAACCCGTCACCATAAGCACCGTACAATCGTAATTAATATCACGCAGCTTCTGAACGAACGTAATGCCATCCATTAGCGGCATACGAATATCACTCATAACCAGATCCGGTATATGCTGGCAGCTAAGCTCCAGTGCTTCCACTCCGTTTTTGGCCGTTCCAACGATATCAATCCCTAGTTCATTCCAAGGAATAACCGCCTGCAAATTACGCAAAATGTTAGGCTCATCATCTGCCAATATCGCTTTTAGCCTCATAAGCCTTCCCCCTTATTTTTTGGGATCAATATCTTCATCGTCGTACCGTGACCTTCTTGACTGCAGATGAACATGCCATAATGAGCGCCATATTGGATCCTTATACGATCAGCTACATTGCTGACACCAAGTCCTCTTCGCTCTTCATTCGCGCCCAATATTTCGTGAAATGGCGTCTCTAGCTCTGTTTTATAATGAAATTTAGCTAATTTCTCCGCACTTATACCGACGCCGTTATCCGTGACATAAAGAGCAATCCGTTCTCCTTCATCCACAACCTTTATGGCGATCATGCCCATATAAGCAATAGGTTCAAAACCATGCTGCAAACTATTCTCTACCAATGGTTGAAGAGTAAGCTTGAGAATGCAATAATCCAACAGCTCAGGCGGAGCTTGAATGTCATATTGAAATTGATCTTCAAAGCGGAATTCCTGAATTTCGAGGTAGCTTTTCAGATGCTCAAGCTCTTGCTTTAGTGAAATTTCTTCTCTATTTTCCATTCCAATCCGTAACAGATTCCCAAGTCGATACACCATTTGGCTGACTTTCTTCCCTTGGTTTTGGATCGCTAACACATTGATGGATTCCAGTGTATTAAAAAGAAAATGCGGCTTGATCTGGGCTTGCAGCAGCATAAGCTCAGCCTTATTTTTACGGTCCTGCTGACGTTTGACTTCTTCCAGAAGATCCTCTACACGCACAACCAAGCTGTTGAATCCTCTCGCGAGAGCGGAGGTTTCATCCTTACCGCTTTCCTCCATGCGAGTCGTCAAATCGCCGCGTTCAACCTTTTTCATTGAGGAAAGCATTCGTAGAATCAACTGAACAATTCGTCTTACGAAAACCAGATTGTACACAAGTGCAAAAAATAAACAGACGAACGTAATCCCAGCGACCAGCTTCATAATCGTCTCAATTTCCCCAGCCACATACTTCCATGAGGTGATCGACACAACGCTCCAATCCTGAACACCCATCTGGTTAATATTTAAATGATAGAGGGAAATTAAGCTTTTTTCATTCTGAAAATTAGCCTGGAAACTGTTATTGTTTAGCTGCAAATCCAATTTGCCAGGCAGCAGCTGCAGCACATTGGCACCTTCTAAATTTTGCTTATTATCATAAAAAATTAGTCCGTTTTTGTTGACGAGTAAATAACGCTTAGAGCTTTCCTCATTCGTGTTGAAAGATTTGAAAATTTGATCAAGCTCATTGAATCTGAACTTCAGCAGCATGAACCCCAGGTTGTCCATCGTCCAGAAATCTTTGACCAATCTCGCTTGATAGAATTCCCCGCGGCCCGTCCCGAACTCCTTATATTCGGAAGGTCCAATCCAGAGTGGACTTCCGTTCAATTCCTGTATGTGCTGGAATGCGGTACTTTGCGTCAGCGCTGTCCACGGCAAAGCGTTTCCACCCCCGCGCCCCGCACTAAACGATTTGCCTGCATTATTATAAATCGCGACGGATTGCACAGGTGAATAAGTCAATATAGAGCCGCGCAGCAAGGTATCAAAGGTATTCAAGTCATAAGACGAGAGCGTGTTTTCATTCGGCTTCACCTCATCGATCGTTCGATAAATCCCCTGAATGCTCTCCTTTACCATCCAAAAGTCCGAAAAATAATTGGCTTCCTTGAACATGTAATAAATATTACGGGAAATCGCCTGTAAAGTGACCTCGGTTAAATCGCCGTACTTCTTCTCAATTAGCTGCTGAGATACCGTATAAACAGCGGAACCTAGTACGAACAAAGGAATAATAATGAACATTAAAAAACCGATAAACACTTTTTTGTTCAAATTCATCGACGAGGCAGACTCCTTCCAAACCGAATCAGGCACCATCCTAGTGTTGGCGCCTTTACACTGCTTACTATTGATTATAAATGCCCCGCATTTTATGCTCCTAGGGATAGGTTTGGATGCTATAGGGATAAAATCCTCTACTCATTTAATAAATGAATCTCAGGTTCCACGATGACCTCAACATTTCCTTTTAAAGCTTTACTGATCATACAAGTCTGCTCAGCACGATAGGTCGCTTTGCTTATTTTATCCGTAATCTCTTGTGAAGGTTGAGCTGGGATACTGATTCGCGGTCGGTGAATAATTTTATCCACCTTCATCGCCGGACTGTTATGGACGAATATCTCTGAGTTTAGCTCGATTGTTATAATGCCTTGACGCTTCAGCAGCATGCCCAGTGTAATTAAATAGCAGGTCGCTGCCGCGCCAAGCAGCATCTCCTCCGGATTCGTCCCTATGCCAGGACCATCTAATTGGCTTGGCACTGAGATAGCCGAGACTAGGTTACCTGCTCGGATGTGACCTGTGCCGTCTAAGCCTCCGGACCACTGCGCTTTTAGTTCAAAACGATGCTCGCTCATAGGTTTTTGCGCCTCACTTTCATCTATTCCTTCGTGTCTGAGTTTATTGCCGTTGAAGAATTTTGCGCTTGCGTGGCCTTCGACTGACTTTCTTCCCCGCTGCTGCTTATATGTAGACCAATAACCCCTAAGATGATGAGAACAATAGAAAGCACCTTTAGAGTGGAAACTGATTCATTGAACCACCAAATGCCGATAATCGTGATGAGTGCTGTCCCCACACCAGACCATATGGCGTAAGCCAAACTGACATCGAGCTGCTTTAGAGCCAGCGTCAATAAGGTGAAGCATAGAATATAGCAGATGCCCATAACAATAGCCGGACCTATTCTTGTAAAGCCAGACGACATCTTCATAGCCGTCGTTCCCACGGTTTCAAATAGTATGGCCAGCAGTAAAAAAGTCCAATTCATATTCCAAATCATCGCAATCATCCTTTACGTATAAACTGTTAATTATAATTGTAAAGGAATGCATTGGGTTTCACCAGTAAGCAAAAAATCGCTCTCATTCCTGGTGTCAGGACGGGAACGATTTTATTTTTTGGCAATAGAAAAAGGCCATCCTTATCCCTAAATTAGATAAAAACAGCCTTATACTTGCTATCATTGATATCTATGAAAATGCATAATTAATGTGTTGGAATCAAAACAATGAAAGCCCTACCTCTCTTCCATCCTTGCGGCTCCAATGACCGCGCCAGTACGAATTGCTTAACAAACACCTGCTGCCGAAACACTTGACGTAGCCTCGGGTTTACCATAAATGAGCTGATTTTTACTGCACATTGGGAGAAAAACAAACAAGGAGAGGGGGTTACTTTCTTCTCGCTAATCGTTCGTGTGGGGTAAATGAGGTTTGGTTTTAAGTGTTTATATGGTTCATTTCAATCAATTCATAAATTATATATGGAATTAGATATAATGTCAACATATAAATATTCATATTTTTCAACATTTTTTCTTTTAGCATTCGTACACGCCTCTCCACGGGGATACGCTTTTGCTTAGCCCATCAAAATGCAAACCCTAACTTCACCATCAAACAAGTTAACCTAAACTCACAATCACAGCATATAACCTAACTTCACAATCACAGCATATAACCTAACTTCACAATCAAAGCATGAAACCTGACTTCACCACTTAAAACGTGAAAGCCTAACCTCATACTTAAGACAGAGTTACCTGCCATCGGCCAACGTAAATTCTAAAGTTTAAGGCTGCTACTATCTCTTTAAAGAGTCTTATGATATTATCTGTTTAAGTAAGCAGACAGGGAATACATAGAACAATTGGTTACACAAGACTCATTCACTTACACACTAATATACGGCTGTGAAGCACACGCCGCTTTTCAAGTTCAGCACTTCGCTGATCTCGAGAAGCGGCTTATTTATTTCTTTGGGAGGTTATTTAATGAACGAACTTATGTACACTGCACATGAAAATTACCTATCTCAACATCTAGCTATCAGAAAAGGGGAACGATTGCGAAGGCTCAAAGAAGGACATGGCCATGCGGAAAAAGCATTTCTTCATCAGGTTTGGTGGCCAGCATTCGGTAACTTCAACGACCTGCACCCCGAATATGAAGTAAAAGACTTTCGCGATGGCACCCGATTCCTCGACTTCGCTTTTCTACGTCATTCCCTCAAACTAGCCATCGAAATTGATGGTTATGGTACACATTCTTCCCAAATAAGCCGCACTCAATTTGCCGACCAATGCAATCGCCAAAACCACCTCATTATCGATGGATGGAAGATTCTACGCTTCTCATACGATGATGTCAAAGATCGCCCCCGTATGTGTGAGCAAACCCTGCAGCAGTTTATGGGTCGATACCTTGGCGGGACGTCACCACAAAATTTCAGGATGAATTACATAGAAAAAGAAATGTTTCGGTTTGCTCTTGCACTAAGTAGATCATTTACACCTCAAGATGTATGCGATGTTCTTTCCATAAAAAAACAAAAGGCCCGGCTGATTTTGAAAGATATGCTAGAAAAAGAATTGATCCAAGTCGCAGGTAAAGGAATACAGCGAATTCGTACTTACCATCTTACGCCCTCAGTGCTTCAAAACTTACATACTTTTAATTAACTCCTGCTTTAAGCATGTTTTACATCGCTATGGAGTCACTTTCTCGCGCTTCCCTCACTTTTAACGATGAAATTCATCGTCTCAGCACGCTTCTCGGAGGTTCCGGACGTATTCTCCTGCTTTAAGCATGTTTTTCATCGCTATGGAGTCACTTACTCGCGCTTCCCTCACTTTAACGTGAAATTCATCGTCTCAGCAGACATTCGGCTGATTCTGGTCGAAATCTCTTACTTTAAGCATGTTTTTCACCGCTATGGAGTCACTTTCTCGCGCTTCCCTCACTTTAACGATGAAATTCATCGTTTCAGCACGCTTCTCGGACGTTCCGGACGTATTCTCTTACTTTAAGCATGTTTTTCATCGCTATGGAGTCACTTTCTCGCACTTCCCTCACTTTAACGATGAAATTCATCGTTTCAGCACGCTTCTCGGAGGTTCCGGACGTATTCTCTTGATTTAAGCATGTTTTTCATCGCTATGCAGTCACTTTCTCGCGCTTCCCTCACTTTAACGATGAAATTCATCGTCTCAGCACGCTTCTCGGAGGTTCCGGACGAAACCTTACCTAAGGTAAAAAAAAGCAAAAAGACACGGGGATACCGTTCCTTTTTGCTTTACATTTATAACATATGACCACAGTTCTCGATTGGTTCTAGCGTTTATTAGGCTCAAATTCTTTTAACAAAAAGCCGATTTATTTGATTTATAACTTGGGGATATATATCTTTTCCCAAAACACGTCTATACTGTAAAATCCCCTTGATGCAGGCCAAAATGGTCAGAGCCAGTGATTCAATATCCTCAGAATCTTGAACAAAATCTTCATTTATTCCCTCTTGAAGGATTGTAATCAGCAGGGATACCTCAAGTTGACTAACCGCTTGTACCTTTTGTTGAAGGATATCTGGTAGAGATTCGAAATCAGTTTGAAAAGATGAAATTGGGCATATTTCATTGCAGCCTATTTTTTCAGTTCGGTAAGCAATGTAGTGTTTCAGCTTTTCTTCAGCTGTTCCTGAAGAGTTTACTATATTTTGAAGATTATTTAGTATCCGTTCTAACACGGCAATTCCTAAATCCTCCTTTTTTTCAAAATGATAATGAATACTTGCCTTGGTTACGCCCAGTTGTTTCGAAAAATCATCATAACTAATGGCAACATAACCTTTTTCTCGGATGAGTTTAAGCGCCAGATCAACGATTTGTGTTTTTCTATTTTCCATAAGGATATATTAAATTAACTAGTAGGTAAGTGTCAAATGTTTGGAAAAAAGATGAATTGACACTTATTTACTAGTAAGTTAACATATGATTATTGAATTTTAAAAAATAAAGGAGGGTTATCTATTCTTCATGCGTGGGTCCGCACAGATCTAATAGTTGATCATTAAAAGGAAAGGTTTGAAATAGATGCTGAAAGAACAAAAGGTCTCCAAATTACATTACGGTTGGGTTGTCATCTTTATTGTGTTCTTAACGTTGTTAGTTTCCGCGGGCATCAGCTCTTTTCCGAGTGTTTTAATACAATCTCTGGAGAAAGAATATGGCTGGAATCGCGCAGCAATATCCGGGGTTATCTCTATCCGCATTCTATTGTACGGCTTAATAGGACCCTTCTCGGCCGCTATGTTGGCCAAATTCGGTATTCGCCGAATGATGGTATCTGCCATTATTTTAATGCTCATTAGCTTAGGATTGACTCCATTTATTAAGGAAATTTGGCAGCTTATGCTGCTATGGGGCGTCCTAGGTGGTCTCAGTACAGGTGCATTGGCCAATGTTTTGGGTATAACTGTTGCGAATCGTTGGTTCGTTAAGCATAAAGGATTAGTCATAGGCTTGCTAACGGCAAGCGCCGCGACAGGCCAACTGCTTTTCCTGCCTTTACTAGCTAAAATAACAAGTGAAAACGGCTGGCGATATGCCGTTTACTTGATAATGGCTGCTCTGATTCTGCTTGTACCTATTATCGCAATCTGGATGAGAAATCATCCTTATGATGTAGGGGTTGCCCCTCTCGGCAGCACAGAAATCACCAAACCAATTCCTTTCCAAGGGAATCTGTTTCTTACACCGATACGCACACTAGTCGCAGCCATGCGAAATGGAACGTTCTGGCTTCTTGCAGGAACCTTTTTCTTTTGCGGCTTCTCTACAAATGGCTTAATTGGCACACATTTAATTCCTGCATGTGGAGATTATAATATTCCAATCATAGCAGCTGCAGGACTGCTTGCATTAATGGGAGTGTTCGATCTCGTGGGCACTACGATGTCAGGTTGGTTATCAGACAGATTCGATAGCAGATGGTTGCTTTTCTGGTATTATGGCCTTCGAGGGTTATCGCTTATCTTTCTTCCCTACGCGCTTGGAACTGGGGTTACGCAGCTTACGATTTTCGCTGTCTTCTACGGGTTAGACTGGATTGCCACTGTACCTCCTACCGCAAAACTCACCTCTGATACATTTGGTCGGGAGAAAGCCGGAATGATTTTCGGTTGGATCTTAGTGGCACACCAAGCAGGCGCATCCTTCGCAGCCTATGGC
This sequence comes from Paenibacillus sp. Root444D2, assembly GCF_001426375.1. GTDB lineage: Bacteria > Bacillota > Bacilli > Paenibacillales > NBRC-103111 > Paenibacillus_E. The sequence goes on from NZ_LMEO01000045.1 coordinate 1,145,504, forward strand.
GCTGGATTCATGCGCGATTTGCTTGGCAGTTATACCGTACCGTTCGTAGCTGCTGGTTTCGTCTGCCTGATTGCAGCGATCATAGCATTGAAAATTCGGAATAGCAAAACAGTGGCAGCTGCCGTTTAATAGTCATTTCTTTTGCCCATAACAGACTAGCTGAAGCCTGGTCGCCAGAATGGCTGGCTGCCTCAAGAAGACGCCGGGCTTAATAAGTTCAATTGGTCTGTTCACATTCTTCTCCAAATCAAAAAATCCAAAAAAAGCTGACCTCGACCATCTTTGAATGGGTTAAGGTCAGCTTATTTATATTGCAGCTTATCGTCCTTTTTGGCTATACCGCGAGATCTTTCTACACCGTAAATTTCTGCAAGGAAAGTTGTAATTCCTCGGCCAGTCCTGCCAAGGATTTGGCGGAATTCTCAATTTCCTCGGTCGTCGACATTTGCTGTTGGCTGGCAGCCGATGTCTCTTGACTGACGGAAATTCCTGTTTCCGAAACAGCACTCACGATACCCATTACTTGTTCTATGCGTAAATTAGCATCAACAAGTTGGTGAATATTCGTGTTCACACTTTCCACTTTCGCATTCACTTTCTCAACGGATGATTCGATATGGACGAAGGATTCTTGCGCCTTCCCCGAAATCGATAATCCAACTTCCACTTTGCCTGCTCCGGCATGCATGGAGCTTACAGCGTGATTGATTTGTCTTTGAATCGTGGAAACAAGCTGTGTTATGTTGCGTGCGGAGGAAGATGATTGCTCAGCAAGCTTACGCACTTCTCCTGCTACAACCGCGAACCCGCGACCCGCTTCTCCAGCACGAGCTGCTTCAATAGCAGCATTCAAAGAGAGCAGATTTGTTTGAGTAGAAATTTCGTTGATCACATTGACAATCTCACCGATTTTGTGCGCATTTTTACCTAATGCCTCAATCACATCGTTTACTTCGCGAACAGCATCGGAGATTTCTGTCATTTGACCAGCAATTGAGACAACGGATTGTTTGCCGTTTTGTGCTGCTTGAGTTGCTTGTTCTGCTAGCTCAGCAACCTCTTGGGCTGACTCATCAATGAGCTTCGTACTTGTAAGCATTTGCTGAACAGCCTCGTTCGCTTGATTCACGCCAGCAAACTGCTTATCGAAATCTTCGGATAGCTTCTGACTGGATGTCGCTACCTGCTTCGCAGCGAGGGAGCTTTGCTCCGAACTCGCTAGAAGTTCTTCTGAACTCGCCGAGAGTGTCAACGCATTGTCAGCGATCTGTTTGACTAAGCTGCGCAGACTTTCGGTCATGACATTAAAGGAGCCGGTCAATTTACCAACCTCATCCTCATAAGGGTAGTCACCTTTTACAGAGAGATCACCTCTCGCCGCTTTCTCCATATGATCCTGTAATCTGCGAATTGGCACCGTAATAATCATATTTAAAGCTAGTGCATTTGCTGTCATTACGATGATTGCGATAACAAAGGTAAGGATAATGACCCAGTGTGACGTCTTTGAGTCTGCACTGCTTGAGCGCTGAAATTGTTCTGCAGCAAACTCTTTGAGCAGTACCAATTTGTCCAGTGCTTCAATCGTTTTATCACCTTGAGGTGAAACCTCATTGTTATACACTTGATAGGCTACTTGATTATTTTGGGTCGCATGTTCAATCGTTCTGACGATAACATCGCGGTACTTCAGATTCAGTTCCTCAAAGCTTTTAAAAGCGTCAGTTTCCTCTTGATTTAAGGCAATTCCCTCTATTTTAGTAACCAGTTCTTTATTCTTGGCACTGTTTTCATCTAATTTCACTTTTAATTTGACCTTGTATTTCACATCAGTCGAAAGCATCATCTCTAGCAGATTGGCTTCGGTTTCATTAAAATTTGATTTCAGTTGATTAATCCATTTGACAGATAGCAGACTTTCCTCGTACATTCTAGTAGAATTACTAGACATCTTATCCATATAATAATAACCCGTAATACCTACAATTAGTAGGAATAAAATAGCGATAGCGTTCATAAGCAGCAGTTTAAAGCGTAGTTTAAGGTTTCGAAGGATGGACAGGTTAGCTCTCATATTTCTTACGTTCTTCAAGTTGCTCACTTTCAATTTCGTTTTGAATTTCAAAGTCTCCCGTTCTCCTCCCGAGTGATAGATCTTGTAGTCATGATGTGATAAAACCTTACACGAAATATTTTTAATTAACCTACGGTTTATTCTACAAAACAGCGTTCACGATGTAAAGACAAAATTAGGTAAAAAGTATCATAAATCAAGAAATTACGCATACAATTTATTCCATTTTCATGATAGTTCGGAGGTATTTAAAATGAAGTTGATCGGAATTATCGTGAATCCTCTTTCGGGGGATGGTAGAGGAGCTAGCATTTGGAAAGAAATTGAGACTTATTTACAGTTAAATCATATCTCTTATATGGTAAAAATAACAACAAAGGCAGGAGAAGCCACGGAACACGCCATCACACTTGTTCAAGAAAACCGTGTCGATAAGCTGATCGTGATCGGCGGGGATGGAACGATTCATGAGGCTGCCGGAGGGTTATGGCACATACAAAAGACCGGGCTAAACTGTCCACTTGCGGTCATCCCTGCGGGAACAGGTAACGATTTCTCCAAGGCTTACGGCATTCCTACTCATTCGATACAAGCACTAGAAGCCGCCATATCGGAGACTAAGAAAGTTCAAATTGATCTTCTGCGTACTAAGAACGGAATGATTGCTGTGAATAGCATTGGGGCAGGTTTCGATGGTATGGTGGCTAAATTGACAAACGAGGCTAGCTACAAAAAATTTCTCAATCGCATTGGACTCGGTAAGCTGTCCTACTTGATCTCGATCCTTAGAGTGTTCGCCACTTATCAACCCTGCACAGCTTGGTTAGAAGTTGACGGCACGGTTCATGAATTGCCTGACATGTGGTTGGCAGCTGTCGCCAATATTCCCTTTTACGGTGGCTCCATACAAATATGCCCTGCTGCCTCTCCTCACGACGGCATAGCCGATATTGTCGTGATTCAAAGCAGAGGGCGATTCCGACTGCTGCCTATTCTTTTCACCGTTTATCAAGGCAAGCATATTCAACATCCCGCAGTTTCTTTCTATAAAGGGACGTCGATTTCACTTCGTACCCAAATTTCTTTACTCGTCCAAGCGGACGGGGAATTCGCCGGATCAACACCGCTCCAAGTCGAGATTGTACCCTCTGCCTTAACCGTTATCGGGTCATCTCTGTATGAAGGTTAACTACACGACTATTTTCAATCGTTGACGCTGTATAATCAGGTATCCTACGAAGCCAGCTAGTATAACGGCAATTCCCGTGATCGAGATATCTGGTGATAAACCATCCTTGGATATTTGTGTATATATGCCTACACCTGCGAGCATCATAGAATTTTCGAGGAAATTTTGAACAGCGATTGTTTTTCCAGCCCCTACCATTATCTGTCCTTTATCTTGCAGCACGGTATTCATCGGTACGATAAATACGCCGCCGCTGAAGCCTATGAGAAGCAGAAGACCTATGGTCACATATAAGTTAGAAATAAGCGGGAATAACAATATGCTGATGATCATAACAATCCCAAAAACATAGGAATTATAATATTTGCGTGCCGGAATCAATTTGGGCGTCATAAGTGCGCCAACCATAATGCCTATGCCCGTTACGGCAACGAGCATCGAAATCTGATCGACAGACTGTATGCCTAAATGTGCCGGTACCCATGCGATAATCGCAAGTCGGACGACGGAGGAAGTCATCCAGAATGAGCCCGTACCTACCAGAGAAAAGCGAGTCGTGCGATCTTTTAACAAGAGCATCATATCCGTTAGGAATGCCTTGGCCTCTTTGACGTAACGTATACTCGAATTGCCTGAAATTCTAGGAATTTGCAGCGTTAAAAGTAATGAAATCAAGTATAGCGCGAAGCAAGCAATAATAGAGCCAGTAAGCGAGATTTTGGCCAAAACTCCGCCACACACAGAACCAATAAGAATAGCCATAATCGTATAGCCCTCAATCCGTGCATTGGCTCTCAGCAGTTCGCTTTCCGAATGCGTAAGCGAGGGCAGGATACCATATTTGGCAGGTGAATAGACCGCGGCTCCTATCCCGACAATTCCGTAGCTGACAGCAGGATCAAGATGCAGGAACAGAGCTATAATTCCAATGGCTTTAATAGCATTTCCGACGAGAAGGACCTGGGATTTCGCATTCTTATCTGCAAAAGCCCCAACGAACGGAGCGAAAATGACGAAGGCAATAAGAAAGCAGGCTTGCACAACGCCAATATAGTAATCAGGGAATGCATTTTGTTTAATGATCGCCAGAGTAATGAAGAGAATCATATTATCGGCAAAAGCGGAAAGAAATTGCGTCACATACAGTGTCTGAAGTGGATTCATTTTCATAACAATTCGCTCCCTTTAGGTTTCATGGTCATCCTTTAGCGCCGATCGTTTGAGCGTCACATAGTCTACTTTCCCGCTTCCTAGAAGTGGCAATTTTTCGGTATAACGAAGCTCCGAAGGCATGTAAAATGAGGGATGACCCTGCTGTTTCATCGACTCTCTGATTTGTTGAAGCTGAAGATCGGGGATATTATGATACACAACAATCCGCTCCCCTTTTCGCGCATCAGGCACACTAACCGCGGCACATATCGCTTGAGGCGGCATGCTTGCAGTCACAAGCTCCTCCACCATCGGCAGTGACACTTTCTCCCCTCCAATTTTGGCAAAAGACTGCAGCCTTGCTTGAATCGAGATATACCCTTGATCATCCATTTGAACAACATCTCCGCAGCTATACCACTCTGGGCAAGGGACGAAGCCTTGACCATGAATGAGATAACCTTTCATCACATTCGGCCCCTTCACCAACAAGTTACCGCCAAGCTCAATGCCTTCCACCTTTTCCAAACGGTAATCAATACCTGGCAGCATTCGCCCCACTGTACCTTTCTTTGCGTACATAGGTGTGTTAAGCGAAATGACGGGCGCTGTCTCCGTTGTGCCATACCCCTCCAGAATACGAATCCCGAATTTATCAGACCAGGTTTGACGTACTTCCTCCTTCAACTTCTCAGCACCAGCCACGACATATTTCAGCGAGTGGGCAAAATCATACGGATGCGCGGTTCTTGCATAAGCCGATAGAAAAGTTGAAGTCCCAAATAGAATCGTAATATTGCGATCGTAGACTAGCTCCGGAATGACTTTATAATGTAAGGGATTAGGGTAAAGTACTACTTTCATACCGGAAAGGATGGGCAGCATCGTTCCTGCGGTTAGTCCAAAGGAGTGAAACATCGGCATCGCGCCAAGTACAATATCCGACCCGTTAAAGGCAATTACAGCCTTGGCTTGCTGAATATTAGCAAATACATTGCGGTGAGTGAGGACGACCCCCTTCGGTTTACTCTCACTTCCTGATGTAAAAAGAACAACCTCGTTTTTTCCGGAACCAACAGGTCCCTTTACTTTCCGTATATAGTGAAAAATCCCGACACATTTATGTTTAAAATTGATCCTTTGTTTAACATCTTCAAGATATACAATCTTGAAAGCACCGTTAGCAGTCTCGATAAAATCAGCAAGTCCCGCTTTGTCGACGAACGCTTTGGACGTAATAATCGTCTTCACAGCGGCTGTTTCGCAAGCATCCAGCATCGTCTGCTTACCAGCCGAATAATTCAATACCGCCGGTGTTACTCCTAATCGGAATAATGAAAATAAAGTGACTACATGTGCCGCAGCATTAGGCAGTAAAACTGCGGCACGGTTTTGTTCCTTAAGAAGCTGCTTTAGAAGCCCCGCCATCGTATACGTTGTGAGCAGTAATTTGCGGTAGGTTAATGCGGAATCACTTATGATATCTTCACAAATTACCGTAGAATTGCCATGAAGTTTGGCAGCTATCAGCATCTCGTTGAATAAATTAATTTCAGGCTTCATTCGACTTTCCAGCAAATGATTCTGCATGCGGCTGCGAATGATATCCGTTGCCCGCTCCTTCTGAATTCGCCTCGAGATATGTTCACTCATGGGCACTTGAAAAGCTTCACCAAACGTGATGCTCACTGCCGGAAACCAGAACTGCTTCAATTTGCCGCGAAGATAAGATAATTTCGAATGCTCTAGTCCATTAATCGCTATTGGCAGCATGCGGGCCTGTGATCTCAGTGCAATGTAACCAATCCCACCATACACTTTCATCATGCCACCGGTTGTTGTGATTCGTCCTTCTGGAAAAACAACAAGCGGTGTTCCGTTTTGAACTGTTCTGAGCATCGTTCGTACCGAGTAGGGATTCAAAGGATCTACCGCGATATTCGCCCGAAAAAGGAGCAGCCAAGCAAACCGCTTTGCAATCTTGGTGTTAACAACAAATGCCACATCCTTCGGCAGTATCAGCGCTAAAAGAACAGCATCCAGTAAAGATACGTGATTAGGAATAAGCACCGTTTTCTCCGTCAAATCGAGCCGCTCCATCCCCCTAACTTTGACCTTAAAGCTTGCCATCAAAACTGGACGCAATAGGGGAAGTAACAGCTTTAACAGAGCAACAAACAACCATTTGATCATTGGAACTCCTCCTAAGAGCTTTGCTTTAGCAAAGCTATCTTCGTAAGCATGGGCTGAGCTTTGCTTTAGCAAAGCTCTCTTCGTAGGCATCGGCTGAGCTTTGCTTGTGCTAAACTGGATTTGTACGCATAAGCTTTTGGGCTTCTCTTAATACCTGATCATAATTCCATTGTATGCATCTGCCTGGAATCTGATAGTACTAACTTTGCGTAGTACCCGCTCTTGGAGGATTTAATTTCAATGCGTTAACGTCTTGAAGATGAGGCGTTATTTGCTTATATCCATGCAAACTTCGCTTCTTGGAAGGAACGAAGCTCTATTATAGATCAAATCCCTTGTTATGCGGAACGTCAGTTCGCTATTTGTGTATTAATAGCCGTTTTCCGGCTCGAAAAGGAACGACGATTCGCTATTTCCCCTTTTTCCGCTTGATTGAACAGGTTTTGAGCAAAATAACGGCCTGTCGTTCCGCAAGTTGGTTGTTTTCGTCAAAAACATCAAAATAGCGAACCCTCGTTCCTCTAATTGTAGCAAAAATCAACTTCTCAGCTCACTTCCCCCAACCTCACCACCGCTCCCGCTTACTTTAGGCTCGGATTCCGTGCTTATCTTAACCAACTCTAGCCGAAAGCTTGAAAACCGAGCCTATCGCCAAAAAACATCAAAATAGCGAATGGGAGTTCCTATAATAAACGATCTCAATAATAAAAGACCCATGCATCCAACTATGCATAGGTCTCTCTAACAACTTTTTAATTTCCATTAGGGACGTCACTGGTAATCGCCAAAGTATTTCCCTCTGTATCGCGGAAGAAAGCCATCCAAATATCGAAGCTTCCCATATTAGCTACCACATGCGGCTCACTAATAAAGGACACACCTCGTTCTAGAAAAGCCTCATAGACCTGCTTAATGTCCCCAACCTTATAATAAATGACAGACCCAGGATGATTAAATTCAGGATTTTCAGGAAGGCTTAGCATCAATCGAATGCCATTGCAATCAAAAAAAGCCATTTGAGAAGCTTGAAACAAAAACTTCATGCCTAATGTGTCGCGGTAAAAAGCAACAGCTCTAGGAATGTCAGCTGCATTTACGGAGATTTGCCCAATTTGAGTTAAGCTGTTTTCGCTCATACGTTTCCCCTTCCAAACTATGATACCCATATTCTACCATACTACTGGTTCAATAGCTCCCTAAGTCTAGATGGGTAATCGGTAATTATTCCGGAAACACCTGAAGCAATCATCCTATGATAATCGCCCAAGTCATTTACCGTATAAGGATAAATAGCAAGCCCAGAGGCTACTGCCGCTGCAACATCTTCTTGTTCTATGCAGTGGTGATGAGGATGTAACGAAAATACATCTACACCCATTTGCCCTGCATAAGCAGTATGGTCAATAAGGTTTGCTGCGTACAACAAACCTACCTTCACCCCAGACTCGGCCTGCTTAATTCGGCGAATCACTTTGTGATCGAAAGAAGAAATGACCACATCTTCCATTCTTCTGCTTTCACGCAAAAATGTTAGAAGCGACTTCTCCATTCGCCCTTCATAAGCATGCTTCACTTCCACATTAATGAAGAACCCTCGCGGCAATAAATCGAATACTTCACACAGAAGCGGTAACCGTTCCCCCGTGAACGCCTCTGAAAACCAAGCCCCAGCATCCAACGACTTCAATTCACTCCAACTGTGATCACAAATAAGTCCGGAACCATTCGTCGTACGATCCAATGTAGCATCATGACAGACGACAATCTCTCCATCTTTCGTTATATGTACATCTAGTTCGATGCCTTCTGCCCCTTGCTCCAAAGCCAATGCAAAAGAAGCTAGCGTATTCTCCGGCGCTTCCCCAGCGGCTCCGCGATGTCCAATTACAATCGGTTTATGCTTGTTCATTGTTAATACTCCCAACGTGTAAGCTTCGTCTACTATGCTCAAATTATAGATGAAATGACTTGCCCTTGCCCAGTATTTATTCGTAAAGGTTACGTAAATATGTTGGAAAAATACACAATAAGTTAATCTCTATTTAACACGGGTCAAATAAAGCATCGTTAAGCTAATAACATAGTACTAGTCTAATAACGTTCGTGAAGGAGCGCCACATGAATACGATGGATAGAGATTTACCGCTTTCAACAACCAAGCCAAAAGTAAAAGTGCAGCAACCTCCCCGCGCGCTTCTCAATCAGAAATTGGCGGAAACGCTGCTTGGTTATGTTTTCTTAGTCCCTTCGCTTTTGCTGTTTGCTATTTTTCTTTTTTACCCCTTGCTTCAAACCTTTTATTTGAGTTTTCACGAGACGGATCCGCGAGGAAGAGTTGCTTCTTACGTTGGTTTCGATAACTTCATTGCTATCTTCACTTCCGAGCGATTCTATAAAAGTTTGGAAGTCACAGGTCTTTTTACACTTCTTACCGTGCCAACCGGTATTGTTCTTGCTCTTTTGCTTGCCGCACTTACACATAATCACTTGAAAGGTATGCGAATCTTCCAATTCATCTTCTCGCTGCCTGTTGTTCTGTCCGTAGGAACCTCTGCAGTGATCTGGATGATGTTATTTCACCCAAGTGTCGGCATGTTGAATTATTTGCTGAGCATTGTCGGCTTAGAGCCAGTGGCTTGGTTAACAGATCCAAGTTGGGCACTGCTTTCCGTTTCTATGATGACGGTCTGGATGAATCTTGGCTTTACTTACATCGTTCTTCTAAGTGGCCTACAAGGAATTCCAGAAGAGATCTATGATAGCGCCAAAATCGACGGATCAGGTCCACTCCGTACCTTTATCCAAATCATATTCCCCTTGCTTTCACCGACGGTGTTCTTCGTCACCATTGTGTCGATTATAGGTGCATTTCAGTCCTTCGGACAGATTCACATTTTGACCAAAGGCGGTCCTGTTAATTCCACAGATGTCCTTGTATACAGCTTGTATCAGGATGCTTTCATTAACTTCCGATTCGGGACGGGTAGTGCTCAAGCCCTTGTCCTGTTCACTATCATCCTTATTTTCACCGTTGTGCAATTTAAAGTTTTTGAAAGGAATGTGCATTATCAATGACCCATCGATTACTAAATACCTTCGTTTATGTTCTGCTTGTCATATTCGCTGCACTCGTTCTGTATCCTATTTTCTATACGTTTACCGCAGCATTCATGACACCTGAGGAAGCTTCGGCCTATCCGCCCCGCTTCTGGCCGAGCAGCTTTTATATGGGCAGTATAGTCGCCGTGTTCCAACTAGTCCCCATTGGCAAATTTATTGCCAACAGTTTAGTCGTCTCGATCATCATTACGGCTGGACAGCTCATTACATCCAGCATGGCCGCTTATGCTTTTGCAAATATTCGATTCAAGGGTAAAGCCGCCATCTTCGCGATATTCATGGCTACCATGATGATTCCTTGGGAAGTCACCATCATTCCAAACTATTTGACGGTCAAAAAATGGGACTGGCTCGATAGCATTCAGGGCTTAACCGTTCCATTCCTGGCTACTGCTTTCGGCACGTTCTTGCTGCGCCAATTTTTCTTACAACTGCCTAAGGAGCTGTTCGAAGCAGCGCGTATTGATGGTTGTGGGCACTTCCGCTGCTTTTTCCGAATTGTGCTTCCCCTAGGTCGCCCTGCACTTGCAACACTAGCCGTCTATGCATTCCTTAGCTCGTGGAACAGTTACTTATGGCCGCTTCTCATCACGAACAGCGAGGCAATGCGAACGGTTCAAATTGGCATCGCCATGCTCCAATTCGAAGAATTAACCGTTTGGAACTTGGTCTTAGCAGGTGTAACTATCGTCTTGCTGCCTTCACTATTGCTTTTAGTACTCGGGTTGAAGCAGCTCGTTCGAGGGCTTACTGCTGGTGCTGTGAAAGGCTAGTCCCCATGTGTGATGGCTGCTCTGTTCAGCAATAAGCTGACCCAGATTTCCATAAATATAAAATAAAGAAACCAAAGGGAGAGAACCTAAAAAAAATGAAGACATTGAAAATGAGAAGTACATCTATCGCTTTAACAGCACTCATGGTGCTGCTGACTAGCGCTTGCGGCAAGGCTGAACCGACGACATCAGGCAGTACAGCAGATATCAAATCATCCGCTTCTCCTGCTGCCGCAGAAACGAAAAAATCGGCTGAACCGGTTAAAGTAATCTGGTGGCACTCGATGAGCGGTGAGCTCGGCAAAGCCGTAGATAAACTTGTTGCAGACTTCAACGCTACCCAAAAAGATGTGCAAGTTGAAGCTGTTTTTCAAGGCACATATGATGAAAGCTTAAATAAAATGAAAGCTTCTATGGATAGCAAAAGCGGTCCTTCTCTTATTCAAGTATACGAAATCGGCTCCCGTTTCATGATCGACTCCAAGGCCATTACGCCAGTCCAAAAGTATGTCGATGCTGATAAATTCGATCTCTCCCAACTAGAAGATAACATTCTAAATTACTATAAATTCGATGGCAAACTGTATTCCATGCCTTTCAACACTTCGAATCCGATCCTTTATTACAACAAAGATATGTTTAAAGCTGCCGGTCTAGATCCTGAAAAGCCGCCAACAACATTTGAAGATGTTGCCAAAGCTTCTCAAGCATTAACCAAAGACGGTAAAGCTGGCGCATCCTTTGCCATCTACGGTTGGTTCATGGAGCAATTCTTTGCTGGACAAGGTGCCGAATACCTTAACAATGGTAACGGTCGTACGGCCGCAGCTACGGAATCCATGGTTAATAGTGAGTCAGGCGTGAAGACTTTGACGTGGTGGAAGCAAATGGTCGACAGCAAAACAGCTACGAACCTAGGACGCAAGACAGATGATACGAAGAAAGCGTTCTTGGCTGGCCAAGTCGCTATGACTTTAGATTCCACAGCCTCACTACGCGGAATCGTGAGCGGTGCTGACGGTAAATTCCAAGTTGGAACCAGCACCCTGCCTAAACCAGCTGATGCGAAGGATGGCGGTGTTGTTGTCGGAGGTGCAAGTCTCTACATCCTAAACAACAAATCCGAAGCTGAGCAAAAAGGCGCATGGGAGTTCATTAAATTTCTGACAACCCCACAAACACAAGCTTGGTGGCACGTCAACACCGGCTACTTCCCAATTACGAAGAAAGCTTACGACGAGCAGCTGGTGAAGGATAACCTTGCCAAATATCCGCAATTCCAAACCGCAATTGATCAACTGCACAATACAAAAGCAAATAAAGCCACACAAGGGGCTGTAATGGGTGTATTTCCAGAAGCACGGCAGCTTGTAGAAACAGCTGTCGAAGAAGCTCTAACAGGTAAGAAGGCGCCGAAGGAAGCGCTGGATGCTGCTGCGAAGAGCATCACGGAGAAAATTGGCGCTTATAATAAGACAGTAAAATAATTGGAATTGGAACAACCTGTAGAAAAAGCACTTTGGGAGCTAACTGGCGTCGGTAATCCACCGACGCCAGTTTTTAATTTCTTATGTGAACGATCTTGTTATTCGTACAAACTCCCATGTTGTCGAATTTATACCTCCGATGAAATTGATGCAGCACCATACTCCCAGTACTTCTACTCCTTACTTATTGTGAGATAAACCTAGCCTGAGGCTAGGTTCTCTACAATTGTATACTCGGGGATGAATAAGCCAGCAAATTGTGCTTATTCCCGCGAACTTCGATGCATCTCGTGAGATAAGACCACAGAGCGTACTTATCTCTTGCATGTCCTTACTTTCAGAACGAATTAATTCACATTAAGCAACTGTACCTTGCTTATTCCTTCAAATCAGGATCAATTTGAATAAATAAGCAACCTCAGCTTACTTATTTTCCCAACCAAACAACATGGAAGGCTCCCTTATCGAAGACTTGGGGGATAGATACTCTCAGCACGTTTAACAGTTAGATCTTAGTCTCTTTTAAACAAATATAACTATAACTTAAACTTATGTATCAAGCGCTGCAAACTTTCAGCCATACCAGACAGATGTGAGGCAGATGAGGAAATACCTTCCATGGAAACCAACTGCAGATCTGATGCGCTGGCTACAGACTGGGTATTATCATTAGCATTTCTGGCAATCGATGCAGTTGAGATAATAGATGCAGTGATTTGCTCGGATGAGGCGGCCATTTGCTCTGAGATCGCTGAAATCTCTTGAATTTCGTTGTTGATATGCTGAATAGAATCGAGTATGGAACCGAACTTTTCACTAGTCGTTTCAGCCACTGAGATACCTACCGTAACTTCACGAGTAACGGATTGTATCGCTTCTACAGCATGCCTTGTTTCTGTTTGAATTTCATGGATTAACGCAGCAATTTCGTTAGCGGATGAACTGGATTGTGCAGATAATTTTTTCACTTCATTCGCGACAACCGCAAACCCTCTACCTCCTGCCCCCGCTCTTGCTGCTTCAATGGAAGCATTCAGTGCCAATAAGTTTGTCTGAGTTGCAATGTCAGATATCATCGATATAATCGCACCAATTTCTTCCGATCGCTGCCCCAGCCGACCAACAAAGTCTGCCGTTGTAGTTGCTGAATCTTTGATTAGACCCATTTGAGCAACGACTTGACGGATAGCTTCATTTCCTTGCTCGGCCTGCGTCGAGGTTTCAACGGACTTTTCCGAAACGACAGATGACGTTTCTGCAATTCGTCCGATTCCTATTGCCATTTCTTCCATGGCTTTTGCTGCTTCTTCCGTACTAATGAGCTGATCAGATGCCCCTCCAGCAACTTCTTGAACGGCAGCAGCAACTTGTCTCGAAGAAGCGGCTGTTTGATTAGCACTTGCTGCAAGCTCTTCGGATAAAGCAGCGACTTGAGCGGAGGTTGTTGCCGTTTGCTGCAGAGTTTCCCTCAAATGAACAACCATGTCGTTTGCTGCTTTGGCCAATTGCCCCAACTCATCCTTGCTTCTTACTTTTAATGGCTGGACATCTAGTTCTCCTTTGGCTACTTGAACGATATGGGAAGTAACCTTATGTAAGGTTTTGGAAACTAGCAGATGAACACTTACAATGACTGCTGCCGCTGTAACCAAGCTAAAGATCAATAATAAAGTTAGACCCGTCTTCGCGGAAGAAAAAGCATCGATGGCTTCATTAGTCGCATGGACGGCCTCGCCTTTATTATATATTTTCATTTTGTCAAAGATAGCCTGTACCGTCACATTCAGCTCTTCCGCTTGTGCGAGCAATTGCGCAGCCTTCGCGCTATTTTTAGATTGACTTGCTTCTAAAGTCTGCTTATTGACGTCTTTAAATTCGTTCCACTTGCCTTTAAATTCAGCCAGATTTTTGCGATCTTCCTCCATAACAGCCTTTTTTTCATACTCCGCCAATTTCTGATCGATTTTTCGGTATACGAGAGCAATACTGCTTTCCTGTCTGTCTTTACCGGTCTTAAGCGTCTCATCTAGATGCATGACGGTCAACCGCATGACATGCTCCACCTCGAAATTCAACTCATTGATTAACTCTACGCCAGGCAAAGTGACAGCCGTTATGGAATCAATCCGTTCCTTCATGATATTCATTCGATTGATTGAAAATATCGCCATGATAAGCATTAACACAAAAATGATGGCAATTCCGAGCATGATTTTTTTTCCGACAGATAATCTCATATATCAACTACCTTCTATTCAAATGGCTGCTCACTCTATTCAAATTGAATCCATATCCCTGTCTTATCATCCGATACCTTGAAACGAGGGTAACGCAGGCAATCCTTATCATCTAATTCAAGATTGAACAACCAATCCGCATAACCAGCCAATGTGCTATTTGTAATAGAAGTAGTCAACTCCTGAATGACGTCAATCGGCTCTCCTCCACGTTCTGTATGCGGGAAAAGACCGTCGGTAACAAGCAGCAAGGACTTCAACTGAATGCGGTTGATTCTACCGTATTCGATGAATTCGGCCAGATGCGGTTCACCGCTCATCACGGAGTAGCCGGCCATCGTATTCATCTTCGATTTATTTTGCAAAATGATCGGTTTAACGAGTTCCCAAAGGTCCTCTCTCTTCACAATGCCCTTCTCGATGCCTTGCTCCCAAATGCGTTTGGATTCAAGATCGATATGTGCGACCTGATCACGCGAAATCGTCCGAAGCGACCCGTCCTGATAAACAGCCACGATCATACAATCTCCAACCTGTGCATAATCGATATAATTATCCTCAATTCGGATAAGAGCGAGCGAACTCGTCCACAAAGCACCTTTATCTGATGTATGGATCCCGGCTGCTTCCATTTTCTCCCTCAACCGGATATTAGCTTGAACAACCAGCTGCTTGAGATCCAAATCAGCGACATCCTCCGCTTGAAGCGACTCCAAATACTGTTTGATCACTTGCGAGGCCAAGTACCCCCCCGTTTCGTTGTTAGGACCACGAAACGGATGCAGAGAAGTTGCACCGTCCAGTACCCCAAATAAATGTAACTGTTCATTGTCAACAAGTGCATCTTCATTCCATTCACCGCTGCCCGGTAAGGATATTTTTTCTACATGCATAGTTGTACGCCACCTTCATCTCATGTCTGTATATTCTTCGTCTATTTGCGAAGCCAAGTCTCGTATTCATCCTCAAAATGCTTTTCCTTCGTATCGTTTGGTTCTTGTTCTAATTGCTCCAGCATGGATTGGGTGTAGCTCCACCGTTCGAAATCCATCTTTGCGGGCCTCTTGACCGAGAACATCCGCACCGAATCAAGAATCATCTTTTGACTCGCATTCCACTGTCCTTCTTCTTGCAGCTTTAGTAGAACATCGGACCGCGAAGGAATTAAACCATTGCTGCGCAATAAAGCATTTTGCGTGTTCTCATTGATCATATAGGAAATAAAGCTGTTAGCCGCTTTCACTTTAGTTGGTGTTGAATTTAAAACAATCATCCCATCAACGCTAGGCACAATTCCCTGTTGCTCCAGCCCAGGCAGCAACTGAGCATTATATTGGAACTTACCGCCAATATATCGTTCTACCGTCATCAGTTGTTCAGAAGTACTTAGGAATAAACCGATTTTTCCATTAATAAAATCACTTGCAGCCCGACGGTGAGTGAGCGGCTTCATAATGTTCAAACTATGAACCCACTCTCCCCACATGGATATAGCAGAGTCGAACTTACCATATTCCTCGGTTTCGCCATGGCTTTCCTTTACGTTTAAGCTCTCCAGATACCAAGGCAATTCCTTGTCGATGGCAATTCCCCAATGCCCTTTGATACCTCCGTCGTTCCCAATCAAGTTTGTTTCCATTGCAGCATTCGACACTTCATTCCATCCAGTAAACGAGCCCTTCTGAGAGTTCTTTAACAGTTCCTCTCGGTAATATAGCATCGGTATGCTCCCACCGATCGGCACTGCCCAATCCAGGTCTGAATAATGAAAAGGCTCGGTAAACGCAGGCTGCAGCTTCTTCCATTCCGGAATGGATAGATTATCTACGGGAAGCACCGCACCTGCATCCACTAACTGGGTAATCCCATAATAACTTTTAATTTCAGCGAGCTGTGGCGCCGCATTAGCGGATATTGCCGCCATCAACTCTGTAAATAAATGATCACTTGAGCGGAAGTATCTCACATCCACATCAATGTTCGGATAAGTTTGATGAAACTCATTAATAGAGGTTTCCAAGTCTTGACTGTAAACCCAGATGGATAAAGCCGTTCCACGAACAGATTCTTCGTTTGTTTTAGTCGATTTCTTATAATTAAACATAAAAGAGGTTGCAATGATAAGGATCAGTTGTAATGCTATGCCCCAAATTATCCATTTATTTAGCTTCATGGTTCCTCCCGGTAAAAGCTCATCATGACAATCATTTTCATTGTAGCACGACAAGTTTCCGAAATCATGAGCCTTCATGAAAGACGTTTCTCACTCAAGCCGTTACAACTGCAGCCCCTTCTTGCTAAGCTTATTAGCTATGATCAAGGAAATTAACGTCGTGAGTGAAAGGATTGAGGCAAGAGCTGCACCTGTACCGTAGTTAGCTGTAAATACCTCGCTGTAGATCGTCACGGTAATGGTTGCTGTCGCCCCGTAATAAAGAACAATCGTAGAACTTAATTCATTAATGGTCGTGACCCAGCTCAGAATCGCTCCGGACAAAACACCGGGTGCCATCAAACGTCCCGTTGTCTTGAAGAATGTCTTCATAGGCGGTACGCCAAGGCTGATCGAAGCTTCCTCTACGCTGCGATCCAATTGATACAAGATCGCCGTACTGGAACGTATCGTGTATGGCAGCTTGCGCACCACATAAGCGATGACCAGAATGACCCATGTCCCCGTCAGCACTACAGGAGGCTTATTAAAAGCAATGATCATGCTGATCCCCAGAACTGTTCCCGGCATGACATAAGGTATCATGATCAAGGAATCGAGCATCGCCGTCAACTTCGATTTCCTGCGAACCAACACGTAGGCAACTAACATCCCCATTACTACCATGATCACGATGGATATTAAGGAGTAGGTGTACGTATTCAAGATCGCCTTGGGTACGCGGAACAAAATTTCTTTATAACTATCTAAACTAAATCCATTTTGAAATACCGGTCCCTTTGTCTTGATGAACGAGGTCACAATGACTGTCGCCTGAGGAATAATCGATACACATGCGACCAACAAAGCAAAGCCAGTAAACAGCCATTTCTTCAGCGGCCCCAGTATTTCTACTTTCGGTGTCCGCATACCCGTCATCGTATAATTTTTGCGGGAGACAAAGTATCGTTGAAGAAACAAAATACTCGTAGAACAAATGATAAGGATTACGCTTAACGTACTAGCCATGGCGGGGTTTCCACCCATCTCACTGATGAACTGCTCATAGGCTAAGATTGGCAATACCTTGAAACCTTGGCCAAGCAGCATCGGCGTGCCAAAATCTGCAAACGACGCCATAAACACCATTAAAGCGCCAGCTGAAAGTGTAGGAAAAATCAACGGAATCGTAACCGTACGCAGCCTGTGGAAGCTTGAACGTCCCAAGCTTTCTGCCGCTTCTTCGAGCGAAGTGTCAATCGTTTTCAGTGCACCAGAAACATATAAATAAATATGCGGATAGAACTGAAGTGTAAAGACGAATACAATACCTTTCCATCCGTAAATAGAGGAGAATGGAATCCCAATATCATGCAGGAATCGTGTTAGAAAACCGTTATTCCCTAACATCAAAATCCAAGAATACGCTCCGATAAAAGGAGGGGAAAGCAAGGACATAATTACAAGAATTTGAATAATGCCTTTAAATTTCACATTGTAGCGAGTTGTGATATACGCGAGTGGAACACCTATTAGGATAGAGAACACCGTTGTAAGTACGGATACCTTCAAACTGTTCCATAGGGCACTGTAATAATACTTCAGCTTGATGAAATTCGCGTAATTGGCTAACGAGAACATCCCTTGGTCATTAAAAAAACTGTTGAACAGCAAGGAGAATAAAGGGTATACGATAAAAGCGAATAGAAAGAGATACACAAACAATGTCACCCAAGACCAGAAGTCCCATTGTTTGAAGGAGAACCACCGGCTTCTCTTAACGGCTTGCACGGTAGACCGCCTCCTTGCCGCTTTCATCAAACATCGTTGCTTTATCTAACTGTAAATTCACATAAACAACCTGTTTCACTTTACGCAGCTGATGAGGTTCTACAGCATGCTCTTGAATGTCAATCACAAAACCATTTGGAAGCTCAATTAAATAGCTAACTTTTTCACCAAGAAAAGTAACGGACTCGACCGTACCTCGAATCAAATTCTCGCCTGTGTTCTCGGATTCAAGCCGAATACGCTCGGGACGCAGCGAAAACAGCGATTTCCCTTCGTATGGCTTCAAGAGCGGCAGTCGGAAAGACGTTCCAAGCAGTTGAATCTCAGCTTCACCTTGATCGCTTTTACTGCCTCGGCACTCGGCCTCGATAAAGTTCGATGTACCGATAAAGTTAGCTACAAATTGGTTTGCCGGATAAGCATAGATGTCCTCTGGAGGCGCAATTTGTTGAATGATACCTTCACTCATTACGGCAATGCGATCGGAAACAGCCAAAGCTTCTTCCTGATCATGCGTCACGTAAATCGTTGTGATGTTCAGTTCCTTTTGCAGTCGCCGGATGTCCGATCTCATCTTGATGCGTAACTTGGCGTCGAGGTTGGACAAAGGCTCGTCCATTAACAGCAAGCCTGGACGAATAACGATAGCCCGTGCCAATGCAATACGCTGCTGCTGACCGCCGCTCATATTAGAAGGAACACGATCTCGCAAGTGCTGCAGCTGAACCATCTCCAACGCTTCCATTACGCGCTGTTCCGTTTCTTTCTTATTCACATTCCGAGCCTTTAATCCATAAGCCACATTTTCAAACACGGTCATATGTGGAAAAATCGCATAGTTTTGAAAAACCATTCCAATGTTTCTTTCATGTGTCGGCACATCATTAATCTTACGATCGCCGAAGTAAATATCGCCTTCTTCTTGACGATAGAAACCAGCAATTGTCCGCAGCAGCGTTGTTTTTCCGCATCCGCTGGGTCCGAGTAAGGTGAAGAATTCCCCTTCTTGGATGGTTAAATGAGCATCATTGACCGCCTTGGCGGTTCCGAAATATTTGGTCACGTGGTCAAAGACGATTTTTTGCATGTTATTTACCTCCGATGTCTAAGAAAAAGGTGCCTAGACCATTAAAGTAAGGCACCGCTCATTTGATCAATTCATTATTCTTGTCCGGATACAATTTTGCCAAAACGTTTAATATTTTCGTCTTTCTTGCTGGAAGCCCAATCAAAATCATAGTCGACGAGCTTGATATCCTTGGCTTGTGCGATACCTTGAATCACTTCTGCATCCTTACGAACGGAACGGCGTTTGAATTCCTTTTGAATGAGAGACTGCACGTCTTTACTAACTAGGAAATCGATAAATTTCTTCGCATCTTCCATATTTTTAGCACCCTTGATGATTGCTGCTCCATCAGGTACAGCTGAAGTTCCTTCGGTAGGATAAATAATGCCGACTTTGGCGCCGCCTTCCACATAACGATACGCTGCTTCCTCAAGCGTAACTCCAAGCGCAAATTCTTTGTCAGCTACCCCTTTATATACCTGGCCAGAGCCTGACAATACTTTACCATCCAGGTTGGTTACAAACTTCTTAATAAAACCCCAACCTTGGTCTTTTCCGTTTGCTGTCAGCATGGTGATTAATTGCGTATAGGAAGAACCGGACTTTGCAGGATCCGCATAGGCAATCTTCCCTTTCCATTTCGGATCCAGTAGATCTGTCCAACCCTTTGGCTCCTCGCCTGCTTTAACCAGCTCTTTATTGTACATGATGATCATTGGCAGTGCGGCAAATGGTGTCCACACATTGTTTTTGTCTACATATTGCGAAGAAATATTGTCATATTCCTTTGTTTTGTAAGGTTCAAAATATTTTTTGTAGGCTTCAAGTGAATCAGCTCCTCCAGCCCAAAATACATCGCCCAGCGGATTGGTTGCCTCGGCTTGTACACGCTTCAGGAGGTCTCCTGTACCACCGGAAATCAACTGTACCTCAATGCCTGTACGATCCTGAAACTCCTTAATAATCGGGTTATTAAGCTCTGCTGCATTCGGGGAATACAAGGTAAGCTTACCACCCGTTTTTGATGAGGGTTGACTAGTCGCAGGTTGTCCAGAAGATTCGGCCGGTTTCGCCGTTGGGGTCTCTTTTGCACCGCATCCGATCAGAGAACCGACAAGCAGCAGGGATAAAAGACTCGTTAGTGATTTTTTCATTTTGTTAACCCTCCATATGATTTGTGTCTTTATCTTTCTAGTTTTACTATACGTTCAGATGAAAGCACTCTCAATGTGACGAATTTTCGTATTTGTTGAAATTTTTGCTCAAAATAAAAACTCCACCAAGTCATGAAGTGGAGAATTCCTATTATGCCTATAGCGGAAGGCTCTCAATCCCGAGCCGTTTACGAAACTCTGTAGGAGTTTCCCCTGTATACTTGCGAAATAGTTGGCTGAAATATCGCGGATCCTGGTAACCGACTTGTACGGATACCTCATAAATTTTAAGACGGGGATTCGTCAGAAGCTCCTTTGCTTGTTGTACTCGAATCAAAGTCACATATTCAAGAAAGCTGGTTCCAACCTGCTTTTTAAACAGTCTACTGAAGTAGCTTTCACTCATATGATAGCGCTCTGCGATACCTTGCAGAGATATATCTTCAGCGTAATGCTTTCGGATAAACTGCTCGATCTCTTCAAACCCGCTCTTCTTTTGAGGATCGGATTGCTCCGTACATTGCCGGTTCCACTCAAATAACGTTTCGTTTAAGCGAATCAGCCATTGTTCAAGCGAGTCATCCACTCGTTCAGCTGATGTTAGGAGTAACCCGCTATCGATGACGATGTTATGCAATTCGTTATCTCTCAGCAGGAGGGAATTTAACGTTACGATAAATTCGAAAAAGCTTCTTCTTGCCGTAAGTCCATCTTCATAGAGGTGTATGAGATGCGAATACCACAACCGAGTGTGGACTTCGATGGATGAAGGACTTCCCCATTTGACCAATTCGATCAATTCCTTCAGCATGGTGTGATTTACACTTACCGTTTCTTGCTGCCGTTCGATATCTTCAAACCATATCAATTTCTCGCCACCTAAAAAGACAGTTTGATACAAGGCACGCATGGCTTGAATATAGGCAGCCGGAATCAAATCGATCGTTGCAAACGAATGGCTGACCGTTAGAACGCATCTTTGCGCAAAGGAAGATAATAACAACATTAGGTTATCAAATAAGACGGCCAGATTATCTCGTTCAACTTGACGATTGACCAGAAGCGCATAACGCGTCTCGTTTATTCGTACCAAAGTAAGGGTGGACAGTTCTTTAATCCGTTCCTTGATCTGATCACGGAGATGGCTGCTATCCGTCCCCATATCTTTAAGACCGTCCATTTGCAGCAATAAAACGCGATATGGAGGGATAACAACTCCGTCTTCTTTGTTTTCTATCCCTGTGCCAAACTCTACAAACCATTCTTTTTCAAGCGTTCCCGCATAATCCAGCATAAGATCATAGAGAACCTTTTCTTCAATCAGCGGCTGCTCCCATCCATACTTAAGCTTCAATCGCTCCTGCTGTGATTGCAATCGGCGTTCCTCATCAAGCTTGGATGTAATGCGTCCAATAACTTGGATGAGCTCGTCCGGATTGGTAGGCTTAAGCACAAAATCAGCAGCCCCCAGCTTAACTGCCTTCTGGGCATATATAAAATCATCGAAACCTGTCAGAAATACAATTTTCACTTGTGGCAGCATCTCCGCCACTTTCTCAGCAAGCTGAATGCCGTCCATTGCAGGCATCCGAATATCCGTCAGCAGGATGTCTGGCGGGTTAGCTATAACTCCTTCTAAACCTGCTTGTCCATCCCTTGCTTCGCCAATCACGGTACAGCGCATTTCTTCCCAAGGAATTGTCAATTTCAGCCCTTGCAAGACGAGCCACTCATCCTCCACTATGAATAGTTTATACACGATGATCCTCTCCTGAGCGCATAATGGGAATTTCGATAAGAATAGTCGTTCCTTGCATGATCTCACTCTCGATTTCAAAGCGATAGTTCGAGCCGAAGTATAGCTGAAGCCGTTTGATCGAGTTTTCCAGTCCAATACCTGTATTCTGCTCACTATCCGATACGTATTTGCCGCTAAGAATACGTTCCACCATTTCTGATGACATACCTACACCGTTGTCTCGGATTTCGAAGCGTACACATTCCCGGCTCCGCCATCCCCTAATGGAAAGCAGCCCTTTTCCCGGTTTGATCTCTAATCCATGTGTGATGGCATTTTCGACGATCGGTTGAATCAACAGTTTGAGCGTATATAAGGACTCGATTTCTTCATCAATATGAATCTCGACTTCCAACTTGTCCCCATAGCGCATCTGTTGAATGATTAGAAAATTGCGGATTTGATGCATATCTTCCTTTACTTGGATGAAGGGTTGACCTTTGCGGATACTAAACCGCAGCAACTCTCCAAGCGAAATAACCGTTTGACTAATATCCGTCATTTTATGAATTCGTGCCATCCAATTGATCGAATCCAGAGCATTATAGAGAAAATGCGGGTTGAATTGAGCATGAATCGCCTTGATCTCTGCTTCCTTCAACATCAATTGCTTCTTGTAGACCTCATCGATCAACTGCTTGATCCGCTGTACCATTTTATTAAAACTGAGACCTAACTGCCCGACCTCATCCCTATATTTGGAAGAAAATGCAACGTCCATGTTGCCGTTTTCCACCAGATACATCAGTGATTTCAGCTTCCGCAGCGGATTCGTAATCGTCACCGATAACACATAGGCAACCCAGCAGGACACAACACCGAACAAGATCATAATAAATAACATCAAATTTCGGATGCTGATGCTTTCCTTTGTCAAAACGGCAACTGGCACAATACTAACCAGCTTGAATCCCGTAATCTCAGAAGTATCGTAAATGACCATAACAGGGGCAGAACCTTTGCTGGGTGGTTCGAAAAATCCTTTGTTACCTGATAATACTTTATCTAAATAAGGTTCGTTTAACTTCGTGCCCACGATATGCTTGGAAGGCGTACTCGAAATGACATACCCATTTCGATCCAACAGCAGCATTTGTCCGCCAGGCTGTAAATGGGCCTTATTATACTTGTCAGCCAAAGCGTTCTCCATAATATCCACGATCATGAAACCGAGCGGTTTGTTCGTTTCAATCTTCTTCAGCAGCCTGCCGCTGCTTAACACAATGCCGAAGTCCTCTGTCTTCTTCATGCTGTAATGCGTATCCCATATGATATTGCCGCCTGCCAGCCGCATTTTACGAAACAATCCCCAATTCAGGTTATAATCGTCGTACTGACTAGGAAGAAGGTTGCCTGTAAAATAACGATCCCCGTTCTCCCCAAGCAGGTAGATGGCGATATTCCAGTTTTTGAAACCCAGGAAGGTATCGAGAATATCATTGACCCTCTTCTCATCCTGCTGCTTCTCCGCTAATGTTCTGCCCTGATCTTTAGACAGTATATCTTGTATTTCTCTATTACTATAAATGTACATGGTCAACTGTTCGATATCTTTAACGAAATAATTCAAGCTGTAATTCACTTGAGACAAGCTTTCAAGAATCGTCTTGCTCACTTGCGTTTGTACGACCTGTGACGATTTGTAATAGGAGAAAGTTCCCAGAATGGATAAGGGAATTATAGCCAACGGAAGGAATAGGATAATGAGCTTTTTCTGAAGGCTTGTTCCAAGTAAATAGTTCTGTACTCGATTTCGAAAATTGGACATAACCTCACTCCCTCCGTTTATTTCAATCGTCATTATCTTTATCTAATGAATTCTCTTCAATGACAAGAGTACAGGACAATAGTATGAACTTCAACCCCTACATGAAAAACGGAACGACTGGAAACTCACCAAAATGATTGACCTTTTCTACAAATAAGCTTATACTTCTACTCAATATACATACTTGATCGTGCCTATGATGAGATTCCAACTCGGAGGCGTTTTCGCCAAGAACAACCCTTTGCGCTCAGCAAAGTGAGTCATTCTAAGTTAACCGGCACCGCCCGTTACCGCGGAACCAAGTGGAGAAGCATTCACCAGAATGTTTCTTAAATTGGGTGGCACCGCGAGCAAACGCTCCTCGTCCCAATCGGATGAGGGCGTTTTTTGTGTTTTTTTCGGGGCCCCCGCAAAGTAATTGGTATATGCTTCGAAGGGTACACATCACTTTGTGGGGTAATTGCGTTCGTTTTACCACATTCATACGGGAGGTAATTAGAAATGACGAAACGACGGTACAATTTTAACCCAGGACCCGCTGCACTGCCTTTGGAGGTACTTGAAGAGGCACAAGAGCAATTTGTGGACTATCAAGGGACAGGTATTTCACTGCTTGAAATGTCTCACCGAAGCCAAACGGTTGAGGATCTGAATCAGGAAACCCAACAGCTTCTTCTGAAACTACTTGGCCTGCCTAGCGGGTATGAGGTGCTTTTTATGGGTGGTGGGGCGAGCACACAGTTCGCTCTCCTTCCGTTAAACTTTTTAAACACGAATCAGACGGCCAACTATGCATTGACGGGGAGCTTTTCGGAAAAAGCTTATAAAGAGGCTTCTTTTGTTGGCCACACACGTGT
This sequence comes from Paenibacillus sp. Root444D2, assembly GCF_001426375.1. GTDB lineage: Bacteria > Bacillota > Bacilli > Paenibacillales > NBRC-103111 > Paenibacillus_E. Next base: position 1,170,318 of record NZ_LMEO01000045.1, read on the forward strand.
AGTAGCAAGCTCCAAAGACCAGCATTGGCGTAGTATTCCTGAGTTATCTGCAGCCCAACTAGCACCTGATTCAGCATACATTCACATCACTATGAATAACACGATTGAAGGTTCCCGTTACAATGAAATTCCAGAGGTGGGCAGCACGCCCCTCGTAGCCGATTTAACGAGTGAAATCCTCGGCAGAAAGCTGGATCTAGAGCGGTTTTCGATGATTTATGCCGGCGCTCAGAAAAATCTGGGACCAGCAGGCGTTACAGTTGCCATCATCCGCGAAGACTGGCTGGAGAAAGCTTCCAAGAAGATCCCTGAGATCATGCGCTATGAAACATTCGCCAAAAACAAGTCACTGTTCAATACGCCGCCTGTTCACGCCATTTACATGATGAATTTAGTGCTAAAATGGGCAGTGAACAAAGGCGGCGTAGAGCAATTAGAACAACTTAATCGCATAAAGTCTGGCCTAATTTATGATGTTATTGATCATAGCGGCGGATTCTACAACGGAATTATCGAAGTTAGCGATCGCTCGCATATGAATATCACTTGGCGTATGGCGAATGAAGAAATCGAGCGTCAGTTTATCAAAGAATCAGAGGCTAACGGCTTTGAAGGTTTGGCCGGTCATCGAAGTGTAGGGGGTCTGCGCGCTTCGGCATACAATGCTGTTCCATTTGAAGCCTGTCAGGCTTTAGCTGATTTCATGGTAGATTTTGCACGAGGAAATGGTTAAATGATAAAGAAATGAGGAGGTTCAATGGAAAACGCACTCGCTAAGAAGCTACGTTTAGGAAGTTGTAAACGAGCACTCATCATGAACGCGCCGGAGGGTTATCTTGATATGCTGAATCCCCTCCCTGAAGGCGTTCTGCTGACGGACCGATTAGAAGGCACTGAGGCTTATGACTTTGTCCAAGTATTCGTCCATACGCTTACTGAGGTCCAGCAGCTGGCTCCCAAAGCCATTGAGGCCGTAACACCTGAGGGTATGTTATGGATTAACTATCCCAAAGGAACCTCTAAAATAAAAACGGACATTAATCGCGACTCTGGCTGGCAAACGGTCACCGATTTGCATTTTGAAGGCGTTAGTCTGGTGTCCATTGACGAGACGTGGTCAGCTATGCGGTTTCGCCCTATCGGCCTCGTGAAGACGCCGCGCAGCGAACGATTAGCTGACCGGGCAAATGTTAAAGCAGAATCAGCCCCCGGTGAGAAAGTGGTTATTGTACCGGATGATCTCGCAGAAACTTTTCGCGTGAATCCTTCGGCTGCTGATTTCTTTGCAACGCTTTCCTACAGCAACCGCAAGGAATACGCGCAGTGGATTACGGAAGCCAAACGTGAGGAAACACGCAGCACGCGAGTCGTCAAGACGGTAGAGAAGCTGCAGCAGGGTATCAAAAATCCTAGATTCAAAGAATAAAAAAAGAGTCCCGTAGAGCGGCAAATGCCAAACTCTCGGGACTTTTTATCTAAAGGTGTGGAAACTAAAGGAATAAAGCTAATTATTTACCAAGTTGGTGAATCGGGTGACCAAGCGCACCTTCCGCGGCATCCATGATCATTTCTGTCAATGTTGGATGTGCATGAATCGTAAGTGCGATGTCCTCCAAGTTAGCGCCCATCTCAACGGCAAGAGCAAGCTCACCGATCAAGTTAGATGCTTCCGGACCAACGATTTGACCACCAAGCAGTTGGCCTGTTTCTTTGTCGCCGACAAGCTTCACAAAACCTTGACCTGCATTCAAAGAGTTAGCGCGACCGTTAGCGGCATAAGGGAATTTACCAATTGTAACATTGATGCCTTGTGCTTTGGCTTCTGTTTCACTTAGACCTACGCCAGCAATTTCCGGATCCGAGAATACAACAGCAGGCATTGCTTTGTAATCTACGATGCTGGAGTGACCTGCGATCACCTCAGCAGCCACTTTAGCTTCATAGGAAGCTTTGTGTGCCAATGAAAGACCAGGTACAACATCACCAATCGCGAAGATATGCGGAATGCTCGTTCTGCCTTGGTTATCCACTTCAATCAAACCGCGGTCCGTCATTTTCAAGTTGATGAGATCAAGACCAAGCTCGCCATCTGTATTCGGACGACGACCAACGGTGACTAATACGTAATCCGCTGTTACTTGCTTCTCTTCGCCTTTTACAGTGAACGTGACAGTAACGTCGTTTTCTGTCTTTGTGCATGATTGTGCCAAAGCTTCAGTATGAACCTCTACGCCAACTTTATCCAGACTGCGTGCAACAAGCTTCGTAAATTCTTTCTCGAAGCCTGGAAGCACATGATCGGAGCCTTCAAGCACGGTTACTTTTGTACCGAACTTCGCATACGTTTGACCTAGCTCAATTCCGATGTAGCCGCCGCCGATAACGACCATGCTTTTCGGAATTTCAGGCAAGTTCAACGCTTCCGTGGAAGAAATGATTCTTCCGCCGTAAGGGAATGCTTTCAGCTCGATCGGACGGGAACCCGTCGCGATAATGCAGTGCTTGAAGCGGTAGCGAGGAGCTTCTGCATCATTGAACACACGTGCTTCATGCTCATTGATGAACATCACTTCGCCTTGGAACGTTTGAATCTTGTTGCCTTTGAGCAGCGCGCCAACGCCGCCCGTTTGTTTGGCAACAATGCTGTTTTTCCATGCTTGTACCTTTGCAAAGTCCACCTTCACGTTCTCTACAGAGATACCCATGCTGTCAGCGTGCTGAGCATGCTCATACGTGTGAGCAGCGGAGATCAAAGCTTTGGATGGGATACAGCCGCGGTTCAAGCACACGCCGCCCCATTCCGCTTTATCAACAATCAGAACGCTTTGACCAAGCTGAGCAGCACGGATGGCCGCTACGTAACCGCCGGGACCTGCACCAATGACCAACAAATCAATATCTAAAGAAGCATCTCCTACTACCATATTGTTACACCTCCAAGACGAGAAGCTCTGGATCAGCCAGAAGCTGTTTGATGTAGTTCAGGAAGCTTTGTGCTGTCGCTCCATCCACGATACGGTGGTCGAAGCTCAAGGAAAGCGCCATTACCGATGCTGCAACGATTTGTCCATTTTTCACAACTGGTTTCTCTGTGATACGGCCTGCACCCAGGATCGCAACTTCAGGGAAGTTGATAACCGGTGTGAAGAACATACCGCCTACGGAACCGATGTTCGTAATGGAGATCGTGCCGCCTTTCATTTCGTTCGGAGCCAATTTGCCTTCGCGTCCGCGAACGGCCAGATCTTTAATCGAAGAAGCGATCGACCATATATTCTTGCGGTCTGCATCATGGATAACAGGAACGAGCAATCCGTTATCTGTATCTGTTGCAATTCCGATATTGTAGTACTTTTTGTAGACGATTTCTTGTTTCTCTTCGTCGATCATCGCATTGAGCGCTGGGAATTGGCGACAAGCCGCAACCAATGCTTTTACGATGAAAGGCAGGTAAGTCAGCTTCACGCCTTTTTTCTCGGCGAGTGGCTTCGTGCGCTCACGCAGTGCGACAAGTGCCGATACGTCGATTTCGTCCATCAATGTCACGTGCGGAGCCGTGTACACGGATTTAACCATAGCGTTCGCGATAATTTTACGGATTCCTTTGAACGGAACCCGTTCTTCGACGCGATCGCCTACGACAACCTGCTGCGCAGCCACTGATGACGGTGTCGTTCCGCCAGCTGCTACTGATGACGCAGCTGGTTCTGCTGCTTCCGGAGCCGCGGCAGCGCCGTCATCAGTGTTAAAGCCGAGCACGTCCTCGCGTGTTACGCGGCCGTGCTTACCTGTAGGCGTCACCTCTGCGAGTGTGATGCCTTGCTCTCTTGCGAGCTTGCGTACGCTTGGCGTCGCAAGCACTTCGCGGCCTGCGCCAGCGCTTGGCGCGGCTGCTGCTGGAGCAGCAACTGCAGGCGCTGCTGTAGGTGCCGGTGCTGCCGCCGCTGGGGCAGCAGTTGGAACCGCTGCAGCTGCAGTCGCAGCATGGCTGTCGGTCTTATGATGCATGGATTCAGCAGGCAGTTCGCCTGTCACTTCAATTGTCATAACGAGCTCGCCAATATTACAAACTTGTCCTTCCTTTACGGCAACGGAAACGACTTTACCTTCAACCGGACAAGGAACTTCAACTACTGCTTTATCATTCTGTACTTCCATAAGAATCGATTCGTCTGTTACGGTGTCACCCGCTTTAACCAACAGCTTTACGATCTCGCCTTCATGAATGCCTTCACCAAGCTCTGGAAACTTGTATTCAAACAAAGCCACGTGCACAACCTCCTATTACCTTCGACTGTGATTAGAATTCGAGTACTTGATTAATGCCTGCAATGACACTTGCTGGACTAGGCAACCAAGCGTCTTCGATTTGAGCGAACGGATAGATTGTATCTGGCGGTGCAATACGCAAGACTGGAGCTTCCAGATGCAGGATCGCTTTTTCATTAATCTGTGCAATAACCTCTGCCGCTACACCGGATGTTTTTTGTGCTTCTTGTACGATAATCGCACGGTTTGTTTTCTTGATCGAAGCTACAATTGTTTCGATATCAAGAGGAATCAGTGTACGCAAGTCGATAACTTCAACTTTCACACCTTGTGTTTTCTCGATCTCTTCCGCTGCTTTCACAGATGTGTGAACCATAGCGCCGTAAGTAATAACCGTCACATCTGAGCCCTCGCGAACAACATTTGCTTTACCAAGCTCAATGGTATATTCGCCTTCTGGTACTTCTGCGCGGAATGCACGGTATAAGTTCAGATGCTCCATGAAGAAGACAGGGTCATTATCGCGAATCGCGGAAATGAGCAGTCCCTTCGCATCGTAAGGGTTGGAAGGAACAACAACTTTAATACCTGGAGTTTGAACAAGCAAACCTTCGAGTGCATCCGTGTGAAGCTCAGCCGCTTTAACACCGCCACCAAAAGGTGTACGGAATACGATTGGAGCGTTGTAACGGCCGCCGGAACGGTAACGCATACGAGCTGCTTGCACGCAAATTTGGTCCAGCGCTTCATAAATAAAACCTACGAATTGAATTTCTGCAATCGGACGAAAGCCTTGAACTCCTAGACCAACCGCAAGTCCGCCGATAGCTGATTCAGCAAGAGGCGTATCGAATACGCGCTCTTCGCCGAATTCTTTCTGTAAACCTTCCGTAGCACGGAATACGCCACCAACATGGCCAACGTCTTCGCCGAACAAAATTACATTAGGATCTCTTTCCAGTTCAACGCGCATTGCGTCTTTTATCGCTTGAATCATCGTCATTTGTGCCATGACTTCTCCGTGCCTCCTAATTGTTTTCGTGAGAAAACTTGCTTCGTAAGCTTAAGCTGAGTTTTTCGCTAGAAAAACTGGCATCGTAAGCCTGATTTATTTAAACGCTTGCTTCTGTTCTTCGAGATGTGCCGGTGTTACTTCGAACATAGAGTCAATTAGGCCTGGAACCGTCATTTTCTCTGTTTCTTCCGCTTTTTTGATATGTTCAGCAACCGTTGCTTTCGCTTCTTCTTTCACTTGAGCTTCTTCTTCTTCGCTCCAAAGACCTTTTTTAGTCAAGAACAGACGCATGCGCGTAAGCGGATCCTTAGGCTCCCAGTCACTCTCTTCATCTTTGGTTCGGTATTTCGTCGTATCATCCGCCAAGGAATGCGGACGGTAACGGTAAGTTAATGCTTCAATCAACGTAGCGCCTTCGCCTCTGCGTCCTCTTTCAGCAGCTTCGGTAACAGCTTGAACAACAGCCAATACGTCCATTCCGTCAACTTGCACGCCTTTGATACCGGCAGCAAGTGCTTTATGCGCCACAGAAAGCGCACCTGTTTGCTTCGAATAAGGAGTCGTAATTGCATAACCGTTGTTTTGTACAAAATAAATGACAGGCAGCTTGAATGCTCCTGCAAAGTTCATGCCTTCGTAGAAATCGCCCTCGGAGCTTCCTCCGTCGCCTGTGTACGTAATCGCAACACGCGGTTGGTTACGTTTCTTGAATGCCATAGCTACACCGGTAGCATGCAAAATTTGAGCTCCGATGATGATTTGCGGCATAAGCACGTGTACATCCTGCGGAATTTGTCCGCCATGCTGATGACCGCGGGAATACAAAAATGCTTGATAAAGCGGAAGTCCGTGCCAAACGAGCTGCGGCATATCGCGGTAACCCGGGCAAATGAAATCGTCTTTATTTAATGCAAATTCACTACCGATCATCGAAGCTTCTTGTCCGGATACCGGAGCATAGAAACCAAGACGTCCTTGGCGACCAAGATTAACTGCTCTTTCGTCCCATACGCGGGTGAATACCATTCTTCTCATTAGTTCTTTCAATTGGTCGTCACTAAGTTTAGGCATTTTGTCGGAATTAACAATGGTGCCATCTGGAGCTAGAACCTGTAAAGGCTCAACCTTCTCTGTGGTCACTTCATAATTCGCTTGGCTGACAAGTGGCTTACTCATACCATTTCACCTCTTATATGATTTTGATGCCTGCTAGCTTCACTTCTGTTATAGTATTATTATAAACCTGTTTTTGTGAATTGTACACCAGCATCCCTGTGGTATATGACCTTTTTTCAACAGAGTGAATAGTACAGTTCCCGAAAATATATAATACAGTTAACACAAAATTTACAACTGCTATAATACACATTACCCTCTAAACGACAAGCTTACACTTGCTACATGAAATTAGGTCTAAGAGAAAGTTAAAGGAGCACAACCATGTCGGATGACTCTCGCTTTTATAAAAGAACGATTGTGAAAGATGAACTCACCTCTGTCCTTCTCGGAGAAAATCGCACCCTGCGCATTTATCTCCCTCCCGGATACAACGAACTGCTCTCCTATCCGGTCATTTATTGCCAAGATGGTGAGCAATTCTTTAATTTCGGCCGAATTGCGACTACGATCACACGCTGTATTCTAGATGAAGGCTTAGAGCCCGCCATTGTTGTCGGTGTGGATGTGAATAATAGTAACCGCACTTCGGAATATGCGCCTGAGGGTGAACGCCATGATGTGTACTGCCGTTTTTTCGCAGAGGAACTCCTCCCTTATGTAGAAAGCCGATATCCGATTCGATCCGAACGGAACGAACGCATTGTGGCGGGTGATTCCCTTGGTGGGACCGTGTCCTTGCATCTCGCCTTAGATTATCCTAGCCTTTTTTGCCGTGTTATATCCTTATCGGGCGCATTTTTCGACATTACCAGAGAACGTATCAAGGCAGAGGACGACTTATCGTGGCTGGAGCTGTATATGTTAATTGGCTTGGATGAGACAGATGTAAAAACGGAACGAGGTACTTTTGATTTCGTAAGAGAAAACCGTCTAGCCAAAGCTGAGATGGAAAATAAAAATGTTACCCTTCACTATATCGAGAAGCCTGGGAAACATTTATGGGGATTTTGGCAAGGAGAGTTGGACGCGGCCCTACATTATTTTCTAGCATGATAACGCTAAAAAAAGCGGTCCACTTTCCGTCTCCTGACGCAAGTTGGGCCGCATTTATTTATACTTTAATCGCATAACGCTGCTTCAAAAGCTCCATCATTTCCTGTATCTGATCTTCACTCGGATAGCCCGGGATATCCCTAGGACTCTGTACTTTCACTCCTTTTGTGGCCATCACCTGTACCAAATTGTCTGTGAAACGCGTTGCACTTAACTCTATATGTAAACACTCCGATAAACTCGCCATACTTCCTGGCGCCACTGCCGGATAGTCGTTTGGTGATGCAGAACCCGCCGCGCGCTCGTAAAAGCTTCTTGCCAAAGATGCTTTTGCTTCACCCAAACCTTCCACGATAATGAATGCTTGAACCGATAAGGCATGCTGTTGTCTGCGCTGTGCAATGCCGCAAAACTTACGTCCACCAACACTTAGATCGAATTCCCCCGGACAAAATGAACCCATCACTTCACCCTGATCGATACGGTTGGTTATTGTACTCATGACATCTCTTATCAAAGCTACCATTAAATCGAAATCCTTGCGATGCTCCATGTCACCCGCACTTTTCGGTAACAACAGGGATACATTCACGACGCCCAAATCGAGAGGCACTGCTGCACCTCCAGAGTTTCTTACAGCCGTATCAAAGCCTTGACTTAGCAGCCAATCGTTAGCCTCGGCCGCATTTGGTAGGCGACTATCTCTCAGTCCCATCACAAAGGCTCGTGGGTGCCTCCATACGTGCAGAATCGGCGGTGCTGTTTTACCTATTGCTCGACATAAAAGTTCTTCCAGAGCAAAAGCATATAAAATCGGTTGCGCTGCAGTTTCACCGGATCGATCATGAATAACCAATGAAGAGGGTAGTTCTAAAGTCGTCATTTGCATAATCTCCTGAGCCTACGATTTGTATCCATGTACAGAATTGTAAGCGATACAAGCCTTTGCTGCAATAAAGAGCATGTACAGAAAGAGAAACATTTTTCCTGAAAAATGGATATACAGCAAGTTTCCGTCAGAACTTGTCAAAAAACATCAAAATTTTGGAAAGAAATCAAAGGAATTTTAAGTTTTCTGTCGAAATAAAAATAAACCCAAATTTTTAATTAAGTAGGCGAGATTCTTGAATGTAATTGATGACTTACTACTCAATATACTAGCATTAACACTCCCCATCTTGCTTTGTCATATTTTAGTGTTGGATCGACCCGGTCCCTTCCACTTTAATGTTTCAAATCGAGCATTTATTGGGCTCATTTGTTCATTAGCAGCCATATTCAGCATGTCTCATCCCTTTTTCACAACAACAGGCAACAATTTTGATCTGCGCACAATCCCTATACTGATTGCTTTCCTTTATGGCGGCATACGTTCAGGACTGGTAGTCTCCGCAATTATTCTAGCCTATAGCTACTATGTCGACGGTTCTGATTTTTTATGGATTGTTACGCTGTCCGCTCTGCTTGTACCCTTCATCTTAGCTTTCATTGCACTTAGTAATTGGAAGCACCTTACCCCCAAAGTGATGTTTCCAAGTCTTCTTGCTTTTATTAGCGCTCTAGCAACCTTCTGTATGACGATGCTTTATCGCATAGTTTCGAATGTACCTGTGGATAGAAGCTTTCTACTATATGGCTTAATATTCTGTATGGTTCAAATGCTGACGATGTGGATGTTAACCTATTTAATTGTTCGTATCAGTGAAAATGTAGCGATGCGCCAAGAAGTCCAGCGTTCCGAAAAGCTAAATGTGTTAAGCGAATTAGCTGCTTCTGTCGCCCATGAAATTCGCAACCCCATGACAGTTGCCCGCGGCTTTATGCAAATACTTAGCCAGTCTGAAGTGACAGAAGAGAAGAAACGCATCTATACGACCATGGTTATTGAAGAAATCGACCGAGCACAAAGCATTATAACGGATTACTTATCCTTCGCTAAACCGCAAGCCGAGAAGCTTGAAAAGGTGGATGTGTCCACCTTATCTCTCAAATTAAGCAATCTCATAAATCCTTACGCTTCAATGCGCGGTGTAGAAATTCTTATCGATATGGAGTCTTCTCTTGTGGTAAATGCCAACAGCGAGAAAATGATACAATGCTTAGTTAATTTAACGAAAAACGGCATCGAGGCAATGCCCAGCGGAGGTACTCTGCAAATAACAGGCTTCAAGAAAAACGCTAAGGTTATTTTACAAATTAAAGATAACGGTGTTGGCATGACTCCAGAGCAGGTGAACCGTCTCGGAACACCCTTTTATTCTACGAAAAATAAAGGCACCGGTCTTGGCATGATGGTCTCCTATAGAATCATCAAAACATTTGGCGGACTCATTGAAGTAACAAGCCAGCCAGACCAGGGAACCTGCTTCACGATTTCATTACCTACCGTCTGAATCACTTGCCAAAATATCCATAATCCCTTTGAACAACGGAATGGACTTATTGCTCTCGGTTGGATCCATGTTCTTAATAACAACAGAAACGGCATATTTCGGTGAATCAACAGGTCCATAACCAATAAACCACTGATTCACCTTTTCTTGCTTTCCGGTCTCAATTTGTGCCGTACCGGATTTCCCAGCCAGCTTCCATTTGGCATCCTTTAAGCCTTGTCCTGTTCCTTCGGTTACCACTTCCCTCATCCAGTTTACTAATGTACGACTGGTTGCTGCTGAAACCCGCCCCGCCTCAGAATCTAATAATTGAATTGGAAATTTCTCCATCACACGATCCGTCTGATAACGAATTTCTTGTACTACTCTTGGTGAATAGCCCTTTCCACCATGCAGCAAGGTAACGACCATATTAGACGCCTGCAAAGGGGTCATCCTGACATCTCTTTGGCCAATGGCCGTTTGCATCAGCACTCCCTCATCGTTATGCGGGGTATGGGCTCCAAATAGCTGTCCTTGCTCCTCCGTATCCAATTGATGGAGGATTTGTTCGCTATCCGTCTTCCCCGTCCAGCCCACTTCATCCAATACACCAAGCTTATGTGCATAGCTTTCCAACTCAGCAGGTGTCAACCGCTGCATTACTCTGGCAAAGACAATATTGCAGGATTGCGCATAGCCCTGCTCTAAAGTTAATGGCCCATGTCCGTCTCTTCTCCAGCACGTAAAGCCATATTTCCCAAGAGCGCCTTCACAATTGAAAGTTTCTTTGGGATCAACGATTCCTTTATCCAATGCGGCTGCGGCTACAACTGTTTTGAAAATCGAGCCAGGCGCTGTAGCCTTGAGCGCATAATTGCTCCAGTTATTGCTAGCCAGATCGACTTCTGTCTGATCAAAGTTAGGTCTGCTCGCCATCGCGACGATATCACCTTGTGCCACTTCCTGAACAACAGCTGCACCTTCACGAATATTTAGCTTATCCATTAGGTTTTCAATTCGTTGCTGCACGCTTAAATCCAGTGTTGTCACTAATTTGACTGGATAGAAGGTATTATCAGGTGCAATCATTCGGGCGTCTAGGCCAGCTAGCGGTCTTTTTCCTGCGTCTGTAAAATAAGAGATTGACGTCTCACCAATGCCTCGAAGCCACAGATCGAACGTTTTCTCCAGTCCTGCACCTCCGATTTTCGAGGTTAGCGCAACCTTTCCTTTCTCCAGATCAGCACCGTAGATACTCATCACTCTATCCGGATTTTGCCCAATAAACCCGATCAATTGGCGAGCTGTCATGCCTGACGGATAGCGATCTTCCATCTTCACGACTTTCAAAAAGGGCAAGCCGAGGGCATTAATTTGCTCCTCCTGTTGATCGCTTAACATGACTGGTTTTCCCCCCTCAGCAGTGCGCCACACTTGCGGCTCTTTCAAATCACGAGAGAATGCAAGCCATTGAACCGTATTCGTCCTCAAAATGCTAGCGAGCTGGTTTATTTGCTGAGGATTACCTTGATAGTAGCTATTAATAGGAAACGCCACTAGAGCTTTAATGATTTTCCCCGTCATCGGCTTTAAATCACGGTCTAAGATTTCTCCACGGCCGCTTTCCAGCACAAGGGCCCGCTGCCTTTGTACGACTGAGTTTTTGACCAAATTAACCCCTCGTGAGGAGTAACTTTCCGTCGTGGCAATTTGTATCCAAAAAAGCTTGCCAACGATCCCTATAAACAAGAGTAAGATCGTGAGCAGAACAAGAAAGATTCGGCGTTTCTCTAAAGACGATAATGGTTTAATCCTCATGCTCCTGACTCCTTCTAACTAACGATAACTGCTGTTGCTTTCAGTATCGTCATTCCTGCTCATGGTCAAACTGCCCGCTCCACGTTAATGCTCAATAAAAAAATCCACCCTCCTAAATGGAGAGTGGACAACGTATTCTATGATACTTATACTTCGAATTTGGATAAAGTGTCGTTAAGCGATTTGGACAACTGATCCAGCTTGTCCGATAGTTTGACTAAACCGTCGCTGATGCTAAGCTGTTCTGAGCTCAAAGATGCAACTTCTTCCGATGTAGCTAGAGATTCCTCCGCTACCGCGCTTACATTCGTCATTGCATCGGAAAGTACAACTTGTGATTGCTCCAATGTGGAGATCGAATCACTTACCGTGCTTAGTTGCGTAATGAATCCACCCATGTGGTTCGTTACTTGTTTGAAGATGGTGTCGGCTTCTTTAACAGCTAATATTTGTTCTTGGAAAATTGGTGTAGCCGTCGAAAGCACTTTCACCGTCTCATCGATTTCTTTCGTGATGGTTTCTGTAATTTGACCTACGACATCAATAGATTGTCTGGATTGATCCGCTAGTTTTCGAATCTCATCTGCAACCACCATGAAGCCTTTACCAGCTGCACCGGCGCGTGCGGCCTCAATTGTCGCATTCAAAGACAAAATATTCGTTTGCTTCGTCATATTATTCAGAACATCCAGGATCTTACGAATCGAACGAGTACTGTCTTTCAAATTATCGACTTTATCAACCATCGAGCGGATCATTTCCTCCGTCAGGTTCGTTTTCGAAATAAGTTCAGTCATATACTTCGTTCCTTGCTCGCTGGAGCTTTGAACATCAGCAGCAGCTGTTCCCATCTCGAGGTTCGCTTCGATGACCTGCTTCATTTGCTCGCCAATATGATAAGTCAACTCATTGCCTCTCTCAGACTCCGTCGCCAATCCTCCAGCACCATTGGAAATCTCATCCGTCGCCACTGCAATTTCTCTTGCAGCTGTAGCCGTTACCTTAGAGGAATTCGTTAATTCTTGTGCTGTTTCGAAAACAGCTTGGGCAGAAGTACTTGTTTGTTGAACCAAGGTTGTAATCTGCTGCATCATCAAATCAAAGCTGGCACCTAGTTGTCCAATTTCATCTTGCGTTTTGTAGTTCGCACGCACGGTAAGCTTTCCTTTAGCACCTTGCTGCATCAAATTACGAAGATTAATCAGAGGACGTCCGATCATTCTAGCTACGAATAATCCGATTAGTACAGCAGCAATAGCCGCGAACAAGGCGATTAGAAGTGTATAATTGAAGATTTTCTTAGCATCCTTCACAAGTGAGCTCACAGGTATATCGCCAACTAGATTCCAGCCGGATACAGCTGATTTATAATAAGCAACCAAGTGATCGTCTTTTGTTGTAAAAGAACCGTGTTCTTCATCTAACTGTTCTTTCGTTAATTTGACGGCAGAATCTTTTTCTAATTCCGAGATTTCTTTATTAGCTATGTATTTATTTTCTGCATTCGTAATGACAACCTTACTATCATCACCTAATGACATTCCAGTTAGCTCTTTTGTTAGAAGATCTGTATTAAGCTCAATCAGAAGAATGGCTGATGTGGAATTCGTAAGTGTATTTCTCATCACACGACCAATGGCAAATGTATTGGACGAGCTGCTGGAATACCCTTTGACCCTACTATCTAACCAAGTCACTTTTCCACCGTTCTCAACAATCTTCTTAAACCAATCATTAGTGCTTGAATTGTCGCTAAATGCAGTTCCTCCAGAACCGGTAATGACAATCAGTTTACCATCAGGTTTGTAAAGATGAAGCGTTTTAATTGCTTTGTTCGAGAAAGTCACCACATTCAATTTCTCTGTCAATTGACGAGTAACGTCAAGAGCTTCGTAAGAGGATGGATCTAAGGTAGGAATTGACCCAAGCAAATCCTGCAGTTCCTTGTTAAGCATAATTTGCAGAGATACTTCATCAAAAGTTTGATAAAGGAAATCTAATTTTTGCCCCGCCTGCGTTACGGTTTGAAGACTGGATTCAGACACTTTATTCTTAATCACATTTTTCGATACCGAGTAAGAAATCAGACCCACAGTGATGACGAAAAAAAGAATGCTTACAAAAAACATTAAAAACAGCTTCATACCTACGGATTTTACGGGGTTTTCTACCTTGACTTGTTTCATTTCTTTAAAAGCAATCGAACCCATTTGTTTAGATTTCTTGCTTGCCACGCCAACAATACGCCCCCATGGAACATTACGAATTGCTTGAACTACTTTGTCTAAAATACTTTGAAGTTTCTCTTTCATTTTGTTCACCGCCATTAGTTTCTACTTCCTACGAATACCATACTTTTGAACTAGAATGTAAAGGGTTCACTTTACGTTTTTTAATAATTTCGACATAGTTTACCATTATCCTTCAAAATCCGATCTAAAATAATAAAAAAGAAACTTCCTCCAATATAACTGAGTCTGGAGGAAGTTTCCATGGTACTATTTTCCTGTTTTCTTTCGCATCATATCCCATTTTTTTACAGGTTTGTCCGTTTGTAATTTAACCAATTGAAGCGGATGTCTAGCTGCATCTAATTCTTGGCCATCTTCATTGCGTATAATGCCAACCTTTTGCTTAAAATGCGTACCATCCGGCCCGAAAAATTCAATTTCTTGGCCAGGCTTGAAATGATTTCTTTGTTGTATGAGCGCCGTGCCCGATTCAGCATCATACCCCATAACTAGACCAACAAAATCAAATCCAACGACTTTATCTTCTGGCTCAAAAATATGATCCTCATGCCCAGGCGCCTCATAGAAGAAGCCGGAGTTCAAAGGTCGGTTTGCCGCTTTATATATTTCATCCTGCCATACAGGGTTGACCTCGAAATGCTCCGGATCGGCAAAGTAAGCATCAATCGCTTGGCGGTAAGCATTAACAACCGTAGCCACATAATGAATGCTCTTCATTCTGCCCTCAATCTTGAAGCTGTCTACGCCAGATTCGATCATCTCCGCAATATGTTCCATCATGCTCAGATCCTTCGAACCCATCGTGAAAGCATCATCCTCCTCGCCAAACATAGGCAAATCTGTCGCCAAAGGCGCGGAAAGAGGTTGATCCTTGGCAAATAAATCGTACTTCCAACGACATGATTGCGAGCAGCCGCCACGATTGGAATCTCGGTCTGTGAAATGATTAGAAAGCACGCATCTGCCCGAGTACGAGCTGCACATAGCCCCATGTATGAAGGCTTCAATCTCTACATCGACATGAGCTTTAATCTCATCGATTTCTTCCATGCTGACTTCGCGGGCTAGAACAACTCGCTCAATACCCTGGTCTTTCCAAAACTTCACGGTTTGCCAGTTCATCACAGATTGCTGTGTGCTCACATGAACTTCCAGCTTAGGAGCTACTCTTCTGCATGTCTCCATAATAATTGGATCAGCTGCAATAATAGCAGAAATCCCAACCTCTTGAAGTCCTCTCAAATAATCATCAAGGCCTTCTATATCCTCATTATGAGCGTAAATATTCGTTGCTACGAATACTTTTGCCCCATATTGATTGGCAAACTCTACGGCTTCGCGCATTTCCTCCAGTGAAAAGTTATCCGCGTTTGATCGGAGACCATACTTCTGACCACCGATGTAAACCGCATCCGCTCCGTAATGAATCGCAAATTTTAGCTTCTCTAAATTGCCTGCCGGAGCCAGTAATTCCGGCTTGTTAAGCCTAATACGCTTTCCTCTAGCTCGGGCTTCTATGGCTGTCGTCATCACGATAACGCACCTTCTTTCATCTATCAATATACCTGTTCTTTGTAGAAAAACCCATATGACAATTCACGTTCAGGATCTTGCAGCTTAACGATCGCATCCAACCATTCCTGTTGAAAGCTATATCCCTCAGGATCAGCGGCATAAGCATCGATTACAGCCCGATAGCTTCTCACAACTGTTTCGTTATACAGTGCAGATTTCAAAAGACCTTCGATTTTCAAGCTATCTATTTGACCGTCTATAAGCTCGGGTAAATTTTCCAACATACATATATCTTCGGAACTCATGATGTGCGTGCCATTACTATCTTCGTATACAGGGTAACGCTGATCACGTCGTTCATGTTCAATGAGGAAAAGCCCCCGCTCCAAGGAACGATCCTGATTAGCTGCATCTTTTCCTTGGTGCTCGATATAATTCTTCACTAGCTCACGCTTAGAGTGATAAATATTGGTGATGCCATGTACTTGTACTTCAACAGCCAACTCGGCATGCTCTTTAAAAGCCAAAACCTGCTCCATATTCAGTTCTCTAGCCAGGACCACACGGGTAGCTCCTTGCTTAGCCCAATAGTTCGCAGTCGCGTAATTAGTTGAGGTCATCTCTGCATTCCAGTGCAGCGCTAGCGGCTTAGGTAAGCTACGGGCAGTCATAAGTACCGCGGGATCACCGAAAATGACAGCATCCACACCGTATTCCTGTAATTTAGCTAAATAATCAAACAGCCCTTCAAGGGCATTATTGTCGAAAATATTGTTTACAGCAACATATACTTTAGCCTTCTGTTCATGTGCCCAGGACACAGCTTCCTGCATCTCATCCAGTTTCACTTCTCCCGGCAGACGCATGCCGTAGCGCGCTTCGCCAATAATAACCGCATCTGCGCCTGCTTCGATCAATCTTTTCAGTTCTGCCACATTGCTGCAGCTTACTACTAACTCTGGTTTTTTCAATTGCTTACCCTACCTTCTGTCAGCTTCCTATCATAAGTTCGTACTACTAATTCGCAGCCTTCTTACTTTCTGCAATATTCTTCTTATGCTCTTCAAAAGTTTCTGCGAATAAATGCCCTTTGGTCCCATCCTTCTTTGTTACGTAAAATAAATACTTCGTCTCTTCCGGATAAATAGCAGCTTTCATCGAGGCTAAGCTCGGACTCGCGATCGGTCCCGGCGGTAAACCTGTGTTTAGATACGTATTATAAGGACTTTGTATTTGTAGATCCTTCTCCAGCAATCTTTCTTTGGACTTATCGAATAAATATTGCACGGTTGCATCAATTTGCAGGGGCATATTCTTCTTCAACCGGTTCTGGATAACGCCGGAAACAAGTGCACGCTCTTCGTTTACAACCACTTCACGTTCAATTAAAGAGGCAATCGTCAACATCTGGTGTACGTTAAGTCCGCGCTCCTTCAGCTTGTCCTTCCAGTCTGGTGGAAGTGTCGCCAGCTTCTTATCCAGCTGCTGCAGTGTTCGCTCAATGAAATCTTGTTCCGTGGAGTCCTTCTTAAACTCATACGTTTCTGGGAACAGATACCCTTCGAGACGGTGCTTGATGCTTTTATTATCAGGAATCGTTGCGATCGTATCCCCCTTCAACCCAGCTGGAGCATCCGCCATCTGTAGAAAAACTTCCTTTTTCCAAGGAGTCTGCTCACCTAATTTCGCTGCAATCTGATCAATGGTATAGCCCTCAGGGATCGTAATACGAATGACTTCTTCCTTCACGGTCTCCCCTTTATTCAGCTTATCAATCATTTCTTCGAATGTCATGCCCGGTTTCATACTGTACTCGCCTGCTTGAAGTCTGGAGCCCTGTTTCTTCACCTTTAAATAATACGTAAAAACCGAAGAATTTTTAATAAGTCCCTTCATTTCAAGCTCCTTAGCGATTTGCAAAGAACCAGCGCCTTGCGGGATTGAAACCCTTACTTCTTGCTCTGTAGCAGCTACAGGCTGAAGAGCACTCGCGATATACAATCCGATGCCGCCTGCAGTTCCAATGATAATGAGAAGCAATAATCCAATGACAAGAAGGATGAGCTTAAGCTTACTTCGTCTAGGCTTATTCTGTTCATTCTCTTGTTCAAGCATGTTGTTCACAAAAATCCTCCTAAGAGTTTTGCTTTAGCAAAACTGACTTCGTAAGCATTGGCTTTAGAGTTTTCGTAAGAAAACTGACTTCGTAAGCATTTGTATACCCCAAAGCAAACAAAAACGAGCGGATGCGCTCCGCTCGGTTGTATGCTTCTTACAATTCATCCTGTTCTGGAAATACCATCTCGTCATAGAGCTCTGAAACGGTTTCCCATTCCTCGTCATCCTCGATGGTTTCCAATTCATACTGTCCGTCGCTATCTGTCGTCACTCGGAAAACAGCAACCTCGTCTTCCTTCTTGAGTTCATCGGATTGCAGAACAGCATACGTATAATTTCCATAAACGAATTCTTTAAGAAGATGATACACCGTTGATTCATTTTGCTCATCAAACAAAATAATATCATCCCCGTAAGTTTTGCGCAATACGTCAGAAGGCGTCGTACTCATGCTTCTTCTTCCTCATCGAATTCTGCCATTAAAGTATTGAATGTTTCTTCAACAATATCCCATTCTTCTTCATCATCGATGGTGAACAGCTTTAAATCCTCGCCGTCATCATCCTCTTCATAGCGAAATGCGTACACTTCATCGGATTCTTCATCTCCGCCGTCTGTAGGCACTACCATCATGTACTTCTTGTCAGAACCGTCCACTTCGAATTTCATGATAACCTCGAACTCTTCTTCGTTGCCTTCATCGTCCGGGATGTAAATGATTTCTGGTTGTTCTTCATGCAATTCTTCTTTGGACATATTCGTTCACCTCTTCATATTGGCATCCATGTACCCTTGCAGAATGAGCTGTGCGGCCATTTTATCAATAACCAACTTGCGTTTCTTCCGACTCACATCAGCTTCTAGCAGTGTGCGTGTCGCAGCTACGGTCGTTAACCGCTCATCCCACAAGTGTACAGGTACACTTAGTTTTTGCTCTAATTCTTGCGAAAATGCGATTGCAAGCTCGCCGCGTGGCCCTATTGTATTGTTCATATTCTTGGGTAAGCCTACAATGATTTGAGTAACACCATACTCTTTGACAATGGCCTCCAGCCGAGCGATGTCTTCCCCAGGCTTACGACGATGTATGACTTCAAGCCCTTGAGCCGTCCAACCAAGCTCGTCGCTCATCGCTACACCAATCGTCTTGTCCCCATAATCCAAGCCTATCCATCTCATGCCGGTTCTCTTTTCCTTCTATTTGTGTTGACCCAGATAAGCACGAACTAATTCTTCAATGAGTTCGTCCCGTTCCCGTTTACGAATGAGGCTCCGAGCATTGTTATGCCGTGGAATATAGGCAGGATCTCCGGAAAGCAAGTATCCGACAATCTGATTGATCGGATTATACCCTTTTTCCTGAAGAGCATCGTACACCGCTAATAACACGTCTTTGGGCGATGTCTCTATTTCTTCTGCCTTTACGTTAAACTTCATCGTTTTATCCATGGAACTCATCAGGAGCACCTCACTTTCCTTGTGATACCATTTGTGAAATATTTGAAAATCAATCCATGTATACTGGTTATATTCTCTATGGGTTTAAAAATTCCTGTCCCACAGAAAAATAATTATGAAAATTGGGAAAGAAGTCCTTCAACTCCGGACAATGCAGCTTGCAATTTGGAGGCATCCTTACCGCCTGCTTGCGCCATATCCGGGCGACCGCCTCCGCTACCGCCAACAGCCTGTGCCACTTCTTTAATGATTTTGCCGGCGTGGAAGCCTTTAGCCACAAGATCAGGCGTGACAGCAGCTACCAAATTGACTTTGTCATCAGCAACTGCGCCGAGTACGATAACAGCGGAACCTAGCTTCGTCTTCATCTCATCCACAATATTACGAAGTGAATCCATATCCGCCGCATTGACTTGTGCAGCCAGCACCGAAACTCCTGCTATTTGCTTCACTTGGTCTGTAAGAGAACCCGCTTCGATCCGCCCAAGTTTGCTCCGCAGCGACTCGTTTTCACGCGTCAGTTCCTTCACTTGTTGAAGTGTAGCTTCCACTCGTTTCGGTACATCTTGAACATTTGATTTGAGCAAGCCTGCGGATTCTTTCAGTAAATGTAATTGCTGGTCAAGGTATTCATACGCACTGCGGCCAGACACGGCTTCGATCCGACGAACACCTGAACCGATACCGGACTCGCTAACGATTTTGAATAAGCCAATTTGACCCGTATTCTGAACATGGCAGCCGCCGCACAGCTCTAAGCTGTAATCGCCAACTTGCACAACGCGAACGATATCACCGTACTTCTCACCGAATAAAGCCATTGCTCCCATTGCCTTTGCGTCAGCGATTGCTTTGAGTGAAATATCCACATTCGTGTTGTTCCAAATCTGACGGTTCACACGCTGCTCAACATCCTGCAGCTCTTCGCTGCTAATGCTTCCGAAATGCGAGAAGTCAAACCGCAAACGGTCAGGTTCAACCAAAGACCCCGCTTGGTTAACATGCGTTCCAAGTACTTCCTTAAGCGCTTTGTGCAGCAAATGTGTAGCTGTGTGGTTCTTAATAATGTCTCCACGTTCCGCAGCAGCAACAATAGCTTCTACCGAATCACCTTTGCGAAGAACACCCGACACAACTAGAACTTTGTGAACGTGCTGTCCATGTGGCGCTTTGATAACATCTTCAACCTTCAATGACACTTGGTTACTTCGAATTATACCATAGTCACTTACCTGACCACCGCTTTCAGCGTAGAAAGGAGTCCGATCCAATACGACCTGACAAGTCTCACCAACCCCGACAATGTCAACGAGTTCATTCTCATGAACGATCGCCACGATACTAGCAGTAACTACCAATTCATTATAACCAACAAATTCGCTTTTAATCGTCAATTCAGACAGCGGTCCGCCTTGCACCTTCATGCCGCCTTCTTTATGACTGGCCGCTCTAGCACGGTCACGTTGTTCCTGCATGGAAGCATCAAATCCGGCACGGTCAACCGTTAAACCCTTCTCAGAAGCAAAATCTTCGGTTAAATCGAATGGGAAGCCATACGTATCATACAGCTTAAAAGCATCCGGTCCGCTAATCTGATTCGTACCCGCTTGACGAGTCTTTTCTACCATCTCAGCCAGAATGATCAAGCCGTCGCTTAACGTTTCATGGAAACGCTCCTCTTCGGTTCGGATCACCTTCTCGATAAATTCTCGTTTATCTACAACTTCCGTGTAGTAAACGCCCATTATTTCTCCAACGGTTGGTACGAGCTTATGCAGGAACGGCTTATCAAGTCCAAGCACTTTTCCGTACCGTACTGCGCGGCGCAGCAATCGGCGGATAACATAACCGCGTCCTTCATTAGAAGGCAGAACGCCATCACCAACTGAGAAAGCAACAGTACGGATATGGTCAGCGATGACTTTGAGTGCAACATCGTGTTCTTCGTTCACATGGTATTTCACACCTGTAAGCTCACATGTTTTATCAATAATCGGCTTGAACAAATCCGTGTCAAAGTTTGAGTCCACATCTTGCAAAATCGAAGCAAACCGTTCTAATCCTGCTCCAGTATCAATATTTTTGTTAGGAAGCGGTGTATAGCTGCCGTCCTTATTATGGTTGAATTGCGTAAACACGAGGTTCCAAACTTCTAGGAAACGCTCATTCTCTCCGCCTGGCCAGCATTCCGGATCTGCCAAATCACCGTATTTATCACCGCGATCATAGAAAATCTCTGTACAAGGACCACACGGACCCTCACCGATATCCCAGAAATTGTCTTCTTTGAGCTTATAAATACGCTCTTCGGGAATACCAATTTGTTTGTTCCAAATTTCAAAAGCTTCTTCATCATCTTCATGTACAGTGACAGAAATACGATTCGGATCAAAGCCGATCCACTGCGGATCCGTCAAAAACTCCCAAGCCCAAGGAATGACTTCTTTTTTAAAGTAGTCTCCGATCGAGAAATTCCCCAGCATCTCAAAGAACGTATGATGTCGGCGTGTTTTACCTACATTCTCAATATCGTTGGTACGAATACATTTTTGAGCATTTGTAATTCGCGGATTTTCGGGAATTTCGCGTCCATCTAAATACGGCTTTAAAGGAGCAATCCCTGCATTAATCCACAAGAGTGAGGGGTCATTATGTGGGACGAGTGATGAACTTGGCTCTATCTTATGCCCTTTACTTGCAAAGAACTGTAACCACTTGGAACGAATTTCACTTGCTTTCATCTTTTTCAAGCCTCCATATTTATCAATTGTTCGAAAAACAAACAAAAAACGCCCCTGTAACATACAGGGACGAATAATCGCGGTACCACCCTGGTTATTGTGTTCGGCCAACCCTCGCTTATAGCAAGAGGAAACAAACGCAATCTCCTTGTGCGGATCTGTAACGGGTCCAACCGGTGGAGTTCATCCACACTCCGAAACGAGCTTTGGGCCATCCTAACACCGAAAGGTTCTCTCAGCCACTACTCGCAGTATCACTGCTCTAGCGGAACCTTCTCTCTGACGATGGACTATGGCTTACTTAAGTTTCATCAACGCTTTGAATTCAGATATAGATAAGGCAAATTATAACTATATGCTAGTACCCTGTCAATATTCATGAGCAGCTTTCGGCTTGAATTCCATTCCATGTAACGAATATTAGTGGAACCAAACCTTTAGGGGAATCGTATGTAACGTAAGTTCGTCTCTTTTAGTTGATTCTCGGAGGTGTTTCAATTGGATTTCTCAACCCTCATCCTACTTGGGTTAATCGTACCCATCTTTGTATTAGTTATTTACATCATGACCAAGACGCTCATCAAAAAGGAAATACCCGATAGCCGTTACAATCCTTTTGACTATATAACAGGTCAAACTCGCGTAGAATTTCAAGAACAAAAAGAACAAAAAGAAGAGAAGGACGACCAAGGCGACGACAAGGATAAAAATTTAAAAATCATAGTTGACAATCATTCTCATTGAAAGTATACTGATTTTAATGATAATGATTTTCATTATCGAACCAAGACATATGGTAAGAATTCGTATACTTATTCCGTAGCCCATTCGTTGGTTTACGCATGGCCACACCTTTCATATCCTCAACCCTCGTACAGAACCCCTCTGAACCATGATCCCGCAAGTCATGGCTCAGAGGGGTTCTGTGCGTCCACTTATAATGAAACCTCATGTCGTGGGCTTATGAACATAGTGAAGGAAAACATGTTGAATGATAACCTTCATGACGGCAAAGAAGGGTACAGCCAATATTAACCCCACAATACCCGCGACTTCCCCACCTACAAGTAATGCGAAAATGATAAACAACGGATGCATGTGCAGCGTTCTTCCTACCACCTGAGGAGAGATGACGTTGCCTTCGAGAATTTGTACAGCTAAATTAACGAGTGCGACAAATAACAACATTTTCAAAGAGATTGTTGAAGCCATAATGATTGCAGGCGCTGCTCCAAAAAAAGGCCCCAAGTAAGGAATAATATTAAACACCGCCACAACGCTAGCGAGCAGCAAGGCGTATGGCATGCCAATAAGCCAATACCCTAAATAGGCAAGAACTCCTATAATCACGCAAACTAACAGTTGGCCCCGGATATAATTGCCAAGAGCAGTGTCAATATCAATGAGCAATTTAATTGTTCTCTTACGATGCTCACGCGGCACAATAGCGAGGGCTGTTTTCTCAATAATTTGAAAATCCTTTAAGATATAGAAAGCAACGAACGGTACGATAAAAGCGATGAACAACGTATTGATGGTATTTCCAATCTGATTCATGTAGTTCGAGATAGCCATGGAAATGCTATTTTCCAGCTTCGTAAGTGAATGATTAAATCCATTGCGCACACTGTCGGGCAGCAGTTGGTTTTGATTAAACCCGTCCACAATCGACTGCGCACGCATAGCCATTTGCGGCATATGCTCATTGAGTTCCGCAATTTGGGACACAAACATCGGTGTCATATTCATGATAATAACGGTCAGAGAGGAGAGAAAGACACTATAAATAAGCAGAACAGCAATGGTTCTTGGCACTTTCCGTTGATTAAGAATATTCACGATCGGGTTTAAAATGTACGAAATAATCACAGCTATAAAAAATGGCGTTAAAATGGCTTTGATAAAGGTAAATACACTAAACATTATAGGCTTTATTTGCAGCAGCATATACAAGCTGGCCAGGATAAGTAGGAGGTAAACCAGCCCGACAAACCATTTATTTTTCGAAAAACGTTCCATTCTCTTCACCTCTGTTAATCCTTATAAACATATGCTCATACAGTATATGTACAACTCGTCCAAATTAACCCGTTAAATCATGAGCTAAACAAGAAAAAAACGCTACTCCTTAAGCGCCGCTGCGCTCAAAAAATAACGTTTTGTAACGTGTATTAACGATTAATTGGCATGTTCGTGGACTTGAGGAATTTCTTCCTCAAAAAATAAATCATCCAGAGAACTCAACGTACCATCTTCCTCTACTTGATATACGGACATTTTCTCTCCGTTAACACTGAGTTCGATAAAACAACCCCAGCAGTAGAATTGATGGGAACCGATTTTTCCAATATCTTTGGAATTACAGTTTGGACAACGCATAATGCTCACCCTATTCTTCTTTGGATACGAAGAGTTCTTCTACTTCCTGAGCGCAATGTACAGGCACTATGATGGCATCTTCCCCTTTGGTTGCCGCTGCCGGCATAGGAAGCCATCTACGCCCTTCCTTTAAATCAGAAATAAACCCTTCGGACAATTCATAACCTACTATTTGTTTACCCCAATTCTGGTTTAAATAAACATCTTCTACCACGCCTAATTTGTGCCCTCCCACCGTAATGACGGGAAGACCTTTAATTTTGCGGCTTCCTTCAAGAAAAGCATGGCACTCTTCCACATGCTCAAACTCGCGAATGACACTTTCGTTCGGTATGGTAATGGCATCCTCTCCGGCAGCAACGATTCCCTCCCACGGTATGTAACGTAAGGAGGAGAACCAATTCTTCACTTCGAGCATGATACCTCGTATGTTCCAATCAGGGCCTATCAACAAATCTTTAACTTGACCTATTTGTTTACCGGAATCTACCGTTAGAACGGGAAGTCCGATCAAATCATGCGCTTTGCGCAAGTTTTATTCCTCCTAGAACCACCCGGTACTATGTAGTACGCAACCGTTTGACAATGGTTGCAATTTTCTGGGCAGCTGTTTCGATTTGTTCTTTAGAATTCCCCATTCCAAAGCTAAATCGAACCGCGGAGGCTGTAACATTTTCTGGGAGCTTCATGGCTTGTAATACGTGCGATACTTCAAGTGAACCTGATGTGCATGCAGAACCGCTTGCGGCAGCCACTTCTTCTAAATCAAGATTCATAAGAAGTGTTTCTGTTGAGATACCTGGAAAGCTGATGTTCAGAATATGCGGGATACACTGTTCCTTGTGGCCATTAATTGTGAAGCTGTCAAAGCCTAATTGCTGTTCAAGAATGCTTATCATAAGCCCGCGAAGCTCTATGACTTTGGATTGCATGCTGTCCATCATCGGGAGAATAACTTCCACAGCTTTGGCAAAGCCTGCAATTGCCGCTACATTCTCCGTACCTGCGCGGCGCTTTCTCTCCTGAGAGCCTCCATAGACGTGAGGCGTCAACCTCGTATTCTTCGATACAAATAATGCGCCTGCACCTTTGGGTCCGTATATCTTATGAGCCGAGAAACTCATTAAATCAACAGGAAGTTCACTAACATTCAGCGGCAACTTACCTAAAGCTTGCACCGCATCTACATGAAAAGGAATTTGCCGACTCCGCGCCAGATGACCTACTTGCTCGATCGGTTGAATCGTACCCACTTCATTATTCACATACATCATGGAAATAAGAGCTGTGTCAGGACGAATAGCCGCTTCCACATCTTCTATTTGAATAAGACCGGTCGGACCTACTGGAAGGTAGGTCACCTCGTATCCGAGGCTCTCCAATCGCTCACAGGGATGCAAAACAGCATGATGTTCGATCTCCGTCGTAATAATGTGCTTCTTGCCATCCTTGTTTGCATTCATGATCCCAAAGATTGCCATGTTATTGCTTTCGGTTCCTCCGCTTGTAAAAATAAGCTCAGCAGGTAAACAGCCTAACGATTTCGCCATAGCGTCACGAAACCGATTCAGTGCTGTTCTAGTTGCTCTGCCGAAGCTATGTGTACTCGAAGGATTCCCAAAAAGGGCTGTAAAAAATGGAAGCATTGCTTCCATAACTTCAGGATGCACGGGAGTAGTGGCTGCATGATCAAGATAAATGGGATTCATAGGACACCCTTAAATGTAAAACATGTAGTTGTCGTTCTTGCCTTGGTCTTCGAAAGAAATCAAGTTCGCAAGTGTCGTAGAATCTAACACATCCGCAATGCTATCTCGAATACGAATCCACAGATCACGCTTAGCCGGATCATCTTCCTCGGTAAAATCGACAGGACTAATGGGCCCTTCTAATACACGAATAACCTCGCCTGCTGTTACTAGTTCAGCGGATTTCGAGAGAATATATCCACCGTAAGCACCTCGAATACTTTTGACCAATCCTGCATTGCGAAGCGGAGCTACAAGTTGTTCCAGATAATGCTCAGAAAGCTGATGCTTTTCGGCAATACTTTTGAGTGAAGTCGGTCCTTCACCAAATCGATTGGCCAGCTCCATCATGATCGTTAAACCATAGCGGCCTTTTGTAGAAATTTTCAAAGTTACACCTCATTCAACATTATATGCCATCAAGGAGTCTGATCGATATTGCTAAAACTTCTGTTGCCTACCATCTATTTTATCCACGTTCAGACACTATGGTCTTCCCTATCTTGGTACACAGCGTTTCCATTTTTCGCAAAAACATTCCTAAACATCCGTATATCGTATATATGGTATCATAAATTCCTTCTTCTGTGGGGGAAAAACAATGACATTCTCATGAAATATTTTAATTTTGAACAATAGAGAGGTATAATAGTAAGAGTTTTTAAAAAAAGTCTCACAAGATAGAAAAGAGGTTCACAGCTATGAGTAAAAAAACACGTGTCATATTGGGAATGTCCGGAGGTGTCGATTCTTCGGTTGCCGCGCTGTTGCTTAAGGAACAGGGCTACGAGGTTATTGGCATTTTCATGAAAAATTGGGACGATACCGATGAGTTTGGCCATTGTACCGCAGAAGAAGATGCAGAGGATGTTAGAAGAGTGTGCGATCAGCTCGACATCCCTTTCTATACAGTTAATTTCGAGAAGCAATATTACGACAAAGTTTTCGCCTATTTCTTGGACGAGTATACCAAGGGCCGCACGCCGAATCCGGATGTGATGTGTAACCGAGAAATAAAATTCGGAGAATTGCTTCAGAAGGTCATTGATTTAGGTGGGGATTACATTGCAACAGGTCACTATGCACAAGTAAAAGAGCAAGATGGTGAATATGTGCTTTTGCGTGGTAATGATGCCAACAAAGATCAAACGTACTTCCTTAACGTGCTGAATCAACAGCAGCTGTCCAAAGCCATGTTCCCGATTGGCCACCTACCAAAACCTAAGGTTCGTGAAATTGCTGAAGCAGCAGGTCTAGCGACTGCTAAGAAGAAAGATAGCACGGGAATTTGTTTTATCGGCGAACGAGACTTTAAAGAGTTCCTCAGCCAATACTTGCCCGCTAAACCCGGCAATATGGTCGATATTCGTAACGGTGAAGTCAAAGGCCGTCACGACGGTTTGATGTACTACACCCTTGGCCAAAGACAAGGACTTGGTATTGGCGGATCAGGCTCAGGCGAGCCGTGGTTCGTTGTAGATAAAGATTTGGAAAGTAATCAACTGCTTGTTGTTCAAGGTGAGCAGTATCCAGGACTATATTCTAAGGGCTTAACAGCCACCGATGTGAACTGGATATCATCGAGCAAGCCAGTGGGCGCGTATGCCTGCACAGCCAAATTCCGTTACCGTCAACCAGACCAAGGCGTAGTTCTTACGTTTATGGAGGATGGAACATGTGAAGTAGTCTTCGATAAACCTCAAAAAGCCGTAACGCCGGGGCAATCCGTTGTTTTCTATAATGGAGACGTATGTTTAGGCGGCGGAGTTATTGATAAAGTTCATAAATAAGTTTGATCGGCGGTTATAGAAACGGAAAGGATGATCGTTTTGGTTAAAGTGAATGATGTTGATTGGAAAGCTGCTGCTTATGAGGATGTTACGAAGATCGTGAAAGAGGTCGGTATTCTCCCTCTCTCTTCATTCATACCTAATCATCCTTCACTTGAATCTATAACTGTGCAGGAACAATGGCATACCGGGCTAGAGACAGATCCATGGTTATGGCGAGATCGTCTGCCTGGCAACGGCATTGCCGCTTATGGTCGCTTTTTTGCAAAGAAGCCAATGTTGATTTCTGCTGAGCTCTTTCCATTAATTAAAAATTTGTTAGACGAGCCTTATTCTGTTGAGGAGCGTTATGCCGATGGAGAACTTCCCAAATCAGCTGTCGAGCTTTTTCAAGCGGTTGAAGAGAATGAAGGCATCGATGTTAAGGAGCTCCGCTCCAAAACCGGGATGAAAGCCAAGGAGTCGAAAAATGAATTCGACCGCGCACTGATAGAACTACAAAGTAAGACAGATATCGTCATTGCTGGTATAAGCGAACGTCTGAATGCCAATGGTACCAAGAACGGCTGGAATAGCACCTGCTATATGACCGCTAAGCATTGGATGGAGCTTCATGGGATTAAGGCGAATACACTTCCAACTCCGGAAGCGAAAAACCAACTCAGAACGTTGCTTCAAGAACGGTTTAGTGCTGCCGCGGGTGTTTATTTAGGGAAGGTTTTTAAATTATAAGATGTGTGAGTTTCAGTATCGGAACGCAAAAAACAAATGCATTCATAGGAGCCCTAAAGGCTCCTATTTCTGTTTTTAGCACAGTCGCCAGCAAACCTATAATCTGGCATCTTGTAGAAATTTACCGTTTACCTTTCAAGTATGTAGGCTTAATTCTAAGCACAGGATAATCGCGAAAGGTGTGAGCGAATGGATAGAATCTTAGCCGTACTTCTCATTATTTGGTTTGGTTGGTCTGGAAGTTTGATAGCAAGGGTAGAGGCAAGTGCAGAAGCAAGTGCAGAGACAAGAACAGAGATAAGTACAGAAGAAATTTTCGTAAAATATAAGCCAGTACAAGACCCTGGATATGCCAAGTGGAGCCGACTTGCCTTTCAAGAGGCTGGGAAACTCTACACTTTATTAGATTATAAATATTTAGGACGTTCAACTATTGCGCCGGGTGTTGCACAGCAGCAGTTTCGCTTCTGGGTAAGACATCATGGTGTCGAATTTCCGCTAATTGTTTCGATTCGGTACGATCCTATTACAGAGAAGGTTTTCACAATCGATATGGAGCAAGAAAAAAGAGGGAACCTACCTATTTTATAAATTAGTAGGTGTCCCTCTTCTTTTATGCTGATTGAGCTTCATCTTTTCTTCTGTGCCCTGTTCACTAGCTGCAAAAATGATCTCATTTCGAATATCATCAGGTAAGTACTGCTGCTTCACATAGTGTCCCGGATAATTATGGGGATACATATAGCCTTTATGTCCAAGCTGGTCAGCACCTTTATAGTGCGTATCACGAAGATGAAGCGGTACATTCGCTGATTTCACCTGGTCCATCAACTGTTCCGCACGAGAGATGGCCATCGGTATCGAATTTGATTTTGGACTCTCCACGGCGAATAAAATTGCCTGGGAAATGATGTACTTTGATTCCGGCCAACCAATCTTATGATAGGCGTCCATTGCCGTTACGGACTGCACCATCGCTTGCGGATTGGCAAGGCCGATATCTTCGCTGCAGGCGACGATAAGACGCCGCAGGAACGTCATAGGATCCATGCCGAGCTTCTCGACGGCATATAGGAACCAGAACAGCGCGGCGTCGCTGGAGCCGCGCACGCTCTTGTGAAAAGCGGACAAGACGTCGTATTGCGTCGACTCGTCCGCTTTCACGATGGGGCGGCGGATCGACTCTTCCGCCACCTCAAGCGTAATCTGAACCGTTCCATCCGGTTCGGGTGAAGTCGTCAGCGCTGCAAGCTCCAGCGCGTTAAGGGAACGTCGGATGTCACCATTGGCCATCCGTGCAATATGCTCCAGCGCCTCCTCGTCTACGTGGAGGCGCATGAAGCCGAGCCCCTTCACGGGGTCGGCGATGGCTCTTCGCATGGCGATGAGCGCATGCTCCGCCGTGAGTGGCTCGAGCTGAAACAGCGTCGAGCGCGACAGCAGAGCCCCGTTCACATGGTGAAACGGGTTCTCTGTCGTCGCACCGATGAAGATGAGGATGCCCTGCTCTACGGCAGGAAGCAGCGCATCCTGCCGCGAGGTGTTGAAGCGATGCACCTCGTCCAAGAATAAGGTCGTCTTACGACCGTACATCGCTTTATTGGTTTTCGCTAGCTCGATAATCTCTCGCACATCTTTGACCGAAGCATCTACGGCGTTCAGCTTCATGAACTCACCCTGTGTTCGGTTCGCAATGATGTTGGCCAAAGTTGTTTTGCCTGTGCCCGGTGGGCCATAGAGCAAGATTGAGGTCACTTGATCGGCCTCAATCGCTCTTCTTAACAGCTTTCCTTTTCCGACGATTTGCTCCTGGCCAATGTACTCATCGAGCGATGTTGGCCGCATACGATCAGCTAGCAGCTTTCCTGTTGGTTCTTGTGAAGAAGCATATGTAAACAAGTCCATAAGTAGTTTATCCTTTACTTTGCTTTGAAAGATATAAACTCTATTATAACCCGCATATGAAATCATGTCATGTTTTGTCAGTAAAAGATCCCCCTAATAAGAAATCAGGAGGATCTATCTGATGCATTTATACAGACTGAGGAGTTGCATTATCATTCTGCGGTTCCGGACGCTGGACAGGTACCGTGAAACGAAGGGGCCCTGCTATGAATGTAGCGGCAAGTCCGACAATACCGAACACGATACTTATGATAAAGCCATGGTTAATCGCTGTTCCCAGTGAATCTCGGAGGAAACTCATCGTTTCCTTGGGGAATTCAGCTCCCGCCCGAATCAAATGTTCTGGATTAGCTAAAGTCGATAATTGATTAAGAGGCATGTTGTGCTCGGCTGCACCTTCGTGAATAAGACTGTTGTATCTAGTGTTCACGATAGTCGCCATAGTCGAGGCCCCGAGAACCCCTCCTATATTACGCCAAAACCCAATGATAGAGGAGCTGACTCCGATATATTTGCGATCTACGCTGAGAGCAACGGCATTCTGAGCAACACTCATTAACGGACCAATCGCCCCTACGCCAAGTATAACCATCAGGGTGATCATATACAGATTACTTGCGTCATGACTGACTACACTCAACAAATAGCTAATGACAATCCCCGTAATCATACTGGACGCGATAACCGCTCGGAAGCTAAAGAAACGTTGAAGGAAACCGAACAAAACAGCTCCAACCATTAATGAAAACATCATCGGGGTCAAAAGCACATTTGAATTCGCCCGACCGAGCACGGCAGTTGAGAAAATAGGCAAGTAAGCAATTGCCGAGAACATGATCGCTCCTTGGCAAAGACAAGCTAACATCATGCCGAGAACCATTCGGTTTTTGAATAAGGGTAAAGGCAGCATGGGTTCTTGAGCCCTGCGTTCAACCATAATGAAAAGTAAGCCTACAACAACGGCAATAGCTAACAGACTAATAATTTGCCAAGACCCCCAAGTATAATCTTTACCACCGAACTCTAATGCTAGCATGAGTGAGACAGTAGAGATAACGAGTAACAGTGTCCCTAAATAATCAATTTTCGGACGACGAGTCGATCGAGTTTCCTTAAGAGCAAAAAGCAAAACTAAGAATGAGAGTATACCCAGTGGTAAATTAACATAGAAACACCAGCGCCAACCCCAAGATTCTGCGAGTAATGTACCGATTTGCGGTCCCGCTACAGATGATAGACCGAATATCCCTGCGAATACCCCTGACAGCTTAGCCCCCTGTTTGGGATCTGAAAAAAGGGTATAAATAATGGTGAAACTAATGGGAAAAATAGCTCCTGAACCTATCCCCTGAATCGCTCTATATATAATCAGCTGTGTCATATCCTGGGCTGTACCACAGAGTGCCGAACCGATCAAAAATATAGAAATTCCAATCAAATAAAAGAGCTTTCTGCCAAACATATCCGACAGCTTTCCGAAAACAAGCATCGTGCTCGTAGATGCAAGCATATACGCTGTGAATACCCAACTGATTTTATCAAAACCATTAATGTCGCCTATTATGTGACTTATTGCAGCAGCTGTAATTGTATTATCTAACGCAGACATCAATAACCCTAGAGCCATTGCCAGTATTATAAAACCTGTTTTTTTATTACCCACTATCGTTTTGCCCCTTTTCCATTTTCAAATTACTCAAACGTTCTATTCCGGCCATTAATGTTCGCAGTGTACTTTCCATATTTTCGATTCCAATCTGAATACAAATTTCTTGTGTCTGAGACATTAATGAATTTGACTTACCGTTCTCATACATTTTCCTCAAACGTTCAAGATCATCTTTCGTACTCGATACGCCATATTCCAAATATTCAATAATGACCTCGACCTCAATAAATTCACCAAAAAACAAGCGAGTCATCGCATCAGATTTGAACTCATTGGCTTGCATGGGACTATACATGTAGGCTTTGAAATGCTTTTGGCCTTCCTCCGTTATGGAGTAGACATTCTTATTCGGTCTTCCCTCTTGAATCACACTTTCTTTCGTGATGAGACCTTCCTTCTCCATCTTGCTAAGCGTAGGATAAATCGTGCCAAAACTTGCATTGTAAAAATATGAAAATACCGTCTCAAACATATGCTTGATGTCGTATCCCGATAGACTGCGCTTCATTAAAATACCTAAAATGACATCCTGACTAGTCATGCTGTTAGTCCTCCTTTTTTCTTGATTGTGCTTCTTAATTAACAATTTACCAGATTATATATATCGAGTCAACATATATATAATCGATATATACTTTTCCGATATATAAACGAGTTCATCATGGTTGATTAACCCTCATAAACAAGGACTGTATAAGGTGTGGGTTTCTTACCAACCATCAAGAAGCCTAGAGAAAGGGAAATGCGATGCCTTATTTCCTCTAAAACTGAATATTTCTCGTTATCGCGGAACGTGGATCTTCTATTTCCCAGTTTCGAGGTGCAAAAACCGCCAAAACACCCAAATAGCGCACACACGTTCCACATACTTGCCCAACACTGACATATTAGCCGCAATAGCGAATCCTCGTTCCCCCCAGCCTTTGATTAGCAGCAAATTTTGCCGATTCCACTCCTGTACCTCCTTTTGATTCGTCCGTATTCGTTGGCAGTGCATAAATAGGATGCTCCTACCATTAGGCAAATAAAAAACGGATGCCCGCTTTCCAAGGGGCATCCGTTTTTCCTATTTCTTCTTCAAACCAATTTCCAATAGTTCTTTCACAGCCACACTCACCATAATCAGTCCTGCCACAGGCGGAACGAACGCATTGCTTGCCGGCGGTTGTTTCGCCTTGCGAATTTCAGGTGCGTTCGCGGGAACGATTTGCTGCGTTACGTCCTCGCGGGGTTTCATCGGCTCTTCGGTCGAAAATACAACCTTCACGCCTTTTTTGATCCCTTCCTTACGCAGTTTTTGACGCACCACACGCGCAATAGGATCCATGCTCGTTTTGGAGATATCCGCTACTTTGAACTGTGACGGATCCATTTTGTTGGCTGCGCCCATGCTGGAAACGATGGGGATCTTCCGCTCCAGACACTGCTTGATCAGATGGATTTTATAGGAAATCGTATCACTTGCGTCCAACATATAATCGATCGGATAGGCGAATACTTCCTCATACGTTTCCTCTGTGTAAAACATCCGGAGAGCGATAACATCGCATTCTGGATTAATTAATTTGATTCGATCACGCATCAGATCTGCCTTTGGCTGACCAACCGTTGTCGTGAGCGCATGAATCTGACGGTTAATATTCGTGATGTCGACAACATCTTTGTCGATCAGAATAAGACGTCCAACCCCTGTGCGTGCTAGTGCTTCAGCAGCGATAGAACCTACACCGCCGATGCCTAGTACAGCAACCGTGCTATTCTTCATGATTTCAAGCCCCTCAGGGCCAATCGCTAGTTCAGTTCGTGAAAATTGGTGAAGCATAGAAACACTTCCTCTTCTATGTTCTTAGGCTTTAGCAGCAGGCTGCTTAAGCGCTAAGCGAATCGACAGTTGTTCAAGCTGTTTGTCGTCTACTGTACCCGGTGCATCGGTCAATAAGTCTGTTGCGCTTGCCGTTTTCGGGAATGCAATCGTTTCTCTGAGGTTCGTGCGGCCTGTGATCAGCATCACCAAACGGTCGAAACCAAAAGCGAATCCGCCATGCGGAGGTGTTCCATATTCAAAGGCTTCAAGAAGGAAGCCGAATTTCTCAGCAGCTTCTTCTTTGGAGAAGCCAAGCGCACCAAACATTTTCTCCTGAACTTCACGTTGGTAAATACGCATCGAGCCGCCGCCTACTTCATATCCGTTCAAGACAAGATCGTATGCTTGTGCACGAATTTGACCTGGATCTGTATCGAAGTAATGAACATCCTCTTCATTAGGACGCGTGAACGGATGATGCTCAGCCACATAACGTTTGGCTTCTTCGTCGTACCCAAGAAGTGGGAAGTCCACAACCCAAGCATATTTGAACTTCGAGTCATCGATAAGACCAAGCTGACGGCCGATCTTCAGACGAAGGTTACCAAGTACATCAGCAACAACTTTTTTCTTATCAGCGGAGAATAGAAGCAAATCCCCTTCTTCTGCGCCTAAACGCTCTGTTAATGCAGCGATTTCAGCCTCATTGAAGAATTTCACGATAGGCCCTTTGAATTCGCCGTCTTTCACTTGAATCCAAGCTAAGCCTTTGGCGCCATAACGTGCTGCGAACGGTAAGAGGTCATCGATCTCTTTACGACTCCATGTACCGCAACCTTTAGCGTTCAAAGCTTTTACTTGACCGCCGCCTTTAACGACGTTTGCAAATACTTGAACACCTGAAGTTTCAACGATATCAGAAACATCTTCGAGTTCTAGACCAAAACGAAGATCCGGTTTATCCGAACCATATTTCGCCATGGCATCCGCATACGTAATACGTTGGAATGGGCGCGGGATTTCAACTTGAGCTGTTTCTTGCATTAATTTGACTACGAGTTCTTCCAAGATTTCAAGCAGTTGATCCTGAGAAATGAAAGAAGTCTCAATGTCGACTTGTGTAAATTCAGGCTGACGGTCTGCACGAAGATCCTCATCGCGGAAACAGCGTGCGATTTGGTAGTAACGCTCCAAACCACTAACCATCAACAATTGTTTAAAGATTTGCGGGGACTGCGGAAGCGCAAAAAATTCGCCCGGATGCACGCGGCTTGGCACCAAGTAATCGCGAGCGCCTTCCGGTGTGCTTTTCGTCAAAATCGGTGTTTCAACTTCAACAAATCCTTGATCATCTAAGAAATTACGGAATACTTTGGACGCTTTGGAGCGAAGCATTAATGTTTTTTGCATTTCCGGACGACGCAGGTCCAAATAACGATATTTTAAACGAACGGCTTCATCCACATCTACACCGTCTTCGATGAAGAACGGAGGTGTTTTAGCTGCATTCATGATTTCGATTTCAGTCACCTGAATCTCGATTTCACCCGTTGTAATATTTTTGTTAACCGTTTCGGCATCACGTTCTACAACTTTCCCTTTTACCGCTAGTACGTATTCATTACGAGCACGGTCAGCAATGGCAAGTGCATCCCCTGAGAAGTCTGGGTTAAATACAGTCTGTACAAGCCCGCTGCGATCGCGCAGATCGATGAATAGAACGCCGCCTAAGTCACGTCTTCTTTGCACCCAACCGTTTAGTGTTACTGTCTGTCCTACCTGAGCTTTAGTAAGCTGCCCGCAATGATGTGTTTTGAGCATCATGATTATTTTTTCCTCCTAATATAGGGATCTTTGAGCGAAGCTCAAAGTCTCTCCTTTGTTGGGATCTTTGAGCAGAGCTCAAAGTCTCTCCTTGTTGTCTATCTATTCGAAAAGTGTCTTTGCAGCGTTCGAGGCAAGATCGGCTAAACTCACAGTCAATTGACTGCCTGTATCCATCTTCTTCAAAGTAATTTCGCCACGCACCAATTCGTCATCTCCAAGAATCGCCACATAGGTGGCCTGAAAGCGGTCTGCTGATTTCATTTGAGCTTTCATTTTACGGCCTTGGTAATCCTTCTCCGCCTTCAGCCCTTGAACTCTAAGCTGGTGCAGCAGCTTCGTTACTTCTTTCTCCGCCGCGTCTCCTAGACCGATCAAATATACATCAAGCGGCTCTGGCTTCGGAATTTCGACACCTTGTGCCTGCAATACGAGCAGAATACGCTCAAGGCCAAGCCCCAAACCAACTCCCGGCTGATCGGTGCCACGGCCGCCAATCTGCTCAACTAGACCATTGTACCGTCCGCCTCCGCCAATCGTATCAATCGCACCGATCCCGGCAGCTTTGTACTCGAATGCAGTATGCGTGTAGTAATCAAGACCGCGAACGAGGCGCGGATTAATCCGATACGGGATTTCCATCGCTGCTAAATGCTCTTGAACTAGAGCGAAATGCGATGTACACTCCTCATCCAAGTAATCTAAAATTTCTGGAGCGCCTTCGCCATACTTTTGATCCACTTTGCAATCAAGAATACGCATCGGATTACGATCAAATCGAGACTGACAATCCTTACAAAGCAAATGCTTCACAGGTGCGAAAAACTCCTGCAGTTTCTCACGGTAAACCATTCTAACCGCTGGTGTTCCAACGGAGTTAATTTCAACAGTTACTTCCTTAAGACCAATTTCTTTATAGAACGTATAACCAAGCGCAATCACTTCAGCATCGATGCTTGGATCAACGGACCCGAAAGCTTCAATACCGAATTGATGGAACTGGCGATATCTCCCAGCTTGCGGCTGCTCATAGCGGAACATGGGTCCTACGTAATAAAGCTTCGTTAAATCGGGAATCCCATAAAGCTTATTCTCTACATAAGCCCTAACAACACCGGCTGTGCCTTCGGGACGAAGCGTCATGCTGCGGTCACCTTTGTCGAGAAAGGTGTACATTTCTTTACCCACGATATCTGTCGTTTCACCGACGCCTCTAATGAACAGCTCGGTTTCCTCAAATATCGGCGTACGAATCTCTTTGTAATTAAACCTTTGGCACAAGTCTCTTGCTTTGCTCTCTAGGTACTGCCACTTCTCCACCTCACCGGGAAGAAGATCTTGTGTGCCTTTTGGCTTTTGTATGCTCATGCGCTCAACCTCCTATTATCTGTCGTTCCAGTCAAATAACAACAAAAAAATCTCTCACCCCCGACTGACGTCAGGGACGAGAGATTTGATTAACAAATTCACCCGTGGTACCACCCACATTTCAGAAATGCTGCTATCGTTTGCCAGTGGCAACGAAACAGAATTCTGCTCTTTACGGATAACGCCCGCTACACGCACAGCTGCTACTAGGCAAGTTGACATCAGCCAATATGCATTTCCCAGCCGGTCCTCGGGGAGGTCTTTTCGTTCGCTCATCATAGGAAGCTTGCAGCCTAGACTTCCTTCTCTGCTTATGTGGGGGCGACTTACTTTGTCCCTTCAACGGATCACAAAAGTATCGAATTACATTATTGTTTATTGTAAACATTGGCAGATACAAAGTCAAGAGATAGAAGTACTAATCCTCCTATACCTCCACTATATTAGTTAATGTAAGTCCGCCCATTTTTGCAACTCATCCATAACGGGTTTAAGCCCTTTTCCTTTGGCGGTTAATTCATACTCAATCCGAACCGGTGTTTCTGGGTACACATGACGGATGATGATCTCTGCAGCCTCGAGCTCCTTGAATCTCTCCGAAAGCATGCGATCACTCATACTAGGGATGAGAACTGATATATCTTTAAAGCGCTTCGGTCCAGAAAGCAAGACATGAACAATAAGTCCTGTCCAACGCTTTCCTAGAAGTTCAAAAGCATTCTCGAATTTGGGACACAGTTGATAGTCTTCCATATAAATCATCTCCTTATAAACAATTTTAACATAGTCGCTTGACAAAAGTAAGTGCTTCGTAATAATATACTAACATAAAGTAAGTTATTAAACAAAATATATTAAAAGAGGAGTTGTTAGTAATGGCATTGGGTCTACTTATTATTCGTTTAGTGATCGGTTTATCATTCGCGGCGCACGGTTCACAAAAAGTATTTGGATGGTTCGGTGGTTATGGTCCCAAAGGTACGGGAGGTTTCTTCGATTCTATTGGAATCAAACCAGGTGTGCTCATGGCTGTTCTTGCAGGCTTAGCGGAAATTGTAGGTGGCCTGCTCTTCGCCGCAGGTCTTTGGACACCATTTGGTGCTGCTCTTATTGCACTGATTATGCTTGGTGCTATTATTAAAGTTCATGGCAAAAATGGTTACTGGGTAACTTCCAATGGTTATGAATACAATTTAACGCTGCTCGCTATCGCTGTTGGTGTTGCACTTATCGGAGCCGGTGAATATTCCTTAGATGCTTTGATGTAAAAATGATATTAAGCCGTCCAGCCCAAGCTGAGACGGTTTTTTTGTGTAAAGAAAATAGCCTGCAGCACAAGGGCTGCAGGCCTCAAGTAAATATATTTTAAAGGGGGTCGACTATTATTATATCCGCTCTTGATTAAAGGGATATGAAAAACAAATTACAATTTCATTACAGTATTTTCTCCGTATTTTCAATCATTTTCATTTATTTTCACCGTATATTCAGACCATTTTCACATATACATGTACAACAAGGCAAATGGCCTTGAATTTATCATCAGGAGGCTGTAACAATGACAATACAAAACGAGTTTCAAGAGGAACGGCAAGATCTAGTGGTGCTCTTCTCTGAAGATTCCGAAACCGAAGCCGAAGTTGAAGATGAAGTAGCTGAAGAAACAGCCGAAGAAGAGGCCATTGAAGAGTCGGACGAAGCTGTCGAAGCGGAAGAAGAAGCATCTGATGAGGAAGAAATAGAAGCTGAGGATGTGTCCGAGGAGGATGCCGAAGCGGAAAGCGAAGAATCAGCCGAAGAAGATTCGGAAGATTCTGTGCAAGCTGAAGAGGATGCTGCTGACGCAGACTGATCCAAGCAAGAATGTAAGCGTAGTCACAAAAACTTCCTTAGCTTCGAAAAGTTAAGAGCCTTAATGCCACATCTACAAGCGGCACTAAGGCTCTTATTTGTTGTTCTATGGCTTACCTGTAACGCCAACTTTTAAATCTTTAATAAGCAAATACGTGTCGGCATTCGTTAACTTTTGTTTGTCGGCAATAAGTTTAACGGTCGTTTCTGTGAGCAGCTTATTCTCCAACAATTTGGATTGCGCTTCCGTAGAGGCAGCCTTCAACCCTAACGCTTGAGTGATTGTATAACTGGCCTGTTCTAGTGTCAGCGGTATTTTATCTGCGTTTTGCAGATTCGCAATAGCCTGATTGACATCCCCAACCCAGGCATCAGGTTTCATCTTCTTCGCGCCGCCTACGAGATTAACCATCCGCTTTGGATTAGCCGCGTCATCCAAGTGAAAGTTATTGTCATAAGCACCTGAAGCTAAGCCCAGCATCAGAGCAGATTTGAGACCTTCATATGCTTTATGCTCCATAAAAGGTTCCGGCTTCAGTTCAATCGGTTTAGTCTCCATCCCTTGGGCATTCAACTGCTCCTGCAGCTTCCCAATCGCTTCTTTGGAGGCCGACATTTGACGGAACGTCAGCTTCTCTTGCTGGGCCAGCTTCACCGCTGTGCCTGCCGCCTGGCCTACCGCCATGCCGTTCGGGATCACACGCGCACTTCCATGAGGCAACGTATCATAGCTGGCTGCTTTGCTAGCGATCAGCAGACCATCCACTTTGAGCGGCACGATGCTGCGGAACGGAATTGCATACTGCTTCGGATCGCAGACGACGTTGCCGTTATCAGATGGCGATGTCCGCTGAATGTCTACTGGATACGAGCCAAAGCCGATGCGGTCCCACTGATCGCCATTTGTGCATACATCTACGATATTCAGCCGATATTCCCCTTGAATATGCCGCGTTTCGCGGACATACAATTCAGATGCTGTGCCTCCCAGCTCAATCCCAGCAAACTCGGGGAATGTTTGTTTCATGTAAGCGACTATATTCGGTAGCTCTTTATTCGCAATATCAAAAGCTTCCTGCACCGACTTAGGATCGAACGTATCCACATTAAAAATTTGCAATGAATTGACAAGTGCCGTGTTGTCGTTCTGTCTGCCCATATTCAAACCGCGCATCTTTGCACGTTCTTTGTTAACCGGCGGATAGCTGCTCATCTCTCCGTAACCCCAGACGCTGACTTCGTTTACTCCGGTTCCGTCGGAATTATCGTTGTTAAGGCGCTTCGCCATTTTGTCCCATACTTCAGGCGTAACATTCTTGAGTTTGAAAACCAAGGTCACCGCCATACGCGACTTGGGATCGCCCAGATCCTCGCGACCGAATGTGAAAGGAACGCCTGCAGCTGCGGCAAAATCCGCATCCTGTGTAGCGTCAATCACAGCACCAGCCTTCACGGTCTGTTTGCTGCCGTCAGCAAGTGTCAGAACAGCACCCTGCACGGGCACGTTTCCGTTTGCGGGTGGACCGAGTACAGGCTCAATCTTTTGCGTACGTAAAAGAACGTCTATATTTTTCTCAGCGCTGACTAACTGGTTGAACGCATTCGCTGCCGTGTTTACATCGAAGGAATCTCCTTCAATCCGCTTGTACCATTCAGAGAAAAACCCTCTGTTTAACACTTCCTCCTTGCCAAGCGGATTCGTCTTGAGAGCATAGTTCATGTCAATCGTATTCAGACCACCAAGTGTCATTAACCCACCTAACATCTCCCTATTGCGTCCGTCCACAAGCAGCGTGTTAAGTCCGTTGCGCGCCGCCGATACAGCTGCTGCTAGGCCTTCAGGATCTGTCCCTACTACGATGACATCGTATGCTTCCTTCGCTTTTTTGACGGATTTGACCTCTTCTAGCACCTGTTTCGTGGTGCTATGATTGCCTTTTGAAAGGTGTTTATATTGATAATACAGTGATGCCGCAGCTCCCAAAGCTGCAAGCAGAATCAATATCCCCATTAACCAAATCCAGCCTCGGGATGCGGAACGGTTTCGTTTCGAGTTTGCCATTAGTACAAAAGCACCCACCTTATCTCTGCTTTTCGAATACTCTTTTTACCATTTGATAGTTTACCACATTTTACGTATAGAGAGAAATTGTGCGCATAAGACAAAATAAAGCCGCGCAACGCTGAACAATCAGCAAGCACGGCTTTATCGCTACCGGTATGATTTCTTGGGAATACTCTTCATCGTTTCTTGGACGGATGTGAATTCCGAACTCATTTCCACGTCAGCAAGATTAGGCGTTTGACTCATGCGCTCAGCAAGAGTGGTATGGAGCAATTGCTGCTCCGGTGCCGTCATGGCTCTGTGTTTGATCGATTGACGCATCTGGGTGCTCCTAACCGCTAGTATATACACATTAAGTATTACCAGTCAGATAGCTTATTATCCTTCGGAGCAACTTATTTGCTGTCAATAACCAACGTAACAGGTCCCCAATTCGTCAAAGATACATCCATCATTTCTCCAAAAGCACCCGTTTCCACGTGTATGCCTTGAGACCTAAGCAGCTCATTAAACTTATCATATAGTGGCTCTGCAAGCTCTGGTCTTGCCGCTGACATGAAATTGGGCCGCTTCCCTTTCCGGCAATCGCCATACAAAGTAAACTGCGAAACGGATAAAATTTGTCCTCCCGTATCTAGTACGGAAAGATTCATTTTGCCGGTTTCATCTTCAAATATACGCAGCCCAGCCACTTTATCCGCCAAATACTTCGCATCCTGCTCGGTATCGTCATGGGTAATCCCGACTAGAAGCATCAAGCCCTGTTCAATACGACCAATCGTTGTATCATTAACAGTTACTTCGGCACGTTTACAACGTTGAACAACTACTCTCATTGCCTTTGAATCTCCTTAACTTTATAACATCGCCTAACTTTGCATAATACGCTGAACGGAATAGACATCTTTGACACGTTTAATTTTCTCAACAACGGACTGCAGATGGTCTATATTTTTGATTAAAATGGTCATATGAATCGTAGCCATCTTGTTCTTATCTGATCGCCCAGATACGGCGGAAATCATCGTTTTGCTTTCGGAAACAGCTTGGAGTACTTCGTTTAAGAATCCACGGCGGTCATGACCTGTGATTTCAATCTCTACATTGAAATTGGATTCAACAGCTTCGGCCCAATCGACCTCAATGACCCGTTCCTCTTCGCCCATACTCGAAGGAATGTTCGTACAATCAGAACGATGCACGGAAACGCCGCGTCCTCTCGTGATGTACCCAATGATCAAATCGCCAGGTACTGGATTACAGCAGCGAGCGAAGCGGACAAGCAGATTATCAACACCTTTGACACGGACACCGTTGGTTGGCCGGCTTTTGCGCTCGGATGAAGTCGGAGCTTTGACCTCCTTGACCTCACTAGTAAGCTTCAGCACTTGCGCTTCTTCAGCTTCCTTACGCAGCTTCTCCGTTAACTTCGTGCATATTTGTGCAGCTGTAATACCGCCAAATCCAACGGCTGACAGCATATCTTCAATATCGCTAAAATTAAACTTCTTCGCGGCTTCAAGCATTTTATCGTCGCTCATCAATGTCGGAGGATCAATGGCCAATCGTTTGAGCTCGCGCTCAATCATGTCTTTCCCTTTTTCGACATTCTCTTCGCGCTTCTCTTTCTTGAACCACTGCTTAATTTTACTGCGAGCGTGAGAGGATTGTGCGATTTTAATCCAATCCTGACTAGGTCCGTAAGAATGCTTTGAAGTCAGAATTTCAATAATATCCCCTGTTTTCAACTTGTGGTCCAAGGGAACGATCCGGGAATTTACTTTAGCACCAATTGTTCGATTACCGACTTCAGTATGAATCCGATAAGCAAAATCCAGAGGTACTGAACCAGCAGGAAGCTCGATAACCTCCCCTTTTGGCGTAAAGACGAAAACAAGGTCTGAGAAGAAATCCATCTTCATGGATTCCATAAATTCGGAGGCGTCATTGGTCTCGTGCTGCAGCTCCAAAATTTCACGGAACCAGCTCATTTTGTCCTCGAAAGTGCCCGAAGGTACAACAGAACCGCCTTCTTTATAGGCCCAATGCGCAGCGATACCAAACTCTGACGTCCTATGCATTTCCCATGTGCGAATCTGTACTTCTAACGGCTCTCCTTTAGGACCAATCACCGTTGTGTGCAAAGACTGATACATATTCGGCTTCGGCATCGCAATATAATCTTTGAAACGTCCAGGCATTGGTTTCCACAAGGTATGAATAATGCCTAAAGAAGCGTAGCAATCCTTGATCCCGTCGACAATAACACGAAGTGCCATGAGATCGTAAATCTCATTAAATTGCTTGCCGCGGGAGCTCATTTTTTTATAAATACTGTAAAGATGCTTAGGTCTTCCGGAAATATCTCCCTGAATGCCCATCTCTTCCAGCTTTTCTTTAATGCTGTGAATAACGTCCTCAATATATTGCTCACGCTCAGTACGCTTCTTCTGCATGAGGTTAACGATCCGGTAATACTGCTGCGGATTCAAATAACGGAGAGCAATATCCTCCATTTCCCACTTAATCGTGGAAATACCGAGTCGATGCGCAATCGGACAGAAGATCTCCAGCGTTTCCTCCGCAATACGGCGCTGGCTCTCTTCGGATTGGTACTTTAATGTCCGCATATTATGCAAACGGTCCGCTAATTTAATGAGAATAACGCGAATATCCTGCGCCATAGCAACAAACATTTTGCGGTAGTTCTCGTTCTGCTGCTCTTCTTTGGACTTGAACTTGATCCGTTCCAGCTTCGTCAAGCCATCCACTAGCATCGCACAAGTTTTCCCGAATTTATCTAGAACAGTTTCCAGAGAAACTGTTGTATCTTCAACGACATCGTGCAGAAGCGCAGCAATGATGGATGTGACATCCATCTGCATGTTCACCAATATATCTGCAACAGCGAGTGGATGCAGAATATAGGGCTCACCCGATTTGCGTACTTGGCCATGATGGGCTTCATCCGCGAATTCATAGGCCTCCCGAATCCTCTGCAAATCATTCTCTTTCAGATAGGTGGCGGCCTTCTCCATCAGCAGCTCTATACCCATGCATCTACCCATTCCCTTTAATCGATTTTTATTCATTATGCCTGCAAGGCAGGCCCCACGTCAACTGTTCGCACCATGCATTCGACAAAAAGCAGCATTTTCTCGCAAATCACTGAACGTATTCCTGAAATATTAGCTTTCATTGTATAAAAAAGAATCGAACACTAGCATTCGATTCTCAGCTTTAATTTTAATATTGAACTAAGGAAACCACGTCAATCCCATTAAACTTACTTCTACCGTCTAAGTAGGATAATTCGATTAAGAATGCAGCACCTACAACTTCCCCACCAAGCTGATTAATCAAGTCGATCGATGTTTGAATCGTTCCGCCTGTTGCAAGTAAATCATCCGCAATCAGTACCTTTTGACCTGGTTTAATAGCATCTTTATGCATGGCTAATTTATCCTTGCCATATTCAAGAGCGTAGTCAGCCTCTATCGTCTCGCCAGGCAATTTGCCACTTTTGCGAATTGGAATAAAGCCTATTCCAAGTGAATAAGCGAGCGGAGCGCCAATTACAAAGCCACGAGCTTCAGGACCCGCAATTACATCGATTTGTTTCTCTTTAATTAATGCTTTCATCTGATCGATAGCTTCTCTATAAACCGGCCCATTTTGCAATAACGTTGTGATGTCTTTGAAACGAATGCCTGGTTGTGGAAAGTCCGGGATGACGCGAATGTGCTCTTTGAAATTCATATAATTTCCTCCAAAATGTGATTTTCTTTTTTTATTTGATCGGCAATCCATTCCTCCAGCTCTTTGGCTGAGGAGTACATGACAATGGATTCAACTTCCTGGCGATGCAATCTATGCTGATACAAGCGGGATGCTGTGAGATCTCTCTTTGCCGGTGACGCATGAAGTTTAACGAAGCCGCCTTGTCTTTCAACAAAACCAAGCTCCTCAAAAACGGATAAAATAA
The DNA here is from genome assembly GCF_001426375.1 of Paenibacillus sp. Root444D2. Classification (GTDB taxonomy): domain Bacteria; phylum Bacillota; class Bacilli; order Paenibacillales; family NBRC-103111; genus Paenibacillus_E. Next base: position 1,215,171 of record NZ_LMEO01000045.1, read on the forward strand.
ATTGAATCATTGCCGGAGAAAGCCCCGATCGTTTACTAAACGAGGTCATTAATCGCACATCCTGGACATTCAGCGATCCTTCTTTTTGCAAAGTGCCATACAGCATTTTAAACATGTCTCGAGATGGCAGCGTGCTGCCGCTGTCAGGCCCTAGCTCTGCAAATACTGGATAACAGCGCATCATTCCACTGGCTTGATGAAGCACACTCTGCAGGCTAGCAACGCTGCGTGGGATCGTGTACAAGATAATATCCTGCATGTTAGCAAATTCCAATTGTCGGGCTGTTTCGTTACCAGGCCGTAATTGTTCGCTATCTTGAACAATCCAGTAGGGCACAGAGCCGCCTAACTGAAACGCTGTTGAAGTAAACAAGGCTGCATCTGATTCGTCAAACAGAACGATAGCTGGAGTTAGTGTGAGGTTACCATTCCCCGCAGCAATCGTGTTCTGAAGCACGCTAAGCTTTGAGCTTAATTGTCCCGCTCCCCGCCAATCAAACAGCTGCATATGCGTTATACGAAGATCCTGCATCATGATTTGCGGCTTCCGCACACCGTTCCATTCGTTGATTGAAAGCTCTCCTAGCACATCTACCTTTGCGGCAGGCGCGATCAGACCAGCCAAGCTTCCTTTGCCGAAACCGACGGCTTCCACTGAGCAGCTTACTTCTTCCTTCATTTCGGAGAGGGCTAGCTTGAGATGCTGTTTCTCCTTGCCCATCGTCCGGATATCGCCGAGAGATAAATCGGTGAACATGAACCTCGGCGCAGGATTACCCATACCGAAGGGCGCGAGCTTCTCTAACTGCTCAATACTTGCAATCGGAACATCTGACAAGCTGCACGCCGCATCGGCTTTCAGAAGAGGAATGAAATCCTGTTCCGTAAGTGCTGCTGCGGCTAGTTCGTTCAACTTCTGAGTGAATGCCTCCACATGGCTGCTGTTCAGACTCATACCCGCAGCCGCTTGATGGCCGCCGTAGTGGTCGAGCATCTCATCACAAGCAGTTAGAGCTTTGTGTAAATCAAAGCCGGTAATCGAGCGCGCAGAACCTTTGGCCATACCTGTTTGTGGATCTATGCTTAGCACTAAGGTCGGTCGGTAAAATTTCTCTACGATCTTGGATGCAACAATACCGACAACACCGACGTTCCATTGTTCCTTAGCGACAACAATCACTTTATCTAAACCTTTGGCTTGCTGCTGTTCGGCTAGAACAAAAGCTTCTTGCACCATGTCTTCTACGATAAGTTGACGTTCTTTATTCAGCATATCCAGTTCAAAGGCAATTTGCTCCGCTTCTTTCTCATCCGATGTTGTGAGCAGCTTCACGGCAATATCTGCAGCTTCCAGTCGGCCGCTTGCGTTAATTCTGGGTGCTAGCGAGAAGCCAATGTGAGTTGCGGTCACTTCCTTGTTTTCAATACCGGATACACCAATGAGTGAACGAAATCCTGCGTAAGTAGAATCCTGCATACGCTGCAGCCCCTGCTTGACGATTAAGCGATTCTCCCCCGTAAGAGGCATTAAGTCAGCAACCGTTCCGAGTGCTGCAAACTCCAAAAGTTCTTCAGGCAGTCGATCAAGTATGGCATGGGCTAACTTAAAAGCAACACCAACCCCTGCAAGATGTTTATAAGGGTATGGGCAACCTGGCTTCTTCGGATTAATGACGGCTAAAGCTTGAGGCAGTATTTCAGGAGGCTCATGATGATCCGTTACGATAACATCTAGGCCTAATTCCTGACAATAGGCTACTTCTTGAACGGCACTAATGCCTGTATCAACGGTGATTAATAGCGTGACGCCTTGCGCTTTGGCTAATTCGATCGCCGAACGATTCAGCCCATAGCCTTCTCGAATGCGATGAGGGATATACGTATCGAAACGAGCTCCTAGCCCTTTCAACAAGTGAGCCATCAATGAGGTGCTGCTTACGCCATCTGCATCGTAATCACCATAGACACGTATTAATTCATCGTTCTGAAGAGCCTTTCGGATGCGTTCTACAGCTGGGAGCATCCCGTCAAGCAGAAACGGGTCATTATAATAGTGGACTCCGCCATGCAAGAATTGTTCAGCATCTGGCACGGTGCGTATATCTCGAAGAACAAGCAACTTGGCAACGAGCGGGTCTATCTGCAGCTCGCGCGCAAATGTTTCAACGAGCATTTCATCCGCATTTCCTATGCTCCATCTTGCCTTCGGTGCTAGCACTCGGTGTGTCCTCCTTAGAGTTTTGCTGTGCAAAACTTTCTTCGTAAGCTTAGTTTTTAACGCTTATTTAGTGAATAACGGATGGAAACTCACTTAACTCGGTATCCGTATTATTTTTGTAAGGATATCCTGCATCGTAGGGGTTTACCTGAACAAAAACATCGGAAACATGATGGAATCGTTTCATCAACTGTTGTTTGATCTTTTTGGAGACTTCATGTCCTTCCCCTACAGAGACCCTTGGATTCACGCTAATTTTGATATCGACAACGACATAATGGCCATGTTCCCTTGCCTGCAAGTCATCAACGGTTATTACACCTTTTATCATCTGTACGGCAGCAATCAGTTCAGCGGCATCTTCCTGCAGCAGGACGTAATCCATTTTCGTATGTAAGGTTTCCTTAAGTAACGAATACCCCATCTTCAACACCATTAGAGATATTAGTAATCCCGCAAGTGAATCCAAATAATAAAGAAAAGATAGGTTTAGGTAATTGCCCATTAAAGCTCCTAACACACCAATGAGAGCTACAATAGAAGAGTATATATCGGAACGGTGTCCCCAGCTATTAGCAATTAATTCCTGAGATCCTAAACGCTTCCCCATCCGGTATGTATATTGAAACATGATCTCTTTAATTAAGAGCGAAATTCCAATTGCCACAAGCGCATACACCTTAGGAGCATGCTCTACGTCAACCCATATGGATTTAAAGGTAGAGATACCTAATTCAACACCTAAGACTAGAATAACAATCGACAACAGAATGGATGTGATGGAAACCTTCTTTTCTTGACGACTGGGGTAAGCATCTTGAGGCACCGCTTCTGCAGTTCTTAGTTTAATTAATGCATCAATAGAACTCACTGCCTCAGATACGGAATGTACCGCGTCAGCGAGAAGTGCTTTACTTTGCGACATAAACCCAACAATTACCTTAAGACAGGCAAGTGCAACATTCCCGGCAATAGCTACCCAGACAGTGACTTCTGTCTTTTGAAAACGCTCGTCATTCACGTGGACACTCCCCCTGAACGGATACAAAGGCCGCGCAACATTCACGCGGCCGGTTATTATGGTTATTACGCTGCAGCTTTCTTTTTAGAACTACGTAAAGTTTTTCTTTTCAATAAGTACCACAGTGAACATGCAATGAAAATAGACGAATAAGCTCCGCTTGTTAAACCGATTAACTTCGCAAGTGCGAAAAGTTTAATGGACTCACTACCGAAAATATACAAACATCCTGCGGCTAACAATACCACTAGTACAGTATTGATATTACGCGCCATCGTCTGCCAGATACTATCGTTGACCAATGCAACAAGATCCTCGTCCGTTTTGAGTTTAGCAAATCGCAGATTTTCACGAATACGGTCAAAAATAACAATTTTATCATTGATGGAATAACCGATTGTGGTCAAAACTGCCGCTAGAAACGGTAAGTTCACTTCAAAGCGGAAAATCGCAAACATAGCGATAACCATAAAAGCATCATGAAGTATGGCAATAATCGCTGCTACGGCAAAGCGCCACTCGAAACGAATACTTACATACAAACAAATCAACACACTGGAAATGGCGACGGCATATACCGCCTTAAGCAACAATTCCTTCGCTAATTGTGGATCAACTGTGTTGATTTCTTTGGAAACCTCAGTGCCATATGCGGTTGCAAATGCTTTTTGGATCTTATTAACCGCATCATCATTCAACACATCATCGAATCGGATGGAGACACGATCACTGTTATTACCGCCGATTGTTGGATCCGCAAAGTTCGATTTTATATCGCCATTCGTTGTAAGAGTATGCAAGATCTCTTCAACCTTGGCCTTGTCTAGTTGTTTGCCAACGACAAGATCAATATTCGTACCTGCCTTGAAATCGACACCGAAATTCATGCCAGAAAACAGCATAACGGACAGACCAATAACAAGAAGAGCTATCGAAATAATGAAAAACTTATTGCGATTTTTTACAAAATCATATTTTTTCTTAAAGCCCACGGATATCTGCCTCCTTCACACCGAAATAACTTGGCTTTTTCAGCAAGTTGCCCCGTATGATAAGATGCAGCAGCCATCTGGAGAACAATACGTTCGTTAAGATACTGATAATAATACTCATCATCGTAATAACCGCGAATCCGCGAATAGCGCCGTTTCCGACGTAGTACAGAACAATACCAGCAATCAAATTCGTAACGTTAGCATCCATAATTGTACGGAAAGAATGTTTGGAGCCTGATTTCAAAGATGAAAGAATGCTCTTGCCGGCACGTATTTCCTCACGGATTCTTTCATAAGTAATAATGTTCGCATCGACCGCCATACCTGCTCCTAAGACGAGGGCCGCAATACCTGGCAGTGTAAGTGTTGCATTCATAAAGTCGAATATGGCCAACAATACCCATACATAAGTTATCAGTGTAAAGGCAGCCACAAGACCCGGTGCGCGGTAGTATAGTACCATGAAGATAAAGATTAAGATCGAAGCAATCAAACCAGCTCTAGCTGTTTGGTGCAGCGATGCTTTACCTAAAGTGGCATCCACGCGCTGAATATATTTCTCTGTTAATTTTAACGGCATGGCGCCCAAGTTAATCATTTTTGCTACATTAGTTGCTCCCGTAACACTTGTTTGAGTAATGATAGCGGAGTCACTATCGATCGGAAAATTCACAGAGGCGGAAGATTCCAGGTTTTCATCCAAATAAATGGATAATGTACTACCAGTAAGCTTGGTCGTAACTTCTTTAAACTTCTCTCTGCTCTTCATCTTGATTTCAACAATCGGTTGATTCGTTTTCGGATCGTAGCTAACTTTAGCTGCGTTCTCGACAAAATCAGTCCCGTCCATATAGACCGTTCCATCCGGACCCCTAAAGGTAAGAACAGCAGGTTTAGACAACACGCTTCTGACTTCTTCCTCATTTTCCACACCCGCAAGACGTACACGAATGCGATCGTTTCCTTCGGGATAAACCTCTGGTTCAGCGACACCAAGTCGATCGGCGCGCTTAGCCAAACTTTCTGCTCCCTCTGTAAGCGTTGCCTTTGTTAGCTGTTGACCGGCAGTCAATGGCTCTGCGGTGTACAAAATTTCAAACCCACCTTTTAAATCCAATCCAAGCTTAATTCGTTCTACAAGACTAGGGCTTGTTGCTCCGATCGCTCCGAGAACAATAACTACCGTTAGAAAAAAGAACGATATTCTTTTCCAATCCACCATCTCTTGCTTGTCTCCCTTCCATACTCAATATGCCTATTATACTCAGGTCTGAAAATCGAGTCAATTTAAGTCGTTTCATGAAAAATAAGCCCATTCTTAGAATTGGGCTCCTTTATACATACTAATCGTCATCCAGTTCATGAACGCCGTTGATTTGAGCGACAAAATGTCATTTACGATTTGATGAAGCGAAGGGACACCCGTTTTACGATACTTGTCGCTAACGCAATCCCAAATATCTTTACCACTCACATGTTCGTAGCCAAGCATAACAAATTCTTCAACTTTGCTTAAACATAAGCTTTCGATAAGCTCATTAAGTTCTATATCAGTAAGGGAAACCTCTTCTTCTTCCTCTGTATCTATGAATGCTGGTTCGCTAGCCTCTGCCTGTTCATTCTTATTGTCCTCAGGATGATGAGGTACTTGATCGTTATCTTCTCCGTTCATTGGGAGAACCTCCTAAGGTGTGATTTACCTTTACTCATTAGAATAATTCGCTGTTCATCCACCATTTTCCTGCCAAACTGTGACCTGTCCATAAAATGTTAGCATGAGCTTGGCCAGCCCTCGCATAGTCATAGGATATGACACGTATCGGAAGAGGGAATGGCAGTGACCAAGCAGTCGTTTATTAGAGGCACGATGATCCTGTTAGCCGCAGGCATTTTGAACCGTATTCTTGGCTTCATACCTAGAATTACTTTACCGCGTGTCATCGGTGCTGAAGGTATCGGTATTTATCATATGGGTTGGCCATTCTTGTCCGTCATCTTAACCATAATAACAGGCGGGATACCTGTCGCGATTGCCAAGTTGATAGCAGAAGCAGAGGCTGAACACAACGAAACGAGAATCCGCAGCATTCTAAAAATTTCGTTAGCCATTACTCTCTCTCTCAGTGTCGTATTTACGATCGCTTGTGTTGTAGGAGCTTCGTGGATTACATCTCATTTATTAACCGACTCACGAGTTTACTACACATTCCTGTGTATGAGTCCAATGATCCCGATCATCGGAATCTCCGCCGTGTATCGCGGCTATTTTCAAGGAAGACAGAATATGATCCCTACCGCCACTTCTCAAATTATGGAGACACTCATCCGTATTGTCATGGTTCTCGTTTGTTCGTATGTAATGATCCCCTATGGGATCGAATATGCAGCAGCCGGGGCAATGATGGGTGTCCTAGCAGGAGAAATTGGCGGCCTAGTCGTCTTAGCCATCCATTTCAAGTACGACAAGAAAGCATCTCCAAAAGCCCCTATTGCTCAAATTGGTACGAATAAAACGAATGGCAGACTTTCTAATTTTCGTAGGATTATGCGAATTGCGATCCCCATAACAGGCAGTAAATTGATTGGGGCAAGTTCCTACCTGTTCGAATCCATTCTGATTGCACAAAGTCTGGCGATAGCGGGCATTTCAACATCATTGGCTACAGCCCAATACGGCGCCTTACAAGGGATGATTATCCCCATCATACTTCTGCCTAGCGCTCTTACAATGTCATTATCGGTCTCACTCGTTCCCTCATTAAGCGAAGCCCTTGCCCGCAAAGATATCAAAACGATTCACATGCGACTGCATCAATCCTTGAAGCTGGCTTTAGTAACCGGCGCTCCATTCGCAGTCCTCATGTTCGTTCTTGCTGAACCGATCTGTACGTACATGTACAATCAACCCGATGTAGGGGTCATGCTGAAAATGATGGCTCCGATCGCTATATTTATTTATTTTCAAGCTCCGTTACAGTCCGCTTTACAAGCTTTAAACAAGCCAGGAGCCGCTTTAATCAACACCTTGATTGGCTCATCGGTTAAGCTTATTCTCATATATTGGCTGGCCAGCAAGCCGGAAATGGGTATTCACGGAGCTATTTTCGCCATCAATGTGAACATCGTCTTAGTAACGCTGCTGCATTGGAATAGTGTTGTACGCTTGTTGAAATTCCGCATGGAAGGCAGTGATTTCGGTAAAATTGGGGCGGCTATGGCGCTTTCCGGGCTTTGTAGTTACATCGTCATGTATACATCTTGGACTTCAACTGATTGGCTTCGTTTTGTAGCCTCTTTTCTAATAGGGTTTATTGTGTACTTATTGTTTATCACTGTATTTCGTCTAATTAGCTTAAAGGACATAAGCCGGCTTATGAACATGGGCAAAAAAATCATACGCTGATGAGCAGCTTATCTTTTACGATCCAGAAACATTCGGCCTCTATGATCAATGGAGCAGTAAAACACTTCTTTAAAATCACGTGCTCCTTTAGCTTGGAGCTGATTTTTCAGCCAAAATCTAGTTTTTCCTATTTTATTCAAATTGTCATCCTGTACTTTACCATCCATAATGAGAGGCAGCGGAAGTCCTTCATAGCGAATCATCCCCTTTATTCCATCATTGACTTTAGCTGTCTCTGTCTCTGTCTCTGTCTCTGCCTCTTTCTCTGTCTCTTTCACTTTTCTCTCCACTACACTTAACTTCCCCGAAGGTTCTAACACTGCGAACTCCACATCTGCCACATTTATAATCTTATTTTGTCTTAGTTGCTGCATCAAATCATCTAAATTATATCGATGCTTCTTCATTTCTTCTCGATTAATCAATCCCTTGTTGATTAAGACGCTCGGCTTTCCGTCAAAGAGAACTCGAACCGCTCTACTTTTTAACGTAATAAACGCAATCAAGATTTGGATGAGTACTAGCGTTGCCATCGGGACAAGCCCATCCATCAGTGGTTTGTCAGAATCCTCAATAACAAAAACCGCAATTTCTGCAATCATGATCGAGATTACAAGATCAAACAGCGAAAGTTTACCAATTTCACGTTTCCCCATGATCCTTAACATGAGAAAAACAACAAAGTAGATCAGCACGGTACGTAAAAAAATGGTCAGAATATCCATCGTTAGCCTCCCCTGATCTAAGCTCTTGCTTGCCGGAGTTCAATGGTATTCTGACCGCACATGCACTTCGTCATGCAGAATTTACGTATTCAATTGTTGGCAATTCCTACAGAAATAACTTGAAATAAATTGTAGCTGCTATGAATAAAAGCAGGGAAATCGGAGCGGCCACAATCATATATCCACGATGTGTTAGCCCTCCTCCCTCCTTATCAGAAAGAGCGGCCGCGTACATGCTAGTCATTGAACTCAGAAGAGTTACTCCGCTGCCAATGGCAGTTCCTACGATTAAGGACCACCATAATGAGGAAACTGTTGAGATTCCGGCTGCACTTTGCAGCGTACTGCCTATATGATCTACGACTGGAATCATAGCAGCTGTATAAGGAATGTAGTCCATCATGGCAGAGCCAAAGCCAGTAAGCCATAACAGAAGAATGGATAAGAAGGGGATGTTTCCTTGACTGATTTCTAAACCTCTCACAGCAATAAATCCGGTAATCCCGGCATACGTTAAGCCGCCGATCATGATGAATAATCCAAAGAAAAATAGCAATTGTGTTTCTTTCAAGCCTTGCCATATGGAAAGATAGTCTCTTCGTTTAACCAGTTGGACTAATTCTTTATAGTTTAATGCTAATAGAGCCACCGCCCCACACGCAGCAATATACGAAGCATTCCATCCAAGAACGCCTTGAAGCAACAAAACTATCAGAGTAAGTAGAGTGATTAAACAACTCCCAGCAAAAAATCCTCGATCTGAAACCAAGTAGGAGGAGGGTTGTAACGTAAGCAGCTCTCTTTTATACGTTTCTGCGACAATCATCTTCTTCCCGTAAATCAACCATATCACGAGATATACGAGAGCTAGCAGTATGATTACAAGTGGGCCGAGCTTTAGCAGCATCTCCCCAGCGGATATGTTCTCTGCAGCCCCAATCATTCGGTTAGGCATGTTCCCTATGAGCGTTGCAGCTCCACCAATATTCACGGATAAGAGAATACTAATCAGAAAAGGAACTGGAGATAATTTCATCAATTTCGTCGTCTTCAGCAGGATCGGCACCAGTACAGCTATTGCTAGCAAACCATCCAAAAGCGCTGATATTATCGCTGAAAGGACTGACAAACTAAGTAGAATCGTAATTGGCTGTATTCGAAACTTTCGAAGGATATAAGTTGCCGAATAGGCGATAATTCCTGTTTTCTGAAAAACGCCAGAAATAACAAATAAGCTAATGATAAGTAAAAGAACATGCCAGTTCGCGTAACTTGTAACTGCCTTGCTAAGCGGAACAATCCCCATAATGATCATAAGAAGGGCTCCACCTAATGCTGTATACATCCGATCCCATTTCTCAATCAAGATACATACATAAGCCGCGGCAAAAATGATCAAGGCAGCGATAGCTTGCCATAAAGCAGGACCTTGAGAAAATTCTGTCATAATTATCCCCTTCCCTTTGAACAGTCTGTACTAATTCTATGTGCTTGGCCATACAATGATGTTAATGAAACGAACGAATATACGAAAGGATTGGTGGCCTGTGAACCCTATGAAAACGGTCAGTCAGGTTCGAATAACGTCTCCTTTATTTTCTGGACTTGTTTATTCATTAAGTATGATGACAATTGGAACAATAATGACGTCATTATTTCTTCTTTTAACCAGCACACAAGAAAGCTCTCTGCATATGTTAACTACGATTATTCATGCTGTTTCCCTATTTATTGGCGGCTGGGTTTCAGGCAAAAGAGCTGGAAACCGCGGCTGGTATCACGGGGGAATTGTAGGCTTTGTCTATTTTATCCTCATTTTTTTGGTTGGTTTTCTTGCTTTCGATGCAGGTTTGAATCTTCGATCCCTTCAATTACTTAGCATTCTATTCGTGTCAGGAGCATTGGGCGGAATACTTGGCGTTAACACGCAAAAATAAGACGTTTCCGTGAAGATATCACTTTCCCCCTTAGATTGTGGTATAATATCATAGTTATTGCCGCAAATAATTTCCAATATTAGGGGGAAAACACCATGAGCCCTTTTCATTCAATGACGCATGCAACGGTCTATATAGTTATCACTGTTTTAATTTTTCTGATCGCTGCGACACGTAAAAGTCCATTTAATATTGCCGGAAGCTTTGTTCAAGAAATATTTACTTCTCGTAAGTATCTCCTTCACTTTGCTGCACTGATTACCATCCTATTTTTTAATAAAGTTGAGATGTGGGTTGAAAAAGGGATCGATATCAGAACCGATTTCACCAAGTCGATCTATGGCATTGAAGGCAACTTTGTTTCATCCATTCAGCATTTTTTCCATAATGATACATTGACTTTAGTTAGCAGTTATTTTTATGTGGTCGTATTTCCTGCTGTAATGATAACATCGATTGCGCTTTATACGTACCAGAAAAATTATAGACTCTTTTACGCCATTTGCTACGCACTCATGTTCAACTATATGATCGCTATTCCATTCTATTTGTTTTTCCCAGTGAACGAAGTTTGGTCGTTTCATCCTAATGTTAAGCTTCTGATACTGGATGTGTTCCCAACCTTTGAACAAGATTATCGACCACTTTCCGGACTTGACAATTGTTTTCCAAGCTTACACACATCGATCTCAGTTTCGATGGCTGTAATTGCAGTGAAAAGCCGAAGTACGTTTTGGAAAATATTCGTGCCTTGCTCTTCCGCTTTCATCATCTTCACGATTTTTTATCTGGGCATCCACTGGTTATCTGACATGTGTGCCGGTGTTGTGCTTGGTGTCGTAGCAGCCAGAGTGGGCTTACGTATATCCGATGGCCGTCTTGTTCTTGGCGAGCAAGCTTTGCTAAAACGCTTAAAGAATAATGAACTATAATAACTTTTATATCTTTTAGAAAACGAAATAAAAAGCGAGAACCTGATTGAAGGATCTCGCTTTTTTATTTTATTCTTTTGCTGTAGTTTGAGAAACAGCATTGATCGCAGAACGATCAAATGTCATTTTCGTCGCATCGTTGACACGAAGTACACAAATGTCATCTGTGATCTCCATAATTGTTCCGTGAAGCCCGCCAATCGTAACGACCTTATCCCCTTTTTTCAATCCTCCAAGCATTTGATTACGTGTTTTCTGTCTTTTCTGCTGTGGACGAATAAGTAAGAAGTAAAGAACGACAAACATGAGCACTAAAGGTCCGTATGTATACAAATACCCAACTGCACCTGTATTCGCAGTGTCTGCTGATAGTAACATAGGTATCCTCCTTTCTTAAAATCCTCTTTCATTATCATTCAGCCCATAAGCGGCAAAGAATTCATCACGGAAATCAAGTAACCGATCTTCCTGGATGGCTCCTCTTACATCACGCATGAGCTGTAGTAGAAAGTGAAGGTTATGAATCGTAGTCAATCTGATTCCGAAGGTCTCATCTGCTTTAATTAAATGACGAATATAAGCCCGGCTATAGTTTGTACAGGTATAACAGGTACATTTGGGATCCAGCGGACCAAAGTCGGTCGCATGCTTAGCATTACGAATAACAAGCCGGCCTTCACTAGTCATACATGTCCCATTCCTGGCTATCCTTGTTGGCAGTACGCAATCGAACATATCGATACCTCGGATAGAGCCTTCAATTAGGGCATCAGGTGAACCTACGCCCATCAAATAGCGAGGTTTGTTCGCAGGCATAAGAGGTGTTGTGTAATCAAGTACTTCATACATCAAATGCTTAGGTTCTCCAACACTCAGTCCACCAATAGCATACCCCGGGAAATCCATGGAAGTCAACTGCTCGGCACTCAACCTCCGTAGATCTTCGTGCATGCCTCCTTGAATAATGGCGAACAATCCTTGATCATTTGGTCTGCTATGACTTTGCAAACAGCGCTCAGCCCAGCGCGTCGTACGCTCCAGTGATTTCTTCACATAATCGTACTCTGCCGGGAAAGGCGGACATTCGTCAAAAGCCATCATAATATCAGAACCAAGCGCATTCTGAATCTCCATTGCCTTCTCTGGGGAGAGAAACAGCTTGTCCCCATTCAAGTGGGATTTAAACTGTACGCCTTCTTCTGTAATCTTACGCATGTTACTTAGACTGAATACTTGAAACCCACCGCTGTCTGTTAAAATAGGTCGGTCCCAATTCATGAATTTGTGCAAACCGCCAGCGGCTTTCACTATATCATGACCCGGCCTGATGAAGAGATGATAAGTATTACTTAAAATAATATGAGCATCCATCGTTTTTAATTCTTCAGGGCTCATCGTCTTCACAGTCGCTTGTGTGCCAACTGGCATAAAGGCAGGTGTCTCAATGACACCGTGAGGGGTGTGAACGCGTCCAAGACGTGCTCCGGATTGTTTACATGTTTTGATTGGTTCGTAAGTAACTGCTGCTGCCAATACATCCACTTCCTATTCTAAGCGTCTTTCTGAGTACTGATCTTAGTAAATTAACATAGCATCTCCAAAACTAAAAAAGCGATATTGCTCTCGAACAGCTTCTTCATAAGCTTGCAACACATTCGTTCGCCCAGCCATTGCGCTTATGAGCATAAGCAGGGTTGACTTAGGTAAGTGGAAATTGGTTAACAAGGAATCCACCACACCAAACGTATACCCCGGATAAATAAAAATTGAAGTCCAGCCCTGTGAAGGCTGAATTACTAATTTTTCGTTAGCGTCGTCATCTGCATGCTTACGGCTCAAGCCCGCTGCCGTTTCTAACGTACGTGCAGATGTAGTCCCCACAGCAATCACACGCTTACCATTCATTTTGGTTTCGTTAATTAGTGCTGCCGTTTCAGCTGACAGCATGTAATACTCCTCGTGCATTTGGTGTTCTTCAATGGTGTCCACAGATACAGGACGGAATGTCCCAAGCCCGACATGTAAGGTGACAAATGCAAGACGAACACCCTTAGCTTGCAGTTTATCTAAGTAGGCTTCAGTAAAGTGCAGCCCTGCCGTTGGTGCTGCAGCTGAGCCTTCATGCTTTGCATATACGGTTTGATAGCGTTCCCGCTCTGACAACTGCTCCTTAATATAAGGAGGAAGCGGCATCTCGCCCAATCGGTCTAGAATCTCATTGAAAATGCCTGTATAACTAAATTGGAGCACACGACCACCCATATCTCCAACTTCCACAACCTCTGCCGTCAACAAAGGTTGTTCACCACTGGTTGAGTTGGCGTTCACACCGAAAACTGCCACGGCACCTATTTGCATGCGTTTCCCTGGCTTTACCAAGGCCTCCCAACGATCCTCACCCAGGGGCTTCAGGAGCAAAATCTCCACTTTGGCGCCGGTGTCTTTCTTCGCACCAAAAAGCCGTGCTGGAATGACTCGTGTGTCATTCATTACGAGTAAATCCCCGGCTTCTACATAATCAATTAGCTGTTCAAAAGTCCGGTGATGTATCTCACCTGATTCTTTGTTCAGCGTAAGCAGTCTAGACGCCGTGCGATCAAGCAGCGGCGTCTGGGCAATCAATGATTCAGGTAGTTCAAAATCGAAAGCTTGTACATCCATGTTGTGTATTCATTCCTTAGTTATGTTGACTCCAGCATAATAAGACTGAAGTATTTTCTTATAATCGTAACCTAATTCGGCATAGCCTCTTGCACCCCATTGAGACATGCCAAGTCCGTGTCCAAAGCCTGTTCCACGGAAAATGAACTGATTGCCTTGACCTGATGTTTGTGGATTAGAAGGAGTCACAGGGGTTACTTGCGAAGACGTCGGTTTCGACTGTCCCGCTGTGCCTAGAGCAGTTAAATCGGTTATCTTCAAGGCTGTAGGCTGTGATTGACCACCCGACAGCACATAGACCGAATCAGAGCCAGCGTTACTTGTCTCACTACTTCCTGCACCAGCAATCGCTAGGCCAATAGGATTTGGGGTATTACCAGTATAACTTCCTGCTTGTACAATTTCAAACCGGGTACTGGGTAATCCTCCGAGTGCCGCACGTAATGCATCGGGATAAGGCACCTTCACCACAACTCCGTTCGCTTTAAGTTCGGTCACCCTCCCCGAAGGTCCTCGCTTCGATATTTCAAGTGATTGCAGATCTCCGCTTACAACTACATTGGCAGCCGCTAATTTACTTTTGATCTCATTACTTGTGTAAGGACCTCTAATCCAAGAATAGGCATTCGATTCTTTTTCTTGGCCCAACACTAACACTTTCTCTTTATTGGAAAGCTGAGCGATCGAAGGATTAGCTGTATTATCTACATAAGGTGCTGTCCGGACATTTACACCTTGTTCCGTGGCCTCGTAGTAGGAAGCGCCCTCTTTACCCTTCTGACCAGTGTCTTTTAGATACATGCTGTGTACGTAGCCCATTCGACCATCGGTTAACTGAATGCGATACCAAATGGCCTTCCCTTTTTCAGCACCATCATCTGGACTTGGTACACTACGCAAATAAGCTAATGGATTCCCCCACACTTCAGAGGGATCCGCAGTCATCCCGCCTGAATTCGAAGAAAATACTGGTGAAATCAGTCCATTTTTATCTGATAATACTTCGTCTTTCGTCGCATCAACAGCTTGTATTCCCGCAGCAAATTCCTTTTGTATCCCAAAGTAAACCTGATCTAACGTTGTATCCGTAACTTGTGCTATCTCATACTTATTTCCCTGTTTGATTGCAAACGTACGGGCAGCTACAGCTTGTGCCTTCAACGCTTCAGTTGGCCAACCGGAACTAAGCTCAGAGCCTACGACAGCATATAAATATTGCTCCATCGGCACTTCATTCACCAAGGCTAACTTACCATGATATGTACTTATTTCCATGTCTCCGCGGTAACTGAGGTTAGCACGCTCCTTGATTGCAATTCCCTGACTCTTTGGATGGATTACCGTCTTTTGATCACCAGCTGCCGCGGCATAATGAAGCACCGAAGCGGAGCCATTCGAGGAAGCCGTCACATCCGACCTGCGAAGTAAATAGGATGATTTCGTATTCGCGGGTTGTAAAGGCAAGTTGGGAGCTGCGCGTAACGCCGCTTGTTTTACTGCTTCTAACTGTCCTGTAGTAGCTTCATTACCTACCCATACGCTATAGGTTAGTTTACCTGCTGCATCTTCTTGCAGCGCAATATCGGCCTCGAGTCCCGCTTGGTTAAACACAAGCAACTGCTGCAAAGCAGAAGCCTCATCAGCAAACGTACCCACATTCCAATGCAGTGGACCTTTAAATACAGGAAGAGCCGATTTCGTTAACGCCGAAACCGTTGTATCTTTAAGCGCCTGCGCCGCAGCGCCCTCGGCTTCTTCCTTAGAAGGGAAGCTGCCGTAATAAACTTGGTACACCGTTCTGCCTTGTTTCACTCTACTTAACACATAGCTATCTTCGGGCATCGCAGCTAATTTAGCATATAAGGCTTTGGCTGCTGTGTAGTCCACCGTTTCGAGCATAATTACGCTATACTGATCAATTGACAGTCGAATCGAAGCATCCGGAATCGAAGCCCACGGCTTAGCAGCAGTACCGGCTGAAGTACGTACAGCAATATCCAGTCCTCCAGATGCAGTAAGGGTAACTACAGGTTCTACTTTCTTATATTTGCTTGAATCTATCAAAAGTGCAACACGAATCTGATCCAAATGTTTGATCCCCTCAGCATTTGCATGGGGCACCAGCGCAGGGTATGTTCCAAAGGTCAAAGCGGCCGTCGTTATCAAAGCTATTCTCCTAGGGGTAAGCAGCTTATTTCTCCAATTCATTCGACACAATTTCCTTTCTTTCGCAGCATTCTACTAAATTAGACTCTAGAAATTGGAAGAAGTTTTGGTAGATAGAATATTTACATAGTCAAAAAAACATCATACATTCATTGCTGCATCACGTGTAACATTGCAAAATTAACAATAATTTCTCTAGTAAATTGTTTATTGATGCTGCTAAAGAGCCCATCCCTCGATACACCAGTGCTCTAAAAAGTTGATCTTGAGTCAATTTCATAAACCAAACTATCTTATGTATTTAAACTCCTATGTGAAAAAATCCTTCATCTAAAGCCTTAAAGGACTTCGGCTGTTGCAGAAAGTACAACATTGCTATCGAATTTCCCCCACTCTCATCCTCATGTTGCAAAACATACAACAATTTCTACTGAGAAGACTAAATGAACAGGTGCGGCCTTAGACTGTTGTACTTAGTACAACAATCGCTGAGTAAAACCATGTAAAGCACCGAAATTGTTGCAGAATGTACAATATAGCTATAATTTGCGCTCGGGCTTCAGAGACTCCTCTACACCTTCAACTTTGTAGAAGCAATCATGACGTCTATGACGGCACCCCCAAGAATGAAAATAATATGCTCCTCCGATGCAATGTCGTATAAAAGTGCAAAAAGCTTTCTTGTACAAGCAAAGGTCGACTAAAACAAAAAACATCTTGTACCGCTAAGCCCAACAGAAAAAAATACTTTCTAGCAGCGAACAACTTGACGGAAAACAAAAAAATCCTTTGCCCGCCTTCCGGCAGCGGCAAAAGATCATGAATTACCGTTGTTCCGGCACCGGTAAACCTAGATGATGATAGGCCTGAGGCGTTACCATCCGGCCTCTAGGGGTACGCTGCAAGAATCCAATTTGCAGCAAATAAGGCTCGTAGACGTCTTCGATCGTCTGACTCTCTTCGCCGATAGTGGCGGCAATCGTTTCGAGCCCTACCGGGCCGCCCTGGAAGCTCTGAATGATGGCGCGCAGCATCTTATGATCAATCTCATCAAGCCCAAGGTCATCGACCTGTAGGAGCTTGAGTGCCTCTCTGGCGATGTCCAGCATGATAATGCCATCGCCCTTCACTTGCGCGAAGTCGCGCACCCGCTTCAGCAAGCGGTTCGCGATTCGCGGTGTTCCCCGCGAGCGCATGCCGATCTCGCGCGCAGCTTCACCGACGATGCCGACCTGTAGGATGTCGGCCGTTCGGCTGACGATGTAGGTGAGCTCCTCCACCGTATAAAATTCCAGCCGACTGACGACCCCGAAACGGTCGCGCAGCGGCGCAGAAAGCAATCCGACGCGTGTCGTCGCGCCGATCAAGGTAAACGCCGGCAAGTCTAGACGCACCGAGCGTGCGCTCGGCCCCTTGCCGATGATAATATCAAGGGCAAAGTCCTCCATCGCCGGATACAACACCTCTTCCACCGTACGGTGGAGGCGGTGAATTTCGTCGATGAAGAGCACATCGCCCTCCTGCAAATTCGTCAGGATGGCAGCTAAATCGCCCGGCCGCTCGATCGCAGGGCCGGAGGTCGTTCTTATATTCACGCCAAGTTCGTTGGCGATGATGTTGGACAGTGTCGTTTTGCCGAGCCCAGGCGGCCCATACAGCAGCACATGATCTAGCGCTTCCTTACGCATCTTGGCAGCTTCAATATAGATCTTGAGGTTTTCCTTCGCCTGCTTCTGGCCGATATATTCGGCCAAATAACGAGGACGTAGGCTGTACTCAATCGTGTTGTCCTCCATCATTAAATTAGCCGATATAATCCGGTCATTGTCCATGTTGATCCTCCTAAGAGTTTTGCTTTTGCAAAACTAACTTCGTAAGCATTCACTGAGTTTTGCTTTAGCAAAACTAACTTCGTAAGCACTGGCTAAGTCATGCCCAATCCTCTTCAACTACATCGTATACAAAGCTTGCAGCGCAAGCTTCATCAGCACATCAACAGAATCCGACGGATTCGCTTTCGGCTTTACTTGCAACCATGCACGATCAGCTTCTGCTTCCGTGTAGCCAAGCGTCATCAACGCTTCCTTCGCTTCGCTCCAGGCATGACCGCCATCGGTCAGCTGCGCCGATCCGACCACGCTTAAAGCAACCGCAGCTTCCGGACTTGAGAAGCTTACCGAACCCAATTTGTCCTTCAGATCCAATATAATCCGCTGTGCTGTCTTCTTTCCGATGCCAGGGAGTTTTGTCAAGAACGCTAGATTCTCCTGGCTAATTGCTAGAATCACAGCTTCTGGTCTTCCGCCTGCAGCAAGAATGCCCAGTGCAACCTTTGGTCCAATACCCGTTACATCAAGCAATAAGCGGAACAAGGACTGCTCATCCCGTGACATAAAGCCGAATAGCAAATGAGCATCTTCACGCACATGATAATGAATGAACATCGTGACAGCTTCATCTTCCTTATGCGGCAGCGCATAGGGATTCGGACAAAATACACGATAACCCACCCCGTTTACATCCAGCACCGCATAGTCGCTCTCGCGTGCAGCAACTTTCCCTCTTAAGAAATCTATCATCTTTTCCTGACCTCATTTATCCTAGATTGCAAAGCAGAAGAATGGGCATGGCAAATAGCAATAGCAAGCGCGTCGGCCACATCATCAGGCTTAGGCACTTGGGACAGTTTTAGTAATATTTTGACCATTTCCTGTACTTGGTGTTTCTCCGCTTTCCCGTAGCCAACAACGGATTGTTTGACTTGAAGTGGAGTATATTCAGCAATCGACAACCCAGCCTGAACACCCGCAAGAATCATAACACCCCGCGCTTGTCCTACAGTAAATGCCGTCGTTACATTCCGATTAAAGAACAATTTCTCTATCGACATCGCGTCCGGTTTATATTTCTCTATTAATTGCGTCGTAGCATCATAGACATCTTTCAGCCTGATCCCAGGGTCCGTATGTGCTTCGGTCTGAATTGAACCATACTGCACAGGAATGAGCTTACTCCCGATCTTATCAATAAAGCCAAAACCAACAATCGCGATCCCCGGATCAATACCCAGAATACGCACTGCAATTCTCTCCCATCTTTAAAAAAGCGAACATATGTAGTCATTTCATTATAGCAGATAACAAAAAAAAGAGATAGACTCAGGAATCTCCCGATCTACCTCTTCATCTTACTATCACCTATCTTAAGGTCTTGTCATTGCCCGTTCAATCTCTTGGGGCGGCATGGCATAATCGCTGAAAGTTGATAATACGCTATTATACTCCTCCAAATCAGTGACTCGGATCCCTTCATGGAGCTGCTCCACCGTTTCGCGTGGAAGACTGCTTTCTAAATGCTTAATATTTAATTGAAAAAATGTTCGAATCACATTATCCTTGGCCGGCGTTCCATTAAATAGAGACAGATTGCTGCTGCCGTCGATGCCGAATACCGCCTTTTCCTTGCATTCCGGCGATAAATCATCGATATTTTCGGTAAAAGTGACCTCTCCATTCGCACCTATGCTCAGCAACCAATTAGGGTGCTTCATTTGCAATTCCAATAATTCTTGAGGGCTTTGCAGGCCCAACTGACTTCGCTCTTCGCCACAAACATATTTCTTAAGCAAATAGCCCTCTCTGCTATCCGTTATTCTTTTCAACATTGTCGTTGCTTCTTGAAGACGTTGATCGTCAACCGGTGTAAGACCAGCAAAGGTCGATCTAACCGCTTCAGGGCTATCACCAGCACTTAGACGGCTCCCAGTTGCATATAATATATAGCTAACCATAACCACGGTAAAGAACATTCCTAAAGTCAACCAACTTCTTTTCCAACGCAGCTTCCTTTTCAAATGCCTCAAAAGTTGCAGTACATTCACCGATATCCCCTTCTATTCTCGTTTTTCCGTATTGTTTCCATTTGCATGAGGCACTATACATCATTTACCATAGAGGGAGAGTATGAAACCAATCAAGACGGATGGTGAAGCCCAATCATGAACGGTAGGAAACGAATCAAACGTACAACACTCCTGATTATAGGAGTTGTCCTGTTATGGGGGGCAGTCGCCATTTGGAATGAAGTACAAAAAATTGAATCTGGTGTAACCTCACCGCGTTCAACCTCAGCCTCATATCCATCTCCATCTCAGAAAAGTCACCAAACATCCATGAATTCGGTAACAAATGGATATAAAATGAGCTCTCCCTAGCTTTATAATTTGACTGTAGCCACAGAAATGATATAGTCAGAAGTAGATGAAATATTCTCATACTTATCCAGGGAAACCGATATATATTTCAAAAGGCAAATGCTAAGCTTACGATACAAGTTTTCTTACGAAAACTATAAACGGAGAGACTTTGAGCAAGCTCAAAGATCCCAAAGCAGAGAGACTTTGAGCTACGCTCAAAGATTCCTATATTAGGAGGGGAACAGCATGAATGTGGCAGAACTTCAATTAATTCAATTATCCAGACGGGGCGACCGCAACGCTTTCGTGGAGCTAGTCGAGTTATACCGAAACAAAATACAGAAACTTGCATTTCGTATGCTGCATAACAGGCCTGATTCTGAGGACATTGTTCAGGAAACATTTATCCGTGTTTATTTGAACTTAAACCACTTTGATGAAAGTCAGAACTTCTCTACTTGGATTTATCGAATTGGTAAAAATGTCGCCATTGACTTGCTGCGTAAAAAAAGACCTGTTCAATCCTTAGATGCCGAGCTGAACGATTATGACGATGATTACAGCTATTACAGTAAGCTTGCAAGCCAAGATCAGTCGCCTGAGCACGTAGTTCTCCAAACAGAAGTTCAAGAGCATATGCATACATCCATTAATAAATTAGCTGACAAATATAGAAGTATCATTACACTATATTATCTGGAAGAGCTCTCTCTTCAGGAAATAAGTGAAAAACTGAACCTACCGATTACTACAGTGAAAACTCGTTTACACCGCGGGCGTGAATTGCTTCGCAAAAAATGGGGCATGAATTTCGTTGTCGGTTTAATGACTTTTTTCACATTGGGTATGATCGCCTAATCCATAGCATAACGAAACTAAGAAGCCTCCTATTCCACAAATCCTGTGGTTTAGGAGGCTTCTTGTTCATTCTCAGAAGTTAATCCAAGGTGCGTTTTGCTTGGCGTCCTGCTTTTCAGAAGCTCTTTGTTGACGTTTCAAGAAAGCATTAAGTGCTGCTGTACCTGACAATTTCACTTTTTTTGAAGAATTGCTGCTTGACCTATTTGCCTTCTTATCATTACGGATGTCAATTTCAACAATTTCTTCTGTATCGGTTTCTTTCGCTAGCTCATGCGTGTGGACCTGTGGCATAATAGGCGACTCATAAGGAGCTTGATAATGAGCTCCAGCATAAGGAATCCCATAAGGAGCTTGCTGGTAATCATATGGATTATGTCCAGTCTGCTGCATGCCATAAGGAGCCTGCTGGTAGTCAAACGGATTATGTGCTGTTTGTAGCATATCATAGGGTGAAGCTGGAGGATATATCCCAGGAACTGTTGGAAAGCCATGCTGATAACCATCCCATGGACTTTCTACTGTTCCGGTTGGATAACCAGCCGGGAATGTCGTCCAAGGCTGTTCGATCATCGATTGGCCTCCGCAGCCACAGCCATCTTGACTCATTGGATAGGAGGTTGGCTCTGCATGATACGGAAATTGCTCATATTGTGACTGCTGATACGGTGAAAACTCCGGATAAGTTGGCACCTCTTGCTGCTCGGAACCTGGATAGGCAAATACCTCAGTCGCTTTAATGTGAAACTGCTGGAAGGGGTGGACCGCTTGCTGCTCGTAGGGTGCATGGAGACCTATAACCCCAGGCTCAGGCGCAGGAATGACTGGCTCAGTGGGCATCGGCGAAGGTACAAACGGTTGCTCAGCTAACGGCATCGATTCTACATACGGCGCAGGCGGCGCTTGGCTTATCGGCTCTTCTGCAATCGGCATAAATGGTTGCTGATACGATTCTGCAACATCCCATGGCTGAGCTGATGGGACTTGCGCAAATGGTTCTGTCGATGGTTTAGACGTCGATAACGGCTTAATTCCTACGTGCTCATGATGCATCTTGGGCACATAAACAATTTCACCAGTCATAAGTACATTGGGATTCTTCAGATGAGGATTTGCTTTAATCATATCTTGAAGGGGTACATCCCAAGCCTTACCAAGCTTCCATAAGCTATCACCCTGCTCCACAACGTGTTTATAAACGTAATCTGAAGCAGGCGGATCAACTGGCTTCGGCTTGGAAGGTATTTTCACCTTCATCCCGATGTCAAGATGATCCGGTTGTGCAATTTGCGGATTAAGTGCGATGACTTCGTCCAACGTGGTTTGATATTTTTTTGCAAGCTCGTACAGGGTATCGCCCTTTTTGACAATGTGGATTTTCAACACCATACCTCCTTAGAGTTTTCGTTAGAAAACTTACTTCGTAAGCATAAACTCGAGTTTCGTTAAAAAAACTGCTTGGTAAGCATAATCTCGAGTTCTCGCAAGAAAACTTGCTTCGTAAGCATTCGCTTAGTCACAATGATATTACAGTTTATGCAGGTTCCTAGGCTTTTGCCCCTTTTGGACAAAAAAAATCCCTCGCGTAATGAACGCAAGGGAAGAACGGTATTAACTCGTGTATGAATAACTCGGATAACAACCCAAAATTCGAACCTGACAACCAATCGCTTCAATTTCTTGAATGGCAGATGGCAGGAGAACGGAATCCAGGGAACCAGCAATATCGATATAGAAATAATAAGTACCGAGTTTCTTCTTCGTCGGCTTGGATTCAATCTTCGAAAGATTAATTCTGCGCCAAGCGAAGGCAGAGAGCACCTGATGCAGGGCACCTGGGTAATCTTCAGGCAGTGTGACAAGAATAGTTGTTTTCATGTCTTCCGAGGACTTTAGTTCTGACGCTTCGGTACCAACCAGCAAAAACCGGGTCATATTGTCTTTATGATCCTGTATTTCTCTTCGCAGCATAGGAACACCATAGTTTGTAGATGCAATAGCCGTTCCGATAGCAGCCACGGTATGGTCCTGCAGCGTTGATACTATTCGTACTCCCTCTGCCGTGGAGCTTACTTGCTCAAACTCTGCCTCGCTCAAATACTGTTTCATAAATCTACTGCACTGTGCAGGAACGACCTGATGAGATAATACCTTGCGAATATGTCCATATGGATTCGAAGCTTCCACTTGTCCGTCAGGATTCGGAAACCCTATGAGATTCATATCAATGGGAAAAACCCACTCCGCCCGAATGGGCAGATCAACCTCGTGAACGAGCCAGTCGACATGTAAATGAACGGATCCTTCAAGTGTGTTTTCAATGGGAATGACCCCTAAATCCGTTTCCCCTGACGCTGTCGCATTGAACACTTCAGAAATTAGCTTGTATGAAACGTAAGTAAAGTCTTCACCCAAAAAATGACGGGTGGCTTCTTCCGAAAAGGTACTCGGTCCTAAGATGGCAACCCGCTTCATGCAAGAACCTCCCCTTCAACGAAGGATAACAGATCCCCGTCACCTTCTTGCAGCAGAACTGCCGCCACACCTTCTCCGCTCGGCTTTAACCATAGCGTCTGCGCTTCAATTCCTTCCTTAGCAAGCGTGTCCTTCAGGAATGCCTCGAGTTCCTCTTTCTGGCCGCTTCTTGCATCCACTAACGCAAGCATCGTCGGTCCAGCTCCGCTGAGTGCAACCCCTAACGCACCATGGTTCTCCGCTTGCTCAAGCAGCGTCTTCATGCCCGGAATGAGCTCTGCACGGTAAGGCTGATGTAGCGCATCCTTCATGGCATGACGGATCATCCCCAGGTTGCAGGTAGCTAGCGCGGCAACAAGTAAGGAGGAATGGCTGAGGTTGAACACCGCATCCTTCATGGGTACTTGCTTCGGCATGACGCTTCTCGCCTTCTCTGTAGCAAGCTGGAACGCTGGTATCGCCACCAGCACTTCCAAATTAGCGTCCGGCTCTATTCGAATAGATTCGGCTTTCTCGCCGTCCCAGAACGCAACCACGATCCCGCCGAACAAGCTGGCCCCGACATTGTCCGGGTGCTTCTCCAGGCGGCTAGCGATTTGGAACAGCTCATATTGCGTGAGCTTGTTCCCGATTAGGGCATTGGCGCCGGCAAGCGCACCAACAATGGCTGACGCGCTGCTGCCTAGACCGCGTGTGAGTGGAATATCGCTATACATGGAAATATCCAGTTCAGGGTGAGAAACGTCCGCTTGTTCAAATACCATTTGCGCGACTTTATAAATTAAATTGGACTTGTCCGTTGGAATTCCGTTCATCTGATCGCCGATCAAGCGAATCGTCGTTTCATTCGAGATTGCCATGTCAATCCAGGCATATAAGTTCAAGGCCATCCCCAGTGAGTCAAAGCCAGGACCTAAGTTTGCCGTGCTTGCCGGCACTTTCACTCTTACCTTTTGCACTGCCTTATAACTCATTTCGAAATTGCGCCTCTTTTCAATAATTTAGCCTTCTACGCGATAAACGCTTTTGATGGCGTGAATAACATCCATGGATTCGAATTGTCTCAGCACATTTTTCATACTGGCTTGGTTCGCATCATGCGTGATAATAATAATTTCAGCCTTCGGATTGGATTGGTTCGGGTGCTGGAACACAGACTCCAAACTAACTTCGTGCTGAGCGAAAATTTGCGTAATTTGTGCAAGTACACCCGCTTTATCTTCAACGTGCAGAAGAATAAAGTTTTTGGAAGCAATCTGTTCGTCCGTCTTCAGCTTCATTTCTTTGTAAGGCGCCAGCACCGTACGTCCATTCACACCCAGCCTCAAGTTGCGTACAACAGCAACCAAATCTGCTACGACAGATGTTGCCGTCGGCAGCTCGCCTGCTCCAGCACCGTAGAACATCGTTTCACCTACTGCTTCGCCTGTTACATACACAGCATTGAACACACCATTTACGGAAGCAAGCGGATGCGAGTTTTTCACCATAGTAGGTTGTACACTCACAGAGATATGACCATCATGATTTTCAGCAATTCCAAGCAGCTTCACTTCGTAGCCTAATTTTTTGCCGTATTGAATATCTTCTTTGGATACCTTCGAAATGCCTTTTACTTCAACATCACTAAGAGCAACATTGGCATGGAAGCCAAGTGTCGATAAAATGGTCATTTTACGAGCGGCATCCAGCCCCTCAACATCAGATGTTGGATCTGCTTCTGCGTAGCCAAGATCCTGTGCTTCTTTCAAGACATCGGCATATGCAGCGCCTTCTTGACTCATTTTAGTCAAAATGTAATTGGTTGTACCGTTCACAATGCCCATAATCTTCGTAATACGGTCAGAGGAGAAGCCCTCTACGAGTGCACGAATGATCGGAATACCGCCGGCAACACTAGCTTCATAAAATACATCGCAGCCGTGTTCAGCTGCTTTTGCCAAGATTTCAGCGCCATGCATGGCCATAAGATCCTTATTCGCTGTCACGATGTGCTTGCCATTGCCTAGCGCAGTTAAAATATGCTCTTTGGTTGCTGCAACTCCGCCCATAACTTCAACGACAACATCAATCTCACTATCACTAATAACGTCCCATACTTGTTCCGTCAGTTTATTTGCATCCACGGAAATGTTGCGAAGCTTTGATTTATCTTGTACTAAAATTTTTGAGATTTCAATGGACGAGCCTGTTTGACGCTGCAAATCCTCTTGATGTCCTTCGATAATGCGGACTACACCTGTTCCTACTGTACCTAATCCGAGCAAACCAACCTTGATGGGTTTCATGTATGTTACCTCCTGAATATTTTTTCTATCTTAACTGCCTTGACCGATGACCATGGCACGCTTGACCCCTTCTTGCGCTTGAAGTCGATTAAGCATTTGACGAATCTCTTCCCCCATCGAGGAAGTCTCTACCGAAATGACGACATTCGCCATACCTTGCAGAGGAATTGTTTGATGTATCGTTAATACATTCCCATCCAAATTAGCAATGAGAGCCAGTACACGAGACAGAATCCCGGACCGATGCTCTAAATCCATAGATATTGTGATGATGCGCTCTCGTTCCAGTTTGCTGAGAGGGTGAATACCATCCTTATACTTATAGAAAGCGCTGCGGCTGAGTCCGACTTGTTCAACGGCATCGTGGATCGTTTTCACTTCACCCCGTGCAAGCAGCTCCTTAGCCTGAGCTGTCTTGAGTACTCCTTCTGGCAAAATATCTTCCCGGACTAAGTAGTACCTCTCAGGACCGGTGTGCTTGATCGTTTGTAAAAAATCTTTGCTTTCCGGCACTTCACCATCGTCCTCTCTGGAAAGACCAATGTTCCTCTATAGAGGACATTATATCGAATCATACGGATTGAAGCAATAGGCAATTCACATCTTAATTTTTCATCTTTTGCAGCACCTTACTTCACTATGATAAGCTGATAGTACTAGATTAGAAAGGGATTGCCTCCATGATTACATTACGCATGATGTCTACGGCTCTCCTCTGGAACAGCCAGAACGAATTACTAATGATGAAACGCTCCTTAACGCGTTCGCTGTCGCCAGGTTTATGGGCTGCTATTGGCGGTCACCTGGAGCCGAGTGAATTAAATAATCCGCGTGCAGCCTGCTTGCGCGAAGTGTGGGAGGAGACTGGCATTGAGCATGATGAAATCCAAGGGCTGCGCATGCAGTATGTTTTACTTCGATTAAATGGACAAGAAGTTCGCCAGCAATTTTTCTATATCGGAACGACTGATGTGAACCCGCGGATCGTCACACCCGAAGGGGATCTACATTGGATTCCTAAAGAACAGGTGCTGGAGCGCCCAATCCCTTTTATTTTTCGTTGCTTGCTTGAACATTATTTCAGCGTAGGCCTCACCGAGCACCCTTGGGTAGGCTCAGCAGGAATTCAACTGGACACAGGTGAACCTACTATTCACTGGAACCCATTAGTAGATCCCCTGCAGACTTAATGAGAATAGCAAAAAAGGCAGACTCGATTGCTCGAGTTCTGCCTTTTTGAACTGCTAATTATAACGCGCTGCCTCCGAATAAGAAACGATACTCCCAGTGGCGATTTTCGATTGAATCAATCCGAACACCACCGCTGTCATTGGAGTATGTCGACAAAATTTGTCCATTTCCTAAGTAAATAGCCACGTGCGTAATGGTCTGAGTTGACTTATTAATACCGCTGTAATTCGATTTGCTTGTCCCTTTGTAAGACATGAAGAACATGAGATCGCCAGCTTTCAGATCGTGCCAATTTGTTTTGGCATGCCCGAGAGATTTCACATAACTCCCCTGGCCTCTAGAGTCACTTGGCAGCTTCTTTCCAATACCATCCAAGAAAGCTTGACGGACAAAGTCAGAGCAATCAAACGTTCTTGTATTATCACGACTTGATCCATATTCATAGGGTGTGCCTAGATACTTTTTCCCCGCAGCAATAATTTTTTGAACATTTGCACTTGTTGAAGCTCCAGAACCGCTGCCGGAACCGCCATTCGTGTTGGAATTTCCAGGCGATGTAACACCCGATGCTTTTATGTATTTGGCGCTTGTGCTTATGTAACCCTCACGGCCATCAGAAGCTCTCACTTTGTACCACCAACTGTTCACTTTGGACAGGATGGTAACCTTCTCGCCTTCCTTCAAGTACCGGATACGCGTAGAATTCTCATTCGCACTTTGGCGAAGACTGACACTGTTAATAATTTGACCTGTTGATGCAGCCGAAGCTTCTTTAGGTAAAGGAATTGTCACAGCGCCAAAGATAAGGGCTGGAGCAAGTACGAGGGTCAGTAGTTGTTTTTTCATGATGTTGGCCTCCTAGCATTTTATGTTGCAGAACGAGCATCATTCGCCTCTTCTTCCGTTTCGCCAGACTACGTGGCTTCGAAAGTAGTTGTCCTTCATATTTATTCGTAATATAGGCCTCCTTTTTGGGGGGTAAGATCACAATTAATTGGAAACATACCTCTAATTCCTCTGGTAGATGGAAACAAAAAAAGCCTTCCTTAGCTGATACATTACAGCATTTAGGAAGACCTTTATCCAATTTTGGCGGAGGAATCATGGATTTTCGAATGATCTTGAAGCATAAAGTGATGACTCTGATCCACCCAACGCTGCATAACTTTGTGGGCTTCTTTCCTTTGCAGCAGCGATTCCGCTAGTTGAAAACCTTCTTCATAACTCCCCACTTTATCAAACCACGTCAACCGAAGTCCCGCATTAAAAATGACATGATCACGTTCCCGCTTCAATTCCTCTGAATCTTCTCCAGCAATAATGCGCCGCACCATGGCAACCTGATCTTCTTTACTTAAAGGCAGCAGGGGCTCACTCAGAAAGCCGAATTTCTGCGGTTCAACCACTCGCGACTCATCTCCCCAAGGGGTCACGATCCTTATTGTACTGTTCTGGTAGATCGGCAAATCCTCGGATCCTTCTATCCCATTGATAATATATACATTTTGAAAGCCAGATCGGATAGATATGGGAATCAGAGATTCCATTGCTTTTCGCTGATTGACTCCTATAATCATATTCATTGAACGTACGGGATTTATAACTCTCTCAACGGTATTCATCACAGTTCGCAATCCTAACTGCTCGCGAACCTGTTTCAGCTTCCCAAGCGGCGGACAAAGCTGTTCGGTATGAAGAAATCCAATATGCAGGTGAAACAACATCGTTTCCCATGCTTTCACTGATAAATCTATCGCAACGCCGAAGCTTTCTAATAGTTCTTTCATTGCGGTTCCCTGTCTCGGCGGAAGTGAATCACCTCCATGCAGTACCTGGGAGAAACCCACTGAAGCAAGCAGGAGGCTAACTGGCAGTGTAATGGGAAAATATTGCCGGCCTTCCGTTGGTCCCGCACAATTGAGTGAATCCGCAAAAGTATGGTAATTCAAAGAGTAGCTGCGGAAAACATCAATGAATGCCATCAACTCTTCGTCAGCTTCCCCTTTCATACACAGTGCCATTAAGAAAGCTGCGCATTGAGCTTCTGTCGAATCTCCTCTGGCCATCTCATGTGCGGCTTCTACAGCTTCATCATAAGATAAATCACGTGATCCTTGCATACCAGTTCCCATCGCTTGAATCCATCTTTTCATCAAAATTCCTCCTTCCTTATATCGATACACTCCATAGATACACTTTATAGATACACTTCATATACACTTCATAGATACACTTCATGGATACACTTCATGAAATGTTATATTTTTTAACATTAAATTATGTTAATTAATAAAATCGTAATCTTTTTCTTTGTTCGTGTCAAGTTTCATGACATTAATCCGCGTTTTAACGTTAAAAGAACGGTTTGCGCCGTCCTCGAGTGATAGTATTTATAAAAGTTGATGCAAAGTAAGCTACAACGCGTGAGACGTATATGCTTTAGCATTAACTTGCTAATACAGGTGTCGTTGTACTTTGTACAACATTGAGCAGGATAATCCGCGTTAGCCCCAGAGGTATGAATAATTAATCGCTTTCTCATCCGTGTAATGTTGTACTGCGGAGACTGTCAATTCATGCATTATGCCAGCTAACCACTGATAGGCATGACTCCAAAATTTGATTCTAAAGTCTTTTTTGCAGCTTAGTGAGGGAAGATTCGGCTATTGTAGATGCCAATGTTGTATTATCGAGACCGTCGATTTATTCATCTAATCTTGCTCTGCATGGAGGTGTCTTAGTTCGTGTTCAATCGTCAACTAGGCTCAATTGAGGTTGCTAGATGAATGAATTCATGTTCGCGGTTGAATGATGTTGTACAAACTGCAACAATTACTACCTAAATCTCACCTTTTTCCATTAGTTGTTGCATCATGTACAACAATTTGGTCCTATACAGGCCATTTCTCAAACAAATGAGCTAAAATGTTGTACAAACTGCAACTTCAAGTTGCAAAATAGCCTTTGGGCTTGTAAATTGTTGTAGATATTACAACACTGCTAATCACAATAGCCCAGCTCCCCTCATAAAAGCTAATGACTCTAAAATCAGATTTTGGAGTTTTGAATACCAGTTGTGAGAGACATAATGAATCAATCGAAAGCCTTGTACAACATGCAACATCCTGGGCTTTTCAAGAAGAAACCGCGGAAATTGTTGTACACTGTTCAACTCGAGTATCTAATCTCCAACTTCTTAAACGCAAAAAAACACTCATCCTTAGGATAAGTGTTTCTATCGTTCTAATGCTTCTCATCAAATTCGAAGTCAAAATCACCAATTTGGATCGTCTGCCCATGGACGGCTCCACGTTTACGCAATTCGTCATCGATCCCGATATTACGCAAAATACGAGCAAAACGAGCGACGCCGTCCTGTGTACTGAAGTTCGTTCGTTTGATCAATTTCTCAATCGACGGACTTTCAACAATGAATACATCGTTCTCACGACGAATCGTGTAATCATTCTCCTCGCGTTTCTCGAAGCGATACACTTTACGCTCTTCTTTATCAGCTACACCCTCTACTTCAGGAGCATTCGGGATACTTTCTACAATGTCTGAGATCTTGTAGAGAAGCTCCTGCACACCGCCTCGTGTCAAAGCAGAGATCGGGTAAACCTCAAACTCTTTGCCATCAGCGGCCATCTGCTCCTTGAATAAAGCCAGATTGTCCTCTGATTCTGGCATGTCCATCTTATTGGCAACAACAATTTGCGGACGCTGTTCCAACTTAGCATTATAGAGCTTAATTTCCTCATTAATCTTGAGGAAATCTTCATAAGGATCGCGGCCGTCTGCAGCAGACATGTCCACGACATGCACAATCACTCGCGTCCGTTCTACGTGGCGCAAGAACTCATGACCGAGTCCCACACCCTCGTGTGCCCCTTCAATAAGACCGGGAAGGTCCGCCATGACGAAGCTGCGTCCATCACCAACATCCACAACCCCGAGGTTCGGGGTAAGGGTTGTAAAGTGATACGCCGCAATTTTCGGCTTCGCGGCAGAGACAACCGACAATAGCGTGGATTTCCCAACGCTTGGGAAGCCTACTAAGCCGACGTCGGCCATGACCTTCATCTCCAGCACAACCCAACGCTCCACGCCCTCCTCGCCGTTCTCAGCAATTTCTGGTGCTGTTACGCGTGCTGTTGCGAAGCGTGTGTTGCCTCGGCCTCCTCGACCGCCTTTGGCCACAACCACCTCTTGTCCATGACGCGTCAAGTCGGCGATAACCTCCCCAGTGTCATCATCGATGATGGTTGTCCCCGGCGGGATGCGTACAACCATATCCTCTGCGTTAGCACCATGCATCGACTTGTTGCGGCCCTTCTCGCCGCGCTCCGCTTTAAAGTGCTTCTGATAGCGGAAATCCATCAATGTCCGCAGACCTTCGTCTACACGGAATATAACGTCGCCGCCATTTCCTCCGTCGCCACCTGCAGGTCCGCCCTCTGGTACATATTTCTCACGGCGGAAAGCAACTAAACCGTCGCCACCGTCGCCACCTTTAACAAATATCTTCGCTTTATCAACAAACATTTCTACACCTCAACTAAGGAGAGACTCTGGTCTTGGACCAAAGATCCCTTTATTATGTAAGAAACGGTAACCGCAATGTGATGACCGCTTCTTCCTCTTGCCATTCACTCTGCTCCAGCGAAAAAGAATTCACTTTCGAAAGCAGGGTTTCCTTCACAGCTTTTTCAAGTTGCTCCCGGTTATAGGGGCCTTGATATACAAAATCAAGCAGTAAGCCATCTTCTTGAACATCAAATTCCAAGCTGAGTGTACCGCTTTCACCGTCACTTGCCGCAGCATGCTCCTGAACGCATTCCACGGTTTGACGTACCAATCTTTCGATAAGGCCGTCATGCAGAGGAAGTTGTCCAAGATTGATTTCTTGATCTAATTCAACTTCCAGCTCTAATGACTTTGACTGGACGCGAAAAAGCAGCAAGAAAGCAATTAACGATGGAACACCTAACTTGGAGAGATTACTTTCCTGCTGCATAGTCATTTTTATTTTTTCCATATAAGGCTGTAAATTATCAAACTTCTTTAACTGAATATAACCAAACAAAATTTGGGTATCGTTCATCCAATCGTGACGTAAGCGATTTATGACCTGAATTAACTTCTGTTGAGACTGTTGTTCCTGTTGGCGGAGCTCTTGGCTCCTCTTTTCTTCCAATCTACTCGCTTCCAACTTGAAGGCGGTATAACCGCTAAAGACTATGATCAGTAGTAAAGCACCCCTGACAATCCAAGGTTCCACAAACATCATTCCCGTCAAACCTATAAGCACAAGTGCCAATAAATAAACTTGCGTGCTGCCTGCTTGCTTCATTTCCCGTTCGCTCCGTTCTCCCTGCTTTGTAGCCGTTCATCCAGTATATCATGATTTACTAGCAAACTTCACCAAACAAATGAGAAAACCTCTGCCCTCGGCCATTCAAGATGAGTGACCGCGTTCTTAGATGAGAGACTTTGGTCTTCGACCAAAGATCCCTATATTGTTTCGTAGTAGAAAAAAATCCCTGGGCGGGCTTATCGCTCGCCAGGGATTCATATTACGCTTCTAAAGCTGCAGCCACAGGAGCTACATCAACTGGGTATACGCTCACTTTTTTGCGATCGCGGCCCCAACGTTCGAACTTCACTACGCCTTGTACCAAAGCGAAAAGTGTATCATCCGAACCGATGCCTACGTTCGTTCCTGGGTGAATTTTCGTACCGCGTTGGCGGTAGAGAATGCTTCCAGCAGTAACGGTTTGACCGTCAGCACGTTTAGCGCCAAGGCGCTTAGAGTGTGAGTCACGTCCGTTCTTTGTGGAACCCACCCCTTTTTTGGAAGCGAAAAACTGGAGATCCAATTTCAACATGGTGTTATCCTCCTTTGTGATAGATTGTTTCAATCGTTATATAGTCACCGTAATTATCTGCAATGGTTTGTAGCATGACGACCATCGATTCTAGAATCAATTGGACCTTATTCCATGTCTCCGGAACAGATCGTGTACTTTCTGGAATTGTAACATCCATCAAGCCTCGTTCCATCTCGTGAATGGGAATCACGCCTGTCAGCGATTCAATCGAATTATAAGTACCAAACGTTACCGCTGATACTGCAGCGCAGACTAGGTCTTTGCCAGGTACGTCATATTCAGCATGGCCTTCCACTACAAAAGATGAGATCTGAGGTGAATCCGGTGCAAGACGCTCTATGGTCACATAGATCATAAGGCTGCCTCTTACGCTTGGATTTTCTCAACTACTACTCTTGTGTACGGTTGACGATGACCTTGCTTTTTGTGATAGTTCTTTTTCGGCTTGTACTTATAAACGATGACTTTAGCGCCTTTGCCGTGTTTCTCCACTTTCGCGGAAACTGAAGCACCTGCAACCAATGGAGCACCTACTACTAAGCCACTCTCTTTGGAAACCAAGAACACACGATCAAAAGAAACAACTTCACCTTCAGCTGCGTTCAATTTTTCGATGTAAAGAACATCGCCTTCTTGAACTTTGTACTGTTTACCACCTGTTTCAATAATTGCGTACATTTTCATTACCTCCTCATGTCTCAGACTCGCCTTGTCCAGGTGACGGTTAGGATAAAATCCAAATCCGTGCTTAGACCCGATTCGTGCGGTTACAGCATGCCTAAACAACACACTCCGAGTATTATATCACAGAAACATTTTGTAATGCAATTATTATTTCCGCTTACGCGTCATCTCAAGCAGGCCTAGCTTGGTCCAACCGACAATAATCGTTTTGGAACGATCCTTACGAACGGCTTGTGTGATGTTCTCCATCACGGCTGCTCGATTCACTTCCGAACTCATGTCTATAAAATCAACAATAATAATGCCTCTTATATTACGAAGACGCAGAAGCCTTGGAATTTCACTTGCCGCTTCTCGATTAATATCGGTAACTGTCTGTTCTAAATCAATGGATCCGGTATACCTACCTGTATTCACATCAATCACAGTAAGTGCTTCGGTTTGATCAAATATCAAATACCCGCCGCTAGGCAGCCAAATTTTACGCCTAAAGCTCTGATTCAGCTCTTCTGTAACACCAAATTGATCAAATAACGGTATCTTGCGGTCATAATAAGCTACACGTCCCCGCCAACTCGGCTGCTGCTTACGCAGTAACTGTTTCATCTCTTCGTATACTTTGGCATCATTTAGCCAAATTTCATGAACGTCATCCGTTATGACATCTCGGGCTAATCTAGGCAGGAGATCAAGATCTTGATATAGCTGCGCGGGCGCGTGTGCCTCTTCCATTTTGGATACAATGGCACTCCATAATTCTCGTAAATTTTGCAAATCATCACGAATCGCTTCTTCGCTTTGACCAATAGCACCCGTTCGTATAATAACACCTTCACCAGGAAGCAAGCTGCCTTCGGCAAGCTGTTTGAGGCGCTGTCTTTCTGCATCCAAATCAATTTTACGGGATATAGCAATATAATCAGCGTCTGGCATGTAAACAATCCAGCGGCCAGGAATGGAAATATGCGTTGTTACTCTTGCACCTTTAGTACCTTGCGGATCTTTCGTCACCTGCACCATCAACGTCTGACCGACTTCGGCGAGCTCCGTTATTGAGGGTTTAATCTTAGGCTGCTTGTCCAAGTGGACGGGTAGGAGGTCGTCTATATATAGAAAGGCATTCTTCGCAAGGCCGATATCGACGAATGCCGCCTGCATGCCGGGAAGGACGTTGACGATGCGACCCATGTAGATGCTGCCTGCTCTTTGAGAATCAAGCGGATACTGCGTATCATACTCAACAAGGCGACTTTCTTCAAGCAATGCCGCTTGTGTAAGATCAGGTGCGCAGTGAATTATAAGTTGCTTCATACACGTTCACCTCAACAGTTATTTTACATGAAAAGATCGGAAACTGCACTCCCCGGTTTTTTCCCATCCAAATAACCGCTCACTAATTGCTGTTCCGGCAATACGGCTTGTATGCGCCCTGTTTCTCCTACGATATAGATTAAATGATATTTTTCCCGCATAAAAAGTTTCAGTGTTTCCGCCATTGTGCGATGTCTCGTAATAACAATCGGCTGTGCTAACGTCCCGCGGCTCAATAGCCTGCTCATTCGGTTCCCGCGACCAATAAGAAAGCGAAAAAAGTGATAGGGCAGCTGTCGATAGGCATACCAATTGGATACAAGCAAGAAAATACCGATGACTAATATATTGAGCGGGAGTTGTCCGTTGATCAGTTGGAAAATGGCTATGACTATAATAACCAGACTTAAGATCATACTGATCCATGCTGTATATAAAATCGTGTTATGGTAAGACAATAAATACCCTAATAATGACTGCATCACTTTGCCACCATCGAGCGGCATGACTGGAATAAGATTAAATAAGCCAATCATCAAATTAGCTTCAATGAAATAATCCCACCAGCTGCTTGCACCTACATCCACCCATTTCATCAGCAACGCAACGAGGATCATCCATACGTGCTGCAGCGGCCCAGCTAGGGAGACAATCAGCTCTTCATGAGTCGGAGCCGTTCCAAGCTCATCCACGATCAAAACTCCCCCAAAAGGCAGAAGCTGCACTTCCCGCACCCTCCAGCCAAAGCCGTTGGCAGCAGCCAAATGACCAAGCTCGTGAACCAGTACGATGCCAAAAAGCGTAATAGCCTCCAGGAAGTAGCCTGTAATGGCAGAACCGATCATAATGAGTGTAAATAAGGGGTGGAATCGATACGTAGTTCCGGCCCATTTAATCAAAGCTGATCACATCCGATGGATTGACGGGATGCCCGTCCTTCGTAACGGCAAAGTACAGCGTCCCCTTCGCAGGATCCTTCTTGGAAGCCTTACCGATGGGTTCGCCAACTTTCATCCAGTCACCTACTTCAACATCGGCCTCACTCAATCCGCCATACAAAGATTGAAGTCCTCCTGGATGGCGTATCACAATTGTTAGGCCCGTTTCTACAGCTACTCCCGAGAAAATGACCTGACCTGTATCCAACGTATACACCGGTGCAAATTCAATGGTATTCAAATTAACTCCCATGTGGGAAGTTCCGTCATAACGTGTAACAATGCTTCCCTTTGCAGGGGAAAAAAAGGTGCGCTTAGAGGCATTCACTCTTATGGCCTCATTCCCTTCTCGATTAAAGCTAGGAATGAATGAAGGTGAGCCGCCGAACTGATCACTATACCAAGCTGATAGTGCATTGAAATCGTACGACTTCGTAAGTGAAGCGGTCACGAATTGCTTCCCTTTATTAGCCCAAGGCTGATTAAGCTGGAACATCCCGTAAAGTGCTGCAAACAAAACACAACTAATGAACAGCTTGACCGCAATCTTACGAGGCGAAGGCGGCGCGAACAAGCCTCTTTCACCATCCCTCAGATAATCACGCCCGACTAATGCTGTGTCCATTAATAATTTTTGCTGCCATGCATACTCAGGATCCTCCATTCGCCGTTTCCATTCGGAGTCCACATAGAGCGGTACTTCGGTATGATGTTGTACTGGCAACGAATTCCCCCTAAATCCAGAGGGTCTCACCGGACTTCCACTCCCGTTAGAAGCATCTGACGTTTCGCGCAAATTGCGAAGTCGTTCCATCCTTCGCTGTTTCACTTTATCTTTGACTTCCATGGAAGCCCCTCCCCATCGTTTGCCTTTGTACAGCCTATGAGAAGAGGGACAAGATTATGTGGACAAAAAAAGCCCCTGACCAAAGGTCAAGGGCACTGCATTCATATACTTTTAGAAAAATTCAGGTTCACGTTCCTGATGCAGCTTTACGCTCATCACGAGGCCTAATGAAAGCATGTTAATCAGTAGAGAAGTTCCCCCATAACTGACGAATGGAAGAGTGATTCCCGTTAACGGCATGATACCTATCATCATCCCAACATTTTCAAAAATTTGAAAGACGAACATGGAAACCACACCCACCACAATATAAGCTCCGCTAAGCTGACTACTCTGGATCGAGATGAGGATCATGCGGTAAATGAGTAAAAAATAGATCAACAATAGAACCGCTGATCCGCGGAAACCGAATTCCTCACCAACGACGACGAAAATCGAATCGGAATACGCGAATGGAATGAAATTACTATGAACAGAGGTGCCTTTTAGAAAACCTTCGCCTTCCAAACCTCCTGAACCGATCGCTCTTACCGCATTACGGACTTGATAATTATCATCAGCAGACACATCTTGCGGATAAAGGAACGTATCGATACGATCCATCCAGTGACTAAAACCATAAACCTTAAGCATATCAAACAAGGATTGATGGAAATACTTATATAACGTCAAGAGCAAGAATCCAGCGCCTATGAGTACGACTGTGCTAAGTAAGACATGCGAGTATTTAATATTACCAATCCAAATCATACCCAAAAGAATGATTACAAAAATGATCGCATTCCCTAGATCAGGTTGAATGAGTACCAAGATAAACGGGACCAGCACAGCCACACCGACTGGAATAATATCATTCTTGATTTGCAGTAAATCACCTTTGCGCCTTGCCAACAGAGCAGTAACAGCCACGATTAGAATTAACTTCACTAACTCAGCTGGTTGGAAGGTCAAGCCTCCAGGGAGCTCAAACCAGCCACGCGCCCCATGAATTTTCGTGCCAAAAAAGTAGACCGTGATCAAAGAAAAGATGCCGATACCATAAAGATAGGGAGCAATTCTGATTAGTACTCGATAATCAAATAAACTGCTTGCAACAAACGCTGCGAGACCAACGCCATATAAGACGAGTATTTTCGTGATACTAACGTTAATTTTAGGATGATCGATAGATGCACTGTATACCAGCATCGTACTAATGACCATAAAAGCAATCAAAATGACAACAATAGGAATATCTATGTTTTTAAGTTTGGCAAGCATTGGACGATCAACCTATTCCGATAAACTTTTTCATACGTTTGACCCAGCCGCTTTTGTCCTCCAACTGCATAAGAGGCACCGTGTCGCCTAATATGCGACGAGCGATATTGCGGTAAGCAATAGCAGCGCGCGACGACGGATTCATCACGGTGGGTTCCCCTAAATTAGCTGCTTTGATCACATGCTCGTCATCTGGAACTATCCCTAACAAATCAATGGCGAGTACCGAGCATATTTCATCAATATCCAGCATCTCGCCTTTCTTCATCATCAATGGACGAATGCGGTTAATGACTAACTTAGGTGAGGAAATTTTCTCATTCTCCAGCAAACCGATAATGCGGTCAGCATCACGTACAGCCGCGTTTTCCGGTGTGGTAACAACGATCGCTTTGTCTGCTCCGGCTACGGCATTTTTGAAGCCTTGTTCGATCCCAGCTGGACAGTCGATAATGACAAATTCAAAGTCTTTTTTGAGCTCCAAAATAATATCTCTTACTTGCTCTGGCGATACGGCATGCTTATCCTTTGTTTGAGCAGCTGGCAAAAGATAAAGCTCATCAAAGCGCTTATCCTTAATTAATGCTTGCGGTAGACGGCAACGGCCTTCTGCAACATCCACAAGATCATAAATAATACGGTTTTCCAGACCCATGACCACATCCAGATTCCGCAGTCCAATGTCGGTATCTACCATGCAAACTTTTTTCCCTAAAAGCGCTAGTGCCGTTCCAAGATTCGCAGATGTCGTTGTTTTACCAACGCCACCTTTTCCTGAAGTGACGACGATTGCCTCTCCCATATTTTCTCACCCCACACGCTATTTTCACATATACAACAATTATCTTACATTGATTCCGGCCAAATACGATGAAGCTGGTGCAGCTTGTCGATTTCCATTTTACCTTCTTTTACATAAGCAAATTCCATGAAAGCCTCGTCAATACCCCATTCATCCGGTGGACGGCTAATGATTCCGGCAATCCTAAGTTGTGTGGGACGCATATGAGAAGCAGCAATAATCGCTTTCTCATCGCCATCCACCCCCGCATGCGCCATGCCGCGAAGAGACCCCATTATATAAATGTTCCCTGTAGAGGTAATCGTTCCGCCAGGATTAACATCGCCTAAATATAATAAATCACCCTCGTTGTGTAGGGTTTGTCCTGATCGAATCATTCCTTTGAGCGTTGTCATAGAAACCGCAGACTCCTCCGCAGGTTCCTCTTTAGGCGACTCACTTTCGATCGATTGGATAAGCAGGTTGCCTTTTTGCCTGATGACGGACCGAATTTCTTCCTTCTGTTCTTCGGTCGCTTCTCGGCTGCCTAATTTAACGTGCACATGAATAATCGGCCCAGTCAATATTTGTTGATGCGTTTTCTCAAGCTTATGCTGCAGTTCTTGCAGCAAGATTTGCCATTCGCATGCGTCGTTAAGCAAAAAAACAAGGCCATCCTTGACCCCTTTTATCATCACATGGTGCTTTGTTACAGACATAATTGCGCTACGACCTCCCAACCTATACATTTCGGTTCATGTCCTTAATTCTCCTGCCTAGAGCCTGGAAAATTAATCTTCGTTTCCGGACGGCACAATCCGCTTTCCTTCAAGCAGCTTGCGGATGGGAACGTAGCAAATCAAGGCGATTAGCAGATTAAATAGAACACTCGGAAGCATGTAATGGGTGAGAGCAAATTTCAAATCAATATCAATGAGCTTGAACAACCGATTGATACCAAAATTAATAAACTCAAACAACAGCAAACCAACGCCTGTTATGAGTAAGTTATAAAAAATCAAATTAGGCTGCCTTCGCTGCGCAAGTCCGGCCAAATAGCCAGTTAGCCCCATGCCGAAGGAATATACGCCTAGCATCGATCCATAATAGTTAAAGTCGTGTAATAGTCCGAACAAAAGTCCATAAATTAATGCGGTATGACGATGATGAAAAAGTCCGATAAACAAAATGAATACAAGTGTTAAATGGGGTGTAACATTAACGCTAGATTGCCAGGATGAAGGGATTAGCCAAACAAGCAAGGTTCCTTGCAGGATAAACAAACCGAGTAGAATGAGCCACAACAAATGTCTAATCACTTAATGGCTCACCTCATTTCACTTCCGGGACTTCGACAACAAACACTTCGCGAATATGGTTGAACGAAGCTTTGGGCTTCACCATAACCTTGTAGGTAATGCCGAATTCCCCTGGACCGATGGAAGAGATTGTCCCTACCTCAATGCCCTTAGGAAATACTTGCCCTAAACCTGATGTAATGATGGTATCCCCGATTTTCATATCGTCCGCATGTTCGACCTTGTTCATCACAAGCTCACCAGTGTTAGCGTAAGACTCAATCATCCCGAAGGGTTGACTCTCATTTCCCTTAACTGTAACCGCAATTGCCTTAGAATTATTATCGGTATCATTGATTTCATTGAGTAGCTGAACATTAGAGTGGAAACCAAACACCTTGCTCACCCTGCCGACCAACCCATCTACGGTCATGACGGCCATATTCTCTTTAATGCCATCTTTATCGCCTAGATTAATCGTGACCGTTTTGTTGTAAGGATCTGGATCAATCGTTACGACCTCAGCAATGCGATACGTATACACGTTAGCCTGACGCTGTCTTTCTGTGAAGCCAAGAGCTTCCATTAACCGCTTGTTTTGTGATTCTAGCTCATTCAAACGCTGTGTATCTCGTGCATACTGCGTAAGAGTCAGTTTCAGCGTCTTATTTTCCTCGTAGATAACTCTTAACTGACGGATGTCTTCAAAGAAACCCGCTACCTGCGCAGCGGGCTTGTAGAAGAGTCCTTGCGTCCATGATACCGAGTCTTTAACAAATTTCTCCGGCCACGTCATGGGTGCCCGGTTCCCGAGTGTCAGTCCCATCAATATAAAGAAGCAGACTAGACCGAACATCAGAAAAATCAACCTCTTGTTGCCCATAAATTTAAACAAATTAGCACCTTCTAACGAATATTAACGCTTATATCTCGAACTGGATCCTGATCTGTTCTTGAACAAATGGATATTTTCCAAAGCGCGCCCCGTTCCAATCGCCACACAATCTAGCGGATTCTCAGCGACGAGTACTGGCATTCCGGTTTCTCTGGCAAGCAGACGGTCAAGATTACGAAGTAAGCCGCCGCCGCCGGTCAGTACAATTCCCCGATCCATGATATCTGCTGATAATTCAGGCGGACACTTCTCGAGAGTAACCTTCACAGCTTCAACGATCGCATTCACCGTGTCCGTCAACGATTCCGTAATTTCATCGGAAGAAACGCTTAACGTTTTCGGTAATCCGGAAACTAGGTCACGTCCTCTTATTTCGAGTGACTCAGGCTTGTCCATAGGAAGTGCCGACCCGATTTCCAGCTTAAGCGTCTCGGATGTACGTTCACCGATCATCAAATTATACGTACGTTTAATGTATTGAGTGATGGCTTCGTCCATTTCATCGCCTGCAATTCGGATGGAACGGCTCGTTACAATCCCTCCAAGTGAGATGACTGCAACCTCCGTTGTTCCCCCTCCAATGTCAACAACCATGCTACCAGTTGGTTCCCAGACGGGAAGATCAGCACCGATCGCTGCTGCGAAAGGTTCTTCAATCGTGTAAGCTTCGCGTGCTCCAGCCTGCTTCGTCGCATCTTCAACAGCACGCTTCTCGACAGCTGTGATGCCTGAAGGCACACAAACCATCACATTCGGGTGACGCGGGAACAACCAACGCTGCTTCTGTGCTTGTCTTAAGAAGTAGCGAATCATCGTCGCGGTCGTCTCAAAATCAGCAATAACCCCATCCTTCATTGGACGAATTGCACGAATGTTGCCTGGTGTACGGCCGATCATTTTTTTAGCGGCATCTCCGACAGCCTCGATTGTTTTTGTATCAGTACGTAGAGCAACCACGGACGGCTCCCTAACGACAATTCCTCTGCCTTTTACATATACCAATGTATTCGCTGTACCTAAATCAATTCCTAAATCTTTCGTAAAACCACCGAACATGGTAGTTGCTCCTTTCCTATTGCGTTATCTATTATATTACATAAAGCCTTGTTCCTTCAAACTTATGAATCTCTGATCACCAATGATAACATGATCAAGCACTTCAATACCAATTATTGTTCCTGCCTCCATAAGACGATGCGTGAGCTGAATATCCTCCGGACTTGGAGTTGGATCACCGCTAGGATGATTGTGTACACAGATGATTGAAGCACTGCTGCGCTTAATTGCCGCGCGAAAAACTTCCCGAGGATGAACAATGGACGCGTTCAGGCTGCCCATCGATAATGTTTCCTGCGCAAGCAAGTGGTTCTTGGTATTGAGAAACAGGCAAACGAAATGTTCTTTCTGCAAATAGCGAAGATCTTCACTCACTAAATCTGCAATATCCTTGGGGGAACGAATCGTAACTCGCTCCGCAAATGTACTCTTGGCTAATCTGCGTCCGAGCTCAATTCCGGCTTGAATTTGCAGCGCCTTCGCATCGCCGATTCCCTTAATTTGGGTTAG
Organism: Paenibacillus sp. Root444D2; assembly: GCF_001426375.1. Lineage (GTDB taxonomy): Bacteria > Bacillota > Bacilli > Paenibacillales > NBRC-103111 > Paenibacillus_E. The sequence continues at coordinate 1,257,707 of NZ_LMEO01000045.1, forward strand.
CTGGTCTTTACTCATGTCAACAAGGCTGCGCAGCCCGCCGCTTTCACTTAATATACGACCTGCTAGACGCAGCGCTGATTCCGAAACTGTCCCTGTTCGAAGTAAAATGGCCAGGAGTTCTGCATGACTTAATGCACCTGCTCCGTATTGGAGCATGCGCTCTCTAGGTCTTTCCTCCTGTGGTACTTCTCGTAACATCAAACTTGTGACTTCCATGAATTCCCCTCTTTCATTATGTAGGTTGTGTTACTTAAACGCATCCCATTCATACGGATAAGTGCTCATAAAAACAAAATAAAGCCCGCGGATTTATAAGATCCGAGGGCTTCTAGGACAATTGCTCTTTATTCGATTGTGGGCATTCGAACGCTCTGATTTGTTCCAGCATACTGCCGATGGTATGTCCATCAAAGTATATTTCCATTTGCTTTTCTGCGTCAATGAAAACTTTCCCCATCAATAGATCCATTTTGGATGAAATGACGCAGGTCTTATTCTCATCACCAGAGCACCAGCTCGGTTTCAAGGAACCTTGACAAGTTAATCGGTAAATTTCGCCGAGTGTTACCTCGTTCGGGTTGCAGCTAAGTATGAATCCGCCACCGATTCCTTCTTTGGTCGAAACGTAACCTGCTTTTCGTAGAAAGCCCATAACTTTACGTATACGAGCAGAATGGGTAGATACATTCACAGCAATTTCTTCGCTGGTTGCCATATGATCCGGTAAATGAGCCAGAAATACGAGACTGTGGACGGCTATTGTAAATTCGCTGTTCATGGCAAATACCTCCCTGAAGAATGCGAAGTCATGTCGCTTACTGTCATTGTAACCGTTACAGATTACACAGTCAATGTATGCGTCCTATATTGGACATATATTCCAGCCTAGATCGGATGATTATAGAACTTGAATCTCAAAGCTTAGCAGTAAGTCACTGAGCAGAGAAAGCGGCAATCCAACAACGGTAAAGTGATCACCTTCAATAGATTCCACGATCGTTGCCCCGATCCCTTGAATCGCATAAGAACCAGCTTTATCCTTAGGTTCTCCTGTGGCAATATAACGTAGAATTTGTGCGTCCGACATAGACTTCATCTTCACATGAGTCACACGATGAGAGACTACCTGCTTACCTGTAGCCGCGTCCACACAAGCAACTCCGCTGTAAACCTGATGTGTGCTGCCTTGCAGTGCTTTAAGCATCCGGAAAGAATCCTGTTCATCCACCGGTTTACCTAAAACTTCATCATGATAGACAACAACAGTGTCAGAACCGATGATGATTCCTTCTTTTTCACTGGCTTCAAGCATTTCCAAAACAGTCTCAGCTTTACGCAAAGAGAGCACTTCTACGAGCTCAGCAGGCGATATTTTTTCTTCGACGGTCTCATCTGCGTCACTCACTCGAATGATATAGGGTAAACCAAGTGATTGAATAAGTTCCTGCCTCCGCGGCGAAGACGAAGCAAGAATAAGTCTTTGTTTAGGGGAATGACTCAAAAGAAACAACTCCTAGCTGATTGTAATATTTAATATGGCCTTCCAAATACAATCCAGTTACACCTTACGATACAGGAGGTAAGCCCCCACTAGTCCAAGAATACTGCACAGGTTTAGTTTCACCAAAAGATGGAACTCATATTTCACGACTTGTAAATCGGCTTTAGGCTCCCATGATATTTGCGCCGATTTGGTCAAAAATGCGAGAGCAGGCACTGCAGCCAGCAGCTGGCCTATGATAATCCCGGTAATTAAACCGACGATTAAAAATACGATCAATGTGAAGGTACCTTTTTTCATTCCTGTCATCCTCTCTTTATGTACAAGCCCTATTATACGGGTAGACTCTTCTTTTTTCCAAGTAAAAATAGGATAGGGTGGTGATTCTTACCAGCTTACAATGTAAGCCTATCCTAGTAAGATAGTTAGCGGAGGTATTTCAACTTATGACTCTACTTAAAAGACTTATCCTTTTATCCTTATTACTTACATTTGCATTTCCTTATCAAGCATTCGCGTACAAAGTTGTTCTCGATGCCGGACATGGCGGAAGTGATCCTGGAGCAACTGGTGTAAACGGTCTTCGTGAAAAAGATGTTAATTGGGACATCACCCAGAAGGTACGGGACGAGCTAATCGCAAAAGGTTACGAAGTTGTCTTAACAAGAACAGATGACTCCTATTGGTCACTCGCACAGCGCGTCGAATTTACAAATACTTTGCAAGCGGATTTATTCGTATCTATTCACGCCAATGCGCATCCGGACGGCAAAACGAAAGGAACCATGGTTCTTTACTACGACAATGATTATCCACAAGAGGATTATCCAGCAAGTGAAGCAATGAAACAATTAACTCCGTACAGCAAAGACCTCGCACAGCGTGTTTTGGATTCACTCGTCGCTGCTGCCGGAACCAAAAACCTAGGTCTTGTTCCAAGTGCTGTTTATGTAGCCAGAATGGGAACCATTCCGAGTATTCTCGTAGAAACCGCCTTTCTCAGCCAAACAAGCGACGCAGCTTTGCTAGCAAGTGACTCCGTTCGGTCTAAAATGGCTGCAGGTATTGCGGATGGTATCGCTGCTTACACGCCGCCCTTGTTCACAGATTCACTTGGTCATTGGGCCAGAGAAGCGATTTTGCGGATGAAAAATAAAGGGATCATTGAAGGCATTGCTAATCGTTATGAACCGGAACGTGCTTTAACAAGAGCAGAATTTCTCACATTAATGGATCGGGTGTTTACGTTCAGCAAGTTGAAAGCTGTCTGCGAGCCGGGCAAAACCGTGACATCTATCGTTTATGGCTGCCAAGCGGCCGCTGAGCAAAGTTACAAAGACTTGCCGTCTTCTCATTGGGCAAGCCCTGTATTTGCCAAAGCCAAAAACTTAAACCTCCTGCAGGGCTACTCCGACGGAACGATCCGACCCGATCAATCGATTACGAGAGGTGAAGTCGCTTTTCTCTTCGATCGTCTTTTACAAATGTCGTCTTCCACAACGAATAACCCTTCTGTTGCAGCAGCATCTGCATCTTTCAACGATGTACCTGAGACACTATGGAGTGCTAAAGCCATTTATGCGTTAAGAAATATGGGCATCATTGATGGTATCACGGATACCGCGTTTAAACCTAGTCAAACCATTACCCGCGCAGAGATTGCTGCCATGCTCAATCGCTACTACCAAGGATAAACGACTCCGTCGTCCTTCAGGGACGAGCGCGTTTGTCAAGATAGATGCGAAGCAAAAGTATAAAACTTATACTTTCTTATCTACAAATAAAAAGCAGTGTGTCCAAACTCCTGAGAGTTTTGGGCGCACTGCTTTTTCGTTAGGATACGCTGATTTTCTTAAGCAGCTCTCTCTGAGCAATAATGTACTGCATCATGGACGATTGAGCCTGCCAAAGCATAGCCGTAGAAGGACTCTTCTTGTACTCTTCCATCGATTGAACCGCACTGTTGATCGATGTGGTCATTTTTTGCAAGAATGCCTTCGTATCATCGCCTACCCCCTCGCCTAGCGAGGCCGACAATGTGGTAAGCAGCTGATGGGAAGTGCGAATCGATTGCAGCGACGTTTCAGCAAGCGGGGTTGGCTTCGTTTCAGCCAAGTGAACCAGCGCTAAACCATTGATCGTATTCACTAGTTTATCACCTTCACTAATGAAAGTTGGAACCGACTCCGGTTTCTGACCGCTCCAACGAATCCCTGTGGACGCAGGGATATCCACATTTTTCATATAAACCTCAATGGTTTTATCCGTTGTTTGCAGTTGTTCTCTTAATGCGAGAGCATCATCTCGGTTTTTGGCAAATCCGACGAAGACGGTTAGCTTATCTGTCGTGTCAAGCGCCGTGGCTAATCCTTTCTTCTTAAGTGTATCTTGGATTGCTTGAGCTCCCTGTATGGTACTAAATACACCATTTTGAAGGAAAGTATACGATTTCGCAGGAATTTGAACCGCTGTGACAGCAGAGGCAGAGGCCGGAATAGCAGGCGCTTGATCTGTCGTCGTTTTAGTTGCTCCTGTTGGCGCTTTCGATGGTGCTGCTGCTTGTACATTGGGTGAAGGAACTGTTATCGTATTCTTATTCGCTGCCGTATCTTTGGTATCACGATCGCTTGAAAACATGGAGAGAACAAAGAAACCAAACGCAATCCCCGTCACCACCGCTCCTGCCACTGATGTTGCAATTCGAATCCAAGGTGTACCCGTTGATTTCGCGTATCTGGCACCTGTCCCCGGTTCCTTATATGGTTCCTTAGACGTCCAGGAAGACCACTCATCCCGATGTCTGTCAGAAGTAGGCTCAGCTCTCTCTGTTGACGGATTTCTAACAGCTGGATTCTCTCGGGCTGCCTGTGACTCACGAATGATGCGTTCCACTCGCTCACCTTCCGTTTCAATCTGACTATTCCAGCTTCCAAAGTCCGTCGTGAACGTATTTAAAGCATGAGGTTCAAATAAATGTTCGACCTGCTCCCTCTCCGCTTGATGATAAGGAGTCACCTCATCCGACGTAGGACGGTCAATCGTAGAATCTATAACCTTAAATTCTTCCTGATAGAGTGGTATCACTTTCTCCTCTTTATCTGGTACTCGCGATGCTCTACGGTTGGATTCCGAGCTTTCTTGCGGATCGAAACGGTAGGTTATTCTTGCTTTATTCTTGTTCATCTCTCAATCACTCCTCGTAAAATTTATTTGGAAACGGGCATAGCGCCGCGTCGTCTTGTCCAAATCTTCTGTTACTAGATTATGATTGAGAGAACCCCATTATGTTTCTTTCAGCAAAAAAAGACCGCCTCCAGCCATTTGGCTTGCAGCGATCTTTCTTCTAACTAGTCAGTTCGTACTTTTTACGCAGCGATTTCGCTAAACCATCAGCTGCTTTCCAGATGTCGCCAGCCCCCATGGTTAACACCAGGTCACCAGGCTGCACATGCTGAATCAAATAAGTGAGTACCTCATCCCGAGTAGCAATATGTTGAACATTCGGGTTGCTGTTACTGCGGATCAATTCAACCAGTTTAACTGAATCTATTCCCTCAATTCGCTGCTCGCCGGCAGGTGAATAAATATCGGTAATAATAACCTCATCAGCTTCATCGAATGAGCGGCTGAACTGTTCAAATAAATAATAGGTTCGCGTATAACGTTGCGGTTGAAATACAGCTATGATGCGTTTCCCTGTTGCTTTGGCTGCGGAAATCGTTGCTTGAATTTCCGTAGGATGATGCGCGTAGTCATCAATAACCAACATGTTTGCAACTTCTCCCAGCACTTGGAACCTACGCTTTGCGCCTCGAAATTCCTGAATAGCTTCTGCAATTTGCTCGAAAGAAAGCCCTGCTTCCAGACAGGTGATAAGCGTCGCTAATGCATTATATACGTTATGTTTACCTGGTACGGACAAGCTAACCTGACCGAGTGCAGCCCCTTTGAACTGTACAGTAAACGTAACCTTACGGTCGCCTAGCGTAATATCACTTGCGACATAATCAGCCTCAGTATCTATGCCATACGTAATGACTTCGCTTTGAATTTGCGGAATCATTTCACGTAAGAACGCATCATCATGACAAACAATCGCTCTCCCGCCAGGTCTAACTTGACTGAGGAATTGTTTATAAGCTTTCTTCAAATTCTCGAAATCACCATTGTAATTCTCCAAGTGATCCGCTTCGATATTGTTCACAAGTGCGAGAGTTGGGTGATATTGAAGGAAGGTTCCATCACTCTCGTCCGCTTCTGCCACGACGAATTCGCCCTTGCCAGCTTTGGCATTACTGCCTACATTCATGATCTCGCCACCAATGATATAAGTCGGATCTATTCCGCAAATCTCCATGACTAAAGCAATCATTGACGATGTTGTTGTTTTCCCGTGGGCCCCAGCTACCGCAATGCCTTTGCGTTCATTCATGAGCCGAGCAAGCATTTGTGAGCGATGAATAATCGGAATATTCAATTCTTCCGCAGCTTGCATTTCTACATTGTCTTTGGCTAAAGCGGTTGAATACACAACCAAATCGGCCCCTGACACATTCCTAGCTTCATGTCCGATGAAAACTTGCGCACCCTTCGCTTTCAGCTTTTCTGTAAGCTCTTGCTGTGCCAGATCGGAACCAGATATCCGGTATCCCATTTCCAGCATGACTTTGGCAATGGCACTCATGCCGTATCCGCCGATGCCAATAAAATGTACGTGTTCTGCTTGACTCACGCCGTTCTCACCATCCTTTTTCAGAATCGGTTTGATAGGTAATCCAAGAACGAACATCAGAGATTAAATACAGCGTGCCGGATACGACCGCCAGATCATCCTGCTCAGTTCTACTTGTTAGTGTTTCTAAAGCTCGCTTCCAATCTCGCTCAACAATGATATCTACCTCACGGTTCATCTCGCGCAGCAGCTCTCTTGCAATCTCAGCGAGCATAGAAGCGTCGCCTTTTTTATGAAAATCGGGTTCCGTAATTATAAGAGTATCCACCAATGGTAGTATATGCCTCAGGTAGCCTGGATGATTCTTCGTAGAAAGCATTCCTACCATCATATGAAGCTTACGGTAAGTATATACACTTTGGAGCGCGGCAGCCAGCGTTGCGGCCCCTTCTGGATTATGAGCGCCATCGAGTAATATACGAGGCTCGCTCGAAACCATCTCAAGTCTGCCCGGCCAACGTGTCTCCTTGAGTCCTTTGAACAGATCTTCATCATCAACGATACAGGCATAATATTGACGAAGAACTTCAAGCGTCATTACGGCTACTGCTGCGTTCTTCAATTGGTGCTCTCCGTTTAGCGTAATCGGCACACCATGAATATGTCGAAACGGCCCGCTAAAATCAAAAGTTTGGCTATCTAGCTCGCTTCTCACATTCGTGAAATTGAATTGTCCGCCAAGTGAATAGAGTGTCGCTTTTTTCTCCTTGGCAATTTGATCGATCACACTCCAAATCTCATGCGGCTCAACAGCGGTAATGACGGGCACACCTGCTTTAATAATACCCGCTTTCTCAGCTGCAACTAATTCGAGTGTATCACCCAAGATTTCCATATGGTCATGGCCTACATTCGTAATGATGGTTACGACGGGATTCACAATATTCGTGCTATCCAGCCTTCCCCCGAGACCTGTTTCCCATACTACGTAATCGGGATATGCCACTTTGCCAAAATGCATAATCGCAAGCGCAGTCGAAATTTCGAACATAGACGGAGGTCCGACCTCAGTTTCTGCAATTTCGTCAACGATTGGCTTCATTTCATTCACCAGTCTGAGCAGCACGTCGTCCGGAATGTCGGCTCCGTTCACTTGGATACGATTCGTATACTTCTCCAAATAAGGAGACGTGAATGTACCCACGTCATAACCGCAAGCCTGCAAAACAGAAGATAGATAGGCACAGGTAGAGCCTTTGCCATTCGTCCCAGCCACATGAATGAACTTCAGCCTACGTTCGGGGTGACCTAGTTTCTCCATTAACATCTGCATTCGTTGAAGTCCCGGTTTCATACCGAGCTTCTCCATCCGGCTGACAATCCAAGCAATGGCTTCTTGCGCTGTCTGGAATTCAGCCGAAGGGGTGTCTTTGATTTTATCCATCGATTTCATCCTCATTTACTATATGAATCAGCTTGTTTTCGTAACTAGGCAATCGTTTGTTTTACTACAATTATCCTTTTAACTCCGCTAAACGCGTAATCACTTTGTCTCGCTTGTCGGCATAATCAGCAAGCTTTGCTTTTTCTTCCTCAATGACCTTAGCTGGCGCCTTGGCCACAAAGCCCTCATTGCCTAGTTTTTTCTCGATACGCTCTACTTCACCGTGCAAAGATTGTAATTCTTTATCCAAGCGCGTGAGCTCTTGCGCAATGTCGATAAGACCAGCCAGCGGCAAGTAAAGCTCAGCTCCTGTAATGATAGCTGTCATAGCTTTCTCTGGTGCTGCCATTTCTGCGTCGATTTGGAGCAGGGAAGTGTTACAGAAACGCTTCAGATATTCTTCATTGCTGCGGAGAATACTCAGCGTTTCGCTGCTAGCCGGCTTTACAAGCAGTTCAACTTTCTTACTCATCGGCACATTCACTTCGGACCGTATATTACGAACGGAACGAATAACGTCCATCAAAAGTTCCATCTCACGAACAGCATCAGGCGATTCGAAAGCCTCATTCTCTACTGGCCAAGATGCTAATGTAATCGTCTCACCCACATGCGGCAGATGCTGCCAGATCTCTTCCGAAATGAACGGCATGAATGGATGAATCAAACGTTGGGTATGGTCAAGTACATACGCAAGTACGGACTGCGTTTTACTCTTCGCAGCTGTATCTGTCCCGTATAAGCTTAACTTACTGAACTCAATGTACCAATCACAGAGATCATCCCAGATGAAATTGTACAGCAAGCGTCCAGTTTCACCGAATTCATAGCTATCTATTAGACGAGTCACGTCACGAACGGTTTCATTCAGACGGTGAAGAATCCAGCGGTCTGCAGTACCTAGTTGACCTGTTAGATCAATATCTGCTGCGTTTACACCTTCTAGATTCATTAAAGCAAAGCGAGAAGCATTCCAGATCTTATTAGCAAAATTCCGCGCCTGCTCCACACGTTCCCAACGGAAACGTAGATCTTGTCCCGGTGTGCTGCTGGTCGAAATCATATAGCGCATAGCGTCAGCGCCATACTTCTCGATGACTTCAAGCGGATCGACACCATTACCAAGTGATTTTGACATTTTGCGGCCTTCAGAATCCCGTACAAGACCATGCATCAATACATCTTTAAACGGAATTTGATCCGTAAATTCAAGAGCGGTGAAAATCATTCGAGCTACCCAGAAATAAATGATGTCATAGCCCGTAACCAATACATTCGTCGGATAGAAACGCTTCATATCCTCAGTCTCATTCGGCCAGCCTAGTGTAGAGAACGGCCACAATGCGGAACTAAACCATGTATCTAGCACATCGTTGTCTTGGTTCAAGTTCGTGCTTTGGCAATGCGAGCAAGCCGTAGCGTCCTCACGCGTTACCGTGATTTGACCACAGTCCGCGCAATACCACGCTGGAATACGATGTCCCCACCACAACTGACGGGAAATACACCAATCACGCACGTTTTCGATCCAGTTCAAGTAAATTTTCTCGAAACGATCCGGTACGAAGTTAACACCTTTGCCTGTTTTTTGTGCATCAATCGCTTGATCAGCAAGCGGCTGCATTTTCACAAACCATTGCGTTGATAAATAAGGCTCGATCACGGCGCCGCTGCGCTCGCTATGACCTACTTGATGCATGTGTTCCTCAATTTTGATAAGAACACCCTGCTCTTTCAAATCAGCAACAATTTGCTTGCGGCATTCGAAACGATCCATCCCCAGGTAGGGACCCGCATTTGCGTTCATCGTGCCGGTTTCGTCCATTACCAGAACTTGCGGCAGGTCGTGACGCTTCCCGACTTCGAAATCGTTCGGATCGTGGGCCGGTGTAATTTTGACGGCGCCGCTTCCGAACTCTTTTTCAACATACTCATCCGCAATGATCGGTATCTCACGATTCACGATAGGAAGAAGCAGCGTTTTGCCGATGAGATGCTGATAGCGCTCATCCTTCGGATGAACAGCAACCGCTGTATCGCCAAGCATCGTCTCAGGTCGTGTGGTGGCAACAACGATTGAACCTGTTCCGTCCGTCGTTTTGTATTCTAAATGATAAAGGGCGCCTTGCACCTCTTTATATTCTACTTCAATGTCAGATAGCGCTGTACGAGCCGCTGGATCCCAGTTAATAATATAATTCCCGCGATAAATGAGGCCTTTCTCATAAAGACTTACGAATACTTCACGAACGGCTTGTGAAAGACCCTCATCCAAGGTGAATCGCTCACGCGAATAGTCCAGCGAGAAGCCCATTTTGGCCCATTGCTCATGAATTGTGTTCGCATATAGTTCCTTCCACTCCCACACCTTCTCCAAAAACTTCTCGCGTCCAAGATCATAACGTGATTGCCCTTGCTCGCGGAGCTTTTGCTCTACCTTGGTTTGAGTGGCAATACCTGCATGGTCAGATCCAGGCAGCCAAAGTGCGTCATACCCCTGCATTCGTTTGGTACGAATTAAAATATCCTGCAGTGTAAAATCAAGCGCATGCCCGATATGCAGCATGCCTGTTACGTTCGGAGGAGGAATCACAATGGTGTAGGTTTCTGCATCAGGACGGGTGCCTGCTTTGAAAAATTCATTTTTAATCCAGTAATCATACCACTTGCTCTCAGCTTCTTTAGGATCATACGTAGTGGGCATTTGCAATTGTTCTTTGGTCTCATTAGCTTCTGTCATAAGATTACCTCCATTACTATTATCTCTGTTAAACAGGCTTATAAGGCCTGTAAGTCATCTCACATCGGCGTCCATTCAAACAAAAAAAGCCCTCCGCCCGCAAAGGACGAAAGGCTTGCTTCCGTGGTACCACCTTCATTCCGCGCAGCTTCAAAAGAAGCGCGTGGCTCTCAAACAGATAACGGCTGCGGCCGGTGAATGCTAATGCTGCTCACCGCATAAACGGGCGCATACAATCACATTCACAACTCCAGGGCGACTTCGTTCGGTTGCTTCCTATGGAACCTTTCAGCGCTACAGTTCCACTCTCTGAAGGGCTTACCGCCTACTACTCCCTATCAACGTTTCCAATATTACTCAAAATGGTTTACATCATATGATATCGAACATTTGAAATAGAGTCAATATATCATTCCAGTATTACCGTTTATGCATAAATTATGCTTGCTTCCGAAAGATGTTACGAAAATGAAAAAGAGCCCCCAGCCGCTATAAGCAGCCAAAGGCTCTTGCCTATGTACCTGTTATTTATCTAGGCAGATAAATAACCTGCCCAACTGAAATTTCTTGATCGCTCATACGGTTCAGAAGTTGAAGCTCACGCGGGTTGAGTTGATATCGTTTGGCAATCGATTCCAACGTATCTTCTTTTTGAACAATGCATAATTTTAGTTTCCTAAACTCCTGCGATCCTGTGTTGCTTTGTAGAAAGAGCCGCTTCCACTCCACAGCATCTATTCGCGTCTCTTCCGCAAGCGCAGCTTGCGCTTCTGCTTCTGCATTCCTCTTATCTGTAAGATACGAGCCTGCCTTAGAAAGAAGCGATTTAATACCGTACGGGTTGATATCCACAGCCTCATCCGCCTTTTTGCCAAAGGCGACTTTAAGTTCTTTCTTATCTTCCGTAACCACCGTGTTTTCTTGATGGGGTGCCACCTTTAATTCGGTTTGTTCAATCTCCACGACAACTACACCATCGTCAGAACCAACCTCATCTTGAAAAGGAGCCACATTTGGAGGAACCTCAGCATAAGACGCTGCATTTACAGGTTCTCGTATGGTTGGAATTGCCGGTGGTTCCTGCAAAGGCTGTGGCTGATAGGGCATAGGTGGCTCGAAACTTGGGATGTTAACCTCATGAACGAAAGTAACTTCCTCTTCTTCCCGCCAGTTCTCTAGCGGAGCCGAAACAATTTCGACGCCTTGTAGGGAAAGCACACCTGTAACGTTCAGACTTCGCGCTGATAAAAGATCAATATCAAAATTTTCAATTTCGACCTGAATATCTTCCACACGATGAATGCGATTTAAAGGTAATGTGATCTCGACTGGAATCAGATGCTCTAGTGATCTGGGTGAATCCCTTTCTTCACTGAAATAATTGCCTGTGAGCAGCAAATTTCCTTTCAGGATTGCCTGATCATCCAAAGTAATTACCTGAATATGAGGAAGCAATTCTACATCATTTAATTCTTGTATCCCCGCCAAATCTTCTTGCAAATGAACGCGTTCATAGATATCGAACCTTAAACCTGGTTGTTGTTCAGACACCGAATTAATCCTCCCTTCCATCAAATCCAGATGCTGGACAGCATTCGGATTGTTTGGCCATTTACTTGTTTGTCTCTAAAAGTATATGGGTGGGAAGGGCTAGGCATGACTACATTTTTACAGGGCTGAAACTTCTTCTAGCAAAAGCTTGAAATCTTGGGGCAGAGGAGCATGCACAATGACGTGCTTTTGAGTAACAGGATGATCGAAAGAAAGCCTCTCCCCATGCAGGGCTTGTCGATGAAATAAACGTGATGAACCCCCATATAAGGAATCCCCTACGAGCGGGTGGCCTAAATGACTGAGATGGACCCGAATTTGATGGGTTCTCCCTGTTTCTAGCGTAAGTTCCACGAAAGCTGCTTTCTTCATTTGCTCTAAGACCCGATAATGCGTTACCGCTTGATCACCGTTTGGTGAAACTCTTCGCTTGCCTGAAATATAGCGATCTTTACCGATAGGTTCATCTATTGATCCTTGCTTTGTTCGGAATACGCCCTCGGCTAGCGCTACATAGCGTCTATCAATCCGTTTATCACGCATTGCTTCATCAAGAAGCGCATGCGCCCACTCATTTTTGGCATAAAGTACAGCTCCGGTCGTATCTTGATCTAAACGATGTATATGCCGAACTCCACAAGCCTGGCCAGTCGACTCAAAATAGAAGGCTACCGCAGAAGCCAACGTACCGCTTTGCCCTGCTTCAGCCGGATGTACGGACATGCCAGCCGGTTTATTAACGACAAGACAAAAATCGTCCTCATACAAAATGCCAAGATCATAAGGTTCGGGTCTGAAAGCTGCCTTCTCTTCAGGAAACGCATGAAGTCGAACTTTGTCATCCTGAATCCGAATAAGACCTTGGGAAGCTAGTCGAAGAAAGTACTTTCTAGGAACAGGCAGTATAGCTGCTAATTCTTCTATTGCACCTGGTTTAAGAGGTTTCCATAATGGATTTGGAACCGGGAGCTCCAACCATTCACCGCTGCGCTTCCACTCTGTCATTTAAGTGTTCCTTTACGAAAAGATAAATAGATTACTAGCAAAATGACTAGAAAAACAAAAACAACGGCCATTAAATCTATTGGAAAATCAAAAAAGTAATACCGTTTCATAGAATTCAAGACTCCTTAAGAAAATAGGGATTATGTACACTTTATTTTAACAATTACCATTAACAATTGCATGCAAAAATATGATAATATAAATCTTGTATTGTTTTTTTTCGACATTTCTTATCAAAATATCTAATACCAAAATAGAATAATAGAGCAGGAGAGGAACAACCTTGGGTAGTTCAATATTAGAGCATTTTCGGAATTATAGTTGGCTGAAACGCACTTTTCTCGTTATAGCTGTTTGTGCTTTTCTGAGTTCAAGCTTCTTATTTCTAACCCCGCCTGGGGCATATATCCGCGAGTATTTGGCTAAAACCGTTATTACGACGCAGCATCGTGACTGGGCTTGGATTTTCGTTGGTGCTGAGCGCAGAGATCAGTTGGTTCTCGAAATGCAAAATTTGACCGAAATCAACTCTGTTGAAAAACAAGATTTGCGGGCGGTTCAATTCAATAAAAATCGTTCTACAGAAAGTCTTGTGAAAGTCGAAGATATTTCTGGTCAGTTTTGGAAGGGCAAGAAAATGTATGTTTATGACCCACGAACGATTCGTGTCGTTGTCCCCGCAAAGCAAGGTGAAGGGGAAAGAATTACATCCATGGTAGAGCGTACTGGCGCTGTCGCCGGCGTAAATGGCGGAGGCTTCAACGATCCAGACGGACTTGGAAACGGATTTGCGCCAATTGGTGCTATTATGTCCGGCGGAGAAATTCTTTATACAGACCAAGAAGGCAGCGTTCCTCAACACATCGTTGGATTCACTAAAGAAGGCACACTCATTATCGGCAAATATACGATTGACGAGCTGCTTAAACTTGGTGTCACTGACGCCGTATCGTTCTATCCGCGTGTTATTGCTAACGGAAAACCGCTCATTACTAGCGGAGACGGAGGCTGGGGACGCGCACCTCGTACAGCTGTGGGACAAAAAGCCGACGGAACGGTTATCTTCATCGTGATCGACGGTCGACAAACGCACAGTGTAGGTGCGACTCTCAAAGAGGTACAGGATATGTTTCTCGCAGATGGCGTCATTAATGCTGGCTTCTTAGATGGCGGAGCATCCTCCGAGATGGTATACAACGATGAGCTGATCACGAAGCCCTCCAGTCGTTACGGGGAGCGTCGCTTACCATCTGCTTTCCTAGTTTTTGATCATCCTGACCAAGTAAAAGTCAAGAATGTTTGGGAAGGACTTAAGACAATTGATCCAGGCGGTGCTTATGACCACCCTGAATTCTTGAAAGAACAAGCGAATAAAAAAGCAAACCCGCCTAAAGCAACAGCTACACCGAAGTCAACAACGTCAACCAAGCCTGAATCCAGCACGGAAGCTGGTAAAAACGGCACGTCCAATCCTCCTTCAGGATCAGATAATGGAACTGTCAAACCAAGTCCTTCAGCGAAGCCTGAAACTTCACCGACACCTTCTACGAAGCCAAGTCCTTCTCCGAGTACAGGCACTGGCTCTGGGACAGGTACAGGCAATGCCGGCACAGGTTCCGGCACTGGCACAGGAAGCTCCTCACCAGGAGCTTCCACATCATCAAAGCCGAGCCCGACGCCTACACCGAGTACAAGCCCTAACCAAGGACAAACAAACACTGGGATTAGCGCACCTCCGCCATCTACTACTGTTGCTCCAACCACAAAAACAAACTAAATCTTCTACATAAACAGCAAAAGACCTGGCCGCATTGGCCAGGTCTTTGTATGTTCACAGATTTATAATTGCTTCAACGCTTCACGATGAGCATCGATTGTAGCAGCAATATCTTCATCGGAATGAACCGTAGATACAAACATCCCTTCGAATTGTGAAGGTGCAACCGAAACCCCCAAATCGAGCATGTGGCCGAAATAAGCATTAAACTTAGCTAGATCAGACGTTTTGGCTGAATCGTAATTCGTGACAGCCTGCTCGGTGAAGAATGGACATATCATGGATCCTACTCGGTTAATTGTGCTTGCAACACCAAGTTCAGCAGCATTCCTAGCGAATCCAGCTTCCAGCATCGCGGACTTGCGTTCCAGTTCCTCATAGACATTGGGCTCACCCAATAAGGATAACGTTGCGAAGCCTGCAGCCATCGCTAGTGGATTGCCGGATAAGGTTCCCGCCTGATAGATTGGACCTGCAGGAGCAATCTGCTCCATGATGTCCAATCGGCCTCCATAAGCGCCAACAGGGAGTCCTCCGCCTATGACCTTACCTAGACATGTTAAATCAGGTGTAACGCCGTACAAGCCCTGAGCGCAGTGTTTATGCACGCGAAAGCCTGTCATCACTTCATCGAAGATTAGCAGGGAGCCATATTGCTGAGTAATGGATCGTAATCCTTGTAAAAACCCCTCAGCTGGAGGCACTACTCCCATATTCCCTGCAATCGGCTCAACGATGATAGCAGCGATTTCTTCCCCAAACTTTTCAAAAACTAATTTAACGGATGCTAAATCATTGTAAGGCACGGTGAGCGTATTCGAAGCCACGCTATTCGGAACCCCTGGACTGTCTGGAAGGCCAAGTGTGGCTACACCAGAGCCAGCTTTGATCAGCAATGCATCTGCGTGACCATGATAGCTTCCTTCGAATTTCATAATTTTGTCGCGCTTCGTAAACCCGCGGGCTAATCGTAGGGCGCTCATCGTCGCTTCTGTCCCTGAATTCACCATGCGAACCATATCAATGGACGGCACGCGTCCAATAACCAACTTCGCCATTTCCGTTTCTAGAAGCGTCGGAGCACCGAAGCTCGTCCCTTTTTCGGCAGTACTTTTAATGGCTTCCAGCACGACTGGGTGAGCATGTCCTACAATTAACGGTCCCCAAGATCCTACATAATCGATAAAGGTATTGCCGTCAATATCCGTTACGCGAGAACCTGAGCCCTTCTCCATGAACAAAGGTGTTAAACCAACCGACTTGAAGGCGCGAACAGGACTGTTCACTCCACCAGGAATGATCTTCTTAGCTTCTTGAAAGGCAGCCGAAGAGCGCGTGTCGATTCTACTCGAATTTCCCATAATTTCATACCCCCTGTAATCTATCTATGATAAAATGAGTTGACTTACTACAAATAAAGGCGGTACCCATATGATCGATACCATCAAAAAAGTACCTTTATTCTCCCAATTGAATGAAGAACAATTCAACACTCTAGCTCAAATTTGTACAAGACGTTCCTTTAAAAGGAGTACCGTCTTATTCTCCGAAAAAGAGGTCGGCTCCGTCTTTTATATGGTCCTCAGTGGCTCTGTCAAAATTTTCACAACAAGCAGCTCCGGTGAGGAAAAAATATTGTCCATCTGCAAATCAGGCGAAAGCTTTGGTGAACTTTCACTGATTGATGGCAAGCCGCGCTCTGCTTCGGCCCAAACTTTGGAGGACAGTGTGCTGCTCACATTGACAGGACAAAGTTTCCTCGGTCTGCTACGCACTCATTTTGACATTACCCTCGGCATTATGCAAGAGCTCAGCAGTCGACTACGCGATACGAATCAACAAGTGTTCGACTTGACCTTCTTAGACGCGAGAACGCGTGTCATCAAAAGCTTGATCAAAATGGCCAATAAGCATGGGTTGCGTAACGGAACGACAATTACGATTAAACTCGTGCTTAACTTTGACGAAATATCTCAACTAGCCGGCGTACAAAAAGTGACGCTCATGCAAGTGATTCGTGATCTTGAAGAAAAGCAAATCTTGACCATTTCATCATCAGATTTCAAATTAGATCTGGCCAAGCTTCGTTAAATCGAACTGGCTGTTTCTACGGCATCCTGAGACTGGTTTTGGATCAGATCCGCAAGCTGCCACGCTGCCTCTTTACCTTGCCTTATACAGTCAGGGAGGCCCACTCCATGGAACCCCGCACCCACGATGAGGACTTGAGGCATAGCTGCAGCAAGCTCTTCACGGAACTGTGCAATCTGCTCCAGATGACCCACCGGATATTGCGGCATAGAATGCATGAGGCGAGTTACATCCGTAAAGAGCGGTTCCGCCTTTAGTCCTAATAATTCCCGAAGATCATGACGAGCTTTGCTAACAAGTTGTTCATCCGACCACTCCGGCCACTCTTGCTCACCTGCACGACCGATATAACAACGCAGAAGCACCTTCCCGTCTGGGGCTGTATGCAGCCATTTAGCAGATGTTAAGGTACACGCAGTTATCGTCCTGCCTTCGGTTTTCGGTACCAGAAAACCCGAGGCGTCCAGTTCAAATGGGATGTCTTTGCGATCGAAAGCCATAATAACATTCGCCACGGAAATGTAGTCAATTTTCTTAAGCTGATTTGCTGCTGGAAAATCGGCTAACACCTGCGCTGCCTGATAAGTAGGCGCAGTTAGGATAACGCCATCTACCATTTCACTATGCCCATCCTCAAAGATAACCTCGGCTTGCTGCTGCCCCATTTTACGAACGGATACAACCCCAACGCCATTTCGTAGATCCACAGTCTTCAAGGCGTCTTCTAAGCCCGAAACCAACGTCTGCAGCCCCTTCTTGAACGTCACGAAAACCGAATTACGAACAGCAGAAGGTAAGTGAGCACTCTCTTCACTTACGTTTTTGCGGCTGGCCATCATCCCTAGAATTAAACTTCGATGCTTCTGCTCCATCGCTCGAAACTGCGGGAACGTTGCTTTCAAACTAAGCTTAAACGTATCACCTGCATAAATCCCCGCTAGAAGCGGTTCCACGATACGCTGGAGCACTTCTTTCCCTAAACGGCGCTCCAGAAAATGCCCAAGAGATTCATCTGTCGATACATCTCGCTTAGGTAGAATCAAATCCAATGCGGCTCGCATTTTACCTAATGGGGAAATGAGGCCCGTCTTCATGAACGGTGTCATTTGCGTTGGTATGCCTAGCACTAAGCCAGGCGGCATGCGGTGCAGCTTGCCTTGACGTACAATATAGGTCTTTTTCGCCCCGGGGTTGGTACCCGTAAGCTCATGTTCAAGCCCGAGATCATAAGCCAGATCAATAATAGGGCGCTTCCGTGCAAGGAAGGAATCCGGACCTTTTTCAATAACGAAACCCTCTCGCTCTATGGTATGAATTTTCCCGCCAAATGTCGGGGATTTCTCCACCACAGAAATACGAAAAGGGGCTCCCGCAGACTCCAACCTTTTCTTTAAGTAAAAAGCTGCGCTAAGCCCCGTAATCCCCCCGCCAACAATCATGTAGTGAGGAATCCTAGTACTCATGATAGACGGGTGACCTCTTTCCATTTGTTATAGACAACATCACTCAATGTTTCCAAGTACAGAGGGTCTGTATTTAGCGATTCTGTTCGTTCCAAATGCAGTCCAAGTTCCTTGGCCAGGGCCTGTGCTTCGATATCGATATCGTAGAGAACCTCCAGATGATCCGAAACAAAGCCAATCGGACATAGGAGAACACTCTTGACGCTTTCTTCTTGATTGATTTTACGTAAAACATCCAAGATATCCGGACCAAGCCACGGCATCGCCGTTTGGCCTGCGCTTTGCCAACCAAACTGCCAATTCGTCAGCCCCACACGTTCAGCAATGACTTTGGAAGTGGCAAGCAACTGATCTGGATATGGATCTTTCATTTCAAGGATTTTCTCAGGCAAGCTGTGCGCAGTAAAGATAACACGCACATCATTTCGATCACTACCTGTGAATTTCTCCAAAGCTTTGTCAACACGTGCACTAAGGGCATCCACCAATTTAGGATGAAGATGGTAATCAAGAACGAAATCAATCTTCAGACCAAGCGCCTCTGCCTTATCTTTCGCTCTTTTGACATAGCCGCCAACGCTCATCGTGGAGTAGTGAGGGGCTAGAACGACTCCCACAGCCTCCGTAATACCATCCTTAACCATTTGCTCCACACCGTCTTCTACGTAAGGCTGAGCATGCTTCAGACCCTGATAACAGACGAATTCAAGGTTTGGATGTTCTTGACGAAGTGTATCTTCCAAGCCTTTAACCTGCTTGTTCGTATTTTCACGCAGCGGGAAGAACCCTCCTACAATTGCCTCATAACGAGCCGTTAATTCATGCAGCTGCTCAGGCGTTGGAGGATGCCCACGTCTAATATGTGTGTAATAAGCTTCAACTTGATCCAAACTTTCCGGAGTACCATAAGACATGACTAAAACACCAATACGCTGACTTGCCATGCTAAACACCACTCTTTTCTGCTTGCTGCGTTAATACGGAATGTGAGTAAGTATGAATGAATGTAGTCAAATCCTTTAGCTTCTCAAGCGATGCTTCCGGGAATAAACCATGGCCAAGGTTAAAGATATAACCTGGTTGCTGGATGCCTTCATCAATAATTGCTTTCGCCTGCTGCTCAATAACGCTCATCGGAGCTGTTAAAATATAGGGATCCAAGTTTCCTTGCACGGCGAAGCGTTCGCCAACTCTCCCGCGGCCTACAGAAATTGGAATCCGCCAATCTAGACCAATGACATCCGCTTGGATATCTTTGAGATAAGGAAGTAACTCCCCTGAACTCACGCCTGGGAAATAAATCTTTGGCTCCTTCAAGTCCGCAAGTTCTTTGAAAATTCTCATCATTGTAGGCAGTACATACATTTGAAAATCTGCAGGAGAAAGCGCGCCAACCCAGCTATCAAATACTTGAACAGCTTTGGCACCCGCTGCGATATGCGCTCGTAAGTAGGTAATGACCATATCGCCAAGCTTCTCCATTAAAGCAAACCAAACGGTTGGTTCGGAGTACATTAGCTGCTTCGTACGAATATAGCTTTTGGATGGCCTACCTTCAATCAAATAGCTCGCAATCGTAAATGGCGCACCCGCAAATGAGATGAGGGGAACCTCAAGCTCCTTGTCTAAGATACGGATCGTTTGAATAATATGCGATAAATCTTTTTCCACATCGATAGGACGCAGGCGCTCAACATCTTGCGCTGTCCGAACGGGGGTATGAATCACAGGACCGACATCTTTGACAATATCAAAATCAACCCCAAGAGAAGCAACGGGATTCATAATGTCCGAATATAAAATGGCCGCATCAACACCCAACTTTTTAATGGGCATCATCGTAACTTCCGCAGCTAGCTCTGGTTGCTGACAAATTTCGAGCAGTGAGTACTTTTCTTTGATTTTGCGATAATCCGGATCGTAACGTCCAGCTTGGCGCATATACCAAACGGGCAGTGTATCCACCTGTTCTTTTCGGCATGCTTTAATAAAATTATCGTTATAGGTCATGAGGCACCTTCCATATATAGGGATCTTCGGCCCTAAGCCAAAGTCTCTCCGATTAGTTTCCATCTATTCTCATTCATTATGCCCTAATTATACCCTTGTCACAACTGAAGTAAGCTTAGGTTTTGCGACAAAAGTATGACAAAAGAACCATCCGCACTAAGACTACATGCTGATCGTTTCCAGCGGAAACTGCTCGCCTTTGCATCTTAGGTGAATGGCTCTTATTGGAAATTAGCTATTTTTTCAAATATCTAGCAATATCTTTGGCAAAATAAGTCAAGATGATATCAGCACCGGCACGTTTGAAGCTTGTCATTGTTTCCATGACGATGGCCTCTTCATTCACCCAGCCCTGCAAGGCTGCAGCCTTAATCATCGAATACTCCGCACTCACATTATAGGCGACTACTGGCAAATCGAAGTTATCCTTCAGCATCCGAATGATGTCCATATAAGCAAGAGCTGGTTTCACCATGAGGAAATCAGCACCCTCTGCAACGTCACTTTCCGCTTCACGCAAAGCTTCGCGCCCGTTCGCTGGATCCATTTGATACGTCTTACGGTCACCGAATTGCGGTGTTGAATCTACTGCATCCCGGAATGGACCGTAGTAAGCCGATGCATATTTTACGGAATATGCCATAATCGGTGTATTCTCGTAGCCTGCTTCATCTAATCCTGAACGAATCGCATATACGTAGCCGTCCATCATATTGGAAGGAGCAATAATGTCAGCACCCGCTTTGGCTTGCGAGACAGCCGTACGAACCAACAGCTCCAAGGAAGCATCATTTGCCACATCCGCCTGTCCTGTCACCGGATGATGATGAATAACACCACAGTGGCCTGTATCCGTAAACTGACATAAACACGTATCGGCGATAATGAGCAAATTCGGGTTCAATTCTTTAATTAAACGAGTCGCTTGCTGCACAATGCCATCATCCATAAAAGCGGATGTTCCTTGTGCATCTTTATGATCCGGAACACCAAACAAAAGTATAGCTTGAATGCCGAGCTCTGTAATTTCTTCGATTTCTTCTTGCACTCTGTCTAAAGAAAAATGATAAACACCTGGCATAGAAGCAATTTCTGACTTGATGTTCGTACCATGTGTAACAAAAATCGGTTGAACAACATCGTGAACAGTCACTTGATTTTCACGTACCAGATTACGAATAGCTGCATTGCCGCGTAAGCGGCGATTACGAACGATAGGGAAACTCATGAAGAATTCCGCCTCCTTATTGGTGATCAGATGCAGCTCCTTAAGAAGCTGCATCTGAGACATTTTTATTATTTATGTTGAGTAATACTTTGTACCAATGAAGCAACTGTAGCCTCTTCCGCCATATAAGTAACCGGCAGTCCACATTGACTTGCGGTCTCTGCGGTTTTCGGTCCAATACAGGCAATTTCAACCCCTTGCAGCAAGGATAGCGGTTCTTCCACACCCAGCTGGCGCAAGGCTTCAAGTAAATTTGTAACCGTAGATGAGCTTGTAAAAGTTATGATATGAATGCTTTGATTTTGCAGAAGATGAATGATTTCATCCCCATCGTCTGTTGTGAGTACATTTTCGTAGACATCAACTTCAGTTACTTCAAGACCGAGTTCTTTGAGTTTAGCAGGCAAATAATCACGTGCCAGATCAGCTGTAGGTAACAGAACCTTCTGACCGGCTTTCAAATCTGCTTGAATGGCTTCCAGGATACCCTCGCCTTGATATTTGGCTGGGAGTACATCCGCAATGATGCCACGCTCAGCTAGCGCTTCGGCGGTCTTCGGGCCTACGGCTGCAATGCGAGCTTTCCCCATTTTGCGAACATCAATCCCTTTTTCACGTAGCCTGCGGAAAAAATACTCCACACCGTTTACGCTTGTCAGTAACACCCAGTCAAATTCATCAAGCTTGTCTAGCGCCAGATCCAATGCTTGAATGGCCTCAGGGCGACTTGGCGGTTGTAATCGAATAACAGGGAATTCGACCGCTTCTCCACCCATGTCATCGATTAAATCCACGAGCTCACTTGCTTGACTTCTAGCTCTTGTGACCAGTACTCGACGCCCAAAGAGCGGCTTCTTCTCAATCCAAGCCAGCTTCTCTCGCAGCTTAACAACTTCGCCAACAATAATAACGGCTGGGGATTTGAAATTAGCTTCTCTTACCTTCTCCGTAATATCAGCCAAAGTTCCCGTAATCGTTTGTTGATCCGCCCATGTTCCCCATCTGACGAGCGCAACAGGCATTTCCGGCGGTTTGCCGCAGCGAATCAATTCGCGGCAAATTTGTTCAAGATTTGCTACACCCATTAAGAAAACCATGGTGCCAATCGCCTTGGCCAGATGCTCCCAGTCCAAACTGGAATAGGTCTTATTCGGATATTCATGACCGGTAATAATCGCAAAAGACGAAGTGAAGTCGCGATGGGTGACTGGAATACCCGCATAGGCAGGAACCGCAATTGAGGATGTGATACCCGGTATAATATCGAAGATCACATCGTTATCTGCGAGCAGCTCTGCTTCCTCGCCTACTCGACCGAAGACGCTGGGATCGCCGCCTTTGAGACGAGTCACCACTTTCCCCTGTAGGGCCAGGTCTACGAGCAATTGATTAATTTCTTCTTGCTTTAGTATATGTTTGTCCGGAAGCTTGCCGACAAAGATCAGTTCAGCTTCCGGTCTACGATGCTTAAGTAGACGAGGGTTGGCCAGCCGGTCATAAACGATGACATCGGCTTTCTGAATGGCTTCCATACCGCGTACCGAGATGAGTTTAGGATCTCCGGGACCCGCACCTACGAGATAGACTCTTCCTTTGTTCACGGTGCTCACTTCCTTACCTCAGCCAGGATACGTTCTGCGCCTTGCGCGATAAGCTTATCAGCAACAAGCAAACCTAGCGCTTCCGGATCGCTCCCGGAAGCCGTTTCCTTGAGCATGGTGACGCCGTCCGGCGTACCAACCATGCCCGTTAAAGTGAGCAGCGGCACTTCTGATCCGCTGTTGTCTTCGCTTATGCTCGCGTAAGCGCCGAGCGGCACTTGGCAGCCTCCATTGAGTCTGCCGAGGAAAGCCCGCTCCGCTCGCACCGCGAGCGCGGTTGGCTCATGCTGGAACCTGCTCAGCAGGTCCAGCATGAAGGCGTCGCCGCCCCGGCACTCGATGCACAGCGCCCCCTGCCCTACGGCAGGGAGGCAGATCTCGGGCGGCAAGTACGCGCTAATGCGATCCTGCCAGCCGATCCGGTGCAAACCGGCCGCGGCAAGTAGAATCGCATCGAAGTTCTCATCATCGAGCTTGCGCAGCCTCGAATCAATATTCCCGCGGACCGACTCGATGCGGAGGTCCGGGCGGAGGTGCTGCAGCTGGCTGGCGCGCCGCAGCGAGCTGGTACCGACGAGCGCGCCTTGCGGCAGCTCGTCCAGGGAGCGGTGCCCGCGTGTGATCAGCGCATCGCGCGGATCCTCACGCTTCGGCACCGCTCCGACGACTAGCCCTTCGGGTAGCTCGAAGGGCATATCTTTCATGCTGTGGACGGCCATGTCGATGTCGCCGTCCACGAGTGCCTGTTCGATTTCCTTGACGAACAGACCCTTACCGCCTACCTTGGATAAGGTGACATCCAAGATGCGGTCGCCCTTCGTGACAATTTTCTTTATTTCAAATTGACAAGCGATCCCATGTTCAGCTGCAAGCTGTTTTAAGAGTTCCACAACTTGCCCTGTCTGCGTTAGTGCCAAAGCGCTTTGCCTAGTTCCTACGATGATTGTTCTCATCTCTACCCGCCTCTCTGTACTTGCTGCCCGATATCCTTGATAGCTGAACAAGCAGATAGATCCTTACCTCTATCTCCAACTTACTCCTGCATCCAAGGTTCTTTCTCTAAGGTTATGTAGAGCTTCTCTTTCCAACTTTCAAACGTGCCGTCCCTTATTTTGGCAAGCACGTCCCATTCAAGCATCTCTTTAAACACACGTTGTCTGGCTTGTTTATCAGCCACCCTGCTCTGAATCAATAACCGTAAATCGCTTAGGAAATCGAGGTAGGTTTCATACTCCTCACCATAAGCGTTGTCTAATTCTTGAGCGAATTTACGAGCAGCCGAAGGGCTTGCTCCACCTGTTGAAACCGCAATAACTAACTTCCCTCTTCGAACAACAGAAGGGACGATGAAGGAGCTCAATTGAGGTTGATCAACAACGTTGACTAGCTGCCCATTACGTGATGCTATCTCATGCACATGAGCATTTACTTTCGCATCATTCGTTGCAGCTACAACCAAGATGTAGGCCGTAAAATCCGAGCTTTTGTCGATCATGATCGATGGATCAAACGTTTGCCTATATAGAACCACGTCAGCATGGTTCTCCATCTCCATAAGCCCCTCAGTAAATTCTGTGCTTACGATCGTTACATGGGCACCTGCTTGCAGCAGTGATTTCACCTTTCGTTCAGCCACAGCCCCGCCGCCAACTACTAAACATCGGCGTCCAGACAGATTCATCATAATTGGATAGGGATGATTCATCGTCGTTAGCTCCATATCCAGCCGTGAAAACCTGAAACCAGATTAGAAACCACAAAATTGAGAACAACAATCAGGAATGCCGCGAGGTTCCAAGCTGCGAGCTTATTGCCCGAAATACGCATAGAATGTTGCTGAAATAAATAGAAAGCGTACGCTGCCAATACAAAGAATGAATTAATCACCTTAGGATCATAAAGTAAATTACGATCTCCCTCCAGTACAACCCAAACCACTCCCAGGCTTAAAGCCATAAGCAGCAACGGTGCACCAATAATAACGGAGAGATAGGTGTAATGTTCAATTTTCTCAAGTGAAGGTAATCTCATAACCGTTTGAGAGAATTTCTTCGCTTTCAACATTTTGTGTAAGAACACATACATGCCTGAGAAAATAGCTGCAATCGAGAATGCCACATAGCTGCCAATCGCTAAGGTAATATGAATAAATAATAGCTCATCGTTGATGTCCCAATCAGGCTTAATTGGCGTTACATTCGGATTACCGAAAACATTCAAAGCCAAAATGGCAAAACTGAGCACATTCACAAAAAATACAAACAATTCAATGCGGAAAAATCGGTTAATCAACAGTGAAATCGTGACAATCAACCACGAAAACATAAATAGTACGTCCGACCGGGCAAATGCCCATTCCGTCAAATGACCATACAAGTTAATGCCTAAGTAAGCGGTTTGTAGAACCCATACAAACAAAAGCAGCCCCGTCCCCATCCGTTTCGCGCTTCGGTTCGCATTCGCGAAATCCGAAAAGTAAAACAATAGGCTCAGGGCATACATATAAATCATCGCATCAAACAACCAGCTACGTGTAACCATGGCACCTCTCCTAGGCGATTAGCGCCCTTTTCTTCAAGATTGGGCTAG
The DNA here is from genome assembly GCF_001426375.1 of Paenibacillus sp. Root444D2. Lineage (GTDB taxonomy): Bacteria > Bacillota > Bacilli > Paenibacillales > NBRC-103111 > Paenibacillus_E. Next base: position 1,283,379 of record NZ_LMEO01000045.1, read on the forward strand.
AACATCAGCGTTCTGTAAACTAAGCACGGACAACTTATCATCCAGCATCTGCTTAGCTTCAACTGCTTTATGCCCGGCTTCTAGTTCTTGTGCTAACTGATTGGCTTGCTCTTGTTGTTCAAGGGTCTCTTCCAGGGCAAACAGTTTCGTGAATAGCTCAAGCGCTTCATCACCATGACGCTCTCCAGCCATTTCCTTAATACGAAGGATTGGGTCACGCAGCACTTGATTCACAATGCTTTTCGTCAATTTACGGATAACTTTAATTTCACGTTCATCAAGGTCAGGCAGCTTCTTTAACATGTTATCCATCGTCTCTTCGTGGATCTGACTCGCTTTTGTTTGAAGAGCGCTAATGACTGGACTTACACCTAGCGTCTTCGTCCATTGTTCGAAAACACCTATTTCAGACTCGATCATCGTTTCAATCTTTGCTGCTTCTTTCTTTCTCTCTTGCAAATGTTTATCTACGATATTCTCCAAATCATCGATATCATAAAGAAAAACATTTGGTAAGCCGCTAATCTGTGGATCTAGATCACGAGGGACCGCGATGTCCATCATGAAAAGCGGACGTGATTTTCTCTTTTGAACATAGGACTGAATGTCATTCTTTGTAAGAACATATCCTGGGGCGCCTGTTGAGCTTATAATAATATCCACTTCCGCTAAATGCTCCAGCATGTTATCGATGGTACATGGAATGCCGTTAAATTTCTCAGCCAATTCAACTGCACGTTCAAACGTGCGGTTAACCACGATAACTTTGTTAGCGCCATTCGCGTAAAGGTGCTTCACCGTGAGTTCGCTCATCTTACCTGCACCAATAATCATAACAGTCTTGTTCATGTAGGTACCGAATATTCGTTTACCAAGTTCCACCGCGGCGTAGCTGACGGAAACTGGATTATTGCTAATGCCTGTTTCGGAGTGTGCTTTTTTGGCAAGTGTCACGGATTGCTTAAACAACGTATTGAAATAAGCCCCGGTTGCTTTCATATTTTGAGATGATAAAAAAGCATCACGCACTTGTCCTAGAATTTGGGTTTCCCCAATGACCATAGAATCTAATCCGCTTGTTACGCGGAATAAATGTTCAATCGCTTTTTCATTTTCATACATATATAGATGCTTTTGGAATTGATCCTTACTGACTTGGAACCAACGTTCAATGAAGTGAGTCAAGTAATGGCTGCACATCTGCGGTCGATCCACAACAGCGTAGATTTCCGTGCGATTGCAGGTGGCGACGATTACACACTCCAATATGCTTTTCGTGTCTTTCAATTCTGCCAACGCCTTAGGTAAATCCTGATCGGAAAAAGCGAACTTCTCCCGAATTTCTACCGGGGCCGTACGATAATTCAAGCCAAGTGCGATAATATGCAAAGGTACCACCTGCCTTTCCGTCTATTTCTATGAACCATTATAGCACAGCAAAACAAGCAATCCGACAAATTTTTTGTAGAATTTATGAATGCTTCATACTGCTCGTTAGTTTTAACAGCATTTCGTTTCTATATACCTAATATAGGGATCTTTGAGTGTAGCTCAAAGTCTCTCCGCTTTGGGATCTTTGAGCTCCATTCAAAAAAGATCCTTATATATCCTTTATTGAAGTGCTTTTTTTCGTATAAAAGAGGTTAAATTTCGATCCAGCTCAGTCAGCTTCGTATTTTGGGACGAAACAATATCGCCATTCGAAGCCATGAGTTTCTCATACAGATCGTACAGACTCTTGTACTGAACCCAAACTTCCTTCAAAGTCTGGATCTCATCTGGCTTTAACATTCGCTCTCCTCCCACCTGCAGACGCTTCAAGTACTGCGTTAACTGGGTCATACTGTCCAGTGAAGTCAGATATTCGCTTCCTCCAACAGCAAGCACCATGCGTTCATGCGTATAACTTGCCGAGTAAAGGGCTTGCCCCACAGCATCCAATCCTGCGGTATCTTTGCTTTGAGCAGCTTCCTCCAGGTAGCTCTTCAGAAGTTCCATCTGAAACAGAGCTACTTGATACAGTAGATGGGTAGCATCATGCTCCTCTTTATGAGGACCAAGTATTTGAACGAGCTGATAAATAGGCCAGATGATGAGAAAGAGTACAATACTGTAAATTACTGCTTTTCTTACTATTTTCTTTTTCACAATCCGTTCCCCCAGTTCATGTTTGCTTCATGTTCGGACATGTGTCGCAATAACATTGTATGGGTATCTGGACAAACAAATAACCACGGATTTCTCCGTGGTTATCGTTATTGTTATGCCCAGATTCTTATTTAACAAGCTCTGCTTGCTTCATTTCAGGAGTTTCTACTTGCAGTTCACCCATTCCGCGAACTAATTTCTTCGCATAGAATGTTTCTGGTTTCAATACGGATACCATAAAGTCAATTGCTAATTGAGGGTCCACTGTCTCACCGCATGTATAACAATCAAGCGCGGCAAAACCTCTCTCAGGATAAGTATGAATGGAGAGATGACTCTCGGACAACATAACAAGTACAGTTGCTCCTTGTGGTTCAAATTGCTTGGATTGTACAGATAGTACGGTTGCTCCGCATACCTCGGCAGCTTCTACCATCTGAGCCTGCAGCCAATCTGCATTGTTCAGAAGTTCGAAATCTACCCCCCAAGTATCTACAGCAACGTGTCTTCCGAAAGTTGAGTATTCTGTTTCCATCTTTCGGTTCCCCCTTCCTAGGAATAAAATGTCTGAAAAAAATTTCATCCGCTAGGACCTACGTCATTCACTTCCCGAGGGTATAATCTCTCGCAACATTCAATGTCCTGAGTGAATCCTGGTTCCTATATTGTTTCAACGAGAATAAAAATAACATCTATCGACGAGAAATGCAATAGTTTTTTTTACCAAATGCCTTTAAACAAAAAAGACCCTAAAAAGGGTCTATTGTAATTGTGGGTATATGTGTGGTTAAGCCTCCAATATAAACAAACGATGCGTTAGCTCATTGAGGCGAGTGTCGATCTGCTGATGTTCTTCCTGTTCCTGCAGCATATTTCGTAAATCAAGCAGATGGTTAATTTGATCGTAGATCATTTCAATCTCTTGCTCGACTTCTCTCTTTTGGAACATTTGCTGCATGAGACCAATAGTGTCTTTGTACTCATAGATAACGGTCAACAATTGCCCTTTGACTTCCTCAATTTTAACGACGGTTCCACGCTCGTAGTAGTAAACCATTGTATAGCTTGGATAGATTCGGTTTACTTTTGCGCTTCCTTTAAACTCTGACACTGCTTTACGCATCAAATTAGCCAGTAAGGTGTTACTTAATCTGCAGGATCCTGTGCATTCATATAGGCCCGATTTCTTCTCAAATGAAAGGACGATTTCCTGACCTGCTCCATCTTGAAAAACAACCTCTTGGTTGCCATTTTCCAAGACTTTCACTTGCAATGTCACTTGATGATCCACAAACATTTGAAAAAACCTGAACATCTCGGCTTCTGTTAACTGGAGGCAGGTTTTGACATATTCAGTCGCTAACCTTTGTGCCATAAAAATCCCTCGATTCTTTGTTTACAAGCCATTAACTATTACCTTGTTTATTATTATACTACATGCGTCTCTAATATTCCTGCGTGCAATTCATTATAATCAGCCAAATATTCTGAAAAAACCAAGGAATTACGGAATGCCAGCAAATTTTCCCCAGTAAACCTCGCTTTCCCGTGTGCTTCTTCTTGATTTTCTCTGTCTTTTGACGTCCTTCTTATTAATACACAAAAAACCGCCCTATGAATCAGGACGGTTCTTGTTCTTTATCTTGTTCTTGCTGGGTCACGAGTTCATTTGCTTCCTCAGGCTCTGTTTCTCCATAAGCAATAGCTTGCTCTAAAATCCCCCACAGCTCGTCTTTGCCGAGCCCAAGCTCCGAGGAAAACATCAAAGGCTGAACACCCTTATCCATCCCTAGTGTTTCTCGCACAATCTTGATATGCTTCGGCCATCTGCTTTTCGGGATCTTATCGGCCTTGGTCGCAACGACGATGACGGGTACATCATTATGTCTTAGCCACTCGTACATAGCTTGATCATCTTTGGAAGGGGGGTGCCGCAAATCAACTAATTGCATGACAAGGCGCAGTGTTTCTCGATTCATTAAGTAGCTCTCAATGAATTTTCCCCACTGCTCCCGTTTCGTTTTGGAAACTTTGGCGTAGCCATAACCTGGAAGATCAACGAAATATAAGTCCTGGTTGATTTTATAATAGTTAAGCGTTTGGGTTTTGCCCGGCTGTGAGCTGGTTCTGGCCAAATTTTTGCGGGAGATCAAACAGTTGATGAGTGAGGATTTCCCGACATTAGAACGCCCTGCCAGAGCAATCTCTGGCAAGGCATCCTCTGGATATTGGCTAGGTCCAACCGCACTGATAATAAACTCAGCTTGATTGACTTTCATGGATGTTCAACTACTTTCTATCGTTATCCGACTTGCACGGGAGGCTTATTTTTGACAAGCGCATGTTCAAGCACTTGATCCATATGGCTGACTGGAATGAAGGTCATCTCGGCGCGGACACTTTCTGGAATTTCAATGATGTCTTTCTCATTATCCTGAGGCAGCAGGATGGTACGAATACCAGCTCGATGTGCAGCTAGCGCCTTTTCTTTGAGCCCTCCAATTGGAAGTACTCGGCCGCGCAGTGTAATTTCACCGGTCATCGCAACCACACGAGAAACAGGAATATTCGTCAATGCCGAAATCAATGCCGTTGCCATCGTAATTCCTGCGGACGGACCATCCTTTGGAATGGCGCCTTCCGGGATGTGAATATGGATATCGTTCTTCTCATGAAAGTCTGGTGCAATGCCAAATACATCAGCCCGTGTGCGTGTATAACTGAAAGCTGCTTGAGCGGATTCCTTCATCACATCACCGAGTTTACCCGTCAAAGTCAATTTGCCTGTTCCGGGCATAACGGTGACCTCAATAACTAAGGTATCCCCGCCAACTTCCGTCCAAGCAAGGCCTGTCACAGCACCTATTTGATCTTTCTCTTCTGCTACATTATAGCGGAACTTGCTCGGTCCTAGGTAGTCCTTCAAGTTTTCTTCCGTTACATGCACCGGTGTAGTTGGGTCAGATACGATCTTTTTAGCCGCTTTACGATTCATACCTGCGACTTGCTGCTCTAAATTACGAACGCCCGCTTCACGTGTATATTCACGAACGATTTTCATTAAGGCATCTTCATCTACAATAAGCTGGTCTTCTTCTAGACCATGGTCGCGCTTCTGCTTAGGCAGCAAATATTTTTTCGCAATTTGAAGCTTCTCAATCTCTGTGTAGCCAGGAATGTAGAGAACCTCCATCCGATCTAACAGAGGGCGAGGAATATTGTGAACAGCATTTGCTGTCGTCACGAACATGACATTGGACAAGTCAAACGGAACTTCAATGAAATGATCACTAAAAGTGCTATTCTGCTCGGGATCAAGAACTTCAAGCAATGCCGAAGCTGGGTCTCCGCGGAAATCCATTGCCATTTTATCAATTTCGTCTAGCAAGAAAACAGGATTATTCGTTCCAGCGTTCTTCATCCCCTGGATAATCCGTCCCGGCATCGCCCCAACATACGTACGACGATGACCGCGAATTTCGGCTTCATCTCTGACCCCGCCAAGCGAAATACGAATGAACTGTCTTCCCATGGATCTAGCAATTGAACGAGCAATCGAGGTTTTGCCGACGCCCGGAGGACCAACTAAACAAAGGATAGGTCCTTTCAGCTTCTTAACCAGCTTCTGTACCGCTAGGTACTCGAGTACGCGCTCCTTTGGCTTTTCAAGTCCGAAGTGATCCTCATTCAAGATTTCTTCGGCCTTATCCAAATCCAAGTCATCGTCCGTATTTTTGGACCAAGGCAGTCCTAGCAGCCAATCAATATAGTTGCGGATGACGCCTCCCTCGGCAGAAGTCGCTGGCATCTTCTCTAGACGGTCGATTTCTTTCTCAACCTTCTCGCGGACTTTATCTGGCAATTCAGCTTCCGTCAACTGGTTGCGTAGGTCATCCACTTCGCCTGCGCGGCCTTCTTTATCGCCAAGTTCCTTCTGGATGGCTTTCATCTGTTCGCGAAGGTAGTACTCCTTCTGCGTTTTTTCCATTTGTTTCTTAACACGTTGACTAATTTTACGTTCGAGCTCAAGCACCTCTCGCTCATTGTTCAAGATATTAAGCATTTTCTCGAGACGCTCACGTACATCTACTGTCTCCAGAATCTCTTGTTTATCCTTAATTTTGAGCGATAAATGGCTGCATATAACATCTGCTAAACGGCCTGGTTCATCAATGTCAGACACGGCAGCAAGCGTTTCTGGTGTAACCTTTTTCGACAAATTAATGTAATGCTCGAATTGACTCAGTACGCTTCGCATAAGCGCATCGATCTCAGGATCGGTGATCTCTTGCTCCGGTAGTTCCTTAGCCGTGACTTCATAATATTCATCATTCACAAGGTATTCAACAATCTCAGCACGCAAAACGCCTTCAACCAAGACACGAATGGTTCCATTCGGTAGTTTCAGCATTTGCCTTACTTTAGCAATTGTCCCAATGCGATAAATATCCTCTTTGGCAGGTTCTTCTATGTTGATCTCAGATTGAGAGCAGAGGAGAATCATGCTGTCATCCACCATTGCCCGCTCGAGTGCTTTAACCGACTTTTCTCGCCCTACATCCAGATGTAGAACCATGCTCGGATAAACCAGCAGTCCCCTTAGAGGCAATAGCGGCAATCTGCGCACCTTGATTTTTCCGGGTCCCATCCTCTGCACCTCCTAATATATGGATCTTCGAACGGAGTTCGAAGTCTCTCCGCTTTGTGGATCTTCGAACGGAGTTCGATTTGTCTCCGTTTTGGATTTTCGAACGAAGTTCGATTTGTCTCCGTTTCAGATCTTTGAACGATGTTCAAAGTCATTTATTTCTGTACCCCTCGTTGCCCTTTACATTTTATCAAAACTGCAAACAAAACACCAACTGGCACTCTGACGCGTCATGTGAGGTTATCTCAACTCTGATTTAGGAGTCAATTGTATGTTGTGAATTAGCATGTAAAATAGGTAAAGTTGAAGCTGGAATCGTCCTTTCTGAAGTAAAAGGCAAGTGAATCACATTATCATGAAGCTCTAAGCCTAACGCAACTTCCAGCACTTCTTCGATCGAGTCAGCAGCAAGCACCTCTACACCAGGCAAATTAGCGAACATTTCTTGCCAATTTTCTTTGGGGATAATGACTTTGGTAGCGCCCGCTTGGAATGCAGCTTCGACCTTCGCTACAACGCCGCCAACGGGTTTAACTTTACCATGGATACTCATTTCCCCCGTCATAGCCAATTTATTATCCACAGGTATTTTATGTATCGCAGATGCAATAGCTGTCGCCATGGAAATACCTGCAGAAGGTCCATCGATAGGCACTCCGCCAGGGAAATTAATATGCAAATCATAGTCTGACGTATTAAATCCAAGTTTGCGAAGGACTGTCAAAACGTTTTCCACTGATCCGCGCGCCATACTCTTCCTGCGGATGGTTCGAGAGCCTCCTCCCATTTCCTCTTCATCTACTACACCTGTAATATTAAATTTCCCAGTACCTGCAACGGCAATTGGTATCGCGGTCACTTCGATCTCAAGTAGTGTACCCAAATTAGGACCATACACCGCTAATCCATTGACGAATCCAATTTGCGGTTGTGCAGGTATTTTCCGCTCTGGTCTAGGTGGAATTTGCGATGAATTGACAACCCACTCAATGTCAGCTGCGGTAATCTCATCTCGCTTATCCGTTAAGGCAATACCCGCGGCAAGCTGAATCACATTCACAGCCTCTCTGCCGTTCGTTGCATATTTCGTTACAACTTGAACAGCAGCTTCACATTTCTTGAAGCCAATTTTATCCAAGGCTTTCCGAGCAATTTCCCCTACCTCACCTGGTAAAAGAGGACGGAAATAAATTTCCAAGCAGCGCGAACGGATAGCTGGAGGAATCTCGCTAGGTGTACGTGTTGTAGCCCCTACTAAACGGAAATCAGCAGGCAGACCATTTTGAAATATATCATGAATATAGCCTGGAATATTCGTATCCTCAGAGCTATAATACGCACTCTCTAGAAATACTTTACGATCTTCCAGCACCTTTAATAATTTGTTCATTTGTGTGGGGTGTAATTCACCGATCTCATCGATAAACAATATGCCGCCATGCGCTTTCGTCACGGCACCTGGTTTAGGTTGCGGAATCCCCGCGACCCCCATTGCACCTGCACCTTGATAAATTGGATCATGAACTGAACCGATTAATGGATCGGCAATTCCTCTTTCGTCAAAGCGTGCTGTCGTTGCATCGATTTCTGTAAATTTGGAATCCGGACGGAAGGGTGACTCCTGATTTTTCTTAGCTTCTTCTAAGACGACACGAGCCGCAGCCGTTTTACCAACCCCAGGCGGACCATAAATAATGACATGCTGCGGATTGGGACCGCATAGTGCAGCTTTTAGAGCTTTCAATCCTTCAATCTGGCCAACGATATCCTGCATGGAAGACGGTCTTGTTTTCTCAGAGAGTGGCTTTGTTAGCGAAATGGATCTTAGCTTTCTCAATTTTTCCAATTCTTTCCTGGACTCTCTATCTACAGCAGACCGGTTCGTCTGTTGATTACGCAGCAAATTCCAGAAATACAACCCAATCACAACCGCAAAGAAAACTTGAATTACCATAAGAATAATACTTAAACTCATTTGTCATACCTCCTAAGAGCTTTGCTTTAGCAAACTGTCATCGTAAGCATATGCTTAGATTTCGTAAGAAAACTGCTTCGTAAGCTGTCATGCTAACTTCGTCAAACAGCTCAGTTTTTTGTCATAGCTTCCATTATTCCCGTGAAAAAGAAGGTTAATCCAATTCATGCAAACTTTTGCGTGACGTATGATAGCCCCCTTACAGAAGAAGGATAAGAGTAGATATTCATGCAAAAGGAAGTGGTTCGCTTGAAGAAAAACTTGATGATTCTACTTGTTTTCCTCTGTCTTTGTAAAACGTCAGATGCATCCGCTTTGGCTAATGATCCCCTACTGCCTAATGCAGATATTATTATCGACGTAGGGCACGGGGGCATAGATAGCGGTGCTTTACACGGTAAATACCAAGAAAAAGATATGAATTTAGCCATATCCAAAAAAACATACAAGTTACTTAAGAAAAGGGGCTATCGCGTTATCATCAACAGGACTGAGGACTACGCTTTAAGTGAAGATAACAAGTGGTCCTTCGGTGGAAGACACCGCAAGGATTTAGCTCAACGTTCCGGACTCGCCAACACAATTAAGCCCAAAATGATGCTAAGCATGCATATCAATTGGTCAGGTAAATCCGATCGTAGAGGACCACTTGTAATTTATCAAAATCAATCAGACAGCATTTTGCTTGCTCAACTTTTGCAAGAATCTCTGAATCGTCTTTATGGCACGGAAGAACTGCCTGTTCTCGGTAAAAAGTATTATGTGCTCAAGCACACGAAAAGCCCTGCTGTTATCGTCGAACTAGGATTTATTTCCAACAAATCAGACCGCAAGCTGTTGAATGATTCTCATCATCAAGCCAAGTTAGCAAAAGCCATTTCTCAAGCGGTAGATCAATACTTTGCTATGATTCATCCTAATTAGCATTTAGCTTCATAGTTTGCGAAATCGGAACAAAGGTAGCTTCCTTTTGAATGATCGGAATGGCCTCTTTGATCACTTGGGCTGTTTTTTTCCCTGGTGGACCCACATGTCCGATCGCGATGACCATATCCCGTTGATGGATTAATTTTTTAAACTTCACCATTTGCTTGCTGATGTGACTGTACGTGTAAAGATCATCGAAGAAGAGTTGATTCTCTGAAAATGGAACTCCATTTTGCCCCGCTAGCTTGCCGATTAGGCTTTTTGGAGAAGTACGGCTATCTAATAAAATGAGATTTTTCTCTTTGCAGAGTTCAACGAGAATTTTCATTACTCTCTCATCCGCAGTAGCCTTGGATCCCATATGATTATTAATTCCTATTACATAGGGAATATCTTCGATTGCCGCTACGATCCGTTTGTGAATCTCATCATTCGATAAGTCCGTAGTAATGGCTCCTGGACCCAACCAGCTCTTCTTGCCCCGCACAGGCTCCATAGGTAGGTGTAGAATGACTTCATGCCCCCTATCGTGTGCTAATTGAGCATCTTGTTTGGAGGAGGGCAGGAAAGGCATGACAGCGACAGTGAAAGGGATAGGTAGATCCAACATCTCTTTAGTGCCGTCCATATTATTGCCAAAGTCATCAATGACAATGGCCACCTTCTTCGACTTGATCTCGGCTGCTTGCTGTGAAGGCATTCCCACATCTGAAGCACCCGTATGCCAAGGTAAAAGAAGCAAAAAGATCCCTACGATTACTGTAAGGGTAATGTGACGAGCAGTCCTATACTTGCTTAGCAAATTCATATCATTCTCCTTGTTTGCATGTAATCGTTAGAAAAACTTACTTCAAATGAACAAGCTTTCCAGTTTTACTCATTATGCTTCTCTTGCGCTACAAATATGCGTACAAGGAATTAAATGGCATTAGGGGAGCTGGTTCAGAAGTAAGTGCTGGTGGGAGTGGGATTGCAAGGGCGGGTGCGGCTGTGGGCGGGGATTTAGAGTGTGGGGCGGGCGGGAGTGCAAGGGCGGCTGTGGGCGTGGATTTAGAGTGTGGGACGGGTGGGAGTGCAAGGGCGGGTCCCGGGCGCGGCTACAGGCGTGGAATTAGAGTGTGGGACGGGTAGGAGTACAAGGGCAGGTTCCGGGTCGGATGGGAGAGCTGATGCAGGTGGTTGCGAAACGAGGGAATAAGTGAGAGAGAACAATGCCGATAAAAAAGTTCTCAAAGGGAACTACGATTCGTTATTTGAGCCAAAAACGTTCAAATACATGAGTATGAGGAACTACAGTTCGCTATTTCGTTGTTTTCCTTAGAAAACCTCTCTTTTTTTAGAAATAAAGCATCCATGTTCCGCTAATTCAAATTTCTAGTGCATTTTCCCAAAATAGAGCACTGTAGTTCCCTTTAAAAAAGGATTTATGGTTATATACCTGCTTATCCGTCCATAACTGGGGATCTGTAACAATTCCTTACAATCACGAGCTCATTGTCTCCGAGACACAAAGAAAGCCGTTAAAAGCACCTCATCCTAGGCACATTTAACGGCTATCTTTTTTAAATATATGCTATTAGTGCTTACGTCCTGGGATAACACCAGTTTTTTCATAAGAATCTACGATGATATCAATTTCTTTCTTTAATTCATCGAGCAGTTCAGCTTCAGGAACCTTGCGAATCATTTCTCCATAACGGAACAGCATTCCCTCGCCACGAGCTCCTGCAATCCCAATATCAGCTTCACGCGCTTCTCCTGGACCATTTACTGCACAGCCAAGTACAGATACCTTAATTGGCACTTTGATCTTTGCAATATAATCCTCAACCTCGTTAGCGATCGAGAACAAATCGATATCCAAGCGGCCACAGGTAGGACAGGAAACAAGAGTTGCAGCGTTAGTAATCAATCCGAACGTTTTGAGCAGCTCACGAGCTACTTTAATCTCTTCAACAGGATCCGCGCTAAGTGAAATACGGAGTGTGTTACCGAGTCCCATATTGAGCAGCGTTCCGATACCTGCCGCACTCTTTACAGCACCTGTAAAGAGCGTTCCAGCCTCAGTAATCCCAAGGTGAAGTGGGTAGTTGAATGCTTTAGCCGCTTGAGAATAAGCTGCAATCGCCATAGGAACATCGGAAGCTTTGAGTGAAACGATAATATCATGGAAATCAAGCTCTTCCAGAATGTTAATGTGGAATAAGGCACTTTCTACCATAGCCTCAGGCGTTGGGTATCCATACTTTTCGAGAAGATGATTCTCAAGTGAGCCGGCATTGACCCCAATACGAATTGGAATGCCACGTTCCTTACAAGCTTTAACAACCGCTTCTACCTTCTCGCGGCGGCCGATATTACCTGGATTGATACGCACTTTATCGATGCCATTCTCAATAGCAGCAAGCGCTAAGCGATGGTCAAAATGAATATCTGCCACAAGTGGAATATGAATTTGCTTCTTGATTTCTTTGATGGCCTCTGCAGCTTCCTTGTTGTTCACGGTGACACGAACGATTTGGCAGCCTGCTTCTTCCAAACGAAGGATTTCTGCTACTGTCGCCTTCACATCCGCTGTCTTCGTTGTACACATACTTTGCATGATGACTTCATTACTGCCACCGATCGTCAAATCGCCTACACGAACGGCCCGCGTATCTTTTCTATGGAACATTATGGTTTCTCTCCCCATGACACCAAACATCCTCCGCTCCAATCCCATTAACAGGGGATCGGATTGGAGGCTGTGTGTAATTTGTGAAATTATGGGTTACGCGCTTTCTTCTTTCTTCTTACCAGTCGCCTGCGCGCCATCTTTGGTCGTCAAAACAGGAGTGATCTTGTTTTGAACCGTTTCCTTAGATACCACACATGTTGTAACGTCTGTTCTCGAAGGGACTTCGAACATCACATCAAGCATTATGCTTTCAATGATGGCTCTCAGACCGCGCGCGCCAGTATTACGTTTGATTGCTTCTTTAGCAATGGCATCAAGCGCCTCTGCATCAAATTCGAGTGAGACGTTATCCATCTCGAGCATCTTCTGGTATTGTTTCACGAGTGCATTCTTAGGCTCCGAAAGAATACGCACAAGAGCTGGTTCATCCAGCGGCTCTAGTGTAGAGATGACCGGTAAACGACCAACGAATTCCGGGATTAAACCGAATCGCAAGAGATCTTCCGGAAGCACCATGGATAAGTACTCGCCTGGTTTCAAATCAACTTTAGCTCCATCTGTGCTAAAGCCAATTACTTTTTTACCGATTCTGCGTTTGATAATTTGCTCAAGGCCATCAAAAGCTCCGCCGCAAATAAACAGAATGTTGGTTGTATCAATTTGAATGAATTCTTGATGCGGATGCTTACGTCCACCTTGTGGAGGAACAGAGGCAACCGTACCTTCAAGAATTTTGAGCAAAGCTTGTTGAACACCTTCTCCGGAAACGTCTCTTGTAATGGATGGGTTCTCGGATTTACGTGCCACTTTATCGATCTCATCAATATAGATAATGCCGCGTTCGGCTTTTTCTACATCATAATCTGCAGCTTGAATCAGTTTGAGCAAAATATTCTCAACGTCTTCGCCCACATAACCAGCTTCTGTTAATGAAGTGGCGTCCGCGATTGCAAAAGGAACATTCAGAATTTTGGCAAGTGTTTGCGCTAGCAACGTTTTACCACTTCCTGTAGGTCCTAGAAGCACGATGTTACTTTTTTGAAGCTCAACATCTTCCAATTTGTTTTGCGAATTAATACGCTTATAGTGGTTATAAACCGCTACAGCCAGCGATTTTTTCGCTTGATCCTGCCCGATCACGTACTGATCCAAAATATTGCGAATTTCTTTTGGTTTCGGAACATCTTTCAGATCAAGCTCTTCTTCATGCCCTAATTCTTCTTCCACAATCTCCGTGCAAAGCTCTATACATTCATCACAAATGTAAACTCCCGGACCTGCAACAAGTTTGCGAACTTGGTCTTGGGATTTTCCACAAAAGGAACATTTGAGTTGGCCTTTTTCATCGTTAAATTTAAACATGGGATCACTCCTTTATTTCAAGTCGTTTCGAGTGATAACCTCGTCGATTAACCCGTATGCCTTCGCTTCATCAGCGCTCATAAAGTTATCCCGGTCGGTGTCTCTTTCGATCTTTTCAAGCGGCTGTCCCGTACGGTCCACATAGATCTGGTTGAGTTTTTGTTTCGTTTTGATAATCCAATCCGCGTGGATTTTGATATCGGTTGCTTGACCTCTTACACCGCCGAGCGGTTGGTGTATCATTACTTCTGCATTCGGCAGCGCGTATCGCTTACCTTTGGCACCTGCTGTTAATAACAGAGAGCCCATACTTGCAGCCATACCTACACAAATCGTAGATACATCTGGTTTAATAAACTGCATGGTATCGAAGATACCCATTCCAGCTGTTACAGATCCACCTGGTGAATTGATATATAAGTGGATATCCTTATCGGGATCCTGTGCTGATAAAAAGAGCAGCTGGGCAATGACCAAATTAGCCACATCGTCATCAATAGCGCTCCCAATGAAGATAATGCGGTCCTTTAATAAACGCGAGTAGATATCGTAAGAACGTTCCCCACGAGCCTCTTGTTCAACAACCATAGGAATAAGACTCATTGTACCAACTCCTTTTGCGGCAATAGCCAAGTTCTCTCAATTGAGATTCAGATACAGTTTAACACGTTTGAACAGCAAAGTCATTTTTTCAGAGAACTGCTATGTATGAGGGTATTTCTTATAGTCTTGGGCAGTTTGGAGGCTAAAATAGGGTAAAAGAAAGGCACGTTGCTTACGTACGTGCCTTTACTAACCTTATTTATACTGCTGCGGAAACATGCTTGCTATTTTCAAGCAAGAAGTCAACCGTTTTTCTCATCACAAGATCGTTGCTCAGACCTTCTAAGCTGCCGTTAGAAGCAAACAGTTCACGAAGTTCTGCCGTTGTTTTTTGGTAGGATTGTGCATATTTCTCAAGTTCCGTGTCAACTTCTTCATCGGAAACTGTGATTTTTTCTGCAGCTGCGATGGCTTCAAGAACAAGGTTGTTACGAACACGCTTGTCAGCATCTTCTCTCATTTGTTCTTTCAGCACGCTCTCGTTTTGACCGGAGAACTGGAAGTAGATCTCAAGCGTCATGCCTTGGGAGCGAAGACGTCTTTCGAATTCCTTCACCATAACGTCTAGCTCTGCTTCTACCATAGAAGCTGGAATTTCAACTTCAGCATTAGCTGCAGCTTTTTCAACAACAGCTGTTTCCAGAGCAGCCTCTGAATCTTTTTCTTTGCGCTCTTGAAGACGTTTTTTCAGTTCTTCTTTGTACTCTACAAGTGTATCGTACTCGCTCACATCTTTAGCAAACTCATCATCAAGCTCTGGCAAGTTTTTGCGTTTAATGTCGTGAATTTTCACTTTAAACACAGCTGCTTTGCCTTTCAAATCTTCGGAATGGTAGTTTTCAGGGAAGCTAACGTTAACTTCTTTCTCTTCGCCTTTACCAAGACCTACGAGTTGCTCTTCGAAACCTGGAATGAAAGAGTTGGAACCAAGCTCAAGGGAGTATTTCTCCGCTTTACCGCCTTCGAACGCTTCTCCATCAACAAATCCTTCGAAATCGAGGACAACGACGTCACCATTTGCTGCTTGTCCTTCTTCAAGAACAACCAATTCAGCATGACGTTGTTGCAAACGTGTAAGCTCTTCAGTCAATTCTTCATCCGTAACTTCTGCGCTTACCGCTTCAACTTCGATACCTTTGTATTCGCCAAGAGTTACTTCAGGCTTAACAGTTACTTTAGCTTTGAACTTCAGTACTTGTCCTTTGCCGAATTGCTCAACGTCTACTTCAGGACGATCAACAGGCTCGATTTTAACTTCTTCAATCGCTTCCACATAAACTTCTGGCAAAATGATATCTAAAGCATCTTGATACAAGCTTTCTACACCAAATTTAGCTTCAAAGATAGAACGAGGTACTTTCCCTTTACGGAATCCTGGAACATTCACTTTCGCGGATACCTTTTTAAATGCTTTATCCAAAGCATCTGCTACGCGCTCTGCGCCAACTTCCACTTCAAGAACGCCTACGTTCTTCTCTATTTTTTCCCAACTTGCTTTCATTTTATGCTTTCCCCTCCAAAAATGTACGATGACATATTTTCACGTTACGCTCTTTACAACCATTCTATTATACCATATAAGATTTTCATTTCAAGGCAGCCTTTCTTGCCTTATGATGGGTCCGGATTAAACTGCTTCACAAACGCTTGCAGCACAAGGTTAGCTCGTTTCCACTGAAGCTTCATGGAATCAACAATCCCGTAATTATCTAGTAATTCTTCACGATTCACCGAGCCAAACAATTTCTCTTGAAGAATCGCATGAAGTGCAGATGCCCACACATCAACAGCACCTTCTTCCGCTTTCTGCAGATCGGTATAGATCGATGTCCCATACGCATAGGCTAGAAATTCCTGCCAGGTCTGCTTGGCAAAATAGACAAAATCAGGTTGGCTTATTTCACTAATGTCCCCGACTCTGCGAATCATATCACGAATGCGTGATGGAAAATCCTCCGGGCACAGCGGTGTCTCTTCGATCTCGACAAGGATCTTTTCCCCATTCTTAGGAAACTCAATAAATCCTCGCTCACCCATCTGTTTAAGCGCCTGCAAAGCTTTAAACTGAATGTGAGGGTGCCGCGGCTTCTCACATAGCCACTCCTTTACACGGTCGCTCACGTCAGATTGATCAATGAACGCTAATTGTTCAAGGGCATTGACTTGCTGCTCCAACGTACCTTCTCTTAGCATATTCAGAAGTTTAAGCGCAAAGGCGCCATCATCGGCTGTCTTATCTTGTATGTACTGCCGTAATAGATCCGTTTCTTCTTCTGGATCATCTTCCAATGGAGACGTCATAGGGAACATGGTTTCTGGATACATGGTATACAGCCAATTCCTCAAAGCTTCCCATTGTTCAGTTTTGTGTTGGTCTACTGTCGGAAATTGCAGTAGAAAGGTAAGCAATTGGAGCGCATCACTATACTGCTCTGTTTTTAGGAACCGAGTAAGCTCCTCTTCGTAATATTGCTCTGTTTTCGGAAAAAGAATTAAGTTATTGATGGATGGGTCCGTTATGATGATCACCTCAGAAATCTTCTCGCTGGTGACAGTTTACTTGATTGTCCAAGTGATTGCAAAATAAATATATAAAATAGGGTTGACTTCACTTTAAACTATATGATAATATAACTCTTGCTTCGCTAAACGGATCAAATCCGCAAGGTAAGAAGAGGTTTATGTCTCAGTAGCTCAGCTGGATAGAGCACACGCCTTCTAAGCGTGCGGTCGGGGGTTCGAATCCCTCCTGGGACGTTCATGCACGGCAAAGGATCGCGAGAAATCGCGATCTTTTTTTGTTTATCTACATTTGCTAAAAAATAAAATTTCACTATGCTACGAATCTTTCATATTGTGTTATACTCTTTTCAATTACATATTTTTTCGAATAAATGAGGTGCCTTTGCGTAGCAAGCAAGGGGTAACAGGGAATCGGGTGCAAATCCCGAGCGGTCCCGCCACTGTATTCGGGGAGTTTCTTTCTATCATGTCACTTGATGAAAATTCAGGGAAGGCTGAAAGAATACGATGATCCGAGAGCCAGGAGACCTACCTTCATTTATGCACCCAGAAACCTTCGCGGAAAGGAGCGGTGTACGTCAAGTCTTTCGACATCTAGCTTATATTTGTCGTTTATTCGTACGTACCCACGGCCAATCCATCAGGATTGGTCTTTTTTGTTCGTTACACAAACTTTAATTAGGAGGAATTAAAAAACATGCAAACTAAGGCACAAAAGAACAAGGTCACTAGCTTCTTACTAGTGGTTATAGGGTTAGCCCTCTATCTATTCATTAATGAACCGCAAACCGTTTACGGCATGCACATTATGGAAGGATTTCTCCCTGTAGGTTGGGCTATATTTTGGTGGGCAGCCTTCCTTCCGTTCTTCTTTCTAGGTGTCCGAGCACTTATCAAAATTACGAAAGAACATCCAGAGCTCAAAATTATGCTTGGCCTTGCTGGCGCATTCACCTTCGTACTGTCGGCATTGAAGATCCCTTCTGTAACCGGAAGCAGTTCTCACCCAACAGGTACAGGCTTAGGAGCCGTAATGTTCGGACCGCTCCCTATGAGCGTCCTAGGATCGATTGTTTTGTTATTTCAAGCGGTTTTACTTGCTCATGGAGGACTTACGACACTCGGGGCAAATGCTTTCTCCATGGCCCTCTCCGGTCCAGTAGTTGGTTACTTCATATATAAGTCCATGATGAAAACAACCGGCAAACAAAAATGGTCGATATTTTTGGCGGCTGCTCTTGCCGACTTATCCACATACATTGTTACTTCTGTCCAATTAGCTCTTGCATTCCCAGCTGAACAAGGTGGATTTATAGCATCCTTTTTGAAATTCGGCGGTATTTTTGCCATTACACAAATTCCTCTTGCTATTAGTGAAGGTATTTTAACCGTATTAATATGGAATTGGTTACAATCTTACAGCCCAAAAGAGCTATCCATTCTACAACATAAAATGAAAGGAGCTTCTGAGCTATGAAAACTCGTACTGTGAATACCTTGATGTTAATTGCCGTTGTATTATTGGCAGTCTTACCCCTTATTTTCGCAACAGGCGAATTTGGTGGATCTGATGATGCCGCTGAACAATTAATCCAAAGTATTGAGCCCTCCTATACGCCATGGTTCTCTTCATTATTTGAGCTCCCAGCTGAGACGGAAAGTATGCTGTTCGCCTTACAAGCTGCCATCGGGGCTGGCTTCATCGGGTATGCCTTTGGCTATTTCAAAGGGAAAGTATCTAAGTCCAAAAACCAATGATGAAATTAATCGACTCGCTCTCCTATAAAAATGCCTTACGCCCTCTATCACCGATGTGGAAGTGCGGTTTTGCAGTTACCATGCTGATGTTTTCTTATCTAACGCATCCAGCGGTCCAGGTAATTATAGCGATTTGGATGGCCGTATGGACGGTAGTCTATGCTCGTATTCCAATCAAATATTATGTAACTATCATCGGTGCTGCATGCCTATTTTTTGTAGGTAGTGTACCCGCAATAGTGGTAGAGGTCCGTCCTTTGCAAGAAGCCTTGCCTGATATCCATGAGGTGGCGGCCTTTACATTCATGGACTGGAAGTTGTCCGTTACTTCAACAGCTCTTTTGCTAATTGGCAAATTATTCGTTCGTATTATAGCAAGTCTAAGTTGCGTGTCCTTTATTATGTTCAGCACTCCTTTTTCCGAAATGATGCAAGTCTTACAAAAAGTTCGTGTTCCCAAGCTAGTTCTGGAAATTATGCTTATTATGTATCGATTTCTGTTCATCCTATTTGAAATTGCCAATAACATGTATGTGGCTCAGCAATCTAGAGGCGGTCAGACTGGTTTCCATAATAGACTAAAGGATACAGCCATTATTATTGTTCAAATGTTTATTAAAACGATGCAGCGGTATAAATCATTGTCAAATGGCCTTGTCTCCCGAGGTTTTACGGATGACATTCACATGGCCCCCTACCGAGCTAACCCTGTACCTTTTCGATATAAATTGGAAAGTTATGTAGGACTCACGCTCTTACTGCTGCTCGAAATTTGGCTGCGTTGGAATTGGAGGAGTATCCGATGAGCACGATTCTAGAAACCTTAGAAGTTAGTTTTAGCTATCCCGCTTCTCAGAACATGGCTTTAAACAAATTAAAGCTCCGCATCCCCGAGGGAAAAAAAACAGCTATTTGCGGTCATAACGGTTCTGGCAAATCAACTTTATTTCTTCAAGCTATTGGCATTCATTCACCTTCATCAGGCCAAGTTGTATGGAAGAACGAAGCTTTAACTTATACCCGCAAAGAACTCAAGCAATTACGTCAAGACGTTGGACTTGTCTTTCAAGATCCGGAACAGCAGCTCATTCTGAATACTCCTTATGAGGATGTCACCTACGGTCTGCGGAATGCTGCCATTCCTGAGCCTGAGATTAACCGCCGAGCAGAAGCTATATTAAGAACGATGGGGCTCGAGCACTTAGCACACACACCCATTCACCACTTGAGCCTCGGCCAAAAGAAACGTGTAGCCTTAGCCGGTGTGCTTGTGCTTGAACCGAAGCTGCTGCTTCTAGATGAACCAACGGCCTATCTGGATCGCATATCGGAACAACAGCTTGTCGAGGAACTTGATCGTATACATAATCGCGGCATCACCTTAGTCATGGCTACCCATGATATGAACCTAGCCTACTCATGGGCTGATTGGATTCTCGTGATGGATCAAGGACAGTGCGTCATGGAAGGCACGCCAGATGACATATTCAAAGATAGCAAGGCTATTATTGGTCTTGGTCTTGATAGGCCCATGCTGCTAGATTTGTGGGAAGCATTGCCCGAAGCTAGTCGTCAGGGAGTCTCGGCACCTAAGAATGTGAGTGATTTTAAAACATTATTACAAAAGGTCTATTTATAATTATCATTAACGAAAATAAATAGAGTTAAGAAGAGGCTGTCCCAACTGTGATTAGAGGGATAGCCTCTTTTGTATACATGCATGCAGCTCGCCGAGTCGATAGAGTCTGAGAAGTCGAAAATCGACTTCTCAGTAGGTCATCCTGCGCGTCCGTGCTGAATAAGCGAGGAAAACGCGCTTATCCTGGAGCACCCGAACGAATAAGCGCGAAAAACGCGCTTTCTGTGAGAGCTCGCCGAGCCGACAGAGTCTGAGAAGTCGAAAATCAACTTCCCGGTAGGCTATCCTGCGCGTCAGCGCTGAATAAGCAAGGAAATGTGCTTATTCTGGAGCACCCGAATAGGTAAGGGGTAGGCTTTGCTTTCCCCTTACCTAAAACATATTAATTCTGACCAAAAAGGACCTCCACCTATTGGCGGAAGTCCTTATGGATACGAACTAAAAGGTAGATATCCCAAAAGGTTATAAACCTTTTGGGATAAGCCCCTTTAAACTTTCATTATCCGGTTATTTATTTTGAACGCGACTAATGCCCTTATTTCCTTTTCCGGTTGGCACAAAGCGTTCCTCAAAGCTATAAATCATATGTTCTTGGAGTGGTTTACCCTCTAGTAAATGCTCTCGAACAAGCCTTCTCCCAGTCTCTGGTGTCATTTCCTTGTACCAAATCCCTTGCGGATACACCGTAACAACACCTGCATCCTGACAGCGGCCATTACATCTAGTCCGAGTTGTATGTATAAGATGCTCGGCTCCGTGCTTCGAAATTTCATCTCGGATGGCTAGCGTTGTTTCATCTCCTGAATTTTTCAGGCAAGATCCCCCGTTACAGATAAGCACATGATGTTGGACTGTTGATAGATCCCACGTACTCATAAGAACACCTCCCTATCTCCCGTAGGTATATAACTGTGCTGCTGAAATAGGCAGGTCTCCTGGCTTCAGGATCTACATCAAACGTCAGCCTTCCCAATCGGTCGATCAGTGGCATAGAGACGTTGACTCCTCTGTTACAGTGGCGGGACCGCGTCGGCTTCTAACCGATCTTCCCTTTTAAGCTTACTCTGCGCTTGGAAAGCGGATGGTAAGCACCTATTTCGAATATGAAATTGTTCGAGCTTATTCAAATCTTTTAAACTCAATCATCATACCTCATAAGTCTATCTATGTACAAGGAAAAAGCCCCAACCAAATGGTAGGGACTTCATCGAAGCTGTATTTACGATTTCAAATCACTCGTTTAAACGGAAGGACGATTCGGTTGGTGATGACCAGGCTCTGTTGAGTCCAGATTGGACTGTATGCGAGAAGATTGCTTCGAATGATCGATTGTGCTCTGTATCCTCTGATCCATACTTTTACTTTTCTTTTTGCTCATGATGGGAATCCTCCTATGAGTTGAAATAATGATCACTTGATTAGTATGGTGTGATACAACCTCAAATATGCTGTATAAAATACCCATAAAGGACGAAGGCAAATGGATAATAAAAGCAAAAGCCTGTAAGGAAATCTCCCTACAGGCTCTTGATGGTGCCATTAGACTTTAGTGCTTCTTGTGCGGCAAATTACTGCCTGGCTGACCGTCACCTTGGGTCCTGAAATTCTTCGCGGCTTTCCTCTGCTTGTCGTGCAGCTTGCTAATGAAATGACTATCCATGAGCATTCGCCTCCTGAAGAAAGAATGGCACTACCTCTTTAGAATGTCACACAAGCTCTAAATTTAAACGCATGGCAAGATTAAGAATCGCGCCTCTTGCTTCTGCATCTGTTTTGACTTTTTCGTACAATTCCTCAAAATTAGTGCGGTTTTGAATAAATTCCGGCTCTGTTTTAATAGCTGTTTGTGTCCAATTAATCAAAACATTCTCTGCTTGGGTAAGTTCGTTGTAAGCACGATGCAACCCGACACGCTCAATAATTTCTTCCATTTCTGCTTGCCCTACTTCTTTACCTTCTTCTTTTAATTCCGCAATTCGTTTATCCGCTTGGTTACTGATTTGCAAAAAATGTTCTCTTGAAGCCAGATAATCAATTTGTGCTTTAGAGTGTTTCTTTTTCATTGTCATCACCTTTGTCCTTTAGTAAGTAAGAATTGGGTTTATTGTATCAGGCCTGTCAACAAAACACAAAATCCGTCCGGTTGACTGCGCCCATCCACTTCTGGACAGACATTATCTACCTTCTGTTTGCATACCTTTTATCATCATGCTCTCTTTATAAAGAAAGGAAGGAACGTCTATGTGCGGAATAACGGGTTGGATAGATTGGCGGAAAGACTTGACCGGGTACCCGTCCATTCTAGAAAATATGACGGAAACGCTCCATTTGCGTGGACCTGATGCTTCTGGTACATGGATTTCACAGCATTGTGCCCTCGGCCATCGACGTCTTAGTGTAATGGATCCGGAAAACGGCGCTCAGCCCATGGTACGGAAACAAGGAGACTACACGTATACGATCGTATATAATGGCGAACTCTATAACGCCCCTGAACTCAAAAAGGAGCTCGAACTTCGTGGACATCATTTCCGCACGACCTGTGATACAGAGGTGCTGCTCGTTGCCTTTATTGAGTGGGGGAGAGCTTGTGTAGATCGACTGAATGGCATTTTCGCTTTCGCGGCCTGGAATGATCAAGAACAATCCCTCTATTTGGTCAGAGATCGGCTTGGCGTAAAGCCGCTTTTTTATTCTCATCAAAATAGTGTGCTTCTATTCGGCTCTGAGCCGAAAGCCATACTCGCGCACCCCGACTTTCAAGCAGAGGTTGGTGCTGAAGGCTTGGCCGAAATTTTCGCAGTAGGTCCAGCTCGCACACCTGGTCATGGCATTTATCGCAACATGTCAGAGCTTAAACCAGGACAATGCGCAGTATTTGACCGCAATGGCTTATCCATCCGTACGTACTGGAAGCTCGAAAGCCACCAGCATTCGGACGATATTGCTGCTACGGCATTGCAAGTTCAACAACTGCTTAGAGACACATCCCAACGTCAACTTGTGTCTGATGTACCCATTTGTACCCTTCTATCTGGTGGACTGGATTCTAGTGCACTTACTGCACTTGCCTCTGCTCATTACAAAGAAAGCGGGCAAGGCGCTCTGCATACCTTTTCCGTTGATTACAAAGATAATGACAAGCATTTTAAAGCCAACATATTTCAGCCAAATTCAGATGCACCTTGGATTAAACGGATGACAGAGCACCTAGGAACCGAGCATCACTATATTGAATTCGACACACCCGAGCTTGTGGAATCTCTGAAAACAGCAGTATTTGCCCGTGATACACCAGGGATGGCTGATGTTGATGGGTCTCTTTATTTATTTTGCCGTGAGATCAAAAAAGAAGCGACGGTTGCCATTTCCGGCGAAGCAGCTGACGAAATATTCGGTGGATACCCTTGGTTCCACAACGAAGAAGCTTTGGCAGCAAATACGTTCCCTTGGTCTTTAAAACTTAACAATCGCGTCGACCTGCTGGCTCCAGATCTTGTGGATTGGATCAAACCAGTCGAGTATGTCAATAATCGATACCAGCAAGCGCTCAGCGAAGTGCCGCGGTTAGCTGGGGAAACGCAGCAGCAAAACCGTATGCGAGAAATGTCTTACTTAAATATTACCCGGTTCATGCCGACACTTCTAGATCGAAAAGACCGTATGAGTATGGCCGTCGGACTTGAAGTCCGCGTCCCTTTTTGCGATCACCGTCTTGTTGAGTATGTCTGGAATATTCCCTGGGAAATCAAAACATCGGGTGATCGGGAGAAAGGCATTTTGCGTAAAGCGCTCAAAGGTGTTCTTCCTGAGGATGTACTAACTCGCAAGAAAAGTCCGTATCCCAAAACACACAATCCTAACTACTTAGCAGCAGTAAGAAAATGGGTTCTGGAAATTCTGGATGACCCCAGCTCACCGTTACTCCCCTTCATTGATGTTAAGAAAATCCGCGCACTTGCCAGCTCAGAGACGAATGATTTCGATCTCCCATGGTTTGGTCAATTGATGACAGGTCCTCAACTATTCGCCTATTTGGCTCAAGTAGATACTTGGTTACGTTCCTATAAAATATCCATCCGATAAATGAAAAACCTGCTACCCACCTATAAAGTGGAAGCAGGTTTTCTTCATGAAATTACCCGTTCTGATCAGGGAGTCTATCCAAGAACATACGCAAAGCTTTGGCTCGATGGCTTATCTCATTCTTCTCTTCCACCGTTAATTCAGCCATTGTTCTCCCAAGAGCAGGGATATAAAACAACGGATCATAGCCGAAGCCGCTTTCGCCACGTTCTTCCCCAATGATGTAACCGCGGCAAGAGTCCTCCGCTTCAATCACTTCATTCGCTACAGGATCGATGAGTGTAAGCGCACAAACATAGGATGCTTCGCTAAGAAGCTTTGGGTGCTCTGCACCATCAGGCAATCCTTCTACCGAGTCTGCCTCGCGTAATGCTTGCAGCAACTTAGCATTATTGTCCGCATCCGTAGCATCCTCTCCAGCATACCTGGCAGAATAAACACCCGGTTCGCCATTCAAAGCCGCTACACATAAGCCTGAATCATCGGCAAGAACCGGCACATGGAGATGTGCCGAAATAATCTGCGCTTTTATCCGTGCATTTTCTACAAACGTCGTTCCGCTCTCCACGATTTCCGGAAGATCCGTATAGTCCGTTAAGCTGCGAACTTTATAGCCTTTTGCTCCAAAAAGCTTCGCAAACTCTTTGACTTTGCCCTCGTTACGTGTCGCAATAACGACGAAATTACTTTGTAGCAGCATGATGTACACCTCGAATGCGATCAGCGATCGGGCCTAATACTTTAGATTGCTCTTCAATCATCGTATGGATGCCTGTTTCAGCAAGAGCGAGCAATTCATCCAGTTCCTTACGGGAAAAAGGAGCATCCTCGCCTGTTCCTTGGATTTCTACGAATTGACCCTGCCCCGTCATCACGACGTTCATATCTACTTTAGCATGTGAATCTTCTTCATAATTCAGATCCAGCCGCGGTGTTTGGCCGATAACACCAACACTCACAGAAGCCAGAAAGTCGTTAATCGGGAATTTGGCTAATTTTTTGTCTGTCGCCAACTTGTCCATGGCAAATGCCATAGCAACAAAAGCACCGGTAATTGACGTTGTACGAGTACCGCCGTCCGCTTGAATAACATCGCAATCCAGAGTTATGGATCTTTCGCCTAATGCTTCCAAATTCACCACGGAACGAAGCGCACGGCCGATAAGACGCTGAATCTCCATCGTACGTCCACCCAGCTTACCTTTGGCAGCTTCACGCTGATTTCTAACCTGCGTAGCCCGAGGCAGCATCGAATATTCGGCTGTTACCCAACCTTTCCCTTGACCTTTCATAAAAGGAGGTACGCGTTCTTCAATCGTCGCTGTACAAATCACTTTGGTATCCCCGACCTCAATAAGCACCGAGCCTTCCGCGTGTTTTATATAATGAGGGGTTATTTTCATAGGTCGCAGTTCTTGATTCGTTCTTCCGCCAATTCTCATAAATGTTGTTCTCCTCCTGTTGCTTCCATCAGAAGCTTTGTTCCTACGCCCCATTGTAGCAAAGTAGCCAGCGAAAAGCACCCCAAGCCATAAACAATGATGTCGAACATGATTATAATGCTGAGAAAACCCCTATGCAAGCGCTTTGTCAAAGTCAGCGCTTTTGCATAGAGGTCGTTAGAACCGGGCAACCTTCTTAAAGCTTAGCCGGATTAATATGAGCAGTTTTAGTTACAGGTTTCACTGCGCCATCCACTTTAATTTGGACTTGTTTAAAGCTTGTGTTCTCCGTCAATGAAAGAATAACAGACTGCATTGCCTCTGCGGATGCTTTCTGATCGGCGCCAAGGAATTTGTTGGAGAAGTCAACCGTTATAACGCCATCTGCCGGCTTAATGCTCTTCACTTCCGTTGTAGCATTCAGAACAGCAGCCAGACCTTTCTTCTGGTCAGGCCCTTTGATCAATTGTTCAACGACCGCTTTCGCGACATCATCTGTCCTTTTGACGAGCCTTGTAACAGGTACATAATATTTGTAATTTTGATCATTTTGATTCAAGAAATAGAGTGTAACCGGTGTGGACTGACCAAATTCAGCGTCCTCAGCCTTCTCAATGTTGATCCCCATAGAGCGTGCAAGAGGTGTATCCAGCGGTGTCTTCCCTTTCGGCATCTCCTTGAGATCTTTCCCATCTACACGCAGCTGTACTTTCTCTACGGTTGGGAAGCTCGTCAGGTTCCAAGTGATGGCCTCCAAAATCTTTCTCTCATTCGGCCCATCGTAATTGAGGAACTCCTTAGAGAAATCAACAATGGCACGCTTGTCTGATGTAACATTCAAACTAACAACCTTCGTACCTTTAGGCAGCAGTGCTTGGAAACCCGATGGAAGCAAACTTGCTACCGGTCCTCCGTCCACCATATACTCGAGAGTCGTTTTGGCGACAGAAACCGTTTTTGGTAATCCAAGACTAAGTGGAGCAACGAATCCTTTAGCATCTTTCACATAAACCGTCATCTGTGATGAATTGTCCTCGATCATATCGATCGTAACGGCCGCTGATGTCGTCTTCGCGTCAGCTTCCGCACCCGTTGTCGGAGGTGCATCGATGTCACTTTTCTTTCCAGTGCCCAGAACCGAACATCCCGTGGTCAGCAAGGCAATTACCCCCGCGATAGCGGCTGAACGAATCCAATGTTGATGTTTCATTAGCTTATTTCCTCCTCCAAGTTTTCGCAGAAGCTTTCTGAAGCATCTGCCCTGTATTTTCTTTGCATGGCCTGTACATTGCTTTTTCGTATTATTATTTATACGGGGCTTTGTCCGATTTATAACTACTTTTTGTCCTCAATTGAAAAAAAGTCATGCACTAGGATTTAACCCCTGCGCCTGTATAACAAAGCAACAAGTAAAATTCTGGGGGTCACCTTCCTTCGGCATTTTTTAAAGATATGCTATACTCAAAAATAAAGAATTAACCTAATTCGGAGGCGCTTCAATGAGAACATTCCTTAAAGAAAAAGCAAACATTTTCAACGAATTCCGTGAAGAGGTTTTCAGTCACTATTCCCAAGCTGACATCGAAGAAGCTGTTGCTCGCTTACTCGTCGAAATCAAAGGAATTAAGAAAATTCCCTATGAAACGATCACAACAACCTTGCTAGGTGTATTAAGCAAAACAGAAACCTATAACGTTATGTCCACGCTCATGGAGCTCCAAAAGAAGGTCAAACATGATTCCGAGCTCCTAGCTAGTATGAAGGACCCCTCATATAATGTTCATCGCACCATTGCTATGTCTATCTGTGGCCTATATGGCAGCGGCGCGATTTCTCTTTTTGGATTTATGGATTGTAAATTCCGATTCTTTTTTCCGACCAAACGTCCTAAATCTTTCATTTCCAAAGGGATCTGCGCCATTGTTGCCTCAACGGCCAGTTCAATCATTTCTGAAAATGTGAAAGAGGACTATACCGAACGTAACCTGGCTTTGTTCGCATCGAGAGGAGTGGCTTTGGAGGATATGGTGGACATTCTGGATCAGCTTCAACGTCCTTACAATCCGGATATGGAGCGCAGCCTTTGTGAAGAGCATGTTCTTGGCGTATTACGAAAACAGCAAACTTTCCACGCCCTCCAATTGGCGATCAAAATTGATACAGCCGTCGAAGCCGAAGAATTTAATCCCCAGTACAATCATATTGTTGGAGAAGACGAAGGGCTTTTCGGGGTTGATGAAAGCATCGCAACAGCCGTCCCACTCATGTATGGAACCATTGCGCTCACGAATTTCGGATACCTCGACAAAGAGAAAATCGGGATTATTAAAGACCTCGATAGCGATCATTCCGAAGGTAAATGCAATACGTTTATCGATGATATGGTATGCGGCATCGTAGCTGCCGCCTGTGGACGATTGGCGCATAATAATATTCCTACTTATAGTAAGCCTTTGAAGTAGTTAAGTTGAAGATGTTGGTTATTGAAGAATTGCCATAGAGTGGTGAGTTGTAGGGTGAATTGAGTAAAGTGTTGTAGGTAATCGAGTGATTGCTTGAGGAATAGCCCTAAAATGTAGGGGAATGGACAATGCACTTCCCTTGAAAATAATAAAGCCTCCAAACCCACATAACGGGTCTTGGAGGCTTCTGTATTTATTTCGATATCGCTACATATTGAATAAGCTCAGCGGCGGGGTCTACCTGTTGGATGCGGCCTTCTGATTCCAGCAGAATGAGGTGAGCGATCGTCTCTGACAGCGCGAACCTCATCTGGTGTATGCTCAGCCGGTCGCCGAATGTCGCGCGGCACACCTCATAAGCGCTAAGCGGCGCGCTTAGCTGTCCCTCCATGAGCGCAAGCCGCTCATGATGATGGCGCACAAGCTCCTCTGCGCGTGCGCCAAAGCCGGACCATGGCTCCCGGTGCCCCGGGTAAGCCATCTTTACAGGCAGCCTGCCGATCTCCTGCAGGCTGCTGAGGTACGCGCCGAGCGGGTTTTCTTCCACCTGCGGGAGGAAGGAAACGTTCGGCGATATTTGCGGCAGGACATGGTCGCCGCAAAAGATCACCTCCGCCGCGGCGTCGTAGAAGATCAGATGACCCGCGGCATGGCCGGGGGTCTCGATGGCTTCGTACACGCGGTCCCCGAGGCGCACAGGCCCTTCAGGCAGCACCGTCACCTGTGGCTGCGGCGACACCAGCGAGACGAAGCTCGCCATGTGCTTCGTCATCTCGATCAGCCCGGCTTCCGGGAAGCCGTGCCGGGCAAAGAGCGTCAGGAGCAGCGCCGACATTGGCTGCTCCGGGCCCCACAGGAGCTGCACCTGCGCTAAGCCGGTCTCCGAGAGGAGAACCGGCGCGCCCGTGCGCTCCTGGAACCAACCCGCCATCCCGTAATGATCGGGATGGTGGTGGGTGAGCACGATTTGCTCCACGTGCTCGAAACCGATCCCGCGCTCCTGCAGCACCTGCTGCCAGAGCGCTTCCGCATCCGGGGTGTGGAGCCCCGGATCAATCACGGTATATCCGTTGCTACCTCGTACGAGGTAAGCATTCACCCATCGCAGAGGAAAAGGCAGCGGAACTTTCACTTGCGTGATCTCATCCGTATGTTCAGTCACGATGTTCATTTCCAAGTACTCATCCTTCCTTATGCCCTACAAAAATCAACCGGCTAGATGCTTCAGCATTATAAGCCTGTCCATCATATTCACCGTAAACATGATCAATATGTAAACCCGCTTTTAACAGCATAGCTTCAAACGCCGTTCGATCATACAACTTAACCTGCTCCAGATAATGCCGATCCGCAGTACCCTTTTGCGAAATCACGATCCGTTTACGCACACAGCCATCTTCAATGGTTCTTACTTCACGAATTAATAAATCTTTTTCCGATCGCTCCGATTGAAGAACGAGATTCGACTGAACATAAACCGGATTCAAGAAATCGATGATGAAACGGCCGCCCTCTTTTAGTAGCCGACGAATTTCATGAAGCACCTTCTCATTCTGTTCATCCTCATCAAAATAGCCAAACGAAGTAAACAAATTCACTACAGCATCGTACTGCCGATCGAGCGGTACTTCACGCATATCTCCGCGCAGCCATGTTACTTGCTTACCATCGTCTAACTTAACCGCCTCATTCAAAAGCACCTCGGATAAATCCACGCCTGTTACATCGTAACCAAAATCAGCCAGCGCCATAGAATGACGGCCCATGCCGCAGCATAAATCAAGCACTTCGGCCCCTTGCTTTAGCCCCAGCCAATCGATCATCTTCTTCACTTCATGATAAGCACCTTGCAAATCTCTGTGTTTATAAACAATTAAATAATCATTTCCAAAACTTTCCCGATACCAAGCCATTTCTTTACACCTTCAATTTCTACGATTTATAAATGTTAGGAAGTTCAAATGATTGCAATTTCTGCTTCACAATACGCAAACCATCAAACGCTTCTTCTTTGCTAAAATTGCCTGCTTGCAGGAGTTCTTCTTCCATATCCATTAATTTTTCGTAAAAGCTTACCCCTTGTTCGAGTATGACCGATCGATCCGGATGATCTTCCATATAATGAAATAAAACATCCTCTACTTTGGCATAATTGCCCTGTTTCTCATAATGCGCGAAAAGCAGCCTCTTGATCTCCTCCGGGATGATCCATCCTTGAAGACGTTCCAAGCTCTGGTTCAATCGGGACGTGATCTCATCGTTCACTTCATCCCTAGGTTCAACTTCCGGTGAGAGTGACAGGTGAAGCAGCAAATCAACGGATTTCAGATAAGCGTGATAAGCCTCATCAGTCTGTTCATGCCGCTGAAGCAGGTCGCCTTGTCCTACAAACATATCGCTAAGCACCAGGGCTTTGGCGGTATCCACGCTGCCATGATAGGACAATAAATCAAGGATATCCTTACTCGATAATGCCTGCAAAGAGCGAATATTCAGCCCCAATAGATGGCGACTTGCCTCATCCAGCTGCTGCTGGGCATCTTCAAATGGGATATGTTCCTTATTAAAAAGTATGCGATGCAGCACCACGGTCATTTGCTCAATCTGCCGCATAAAATAATCACGCTTGAACATCATTTGAGCCTCCTTTGTTCAAAAGAAATGCTTCATTTTAGCTTACCACGCCTCGGTAGGAAACTCAAAAGGGGATATCGCCTATTTTTATGCATATACCGCACCATTGACAACAGCCCTTCATAAACTAATTTTGACTGTATCCCTAAACCTTGTATTTCCCAATACCCGAGCAAGGAGGGGTGACACACATCCATGGGCAGCGACCACAAAAACAAATTTCTACTTACTAACCGCGAAAGAGAAGTATTCGAACTCTTAGTACAAGACAAAACCACGAAAGATATCGCGCAGCAGCTTTTCATAAGCGAAAAGACTGTGAGGAATCACATTTCTAACGTCATGCAAAAGCTGAACGTAAAGGGTCGTTCACAAGCGGTTGTAGAACTGATCAAGCTTGGGGAATTAAAGATCTGATTCCGTCAACAGACGGATCCATGTAAGCCTTTGAGCCTCCCTGTGGAGGATTCAAGGGCTTTTATGTTTGGCAGGATGATTAGAAATCATCCAAATATTGAAAGTTTTGTTAACCCGATGTTTCGACAACAAGTGACTTGGGGCATGTACTATGATACATATATAATTCAATATTAGGAGGTTATTATGTTAAATGGTTGAAGCAACCAATGATCAAAAAAACATTTTTTCACTTTCAACGCTTCTGAATATAGAACCCAAAATTCTGCTTAAACTCTGCCATTATATTGAATCTAGAGGATATTTCTTTACGAAATCAGAAGAGGGTACCCTTCAATTTAATGATAGAGATATTGCTGTTATCCTGGCCCATTACTGAAGGGCTTTTTTCTTTGTGCTTCCATTTAAAAAAATTATCGTAATCTAATTGGTCCTTCATGAGGGCTGATTAGATTAGCAATATATAGAATGATCATTCAATCTAACAGAGCTTGTAGTACGAGCTTAAGCACTCGTCGACAGAGTCTGAGAATTCAGAAAACAGCTTCTCAGCAGATCGTCACGCGTACGTTTTGAATAAGCGCCGAAAACGCGCTTATTCAGGAGCGACCGAACAAATAAGCGCGAAAACCGCGCTTACAACGAGAGCTCTGCGAGCCGAAGCTCGTTGACAGAGTCTGAGAAGCCGGAAATCGACTTCTCAGCAGATCGTCATGCGCGTCTGCGCTGAATGAGCGCCGAAAACGCGCTTAATCTGGAGCGCCCGAACAAATAAGCGCGAAAACGCGCTTATTCTGGAGCACACGAATAAAAAAGTAGCTGTCCAAAAAGCCGCCAAAGATGCCTGTGAGATAAACAGTGCACGCAGAGTTTGCCGACCTGTGACGCAATGATGAAAAGTATCGTTACAGCATTAAAGTGATGATTGTGCTCCCTTGTAACAATGTAAAACATCGTTCCATCAACCTTTTATGAACAGTTATTAGCACAATCTCCCTCCTAACGATGTAAAACATCGTTGCAGCAATCGCAATGCTGCCTCAACTCGAATCTAACGATGAAATACATCCTTGCAGCAAAAGTGACCGTGCAAAAAGTCACCGAAGACGACTGTGAGTTAAGCTTTACGGCAAAACAAAACCAAAAAAAGAAGCCCCCCATAAATCTGAGTGGGCTTCTTTTCGCATATTATTTGATTGTGATGGAGGTTACGAGCCTATTAACACCTTTAAGCTGTATAAGATTTCCTTCTTTGAATAAGGCTAGGTTGCCAGAAAGCGTGACACCAGAGGATACCTGATAGATCGTTGTTTGTTCCACACCATTAATGGTTTGAGTGATGGAAATCGTTGCAAGTTCACCTTGGGCATTGAGGGTAGTTCCTTTTAACTTTCCTAAAAGATCGAATGGTAAATTCGCATCAATCATTTTGGTGACTTCAATGTAAATGACTTTATTATCAGAGGTACGAATATCGACTTCATCGCCTACTTTTAAATCAACAGCTCTGACCTTCACGCCATTTCGATAGACAACGACGTTCGGATGAAGTGTGAATACAGTTGTAACTCCCGACTTCATGAGCTTCAATTCATTGTTGCTTACCACAGCGATTACTGTACCGTTGTTTGTAATGGGTTGAACCATTTTGGTTACTTCAATATAAATGACTTTATTTTCGGAAGTGCGAATATTGACTTCATCTCCAACTTTCAGATCTGATGCATTGGCTTTCAACCCATTGCGATAGACGATAACATCCGCGTGAAGTGTTAACTCAAAAGTAACACCTGACTTCTGAAGCTTAAGTACGTTATTGCTAACGACTGCGCTAACTGTCCCGCTATTCGTAATGGCTTGTGCCGTTTGAGTTACTTCAATGAAAATGACTTTGTTGTCGGATGTGCGAACATTCACTTCATCGCCAACCAGCAAGGAGGCAGCAGTGACTTTCACGCCATTCCGATAAATGACCACATCTGGATGCAGAGTGTATGAAGTTGTAACTCCTGCTTTCGTAAGCTTAAGCACATTGTTACTAACGGTCGCGCTAACTGTCCCGCTGCTTGAAATAGGTACAATCGATTTGGTGACTTCGATGTAGATGATCTTATTATCCGAAGTGCGAATGTTAACTTCATCACCAACTTTTAGGTCAGATGCACTCACTTTTATGCCGTTGCGATAAACGACAACATCCGGATGAAGCGGTAATGTAGAGGTAGCTCCTGCCTTCGTTAGCGTCAATGTATTATTCGTAACTGCCGCACTGACGGTACCGCTGTAGATAATCGATTGTACGGCATTGGTCACTTCGATGAAGACAATTTGACCATTAAATGTGCGTACTTTCACTACGTCCCCTACCTGTAAAGCAGATGCGTTTACTTTGGCCCCGTTCCGATAAATGAAAACGTCTGGATGCAAAGGATAGGTTGATGTTGTGCCTGAACTCGTAATACTAAGCGTATTGTTGGTCACAACACTACTTACAGTTCCATTTATCGTGTTATTCCCTTGGTCTGGCAATTGACCGCCCGTACGATCGAGTAAAGCTGCGAGCTGAGCCCGAGTTACCGGTTGATTAGGCCTAAACGTATTATCTTCGAAACCATCGATCAAACCTTTCTCGATGGCAACAGCTACATAACCCACAGCGCCTGCAGGAATTTGTTTCGCATCTTTAAATGGCAGCGTTGTGTTCATTTTCGCTTTCGCTTGAGCATCCAGCTTCAAAGCTTTAACTAAAAGTGTCGTCGCCCAAAGCCGGTCGCCTTCTTTTTGAGGCTGAACCATATCGTCATTTTCCGAGAACAAATCATTTTCTAATGCTACGGCTACATAACCGACAGCCCAAGAAGGAACTTTATCCGCATCTTTAAAATTCAAATGAGTGCTCATTTCTGCTGCTGATTCTGCTTGGCTGCGAAGTCCCATCAAACGAACGGCAGCCGTAATCGCTTCGATTCGGGAAACCGTATTATGAGGCTTAAAGGTACCATCTTCATACCCTTCAAACACACGTTTCGATGCTAAGCTCGCGATATAGCGTATCGCCCATTCTGCCGATTGCAAATCGTCAAAGGTGAGATGTATCTCAACCTTACTGTCATCTTTTTTATTTCCATTGTCTTTGGCTAATACTGCTGTGCCGCTTCCCATGATCATAACGAAAGCAAGTCCTGTCGCGATTACTTTTTTGAACGTCACGCTTTACACACTCTCCTTCTTTATTTGAATACTACATGTATCAGAAGAATTCGTTTGATTGGTTATTTTTAGGAGGGTAACCTTTTATTTTCCATTGAAAATTATTCCTTCATCCATCCAACAAAGTTATCAAGTACATCTTTAACCACTTTAGCATACGAGATATAAATAAACTGTCATATTCTGTCCCGCTGGCGATGACCCTCACAATATGCTATGTTGGAAGAAATTGTGAGCAAGGGAGCGAAGGCAATGACGGAAATAGCGCTGGATCTATCTCATTTTCATCCCGTTCTGAGGGCTTGGTTTGCTTCTCGTTTCGGTGAACCTACAGATGTTCAGAAGCAGGCATGGAAACAAATACGTTCTGGCACGCACACTCTCATCTCTTCCCCCACAGGCTCAGGTAAAACATTGGCAGCCTTACTGCCTTGTTTGGACGGAGTTCTTAAAAAGAAACAGGAACTTGAGGACATTTACACAGCCGGTGTTCGCGTGCTTGTCGTGACACCACTTAAAGCGCTGAATAACGATATTCATGATCATTTGATTCATTTTATGGCAGAAATTGAGGAGACCGCTTCCTCTTTCGAAAAGGAAAAGAAAACCGCCTGGCGGGGACTCACGATTGGGGTTCGTACCGGCGATACCAAACAAAGTACTCGGGCATCGATGCTGAAGCAGCCGCCAGATCTGCTGGTGACCACGCCAGAATCGTTGTATTTGCTGCTGACTTCTCCGCGCGCGAGAGAAATGCTAAAGAGCGTGGAACAAATCGTCGTCGACGAAATCCACGATCTGGCGGCGGACAAGCGCGGTATGCACTTGTCGCTCACGCTGGAACGGCTCAATGCGTGGTGCGGGCGATCCGTCCAGCGGATCGGCGTGTCAGCCACACAAAAGCCTATCGAGCGGGTCGCTCGTTATCTTGGCGGCTGGGAAGCTGACCAGCCTCGCAATGTTGCTATTATCGAGAGCAAAGCCGAGAAGCAGTATGCTCTTCAGGTGACGATGCCAGAACCTGCGCGGGCTGGGGCTGATAAAGAGGCGATATGGACGCCTCTTGTCGAACGTCTGCTGCAGCTCATGGAAGGCTGCAGTACAGTGCTGATCTTCGCAAATAGCCGCAGGCTTTGCGAACGATTGACCTTGCGACTCAATGACCATTTCGGTCATGAGATCGCGAGTAGCCACCACGGCAGCGTCGCCCGCGAGAAGCGGCTCGAAGTCGAGCGCTTGCTCAAGGCCGGCGAGCTTCGCTGCCTGGTTGCCACGTCGTCGCTGGAGCTCGGCATCGACGTCGGCCATGTCGATCTGGTGATCCAGATCGACTCGCCTTTCACCGCTGCCGCAGGCATCCAGCGGATCGGCCGCGCCGGCCACGCCGTCGGCAGTGTAAGCCGCGGCGTGCTGCTTGCACGCAGTCGCAGCCTGCTGCCGGAGCTGGCCGTGCTCAGCCGGCGGATCGCGGCGCGCGACATCGAGGCCATCCGCATCCCGCGAGGCAGTCTGGATGTCCTCGCGCAGCAGCTCGTCGCCATGGCAGCCATGGGCGACGAGCTGGATGTGCCGCGCCTAGAGCGCCTGCTCTCGCAGAGCGACTCCTTCCGCGAGCTGCCGCGTGAACGCTGGCTCGCGATGCTCGAGGTGCTCGCAGGGCTGTACCCCTTCGTGCGTCCGCTTATCGCATGGGATCGTGAAACCGACCGCTTAGAGCGGTTGGCAGCCACGCAGATGGCCGCGCTCACCGGCGCGGGCACAATCCCTCAGAGCACGGCATACCCCGTGCATCACAATGAAACCGGGCTTCACCTCGGTGAGCTGGATGAAGAGTTCATCCACGAATCGTCTGTTGGGGACGTATTTCAATTGGGTACGGCATCCTGGCGTATCGTCCGCAAACGCCCAGAGCGCATTTATGTCCAGGAAGCCGACAACCGTTACAGCGAAGTCCCCTTCTGGCGCGGGGAAACCGGCGGAAAGTCGTATGAGCTCGGCGTTCAAACGGGTCAATTATGGCGAGAACTGCGAGATCGTTTGCAGCCGCTTCCTCACACTCAAGCCGATCTCGACGTCCAAGACTGGCTGTTGGAGCATTTTCACTTTGATTCGGATGCTAGCCATGCGCTCATCAGTCTCGTTCGCAATCAGATTGCTGTAAATACGGTGCCGACAGATACAACCGTTGTCATCGAAACTTTCACTGATGAAAATAATCAAACCCATTATATTTTGCACAGCCTATTTGGTCGCACGCTCAACCGAACTTGGTTAATGGCTATCGAAAGGCATCTCAAACAAATAGGGCATACCGCCCTCTATACCAATGCGAAAGACAATGGCATCGAGTTCATTTTCCCTAGCTTCCATGAGTCGATTCTACATGCCATTATGTCCATCTCTTCTATAGAAGCAGAACAGTTCGTCATTGAGGCTGTGGCTGAATCCGGTATGTTCGGAGCCGCTTTCCAGCGACTCGCAGAAACGTCCTTGCTTCTTTCCCGCAGCTTCACACGTATGCCTGCTTGGATTAAGCGGCTGCGCGGACAAGAGCTCATGAAAGAGGCTCTGCCCTTTAAAGAACGTTTTCCTTTGTTTCAGGAAGCCATGCGAGAATGCCTGGAAGAGCATGTTGATATTCAGCATCTTCAGCGCATTTTGGAAGCCATTCATTCAGGAAATATCCAATTTGCCGTTCATCGCAACCATTTCCCATCGCCGCTCGCTGCGCAATTTAAATTCGACTACGTGTCGCAGAAATTATATGAATCCGATGCGTTAACGCAGGATTTGCAGGTTGAATTACTTGGCTTTAGCCGTCAAATGGCAGCCGACATTTTCGGGTCTGAGGCGATCCACAGCGCCGTTAGCCCTCAGGTCATCGAGGCAGAGGAACATAAACTCGCCCTTACGGATGAACCTTTAGCCTCTGCACGAGAGGTGTTTCGTTATTTGAAAGAACGAGGCGATTCCTCTTTGGCTGAACTCGTCCTAGCTAGTTCAGCATCCGAAGTAACTGTCACAGCATGGATCAATGATCTCCTTGGGCAAGGTAAGGCAGCAACAGCCTTTTTTTCGAAAGAGACCCGCTATATCTGTAGTGATGAATTAGAGTTCTATTCTTCACTTTCGGATTCTATGGTTGCCAGATCGTTTGTGTTTCAAAGATTTGCCGACGGGAAGCTCTCTTTCACTACGGCAGAATTGGCAGCCCGTTTTGAGGTAGATTCTGCCATTGCAGCTGATTGGGTTCAGAGCGCCGTTCAAGATGGTATGTTATCTGTTGCACCTTTTGCCGATCCGGAAATCGAGGAGCTGTGGACAAGCAGCAAGGTTGCTTCACGATTAATTCGTCTGTCCCTTCAGTCCTATCGACGTGGTGGCGAGGCCGTATCCCCGCTGACCTATATGACGCATATGCCGCTAAGGCGAAAACTCGCAGATAGAATTGACGTGCCTGGAATGGACCATCTCCGCGAGATTATTGAAGATTTGCAAGGCTTCTTCCTGCCTGTCTCACTTTGGGAGACTGTCTTATTTCCTACGCGTCAGCTATCGTACCGCAAACAGGACCTAGACACCTTGTGCTCGTCAGGTCAAATTGTCTGGATAGGCCGCAAAGAGCCCGACGAAAAGGAAGGCCTCATCGCCTTCTTTCTTGCAGAAAGCAGTTCGCTATATGAGCCCTGCCTCACTTTAGCCAACCAAAGACCAGCCTCACACCCTGAGCTCCTTAGCCTTTTGCAGAAAAAAGGGGCCATCTTTCTTAGCAAGCTGAGTATTGAAACAGGGCGAGCTCCTTCTTCCTTGTTAGAGGAGCTGCTGCAATTAGTGTGGGATGGACAGGCTGCTAACGACCAATTCGCTCCGCTTCGATTACATGCCGCAGCAGCTTCTAAGAAACCGGATAAATTCCAGTCAGGTCTTGGTCGATGGTATCCTCTCGATTCCTTGCTTAGCCCTGCTTTCGATAAGCAATCGTCAGCCATGCAGTGGACGCATCATCTGCTGGAGCGTTTTGGCATCATCACCAAAGATCTCATCTCTGCTCACTGCCCGTTTCCATGGGAAGCCATTCAGACAGCGCTTCGTCAGTTGGAAGAATGGGGTCTTGTCGTCAGAGGGCTATTCATTTCCGATTTACATGCTCTGCAGTTCGCATCCAAAGAATTCATCACTCGCCTGTACCAACATGCAGGTAACACTTCCGAGAGTCAACAAAAATTCACGCTTTTAAGTGCTATTGATCCGGCTAATCCCTTTGGACTGATTGTCCCATGGCCCGAGGTTTCAAACATTTCATTTTCACGTAAAAGTGGAAATTACTTAGCCCTCAAAGGCAGTAAGTGGTTGTATTGGATCGAGAATAATGGCAAGCGGATTTATCAAATTGCACCAGAAACGAACCAAAACGATGATCAGATGACCATCGTCCTTGAGCTAAAAAGTATGTTTCGGCAGTTTCTTAAACAACATCAATTACGTAAAATCGTTATCGAAGCTTGGAACGGCGTTCGTATCGCAGAAGCACCCGAACAGGAATATTTAAAACTTCTAGGCGCAGAAAAAGACCGCACCAGTCTAGTTCTTTGGCCAAGCCAGCTAAGCTGAGTGCGGCCTGCTCTTACCTTCTGCTTTAACCGCGGATGTAGAAGCACATGGATATCGGTTACCTTCCGGTCAGCTGGACATGACACGATAATTGAAAATATGATCAAAAGTCAATTCTCGGTTGACCAT
The DNA here is from genome assembly GCF_001426375.1 of Paenibacillus sp. Root444D2. Taxonomy (GTDB): domain Bacteria; phylum Bacillota; class Bacilli; order Paenibacillales; family NBRC-103111; genus Paenibacillus_E. The sequence continues at coordinate 1,322,630 of NZ_LMEO01000045.1, forward strand.
TCACATGGTATTATATGAAGTAACCTTCTATCGCTGAAGGGTTACAACGGCAAATTATCCATATGCATATAAGTTTAAAAGAAGATGTCAGGGGGAATAAATCGTGTTCAGAAGTAAGCGCTTCCGAGACAATTGGATTTTAATTCTGATCATCTCCAGTATTCCCGGACTTATCTTCGGCGGCGTGATTTATTGGCTTGCCGGCGAGCGTCTTGAGAACGAGCTGCTTCAGATGCACAACAAGCAGATTCAACTTAGAGCTGCCAATATTGACGAGCAGTTCTCTTACTTGGAGACGTCGGTTATGCATTGGGCATTCGATCCAAGCTTCAGTTACTCATTAGCGAGTTTAAAACTATCGCGTGATTTCGAGATTGCTCGCAACATGACACAGACACTAGCCAATATGAAAGGCGCCAATCCACTGGCTACGGAAACAGAATTGTTCTTGGAAGGGGCTGCGCCCGTGCGGTTTCATCCCCAATACGAGGCATTAACTAGCGCTGTACAGATCGAAGGATACAGGAATTTGCTCGCGAATGATAAGAAGGTTTTCTGGTCCCAGCATACTTCGGAGTCCGGACTTCCGCGTGATCATTCATTGTCTTTAATGGTAAAAATACCTGAAACTAACGAGAACCCGTATGGGGTCATTGCGGTTCGGATCGACACCGCGAAGGTTGCCAAACTGCTGCAAACGTTAGCCCCTTATAACGATGGGAGTACGTTTCTGCTGGAGGAAAATGGCGATCAATTACTGTCTAGCTCAGGGAAAGAACCAGCATCGCAGCTAGATGAAGCTATTAAGAGAGAGGTACTTACCAATAAGGCGAAATCAGGCTCATTCCTGTTTGATTGGAACCAAACGACGTACACTGTAGCCTTCGGCACCATGTCGCGTGTCGGTGCCGATTGGACTTATGTCACTGCGTCGCCGATTAGCACAATTACCAAGCCTGTCGTTTTTATTTCTCAATTGGTCTTGACGCTAAGCATCGCGATGCTGCTGCTCGCGTTCGTTTTATCTTGGCTGGCTTCACGGCGCATCTATTCACCTATCGCACAGTTAGTTAACTTGTTAACTGGAAAGACAGGTTTAGCAGCGCTCCGGAAAGAACAAAATGATGATTTTAAAATCATTGAGAAAGAATGGCTGCATTTGACTAGAGAAAGTATAACGCTTCAGAATAAGCTGGAGGAGCAGCTCCCTCATCTCAAGGAAGGCTTCCTGCTTCAACTTGTCCAAGGGTATTTATACTCATACTCCGAGCAATCTCTTCTGGAGAGAATGCGCAATTTCGGCTGGTCAGTGGACCATAAGCAATATGCTATGCTGTATATTCAATTAAGCGGATTTGAAAACTTGGAGGGGCGCTTCTCGTCAGGTGATGAGGGACTTGTCACTTTCGCTGCTGCCAATATTACGAAAGAGCTTGCATCGAGTCGTTTCGATCAAGCGGAAGTGTTGAACTTTCACGATTTGTCGATCGGTATTCTCATCATCCTTTCGGAAGAAATTGAAAAGCCGGAGATAATCAAAACGTTCAGTCAAGAACTGGCTCAAGGGATTCATCATACGCTGAAAATGTACGTATCGGTCACGATCGGCAATCTTGCTATGTCTATCGTACATGTGCCCTCTCGCTTCGAGGAAGCGATGCAGGCATCAAGCAGGCGCCGCTTCGAAAGCCGGAACCAAATTATCGACCTGGAATCTCTGGATGAACTCGAGAAAGAGAACCACGAAATTCATTATCCTTTCGCACTCGAAAGAGCGATTATTCAGGCTATTCGAATGGGCCAGAATGAAGAAGCGAAGCAGCTTATTCAGGCTTTCATGGAAGAACTGCTCGAACGCGGAGCCAAGGTGATCGACATTCAGCAAGGTAATCTTCAATTACTCGGCAGTATCTTGCATGCTATTCGACTTGCGAATTTGGATCCAAACCGAATATTTAAATCGGCTAATTTATATGAACAACTTATGCAAATCGGGGACCCGCAGAAAATGATCGCTTGGTTCCATGATAAAGTAGTGAGTCCATGCATGGTGGAGCTGGAATCGCGATCCGATGCCGAAGTGAAAAAGACTGTGGAAACTGCGATGATTTATCTTCAGAACAATTACATGAAGGAAATATCTCTGGATAGCTGCGCCGACTACGCAGGCACGAATACGGTTGCGTTAAGCAAAGCGTTCAAACAGGTCAGCGGTAAAAATTTTATTGACTATTTAACCGAGCTGCGTATTGAAAAAGCGAAGGAGCTTTTGCGCGACACGGATATGAAAATCAACGATATTGCCGAAAAGGCTGGTTATCAGCCAAGCTATTTTAATCGAATCTTTAAGAAACAAGAAGATATAACACCAAGCCGATATCGGGAGTTAAACAGAAATGAATAGCTTCAACCCGTAAACCGCCTGCAATGGCGGTTTGTTTTTTTGGTTTGGAAAAAAAGTCTTAATCCCGCAAAAAAGTGAAATGTCCCGTCATGTAGGGAGTTAGAAAGTGTAGTTGATGGAAATTCCCCCAGATACTAATCTTGAACCAAGGCACGAAACAAATTCGGAGAGGGGTAAAGATAACATGGGAGAAAAAAAGCAACTCCGCGTGCATTGGTTGGAGGAAGAACTTCCAAACTCTTGCGGTGTTACATGGGGAGTACCTTGGCATATAGGTGAATTAAATCGGTCGAAAGCTGGCACTTTCACCCTTAATGATCCGTCAGGAAATCCGCTCGCGCTTCAAAGCTGGCCAACTGCTTATTGGCCTGACGGCAGCGTAAAATGGACCGCCCACGCCGCATCGTTCGATAAACCTGTTAGTGAAGGCTATACACTACAAGTCGCCGATGAACAGTCTATTGCGATCCATGTAAGATCCCGTATGAAGGTTACTCAATCGGCTGATGAAGTGACCGTCGATACCGGAGTCATCCGGTGTATCGTTGGAAAACAAGGAAAGTCATTCATCCGCGCTTTATATCACGGGGAGAAGCTAATCAGCTCGAATGGTTCACTTGTCAGTATTCGCGAAGAACGACGAACGACTTCGAGCGGGCGTCTTTATCAGGAAGAATCGTTTCGTGGCGAGATCACATCCGTAACCATCGAACAGGAGGGTCCCTTACGGGTCGTACTTATGGTAGAGGGCGAGCATATCTCCAAGAAAGCCGATCGTTCTTGGCTCCCCTTCCGGCTGCGTCTCTATTTCTATGCCAACCAAGCATCGATTCGGATTGTCCACACCTCATTGTTCAAAGGAGATCCACAGGAGGACTTCGTGAAAGGGCTTGGCATCTCTTTTGCTTTGCCGCTGAAAGCCCCCCTTTATAATAGGTATGTTCGTTTTGCGGGCGATACAGGCTTTTTCAGTGAATCGCCCAGACATTTGTCGACATGGCGGACGAAAGGCGTCTACATGGACATGTTCTGGCGTCAGCAAGCTGGAGAAGCCATTGCATTTGATCATGAGAAAGATGCGAAATTCAAAGCGCTGCTTGATGATTCCGCTGCCTGGGACAGCTTTAAGTTGACGCAGCTTTCCGCCGACTCCTATTCTGTCGTCAAGCAAACATACGAAGAATGCAGCCCAGTGAAGGCTGTCAGCGGTAACCGTGCGAAAGGGCTCGTATATGCCGGAGACACTCACGGCGGGCTTGCAGCAGGGCTTCGCAATTTTTGGCAGAAGCATCCATCATCTTTGGAAGTAACCGGTATGACGACAGATGAAGCCAAGCTAACACTCTGGTTCTGGTCGCCGGATGCAGCAGCTATGGATATGCGTCATTACGATACGAAAACGTATGTAGAATCCGCCTATGAGGGATCGGAAGAGCTGCGCAGTACACCATATGGAATCGGAAATACGAACGAGCTTATGCTGTGGTGCTGCGATGGGACACCCGCTGCGACCGACCTTGCAAACATGACTAGCCATATTCAATCCCCGCCTCAGCTCTTATGTGAGCCAGCACGTTATCATGATACAAACGTATTCGGTATCTGGAGCCTGCCTGATCGCAGTACGCCTGCTAAAGCTTGGATTGAAGAGCAACTCGACGCTTGTTTGAGCTTCTATAAGCAAGAGATCGAGGGGCGGCGGTGGTACGGTTTCTGGGATTATGGAGATTTCATGCATACGTACGATCCCGTACGGCACGAATGGCGATACGACGTAGGCGGGTTTGCCTGGCAGAATACCGAGCTTGTGCCGAACATCTGGCTTTGGCTCTCGTTCTTGCGCTCGGGACGTGCAGATTTGTTCCGCATGGCGGAGGCCATGACACGTCATACGAGTGAAGTGGATGTCTATCATTCCGGAGAATATGCAGGACTCGGGTCTCGGCATAATGTCGTTCACTGGGGTTGCGGATGCAAGGAAGCGCGCATAGCAATGGCGGGTTTGCATCGTTACTATTACTTCTTGACTGCAGATGAACGAATTGGAGATATTTTGGCGGAAGTGGCCGATGCAGATTTCGCCACCGTCGGAATCGATCCGATGAGAGCTTATTTCCCGAAGGACGAGCATCCTACCCATGTGAGGAGCGGTCCGGACTGGGCAGCCTTTAGCTCAAATTGGATGTCGCAATGGGAACGCTTTGAGAATCCGAAATACAGAGATAAGATCCTGCAAGGGATTAAGAATTTGAAGGCCGCACCGTTCCGGCTCTTATCAGGCACGACATTCGGATACGATCCGAATACCGGTATTCTTACCCATATCGGCGACGGCAACTACGGATATCATATGGTCATTTCCTTCGGCGCGCCGCAAGTGTGGATAGAGCTTTCGCAACTGCTCTCCGATCCTGAATGGGATGACATGCTCGTAGAATTTGGGGAATTTTATTACCTAGAACCTGAGGAAAAGTTAGCCCGAACGAATGGAGTCATCGATCATAATAAATTCAGCTGGCCGATGTTTGCGGCATCGATGGCGGCTTACGCAGCCAACCGACGCAGTAATACTGCTCTGGCTGCGTTAACATGGCGGATCATGCTGGAGAATCGTCTGCCGGGGGGCAGCGAGGACGCGACGCGAACCTATCAAGTGCCGGAGCACGCGTATGTTCGACCTATTCAAGAACTGCCGAGCATCACGACAAATGTAACGTCGCAATGGTCCTTAAATGCGATCATGTGCCTGGAGCTAATCGGGAACGAACTGCCGACGGAGTTGAATGCTGAATATCTAAGCGCTTCCTATGCCGTGGATCAGAAGAATTAATCGATGCAGTCTAAGATTGTAAATTTCAATGTTCGAGGAGGAACTGTTTTGAAATACGTAACGGTCAATGAAACGGATATTAAACAAGCCATCGACAGGCTCGTAAGCAGAACGTTTCAGATGGATATGACATGGGACTGGCCTGCCGGAGTTGCTTTCTACGGCGTAGGCCAAGCTTATCTGGCTACTGGTGAATCAACGTATTTGGATCAATTGCAAGCGTGGATCGATGAGCAGTTGGAGGACGGCCTTCCTAAGTTAACGGTCAACGCTGTATCCATTGGTCATACATTGCTTACACTGTACGATCAAACCAAATCGGAACGTTATCTGGATATTGCGGTCCAAATGGCGGAGTTCTTAAGAACGGATGCAGTACGATTCGCGGATGGCGTGTTTCAGCACACCGTATCGCAAAATTACGATTTCCCGCAACAGGCTTGGGTCGATACGATGTTTATGGCAGGATATTTTCTCATCCGTATTGGCACTTTACTTAAAAGAAACGATTGGCTCGAGGATGGCTTACTTCAGTACCACACACACGAGCGCTTCTTGCAGGATCGCGAAACAAATCTTTATGTTCACGGTTGGGATCATATCGCCCACAACAACATGTCCGCTGTCTATTGGGCGCGTGGCAATTCATGGGCAGCTTATACGATGTCGGAAGCGCTGCATATCGTAGAAGTCACACATCCGTCCTATATGAAAATATACGATTCGCTGCGTGATCAACTTAGCAGCATCGTCCGGCTCCAATCTGATCATGGGCTCTGGCACACCGTGCTGAATGATCCGACCTCTTATGAGGAAACATCGGGTTCTGCGGGTCTTGCCGCCGGATTGATTCGATATAACGAAGCCATCGGCGCTCCTATGTACAATAAGTATATTCAGAAGGCCGTGCCTGCCGTATTATCGAAAATTTCGAATAACGGTACAGTATTGGATGTTTCGGCTGGAACGGCTGTTATGAAAGACGCCGACGGCTACAAAGGCGTCGCCCATGAACGGATTCAAGGCTGGGGACAGGGGTTGACCTTAGTATTCCTCTCTTCGCTTCTAACGTACAAATGGTTGAAAGACAATTCACAAACCGAGTAAAAGAATGTTCAAGCCATTCATACTTCTAATGAAACCGGCTGCCGTGGCATCCGGTTTTCTACTTCCTCCATCCCCCTCATGATGATAATACTTTTTTTCTAACTTCATACTTTTTTGAGAAAACGGTTTCAAAATAGTGTTGTTGTCAGAAATATTTGAATCTTATAGTGTTTAACTTACAAAGCCACAAGCTAAAGTTTCAATTCAATTTGCGAAGGAGTGAGAACATGATCAAAGCATCGGGTGCTGAAGAGCACATAGCGCCTGTCACATCCGCAAGAAATTCCAAGCGCAATACGCTAATTGGCAAAGTTCTAAGAGATAAATATCTATTGCTGCTGTTGCTGCCGGGATTGGCCTACTTTATTGTTTTTAAATATGTTCCGATGTGGGGGGTCCTCCTTGCCTTCAAGAACTATCAGCCTTACGTCGGTTTTTTTAAAAGCGAGTGGGTTGGACTAGATAATTTTAAGCAATTTTTTCAAGATCCCGTATTTTTTAGATTGATACGCAATACGCTTTTGCTTGGTTTGTACGATATGGTGTTTTTCTTCCCGGCGCCAATCATACTGGCGGTATTGTTAAACGAAGTCCGCAAATCTTTTTACAAACGCTTTATCCAATCACTAATTTATATCCCGCATTTTATTTCGATGGTTATTGTTGCAAGTATTTCCTATCTTCTTTTGACGACAGAAGGTGGAGTCATCAATGAACTGATGCTTAAGCTATTCGGGTATAAAATGGACTTTCTGACAAGTGAAAACTGGTTTCGTCCCATGATTATCACACAGAGTATTTGGAAAGAGATGGGTTGGGGAACGATCATCTTCCTCGCAGCGCTTGCGGGGGTGGATCAAGAGCAGTATGAAGCGGCCATCGTCGATGGAGCAAACCGTTTCCGCCAACTGTGGCACATTACGCTGCCAGCCATTCAAGGAACGATCATTATCGTGCTGATTCTGCGAATGGGTCACTTTATGGATCGTGGATTTGAACAAGTCTTATTAATGATCAACCCGCTAAACCGGCCTGTGGCCGAAGTATTTGACACTTATGTTTATACGGCGGGGATCGTACAGGGCGCTTTCAGCTACAGTGCGGCAGTAGGGTTATTTAAAGCCATTATCGGCGTCATTCTCGTCTTTTCAACGAATTATTTAGCCAAAAGGGCTGGACATTCCGGTATATTCTGATGCTTACGAAGAAAGTTTTGCTATCGCAAAACTCAGCACATGCTTACGAAGAAAGTTTTGCTATCGCAAAACTCTTAGGAGGAGAGCACTATGAACACGTGTCATTCGTCAGTAGGCGAAAAATTGTTTGATATCGCCAATTATCTCTTTCTTGCTCTCGTTGCCCTTACTATGATCCTTCCGGTTATGTATATCGTGGCGGGGTCGTTCGCAAGCGATCTTGAGATTGGAAGCAGATCCTTTTTTCTAATTCCCAAAGAAATTACATTTGATGCTTACAAGTTCGTTTTTAAAGATAATACGTTGCCGCGAAGTTTATTCGTATCCGTATTTATAACCGTAGGAGGAACTCTTGTAAACCTATTGTTTACCTTTACGATGGCCTATGCTTTATCACGGCGGCACATGATTGGCCGAAATGTCGTCTTGAACCTAATCATCTTCACGATGGTGTTTAGCGGCGGGATTATTCCTACTTATCTGGTTGTCAAAGGCTTAGGACTATTGAACACCTACTGGGCGGTCATGCTGCCTGTCGCTATCAACGCCTTTAACTTGATTGTCGTGAAATCATTTTTCCAGGAAATTCCGGGCGAATTAATTGAATCGGCCCGAATAGACGGATGTAATGATATAGGTGTACTTTGGCGAATTGTTTTACCGCTCTCCAAACCGGTTATCGCAACATTCGCTCTTTTCTACGCCGTTGCCCATTGGAATGATTTCTTTAATGCTTTGATCTATCTATCTGACGCTAAAAAGTGGCCGATGCAGGTTCTATTGCGGCAAATTGTCCTTTTGGCAACTGGTTCGCTAGACATGGGGACATACGATCCCACCTATGTGAAACCGCCGGATCAATCAATTAAAATGGCAATCATCGTTGTGGGTACATTACCGATATTGATGGTTTATCCGTTTATTCAAAAGTATTTTGCCAAAGGGGTTTTAATTGGCGCGGTAAAAGGGTGAATGTTTTATAGCGGCAGGTGACTATTTTAGGATTGTCGCAGCATCGGTCCAAGTCCAGTAAAGTATTGACGACAGGTGCATGCTTCATCATAAACAAGTATATTTTTGATAAGAAAAAGGGAGGAACATGAATATGAATTGGGAAAAAAAGAAAAAACCATTGCTTGCCACTACTAGCATCATAGTAGCAGTCACAGTTATAGCGGGGTGCAGCTCGAGTACCAATGAGTCTAAAGCGACAGACACATCCAAAGCAACGGCAGGAGCGACGACCGCAGCCAAAGAAAAGCCATTCCCCGTCAGTATCATGTTAAAGAGCTACTACAATGATACAGCTACCCCGGAAAGTAAAGTATGGAAAAAAGTTGAAGAATATACGAACACGAAGCTGGATTTCCAATTTGTTCCTGATGCAAGCTATAACGACAAACTGAACATTACGCTTGCTTCCGGCTCTATTCCTTCTCTTCTATTTGTTAATAATGCGAAATTGCCTGCTGTTGCCAACGCCATCAAAGGAGGCGCATTCTGGGAAATAGGCCCTTATCTCAAAGATTATCCGAATCTTAAACAAGCGAACCCCACTGTTCTTAACAATACGTCGGTAAACGGTAAATTCTATGGCCTTTATGTATCCCGCCCGATCGGACGAATGGGAATCAGCTACCGTAAGGACTGGCTTGATAATTTAGGCATGAAGGAACCGAAGACGATCGATGAATTTTACGCGATGTTAAAGGCATTCGCCACCAATGATCCTGATAAAAACGGCAAAAATGATACGTATGGCATGGTCATAACCAAATATGCGGGACCCTTTGATATCATGCAAACTTGGTTCGGTGCTCCGAATAAATGGGCTGAGAAAGACGGTAAGCTGGTTCCTGCTCATTTGACTTCGGAATACATGGATGCGCTCAAATTTTTCAAAAAACTTTATGATGAGAAGTTAATCAACCAAGATTTTGCGGTGTATGATTCGGCCAAATGGAATGATCCGATTATTAACGGACAAGCGGGTGTAGCGGTTGACGTCACAGAACGTTCCTATCAGATTGAAGAGAAAATGAAACAAGTCAATCCGAAGGGCAGTATAGATTTAATTGGCGCTGTAAGCGGCCCTACCGGTCTTCATAATCAACCGACAGCTGGACACAACGGCATGTTCCTCATCTCCAAATCTAGCGTTAAAACAGAAGCCGACCTGAAGAAAGTGCTTACTTTCTTGGATAAAACCAACGATAAAGATATGCAAGCGTTACTCAACTTTGGTATTGAAGGTGTTCATTATAAAGTTGAAGACGGCAAACAAGTTATTCTTATTGTTCCAACTGATCCGATGGCCCCTGATATTAATAACAAGAATATGAACCAGATCTTATCTTCGATCCCGTACATTATAAATGACATGTTCAAACCGTCTACACCGCTTCGCACGAAGTCAATTGAAGTACAAAAAGCAAATGAAAAAATTATTGTTACAAATCCCGGAGAACCATTTACAACGGCAACCTATACGCAAAAAGGCGCGCAGTTGGATCAAATGGTGGAAGACGCACGAATTAAATTTATTGTCGGCAAAATTGATGAAGCCGGCTTTAAAGCCGACATGGATTTGTGGAAAAAGAGTGGCGGTGACGACTATACAAAAGAAATCACCGAAGCCTACGCTGCAAGTAAGGCTAAGTAAGTTAAGCGAATAGAAGTACTCTTTGATGATAAGGTCCAGTCGCTCAGTAGGACTGGACTTTATTTCGAAAGGGTTCCGGGTGGAACGAATAACGTTATAACCAAAGGAGCAGAAACGATGACAATGACAAGAGCTAGAAGCGGAAAAGGATCCGTTTGGCCTTCGGAAAGGCGTTGTTTTACAGATCTGATAACAGGCGTAACCGTAACTCAGTTAACGAATCACTGCTCTCACAGTCACCATATTTATTTTACGAATAACGGCTTCTATGGAGATGGGAAGTTGATCTTTGGATCGGATCGCGAGAATGTTACCAATCTATACAGCATCGATATGCACGATGGCGTGATTACCCAATTAACGGATTTGGAACGCGGCCGTGAATCACGGATTCAAGGGACCTTTCTTCATCCTGATGGACATGAGGCCTATTTCTACTATGACAACTCGATTATGGCAATTGACCTGGGAACGATGGAAGAACGTATTCTCTATTCGATTCCCGAAACATATAAATTCGGCAGCTTGAGCTGCACCCCAGACGGGCAGTGGTTATGCTTCGGTCTGAATGAGGATTTAACGGACCGTATCGCGATGGATACCAAGAACGGTTACTTGGGTTTTGAGGAGTATTTCCGTGCGAAGCCGCACAGTATGATTATGGCGGTTTCCCCTGTCAACGGGAAAGTGATTAAGCTTCATGAGGACCAGCTTTGGATCGGCCACGTCAATACGTCACCAACGCAAGCACATCTGCTGACATTTTGCCATGAAGGGCCTTGGGAGCAGATCGATCATCGGATCTGGGTGTTGGATATCGCAACCGGCCAATATTGGAAGGTAAAGGATAAGCAGCCTAATGAATATGTCGGCCACGAATATTGGCTGGCAGACGGCATTCATATCGGCTACCACGGTTTTACCAATTCTCTTGAGGATCACACCGGGAAAATAATTGGGGCTGTCCTTTTTGATAACAGTCAGGCCCAGCAGTACGAATTTCCTTTTCAAAATATGCATGTACATTCAAATGATCTATCACTTGTTATCGGTGACGGTCAGCAAACGAGCGCTTATCATGGACAGCAATTCCAGGATACGCTGCAGGTATGGCGGAATGACGGATCCGGGTTTAATGGTCCACGTATTCTATGTAAGCATCGTGGAAGTTTCCATTCGCAAATTCTTCACGTTCATCCGAGGCTAAGCCCGGACGGTAAGCATGTGCTATTTACGAGTGATATGTCGGGATATGGAAACTTGTACATGGTCGACATGCCGGAATTCGAATCTTTACCCAAGATGCCAGTTACATGAAGACACAACCGAATCTGCTTCTCATCTTTACGGACCAGCAGCGATGGGATACGTTGGGGGTTTACGGAAATACAACGATTCAGACGCCGCATTTGGATCGGTTGGCGCGCGAAGGTGCAGTATTCGAAAATGCGATTACCCCGTACCCTCTCTGTGCTCCTGCCAGAGCCTGCACGATGACGGGGTTTGCTGCGGGAAAGACGCATGTGTTCAATAACGAATCAGCCTCTGCTATTGCCACCGATGAGTCGATAGCGGCTTATTTGTCCAAAGCAGGATATCACAATCAGGCGATCGGAAAGATGCATTTTACACCAGATGAGCAAACGTATGGCATGGATCATCTCATTTTATCGGAAGAAATGAGGGGCGTACGTACAGCTGAACGGATACAGGATATCCGCTTTGATGATTATGACCGATACCTGATGGAGCATGATGCCTGGGGGTGGGAGAAACCTCCAGAGATCGGTTATAACGAACTAAAGCCGCTTGTGAACGGCCTACCCAAAGAGCTTCATATCACACAATGGTGCGGGGATCGAACGGTAGAGTGGCTAAAAACGGAAAGACCCTCAGACAAACCTTTTTTCTTATGGACGTCGTTCGTCAAGCCTCATGCTCCTTTCGATTGTCCTTCACACTTGACGGATCTATATGCTCCGGAAGAAATGCCGAGGCCTTGGGTTTCCGATAAGGATGGAACTTCGAAAAATCCTTATTTGAAATCGCATCGTCAAGCCATGGAAGCCGATTTGTACTCGGAGTACGCTAATCTCACAAACAGGGCATATTATTATGCCAACATTACGTTTATCGATGAACAAATAGGTCGGATCATGCAAACGCTAGAGGAAGAGGGGCTGGCGGATCATACACTCGTTATTTTCACATCGGATCATGGAGAATTGCTCGGCGACCACCGATTATGGTTTAAAAACTTAGGGCACGAGGGCAGTTTGCACATCCCGATGTTAGCATGGTGGCCTGGCGTTATTCATCCGGGTACCCGCTGTGATGAATTGACTACCCTCCTCGATATTTTCCCTACTCTGGTTAATCGGACCAGTGAAAATTGCAATTACGACGGAAGGTCGGGTTTGGATCTATTGGAACTGCTCACGGAACCTTCCTCGGTACGCCGAGATGTCGTCTGTTCTGAATTCTATGTGGCACCCAACTATATGCTCCATGTCCGCAGCAAAGAGTGGAAATACCTCTTTTATCAGAATGGCGGTTACGAAGAGCTGTACAATCTTCTTAGTGATCCGCATGAGCTTATTGATTTAGCGGAAGATCCAGACTTTCAGCATGTAAAAAAAGAGCATCAGACGGCAGCCGTTGGTTGGGTCAAAAACTATGGAAATCCTGAAATTGCTCTCGATGAAACAGGCTATAAGTTGAAAGTAATTCCTTTTCAGCCTCAAGAAGCCAAAATGAACCCAAGGCCGTTCTCGCGAATGCCTTGGGATTCCAGAGTTCCGCCTTCGATGCTTCCTGAACAGCAGCGCTCCTGGTTTTGGAAGGCGTTGGGCGGAGATTGGAGCAGCCTTATAACCTTGTTTGGATCAAAAGATAAGTAGTACACCAATCGTTGAGTGAGGATGACGTACAACATGGATTGGAACGAAATATTTATGCTAGATGAGCTTTTATATCAAAATCCTTTAGCCATGGAAAGTGATGTGTTTGATTTCAAATTGGAAGGGCAGGCCGCTGCCAGTTTTCCACTGAATCGAATGCGGCTGGAAAATAAGCTTGACCCAAAGCTTGAGCAAAAATCGAATTTTGTTTATTGGTGTCCGATTGAATTTCCAGACAACATCGCGATCACTTGGGATTTTTGGCCGATTCATGAGCCGGGGCTTTGCATTTTGTTTTTTGCCGTAAAAGGGATCCGTGGTGAGGATTTGTTTGACAGCCGGCTTTCGGTAAGATCAGGTGCGTACGACCAATATCACCATGGAGATATCGATGCTTTCCATGTATCCTACTTCAGACGCAAGGAAGAAGAGGAGCGGAGTTTTCATACGTGCAATCTGCGTAAAAGCTATGGCTTTCATCTGGTTTCGCAGGGCGGAGATCCGATCCCGTCTGTAACCGATGCCAAAGGTCCATACCGAATGAAATTGTTTAAATGGGGAAGTGAAATTTTATTCGCCATCAATGATCTGACTGTCATTCATTGGACCGATGACGGAAAAACATTTGGGAAACCCCTTACCGGAGGGAAAATCGGCTTTCGCCAGATGGCTCCTCTTATCGCCGAATATGCCAATCTTACTGTATATTCGATTTCAAAAAAGCATGCTTTGTAAGCTCATACCTCTCTATACCCACAGAAAAAGACCGCATCAACTTAGTTTTTTGGCCAAGCCAACTAAGCTGAGTGCGGTCTACTCGACACGCTCCACTTTTACTGCGCATATTTTAAACTCGGGCATCCGACTCGTGGGATCCAGCGCATCATTCGTTAATTGATTAATCGAATGCTCATCGCCCCAATGAAAGGGCACAAAAACCGTACGAGGCTGAATACCTTCCGTCACTTTGACTTCGAAAACCAAGGATCCACGGCGGCTTGTAATGCGGATCTTGTTATCCATACTCAGTCCGATTCTCTTAGCAAGCCACGGATGAATCTCGGCAACGGGAACGGGAGCCTTCTTATTAAGAGCTTCCGTTCGACGTGTTTGTGCGCCGCTTAAATAATGATTCGCCAGCCTCCCCGTTGTTAACACAATGGGGTAATCTGAATCGATTGGTTCTGCCGGCATTTTCGGCTTAATACCGAACAATCTGGCTTTGCCGTCGGAATGATTAAAATGATTCTCGAATAATAGCGGTGTTCCCGGGTGGTCTGGAGCTGGGCACGGCCAGAATATGCCTTTCTCCTCCTGAAGCCGCCCATACGTAATGCCACTGTAATCCGCTTTCCCTCCAGCCGTAGCAGCTGCTAACTCGCGAAACACATCTTCAATACCCGCATATTGAAAATAGGCTCCCCTACCCAACGCTTCCGCTAGCTGACAAATAATATGGAAATCAAGTCTGCTGTTTCCTGGAAGCTCCATCGCTTTCTGGCGGTGAAACACACGTCCTTCCAGATTGGTCATCGTACCTTCTGCTTCCGCAAAGGATGACCCTGGTAATAAATAATGAGCGTAACGCGCCGTTTCCGTTTCGAACATGTCAACGACAACAAGCAACTCCAGCTTCTGCAGAGCCCGCTCCACCATCCGATTATTAGGGCTGGATACCAGCGGATTCGATCCGAGAACGATCAAGGCTTTGATTTCACCTTCATCTATCTTTTGCAGCAGCTCGTAAGCAGAAACCCCTTTGCCAGGCAGCTCACTCGGATCGATTCCCCATACCTTGGCAACATGCTCACGTGCAGCTGGGTCCTCAATCAAACGATAGCCCGGCAGTTGGTCCGCCTTTTGCCCATGCTCGCGTCCGCCTTGCCCGTTCGCTTGACCTGTTACGGCGCCATAGCCGCAGCCTTTGCGCCCTATTTTACCGGTGATCAAGGCTAAATTAATGTAATTCAGCGTGTTCTCTACACCATTTACTTGCTGTTCCAAACCGCGTGCTGTAAGCACAATCCCCGTCTCCGCCTTGGCGAATCCACGAGCAATCGTACGAATTACAGCTTCTAGAACGCCGGTTAGCTCCTCCACTCTCGCTGGAGTGAAAGGCTTAACAGCCTCCTTCAATTGCTCAAACCCAACCGTACGTTCTTCTATGAATCGATGATGAACGAGCTTCTCTTCTATCATGACATGCAGGAGTCCGTTTATAAAAACAGAATCGAATCCCGGTTGTAGTCGAACATGGATATCCGCTACCTTCGAAGTCATGGTATTACGCGGATCAATCGTAACGATCACTGCGCCTTTTTTCTTTGCTTCAAGCAAATAAGGCATCATCGTCGGCTGGCATTCCGCAATATTCGTTCCTGCAAGAATGATATATTTGGCATTTGGAATTTCGGTTAGAGGCATTGTCATCCCGCGATCAAGACCGAAAGCCTGATTGCTGGCTGCGGCCGCCGAGGACATACAGTATCTTCCGTTATAATCAATGTATTTGGACCTGAGTGCTACTCGGGTGAACTTACCAAGTAAGTAACTAACTTCATTAGTAAGCGAGCCTCCGCCATAAACGCCAATGGCATCTCGGCCATGCGCTGCTTGAATTCCTTGAATCTGTTCAGCAATGTCTGCAAACGCATGGTCCCAAGAGACCGTTCGCCACCGCCGTGGCTCACCATTCTCCCTCGTCAATGGCTCAAGAATCCGATCGGCATGAAGCACATGATCCAGTGCATTCAATCCTTTCTGACAAAGACGGCTAGTCGCCACAGGAAAGTTAGGGCTTGGTTTAATCGTGAGACCTGACGTCTTTTCACTCGGCGTAATCTCCAATCCGCACTGCATGCTGCAAAAGCAGCAATGGGAGGAGGGTTGTTCTTTAGGTAATGTCAATAGTGCTGATTTCAACGCACTCCACCCCCGATGATAAAGCTCTCTATGAAATCTCAATGTATTTAAATGGGCTACGCGGTCAACAAAGTATTAGCAGGCTAATTCTTTGTTTATCGGAAATCCAATAAATACCGTACCATCATGAACTTTCGTTGAATACGTTTGTACACAACCCGTATCCGGCGCTTGAACGAGACCGGAAGGAAGATGAATCTTGCGATCATGCATCGGGCAGAAGACGTGGTCATCACATACAATTCCTTCTGCAAGGACGCCCTCTTTATGCGGACAACGGTTCTGGATGGCTTGAAGCTTACCGCTTTTCAGTTTGAAAAGTGCTACCTCTTCTCCTTGATACCGAATCGTTTTTCCTGTGTTAACAGCTAACTCATCATAAGAAACGGCCTGCACCCAAATCATTTGCTCTTCTTGTGTTTTCATAGTCTGCTCCTCCCGACTTCCTCTTTTTCTAGTTAAGCTCTACGACTTCATAAAGGTCACGTTGAATTTTTTTGCTATCAATTGCTTGTTTCCAAGGGTCATTCGTCACAGAAAGCGCTAGATCCATTCGAGCACACAATTGTTTACGCTCTTCCTCATTCTCCACCACATCACGAATATGCTCGATACCAAGTCGGTGTACCCACTCACTTGTTCGCTCACCATATTTACCCGTTTCGCGATAGTACTGCAGATAAGCTTCTGTATATTCGATAATCTCTTGCTCCGTCTTGACTGTAGTTAATAGGTCACCAACACGTACTTTCACACCGCCATTTCCTCCGGCATAAAGCTCCCAACCGCCATCAACCGAAACGACGCCTAAATCTTTGATTCCTGATTCCGCACAATTTCGAGGACATCCAGATACAGCCAGCTTCACTTTGGCAGGTGTGTTCAAGCGTTCAAAACGTTTCTCCAGCTCGATACCTACCCCCATCGCGTCTCCCGTGCCGAATCGGCAGAAGGTTTCACCTACGCACGTTTTTACAGTTCTTAAGGCTTTACCGTAAGCATAACCGGAAGGCATATCCAAGGCTTCCCACATTGCGGTTAGATCTTCTTTCTTCACACCAAGCAAATCAAGACGCTGTCCACCTGTAAACTTCACAGTAGGGACTTTGAACTGCTCAGCTACTTCTGCAATACGCTTCAATTCCGTTGGATTAGTTACTCCGCCATATATCCGTGGAACTACGGAATACGTTCCATCTTTTTGAATGTTAGCGTGCATACGCTCATTTACGAAACGTGAAGTACTGTCGTCTTTATACGTATCTGGACTTACCATACCCAGGTAATAATTAAGTGCAGGACGGCATTTCGAGCAGCCTTCTTCATTTTTCCAGCCAAGGACGTTCATCACTTCCCGCACATGGGATAACCCTTTATCACGAATCGCTGCAACGACTTCATCCCGTGTATGGTCTGTACAAGAGCAAATCGTCTCTTTCGCAGCGTTCTTATCATAGGAAGCACCTAGTGTAAATGCCAACAAATCACTAACCAGTGGTTTACAACCGCCGCAAGAACGAGAAGCTGTCGTGCAATTTTTCACTTCATCAACTGTCGTTAACCCTTGATCCTTGATCGCTGAACAAATTGTTCCTTTTGTAACGCCGTTACAACCGCATATGATGGCATCGTCTTTCATGTCAGCAACACCTGATGCCGCTCCGCCCCCGGATGAATCCGTCAAAATGGCCGTTTTTTCCAAGCCGCTAACATCTGTTTCTTCCCGAATCATTTGCATAAGTCGCGTACCATCCGCCGTATCTCCGAAGAGAACCGCGCCGATGATTTTATTGTCTTTAATCACAACTTTCTTATAAACACCGGTGAACTCATCATGAATACGAATGGCTTTCGTGTCTTCCGCATCGCCGAACTGTCCGCCAGAGAATACATCAACACCAGAAACTTTAAGCTTCGTATAAAGGAGAGATCCTTCATAAGGACCAGTTTCCACGCCGGCCAAATGTTTAGCAAGCACAGCACCTTGCTCGTAGAGCGGCGCTACCAATCCATAAGCAATCCCGCGATGCATCGCGCATTCCCCAACCGCATAGACGTTTGGAACACTCGTTTGCAAATAGTCATTCACAATGATGCCAGGATTGCACTCAACGCCAGCCTTTTTCGCAAGTTCAACATTGGGACGAATCCCTACAGCCATAACGATAAGATCGGCTTCAGCAACGGTACCATCCTTGAATTTCAAGCCGGTTACCCGCTTATCGCCTACGATTTCCGCGGACTGCTTCTCGAGCAGGAAGTTGATGCCTTGCTCTTCAAGCGCTGCTTGCAGCATTTTGGACGCCGTTCGATCAAGCTGACGCTCCATAATTGTATCTACAATATGAACAACATCAACCTTCATACCTAAGTTTAGGAAACCTCTCGCCGCTTCTAATCCTAATAAGCCGCCACCGATCACGATCGCTTTTTTATACTTTTTAGCGGACTCGATCATAATTTCACAATCACGAATGGTTCTGTACGCCATAACCCCTTCTTTATCAGCGCCAGGCATTGGAATCATAAAGGGGTTAGACCCTGTAGCCAAAATCAATTTATCATAAGAAACCGTCAGTCCCTTATCACTCGTTACGGTTTGAGCTGCTGTATCAATGTCTGTTATCGTTTGGTTGGTATGCAAGGTGATGTGGTTATTCGCATACCATTCATAGGGATGAATGACGATATCCTCTACTTTGGAATCTCCGGCAAGTACATAGGACAACAAGATTCTGTTATAGTTCGGATGCGGTTCACTTCCGAAAATCGTAACTTCATATTTGTCAGGTGTAAGTTTAAGCAAATGTTCAACAGCGTTAACACCCGCCATTCCATTTCCTACTAATACCAATTTTTCTTTTTGAGTCATTGCCATCTTCCTCTCTAATATATCTATCTCTATATCCCATTTTTCTTTTCCACATCCGATTAAAAAGGGCCATTCGGGAGCTCACGCTCCCAAATGGCAAAATTGGGATATGGAGCTTGAGAAGTTCGATTTGAACTTCCAAAGACGGTAAGTCGTAAACGTCTTTGCGCATGCAGCCTGAACACTCAAGCTGCATGCGCAAAAACATTTAATTATATGCCGCTGGCCATACGACCAGCGGCTTGAACCTATTACTTATGCATGCACACTATCCATAGAAGCAGGAGCTGCCTTCACTTTGCCGCCTTCGCCGATCCAAGATTTTTTCCATTTGCCTTGTACAACAACAATAATCAGGATACAGGCAATAGCAATGGCACTTAGAATTAGGAAACCAGGGGTAAAGGATCCTGTTGAAAGCTTCAAGTTACCAAGAATTTTCGGCAAGAAGTATCCGCCTAGACCTCCGGCTGCTCCAACGATCCCTGTAATCATACCAACCTCATTCGAGAAGCGTTGCGGAACAAGCTGGAACACTGCTCCATTTCCCATCCCCATACACATCATACCGATGAAGAGAAGGGTCGTCGTTATCCATAAGCTTGGAAGTGACGATACAATGGCAAGCATGATTCCAATCACACCGTACAGAGTCATTAGCATGCGTATACCGCCCATTTTATCTGACAGCCATCCGCCTACTGGTCTGAAAAAACTGCCGGCAATAATACAAATCGTTGCAAAGTCAGCAGCCATTACCGGACTAAGCTTATATTGGGTATTGAAGAAAATCGTTAAATAGTTGGCCATACCGGAAAAACCGCCGAATGTGACCATATATAGGAGACAGAACACCCAGGTATCTTTTTGTTTGAGAACACGCCCATAGTCGGCAAGTTTAGCTGGCGCCGGCTGAGTGGGACTGTCTTTAGCTGTAAAAATAAAGATAAGGAATACCAGAATAAGTGGTAATAATGCTAATCCGAAGACCACGTGCCAGTTCCCAAAGTGCTGTGCCAGTCGGTTTGCGAATAATGTTGCAAAGATCGTTCCACTATTCCCTGCACCGGCGATGCCAAGCGCTAATCCTTGATACTCAGGTGGATACCAGCGACTTGCCAATGGTAATGCGGCAGCGAAGCTGGCCCCTGCAATACCCAGCATTAGTGCTACAAAATACATGTCACTAAGTGAATCTGCAACTTTCCAAGCGAATACCAGAGGAACTACCGTTAATATCATACCGATAATAGCTGTTTTTTTGGGACCAATTCGATCTGTAAGATAGCCAAGTACGAGTCTTAGAACAGCGCCCCCAAGTGCTGGCAGAGCCACCAGATTCGCCTTTTGAGCAGCATCTAGAGAGAAATCCTTCGCAATAAGCACCGACAGCGGTCCAAGCATAACCCAAATCATAAAGCTCATGTCAAAATACAAGAAAGCACTAAATAATGAACCTTTGTGACCGCTTTGCAAAAAACTCTTCCGATCGACCATGATACCCTCTCCTTTGTATGAGGCTTTGAGCGCCTTCTTCTGTTTCTTACTTCCCATCCTTTAATTGCTGATGACTGTTCTTGACAGAAAAAGCCGACAAACATACCCCAGCATGCGCGGGATGTTTATCGGCTTCTTTGCCACTGCTGCCACTTCATCGTGAACAGCATGTTAGATGATTTGCAATTAAAAGAACATAAATAGCCTATCCGGTTACGTATTTGTAAGGGGATAGGCGCCATTGCCTTCGTTAGTGGCACATCATTGTGCCGATTTCTAATTTGATTATAGTATGACATTCCCTTCGTGTCAATAAACATAACACAAAAAAATTTTATGTGAGATTTCTAATACATATCGACAAATTTTAGATACTTATGCTATAGTAATGCCGTATAATAAATCATTTTACCCATAAAACCTAACATGAAGTTGCCATCTGAACAGAAGCTATCCACGATAGGAGGTATTCAAATGTTACAATCATTTATTCTGATCGACGAGTTTAAACAAACTCGCTCAGCTACCTCCTTTTCGTCGTCGACTACCAATATGAATGTTACGGATAATGAAAAGGAATCCTTGCCTGAAGCGATGCTGAAGGATTTGGGATTTCGTATATATGTAGCATCTAATGAAAAAGAAATTTCATTTATGATTCCCAAGGTCGATGCCGTATTATTATCAGTAGGCCCTGATCAAGTAGAGCCATGGCGCTCCCGCGTGTTGGCTCATCGCAGCCTTCCCCTTTTCTGGTGGTGTGATGCCCGCACTTTTCCTTCTAATGAATGTAGAATGGACGCAGGTATTGATGGTTTGATCGGTTCTGCGATGAGTCCTCTAGAAATTCACTGTGCACTGCTCCTTGGTATGAACCATTACTTCCAACGAACCGAATGGCAGCAAGAGCGCGAACAGCTTCTCTCCAAACTGGAGGAGCGCAAATGGGTCGATCAGGCTAAGCGAATCTTATGTGAAATCAAGGGTATCTCCGAAGCAGAAGCTTATGATTTTTTACGCAAACAAGCCATGAATGAACGTAAACGCATGGTAGACGTTGCTACCTCCATCGTCAAGGTGTATCAAATACTAAAGGATCAGAAACAAGGAGGCCGCAAACGATGATATCCTTATTAAAAGAAGTAGGCCGCGGAAAGCGCGGAGCCAGAGACCTTTCCTATGAAGAGGCTTCCCATGCAGCAGAGCTCATTCTAACCGGAGCCGCTACACAGGCTCAAATGGGCGCATTTCTCGTTGCAGAACGCATCAAAATGGAATCTCCCGAAGAGTTAAAGGCCTTCATCGATGCCTTGCGCCAGCGTATCCATACCTATCCAATAGCCGGCAGCATGGATTGCGCCGGACCTTATGATGGACGCTCACGCACGTTCATTGCGACTTTACCGACCGCGTTCGTTCTCGCGGCCTGCGGACTTCCCACTACGCTGCACGGCAGTCCAAGCATGCCGCCCAAATGGGGCATCACGCTGTCCGATGTGCTAGCGGCACTTGATGTACCCGCGCTTGACGCATCACGTGAAGCGCTCATATCAGCTGCAGCGCGAACAGGCTTCTTGTTCGCACCAACAGAGAGCTGGTGTGCACCGCTCGGCGAGCTGCGCGAACTGCGCAAGGAACTCGGTCTTCGGACCGTGTTCAACACAGCAGAGAAACTGCTGCGCTTTACGGAAGCACCCTTCATGGCTATCGGTGTATTTCACGGCACTGTGTTCGAGAAAATTACCAATTTATTAATCGAACTGGGCGTCTCCCGCGGTATTGTTGTGCAAGGTATGGAAGGCTCCGAAGACCTTTCCGTTGACAAACGCACACGGACATACCTTATTCAAGAAGGCGCCAGTGAATTATTCATTGTTGATCCTGAGATTTACGAATTAATGGTCGAGGTGCCGGAGGTTGAATGGACTGCTCAACTGCAAGGAGAAACGGCTCTATCCGTTCTTCGCGGAGATGCCGAGCTCCCCTACTTGAATATGGTTTTACTGAACAGCGCTGTGCGTCTGTGGGTTTCCCAAAAGGCTGGATCCATTGAAGAAGGTATTTATTTGGCCCGACATGCGATTGAGCAAGGGGCTGCCCTACAAAAATTCACCGAGTGGACGGAAGCGATTAAGCCGGTATCTGCCACTTAATTTTTATACTTATGAAAAAAGAGCCCCAAAGGGCTCTTTTTTCATTTTCATTTTCCGATAAACTGCTGGGTAAACATTTTACCACACGGACCGCCGTTTACGATGCCGATCCCAATATGGGTGTAATCTTTGCTGAGTATATTTGCTTTGTGTCCTGGAGAATTCATCAGCGCCTCATGAGCTGCTTGTACACCTTGATTGCAAGCAATATTCTCTCCTGCCGCGTTATACGTAATACCGAATTTCTCCATCATATCGAATGGCGAGCCATACGTCGGTGAGTCGTGGGAGAAGTATTTGTTATCGACCATATCTTGGCTTTTTAGTCTAGCCGTTTTGGTAAGCGCCGGATCGACCGCTAGCGGGGAAAGCCCCACAGCAGCACGCTCCTTGTTAACCAAGTCCAGCATTTGCTGCTCCTCCACCGTTAATTCCGTAGTCGATGGGACTTGCGGTTTAGGTGTAGGCATAGGTGCAGCTGGTGGAGGGGCTGGTGTTGGTGTCTGCTTCTTGGCAATTTTTAAATTACCGTAAGCCCACAGGATGGATTGCAGTGTTTGATCATCTACATTCCCAGTCGCAGGAAGGCCATATCTGCTTTGAAACGCTTTAACACCCGATTGAGTTTGATTACCATAGTAGCCCGTAATAGGTCCGCTATAGTAACCAAGTGACTTCAGCATCCCTTGCACCGCATAGACATCAGGTCCCTTAGCCCCTTTACCATAGGCAAAAGCGGTGGTTGTGGATGAGCAGAACAATGCGATACAGATTAGAATAATCCAGACATGCTTTTTTTTACCCTGTAACATGCGTTTACGTTCACTCCCCGTCGTCTTCAGTATCATTCGTCGCACAGTGGGCGATAGCATTAGAATGACCAAATTCACGACTATTATCCATAATAATGAAATACGGGTTGGCTACCGTATCGAGGTAATAGGAGAGCTGGTGCTAAACTAAACCTCTTACGTAGTACAACTTTCGGCCAAGCTAATCCGCGTCTTCCTCAGAAGCCCCCTAATAAGATTGGAGTCATCAATATGCAATAAGGTACAATATTGGTGAGGGGGGAATGAGACGTAGCAAAACATTGTTATTTAGCGAATGATTATGCATATCCATAATATCACTTAGCCCAGCAATCTCTATATTTGCAGGCATTGGGTGCAAGCATTGGCATAGGAAGAAGAGCCGACTGATCAGCACACCGGTAATAGCAATTTCACTTTAGCCCTTTTGGACAAGATTTTTTTATCCCGCTCATTGACTTTACCCTGAGTATCCGATAAAGTATATTTATGCTTATTTTTAGTACCTAGTACTAATATCTGATACTAATAAAGGAGTGAATCATTGATGTCCATCTCTCCCCCATTACAAGCTCGAATCACTGCAATCGGCAGCTACGTACCCCATCACATACTAAGCAACGCGGATCTTCAGGGAATGGTCGATACGAATGATGAATGGATCGTTCAGCGCACAGGAATTCGGGAACGTAGAATTGCAGCAGCGAATGAATTCACAAGTCATTTATGTATAGCAGCCGTACAAAATATGCTCACTAGATATCCGACATCACTGAGCGATGTTGATTTAATAATCGTCGCTACCCATACACCGGATCTGCCTTCCACCCCTGTCGCTTGCCTGATTCAAGCTCATTTCGGCATCCCTGAAACGGGTGCCTACGACCTCAATGCCACCTGCTCCGGGTTCGCTTATGCCCTGCATACAGCAAGCAGCCTTGTTGCTGCTGGGGTACACCGCAAGGTTCTCGTCGTCGGTGGGGATTCCTTATCCAAAATTACAGACTACACGGACCGTTCCACCTGCATTCTTTTCGGTGATGGTGCCGGAGCCGTGATGGTTGAAAGAGAAGAAGAGAATCCTGCTTTCCTTGCTCACCATCTTGGATCGGACGGTACAGGCGGCAAGCATGTATACCGAACCGGACTTGCCTCAGAATTGAACGGAACGCCACTAACAGGTGAAGGCAAGCTCGTCCAGAACGGCCGCGAGGTGTACAAATATGCCGTAACGACTGTCCCGCAAGGAATCGAGAAGCTGCTCGCAAAAGGCCGTTTACCTCATACTGCAATTGATTGGTTCATTCCTCATAGCGCTAACCTTCGGATTATTGAATCCATCTGTGAAAAGAGCGGTATTCCATTCGAAAAAGCGCTGTACAGCCTTGAATACTATGGCAATACATCCGCGGCTTCCATTCCTCTTGCTTTGGACCTAGGCATACAAGAGGGTAAGGTCACGGCCGGTGATACGCTGCTTCTTTTTGGTTTTGGCGGGGGTCTTACTCATGCGGGATTAATCATGCGCTGGGGATGACCCGCGAGCGACATCCTTGCTAATCCAAGGCTTGCCGGGCGTTCCTAACTGGCGTTGACGTGGACTTTGTTTCGTTAATTTCTGAATCATCGAACGCTGGTATTCACTTATCGTCTTGAGATTCTCAGCCATATAGACAGCAAGCTGCTCGGAGACCGCTACTTGATCCGCGATCGTCTCTATGATTCGGCATAAGGCTCGCTGGCTTCTAGCCAGCGAGGTTAGCATATGCAATTCAATTCTCTCACGATTCGATGCTTTCATTATTTCCCATCCTCACCAAACGAAAATAAGTTCCCCATTCCGTTCGAACCGTCTCCCTCCGCTCCTGCTCCCGATTCATTTTGTCTAAGAAGAGCCTGCATATGTCGGTTTAAGGAGTTCTCCATCTTCGTCAAGCCATCGATGAGCTCAATCACATACTCATGAATCTCTCCGGATTGTTTCATCTGATGTTCATGCCCCTCTAAATTCGTTGAGTTAATATGATGGCAAATCCAGTTGCGCGATTTCTCTGCTTCTACAACTCTAGCTTCCAACATCAAAGCTATTTCTTGCTGCAGCTTTGCTGTAGCATCCAACATTTTCAAATACAGATCATTTCTATTCAAGGCATATCCCTCTATTCTTCATCTTCAGGATCTTTCATTTCTTTCATGACAATTTCCGTTTGCTGCGCGATTGCCTCTTCCAAATTAGCTAAGCTATTTAAATAAGCCGTTATATTCTTAGTTAGTTGTAATGCTTGCTCCTGCAGCATGCCTATGCCATCGAAATTAGGATGCGAGTCAGGTATATCGTTGGCAATGGTGGCCATTTGTGTCGAAACACTTCGGTGTGTCGCCAAGATTCTAGACATCTCACGATGCGATGCTGCAATGTGGGAAATAATCTTTGTCACTCGCTGTTCCAATCTCTTTCGCCTCCAACTCCACTTTTTCACTCTAAGTTATGCAGCAATGCAGAGAACGGTTACTCCAGCAGCTTCACGCCCGGCCTTATATGAAGCTGTGGGGGTCAACGCCCCATTTATCAATAAACTTCTGGCGATTTTGCTGCAGCAGCCCTTGCACAGCCTCTTGACCCGTTTTGCTAAAGCTTGCACTGCCATGATGGAAGATGAAGCAATCCCCTGTTATCAGCAATCGATATCCAGCAAGCCGAGCCCGATAGCATAAATCATCGTCTTCGAAGTGCCCCGGGGAGAATCTTTCGTCCATAAAGCCGACTTTATCTAACAATTCCCTTTTGAAAAGTAAGCAAATCCCGACCAAGCGTTCTGTTTCCTGCCATAAAGAAGTATTCATATTGTTATATTTCGCTGCCATGTCGGCTATGTTCGTAAATGGTTCCTGAATCTGCTGTTTACCGCTCGCATAGTTCGTCACAGGACCTACCATACCTATGTCCTCACTACTGTATAAACAGCTCAGCAAGTTATCCAACCAATTCGGAGTCACGATGGTATCGTTATTGAGCAGCATCAAAGCATTTCCAGTCGCAATGTGAAGGCCATAATTACAAGCAGCGGGGAAACCGCGATTCGTAGGAATTGAAACCAGCTTCAACCTCTCTCTATAGCAGTACTCCAGGGTTCCATCCTTTGATCCATTATCCACCACAATAATTTCAAATGGGACTGAAGTATGGCTGCGAATTGAAGCTACACACTCTTTCAGTAAAGTAAGGCCATTGAAAGTAGGAATAACGATACTGGTTACCTGCATGGTCCCTCACCTCTCCAGAAACTCCCTTTTTCTAATGATATCAGGAAACACGATTCGCTCACCTTTCATCTTCATCGCAAGCTCCAGCGCCTCTACATGATCGCCAATAATCATGCGGGCGACCGGGTTGTCTTCCCCTTTATTGTGACTTCGGATTTTGTTCATAGATATGACGTTAACACTTGTTGGAGCTGTAATTCGTAACCCAGTCAGAATCGCGTTTACCTGTGCTTTGGGCGGAACCATTAACTCGGAACATCCGATATGCTCCAGCGCCTTCCTCGATAGAGCATGCGGAATGGCCGTGAGCGAGTTCGCATTCAATTCCGGTCTTTTCAACGTTATGTTAAGAAACCGTTTCATCACGGTTACGGAATCCCAGAGTGAAAATGTAGGTAAATACGGTGTTATGTTGTTTAGAGCAATATCGGAGCCGCGTTCAACCTCATAGATAAAAGGAATAAGTTTCTCGGCCTCCACGACAAAATCTCCATCCAAAAAGAGCAAAATATCCGATTGCGACAGTTTGGCACCTATCGATCTCCCGACATCATGGCCCAACGGATCGGGGTAATGAATAATGAGAGCATGCGAGTGCGCTCTTACCTTCTCTAAGGTGCGATCACTTGACCCATTCACTATAATGATGATTTCATCCAAAGGTAGTCGATTCAACTGCTCCATTACTTTTACAATGGTATGCTCTTCATTCATCACACTCACTATCGCGCCAACGGAACGCGCTGTAGGGATAAGCATCCAATCGGGGACATTCAATTTAGCAGCTTTACAGTAACCTTTCACATACCCTTTCGACGCTGCTTCATAGCTTAACGAGTTGGTAGCAAGTAACCGGGAATTAGCCCAGTGTACCCAAAGGTTATTGAGTGCTTTCTTTTGGTAAGGCTCCTTCGTAATATTGTGCGCGAGCGCATCTTGTTGACCCGCTCGTTTCCCCCAATTTCTCCAATATAACTGGGTTCTTGTTAGGGAAGGAGTGTGCATAGCGGGGGAACGAAGCACGGATTTCTTAAGCCGGATTCGTTTTTTTTTTACTACCGCAGACAGGGGTTGAGGGTTTCGTTTCTTGATGCTCAGCTTCATGTGATCACCTCATCATTTCTCTAATACGCAATTGGTCATGTAAACTCGCTCTTTCATCAGAGGATTGGATCAGCCACCAAATGGCTTCCAAATGATCACCGATAATCAGATCACCTACAGGATCTACATCTTTGGCCCTTCTTCGGATGCGATTTCTGATTCCGACTTGGATAAGCTGCGCTGCCTTGACTTGAAGTCCGCGTTGTACAGCTATTACTTGAGCCAAAGGTGGAACTGCTAGGTTCTCAGCTCCTATGGTGTCGAGCGCTTTGCGACTAATTGCGTGTGGGATCGTCGTCATGGAGGCGCCTTGTAAGTCTGGTCGGCCCAGTATCGCATTAAGCGCGTGTTTGGCTAGAACGACCTTATGAACATTCGCTTTCGTTATGATTCCGTTATATTTATTTAATGCTACATCCACGCCTTGCTGCACTGCTCGGATCAGTGGGATCGTTTCCTTGGCAGATACAACAAAATCGGCATCAAGGAATAGTAGGATATCCCCTTTAGCTTCCATAGCACCTATGCTTCTCCCAACATCATGTCCTAGCCGTTGACTAAACGAGATAACCCTCGCCCCTAATTTCGTCGCTACACGTTTACTACCATCCGTAGAACCATTATCAACAACAATAACTTCTGTTTGTGGATGCACGCGGAAAGCTTCCCGAATGACTTTGGCCAAGGTACGAACTTCGTTGCAAACCGGAATGATGACCGATACTTTAGGCTGATGCTGAGACAAGGTGACGCAGGAGATTGGCTGCTTCCGTTTCCGCTGAATACGCTGGTTTCTCAATTCGTTCTCAACTCCTGTCCATGGCGGAATACCTGCTTTATATATTCTATGATTGCAAAAGAAAGGAGACAGGGCAGAAGCCGTACAAGTAGAAAACAGGCATTTGTACAGCCTATCCTGTCACATTAAACATGGATCTGGACATATGTCTTGTACCGCTTTCTCCTCCTCCACGTAAGATAACGAAGATCCATGCAGAAGAGAGGAAACCAGGATGAAAGCTGTCGTTACCGGAGGTGCAGGCTTTATCGGCTCGCACCTTGTGGAAGAGCTCCTTGCCGAGCAATTTGAGGTCCATATCATCGATAATCTGATTTCAGGTAAACAGAAACATGTAAATCCCCAAGCCATCTTCCATTTGGCAGACATCAGCAGCGAACAAATAAAACCCCTCATCGTAGATATCCGTCCTGATGTTGTTTTCCACCTTGCGGCTCAAGCAGATGTCCAGCGCTCCATTCAAAATCCTGGGTACGATGCCATTGTGAATCTAGTGGCAACGATCTATCTACTTGAGGCATGCCGTGACGCAGCTGTTAGCAAATTCATCTTCGCCTCCACTTCCGCCGTATACGGAAACTTGCAGAAAGAGCAGATCGTCGAAACAGACCCGACCTGTCCTATTTCCTACTACGGCATTTCGAAATATTCCGCCGAATCCTACATTCGTGTGTTCCACCATCTATACGGTCTGCCCTACACCATTCTTCGTTATGGAAATGTATATGGGCCCAGACAAACGCCCAAAGGAGAAGGCGGCGTCGTTGCCGTTTTTATGGAACGCATTCAAAAAGGAACACCGCTGACGATTCATGGCGACGGTGAGCAAACCCGCGATTTCGTCTATGTCAAGGACGTAGTACGTGCAAACGTAGCTGCTATGAAACGCGGCGAACAGGAGATCATTCATGTCAGCACTGCGAATCGAACATCCATCAATGATTTGGCGCGGCTGCTGACGGAATTTCACGGGACAGATCTACCCATTATTCATTCCTTGGCTAGAGAAGGGGATATTAAACACAGTTGTCTTGACTCTCGAAAGGGGCTTGAATACCTGGAGTGGCAGGCAAGGTATGAGATTCGCGAAGGCTTAGAAGAAACTTACCGATTTTATATGAACGATGTATGAAAAAGAAAAAAAAAGAAATGGGCTTAAAAAAACCGATAGTCCTAATAAAAGGGATTATCGGTTTTTTTCGTTATATAAGCAAACCTTTAACGTTTTTAGCACAATTTAGAATCAAAGAGAAGTCGCGATATTTAATGCAACGCTATTGAAAAATAATGAATTCGGAAAACCTATACTTAAAGAAACTTGTGAACTTATTCAGGAAGAAAGAATTCGTCATGGTTTAGGTCTGGACCCCATGTTACCTAATCTTTAATCCGCCTTTAGGGCTTACCACTGAGAAATTCTTGCACTATTTCTGTGGGGCAGCTGTTCGAAACATAGTTGACCCTTTGTGTATTGTTAAATGAAAGGCGCTATATGTCCGACGCTATTTTTTGAGATCATAACTTCATGATGTCAAAGATCGAGTTGCTTATTTTATGACAAGCGTTAGTGCGCGACGACGGACGAAAAACGCAGCGAACTCTATAGTTGGATAGGAGTGAAAAAACATATGCCGATTTAACCCGCTGTCTATTTTTCAATCGTTGGGACATCTATAAGTTTCGGCCGCGTTAATAGAGTCATATAGTATATGCAGAAGCTAATCTAACATTGAAATACGGCAGGCGGTGATCATTATGGATGATGAAACCAAAAAACAGGAAAGTATGTACGCTACTTCGAAGCAGTATGCGCTCATCGATCATCACAACCGTTATGAGTTTGCCTT
The DNA here is from genome assembly GCF_001426375.1 of Paenibacillus sp. Root444D2. Classification (GTDB taxonomy): domain Bacteria; phylum Bacillota; class Bacilli; order Paenibacillales; family NBRC-103111; genus Paenibacillus_E. The sequence continues at coordinate 1,352,999 of NZ_LMEO01000045.1, forward strand.
AAGCTTCGTTGCGAAGGACAATGTTGTTCTGGATGCAGCTTGCGGGTGCGGTTATGGTATCGGTTTCATGGCTGCAAACTCACCTGCAAGTAAGATTGTCGGAGTGGATCGTTCCGATCATGCGCTGCAGTAGGCACATAAATACTTTCCCCATCATAAGGCGGTCTACATCAAAGCAGATATGGTGTTGGAATTCCAAAGCGCTCTACCAATCAAGCAATATGACGTCATCACTTGTTTCGAGACGGTGGAGCATATACAAAAAGACGGCCTATTTATATCCAGGCTGTTTGCGCTTTTGAAGCCGGCTGGCGTCCTGTTCATTTCCGCTCCAACGAAAACGTTTATCCGCATTTAAATAATCCTATTTTCCCAGGGCGTGTGAATCCCCTTCACTATTGTCATTACCGCCCGTTTGAATTGGAGCAGTTAATGACGAAACAAGGGTTTCAAGTGCATGGACGATATACGCAGCGTCTTCAAGGGCAACAGGTTGTAACAGGCAATGACGGCTTCGTCAAAGTACTGGTCTATCGAAAGAAGCAGAACTAGGGAGGGATTAGGTTGCAAAAAGGCGTTACTGTATGGTTCACCGGTCTATCGGGGGCTGGCAAAACAACGATTTGCCGGCAGTTGGAAAACCAGTTGCAGGATTCCGATTTGAAGCTTGAGCTTCTGGACGGAGATGAAATTCGGCGCCATTTTTCATCTAATGTAGGCTTTTCCAAAGAGGACCGGATGACTCATATTCAAAGAATGGCTTATATATCCAAATTGCTAACCCGCAATGGTGTGCTTGTGCTTGCTTCGTTTATAACGCCTTATAAGGAAATGCGCGATTACTTAAGAACCGAGATCGGGTCATTTCTCGAGGTTTATGTGAAATGCCCGCTGGATGAATGCATACAAAGGGACGTGAAGGGTTTGTATGCGAAGGCATTGAATGGTGATATCAAGCAGTTCACAGGAATTTCCGACCCGTATGAGGAGCCCGAGAGTCCGGATCTTATTATCGAGACGGATAAAGAAACGGTGAAAGAGAGCGCCATGAGAGTCATAGCTTTCTTAAAGAATCTCGGTTATATCAGCAATTAAGTGCGCGACCCTATGTAACGAAACCTGCTCAGCCTATCGAACAGGTTTCTTATGTTCGTTTCCGTACTGGAGAAGGAACCTGCAGCCACGGGGAAGCCGGAGTCTTGGACTTCACCTTTGCGGCAGGCATGATCCCGGTAATCTTCTTGGTTAGCGATTCGGATGGAGTTTCCAGCGCGGTCATTCATAATCAAGCAGGTAAAATATTACTATTCATGAAATATTAAACATACAGTAAGTGAAGCCCGGGATTTAATGTACAACACTCAGCTTCACGAGCATATCCGTCACGACTCATTTCAACCCATTTTATTACGCCGTCCGCTTTATTCGAATAATTAAAGACGGCTAAATCTTCGCTCAAGAAAGAACCTCTATTCCCAACATTAGGAGAAGGAGGTTCTTTTGGCATGAGAAAACCGGTATCGGGAAACATTCCGGCTCTCTCATGTTATTGGTATCAGACGCTAAGATAACAAACTCTGCTCCTGTTTGTACTTTTGCAATTCCATTTTCTCCTTGGCCGTAAGGGAACTTAGCTTTTGAGCAAGGAGCTGTTTAGCATAATCATACAGTTCTAAATCCAATTCGTTATATTTTTTAATTAAATTAATGACAGGAGCCGGGACTTCTTCTTTGGAAAGGCGCTTCTTTGTAATATTTTGTTTCGTATAGTGGATATTTTCCCAACCGTACTCCTTTTTCAGCAAAAAGAGCGTTTCGTTAAACATTTCCGTGGTTCCGACAACAGTAAATGTTTTTAAGATTTCCTTCGCTTTCTTAAGGTCTGGATGATGAGGTATACCGGATGTCATGACTGTCTGAAAGTTGTAAGCTTCGGCTTCCTTCATCACAAATTCTTCAAGCATCATGGATCTCACTCTCTCGAATCCCGGGTACGTCTGTAAAAAGTAGTATAAGGAAATGACTCGGTCTACCGGATCACGCAGCATGGTAAAGTATTGAAAGTGTTTCGGAAAATACTGATGTATACCGTAAAGGTAGTGACCTGCAACTGCCTTGATTTGTTTTTGCACCTCTTGATTTAATTGACCACACTTCATAATCTTGCCTTGATAAGTGTCATGATCAAATATTTCATTAATATTGAATTGTTCTCCAAAAATCTTATTCAAAGTTGTCCCGCCGGTTTTGGGTATATGCATAAAAATTGTTATTTTATCATGAAGCATGAAAATTCCTCCATTCCTGCTATTTGAACAAGTTCATGCTAAAGCCCATCATAACTTTTTCATGTATTCCATAAGCTATGGGTGATAATAGTTTTCAAGAATAGAAATCTCCCTGTTCATTTCTTCTTGACATTTTCTTGTGCCCTTCTTATCATGTCTCCTAAATTTGGTGAGTACTTCGTCTAAATAATACATTTTGCATCCGTTTACCAGTAATCGAAGCCAAATCTCATAATCGTGTGTAAACCAAAAATACGCATTGAAGTAACCTATTTGGTCAAATAAATTTTTATTTACAACCACTGTGCTGTCATTAACAGCGTTATAAATTCAACTATTCACCGGAAGCTGCGCGAATCCCATGATTTAATGCTGTAGCAGTCCTCCGTTCACTTTCCTTAAATAACGGATTTTACTGTGATATGGCGTTACCTTTTCGTTAAAAGCCGTTGAACCGTCATCTACAAGTATAACCTCTATATTCTTGTAGGTTTGATTTAACGCACTTTGAATGGACTGATTAACATATGGGCAATTGTAATACGGAATAATGATGGAGACTTTCGGTCCATTGCTTTCCCTCCCGAGAATGCACTATTTTGTATTCCAAATTAATGTATTGTAGATTAAGTGGAATCCATATTATCCTCAACCATTAAGGCCTGTAGTGATTCCATTCTCGATCCGGTTAATGGCAACAGTGTTGCGGTGAATTGAATGCGAAGATTCGGGCCTGCACCTGCCGTGACGATTCCTAATGTTCCGAATAGTGAAGTAGAGAAACAGGAATGGAGATTGCACCACTGAAACCAATATTCTGTGATGTTTGTGCATCCAAAAATATACCCATAATGTCCACCTCTTTTCTAGGATGTACTCTATCATATGAATACGATTCTATTTATGTATAGACTCTAACGAAGGGAGATTGGCAGATGAGAATACTGCTCGCCACTTATTGGGTGGTCCCGCATATGGGTGGTGTATGGAACTATATGCTGCAAATAAAGCTGGAGTCGCTTGGACACGAGGTAGATTTATTAGGTTACGGTGGTGATGAGAGAAATCGGATTCATATCGTAAATGAAAACCGGAAAATAGAGTAAAAAAACTGCTTCCTTTACTTAGCGCAAAACAAAACCAACTAAACCAATCGTCTCATTATATAGATCCAGTGGTCAAATATTACGAGCTTGGTCGATATTTTTATGAGCTAGAAGCTGCTCGTTTAGGATTGAATAAATATGATTAAATCATACTAGGATTGCACCCTTATCCATTATTTGATGGAGTACGAATCGTATAGGAAAAGTCTGGATTCCAGTGCTTAAAAATAGGGCCTGAAGCAATGGTCCCTTGATCATGCGGTTAACGATGTGGTGAATGTATACCAAAGCGCGATAGCTAAAAAGCGTGCTCTTACTGAATAATGAAACATGGATAAGTCAACTAATCGAGTAGGCCCATGCGCAAATGCAAAGGCCTCTCACAGATCCGGAAGTGCGGGTCATCGCATCCGGCTCTCCAGTCACTTTCCCCGTTGGGGATGGAGTTCTTTGTAAATTGCAAGTAACTATTTAGTCCGATTTCTTCAAACCATTTATTCGGCATCGCATACTGGGCGTAGGTCGAGTGGGAACTTCTCCATGCTGTCATTCTTGGCTACTTCTTCCTCCATATCTCCCCCTTCAACGATGCTTAAATTGATCTAAGAACTGAATCATTATAGGATCAGGCATTGTATAAGTTTCCGGCAAATTATTTTTAATTTGGTTCCATAGTTTATACTCTACTAGAAAATCCGGATTTGATACCTGAACCGAGAATAAGGAATTATACAAATCTCCGATAACATAAAATGAATCCATATTTATCTCCCCTTCTGAGCCAAAGCTTCTTGATATACGTTTAAAAACTGCGAGATCATTTTGTCTAACGCCCAGTGTTTCCGCGCCCACAGCTGTGCATTTCGGCCCATTTGCTTTCGAAAAGCTTCATTTTCCAGAAGTAGATTCAAATGGTTGCTTATCGCTTGAATATCACCTACTGGTAAAATAAAACCCGTTTCTCCGTCACGAACCATTTCAGGCACTCCGGTAGCGTCGGAAACAATTGACGGCACTCCCGCAAGCTGCGCTTCGATCAAAGAAAACGGTTGATTATCAAGCATGCTGGGATGAACGTAAATATCGGCATTTGCCAGAAGGAACGGCACGTCATCACGCCGCCCATAAAAGTGAACATGCTGCTGCAAACCTAAGTCGAAGCTTAAACGGCGAAATTCATCTTCCTGATCCCCATCTCCTACCATCCAACAAACCCAATCGCTTCTTACCCCCTTTAGTTTTGTTAAAGCATTAAGAAGAATTCGAGGTCCTTTCAGCTCCACCATGCGAGACGTATAAATAATTACCTTTTCACCTTTGGTGGGGCGAGGCAAAGGACTCCATAAAGCGGCTTGCCGCTCAAAGGCCTCAATATCGTAACCATACGGAAATACCTTAATGTGTCTGCTTGGGACAGAGAATTCATTTACCATACAGTTCTTCATCCACTGTGAAGAAGCAATCGTCACATCGCTGGAGACGGCGCCGAGATGCTCCCTCATAATAAGATATTTCCATAGATAGGAATCAGGACTCTGTATTAGGAACTTATGCTTAATTTCATAGGCTGCGGATCCGTGAATGCTAGCGATAAGAACCGTTTTGGGAGATTTTGCTCTACTGAAAGCTCTAGTTGAAAAAATATCGTGCGTATGGATAACATCGTACTTGTCTAACCCGAAATATGCGGCTGCTAATTCCATGCACAAGCATTCCATCTCGTAGTAATTAATCAAAGTGTCAAAATGGAGCGTCGGAAAGAGGGTCGCTGGCATTTTAACATCCAGCAGCTGCCTAAGCTTTCTTTTATCAACACGATTATGCGTATTCGGCATATGGATCATGAGATTGCCCTCGCTATTCCCGAATAGATCAACTCGGTGCCCCATCAGTTCCAAGCGTTCCTTGATTTGATTCATCAAGGTCCAGATGCCGCCAAGATGAGGAATTTGCCAGTAAGTCGCCAGTAAAATGTTCAAGCTCGCCCTCCCCCAAACAAATCTTATCGCTTTCTCGACAACATTTGATTATATACGTGAAATAACCGCTGGAGCATCGTATCCGGGGACCAATGCTCTAATGCCCAAACTTCTGCATTTCGACCCAATTTGTGTCGATAATTTTCATTATCCAGCAAGGTGCACAGATGCTTAAATAGCATATCGATATCTCCGACAGGGTAAACAAGCCCAGTATGGCCATGGACTACCATCTCTGGTACGCCTCCGGCATCTGATACGACGGACGGCTTGCCTGCGAGCTGTGCTTCTATAAGTGACAGCGGCTGATTATCAATCAAGCTCGGCAGCACATAAATATCAGACATTCGGAGTAAAGCCGGAACATCATTCCTCCTTCCGAAAAACTGGACGTGCTCCTGCAGCCCATGGTTTATCGCTTGTTGTTGCAACTCCGCCTGATCTTCTCCTTCTCCAATTATCCAACAAACCCAATCCTTTCGAGCTAACTTCAAATGATATAGAACCGTTACAAGATCGTGGATTCCTTTCAAATAAGTAAGACGAGACGCACAGATGATCACTTTTTTGTCTTGAGGACGCTGCAGCGGCGTAGATTCCTGCATTCTCCTTTGAAACGATTCGATATCATAACCGTAGGGGAACTCCGTAAAATGATGGTCAGGTACGTCAAACTCCTTAACCAGCAGATTTCTCAGCCAGTGAGAGTGAGTAATGGTTATATCAGCGATGCTGGCACCTACTTTTTCAATAAAAGAATAATAGTTCATTACCATAGAGTCCGGCCCTTCCACTTGGTGTCTGTAAGGCCAGGTTAAATAAACCTCTTTGGTTACCGAGCCGTGAAGCGAGACAAGTAACGGTGTTGATTTCGGCTTTACACGATTTAGCGCTACGGCCGAAATGACATCTTGAGCGTAGATGAAATCGTATTGCTGCAAGCCGAAATAAGCTGCACCCAGTTCCATGCAATATCGGTCCATTTCGATGTTAAAGAACCATTCGTGTTGATTTAGAACTGCAGGAAACACGTTTCCCACACTCATTTTCGTACAAAGAAGCGGTAGTAATTGTTCTTTTCGTATTACAATCCCCTTGTTCATCATGTGAAAGGTTTCATTAGCTCCTTTACCAAAAATATCGACTTCATGCCCCCATCGTTCTAATCTAACTTTTAACTGTTCCATAAACGTGCAAACTCCTCCCAGATGAGGAAGTAGCCAGGAGGTCGCCAGTAAAATTTTCATTTTTGTTCCTCATTTCAATAACTAAGATAGACGCTGCTATACAATATATGGTGACTGCTTCAGGATTGTATAGGTTGCTTCCTAATATCCAAAAAATATGTAGTTGTCCAAACCATTTTTCTCTTAATTTCATATACTAGATGTATTCCCACTCACTGGTAAGGAAGGTGTAGCCTTGTCTATATTCCGATTGGAATCGTTCGAATACGGCCCTATCGATTCCCGATATATTCAATCCGTCGATGTTATTATGCAAAATCTCGGTCCCAAAACGTTTGATGCACTAATCCAAGGATTTCATGCGTCGGGTTTGTTTCATTTATCTCTATATGCTCTGCAAAAGTTTCCGGAGCCAGGGTCCACGATAACGATTAACAACATTCTCACGCATAACATCCCCTTTAGTCTGCAAATTGTGACGAATACCAACACTACCGCTTATACAGCCATAACCGTTTATGCCAAAAATAATGGAGTCCTTGTTGCTATGTTCTCACAAAACGAATTCTTACTATTTGACCCGAATTAAAAGCAGAGGGGGAACACATTACAGTGAAATTTTTGTTCGTATTTTATGTGCCAACCGGGGGGATGGATGCCGTAAATCGCCACCGCTGCCGGGCTTTAAAGCAATTCGGCCATGAACCCCATTGTCTATACCTATATCCCGGTTCAGGCCAGCAAAACGTTACCGACATACCGACTTTTGTCACTAATGACGACAGGGATATCAAAACCATTCTAACAACTTACAAATACGATGCTATTGTAGTTACGACGATGTATGAAACATTTCCTAGATTTCGCGGACTCGGTTATAAAGGAATACTGATTTGGGAAATCCAAGGCTACGGTCCGATTACAATGGCACGAGCTGAGATCATCAACTCAGTGCCATACGTTAAAAAATACTGCTCGGCGATCCTATATCCAGACACCCCCCATATCGGAACTCTGTTGAACGAGATATACATGAACATGAATGTCCCCTTTTTCAGCTTCAACAATGCTTTCGATGTAAGTTCATTTTGTTACAAACCCCTGCCCCAGTGGGGAGTCCCGATCATCGCGTGGGTAGGCCGATTCGAGGACAATAAGAATTGGCGAGAATTATTGCTGATCGCTCACCAACTGATGGCCTATTATCCGCACCTTCATCTGTGGATGTTTGAAGACCCTAATTTGGCAGTACCGCAGGAACGGGCGGAATTTGATTTGCTAGTTCAACAGCTCGGCTTGCTCCATTGCCTCACAATTCATAGCAATATTCCGCATGCCCTGATGCAGGAGTATTATTCGATCATTGGCGATTCGGGCGGGTTCTTATGTTCCACATCGAAAATGGAAGGTGCGCCCCATTCCGTCGTAGAAGCGATGAGTTGCCTCTGCCCGGTACTGACCAGCGATAAAGACGGTGTTTGGAGCGCGATTATTCCAAATCAAACGGGTAAGATGTATCCGCTTGGTAACATCACTGCCGCCGTCATAGAGGGGCAGCAGTTGATTAGCAATCCGTATGCCAGGGAATATATCCGAACTAATGCCAAAATCCACGTCAGCATGGCATTCAGCCTGGAGAGATATGCTTGTCATTTCATGCAAATGATGAATGTGCTGTATGGAAAATAAGACACTTCGAACAATAGTCCTCTTTGCCCTTTATTAAAAGAGCAAAGAGGACTTTTTTACATGTTTCACTATTTCAGTTGCTGTTCCAATTGAACAATGTAACCGGCTAACCGTTGGATATACATTTCTCGAATGCAGGCAATCTCCCTGTGCATTTCCGGTTGAAATCGCTGGCTCCCCATTTGTTCGTGAATTCTGTATTTCAGCAGCGGCTCATCGAGATAGAAAAAATCGAACCCCGATAAAATGACCCGCAGCCACATCTCCAAATCTTGCGTATATCTGAAAGATTCATTAAATAATCCGACATACGAAAATAACTCTTTTCTCATTACCACCGTACAACCGTTCACGGGATAATCGTTTAGAAACATCCTGTACAAGTCAAGTTTATTGGTGAGACGAGGCCCGAGGAACGAGATGATCGTGTGATTGTACTCATTGATATAATCAAAGTTTGCACAGCTGATCCAGGCGCCATTCTGTATCATAAACGGAATTTGCTTGGACAGTTTCTCCGGAATAAACATATCGTCAGAGCTGAGCCAAGCGATATAGTCCCCGGATGCCATCGTAATCCCGTGGTTCAGAGCGCTGGCGGTTCCGCCGTTCGCCTTGCCCAAATAGTGAACGCGGTCTAAATAGGGCCGGATTCTATCAGAATGTACCGTAGATCCGTCATCGACCACGATGATTTCCACATTCGGATACGTCTGCGAGAGCGCGCTGGCAATTGCGTTTTCGACATATGCACAGTTATAGAACGGGATGATTATACTAACCTTCGGAAGCATGGTGACCTCTCCTTTATCTACTTGATTCGACGATCAACTGTTGCAGTGCCGGACGATATTTTTGCTGGATGAATTCCACTTCCAGTTCGATGGCGGGACGGTGCTTCATCGTTCCCATCTGTCCGTGCCACCGATACATGAGAAGAGGTTCATATAAATAGTGAAAGTAGATTCTCCCCAATATTACCCGTATCCACAATTCATAATCGTGGGTATAGGGAAGGCTCTCGTCGAAAAATCCAATGTAGTTCAAAATCTCCTTTTTCATCATCACCGTACAGCCGTTAACCGGATCGCAGGTCAAGAACGAATGATAAAAATCAATCACATTAGCGAACTGCGGTCCTAACATTCGACCCGTGATATTATTATAGGCATCGATTTGGTTGAATGCCGTAAAGCTGATGGAAGAATGATGAGCCATCATGAACCGTAGTTGTCTTTCAATTTTATCAGGATAGAACAGGTCATCCGAACTCAGCCATGCAATATACTGGCCAGATGCTATACGAATTCCGTGGTTCAACGCACTGGCCGTGCCTCCGTTGGCTTTGCCTAAATAATGAATACGGGTGAGAAACGGTTGAATTTTGTCCGCATACATCGTGGAGCCGTCGTCCACGACAATGATCTCAATGTTGGGATATGTTTGCCCGAGAGCGCTCACGATCGCTTGATCGATATAGGGGCAGTTATAAAACGGGATTATGATCGAAACTTTGGGATACATGTATTTCACCTCCTACTGGCTTGACCCATGGCGAGTTTTAAAATAATGGAAGGCATCAAGTAACGATTGTTGAAGAGGAATTAAAGGTTTCCATCCCAATTCCGTTATAGACCTTATATCGACGGGCTGAGGTGGAATGTAATGCTGAATTTGCCCGACATCCAAAGGCAAATCGCGGTCGATCATCGATTGATAAGCATTCGCGATATCGCCCAACGAATGATTACGGCCGGAGCCTAATGAATAAACAGTCCCTATCTTGCCGTGCAACAGGATAGTTTCATAAGCCCGAACGGCATCACGTACATCCAAATAGTCCCTTTGTTCAATCAAAGATGATAACCGAAACGGGGTGGAGTCGTTCTCTATTTCTATTTCCACAACTTTTTTGGCCAAAAGTCCACATATGCCGTTCGAGTTGCCGGGGCCGATTAAATTGGTCGGCCGAGCCATCATGACTTTTAAACCGAATAAATGCCACCAGCACTGTGCTGCTACAACCTGCAACGTTTTGCTTAAGCTGTATGGATTTTGCGGTTCAGGGTCATCCTTCATCTCAAAATGCATGACGGAGCCCACAATCACCGTCCGGCAGTGCGGCAAATTTCTCAGAGCGTGCAGCAGGTAAAATGTAGACATCACATTCGATTCGATATAAGCTACGGGTTCTTTCCACGATTCCGATACGGAATTACGACCTGCTAAATGAAGAACGTAATCCGGCTGGACCTCTTCAATCAATTTCTCAACTTGCGCACAATCTGTAAGATCGCAACATAGGACGTGATCGCTTGAATCCTTTTTGAGACGCATAACCTTAATCACTTCCATACCCAATTGGGCAAAATGTTCGCAGGCATGCCTTCCAGAAAATCCATTTGCTCCTGTAATCAATATTTTGGCGGTCATCAAGATCACATCCAGTTGCGTAATTCTTTAAGCATGGCCTCATATCCCGGAACTTTGTAATTGAAATTCCTTCTCGTATTGAGTAAAGTTCGATTCAACTTGACCTTATCATCAGCGCGTATAAGGACATTTGTTTTCATAAACGTTTGTTGAAATAACATAAGCAGATCGTATTTACTTATGTCCTCAGGTGCTCTTACATGCAGAAGCCCCTCCAAAGGCTCTTCTTCCAAGATATATTGTATACATTTAGCCAGCTCTAATGTGGTGATTCCATTCCAAATCGCTTGACGGTACCCGGCCACTTCCCCTTCTTGTTTCATAAACCACTGCAATAGCCCAATGCCATTTTCACGTATTTCTGGACCGATAATCGAAGTTCGAATTGTTAGATGGGGACTATCCGTTACCTCTCCAAGCGCTTTCGATCTCGCGTACACGGAAGTGCCGTCCGGCACATCATCTTCTTTGTGATTGCCGTTATTACCGGTGAAGACGCAATCGCTGCTGATATGAATCAGCTTATAACCTAAACCATTCGCAGCTTCCTTCAACCGATGGGGTAAGATCCCGTTGAGCCAATAAGCTTCGACGGGATTTTTTTCGGCAGCCTCATTTAACAGACCAATACAGTTAATAACTACATCAGGAGACACGGCTTTCAAAACCTTTTCTGTCAGATCCCAGTCGCGGACATCCACATAAAGTCCATATGGGTCCTTCGATTGCCTGACGGTATAATATACGGAATGATCGCTGCATCGGCGGAAATATTGCACCAGCATATGACCTGCCATTCCGTGACCGCCCATAATTAACAGCTTCATGACAGAAAGCCTCCTTTAACGAGCATATCTTTGATTTTCTCCTTATTCATAAGCGACTGACTGGAGCAAAAGGAGCTGATTTCTACCTTTGGATAATGAGAATAATGTGCTTTCAATCCAGGAATGTCTTGAGAAGGTAAAATGACCAAATATTTATCGTCATACATCACCGTGCTTTTGCTTTCATATTCCGTAAGCAAAATTTCGTGAATTTTTTCTCCAGGCCGAATTCCCAGCTCAACAATTTCCACCTTCTTATTACCCAGTGACTCGATTAGCACTTCAGCTAAATCCAAAATTTTGCAGGTTGGCATAGTCATAACAAAAATTTCTCCACCTTGGCCTACTTCAGTAGCTCTTAACAAAAGCCCTATTGCTTCCCGTTGTGTTAAGAAAAAGCGAGTCATTTCTCTGTCGGTTATGCCGATTTGCTCCTTTTCCTTGATTTGTTTCATAAATAAATGAATGACACTTCCGTTCGTTCCGAGCACATTGCCTCCCCGGACACATACAAATTTGGTACCCGAATTCAGAAGGTTTGCATTAACAATTAACTTTTCTCCGATCGATTTGGTCATCCCGTAAAAGTTGGACGGATTCGCCGCTTTATCAGTGGAAATATTTATAACCTTCTTCACTTTGTTTTCGATGGCGGCTTCAATCACGTTCTGTGTTCCGTTAACATTTGTTTTTAATGCTTCATAGGGTTGATCTTCGCAGACGGGAACATGCTTGAGTGCCGCCAAATGGAACAAATAATCAACTTTTTCACAAGCTTTCATCAGCGCATCTCTATCTCTCACATCTCCGATACAGAAGCTGAGTCTGGGATCATCAAACGCTCGCTTCATCGCAACCTGTGTGGATTCATTGCGGGAGAATACAATGATTTTCTTTGGATTTTCCGGAAGCAGTTGTTCGATGAGCTCGTAGCCCCAGGATCCCGTTCCACCTGTGACTAAAATTGTCGTGTTAGTAAACATGCTCTTTACCTCCTAATAAATATTGAACGACTTTTTGGGAAACATTCGTATCCAAATAGCCATCCGGACAACGCCACTCAGCTGGGAAATTGACCATAACCCGAACCGCATTCAATATTTGCTCGGCGCGAAGGCCAGATACGACATTACTGCCGCAGTCTACGGTCTCAGGCCGTTCGGTGGTCGTTCGTATCGTCACCGTTGGCACATGGAAAATGCAGCATTCCTCTTGAACGGTGCCGCTGTCAGTCAAGACACAGAAAGCATGCTTCTCCAGATGCACAAAATCAAAAAAACCAAATGGCTCATGAAATTGAACCAGTGGATGCATCGTGACCATGCCATCCTTCTCGAGTCGTGATTTGGTACGGGGATGAATGCTGCAAATGACTTTATGTCCAAAGGTTTCAGCAACCAGATTAAGTCCTTTGAGAATTTGCTGGAGTCGTTCAGGATGATCCACATTTTCAGCACGATGCGTCGTAACCAGAAAGTAGGGCTCGCCTTTTAAATCTAACTTTTCCAGAATGCCGCTTTGCTCAATGCGTGTCTCATAATGAGTCAGCACTTCATAAATGGGATTCCCTGTGACGATAATGCGATGACTTGGTACGCCCTCCCTGAGCAGATTATCTCGGCTGTAACGGGTGTATGGCATATTAATGCTAGAAATCGCATCGATCACTTTCCGGTTCTTCTCTTCCGGTACAGCGAGATCGAAACAGCGGTTACCCGCTTCCATGTGAATCACGGGAATACCCATGCGCTCAGCAAGGATGCTGCTGAGTGCACTGTTCGTATCACCCAGAACAAGCACTTTATCCGGGCGTTCAAGGGTAAATATGCGTTCTAGCTCTGCGAAAAGGACCGAGAGCTGCCCTCCTAATGTACGCTGCTGATTCTGCAGCATATAATCGGGTTGGCGCAGCCCCAGCTCCTCGAAAAACACGTCGCTAAGCGTAGAAGTGAAATTCTGTCCTGTGTGAATGAGCACGTGTTGGTCAGCCAGCTCATCCAGCTTCTGAATAATGAGACTCAGCCGGATAATCTCAGGGCGAGTCCCCAAAACAGTCGCGATTTTCATCTTTTTCCTCCTACTTTCACGATGCCTTTATGCCCTAGTTTCCGTTTTGTATTTGCCCTTTTCGCACGAAGGCTCTTCCGCCTGCGCACCCTCGTCGGCTTTTTCTTCGCGCTCGCCTTCCGAGCAGCTGCTTTTCGTTTGCGCGCTTTGATTCCGCCCTTGGCAAACCTGTTTGTACCTTTTCTAAGCTTTGTTCCTTGTTTTAGCTTTTTTCGACTTTTCAGCTTTTTCCTTATGATCAGCTTAGCTTTACGCTTGCTTCTTAGCTCCTTTTTCGCCTTCTCCTCCCCGCCAACAATAGGCAGACCAAGCGTATAAGTCGCTATAACGCTCTCTGGCAGTAAGACAACTTGTGATGGGCTGTACCCATGACCCCTAAGCGCTCCTTCTGTGGCAAAGGGATACCTCCCCCCATGCTGCATGAGGTAGACTGTTGGTCCCTGTCCTTTCGCTACATAGATGGCTGGGGCATATTCCAAAAAAGGCTCTTTGGCCCGAATCGGAATGCCTGTCGGAATCATCGCGAGCTGTTGATCGCCTACGATCCCAACTCGGTGCCAATCATATTTATAGAAATGGAAATCCTCACCCGTATAAATATGGCGCTTCATCCCTTGCTCAATGAGAAATACAGTATGTGAGGATTCGCCTTTTAGCAGCAAATAATCGGGAAATCTAGGTGCACGCTGCTTCTCTAACGATCTTGCTTCCAAGTGAGGCGAAAGAAGAGAAAGAAATTGTCCCAATCGGGAACGGTAAGCATCAATTCCAAATACTTGATGAATCGTTTGACTATTCCGACTGCCTATTTCCTGACGGATTCGGTGATCCGATAGTAGATACTGAACCTTGTTTGTGAGATCCTGAACATCTCCTTTTTGTGCCAGAAGGTGTTCATTTCCCGTAGAAGTCAATATTTCGATCAATCCGCCAGAGCGATAGGCAACAACGGGTTTACCAAAGATTAGACCTTCCAGTGCAGTTAATCCAAAACCCTCATTTAATAGACTAGGGACAACAACGACATCCATTGCAGGGTAAACCGATTGAATATCAGGCTCAAAAGAGAGGAGGGAGAATTGAGATGAATAGCCGGAATGCAAGATCATTTTTAAACAGGAATCCATATAAACGGGGTCAGTTGGTTTACCTGTAATCATAAAATGGGCCATAGGATTCGTTTTGCAAATGCATATTCCCATCTGAATAAAATGGTCCAGCCCTTTATTCGCATAGATGTCCGAAGAAATGTAACCAATGACAGGACGTTCATCATGGATGCCGATTTCTGCACGTTTGTTTTGTCTTTTAATCGGCCATTGGCCAGGGTCATAATGCTCTGTATGCCATGAAGGAGGAAGTACGAACATTTTATGATCACTCACAAATCCTTGAAGCGGCTGCAGCGTTGCATCGGATATGCCCACGATCCAGTCCGCATATTGATCCATAAGTCTTGCACTGAGAGGCGTGAATTCATTCATTTGAATGGTCTCCGCCACAATCCATGTGACAGGAATCCCTAATTTTTTAGCAGCAGCTGCCGGTGCAAGGTTGACGCAAGTATTCGTGATAACAAGGTCCGGTTCGTGGATGAGAAGAAGGTCAAGTAAACTGGGCATTCCTGAATGGACAAGCAGGTCCTGTAACAGTTGAGGTATTGCGGCTGTTGGATGATACATGTCATATAAAAGAGGGAACGATTGAACGACAGTTTCAATGCCATGGCGTCTAGCCTCTGCAGCTAATAGTCCTTCTTTCGGTACCACCAATGTACAGGCATAATGACGTCCCAGCTCCAAAGTCACAAAGAGCAGCATTTTTTCCGCCCCGGTAATATGATCTGGACTACAAAAATGGGAAAATAATAGGACTTTTGGTTTTTGTGGAGTCGACATGTGTAACATACCCGTTACGACAACCAGGTATGGAATTCACCTCCTTTTTTGAATACACTGGCGATAGCTCACGACTAAACCACCGGATGCTCTTGCTCCAAAGCATATCCTTGCGCAAAGCCAAATTTGTAGCCCTCATTGTAGGCTTTATCGAAGGCCTTATTGTATGCACGGACCTCATGCTTTTTCCTGCGTTTCTTGATTAATCTACGTCTTAGTTTATGTCTGGTCGATTTTGTCAGTCGACTGGGGCGAGGTTTTTTTTTGATAATCAGCTTCTTCTTTAATCGAGATTTGGTCTGCGTAGCGGGTTTCTTTTTTTGAATATTTATCTTAGACCCAAGCTTTCGAAGCTTTATCTTTTTGACCAATGCCATGCACCTCAGCTTCCTTACCGGTAGGACTATCGGTCTTAACCTTTTGTCCAAAAATAATCGCGAGCATGTTAGACAGCCTATTCGCATAGGTGTGATCTCGCATCGTACGATACAATCCTCGCATAGCTATTTGTTTACGTTCCTCTTCATGCGTCAAGTAATAGTTCATTTTCTCTATCAGTTCTTCTGGTGAGGCATAGGTCACAATATCGTAATCCGGTGTATAGAAGTTAACCAGGTCATCGCGTATATCTGTTATTTGAAGCGTGCCGCAGCCAGAAATCTCAAAAGTTCGCGGATTGGGTGAGGCCCCTATTATGCGTCGGCTATTATAGTTAAAAACCTGGTCATCGAACGCTCTATGCATATTAATGACTAGTTTGGCTCCGTTATAGGCATTCGCTGTATGCTCCGGATGCATCCAATTAGGGTGAATTTGTCGCGCCAGCAGCTTAAAGTGCTTCAGACGCTCCCACCATATGCCAGAAATGAAGATTCGCTTGTTTGCTAAATAGGGAGCAAGCTTATCGAACATCGCCACCCGGTTCCAATAAGCCGACCCGATGAAACAAATATCTCGCTGCAATCCGATTGGAGCAGGTTTTGGCCGAAACATTTCCGGATTAAATCCAAGGGGTAGGTAGTGAACCTGAGCACAACCCATTTCCTGATAGAAAGAAACGCAATTCACTTCCAACGTGAACATGAAATCGTAGTGGGGCGCGTAAGAGGCAGTATGGTCCGTGTAATAGGGATCATCGGCAAGCCATATGGCTGTGCGGATGCCCCTACTACGAATGCGATCTACCACATCTAGAGATAAATTCATTCCATATAGAACGATCATCAGGTTAGGTTTATAGACAGCAGCAAGCGTTTCAAGGTTTGCCTCCGGTCTCCCGATGCGGATCGGATCATCATCGCAGTTTCCTATAATCAATTCGCGAACCAATGGACGCAAACTGCCAATAATTGCATGATCCAAGGGCTCGTAAGGATAGCCTTTACCCGACGTAACGTACAACACGCGCACATCCCATACGGGATTTGGTACCCGATCCTGAATCGCTTTTTGAATAACGGCTTCACATTGACCCAACCGGACTCCGTTGGTATAGCCCACTTCATAACCGTTCTTATATCCCCGTTTCCTGGCACGGCGCTTATCGACTGAAGCCATCTATTCGACTCCTTTCTAGGCAAATACAATTTCCAACAGCTTTACTAATCGATTAGCGAATGTATGTTCGTTAATCGTTCTTCTCAAGCCTCTTATCGCAATTCGCAGCCTATCCTCTTCATGACTCAAGTAATGCTTCATCTTCTGGATAAGCTCAGCCGAATTAAGAAAGGTCTCGATATCTTGACCTGGTGTGTAATATAGATCCAAGTCGTGACGGTAGTCCGTTATTTGCAGCGTTCCGCATGCAGCAATCTCATACGTTCTAGGATTAATCGAATGACCAGGAATGTTCCTGCTATTTTTGTTGTACGTTTTGTGATAGGTTAGGCGATGTACGTTAATGACAATTTTAGCGCCGCTATAATATTTAACAGACTCCTCGATAGGAATCCAATGCAGCTTAATCCCTTGCTTTAAGAGTTCATACTGACTTAACTGGTTCCATAAAGCACCGGCCAGCAGCACCTTTTTATTCACTAAGAAGGGCGTTAACTGGTTGAATAAGTCGATTCGGTTGGGGAAGCCGTTTCCAATGAAGCAAATATCGCTGCAATACGCGGGATCAACCTGTAAGGGTTTAAATACCTTCGTATTGACCGCTAAGGGTAAGTAATGGACCTGAGTGCAACCAACTTCCCGATATAACGCTACACAGCTCATTTCATGGGTAAACACGTAATCATAGTGAGGAGCAAGAGAGGCCGTAAGATCGGTAAAATAGGGATCATCTGCAAACCAAATCGCTGTTCGTATGCCCATTTGTCTCACTTGATCGACATGGTCCGTATGATCAGCCGGAAAGACATGTAGACCATTCATGACTAGAACGAGGTTCGGTTGAAGCTCTCTCGCCAAACGAAGCAGATCCGCAGCAGATCCGACAATCACTTCTTGAACCGTCTCATTTAGCCCTTGAATAATCCCTTGATCGATCGCATCGAAGCCTTGAACAATAAATAACACTCTTGCTTCTCTGAGCGGTATAAGGGCAGGTGTTACCGTATCAAGAACAGACTTGCACCTCCCCATCCGGAGTCCTTGCTCAAGCCCTGCTCGGAATCCTCGTTTTCTTCCCATTTCCGAACTGGCAGCATTCCTCTTACTCATATCACACCTTCTTATCTACTACGGCTGGATAATCATGGTCAACTTGCAGAAAAAAGTTCAAAGCCGATTTCCAATCTCTCATAGGGGTAAACCCATTGTCTGAAATCGCTTTGTGATGAAAGGCCGAATACATCGGTCTTACAGCGGGCATTGGAAATAGATCCGAAGGAACAGGAATTAATGGAACATGCTCCATTTGCATGACTTTCAAAATGTGTGTGGCGAATTCATATCTAGAGCAAACCCCTTGATTCGAAGCGTGATAGATCCCGTACCTGTCCGTTTCAATGAGTTCTCTAAGAAAGATCGCCAGATCCAAGCAATAAGTAGGGGAACCGAATTGATCATCCACGATAGAAAGCGGCTCTCCTGATCTAGCCTTTTCTAATACCTTCGTAACAAAGTTAGCTCCCTTGGTTCCGTATAACCAGGAAGTTCGCACGACAAAATGCTTCGAGCAGGTCATTCTGACGAATTTCTCTCCAAGAAGCTTGGAATGGCCATACACATTGTTTGGATTGGTGATATCCCGTTCATCGTAAGGTGTTCCCTTCGTACCATCGAACACATAGTCTGTACTGACGTAGACAAGCTTAGCTCCTATTTGTTCGCAAGCCTTGGCTATATGCAGGGGACCGAGTGCATTCACTTGATAAGCAAGCTCCGTCTCCACTTCCGCCTTATCTACGTTCGTGTAAGCAGCCGCATGAATCACAACATCAGGGTGCTCCTGAAGAAGAATATCCATGACTCTCTTCTCATCACTGACATCTAATTGGTCTCTTCGCCAAGCTGTTATATCATGAACAGGTCGAAAAACGCGGTTGAGATCATACCCTAGCTGTCCTCCGGCACCGGTAATTAATATTTTCATGTGAGACCAGCTTCTTTGATTTGACGATAAGATCCGTTTGCAATACTTGCGAACCACTCGTTTTCCTGCACGTACCAATCAATCGTTTTTTTGAGTCCCGTTTCAAATGAATAAGACGGTTCCCAACCTAGCTGGCAACGAATTTTAGTACTATCAATCGCATATCGCCGATCATGTCCAAGTCGATCCGCTACGAATTGGATCAAATCCTCTGATTTGTTTAGCTCTTTCAATATGCTCTTTACGACATTCAGATTGGAGCGTTCGTTTTGTCCGCCGATATTGTAAACCTCCCCAGGGACACCATCCATGATCACCCGCTCAATCGCGCTGCAATGATCATCCACATACAACCAATCTCGTATATTCCTGCCATCGCCGTAGATCGGAATAGACTCATTGCGAAGGGCACGGGTAATCGTCATCGGAATGAGCTTTTCAGGAAACTGCCTTGGACCATAGTTATTAGAACAGCGAGTAATCACAGCCGGAAAACCGTAGGTTTCATAGTAGGCTCTAACTAGCAGATCTGAACCAGCCTTACTTGCGGAATAAGGAGAATTAGGGGCTAGCGGCGTCGTTTCAGTGAAAGCACCTTCCTCACCTAGTGATCCGTAAACTTCATCCGTCGAAATATGAATAAATTTCTTGACTTGGTGCTTTCTTGCCGCCTCCAATAAGCACTGCGTTCCCACTACATTCGTAACCACGAAACCGCGAGGGCTATGGATGCTTCGATCTACATGGGATTCGGCTGCAAAATGTACAACCACATCGACCCCTCGCTTCATTAGCTCGTTTATGAAGGCTTCATTTCCAATATCGCCGTATACAAACTGATAACCAACTTGCCCTTCTAATGCAGCGACGTTGTCCTTATTTCCCGCATAAGTAAGTAAATCTACATTTATCATATGATCTTGCGGATGCTGCTTTTTCCAGTAATGAATAAAATTACTTCCAATAAATCCCATGCCGCCAGTAACTAAAATCACTGCCATTAGCTATCCCCCATTCTGATAAAAAGAGTGGCTTGAAAGAGAGATTCATGTGTCCCGGCATCAATCCACCATCCTGTAAAGAACCCATGAGTAAGCGTGCCAGCAGCTGCGTACACATTGTTCACATCGGTGATTTCTAACTCGCCTCTTTTGGAAGGCCTTTGTTTTTTTATAATGTTAAACACGGTAGAATCAAATAAATAAATACCCGTAACCGCATAAGATGAGCTCGGATGATCCGGCTTTTCTTCAATCTGTTCAATGATGCCATCCTTCATCTTTGCCACACCATATCTTCTAGGATCATCCACTTTCTTTAGAATGACCATCGCTCCCTCTTCCTGCTTCTCGAAGGTATTGATAATCGGAACTAATGAATCTTCAAACAGATTATCACCAAGCAGAACGACGAATTTCTCTCCTTCCAGCACGAACTCCTCCGCAAGCGCCAATGCCTGAGCGATCCCGCCGGCTTTCTCTTGAAGCTTGTAAGTAAGACGGACACCAAACGTTTCACCGCTGCCCAAGTACTCTACATACAAACCTGCGGATTGTTTCCCCGTTATTAATAAAATATCTTGAATGCCAGCTTTGCTTAATTTCTCAATGGCATATTGAATCATGGGCAATTCACCAACTGGAAGTAAATGTTTATTGATGATGTTCGTTAGAGGACGCAAGCGGCTTCCTGTTCCTCCCGCCAGTACAACACCCTTCACAAGACATACCCCCTTCCAAGCGTTATAATATGCGTAGTCACATCCACTTCTTTAATCATATGCTTTCGTGATATATGGAAATTGGACGAATACCCCTGAATCAAAAATTGGTCATTCAACCACACGAAAAGTGGTGCCGCTAAACAACAAAAAACGGCTAGCTCGCAGAATCTGCGACACAAGCCGTTTTTTTATCGACTGAACCCTCATCATTTACAACTTCTTGCCGATAGCAATCCAATTTACGATACCCTCTTGATCCGGTGAAAACTTGGCACGTATAACCGATATTACCGCGTTTTCCATCGATTTAAATTTCACTGATACATAGCAGGCCTGATGATTCGTCATCGCTGTCAACACATAATTCTCATCCGCAAACTTCTCATCGAAGTGTACGTCCACTTCAATTATTTCATCCTGAATTTTCATTTCGAAAGGAACGAGCCCGAACTGCTGCGTAATATTTTTTTGCGTGCTTGGCGTCTGCAGAACATTTTCCGTTAACTTCGTTACGGAAAGCGTTCCATCTGCAATGTGCTCACTGCTTACAGCATTTGGTTTCAGCTTTGATCCGTCAATGCTGCCGCTCTTAATGTGAAAGTTGCTAATAGCTGCATAAGCCAGTTTGCTGCCATCAATACTGCCAACCGTAAGCTTCGAACCGTCCAACGCACCGTCTGCCAGATGGCTGCTATTCACTGCGCCAGCAACCAACTTGCTGCCATCAACGCTGCCAGCTGTCAGCTTCGATCCGTCTACGGAACCGGGGGCCAGATGACTGCTGTCCACGGCTCCAAACGCCAACTTACTGCTATCTACACTTCCTACTGCAAGCTTCGCTGCATCCACAGCGCCATCCATCAGGTGCTCATTCCTTACCGCACCCTCTACCAATTTACTGCTATCCACACTGCCTGCCGTCAGCTTGTGACCATCTACCGCGGCGTCAGCCAGATGCTCCTTAGTTACTGCGCCAACCATAATCTTACTGCCATCTACACTTCCTGGGGCCAACTTCGAACCTGATACAGCTTTATCGACAAGGTGTTCACCACTCACCGAGCCGCTGGCCAATTTACTACCGTTCACACTGCCGCCAGCCAGCTTCGCCTCATCCACTGCACCATCCGCCAGATGTCCATTCGTAATAGCGCCTGCGATGATCTTACTTCCATCCACGCTGCCAATGGTCAAATGATAGTTGCTAATGATGCCAGAGGCCAACTTGCTGCCATCAATACTTCCCGCAGCTAGCTTCGCGCCATACAATGCGCCATCAGCGAGATGATCGCCGCTAACAGCACCTGCGGTCAACTTACTGCCATCAACACTTCCTGCTGCCAGCTTAGCCCCATCAACAGCACCGTCGATAAGGTGAGCGTTGTTGACAGATGCAGCTGTCAGCTTGCTGCCATCTACACTTCCTGCGGCTAGCTTCGTATTATCCACTGCACCTTCTGCGATATGAAAACCACTAACTGCGCCAGATACCAGCCTGCTGCCATCCACACTGAACGGTGCCAACTTGCCGCTTGTGATGATTCCGTCTCCCAAATGCTCATTCGTAATCGCACCTGCCACTAGCTTGCTGCTGTCCACACTGTTTGGAGCCAACTTTGATGCATTAATGGATCCAGTAGCAATGTGATCGCTGTTCACGGCCCCAGTGACTAACTTACTGCTGTCAACCGTACCTGCTGCCAGCTTCGCACTCGTAACGGAGCCATCAATGAGGTGACCGCTGCCAACCGTTCCTTGAGCTAATTTACTACTTCCTACACTGCTGTCAGCGAGCTTTGACCCATCCACGATGCCATTCGCTAAGTGCTCATTATTTACAGCGCCTGCCGCCAGCTTCGATCCATCTACAACGCTATCAATGAGATGTTCCCGATGAACCGAACCCGCCATTAACTTCGTCGCATCCACACAACCTGCTGCCAACTTCACAGCATCTACAACACCATCTGACAGATGCTCATTCCTTATCAAGCCCGTTGTCAACTTACTGCCGTCAACGCTGCCTGTCGCCAGCTTCGCTCCATACACCGCGTTATCCGCTAGATGATAGTTACTAACAGCGCCAAGTATTAATTTGCTTCCGTCTACCGAATTCGCAGCAAGCTTATCATTATCAACAGCACCGATAGCCAGATGTTCGGTGTCAACAACCCCAAATCCTAGCTTTGTACCATCCACAGCGCCATCAGACAGATGTTTGCTCGTAACTGATCCTAGAGACAGCTTTGTACCGTCTACGCTGCCCATTGCCAGCTTCGAACTGCTTACAACACCATCCACTAAGTGCTCACTATTTACAGCAAGCGCTGAAATTTTGGAACTCGTGACAGCACCGTCTGCCAAATGTCTTCCGCTTAGTGCCCCGCTCACTAACTTGCTGCCATGAATACTTTCATTAGCCAGTTTAGCTGCTGTAATTGCCCCGTCAGCGATATGTTCACTATTAACAGCTTTCACAGTGATTTTGCGACTTGTCACACTCGCATCAGCTAAATTGGCTTCCATCACCGCTTGATCATCCAGTTTCCTTGTTGTGACTGCTCGATCCTGGAGTATTTTGGACGATACGGATTCAGCTTGCAGATGCTGCGTTCCAACCGCTCCGTTTGCCAGCTTCTCTTCTGTAACAGCTCCTTGAGCAAGTGTTTCAGACGTGATCGATCGTTCGACAAGTTTGGTTCCTTCCAGACTTCGGTCAGCGAAAATACCAATATTAATTGAACCTTGGGCTAAATGTTCGGACGTTATTGCACCTGGTTTAATGTGCATCCCTTTAATAATTTTCTCTTGCAAATGGCGGGTTTCAACAGACATTGAGGCCATTTTGCTGCTCGTTACAGCTTCTTCCGCGATTTTACTCGTTGTAATTGTTTCATCTTGCATATGAAGGGTTGTAATGGCCTCTTCAGCTATGTGTTCGCGCTGAACCGCTAACCACGCAATTTGTTTCCCGCCGATGGCTTGCTCGGCGACATGCTCCGAACGAATCACATTTAACCCGATCTTATCCCCGGTAACAATCCCATTCTGAAGGTGCTCTTTCCCAATTGCCTGATGGGTAATGTGTTGACCGAGTACGGCTACATCCTTCAAATGGATACTACTAATGATGCCTTCTTGCAAATGTCCTGTTTTGATGGAACTCGGAGAGATTTTATCTGAAGTTACACTTTCTTCCTTCAACTTCGAAGTATCTACACTGCCCTCTGATAATTTCTCATTCGTCACAGAACCCGCTTCAAGCTTAGCAGTAGAAATGATATGATCAGCCAAATGTGTATTCTGTATGGATTGTGTTTTAATATGTCTTCCTTCAACCGAGCCTTCGGCTAATTTAGAAGAGGTGATCGTTCCATCTTGAAGCTTTGAAGGCGTTATTTCACCATCAATCAAATGCCTATTACCAATCGTTTGACTGCGAATGTGCTTTCCTTCAACAAGGTCTTCTACCAATTTAGCTGATGTAATGGACCCATCTTTCAGTTTCGAGTTCGAAATGATAGCATCCGCAAGATGCTGGCTTTGAATGGCATTAGGATGAATGTGATTATCCATAATGAGGTTTTCTGCCAACTTATCCGATGTAATGCTTCCATCTGAAAGCAAGCTTCCATATAAAGCACCACTCGCAATATGCTCCGCATGAATCGAGCTTGCAGCAATATGACGACTGGTGATTGCTTCTTCGGTTATATGTTCACCATAGATGGAGGATTCCTGCAAATGTTTCGTCTCAATCGCAAGTGGAGCAATCTTCACGCTCGATACAGCCATATCCGCAATCTGATCGTGATTTACGGCATCCCACGCCAGCTTCTCTGTTGTGATCGACTCATTTTTCAAATGAAAGTTCTCAATCGCAAGATCAGCAATATGCGTTGTTTCGATTTGACGCGGAGCAATATTATGACTTAGAACACTGCCATTAGCCAAGTGCTCTCCATAAATGCTTTGTGGTTGAAAATGAACGGAGGTAATGCTCGCATTGGCGATTTTCTCTTCGGTCACAGCCTGATCTCTTAACTTATCCGTTGTAACGGAAGCATCCGTCAGCTTGGCGGTATCAATAATATAATTGGACAAATGCTTTGCTTGCACGGCGCCACTATGAATTTTCTCTCCAGTTATCGCTTGATTATCAATGAGTTCGCTCGTAATGATCAGCTCAGATAAATGTTGTGGAAGAATGGAACCGTGAGCTATTTTTAAGGAATCAATGGTTTGATCGGCAAGTTTATCGGCTGTGATACTATTGTCCAACAGTTTACTGCCTGGAATGGATTCATCCTGAATTTTATCACCCAAGATACTATGCGGGGCAATATGTTCATCGTTGATCGCTTGATGAGCGATCTTATCTCTTGTTACACTTCCCGGAGCAAGCTTCGAGTTTTCGATAGCAAAATCCTTCAGAGCCTTAGTACCGATACTGAGTGGTTTGATTTTACTCTCATCAACAGAGCGATTTGCAATTTTCTCCCAAGTAATCGCTTCTTCCACAATATCATCTGTATAGACGACAGGGTTTGCAAATTTCCCCGTTTTCCTTTCAGAGAGCAATAACAGCGGTGGTGCGGGAGCGGTAGAAGTAGTGGAAACCTTCATAAGATTGGTTTGCTTGTTAATTTTGGACGTTTCTACTGGGGATTTCACATTTCCTTTGACTGGCGGAAGTGGATCACTCGGTACCGTCTTCTGAACGGGTTCGACTTTCTCTATTTTCTCTGCTTTCTCTGCTTTTTCTTGCTTCACTGGAGCTGATACTGGTTCAATCTCATCTATCCAATCCAGTTCGTTCACCCTGCTGGAGTTCACTTTTTGCACAAATGGTCTTACTCTGCTGCTCTTACGCTTAGTCATAGACTCCTCTCCATTCTCCAAGAATTAGTCACTTGTAACATATTCAGTCTCCGCCCGATAGGTACGCTAGCCCGAGAAAATGTGCGCTAACCTAGATAAATGGTCGAATTCACCAACTACTCTCTATACATATGCGGATTAAAAGGCGAAGCTTGGGCATTTGTTCTATTTCCTCTTGGAAAGTATAAGCATCCGTACAAACAAGCACCCCTGCTTTTCCATAAACTAAGGAGAGTCTCCATTTCATAAAAGCCCTCTGAAGAAGAAGGAGTGAAGTAGATGGCAAATCCCTATGTGGGTATTTTAGTCAACGATTCCTTATACGCAGGCATTCCCCTAGGGAACACGCAGTATGAAGCTATTCCATATTATGATGAAGCTGGCAAGCATTACGGTGTAACTCCTTGTTATTTCCGCCTCCAGGATGTCCAAATCGATAAGATGAAAGTACACGCTTATGTACAAGAAGGTCGTTGCTTTGAGCTAAAATGGTTGGATCTTCCCAAGGTTATCCACAATCGAGCGATTTATTTGGACCATGCTTCTTATCAGAAACTGGAGG
The DNA here is from genome assembly GCF_001426375.1 of Paenibacillus sp. Root444D2. Taxonomy (GTDB): domain Bacteria; phylum Bacillota; class Bacilli; order Paenibacillales; family NBRC-103111; genus Paenibacillus_E. Next base: position 1,379,180 of record NZ_LMEO01000045.1, read on the forward strand.
AATGGACCAAACGAGGCGTCATCTTGTTTAACAGATGGAATCGCTATAGCAAACTTCGAATTCACGATCTTTTGATGAAAAATGATAGTATTCGCCCCCATCTGCCAGGGACTTATCCAGCTACCTTGAAAAATATGAAAATCATGATGTCAACCTACGACTCTCTCATTATTAAACCAACCAATTCTAGCATCGGACGTGGTGTGATGAAAATGGATCGCCGTGTCAGGAGCTGGACGCTCATTTACCCGGCAAGCATGAAGATCAGCAACCGAATCTGGCGGACAGTAAGCTTCCGTCATTACCTTCCCTTGACCTTACGTCGCAAAATCCAAAGCAAAACCTACATGATTCAGCAGCGTCTGCCCCTGGCTACATTTGATGGCCGCCCCTTCGATCTTCGCATATCTGTTCAACGCGGGGCATCAGGAGAATGGGGGATAACAGGTATGGTTGCGAAAGTCGCGTCACGCGAACTCTTTCTCACCAACGTAGCGCAGGGTGGAGAATTGCAAACTTTACCCCATATTCTAACCACCGAATACCCTCACCTTAATCAAGAAGACGTATTACACCAAATTACCGACTTCTCCCTGCGTATAGCCCGGCATCTCAGTACAGAACTGCCCTACTTAGCTGATATCGGGCTTGATGTAGGGATCACATGCTACGGATTTCCATTATTTATTGAATGTAATGGAAAAGATCAACGCTACAGCTTCCTTAATGCCAACATGCAGGAGATATGGAAAGCTACTTATTTTAACCCTATCGCCTATGCCAAATTCTTGTTAGATGGCGGCATCCCCCCACTATAAACCAAGGATAAACGACTCCGTCGTCCTTCTGGGACGAGCGCGTTTGTATCAAGACTGATGACGCGAAGTGTAATAAAACTTATACTTTCTTATCTACGCGCAAAAAAAAAAACACCGTGCTGCGAATAAATCCGCAGGAACGGTGTTATTTGTTTGCATTTGTTCCTAATACGCTTTGAACCTCAGCGTTCAGTTTCTTCGTATCAGGGACTTTAATCGGACGATCATTTAGTTGGTATTTTTGTTTCACCTTCGTGACTTGACGAACACTTTGGTTGATTGTTTCCATCGGTATTCGCCCGGATTGAACGGCTTTTCGCAGTGCCTCTATGACCGTTACGACCCTCTCATACTCATGTCCGACCATAATGACATTTGCCCCCGCAAGAACAGACTTTACGGCGGCCTCACCCTGATCATAGTTCTTGATGATGGCCCCCATCGTCATATCATCGGTCATGATGAGTCCCTCAAACCCCATTTCCTTGCGCAAAAGATCTGTCATAATCTTTTTCGACATCGAAGCAGGATTCTGAGCATCCACTTTAGGCAGCAGAATATGAGCGACCATGACCGCATCAGCCTGATGCTTGAAAGCTTCTGCGAACGGAACCAGCTCAAGCTTACGTAAGCGTGCGAGGTCATTTTGGACGATCGGCAGTCCCACATGCGAATCTACCGAAGTATCACCATGCCCTGGAAAATGCTTTACAACAGGGACAACCTGCTGTTTCTGCAGTCCATTCATCATTTGAACACCAAAGCTGCTCACGATAGAAGCGTTAGATCCGAAGGAACGATCGCCAATGACCGGATTATTAGGGTTACTATTGACATCCAAATCGGGTGCGAAATCCATATTTAAGCCATAAGCATTTAGTTCTTTTCCAAGAAGTTGGCCGATATTATATGCCAGCGCAGGACGGCCCGTCTTACCGATGTCTTTGCTGGTCGGTGTTTTCGTAATCTCATCCGGCAACCTTGTCACTCTGCCGCCTTCTTCATCTACACCCAACCAAAGCGGAAGCTTATTCACGGCATTCGTCAGTTTCAATTCATTAACTAGATCTACCAACTGAGTCGTATTTTTCACATTAGGCTTGTATAATATAATCCCGCCAACGTGATAAGTTTCAATCAGTGCACGTGCATGTACATTCATACTGTACTCATCGATTCCCGCTATAATCATTTGTCCTATCTTTTCTTCCAGCGTCATCGCCACAGCATCGCTTGTTGCGACTGGTGTTGGTATTGGAGTCGGTGTTGGTGTAGTTTCCACTCTCGGCGGTGTCGCGGCGGGTGCTGAGGAAGATGGACTGACTCCCGGTCCCGGGTGAGACGACGAACAGCCTGTTAAGAGCAGTGAGAACGCAGCTGCGAACCAAGCACCCCTGATCAATAATGGTAAATCTCGTTTCATCTTCATCTACCTTCCCTTTTGAACCTAATCTTCTTAACGATCCTCAACCTGAAATTGTTGCATGACCGATTATTCACTTCTAAGCTCTTTCAGCGTCCATCTCAGTAACGTGTAAATCCCATAACACCCCAAGTAAGCTCCGCTTAACAGGAATAGCTCATTTTGAAAAATGCCGTGAATATTCGTCATAAATACCGTCTCATCTCTTAAAATCTCATATATAGCGAGCACGCTGATGATACCAAACACATAGGCACACCCCACTGCCAGCACATGATATACAATTCGGCACATTGTGAACAGCCAAGCACTGATTAACATGCAAATCGGAATCAGAATACTAAGTACCACGATTATTATGGGCATGTTGTTATTTCACCTCATCAACAGCATTGACGGTTTCCTTTCCGGAAATACCAAAGGCATATTAATCCATTTTGTGATATGATTGATAGTGATAGTAAAGCGTTTACATGAAGGCTTCTCCTGCTAGGATCCGGCTCGTATCCATCACAAGGAAAAGAGGTCTATTAATGAAAAAGAATATCGTCTTACAGTATTCGCTGCCCTTAGATGCTTCCTTTGAGCTAATCGCAAGCTGCAAGTCCTGTACGAGTATTTCTGATCATTCATCTCGAACCCCTGTCCAATGTATCAAGTTCGCCGGCTCCTCGGTTCCCATCTCCGTTAACCTCGCTACCTGCTATACCTGCGGGGATTATAAGCAAAGCTAGCATATTCCACCTCAAACAGCCATTAGGCTGTTTTTTTCTTGCACTTACCTTGCATTCCTTCCTCATTCGACAATTGATTCTTTTACCTTTCTGTGGCAAGATTAGCGAAGAACAATATATAGGGATCTTTGATCTTGATCAAAGTCTCTCCGCACGAAGGAAGCATTGATCCGTGATCGATCAAAGTCTCTCCTAAACACGAATGAACAGGAGTTTTTCAATCTATGTCTAAACCATTTTTTCGATTGCTAACGGAGCTGTCTTCACGCAAATGGGTGTCCCAAGTGACAGGTGCTTTTGCCAGATCCAAAGCAAGCCGGATCTTCATTCCTCGCTTTGCCCAAACCTACGGAATACGCATCGAAGATGCTGAGAAGCATTTACAGGATTATAAATCTTTGAATGATTTCTTCACACGCAGATTAAAGCCAGGGTTACGCCCTATTCACGAAGACCTAACTCGCGTTGTGAGTCCTGTTGATGCCATGATTACGGGTATCGGCGACATTAAAAAAGGCTTGATTGTGAATGTCAAAGGTCAAGACTACACCATCGAAGAGCTGCTTAATCGTTCCCCTCGTACGGTCAACTATAAGAATGGCTTTTATTTTGTTCTGTACCTAAGTCCTACCGACTACCACCGCATTCATTCGCCGATTTCAGGTGATGTGCTTGAGAGCGAGCATGTCCTTGGGAAAGTATATCCTGTGAATGAGTTTGGCCTTCGTCATATGAAGAGAGTACTAAGTCGTAACGAACGGTTAATCACATTTATCCAGCACAATGCCGGTGAAGTTGCTGTGGTAAAGGTTGGGGCCCTTAACGTAAGTTCTATTCAATATGTGAAGCCTCTTCCCAAAACGCTTGAGCGAGGTCAAGAACTAGCCTACTTCGAGTTTGGTTCAACGGTCGTTCTCCTTTTTGAAGATGATATGTTTGAGCCTCGCCCAGATCTGCAGCTCGGTTCTAAAGTTAAAATGGGAGAAGACCTCGGCCGTTTCCTAGAAAAATAAAGGGAATATGTGATTGGAGAGGAGAGAACCATGGCGTCCATTACAGCATCATCTCCCGAACAAAGCTCCAAGAGCTTACATGGTACCGGAGACGTCAAACCTACCGTATATCGTATTTTATTCGCAATTGGTCTTGTCCATTTACTCAACGATTCGATTCAATCTGTCATTCCTGCTATCTTTCCCATTCTAAAAAGCGAGATGGGACTTAGCTATGCACAGATTGGTTGGGTGCAGTTCGCCATTAACTTCACGGCTTCCATCATGCAGCCAGTTGTCGGCTTATACACAGATCGCAAACCTTCACCCTATATGCTGCCGATTGGCATGGCCTCCACCCTAACGGGTATGCTGCTGCTCGCATTCGCACATTCGTATTGGGTCGTGTTATTGTCTGTTTGCTTTGTAGGACTTGGTTCAGCCGCCTTCCACCCGGAAGGGTCTCGTGTCTCACACATGGCCGCGGGAGGTCGCAAAGGACTGGCTCAGTCCATTTTCCAAGTTGGCGGTAACGCCGGTCAATCTTTGGCCCCCATGATGACCAAATGGATTTTCATTCCACTTGGATTATTCGGTTCCATATGGTTCACAGGTGTAGCAGCTGTAGCTATCGCCGTGCAATTATATATCGCTCGCTGGTATAAATCCGTGCTGCTTGCCACACCGGTTAAAGCTAAGACAATCGTACAACGCACCGTCAACCCACAGCGGCGCAAGCAAGTCACGTTTGCGATTTGCCTACTTGTTTTTCTTGTATTCGTCCGTTCTTGGTATGGAGCAGCCATGAGCGGCTACTTCGCCTTTTTCTTGCAGGATACATACGGCATGTCAATCGACCGCGCACAAGACTTTATCTTCTTATTCCTAGCGGCTGGAGCGGTTGGAACATTTTTTGGCGGTCCACTTGCTGACCGCTTCGGTAAGCGTAATCTCATTTTCTTTTCCATGCTTGGTTCAGCGCCTTTTGCTTTGCTGTTACCGCATGTGTCAATAACTTGGGCTTACATTTTACTTGTCATTATCGGTATCATCCTATTATCCAGCTTTTCCGTTACCGTTGTGTATGCTCAAATGCTATTCCCTGGGAAAGTCGGGACAGTTTCTGGCTTAATTACAGGCTTAGCCTTCGGAATGGGCGGTATCGGGAGTGTCGTCCTTGGCAATCTCTGCGACACCTTAGGCACGACGCGTGTTATGGAAATGTGTGCATTTCTACCGCTCCTTGGTATCCTGACCTTCCTTCTCCCTTCGGATCGCAAGTTAAGACAATGGACTGAAGAATCTAACTAGCAAAAAGACCTTGTTAGGCAAGCTGAAATGCATCAGCTGCTGAAACAAGGTTTTTTTCGGCCCTTTCTAGTTGCGAGTCGCGGCAACCAGGCACTTCCTTAGCGGAGCAGACCCCCTTCCTCCAGTCGTAGCCACCTCTTTCCTCCGGCACACTTACTCATCATTTTGATGCACAAACTGCAACTAGTGTGGTTTTGCGCATCACACTGCTAGCTACCTGCTTTGCCTCAAATATCATCTATTGGCAGAACAAAAAAACAGTTCGGATACCTCATTGAGGTGTACCGAACTGCTAATTCATCACGACTTATTCGTGGTGTGCATCATGTGTCTCACGCTGGTTGCGGCGGCGGGCCACACCGGATTCATAGGCGGCTTCCATGACTGCTTCCCTTACCTTTTCAACAACAGCCGTGTTGAACACGCTTGGAATAATGTAATATTCGTTCAATTCATCTTCATTTACTACCGATGCAATGGCTTTGGCTGCGGCCAGCTTCATTTCTTGCGTGATGCGTGAAGCACGGCAATCCAGCACACCGCGGAAAATCCCCGGGAAACAAAGAACATTATTAATTTGATTCGGGTAATCCGAACGACCTGTTGCCATCACACGAACATAAGGTTCAGCTTCCTCCGGCGTAATTTCCGGTGTTGGGTTTGCCATCGCGAACACAATCGGATCCGTGCCCATTCTCTTCACATCATCAGCCTTAAGTACACCTGGCCCCGATAATCCAATGAAAATATCAGCACCTGGTATCACATCAGACAGAGGTCCTTTTTGTAAAAACGGATTTGTATTGTTTGCATACCATTCCCAAGCCGAATTCGTATAGTTCTCTCCGCGTACAATTGCGCCTTGTCGATCTACACCGATAACATTTGTAACACCGGCAGCTAACAGCATCTTCGTACAGGCAATCCCCGCAGCTCCAATGCCCGTGATAACTACTTTACAATCTTCCAAATTCTTGCCCACGAGCTTAACTGCATTGAGCAGCCCTGCAAGAATAACTACTGCCGTTCCATGTTGATCATCGTGGAACACAGGAATATCGAGCTCATTGATTAATCTTTCCTCAATTTCAAAACAACGAGGAGATGAAATATCTTCTAAATTAATACCGCCGAATGCTGGTGCAATCGCTTTTACCGTACGAATAATTTCTTCGGTATCCTGCGTGTCCAAACAAATCGGGAACGCATCTACACCGGCCATCTGCTTGAACAGCATAGCCTTTCCTTCCATCACCGGCATCGCCGCTTCCGGACCGATATTTCCTAATCCTAGGACCGCTGTGCCATCCGATACAACAGCAACCGTATTCCGTTTTATCGTTAATGAGTGTGCTTTATTAGGGTCTTCATGAATAGCCATACAAACGCGAGCAACACCCGGTGTATATACACGAGATAGGTCGTCCCGGTTTTTAATAGGCATTTTCGGAGTCACTTCGATCTTGCCGCCCAAATGCATGAGAAACGTTTGGTCTGAAACGTTAATTAACCGGACGCCAGGAATATCCTTCAACACTTTGGTTATGGATTCCGTATGTTCAGGGTCGCTAACTTTTACTGTAATATCGCGCGTTGTTGTTGTTTTACTAGCTCTTGTTACGTCGATCGCGACAATATCGCCGCCTGCTTCACCTATTGCTGTAGCGATTTTTCCAAAAGTGACTAATTCTTTATGTATTTCCAAACGCACAATAACGCTTGTGCCTCCACCATTTAACCCCGCCATAATAAGGATCACTCCTAAGTAGATAATTAATTGACCATCAGATTAGATCATAGCATACAATGTCAACCTTGCCAAAAATCATATTGGTCATTTTGTGACAATTTCATAAACATGTCGTAGGAGAGCAACGCCGCGGCGAATCTCCTCTTTGGTGAGGTGAGAAAAATCCGTGCCGCAACGCAATTCCCTTTTAATAAACCCTTCAGGATCTACTCACTTACTAGACCGCCTTAATAGCTTGCACAACCATAATAATTATGTGTCGGGGATATAGCGATGATCGTATGTCTTTATCATAGACATTTGCCCAATCTGCCAATACACCAACTGCATATGGTAAGACAGGTGAAGCGCACGAGTCATCGCTAGCATGACTAATATGGGCACAGGAGATCGCCAAAAACAAGGTTACTATATGGTTTCATGAACGCTTATTGGGGGATTATTAAGGCGATTTCCAGGGAAATCGCCGATTTTTGTCGACTTGTCATTCATTTTGGAAAAACCCCTTGACTGAGAAAGTGCCTTGATAGGTGGAACGTGGAGACGATTATAAAAACTGCAGCGGATCCACTTTCCATTTTTCGAGAAATCTTTTGTAGTTTTTGTTGACCAATTTAGTCAGCTGTTCCTTATCCATCTTATTGAAACTTTTGCTGCCGTGATGGTGAATGATGACATCCCCTGCCAGCATAAGCTCAAATCCAGCTAACCTGGCGCGATAACAATAATCGTCGTCCTCGTAATGGCCGGGTGTAAATTGTTCATCTAATAAGCCAATCTTGTTCATCACTTCCCTTTTAAAAAGGAAGCATAAGCCTACCAATCGGTTAAGTGGCATCCGCAGCTCCGGGTTCTGCATATTGGCTGTGGCGGCAATTTCGTGAAACTGGGATAAATCCGTATAGCCGGAATCCTTCAGCTGCCGGCCGCTCGTGTAATTTGTATAGGGACCAACGATACCGATGCGTTTACTGCTGTAAAGGCAGTTTAGCATATTGGATAACCAGTTGTGGGTAACAACGATATCGTTATTCAGCAAGAGAAGCGCGTCTCCAGTCGCTATCTTAAGACCCAGATTACACGCTGCTGGAAACCCTTTGTTTTTAGGAAGCGAGATCAAGCGGATTTTTTCCTGTACACAGTATTTAGGAGTCCCGTCATCGGAGCCGTTGTCTACTACGATAATTTCATAATCTTCGTGTGTATAGCTACGGATGGCCTCTACACATTCTCTAAGCAGCTCCAGTCCGTTATAGCTAGGAATGATGATGCTTGTTTTAATTTTGTTCATTTACCTAGCCTCCCGCCAGATGCCTTTTTCGCATGTTATCTTTGAAACTAAGCCTCTTGCCACGGCGCGACATGACTTTATGCAAGGCTTCCAGGTGATCGCCTATAATCAATTGGGTCAAGGGATTATGCCGACCGTGGTTGAGACCTGATCTTCGATTGCTATTCAGGACGTTTATGCTGGCCGAAGCCTTTACTTTTAACTTCTTTTTCATGGCAATCACCTGAGCGAGAGGCGGTACGGATAGATTCGCCAAACCTATGGTCTCCACTGCTGATCTGGAGAGGGCATGAGGTATAGCTGTCATGGAGTTCGCCATTAAGTCGGCTCTTCCCATGGCCCGATTGACGAATTCTTTAACAACCGATACCGCGTCACGGGAACCCAATTTATGGATAAAAGGGCTTATGTCATTGAGTGCAACATCCGTTCCCTTATCAACTGCATGGATAAAAGGGATAAGCTTTTTATAGGAAATGCGAATATCCCCGTCAAGAAACAAAAGAATGTCCGACTGGGAGACATTGGCTCCTATCGATCTCCCGACATCGTGTCCGAGCGCTTCTTCATAGTGGAGCACGATTGGCGCGGCACGGTGTTCCCTAATGCGCTCGAAGCTTTTATCATTCGACCCGTTAACCACTACGATGACCTCGTGAAAAGGGAGGCACTCAAGCTCGTCAAGCACCTTGGAAATCGTGTCATCCTCGTTCTTGACGCTTATAATGGCAGCGACCTTCTTATCTGTGGGAAGCGGGACCAAGCGTGTGTACTTCTCCCCGATTTCCGAATAAAATCCTTTGAAAAACTTACGCGCTGCGGAATGATAGAGTGTTGTGCTTATTGCCCGGGGAAGACGGGAAGCCCATTTGTTCCACTCATGATTCATCGCGGATTTGGCGGGCTCAAAGCCTCCGGTTTCCTTCTCGAAGCGGGAGCCATAACGTGATCCCGCCTCATAGGCCTTCCTCTTCCATCTTTTTATCTCTTTGGTATTCATTTGAGATCGGGTGGATTGGGAGGTCCGTTTTGATTTTAATTTTGACTTCACAGCCCTTATCATTATTTCACCATCTTTCTATTCCGATCTAGATCGGTCATTCCTCCACGGTGATCGGTTTTGTCCAATAGATGTTGAATAGCTTCCAGGTGGTCCCCAATAATTAAGTTTTTCAACGGGTCATTTGGACCTCGCCGTTTTCGTGGATTCGTTTTGCCTACTTCAAAATAGTGGACACCTTTTAGCACCAAACCTTTATTAGCTGCGATGGCCTGCGCTTTGGGGGGAACCGTTAAATTCTCCGCTCCGATTTGCTCCAGTGCTTTACGGCTTAGGGCATGGGGAATAGCCGTTAAAGAAGCACCCTTCAGGTGAGGTAAAGACAACATGTTGTTTAACGCGTACTTGGAAAGAACAACACTGTGGACATTTTTTCTTGCCAACGTGCCGTTAAATTTGTTTAAGGCTACATCCACGCCGTTTTTTACCGCACGAACTAGTCGTTTCAATGCATTGGTTGGGAAGATGATATCTCCATCCAGAAACAAAAGCACATTTCCTTTGGCTGCTTTTGCCCCTATGCTTCTTCCTACGTCATGGCCCAGAGCCTTCTTATAGGTAATCATCCGAGCCCCCATTTGTTTAGCCACTTTGTCGGAGCCGTCCCGTGATCCGTTCGCCACAACGATAACCTCTGTCTTAGGATGAACTTTTCTAGCATTGGCGATGACCCGGGCGATCGTCCGTCTTTCATTCATAAGCGGTATAATGACAGAAACTTCTGGGTTTTTGGAATTAAGGATACGCTGCGGGGTAGTGGTTTTCTTCTCTACGACACTGCCTCTTTTTGGTAACGCCACAAAATACACCTCCAAGATTAGCATTCTTCCAGTCATACCCCATTGTATGTCCCTGAAAATTATATGTAACGGCATTAGTACAGGTCTAGGTACAGATGCATATAAACAGGAAAAACGTCAGCTTTATGCTGACGTTTTTCAGTAAATACTTATAATATCTTACGCAATGTTCTTTTATATCCCGAAAGTCTACTGGATGATGGAAGCTCAATATGACGAAGGTACTGATTTCCGAATTGTCTCATGGCACGGACAAGCGGATAGGGGAGCAGGAGAAGCATATATAACAAATGCAGATCTTCAGCTGAAAGGGGACGTTTCCGGTCGTACTCCTCGATTCCCTTCAGTACGCCTCTTCCATTCCAAGGATAGTTCCGGTATAAAATATGGGCTAAATCTATCATTCTTACGTTCAAAGACGCATTCTCCAGATCAATCAGATGAAGATGATTGGAACGGTCCAATACTAAGTTAGGATAATTGTAATCTCCGTGGGAGAAAGCCCCGGCGTTCCGTTCCATCTCTACAGCACTAGCAATAGCAGGCTTTTGGCTGAATGCTTCAGCTTTATAGCAGCAATCGATAAAACGGTCGAGACTGCCACCATGACGGCGAATCTCGGAACGGTAATCGCCTGGCCGCTGATACAATTCGTCATAGCGGATTCTGCCGTTTGGTATTCCTTCAGCAGTAAATCCTTCCGCTAGGCGATGAAACTTTGCCAAGGTTCGGAACCCCTTCATGAGCTCCGATTCCCGGGTAAAATTCGGTGACCGCCCCTTCACCCAATTGGTCAGCAGCCAATATTGCCCCCGGTGAAAGGACCAAAGTTTCTGGCCGGGGCCTTCAACAGGTTTAGGGGCATACCGATAGCCTTTATCGTCAAGATGTACAAAAAGCTTTCTTATAAAAGCAACCTCGTCTTCCCCGGTTGAATAAGGTTTATAACAAAGAGTACGTCCCGTTGTAGTGAAGACTTGGTAGACGTCTCGAATTTTCTTTCTCCTTTTAACCTGTAAGCCGAAATCCTTATTGAAATCAGTCCATAACGGCATGTTACCCCTCCCTCACTACTGCCTAGACCAGGTGTCGATCCACTTGATGGCTATTAGCCTACTATTCCATGTTTTATTTAAAACATTTAAAAGGGGACCATATTTACGTCCGTTCATAGCATATTGGCAGACATACCAGGCCTCTCTGGGGATGCGGTAAAGGGAGCTGATCAGCTCTTTCTCTCTACGGCGAAGCGGACGCACCTCTTCATACCCCTTTAGGAATGCTGCCATTTTTGAAGGTTCAAATCCCGCCGTATTGGTAAGTGCTACGACCAAATCGTAATAACTAGAGCCTCGTTTCATTAAATCCCAGTCGATCAAATAAATACGGTTTTTCGATTGCAGGATATTTGCTACGGTAACATCCCCATGCACGAGGGAGGGATGACGGCATTCCTCCCTCAACGTTGAGCGAATTTTTGATGTTCCAAGCGAATGTATAGCCTCTCGGCTTAATTCAATGCAGAGATCCCCATGATGCCTAAACCAAGTTCCTGCTTTGGTAGGCTTTCTCCGAAGATTCTTCAAACGTCTTAGGAATGCGTAATATTTTCTCCTATGACGCAGCGTAACAGAATCGGGTTGGCGGGGAAGCTTCAAATTACGCGAAACCGAATGCAGTCTGGCTAGCATTCTCCCTAACTTGACAAGATCCTCCTTGCTCCTGCTCATTTTTCTGCCCTGGATCCAATCGGTTAAGTAAAAAAACTTCCCCCCCTCCTGCTCCCAATATTTCCCCGATCGGGATCTTAACCATTTGGGCATGCCGTGAAAGCCTCTTTTGTGCAATTTGACCGCATAGGATGATAGCTGGATTAGACGGCTTTTCGATCCTATAAAAGGTTTAATCATATATGTTCCTTTGTTCGTCGTTACCCGGAATGCGGCAGTTTTTTTATACTGTGAGGAGTAGGAGCGGGTCTTTCTGATAGAAAACCCGTAGGAACGGGCAATTTTCTTGAAAATTAATCGATAGCCATGCGTTCTAGCCATGAAACGTCTCCTTCCTAAAAGCCTATAAAGCATTGCCTTTTACAATTTATTAATGTTGATACGGATTGGTGTTCATACCCCGGTGGAAAATCAAAATATTTGATAAATACCCCAAAGATATCACCACCTTTGTATCGTAAGACTGGTACATATAAATAAAACTAAATTGGGTCTTTCTATTACTCTACTTTTCAATTATGCTAACTAAAATCACATATACAAATAACCAAATAACAAGGAGAACATTCCCAATGAATCTACACACCGATATTCTAAAAGGAACACGTGTCGTTCTACTGCCCATGGAAGAATCCCATATAACCGGTCTTGCAGCAGCTGCCGCCGACCCAAACATATGGGCATATATGACGCCGCTTCTTAGTTTCGCAGATGTAGAGAAATTTGTTCACCAAGCACTAGAAGAACAAAAGGCAGGATTGGGCATCCCTTACAGCGTCTACGACAAGCATACCGATTCTTTCGTCGGCAGCACACGTCTCTTCGATATTTCAGCACAACATCGTAATCTGGAGATCGGTCATACCTGGTACAATTCTCAAGTGTGGCGTACGCGCGTTAATACTGAATGCAAATATTTACTGTTGAAGCACTGTTTCGAATCCTTAAATCTTCTTCGCGTCCAATTAAAAACGGACCTACGGAACGAACGCTCCCAAACAGCTATTGCTCGATTAGGCGCCCAAAAAGAAGGTATTCTCCGTCAACATCGTATACTTCACGATGGCTATATACGGGACACTGTCATGTTTAGTATCCTTGACACCGAATGGCCTGAAGTTAAACAGCGATTAGAAGGTTTTTTAAATAAAGTTGGCGTATAATTTCATATCCAAAACCAATCCGAAAATATTTGTTTCACGCAGTGACGTACACTTGTTAAAGTGGTATAATAACTGCAAAAAATGAATAGCTCATTGGAAGGAATGACCCACTCTTATGAATCCTCTGGCACGACAGTTAAACGAGACCCTGGAACGTGAAAATTCTCACGTGCATGACATGCTTTCTGCATTAGGTAGATCGATTTACTTCCCGAAAGAAGGCATTCTCAGCCAATCTGCTGAAGCAAAGGCCAAAGCCAAAAAATACAATGCTACTATCGGTATTGCTATCGAAAATGGTCAACCTATGCATCTGAAGGTCATTCAAGACACACTCTCCACCTACGCTCCAAAAGATATATATGAATACGCTCCACCTGCCGGTAAACCTGAACTTCGTACAGCGTGGCGCAAAAAAATGCTTGAGGAAAATCCCGAGATTGGCAGTAAACTGATTGGGAACCCGATTGTTACAAATGCCTTGACCCATGGTCTTAGCATTGCCGCTGACCTTTTCGCAGATGTTGGTGACGCAGTCATTATTCCAGATAAAAACTGGGAAAATTACGAGCTCACCTTCGAAATCCGCCGCGGTGCCCAAATCGTGAATTACCCGTTATACAACGAGCAGCAGAAATTTAATGCAGCTGGACTTCGTGAAGCTCTTTTTGCTCAAAAATCCAAGGGCAAAGCGATCGTTGTCTTGAACTTCCCGAACAATCCGACAGGCTATACACCTGGGGCCGAAGAGGGGAAAGAGATTACTGCTGCCATCAAAGATGCTGCTGAAGCAGGCATCAACGTCATCGTACTTACGGACGACGCATACTTCGGTCTTTTCTTCGAAGGTTCTATGCACGAGTCATTATTCGGTCAATTGGCTGACATCCACCCGCGTGTACTCGCAGTCAAAATCGATGGAGCCACCAAAGAAGAGTACGTCTGGGGCTTCCGTGTAGGCTTCATTACGTATGCAGGCCAAAGTGAAGCACTTCTCAGCGCCTTGGAGCAGAAAACAATGGGAATCATCCGTGCGACCATTTCCAGCGGTCCTCACCCGTCTCAAACATTCGTGCTTCATGCACTTAAGTCTCCAGAGTTTGGTCAACAGAAGCAAGAGAAATACGAGATCATGAAAGGCCGCGCTAACCGCACCAAGTCCATTCTGGACAGCGGAAAGTTTGACGATGCATGGGGCTACTACCCCTTCAACTCCGGTTACTTCATGTGCTTGAAGCTTAAAACCGTTGACGCCGAAGCCTTACGTGTACACTTGCTGAATCAGCATGGTGTAGGCACGATCGCCCTCGGATCTACTGATCTTCGCGTTGCTTTCTCCTGTATTGAAGAAGGTAACCTCGAAGAGCTATTCAACCTCATTTATCAAAGCGTTAAAGAAATAGAGACCGTCTCAGCTAGCAAATAATAAGAACAAAAAGAGCACTTCCTAACCTCAAGTTAGAGAGTGCTCTTTTTTGTTCTTCTCGTTTGTTCGTGGCTTTCACTACAATTAGTCACTTTACTAGATCACTCTTCCTTTTTTATTCATAGAATATTATGAAGTTGAAATTTGAAGGGGTGATAGATTTGCAATACTCAACATTTGGCAGGCATACGGTTGTTGACGTTTGGGGGGTAGATTCCAGTTTTCTAGATAATGTTGATTTTTTACAGCTAATTATGGTGAATGCGGCTGAGAAAAGCAGTGCTACAGTGCTGTCAGTCATCCATAAAAAATTCATTCCAAGTGGCTGTTCAATACTTGTTCTTTTATCTGAAAGTCATCTTTCCATTCACACATATCCGGAGGAAGATTTTGCGGCAATAGATTGTTACACCTGCGGAAAGAGAGTAGACCCTAAAATAGCGATCGATTATTTAGTTGATATATTAAAACCCCAGAAAATGTATACAAAAACATTAGTTCGCGGTTCTAATGAAATAGTGGTTTTAGATTAATATAAAAAGCCTCTTGCGAATGAAGAGGCTTTTAGTGTTGGGTTATATACATAAATGGTTCTTGATCATTCCCCTACTGGCCCTATTGCTGCTTCTTTTTTTAACAATTCCGCTTTATCTGTCTGTTCCCAAGGAAATTCAACATCCGTCCGGCCAAAATGTCCATATGCTGCCGTGTTCTGATAGATAGGTTGGCGTAGATTGAGCATTTTAATAATGCCTGCTGGACGTAGATCAAAGTGTTTGCGAACTAATTGAATAAGAGAGTCATCGTCAATGATTCCCGTACCAAATGTTTCGATAGCTATACTAACCGGATGTGCCACTCCAATCGCATAAGCAATCTGAATTTCACACTTTTGAGCGAGACCAGCTGCAACAATGTTTTTTGCTACATAACGCGCGGCATAAGCAGCCGAGCGGTCAACCTTGGTGGGATCTTTACCCGAAAATGCCCCCCCGCCATGACGAGCATAACCGCCATAAGTATCGGCAATAATTTTACGCCCCGTTAATCCTGCATCTCCTTCTGGACCTCCGATCACGAAACGGCCTGTTGGATTAATAAAATATTTTGTATTTTCATCTATCAAATCCGTTGGAATGACAGGTAAAATCACAAACTCATGCATATCTTTTTTAATTTGCTCTAGGGACTCTTCAGGATCATGTTGAGCTGAGATTACGATCGTATCGATTCGGATGGGGTAATCGCCTTCATATTCTACGCTAACCTGCACTTTCCCATCGGGACGCAAATAAGGTACCGTCCCGTTCTTACGTACTTGAGCCAATTGGTAGGCCAGCTTATGGGACAGAGATATCGGCAATGGCATCAATTCCTCGGTTTCATTACAAGCGAAACCAAAAATCAATCCTTGATCACCAGCACCAGTCTCTTCAGACTCTCCATCGTTCAGCTTGCCTTCGCGAATTTCTAAAGCTTTATTGACCCCCATTGCAATATCAGGAGATTGTTCATTAATGGCGATTAAGACTGCACATGAATTAGCATCGAAACCGAGCTCAGCTCGTGTATATCCAATGTTACTAATTGTTTTTCGAACAACTTTTTGATAATCAATAGACGCATTTGCCGTAATCTCGCCAGTTACAAGTACAAACCCCCGACCTACACAACATTCACAACCAACGCGTGCATTCGGATCTATCTCGTATATAGCATCTAAAATTCCATCAGAAATTTGGTCACATAGCTTATCAGGATGGCCTTCAGTCACCGATTCAGATGTAAAGAGATGGTTTCTTTTTTTAATAGTCATATACATGACCTCCCAAATAATAATCCCCTTTTATAACTCCCCCCACCCTGCTATCTGTCTTACACGGGATGTAATGTCGTTGATTCTTTGAACTTGCCGTCTTTCTAGTACCAGCTCTTGTCCGATCGAAAGCGCTAGCTTTTCAGATTTTGCCCGCAAACTTGGATCATTTATACTTTCCAGATCCCATACATGTGCTAGACCTATGATTCTACGAATCATTTTACAACCCGCATAGCCTGCAGTATCTTCAAGTACTTGGAGTAAGTAATGATCTACGTATCCTGGGATTACCGCCATTCTTTCTTTAGACTCTTTTCCCCATAAATCCCTAAACTCTTTTTCAAAGTAAGTCCATATTTGTTCGATCATCGTAAGCAGATAAGCTTGATAATCCATTCGCTCCCGCGAGTCCATAGTGTGTCCTTCATGGGAGGCAAAGCTAAGTAATAGGTTACCTATCACAGCGCCGATATCAAAACCAATAGGGCCATAAAAGGCGAATTCAGGATCAATCACCTTAGTATCCTCTTTCGTTACCATGATGCTCCCGGTATGAAGGTCCCCATGGATGAGTGCCTGGGCATGAGTGAGGAAACCTTCCTTTAATTTTGCGACCTCAAGTTTCAGTTGGTAATTCTCCCATATTTCAACCACCTTATCTGCTATCCATGGATTAAATTGATTGGTTTCTGAAGCGAAATAGGGATCCGTAAAAATAAGATTTTCGGATATCTTGCACATTTCCGGATTAGAGAATTGAACCACTTTTGCCTTTTTCACTTGAGCGGGCAATGCCAAATCAGACGTCAAATACAAAGTTCTCGCTAGGAAGGTCCCAATATGACGTGCAAAATAAGGATAGCGTTCTCGGGCAACCAATCCTTTACGCATATTTAGGTGGCTCGATAAATCTTCCATCACCGTCAATGCCATCGTACTATCATAATGATAGACAATAGGCACTAAACCTGGGCAAATAGAATGTTGAGCAATTAATCTCTGACTCTCAATTCGTGCCCGGTCAAGGGTCAATGGCCAAGATTCCCCAACCACTCGCGCATACGGAAGCGCCTGCTTCATTATGATGCTTTTTCCTGAACTTTTGTCTGTAATACGAAAGACGAGATTCAAATTTCCATCGCCAATTTCTTGGCAAACCAACTGTGCATTTGTCATAAACAAGTTTCTTAACTTTCGGGCATAATTCATAGCACGATACTCATTAAGGATTTGGTATTGAATCACACTTTCATTCCTCCTTCCTCCTCATGTAGAAAGTAATTCTATTCTATTAATAATCAAAGGAAGAAGTTTTGGTGTATGTAAAAAGCAAAAATAGTGAAACAGACTACATATTTAGGTCACAATAAGAGAATCTATCGATGGAAGCGAAATATTAATGTGTCTAGACCCTGTCTGTATATTGCGTATCATTCGTGATAACGCAAAAAAACCCTTAACTAGTAAGGGTTCTTGCTTAAAATAGGGATGCGGTCGGAGGGATTTGAACCCTCACGCCTTGTGAGCGCCACCCCCTCAAGATGGTGTGTCTGCCGTTCCACCACGACCGCGTATGAAATTAGAAAACTGGGGATCTAGGATTTGAACCTAGGCATGACGGAGTCAAAGTCCGTTGCCTTACCGCTTGGCTAATCCCCATTATGAAAGGGAAAAGGGCGACCGATGGGACTTGAACCCACGAATGCTGGATCCACAAACCAGTGCGTTAACCCCTTCGCCACGATCGCCACAGTAGGGATTTATTCCCTGAARACTAGATACGAAACTTGCGTAAAGTTAGATGTTCTTAGGTTTCAAGTAGAGAAACTTTAATCTACGATTAAAGATCCCAAAGCAGAGAGACTTTTGACTTCGTCAAAAGATCCCTATATTAGGTTAAGCCCTCGACCGATTAGTATTCGTCAGCTGCATGCATTGCTGCACTTCCACCTCGAACCTATCAACCTCGTCGTCTAAGGTTAAGCCCTCGACCGATTAGTATTCGTCAGCTGCATGCATTGCTGCACTTCCACCTCGAACCTATCAACCTCGTCGTCTACAAGGGGTCTTACATACTGGGAAATCTCATCTTGAGGGGGGCTTCGCGCTTAGATGCTTTCAGCGCTTATCCCCTCCGTACATAGCTACCCAGCGATGCCTCTGGCGAGACAACTGGTACACCAGCGGTACGTCCATCCCGGTCCTCTCGTACTAAGGACAGCTCCTCTCAAATTTCCTACGCCCGCGACAGATAGGGACCGAACTGTCTCACGACGTTCTGAACCCAGCTCGCGTACCGCTTTAATGGGCGAACAGCCCAACCCTTGGGACCTACTTCAGCCCCAGGATGCGATGAGCCGACATCGAGGTGCCAAACCTCCCCGTCGATGTGGACTCTTGGGGGAGATAAGCCTGTTATCCCCAGGGTAGCTTTTATCCGTTGAGCGATGGCCCTTCCATTCGGTACCACCGGATCACTAAGTCCGACTTTCGTCCCTGCTCGACTTGTAGGTCTCGCAGTCAAGCTCCCTTATGCCTTTGCACTCTGCGAATGATTTCCAACCATTCTGAGGGAACCTTTAAACGCCTCCGTTACATTTTAGGAGGCGACCGCCCCAGTCAAACTGCCCACCTGACACTGTCCCCATACCGGATCACGGTACCAGGTTAGAACTCCGATACGATCAGGGTGGTATCCCAACGATGCCTCCACCCAAGCTGGCGCTCAGGCTTCAAAGGCTCCCACCTATCCTGTACAGATCGTACCAAAGTCCAATATCAAGCTGCAGTAAAGCTCCATGGGGTCTTTCCGTCTTGTCGCGGGTAACCTGCATCTTCACAGGTATTAAAATTTCACCGGATCTCTCGTTGAGACAGCGCCCAAGTCGTTACGCCATTCGTGCGGGTCAGAATTTACCTGACAAGGAATTTCGCTACCTTAGGACCGTTATAGTTACGGCCGCCGTTTACTGGGGCTTCAATTCATAGCTTCGGGTTTGACCCCTAACCACTCCTCTTAACCTTCCAGCACCGGGCAGGCGTCAGCCCGTATACTTCGCCTTGCGGCTTCGCACAGACCTGTGTTTTTGCTAAACAGTCGCTTGGGCCTTTTCACTGCGGCCCCCTCGGGCTATTCACCCTACCGAGGCACCCCTTCTCCCGAAGTTACGGGGTCATTTTGCCGAGTTCCTTAACGAGAGTTCTTCCGCGCGCCTTAGAATTCTCTTCTCACCCACCTGTGTCGGTTTGCGGTACGGGCACCTTCGCCTGGCTAGAAGCTTTTCTTGGCAGTGTGAACTCATGACCTTCGGTACTTAAARTTTCCCTCCCCATCACAGCCCAGCCTTACGATGTGCGGATTTGCCTACACATCAGCCTCACTGCTTGGACGAGCATCCATCAGCTCGCGTCACTATCCTTCTGCGTCACTCCATYGCTCATAACGGCTACGGTGGTACAGGAATTTCCACCTGTTGTCCATCGACTACGCCTTTCGGCCTCGCCTTAGGTCCCGACTTACCCTGAGCGGACGAGCCTTCCTCAGGAACCCTTAGGTTTTCGGCGGATCAGATTCTCACTGATCTTTTCGTTACTTATACCGGCATTCTCACTTGTATGCGCTCCACCTGTCCTTACGGTCAGAATTCWACGTACATACAACGCTCCCCTACCCATGCACWWAMGTGCAAGCCATAGCTTCGGTGGCGTGTTTAGCCCCGTTACATTTTCGGCGCAGAGTCACTCGACCAGTGAGCTATTACGCACTCTTTCAATGGTGGCTGCTTCTAAGCCAACATCCTGGTTGTCTGTGCAACTCCACATCCTTTCCCACTTAACACACACTTGGGGACCTTAGCTGATGGTCTGGGCTGTTTCCCTTTTGACAATGGATCTTAGCACTCACTGTCTGACTCCCGGATTTAAGTTTGTGGCATTCAGAGTTTGACTGGACTTGGTAACCCTTGGCGGGCCCCGCACCCAATCAGTGCTTTACCTCCACAACTCAACATCCGAGGCTAGCCCTAAAGCTATTTCGGGGAGAACCAGCTATCTCCGAGTTCGATTGGAATTTCTCCGCTACCCCCACCTCATCCCCGCATTTTTCAACATGCGTGGGTTCGGGCCTCCAGTGAGTGTTACCTCACCTTCACCCTGGACAGGGGTAGATCACACGGTTTCGGGTCTACGTCCACGTACTAAAGCGCCCTATTCAGACTCGCTTTCGCTGCGGCTCCGYCTTTTCARCTTAACCTCGCACGGGAACGTAACTCGCCGGTTCATTCTACAAAAGGCACGCCATCACCCATATAGAGGGCTCTGACTTTTTGTAAGCACACGGTTTCAGGTTCTTTTTCACTCCGCTTCCGCGGTGCTTTTCACCTTTCCCTCACGGTACTGCTTCACTATCGGTCACTAGGGAGTATTTAGCCTTGGCAGATGGTCCTGCCGGATTCCGACGGGGTTTCACGTGACCCGCCGTACTCAGGATMCCTCTAGGGRTTTCGTTCGATTTTGGCTACAGGGCTTTTACCTTCTATGCCGGACCTTTCCAGATCACTTCGCCTACCGAACTAACCCCAYAACGAGGTCCTACAACCCCAAGGAGCAAGCTCCTTGGTTTGGGCTATTCCGCTTTCGCTCGCCGCTACTGACGGAATCACTTTTGTTTTCTTTTCCTCCAGGTACTTAGATGTTTCAGTTCCCTGGGTATGCCTTC
>NZ_LMEO01000046.1 GCF_001426375.1 Paenibacillus sp. Root444D2
GATTCAACGCCGATTTTAAACGTTTTTTGTACAGACACAGATGTGTTTGTTAGGAAGATGTTAACCGGAAGAACATCAATCTCGGATTGTGTTTGATCACCACTTACACCATTTTTATAAATTGTGTTCAATGTTAATTCAAGCAGGCCTGTATCTTCGTTTCTTTTCAACGATTCATTTCTTCCACTTACGTATGCTGTATATTCGCTACCGTTTAGACTAGCATTTTCACCATATTGGTTTTCTGCTTTAACTTTCACAGTTACTTTAGCAGATTTCGCAATTTTATCGCTTGCATTTACAAAGCTAAGTTTCGTAACTTTTTCATTTTCAGCTGTGAATGTTGCTGTTGTTTTATCCACGCCAGCTGCATCTAAACCGGAAAGTGTTGCTGTGTAGCTGCCTTCGCTTACTTTCACATCAGTTAAACTCAGTACAGCGGATTTTTTATCATCAGCGAATTTGACAGTAGTTGCAATGTTAGCCGTTCCTTTTGTCAAAGCTACTGTTGCTTTAGCTGTATCTACAGGCTTGTTGAAGCTTACTGTTACTTGTTGTACGCCAGTTGCTTTCGCACCAGTTACTGATACTTTACCAGCTGGTACATACTGTTGTTTCGCTTCATATGCACCGCTCACTAGAAGATCACGAGTTGCGTTAGCCATACCACCGAATTTACCGTCAGTACCATTGGAAAGAAGTTTCAGTTCAAGTGCAAGTGCTACATATCCTTGTGCCCAACCAGAAACCGTTGTGTCTGTACCTGTTTTGCCTTTAGCTGCTGCGTCTTGACCAAGAACACGAACCAAGAAAGTAGCGAGTTGTTCTTTCGTTACTTTACCAGCTGGGTTGTATTGACCATCAGCATAGCCATCCGTCACGCCTGCAGTTTTCAAAGCTTCGATGTAAGGAAGTGCATAACCGTTTGCTGCATCGGTTACACTAACATCAGTGAATGTGGATGTTTTCAAGTCTTTGTTAACTTCCAGACCCATGATCAATGCCGCTACTTTCGCGAATTGTGCGCGGTTCATTTCGTCTTTCAGACCGAAAGTTGTGTCAGTCACGCCGTCAAAAATACCAGCAGTGATCATCGCATCGAACTTTGCTTTTGTTGCTGCATCCAGGTCTTTCAAGTCTGTGAAGTCAGCAGATGTTTTACCAAATGCGACCGACGAGAACATGGAAAGAGCCATAGCGGATGTAAGAACTACGGATAGTGTTTTCTTCATAAAGGTTTGTTTCCTCCTAATATTATGAAAGTTTTTTTGTTATAAAAACTTATAACCAACGGGACGACAAATGAATCATGACATGACTCTATGTAGCTTCGAGTCTATCACCTTCGCTACATGAATTAGTATACGTGACTGTTTGTATAATTTCATTGATAAGTATTTTCCAATTAATAAATAAAATCGTGCTTGTTTATATGAGAAAGATGCCCCTGCACCAGCCTCAGCTAATACAGGAGCATCTTCTTTTAAAACATATTAGTCTTAGTCTTGAACAACAACTAGCGTCGTTACTGTTTTACCACCAGAGATTGTTTTTAAAACGAATTCTGTTACATCCCCACCGATTGCAAATGTTCCATTTGCATTCACTACTACTGTGTTTGCTGCTCCATCTGCTTGGATATCAGACACTACATATTGTGCACCCAAGAAAGCATTGTACTTGTTAATCTCAGCTGCTGTTGTGTACTCAACACCGTAGTTATCTGTAATTTCTACATTAGCTAGGTTGATTACATCAAGAATTGCTGTGTCAGCCGAACGATCGTACGTGATGTTTGCATCTGCTACCATTGATGCAGCAGTTACTAGATCGCTTTTTGATGTTACTTCTAGTGTTGCATAT
>NZ_LMEO01000047.1 GCF_001426375.1 Paenibacillus sp. Root444D2
CTCCTTGATGGTGTTGGGTTATACCCTTTGACAAACCCATCATACCGAGGCGCTCCTTTTCTTTCAAAGTCCAATTCTTAGGACTAACAGGAATGTTTACTTCAACAGACAAAGGCAGCCGATCGTGTGCCGGCTGCCGTCATGTAGTGATTTAACTATCGGTATCCGTTAGCTGAATAAACCTTGTAAACTCGATTCAATATGGGTTACTAATGTTTTCAATGGATTTCCGATTTCCACACCCATTTCACACTCAATTTTCTCGGCTGTTTCGACCATAGATAATTGAGCGACAGAGACGATCTTGTTTTGATTAGAGATAAGCAAACCCTTAATATAATTAGATAATTCGTTTACATATTGTTCTTTTTTCCCCTGCATTATTAGCTCGAATGTATTCTCTATGATTTGTACGTCGATATTAATTGGTTTAGCATGTGTAGTTGCAAATTCATTAAGCCTTTTCATCGTTCCTTCGACTGTTGCTGGATTAGTAAATAGTAGCACTTGTGGCTCTGTTATACTGCAAACATATTGGAAAAACGGCTCGTCAATTTTTATGATAGGAACTGATGTCTTAAGTTGTTCATCGTCGAGAAGAGCAATGTAGTTAGTACACGTAATTAGAATTGCATCAACCTTTGTACTGGCTATCCATTCAATCTGCTCATTTACTTTGTTTTGGGCTTTTGTTAAATCAAAAGTTTCATCTGATGCAATTCTACTCATTAAGCCTGGGTCGACAAAGTGTACTAACTCCAATTCATTTGAAGCAATAGCTTTTTGAATATACTCAATATTAGAGTAGTGGGCATGCAAACAACCAATCTTTCTCTTCATTTAATAACCACCCTACTTAAATTTTCCTTATACTATCAGATTAATCTTTTTTTATCCAGAATTATTTGTTAATAGATTTCTGCTCGTTACATCAATGATCAGAAGAGGAACCGCGAAGCGAGCCCCCCCCTCAACTATAGTTCCTCGTTAGTTGAAC
Organism: Paenibacillus sp. Root444D2; assembly: GCF_001426375.1. GTDB lineage: Bacteria > Bacillota > Bacilli > Paenibacillales > NBRC-103111 > Paenibacillus_E. Next base: position 998 of record NZ_LMEO01000047.1, read on the forward strand.
GTGGTCTTTTGTACATTTTTTCATATACACAAATCGAAAGCTTGTAATAACATATTACCTAAATCTGCATCTGTAGATTCTACTGAAAGCTCAAACACAGGATCATTCCTCTCTGTTATGAAACCAGATGATTTATATTTTTTATTTACTGTTAATTTAATAATGCCTTTATCGGCAAAATATGTAACACTTACTAGAGAAAACTTTCTAACAAATTGACTACGATTTTTAACTTTCCCTCCCTGAATCAAATCATCTTTCAATGATCCATCCCATTTATCTAAAGTTTCCGATATTTTCAATGCATGTTTCAAAGTTTCCCCTAAAATACCAGGCTCAAAATCATTTGTTAAGAGAATCGTTTTGTTTGTTGCAACACTTCCTCCTGAAGTGTGCTGTGCCAAAGGGTTAAATAACAACCTTTCTTCCACCTGACTTTTATAAACTGCAACTGAGTATACTTTTGACATACTTTTATGAGACACATGTTGTTTGGCAAATAGTGAAAGGATTCCCTTTAGCATTAAAAACTCCCCTTCAGATGGTAATAATGTCTTAGTCTGCAAATTGAACTATTGTGTTAGCGAAACGGCCTGTGCTTCTGGTCCATACTGTCAGTGAAGTCGTCAGATATGTTTGTTCATCACTCTACAATATTACCTTATTTTGGATGTCGAAGTGAAGAGTGTTTCCGCGCTATACTGCCCGTTAATCAAGCAAGTCAATCTAAAACTTTATTTTCTGAGAGCCATATTACCCTTATTGATTCAAAATATTAGGAAAAGGGTAAACATACGATAAGTGGGANTAATCAAGCAAGTCAATCTAAAACTTTATTTTCTGAGAGCCATATTACCCTTATTGATTCAAAATATTAGGAAAAGGGTAAACATACGATAAGTGGGAAGTGGTATTGAAAAACAGCGAAAAACGGAATTCAATTTTAGTTTTCGAAAGGTTGTTGATTCACCATGAAAACACGAAGAAGGATAAAAAGATCGAGATTTCTGCTTCGATACTTTTTGAGTAAGACTTAGCATTAGAAGTGCATTTTTGAAATAAACCGCTTCCCACTATAAGAGGACTCTGCGATATAATTCGCGGGGTCCTCGCTTTTATGATGTTATCAATCAATTTTCTCCTTTGTTATTACGCTACCCTGCCAGCTAGCTTAATAAAATGAGCAGGCCACCGCAGTGCCTGCTCATCTAATGTGTGTTATTCAACTAACGTTCTGCATTTGCTTAATCAATTAACTTTGAGGCAGATATAAGTTCACTCTCGGCCTCGAGAAAACGAAGTGTTCTTTCAACATCTTCTCTTCGATAGCTTCTAACAATTATCATATGAGGGATATGTAGCCCGGGAGGGTCAATATTAGGTCTTGAAAGATTATTTAGCAACCTTTCAGGTGTATATAATATGCTCCAGCGTTTACTGCCATCTAAAAAGGTTAATGTAATCTCCACCCAGTTCCATTCATCAGGTGCCCCTTGAATCTCATCATCAAATTTCCAGTTAAGTAATGTCATCTATTCACCTTTAAAGTGAAAATGCTCGTGATAGATATTATCCATACCAACTAATTTTCCGCTTTTCTTGTGATAGTAAGGGAATTTGCGATTAAGTGGAAGTTCGAGCAGTTGATAATTCATATCTTTTGGCAATTCATTAATTTCTTCTACAGCTTTTTCACGTGTAGTATATAAGCCGATTGGAAAAAAATTTGGAAAACGTCCTGAATTATCTGCAACAAAAATTCCCCAGACATGCACATCCTGCATAAACATTACACTCCAATTCTACTAAGAACTATCTTTCCGTATCAGCGGAATATTGTTAGTCATTAACTTTTATTTTTAAATTTTTCTACTAATGCTAAAAACTCAGGAGTAGTTGTAACCTTAACAGTACCTAGATCTCTCGGGGTAGTACTCTCCTCAATTTTCTGGAGGCTTAAAATAAAACCTACAAAGGAATCTGATACTAGGTAAACGTTACTCCATAGTTCGTTTTCCGAAGGATCAAATTTTTCCTGATTATGATCCCAGAAAAAAATCCTCCCATACACTTCCTTTATTACCCCAATACAGATTAGATCTCCACCTGGACAATCAGCAATTGGTATTATATTAAAGGGCATTCGTCCACGGTATGTATCAATGTTTTTTCGTAAATTATTAAATCCATCGGATTGCAAGTCATAAAAGTCACCTAATCTGGCTACTTCAGGTACCCTTTCTTTTAGTAAATAACTAATTCCAGTGGGAAAGTCTATTCTCCCATATTCCAAAAGAAATTTCCTATACTCAGATGGCAATCGGAAACCATACTGCTGTTCTATCGAATCCAAATCCTCAGAGTCATTAAATAGTTTTTTTGTAACTCCTAACGCTGATAATTTGACCTCTATCTTCTCGAACTCACCTGACATTGTTTACCTCCATACATACTCATCTTTAGTGTATCTGGTATATCTCTCAATTCGTGATGAGTTCTTTTTAATCCTTTATCCTATGCCCCATTAGCGTAAACTGCCCGTCCCTCGGTTTTAAGGGTTTATCTCACATATACTCACTCATTCGCAGGATTTTGACACCTTGGTTTGCAGATGTTGTTCAGGAGAGCGCT
>NZ_LMEO01000048.1 GCF_001426375.1 Paenibacillus sp. Root444D2
CAACTGAGCTAATGACTCAAGTGAAGAACTGGGGATCAAGGATTTGAACCTTGGCATGACGGAGTCAAAGTCCGTTGCCTTACCGCTTGGCTAATCCCCAATGGTTTGGAATGGAGGCTGATGGATTCGAACCACCGAACTCGAAGAGAGCAGATTTACAGTCTGCCGTGTTTAGCCACTTCACTAAGCCTCCACATTTAAAACCTTACCGTGCCCCGGAAAAGTAATAGACGTTGCTACAAAGCTTTGCATCACTTTTTTTGGGAATTATGGTGCCGTCGAGAGGACTTGAACCCCCAACCTACTGATTACAAGTCAGTTGCTCTACCAGTTGAGCTACAACGGCATATTCATTTTGAAAAAATGGCGGAGCTGACGGGATTCGAACCCGCGGTCTCCTGCGTGACAGGCAGGCATGTTAGGCCACTACACCACAGCTCCACACTAAGTAAAACAACTCTCAGAAAGAGTTTGGTTGCGGGGGCAGGATTTGAACCTGCGGCCTTCGGGTTATGAGCCCGACGAGCTACCGGGCTGCTCCACCCCGCGATATGACTAGCGTAATACAAAATATGGTGGAGGCTGACGGGATCGAACCGCCGACCCTCTGCTTGTAAGGCAGATGCTCTCCCAGCTGAGCTAAGCCTCCATAATAGGAATGAAGAATTGGGGTCCACGCAAAGTAATGTCTAAACTCTTATCGTAGTCATGCCAAGAAGTATGACCGCAAATTAAGGTAAGTTTAGACGCCGAACGAGTTAGCACTCGTTGCGGACGGAATATGCTTCGTCAGCTATACGTCACTTTGTGGGGATTATTGGTGACCCGTAGGGGACTCGAACCCCTGTTACCTCCGTGAAAGGGAGGTGTCTTAACCACTTGACCAACGGGCCAAACTTAAAAAATTTACCGACGGAGAGAGAGGGATTCGAACCCTCGCACCACTTACGCAGTCTAACCCCTTAGCAGAGGGTCCCCTTATAGCCACTTGGGTATCTCTCCAATTTATCTAGTAGCGGCAGAGGGGCTCGAACCCCCGACCTTACGGGTATGAACCGTACGCTCTAGCCAGCTGAGCTACGCCGCCATATTGTCTTTCCTTTATCTAAAGAAACGGAGAAGGAGGGATTCGAACCCTCGAGACGCTTGTGACGCCTACACGATTTCCAATCGTGCTCCTTCGGCCGCTCGGACACTTCTCCAAAAGTGGCTCCCCGAACAGGACTCGAACCTGTGACAACTCGATTAACAGTCGAGTGCTCTACCAACTGAGCTATCAGGGAATATGGTGGAGCCAAGCGGGATCGAACCGCTGACCTCCTGCTTGCAAGGCAGGCGCTCTCCCAGCTGAGCTATGGCCCCATAAATTTAATTAAATGGTGGGCCCTAGTGGACTCGAACCACCGACCTCACCCTTATCAGGGGTGCGCTCTAACCAGCTGAGCTAAGGGCCCTAATGTGTAAACCGTTTACGGGCTGGCAAAAAAAATACCCACTAGGGGTATTCTGCTTGGCAACGTTCTACTCTCCCAGAACCCTGCGGTTCAAGTACCATCGACGCTGGAGGGCTTAACGGTCGTGTTCGAGATGGGAACGCGTGGGTCCCCT
>NZ_LMEO01000049.1 GCF_001426375.1 Paenibacillus sp. Root444D2
ATGGATTCCGTCAGCGAATCCCAAATGTCGAGAAAGACAAAGGCACTTTGTACGGAGAGCTTACAGCACTTGTTCTGCCAGCTGATTCAGCAGATACAAGAGTTAAGCAAGAAGGGCTCTGGGATCTCCAAATCGATCGGTCGCCTGCATCTGATTGACGCGACGGATATTTCACTTCCAACCCTCCTTGGAAGCTGGGCTCGCTGCGGTAAACGAAAAACGGGCGTCCGCCTCCATACGCGTGTGGTTGTTGCCGACCCAGACACCGTTTTCCCTGATAAGGTGATCGCCTCGACGGTAAATGTTCGAGAATCCGTTGTCGTGATGGAGTTGATAACGGATGATGACGTGACCTATGTCATGGACCGTGGATATGAGAAATGCCTTCATTTTGAAAGATGGGTAACCGAAGGAAAACGTTTTGTGGTACGTGTACGTGACTTGCTGCAGCTCTACCCGGTAGCAGGTACCGAACGAGAAATTCCGACTGATTCCCCGAATGTGATCCGAGATGTGGATGTGCTGACCAATAAGACGACTGTTCCGATTCGACTCGTGGAGTTCACAGATGGAAAAGGTGGTCATTATCGCGTTGTTACAAGTCGGTGGGACTTACCAGCAGCCGAAATCGCACACATTTACAAAAAACGCTGGCTCATCGAAGTGTTTTTCAAGTGGGTAAAACAGCATCTTAACCTTATCCAGCAGCCGAAATCGCACACATTTACAAAAAACGCTGGCTCATCGAAGTGTTTTTCAAGTGGGTAAAACAGCATCTTAACCTTATTCAACTGTTCGGCTGTCATTCAGATGCGGTTTGGAACCACCTTTTCTTGTCACTGATAGCATTCGCTGTTAGCCTGCTTTTAAAGTTAAAGTTACAAACGAAAAAAACACAGTGGGCGGTGCTAAAGCTGCTCAGGTCATATCCCTTTCACCCATGGGAGGAGTTTCTAGTGGCGTTAAATCGGGAACCAACCAGGACCTCAAAAGGTAGACAGAAAACAGGTAGTCGGCAAGTGATGATGGAACCGCAGCGGATCATTCTGAACTAAGGCAATAACAAACAGCCAAATATCCAATTTTTTTTTTAGTCGGCAAGTGATGATGGAACCGCAGCGGATCATTCTGAACTAAGGCAATAACAAACAGCCAAATATCCAATTTTTTTTTGGAGAAACACGTCAACTTAATAGGCGTTGCTGTTTTTGCTCAAATGGATAAAGTCCAGATGTAATAATATGTTATTTTTTGTGGATAACCTTTGATCGCAATTAAACTATTCTACGATGTTAGGTTTGNGATAAAGTCCAGATGTAATAATATGTTATTTTTTGTGGATAACCTTTGATCGCAATTAAACTATTCTACGATGTTAGGTTTGATGCATGCTTAGTGTGAATTTCATCGTTATACTTCCATCTACTCTGCCTTTATGTGAATTTCTCTACTCGTAAGGATGTTTTTCATCGCTAAAACCGGGCTGCTGCTCAATACCATCTCTTTAACGATGAGTTTCATCGTTATACTTCCATCTACTCTGCCTTTATGTGAATATCCCCGCTCGTAAGCATGTTTTGCATCGCTAAAGTCAGGCTTCTACTCAAGATCATCATTTTAACGATGAAAATCATCGTTAAAGCCATCACCACATCCACAAAACTAGAGTAAAGGGCTGAATATTCAGCCCCTCCTCATCAAACCGTACATGAAGTTTTCCCTCATACGGCTTTCCGATGTTCTTCAATCATGAGCATGCGG
>NZ_LMEO01000050.1:0-340031 GCF_001426375.1 Paenibacillus sp. Root444D2
AAGTTAAAGAAAAATGAAGTAAAGCCGTTTAAACTCGCAATTTAATAAGTAATCTGTTGCTTTAGTCGACTAGTGTCCAGTATTAGGGGGTTAGACCGGATTGTTGTAGAAAATGCAACATCGCCTAATCCAAAACATAAAATTTCAAAATTAAAAAAAGCTGCCCCCAAAGGACAGCTCAAACGAAGGCCAATCAGCTAAACAATGAAATTTTGATTTTCGATATTAGTTACATTTGTCCCGGTCGCACCTACAGTACCAGCAGGTGGTGTCTTGGCGCCAAAACCTTTAATCATGCTTTGGATTTTGTCTACCACTTGCGGTGCCGAGTCAATGAGGCGTTCAAGAATATGTGTTTGGTTGTCCAGCGGAACAACCTTCACGCCATTCTTGCCTACGACGAGGAAAGCAATAGGTGTTATAGATACCCCGCCGCCGCTACCGCCACCGAAAGGAAGAGCAACCTTCGCATTCAGTGCATCGCTTCTACCTACAGTGCCGCCTTCGATTTCAATTTCTGAATCTGTCACGAATTCGCTGCCACCTGCGGCAAAACCGAAACCTACTTTGGAAATCGGCATGATAACACTACCGTCAGGCGTTTCAACAGGGTCACCGACAATCGTGTTAACGTCGACCATTTCTTTAATATTTTCCATGGCGACTTTCATGAGGCCTTGAATCGGGTGTTCGGACATGATCGTATTCCTCCTTAGAATTGTTAGCCAGATCAACTGGCATCGGAAGCAAAAACGTCAAAATGCAATAATGGTTCATTTGTATAGTGCCCTTAGTGGAATATCGTTATGTACACTTTAAGAAGCAGTTTTAACTCGTGACCTTATCTTCATTGTTTTCAAAACAATTTGAATCCATATGCGAATACCACCTTTTACTTTGGCAGCTCTGCTAATTAAACGAACTCCTGCAACTACTACAAACCATACGCGGATACGTCCTGCAAAACGAAAATCGGTAGAAAATTGTTTCTCATTGTATTGCGGAATAACATCAATCTGCGGCTTAGCCGTTAATTTCACATAGCGAATGGAAAAACCAAGCAGCGAAGATTTGATTCCCCATATAGCCCCTGTTGTAATTGCTGTTTCAGGAGCATCACCTACGCCTACACGAGTTATCCATTTCAAATCGGTACATTCGACTTTCGCTAATGTCTGCTTCGTCCAATCATAAAGGTTTAATGTATGTACAAGTGCTTCCTTTGCTTGATTGTAAAGGTAGATTATTTTTTCTTTGGTGATATGATCCTTGTTTTCATCTTTAAGTTCGGAACTGGATTTGGTTATGGTTTCAGATTTAATCATGATCCCCTTCGTAAAGCCTTTGAATTGTATGATTGGAATGACGTAACGATAGCGTATAAGCCCGAATAGCGCCCGCATTTCCACTGATAACGTATCGTTGTCCTTCACTCTGGTGAAGTTGAACTCTCCACGAATGAAACTGAATAAGAAAACGATGATCGCAAAAATGATCAAAAGAAACACAATCCACAGCCACAACAACTTAGAATCCCTCCTAATATAGGGATCTTTGAGCTATGCTCAAAGTCTCTCCGCTCTGGGATCTTTGAGCTATGCTCAAAGTCTCTCCGCTCTGGGATCTTTGAGCTATGCTCAAAGTCTCTCCGCTCTGGGATCTTGAGCATTGCCCAAAGACTCCGTTCAACAAAAAACTCCGCCTGCAAGAATAAGTCTTCTCGTAGGTGGAGTTAGTATGACCCTAAAAAGGAAATGAAATGCATGTGAGCGGGTTCTTATTCAGTTTCATCATTTACATCTTCAAGCGTAAGCTGCTTCTGATCCCCGCCTAATCGGTCAAATAATAGACGTGTTTCTTCTTCAAGATCGAAATTCCCTTGGAAGCTTGCTGAATCTGGGAGCTCTGTAATCGAACTAAGCCCGAAGTATTCTAGAAATTGCTTGGAGGTTCCGTACAATATCGGTCTACCTACCGCATCGGCGCGTCCGACTTCCGTTATCAAGTCTTTGCCCGTTAAGGTTGCCAAGGCCCGATCACATTTCACGCCGCGGATCTCCTCAATTTCGACCCTTGTAATTGGCTGTTTATAAGCAACGATGGATAAAGTCTCTAACGCGGCTTGCGATAAGGATGATCGTGAAGGTGAATAAGCTAATCGTTCAAAATAGGGCGCATGCTCAGCTAAGGTCGTTAACTGATACGCTCCAGCTACTTCCACAATCTGAATGCCACGACCTTTTCGTTTGAACTCTGTTCTCATATCTTTAAGCAGATCACGAACCAAATAAAGATCAAGCTCCATGACTTCAGCTAATTGCTTGGCATCCAAACCTTCGTCGCCAGAGGCAAAGAGCAGTCCTTCAATAATTGATTTCATCTGTTGGAAATTGAGTGTCAATGTCAGAAACCTCCTCTTTCGCTTGGATGACGATGTCTTCAAACAGCTTGTACTGATAGCAAATAACTTTTTTCATTTTCATTAATTCGAGTATCGCTAAGAAAGTCACAACAATTTCTTCACGTGTCATTTCGTAATCGAATAGCTTCGAGAAAAGCAGCTTGCCGCCTTTAACTCTAAGTAAATCGACTACCTCTCTAATGCGTTCTTTGACAGATATTTCATCTCTACGTATTCTCGTAACCACATTGCGGTTAGCCAGCTTCCTTAGCGTTCGCTGAAAGGCAAACAACAGATCTGCGACATCAAGCCCCTCAACCGGGTTCTCCTGGATGTCAGGCAAGTATGATGTCAAATCCTCAGGTTCTCGCGTGTAAACCAGACTACGTTCTACTTCTTTATCCCTAAGCATATCGGCAATCGATTTGTACTTTCGGTATTCAATCAGCTTCGCAACAAGTTCTGCGCGAGGATCTAGCGAGTCGTCCATATCATCAAAATATTCATCAAATTCAATAACAGGCGGCTTAGGTAATAGCATTTTGCTCTTGATAGAGAGAAGAGTTGCTGCCATCACAAGAAATTCACTCGTAATATCCAGCTCCAATTCATGCATGGCTTGAACATAACCCAAGTATTGGTCTGTAATTTCTTTGATCGGAATATTATAAATGTCAAGTTCATTTTTATCGATAAGATGAAGCAATAGATCAAGGGGGCCTTCAAATGCTTCTAGCTTATAGGTTACTTTCATTTCGTTCTCCCCCTTGTCATATTGAAAATAGATTCATAACAAATTGCGCGGCAAACGGATAAACATGTCCGAGCGCCCATTGACCAACTGGTGTAATCAATAAAACAATAACTAGAATAAGTGCATAACGTTGATTCCGTGTAAACCAGCCTTGCTTATGAGAAGGAACAAGTCCTTTCAAAACATGCCATCCGTCGAGCGGGTAAAGGGGCAGCATATGTATCAGACAAATCATTAAATTAACGATGACGCAGTACTGCAAATAGACTCGCCACTGTTCAACGGTTATGGACTCGGTCCCTCCTAACAAAGCAGGAAGAAAGAAGTAGAGCCACCAGAAGAACAAAACGAGCAACAAATTCGTAAAAGGACCCGCTAAATAAACAAGTGTATGGGATAGCCTCGGTCTTTTCTTAAATCGTGATTCATCTACCGGTAATCTCTTCGACCAGCCATAGGGTCCGAAGATGATCATAGCTAGCCCCAAGGCATCTAAATGTGCCAAGGGGTTTAGCGATAACCGTTTGCTTTCTCGAGCTGTACGATCTCCGAGCAGCCAAGCTACCCCCGAATGAGCTGCGTCGTGCAGCGTCATTGCGATCAGAAAAGCGAACAACCTGGGCAGCAGTGTTTCCAGATGATAATAAGAAAGCATTACGAAGTGAATTGCTTCGTCAAATTCGCCATTTCAATCGCTGTTACGGCAGCTTCCCAGCCTTTATTTCCAGCTTTGGTACCCGCGCGTTCCACCGCTTGCTCAATGGAATCTGTAGTCAAGACGCCGAAAATCGTAGGTACGCCTGTTTTCAGGTTAATAGCAGAAACACCTTTCGCTACTTCGCTGCACACATAATCAAAATGCGGTGTTGATCCTCGAATTACCGCACCTAGTGTAATAACAGCATCGTATTTCCCGCTTTCTGCCATTTTTTGAGCGATTAACGGAAGTTCAAATGCGCCTGGAACCCAAGCAATATCTACTTCATCTTCATTGACACCATGACGTTTCAGAGCGTCCTGTGCGCCACCCAACAATTTGGATGTAATAAATTCATTGAAACGACCTACAACGATACCATATTTTAAATTTTGCGAAATTAAATGTCCTTCAAAAATGTTAGCCATGGTGAGATACTCCCTTTCTTATTTGAACAATTATTTGGATTAGATTGGATTTAAATGCCGCTGCCCGAGTCGTGGAAACTGAGCATATGACCAAGTTTGTTTTTCTTCGTTTGTAAATAATGGAGGTTATCAGCCTTACTATCCATTTGAATCGGAACCCGCTCAACCACTTCAAGGCCGTAGCCTTCTAGTCCTCTAATTTTGCGAGGATTATTCGTTAATAGACGAAGCTGCGTGATGCCAAGATCTTTCAAAATTTGCGCACCAATCCCATAATCCCGAAGATCTGGAGCAAAGCCTAGCTTAATATTCGCTTCTACGGTGTCTAATCCCTGCTCTTGCAAGGCATAAGCCTTCAATTTATTGATTAAACCGATTCCGCGGCCTTCCTGTCGCATATATAATAATACACCATTGCCCTCTTCATCAATCTGTTTTAATGCGGCATCCAATTGTGGACCGCAGTCACAGCGATGAGAATGGAAAACATCCCCAGTTAAACACTCGGAATGCACACGTACCAAAGTCGGTTTTGAAGGGTCAATTGTCCCTTTAACAAGGGCTACGTGTTCTTTGTTATCAAGCAGGTTCGTATAGGCAATTGCCTTGAAAACGCCGAAGTCGGTAGGAAGTTTAATTTCAACCTCACGTTCAACTAATTTCTCCTGCTGATTCCTGTAATGGATTAAGTCCTGAATCGTGATAATACACAAGTCGTGTTTCGTTGCAATCTCCATCAGATCCGGTACACGAGCCATCGTCCCGTCTTCCTTGATGACTTCACAAATGACGCCTGCTGGGTAAGAGCCACACAAGATAGCTAGATCTATTGTCGCTTCTGTATGTCCAGCTCTGCGAAGGACGCCCCCCTTCTTGGCAATCAGAGGGAAAATATGGCCAGGTCTGCGGAAATCCTGCGGTTTTGTTCCGGGATCAATCAAGCCCATAATCGTTCTTGAACGCTCATGCGCAGATATCCCTGTGCTTGTATCCATATGGTCAACAGAAACGGTAAACGCTGTTCCGTGATAATCCGTATTCCGAGCGACCATGGGAGGCAGCTCAAGTTCTTGTGCACGTTCTTCCGTTATAGGTGCACAAACGAGCCCGCGTCCCTCTCTGATCATGAAATTAATGACTTCTGGCGTAGTTTTATCAGCAAGTGCGATAAAATCGCCTTCGTTCTCACGATCCTCATCGTCTACAACAATAATGACTTTTCCAAGTTTAAGATCCTCTAACGCTTCGTCTATGGTGTTGAAGTTTATTTGTGTCATATTCACCTCTCCTAAAAGCTTTGCTTTAGCAAAGCTGGCTTCGTAAGCGTAAACTTGAGTTTTGCTTTTGCAAAACTTTCTTCGTAAGCATAATCTGAGCTTTGGTTTAGCAAAGCAGGCTTCGTAAGCCTAAACTTGAGCTTTGCTTAGCAAAGCTGGCTTCGTAAGCGTAAACTTGAGCTTTGCATAGCAAAGCTTTTTTCAAGTTCCTACATAAAGCCGTTATCGGCAAGAAAGCTCGCAGTTAGCGTACTTTGCTTTTTCCCGTTTCCATCCGAAGATTCAGATGGACCGAACTTTAGTAGACGCTCCATATATTTGCCTAGCACATCGCATTCTATGTTGACTGTATCCCCGGCCTTTTTATCATGTAGGACCGTTTGAGCAAGGGTATGCGGGATGATGGATACCGCCACTTCACGATCATTTACATCAACAACGGTAAGGCTTATGCCGTCAACGGTGATGGAACCCCCGGAAATGATATATCGGAAAATATGCTTGTTCTCCGGTTCGAACCGGTAAACAACGGCATTTTCTTCGGGTATTCGTGAAAGGATCGTTGCGATTGCATCTACATGCCCTTGAACAATATGCCCGCCGAAACGGCCATTCGCTGACATTGCTCGCTCCAAATTCACGCGTGTGCCTGTTTGTAGTTTGCGAAGATTCGTCTTGCGGTATGTTTCTGGCATAACATCCACGGAAAATGAGTCGTTATCAAAGGATATAACCGTCAAACAGACGCCATTTACAGAAATACTGTCACCCAGGTGGACATCTTCTAGTACTTTCTTGGCTGCGATGGTCAATACCATCGCTTGCCCTTGACTATGAATGCGGCGCATGTGGCCGATTTCTTCGATAATTCCGGTAAACATGCAAGCCCTCCATTCGTTAGCTCTTATAATTCGGATAGCCGGTTACGCAAATATCCGGTCCGAACTGCTCGACCTTGAGTCGGTCGAGCGTAATCGCATCATCCATCTTCGCGAAGCCATCGAAGTTGATGTTTACAGGTGCTGCAGAGCCTCCGCCGATGAGTTTCGGCGCAAACATCAGCACCAGCTTGTCGATCAGGCGCTGCTCCAGCATAGCGCCGTTGAGCTTCCCTCCACCCTCTAGGAGGATGGAGCCAATCTCGCGCTCGCCGAGCTGCCGCATGGCGAGCGTCAGGTCCACCTGCGGGCCGTCCCCGCAGGTGAGGACCGTGATGCCGCGCGCTTCCAGCGCGGCACGCCGCTCTGCGGGCGCCTGTGCGCTCGCGAGCAGGATCGTCGGCTGACGATCCTGCTCCGTGAGCACCCGGGCGCCCAGCGGGACTCGCAGGAGCGAGTCCGCGACGATCCGTACCGGCTGCACAGCCGGTACGTCGACGCGCGCGCTCAGCAGCGGGTCGTCGGCGATGACGGTGCCGACGCCGACCATGATCCCCTGATGCCGATGGCGCAGGGTATGAACGAAGGCACGCGACGCTGGCGACGTGATCCACTTGCTGTCGCCGGTCTTCGAGGCGATGCGACCGTCTAGCGTGCTTGCCGTCTTCATCGTCACATAAGGCATGCGGGTGACGATGTATTTGTTGAAGGCCTCGTTCATTGCCGCGGCCTCCTCTGCAAGCAGCCCAACCGCCACGTCGAGACCGTGCTCGCGCAGCTTAGCGATGCCAGTCCCAGCAACCTGCGGGTTCGGATCCGTTCCAGCGACGACAACCCGTGACACGCCGGCCTCAATGAGTCGGTCGCTGCACGGTGGCGTCTTTCCAAAGTGACTGCACGGCTCTAATGTCACATAAGCCGTGCTGCCCTTAGCTTCCTCGCCTGCCATTTGCAAGGCGAGAACCTCGGCATGGCCATGTCCGCGCTTCAGGTGCGCTCCCATGCCAACAATGCGTCCATTTTTAACAAGGACACACCCTACTACGGGATTAATCCCTGTCTGACCAAGAGCACTTTCAGCCATTTGAAGAGCAAGTCTCATGTAAGCTTCGTCATTCAGTACATGCACGAAGTTCACCGCCTTTCAGGTTCATTCCAAAATTTGAATGCAAAAAGGCCCCTCCGTGTATCGGATAGGGGCCAGAGATTGTCTAGATAACACGAAGAAGCTTCATCCATCCATACTTGCCGCATTTTTGATCAAATCAAACAACAACGACGTATCTGCTTCAAAAAACAGACCTGCCGAATTTTTGTTTACGTGAAAAAATGTACAAGCATGCATAGCGAATCAAATGTTCGCGTTTTCCTTCTCCCATCCAGACTATACTGTCGGTTCCGGAATTGCACCGGATCAGCCGTAGCGAAGCTGTGTGTCAGGTACCGCTAGCTTCAAAACGGGTCACGGACTTATCGAAACCATGTAACGGGTACATGCTATCGAATCACCGCCGGTGTGGAATTTCACCACGCCCCGAAGGTTTTGCATACATATGAAAGTAACTTACAACTAAGAACTAGCTAAAAATTACTTTGGTAATGAAAAATTTATCACTCACACTTACAAAAAGCAAGTGCTTTTTTCCTTTTCACATTAATTTCTTACTTTTTCAATGAATTCACTCGGAATTAAATCAAAAAAGAAACCTATTGAAATAAATCAACAGGCCTCTTTTCGAATATGTCGAATTATACTTCTACAACTTCAACTTTCTCCATCAAATCTTTGCCTTTGAAAGCATCGACTAATTCCATGCCTTTGGATACTTTACCGAATACGGTGTGTTGTCCATCCAAATGCGGTTGCGGTTGGTAAGCAATATAGAACTGGCTTCCACCTGTATTTCTGCCCGCATGAGCCATAGCCAAAGAGCCGCGCTCATGTTTGTTCGGGTTGATTTCACAGTCGATTTGGTAACCAGGGCCACCAGTTCCTGTTCCAGTAGGGCAGCCACCTTGTGCTACGAATCCTGGAATAACACGATGAAAAACAAGTCCGTTATAGAAACCGGAGTTTGCTAATTTTTCAAAGTTAGCAACAGTATTCGGTGCATCGTTTTCGAAAAGATCGATAACGACTTCGCCGCCACCTGCTAGTTTAATTTTTGCTTGTTTGGCCATTTGTGGTCCACTCCTTTAGGAAATAATATCTTATTCTACTATGAAAACATCCATTTCACAAACTGCGCTATATTTCTAACACAATTCTCCCCCGACCATGCCCTGTTTGACTGCGAAAATGTGCTTCCCGCTCAAACGTAAAGAAGGAAACCCCGTGAAACTAGGCTTCCTTCTTTTTTATTCAAAACCAATTAAACGGTCTCGCTCATTTGTTTCATTCTTGCAGGAATGATGTCGTTGCCAACGATATTATCAAACGTTTCGCGTTTCACGACAAGATCACTTTGACCATCTTTCACGAAGACAACACCAGGACGGCGGATACGGTTATAATTGCTTGCCATTGCATAATTGTATGCTCCTGTGCAAGATACAGCGAGTACGTCACCTGAATTTACTTTTGGCAGGTTCAGATCCCAGATCAGCATATCGCCGCTCTCACAGCATTTCCCTGCTATAGACACAACCTCTGTTGGTTGCTCTGTAGCGCGGTTAGCCAACATTGCCTCATACACAGCATCATACAAAGCAGGACGCGGATTATCCGTCATTCCGCCATCTACAGCTACATATTTACGCACTCCTGGAATATCCTTTGTTGTCCCTACTGTGTACAACGTAGTTCCAGCGTCACCCACGATGCTCCGGCCTGGTTCAACCCAAATTTCAGGCATTGGAAAATCATTGCTGCCGAAGTTGTCTTTAATCGCGTCTGTAATAGCTTTCACATAAACGGCAACCGGAAGCGGGCTATCTTCGCTCACATAGCGAATGCCAAAACCGCCGCCAAGGTTAATGACCTTGAACGTAACGCCTATTTCTTTCCGAACTTGAACGGCAAAGCCAGCCACTTTCTCAGCAGCTATGCGGAAGCCTTCCACTTCAAAAATTTGGGAACCAATATGGGAATGAACACCCAATAGCTCCACGTTGCTTAATTGCGAAGCCTCTTGAACAGCGCGGAATGCTGATCCATTGCCCATGTCGAAACCGAATTTGGAATCCGTCTGGCCTGTAGAAATATATTCATGCGTGTGTGCCTCAACACCCGGCGTAATACGCAGTAAGATCTTCACCTTTTGGCGCTTCTCTCCGGCAATCGCATTCAACATTTGAAGTTCGATAAAGTTATCTACGACGAAACAGCCAATTTTGGCATCGATCGCCATTTCTAATTCAGTGATTGTTTTGTTATTGCCATGGAAATGAATGCGGTCCGCTGGGAAGCCGGCTTGTAGCGCCGTATAAAGCTCACCATCGGAAACAACGTCAAGTGACATTCCCTCTTCATCTACAATTCGGCACATGGCCATTACGCAAAATGCTTTACTTGCATAAGCCACTTGGAATTTCAGACCAGATGCTTTGAAAGCATCTACGAATTCACGGCAGCGCCCACGTACTAACGCTTCGTCAAATACATATAAAGGTGTGCCGTATTCAGCAACTAATTTCGTTGCATCGACACCGCCGATTTCGAGGTGGCCTTGGTCGTTTATTTTACTAGTACCATGTAAATACATAGCTTTATTTCCCTCTCTCCCTGAACCATCTTCTTGCTATATTCCGCCAAAGAGGTTAATGTACATTACTATTAAAAGTACCATATGGCATGCGCTTTTGACAATACACGCTTCGACATAAAAGCAAAAAAGGACAAGAGAATTCCCTGTCCTTTTTCTGCTATTTAGATTTTGGTTGACGTGTGCCATCGATCGGCTTTGTAATACTAAGCCGCGTTTTGCCTGCAAGCACCGGACGCCGAACCAGGATGGCAAAGAAGCTTTTGGCGTTAAATGGAATAAAGGGCCACATGTAGGGTGCATTAAAGGATTTTCTTGTCGCTAGCAGAATCAACCATATTGTTGAGCCTACTACAAAACCGGGCACATGGAAGATCGCCACGATGATTAAGAGCGCAAGCCTTACAATTCGATTCGCTAAACCCAGCTCATAGCTTGGTGTCGCGAACATCCCAATGGAGGCGAGTGCCAAATACAGGATAACCTCATTGATAAAAAGACCGGTTTTCACCGCGATATCTCCAATCAAAATGGCTGCCACCAAACCCATTGCGGTAGCGAGCGGTGTAGGTGTATGTACGGCTGCCATTCGCATGAGATCAATCCCTATATCCGCTAACAAGAACTGAACCAATAGCGGCAGGGTTCCTTCCTTCTGCGGACCGAGAAATTCTAGTCCAGGCGGCTTTAAGGAAGGATCCATTACCATCATAAACCAAAGAGGGAGCAGGAAAATCGAAGCCATAATGCCAGCAAAGCGTACCCACCTTAAATAAGTACCGATGAAAGGCGTTTGTCGATATTCCTCTGCGTGCTGTACATGATGGAAAAACGTTGTCGGCAGGATCATGACGCTCGGCGACGTGTCCACAAAAACACATACATGTCCTTCAAGTAAATGGGCGGATACAACATCCGGCCGTTCCGAATATCGAACCATCGGGTATGGGTTCCAACCCTTATTCACAATCGCTTCTTCCAGTTGTTTCTCAGCCAGAGGAAGGCCGTCTATTTCAACATTCTTTATTTTATCTTTTACAGCTTGGACTAAGTCCGCATCAGCAATATCGTTAATATAAGCTACACAGACATCCGTTTTGGTTCGTTTGCCGATTTGCAAGATTTCCAGCTTAAATCTTTCATCGCGAATTCTTCGTCTGACTAATGTCACATTCAATAAAAGAGTTTCCACGAAGCCATCTCGTGAACCTCGAACAACCCGCTCTAAGTCAGGCTCAGCGATCGAGCGAACGGGATAACTTTTAACATCGATCGTAATGCCTGCTGTCTCCCCTTCAATGAAAAACGCCGTTCCGCCCATCAATACTTGTCCTACGACTTCAGACATTTTCTTGTAGGACTTCACTTGAATGTGCGGAATTAATTTCTCAATGAATGCTTCCAATGTATGATGCGAGACGGATTCTTCATCCGCATAAGTGAGACGTGTAATGATATCTGTTAACACCGTATCTTTGGCAAATCCATTGCAATAGAAGATGCCTACGCGCTTGGATCCGAACACCATTTCTCTGAGTATGAGATCGAAGCTTCGATCGAGTCCTACTCGTTCCTCCAGCACCCTTCGAACTTCTCGAATACTTCTGGGGATATCTTCCTGAATTTTGAGCTCCTTTTCTTCAGGCGTCATGTCGGTTATTGGATTGTAAGCAGATAAATTCCCCTCCTCATCTACGGCCAGCTTCTCTGTCTCTCCCTGTGATTCGTTTGATTCGATTGATTCGTTCGAGTCATCCTTATCGCTTCCATTTCCTTTTTTCACAATAAACTTCACTTGCACTCCTCCTTCAACACACGTTAATAAAACAACCACTCAAACAAGGATCCAAATACTTTACCGAAAATCATCGCCATTAAAAGCAAAATCATATAGGATCCCATGCCAACACGCTTGGCGAGGATGGGCAGCACGTTAATGATTTCCGTTAGCGCTGCCGCTAGCATGCCAACAAAACATCCGGCAAAAATACCTACTACCGCTGTTCCCATGGGAAAAAGGTGCAGCTTAGCATCGCTAAAATCAACCCATGTAAATAAGAGTGAACCCATCACAACAGCCGCTTCATAAGCGTGTATTTTTGAAAACGAGCGTGTGATCTGGGCAAGTCTTGGAATAATATCCAGTACCACAAGGAACGCGACCATGCCGCTGCCAACAGCGATTCCACCTGCTAATCCGATAAAAGCCGCCAAGAGGGCTTCCCCAAATAGGGTAATCACGCACGATCTCCTTCCTCATGAATTTTGATATATTCTTCCGTTATCACATAATGGTTTATATTTTCCTGGTACATGAACATTTCCACTTCCAGCGGGCTTGGTTCTTCATTGAATTTCTTCTTGAACAGGTGGTTGAAAAAAATGACCATTCCAACACCAATACCTAGGGAATACGGGATTTGCAGAATGAGCGGATGCTCCACCTTTTTCCCTGTCATCAATTCATAAATGCGTTGGTGAACTTCCAGCATAGAAACATCCGCATGGAAATTCATGATGGCCAGCCCCGATCCGATGAACAAAAGCAGCCAAACCAAACCGATAAGTATTGGACTTGGCTTTCTAGAATCGGAGATAATCTCGAGAAGCACATGAGGTTCTCCGAAATGCTCAATTTGCAGCTGTGGATAAAGATCTTTCACTTTACGAACGATCAGCATCATATCAATGAGAACCCGATTGCCATCCTCTTGTTGCGGACGATGAATGATCAACTCGTTCAGAGCTTGCTCATATTCAGGTTCCACGAAGATCTGAGCGATATGACGTAAGTACACGACATTCCCCTTGCGAATACTAGCTTTTCGGCGAAGCCGGATGTATAGATATGGTTTTCCATCCTGAACCATGGTCTCACTCCCCTCAGAGCTTTACGGTGAATCATCCATGTATAGGAGTAGTATGCAAAATCTTTCCTTCCCATAAACACCTGATAAGATGGTAAATTCTCCAGGAATAATGTCATCTGCATTATGGCATAGTAAGATTGAATAACGATAACTTATTCCATATAAAGAAGGTGATAACATGAAAAAATTCGCGTTAACACTAGTCATTATTGGTGCGCTGAATTGGCTCTTGGTTGGGCTTTTCGAATGGGATTTAGTTTCTGCTTTATTGGGAGGAGATTCTCATCGTGAATCTTCCGGTCTAAGCCGCATTATTTATACGGTAGTGGGCTTATGCGGAATTTACTGCGTGAGATTTTATTCAGACGACAGGCACTCTGCCCGATAAACATGCTCGTGATCACAAAAAGCCGCAAACTACCCAGTAAAGAATTAGGGTAATCAGCGGCTCTTTTTTATGCAGAGCAGACTATCTGACTTGTTCAATCATTAATTTACTTTCCTCGTTTAAACCAATACAGATGACTTTTTTATTCAGTTGCTCATATTTCGTAATGGTTTTGGTTATAGCTGTCACAGCGGAATGATCCCAAACATGTGACGAGCTGAAATCAATCGTAATCGTATCGGGGTCGTTCCTATGATCAAATAACTCAATAAAATGTGCCATAGTTCCAAAAAACAGCTGACCAGAAATGCGATATACTTTTGAGCCATTTTTGTCGTTTGAAGTATGCGCCTTAATTTTGGCTGATCTCCAGCCAAATATCAAAGCACTTAACGTAACGCCTGATAAAACGCCAATCGCTAAATTGGATGTTGCTACAACGATGGCTACGGTAATGATCATGACTAGCGCGTCACTCCGCGGAATTTTAACTAAGGTTCTAAGCGACTGCCAATCAAATGTGCCCACGGATACCATAAACATTACACCTACTAGTGCGGCCATTGGAATTTGCTTGACCACATTGCCTAATACCATAATTAAGAACAGCAGGAAAACCCCCGAAACAAAGGTAGATAGTCGGGATCGACCACCCGATTTCACGTTTATGACTGTTTGACCAATCATGGCACAACCTGCCATCCCACCGAAAAAGCCAGACACGATATTGGCTATGCCCTGCCCTCTCACCTCTTTATTTTTATCACTTTTCGTTTCGGTCATTTCATCTACAATCGTTGCTGTCATCAAGGATTCAGTCATACCTACAACGGCTAATGCCAAGGAAATAGGTAATATATAGCCAATTGCTTGAAGAGTTAACGTTAAGTCAGGAATATGGAAGAACGGCAAGGTCTGTGTGATTTCACCCATATCGCCAACTGTTCGTAGATCTAGATGTAAGTTTATAGACAGAATCGTCATCACAATAATGGCAACCAAAGCAGAAGGTATGGCTTTCGTGATTAAAGGCAGCAAATAAATAATAGCCAAAGTACCAGCTACCATGGCATACATCTGCCAGCTTGCCCCGGTGAAATTAGTAAGTTGAGCCATGAAAATAATAATGGCGAGTGCATTAACAAACCCAACAATGACAGAGTGCGGAATAAACGTAATGAATTTACCAAATTTCAAAACACCCATCACATATTGAATTACACCTGTCAAAATACTGGCTGCAAATAAATATTCAATTCCATATTTCGCAACTAAAGGACCCATTAGAGAGGCCATCGCACCTGTTGCAGCTGAAATCATCCCCATCCGGCCACCTGTGAAAGATATCACTATGGCAATGATGAAAGAAGCATACAAGCCAACCATTGGGTCTACACCGGCTAGAATAGAGAACGCAATGGCTTCGGGAATTAAAGCCAAAGCAACCGTTATACCAGACAAAACATCCTTACGAATATTAAAAAACCATGAATCCTTCCATTGGCTATAAATCAAAAATACACACTCCTAAGTTAATTTTGGTGACTTTTCACTCTCAGAAAAGTCGGGACCGTTATTTGCAGTATTTATTATACACAAATCGAGACTATGTCTCTACATAGTCAAATAACCGTTCCTCCGAGGAGGAACGGTTATTTATTTCAAAAGCCTGTTATTGAGCAATCTGATCTTTAATCGATTGCAAAATTTTCTTTTCCAAGCGTGATACCTGCACTTGGGAAATACCTAGCCTACTCGCGACCTCGGACTGCGTTTGATCTCGGAAATAACGGAGATAAACGATGAGCCGTTCTCGCTCCGAAAGCGTCCCAATAGCTTCATTCAGCGCAAGCTTTTCGAACCACTTTTCTCCGGACTCATCCGAAATTTGATCCATTAGCGTGATAGGATCACCATCGTTCTCAAAGACGGTCTCATGGATGGAAGAGAGAGGTTTGTTCGCCTCTTGCGCGAAAACAACTTCTTCCGCCGTTATCATAAGCTCCTCTGCGACCTCTTTGATCGTAGGCAATCTGCCAAGCCGCTTCGAAAGCTCATCTTTCGTCTTGCGAATCTTATTCGCCAATTCTTTGAGCGAACGGCTTACTTTAAGTGTTCCGTCATCACGAAGAAAACGTTGAATTTCACCGATAATCATCGGTACCGCATAGGTTGAAAACTTCACATCATAAGATAGATCGAATTTGTCTACGGACTTCAGCAGTCCGATACAACCGATCTGGAACAAGTCTTCGGCTTCGTATCCTCGGTTCAAAAAACGTTGAACCACAGACCAAACCAAGCGGATATTGCAGCTGACAAGTGTTTCTCTGGCGAGTCCATCTCCGGATTGGCTGAGGGCGATTAACCGTTTGACTTCCGAATCGTCTAAATAACTATGAGAAGCATGTTTCAGATCGACATCCATAGATCAAACCCCTAATTGTATAAAGCTTTTTTAGATTCAATTCGCTTCAACATGTTTATTTTGGTTCCGATTCCGACGGCCGTCACAACTTCTACTTCGTCCATGAAATTTTCCATAATCGTGAAACCCATGCCAGAGCGTTCCAACTCTGGTTTGGATGTATATAGCGGCTGTTTCGCCTGTTCTAAATCAGCAATCCCTGAACCCTTGTCTTCGATCGTGATACGAACCACGTCGTCATCAATTTGCGTCGAAATCATGATAACGCCATCTGTTCTATTGTTATAACCATGAATAATCGAATTTGTTACCGCTTCAGAAACAACCGTCTTGATATCGGTTAATTCATTCAGCGTAGGATCCAATTGAGAGACGAAAGCAGCAACAGCTACACGAGCAAAAGCTTCATTCTCCGAACGACTGGCGAACTCAAGTGTCATAAAGTTATGTTCACTCATAATGCAACCTCCAAACTGGACATTGCATTGCGTTCGTTGTCCTGTATAGATACAATCTTGAACATTCCAGAAAGCTCGAATAAGCGGTAGACAGCAGGAGCAACGTCACAAACGACCATTTTGCCGCCTTTACTCGTAATCTGCTTATAGCGGCCGAGAATGACGCCTAGACCTGAGCTGTCCATGAAGGATAGATCCTTCAAACTAAGGATTAAATGACGCGTATGCTCTTTGGCAATCGCTTCCTCCATCCTTGCTTTCACAACATCGGCTGTGTGATGATCCAGCTCGCCTTTCAATCTAACAATCAGCGCTCTTCGGCCTTGCTCGAATTCAATTTGCAGGCTCAACATGTTCACTCCTCTCAGCTGAGAGACTTTGAGCATACTCAAAGATCCCGTCATGAAACTTAAGTTTCTACAGCTGAGAGGGATTCTCCTGCCCCCCGACAAAACTAGAAGAAAACTGCTAAAACTAGAAGAAAACTGCGCTTATTCGCGAAATCTCACCATTAATCCGTATGAAACAGATTCGATGTGGTTCGCTTGAATAGCTTCCACCAGGACGCTTTATCTACAGCAACTGGAGACTCAAGTGGGTATTCAGCAAGTAAATTATCGCCATTGTAAACAACAATTCTTCCGATTGGTTGCCCCATAGAAATCGGTGCTTTTATGTTTGGATCGAGTTTCAGTTCATGTCGAATCTCCCCAGTCACAGTACCCTTTTTCATTAAAATACTATAATTCTGCTTCGCGACTAACGGTACTGTCGAAACCTGACCTTTATTAACCGTAAAATTTCCAAGACTGTCGCCAGATTTAAACAAAGGATAGTTCGTAAATTGCGCAAAAGCGTAATCAAACAGCTTCGTTACTTCAGCATTCCGTGTTTTAGTATTTGGTTCACCGAGCACCACGGCAACGACCCGTAAATTATCCCGTTTTGCTGTTGCAGATAAGCAGAATTTCGCTTCGCTTGTGTATCCCGTTTTCAAACCATCTGCACCGCTGTAGAAGCGCACCAATTTATTCGTATTCACGAGCCAGAACGGCGTTGCCGTTTCTTTTCGCAGATAGTCTTGATAAGCTCCTGTAAATTTAGTAATCCCCTCATGCTTGAGCAGTTCTCTTGACATGACGGCAATATCATTCGCACTTGTATAATGATTGGCCACAGGCAGTCCGTTGCAGTTTGAAAAATGGGTGTTTTTCATGCCTAACTGCTGTGCACGATCGTTCATCATTTGCACAAAATTCTCTTCCGAGCCTGCGATTTTCTCAGCCATTGCCACAGAAGCATCGTTCCCGGAAGCCATGGCAATCCCCTTCAGCATTTCCTCAACCGTCATCTCTTCGCCAGGCTCAAGGAAAATTTGCGATCCACCCATGGAAGCCGCGTATTCACTGACCTTGACCTTCTCATCCATTTTAATATTGCCTTTGTCGACAGCTTCCATAATGAGCAGCATCGTCATTATTTTCGTAATACTGGCCGGAGGAAGCTTTGCATCCTTATTCTTTTCGGCAATGACCGTGCCCGTGTCTGCATCCATTAATACAGCGGATTGTGCATTCGGTGTCAAATCGACCGATGGCGCCTTCTTCTCTTCCGCAAATGCGGCTGGTATGAGCAGCATCAAACATAGCTGTAAACAGATTAAACTTATTAGCCCTTTTTTTCGCATAGCAATTGTACCCCTCCTGTGATGTATGAAGTGAAAGTCTGACACTTGCAGCTTGAATGACTGCTATTCAGTCTTGACGATTTCCGCACAAAATATTCCAACAGGAAGAAAATAAAAAAGGCACTTTCCGCGTGGAAAGTGCTTGGGCAAATCATTTGGCATTAAACAATGACATCATAAATTAATTGAACGGGAGCAGGTTTGCTATTCTCGATGCGATAGGCTCCTTGAATCATACTCTCGACTGCCTTCACATCCTGTTGATTCGCATGAATGGTACAGATAGATTCCCCAATCTGCACCTCGTCACCGATTTTCCTATTCAAAGTAAGACCCACTGCATAATCAATCTGATCTTCCTTCTTGGCACGACCAGCACCAAGCAGCATCGCGGCAATACCGATTTGTTCCGCATTGATCTGATTAATAAAGCCATCTTTCTCAGCCAGTACTTCGAATTGGTAAGCTGCCGTCGGGAGGAGCTCGGGTTGGTCAACCACATTCGGATCACCGCCCTGGCTTGCTATGAAGCGTTTGAATGTCTCTAACGCCTTCCCGTTCAGGACAATATCGCGGACAGCCACCTGTGCCTCCTCAAAGCTCTCAAACACTTTCCCCAGCAGCGACATGTAGGCAGCAACCGAGATCGCTACCTCCGTCAGCTCCTTATCACCGGTACCGCGGAGCACTTCAATGGATTCACGAATCTCATTTGCATTTCCGATTTCACGTCCGAGCGGCTGCTCCATGTCTGTAATCATGGCGATTGTGTTCCGCTTTAATTGCGTTCCAATATCAACCATCGTACGAGCCAGGGCTCTTGCATCGTCCACTGTTTTCATGAAGGCGCCTGAACCGATTTTCACGTCCAGCACAATAGCATCTGCTCCGGAAGCTATCTTCTTACTCATAATGGAGCTAGCGATTAAGGGAATTGAATCAACCGTTGCTGTTACATCGCGAAGTGCATACATCTTCTTATCAGCAGGAGCTAAGTTACCACTCTGGCCAACGATGGCGATTTTATTCGTATTCACCGCATGAATAAAAGCTTCTTTCGTCAATTCAATTTGAAAGCCTGGAATCGACTCCAGCTTATCTACCGTACCGCCCGTATGCCCTAATCCTCGGCCAGACATTTTGGCAACTGGGATTCCTAGCGAAGCAACAATAGGTCCAACGATCAGGCTTATTTTGTCCCCCACCCCGCCTGTTGAGTGTTTATCCACTTTAATCCCGGCAATCTCCGATAAATCGATCATTTCTCCCGATCCTGCCATGGCCAGCGTGAGTGCAGAGATCTCTTCACTTGTCATCCCATTGAAGAAAATAGCCATCAATAAAGCTGACATTTGATAATCTGGAATATCACCGCGTGTATATCCGCTAACGATATACGTAATTTCTTGTTCGCTAAGCACTTCACCAGAACGTTTCTTATGGATTAAATCAACCATTCTCATGTGCATTCCTCCTTAAGATTACCTAAGAGTTTTCGCTAGAAAACTTGCATCGTACGCATTACTCATCAAAATCGAAAAAAGGGAGCTGCTAGAGCCCCCTCTGATACTACCATTATTGGTTAAGAAACAACTAATTTGGATTTCATTTTGGCATGACCTTCACCACAAGGAAGGACACACTGAATTTCATAAGTGCCTGGTTTATCGAAAGTTATTTGTTTGGAAGGATTTTCTTTATCCAACTTGATATCCAATCCTACGATTTCAATCGCATGTACACCTTCTTTTAAAGACAAGGTAACTTTCGTAGGCTCACCGCTTTTAACCGTATAATCTGCAGAATCGAACTGCCAGTTAGAAGCTGCAATTTTAAGCTGTTGACCTTTGCCAGCGGCAGCCTCTGCTTCCTTAGCCACTTGGCGGTCAGAAATATCTTGAAAGAGGACTCCCAGCCCCAATGCGCCCGCAAGTATAAATAACACAAAGAAAATCCACTTTTGCATGCATATCCCCCTCATAATGTGTTCACTTCATCTATTCTACCTAACATCTTCAGACAATCCCATACATGGTTAGTGGCAAATCCTTGAATATTTTGTGACAAAATTGTGACTCAGCCTTTCGTAAAAACATCCCCCTTATCGGGGGATATCACCATTACTATTGCCCATTTTGTTATAAATTACACACCACTAAGTCTTTCACGTATTTGAAAACCGCCAGTGGATACTGACTGTTTTTCTCTAAGAAGTGGTTGAAATGATCGGTCTTTCTCTTTCAGTTCTCTAATATCCCTATTAATTCGGTACGTGCAATCCGGGCAGAGCTTTTGTCCGCGAATCGGTTTCGAGCATGATACGCAGGGATAGTTCAAATTCGGATAATCCGAAAGCAGCAGCTTCCCCTCTTTAATCCAAGTATGCATTTGCTCTTGTGAAACACCTGTCGCTTCGCTGAATTGCCTATTCGTTGAGCGATGATTTTTACGTAGAAATTCAAGACTGGTCGTGAGCATGGAATCCATGCTGCGGCTGCAATCTGAACACTGGTTTCGAAAATTTTTCTGGAACACTTTCCCGCATTTAGGACAGTTAGCGACCATTAATTGTTGGACTGACATGCTCCATCACATCCTTGTTATGGAATGGGTATCTGTATCTACGACACCCTCTAATATAGTTCTAATTAACTATATATTAGCATGACTCCCTCCGAATTCATAGGTCTCCAGAAGCTTATTTTCATTAAAAGTTCATAAAAAATATAGCCAAATTATCCCAGACGGACCTCACGAACAAAGGCCTTAACAAGTGCAATGAACTTCGGTTTCGTCCGATTTGCAACCGCCACAACCTGCTCATGCGTCAATGGTTCCAGCTCTTCGCCTATCGCCATATCGGTAATACACGAAATCCCTAACACCTTAAGTCCTGCATGACGTGCTGCAATAACTTCTCCTACCGTGGACATGCCAATCGCGTCGCCACCGATGCGAGCTAACATCGTAAGTTCAACTGGCGTACAGTAGGTTGGTCCTGTAATCCCCGCATAGACCCCTTCCTGCAGCTTCAGCGGCACGCCATCTTCTCCTACGACCGTTTGTGCCAGCTCATGAGCCAGCTTGCGGTATTCGCGGTTGTACGCTTCCGACATGTCCGGGAAACGAACACCGAGATCAGCATGGTTAGGTCCGATAAGCGGGTTATCACCTGTCATATTCAAATGGTCGCTAATAACCATAAGATCTCCCGCTTTGAAATCTCGATTCATCCCGCCTGCTGCGTTCGTCATCATAACCGTCTGAACGCCAATGGCTTTCATAACGTAAACAGGAAATACAACCTTTTTCATATCGTAGCCTTCATAATAATGAAAACGACCCTGCATAACAATAACTTGCTTACCTTCAAGGGTACCTGCAACAAAACGGCCTTCATGACCTTCAACAGTTGAAACGGGAAAGTGAGGAACCTCGCTATAATCGATGGCTATGGGCTGCTCAACCTGATTCGCCATATCTCCCAAGCCTGATCCCAAAACTAATCCGATAACAGGCTTAACTCCGCCTAAACGCTGCTCAATAAAGCTCGCTGCTTCTTTAATTTTATCTATGTAAGTCAGTTCCATTTTGTTCTCCTCTTCTAGTTAAAGTGCTTCAATAATGCCTAGTACTAATTTCAGAAACTTAGGCTTTACTTTCTCTGTCGTTTCCATGACTTCTGCATGGGAGAGTGGCTGGTCTAATATACCTGATGCCATATTCGAAATACAGGAGAATCCAAGCACTTCGATTCCTGCATGACGTGCTACAATCACTTCAGGTACCGTCGACATCCCAACGGAATCACCGCCTAATGTGCGGAACATGCGAATCTCAGCAGGTGTTTCATAGTTAGGACCGAGGAGTCCCACATAGACGCCTTCTTGTAAGTGGAAGTTCTGTGATGCCGCAACTTCGTGCGCCAATTTACGCAGACGTTTGCTGTAAGCTTCCGACATATCCGGAAAGCGAACACCTAAAGCCGAGTCATTCGGTCCAATGAGTGGGTTGCGGTATGTCAAATTCAGATGATCACTTATGACCATAAGATCGCCAACTTGGTAGGATTCATTAATTCCACCAGCTGCATTCGTCACTATCAGCGTTTCTACACCTAGTTCTTTCATAACTCTTACTGGAAAAGAAACCGTTTCCGCGCCATAGCCTTCATAAGCATGAAAGCGGCCTTTCATCACTAACACTTGTTTGCCTTGAATCGTACCAACGACCAATTCTCCGGCATGCCCTTCCACCGTAGACACTGGGAAATGGGGAATTCTCGAGTAGTCTACAACGATAGGCTGCTCAATAAGATCAGCAAGAACGCCGAGACCAGAACCAAGAATCAGTCCAATTTGGGGTTTAATATTCGTTTCCTTGCTAATAAATGCAGCTGCTTCTTGAATCTTTTGAATCATGGACGTATCGGACATGGGTGGATTCCTCCTAAGCGATTTCAGTTCACATAGACTGAGTATTTCGTAATCATTTATTTTAAAAGATGTAAGAAGCTCTCGCCTTGATCGGTTGCACTAACGCCAAAATTATCTGCGATGGTCGCTCCCAGATCAGCGAAGGTTCCGCGGATACCAAGCGAAGCAGGGGATTGGAAGCTTGGGCTGTATAACAAAACAGGCACATATTCGCGCGTATGATCGGTTCCCGGATGCACAGGATCATTGCCATGATCCGCCGTAAGGATTAGTAGATCCTTCGGTCCTAGACCCGCTTTGAGCTGAGGCACATAAGCATCAAACTCCTCCAGTGATCTTCCATAGCCCTCAGGATCACGACGATGCCCAAACAACGAGTCAAAATCGACAAGATTCGTAAAAGCGAGTCCTTTAAACGACGAGCCCAGTACCTCTATCGTCTTCTGAATACCATCTAAATTACTTTTTGTTGATGTGGCTTTTGTAACACCTTCACCATCGAAAATGTCATTAATTTTCCCAATCGCAATCACATCATATCCAGCATCCTTCAAATGATTCATGACCGTTGGCGCTGGCGGTTTCACGGCATAGTCATGGCGATTCGGAGTACGTTTGAAAGCGCCAGGCTCCCCGAGGTACGGTCTAGCAATGACTCTGCCCACCGCAAACTCATCCTGCATGGTCAACCTTCTGGCAATCTTGCATGCCCGATACAGCTCTTCTAGCGGAATGACGTCTTCATGCGCAGCTAGTTGAAATACACTATCCGCAGATGTATAAACGATCCAATCCCCTGTTTTCATCTGCTCTTCTCCGAGCTCGTCTAAAATTTCAGTGCCTGAGGCCGGCTTATTTCCAATGACTTTACGCCCTGTCTCCTGCTCAAATTGAGAAATCAATTTTTCTGGAAATCCATCCGGAAATACATTAAATGGGGTATTAATTCGAAGCCCCATCAATTCCCAGTGGCCTGTCATCGTGTCTTTCCCAACAGACACCTCAGCCATTTTCCCATAATAACCTTCTGGTGAATCAGTTGCAGGAATCCCTTTAATATCAGCTATGCTCCCAAGTCCCATTCGCTGTAAATTAGGGAGTGCAAATCCGCTTACTCTCTCTGCAATATGTCCTAGTGTGTGAGCGCCACTATCGCCAAACTGCTTGGCATCCGGTAATTCGCCGATGCCTACACTATCCAATACAATTAAACATATACGTTCAAAGCGCACTCTTGTCCCTCCAAATCAATTCCTAATGTCATCCACCCTCGATTATCTCACTTCCACTCTATGAATGCAAAACAGCAGCTTCCCCTAGGGAAATGCCGCTGTAAGGTTATAATTTCGCTCTTGGATGTGCAAGGTTGTAAACCTCTTTCATTTTGAGCTTGGTGACTTGAACATACATTTGTGTCGAGGAAATATCGGAATGTCCCAGCATTTCTTGAACCGATCTCAGATCTGCGCCATTTTCAATTAAATGGGCAGCAAAAGAATGCCTTAAGGCATGAGGTGTTATCTCATTCGCGATATTCATCTCATTTGCATATTTTTTTAAAATCTTCCAAAACCCTTGCCTCGTCATCCTTGTTCCCAAGTGTCCGATAAATAAGGCTTCTTCATCCGCCGTTTTTTTCAACAACTTCATCCGATAATTATGTATATAGGTCGTTAAACACCGAATGGCGATTGAGCTAAGAGGAATGTTACGTTCTTTATCCGCTTTCCCTATACAGCGGATGAAGCCCATTTGCAAATTGATATCCGTTACATTCAGAGAAATGAGCTCCGATACTCGGATCCCAGTCGCATAGAGCAATTCCAGCATGGCCTTATCACGCGCGCCGCTCACATGCTCAGGTTGTGGTGCATCAAGGAGCTTCTCTACCTCTCCAATCGACAGCACTTTAGGAAGCTTTTTTTCCAGCTTGGGAGCATCAACATAAATACTTGGATCAGAATCCATTACACGTTCTTTCACTAAATATTGATAAAGTGCTCGAATGGAAACCATATTGCGAGACAAGGTTGCTGATGCTCGTCCGAGCATTTTCATCTGCGATAAGTATCCAGCAATGTGAGTTTTCCCTGTGTCTTTCCAAGCCGTAATGCCTTGCTGTTGTAGATAATCAACAAATTGCTGTAGGTCTCTCTCATAGGATTCCAACGTATTCCGGGATAGTCCCCGTTCAACTGACAAAAATCGGATGAAGGATTGCAAGTCTTTCGTCATCATGCCGATATACTCCTTCGTTATCATGCCATATCTTCATACCGAATAGCATTCAACGATTCCAGTGCGAACTCCTCTTTTTTACGCTTTCTTTATTCCCCATACCAATAAAATAAACGCAAACGGTCACTCATTGTTCCTGTATCCGAAACCGAAGTATGCTCGTGATGGCCAAACACCTTAACGGACTTTCCCGTTGGTGTTCTGTATTTGTTCACAGGCTGAATCCAACCCGTTAGAACAAGCATAACTTGATATAGAATCACAGTCAAAGTCATAAATAGTAAAATAAAGCGTAAGCGAACAATTAGTTTTCGATATGAAAATATCATAGCCAGTCCTCATTTCTATCCCCTTTTTATGATCAGGATATGAGGCTTGGTCTATGATTATGACAGATCGGACAACTTCACATACGGCTTTCCTAGTGCTTCAGCCACTGCGGGGTGCGTTACACTCCCTTTGTAGGTATTCACACCTAATTGGAGTGCGTAATTAGCAGCTACAGCCTGTTCAAAACCTTTATTGGCAAGCTCCATGGCATAAGGTATCGTCACATTGGTTAACCCCAGTGTTGAAGTTCTCGGAACGGCACCAGGCATATTGGCAACAGCATAATGCAGTACGCCATGTTTCTCATAGGTGGGATTACTGTGCGTTGTCACACGGTCAATCGTTTCAATCGATCCACCTTGGTCCACGGCAACATCTACAATCACAGCGCCTGGCTTCATGCTTTGAACCATTGCTTCCGTTACTAATCTTGGAGCTCTAGCTCCAGGTATAAGAACAGCGCCAATTAATAAATCCGCCTTCTGTACAGCACTCGCAATATTATAAGGATTAGAAATCAATGTTCGCAGTCTTCCCCCGAATATGTCGTCCAGAGCTCTCATCCGATCGGCACTCCGTTCAATAATGACAACATTAGCTCCAAGTCCGAGCGCCATTTTGGCCGCATTCGTTCCAACGATCCCTCCGCCCAAAATAATGACATCGGCTGGCGGCACTCCGGGTACACCACCCAATAAAATTCCGCGTCCCCCATAGAATTTTTCCAAAAAATGGGCGCCAATTTGTACCGACATCCGGCCAGCGACTTCACTCATCGGTGTCAAAAGCGGCAATGAGCCATTCGGAAGTTGAATCGTTTCGTAGGCAATCCCTGTCACTTTCTTGTTAAGCAAATGTTCAGCCAAGTCTCCTGCCGCTGCCAAATGCAAATAGGTGAACAACATCTGCCCTTCCCGGAAATAACCATACTCTGCTGGTAAAGGTTCCTTAACTTTCATAATCATATCGCTGAGAGCCCATACCTCAGCAGCCTCCGCGACAATAACGGCACCTTCGCGAGCATAGTCCTCATCACCGAAGCCGCTGCCAACACCAGCCCCAGTTTCAACAAACACTTGATGTCCTGCCATCAAGAGCATACCCGCTCCTCCAGGCGTTAAAGCTACTCTGTTTTCATTGTTTTTGATTTCTTTTGGAACGCCGACTACAATAGGTTGCTGAGTCATAGTTGCTACCTTCTTCCTTATTATCACTAAACATAATGTGCCATCCTTCTATACGAATTATGTGAGTTAATATCCGACTTTTCTTATTACCTAGTATATGAAAAGAACACAAAAATGCCTGTATGCACAGGGTGTGCTTACAGGCATTTTCATTGTATAAACAGCTTCTATTCCGAAACTGTTATTTTAGATTTGTCCAATGAGTCCGGTTTGCCTCGATCGTTACAGCGATAGCATATACCTTGAAAATCAAGTCGATGATCTAGCACTTGAAAATGAAAATCTTGCTCTAACCGTTCTTCCAAAGGTCCGAGCCAATCTTCCATAATTTCATCTACGGCTCCGCATTGCACGCAGATTAAGTGATGGTGATGATGACGTGTACTGTCGTCACGTAAATCGTAACGAGCGACACCGTCGCCAAAATTCATTTTTTCCAAGACATGCAGCTCACTCAGCAGCTCTAAAGTTCGGTAAACTGTTGCCAATCCGATCTCTGGAGCCTTGTCCTTCACAAGCATAAACACATCTTCAGCGCTTAAATGATCTTGTTCATTCTCTAAAAGTACGCGTACTGTCGCTTCCCGTTGAGGGGTTAGTTTGTACCCTTGGGATTGCAATTGCTGCTTAATCTTCTCGATCCTTGCTTCCATATGCCTCCCCCTCAGAAAGGTGGGCATCCAAGCCCAGTTTTAGCCACTCTTTTTATTATAGGGGGAGCTGACTGACAAAGTCAAACAGAAACATAAGTGGATCTCTTATCCATATAGGCCAACTAGCATAGGCGTTACCCATTTCATCATCAATTGTGACATATATCCTTCCCAAAGCGCTGCTCCAAGGAGGAATACCCCCATCAAGAGGGTTAGCGTTGTATATCGCATAAAGGGCTGGTATATGTTACCATTTCGGCTCATGAAGCGATTTTTGATCATATATATGGAGAACGCCATAGCCGCTACACTGCAGAATAGGATAGCCGGAATAACAATCAGGTTCTGCGGCGCAACGGAAACAAGCGCAAATAACATGCCCTTCCATGACATTTGGCCGACCAGATACCCAACCGTAAACCCAATTAGCACACCTTTGAGAAAGTCCAAAACGAGAATCAGCGGCAGCCCGACAATAGACAAACCAAAGAGCCATATCAACAAAATCCACTTCATATGCATGCCGAAAGCTTGAACGAACGATTGCCTGCTGTCAAACTCGGCACCTTCGTTAATTTCATGAAAAAAACTACCCAAATGACGAGTCATTTCTTGCTTTTGCTCCAAAGAAAGTGCATTCACCATCACGGCGCCGAACACGACCCCTATGATGAAAAGAACGGAGACGAATATAAATAGCGGCAAATTATCCTTCATATATTGTTTCATCGTTAGGTTCCTATTCATCTTGCTGCTCCTTCCTTGTGTCAACCTCTACAAAGACAAGCTTATGAGCGAGTATTGGAAACTATGAACGATTTTTAACTTTGCCGTATTTACCCCCGCCGCCAACTTCAAGCTGTAAGGTGCCCTCTCGCGCTTTTACAATATAAGAAGCAATTTCTTCACCAATTTCACTTGCAAGCTCTTCCGGTGTCGTGCGATGCAGCACATTCATTTCCGTTCCGAAGCGGCGAAGCAGTTGTTCAAGCTTCTTAGGCCCGAGCCCTGGGATAAATTCTAGTGGAACTTGATACTGATACGGAGGTCGATAAGACGGAAGGAAAGCTTTTTCACGGTCTGCTAAGTTCAGGATCCGATCCATGACTCCTCTAATAATTTTATTGCTGCCACAGTCGGCACAGCGCTGGACAGTCGTTTCACTTTCATCCAAAACGGATTCACATAAGCTGCAATAGGTTCGGTGGTATTTCCCAAGCCGTGGATTAAGGCCGTAGTTAGCTATTATACCGCGTTCCTCTTGACGATGCAGCGCTTTAACGAGTTCCTCATACGTAGGGGCAGCCAGCTTCATTTCGTTGTACTCACGTCCGATTTTGCCAAGAGAGTGTGCATCTGAGTTCGTAACGAATGTGAACGGGTCAAGCTCCGAAATTAAACCGGCCATATCGGAATCAGAACTAAGACCAAGCTCGACAGCAGAGATACCATTAAGATCTAGAAGGTACTTCATCTTAGAAGTCGCACTTCCATACACACTTTTATGTGGAGTAAAAATATGCGCAGGTATTAGGATACCCCCCCTGCCTAGCACTTCTTCTTGAAGTACGCGAGCGGGTACATAAATGCGTTGAGAGCTTAGCTCCACATTTTTCATGTGCCCCTTCATCCATTGCGTGAACCCCTGCATCACTTTCAGATTAGGCATATAGGCAAGCAAATGGGCCGGGCCCATGCCTGGATCCCGCACCTCAATTTCACTGCCCAACATAATCGTCGTGTCCTGATACCGGATGCCGCCGCCCTCCAGCTCCTCCATCTCACCCCGATCCAAGTACGTCATAATGTCATCCTGAACAGAAGGCGAGTGACAATCGATAATACCGATGATGTCCATTCCTTTTCTAACAGCAGCTTCCTGCGCAATATTGAAGAAAGTCAGGTCATTCGAAGCGCTAATCTTAATCGCTTGTCCCTTCTCTGATCGACCTATGTGAATATGGAGATCAACATAATAAGCATTCATTTAGATTTGACCCGTTAAAAGATACAGCTGCCAAGCGTAAACAGCCATAATCGTCTTCGCGTCGCTAATTCGCCCTTCACGTATGTACTGCTGTGCTTGTTCCAAAGTAATCGATTCGCATTCGAGGAATTCATCCTCATCCGGATTCGCTTCGCCCTTTACCAAATCTTCTGCGAGATAGAGATGAATGATTTCATCCGCGAAACCTGGCGAGGTATAGAAGGAACTAACCAGCTTCATATTATCCGTGCGATAACCCGTTTCTTCCTCTAATTCGCGTAAAGCTGCCTTTAGCGGCTCCTCACCTGCATCCAGCTTACCGGCCGGGATCTCGACCTGACTTTTCTCCAGCGGCTTTCGATATTGTTCTACAACGATCATTTTATCTCCTAATAGCGGAATAACAGCTACAGCGCCGGGGTGTTTTACGATTTCACGTGTTGCAATCTCCCCATTTGGCAGCTTCACATGATCCACCTGCAACGAAATGATTTTACCTTTGAAAATAGATTCAGTCTTAACCGTTATTTCTTCGAATTTTTTGTGTAATATCATACGAACACCTCACCCTTGTTAAAGTTGGTCTAACTTGTCCCATTCATGCATATCGTTCATTATATCAAAATTTCACCTGAAAAGAGGAAAATGGATATGAAGAGC
This sequence comes from Paenibacillus sp. Root444D2, assembly GCF_001426375.1. Taxonomy (GTDB): domain Bacteria; phylum Bacillota; class Bacilli; order Paenibacillales; family NBRC-103111; genus Paenibacillus_E. The sequence goes on from NZ_LMEO01000050.1 coordinate 29,462, forward strand.
TATGTAACCGACCGTCAAATTCGACTTGTAGGGAAGGCCTGGGAAATCAAACGTCAATTGCAGTTGATGCTGCAGCAAGGTGGGAATACCATTACACTAATGGATTATGTAACTGGCTTGCACAATCCGCAGCCGCACAAATCGCTTGGAAATAAACCGGGTCCTGCGATAATCCCCTTCCCATCGAGGTAATGGGCTGTGGATACTGCGAAAAAGCTTCAGCGATTTCCGCAATCGATGGACTCGGCATGGCTTCTATTTGATGCAACTGCAGGTTCTGCGCTTGTTTTTGCACAATAGCATTTTCCTTAACGCCCAAAATTGGGAGAGGCACTACAGCCGGACATCTCGCTGCCAGCTGCAACGCAGTAAGCGTATGATGACTAATGCCCTGATGCCGAATCCTAGGATCAGCAAAAGAAATTCTAGGGATGACCACTGGAATCCCGCCTAAAGCGGATACAGCATTCACGAGCTCACCAACCTCAAGACCCGAGAAACCGTATCGGGTATTCGTTCCCACGATGCCTGGTCCCATAGTTACAAGACTGATATCTGCATTCACTGCATTCTTAGCTGCAACTAATGCACTAAATTTGTTAACCGCCTCCACCTTACCTCCGTAGGCTTGACCATAAGTAATGGTTGTTTTAAGCCATTCCATTCCCTCAAGTATCGCCACATGCTCACTCCATGCGAGTGGAAGAGCCCCCCCATCTGTCATGATATAGGCGACCTCCAAAGCACGATCAGATAAATTTCTTTGTTGATGCCGATATCTGAGCCAGCATATCACGACAGGCAGCATACTGTGCAATTCTCCCAGCAAGACGGGCATCCCCTCTAGATTCATGTCACCTTGAAATGAAGAATGAAACGAGCTAGCAGGCTCTTCAATAGCGAGCACACTTCGCTGCATTGGGGTATATTTGAGCTTCATAATGTGTCCATTTGATGATGTAGATGCTGAATCGTGATCCGATCCTCGGTCGCGAACGGATATTACGATATGAAATCCCCCTGAACCTAACCTCAGCTTCATGGCAGTTACATTTAAGTCAACCAGGTCCCCAGGAGTTAACAAAGGTAATGTATCCGTGTAGTGTACAGCATGCTCAAGCTCACCGCTTCGCATTTGTACAGTGACAATCTGTAGTCCCTCTCTAACTGAAATAATTTCCGCAACCGTACCCTCATCCCGTATCATCAAGCCAGTTTCCCCTTCCTGGACGTGTCTTACTCGAAGCATATGAGGATTGATTTCGTTTTACCCCAATTAATCGGTAGAATGACTGAAAAAAACCGACCAGCCATGCCATGTCATTGGCAGACTAATCGGTTCTCTAGAAAAGTGGTGAATTAAACTTTCGCAGCTTCCTTCACGAGAGCAACGAGTAATTCAGCCGTTTTGACTAAATCACTGATGGCAATATGTTCTTTTGTTGTATGAATTTCATGATAACCAACAGCGAGATTAACGGTTGGAATGCCCATTCCGTTGAAGATATTCGCATCACTGCCGCCGCCGGAGTGGAAGGTTCGAGCTGTCAATCCGAGGGTTGAGAGTGCTCTAGCGGTCAATTGTACAATAGGAGCAGAGTCATCATGCATATAGGAAGCATATACAATATCCGCGTTAAACTCGCAAGTAGTGCCAGCATCAGCTGCTGCTGATTCGCAAGCTTCTTTCATCGCGGCGATTTGAGCTTCCAGCTTATGCTGAACAATGCTGCGTGCTTCCGCTTCCATCTTCACTTTATCGCATACCACGTTCAAAGGACCTACGCCTGAGAAACTGCCAATATTCGCAGTCGTTTCGTTGTCAATTCGACCGAGCGACATACGCGAAACTGCTTTACTCGCTACTTGGATGGCACTGATGCCGTCTTCAGGATTAACACCGGCATGAGCTGACTTTCCGTGGAAAATAATTTCAATTTCTGCACGTCCAGGCGCTGCTGTTGCGATATCGCCAATGGCACCGTTAGAATCAAGTGCAAAGCCGAACTCAGCTTCCATAACGCTGCGATCCATGGCGCGGGCGCCTTTCAGACCGCTCTCTTCCCCTGCCGTAATAACGAATTGAATGCGGCCATGTGGAATGTTTTGCTCTTTTAACACTTGAATGCCTTCGATCATCGCCGCGATACCCGCTTTATCATCGCTGCCAAGGATCGTCGTTCCATCGCTGCGGATATAGCCATCATCGCCAATTTGCGGCTTGATACCTTTCCCAGGAGCTACCGTATCCATATGAGAAGTGAAGAAAATAGTCGGAATTGCTGCGTTGCTGTCCGTTGCTTCAAGTGTACAGATCAAATTCCCTGATCCATGGCCGCTTTTCGCCATCGAATTATCTTCTACAACATGCAACCCTAAACGACTGAACTTTTCTTTAAGAACGACACAAATCTCTTGCTCAAATCGGGTCTCGCTGTCTACTTGCACAAGGGAGATAAACTCTTCCACCAAACGATTTTGCTGAATCATGTACTTTCCTCCGATACACTCTATGAGTTACAATAAAACCGTACAAGCTTTTTCACGAAAAAGGAGTGAATCTTCATTGTTACAGAATAAGCGTTGGTTTAAAATCGTGATTTACCTAATGCTGATCACGATGCTGCTATCAAGCATATTGTTTACTGCGGGATTATTTTTTGATTCATAGTTTTAATAAATCTTTGTATCCGCGTTATAACTTTCTAAATTTTCTTTCACTCTCTGTAGGAACCGGCCACAGATGACACCGTCAAGAATACGGTGATCCAGTGACAGACAAAGGTTAACCATCGAACGAACCGCAATCATATCTTGAATAACGACGGGCTTCTTCACAATCGATTCGAAGGTCACAATAGCTGCTTGCGGGTAGTTGATGATCGGATAAGACAGAATCGAGCCGAAGGAGCCTGTATTATTTACAGTAAATGTCCCGCCAACCATATCATTCAACGATAATTTCCCCGCACGTGTTTTCTTCGTCAATTCATCAATTTCTCTGGCTAGTCCTGCGATATTTTTTTGATCCGCTTTTTTGATGACTGGCGTCAAGACCGAATCTTCCGTTCCGACAGACAACGAAATGTTAATATCGCGTTTCACGATAATTTTATCTACGGCCCAGACGGAGTTGATGATCGGGTAATCCTTAATAGCATTGACGACCGCTTTCAGCATGAATGCCAAGTACGTTAAGTTAATGCCTTCTCGGCGCATAAACTCGTCTTTCACTTTATTCCGCAGAACAACAAGATTCGTTACATCGACCTCAATCATTGTCCATGCATGCGGAATTTCTGTTACACTCTGGCGCATTTTTGAAGCAATGGCATTGCGCATTGGTGTAACGTCAATGAAATGCTCATTGCGAGCGTCTAATGAATGTCCTTCCGCTTCAATCAACGGCGTTTGCGGACTGGCGGATAAATGGATGCCAGAGCTGCGAACAGGCTGGTGGGCCTGCTGCGGAACCACAGGTGGAGCGGTTTGTGGAGCAACAGGAGATGCAGGTTGATTCGTTTGCACGGCGGCAGGAGCTGCATTAGCTCCACCAGAGGCGATGAATTGCTCAACGTCCTTACGCGTAATTCTTCCGCCAAGCCCCGTTCCTGCAACACGAGACAAATCTATGCGATTGTCTTGTGCAAGCCGGTGTACAGCTGGTGAATAACGACCGCGCATGCTTTGATCTGAGTCTTCAGCCAGTTCAGTTCCAGTATGACTAGCAGCTGCAGCGGTTGATGGTCCGTTCGCTAAAGCTGCACCCGGCTCTTCAATTAAACAAATGGCTTCGCCAACAGCAGCTGTCTCGCCGTCACCGACAATAATTTTTACAAGTGTGCCTTCAATGGGTGAAGGCATTTCCGTATTCACTTTCTCTGTGAAAAGCTCACAAAGCACATCGTATTGTTCGATATAATCACCTGGCTTCTTGAGCCATTTGCCTATTGTAGCCGAAACAAGGCTCTCCGCTAGATGCGGGACTGTGACCTCGGTTAGTCGGCTGTTGGTTTGGTTCATGGGTGTACCTCCTAAGTTCAGGACATGATCAATGAAAGGATATTAGATGTGTAAATTAGAACATAGCAAGCTGGTGCATGGCATCCTTCAGCTTATCTGCATTGAGCAGAAAAAATTTCTCCATCGGTGGATTGCTGCCAACTGCCGGAACGTCTGGGCCGCAAAGTCTTGCGATAGGCGCATCGAGCTCGAACAGCATTTCTTCGGCGATAATCGCCGACACTTCAGCACCAACGCCGCCTGTTTTGTTGTCTTCATGGGCGATGAGCACTTTGCCTGTTTTCCTAGCAGCCTCCAAAATAGCTTCTTTGTCTAGCGGCTGTAGCGAACGCAGGTCGAGTACATGCGCGGAAATGCCTTCCTTCGCAAGCTCTTCAGCTGCTTGTAATGCATAATTGACAACCATACCGTAGGCGATGACTGTAATGTCTGTGCCCTGGCGCTTGATGTCGGCCTTGCCGATCGGCACGATGTAGTCGTCATCTGGCACGTCCGCAGATAACGCCAGATAGCACTTCTTGTGCTCGAAGAATAACACAGGATCGGCATCTCGGATTGCTGCCTTCAGCAGCCCCTTCGCATCATATGGATTCGAAGGCGCTACGATTTTAACACCCGGCGTGCCAAAGAAAACAGATTCAGGACATTGGGAATGGTACAAGGCACCTGCCCCGGTCGCTCCATATGGAGCACGAATGACGATCGGGCAAGTCCAATCATTATTAGAACGATAACGAATCTTAGCCGCTTCACTAAGAATTTGATTCGTTGCTGGGAAGATGAAATCAGCAAACTGAATTTCGGCGATCGGTTTCATCCCATACATCGCAGCACCAATAGCCACGCCTACAATGGCAGACTCCGCTAGCGGCGTGTCTAGAACTCGCTCTTCACCAAACAAATCACGCAGCCCTTTGGTCGTGTTCAAGACACCACCCTTACCAACATCTTCACCAAGTACGAAGACGTTATCATCCTGCTGCATTTCCTCCTGCATGGCAGAACGGATTGCTTCCAAATATGTAATTACAGCCATAATTTATTGGTCATCTCCTTCTGCATAAACATGAAGGAGCGTATCTTCCGGTTTCGGATAAGGCGCGAGATCCGCATACTTTGTAGCTTCATTAATCTCTTGCTTTTGCCGTTCCTGAAGGTCACGATCCTGATCATCACTCCATAGACCGCATTCCATTAAATATTCTTTGAATTTAAGGATGCCGTCTTTTTGACGGTTCTGTTCAACTTCTTCTTTCGTCCGGTACAGCATGTCATCATCCGACGTTGAATGAGGCATGAGTCGATAAGAAATCATTTCGATGAGCGTTGGACCTTCGCCACGAACGGCTCTTTCTCTTGCTTCCTTCGTCACCCGATACATTTCTAATACATCGCTGCCATCTACTTGAATACCTGGGAAACCATACCCGAGCGCACGATCCGCGATTTTTCCTGCCACTTGTTTATGAAGAGGAACAGAAATCGCGTATTGATTATTTTCACAAACGAAAATAACAGGAAGCTTATGTACACCCGCGAAATTACAGCCCTCGTGGAAATCCCCTTGATTGCTGGAGCCTTCACCGAAGGAAACAAAGGTGGCGAAGTCTTGCTTTTTCATTTTGGCTGCAAGCGCGATACCAGCAGCATGCGGAACTTGAGTCGTAACAGGGGACGACCCTGTGACGATATGATTTTTCTTATCGCCAAAGTGACCAGCCATTTGTCTTCCACCGCTGTTAACGTCTTCTGCTTTGCAAAAAACCGCCAGCATTAAATCCCTTACTGTCATGCCGACAGATAGTACGAACGCATAGTCACGATAATACGGCAAAAAATAATCTTTTTGCGCTTTCATCGCAAAAGCCATCCCTACTTGACCCGCATATTGTCCCATACCAGATACGTGAAAAGGTATTTTACCTGCGCGTTGAAGCATGAAAGCTCGCTCATCATATTTAGCAGCAAGACTCATGACTGTATACATACGAACGGCTTCGTCGTCAGACAAACCTAAACTTCTATGTTTATATAGTTGACCAATAGACATGGAGGTTGCCTCCTTTAGAAATTTTAAGTACCACATAAATTATTACCTGGTCCTAGTACTTGACTCTATATGCTTATTATAAACGCAAATGTTTATGATTACAATTTTTATCCGCTAATTGCAATCCCATCCACGGCCAGCATTGCTTCTCCTAATGCTTCTGATAAAGTGGGATGCGGATGAATGGTTTGTCCCACTTCCCAAGGCGTCGCATTCAGTACCTGTGCAAGTGCTGCTTCAGATATGCTGTTAGTCACATGCGGTCCAATCATATGTACACCAAGAATGTCATTCGTTTCGCTATCTGCTATAACCTTTACGAAGCCGTCTGTATCTCCATATACAAGTGCTTTCCCAATCCCTTTGAAGCTGAATTTGCCAATTTTCACTTTGTGTCCTTGGAGGGCGGCCTGTTGTTCGGTCCAACCAACACTAGCTATTTCCGGTCTTGTATATGTACATCTTGAAACGAGATGCGCTTGCAGCTCATGCGGAGTTTGACCAGCCAGGTGTTCAGCTGCCAGAATCCCTTCATGACCGGCCATATGAGCCAGCATAAGTCCTCCAATAACGTCGCCAACCGCATAGATATGTGATTCCGTCGTTTGCATGAACCGATTCACACGAATGACACCTTTATCTATTTTAATATCCGTATTTTCAAGTCCGATTCCCTCAATATTCGCTATTCGGCCAACAGAAACAAGCACCTTATCTGCTGTTAATTCAACAATTTCCCCTTGCTTGTCCGCTTGTAAAGTAACACTGCCTTCCGTTACCTTAACGGAATCAGGAAGCACTTTTGCTCCAGTAACCAAAGTAATGCCGCGTTTCTTAAACAAGCGCTCCAGCTCTTTGGAGATATCCGCATCCTCTAAGCTCACTAATCGTTTATCCAGTTCAACTATGGTAACCGCTACGCCAAAATCGCTCAGCATCGAAGCCCATTCTACGCCAATCACACCGCCACCTACAATGATGATTGACTTCGGAAGGTTCTCCATACGCAAAGCGTCTTCACTCGTTAAAATATGGGTACCATCGATCTCTAAACCTGGTAAACTACGCGGTCTGGAACCTGTAGCAATGATCAAATTACTCGATAGAAGCGTTTCGATATCCCCGTCTTCCTTCTCTACAGAAACAGCACCGCTGCGTGGTGAAAAGATAGAAGGCCCAATAATGCGTCCATTGCCGTAATGGACCGTGATTTTATTTTTCTTCATCAGGAATTGCAGTCCTTGATGCAGTTGATCAACAATACGTTGCTTACGGTTAAGCACACTGTCAAACTTTACTTCGATGGATTCAGCAGAAATGCCATATTCCTCACTTTTCTTCATTGTTGCGTATACTTCCGCACTCCGAAGGAGAGATTTACTTGGAATACAGCCTTGATGTAAACAAGTGCCTCCAAGCTTGTCCCTTTCCACGACAGCTACAGTTTTCCCTAATTGTGCTGCCCGTATAGCCGCGGTATAACCTCCAATACCACCACCAAGTACGACGACATCATATCTATGTTCACTCATTATGTATTTCCTCCCTATTAAGCGTTCACTACCTCATATGTATACACTTCACTCTATTATATTACCCTTTTTTGGTCACCAAATCATAGTCTTATTTGTGAATTAGACACACTAACAGTTTCAGAGTATGATGATATAAAACATGTTTTATGCAAAGTAAGGAGCAGCTATGAGAGCGCCATTTTATCGATTTATTGCTATTCTTCTTCTCGTCATTCCCGGTTTGACAGCTACCTATGGGTTCCTTGCCATGAAGGATGCCTTTTTCGCTCAATTCGATACGGACGGACATCTGTTGTGGGGAAAATTTATCCTTGGGCTAATTTTGTTTCTTCTAGGTGTTGCTTTTATTGGAGGATGGACGTTTTTCCGTGATCGCAAACGAAATTATGTGGCACCAAGATTTAAACCTAACCGACGCAAATAGACCGGACTTTCAAGTCCGGCCTAAACGATCTAACCAATGAAGGAACCGGTTCTGTTCAATCATTTGTGTAATGGAGCTCACCTCCGCTTGTCTATGAAGGAAGCCGATTACAGCAACAATCACACATTGTGCCTCCCAAGGAAAGATCATAATAATTCCATAACCCAATGTAAAACCAAGTAGATTCGATCCGGCATCACCAAGCATCCCAAAGCCTCTAATATCAAGGCTATAAAGGATCAAGCCACCCATGCATACTGGGATCATTGAAAAAAACAAACTCGTATCCAAGTCTAAAAAATAATATCCTAAGAGCAAAACCGCACAAAAACTACCCAAAAATGCTTTTAATGATCGACCTGGACGAACGTCAAGCAAGTTCAAGGTATTCGTCATTAGTATCAGCAGGATAAGCTCAACCCCCATCTGCCAGATGGGGGTTTGATCGTTTCCGACCGCTAAAACAAGCCATGCGGCAATCGATAATGTGCCTATCGCCTTAACGGCTCCCATCGATAAAGTCTTTGACTCCATCCAATACCGAAAGTTTCCCTTAAGGCCTTTTACGGCTTTACTACCTATTAAATCATCTGTCCAACCTAATAAGAAAATAAATGTAGCGGAAAAAGTGAATGCCCGATTATTCACTTCAAGGGTACTAAGCTCTTTAAGTAATGAAATTTCGCCCATCAAGCCTGAAGATTCTAGCTTTAGAGCACCTTGAAGAACCAGCTCCTGAAGCCATAAGAGCAACCAAAGAACGACCCCCATCCCGCGAGGGATGGTATGGCCAAGATAGTTCGGCCCTACTTGCCCATGGGCCTCCAGAAAGCGCCTTACGTGCGGCAGCATCCACCACCCTGCCGCTCCAAGCACAATCAGATCGAGGATCGATCCGATGAGAACCATATCCGCTTCCTCTCCTTCCAGCGAGTCAGCAGTGTCAAACCGACCGCGGCGAATTGCCTGCCGCGGTGCATGTATCCGTGCCAATCCCGCCCCGTTTCCCGGTGCGTGATTGGCACGTCCAGCTCCACGATGCGCAGGCCGTGCCTCACCGCATCGATGGTTAGCGCGACTTCCACGCCGAAGCCGCGCGCGAACCCTCCAAGCTCCCGCAGCCGATCAGCACGCACCGCGCGCTGTCCAGACAAGGGAGCTTCAGTCTTATAGCCGCTGAGCCGGTGAATACCGCGACGGGCCAAGCCCTTCACCAAGCCGAAGCCTGCTTTGGCGCCGGACGGCGGCAGCTTCGCTATCGCCATATCCGCTTCGCGCCGCAGCAGCGGCTCGATGAGGACGAGCGCCTCCCCGGCCGTAGCCTGCAAGTCGGCGTCAAGAAAGAGCAGCAGGTCGCCACGAGCCTTGGCGACACCTGATTGCATCGCCGCTCCTTTGCCGCGCCGGCGGTCATGCTTGACCAGCTTGTCCACCCAAGGCCAAGCAGCTTCATAGGTATTATCGACGCTGCCATCGTCGACCACAATAATTTCGAATCTCATCCCCGTACTCCAAATGAAGTCTGCCTGATTCAACAGATGTTGTAGTGTACTCGGAATCGTGCTTGCTTCATTCCAAGCTGGAATAATGATGGATAGATACGGCTTCATCCTTCACCTCCTAGATTCCAAACTACGTGAGCAACTCGCTTCAAAATCCAGTGAAGCTGAAAAAGCCCTAAAGCAATAAAGAAAAGTGAAAGAAAAGCAGTGGTGGCAACCTCTTTCGTCCATAGATACGGCTGCTTATACAGGGCGCCTATACTTTTGATATCTACCAAACGCGACCCTACCTTCATCCGAACAAGAAGCGTGCTTCCCATGCCCTCCCTCCCTTTCTCCAGAAAATCAATCATATGAGTATGCGCACCAACCGTAACTAGCCACTCCCCCCGCTGCTCAAAGGCGAGTAAAAGCGCCGCGTCCTCACTGGTTCCGAAACAAGGCAGTACATGCGCGAATAACCCTAATGCGTTCGTACGAGCTATCCCCGGTGCCGTTCCATTCGGGTAAGCATGGACAATTAACTCCGCACCGCACAAAAGGGCTCGATCCGTCACACTGTCCATATCCCCAACAATCAGATGCGGCTGATAACCGCACTCCAGCAGCGCATCTGCCCCCCCATCAACCCCAATCAGAATCGGCTTGACCTTTGAGATAAATGCTTTTGCGGCAAGTAAATCCTTCTTATACCCTTTCCTTCTGGAAACAACCAATACATACTTACCCTCGCAATTTACCCTAAGGTGTAGTGTGGGCAGCGGCTCCATAACAGCTTGTTTCTCCCGAATTGCATAGGTTAATGTATTATCAATAAATTGCTCCAAAAGCCTTGACGATTGATCGTTCGCAAGCTGCTGCAAGTTCATCCAGTTCTCACGTGTAAATGCGGTACAGGCGATATGCTGATCTCCGATGATGATCCTATCCTCATAAATCGCAATCTCCTTATTCGATTCAAAAACTTCGAACGCCGACGACTCCACTTCCCAAATCCGTATATGCTGCTGCAGCAGCAGCAGGGGGCCTTGGGTTGGATAAGTGCCACTCATCGTTTGGTGGCAATTTATGATCGCTTTTACTTTATGGTCGATGAGTTCCTGTGCAATGACTTCATCTAAGTCACGGTGCTGCAGAACAACGATTCGGCCTGGCGGCAAATCACGCAGCAATACTTTCGTAATCGCCCCTACGTTAATCTTCCCTTTGCAGAGCGGCAGCGGCTTCGAAGAAAACAATGACAACGAGGGCCAATTCATGATAGACACCGACTTTCCTTTCGTCTCTTGGCTCGCTTATTTTGCCCTTTGCCACTATATTCTATGTATATTTTACCTATCCAATGGCAAGTATTGGGTTATATTCTTATTGAAAGGAGATGAAACATCCATGGAGCTAAACATGAGCGCAGACGAAGTGTTAGGCCACATTGTACAGCTTCACAACACCGGAGAGTCGCTAGCCAAAAAAAATGTGAAGAAGCTGCATCCTGATCTTATGAAAAATGCCCTGTATTATTACCCAAGCTGGGAGCACGCCTTGCAAAAGACCGGAGTTGGCAACATCGTTCACTAAACATACATACCATTGCACACACAAAGAGCTCCGAAGGGGATTAATCTCCTTCGGAGCTCTATACGATCTACGTTATTTTCTTCGTTATTCAAGCACTTCCCATTCAACTTGCACCATGCGATCTACCCATGTGCGGATTTTTATTTCAATCGCACTTTCGATTTCTTCATCAGTCATTTCACCAAGTTTATATTCCGGTATTTCAAGTACATCCTGCTTAACCATTTCGCCTGACACGGCTAATTGAATTTGAATACGCAAGCCCTCACCCTTTTCTAAATGAAGTGAATATATAATTGATAAGAAAACTTTCCATTGCAGCTAGGCAACTGATTAATTACAATTAACAAGAGTAACAATCCAATTTGAATGAAGAAAAGAGGAATCCGAATGTCACGAACCCAAGCACAAAAAAATCGACAACGAAGTTTACGCGAAGGTAAGCTAGATCCTGCTATCCATCGACTGCACTGGCATGGAGTCAACCCTGTAACTAAAACGACGCCTACACTGAAACAATTACTAACGAAACAAAATCATAAACACAAATCAAGGAATTTGAACCATTCGCATGGTGACGATTCCTTTTTTCATGCTTCATAACGTTCTTGGATCGTAATTCCTTGTTCCGCTGCATAAAGGACTAACGCTTCTTTTTCCGCAGGACGAAAGGTATAGTTACAATCAAACCCGTTAAAGAACAGCTTCCACTCGCTCACAACTCCGTTATCTCCCAACTCTAACTCCGCTACATATAAGGAATCAGGTTCATCTTCAAACTGAAGGCCGATATGGAGTTGTATCTTCCCTTCCGACATTTCTTGTTCACAATAGTCCATAATCACGAGTGTAGGCCCTCCTATTGAATTAAATCTTTTTTATTTATATAATATACTAATGCGCACAAGCTAAACAACGAGGTGAAACTTTGATCGCAGGTCAAGGATCCCTATACGACAATGCTAGTTTATGCTTAAGCTTACGTAGAAAGTTTTGCTAAAGCAAAACTCTTAGGAGGAATTACAATGGCATACGATCCGCAAGTAGTAGATGCAACAATAGTTAGTGATAACAAAAAAAATGGTCTTTTCGAAGTCGTTGTCTCACTGAAAGACCGCAACAAATGCCGTCTTTTCTTCGAAAGAGATTCCGAAACGGGTATCGGCAAAGTGACTGATTTGAATAGATTGATGAAAGAACCTTGTCCGATCTGCCGCAAAGATTACCTTTGCAACTGTCTTGACCGTTACAAATATTCAATCGCGGATCAAGCGCTAACCTTCATAAAATAATGGCATGACGAAACCCCCTAGCTAATTCAGCTAAGGGGTTTCATTGTTAGTTACGACTTTGTTGATACTGCGTACACGCATGAATCCATTCTTTCACCATATTCGGATTAGATGCGAAATGCAAATGTGTATAACCGGCAACAAGATTCCCAGTGAGATATCCGTCTGCTTTGGTTCCAAACCGGCCTTTCAATTGAAAGGCAGCTTTTACATCCACACCCTCATTAGCTTGAAAAGTTGAATAATGAAATTCATGGCCGCGAGCCTGTTCGCCTGCGGAAAACAAGAAGTTTTCCTCTACACCTGTAACCTCGCGGTAACCTAGAGCTGCTAACTTCGTCTGCATGGTGACTTTTCCGGGGATCATGCCAACCATTGGAAATTCATTTCCTGTCGTATCTACAATTTGTTCCGTGAGGAACATAAATCCACCGCATTCAGCGAGTGTCGGGATACCTTCCTCAATTCGGCTGCGAATTGAGGCCTTAACCCCTTCTTCGGCAGCTAATCGCTCTGCGAATTCCTCGGGAAACCCTCCGCCAATGTAAAGTCCGTCCGCATCAGGAGGAACCTGTTCACCAGCAAGCGGCGAAAAGAATACACATTCCGCACCGCTCGCCTCTAACAGCTCCAGATTTTCCGGATAATAAAAATGAAATGCGGCATCTTTGGCGATCGCAATTTTAACTCTCTTAAGTTCGTCAAGTTGATCTTTGCTAGTGAATAAAACGGACTTACTATTTATTGGCTCAGCTGCGGCTAAATCCAACAAAAGGTCCAAATCTATATGTGCTGTCACTTTGTTAGCCAAAAGCTCAAAAAAAGGTTGGAGCTCGCCTCGCTCAATCGATGGAACCAGACCCAAATGCCTTTCAGGTAGTTCAATGTTTGCGTCGCGCGGCAGATACCCTAAGACAGGAACACCGCATTCCTGCTCGATGGCTTGCTTAACCATCTTATAATGCCCTTCGCTGCCTGCTCGATTGGCAATAACTCCTACAATGTTATCGCCTTGACCAAACTGCTGAAAGCCTTTTACAATCGCAGCGGCGCTTCTTGCCATACTGGCAATGTTGACAATCAACACGATCGGAGCACCTAGAATGCGTCCTATATCTGCGGTACTGCCTTCATCTGTCAGCGGGTTTTTGCCATCAAACATCCCCATAACACCTTCGATAATCGATATATCTGACCCTTGGCTTCCGCGTTCAAATATTTCCTTCACCGCTTCACGCCCAGTCATCCATGAATCCAAGTTGCGTGAAGGCCTTCCCGTTACTGCCGAATGATAGGTAGGATCAATATAATCGGGACCACACTTAAATCCCTGAACCGTATTTCCTCGTTTCTGCAAAGCAGCCATAATCCCGATGGTCAAGGTGGTCTTCCCTACACCACTGCCTGTGCCTGCTATGACAATCCGATGATCCATCACAAGCCACCTCGTCCATATTGCGTAGAACCTGTAAATTCGAGTAATCCCACAGATATGGTGACGTTTCCTGATTTTTTCTTAACTAAAGCTAATTTATCTTGACCCGTGTAAAGCTTAACAGCCGGCTCACTCACCGCATACGCTCCTGTAAACTGATACACAGTCTCAGACGGTGCCTCAACGCTCACTGTGTTCAACTCATCAGGAGTATAGGTGATGAACTCCCAGCCGTGATTACGGGTAACCTCGAGCAAGCCAACTTCGTCCTTCTTCAAATCGATCGTACATACTGCTTTCACGCTTCGAATGGAAAATGATAGCTCTTCAAGTGTTACTTGTATGACTTGTTCAATTTCATCTGATAAAGTACCGCGGTTACAGCCTATTCCGAGTATGATAACTTTCGGTCTGTACAGCACACCGTTAGTTAAAACGCTCTCCTCCTCTGGCTCCAAAAGCCGATGCGTAATGAGCAGAACGGCATTCGGCTCGCTTGCTCGACCCTCCGAAATTGATGTGAACCGCCTAATATTGGCGGGTATAGGTCGCTCATGCGTCCACCAATTCGGTTCACCCGATTCCTGAATAACGGCAATTCGCTCTTCATTGACGACAGCAGCGCTGACCGGGGTCAGTTTATCTGCCGAGTCCCAAACCCAGCCGAATCGACGGCCGAAGAGGTCGACAGGTATCGTTTTCTGAACATCCGATGCCGTAGTAATTACAGCCCTTGCATCAATAGCAGCTGCGACCTCATGGGTTAGCTCATTGGCGCCGCCCAAATGCCCAGAAAGCACGCTAATGACATGCTCCCCATTATCATCAATAACTACAACACCAGGATCTTTTTTCTTATCTTTAAGTAATGGAGCAATCATACGAACAACAGCACCTAAGGAAATGATGATAATAAGTCCTTGGTATGCAGGAAATAAGGCTGGAAATAATAACCTTACACTTCCTGTAAAAAGTTGAATCGAGCGCTGCTCTTCATCACCTTTGACGAATTTGCTCATGTAATAGACATCCGTGCCGCTCATTTGCTCATTCAGCTTGCGTGCAATCTCAACACCATGTTTCGTAATAGCTACGATCGCATAGTCATTTTGCTGTCGTATAACAGGAATGACTCCTTCTTGCAGACTAATCGTCATGGCTTAACCCCTCTGCGGAAGCGGTGTGTAAATGATTTATCATATAACTTGGAGCGGTACTCCTCTTTGCCATGAATTTCCGGATCCAGCGCCCAGCCTGCCAGAATCATCGCATGCGAACGGATGCCATGGCTCCGCATATCCTCTTCCAGCTTCCCTACCGTCGTACGAACAATGAGCTGATCCGGCCAGGTAGCACGCTGAACGACCGCAACAGGTGTCTCCTCGCTCCAACCCGCCTCAACAAACTCGCTAACAACTTTCTTGATTAAAGTAGCACTCAGGAACAATGCAATTGTACAATGATGTGCGGCAAGATCACGCAATTTCTCAAGCTCAGGCACTGGCGTACGGCCTTCCGCTCGAGTTAGAATAACCGTCTGGGTAAGTTCTGGAATCGTTAGCTCTGCGCCAACAGCCGCGGCTGAAGCGAAGACGGAGCTTACGCCTGGAATAATTTCATAGCCAATGTTTTCTTTACGCAGCAAGGCGATTTGTTCCATTGTTGCCCCGAACATGGCTGGATCTCCGGTGTGCACGCGCACAACCATCTTTCCTTGTTTAAGGCGGTCGACGATGATGCCAACCATTTCCACCAACTCCATGCCGGAGCTTTTCAGTACTTCTGCTTCAGGCTTCGCCTTAGCAATCAACTCTTCATTCACAAGCGAGTCCGTATACATCACAACATCTGCTTGTTGAAGAAGCTTTAAGCCTTTCACAGTGATCAAATCCGGATCTCCTGGTCCCGCACCAATAATATAGAGTTTCATCTATTTTCTCACCACCATCAAGGTTAAATATTCTAATTCTCGTCCTTGCAGTTCTTCCACATTACGCCAAATCTCTTCCTCCGAGGAAGTAACTTTAGTTAAAACGGATGCCTTATTCACGAGTCCGAGATCGTGAAGTACGGATAGCATCAAATCTATCACTTTAGCGACCTTGATGAAGACGACACAATCATGTTCTTCAATGGCCTTGCGCATCTTGTCGTAGTCGTCCATAGCCGGGACGATAGCAATTTGCTCATCACCATCCGCTAAGGGGATGCCCAAACGAGAAGCAGACGCGTTAATCGAAGATATTCCTGGAATGGAGACAGCCTTAACTTCAGGATGACGTTCGTTCATAAGACGCATCAAGTGAATGTAAGTGCTATAAATCATCGGGTCGCCCTCCGTCACGAAGGCAACATCTTTCCCTTGCACCAAATGTGCCCAAACACTTTCAACCGTCTTCGTCCATTGCAGTTCAAGCGCTTCTTTATCCCTTGTCATTGGAAAAGTGAGCCCCATCATTTCTTTTTGCTCCGTATTCACGTACAGCTCCGTAATCGCTAGCGCATAGCTCTTGGCTCCACGCTTCTTTCTTGGGTAAGCGATGACCGGACATTCTTTTAACAATCGAAAAGCCTTGACCGTAATTAATTCAGGATCGCCTGGGCCTACACCCAAACCATATAGCGTGCCGAGACTACTCATCGCCAGTTCCTCCCTCCATATCTGTCTGCTTGCGCTGCGCTGTGATGATGTAGATCGGATTCAGTGCGTCGAATCGTTTCATATGGAGGATAGGCTTGCTGCGCGATACTTGTACAAGCGATATCTGCGTTGTGAATCCAACCTTTTCAAACGTTTTATCAGCTTCGTATAACGTCTCAATTGTCGCAGCGTTCAACACAATTCTACCATTCGGCTTCAGTCTCGCTGCACATATTTCTAGCAGCTCTTGCATCTCTCCACCGCTTCCGCCAATAAAGATGGCATCCGGATCTGCAAAAGTATCGAGACCCTTTGGTGCTCTGCCATGCACGGCTGTCAGATCAACGCGAAACTTGGCGCTGTTTTCCAGGCAATTCTGAAGATCGTCTTCGTTTTTCTCGATGGCAAATACAGCACCTTCACGAGCTATACTTGCCGCCTCAATGGCTATGGAGCCTGTACAAGTTCCAATATCCCATACGACACTATCCACTTGTAGAGCTAATTGACTGATGCTTAATACGCGAATCTCTTTTTTCGTTATTAGCCCTTTATCCGGTTTGCGTTGGGCGAACTGATCATCTTCAATACCAAGCGGCCAAACAGGCCCTGGGGCTTGTTTTTTCAAAATAACCACATTGAGTGGTGAAAATGTTGCCGTGGCCAGCTGGTCCAAATCGTACCAACCACAGCGTTCTTCGGCTCCGTCCAAATTCTCAGCCACAAAGGCACGATATTCGGACATTCCAAAAGAAAGCAAATAAGCCGCAATCGCACTCGGTGAATTCGTTTCATCCGTGAGCAGGGCCACTTTGTCCTTCCCGTCTATTCGCTGCGCCAAGCCCTTGATGCTCCGTCCATGAACGCTTGTGATATAAGCATCGTGCCAGCTTTCCCCCATCCGGGCAAAAGCCAATTGAACCGAGCTAACAGCCGGGTAAATTTGTACACCTTCCAGCTTCTTCTCAACATAACCGCCAATCCCATAAAAGAGAGGATCGCCCGAAGCCAAGATAACAATGGAACGCTCTTCTTTTTGGAGTTTACTCATGAGCTCTGGCAAGCTGCCTTTTATGACGATCTTCTCGCCTTTATATTCAGGAAAAAAGGCAAGGTTCCGCTCTCCGCCTACAAGTACTTCACTTTCATTAATCCATTTGATATATAAAGGGAGCAGGCTCCCTAGTCCGTTATCGCCGACACCAATCACTTTTACGCTTCTACTCATTCGTATGCCAACTCTCCATTCTCGCTTCGCTTCACCATCGCCGATTTCCCTAAGAGTTCGGCTTTCATCGAAATGATCACTGTTTCTATGAAATCAAATCCGTCTCTTGCAACCTCTTCTAGTCCAGCTAGATTACAGCGCTCGCATAACCGCTCAAAATAACGCAAATTCCCCATAGAAGCCATTAAATCTCCAACCTGTGAAGCTGTATTGGCGCCTCTGATTTCTTCAACAAGAGCATCGGAAGCTTCCGATTCGATCGCAACCTGTGCAAGGAACCCAAAATCAACCGGGGCACTCTTCGAATGCACCATCATCACACCCTGTGCAACCTTAGAGAACTTGCCCATCATACCGACCAATGTCACCTTACGAATGCCTTGTCTTTGGGCTTGTATCAGCGCAAAACCGACGAAATCGCCCATCTCGATAAAAGCTTCCTCTGGAAGCTCGGGATACATGCTAATCCCGAATACTTCCGTCCGGCCGCCGGTCGAGAGCACCAGATGCTTGCAGCCGCATTTCACGGCTACGCGAATCGCCTGTGCGACACTGGCCTTGTAGGCCGCACTCGAGAATGGCACCACTGTGCCACGGGTGCCGAGAATCGAGATGCCGCCGAGGATGCCAAGACGCCCATTCAGCGTCTTCTTGGCGATTTCTTCGCCGGCGGGCACAGATACGAGCACGTCTACACCGTGCACGATCTCGTAATGGTCAAGCACTTCTTGCACGGTTTCGCGGATCATTTTCCTCGGGACCGGGTTGATCGCTGCTTGACCGATCTCAACTGGCAGGCCGGGCTTCGTCACGCGCCCAACGCCAATGCCTCCATCGATGCCGACGCCAGGCTCGGCACGGAAGCTTACGCGCACGATGATCTCCGCACCGTGCGTCGCATCGGGATCATCGCCGCCGTCCTTGATGACGGCGGCTTCGCCCCACAGCTGCGTGAACGCGCAGCTGTGCAGAGCAAACTCAACCGTTTCCCCGATGGGGATACGGATATGCACGTGCGTTTGCGGCGCTTGCTCGATAAGCGCCACTAGTGCTGCTTTGGCTCCTGCGGTTGCACAGGAGCCGGTGGTGTAGCCGTGGCGCAGCGGCTTGCCCGGTACTTCCTCCATAGGCGCTACTCCTTACGCGCCGCCATGATGGACAGCGCGTTGACGGCTGCGACGGCAACGGGACTGCCGCCTTTGCGGCCAATGTTCGTGATGAACGGAATGTCCAGTTTGGCCAGTTCATCCTTCGATTCCGCTGCGGAAACAAATCCAACAGGCACACCGACGATGAGCCCCGGCTTCGCGATTCCTTCTTTGACGAGTCGAATCAGCTCCAGCAGGGCTGTCGGTGCGTTCCCAATGGCATAAATAGCTCCATCTGCTTCCTTAATTGCTTTGCGAATCGAAATAATCGCACGTGTCGTGTTCAGACGCTTGGCTTCCTCCATGACATCCTTATCCGAGATATACACTCTGACATCGCCGCCGAATTGCTCAATACGCGGTTTACTAATGCCGACTTGCACCATCTGAACGTCAGCCACAACGATTTTACCAGCTCGAATAGCTGCAATACCTGCTTCGATTGCTCTCGGATGAAAAACAAGACTGCGTCCTAATTCAAAATCCGCTGAAGCATGAATCACACGCTGTACAACGGGATATTGCTCCGGGGTAAACGGATGCTCGCCCAATTCCTCTGTAATCATCTCAAAGCTTTTCTCTTCAATTTCTTGCGGTTGTACGGTTAATGGTTTGAATTCCGTATGAAAATCCATCATATTTAGCCCTCCTTATGAATGCTATCGTTTATAAATTGAATAACGCCTTGAAAGTCTGAATAAAGAGTTCCATATTCAAGTTCCGGTCTACCTATGACAATACTCGGAATCCCCATTTCGAGTGCTGCTTCGAGCTTCTCATCCACAGCTCCGACTTTCCCGCTTTCTTTCGTTATCATCAAGGTAACTTTGTAATGGTCATAAAGAGCTTTATTTAACTCTTTGGAAAAAGGGCCCTGCATGGCCACAATATTTTTCTGCTCAATACCCAGTTCTTCGCATTTCTCCATATTATCTTGGCGTGGAAGCATCCGCGCAATGAGCCTCGTATCGGGAAGCCCAATTAGGCGATCAGCAAAAATCTTCAATGTTTTGCTGCCGGTTGTCAGCATAATGCTGCCACGCTTCTCAGCCGCTAGCTCTGCAGCCTGTTTATAATCATCAACCGTCGTAACAAGTGCACTTTGCTCGATGGACAAGCTTTGACGTTCGAAACGAACATAAGGTACTGCCGCCAGCTTAGCCGCCGCCATTGCATTCTTCGACGCTTCCTCCGCAAAAGGGTGGGTTGCATCAACAACCACGCGTAAACCTTTATCTTGAACTAGCTGGTTCATGTCTTCCGCGGTTAGGCGACCAGTAAGTACCGGAAGCCCTTCCGCCTCCATGCTCTTTGCTGCGCTCTCGGTCACAACTGTTGTGAGCACAGCGTATCCTGCTGCTCGAATTCCTAACGCCAGCTCCCTAGCGTCACTCGTACCTGCAAGAACGAGAATCATCGTTTGTCACCTCTTGAATGAGCATGGTCATGATCATGCTCGTGATTCTCGTGATTCTCGTGATGCTCGTGATCGTGGTCGTGGTCGTGGTCGTGTTTATGCTCATGGTCATGATGATCGTGGTCGTGAGTGTGATCGTGATGGTGATGATCGTCATGATCATGATGGTGATGATGATCAATATGCTTCATTGCCTCTAGTCGATATTGGCACATGTCGCAGTTCATCTTCACTTCATCCTGAAGCGCCTCCTGCGCGCGTCCAATCAGAATCTCTTGCAGCAGCGGATGGAAGCCAAAATAAGGTGCCATCTGGAATTGTTTATCTGGATATGTTTCGCGATACCCTTGAACCAATTGTTCCATGCGCCCAATCAAAACGCCTGTGAACAGGAAATATGGCAAAATGATTACCTTCTTCGCTCCGAGCAGTAAACATCGCTCAATCCCAGCATCCATCAGAGGTGCTGTAACTCCGATAAAGGCTGTTTCCACCCATTTCACCTGAAGCTTCTCCCAGAATAAACGAGAGATTTTAAACAGATCGCTATTCGCATCTGCATCACTGCTTCCACGTCCAACAATAAGTAAAGCTGTTTCACCTAAGTCCTCTTTCAATTGAACTCCGAGATCTTCTACCCTAGAGGATAAAATATCCAGAATTTGTTCGTGTACCCCAATAGGTCTACCGTATGTAAATTTCACAAAAGGATATTTTAATTTCGCATCATCGATAGAAGACGGAATATGAATTTTCGCATGTCCAGCCGCAAATAAGATAATCGGAATGACCACAATATGAGTAGCCCCTAGCTCTACACAGCGATCAATTCCTTGCATAATCGTTGGTTGAACAAATTCCAAGAAACATGTCTCCACAATTTGCTCTTGCATCTTACTCGCAATTTCTGAAACAAAGAGGCGAACTTCCTCATTCCCGCCTTCTTCCCGACTCCCATGACCCACAAATAAAACAGCATTCATCTTTTATTCCTCCTAATTCTAATCGCCGCAAATGGCATTCTCGATGACGAAACCTACCATTTCTTGATGGCGGTAACCTTCAATTTCTTTAACACGCTTGAAATATTTATGAAACCGTTCGTTCGGGTGTCCTTCTTTTTGGTAACGTTCCACGATTCTGCCAACTAATCCAACAAGCTCCTCAGGATCAATTCCTTCTGCAACAGGCTGAGCCGCATGTGCATTTCGACCTACTGTTTTTCCGCCAAGAAATAGATCAAATTTCTCTTTGCGGTAAACAATGCCGATATCTTGCTGAACCGCCCCATAACAAGCCATACCACATCCATTGAACCCAATTTTCAGCTCTTTTGGCACCTCTAGATTACCAATTCGATTATGAATGGCTTCCGCATAAGGAATAGATTCACCTTTTTCCAAATTACAAAAGTCGCATGCTTTAATTTGGGCAACATCACCAATCGGAGATAACAATAATCCAAGCACACTTAGTTCGGAGGTAATCTGCTTAGGGTTATTGGTTTGCACACGAACAATCAATTGATGATGCGGTGAGTACTCAATATCTCCACGATCTCCAACAATCTCGCCTAAAGCACACAGTTGGGCTGCTGTTAACTTTTTATTCGCAATACCTGGGCTTACGGCAAACTCAAAGATCGATTGGGTCGCAGTCAGCTTATTGTCAAATTCAAAAGGCACCACTTCAGTCCCTTTGGATACTAGCTGCAAGGCTTCCATTGCAAGTTGTAAGGAGTTGCTAGGTGACAAATTCGGCGATGATTTCAGCAGGGACGGTTCTTTACTTTCAGTAACCTCATCATCCATGAGTTCATCATCTTCATCGAAGTCCTCCATGGATTCATCCCAATCCTGCTCATCCAATTGTTCCAAAGCCCACGGCTCCGCCTCGGATTTCAACCTTTGATGTGGTTTAAGCGGCTGTGTTTCAGCCCCTAATGTGTATTTCCGCTGATAACCGCGTGGTGTAATCATGAGACCTTCATACAGTTTAGTTGCAGAATTACCAATAATAATGGTTGTTAACATACCAATATCGTGATTCAGCATATCGGCAAGCGTCGTCACAACAACATGCTCGCGATCTCGATAAGCACTTTTGACAATCCCAACAGGTGTTAAAGGAGAACGATGCTTTAGGAGTATGCGCTGAGTCTCAACGATTTGTCTAGTCCGTCTACCGCTTCGCGGATTATAGAGGGCAATAACGAAATCCGCCATCCCCGCTGCCTCGACCCGCTTCGCGATCAGCTCCCAGGGCGTAAGATGATCACTTAAGCTTATAGTGCATGAATCATGCATAATTGGAGCACCTAGCAGAGATCCAGCCGAATGAACAGCTGAAATGCCAGGAATCACTTCCACTTGGACGCCATCCTCACGGGTCCAGCCTTGTTCCATCAATACCTCATAGACAAGACCGGCCATCCCATACACGCCGGCGTCTCCACTGGAAATAACGGCAACTTTCTTACCCTGCTTGGCTTGCCGCACAGCCTCTTGCGCACGACTCACTTCTTCTGTCATACCTGTTCGAACTACTTGCTGTTCAGTTAACAGACCTGCGATAAGATCCACATAGGTGTTATATCCGATGATAACTTCACTTTCCTGAATCGCTTCCCGTGCACGCTTCGTAATATGTTCAAAACTCCCCGGCCCAAAGCCGATAATGAGCAGTTTTCCTGACAATTTGTATCACCCTTTCCCATAATTACACAAACAAAAAAAGCATCCCTAACATAAGTCATGTTAGAAATGCTTGGTAAATTACTACAGTTAATAAAACCAGAAGTAACCGCTCTCTAACACTCCCTAATTCCTCGTAGGGTTATTGTGTTGTTGAATTAGGCAGGTCTCCTGACTTAATCATCCCCTTGCACCTTCCCAGGTTGTTACCCAGTGGCATGTTGCAAGGAGTTACCGTAATAACGGCGATTTTTACAGTGGCGGGTCCGTGCCGGTATTTCACCGGTCTTCCCTTTTAACCATAAATCCGAAAGGATATATGGCACCTAATTCCATTGATATGCAATTACGATCATCCTACCATCTATCGATAGGGTTGTCACGTATTTATTCATAGATGGCCCGGTAGAGTCCTTCCATCAAACTCTGGTAACTGCTTGGATCATAGGTCATTTCGGCAAAAGAAACTTGAATGACCTTGTTGATCGTTTTAACGATAAAAAAACTATCCTCTCCA
Source organism: Paenibacillus sp. Root444D2 (assembly GCF_001426375.1). Classification (GTDB taxonomy): domain Bacteria; phylum Bacillota; class Bacilli; order Paenibacillales; family NBRC-103111; genus Paenibacillus_E. Next base: position 52,942 of record NZ_LMEO01000050.1, read on the forward strand.
CGCTCCGGGTCAATATAGGTATAACACTCTAAGTGACTGCTTCCGGTTTTTTGACGTAAAAATTCCGTTGCTTCCGCACTCAAATTCGCATATTTAGGCATTGTTAGATTCCTTTCCATTTAAACGACGTGATGCTATCTATTATAGCGTATTTTAACCCTTTGATTCCTATCAAACGAGAAAGTATTTCTTTAATTTTCAGAATTTTCGTACTATAATGAATCTATCAAGATATCGCTTTCATTATATGAAGGAGGAATTGATATGAGCAGTCATGAAACGAATGGATTGGTGTTTGTATTTACTGGCACAAGCGGTTCCGGTCGTAAAACAATTGCCCATCACATTGCCAAAGAACTTGGTTTCTCATCTGTCGTCTCCTACACAACTCGAACACCTAGACCCAAAGAAGTCAACGGGAAAGATTATAATTTCATCTCACGCAAAGTTTTCATCGATTGTGACATTGCAGGTGAATTTTTTCAAACTGCTGAAATTGATGGGAATTTCTATGGGATTAAGAAAGCGGACATCGATGAAGCGCTTCGCAAAGACGGACTTATCTATGTCATTGTGAATCGTTATGCAGCTAACCGTTTCAAGTATACATTTGGAGAAAGAGCAATCCGCTTGTTCATCTATGTCAACAAACAAACGATCATGGAACGCATGCTTGCTCGAAACACGCCAACGGACGTCATAGACCACTACATGAACCACTACATAGAGGAAGTCTCCTACCGCAAAGATTGTGAGCATGTTTTTGAGAATATGAATTTACAAGAAACGATCGACAAAGTAAAGGCAACCATGCTCGCTCACATGCCAACTACAACTAGTTAAATGTGCTAATAACGCCAAGAGACCCGGTGATCGACATCACCGAGTCTCTTTTTTACGATCCTACATTCATTTTAATGGGGCTTTTTTCCTCTTCAAGGCCACAAATCCACCTAACAGAGAAACCGGTACGATGACGACAAAACCAATCAACTCATACCATAATGGAATGCTATGATTCGTTAACATAGAATCAAATCCGATTGCAGCGCCGATGACGCCAATAATGGCTGCATTGAAGTATTCGGCACGCTTCGCAACCTTAGCGGCGATGTATCCGCCAAGAAACGACCAGAACAAACCAACTACCAAAAGCAAGAGTAATAGGCCTACATTCGAATATATAACACTTACATCTTGCTCATCCACCGGGCGATTAGCAAAATATATACCGCCAATTAACGTAGTCGATATCAAAGTCCCTAAGTTATCGACCGCTATACCAAGCAGCACACCCAGAAAATGGAATTTTCGTTCACTTTTTTGTTCAACCATAGATTCTTCTTCTCTCCTGATCACTTCGACCTACCAGCCTTATCCATAATAACATGTGGGAGTCTTACTATCCAGTTCTTACCTAACAGACCTTGTAGACTGGGCTATCTCTTCAGCAATTTTCTTCACATAGTTATTGCGCATTTTAAGAAATTGAGTCATATACTTTGCTAGAAACAAGTGATCAACAATCTTCCCCAATCCTCCAAAAGGCGATGTGTAATCGAACGTGTCTACCATCAATGTACCTTGATCTACAGTAACAAATTCATGTGTATGATGAAATCGCTTGAATGCCCCTTTTACCATTTCATCTACAAAATAATTCGGCTTCTCCATCTCAGTAATTTGGGCAGTCAACTGCTGCTTAATACCTAAATGATAAGCTTCCCAAGTCACTGTTTCTCCATGCTCAATCAATCCCTGAGTCCTGCCTGCTATTGCTCGTTCCTTCGTATGGGAGGTCGATTTCGCATGGATATCTATACTCCTTGCCAAATCAAAACAAACCTCGATAGGTGCATGAATAAGTAACTCCTGTCGTATAGTTGGCATTGATTCCTCTACTTCCACCAAGCTTCTATCGGGTAATCCGCGGCGTTCACGGTAACAGTTTGACCTATTTTTGGTGTGACAATTGACACTTTGTTAACATGCGCTGCCCTTGTGGCACGTTCTACCGGATCTGTCCAATCATGCAAGGCCAGCGTGAATGCCCCCCAATGTATCGGTATCATCAGCTTCCCTTTCACATCCATATGGGCTTGAACCGTTTCTTCTGGCATCATATGAATATCAGACCAGCGATCATCGTATTGACCGCACTCCATCAAAGTAAGATCGAACGGACCATATTTAAGTCCAATTTCTTTGAAATGAGAGGAATACCCACTATCACCGCTGAAGAAAATGCTGGACTGCTTTCCTTTGATCACCCACGAGCACCATAGGGTAGCACCGCGATCCGTCATGCTTCTCCCCGAAAAGTGTATAGCTGGCGTACAGGCTAACGTTAAACCTTCAAACGTTAACTCATCCCACCAATCATACTCTTCGATCTTCTCTGGCTGGACACCCCATCTGATCAGATGACCACTAACCCCAAGCGGGACTAAAAACTTGTTCACTTTATGCTTAATTTTCATGATCGTTCCATAATCCAAATGATCATAATGGTCATGTGACAAAATGACGGCATCAATCACAGGCAGCTGCTCAATTTCAAAAGGCAATCCACCGCTATATCTTCCCTTCCCTAACCATGGAAACGGAGAAGGAGCTTTCCCGAACATGGGATCTAATAAGAGGGCTTTCCCATCGATCGTTAGTAAGGAAGCCGAATGACCAAACCAGGTCACTTTTGTTTCCAGATCCTTGGTCAAATCGGGGGCTCCCATAACTAATTGCGTATTGGGACGTCGATTAGGACTGCTTTTCGCAAAATCGAGCAAGATCCCCACTGTATTCTTGAAGCCCATATTCATCATGGTAGGAACTGGATTTTCGAATTTCCCATTCAAATATTGAGAGGATCGAGAGAAAGCCAGAGTCTTCTCCTTCGATGGTTTCCGTCCAAAAACAGGGTAAACATTCATAAATAGAACAATAACGCACACAATTCCCACTACGATACTCGTCAATATAAATAACAACTTCTATGCCGCCTCCAAGCTTAAACTTATTGGAATAGTCTTTTAATTTCTAATGAAAATAATCGACTAGATGTATTAACGTAAATCCGCATCGTGAGGTTCCAAGAATTGATTAACAACCTCCAATCGGATTTTTTTCAAGAGTAGGGACAATAGCACAATCATTCGATTCGCCCAAACTTTCCTCAAAAATAGTCATAAGCTATCTTGAAACACAAACCAATATCAGTTGGAGGTTGATTCGGATGAGTTGTGGAACTGGCGTAGGTTATACTTCTCCAGCAGCAATCTTGGTACTGTTTATTTTGCTGGTTATCATCACTAGCGCATTTGTTTGGTAATTAGAAATCAATATAGAAGGGCTACCTATACTCATAGGTAGTCTTTTTAACATTCCCTTCTTCATTTTAAGTCTAAAATAAACTAAAAAGAACGCTCTGGATAAGAGCGCCCGCTTTTTGATATATAGGATTACAGCCATCAATTCAAAATATTAGACTCGATCGTAACCAATTCATACAAATCATTCACATCACACCCTAGGGTGTCAGCGATAGATATAGCAGACTTAAGCGGCATGATTCTTTTGTTTTCAACAAAGTCGGTAATCCGCTCTGGCTTGTAGAACAATGTTCGAGCCAGTTCACCGATAGTCATGTTGGACTCAAGTAATCGCTCACTAAGTAGGCAGCGACCGAGCTCATATTTCATTCTGATGCCCTCCGAAACATTACAAAGATTCTAACCCTCTCAAGAAACCTTATGCTCGATACGAAGCTTATCGGCAACCATCGCGATGAATTCACTATTCGTCGGCTTTGATTTCGAGATATTAATCGTATAGCCAAAAATAAAGCTAATGCTGTCAATGTTGCCGCGCGTCCAAGCGACTTCAATCGCGTGTCGGATAGCCCGTTCAACGCGGCTAGGCGTAGTCTTGTACTTCTCAGCAATAGCTGGGTACAAAGTTTTGGTGATCGCGCCAAGGATTTCGATATTGTTATAAACCATAGTAATCGCTTCGCGAAGATATTGATATCCTTTAATATGCGCAGGAACGCCGATTTCATGTATGATGCTAGTGATATTAGCATCTAAGTTTTTACCTTTAGGCATATGTACAATATTTGCACGCGACGTTGAAGTTGTTGCAGATGCTTGATTGTTGCCAACAAGCTGGCGAATACGATTCGTTAACGTTTCCATATCAAAAGGCTTAAGAATGTAGTAAGAGGCTCCAAGTTGCACAGCTTTTTGAGTGATATTTTCTTGCCCAAAAGCGGTTAGCATGATGATTTTCGGTTGTGTGGGAAGATTCATCTCACGCATTTTTTCAAGTACACCCAGGCCATCCAAGTGAGGCATAATAATATCTAAAATGAGTACATCCGGCAATTCACGTTGTTGTTCAAGAAAACGAAGAACTTCGTTACCGTTGTACGCCACTCCTACAATTTCCATATCCTCTTGCTCACCAATGAACTCTGATAATAAATGGGTAAACTCACGATTATCATCTGCCAGTAACACCTGAATTTTTTGCAACTTAAAATCCTCCTTTAGCTACTCATACAAGTTGGTAATTCTCTCTTAAGTATAGGTATTCGACACCCCAACTTAAATTCCTTCTGTCGAATATTATTTTTCTTTTCTTTTATTTCACTTTCTTATATAATAATATATTTATCTTCTATTTCCAACATTTTTCGACAAATTCACATAAAGCCGCGTTTTCCTTGTAGAATGAGGTTAAAATAAAATAAAGAATCAAAGGCTTTTAGCTCGCCTTTGATTCTTTGTACGAAGCTCCTGATGAAGGTCTAAGGATTATACCCGAGTCCTGAAGCATCCATTCTATGAAACAACCGTAGCCACTTGTAGGATCATTCACGAATACGTGTGTGACGGCTCCAATTAACTTGCCATTCTGGATAATTGGGCTGCCGCTCATCCCTTGAACAATACCGCCTGTTTTATCTAACAACCGTGGATCAGTGATTTTAATCACCATACCTTTTGTTCCTGGAATTTCTTGTTTGGATACATGGACAACTTGAATGTCAAATTTCTCAACCTTCTGTCCTTCCACGACCGTATAAATTTGAGCAGGCCCTTCTTTCACTTCTTCAGCAAAAGCAACAGGTATGGCTTCTTTATCCAAGCTGTGGTCAGGAGCAGCATACATTTTTCCAAAAATACCGAATGCCGTGTTCCTTTCGATATTACCAATAACTTTACTATCTTTGTACAAGGTAGCATGTTTCTCACCGGGATCTCCATTGTGACTTTTAGAAATAGAGGTCACATTTGAGTACACAATATCGCCGTCACCAACGATGATTGGCGTTTGGGTATCCATATCCGTGATAACATGTCCCAGTGCCCCGTACACGCCTTGATCTGGTGCGTAGAAGGTTAGAGTACCAACACCCGCAGCTGAATCTCGAATGTACAGGCCCAAGCGATACGACTTATCTACGACGTCATAGACAGGCTGCAGCTTCACAATAATCTCTTCATTGTTACGAAGGATTTTTAGCTCCAACGGTGTTTTGCTTTCTCCGGATTTGGCTACAAGATCAGCAACCTTACTAACATCCTTGGAATCTTTGCCATTGATTTTAGTAATTAAATCACCTACTTGAATTTTTGCTTCTTCACCAGGTGAAACTTTTTGGTCTTGGGCAACAGTTACTAAATGATGACCTACGACCAAAATACCGGCAGACTTAATTTTCACACCGATCGTTTGACCACCTGGGATGACTTTCAAATCCGGCACTACATTGACTTTAACTGTCTTGATGGGGATTGCACCGAACAGCTTGAGCTTCATTTCTGTTTGCCCAGAGTGATCGGATTGCAAAGAGATGGGTTCTTTCAAATTAACTTGAAATGAGTGCTTGGCATTGCCGTTAACCTTTACAATATCCGTATCTTTTACCGTGACTTGGGCGTTGACCGGCATTGTTAGTTGGAGCTGCTTCCCCTGACCGCTGAATAAGCGAAGTTCCTGAGGGAAGGAGGCAAAGCTTTGAAAAGGCGGAGACAAACTTACCATACAAACGAAGAAGACGAGCAGGAGTCCGAACAATCTTTTTCTTTTGCTGGATTGCAATATCTTCACGCTCCTTCACACTTCCTTGAGCCCTGACGATGGGTGTCGTCAAATGCGTACCTTTAAGTTAACCCCACTCTCCCCGTTTTATAACTGAAAATGCTGACTATCTATACTTTCATGCCCTTGCTTTCTTATTTCTTGCCATGGTAAGCATTTCCCCAGCATGATGCAGGGTGGTTTCCGTCACTTCGACTCCGCCAAGCATTCTCGCTAATTCCTCAATTCGTCCAGAATCAGGCATATCTTGAACACGTGTAAACGTACGTTCTTGATCCACTTCTTTCCGGATATAGAAATGTACATCAGCGAAGCTTGCCACTTGAGGTAAGTGCGTAATCGAGAAAACTTGGCAGTTTGTTGACAAAACGGACATTTTTTCTGCAATAGCTTGCGCCGCGCGGCCACTCACACCTGTATCAACTTCGTCGAAAACAAGGACAGGAATTTGATCAATGCGTGCAAATATAGTTTTCATCGCGAGCATAATACGAGAAAGCTCTCCGCCAGAAGCAATTTTACTAAGACCGCGTAAAGGCTCTCCAGGATTGGGTGCCATGAGAAACTCAATTTGATCAATTCCTTGCCGTGAGTAACGCACTTTGTTTCCTTCAACAAGAATGCCGCGTTCATCAAGTGTTTGCTCTACTTTTACTCGGAACTGTGTGCGTTCCATCTGCAGATCGCGAAGTTCATGCTCAATTTGATTTGCTAGCTGTTCTGCTATCCCTTTGCGCAAATTGGAAAGATCTAAAGCCGCCTCGCCCAACTGCTTTTCTTCGGCCGCAAGCTTGTCTTCTAATTTGCGAATATGCTCATCTTTATTTTCAATGGTATCGACTTCACTTTTTATTTTATCCAAATAACCGAGTATTTCTTTAATATTCTCTCCATATTTTCGCCTTAGAGACGTGATCATATCTAATCTTTGCTCAATAAAATCCAAACGCGACGGATTAAACTCGATGCCATCTCGATAGTCCCGCAATTGATAAGCTGCGTCTTCCATCTGATAATAAGCGGATTGCGCCTGCTCGAGAAGAGGACTTAGCTTCGTTGGATCAAGTTGTACAATATCCTGCAATCTGGAAACCGCCTTTCCGGCAGCATCTAACCCACGATTCGTCGCATAGAGGAAATCATAGGCCTCGGAAGAGCTTTGAAATAATTTCTCCGCATTAGCCAGTTTTCGCTTCTCTTCGATTAAGGTCTCATCTTCCCCCATTTTGAGCTTTGCAGCCGAAATTTCATCGATTTGAAAACGATATAAATCTAGCATTTGAAGCGCTTGTTTACTTGTTTCTTGAAGCTCTCTCAGCTCTTTTTGCAGCTTCATATATTGATCAAAGCTAGCTTGATAGTTTTTCTTTGCAGCCTCAACTTCAGAATCACCAAATAAATCAAGAGAATGAATGTGTTCATCTACATTCAGCAGGGATTGATGCTCATGCTGACCATGAATATTAACCAGCCACTCACCCGTTTTACGAAGCATTGTCAAGTTAACAAGCTGGCCATTAATTCGGCTGGAGCTTTTACCAGTTGCCGTAATTTCTCTTCGAATGAGCAAATGCTCACCGGCATCCGCACTTATGCCGAGTTCTGTAAGCGTATGCCAAACCGGATGCGTGGATGGTAATTCAAACATTGCTTCTATTTCTGCTTTGTCTGCACCGTAACGTACTAACTCCGAAGATCCTCTACCACCAACTATGAGTGTTAAAGCATCGATAATAATCGATTTACCTGCGCCTGTTTCTCCTGTTAGGACATGAAAACCAGCTTTGAAACGAATATGTACATGTTCAATAACAGCCAAATTACGAATCGAAAGTTCTGTAAGCATGTGCTCCTCCTGAAATTAAGATAGTAATGACATGACATCATTCACAAAAGTGAGGCTGTTCTCTTTGCCGCGGCAAATCACAAGAATGGTATCATCTCCGCAAATCGTTCCCATGACACCGTTCCACTCTAGATTATCAATAAGTGCGCAAATCGTGTTGGCTGTGCCTGGCAAACATTTCATCACGACAAGATTGTCGGTATGGTCAATGCTAACAAAATGGTCACTCAATGCTCTACGCAGTCTTTGCATCGGATTAAATCGCTGATCCGCGGGCATGGAGTACTTATATCTGCCATCATCCAAGGGAACCTTAATCAGATGAAGCTCTTTGATATCGCGTGAGACTGTCGCCTGAGTGACATGAAAGCCAGCAGCCCGAAGAGTCTCCACCAATTCATCCTGCGTCTCAATCTCGTGGTTCGTAATAATCTCTCTAATTTTTACATGCCTTTGACCTTTCATCCTTACACCTCTATATGAAATGTGATTTTTTTTATTTTGTTTAGTGCCATATCCACATAAAGCACACCGTCAGCTTCTGGATAAATCAGACTATAGGCTAGAAGCATATCGCGAACTGCGCTTCCTGTCATTTCAAGCGGTTTACGTTCCTTCGCTACTTTTACGAGGTAAATTTGTTCTTCTTTCTGGGCAAAGTAGTCGATGAATAACCGGCTTTCCAGCTGTTCTCTTTCGTTGACCTTCATGGTGATGGGAATTTTGGTTTTTCCGGCAAGCACATCGAAACCTGCTCCTTCAAGCAGCTCCACGACTTCATCCTGCGGTATTTCTGAGTGTCTAGGAATCCTTCTTCTTTTCTTATTCGGTCCGTCTAGCCACCTTTGGAATCGCCAAAAGATAATGCCTACAACTATGATCAGGATTAACAAAATGACTTTAACATCGCCTTGTTCCATGTCCCTCACCTCGCCATAGTATTCGCGGATTTACCCGGAAAATCCTTTTTTTGAAGCAAGGATAAATGACTCCATCGTTCATTATGGACGAGTGATGCAAAGCAAGGATACTTTCCAATCTACTGAAAAAACCCATCTCTGGGCCGCAAAAAGGCGTTCACAAAGATGAGTTTATTTGCCATGCAATTTCTGTGCTTCTTTGACCGTCACTGCAATCAACTCTTTCAGGGATGAAGCGTCAGCAAGAGAAGTAACGTCATCAGAATCACTAGACCAATAGGCAAGGAATTCAATATTCCCTTCCCCTCCTGTGATTGGTGAGTATGTCAACCCTTTCAAGCGAAAGCCTAACTCTTCTGCAAAAGTTAACACGGTGCTCAGCACATCCACATGAACATCTGGATCGCGTACAACACCGGATTTGCCGACTTTCTCTCTACCTGCCTCGAACTGAGGTTTAATGAGGGCAACCACATGCCCCTGATCTAACAAGATCTCTTTCAGTGGCGGTAAAATAATACGCAGCGAAATGAAAGATACATCAATGCTTGCAAATGTAGGTCGTGGACCGTTCAAATCTTCCATTTTCGTATAGCGGAAATTCGTTCTCTCCATAACATGAACACGTTCATCATTACGAAGCGACCAGTCCAATTGATTATAGCCAACATCGACGGCGTACACAGAGGAAGCACCATTTTGCAGAGCACAGTCTGTAAATCCGCCTGTCGAGGCTCCAATATCAAGCATAACTGCTCCATTTAGATCAATATCAAATTGTTTCAATGCCTTCTCTAACTTAAGGCCGCCTCTACTCACATAGGGATGAAGCGCACCTTTCACTTTCAATACAGCCTTCCGGCTGATCTTCATACCTGCTTTATCTACAGGTTCTTCATCAGCAAAAACAAGGCCTGCCATAATGGCGGCCTTTGCCTTTTCTCTGCTTTCGAAATAGCCTTGCTCAAGAAGCAATAGATCTAATCGTTCTTTATCCGATGACATTGTGTTTGTGTTACTCCTATTCTTATCATCCATAGCCTAAGCTCGTTGTCGTTTACGTGGCACTAGCTTCTTCACTTCCGTGATTAAGTTTTGTGTGGTAAGTCCAACTTCTTCACGTTGTTCCTTCACGCTTCCATGCTCAACGAAATAATCCGGGATCCCCATTATTTGAACGTGCAATCCAACGACCCCTTTGGCTGCGTAGAATTCTACTACACTGCTGCCAAGTCCGCCTTGGATAGAACCTTCCTCCATCGTGATAATTGGAATAGACTCACTCGCTAGCTGAAGTAAATAGGCTTCATCAAGCGGTTTAATGAATCGAGCATTGACAACGCGAAGGTTGATGCCTTCCTTAGCTAATTGTTCGGCTGCCTCTTCCGCAATCTGCACCATCGGTCCAACAGCAAGTACAGCCGCATAATCCCCGTCACGCAATGTCTCCCACGTACCGATTGGAATCGCTTTTGGCGCTTCAACAACACTCGATCCCGTCCCACTATTTCTAGGATAGCGGTATGCGATTGGTCCATCATTGTACTCAAGAGCCGTCTGCATCATATCCCTTAACTCACGTTCGTCCTTAGGCATCATAAGCACCATGTTCGGCAGCGATCGTAGAAATGAAATGTCGTATGCACCATGATGGGTCTCGCCATCTGGACCCACGAACCCTGCACGGTCAATAGCAAATGTAACATTCAGCTTAGGACGGCAAATGTCGTGGACGACTTGGTCATAGGCTCTCTGCAGAAAAGTGGAATATACCGCAAATACGGGTTTCATGCCTTCACTCGCAAGACCTGCACATAGTGTTGCCGCATGCTGCTCCGCAATCCCGACGTCAATCATCCGATCGGGGAACTGCTTCGCGAACTTCAGTAACCCAGAGCCTCCAGGCATAGCCGGAGTAACAGCAACAATTCTGGAATCCTTCTCAGCAAGCTCGATTAACGTATTCCCGAAAATTTCTGTATACATAGGAGGACCTACTGATTTAAGCACCTGACCTGATTCAATCTTGTAAGGTCCTGGACCATGCCAACTGTGTGAATCCTGTTCAGCTGGCGTATACCCTTTGCCTTTGGTCGTTACGACATGAACAAGTACAGGACCGTTGACTTTCTCGGCCTGTTTAAGCGTGTCGAGCAATACCGGTAAATTATGTCCATCTACAGGCCCAATGTAAGTGAACCCTAATTCCTCAAACCAAACACCGTTTAACACAAAATATTTCAGACTGTCCTTCAGCTTTTCCGCGGTTTTGGCCAAGGTGCCGCCGATGGCAGGAATTTTCTTAAGTAAATGTTCAACTTCTTCTTTGGCCTTCAAATAATGACGATCCGAACGAATTTTGCTCAAATAATTATGAATAGCCCCGACATTGGGCGCAATCGACATTTCATTGTCATTAAGAATGACCATAATATTTTTCTTCTCATGACCAATGTGGTTCATTGCTTCTAACGCCATACCACCGGTTATCGCTCCATCACCAATAATGGCAACAACTTTATTATGTTCACCTTTCAGATCGCGGGCCATCGCCATTCCCATTGCGGCTGACAGTGAAGTACTGCTATGTCCGGCTTCCCAGACGTCATGTTCACTTTCAGAACGTTTCACGAATCCACAAAGTCCCTTGTACTTGCGCAGGGTATCGAATTTATCTTTGCGACCGGTTAAAATTTTGTGTACGTAAGCTTGATGACCCACATCAAAAATAAATTTATCATACGGGCTGTGGAACAAGGTATGTAAAGCAATGGTGAGCTCAACCACACCTAAATTGGAGGACAAGTGTCCACCTGTAACGGACAGCTTCTCAATCAGAAATTGACGGATTTCACCAGCCAATATCTCAAGCTCCGTCAAGGATAAACGCTTCAAGTCCTCAGGCCGATTGATTTGTTCGAGCAGCACGCTTGTTTCCTCACTTTCAATGTGAAAATACTGAGATCGATTTCACTATTATATCATAAATTGGGTATTTCGTGTAAAACGACAAAAACGCAAGGGGAATAATACACCCAATAAAGGATTAATGATCTCTTTGCATTAAGTAATCCGCCAGTTGAAGAAGCCTCTCTGGGTGCGCAATCTGTGCACGAAGCAGCGCTTCTTTAGCCTGATTCGTTAAATCCTTAACTTTCTGCTCCGAGGCTTCGATCCCGATGAAAAAGGGATAAGTTACCTTCTGCTGCTTCTCATCACTCTTAACAGGCTTACCTAACTTTTTCTCATCGCCGATAATATCCAAAATATCATCCTGAATTTGAAAAGCAAGACCAATGGCATGGCCGAATTCACTAAGTGCACGAAGTTGCGCATCCGTGGCTCCGGCAATATGACCGCCGGCACGCAAGGAGAAAACAATGAGATCACTCGTTTTATGCATATGAATAAAAGCTAATTCTTCAAGTTTTGTAATGCCTTGCTCCCCGAGCATATCGGCAGCTTGACCGCCAACCATCCCTCTCGCCCCTGCATAAATGGCAAGTTCTTCTGTAATGGAGAGCACACGCTCAGCTGAAATGCCATGGCCTCTATGGGCCTGCGTAATGCTGAAGAATGCATGAGTCAGCAATGCATCGCCAGCTAGAATGGCCATGGCCTCACCATATACCTTATGATTCGTCAGTTTGCCTCGGCGATAATCATCATTATCCATTGCTGGCAAATCGTCATGAACCAGGGAATATGTATGAACCATCTCTATGGCTAAAGCAACAGGCATCGCTGCTTCTAGGGAACCCCCCAGCACTTCAGCTGCTGCTAGCACCAGAATGGGGCGCAAGCGCTTGCCTCCAGCCATTAAGGAGTAGTTCATGGACTCACGCAGTGAACCAGGAACATCCCATGCTGCAGGCAGCGCTTGGATTAAAGCCGCTTCAACCATTTCTGCATGGGAAGCTATATATTCATGAATGGTAGACGTCTTATTCAACCTAATTCCCCTTATCCTCTAAGACAGGTTGGAAAGGCTTCCTGCTAACAGTGCCCGACTCACCTTCAACCAGCATCTCGATTTTCTTCTCCACTTGTTCAAGCTTCACACCGCACAGATGGGAGAGCCGAACGCCTTCCTGATATAGCTCAATGGCTTTCTCCAAAGGCACATCGCCGCTTTCCAATTGGGCAACTATGCGCTCCAGCTGTTCAATGGCCAGTTCAAAGCTAACTTCCGTTTCACTCGTAGACATCTTTATTCTCCTCCATCCCCGATACCTGACAATTCAACCTTCCGTCCTTGAGACGAATCTTAACGAAATCTCCAACCTTCACTTGGGACACTGAACGAATGAGCTCCTGCTCTTGTTCGTCATACGCCAAGCTGTACCCCCGCTGCATGACCTTCAGCGGGCTGAGGGCGTCCAAATGACGGACGCCGGACTGCCACTCCTGCTTCTTCGTACGCAGGAGAGTCTGCATGGCCGTGAGCATCTGCCGCTTGGAAGTATCCAAGCGCCGCCTTGCGGACACGGCCTGCTCTTTGGGATTGAAGCTGGATAAGCGGCGCTCCAGCTTCAATCGCCGTTCCGCCAGCAGCGTTAGGCGCTGGCGCATCCGGTAACCGAGCTGCTCCGCCAGCCGGTCGAGCCGCTCCGCGGGCTGCATTAGCAGCTGCCTGCGGGGGTTCGTCAGGAACGGGGAGCGCTTCGCGCGCTCCAGCCGTTCCTGCTTGCGGCGCAGCTGCTGAAGCAGCCCGTAGTGCAGCCGCTGCGATTGCTGCGACAGCTGCTGCTTTAGCTCGAGGCGGTTCGGCACCGCGAGCTCAGCCGCCGCCGTAGGCGTCGGTGCCCTGAGATCGGCGACGAAGTCCGCGATCGTGAAGTCCGTCTCGTGGCCGACGGCCGAGATGACGGGAATCGCGGAGGCGCAGATAGCCCGCGCAACGGCTTCCTCGTTGAACGCCCAGAGCTCCTCGAGCGAGCCCCCGCCGCGGCCCACGATGAGCACGTCGGCTTCACCGAGCCGGTTCATCGCTTCGATCGCCTTGACGATCGAAGGAGCCGCTTGCGCACCCTGTACCAATACAGGGTACAGGAGAATCTGGACCGACGGGTAGCGGCGCTGCAGCGTGATGATGACATCACGCACAGCGGCTCCTGTCGGAGACGTAATCACGCCGATCGCGCGCGGAAACCGAGGAATCGGTTTCTTGCGCTCCGCCGCGAACAGCCCTTCCCCTTCGAGCTTCTTCTTGAGCTGCTCAAAGGCCATATACAAACTGCCGATGCCATCCGGCTGCATCGCCGTCACATAAAACTGATACGCTCCGTCTCTTTCATATACGGAAATATTGCCGCGAGCGATCACTTTCGTTCCCTCTTTTGGTATAAAACCGAGCTTCTGGTTATGAGAAGCAAACATGATGCTTTTGAGCCTGCCATCCGCATCCTTGATCGTAAAATACATATGACCGCTGGAATGGTGAGTAAAATTAGAGATTTCCCCACGAACCCAAACATCCTGCAGACGGGAATCGCCCTCTAGCATGAGTTTAATATACCGGTTCAAATCCTTGACAGATAAGATCTTCGTCTCGTTTCTCGCCATAAGCCTGATTAAACGCTCACATTCGCTTTAGCTGCGCGACTAGCTGCATCAACAGTGTTTCGAAGCAGCATGGTAATCGTCATTGGACCTACGCAACCGGGTACGGGTGTGATTGCACTTGCAATCTCTTTAACCGCTTCGAAATCAACATCTCCTGTCAGTTTGCCATCAGCAGGACGATTCATCCCCACATCGATAACGACAGCACCAGGCTTCACGTGATGAGCTTTAATTAAATTCGCTTTACCGACAGCTACAACAAGAATATCCGCTTGTTTCGTGATTTCCTCCATATTCGGAGTACGAGAGTGCACAACAGATACCGTCGCGTGCTCGCGCAGAAGCAGCATAGCCATTGGCTTGCCTACGATGTTGCTTCTTCCTACAACAACAGCGTGCTTACCAGCTATTTCAACTCCTGTGCGTTTTAGGATTTCGATAACACCATGCGGTGTACATGGCTTCATGCCGTCTTTGCCAATCATCAAGTTACCGACATTAATGGGGTGGAAGCAATCCACGTCCTTAAGCGGATCAATTTCATCAACAACAGCCTCTTCATTGATATGCTTAGGCAGCGGTGATTGAACAAGAATACCGTTAATTCGGTTATCGCTATTAAATTTATGAATAAGAGCAATTAACTCTTGTTGCGTTGTATGTTCCGGTAAGCGATGTACTTCGGAATAAATCCCTACATCATCACAGGCTTTCGCTTTGTTCCTTACGTATACCTGTGAAGCCGCATCTTCTCCCACAATAACAACGACAAGACCAGGCTGGTTGCCTTGCGCAGTTAGCGCGGCCGCATCTGACCTGATCTCCTCACGGATGGAACTCACGAGTTCTTTCCCATTAATAACTTGTGCAGACATGTTATTTCCCCCTAAGAGTTTTGTGAAAAACGTTTGCTATGGCTATATATAAATGGTTGAATAATCAATGTTAATTAGGACGGTGTAACTTTGCCCTTTAAATCTTCAACTTCTTTAATCATTTTACCAAGTACTCCGTTAACGAACTTACCTGACTCTTCCGTGCCATAATGCTTGGCCAAATCAATCGCCTCATTGACGACAACTTTAGGTGGAACATCATCTCTGTACAGCATTTCATACACAGCCAAACGCAGCACTTCACGATCAATTCGTGAAAGCCTGTCCATCGCCCAACCTTTTAAGTACTCTTCAAGCAGTTCATCAATTCTAACTTTGTTACTGTATGTACCCTCAACGAGCTCAACAATGTATAGAGGGTCAATTTTATCTCCGGAAAAATTCAACTCTGTTTCATTATCATGCTCTGCTTCATGAATCGCAATTTGGACAGCTTCCTGAGGTGTAGCCTCATTCATCTGGATTTGGTAAAGGCTTTGTACAGCAATTTCTCGTGCAACTCTGCGTTTCATTGTGGTCCTCCTAAAAGTTAGAAAACTGACTTCTTAAGCAATCATGGATGTAATTCGTCCTAAAAAACTCTTTTTACTAGTATACGTCATATTGGAATGAATCCAAACAAAAAAATCCATGGTAGAACCAGGGATTTTAGCGAAACATTCTCCATTTTTGCGTGAGATAGCGCCAAATGTCTTCAAGAATGACGAAACTTTCTTTCCGATCCAGTTTGTTCCCAACATAAAAGCCGACCAGAACAATGAATCCAAAGATCAACATATCCCAAAAACCAAAAAATAAATAAATGAAGCCGAAGAAAACGCCTGCTGCCACTCCGATCACTTTGCCCCTATGGGACTCCCACAGCTCATTCCACATGAGTGGGTTCACCTCTATTCGACTCGGCTTTTAAAAGTTGGGGATGATTGCACGATGTTCGCTACGAATACGGTTACGGAAGCTACAGGAATGCCAGTAATATCTTCGATGTAACTTTTCACAGTACTTTGCATCTCTTCAGTAAGTTCAGGAATCGAACTTTCCCCATCCACAATGGTTCTGATCGTAATTTCTAGACCTGATTGATTCACCCTTACACGGGCCCGTAAATCTTTGGCACCTTTGGTACGACCAGCAGCTTTCAGAGATAAATTCTCAACCGTTTCTATCGAGATGCGAATATCTCCGAAATCCGTTCGTTGGTCGATAGATGGCGCTTGAGAACGACCACGGCGCAGCGTTAATATGAGGAAACGAACAGAGATCAACAGCATGATCAGGCTGATGATAATCGCCGGATACGCAAAGCTTTTTTCGAAATAAAAATTACTTAACACTTGACCTGCTTGTTCTAACGGGATCCAGCTCGAAGCTGTGAACAAAACAACGATAGAAGCAATTAGAATAATTAGGCTATAGAGAAGTAGCAAGAGCCTGTCCACAATTTTACCCACGTAAGCTTGTCCCCTTCCTATAGTTAGAGGAAACCCCCTGCAACCTGTAGGGGGTTTCAATTGATCCATATGGATGCAGCAATCCGCCTATTTCACACGATGAGCAGCTGCTGTTTCTTCTTCAACCGGTTTATCCACCTGTTTAAAATGAACATCATGAATATGAACGTTGACTTCAACAACGTTTAAGCCTGTCATCGATTCAATTGCCTGCTTCACATTTTGTTGAATGTCGCTTGCAACTTCAGGAATTCGATTGCCATATTCAATAATAATGGAGACGTCAATGGCTGCTTCACGTTGTCCGACTTCTACCTTTACGCCTTTGGACAAATTCTTGCGTCCAAGCAATTCAGCAATGCCGCCAGCTAATCCGCCACTCATCCCCGCTACTCCTTGCACTTCCACCGTTGCCAAACCGGCAATGATTTCGATAACCTCGGGGGCAATTTGGATGCTGCCCATGTCTGTTTTGACGTAATCCGGAGCGATTGTGCTCATTGTGGCACCTCCCTAGAGTTTGTGAAACAAACTTGTTTCATAAGCATTCCCTTGCTTGATCCATGGTTTGGATAAGCCATCTTAATTTATTACTATACCATTTCGCCAAAAATATGACAAATGTTTGTCTTACGATTCTGGATCATTCACATCATGCTCTTCCAAGAATTTAATATCATGGTCACCCTTGATAAATTTCTTGTGCTCAAGCAGCTTCAAATGGAATGGAATCGTCGTGTTTACACCATCCACCGCAAACTCGGTTAGCGCTCTTTTCATGCGGGCAATCGCTTCTTCTCGTGTATTTCCCCAAACAATAAGCTTAGCGATCATGGAATCATAATGCGGCGGGATTGTATAGCCCGGATATACCGCGCTGTCAACACGAACGCCAAAACCACCTGGCGGCAAGTAAAACTTCACTTGACCCGCTGAAGGCATGAAGTTCCGATTCGGATCCTCCGCATTCACACGGCACTCAATAGCCCATCCATTGATGTGGACATCCTCTTGTGCAAAAGATAATGGATTGCCTTCTGCAACACGAATCATCTCTTGGATGATATCAATTCCTGTAATCATTTCGGTTACGGGATGCTCAACCTGGATTCTCGTGTTCATTTCCATGAAGTAGAAATTACCATCAGGACCGAGTAGGAATTCAAGTGTTCCTGCACCTGAATAATTAACGGCTTTCGCTGCACGAACGGCCGCTTGCCCCATCGCTGTGCGTGTTTCTGCTGTCAGAATCGGGCAAGGAGCTTCCTCAACAAGCTTCTGTCTGCGGCGTTGTACGGAACAGTCGCGCTCACCTAAGTGAACAACATTGCCGTGTTTATCAGCTAAAATTTGAATCTCAACATGCTTCATGCCTGTCAAGTATTTCTCCAAATATATACCTGCGTTGCCAAAAGCATTTTGTGCTTCTTGCTGCGCTGCCGTAATTTGCTGTACGAGTGTTTCCTCGTTCTCGGCAATACGTATTCCTTTACCGCCGCCGCCTGCTGTCGCTTTAATAATGATCGGGTAACCGATATCTCTTGCTATGACGATCGCGTCGTCAATGTTCTCAACCAAACCGTCTGAGCCTGGAATGATCGGTACTCTTGCTTCTTTCATTGTTTGCTTGGCAACCGCTTTATCACCCATCCGGCTTATCGCATCTGGAGATGGACCGATAAATGTAATATTGCAGCTCTCGCAAATTTCTGCGAAGTCCGCATTTTCTGCTAAGAAGCCATATCCAGGATGGATCGCATCACATTCTGTTAGCGTAGCAACACTCATCAAGTTCGTGAAGTTCAAATAGCTGTCCTTGGAGGCAGTCGGCCCAATACAATAGGCTTCGTCGGCTAGACGCACATGAAGCGCATCACGATCGGCTTCCGAATAAACAGCCACTGTATACATGCCGAGCTCGCGACAAGCTCGGATAATACGAACAGCAATTTCTCCGCGGTTCGCTATTAGGATTTTATGAAATTTCATTATTTTTCCTCCTAAGAGTTTTCCGTTAGGAAAACTTGCATCATAAGCGTGTACTGAGTTTTGCTCAAGCAAAACTGCGTCATAAGCATAAGAGCCTACTATTCGCTTACTCTGGTCTAACTAAAAACAAAGGTTGTCCGTACTCAACAAGCTGACCGTTATCTACAAGTACTTCAACGATTTCACCTTTAATTTCAGCTTCGATTTCATTCATCAATTTCATAGCTTCCACAATACAGACGACGTTTTTGTCGCCCACCTTGGAGCCAACACTTACGAAAGGAGCAGAGCCAGGAGAAGCAGACTGATAGAAGGTTCCTACCATTGGTGAAACTATCTTATGTAAAGATGAGTCCTCTTGCTTAGCATGTCCAGTAGTCGCAGGGATAGAAGCTTCGAGAGCGGCAGCAGGTGCTGTGTTAGCAATGCTTGCTTGACCGATCGGAGCATACGTGTGTTGAACGGGGGCTGTTACATAGACAGACTCCGTTTTATTCGGCTTGCGAATTGAAAGGCGTGCACCTTCATTTTCGATTTCAAGCTCTTGTAAAGAGGATTGATCGACGAGTTTGATCAACTCTTTGATTTCACTCAATTTGAACATTCATGTCACTCCTTCAAGGTTGGTGAACCAGTAAAAAATGCGGTTTCATAGCCGCAACGTATGTATTATACCCATAAACGCAAGAAATGGAAAGAGTCCAGTTTGTCCGGACCCTTTCCATCGCCATCCTGGGCAGGTTAATCTCACCTCTTTTTACTAAGGACGAACATATTGAATCTTAATATTTTCCGGACCTGTACCGAGCTCTTTCATCACCAAGTCAACGATCGTTACACCTTGGCTTTTCTCCAATTTATCGCTTTGAACTGTTACTTTCCATTTATTTCCATCTTGATTAATAATAGCTTGCGGGAAATCCTTCATAAGCACATCTTGTAAATTTTCTACTTTTTCTTGAATATCAGTCAACTTCGCTAAATCATTTGTCGCTTTGGCTACAGCTTCAGGTGTCTTCTTCGAATCGATAATGATTTCCATCAAATCAGAGGATGTTTTGCTGAAATAATCTCTTTGTTTCATTTGCTCATTCGTGAAATAATCGCTAGCCGATGTCGTTCTCGCTTGCTCTTCAACCATCTTCAAAACTTGATCGTCCGTTTTAGCCGTATTTGGTGTAGTTGCTTTGGAAGCATCCTGCGTCGTTGTTGTTTTAGCATCCGTTTTAGGATCGGCTTTCACGTCTGTTTTTGTTGAATTTTGCGGAGTCACAGCTTTCGTGTCGACTTTTGCATCTCCGCCTGTTGTCGCTTTCACATCTGTTTTCGCTGCATTCGCAGGATCAACCTGACTCATATCAATCTTCACTTCTTGTGATTTATTGATCGTTTCCGTTGTGGCTAAATCAAGCTTATTGACATCCTCTGTGAACAGATAATAGGCGGAAAGCACCACCATTAAACTAAGCATAGAAACGAGCCAAATTGTTTGTCTTTTCGCATTCATTGAAATTCCTCCTCAATTTTGATTTACTGCCACATTCATCCCCCAGTTTTGCGGGGTAAAATAGAGATCCTACTCGCTTGCACATCAAGTCCTCGCTCTACAGCTTCTGTAATCATTTTTTTCACAGTGAGATTCTCGGCGCCTTTGGCGACAACGATGACGCCTCTGATTTTCGGTTTAATGTATTTGAGCACAAGCGGTTTCTGGTCACCGGAAACTTGATAGACAACCACTTCACCACTCCGCGTTACCTGGGATATATTTCTTGTCGCTCCACCATTGTCGCGTTCTGTCGTCATTTGCTGATTGTCATTATAATTTTTGTCGACCGTCATTTCTTCCGTCGACTCAATTGTAACGAGCACTTCAACATCGCCTACAC
The DNA here is from genome assembly GCF_001426375.1 of Paenibacillus sp. Root444D2. GTDB lineage: Bacteria > Bacillota > Bacilli > Paenibacillales > NBRC-103111 > Paenibacillus_E. Next base: position 73,603 of record NZ_LMEO01000050.1, read on the forward strand.
CAACAATTTTTTGTAAAATCTCCTTCAACTGTGTTTGATAGGCCGCTTCATAATCGTGAAAGGTAGAATTTTCTTTGGATGTACTGTTGAGAAATGTTTCTTTGCTGGGTTGCGGAGAGGCTCTGCCCGCATTGATGGGATCAACATCTTTTACAGTCATAAATGCATTCATAATCATCAGCGCAGCTCCCAAAAGTCCAATCATCACGACCCATAAGAGCGTGTTCTTTCGTTTGGGTCCTCCCGGACCTCCGCCGAATTTGTGCTCCATCCATTGCAGCAATGTTCCCATCGATTCACCTCGCAATCCTTCCATTCCGTTGGTTTAATTGGATATCAATCTGTGCAGGCTCCACGATCCAATCAAGCACGATTTTTTGCTTGAGATGGTCAACCTCTTGCTCTATTCGTGACGATAACTTAGGCAGAGTTGCTGCTGCTTTATCACTTGAGTTACTTCCCTGCAGCTTCGTGGATGGTTCGATCCTTATCGGATCAATTGGCTTGACTGGCTCCATAACAGCTATGCTTTTTGAGGCTGACGTTGATTTCACCTGTTTCGGCGTTTCTATATCATCAAGGGTTACCCTGACTTTCGTTATAGCGGGTTTCCCATTATTGTCAATTTGTGCCAGCACCTGAACGTCTTGGATGATCAGCTCTGTTTGCTTCTGTAAATCCTCTTTCATCAGCTCAGCCAACTGCGTTTGAATCATTTGCTGTGATTGTTTTTCTCCTGCTTCTTGAAGCTTTTGGGCATCCTTTGTAATCACATCGAGCGATTTCATCAATGAATTTCCACCGCTGCTGCTTGCAAGCATTGTTTTATCGTTTTGCCGCTGCTCCGCTTGACCAATCAATTGATCGATGTCCCAATCCTTCTGAAACAATTGAAGTACTGGAGATAACAGTGTAAGCAGGATGAATAAACTCATAACCGTTTTGACATATCGCTGCATGGTATTACTTGGAAGTAGCAGATCAACAAATGTAGCCAACATAATGACCATGATGACGCTTTTTAGCCATCCCGCTAACCAAACCATAGCTGCCTCCTTTCACCGCATCATCACGGAGACATTACTGATCGTAATCATGATCGTTAGAGCTAGAAAGAACATTAAGCTGACGGCTGCCAGTGCCGCAAACACATAAATTAAGCTCTTGCCTATCGTTTGCAAGCAAGCGATTATTGGACTATCTCCCAAAGGCTGCATGATCGCTGCGGATAAGTTATAGATGAAAGCTAGCGTTAAAATTTTGATAGCCGGAAACGCACACAACAAGATTAGAATGACAACCCCAACAAGTCCAATTGCATTTTTTACAAGCAGCGATGCCCCAATCACTGTCTCTGTTGCATCCGAGAATAAGCGTCCCACAACAGGGACAAAGTTTCCGGTAATGTACTTTGCCGTTCGAATCGCAACGCCATCTCTAACCGCTCCGGCAGTCCCTTGAATCGATATAACCCCGAGGAAAACAGTGACGAATACGCCCAGCATACTTAAACTTATTGTGCGCAGAAGGTTCGCTAGCTGGGTGACTTTGTATTTCTCGCTTAGTGAGCTGACGATGTGCAGGACAGCCGAAAAGAACAACAAAGGGAATATAAACACATATATCGCTGTTCCAACTGAATGGATCATGAACACAATCAGCGGATGTAAAATCGCCACAGAAGTGACATTTCCCATTGATGCCAAAAGAGTTAATAGCAAAGGTACTATGGCAATCATGAATTGAATCATGGAAGATATAGCCGTTTTGGCGTAACCGATTGCTACGCTGAAGCTGTTGATCGCTATAATAATCAGAACCATATAAGTAATTGAATAACCAAGCTTGCTGACTGTATTTCTTTCAAAGGAGCTTTGCAGCGTTTCGAGAATCATACTGAAAATCGTCAGGACCACGATCGAAGCAAGCAGCTTTCCATTAATGATGATTTCGTGGAACACATAGCTTAGCAATCCTTTGAAAATACTCTTCATGCTAATGCCCTTGGTCCCGAGCAGCAATTCCATGAAGGTTGGCGTCTTACTTTCAGGGAAGTAACCGCCGTAATCCTTCATGAGCTTATCCCAATATTGCTCAACAGGTTCCGTATTCAGATGGTTGGCCTGCTCCTTGATAATGATATCCGTAGGCGATTCAGCGGCCATATTGCCCGTCAATCCAAGCCATAATCCCATTGTCATTATGAATAAAATAATCCAGCGGTTGTTCAGCTTCTGGTGCGAATAAAGTAGATTCATATTGGTCACTCCTCATGGATCATCCTAAGCAGGGAGCAGTTTAACGACGGTCTCAATGATGACGGTTATGATCGGAATCGCCATCACCATAATGAGCACTTTCCCGGAAAGCTCGATCTTGGAGGCAATAGATTCTTGACCGGCATCTCGTACGATTTGAGCACCGAACTCAGCGATGTAAGCAACACCAATGATTTTCAGAATCGTTTTGAGAAAAACCATATTGATGCTTGACTTTTGAGCTAAGTCCTCGAGCACCTGGATGACTGAGGAAATTTTACCGATCAGGAACAAGAAAATCATGATGCCCGTAAATGCCGCCAGCAAGAAAGCGAACATTGGCTTCTGCTCTTTGATGATGAGCGTTAATATCGTTACGATGAGTCCTAAACCTACGATTTGGATGATTTCCATCAGGCCCACCTCATTGGAATAGGAAGATCGTTTTGATTTCTTTAAATAAATGATCGAGCATACTGACGACCATAAAGAGCACGACCACGAAGCCAATGACCGTGACCCAGTGTGCCATATCCTCTTTGCCCATCTGCTTGAGCACCGAATGGATCATCGCGATGATGATGCCGATGCCGGCGATCTGGAAAATGGCATTCACATCTACGTTCATTCCAGGCACCTCACTCTGTTGACAAGGAACTCACTTGTATGGCCAAGTCATCCTTGCTACCATTAATACATCAATATCACGATCAATGCTCCGATTAAGAGACCGAGGCTTTTCCACATTTTCTCGTAGCGCCGCTGCTCTTCCCTAGACTCGGTTTCTTCCGTTTGAAGTTGGCTAATCGCGAGCCGTAAATGTTTGATTTGATCACTTCGATCTGTGAGCCCAAGAACGGCTCCCAACTGCAGCACCACTTCTTGTTCCGCTTGCCTCATCGAAGTTCTTGTCCATACATCATTGACACTCCATTGCCAAATCTCACGGGTGGATTTACCGTCACTCTTCAATAAACGCTCTGAAGTTATTCGAAATAAGGAAGATAGCGGCTCTGCGACCTGTTTGCTGAGTGAGGCGAATGCTTCAGGCAGCGGTGTGAGTGCGTACATGATTTCCGTCTCCATTCTCCCTAACGCACTGATAAGGCCACGGATTTGCTTCGGACGTCTTACATAATGCGCAGCCTTTAGGAAGCCAAACAATGTGGCAGCACCGATAATAAGAACCCCTCCGACAAATTTCAGCATCTACCATCATCCTTTTCGCACAGGATAGAGTTCCAAGGCCTTGCCCTGACAATCCAAGATGCGATAGGAAGCTTGTGCACCTTTTCTTCTATGCAGGATGACATATCTCGTGAATACACCCTCTTCCAACAGCTGCTTTAGAACAGGCCTCCTGCGTACATCCTCATAATCAGCACCATGTGCAGTGGCTACGACGCGAATCCCGGTGTGAACAGCTTCATGGATGGCGTCCGCATCTTCTGGACGCCCAATCTCATCCACAATCAGGATATCAGGTGATAACGACCGAATCATCATCATCATGCCTTCCGCCTTCGGACAACCATCCATAACGTCAGTGCGTGGCCCCAGATCGAATCTGGGCACCCCTTTGACACATGCAGCCAGTTCTGATCGTTCATCCACCACTCCCACTTTCTTACCAGTCGTCGATACGTTACTCCCCCCCCATTCTCCCCGGCTAATCAATCTAGCCAGATCGCGGATCAGCGTTGTTTTCCCATGCTGTGGAGGTGAAATGATGAGCGTATGATGGATGCTTCTCAGTAAAGGATCGAATAGCTGTGGTAACACCTCTTGGCCGACCCCTTGGATCTCGCGGGCAATCCTTATGTTGAAAGAACTTACATCACGTATTTGCTTAACATGTCCCTGATCCAAAACGGTTCGCCCTGCTAGTCCAACTCGATGACCTCCAGCAATCGTGATATAGCCTCTACGCAGCTCTTCCTCGAAGGTATACAAGGAATGATTCGTAAGCATCTCTAGCAGCGAAAGACAGTCCTGCCGTGTCGGCTTGTATGCCTTCGTTTCCTGAGTCACCATCTCCCCCCGTTCACTCACAAAGGTATATCGATCACCCCAGCTAATCTCAAGGGGCCGTGACTCTCTCACCCTTATTTCTTCAACACTAGCTTGTACGTCTGGCGGCAGAGCGGCTAAGAGAAATCGGAAAGTTTGAGGCAGCAAATGCAGAATCGAATCAAGCATAGGGAGACATCCCTCCAAGTTGTCCAGTCTTCTATACTCATTTCTATGCTTAATAGAAAGAAATATGACCGATTACTTTTTTAAAATACCAATAAAGAGACAGCTTACTCCCGCAATCACCCACAGCATTTTGCCATATGATAGTTTCTCTGCGATTCCTACTAATCCAATCGTCGTTGTTGCTAGTAATACTAGAGGACCTACTAGAGCCAAACCCGAGTTCACCAGCAGCGCTTTCTCCACCGTCGCCAGTCTCAGCATCACAATGGCTGCGATAATTTCGATACTCCCCGACATCATCCTCAGCGAAGCCATCGTTAGGACAATTTTGTTCATCTCTTTCTACTCCTCCTCGTAAAAATCTTTGAGCTTTATGTGTCGTCGAATATTTAGCGGAGAGGATTTATAAAAGGCCGGAAGAGCGACTTTTGTAAAGCTGTTCCTACCTACTCAATCCAATAAAAGGAACAGCTTTACAATGGAGTCCTGGAGGTTTTTATAAATTCTCGGAGCGACCGTTTATTCGACAGAACGCATAAGGATAGGGTCAAAGCTTTTTACCCTATCCTTATGCAAGCTCGTCTGATTTTAGGCATGCTGGGCACCTCCATTTGTGAAGATGCATATGCTGAACACAGAATTGAACCTTCAAAGGACAGTGAGGAGAATTACCGATGGAAGTGACCTCTCATTTGAAATGGAATCCCGTTCTAGCCGACCCCACAGGACAAAGGCAGGCTAAACCAAGAACACTGGGTAAAACGATGGTGATGGATAAAGGATTAGGCTTGAACGCTTTTCAAGATCTGCTTACCACGTCAAGCAGCCATCTAGATATGATCAAAATTGGCTTCGGTACCTCGCCGCTTTATCCGTTACATGTACTTAAAAGTAAGATTTCCTCTGCAAAAGAAAACGGCATTTGCGTTTATCCGGGTGGTACCTTTTTGGAGGTAGCCATCAGACAGAATGCGGTAAACTCTTTTTTTGACATGCTTATTGCGCTTGGTTTTAATGGCGTTGAAATTTCCGATGGGACGATTGAAATGGAGCGTAGACTTCGAAACGAGCTTATTTCCAGAGGATTGGAAGAGGGATTCGAGGTCATCACCGAATATGGCAAGAAAGGTTGGGGATCTTCCATTGAGTTGGAGGAATTAATTGAAACAGTCTTGATCGACACGGAACTCGGGGCCAAAATGGTTACCATTGAAGCCCGGGAATCAGGCATGGGCGTTGGTATTTTTGATCAGAACGGGAAATGTAAGGACGACGAACTGCAAAGGGTGCTTTCCGCAATTCCCGGCGAGCTTCTCTTATGGGAAGCACCGCTCAAAAGTCAGCAGGTACATTTAATTAGCATGCTAGGCCCCAACATCCACTTGGGCAATATTCCACCGGATGAGTTGATTGCGTTGGAAGCATTACGGAGAGGACTCCGTTCCGATACGTTGTCGTTGGGTACCAGAAAGGATTAAAAGATGCATATCGAGGTTGTCGCCAACATCGGCGAAGCTAGAAGTGACGAATTTCTTCATAAAACCGTCATTGTCGTTGATGTTTTACGTGCAACTAGCACGATCATCACCGCACTGATTAACGGTTGCAAAGCCATTGTTCCTGTGGAAACGGTTCTGAAGGCCAAGGAATTATTTCGAGAGGGAGATTTACTTGGAGGCGAGCGTTTTTGTAAAAAGATTCCTGGTTTCGATTTCGGAAATTCGCCACTGGAATACACAAAAGCAGCCGTTCAAGGCAAGCGAATTATACTTACAACCACGAATGGAACAAGAGGTATTCAGAAAGCGATGAAAGCCGATCACGTGTTAGCGGGAGCCCTACTAAATAGCAGAGCTTGCGCGAGGGCCGCGGTCGATTTCAAACGAGATACCGTTATTTTGTGCGCAGGAACTCAAGATGTTTTCTCTTTGGAAGATGGGCTTTGCGCAGGTCTTATCCTTGAGGAATTGTCCATTCTGCTCGGTGACAAAAATATAGCAGTCAACGATTTCGGCATGGCCATGCGAGGGTGTTATCTGGAATCGAAGGATTCGTTGTATGAAAAAATATTAACCTGCAGTAATGGAAAGAAAATGAATAAGTCTGGTTTCCAGGCAGATTTGGTTTTTTGCGCAAAACCGAATATCACAGATCATGTTCCCCTTTTGGAACGTGATCAAATGGTACTCATGCATCTTTGATAAACACTCCTTCGTTCTAAATACAAGCCCTTCTCATAAACTAAGATTGAAGTTATGAGGACGAGGGGTTTTGACACTATGAATGGCGATTTGCTCTTAGTTATTCTCATTATAATTGGACTCATTGGCCGATCACCAATTATTACGACCGCGGCTTGCATTTTACTTGCGATTAAACTTATTGGGTTAGACCGTTTTTTTCCCACGATGGAGCGCAGAGGATTAGAACTCGGATTATTGTTCTTAACGATTGGGGTGCTGGTCCCCTTTGCCAGTGAGCGTATCTCCGTGAAGGATATCTTGTCGGTATTCACCACTTGGCCGGGCATCATCGCACTACTTGGCGGAGCTATTGCTACCTATATGAATGGAAAAGGGTTGGAACTGCTAAAATTAGACCCACAATTAATTGTGGGTCTTGTGATTGGTTCTATATTTGGCATTATATTTATGCGCGGAATTCCGGTTGGCCCCTTAATGGCAGCCGGAATAACGGCTTTTTTATTAAAGCTGGCTTATTTTATATCAGATAAATGGCATTAATTTTTCGATTATCTGCGATCTTCTGGTCCACCAACAAACGCATGCTCGGTTGTGTCCAAGCCGTATGCAGTGTGCAGGGAACGGATAACTTCAGTTAGGTTCGTGTTGTCAACGACACAGGACATTTTAATCTCCGATGTGCTAACTAAGGAAATAGAGATACCAAGATCAGAAATCACTTTGAACATCGTTGCAGCAACACCTGGTGTACTTACCATACCAGCGCCAACTATGGACACTTTCACAAGGTTCACTTCAGAAGTGACTTCACGATATCCAATGTCACCGCGAATTTGTTCAATCACGGTCAATGCTTTTTCGCGATCTGCAAGAGTCGTTGTGAAAGAGAAATCAGCCGAACCGCTGATCACACCGCTTTGTACAATGATGTCGACATCAATTTGCTCTTCGGCAAGAGCAATAAATACTTTAGCCAGCTGTCCCGGTTTCTCAGGTACACCTAGAATACTAATTCTTGCCACATTCTTATCGTAAGCGATGCCTCGAACGACGATTCCTTGCTCCATCACTGCTTCCTCCTTCACGTTGGTACCTTCATTGTAAGTAAAGCTGGAACGTACCACTAAGGTAACGTTATAATTTTTGGCATATTCTACAGCCCTTGGATGCAGAACAGCAGCCCCTAAATTAGCAAGCTCCAGCATCTCATCATAGGAAATCTCATTTAGCTTTCTCGCTACTTTCACGATGCGCGGATCTGTCGAATAAATGCCATCTACATCGGTATAAATCTCACATAGATCTGCTTTAATAGCAGCAGCAAGTGCTACAGCCGTTGTATCCGACCCGCCGCGGCCAAGTGTGGTAATCTCACCTGCATCGGTCATCCCTTGGAAGCCAGCTACGATGACGACATTGCCTTGTTCGAGAGCTTTCAGTACACGATGCGGCTGAATATCCGTAATTCTGGCCTTACCATGAATCGGTTCCGTATAAATACCACTTTGCCAACCGGTATAAGAAACCGCCTGCTCACCCAAATTATGTATTGCCATCGATAAGAGAGCTACCGATACCTGCTCTCCTGTCGTTAACAACATATCCATTTCACGAGCCGGAGGGGCTCCATCGTAAATTTGCTTAGACAGGTCGATCAAATCATCCGTTGTATCTCCCATCGCGGAAACGACAACAACGCAGCTATGTCCTGCTTGTTTTCGCTCTACGATTCTTTTTGCAACACGCTTCATTCGCTCTGGATCACCAACAGAGCTTCCGCCAAATTTCATCACTATAAGAGACAAAGCTGACCCACTCCCAACGCATACTAGTGCATAACAATTCAATATTATAGCATAAAAACACCTTGCTGTGGTAAGAAATCCACGTGAAATGAAAAAAAGCCTTTTGGACTCCAAAGAGTCTGAAAGGCTTTAGTCATTAGTTGCTCGCGCGTGAAAGGTATTTTCCATCATCTGTATCAACGGAAAGAATATCGCCTTCGTTGATGAAAAGTGGCACCATCACATTAAGACCTGTTTCCACTTTCGCATTTTTCAAAGCACCTTGAGCTGTGTTTCCTTTAACGCTTGCATCGGTTTCGATAACTTTCAAGTCAACGCTCTTCGGAAGGTTAATCCCAAGAATTTCACCTTGATAGCTCATGATTTTGATGTTCATGTTTTCTTTCAGAAAGTTCAATTCCCATTTCAATTGTTCATGGGAAAGGGAAATCTGATCAAACGTCTCTGTATCCATGAATGTGTACTCGTCGCCAGCTGCGTACAAGTATTGCATTTCACGGTTTTCGATGTGCGCTCGTCCAACGTTCTCGCCAGCACGGAATGTACGTTCAACGGTATTCCCGTTACGCAGGTTTTTAAGCTTGGAGCGCACGAATGCAGCGCCTTTACCTGGTTTAACGTGTTGGAAATCTAGAACAGTAAAAATATCATGCTCAACTGTAATTGTAAGACCTGTTTTGAAATCGTTAACTGATATCACTTGTGAATCCCTCCGCTAGTCAATAATAAGAAAATCTTTGGTAGAATGTGTGAGTATTTTAATGCCGGTGTCAGTAATTACTGCGTCATCCTCAATACGAACTCCGCCAAAGTTGGGGAGATAAATACCAGGTTCAACCGTAACCACCATACCAGGTGTTAAAATCATGTCCTCGGTTTTCGACAAGCGTGGATTTTCATGTACCTCCATGCCTAAACCATGTCCGGTACCGTGACCGAAGTAATCGCCATAACCATGCTTCACAATCACGTCTCGTGCGTAAGCATCGCCTTCTCTGCCAGTGATACCTGGTCGGAGGTTAGCTAAACAATTCAATTGGGCCTCAAGGACAATGTCATAAATTTCTTTATGTTTGTCTGTCGGCTTACCTAGCATAACCGTTCTAGTAATGTCAGAGCAATACCCTTTATAATACGCTCCAAAATCCAATTTGACAAATTCGTTTAATTGTAGCACGCGATCGCTCGCTTTACCATGAGGAAGCGCAGAGCGTTCACCAGAAGCAACAATTGTTTCAAATGACGTTGAAGTCCCGCCATTTTTGCGGATAAACATCTCGATCTCAAGGGCAATATCCTTTTCCTGCACACCTGGTTTGATAAAAGATAGAATGTGTGAGAATGTTTGATCAGCCAAATCAGCGGCTTCTTGCATAATCTGTAATTCCGCCTCATCTTTAACCATTCGAATCAACTCAACAACGCGCGCTGTAGGCACCAATTCGATACCCGCTAATCCTTCTTGGTAACTTAAGAAATCACCGTAGGATACATCCACTTGCTCGAAGCCAAGCTTTGTGATCCCTTGCTGCTGCAAGAGTTCCTTCACTGTCTCGATTGCTTTTGCCTTATGCTCAACAACTTCAAATAGCTTAGCTTGCTGAGGAGCTTGCGTCATATAACGAAAATCAGTTAACAATAAGGCACGGTCTAACGTTATAAGGACATAGCCAGAAGAACCAGTGAAACCAGATACATATGTACGGTTGTATGCATTCGTGATGAGTATTGCCGGTAAATCTTGCTGTTGCATAACCTTGCGAAGACGTTCAATACGTTTCTCCTGCATTGAGATCACCAATCTTTCTTACAGATGAGGTATTAATGCTCTTAAACCAAGTTCATAGCTCTGTGCACCGAAGCCACAGATTTGACCGATAACGACAGGCGCAGTAACCGAGTGATGACGAAACTCCTCGCGCTTATGAATATTCGAAATGTGAACTTCTACAGTTGGCAATTGAACCGCTGAGAGTGCATCGCGAATGGCATAACTATAATGCGTGAATGCTCCTGGATTGATTACAATACCATCTTTTGTGCCGAAAGCTTCATGAATTTTATCAATAATATCGCCTTCATGGTTCGATTGAAAGCTCTCAAGCTCGATCGACAGCGCCTCAGCTAATTCATTTAAACCTTGAATAATCGTTGAAAGCGAAACCGTTCCGTACACGCCAGGTTCACGTACGCCGAGCATATTTAAGTTCGGACCATTAATGACTAGAACCTTTTTCAACAGGAAATCACTCCCAAGCATTTTTCATTGAAAAATGGGCTTTACAAGCCTATTTAACCTCTGATATTTTACCATAACTTTCATGTCTTGTGTATAGGTCGTCTTGTTCTTGCATCCGTATATTCAATAGAAATGGAATAACCAATAAACATTCCCCATAGCAGAAACAAACAAAAATCACTAAGAACGGTATCTAGATCCAGATCCTTAATCCAATAGGTCATTCCCGATAAGGGACCAATGAGTAAATATATTACAGCCCACCATAGAGCTCCATACGCTAGCCCCCACCAAGGCCCCTGAAACTTCCACATCGTGACCATATAGATAAACGCAGCAACGATTGAAAATACGGTGAATATCCCCCAACCAATGAGCGTTCCCAGCCAAGTATGCAGAAAATCATGTTTGAAAAAAGGCTCTACAAGAAAGCCGATTACAATCTTGGTGAACTTTAAATAGTACTCAACAATTTTGATTGCTCCCCATATAAATCCAGCGAAAAAGCCGATGTAAAGGGCAAATACCCAACGATTTGTCCGGATTTTTTCTTCCTTTTTATCACTTATCATCCATCGTCTTCCTTTCTCTACACATGTTGCTTGTCTTTCCTTAGGTATGAATAGTATGTTCTACCGCTATCGGTAGCATTCAATCTACGAATCCGTTACAATAAGAAAGTACAAATAACTGAATTTGAGAAAGATAAGAAGGTGGATCTTGTGGCAGAACAAAACAGTATATACGGAGGACAAGCCGTCATTGAAGGCGTCATGTTCGCAGGAAAAAATGTGCATGTAACCGCTGTGCGCAAAAAAGACGGTTCCCTTGATTACTTAGAAGTACCGAAGAAAGTGATCCCTTGGGTCCAAACACTCAAGAGAATACCGTTTATACGCGGTATTGTGGGAATCATAGAATCAAGCGCTAAAGGCGCTCAGCACTTGAATTTCTCGGCTGAATCCTTCGCTGAACAAGAAGGCGAGGATGCTAACAGTGCCAAGAAAGAAGAAAAACCAGGCTTCTTTTCTAATATTTCAATGATTCTTGGCGTAGCTGTTGTGGGTGTGATTTCGTTTCTATTTGGCAAATTCGTATTCACGCTGGTTCCAGCTGTTATCGAACAGTTTTTGTTTCAAAATGTATTTAGCAATCAATTTCTTCATAATCTTATAGAAGGTGTTATTAAGATTATTTTACTTGTCGGATATATTTATTTCATATCTTTGACACCTATGATCCGCAGATTGTTTCAATATCATGGCGCTGAACATAAGGTCATTAGTGCTTATGAGGCTGGCGTAGAGCTAACGGTTAGTAACGTACAGAAATTCAACACGCTTCATTATCGTTGTGGCAGCAGTTTCATCGTGTTCACCGTATTGATTGGTGTCGTTATTTATTCATTCCTTCACTATGACGGATATGTCGAACGTATCGTGCAGCGTTTAATATTGCTGCCTGTTGTCATTGGTGTTTCTTATGAAGTATTACGATTCACCAATTCGCTTCGTGAAGTCCCCGTCCTTCGTTACTTAGGCTATCCTGGACTATGGCTTCAGCTGCTTACAACCAAAGAACCTGAAGACAGTCAAGTTGAGGTGTCGATTGCTTCTTTCAACCGCATGCGTGAAGCAGAACAACGAATCTTGGAGGGACGTGCATGAGAAGAAAATTTTCCCCGATCGAGGTCGCCATTGCGATTTTGATTGCGATTGGTTTGCTGGTAAGTTTGCGAACTTTGTTCATTCCTATTCTCGTGTTAGGGATTATTTTTCTTCTATACAAATTCCCGCCTTCTCGTTGGAAAAAGAATTCAACGGGTCGGGGGCCCAAAGGGAAAAGGAAAAACGCCAAGTTCCGTGTCATCAACGGAAGTAAAGATTCTGATTCGGATGATTTACCCAAATATCATTAATACGGCTTAGCGTTATTCACGTCGCAATACGTACTTCTCGTAATTCTGTTCATATAATTCAGCGGACCAATTGTTGAAGTAATCATTGGAAGCTTGAAAGCCTGAGTCGTATAAAGACATACTGAGTTCTTTGGATAAGTTAAACTGCGTATTTCCCACACCTAAAGTCGGGATTTTGACCGTACGGAACCGGTTCTTTTGCTCAATATAGCGCTCATCATGAGCACTCAACATCGTTCCAAACAACGCTTCCAACATGGTTATCGGTCCTTTAATTTTATGAGTGGGAATTTCGTTTTTACCTACTAATTGGAAACCAATAACAGGGATGATATCCTCGCGATCTGTTTCCTGATCAAACACCCAAAGTGGATAGTTGCTTAACAAGCCACCATCTACAATATAGTAAAACTGCTCTGCGAAAGGCGCTGCCTTTGCAGAGCTTTTTAATTTGCGCCGAATCATGACGGGATCGAAAAAATAAGGAATGCTTGTGCTCATTCGGACGGCTTTGGCAATAGAGAATTTGCGTGGATCGATCCCATATTGAGCGATATCATCAGGTAATATCAAAAGCTTACCTTGTGTAATATCGGATGCAATTACGCGCAGTTGATTGTGTCTCAAATCACCAAATGTACGGATTCCTTTGGCTGCTAATTGTTGATTTACCCAATCCTCCAACGCCGCTCCGGAGTACAAGCCTTTTTTGATGAACAGCCGCGCGGCAGGTCCAATAATTTTCGTATTAAAAATAGGCGAACGCTGCATAAACGACCTGAAAGGTGCTCTCAGGATCATTTCTTTCATGTCTTCTCCTGTATAACCCGCGGCCAAAAGAGCCGCTACGATGGCACCTGAGCTTGTACCTGCGACTTCATTGAAGACATGCCCCTGCTTCATCGCCGCGCTTACACCACCAACCAGTGCAATCCCCTTTACGCCTCCGCCTTCAAACACACCGTTGATCTTCAAATCGACACCCCTCCTAGTATAGCGACTATAGGGCTTCCATTGTTATGTATGCGGACGCAGTATGTTTATATACCCAAAAAAAAGACAGAGCACCGCGAATTGCGGCCTCTGCCTAGCTTTCTGCTTCTAACTCTTTACGAACATTCATGAGATCATCCATCCGATTCGGTTCTCTTCGAAAATATTCTAATAACGTTTCAATACAAGTAATGGAATCCCAGCTTAAATGATGCTCAATTCCTTCTACATCCTTATATATATTGTCCTCTTGGACACCAATAGTCGTTAAGAAATTTTCTAGAAGTTGATGACGTTCCACTAAACGCTTTCCCATCTTCTTCCCTTTGGGAGTTAACATGAGTCCGCGATATTTTTCATAGATCAAGTAATTATCTTTATCCAGCTTTTGAATCATTTTAGTTACAGAAGAGGGGTGCACCTCAAGCCCTTCAGCAATGTCGGAGACACGAGCGTAACCTTTCTCGTCAATAAGCTTGTATATTCTCTCCAAATAGTCTTCCATGCTTGGCGTTGCCATTGCTTTATTTCCCCCTGCTTTTCCTTTATTTCCTGCCTACTGCTTAACTATCATAATGCATCAACCCAGACGCGGTCAAATATCCCATGGTTCATTAAGTTATGACGTTGGCACACTAATGTATAACAAAGAATCGAACAGATAGTAGTGAAAGGAGCTTATCATGTCTACTGAACTGCTCTCCAGACCCGTGCCAAGCTCGGCTGTTTTCGTGCCGGAGCTTGTTTATTTTGAACCTGACGCGATGAATTATCCTAAAGGACAACAAATATATGAATGGGCTAAGCAGCAAGGACTGGACATCCATATGACGACCTCTCATAATCAAATTCGTGATTTGCCCGGTGATTCAGAACTTGAAAAGTACCGAATTGCGAAACGCACTCTTGTCGTTGGTATTCGAAAAACACTCAAATTCGAAACTTCCAAACCATCTGCCGAGTATGCAATCCCCATTGCTACAGGCTGTATGGGGCATTGCCATTATTGTTATCTTCAAACGACAATGGGAGCTAAACCTTATATACGTATCTATGTAAATATGGACGATATCCTAGATGCTGCCAAACAGTATATCGAGGAGCGAGAACCGGAAATCACCCGCTTTGAAGCCGCTTGTACCTCTGACCCCGTCGGACTAGAGCATATCTCAGGCTCATTAAAGCAATTAATTGAGTTTATGGGTCAACAAAAGAATGGTCGTCTGCGTTTTGTAACCAAATACCATCATGTAGAACCTTTGTTAGATGCCAAACATAACAAACATACACGATTTCGTTTTAGTGTGAATGCGGACTACGTCATTAAAAACTTCGAGCCTGGCACATCCAAGTTCCAAGAACGAATCGAAGCCGCTGGCAAAGTAGCCCATGCAGGCTATCCGCTAGGCTTTATTATTGCGCCAATCATTTGGCATGAAGGATGGGAAGAAGGCTATGCCACTTTACTGGAACGACTTTATAAAGAACTACCTGCTGAGGCAACCAAAGATTTAACATTTGAAATGATACAGCATCGTTTCACAAAGACAGCCAAAAATATCATCGAAAAAAGATATCCAAAAACGAAACTAGAAATGGACGAAGAAAAACGAAAGTACAAATGGGGAAAATACGGGAAAGGAAAATATGTCTACAAAGATGAACAAGCAAACGCACTAAGGGAATTTATCACAGATCAAATCTTTGATAAATTCCCTGATGCGAAAATTGAATATTTTACTTAACTAAAACTTTAACCAATCGGGGGTTATGGAGTTTAACCAAAGCGTGATTTGCGTCATTTTGCCTGTATAGAGCAGAACCGCAATGACGATCATCAAGCCCCCTCCTATTTTCATAATCAGGTTTGAATAGCGTAGTATCCATTTCGTAGATCCTATAAAAAAAGATAGTACAAAAAATGGAATCGCAAAGCCTAGCGAATAAGCAGTCGTTAATTGGAACCAGGTACCAGGTTCCGTTGTAGCGAGCGCAAGGATCGCCGACAGAATAGGACCAACACAAGGGGACCACCCTGCTGCAAACCCCATTCCAACTAGAACAGAACCAATATAGCCAGCAGGACGAAATTTGATTTGTAATTTACGTTCCTTCATTAACCATTGAGGTTGGAAAATGCCGAGTAGGAACAAGCCCATGATGAAAATTAATAAAGCTGCTATTTGTCGAAGCAAATCACGATAATCGATGAAAAAATTGCCTAGGAAGCCTGCTGTTAAGCCTAATGCATAGAAAATGATCGAAAACCCCACGATAAAACTTAACGTATGAAGCATCGTTTGACGTCGAACGGCCGAAGATGATTCCCCTGATTTCAACTCACTAACTGAAATTCCCGTTATGTAAGAAAGATAAGAAGGATATAAGGGCAAACAACAAGGTGATATGAAGGAAGCAATTCCCGCCCATAGAGCAATCCACAAATTAACAGAATCCATATTAAATCCTCAATCCTCTTTTCAAAATGATCCCGCTCAATATCGCAATGAGAGTGAGCACAACAGTTCCGCCCGGAGCAAGATCCCATACACCCGCAACGACAAGACCAATAATAACAGCAATTTCGGAAAATAGTATCGCTAAAAAGACGGAGTGCTTAAAGCTCCGAGCGATCAATAAACTGCACGCGACTGGTATCGTTAATAATGAGGAAACTAACAATGCTCCGACAATTTTGATAGCGACTGATATCACAAGTGCCGTTAGCATTGTAATCATCATATTATAATACTTTAGCGGTAGTCCACTTACACTCGCTGCATCTTCATCAAAAAACATAAGAAAGAACTCTTTGAAATGGGACGCGATTACGCCGACAACGAGTACACAAACACCAAAAACAACCCATAGATCGGTTGAATCCAATGTGTAAATACTGCCGAACAAATAGCTCATAACGTTCATATTAAAGCCTTTGCCAATGGTAAAGAGGAGAGTTGCCAGTGCAACTCCGCCTGACATAATAATGGCTATAGAAAGCTCTGCGTAAGTCTTGTAGGCTTTGCGCAAACGTTCAATGGCAAACGATGCAAGCAAAGCGAACACGAGTCCAACACCCAAAGGATATACGTTAATGAGAAATCCAAGAGCAACACCTGCAATTGAAACATGAGCAAGTGTATCCCCAATCATTGACAACCGTCGAAGGACAAGAAAAACGCCCATTAAAGGCGCTGTAAGCCCAATCAGAATGCCGCCAATTAATGCACGCTGAAAAAAGTATTCCGTAAATATGTCCAAAATGCCCGCTCCTAATATAGGGATCTTTGTTCGGATAACAAAGTCTCTCCTCTTTATTGAACTCCGATCATCTCACGTATCTGGCCGATTGAGTGTGTCAAATTCGTCTCACGACAATCCTCCGGATCATGGGTATGCTTGACATAAAACTTAATGCCGCCGCTTACCTTCTGCGGCTCCGTACCTAAATATGACTGCATCATGTCCATATCATGGGACACCATGATGAAGGTCATATGATGATGCTGGTGCATATGACGGATCATTCGAAAAAATCCGACCTGCGTTTCAGCATCGATGCCAACCGTCGGCTCATCGAGAATGAGCAGCTCCGGGTTGTTTACGATCGCGCGTGCAAGGAAAGCACGCTGCTGTTGCCCGCCAGATAGTTGACCGATGCGTCGGTCAGCCAAATCCTCGATGCGCATCGCAAGCATCGCATCTTCGGCCTTTTGAAGATCTGCTTTAGTCAATCGGCGATAGACCCGCTTCTTGCTATACATGCCTGATAAAACAATTTCCCTGACTGTAGCTGGGAATAAGGGATTGAACGCATTTTTTTGAGGAACATAACCGATGCGTTCCCAATCCTTGAATTGGCTCAGCGATCGATCAAATAGCCTGATCTCGCCAACTGTTGGTTTCAACAGACCGACAAGCATTTTAAGCAGTGTGGTTTTCCCAGCACCATTGGAACCAATCACGCCAACAAAATCACGTTCAAGGACATCGAAATGAAGCTTCTCTATCACTTTCTTATTATCATAAGAGAATGAAAGGTTATCCATAGATACTATGCTCCGATGGCAAAAGTTTTTACTGCTATTCTCCATCTTCTTACTCCTGACTCATTAAGAATGGAACTACACATATCTTATTGTAAGGCAATAACTAGGTTTTTCAAATTTTCGTCCATGATCGAGATATAATCTTTACCTGCCTTCATTTGTTCATCCGTTAATCCCTCAATCGGGTTAAGTACCATCGTGTCCACTTTAGCATCTTTTGCCAACGTTTTGGCTAATTTATCAGATACCAGTTCTTCAAAGAAAATATATTTCAAACCATGTTCTTTCAAAAACTCATTCATTTTTTTCAAATCCTGAGCCGTCGGCTCCGCATCCGGTGATAATCCCATTATGGACATTTGTGTCAAACCATAATCCCTGCATAAATAAGCAAACGCGTGATGGGAAACCGCAATCTCTTTCTTCGATGTAAGAGCAATTTCCTTTTTGTATCGCGCATTCAAATCGGTCAACTTCGCTGCATAATTCGTATAATTTTGCTCAAAAACATCCTTGTGAGCAGGATCCGCTTCTATCAGTGCTATTTTAATATTATTAGCCATTTTCACAGCGTTTAACGGGCTTAACCAAGCATGAGGGTCATATTCCTCTTTATTTTCCGTCGTTTTTATTAAATCTGCCCCTTTACTGGCCTCAACAACCTTTAGAGTCGAGTCTCCTGACAAACTACCGAGGAAGTCCTTTACCCAACCTTCAAATCCCGCTCCTTGATACACAAAAACCTGGGCTTGGGTCATATTTTTAATGTCTCTGCTCTTTGGCGACCAATCATGCGGTTCCACGCCAGCTGGGACCAAATTAATTGCATTCACATACTCCCCGCCAATGTTGCGGGTAAATTCATAAAGAGGATAAAAACTAGTCACCACATTGACTTTGCCTTGAACCATCTTAGCTTTCGAACTTGCAGGACTTCCACAACCAGCCATGACAACAGTTAAAATAGCCAACAAGACTATGTAAAGAACTCTCTTATTTCTTATCATCATAACCAACCCACCCATTTTCTAAATCGTAATTATTTTTATTAACGAATTGATTATACGAGTCCCCTTAATTGAAGTCAATACATCAAAGTGTAAAAAACAAAAAAGCCAGCTGTCGAATTCACAGCATGGCCCCATCTGTATCAGTTATTGATTCGTTTTTGTTATTTCGATTGACCTCCACCACCATCTGTCTTTTTCGAACTGCCAGAATCCCCCTCCTTCGACTCTCCTGATTCACTACCTTTCTTGCCACCTGAATCCTTATTACTTGTATCCCCACTTTTCTTAGAATCAGATGGTTTATCACTTTCCTCTTTTAACTTCTTATAACGTTCTTCTGATTGTTTAATAAGCTTTTTATCCTGTTCAATCTTATATTGAAGAATCTCATTGTACATCTCATATTGCTTTTTCAACTCTTGATCAATAATACTTTCTTTTCCCTTCGTACTTTGTGTTTTAGATTTCGATTCACCCTTTTTGGCATCTTCCTTCTTCTTACCCGAGTCGCCACCGAAAATCGAACAAGCCGATATAAGAATGACCATCCCTGTTATACCTATTAATTTCACAAGAAACCGAACACTCATATGCCTCACTCCGTGGTTAGTTTCCTTTATCATGCCCCACTCATATTAAAAACACCCATACTAAAACAAACACCCCATCCGGGAAAAATAAGGGATGAGGTGTTTGTTCGTTTGGCTTCTATTACTTTACAATTGCTCCATTAGGCATCGAATCAGGGACTGTAGCAAGTGTTAACTGGTCGCCATGTGAAGCGGCGAGAATCATACCTTGAGACAACTCGCCGCGCAGCTTGACGGGCTTTAAATTCGTGACGCAAATCACTTTGCGTCCAGCAAGCTCTTCGGGCGAGTAAAACTTCGCGATGCCCGATACAACCTGGCGCTGCTCGTATCCGAGGTCGAGCTGCAGCTTGAGAAGCTTATCGGCGCCTTTCACAGGCTCCGCCGATATCACCTGTGCTACGCGCAGCTCCACCTTGGCGAAATCGTCAATCGCGATTTCGTCCTTTGCTTCAGGCGTGGGCACTGTGTTGGCAGCAGCCGCAGGTGCTGCTGCAGTCGCTTCATCGGCGCTAGATGCAGCGCCGCCTCCCATGGCCTCGACGATGAAGGCGACTTCTGCCTCTACGTCCAGTCGAGGGAACATAGGCTCTCCCTTCTGCACTTTAGTGCCAGCAGGGAGATGCCCGAACGTTTGCACGCTCTCCCATGCGGTCAAACGTGGCAGAACTTCGTCAGCTATGCCCAGCTGCTGCCAAATCAGTTGCGGCGTCTTCGTCAAGAACGGACGCAGCAATACGGATGAAATGCGCTGGGATTCTGCCAGCACATACATTACGGAGCCAAGTGTCTCGCGCTTGGCATCATCCTTCACCATCGACCACGGCTGCGTCTCGTCGATATATTTATTCGTGCGGCTGATAAGCTGCCACACCGCTGAAAGCGCGATGGAAAATTCCATCTTTTCCATCGCTTCCTCGTACTTCGCTACCGTAGAACGAACAGTCTCCAAGAGACTTTCGTCAAATTCGGTAGCCCCCGCAGCATACGCGGGAATCTTGCCTGCAAAATACTTATCGATCATAACGATCGTACGGTTCAATAGATTCCCGAGATCATTAGCGAGGTCATGATTGACTCGCTCAACAAAACTTTCCGGCGTAAATGTTCCATCCGCCCCAAAAGGCACTTCGCGCATGAGATAGTAACGCAGCGCATCTAATCCGTAACGGTCGATCAACGTAACCGGATCGACAACATTCCCTTTGGACTTCGACATTTTGCCGTCCTTCATGAGCAGCCAGCCGTGCGCAAACACCTTTTTCGGCAAAGGTAAATCAAGAGCCATCAACATAATTGGCCAATAAATCGTGTGGAATCGAACAATCTCTTTACTCATTAAATGAACATCTGCAGGCCAATATTTCTTAAATTTACTTTCATCTTCGGAGCCATAACCAAGTGCAGTAATGTAGTTGGAAAGAGCATCGATCCAGACATAAATGACATGCTTCGGATCCCCTGGAACTTTAATTCCCCAGTCGAATGTCGTTCTGGAAACTGCCAAATCCTCAAGACCTGGTTTAATAAAGTTATTCAGCATTTCATTTTTACGAGATTCTGGGTGGATGAAATCCGGATGTTCCTCATAATACTGCACTAAGCGATCGGCATACTTGCTCATCCGGAAGAAATAAGTTTGCTCCTTCATTTTCTCCACAGGTCGCCCACAATCTGGACATTTCCCATCTACTAGCTTGCTTTCAGGGAAAAAAGACTCATCAGGAATACAGTACCAGCCCTCATATTCGCCTAAATAAATATCCCCTTGATCCAGTAGTCTTTGAAAAATCTTACCAACGGCATCTTTATGACGATCTTCGGTTGTTCGAATAAAATCATCGTATGAAATATCCAGCTTCGCCCAAAGCTCTTTGATTCCTGAAACAATATGATCTACAAATTGCTGAGGCGTCGTCCCTTTCTCTTGGGCCTTGCGCTCGATCTTTTGACCATGTTCATCCGTACCTGTTAAATACCTGACATCAAAGCCGCGCAGTCGCTTGTAACGTGCCATAGCGTCCCCGGCTACCGTAGAATAAGCGTGACCAATATGCAGCTTATCACTCGGGTAATAAATTGGTGTTGTAATGTAAAATGTTTTCGATTGCGTTGACATCATTCGTTCCTCCTAGCAAATAGTAGAAAACACAAAAAGCCCTCATCCATCTTGGGACGAGAGCTGAACTCACGCGGTACCACCCAGGTTCCCCCGCCTTTCACAAGCTCGGGGCTCAGTAAGTCGATTACGACTTGCCCATTAACGCTGGGACACGAGGCCAGCTTACTCCCTTTTTGCCATTTGCTTCACAAATGCAATAAAGGGCAGCTCGAAGGCCTATTCTCCGGGACCATATTCCAAACCTCATCCTATACCGGCTTTCACCTAACCCGGCTCTCTGTTTATAGGCATCCGTTTGTACTTATCCGTTCATCGAAACCATATATACAACTTAAGGCAAATATATCGAAAAAATGAGCTGCCTGTCAAGCAGACTGATCGTTATGAGATAAATTTTCCGCTCGTGCCGGCACATGATCAACACCACCTGGATGAAAAGGATGGCATTTACAAATTCGTTTCACCGACAACCAGGATCCCTTCAACGCACCGTGAACTTCAATTGCTTCTAATGCATATTGCGAACAAGTGGGATAGAATCGGCAAGTCGGCGGCTTCAACGGAGAAATAAACTTCCGATAGAAATGAATAGGTACTTGTAAAGTTTTTTTCAACCGAGCCCTCTCCCTACTCCATTGTTTTTCAAAACATGCTGCTCATCCATCATGCCTGAAAAAAAGGACAGAGTCAATTCAAGCCTTCGTGCTAAGCTGAGAGTTGAAAACACTTAAGAAAAGTAGGATATAAATAGATCGATGTAAACGTCTTGATCCAATTAATAAACGTAAACCCCGATCTATTCTTATTATTCAAATATCTTTGGTGATTATTAGGCAAACTACTCCGTATCATCAATTTGGAATTTAATCTATTTATTTTGGATTCTAAGAATAAGCGCAGATTCCACTCGTTAGTGGAGTTTTGGTTTAAATCGGTTTGAGGCGTTTCTACATTAGATTCCTGTTCATTATCTGATGGAGTATCAGAGGCTGATCCTCTTACTTTCTGAAACAAATTAAGTCTATTTTCTTTAACCAAATTTGCATAATGAATTTTATGAAGCATCAATTGAGCACTTCTATAATTAATTCCAAGGATATGTGATAAAGAACTCGCCGTATACTCTTTGCCTTCTTGCAATAACAGTTGGATGGCACGGAACCAATGGAGTAATGAGAGCTTGGATTTATGCATAATCGTCCCAGCAGTTATAGAGACCTGCATTCTGCATTCCTTGCACTCTAATAATCTCCGTGTACGGATTCTAAAAGCTTCATTATAATCACAGCGAGGACAACAAAACCCATTAGACCAGCGCAACTTCATTAAGAAATTCTCACATTCCTCTTCTGTTAAAAACGTAAAAGTTTGCACATCGGTAAATTGTAGTTCCATATCCTCACCCCTTACCCGCCTTAGAACTGCTGTTCTCATTTTCATTATACCAAACAAACGTTCTCTTGTGAAGTTCTTTTATTAAAAGAACTCTCATTTTAAAGAGTTGAATTCTGTTATATCTACAACTTGTTGCTTTCTGGCTATTTGAGCTAGCAATATAAACTTGGTAGAAATGAAATTCTGAGACATATACAAAATGCCATAAAAAACTCTTTAACTCTGGAAGCTGATAGCCCCGATAACTCTAATAATTCTACTAGCTTAATAACTTTGCTAACTCTAGTATTCTGGCAGCACTCGAAACTGAGGTAACACCGGTATTCTGCTAATTCAGGTTGTTTAGTAGTAACGATAGAAATGTTGAACCCACTGTTGAGTTGGATGATTCGGCTTGTAGTTGGTGTTGTTGGTGTTGTTGGTGTTGTTGGTGTTGTTGGTGTTGTTGGTGTTGTTGGTGTTGTTGGTGTTGTTGGTGTTGTTGGTGTTGTTGGTGGTGGAGTTAGTATACGGTGTAGTTGGTGTAGGGTGTAGTTGGTGTAGTTGGTGGAGTTGGAGGAGTTGGAGGAGTTGGAGGAGTTGGATACATATTGGAGGAGTTACTTTAAATTTAATATTGTAATCAGATATCAGAACTGATTATCAGTCATTATTAGTTATTATTAGTTATTATTAGTTATTGTTGGTTATTATTGGTTATTGTTGGTTATTGGTACTTGGTTGTTTGTTGTTTGTTGTTTGTTGTTTGTTGTTTGTTGTTTGTTGTTGGCTGTTGCTTGTTGCTTGTTGCTTGTTGGTTGTTGGTTGTTGACTATTGGTTATGGTTATTGATTAATAGTTTATTAGTTATTGATTGATATTGATTGGTTATTGGTAGTTGATTGTTTGGTTGGTGGTATTGGGTGTTGTTGGTTGGTGGTTGGTGGCTGTTGGCTGTTGGCTGTTGGTTGGTGGCTGTTGGCTGTTGGCTGTTGGTTGTTGGTTGTTGGTGGTTGGCTGTTGGTTGGTGGTTGGTGGTTGGTGGTATTGGGTGTTATTGGCTGTTGGCTGTTGGTTGTTGGTTGTTGCTTGTTACTTGTTGCCTGCTAGTTGTTGGTTTTTAGCTGTTGGTTTTAGTTTGTTAGCTTTAGGTTTTTAGCTATTGGTTTTTCGTTTAAATTATTACATTTTCAATCATTGTAGATACCACAGAATTTACGTTTTGTTGGCGAGTAGCCTGGGCTGACTTTTCCTCACAGTATCGCTGAAAGTACCAAAACTACAATATAATTTATTGTCATTTGGCTATCCTGCCCTTTCAAGGTGATTTTACTAAAATTGGCCGCGTCTTTGCCGAGATCGACGAAGTTGCATTGCTGCTATATATAAAATTTCATAAATGGAAAAAACCTCTGTCTTGAGACTGAGGTTTTTTCCCGAGAACTTATAGAAGAATATCATCAGCTTATTGATAGAATGCGAACACCTTTTGCTGAAAGTGTAACGGTGTTGGTTAATGGTTGACTTTCTATTAAATCCGTTCCAATTAAGGTTCCTAAATCTACGTTAACGGGTTGATCATTATGATTTAGAATAAACAAATATGTTTTACTTTCATTGGTTCTTTGTGAAATCTCAACTCCAGGAACTGGGGGAATTAGGGCGGTTATCCCTTTTTCTTTGCACAAATTAGCTAGAAACCCTTGTAAAAAAGATGGCTCAGGACTAGTAGCTACATACCAAGCTTGACCTGCCCCGAATTTATTTACGGTTAGTGCTGGCATTCCTTGATAGAAATCACTTCCATAGACGGCTTTTATCTCGGCTCCTTCTGAATGGATTAAGTCACATAGCAGTCCACATTGGTACTCACCGCTTAGTGCTCCCCATTGTTCTTTAAGCACGATTTGGTTGCTTTGATCTGGGAAAAGCGCATCGATTTCTTCTGCCCATATTCCGAGTACCTCGCGCAATTCACCAGGGTAACCGCCAAGTGTGACGATATCGTTCTCATTGACTATTCCGCTGAAGAATGTCGTCAGGAAGGTTCCTCCTGTGCGGACGAAGTCCTCCACCCGCTTCGCGTAGCCTTTTTTTACCATGTACAGCACAGGTGCAATAACGATGTCATAGTCTGATAGATCTGTGTCTGTTCCTATTAGATCGGCTTGAATATTTTGCTGAAAAAGAGCGTCATAATATTTGTGGACTTCATCCACGTAATTGAGTGCAACGGTCGGTCCACTGGATAGCTCAATGGCCCAGCGATTCTCCCAATCGAAAACGATGGCGACACGTGCGTTGATTCTAGTGTCCAGTAGACTGTCTGAGAGTTTTTGTAATTCAGACCCTAGCTCCGCGCATTCGCGGAACACCCGAGTATGTTCATGGCCAACATGCTCGATGACAGCTCCGTGATATTTTTCGCACGCACCTACTGATCTGCGCAGCTGGAAAAACATTACGGTATCCGCACCATGAGCCACGGCCTGATAACTCCAAAGCTTCATAACTCCGGGTCGTTTGAGTGAATTATAGGGCTGCCAGTTTTGTTGACTCGGGGTTTGTTCCATAAGCATGAATGGCTGTCCTTGCTTCAAGCCGCGCATCAAGTCATGGGTCATGGCCGTAAGACTTATAGGTGTATTTAGGGAAGGGTAATTATCCCAAGAAACAACATCTAAATGCTTGGCCCATTTGAAATAGTCTAATTCTTTATAAAGACCCATTAAATTCGTTGTTATAGGTAGGTCAGGTGTATGTTTTTTAATCGCGCTATACTCTATTTTGTAACAGTCAAGCAAACTATCCGACATAAAACGGCGGTAATCGAGCGAGATTCCTTGGAAGTTGGTATTATCCACTCTCCATTCTTCCGAAAGGGCATTTGGCGGAACAATTTCTTCCCATTCGTAGAAGGTATGACCCCAGAAACCCGTATTCCACACTTTATTCAAGGTTTCGAGTGTTGTATAACGCTCTTGGAGCCAACTTCGGAAGCCGTCCGCGCAATGATCGCAGTAACAATAGCCACCATACTCATTAGAAACGTGCCAGATTAAAATTGCTGGGTGATCCTTGTAGCGTTCAGCAAGCTTTTCTGCAATGCGTTCCGAATATTTTCGATAGGTTGGGCTGTTTGGACAGGAATTGTGTCGTCCTCCGAATTTACGTTTACGCCCCTCGAAATCAACTCGCAATACATCTGGATATTTACGAGCCATCCATGCAGGATGAGCACCTGTACTTGTGGCTAGACATACATAGGTTCCATTCTCATAAAGACGGTCGATAATTTCATCCAGCCATGTAAAGTCGTAGGTATCTTCATTTGGTTGTGAGAGCGCCCACGAAAAAACATTTATGGTCGCAACATCAATCCCTGAAAGATTAAACATCCGTAGATCTTCATTCATTATTTCTTTGTCCCATTGTTCTGGGTTGTAGTCTCCGCCATACCAAATTTTGGGAAGTTGCTTATTTATCATGTTGGCACCTCTTTTTTATTTTGATGATTAGTATAAGAATAAGTACATTGTATTGGATTATTGTCAGGCTTAAAATATAATATTCTTACACCTTATATAATAAAATGGAACAGGATTGTGAAAAATGCATAAAAGATATGAATTAATGCCTTCAACTGCGCAACCGTTTCCATTATTTATTGAAAGCATTGGTCACCATGAGGATCAAGAAAAGTTAGTAAGACCTGAGGGTTTTCCTAGTTACCATTGGCTGCAAACTTATGCTGGTGAAGGGGAATTCATTATGGATGGGAAAAAATTTCGCTTAACAAAAGGTTCAGGGGTATTATTGCTTCCGGGTGTACCTCATTCTTATTGGGCTGTAACTGAACAATGGTGTACGCAATATGTCACATTTGGAGGGACTTGTGCAGATGCCATTCTTCGTTCTTTTGATTTAAGGGAGTCTGCTATTTTTCGTTGGGATGAGGAGGGTCCGCTGCAAGTGGAAATAGGACGAATTATAACCAATATGGATGCAGCACTCGAATATTCGGGGTATGAAGCCTCTGCGGATTTGTATCACTTTCTAATTCAGCTAAAAAAGCATGGACAAATCAATAACCGCGCCTCTATTCGCAATCAGATGGTCCAGCTGCAGCCATTATTGATTTGGCTTGAAAGTCACTACGATAATCCTGATATCGGGCTTGAAGAAATGGCTGATATCCTAAAGATAACACCTAGACACATGAATACACTATTTCAGCATGCCTTTAGGCTATCCCCTTATTCCTATTTAATTATGATGCGTCTTCGTAAATCCAAAGAGATGCTGTTGAACCATCAGAATCAGACCGTTAAGGAAGTGGCTGCGCAGGTAGGGTTCAGAGATACAAGCCACTTTGTGGCGAGTTTTCGCAAGCATGTCGGACTAACACCTGAGCGGTTCAGGCAAATGAATTAGTGTGCTATAATAAAAATATAGTTACTATTATTTCATCAAAGGAGTCTAATCTATGATTATTGAAATATTTCAAGATATTGTTTGCCCATGGTGTCGTATCGGCAAAAAGAATTTGACTGATGCGTTAGCCAATTTTACATCGGAGCCTGTTGAAATCCACTATCGTGCTTACCAACTTGACCCTTCAACCCCTACTGAGGGATCACCCTTCCGTGATGTTATGCTTCAAAAGGTACGAGCGGACGAGGCGAAGCTGAGCGGCATGCTGCAGCAGGTTACACAGGCTGGTCAAGCGTCAGGATTACATTTCGATTTCTCAAAAGTTGAGAAGATGCCAAATACATTAAAGGCGCATCAACTCATCGCTATCGCACTCGAAGATCGCAAAAAAGATCTTGTGGACGTTTTGTTTAAAGCTTACTTTGAAGATGGAAAAGATATTGGGAATGTGGATGTTTTGCTTGATTTCGCTGAGAAACTCGGCATGAATCGGGAACAAACTTCCACTCGTTTAAGTGCAAAGGAAGGGCTACAGCAGGTCGAGGATGATCTTGATTTTGCCAGACAAGCCGGAGTTTCGGGGGTTCCTTTTTTCGTAATCAATCGTAAATATGCACTTACTGGCGCACAGCCATCGGCTACATTCCTGCAAGCCTTACAGCAAATCAGTGAGGAACAATCGGGAGAAGAAGCTTAAAACAAACAGAAACCGACTCTCTCATGATTGAGAATTAGTCGGTTTTTTTAACATCAATGAATTAAACTGTGTATGGTTTTTTCCCAAATATTTGCTTGTAAAATAAAGCACTTATCATCACTACTACGGCAAATACAAGGAGTAGATTGCTATACGGTACAGCTTTTATCGTATTCAAAACCGGATTCTTGTAAAACTCCATCATGCCGCCATCTAACAGCTTGGCAACAAGTGCTGTTCCTACCGCGCCTGAGATAAACGAAATGAGGTTGAACAAACCCATCCCTACCCCCGTCTCATGCACTTCCAACGTCAAGGAAACACGGTTAGCTAAAGCAGTTTGAATAAAGGAAAAACCAACATAAGTGGGAAGCAATGCTGCTGAAATGAGCCAAGGAGAATGACCTACCGTGAGGGCAATAGCCGCGAGACTTACAAACAGAAGCCCCATTCCAATGTACACAACGAAGTTATTTCCTTTCTTATCTGCTAAATTACCGCCGATTGTTCCAAACACAACAGCACAAATGGCACCAGGGAACAGGATGAGACCGATCATACTTGTACTCAAGTCATTGACTGTCGCCAGCATCAAAGGAATAACAAACATAATACCCATCACTGTACAGAAAATGAGAAAACCAACGATCAAACCGCCACGAAGCAGCTTGTTACGGAACAAGGCAGGCTCGATAAATGGCTCTTTTGCTCGGCGAATATGAGCAACGAACCAAATGAATAAGACCACACTCGCGGCCAAATAGTACCAATGAGGGAATGATAAATATACCGTGATACCTGCTACGGAAAATGCAACGAGAACCGCACCAAGAATATCAACACTTCCTTCTTTGCGCTTCTCCTCAGGTAATATCTGTCTGAAGAAAGGAATTGAAATCAGTGTAAATAGTGGAATGATAAAAAGATAAGTCCAATGCAAGGTTGATGAGACAAATCCTCCAACAACGGGACCTACTGCAATAGCAAATGATACCGTAGATGTTAAAATTCCGAATATTTTCCCCCGATCTGAAGGAGAAAAGTATCTAGCCACCACGACCATGATTAATGCCGGTATAGCTGATGCGCCTGCACCTTGAACCGCGCGGGCAAAAATGACGGCCGGATACCAAGCTTGAAAAAGAAAGCCCAGTGCGGAACCTGCACTATAGATGAAGATTCCTGCAACTATTAGCTTTTTCAAGCTAAAAATATCGGATAAGCGGCCATAAATAACTGAGCCTATCCCAAAGAAGATAATAAATGTGGTGAGTACCCAACTCACACCTGTCGGGGTAATCGCGTATTGCTTGGCGATCGCTGGCGTGGAAACGTTAAAAACAGTTTCGTTTAACACCGCGAAAAAAATAAGAAAAATAATCCATGGCACAGCCTTCTTGGCATCTATAACCTTTTCTTGTGTCATGTCTGTTGCCGTAGCAACATGCTGCATGGTTTCCACCTCCATTTTATGTCTCCAGCCATCTTATCATAAGCGTTTCTTATATTGACTGGAAAAAACAATTACAATCAACTAACTGTAATATTTTTCATAACAATTAACTGTAATAATAAATGTTATAGTTAGGACTGTCAAGGGCTATCTTTCATCTTTTTCGATAATATAAGATAATGGACGAATGGAACTGGCTCATATAGAACAGGAGTTATAAGAATGACTAATTTACTTCAAACACTTAAGCATGTACCCTCTCGCATTTTGATTGTTGTTTTACCTTTTCTACTTATGGGCATGGTTGAATACTTAGAAAGAGGCTCTTATGAAGAACTTCATAAATGGGTCATGTCACACCCGCTTTCAATGGTTCTTGCCTACTTTGTTGTCGGTACTATGTATTTGTTCCTAATTGCATTAACAGGTCGAAGTCGGTTATCCTTTTGGATTCTTTGTGCAATCTTGCTTCCTCTAGGAGCAATAAGCGGCAGTAAATTAAAAGCTATTGGAGCGCCATATTATCCTTGGGACCTCGTATTTAATAATCAAATTGTTGAGTACAAAGCATTTTTGCAAGGGTATCTCAATTTTAGAATACTGGGTACTGTCGCCATTTTTCTCACGATAATTGCTTTATTATTTCATTTGATTTTGCTGCATCGACGTATCCGATTCACTTGGATTGAACGTAGTATTTATGCTGTCATTGCCATTATTATGGCGACTAGTCTATATACGGACAAACCTATCCCTTTCATGAATTTATACGGTATTTATACGGTCCCTTGGGACCAAACGATTACCTACGACGAGAATGGATACTTGTATTCCTCTGTACAGATGCTAGGTTTTCTCAAGGTCGCAAAACCTGAGGGATATAGTAAGAAAGCCGTTACCACCATTCTTGAGCAGATTCCTGAGAAAAAACCAGCAAGTGACAAAAAGCCAAACATCATTGTGATGCTCGGAGAATCTTTTTGGGATCCGACGATTATGAAAAATATCTCGTTTAGTCGAGATCCTATCCCGAATTTACATCAGCTGCAGAAATCGTATACCAGCGGTTGGATGTTGTCTCCACAATTCGGAGGCAGCACTGCAAATGTTGAATTTGAAGTCTTATCGGGTAATTCCATGAGATTCTTTGGGAAATCACCCGATAAAATATTGCCCTACATAGAGTATATGAATCATGGTGTGGACTCTTTAGCTAGCATTACGACTAGGCAGGGGTATACCGCCACCTCGATTAACCCGTTCTTCAGCTATTTCTTCGACAGCAGAAAGGTTTATAAGCATTTTGGTTTTTCACGTTTCATAGCTAGTGAGTTTTTCCCAAATGATTTTGAAGGCCCTAACTATGCGGATCGAGCCGTTGCAAAGAAGATTATTGAGGAGACAGAGAAAAGTCAGGGGCCTGATTTTATTTTTGCGAACACGATGGAGAATCATCATCCCTTCAAACCAGGGAAATTCGTCAAAAATACGATTGAGGTTAAAGGAGATATTACACCTGAATCCAAAGGAATTTTGGAAACATACGCCCAGGGTATTTCGGGTACTGACAAAGCGCTTCAGTCCCTAGTGGACTATTACTCAAAAAAATCAGAGCCGACGATCATTCTCTTTTTCGGAGATCATTTACCTTTTTTCGAGGAAAATTATAAGGTTTACCGTGATGCTAAATATGTCCTTCCTGATGATCCAGATTTGTATATTAAGACACACTACACGCCTTTCTTGATTTGGAACAATTTCCTGCCTGCAGATCAAGAAAAAACGGATCTAAAAATGAGCCCTTCCTTTCTAGGCCCTAAGGTTCTTCAAATGGCTGGTGTTCAGGGCAGTTACTACACAGACTATCTCTACGCATTGTCGCAAAAAATTCCTGTCATTCCGCCAAATGAGATGTGGGACAAGTATCAAATCAAAGAAAGTGATCTCTCCGACTATATGCAGCTTCAATACGATAATTTATTCGGAGGTCGTTATGGGTACGAAGCTAAAGGGTTTAAAAACACGATTGTACAACCAGGCTACACCTTGGGGTACGGCGATCCCGTTATAACAAAGGTGAATCAAAGTGAACACAAACTTCAGGTTGTTGGTAAGCCCTTTTACTCCTCCTGCAATGTTTATATTGATGGTTTAGCATTTAAATCCAATTTCGATGGTGAAGATACACTTTATGTCGATCTGTCGGAGAACCCGCCTTTAGATCCTGGGAAGCCTCATCAAGTCGAAGTGCGTATTTATGATGATAAAAAGATGAAGATCGGCCAATCTAACCTTTATCCACTCCCCTAGTCATGACTCCAGCCCCCCTCGAATAGGATGAAGCATATCCTGTAGCCGAGGGGGTTTGTCATGCACCCACGTATCCCACCTGCTCATGTTCATTTCTTTAAAGTTATAACATCAGAAGAATTAAACCATCATCACCTATTACGACTATATACATTTAGTGTAAACGGTACGGCTTATGACAATCACGTACATCAATACCAAGGCATTTCCGGCATCCGGTATGGCCATTACCATGCTTTTTATGGTACGACAGGGCCTGCCATAGCGCTCCAGGATGGCACTCACTTTCATTTACTTGATGGCACTGTCGAGCTGAATGCTTATAACACCTCGCGGGGAGGTGCATTGGTTAAATCAAAACAAATAGAAGGACTTATTCAGGAGCTGCACCGGCACAGTTATGCTGGTTATTCATCCGTTGGTCTTAGTTATGAGCCATGGTGAGCCATTCATGAAATGGAAATAGAAAAAGAGTCAAGTACGAAGGCTGAATATGCCTTCCCTTGACTCTTTTTGGTAAGCTACTGCAAAGGTTCAATATGGATGGACCACTGAAATTTGAATGATTCTCCCGTTGCTAAGCCTTGGGCACCCGAAATTTCAGGTGCAAAGGGCTCGTTGAATACGTTCATGATACTCGTATAAGGTTCAAGCGACACAGCTTCCGCCCATGGCGCTGTGAATAGTACATGAATGGGAAACTTGTCTCCCATGTTGTACACGAGCTTAGTCCCCCGAGCCTCGTACTGAAGCTCGCAGGTTTGCGGGCCCGGCTCGATGCTGAGCATCTGCGAGCCGCCTGGGTAATTCGGCAGCTCCGTGACGAGCATGCCTTGCTTTAGCGCCGCAGTGAGCGGCGAAGGCGCGGGCTCCGCCGCCGCGTAGCCATCCGCGCTGAGCGGCCACTCCGCCGCCGCGGGGATCACCACCCGCACGCGGCCCGCTTCGCCCTTCGCGAACGCGAAGTACGGGTGAAAGCCAAGAGATAGCGGCATCGTTTGGCCGCTATGGTTGGCGATTTCACCGCTGAGCGACAGCGTACCGTCCTTCAGACGGTACGTGAAGCGAAAGCATGCGGCGTGTGGATAATACGCCAGCATGTCCGGATGCTCCGCGAAGTCGAACTCCGCGGAGACATAAGCCCCGCCAGCGGCATCCGCGCCGCTGGCAATGACCTTCCACGGCCGCTCGCGCAGCTCGCCGTGGGCGTGATCCGGCTCCCGATTCGCGGGGAGCCGGTACTCGCGGCCTTCGAAGGAGAAGGCCGCAAGCTTGACGCGCCCCGGCGGGAACAGAATGGGCACGCCGTAGCGCGAAGACTTGACGCGAAGCTCAGCCAAGCTGTCTGGTTTCGCGATGTAGGCATGGTTCCGCACATCGAAGCGGAACAGATGCAATCCGACGGCCGGGATAACTTCGGCCTCAGCCTGTGCATGATGGTCGACTAGGCGCAGGGTCGACTCCCCGTCCCACTCGCTGCTGATAATCTCGTACTGACTCATATTGAATCCTCCTTAGTATTTTACATTGGCAGTTAATTCTTGCGTTTTAAGCTGTAGCATGACGTTCTTAATACTTAAGCATTACTACTTAATTCATTTGCATTTGCGGAGCACGTCTTCGATAGTCTGAGTATATCAAAGCAATCCCAATTACTAGAATGACTGTCGTGACCAAGCTGCCTTCAGCCCCAAAATCCGCTCCCGAAATAAATGAAGCTCCCTGTATCTCGGTCTTTATGAGGGATGACATCGGTGTACCGGAAACTTCGAATCCAAGGATACAACCCTGAAAAAAATTCCAAGACAAGTGCATGCCTATTGGCATCCACAAACCGCCGGAGTACTCCCGACTTAAGGCGAACAATAGGCCTGCTAGAAGTAAATTCAAGATTGGAAGCGGCGAATTCCACATGCCTGGATTAAATGTATGCAAAAAGGCAAATACAACGGTCGAAACCGTTATGCCAGATAAGGTGCCGAACCTTATCTTCACCAGTCCTTGTAAATAGCCGCGTGCAAATAACTCTTCATTAACAGCAACCCCTACAAAGAGTAAAAAACCCCACGTCAGTTCGAGTCCGAGCGTTCCAGTCCATTGCAACGATACGATCTTAATCCCACCCAGCAGCCATATTCCTGCAGTGCTGATTGTAATGAGTAAAGCGCCTGCAGCGAAGCCTTCTCCGAATCTTCTACCAAGCCTATGTGTATGAAGTCCCAGTGTCCAGCCTTTACGTCTTTCGAAAATGGCATAAGAAAGAATAACTCCGCTAATAAAACCAATGATTTGCGCCCATAAAGCTGCCTTTATAAAGAATGGATCTCCAGCAACACCTGCCATACTTAGCTCCTGAGAGGCAGGATGCCTCAGAATCGCTATAACCGCGGCTGCGATTGATAAGAGCACAGTAATCACAACAATGAAAACGAGGGTTAAGAGTACTTTACCCACAATCATCAGAATGGATAAGGACTTTCGCTTCTTTTCCTCGATAAGGTTCCACTCCCTTCTAAACCACTTATTCGCGAATAATCGCCTATTTCCTGCCAACTTGCGAAGGAAAGGAAGCTCTTGTGCAAATGTTGGCTCCATGCCACAATAGAAGTAACATCTGATTTATTTGACGGAGGAAACATGCTTTTTGTTCTATTTGCACTCTGGATCATCGCGTTGGGGCTTGTCATGGTAGATCCAAGATCTAGTACGATGCGCTGGATGAGCGCTATTGCTTTTACCGGCGGCTTTGGCGCCCTTGCTGCCGTTTTGTCCGAAACTTTTATCCCCTATATTCAGCAAACAGTACCCAACCCATCCATTAGTGCTCTTCTTTTTCGTGTCATGGGCATTAGCTCACTGATATCTTACTATGGCCTGCCATATTCATTTGCCATGCTTTCTTTGAGATATAACGCATCCTGGCAGAAATCGGCCATTCTAACGTGGCTGCCAATAGGACTACTTATTCCTCCGATTGCCTGCATCCTATTCACAGCTAGTTATACTGAGGAAATGCCCATTGACTTTCCCATCGTAGCCTCCTGGGTTGTTCCTTATATCTTCATAGGTGCTGTACTTATTGTGATCAAAAGAGAGCGGCTTCCGGCTATGAAGCGGACTCATTTGTTTACTTGCTTAGCCCTCCTTCCGCCTATCCTTTGTGTAGGCATACTTAATTACGTTATGCCAAGCTTCGGTTTTTACCGTATGTGGGTCTATCACGTATGGATTCTTGCTTTCGTTGTGCCTTTTTTCGTATTCACCTTTTTCAAATACGGTTTTCTCGGAATGCGTCTGCTCATCGAACGCCGCAAGCTGGACTCGACCCTCCGCGCCATCACATCGGGAACCGCCATTTTGAACCATTCGATAAAGAACGATGTTGGGAAAATGCGTTTGTTCCTCGAGAAAATGAAACAACATGCTGAGGAAACGAATCAGCCAGAACTAATGCAGGACATCGATGTCGTTATGGGGGCTTCCATGCATATCCGTGACATGATTAGCCGAGTACACGAACAAACACAAGAACTCCCTCTTAGGGAATCTTCAGTCGATTTAGATGAGCTTATTCATAAAGTTCTTCTTCCACTTGGACCTTACCTAAGTAAAATCCAGGTGAACCAGAACATCCCTGAGAACTTAATTCTTCAATTAGATCCTATTCAAATTGCGGAAACGTTAACGAATATACTCATGAATGCGGTAGAAGCCATGCCCAAAGGCGGCGATCTTACAATTAAAGCGTTTCATGCTAAAAAGAACATTATTTTGGAAATAAGAGATAACGGAATAGGGATTGAGAAATCTGTGCTGAAGCAAGTGTTAGAACCGTTTTATACAACCAAAAGCGGCAGTCATAGCAACTTTGGACTCGGACTCGCTTACTGCTACAGTGTCATGAAGAAACATGGAGGGGCTTTGGAGTTAAGCAGTGCGCCAGGGAAAGGCACGAGTGTGTTTCTAACCTTCCCCGGCAACCGGCTAAAGAAATAAAGGGGGCTAACAACTTGGAACCAATTCGTATTTTGATTGTTGAGGATGACCTTGACTGGCTTCGCGGCCTTAAAGCCTATTTAAATCGTCAGCCAGATTTGAGTGTCCTAAGCACTGTATCAACCGTAGAAGAAGCAAGAGAACTATTTGCTAATGCGGAACCAGAAGCTGATGTTGTCCTTATGGATATCATGCTGCAAGATGAGCCCGCGGGCATTGGACTTGCTGAACAAGCGCTCTTATCTTGGGGAGCTAAAGTCATTATGCTTACCTCGATGGAGGAGAAAGATTTCATCTTCCGTTCCTTTCAAGCCGGCGCTATTGACTACCAGATCAAATCCCGATTCGAAGAGCTTCCTTCCATTATTAGAGGCGTACATGCACGTCAGTCTTCCATTAACGCGGCAGTAGCTGAACAGATGAGAGAGGAATTCCGCAGGCTCAAACGGTTAGAGCACCAATTCAAGGTCAAAGAAGTCAGCGATCTAATCACACCTACAGAGCTTCAGGTGCTGGAGATGATTGATCAAGGACATACGCAAACAGAAATTGCTAACCGCTTTTTCATATCCTTACGAACTGTCAAAATTCATGTGGGGCATATTTTAAAGAAACTAGGTAGTCCGAGCAGCAAAGATGCCGCACAGAAAATCAGAGACTTGGGTTTGTTTGAACGAGGAAATAAAACTAACGGAGACGGCAAAGGGGACTAATGGATGTCCCGCTTCTTGAATCGACCGCCTTTGACATCGTGGATATTGCCAACTGCGAGAAACGCTGCAGGATCGAGCTCATCCACGATGGATTTCAACTTCGCTTCCTCCAGCCGCGTAATTACACAGAAGATGACCTTCTTGTTATCTCCCGTGAAGCCGCCTTCCCCTTCGAGATATGTGACACCGCGTCCTAAGCGGTCCAGAATAGCTTCACCTATTTGTCTGAAGCTATCACTGATGATCCACACAGACTTCGACTCATCAAACCCTTCAATGGTTACATCAATCATTTTATAAGCAATAAAATAAGCGATTAGGGAATACATCGCACGATCCCAACTGTAGACAAACCCTGCGCTGCCTAAAATGAATAGGTTGAAAAACATCACAATCTCACCTACGGAGAACGGTATCTTTTTGGACACGAGAATCGCAACAATTTCGGTACCATCGAGTGATCCCCCGAAACGAATAACCATTCCTACCCCAATACCGAGAATAATGCCGCCGAATACGGCTGCAAGCAAAGGGTCATTGGTTAGCTCTTTCACAGGGTGTAGCAGATACGTGCCTGTGGACATGACCAGAATTGAGAAAAGCGTTGATAATGCAAACGTTTTACCTATTAATTTATATCCGATAAACAGGAATGGAAGATTTAATAAGGTCAAAAATATCCCGACTTGAATATTGGTTAGATAAGATAAAATGATGGATATTCCTGTAATGCCCCCGTCAATAATTTTGTTAGGAACTAAGAAAATCTCTAATCCAATTGACATAAGCACAGCACCTAAGAATAAAAACACGCTGCGTCGAAGTAAAGCCTTCTTGGTCATTCTACGATGCTGCATTTGCATTGTTGCTTTTTTCACATATTGAAGTTGTTCCTCCACCATACAATCCCCTCCGTTTCTCTATCTTCTATACATACATTTCTCGACAAAACCACCTTTTTCCTGCAAATTCAGCCTTTCCTTTGATACTTTATTATAAAAAATGTTAGATATAATACCATCGAATATTACCGTCAGCCGTGGTATAATGATGGCTGTTGTCATTTACAATTTCTTAATTTGAAAGTCATAGGGAGACATATATGAACCAGCACATTAATCGCTTATTGCTTCTAACCCGGCAACGATTGCCGCTATTATTAATTGCCCTAATTCCTGTATTGATCATGGAAATTTTGAGCCGCGGGCATTATATAGAAATGATTACTTGGAGTTACAAGCATCTGATTGAACTCCTGTTTAATGAGTGGATCGTCTTCAGCATGTTATTATTGTTCATCGCCATGATTGGCCGAACTAGAATCGCCTATTGGGTCGTTTCAGGTATTCTTCTAACCTTGGCTCTCGTAAGTGGCGTTAAGTTGAAAATATTAGGTGTCCCTTTGACACCCTGGGACATCGTCTTGGCCGGCGAAGCGTCAGATATGGTGAAATATATCTCGAATATTCTAAGTTTCAAAATTTTGATAATACTTTTACTTTTCCTTGCGGCCAGTTATTTTTTGTTATACCGCACGACCTTATTCTCGAAAAAGGTTGCACTTAAAGAACGTGGAATCCTTGCCGTAATCGCGATTGCTATGTTGTCTGCGGTTTACACGGATCTCCCCCTTCCGATTCAGAAATGGTGCGGTATCCAAGCATCCGTATGGAACCAAGTTGAGAATACCCAAACGAACGGCTACGCATTAGCATCGTTTCTGAATACGAAGTCGATGTTTACCGATAAACGTGAAGGTTATGATGATAAAGCTGTTGAAGCAATTGTCAGTAATACACCTAAGCCGATTAAAGCTGGGGATCCAAACAATCATGTAAAACCAAACGTTATTGTCGTGTTAAGTGAGGCATTCTGGGATCCAACCGTCATTAAAGGTGTGGAATTCAGCCGTGATCCGATTCCTTTCTTCCATAAGCTGCAGCAGACGGGGACAAGCGGTACGATGCTCTCACCGCAGTATGGCGGGGGTACAGCTAACGTCGAGTTCGAGGTTTTAACCGGCAATTCCATGCGTTTCCTACCGCAAGGGTCTATCGCCTACAATCAATTCCTTACCAATGAAGTAGATTCTTTGGCAAGTATTTATGCCAGACAAGGCTACACATCAACGGCGATTAGTCCTTTCTACAACTGGTATTTCAACAGTAATAAAATATATAAATACTTTGGCTTCTCCAAGTATATACCAATCGAATATTTTAAGCCTAACTATTCAGGTCCTTATATCGCAGACAGCGAAGTTGCTGCCAATATTATTCATGCGACGGACCAAAGCGATGGACCCGATTTCGTATTTGCTAACACGATGGAAAACCATTTTCACTTTTTCCCAGGTAAGTTCCCAAAAAATACAATCGATGTTACTGGCAATATGTCTCCTTCTTCTCAAGGTATGCTTGAAACGCTTGCTCAAGGCATTAGTGCCTCAGATAACATGCTGAAGGAATTAGTTGAGTACTACGAGAAAAAGGGTGAACCGACGATTATCGCCTTCTGGGGAGACCATTTACCGGCCCTTGGTGATGATTATGCCACTTACATTGACACGAAGTATATTAGCGGCAAAGACGATCCCGATTTCTTGAAAAAGATGTACAGCGTTCCGCTCGTTGTTTGGAACAATTTTGACCATGAGCGCAAAGATACATTAAATATTAGTCCTTCTTTCTTAGGTCCTTATCTTATTGAATTATCCAAACAGCAAGGCAGCTATTATACCGATTATTTAAGTCAACTTTCAAAAAAGATCCCTATCATACCACCGAAGGATCATTATGAGGCAATGAATATTAACGAACAGGACCTTAAGGATTACGAGACTTTGCAGTATGATATCATTTTCGGCGATCGGCATGCATACAAGGATTATAAAGTTCCCATTATAGATTCCAAGTATATGCTCGGATTTGGACCGATCCAGCTTGATAAAGTCGAATCTGATACGCAGGATCTATCTGGACGTTCAAGTGTAACGTTAACGGTCAGAGGAAGCAATATCCCAGCCCTTGGCTATGTTACTTTAAATGGCAAAGCCGTTCCGACCACATGGCAAGATGAACATACACTGACTGCCAAGGTCGAAGGCCATTTACTCAAGTCTGGAATCTGGGACATTCAAGTGAATGTGAAAGATTCGAAGGAAACTATCGTTGGTAAATCAAACACCCTGCCTATCGAAATAGGCGGTCGTTAAGCTTAGTTGGACGCCAAGACCCCTTTTCTCTAATTTGAGAAAAAGGGGTTTATTTTTTATTAGAAAAAAAAGCTCCATCCACGAATGGATGAGCTTCTCTTTTCTCGTATGACCTAGATTACAGGGAGATAATCTTCCCTGTTGCTTCGGATTCAAAGGCAGCAAGGATGACTTGCAAGGAACGAAGCCCCTCTTCACCGGAAATCCGCGGCTTTTTACCTTCCAGTATGCTCGTTACGAACTCGTCGATTACACCGCTATGTGTTTGTTTCTCGTTCGTTGCGATTTGTCCGACTTTATAACGTTCAACCGTACCATCACGAAGCTCAACGATGACTTGATCATTCGGATCGGTATCAATTTTGATGACACCATTCTCGCACCATAACACGGTTGAGTTGTCTTGACCTTTATAATAAGTCCAGCTAGCGACTAACGAGCCAGTTGCGCCGCTTTTCATGCGAAGCAAACAAGTCGCGTTATCATCAACATCTGTACCTTCTTTATGCAGGGTCCCCACGAAAGCAGCCACTTGTGCAACCTCGTCAGCAAGCAACCAACGAATTAAATCCGACTTGTGTACGCCAAGATCGCCCATCGCACCCATTGTTGCTTCTTCTTTACGGAAGAACCAGCTTTCACGTCCATCGACGCTCCATCCTTCCGGACCTGGATGTCCGAAAGATGTACGGAATGTCAGCACTTTACCCAATTTGCCGGAATTCAAAATTTCTTTGGCTTTGACATGTGGAGGCATTAGTCGTTGGTTGTGACCAACCATCAAAAACACGCCATTTTTCTTTGCCGCTTCAATCATGGCCTCTGCTTCTGCTGCCGTTGAAGCCATTGGCTTCTCAACCAGTACATGAGCGCCTGCATTTGCAGCCGCAATGGATACTTCAGCATGAAGAAAGTTCGGAGTACAAACACTAACAGCGTCCACTTTCTCCTGCTTCAACATTTCGGTATAGCTGCTGTATGCTTTGCCGCCATGCAGCTGCGCAAAGTGCTCCGCTCTCTCCAGAACAGGATCTACGAAAGCAACGAGTTCAACATTCGAATTCCAAGCATATTCCGGGATATGTCTATGTTTAGCTATAGAACCGCAACCTACTACGGCCACTTTAATTTTACTCATGTTTAATTAAGCTCCTTCTAATTCTTAGTTATGAACATTCGTGTAATGCTCTTTTACCCAATTCAAGCTGTTCTCAACACTTGTAAGTGGTGGCTTCTGGCAGTGATCCTGCTCAACAACAAGCCATTCCACGCCTGCTTGCTCAGCTGCTTTAATCACTTTTTCCAAAGGAACATCGCCTAAGCCCAGTTCTAGTGTTACTAATTTACCTTCTGCATCTTTCGTGAAATCTTTGAAATGAAGCAGCGGTAAACGGCCCGCATATTTTGCTATGTAGGCAAGTGGATCTTGACCAGCGAATTGAACCCAACAAACGTCCATCTCTACATTAATTGCATCTTCACCTGTTTTGGCAAACATGGCATCAAAGACGAACTCGTCATTCACTTTATAATGAAATTCAAAATCATGATTGTGATAAAGGAATTGCAAACCTTGTTTATGCGTTTCTACGGCAATCGCTTGGCATTCAGCAATTAGTACTTTCCATTGATCTGCTGAATCGCGTTCTTCAGCACCAACATACGGGCAAATAGCGTATTTCGCTCCGATTGTTTTTAGGTAGTCAAGCTCTCCCTGCAGATCTTTACGAAATCTCTCTAAACTCACGTGACTGCCAAATGCCTTCAAACCCAGCTCATCCAGCAGCTGTTTAAGTTCAGCAGCAGACTTACCGTAATACCCCGCGAATTCTACGCCTTCATATCCTAACTTCGCTACATGACGAAGTGTGCCTTCCAGATCTTTCTCCATATCATCTCTTAATGTATACAATTGCAGACCAATACCTAAACGTCCCATTCGTTCTCCTCTTTTCTCATCATCCATATTTTGATAAATCGAACACGATAGAATTAGTATAATGGATCATAGCCTTATGTGACCATTCACGATATAATCAAAACATCTCTTATTTGGCTATGAAAGGTGAATACAATGGAAACTGAGGTCTTAACCTGCGGCTATTCTTTTCATATGGAACCGTTTAATGTGAGTACCAAATCAGGTCTCAATTCTTATCTTTTCCGTTTACAAACTGAAGGCACTTCCGAGGTTCTAGTGGATGGCCATATGCAGCGAGTGGAAGCCGGTCATTTACTCCTTTTTCAACCGGGAGACCCCTATGAACTTCGTATCGAACACGAGTGGGATCAACCAAGCAGTAAAATAGCCAGTGGCGACTATTATGTATTTTGTAAAGGCGCTTGGATCGATGCGTGGTGGAAACGCAGCCTCAAACAAACTTGTACGCGTATCGACTTAGATGCTCGCTTAATTTCACTTTGGCGGCAGCTTAT
This sequence comes from Paenibacillus sp. Root444D2, assembly GCF_001426375.1. GTDB lineage: Bacteria > Bacillota > Bacilli > Paenibacillales > NBRC-103111 > Paenibacillus_E. Next base: position 115,617 of record NZ_LMEO01000050.1, read on the forward strand.
TCTTGAGAAGCGAAGAATGGAAGAAGAAAACCATGAGCTTAGCGGCTATTTGCTGCAAGCACTTTGCCTATATGTAGAGCGTGCAGCTACGGAAACCGTCTCTTTACAAGGGCGCCCATTTACCGGAACTCGTATGAAAAGGTTCATTGAAGCACAAGCTACGGCTACTTTTAAAGTGGATGATGTTGCCAACCATGTTGGACTTAGCGTTTCCCGCGCAGTTCATTTGTTCAAAGAATGCTTCGGCAAAACCATGATCCAATATGCGCTTGAAGTGCGCCTAGCCAGTGCCGTGGAACGCATGCATGATAGTTCAATGTCCCTGGAGCAAATCGCTCTAAGCTGCGGTTTTGGCAGCTACCCCTACTTTCATCGAGCATTTAAACATAGATTTGGGACATCCCCCAAGCTTTTTCGCCAAAACGCTCAGCAAAATTAAAATCATCGAATTCACAAATATTTCAAGAAATGTGATCTAAGAATGAAACAAATCTTCTCTCTCATACGTATATTCTTATGAGAACTAGAAATACATAGAAATATTTGGTTTTGTTTCAAAATTGTAAAACTATTTTAAGGTTAATTTAATAATATTCATATATGCTAATCTTATATCCAATTCCTAGGATGGTGAAAAATGATGAAAATGTTTATTACAATTCACAACAAACCCGTGCCAGTCTACTCAGATGAGAAAAATAAAAAGAAATTCAATTTATTGAAGTCCGCACTCGAAGCTAAAGTGACCAAAGGAAGAGCAACGATTAAGAAATGTTTGGACTCTATCATTAGTATTGAGATCGTAGGTTGTGAAGCGATTCTCCATTCCTTTAATGAACGCGATTCCCTTGCATTATCCCTTTACTAAAAAAAACGAGAAGTCCTGAGGACTTCTCGTTTTTTTAGTAATTGTATTTTTGTTGCACGACGCTAAGATGATGCTGAGCATGACCGGCTATCACATAAGCAAGCGCACGTGCAGAGATTTCATTGTTATTTGCTATCCCTTTACGCGACCAGGCTGCTTCTGTAATTGTTTTCAGCAGAGTAAATGTGGCATGCCGTACGGCTTGAAAGTCGTTTAACAAATCCTCCATAGACAATTCGTCGAAGGAAGTATGGGTGACAAATAAATCCTGATCAAATCCTGGTAAATTCGTTGTATCTCCACGAGCAATACGCAGCATCCGATAACTCAAAATTCGCTCCGTATCCGTCATGTGCCCCAATACTTCCTTCAAGCTCCACTTCCCCGGCTCGTATCGATAAAGTCCTTGCTCATCATTAATCGGTGAAAACAAAGCGATAACAGCGTCTACTTGGCTGTGCAAAAAAGACAGATAGTCGCCTTCAGGAACTTGACTAATATAGCCAGTAAAAAATGGTGAGTATTCTTCACTACCAGGTCGTTGCAGCATATCGAATGAATCTCCCTTCGTGATAAAAAATAGAAATTATGTATATCCTTATCATATCGTAAACCTGAACAAATATGAACCCAACTCAATGCTAGATGTAACCCTTTATAGCTTTCAGTGGTTTCCTACCTCTAATACTTTTTCAAATAAGCCATTCTGTGATATCTACAAATCTGTGAAAAAGCCTTGATCCCAGGGGATAGTGCGGTCAGGCGTTCCATGGCATTCCCAGAGCACTTGCACTTCTCGGGAATAATCAGGGCCAGCCCAGGAATCATTTCTAGTTGAGTCAAGGAGAGATTAGTTCGGACACCTCCAGAATCTAGCTATCTGAGCTAAAGGGAAAGTGTTCATAGATACCTACAACATCGACCAAATATGTATCTATCATATCCCTGAAAAAAAACACTGACCTCATTGAAGAGGTCAGCGTTTTTGAACTGTCTATAATGGCTTATGTTCGAGCAGCCAGATTTTACTTTGGAAGTCTCCATGGAGACCAGCGACTGGAAGGCCGGCGTAAAGTAGATGATCGCCAGGGTACTCACCTTGCATGCCTGCAATTTGGTAATCGAAGGATGGGTTGAGACCTTTGAGCCGCAGCGTTTTGAGAGGCGCATTAGGCTCGGCGAGTACTCGGAAGTAAGCGACCAAAGCTTGAGTCTTATCTTCAGAAACGATCATCCAAGCAGTTTCGTTACCTTCGAATGGACTAAGTAGGCGGTACATGTCGCCGAATTGGACGAGTGGCCGGATATGTTTATAATCGGCAATTTGCTTTTTGACGATTTCTTTTTCCTCGTCGGTAAACTTTGTTAGGTCAAGTTCGTAACCAAAGTTACCGGACATCGCAACATCGCCGCGCATTTCCAACGATGTCTCACGGTGAACTTGGTGATTAGGTACAGCGGATACGTGCGCCCCCATTGTACTCACAGGATAAACGATGCTCGTTCCATACTGAATTTTCAAACGGGAGATTGCGTCCGTGTTATCGCTTGTCCACGTTTGCGGCATATAATACAGCATACCTGGGTCAAACCGGCCACCGCCACCGGAGCAGCTCTCGAACAAGATATGCGGGAATTCGGTCGTCAAAGTTTCAAGAACTTGGTACAGACCAAGAATGTAGCGATGAGCGGTTTCTCTTTGTCTTTCTGGTGGCAGCGCGGCAGAACCAATTTCGGTCATATTACGGTTCATGTCCCATTTGACGTAAGTAATCGGCGCGCTGCTGAGGATATCACGGATCATTTTCGTGATCGCTTCACATACATCTGCACGTGAAAAATCCAATATTAATTGCTGACGACCTTCTGTACGTCTACGATTAGGTACATGCAGGCACCAGTCTGGGTGTTTTCGGTATAAGTCACTGTCTGGAGAAACCATTTCTGGTTCAAACCACAGTCCAAACTCAAGTCCCATCCCATTGACTCTGGAGACGAGATCCTCCAGTCCACCCGGCAGTTTAGCCTTATCAACGACCCAGTCTCCCAAGGAGCTGTTATCGCTGTCTCTTTTGCCGAACCAACCATCGTCAAGAACGAATAACTCGATGCCAAGCTCCTTGCCGGCGCTGGCGATGCTTTCGATTTTATCCGCATTAAATTGAAAATAGGTTGCTTCCCAGTTATTCACGAGCACAGGTCTTGTCCGATCGCGGAATTCACCGCGGCAAAGCCGAGTTCGGTAAAGCTTGTGATAAGTTCTTGACATGTCACCTAGCCCACCATTTGAATAAACCATTACGGCTTCAGGCGTTTGAAATTGTTGTCCCGGCTCAAGCAACCAGCTAAAATCAAATGGATTAATCCCCATCGATACACGTGCTGAACCATATGGCTCAACCTCTGCATGGGCAGCGAAATTGCCGCTATAAACAAGGCTGAAACCATACACATCGCCATGATCTTCATTAGCGTCCTTGGAAAGAAGTGCAATGAAAGGATTATGCTGATGACTGCTCGATCCGCGGCGGCTTTCAACGGTTAATTTTCCTGGTGCTAAGGGTCTTCTTTCGATATGCCGCTCTCTAACCCAACTGCCTGAAAGCTGAAGAAGATCAAACTCGCTATGCTGATAATCAAGGCTCATACTGAGCGCTCGAAGCAGCTTTAGATCACCAGATCCCTCATTTACGAAACGTACTGATCTAGTCATCGCTGCATGATGCTCGAAAATCGTATAAGTAAGAATGACGCGTAAGCCAATGACTGAATCAACGAGCTCAAGCTCCAATGTTTCCGCTTCATCATCCTGTTCTACATATGTCGCAGGAAGCCCTTCGAGCACCGGTTTTCCTTGGTAGATTCGATGCTTGTCATAGACGAGCTCAGAAATGGTAGATCCATCAGGAAGAGCAACTTGATATGCTGGCTCCCGATAATCACTTGTACCGTATGCCGGGTACTCCTGAGGCAATGTATCGAAAGAAATGCTGCGATCTTCGGGAACAGGATTTGGTGAAAACGAACATCTCTCCTGAAATTGTAGGATCGAAGCCAATTGACCTGATCGGATGGGGCGTCCCCAATAAACATGGGCTGGGTAAGCGGATTTGATTAGTTGAATAACATAGCTCATTTGCTTGTTTTGTAAATGGAATAGTCCTTGTGTTGGTTCAAATGTAATTCGCATGATATCCCTCCTACCTCCTATTATCATATCCATTCGCGAACAAAACTATGGAGGATTAGCACCTACATATGGATGAATGTAGTTTAGGATGCATACAAAAGGAGCCAAGGCTCGAAATAGCCCTAGCTCCGCTTCGTATTTTTCATTGTTAGCCAAATTTATAAGTCATGCCATATCCGCCTTTGGGGTAGACCCAATCAATGTTGTAGGATGGACACGCAATTCGGCAGGTCCCGCATTCGATACAATTTTCAAACGCAACGGTGGTAATTTTGAGCTTCTTTTCCCATTCATAAACGTCCGAGGGACAGAAATAATTGCAATCCTTCGTTACACAATTTAAACAGGTCTGTGTATCCTTGATTACGAGGTGCGACTTATCATCGCATTTATAACGAATGGTAAATAGCTTATCTGAAATGTCACTTTGGCTCATCCGTTCATCGCCCTCCATCCCTTGTAGCCTAGCTTCATCAGGTTTACCGTACCGCCCGCGGCATTTTTGATGAGCTTCATGGCCATTTTTTGTTTATCCGCTTTGGTAATCCCATCCACGAGGAACATGTTGTAAGCCGCTTCATTCAGCGCTCTGGGCAGCTTGTCGAACAATAATTCAGGGTCCTGCTCCTTGAGGAATTGATGCATGCCTTTGTATTTCTGTAAATCTTTATGGACAAAGGATTCGCGAATTTTTTGGTCGTAGGCTTTGAGTGAAGCAGCGGAAAAATCGCTTTGCGCTTTGGCCTCTACAATCGCCTCGCCGGCCAGTCGACCAGAGGTCATGGCTAAATTCGTTCCTTCTCGGTGTACAAAGTTAATTAACTGCGCGGCATCCCCGCAGACGCACCAGCCATCTCCCGATAACGGCGGGATGGAGTGAAAGCCACCCTCAGGAATCAAGTGCCCGGAGTACTCTTTCGTTTCTCCCCCTTGAATCAATTTCCGAATCATAGGGTGCTGCTTAACCGCATCGAGGACCGCATAAGGCTTCACCTTTTTGTCCCGCAAATGATTGACCATTACGCCTACGCCTAGTGAAATAGTTTCTTTATTCGTGTAAAGAAAACCCATGCCTGCCATACCCAGTGAGGTCTCACCCATAAACTCAATCGTAACGCCTTCGTCACCTTCGAGTCCGAATCGATCTTCGATTTTCTCCCTAGGAAGTGCGATTACTTCTTTCACAGCCAACGAAACTTCGTCCGGCATCCACTCTTTGTGAATGCCCATCGCCTTCCCGAGCAAGGAGTTCACGCCATCGGCAATGACAACAACATCAGCGTACAAATCGCCGTCATCACGATCGGTACGGACACCGACGACCTTGTTACCTTCACGTATCACATCAAGCGCAACGGTTTCGTAGATAGGGATGGCCCCAGCAGCAACGGCTTTGTCCGCAAACCACTGATCGAATTTAACCCGCAGCCCAGTAAAGCAGTTATAAGGCTCCTTGTAAGCCTCATTGCGGTGCCCGAAGGTGACCATGGATTCTTTGCCCATCATCCAGATGCGCTGCTCCACAATGTAACGCTCCATGGGAAAGTTTTTTTCTTTCCAAAATTCGGGAACTAGCTCTTCGATTTGCTTACGGTATAGGACGCCACCGAAAATGTTTTTGGCCCCGGGGAACTCGCCCCTCTCCAACAAAACAACGGATAATCCTGCACGTGCCATCGTCAAAGCAGCTGCTGCACCCGCGGGACCACCGCCAACAACAATCGCGTCAAATTTCTCGTTCACTTGGCTTCACTCCTCTCAAGGGCCACGTTAACCCCTGTCTTCGAATCGTCGGATGGCAAGGAGCTTTTGGTACTTGGGAGTTGGATGCCAAATAAAGTTCGACGCTTCCTTATCTCATTGGTAATCGCAGGAACAATTTTGAACATATCGCCTACTATGCCGTAATGAGCGAATTGGAAGATTGGCGCTTTCTCGTCTTTGTTAATCGCCACGACTACATCCGCATGGCTCATACCTACGGTATGCTGAACAGCACCGGAAATGCCGATGGCGAAATATAGCTTCGGCCTGACCGTGGCACCGGTTTGACCAACCTGGTGCTCATGCCCGATCCAGCCCGCATCGACCGCGGCACGCGATGCACCAACGACGCCGCCGAGCGCATCCGCTAGCTCGGCGAGCAGCCCGAAAGCATCGGGCCCGCCCAGCCCACGGCCCCCTGCCACGATAATCTCGGCATCCTCGAGATTGAGCTTGCCTGTTTCGCGCAGGAAGTCGAGCACCTGCGCGGCAATCTCTTCCTCGCGCATCGTCGCCTCGATGCGAATGATTTCGCCTTGGCGCGTCGCGTCCTTCGGCAGCGCCTGAAACACCCCGGCTCGCGCCGTCGCCATCTGCGGCCGGTATTGCTTACAGAGGATGGTGGCCATCATCTTCTCAGAAAAAGCAGGCCGGCTGGCCAGCAGCAGCCTGGACGGCGGAGGCTCCACGTCGAGCTGCGTCGTGTCGGCCGTCAGCCCCGTCGGCAGGTGCGTCGCTATCGCGCCTGCCAAGTCGCGGCCCGTCGCTGTCGCGCCAAACAGCACGATCTCGGGCTTCGCTTCCTCGATCAGCTTCAAGCAAACTCGGCTGTATGGCCGAGTTCTGTAGGTGCGAAGCTCGGGTGCTTCGCATAAGTACACCCTGTCCGCACCGTAATGCACGGCTTCTTCGGCGAGGTGGCCCACATTCTCGCCAATGACGAGCGCCATGAGCGGCGCGTCAAGCTTCGCGGCCAGCTTCTTGCCTTCGCCTAGAAGCTGCCAGGAGACCTTCTTCGCAGCTCCATCTCGCTGCTCTACAACGATCAATACCCCCCGATAAGCCGACCAATCGGGCATCGGCGCTTCAGGCTGGTCCTGTGTTTGTTCATTTGTCATCGTGTTTTCCTCCATTCCCATAACGGTGATTCAGGGTTTAAGTCGTACACATGCTTAACTTTCACGAAGACCAGTCCAACAAAGTCTGCATCTCTTTCGTCATGAGCTGATCAGCTAATTGAGCAGCCGCTGCTTCCGGCGTATCAAACGCAATCATATGCGTTTTAACCGCTTTTACCTCCGGCACCCAAGTTTTGGCTACGATCGTTGGTGAGCCTTTTAGTCCGATTTTCGCTTTTTCAAGATCCGGAAAATCAGCTGTCGTCCAAACAGTCGGCTTATAGCGTGCAGCCCGAATCATACCAGGCAGCGATGCTCGTCTCACCTTATTCAGTTCCTTCAGCGCCGTGATCAGTACCGGCATGCTTGTCTCAACAACTTCAATGCCATCTTCCAAAAGCCGATGCACACGAACTTTTCTCCGCTTTTCATCCACACTGGCGACTTTGTTTACATAAGTAAGCTGTTCCAAGTCCAATCGGCATGCGACGCCAGGCCCAACTTGCCCCGTGTCGCCGTCCAACGTTTGTTTGCCGCAAAAAACGATATCTACCGGTCCCCACGTTTCAGCAATTTTACGGATGGTTCGGGCAACAACGTACGAAGTCGCCAGCGTGTCCGCTCCCGCGAAGCCACGATCCGTCACTAACACAGCATCGTCTGCTCCGAGGGAGATGCATTCCTTTAAACCTTTCTCTGCAGGCGGAGGTCCCATGGTTACTACTGTTATCCTCGCACCCTGTTCATCCTTAATACGGAGCGCCTCTTCCAGCCCATGCATATCATAGAAATTCACGATACTAGGGACACCTTGGCGAATTAACGTATTATTTTTGGGGTCAATGCGAATTTCTCTAGAGTCAGGTACCTGCTTGATACAAACGACAATATGCAGCATCTCTGCACCCTCCTATTTCTTGGAAAACTTGCTTGCACATTCGACAGCAAACGGATCTAAGCTTGTCAGCATTGTGAATTTTGTCACTTAAAATGACGAACCGAAATCGCTTTCACTCTTTTTTAAAAGTTAATAACCTAACACAATATATGCGAGAAGCTTCTTAACATGACACTTACTTTAATCCAATGTTTAAAGTAATCTCTCCGATGTAGCCGGCGCTGCAACAATGCACACGCCAAAAAGCTATTTGGCAAGTTGATATTGCAGTTTGCACAACACTTCAAACCCATTTATTGCGAAATGGCTAGGAGCCCCATAATGGCTGCCAATGTTGTATTTTCTACAACAATCCACACGCCTAATGTCTAATTTGCAGCTTAAAGTTGCAGTTTGTACAACAATTTGAGCCCTTTTGCTGAGAAATGGCCTGTATAGGATCAAATTGTTGTACATGCTGCAACAATAAAGGGAGAGAGGCGGGATTTAGACAGCAATTGTTGCATTTTATACAACACCATTCAACCGCGTGTATAAATTCATTCATCCAATAACCTCAACCCAGCATAATTGACGATTGATCCCGGTTTAAGACCTCAATATTGAGCATGATTGACGATTGGCCCCAGTTTAAGACCTCAATATTGAGCATGATTGGTCGAATGAATCGAATGTCTTCTCCTACAAATTAGAAAACAAAACATCAGGATGGATTTAACTTTACCTTCCCCCTAACCCAAAAACATATAATTCCATATAGATAGAAAAAAAGGATCTGAGTCGACGACTCAGATCCTTTTTTGAAAGAGATAAATATACTTTGAGGAACAACGCTCCGCGATTTCAATTTCTAACGTCTTTTTCCCAAAATAACGAATCATAGTTCCGTTTCTTTAACAGTCTCTGCGATCTCTTAATCCTCTTCCGCTTCTTCTACCTCATATGTACATAGAAAACGCTCTACACCCGGATATTTCTCTCCGAGGCTGCGAATGACAAACCCAATATTCCGATAAAATTGGACTGACTCTTCATCCGTTTCTGCCACGATTCGAACGGGGTGCATATCTTCAATAATTTCTAGGATAATCCCTCGTCCAAAGCCTACCCCTCTGCTCTCCGGTTCAACGGCAAGATGAGTGATCGTCATCTCCTGATTATCACTGAGTTCAAAGCCGATAATGCCCACCATGATACCTTCGGATTCATATCCAAACAACCATAGATTAGCATCATTTTCATAACGCTCAATGACAGGTTGCAACGCCTCAGGATCGGGGAAAACGCTGTAACTCAGCAGTTCTTGTATATCATTTTCATTTAGTCGGGATTTCACATTTACTAACATCTTTATTCACTACTTTCGTATTGTTATCTACACATAATCTAACAACTTAAGCAAGCTGTCAATATGAGCTACAGGGGTGATTCCCTTCTCCTTCATCAGATGTCCGCTCAGCCCGTAGCTGATAAAGGGAACTCCTGCATCTACGGACGCTCTGCCATCTATCCATGAATCTCCGATTGATATCCATTCGCTCTCAAGAATGTGTGGAAAATGCTGCTTAGCGGCTAAGTATCCAGATGGAGATGGTTTCATCGCTTCCATTTGTTCTCTTCCGATGATCAAATCAAAGTATGGATGAATTCCCGTTGTTTCCAGCGCTTGTACCGCTGCCTTGTATGAATTATTTGTCACAATAACCAGGACATATCCCGTCATTAAAGCTTTCAGGAGCTCGGAAACATGGGATTCCAGTCCTGCGCCTTCCATGCCGATTAGTTCATGTTGAACGACCATATGCATCACTTCTGTATAGGATTCTTCAGACATCCCTTTCGCTTTCAAATACTCAATCATGGTTGATGTGGTATGCTCTTGAATTGGAAAACCAACCGGCAATAAATCATGCTCAATAAGGTAGTCCGCCACTTGCTTTTTCATCATTTGGAAATTAATCTTAGACCTCAGCAGTGTATTATCCATATCAAAAATAATGCCTCGAACATGGCTTGATTTATACATTGAACCTCACCTATCCATCTTTAGAACTATAAAAAATCAAGAAATTAGCATTATAAATTATTCTTAGTTGAATTCGACATCGTTCGCTAATTATATGCAAATACCGCTATAGACACGTCATTTTTAACTAATTATAATAGGGCGTATTAACTGGTATTTAAGCTTTACACATCACTGACTAGTGCCTTATGAACTACATAAATAGAATCGTAAAAAGCAAACCATTGGAAACAATGCGACGCAAAGCCATGACCTAAGGCATCCCTAATTGGGATTGCTATGGACGACAGGTTACCGAGTCAAGGAGTTCATCCTTTCATTCGGGATGGGCTTTTTTATTTATACGAAATGAGGTTGATTCATGCACAATACGCTAACAGATAATTATCCAATTTACCTCATGCTGCTAACGTTCATTATTTCAATAACTGCTCTTTACTTATCCTTTAATAACATAAAAGCACTCCAAGCTTCGCTATTAGAGTCTGCTATCGATTGTATCATGATGATTAATTCAAGTGGGAGGATCATTGCGTTTAATCCTGCAGCAGAAGCCATTTTTGGTTACGAACGCAAAGAAGCTCTAGGGCTAACGTTAATCGATTTTCTTTTTGAAAAAGATGGCCAGGAAACAACCTTCTTAAATCTGCTATTCACAGCCAAAGATGAATCGATTATCGGTAAGCGAACCGAATTGAAAGCATTTCGATCGGATGGCAGCGTGTTTCCGGCGGAAATAACGATTACGAGCACTCCGTATAAAGGAAGGCATGTTTATACAGCTTATCTCCGTGATCTGACTGAAAAAAAGAAGTCCGAGGAAATGATACAACAGCTAGCCTATTTTGATCTTCTGACAGGCTTGCCGAATCGCAACCAGTTCAATCAGCTTTTCCATGATGTGTTAAACAAAGCCAAACAACATAATCAAAGCTTAGCTCTACTTTTCCTTGATGTAAATCGGTTTAAACTCATTAACGATACCTTAGGCCACCACTTAGGAGATCTGGTGCTGCAAAAGTTCTCCGCACTACTCTCGGAAAGCTTGTATGCGCAAAGCATTGTTTCCAGGCTAAGTGGCGATGAATTTGTGATTTTGTACCCATTCGGGAATCGGGAGTCAGCAGCTGTGCAAGCGGAGAAAATCATTCGACAACTGGAAGCTCCTTTCCAAATCGATGGTCGAAATGTTTTTGTTTCCACTAGTATCGGTATCTCTTTGTATCCAATCGATGGAGAAGATCCGGGGGTTCTACTGAAAAATGCTGATCAAGCGATGTATTTGGCCAAAGACCTCGGTGGAAACCATTATCATTTTTATGAACAGGAAATGAGTGTCATTTATTCGAGGAGAAGTGCATGTGAGCAATCCCTCCGGTCAGCTATAGAACATAATGAGCTCTACCTCATGTACCAACCCAAATTCCATATTCCTACTGGCAAAATAATCGGGGTAGAAGCTTTACTACGGTGGGATAGCCATGCGTTAGGAAGCGTCTCTCCGAAGGAATTTATTCCTATTGCTGAAGAGTCCGGACAAATTATTGCAATCGGAAAATGGGTTTTACAAACTGCCTGCTTACAAATGAATAAATGGCAAGCTGCGGGCATGGTGCCTGTTCCTATTGCAGTGAATATATCCTCTGTCCAGTTTCATCAAGAAGATTTGGTGACAATGATTCTCGAGATTCTGCATCAAAATAAGCTGGAAGCACAGTATTTAGAACTTGAAATGACCGAAAGCATATCGATGAATAACGACCTTAGCTGCATGGAAAAACTTTATGCTTTAAAGCGTGAGGGAGTTAAAATCTCTATCGATCATTTCGGAACTGGTTATTCTTCTTTAAGTTATTTACATAACTCTCCAGTGGATACGTTGAAAATTGATAAATCGATCGTTCATGAGATCTCTACCTATAATTCGGAATCTTCAATCATTGAAGCTATTATGGCTATATCACATAGTTTAAATATGAGTGTCATTGCCGTAGGTGTAGAAACTCATGAACAGCTCAATCTTCTAGAAAGATTTGGTTGTGAAAATATACAAGGATACTTATTCTCAGTTCCACTTACAGCTGAGCTATTTGAAAAGAGTTATGTTTTCCATGATACAAATGCTAGTCCAAATGCTTTATGAAAAAAAAGCCAGAATGCGGAGGTTACTCCGTCTTCTGGCTTTTCAGATCGGACGCCGAACGAATAGCAAACGGCATGGCCAATGAAAGTAAGCTTGCCAAAAGTCCAAACACGAACATACCGTGAATACCTGTATAAAAGACGCTGGATTTCGTAAGGATTGCACCCATAATGGTTACGCTGACCGCTGTTCCAATATTCCGTGCAAAGAGCTGCAACGAGGTAGAAATCCCCTTCTGGTGCGCTGCTACAAGCTGCTGTGAACCGATTGTAGTAATAGTGAAGATTATCCCATAAGCAAGACCAAGCGTCGTTAGTGCGGTAAACGTGTACCAGAATGGAGTACCCTCATGTATGAAATAAAATAAGGCAGCTGTAATGACGAGTATTATATTACCTATGACTAGAAGCCGTTTATATCCATAGCGAATTACCCATTTCCCACCAGGAACAGCAACAGCCATCCACCCAATGGATGTGCTCAGAAGTGCAATACCGCTAACAAACAACGAGTAGCCTTGATTTTGCAGGGAGAGAGGTATGAAGCTGGAAGTCCCAAAGAGAGCCGCGCAGCTTAGAAAAGAGCTTGCAATCATAATGGCCACTGGACGATTGCGCAGCAGATTTAACGGAACGATTGGCGCAGGATGTTTTCTCTCATATAAAAAGAAAGCAATCATAAATATGCCTCCTAGCGCGCCATACATATAGCTATAACGCTCAACTGCTGTAGTAAGCAGCAATAAGGAAATGCCACAGGCAAACAAAATAGCTCCGCCATAATCGACTACGGCTTTCTTCGGTTGATACACTTCCTTATATGGCTGCAAGGCAAGAAGCGCAACGATACATACCGGTATATTAACGAAAAAAATCCACCGCCAACTCAGGTAGGTCACGAAAAACGTACCCAGTAGAGGTGCTAATATGGCAGATAACCCCCACATCCCTGTGAAATACGCTTGTACTTTACCTCGCTGCTCCACCGGATAAATATCTCCCGCAATAATGGCAGGAAAGGGCATCATCACCCCTGCACCAATTCCTTGAATCGCTCTGAACAAAATCAGCTGCAGCATACTCTGGGATAAACCGCAAAGCACAGATCCGAAAAGAAACAGAAGTATGCCTGCTGCATAGATCCGCTTCCGCCCAAATAGGTCAGATAATCTGCCAGCTAATGGAGCTAATACAGTAGACAGGACCATATAGGAGGTAAATGCCCATGCGTACAGGTCATTGCCACCAATTTCTTTCACAATAATCGGCATTGTGGTATTCGCAATCGTGGTATCGATAGACGACACTAATACCGCCAAAACGATACTCACCATAACCGTAGTTCGATTTCTAATGGATGTCACCTCCTAAATACTACTTTTTTTCACATCCACATATTGTAACTGATTCCAGAATGAATGAATAGCATGTTCAGAGCATTATGAAGTCAAATCAAAAAGAGTTAAAAGTTTTCCTTTACATAATGCTTTTCTATATAATAAAATTAATCCAATATGGTTAGTGGGTAATTGGATTGGGGACATGACAACATGACTTTAACAGTTTTATTTATGGGCGTATTTGTTGGTTTTATGGTCGGATTGACTGGTGTAGGCGGAGCTTCGCTGCTCACCCCCATTTTGATCCTGATTGGAATAAATCCTTCAATTGCCGTGGGAACAGACCTTCTTTATAATTCGATTACAAAGCTTTTTGGCACGATTCAGCATTGGCGGCAGAAAACGATTGATTTCAAGCTGGTTAAAATGTTGGCCATGGGTAGTATTCCAGGTGTAATTGCAGCTATTATTTTTTTAAAATTATTCAATTCGTTCTTTCATAATCAGGAGATCATTATTAAGCATGCTCTTGGTTATGTCTTGATTCTGGTGGCGTTTGCTACTTTGTTTAAAGTTTTCTTCGGCCACAAAATCAAAGAAAATCGCTGGCAGCTCCAATCTTTGGAGGAGAAACGAGGACTAACCATTACAATTGGGGCTGTACTGGGTTTTGTTGTCGGGCTTACGTCCATTGGATCCGGCTCCTTGTACGCTATTGCAATGCTTTACTTTTTCCGTATGAACCCGGCTCAGCTCGTCGGAACTGACATTGCTCACGCTTTCTTCCTTGCAACGGCAGCAGGCATTCTGCATGCCAGTATGGGGAATGTGAATTATACGCTCGTCCTCAACCTACTCATCGGTTCCGTTCCCGGCGTCGTTATCGGCAGCATGCTCTCTGCTAAGGCACCGACCAATGTGTTGCGCATGATTATTGCAAGTCTGGTATTGATTAGCGGCATTAAATTAATTGGCTGAATCAGAGCTGAGACTCCGTTGTTATTTCCATCGAACCGATCATTCATACGAAGAAGCGTCCGAGTAAACTTAATCGGACGCTTCTTGCTATGCTCTTAACTTGTCGTTTTGTGCGGTTCCCCGGGAAATACCTGCCTTTTATTTCAACGTCATTGCCGCTCTTATCGGGATAATGAATTGGCTCGTTGGCTTGATAATATGTAAACCCAGCATGAGAGACATTGCCAACATTTCCGTTATAGCAATTGCAGCAGCTATTCTCCAATATATCCCCTTTAACCCTTCTCCGCGTTTGCCCGATCAATAACCAGAATAGGCCTGCAGAACTTTTCACTCCCATCTACCCAAGTTTTACATATATCCGTTTAATTAGTATATCACAGCCCTAATTCAGCGTGGCATTTACCCATTTTTCTTTGGAAATAGGCTATAGCCTACACCAGGAGACCGACCTTAGTCATACTTTGTGATGAATACCCAATGTGATGTTAAAGGAGCTACTGCATATGCTGCGACTAATGTGTAAAGGGAAGATCCATCGTGCGACGGTAACGGAAGCCGATTTGGATTACGTGGGAAGCATTACCATAGACGGTTTATTAATGCGTAAAGCGAATATTTTACCCTATGAACTGGTTCAAGTCACAAGTCTGCGAAACGCCACCCGGTGGAAAACTTACGCGATACCTGCGCCGGAAGGCTGCGGCAAGATCGGTTTGAATGGTCCCCCTGCCCACCTTTTTGCTCCTGGCGACCTCGTTATTATTCTAAGTATGGGACTCATGAATGAAGCCGAAATTAACAACCTCAAACCTCAAGTGGTCTTCGTTGATGAACGCAATCAACTGCTCCGGGTTGAAGAACATGATCTTGTTATTCTCAAGCAAGAAGCGAAATCTAATGACTAAACTAAACACAAGTAAATGGACCAAATATAAGCTGCTGCAGAAATCGTCTGAACTTCGTGTGAATCTTCCAGAAACAGCATGGCTGCGAAAAAGCTCTTTCTGGCGCATGATAAAAAAATACAGTCAGGTCATCATTAAACCGACTGGGAGCTATGGGGGCAATGGTGTCATTCGGATCAAAAAGATGGATTCTTCCACATATGAGGTACAGGATGGCGCTACGAAGAAAAATTTTACAAACCATACACAATTAAACGCTTATATCAAAAAGAAAGCGGGCAAAAACAACATTATTCAGCAGCGAATTCCGCTTGCTACGGTGAATGACCGGCCCTTTGATCTCAGAGTGATGGTACAGCGACGCCTCAACTCACCTTGGGAAGTGACCGGTAAACTGGCCAAAGTGGCCGGAAAAGGCTTTATTGTAACGAATATTCGCATGAGCAGCGGCAAGGTCGTATCGGTGGAACATGCTCTCAAAAACTCGGCGCTCAAAAAGATGCGGGCTTCTGATCTCCTCTCACAGCTCGATAAAGTTGCCTTGCAAGCCGCTAAGAAATTGGGTCCTTATTATCCTTGGGTAGGGACGATGGGGATTGATATGGCTTTCGATAAAGAGGGGAATGTTTGGATAATTGAGGTTAATTTCGCTCCAATGCTTGAGCTATTTTTGAAATTGAAGGATAAGTCGATGTTCTACAAGATAAAGTCATTTCACAAAAAGAAAAACAAAAACAAACCAAATATTTGAATCGCAAAAATAAGTTAAAAAAATAAAATAAATCAAAAGACACAAGCCGTTTCCATCTTCTCCTCTTGGTAATAGTCTAAATAAGAGTTTGCAATAACAAAACTCTTATTAAAACTATAATAGTTTTCTATTGAAAACTTTGAGGAGGCCCGGAGATGAACCGATTGGGGCTTTATTGCTCACGATGTTCAGCAAGGCTCCCTTTCCGTTATCAAGAAATGAAATGCGACTGCGGTGGCACTTTATTGGTCGATTACGACTTGGAACACTTAGCTAGAACGTTAACGAAGGAAGCTTTACAAACACGCTACCCATCGATGTGGAGATATAAAGAATTGCTTCCAGTGAGTAACCCTGATTGTATCATCACCTTAGGCGAAGGCTGGACGCCACTTCTGCGTATGCAGGAATGGGAGCAGAGACTGCCTATTAAACAGCTATGGATCAAGAGAGAAGAGCAGAACCCTACGGGGAGCTTTAAGTCGAGGGGCTTCTCCGTCGCTGTTTCCTTGCTCAAAGAAACGGGAGCGACGAAAGCGGCCGTTCCATCCAATGGAAATGCCGCGGGGGCATTAGCCGCTTATGCAGGACGTGCCGGGATCGAGGCATCCGTCTTTATCCCCATGGATTGCCCGCCATTAATCGTGGACGAATGTCCGTTATATGGAGCAGCCACCTACCTCGTAGATGGCTTCATTCATGATGCAGCAGCAATCATTGAAGCGGGTAAACAAGATCAGGGTTGGGTAAATGTTGGCACATTGAAGGAGCCCGGACGTGTAGAAGGCAAGAAAACAATGGGACTTGAGCTAGCCGAACAGCTTGGCTGGACGTTCCCCGACGTCATCATCTATCCAACCGGCGGCGGCTCCGGTATTATTGGCATGTGGAAAGCTTACCAGGAGCTCAAAGCACTTCGCTGGATTGACAGCCCCATGCCAAGATTCGTCTGCGTGCAGGAAGAAGGATGCCAGCCAATTGTCGATGGCATCGCATGCAGACAAGCTGGAAGTGCCCAAGCTGCCGGATTAGAAGCTAGTCCGACAGGTATGCGCGTACCGAATCCGCCAGACTTGGCACTCATCCTGTCGATTGTGAAACAAAGCGGCGGCACAGCCATCGCCCTCTCCAAGAGCCAAATTGCCGAGGCTACTCGCGCTTTGGGCTCGCAGGGCATCTCCGCGTCCCCCGAAGGCTCGGCAACTTGGGCAGGTCTGCTCGCACTCTGCGACAGCGGATGGCTGCGTCCGAGCGATACCGTTGTGCTCTTTAATACGTCGCATGCGATGAAATATGTGAAGTTTGGTTCCATCTCTCCACTTCCGATTATTAAAAGCTATGAGGAGTATCTCCGTTTGTAGGAAGTAAATCGAGAGGATGGATTAAATTAGCCATTCTCTACTCCTACCTTCACATTTCTCTCTGACACGCTGCATGACTTCCAAACTATAAAGGAAGCAATGTTGTACGTTGTACAACAAAAATCAAACAAATTAGCATACCTCTTGGAAATTGTTGCAAAAATTGCAACAATTTCTACTTTAAGTAGCCCTTTTGAGCAAAAATCGAGCAAATTGTTGTACGAATTACAACAGTTCCTGCTCAGAGAGAAGAAACTAAGAAAATTGTTGTACGTAGTACAACTTCTCATGTAGCAAAACAATGAAAAGGGAAACTACTCCACTTTAAGCTCCCTCAAATCAAATCACATCAAACAAAAATCAAATTAAATCAATCAAAATATAACCAAACCTCAACCAAACCGAACAGCCAGGAGGAAACCCTCCTGGCTGTTCACTTCTCATCCTTATTGGCCTAAATTATTTTCTTCATACAACCGATACATCGCTTGAATTAAAGGCTCTGCCGGGTCACGATTCAATAAATATAACGTCATTAAATATTGCAGCGGAAGTGCACATGTATTATTGCCATCTTCAACAGCTACGAAGCCAGCCTCGAGGACTGGACCATGCTCCTCATGAAGCTCCAAGTCAACATAGATCTTTTGATCAGGGAATTCTTCACGAACTGTAGCCGCGCAATAAGGAACAATATGTTTATCCAGCAGCTCTTTGGCTTCATCTTCCGATTGTGGAGGATTCGGCAGCGGATGATTTTCTGGGCTTCTCAACAAATCTACGAAAAAGGACGATAACCACAGCCCCGCATTCGGATTTGTTTGGAAGTTTCTCATAATTTCATTCAAGAAAAATCCGCATGATGTGGACTTTTCATCATTTTTAAGTGTGAAGGCAAACATTGGACCATAAGTCGGATTATTGCCAATCTGGCCATCTACTTCATATTCGGGAAATTGTTCTTTCATTACTTCTTGAATGTGCTGAAACCAAGTCATAATGATTTGGGCCTGTTCGCGTTCTTGATCTTGTTCGTTATCTACTGGAGCTTGTGTGTCGATATCTTTTTCTGTCATTGTGGTTAAAGCCTCCTGAATCATTCAAATTGGCACGAATATCCCTATTGTACCGCATTTGATCAAGATCAGAAAGCTTATGTTGCATTTTTAAGGACGAATGCGGACAACCCCGACTTCCGAAGCGTTAATCGAAATGGCATTGCCTAATAGAATACATGCAATCGTTTTTTCGGTTACAATCGTTTTGGCGTCGGCATACCCAGCACTTCCAGTACCTGATGCAGCGTCTGTTTATACGTTTGCGTGATCCAAAGGCGATGGGCTATGCTTTCTTCACTGCCTTTTAAAACCGGACAAACACTGTAGAAATGGTTAAAAAGCGAAGCTAACTCGAAAGCGTAATGGCAGAGTATGCTAGGCGCCAATTGTTTAGTGGCAGCTTCCAGTGTTTCGGTCCAATAGGCGACGTGCCTCAAAAGCTGATATTCCTGTTCTTCCAAAAGAGTCCTATCGAACTTTGCTTCCATCTTATGAAGTCGAGTATCTTTCTTTGCTTTGTCCAAAATACTGTTAGCTCTTGAGTATGCATAAAGCAGGTAGACGCCCGTGTTCCCGGTTATTTCCGTCGCTTGCTCCAAGTCAAAAATAACTTCTGTTTGCAGCTGATATTTGAGCAAATAATAACGGATCGCAGCCGCAGCAATCGATCTGCTGGAAATCCCCGCTTTTCTTGAGCGTTTAGCGTCAATGACTCTCTCCATGTGATCGAGTAGGTCCGCGACTTTAATTCCAATCCCTTGGCGCCCAGACATCGCATAGGAGCTTTTGCCAGCCGAAATATCAATACCCAGTCCTGCAGCAGTTTCCGGGCTTAAGGAAACGACCCCATAGCTCACGTGTTTAAGCTGACTCGCCTGCTGCTCATAGCCCAATACTTCTAGAGCTAGCTTAACCATCTCCTGCGGGTATTGCTGACGATAATCAATAACATTAATGACGACATCCGCTTGCCCTATCGATTTCTTTCTGCCCTGGGAAGCTGTGGACCATAGTCCATCCTCCCATTTTTTATATACAAAATCATTCGGCAGCACACCGAATTTCCATAGATGATAGGCTATATCCTTCGCTGTATACGTTAAAATACCATTGGAACGAACAAGCACTTTATCCCCTTGATAATTTGTGCTTTCCCCAGCTGTAACGGCCCCTTCTTCTAGATTCTTCAATACCCAGCAGCCTGCTAATTTCCCATCCGTCACCTTATGAAACATATCAGTTTGGCTCAGCAGCTCAAAGGTTGTGTCCCAGAATCCCGCTCTCACAATGCTGCTTTCCCAAACCAGCACATCGTAATGTATGCCGAACTGCTTCATTTCTTCCAACTGCTCGCGAACGATCCTTTCCGCCACCAAAGCACCCATCCACGCAAGATTGGAATGCCCACTCTCTAGCGCATGAAGAACTGTAGAACGCTGCTCTACAAGCTCTGGCTGCACTTTGTAAGCCTGATTCACCTTAGCGTAGGTTTCCCAACAAAAGTCGCCAAATCGATTAAAAGACTCTTCTGTCTTTGTATGAAGAATGCCCACCACGGTATCCGCTAATTGATTCCCCAGATCATCAATATAGTTATGCACCTCCACCTGATACCCTGCTTGCGAGAGCATGCGAGACAACGAATCACCGATACAAGAATTTCTCAAATGGCCAATATGAGCAGCTTTATTCGGATTGATTGATGTATGTTCGATCAAAATTCTTGTTTTGTTTCTTTGATCAACAAGCTCTTTTGCAGCTCCATATTGACCAGAAGACCACGTGTCCCAACTTATATAAAAGTTCAGAAACCCCGGAGGCACTGCAGCCACTTTGGCAAATAAGCCTTGTACGGAACCGCTCTTTTCTATACGCTGTTGAAGCTCTTGTGCGATTTGCAAAGGAGCTTTACGTACTATTTTTGCTAAAAGCATAGCAACATTCGTGCTGTAATCCCCGTGCTCTGCGTGTGCTGGGTGTTCCGTCAAGATTTTCAGCGTCACAGGTTGTTCTATTCCGTACTCTTGAAATAAAACACCTACATGATACTCGATTTCATTCGTTAAAAGCTGTTGAATCATGGCATATTCCTCCTAATAGGATTGATGCGAAGCCTATAATCTTTTTTCAGAAAAACGCAAAAAAGCCCCCGTCTCTATAATAAGAGACGAGAGCTGTTCATTCCCGCGGTACCACTCTAAGTGTTAAACCACTGGTTTAACCACTCCAACGATAACGGCTTATGCCGGATCTCCCTACACCGTACTTTCAGAAGACCATTTCCCAGACCCGCTTCACTCTTGACATTCGTACCGGTTCCCACCTGCTCCGGCTCGCTGCGACTGTCCGACAAGAATTACTGTCCTGTTCATCAATGTTGATTATGAAATTAAGAATTTACTGAATATTACAGCAATAATAATGTGTTGTCAAGATCCAACTAATTTCATCATCATAATGCCTATGAATGCTAAAGCTAAGCCGGATTGCTCCATTTTTGAGAATTTGTCCTTCAAAACAAACCGTGTATACAATAAGACTATCAATACATTAAGTGCAACGACGGCGGAAACTAATCCCGTTTTCCCCTGATCGAATGCATGGATAATGAAGATCATGCCTATGACATTTGTAATCCCGACGACCATTCCAATCAGGAAGGTTCTACGTTCTGTCCAACTGGCTGGCGCGACTTCTTTTCCTTTATCCTTTGCCCTGTCCTTCAACCACCATAATCCGAAACAGCATGTCCCTGTTGCAAACATAAAAAATAGCGTTGGAAACAATGGCGCAGAAACGATGGTTGTCCATTTGCTAGACAAATCATTTCCGGCAAAAAGAAACAAAGCAAGCACTCCCCATCCGGCTCCTTGCAGGTTCTTAAGGGTGATATCATTCGAGTAACGAACGAATAAAATACCTACTACGATCACAAGGAAGGCAAAGAATTGCCATAAATTAAGTCGCTCATCCCAAAGTAGAAATGCGACGAAAACCACAACGACCGATGGTAAACCGGTGAGGATGGCAACTAAAGAGGCTTTGCCTACCGCAAAGCCTTTGAACATACTGGCATTGGCTCCAAAAGAGAACAATCCCATTTGAACACCAATCAGAGCTGATACCGTCCACTCTTGCTGTGAAATAAGGGCGCAGCCAATACTGACGAGCGCCCCCATAAAAAATGTGCCGCAGAGCAGCACATTCCGATTCAGCGATTGCTGGCTGGTCCAATGATATAGAATGCCTCGCAGCCCGAAACTGGCAGCCGCAAGCACTGAAAATATAAGCCACATGAGAAGAGTTACCCCTTTCTTTTAAGCAAAGATCGGGTAATTTTACCACATTAATCTTTATTGGACAACACTTGGTTGTAACAATAAACGCACAAGGATCGCATCGCCGCCAGCAGAAACTTTCACTTCAGCAAACTTGGCATCCCGTTCAAATACACGGCCTGTTCCTTCCGGAATGAAATAAGTCTCGATCCCATATTCAATACCCTCATAACCGACCTTGTTTCCATTCATGCGAACCTCTCCCGGAGCTAATGCTTCCCCTTTGGTATATAAGCGGCGATATTCATAAACACCTGTCGCCTGGTTCGGAGAGAGAACGATTGTAATTTTCCCCTTAGAACTTGCCTCATCATTTTTATCTGCAAATAGAGGCGGCTCAGATATAGTATAGCGCAAACGCACATAGTCACCTTGAATGAGTGAACGTGGATCAAGCGGTTTAAGCTCCAGCTTAATCAGCTGTCCGTGAACGAGCAGCCACTCACTTTTACCAATTTGTAAGGACATTGCCATGACTTGAAGCAGAACTAGCAGAGCAATAATCCAGCGGTTCATAGCATAATTAGAATTAGCCTCAACGGGTTCAATCGCTTCAGAACGATGTCTTTTTTCATACCAAACCGTAAAGGCAAGAACCAAAATCCCGATAGCCGCGAAGCTAATCGATTTGTGCAGAAGCTTCCAGGCCAGATCGTAATATTTATATACCAGGAAAGCAATCCAGAAGCCCATTGACCAAGCATAAATCCATTTGATTTGCAGTTGTCTACTAATGACCAAAGCGAGAACAACGACGATAAAGAATAGCACATTGGCTATATAATACCAAGATGACTCCGCCATAAAAGTTAAGGCAAATAAAGTTATCAGAAATGAAGGAAAACTGCTGTAAAGTATGGGTTGTCTGACTCCCGTATTTGCAATGACCTGACCACTGGCAAACATAATGAATAATAAGCCGGTAAGTACGGTAAGAACAATAGTACCGCTATCAATCCAATTGAAAAGTACGAAAGAAGCAATAATGACAGCAGCCAGTAAGAAGAATATACGATGTACCAACCCACCAATGTAGATAAAAGCTGCAATCGTAAGCGCCAGGAAAACCAAGAGAATAGGAACATTCTCCGTAAATACAGCCGCTCCTGCTCCAAGCAGCAATCCACTAATGAGTATCGTGTATCGCACTAATGAATTTAGTTTTTTTGCTATGATCATCGCAATGACAGTGACACACCCAAAGCCTATTAGTATATTCTCCGGTTCATTAAATCCTAGTACAACAGTGATAATCCCAATGATCGTCAAGCTTCCCAGAAGCGAGCCAATAATGATGACCGAAACGGTGAGGACACGGACGACCCATTTGGTAAAATCTCCTTCCGGCTTTGCTTGATCCGTAGCTTCTTGATCCGAGCGATTTTCCGGTTGCAACTGCTTGGAAGAGGGATTCCAAGAACGAATAAAGTTCATGAACTTCACATTCGCAAAGATGAACAAGATAATAAACAACAAGCTGGCTATGAAAAAAAACTCGTTATAATACTGGATGATAAGCTCGATATATTTGACTGTCACCGTGATCGATACCCACAGACCGGCAAACAATAGATAAGCTTTATTCCTCGTCTTGTGTGTATAGTACACGGCTGCCGCAAGTACTAGGATGAGTGGCAAGTTCATAAAGATACCGTACTTTTCGTACGCATGTGAATTTGAAGCCACGACTAAAACCGCCATCCCAATTTGAAAAGAGATCCATTTCAGAAATGGCGAGTACAAACGCTCCTTCTCGCTCAGAACATACAAGATGCCATTTGCAATGGCGATTCCGAGCCAGATGGTGATTTGAATGATTTCCGCATCTGAATTTACTCCCCAACGCCCAAAGAAATATATTCCGTAAGCGAGATGGCCTAAAATATAGGCCAGTACATAGTAGGGCTGCCATCTGGTTAATAAGGCAAGCAAAAATGCCGGAATGAACCATACGGCGAACAAGCTGTAACTGTCCGCATGAGAATTGTAGGTTTGCCCAATGAGTCCAACACCTACACCGAAGGATATACAGCTTGCGAACAAGCTAAGTTTACTTAGAAACTGCCTGCCATTTTGGCGCGAAAGCCATACAGATAAGCCGTAAAAGCCCAATATGAGCACAAAGACAGGAATGAATTTCTCCCAGCGGTTCAATTTCTCCCAATTCGTAGCAAAAAAATATACAATGGCGGTTAGTAGAGCACTTGCTCCCAATACATAGCCTAGCCCAATCATAACAAATTTGGATTTCATGATGAATATTCCTCCTCTCGCTTACTTCTAATTGTACTAGAGATATGCAGTTTGAGAAGTACTATCTATTCCTAGTACCAGATCATTAGCCTATGGATGATTAATGGCTTTCAAATAAAAAAGCCAGCACTGGGCTGGCAAGTAATCAAATGAAGGAAGTCATTGCATTCAATCTGTGATCTTAAAATTTTGAACAGAACTTTGCAGGACAACAGCCATATCAGATAGTTGGCGAATGGCTGAAGTAATTTCCTGAATGGAAGCACTTTGCTCTTGAGCTGCCGCCGCCACTTCCTCATAGCCTGCGGATTGTTCCTCTGTAATCCCTGAGATTTTCTGCATGGCATTCGAAATGATCTCAAAGGATCTTTCTGCTCGCTCCAAAGTATGGATCAAATGGTCTGTCCGATTGGAGAAAACAGAAATACCGTTAAAAATAACTTTAAAATTTTCATACGTATCATTAATCCAGCTTTGACCTTGTTCAACGGCTTGATTTCCCTGGACAATGCTCTCCATGACAAGAAGGCTGTCATTTTGGGTACTGGAAACGAGCTCTGTGATTGAGCTTGCGGCTTTCGTGGATTGCTCCGCCAACTTCTTCACTTCACCAGCTACAACGGCAAAGCCTTTCCCCTGTTCTCCAACACGTGCCGCTTCAATGGACGCATTCAGTGCCAGTAGGTTCGTCTGCTGTGCAATTTCGGTGATAATATGGATAATTTCCCCAATTTCCTTCGAGCGGTTTCCCAACTGCTGCGCGGCTTCTTGTGAATGCTTCATCTCTTTTTGAATCACATTCATCTGATGTAATGTCTTCTCAACAAGCTGCTGACCGTCTGCAGATTGTGCACCTACCTTGTGGGCCATTTCCTGCATCTCTTTGACTTCAGATGTTACTTCTGATAATTCCGTATTGATCTCAACGATGGATGAAGTACTCTCTGTAATGGAAGAAACAACTTCAGCAACCCCTTCGTTCATGCTGTTCATGGAAACGGCAACCTGCGCGCTGCTAGAGCTGGATTCGTCCGCAGACTGATACAATTGCGCGCTGGTATTGGTAATAAGGTTGGATGAAGAAAATATTTGGCGGATCAGGGAATCTAAATTCTGACGCATCTCGTTAAAAGCATTTGCCAATTTACCGATCTCATCTACTCGCTGGATTGCGACTTGTGCAGATAAATCTCCGGCAGCAACCTTTTCTGTTACACGCATCAGCTGAATGACCGGTCTCGTCACACTTCGACTTATGAAGAAGGCTATCAGACCGCCTATGACTATAACGATTAAGGTAATCGTAAAGGTTGTCCATAACAATTCTTGCTTCGTTTTGGGAACGACTGAGGCATCTAAATCAATCCCGAGAATTCCGACGTTTTCGCCTTTAACATTTTTGAGGGGAACAAAGACAGATTTATGTATACCAAATTCGTCCTTGTAAATCTCACTGATCGTTAATTTATTTTCTTTGATCGCGCTGTTCATTTCAGGCGTAAAGGGATACTCGGTGCCGAAATCTTCATCAACTCCGGTTAAAATGACGATTTGATCTTTATTCTGAACTTTCTGCAAGACATAAACATTCTCAAGAGAGTCTTGCTTTTTAAATTGTTCAAATTGCTGTTTTATTTTGGTATAAGCCGGTTGATCTTTGCCTGTAATTTCATCTGCATGTTCGGGAATAGAAGTCATATATTTTGAAACATTTTCAATGTTTGTCGTTAATCTTAGAACAAATTGATCCTCAAGCTTCGTTGTTAAACTTTTGCTGGCCAAATAGGAAGAGACGGAGAAGGCTGCGCATACGAATAACAGCAGCAGTAAGATACTGCTCGTCATCTTCACCGCGATTTGTCCTCTGAACCAGTTTATTATTTTATTTGGAGCATGCTTTGCCACTTCAATTACCTCCTGCTTAATAGCGATGTTTCGGAATATTTCTCGTAGACTTGCGCTACAGTTTCCTTCAAATATTGAATAATTTCATGTACATGTTTGGTCTCCGTATAAGGGGAGATGACAAAAATCTTTGTCGCGTAAAGAGCAACAGAACAATCATCCTTCGTTTGAACAAGCAGATGCTTTTTGGTATCGCCAAAAAATATACGATCGCGATGATTCCCAAGCATTTCGAATAAACGCTCGTTAAATTTATTATTCCGTTCAATTTCCTTAAGCGTGCACTTGCCTGAAACTTCTTCTTGAAAATGCGGACTGCCTTCCGGATATATACGAAATAGTGTAATGATGCCAGGGTTGTCGTTATTAACGATTTCAGCATGAGGGATTTCTTGGCGAAGCGCTTCCCGGAAAGCAAGATTAACCTCAACGAACTGAGCCAGCAATTGCTGATACCCTTGAACGCCGAATGCAAGCAGAGCACTGTAAATGCTGATGGAGCTAGCCATGCGCGAGCACTCCAACGTATAACCGGTGTGATACTGTCCGTATCCCCGATGTCCGACATAGGGCGTTTCATCCGGATGCAGATCCATGAGCCTTAAATCGGCGGCATCCTTGACCAGAAATAAGCTTGTCAGGTAAGGGGTTTGCCCCAGCTTTTGAAAATCGAAGCAAAGCGAGTCGGCCAAATGCAAATGCCTCATCTTGCTTTGGATAGAAATTAAAGCCTGAGCGACATCTTTCTTTAATTCGAGTGGATTGGAGATGAAATCATAGTCATTAAAGAAAGCAAAGAACGCACCTAAAGCAGAGTCTGCATGAATATGAGGTCTAAGCAACCCATGATGAACGGCTGCCTTGTCAGACACAGCATAAATTTGCTCCAAATCGTCAATCCCCATGGCATCCGTCGTTCCTGTCGTAGCTACAATGTAAATCGGAATTCCGCCTCGTGCGATCACTTCTTCCATTTTAACTCTCAGATCATTCACATCCATGGAGCTGTCAGCATTCGTGCGAACTCTAATCAATCTATCGCTCCCTATGCCTGATGCCTCCATAGATTTAAACAAGCTGTAGTGAGCGGCTTCGGAACAAAAAGCATACAAGTTGTCGGGAACACCTTTTTGCAATGCGTCCGGAACGAATTTAGCGATCGCTATCCGGAGACCTGAGAATACAGCTCCTTGTCCGCCCCATGTCGTATACCCGCCGCTTTTCAGCGCATCATAGCCTATTAATTTGGACATCATGCTGATGACTCTTACTTCAGCTTCAGCTCCGGCTGGGCCGTATACATCCCATAAATTGTTGCCATTAACCAAAAATGCCGCGATCATGCCCATAATCCCCGGGATGCTTGCCATCGGCAAAATATTCGTTAAAAAATATTTCGTATGATAAGGATGATCATGCAGCAATTTCAATAGCTCTGTATTAACTTCCTCTAGGGGGACGCTGCCATTAGGAATGGAGCTTTCTCGAATTAGATTGTTATAGAAAGTCCCTGTTCGGTTTTTCTCGCCCTTGAGATTGACGCCATCAGGGTTTTTGAGATCATCCACTCCTGTTACTAGTTGTTCAATGAGCCGCAAAACCATTTGTCGCGTTTGTTGGTTTCCATCCTCACTGGGGAATAATTGCTGTACATTCGTTAATCTTTTCTCTCTCATTCATTTCTCTCCTATCGATAGAATTGCTTGACGAAAATGTTCACAAAAAAAAGGAGAAACACAGGCATGAATGCCCTATTCCACCAATTGCTACAATGCAACTGGCTGACATATCCTTGTTGGATGTAGTCCCTCTAGCTTTGCGTCCCTATTTTTCAATAGGTTTGCCATTATAAAGTTGTAGGTGAAAATTCCCATCTTCGACAATAATCGACAACAAAACTTTACAATTTTATACATTAGTATAGTATAGTAATATAAATAAAACAACACAATTTTCCAGTATTGTTTGTAAAGATATTATATTGTAACTATATTGCTTTTTTAACATTTTCCCTTGGATCGTGGTAAAATAGGTTCGATTGTCTCTTTTCGGGACAGTTATTCCAGTAATAAAAGAAATCTTGTCATGACACGCAAATACGAGGGTACAGGGCTTATTTATATCGATAAAGCTAATCCAACTTATGGACGGTGATAACACCGTTCTGGTTAAATGAAGTGGAGAATCTAGGAATCTAGATAAAAAAAAGGCCTAATGGTTGACGCGCAACATATGATTGCGCCCAAGGCATATGTGTAACCATGCACACTTACTCAATCGTGAATTGTTGTAGGTTATACAACAATTTGCAAGCAAATCCACGTTTTCCTCACGAATGTTGCAGAAAATACAACAATTCCTGCCAAAGCAGCCCAAATGCCTATAAATAGGCTGAATTGTTGTACAACATACAACATCTTCAGCCTTCACAGAACAAATCAAGGATAAATGTTGTACGTTATGCAACTTACCCTCCTATTTCCCCGGTTCTCCCATATATCAGCACACAAAACACCCCTTCTTATTACTGGGGTAATCAGGGCGGAAGCTTCACTTACTCCAAAACAAAACAATAATAAAAAAGGGGTAAGCTTCGCTCACCCCAAACCCAAAACATATAAAATCTTATCAGTTGAGAAAACCACTATTGAGACCATTCAAAGGTGAGCGAGTGCGTATAGATGTAGCTTTTATCGCCGATAAGAAAGGGGCCATCGTTACCCTATAACTTATTCTTACTTATGCGGTAAAATGAGCTTCGTCACGACTTCCTAACAAGGAGTCCGACAAAGCTTATTTTCACAACCTCAGTTGCGGCGCATTCATGTTATGAAATAGTTTGTGCAGCATCCATATTCCCCTGTGAATGGAGATATAATTGCTCGTAATAGCCACGAAGCGCAAGTAATTGTGCATGGTTCCCTTCTTCAACAATTTTCCCCTGACTCATCACAATGATGCGGTTAGCATGCATAATGGTCGAGATGCGATGTGCGATAACAAGTGTCGTTCTTCCCTCGGCTACGACCTGCAGCGCGGATTGAATCAACTGCTCCGTTTGGGAGTCCAAATTCGCTGTAGCTTCGTCAAGAATCAGTACTTTCGGCTTGAATACGATAATTCGCGCGAATGAGATCAGTTGTCTCTCTCCTGCGGAAAGCCCGCTTCCTCTCTCTGATATGCGTGTCTCATAACCATCTTTCATTCGTGAAATGAGATTGTCTGCCCCAACCATTCGGCATGCCTCAATAACTTCCTCACGCGTTATAGTTTCATCAAACATCCGAACATTGTCCAAAATACTGCCTGCGTATAAGTACGGTTCCTGCTGTACAAGTCCAACCATTCGGTGTAAATCAGCCTGCGGGATATCCCGCAGATCCGTGCCGTCAATGCGGATACTCCCTTCCTGCACATCATAAAAGCGGCAAAGCAAACTAATCAACGAGCTTTTCCCAGCGCCCGTCGTCCCCACAATACCGATCATTTCACCGGGCTCAATATGAAGCTCTAAATCCTCAATGACAGCTGTATCCTTCAAATAACCAAAATGCACATGGTTGAAATGAATGTCCCCCTTCACGTCGGACAACGAGGGTGACAACATGCCTTCCTTATCCTTTACTTCCGGTTGAATGGCGAATATATTCCAAATTCGATTGACAGACACCGTTGTAGATTGAAGGGTATTCCATTGCTGTGTAATGTTATTAATCGGTTGAAAAAACTGCCGTATATACGTAATGAAAGCATACAAAACGCCGAATTCAATCGTTTTATCGAACACAGCAATACCGCCAATCCAGGTGATAAAAGCTACCGATAAATTCCCTAAAATATCAAAGGAACGATTGAACAAAACATTGGTACGAATTTCTCTCAAATTTGCACGGAAATATCCTAGATTCCGATCAGTGAAGCGATTCATCTGTTCCTTTTCTTGATGAAAAGCTTGAATGAGATGCATCCCGGATAAATTCTCAGCGGCAAAAGCAACCATTTGAGACAGCTGCGTCCTCGAAAGCTGATAGGTTTTGCGCATATATCTGCGAAAGCTTATAGCTATGAGCACAATGATGGGAATCACTATCATGCTGTAAAGCGTTAGCTGCGGGTCCAGATGATACATCAGGACGATGATGAATACGAGTGTCATGCCATCGCGAACCAGACTAAGAAGAACCTGCGTAAAAAACTGATTCAACGTTTCCGTATCACTGGAAACATGCGTAATTAAGCTGCCGCTTGGCGTACGGTCATAGTAAGACATCGACTGCTTAAAGATGTGCTCGAACAAATCCTTGCGTATTTTGGCGACAATGCTTTGGCCGGCAAACTGCAATAAATTATTCTGCAGATAACTGAAGAATAAACTGCTGATCGATAGACCTGCATAAAACAAACAGATGAGCAGCAGTGAGCGATAGTCACTTTTCCCAATCATCAAATTATCATCAATCGCAATCTTTACTAGATACGGCTGAAACAAATCTGCAGCTATCCCTAGTAACGCGCAAAATAAAACAGCTGCAAAGGTGAACCTATGCGGTTTGGCATAAGCGGATAAAGAACGAAAGGAAGATCGCGTCTTCTGCCGCTCCTCATTGCTTTTGTTATTCCGTTTGGGCATCGTCGCTACCTCCCTCTTGTATCGCATGAAGCTCGGCGTACAAGCCTTCCTGCGCAATTAGCTCTTCGTGCGTGCCGCGCTGCACAATCCTGCCTTCATGAAGAACGATAATTTCATCCGTATGCTTCAACGCGGAGATTCGATGAGCGATCCAAATGGTCGTTTTGTTCAATCGCTCCTTGCGGATCGTATCGATGATGTGCTTCTCCGTCACCGAGTCAACAGCGCTTACACTATCATCTAGAATCATCAAAGGAGAATCCTTAATAATCCCTCTGGCTAAGCTTGTTCGTTGACGCTGCCCGCCCGATAAGGTGACACCGCGCTCGCCTAGCTTCGTCTCAAACTTTTCAGGAAATGACGTAATACTTGAGAGGATTTGTGCTTTCTTGGCAGCACGCTCAACCTGTTCTAAGGGTGATTCTCTTTTATAAAAGGCGATGTTATCCCGGATGGTCGTGCTAAACAAGAATCCCTCTTGTGGAACGTAAGCGATTTGATTTCGCAGGCTTTCTAATGTCACATCGCGAATATCCGTATCCCCGATCCATACCGTCCCCTCCGGCGGGTCGTATATCCTAAGCATTAGCTTCACCAAGGTCGATTTGCCGCTGCCTGTTTTCCCGATAATGCCAATGGATTTGCCAGGTTCAATCGTCAATGTTATGTCATGAAGCACCTCGTCCTCATCATCAGGATAAGCGAAAGACAAATGTTCAATCCGAATTCCCTCGTGATCGAGGTCGGATATTTGCGCAAGCTCGTTTTGCACAATTTCGGATTTCAAATCGAGCAGCTCATTCATTCGTTCAAGCGAAGCTCGAGAGCGCTGCATGGCATTAATGACGCGGCCAATTTGCTGTAAAGGGTTTACCATCATCCGTATGTATAGCGTTAATTCAACGAAATTGCCAATCGTAATCCGCTGTTGAATGGTCAAATAGCCCCCAAAAGCAATCGCGATGATCAGCGATATTGCGCCCAGAAACGGAATAAGTGCTTCAAATAAGGAAGATAGCCGAACCAATCTCAATTGGTTATCGCGAATCCGATCTACCGTTTCGCTGAACCTACGAACCATAATCGGTTCCACCGCGAATTTCTTGGCTACCCGTATGCCTCCGAATTGCTCCTCGGCCGACTCCGTCATTTTGCCTAATGCTTCTTGTACCTGTAAGGAATGCTTTTTAATAATTGGCTGAAATCGAACGGTCAGAACAGGAATAAGCAACAAGGGCAATATACAGACGAGAATTAAATAGAGCGGGATTGAACTGAATATCATCATGAGAATGGCAGCTGTGATCAAAATCGCCGAGTTTACAATGTGGTTAATCCCCATGGATATCGATTCTCGAATGACAGTTACGTCATTCATCACATAGCTTAGCAGCTTACCAACGCCGTTCTTTGAGTAAAATGTTGCGCCCAGCTGTGTGAAATGGTTAAACAAGCGGTTTCTTGAAACAAACTCGAAGCGTCTTCCGTTTCGCATGATCATATACTGACCAATGGCTGTTAAAACACCGAATGTGACGCCGATCATCAGCAGCTTTAGACTGTAATCAATTATAAGAGTTTTACTCAAAAGTCCTTGCTGCAGCTGATCAGTAAAAATGCCTAGCAGTTTGGGGTAATACGAATGAACAATGTTGCCTAAAGAAATGGACAATGCGGCTACAACATACAACGGCCATTTCTCTTTGAAGAAATCAACCAATAATCGTGTAGACTTCAAAACGACATCACTTCCTACTACAAGTTTGTCTAGCAAATGAGGTATTCCCGATCCATCAGAACATGCGATCATGTATCCCCTTACAGTATACGCCTATTCATATGTACTTCCTATATCAGATATTGACGTTATAATAAGAGAAGTTGTCTAAACTTTACAACTTAGCTTAGGGAGGAGTAAGATCATGGACTTTCTTTTGGACCGCATAGATAATAAAATCGAGTTTTTTCAAGCTTATGATATGAAGACGTTGGAACGTCAAATCAACGAGCAAATCGATAACAACAAAGCTTTATTGCTCGACGTGTTCGCAATTCAGCATCACATCGTGTTCGACCCGAATGCGGGTAAAATGCTGTACAGCGCGGTTGTGCATTTTAAGGTGAAATAAATTAGATAACCGAAGCAACGGCCTCAGGTCCATCGTGTTGAATATACTTCATGCGCAGGGCCGAATTTGATTATATTTCCTTTTCAACCAATCAGAAGCTTCATGAAAGGGAACGTCGATGCGTTATTGCGAGAGAAAGCCGCTATTAGGCTATCGAAACGGAACGTCAATCACTTATTTCCGCTTTGAATGCCGTATTTCAGTCCTAAATGGCAAAATAACGCATCCATATTCCCTTTACGCTCAAAAAGGTGGTTTTTTCGATAAATAACGCATCGTAGTTCCTTTTGAAACTTGTGAAGTTGTATTTCTTACAACATTAGGTAAGTGAATCCACTATATTCCTAGCGATTGTTGCAAAAAATACACCAATTTCTGCCCAAACTAGCTCAATAGCAGGAATGAAGGCTAAATTGTTGCACAACATACAACATCATCCGTATTTCAAGAAGAAATCAAGGAAATTGTTGTACGTTGTACAACTAGTGACCCTCTCCCCCTACTGTGTACAGTAATATTGAGATAAAAAAACCTTCAACACCACTTTAAAAGTGGTGCTGAAGGCTTTTTGGTTCAACGTTTGGGATTGCACGTTTGGGTTGCTTTTGGTGTTGCTCTTGGCGTTGTCTCTTCGCGTTGCTCTTGGCGTTGCTCTTGGTGTTACTTCTGGTGTTGCTCTTGTTGTTGCTCCTAGTGTTGCTCCAAGTGTTATTACTTGGTGTCGTCTCTTGGTATAGCAATCGGTGTTGCTCTTGCTGCTGTCACTTGCTGTTGTCACTTGGTGTTACCCTTTCGTAACACGCCTTCATTCACGATCAAACTCCGCTTAGCGGAAGTCCATGTTTGATAAATAGCTCCTCCATGGCATGCTTAGCCTCAACTTCGTCGGGACCATGAATTTCTAAGTGATACACCTCGTTGCTGAAAAGCGTAATACTTAGACCGAGAATGCTTTTAACATCGATGAAACGTTTGCCCACTTTGATAACAATGCTCGATTTAAATTGATTAGCTACTTGGTTAATTTCTACAATCGCTCTTGTTCCCAAACCACTCATATGGATCCCCCCGACCTGAATTCGCGCGGCATTCTCCGAGCCACTCCGGTTCTTATTGCTGCTTCAATGACCCCTGTCCGAATGCGTCTAACGACCTCTTGATTGAAAACACTCGGAATAATGTACAGTTTATTCAATTCTTCCGGGGCTACGACAGAGGCGATAGCCGCGGAAGCAGCTAGCTTCATTTCCTCATTAATTGTAGTAGCCTGGCAATCTAAAGCGGCTCGAAATATCCCTGGAAAGCATAAGACATTATTAATCTGATTCGGGAAATCAGACCTTCCAGTCGCTATTACGGCTGCAATGTCTTCAATTTCGTCTGGATGAATCTCCGGTGTAGGATTCGCCATCACGAATACAATGGGATGCGGCGCCATCCGTTCAACATCGCCCCGCTTCAGTACACCACCGGAGGATAATCCGATAAATACATCCGCCCCTTCGATAACTTCGTGCAAGGAGCCTGTTAATTGATTCGGGTTGGTTCGCTCTGCATACCCGTTCCACATGGGATTACTATACGAAGTACTGCTCACCAAAGCCCCTTCTCGATCAACTCCGATCAATTCCTTAACACCTGCTGCAAGTAGTATGTTTGAGCAAGCTATGCCAGCCGCCCCAATGCCACAGATGACAACCTTTGCTTCGTTAATCGATTTCCCAACGACTTTCAGTGCATTGATAAGCCCCGCATACAGAACAACGGCTGTCCCGTGCTGATCGTCATGGAATACAGGAATATCAAGCTCCTCACGCAGCCTTTCCTCAATTTCAAAACAACGCGGCGAAGAGATATCCTCTAAATTGATCCCGCCAAAAGCAGGCGCTAGATTCTTAATCGTAGTGATGATTTCTTCCGTGTTTTGCGTGTCTAAGCAGATTGGAAAGGCATCGACATCTGCGAGCTGCTTGAACAGCATCGCCTTACCTTCCATGACCGGCATAGCCGCGTAGGGTCCGATATTACCCAAACCAAGCACCGCACTGCCATCCGAAACTACAGCAACTGTATTTCGCTTAATCGTAAGCTTGTACGCATTCTCCTGCTTCTCATGAATCGCCATACAAACGCGCGCAACATCGGGTGTATACACGCGAGACAGATCGTCCCGATTCTGAATCGGCACCTTAGGCTTCATCTCGATCTTGCCGCCTAGGTGAAGCAGGAAGGTGCGATCTGATACATGAACAAGCTTTACACCTTGAAGCAACTTGATTGCGCTGGTGACAGCTTCCAGTTGAATCTGTTCTGATGCTGTTACAGTAATATCACGAACCGTCCAATTTGGACCTGTTTGGATAACGTCGATGGCAATAACATCCCCGCCATTTTCCGTAATGACGGTAATTAATTGTCCAAAATGAACGGCTTCCGTTTGCAGCTCCACACGCAGAATAATGCTTTTGCCACCAATCGTGTCTTTCAAAATGAACTCCTCGTTTTTAGGGCATCATGCCTAAAATAATAGTTTCGATACATACACGACTACGGTAACAGTCAAGCTGCTGAATAAAGTAGAGAGCAGAACCACTTGGGCAGCGTATTCCGGGTGATTCCCGTATTCTAATGCAAATACCGCGCTGTTCCTTGACGTGGGAAACGAGCTTGCGATAAACAATGCTTGTGCGGTTGTACCTTCCAAATGGAGCAGTAAAATCAAGATTAGTGCGAGAATCGGTGAGACAACAAGTCTTCCGAAAAGGCTGAAAATAAGTACGCTGCTAATATGCTTAAACTGCAAGTAAGCACTCTGTGCACCTAGCGTAACTAGTGCAATCGCAAGGAAGGCGTTTGATACATTCTGGATCGGATGCCATATGAAAGCCGGAATTGGAATCGCCAGAATATGCATCAGCAACCCCAGTACAAATGCATGGATCATGGGATTTTTCAAAAGCTTCCGCAGCATCTTTTGCCCTTGGTTTTGTGCAGAAACCGCATTAACCAAGCCAAAGGTATTCGTTAGAAGGTTTTGATAAATGGTGACAATAACTTGAACAGCTAAACCAACCGGGTTCCCCTGAAACACAAGCTGTGACACCGGCAAACCGAAATTACCCGAATTGCTAAGTACCACACTATTTGAGAAGCTGGAAGACAAGCCTTTATCAAATTTAGCCAGCTTTGCTGTTCCTTTGCTCACCGCGATAAGAGCGATACTTTGCAGAAGCAAAAAACTAATGATTTGCAGCAGCGTACTCCATTCCAGCTTACTTTGATAAATATTCGTAAAAGAAACCGCTGGAAGTAAGAAATACGCATTGAGCTTAGACAGTGTATGCATATCGAAATGAAATACACGATGCATAAAAGCGCCTGCTCCAATTAATAAAAATACAGGTACAATAACATTGAGCACGATAAGAAAAAGTACTTCCATTTGAATTTCACTCCATGAATTGAAACCCCTATTCTACCGATAGAGGCTGATTGGTATCAGAGCTCCACACAGCTTCATAGGGGTTTTCGTCCAGCTTATGCCTCTTCGTTTACGAGAACATTTTTGCCTCTCATCTTCAGGATTAAAGGGATCGTCAACCATAAGAAGCCAATGATCAAGAAAGCGAGGGAAACAGGTTTTTGAAGGAAAATCATGAAATCTCCATTCGAAATGGTCAACGCTCTGCGCATGTTATTTTCCAGCATCGGTCCAAGAATAAGACCAAGTACCAGCGGCGCTAACGGGTAATCGTTTTTCGATAAGAAGTACCCGACAAGACCACAGCCCATAATCAAGAGCAAATCAAACGTTGAATATTGAACCGCGTAGACACCGAAAACGGAAAACACGATAATTAATGGAATCAAATATTTCGTTGGTGTTTCAATGACTTTGGCAAACACTTTAACGAGCGGCATATTCAGAATAAGCAGCATCAGATTGCCCACGAACATACTGGCAATAACGCCCCATGCGAGCTGCGGGTGATCTTGGAATAACAAAGGACCCGGCTGAACATTGTACATAATGAAAGCGCCCATCAGAATAGCGGTTGTACCGGATGAAGGAATGCCTAGTGTCAAAAGTGGAATCATGGCGCCGCCTGACGCCGCATTATTCGCAGCTTCCGGAGAAGCTACACCCTCAATGGCACCCTTCCCGAATTTCTCGGGATGTTTACTGATTTTCTTTTCTACAATGTAAGCGAAAAAGGAAGCAAGAATGGCACCGGCACCAGGCAGAAGCCCGATGAAAAATCCAAGCACTGAGCCTCGAGCGATAGGCGCCGCGCTATCTTTCAAATCCTGCTTAGTCGGTAGGATTCGATTGATTTTAGCCAATTCGCCATCGTTTCCTTCTCGCTGCAGAATGGTCTTGAACACTTCGCCGACAGCGAAAGTACCAACAGCCACGGTAAGGAATTCCAGACCCTGATAAAGCTCCGGAATATTAAATGTAAATCGTTCAACACCGGATACATTATCAATTCCAATCGTTGCGAGCAGAAGTCCGAAAGCTGTCATCATTAAAGCTTTGACCATGGATTTGCCTGCTAAACCGCTGATTGCAAGTAAGCCGAGAACCATGAGAGAGAAATATTCAGCAGGACCAAACTTGATGGCAACTGCCGACAAGGGCCTAGCAAGGAAAATAAGTCCTATTAAGGAAATAATGCCGGCCGCAAAGGAACCGATCGCCGAAATCGCAAGCGCTGCCCCGGCTCTACCTTGTTTAGCCATTTGATAACCATCTAGGGTCGTTACTACGGAAGAAGATTCTCCCGGTGTATTCAGCAGGATGGAAGTCGTCGATCCTCCGTACATCGCTCCATAATAGACGCCAGCGAGCAGAATAATGGAGCTCGTCGCGGCTTCCTCAGGACCTAATCCTGCGGTCATTGTCGCTGTTATCGGGATTAACAGAGCTACACCGCTCATGGGTCCAATCCCGGGTAGGACACCTACCACTGTACCAATTAATACGCCTAGAAAAACAAACACGACATTGTGCCACTGCATTGCAGTACCCAAGCCATGAAGCACATAATCAATCGTGCCCATTTCAATAACCTCCTTAGAGCTTGCTTTTTAGCAAACCCACTGCGTAAGCGATATCTTAGAAGCCTAACCAAGTTGGAAATCCAGGAAGTGAACCATCCAAACCATTCACATACAGCGTATACACCCCAAAGGAGAATGCAGCTGAGATCAAAAGCGAAACCCAAATTCTACCTCTTTGCATCGTTTGGAACCCAATCATTAAAAAGAGAAACGTGGAGATGACGAATCCGACATCTTCGAGAAATAACGCATATAGGACTGCTGAAACGAAAATGATACCAAATCTTTTGTAATCCAAATTTTCTTTATGTTTTTTCGTTTGCTGCTTGCGGAACGTATCATAGATGAGACGAAGGCTCATTAGTGCTAAGAAAGCCCCCAGCATCATTGGGAATATATTCGCGCCTACATTACTACCGTAAGCACTTGTTGAAATGCTTCTGCTGCCGATTACAAATGTGGTGCCAATAGCGAAAAAAACGATACCTGCATAACGGTCAAACATGGTATTCATCTGCCTACTCAACCTCCTGCCCTTCGTGCATGGGAAGAAGTCAAACTCGCTTCTCCCCAGCATCCCAAGGCTCTCTTATTTCTGCATACCCAAAGCTGTCAACATATCTTTCAATTGTGTTTCTTGCTGAGCTAAGAAAGTTTTGAAATCATCCGCTTTTTTATAGTCTGTTTCCCAATTGTTCGCAGTCATTTCTTTTTTCCATGTATCGGATTCAACCATTTTCTTGATCGTATCTTCCCAGAACTTTTTCGCACCAGCATCCATATTCTTAGGTCCGAAGAAGCCGCGCCAGATTAAGAATTCAGCGTCAACACCTTGTTCTTTCATCGTTGGAACATCTTTCATGCTGCCACCAAGCCGCCCTGGTGATGCCACCGCCAGTATTCTGATCTTGCCAGCTTTCACATACTGATCCAAGGAGGATGCATCAGTTCCGAGCACATCCGCATTACCGCCGAGCAAAGCTGTTACGGCTTCCCCGCCGCCATCATAGGATACGTACTTCACCTTTTTCGGGTCGATACCGTATTTAAAGGCAGGAAGAATGGAAACCAGATGATCCATGGAGCCAGGTGCAGAACCGCCTGCGACCGTCAGTTTCGTAGGATCCGCTTTCATATCATCCAATAGTGATTTCAAATCTTTATATTTCGAGTTTGCCGCGACCGCAACCGCGCCATAATCCTTCGTCAATTGAGCAAGCGGTGTTGTATCGGCATAACCGTAAGGCGTGTTACCTTCTTTTTTCAGATGGTTAATGAGAATCGGCGGTGAGCTAACGAACAATTTGTAATTGTCCTTCACATCTTTCGTCGCATATTCCGCCATGAAGACAGCGCCGCCTCCACCCGGTTTATTTTCAACCGAAATCGGCTTATCCATCGCTTTCGTTTCCGTCAATACTTTGGCAATTGTACGAGCCGTCATATCCCAACCGCCGCCTGCACCGGATGGAGCGATGATGCTAAGCGCTTTTTCTGGATATTTGGATGCCGCTTGTGCTGGTGCTGTCGTTTCTTTGGCCTTGTCACCTGTTGCGTCTGTTGGTTTAGCTGCCCCATTACCGCATGCTGCCAAGGAGATTGCTAATAAACTGATCGATGTTACTTTCCAAGATGCTGCCAATACATTTTTTATCAAATGAAACCCCTCCAACTTTTTGGTTTTATACGTGTATCCGCTTTCTTTGAAGCGCTTTCAGAATATCACCTGAATAGAAAATTGAGAAGTTTAACAAGATTAATTATAATAACGTCGTTTTGGGCATTTTGTTCATATTGTTCACGACGGCACCAACGCGTTTTCCCTCATAATGAGAGCGCTTTATGATACAATACTAGCAAAAACGGGGGGCTTTAACTCGGAATGAGGCTGCAAACCAAGCTTATCTTGATTATTTGTTCACTGCTTGTCTTCATCATCCTAAGTCTAGGCGGCATTTTCTATTACCTGATGACCTCCGCTCTTGAGGATCAGATTGGTACACGCGCCTTGAAGGTAGCTGAAACAGTGGCTAGTATGCCTGAAATAAGGCACGCCTTTCAATTAAATGACCCCTCAGCTGTCATTCAACCCATTGCGGAGACGGTACGCGAGAAAATAGATGCGGAATACATCGTTGTTGGGAACCGCGAAGGTATCCGTTATTCGCATCCCCTGCCTGAGCGAATAGGCAAAGAAATGGTTGGGGGAGATAATGGCCCTGTACTTGATGGAAAATCCATTATTTCTAAGGCTATTGGGTCTCTGGGCCCCTCGCTCCGTGGCAAAGCTCCAGTATTTAGCGACAATGGTCAAGTAATTGGTATCGTATCTGTTGGGTTCTTGACAGAGGACATTGCACTAATTACCACTGTGTATCAAACACGAATCGAAATGATCTCTTTGATCGTTCTCGTCATCGGACTTGTCGGCTCTGTCCTCATCGCCCATAACGTCCGGCGTTCCATTCATGGCTTGGAGCCAAAGGAAATCGGCGCATTATATACCGAAAAAAAGGCGATTCTAGAATCCATACGAGAAGGTATTATCGCGGTTAATCGTGAGGGAGTTATTACGATGGCGAACCGCTATGCGCTTCAGCTGCTGCAGCTGCCTGTCACGGCAAAAATTACTGGAAGACAAATTGAAGACGTTATACCGAATACGAGATTGTATGAAGTCGTTCGTTCGGGGAAAGCCGAATTTGACCATGAAATGCTCATCGGCGACCATGAAGTGATAGTGAATCGGGTCCCGATTATTGAGCGGAAATTAGGCGTAACCGGTGCAGTTTCGAGCTTTCGCAGTAAATCCGAGCTGTATCGGTTGGCTGAAGAACTGTCTCAGGTCAAACGCTTTGCAGAAGCGCTACGCGCACAAACGCATGAATTTTCGAACAAGCTGTACGTCATCTCGGGGCTAATCCAACTCGAATCGTATCAAGAAGCTGTTGAACTTATCTCCCGGGAGGCCGATGTACATCAGAATTGGGTACAGTTCATTATGCGAGAAATCCCAGATCCTATGATTGGCGGACTGCTCATTGGCAAATTTAATCATGCGCAGGAACTAAAGATAACGTTCGAAATTGATCACGAAAGCACATTCAGCGACATCCCTGCTCAGATTGATCGAAATATGCTTGTCACCATCATTGGTAACCTCGTTGACAATGCCATGGAAGCAGTACTTGCTGGTGGCGATCAGACGGAGCCGTATGTGAAATTATTTCTAACCGACCTTGGTGAGGATCTTATTATCGAATGTGAGGATCGAGGCGTAGGAATTCCTGAGGAGACGAGTATGGCTGTATTTGAAAAAGGCTTTTCGACCAAAGAGGGGGAACACCGCGGCATTGGACTTGCTCTGGTCCAACATGCTGTCGGCAAGTTGAGTGGGTACATTACCTTTCATAAAAACCCCGCAGGCGGCACAATTTTCACCGTAGCGATTCCCAAGATCCCTGATCTCAAAGAAAGGAGTCTGCCCCATGGAACACCAGAATCAATCCGTTGAAGTATTTATCGTAGAAGATGATGTGAAAATTGCTGAGATTAACAGACGATTCATAGAAAAAGTAGAAGGATTCCACGTCGTCGGTATAGCCACAGATGTGGGTCAAGCCAAGGAACAGTTGGAAATTCTGACTCCGCATCTCGTCCTACTCGATGTCTACTTACCGGGCGCCAGCGGCTTAGAGATGCTTTCCTTTATTCGGCAGCATTACCGGGAAACAGACGTCATTATGATTACCGCTGCCAAAGAAATTGACGCCATTCGTGATGCTATACGCAGCGGTGCGTTTGATTATATCATTAAACCGCTCGTCTTTAATCGGCTTCAAGAAACGCTAGTGCGCTATCTGAATTTCCATCGTGAATTGAGTCGCATGAACGAAAGCGGCATGATCAATCAGAGCGATGTGGATCGCCTTATGTCTGGAACTTCCAAGAAGGAAACCAACTTAGACACCTCTTTCCTGCCCAAAGGAATTGATAAGCTCACGTTGGTAAAAATCGTGCAAGCGATTTCGAACGCATCCGGCGGCTTGACCGCTGATCAAATCGCCAAAGAAATTGGTGTCAGCCGCTCCACCGGCCGCCGCTACCTCGAGCACTTAGTCAGCTCAGGCGATTTATACGCCGACCTGTCTTACGGTGTGGTCGGCCGACCTGAGCGGGTTTACCGGCGGAAAAAGGATTGATGGCAGGTTGGCTGTAACGACGCAAAACAGCGTTAGCAACAAATTGCTGGCTATAGAAACAACTCGTATCGGAACGATCAAAGTCGTTTTTGGTCTTCTCAGCTGGAACTGACTTCTTCTTCACTTATGAGAGGACTTTTTTAGTCCTTTCAGCTCAATTTCCAGTCCAATACACTTCTCACTTTATCTGAAAAGTCCTTTTCGGACTTCGCCCCTGCCGTATGCTACTAGTCATTCGCTTACTTATCCGGAATTGTTGTATGTTGTACAACAATACGCAAGTTAATCAACGATATCCTCTCAAATGTTGTAAAAAATGCAACAATTCCAGTCTAAAATAGCTCTATTGCAGGAAAGAAGGCTAAATTGTTGCACAGCATACAACATCTTCAGCTTTTCCTGAAGAAATGAAAGAAATTGTTGTACGTAGTGCAACTTGCCTTCTTAAAGGAACTACTTTTCCATACTCCAGAAGACAAAAACCTGGAAAACTTAATAACATACAACTTCCTACTTCACTATTTCTCCAACGAACTAGAAGTCATAACCTAGACAACATCCAACTTCCTACTCGGGCAGAGTCTGTTACTATCTACGCTAAATAGCTGGTTAACTTCTTTTTCTCATACCAAAACCCAAAGCATCTAAGAAAGCCTAATAGTCTTGGAAAGCAAATGAGTGCCCTAAGTTGCTATGGATATCAGAATGCAAAACAAAGACGCCGGCCACACCAGCCGGCGCCTCTAGCGTCACACCTCGTGACGCTCCACAATCCCGTCCATGCCGTCCGGGATGCGGATCTCCACATCCACGCTGCGCGGCGCCCAAACCTGCAGCCGCATCACGCGTCCGTCCTCCTCAAGTCGCCACGCGACATCGATTCGTCCCTCCTGCGGCAGCGGAACAGTGCCCCTCGCCCACTGCAAATCTGCAGGCTGCGGGGCGACAACGACCTTCCGCCAGCCTTTGTCGGCGAGAGTGACACCAAGCACATGCGCACCTAAGAAATAGCCCGGCGCTGCCGACCACGCATGACAGTGACTGCGTGTAAGCATGTCAGGGTTCGCTCTATTTTCCGCGAAATTCGGGTACATTTCCCAGCAGGTCGTGGCGTCATATTCAATCATTTGCCCAAAATGCTGACGCATATCTGTGATCATACGATCAATACCGATGCGGCCCATTTTCGCGAGAGCCTCATAATAAAAGAAGGACATAAAAGGACTGCCGATTTGAACAAAATCTGTCGGCGGAGCAAACAAATATGTCTTCATCTGCTCTGCGCGCTCACCCTCAGCGACACCACACAAGTACGCAATAACCTGCGTCTGCATACTAAAAACAGTCGAGGCCTGGCCATTCGCATGGATACAATCTAAGTATGCTCTGCGATCCTCACTCCATAAATGTTTATTAATTGTTTGACTCAGACGAAGCGCTTTCCCCTCATATTCATCTGCTTCTCCCACATCTCCAACGGCTTTCGCCAACTCTGCCGCGCTTCGCAGCGTTTTGACCAGAATCATATTCTGGTGGGTGACTACCCCATTATTCGGCTGATCAATTGGTGCCCAATCCAGCAAGTTCCAGCCTTTTATGAACAACAATCCACGCTCATCAAGCTTTTGTTCATAATGCTCAAGGGTATAACGAATATGCGGCCATAAGTCTCTCGCAAAAACCTCATCGCCAGTATGCTCATAATATTCACAGCTGGCCAGCGCCCAAAAAAACGTCCAGTTCGGAATAACGCTGCTCCAAGCACTAGGAACCTGATCCACATATAACGGTGTTTGGGTTCTGGAACCAGGTACTAACCGCAAACAACGCTCGACAATCTCCGTAGCTCCGAATACGTAATAATTGACTAAAGCCTCGTTACGGCTGTCCCCGACCCAGAAAACCTGCTCATACGCCGGACAATCAACGAACGTATCTTCCATACAAAGTCGGGTTGTGTG
Organism: Paenibacillus sp. Root444D2; assembly: GCF_001426375.1. Taxonomy (GTDB): domain Bacteria; phylum Bacillota; class Bacilli; order Paenibacillales; family NBRC-103111; genus Paenibacillus_E. The sequence goes on from NZ_LMEO01000050.1 coordinate 159,501, forward strand.
CTTACTAATTTGCCATATATCGTTCAAAAGCGCATCAGAGCTTTGGAACTTGCCTATCTCTGCTATTGGATAATTACTTTGCTGTACCTGTACACCGTAGATTTTAACTGCTCTTGCCGCATTCCTTGCCGTAACCATTAAATAGCGAAATCCTCTCCGCACATAAGAGGTATACGATTGACGCCCTTCCGAACACGTATAACGCAGCGTATTATCTAAATCGAACGTGTCTTGACGCCACCCATCGCGCATGTATTCATAGCCATAGAAATCAAGTATGGTTCCTTCAGCAGCATCTACTTCAAATTGTATAAAGCCAGAAAACTCACGGCCAAAATCAAGAATGATTTCCGTATCCGCACCTTCATATCTCGGCAATACGGCAGGATTCACACTTGGGATAACTGCCTGCTGCAAAGGGTAAGGCACAACTTGCGCCAGCGCTTCTTTTTTCCAGACACTGAGTGCAAAGATAGAGTCCCTGCTGACCAATTCCAGTGGGAAAGGGTGAATCCAATCCGTATAACGACTCAGGTCCAAAGCAGAAGATATACTGCGAATCTCTACATACGTTTTAAAAGCGGAAAACGCACCCGCATCTAAATCATCTTTCCGTTCATCGCACGCTGAAGAAGACCCATAGCCTTCATATGGGTGCAAAGAATCACTGCTTTCCTGGTGATCAATGTATTCAAAAGATGCAAAAGGACCAATTGAAATAAATGGTGACGTAACGTTGCCTGCTTCCGCTAAAGGAGATACGACCTCAAAATAAGCATCGCAATCAATGCCCAACTGCAGCGTTCGGCCATGATCAACGCCAGTAGTTTCCAACAAGATGAGATTGTCTCCTGCCTTCAGATCTATCTCAGCATACCTTTCTGGTAATACACCCGTATAACGCTCCGCATCCAGCCACTCTCCATTCACACTGCAGCCTTTCACAGTGCTCGGCTGTACGAGTCCTAACACAGCTTTTACGGCCTTCTCGGTTCTTACTACCGTTGCCATATACCCAGCAAATCCCACTGGATTCGCATGATTCACACTCTCTGGCACCATTTGATTGCGGACATCAATCGAGGCAGTCCATGCAACGGGTTTTACCTGGTGGAGGGATTCGATACGGACCGGCCACACGAGTTCCTCGGTAAGGAATGGAATATCTCTAGGCACAAGACTGCTCCAAGGCTCTACACCAACAGCGCCAACGATAGAAGCTTGACCCCATGCAGAATCATCGTAATCTGGCAAATACCAATCCGCGCTCCAAGCGCTCGCATCCATCCGTTCAGCAAAGCCTTGCTGACACGACATCCGCCCAGAGCGGCTATCATATCCAAGATGCAGCGAGGTTTTCCAGCTTTCATCCGTCACTAACTCTACGAGAGAATGACCTTCATGCTCACTCTCCACTTGCACTAACAAACCGCCGCGTCCGCGCAAATAGTAGAAATTGGACACACCGAAATGGAGCACCATGACCCCAATCACATTAGGTCGTCCCTTGTGCAGCAAGTGTCCAATTTCGTATGTATCATAAGACTGCTCGAATGGCCATGAGCGAACAGGACCTCGTCCCACTTTCGTTCCATTCACATATAAAGCGTATCGCGAATCAGCAGTTATGGATATTGTTGCTGCTCCCCAGCCTTCAGAGCCCACATCGAATGTCTTTCTGAAACACCGCCACTCATTTCGTGGACTTGCTTCACCAATACCCCAAACCCATTGTGCTTGCCAATCGATTTCTAATTGTCTCATTTCAGCTGCCTCCACGAAAAATAATGATTGTTACTTCGATAGCTTTATTTTATGATGAGAGCGTACTCATTTTTAGGGTTAATTCCGACATTCATTAGGGTCTTAATTGACATAAGAGGAGTAAAACGAAGTGACCATTAAACGAAGCATTATCGAAACACCCGGCGATCAATTTTTCCTTCCGGAACTTCCGCTTTACGTCAACCGCGTTCACGAATCATTTGAAATGCTGCAGCATACGCACGATTTTATTGAAATTAGCTATGTTGCTGAGGGCAGCGGTGCACATTACATTGACAATACCTCATTACCCGTTTCCAAAGGAGATCTCTTCTTCATTCCGGTTGGCGTCTCCCATGTGTTCCGCCCATCATCTATGGCACAGAAAAAAAACCTTGTAGTTTACAATTGCATTTTCACTCAGGAATGGTTGAACCTATTATTTCACTCGCAATTGAATGGAAGTAAAGATGAATTCAATGTCCTATTCTCGCAGGCAACTGAACAATCTACTTGGCTTTCTTTTAAAGAACGCAATGGGGAATTCGAGCCTCTTTTTGAACGTTTGCACTTCGAATACAACGCCCATCGAAGCGGTTTTATGACGATTTTACAAACTTGTGTGGCACAGCTTCTTGTTTACATGCATCGCTCCAAAATGGATTTCACACCGGAAGTGTCCAAAGCGAGCCTTCAGGACTTAGATAGTCTACTCGCCCATATTCGCGGGAATTGCAGCAGCCCAATCTCGCTCACAGAAGCTGCCGCCAGATTGTCCATCAGCGAGCGTCAGCTGCATCGCCAGCTTAAAAAGCATACGGGAATGTCCTTCATGGAGTACGTGCAGCACGCACGAATTGAAGCCTGTTGTCAGCAATTACGAGCGAACGATCACAAGATCAGCGATGTCGCTGCAAGTATCGGCTATCAGGATATGAAATTTTTTAACCAGCTTTTTAAAAAGATAACCGGTGTCACTCCCAGCCAGTACCGGCAGCTGCATAGATAAACAAAAATGCCCCTCCATCACGAAGATGTGAGAGGCATTTCATTTTAAAGGCCCAACATAAATTGCAAGGTTTTATCACTGAAGCCAGGTAAACCTTCATGACCATAATCCGGGTACAACTCAAACTGCTTTTTCGACTTGATTTTGTTATAAGCAGCGAACTGCGTAGAAGGCGGGCATACGGTGTCGCTAAGACCAACGGCCATAAGAACTTCACCTTGGATGCGATTTGCCAGATTCTGAATGTCAATATAGCCCAGCTTCGTGAATATTTCATCTTCGCGTTTGTGCTGTGGATCGTGACGGCGGAAGAAGTCCTTCAGTTCCTGATAAGCATCCTTCGCCAAATCCATTTCCCAAACGCGCTTATAATCGCTAAGGAATGGATAAACTGGCGCTAACCGCTTAATGCGAGGCTCCAGTGCAGCACAAGCTATCGTCAAGGCGCCTCCTTGAGAGCCACCCAACGCGCCTACACGCTCGGGATCAACCTCTGGCATATTCATCGCAATGCCGGCGAGCTGAGCCGTATCTAAGAAAATATCCCGATACAACAATTGATCCGGGTGATCATCTAAGCCGCGAACGATATGCCCGCGAAGTGTCGTCCCCTTTACACCACCTGCATCTTCCGATAAACCGCCTTGACCACGGCAATCCATGGAAAAGAACGAGTAGCCTAGAGCGGCATACGCTAATTTACCTGACCAATCGCCGGAGCTTCCAGAGTAACCATGGAATTCAACGATAGCTGGATGCGGCTTATCTGCGTGTTTAGGACGAACATATTTGGCATAAATACGAGCCCCTTTGACACCTGTAAAATAGAGATCAAAACATTCAGCGTAAGGCACTTGAAATTCACTCGGGCGAAGTTCGATTTGAGGATCGACTGCCTTCATTTCAGCAATGGCCCGCTCCCAATAAGAATCGAAATCTTCAGGCCGGGGATTACGTCCTTCATAAGTAACTAGCTTGTCTAATGGAAAATCAAATAATGGCATGTCATATCCTCTTTTCTATAATTTTCAAGCGACCGTATAGCTAGAGAAATCAACAGCTTCGCCATTCACAAGTCTGATAATCTTCCCTTCACTATGTAAGCCACTGCTTAAAACCATCATTTCATCCTTCAGAGTCGTATAGGTGATTTTCAAATCGTCTTCGCCAGACAGGGTATAAACGGGTTGCTTCTGCTTCATCACTTTTGCAAATTGCTGTATATCCCTTATCTGAAGGGATTCTGCTGTTTGCTGGTCGATACACTCGACAACTACGGAATTCGTTCTCCCTTTGCTTGTGACAACGGATCGATCTTCGCGTACTTCCCTTTCAAATGACTGCTGCACATAAACAGCTATGTAAACATGACCACATAATCCAAACAATCCAATCGGTTCCTCTATCCATTCTCCTACAGGCAGACATCCCTTAATGAATTCAGGCTGATCATCTGGAATTTGATAGGAAACGATCAATGCATTTTGATGAAAAAGCACTTCTGAAAATTCACTTTGATGACGTAAATCTCCTTCTGTATAGCCTTGGCCTGGGTGAAAAAAATACAAATGATTTACACCTTGGACCGCATCTAGCGGAAGAGCTACATCCCAGCGATGTTGTTCATTATCAAACTCTTGTACGCGTTCCCACAAACCGCCTAACGCAAAGCTTTCTGTGATATATACATAACTATGCAGCACATCGTTCTTGCCAACAGCTAGAGCTGCTTGTTTGGGAACTCTGCGAGTAATTTCTACCGGATCCGCTCGATGTAAGGCTGTACGCTGAACTTCTGATGAAGCTTCATAGGCAATAAAACCTGCATATTCAGTTCGAGGCATGTGATCCGGTAATGTGAAATCACCAAACTGAACATAATCGTGCAGCACGTTGGTGTCCTTAGGCATATCATGCGGCCATATCCGCGAATGCGGGCCCACCCATGCCCCTCCCAGATAATACGCCGAGCGAACCTCCCAGAGGTAGTCCAATAAACGAGCTAATTCAGCTTTGATCTCCGTATCCGTCATAAGCTCCCAAGCGCACGTAAAAGCCTGCATCCAGTGCCAGAACCAAGGTAACCCTCCATACTCCGACATGCCTAACGAAGTGACCCGATTCAGTGTACTGCGCAAGCTTTGGCAGCCATCGTCCAGCAAAGCCGTATCCTCATAAAGCTGTCCGAAAATAAGCTTAGCTGCTGTGTATTTTGCTTCATGATGGTTATAATGCTCAGATGGTTTACGATAGAAGTTACTTCTATAAATATGAAGCAGTGCTAGAGCAAATAAGTTACGCAAGGATTCACTCAAATTATCTGAATAGCGTTGGTAGAAAAAAACCATTAGACTCCCCATCAGTTCAACAGGAAGTGCATTTTTTGGTGCTTCTTGAGGAGTAGGTCTCAAATGTAAGGGCCAATGACCATAGGTTCCACTTTCTTCGTTCTTATCCTGAAGCTCCAAAACTTGAACCAGGATGCCCTCGGCCTTGATCTTAGCCTGTAGGCGATCTCCGTCGAATGGGATAGCTTCCTCCTGCGAAGCTGCAAATAAATAAGAAGCGTAGTAGAAATTATCTCGGATATCATGATGAAATAATAAACCGCTGTTTAAAATAGGTTGCTTGAACGCCGCTTCAGCAATTCTGGACTTGATCTCATTTTGGCGTTGTTGCAAATTTGTCAATTTTGTCACCTCCTTAGCAAAAACTTAAAAATTACCGATTTTCGCGTAATTTAAGCGCTATCCTTCATAATTGAAACGGTTAACCTCAGTTTACTTGCAAATAAATGGAGCGTCAATGCAAAGTGGCCCTTCATTTTCCATATTTTAGACGTTGCATCCTCTTGCAATTTCTTATAAAATGATCTACCGTTGGTCAAAATATATCATCACCAATATTTGCATGGAATAGGAGGTATTCATCCTGATTCATATCGAAAATTTACAAAAAGTATATGAGGATATTCCGGGACGTGTACCGGCCATCCAGCAGATCCATTTACATATCGATCGCGGAGAAATATTCGGCATCATCGGACACTCCGGTGCAGGAAAGAGTACTTTACTGCGTTGTGTAAATCTACTGGAGCGACCATCCTCTGGCAGCATTCACATTGATGGTGAAGAAATGACAAAGTTGGATTCTCGCCAGTTGCAAACAAAACGCCGCAAAATCGGGATGATTTTCCAACATTTCAATCTCCTCTCTTCATCGACCGTTGCCGAAAACATTGCCTTTCCTCTGAAATTGGCTGGGATGGGGCAAGTGGCGATTCAGTCCCGAATTAAGGAGCTGCTTGATTTAGTCGGTTTGCAGGAACACGCGCATAAGTATCCAAGCCAGCTCTCAGGCGGACAGAAGCAGCGCGTCGGTATTGCAAGAGCTTTGGCCAATCATCCGGATATCCTACTCTGCGACGAAGCGACTTCAGCACTCGATCCTCAGACAACGAATGCCATTCTTGCACTGCTGCTCGATATTAATCGAAAGCTTGGTATTACGATCCTGCTCATCACACATGAGATGCAGGTCATTCGTGCGATCTGCGACCGTGTTGCTGTCATGGAGAAAGGCTTGATCGTTGAAACTGGCAAAGTGCTTGATGTATTCCTGAAGCCCCAGCATGCGGTTACGAAGGAGTTCGTTGGACAAGTCTCTGATTTCGCACAAAGTTCAGCTCAGGATCCGATGGTGAAACAGGGAGAAAAGCACGGAACGGTGATCCGAATTACCTATATCGGTGCCAAAACATATGAACCGATCTTGTTCGAAACCGTCAAGTCGACGAATGTGTCCTTTGCCATCCTTCAGGGTACAATTTCTTCCATGAAAAGTGTTCCTTACGGTCAATTGGTTGTGGAATTAACAGGCGGACACCAAGAAGAAATCGATTCTGTGATTGCCAAGCTTGAGCAAGAAGGAATCGACGTGGAGGTGCTCAACCAATGAATATGACCTGGGACATTAACTGGTCCGAAATTACGAAAGCAACTGGCGATACACTCGTCATGTTGGGCTGGTCGCTATTATTCACTGTCATCATCGGCATGGCACTGGGCATCATTTTATTTCTTACTTCCAAAGGGCAGCTGCTGCAAAATCTGCCGCTTTACGGAGTGCTGTCGCTGATCGTGAACATCCTGCGCTCTGTGCCTTTCGTGATTCTAATGATCTCGGTTTTTCCGATCACGAAAGCAATCGTGCATACAACCATCGGCGTCCAGGGCGCGATCCCGCCTCTCGTTATCGCAGCCGCGCCGTTTCTCGCGCGGCTTGTTGAAACCGCGCTACGCGAGATCGATGGCGGCGTCATTGAAGCCGCGCAATCAATGGGCGCTACGCCGTGGCAAATCGTCTGGCGCGTCCTGATGCCGGAAGCGCGCCCGGGTCTGATTTCAGCCGTTACCGTGACGGCTGTTGCCCTGCTCTCCTACTCCGCCATGTCAGGTGTAGTTGGCGGCGGCGGGCTTGGTGATCTATCGCTTCGCTACGGCTACATGCGATTCCGTACCGATATCATGATCGTGACCGTCGTCATTCTCGTTCTATTCGTTCAGCTCTTACAAATGCTAGGAGACCGTTTGGTCGCCAAATTTAACCGCAAATAAAACACATATATTGGAGGAAATCTCATCATGAAGAAACTTACTCTATCTTTAATGACTATTTTCGTTGTGCTTGCTCTTGCAGCATGCGGACAGAAAGCCGCTGAAACACCTGCAAGCTCGGCACCTGCTGCTTCTGCTACTCCAGCTGCCGCAAAAGAAGTTACGCTTAAAGTCGGTGCATCTTCAGTCCCTCATGCTGAAATTCTGAATAGCCTTAAAGACAAAATGAAAGCACAAGGCGTGAAACTTGAAGTTATTGAATTCAACGATTATGTTCAACCGAACGTGCAGGTATTTGAAAAACAATTGGACGCTAACTTTTTCCAACATCAGCCTTACCTGGATCAATATAACTTAGATAAAAAGCAAAACCTCGTAAAAGTAGTTGGTGTGCACATTGAACCGTTCGGCGCTTATTCCCAAAAGGTGAAAGCCGCTGCAGAATTGAAAGATGGCGCTTCCGTCGCTATTCCTAACGATCCTTCAAATGCCGGCCGTGCGCTTGCGCTGATGGAGAAAAACGGTTTGATTAAATTGAAAGACGGCGTTGGCATCAAAGGTACAGTTCAAGATATCATCGAAAACAAAAAGAAACTTCAAATCAAAGAATTAGACCCTGCTATGCTGCCACGTACGATCGGTGAGTTTGATTTGGCTCTGATCAATACGAACTACGCACTTCAAGCGAATCTAAATCCTACGAAAGACGCTTTGTTCATCGAGGACAAAAATTCACCTTACGTGAACATCGTCGTTTCCCGTCCGGACAACAAGGATTCCGAAGCGATGCAAAAGCTTGCTAAGGAACTGAACTCCGCTGACACGAAAAAGTTCATTGAAGATAAATATAAAGGTGCAATCGTGCCTGCGTTCTAAGCAACCTTTCGATCCAAACAAAAAGCTGTTCCTTTAGGTCTTAACTGACCTAAGGAACAGCTTTTTTATTTGGCTATGCTTAGATTATCCTTTAATGCCTGTTGTTGCTATTCCCTCAATGAAATACCGCTGTCCAAACAAGAAGACAATTACGGCTGGTATGACCATGATCGCTGTTCCCGCCATAAGCAGATTCATCGGTGTATTATTGGCTCCGCGAAGTGTAGATAATCCCAGTGACACCGTATATTTATTGGCATCATTCAGATATACAAGCTGACCCAGAAAATCATTCCATACGCCAACGAATGTGAATAAGAGAACTACGACAATCGCAGGCTTAATGAGAGGAAGAATAATTTTACGGTAAATGGTAAAGTATCCGGCACCATCGATAACGGCTGATTCATCAAGCTCTTTGGGAATCGTCATTAGAAATTGTCGCAGTAAGAAGATATTAAAAGCGCCGCCGCCGAAAAAAGCAGGAATGATTAACGGCCAATAGGTATTCGTTAATTGCAATTTGGACCAACCAATGTAGGTGGGGACTAAAGTGACAATGCTAGGAAGTAAAATCGTCATGATGATGAGAGAGAACCAGAGGTTTTTGAGCGGAAATTCAAGTCGTGCAAATCCAAAAGCCGTTAAGCTTGCTGTCAGACCCACACCAACTAACACCGGTATGATGACTATGAACGTATTTACAAAATACTTGCCGAAATCAACACGTTCCATGACCTCGGTGTAATTATCAATGCGGAACGCATTTGGAAACCAGATCGGCGGAAACTCCAAAATTTCTTGCAGGTTGAGTAACGACGAACGAACAATCCAATACATGGGGAAAAACACGATGAGAGAAAGCAGGAAAAGTACAGTATACGTAACGATTTTCCCTCTGAAACGATAGGTCATTATTTATTTCCTCCTTCATAATGTACCCACCCAGCTGAAGAACGGAATAACAAGTACGTGAAGAATGCAACAATGATGAATAGTACCCAAGCGAGTGCACAGGCGTAGCCCATATTTTGACGTTGGAATGCTTCTCGATAAATGTAAAAGGCATAAAATAAAGTGGAGTTACCCGGACCACCTTGCGTCATGGCATAAGCTTGTGTAAAAGCCGTAATCGAATTCACAAATCCGAGAATGACGTTATAGAAAATGATGGGCGACATGAGTGGAATGGTTACGGAACGTAATTTATGCCACCAGCCTCCACCATCGATTTCCACAGCTTCGAGTAAATGCGCAGGCACATCTTGCAGGCCTGCAAGAAAGATCACAATAACGTTGCCGGATCCCCATACCGCAATGATAATCATCGAAAGTACAGACGTGTCCGGACTGTTCACCCACATAAGCTTATCAATACCAATAAAGCTTAAGAGATGATTAATGATGCCGAAATCGGGATTATAGAGCCATAACCAAATGATACTGCTCGCTAGTACCGGAATAATCGATGGTAAGTAGAATATCGCACGAAAAGCGGCTCGGCCTCTTATCTTCTGATTAAGAAATAAAGCAACGATAAAGCAAAACAGGATCGAGGCTGCAACGGATCCAATGGCATAGTAGGCTGTAGCTTTGAGAGAGTCGAAGAAAAAGAGGTCCTGTGTGAAAATTTGGCGGTAGTTATCGAACCCAACCCATTGTTTCGGTTTCAGAATGGTCCAATCCGTAAAGCTTAAATATAAGCTATAGAGCAAAGGACCGAGCGTAAAAATGAATAATCCCAGAATAGCTGGCAGTATGCACAAGTATCCGACAATCACCTGCTGCCGTTTGAGGCTTCTGTAACTGGACTGCTGACCTGTGGACATGAACCTGTACCTCCTATGTGTTGCAAACTTACATCGTAGCACGTCAGGAACAAGTACTTTGAATTCACCTTATTCCTGCGTGCTGTTTACCTATCTGTTAACTCCTATGCGGGTGATCTTTAATTGGCCTTACCACTTTCAAAGATTGGCTTAATTTTCGGCATCATTTCTGTGATGGCGTCCTTAGCTGATTTCGTTCCTAACCAAACCTGATCCAATCCTGGATTCAATACATCGCCAATCCGGCTGTAAGTAGGGAGGAAAAACCAAGGTGTAGGATAGGTTGCTTTTAAAGCGTAATCAATAACAGCCGTTTTATACTCTGGCGGGTGAACGGGAGATTGCGTCCATCTTTTGATTTTCTCAGGATCTGTGTACCAGCTCATCTCCGTCGGCATCCAAACCCCACTGTCAATGTTAGCTATGTTTTTCTCCGTATCCATGAGCCATTTATACAGCTCAATCGTTTCATTTGGATGTTTCGTACTCTTATATACGACCATTGGCGTTCCTGTATTGGTTGTTGCAGGCTTTTTGAAGATGGGGAGCACGCCAATTCCGTTTTTCAACCCATTTTTTAGCTGCGGATTTATATTGACTAATTCCCATTGTCCGGAAGTAACCATCGCCACTTTTTTGGAAAGAAGCAATTGACCAACATCGCCTGGCAGGCCGGAAGATTGGGCAGCCGTCGGTGACACGTGCTCAACATTAGAGAGATCCGCAATTTTCTGAATCGCTTCTATTGTTTCTGGTTTATCGAGCAAAAGCTGCTTACCATCCTGGCTCACTTCCCCACCGCCATTGGAAATCGCGAAAGGTGTCCAGAAGAAGTCTTGACCATGCGACACGTTGATTCCGTATTGCACAATGTTTTTGGCATCAAATCCTGCTTCACCAGGATGTTTACCGCCCTTATCTTTCGTTAGTTTTTTTGCGACGTCCAGCATTTGATCCCAAGTCCAAGCTTTTTCCGTTTCGGCCGGCGGATAAGGAAGCTTCGCCTCGTCGAACATAGCTTTGTTATAATGAAGAAGGATAATTTCGTTAGCAACACTGTATCCTAGCAATTTACCGTCAGGGGTGACGAACTTGTTGCTTTCTAGCTTCGGAGTGACCGAGCCATCTTTGTAGTACGAAGATAAATCCATCAGGATGTCTGATTCAGCATATTTGAGCGCTTGTGCTTCCAGCATCGTACTGATATCCGGAAGTGTTTTAGAGGCGGCCATGGCGCTAAGCTTTGCACCGAATTCTGCGAGTGCTACGTTCTGATAATCCACTTTAATATTAGGATGTGCTTTCTCGAAGGCGTCCAAGCTAACTCGTGTAGACTTCGCTTCTTCATTGTTCGCCCAATCCGTGAATCGAATTGTCACTTTCTCCCCACCGTCCGGCGCTTTCGTTGCTGCCGCAGCTGTCGAACTAGCCGGAGTGTTTGCTGCCTGTGAATTGGTACTGGTGGAAGTTGGGGTACTCGTTGAACTACAGCCGACCATTACACTTAACGCTAACGTTGTAACCGTGCTCACTTTTAATCCTTTTCTCAAAGACTTCATATTAACCCCTCCAAATGATCATTTATCATTTTCGCTTTTACCTATATATACCATAAACCTTTGCAGGTTAAAGCCATTTTTACTTTTCTTTGACCCAAACCGACATTTCACCCTGCCCGCGATTCGCCCATGCATAATAGGGAATGAAGGTTGCGTTTATCGTCTCCCATTCATGAGAAGCGTTGGCGATATACAAATGTTCACCCCACTTTTGTTCCCAATCTTCGGACCTTAGCCGTTTTGCCGGAACCGAGATCGTCTGTATCCCGCCCAACAACTCATGGTCGAAATCCTTCCGATGCTCATCTTGGGGTTCCAGCACAATCTGGTGCAAGCCTGCTCCATTATCTATTTCCTCTAAACAATAAACCAGCGGACCACATTGTATGGCGACCTTACCTATCGTTTCACGAACATGTGGATGACCTTTCATTCGGCTAACCTGCATGGGTAAGATCAACTCCACGCTATCATTGGAGTGCCATTCTCTGGTGATATAGACATATCCATCTCGGACCTGTTCATCAAGTTGGACAGGGATTCCTTGTACAGTTAGCTTAGGCTCTGTGCACCATTTTGGAATTCGCAGAGCTAACGTGAACGTTGTTTTTTCAGTCACTTGGATAATGAATCGCACATTCCCGTTCCATGGGAACTCGGAATGTTGATCAATGCTTACTTGTTTTCCCTCGATATCCAGCGTAATCTGACTGCCAATGTATAAGTTGGTGTAAACAGTGTTCCCTTGCGATGTATAAATATATTGTCCTAAAGAAGCAAGCAGGCGAGCGATGTTAGGAGGACAGCAAGCACACCCGAACCATCCTTGTCTAACAGGCTTTACATGGCTCATATGATGGTTTTTGAGTATCGCATCCGGCCATACTTCAAGCGGATTCACATAAAAGAAGCGTTTACCATCCTGAGACATTCCACTGATGACGGTATTATAAAGCGCCTGCTCCATGATATCTGCGTACTCACTTTTGGCGTCCATTTGCAGCATTCGCTGTGCGAAAAAGATTAATCCAATGGACGCGCAGGTTTCGGCATAGGCTGTATCATTAGGTAAATCGTAGTCCAGCGTGAAGGATTCCCCATGTGCCATGGAACCAATGGCTCCTGTGATGTACATCCTTTTGCTTACAATATTCGTCCACAGCCTTCGACACGCTTCAAGCAGCTCCTGATCTCCGGTCTCTGCGGCGACATCCGCCATTCCGGAACACATGTACACGACGCGAACGGCGTGCCCTTCAGCTGTTTGCTGCTGCCTTACTGGTAAATGGGCTTGATTATAGGTTCGGTCATGGACCATATCCAAATTGGGAAAATGAACCTGACCATTCCGGCGATGAAGCTCCTGTTCAAAGAAGCTGGGTTCCTTCCCTCGCTCATCCAGAAAATACAGACTTAATTGAAGATAGCTGTCATTGTTCGTGGTTTGATATAGTTTTACAAGCGCTAGCTCGATTTCTTGATGGCCATCATAACCGTGAATTTGTCCCTCACCGGGTCCGAACACTTCATTAATGCAATCCGCCAATCGACAAGCTACATCCAGGATTGCCCGCTTTCCTGTCGCCTTATAATAAGCAACGGCAGCTTCAATCAAATGACCCGCGCAATATAGTTCATGACATTCGGCCAAATTCGTCCATCTGCCATTCGGTTCCTTCAGAGTAAAATAAGTATTCAGATACCCATCCTTATGCTGTGCTTTTGCTATAATCGTGATAACCTCGTCAGCCAATTTCTCCAATTCCGGATCGTGACCAGTTTCCAGCAAATAACTTACTGCTTCTAACCATTTCGCTACATCACTGTCTTGAAATACCATTCCGTAAAACTCACCTTGCTCCAATCCAGCGGAAATTTTAAAATTTTTCATCGCATGGCTGGGTTCTGCTCCTTCAATTCGATCGTTTAACGCTTCCCACTGATAAGGAACGACAACATTCCGAACCAATCGAATATAAGCAGACCAAAAATCATCCGTGATGCGTACATTCTTCAATGGGAATGGTCTGGAGATTGATAAATTCGCCATGTAGGGGTCCCCTTTATTTTATAAATATGATCTTTTTCGTAAGCGCTTTAATAAATATACTACATGGTGTACCATGGTATTTATATAGCATTTTCCAACCACATTTTTAAAAATATCAACCTTTTGATTGGAGTAAAAAACGATGATGAACTCACCGATTTTACACTTTATCTCCCCTCCCATCCCTTATTTTATTGATTGTGGGCGTTTTCAATATCGGGAAGGAGAACAGCATGTTAGCAGAAGTCAGATCGGTGCATTTGACCTGATGGTCGTGACAAAAGGAACCTTGCACGTAGGTGAAGGAACATCGGAGTGGGCGATTCAGAAAGGCGAAGCCCTCATATTAAGACCGGATGCGAGTCATTATGGGACCATTCCATGTGCGAGTGAGACGGAGATTATTTGGATTCATTTTCAAACATTTGGCGCGTGGGATGAGTGCAACAGTATGAGCGATTGCTTGGATAATCAAGCCTCGCTAATTGCTAATCATAAGCAAATGGCCTACTTGAATCACAGTGAAGTGTGTTCTGTATTTATCCCTAAGTTTATGAAGCTGTCCCAAAAGGCACTAGATATTTTGGAGCAATTTTTCCAATTGGATGAGGAGCCGAGGTCGCTGCGCAATTGGAAACGGCAAAGCGTGTTCCAACAATTCATGCAATTAGTCGATCGCGACCTCGCGGCAACCTCCGATGTGACGGCATTCCATCTCGCGGAAAAAGTGGAGCTATTCATCCGACAAAACTATACGCAAAGAGTGACGAATTCACTACTACAACAGGAACTTAATTACCACCCTAACTATTTGGCCAAATGTATGCTTAAAGTGTATGGGGTTACGCCGATGGATTACTTGTTTCAATACCGAATTGAACAAGCAAAAAAGCTTCTCATCCAAACCAGATGGTCGATGACCCGAATCGCTGAAGAGGTTGGCTTTCAGCATGGCTCGTACTTCTCATTCTGTTTCTCCAACAAGGAAGGCATTTCTCCCATGAACTTCCGTCGAAAGTTTATTGGTCATGCGTAGCGAATCCATTCCCGACCACTTCCCTCACATCACTGAAAGTAACAAAAGCGGAAGGATCCACGCGATGTACCAGTGTTTTCAGCTTGATGACTTCTTTGCGGCTTACGATACAATAAATCACTTCTCTGTGTTTACCTGTATAGCCGCCTCTTCCTTCAAGAAAAGTAATCCCTCTATTTAATTCCGTCATAATCATATTGGCTATCTGATCCGGTTTGAGCGTTATAATAAAAGCCGCGCGCGCGCCGGAGGCACCCTCTAGCACAAAATCAATAACTCTAGCACCAACGATAATCGCAACTAGCGTATACATCGCACGCGTGAGATCCAAATAAATCAAAGATAACAGCAGGATGACGAAATCTATTGCTAGTATAGTCTTCGCGATCCCTATCCCATAATGCTTCTGCATCAGACGTGCAATGATATCTGTCCCCTCTGTCATCCCTTCGAAACGGAACACAATGCCAAAACCTAGTCCAACAACCCCTCCCGCGTATAACGATGCTAACAGAGGGTCAGGCATTGGCAACGAAAAGCTCTCGAACAACCACAAAAACAGCGAAACCGATAACATTCCTACAACTGTGTAAATGAAACTAATGCGTCCGAGCATCTTCCAGCCAATAAGAATAAGCGGAATATTAATGAGCAGATTCGTCCATGCCGGATTCCAACCGAGCACGTATTTGAGCAAAAGAGCAAGGCCGGTTATTCCCCCTTCTGCCAGCCCATTGGCAAGATTGAAATAATTGATACCAAAAGCAATAATGGCAGAACCTACAATTATGGCAGCTATATTGATCCATTTGATTCTATTAAACATGAACCTTCCCCAGCGACATTTTGGCCGGTCCTTCGATCACTTCACCCTCATAAGAATACCGGGACCCGTGGCAAGGGCAGTCCACGTTCTTTCGGCTTCGTTCCAGTCTACTTCACAGCCCATATGGGTGCAGGTTGTATCCACCAAGTGCAGGGCTCCCTCAGGATCTCGGTAAGCACCTGCTCTTTTTCCGTTAACCTTGACAACTGCCCCTTCATCTTTTTGTAAATCATCCACTTCTTTATGTACCATTTCAAATTTACCGGCGATTAGATGTTTAGCCACATTGGCATTTTGCATGATAAATGTCTTTAAGCTCGGATCTGCTTTGAATCTTGATGGGGAGAAAAGCTCCTGATAGGGACTTGGTTCTCCCAAAATCAGCTTCGAATTTAACATAGCTGCCACAACACTCGAAGTCATTCCCCATTTGCGAAAACCAGTTGCAACGAAAATATTAGGTTCATCCTTAAGCTCCTGACCAATATAGGGCATATTATCGAGCGTGTACAAATCCTGCGCAGACCATCGATAGGCAATTTCCTTCAATCCGAAAGTCTCTTCACCAAACGATTTCAACGCATCATAACATTGGAATGTACAAAGGGCTTGTCCCGTTTTATGGCCTTCTCCGCCGACAAGAAGCATCGACTCTCCGTTGATTTGAACGGACCGAAGGGAACGTTTTGGGCTTTCAGCACTTATAAACATCCCATTTGGGATGTCTTTGCTTATTTTTCCTACTATTACATAGGAACGTTCTGCATGCAGCTTGCTAAAATAGAAACCATTTCGATCATTAAATGGAAAATGGGAGGAGGATACGACGTAATCTGTTGTAATTCGATGACCATCATTCGTTGTTACAACCGCAGGCTTTCCCTTTTCAACCCCATTGACCGTAGTGTGCTCATAAATTTGACCGCCCTTACGAATGAATTGCTCCACTAAATAGGTTAAAAAAGGGATTGGATTAAACTGAGCTTGATTCTCCATAATAATAGCCGCTTTAGTCGCAAACGGAAGCGGAGCTTGGTCCACATATCTGCTAGTAATCCCCAATTCCTGGTAAACCTTATATTCGGAAGCTATTTTCTCTACATAATCGTCTGAAGTGGTATAGATGTAGGCATCTTCGTCTGATAATTGGCATTGAATTTGATTGGTCTTAACCGTCTGTTTAATAAATTGAAGGGCCTCTAGATTAGCATCATAGTAAAGCTTCGTCTTCTCTCGACCAAAATGCGCGAGATATTCTTGATAAATAAGATCATGCTGCGCAGTTATTTTCGCTGTCGTGTGCCCTGTCGTTCCGTTCATGATTTGTCCAGTATCTACAAGAACGACTTTAAGTCCTTGATTGACAAGCAGATAGGCCGTTGTAATTCCTGTAATTCCGGCCCCAACGACGGTCACATCGACCTTCAAATCTGAGTGAAGTTTAGAAAATGAAGGAAGTTCAGACGAGGCTAACCAGTAGGATTCCGGAAATTGTGGAAATGTTTCAAAAGATGATTCAATTGTCATTTATGTCCCTCCTGAATGTACCTTTTAAAGATAAAATATCCAACTTCCTCCAAAATTACACCTATTTCAAACGGCAAGTAATCATACGTCTTCCATTCTCCATTTGCCTTCATTCCGCCCTTCGTCACCAGCATATGATTTGATGATTCGCTCTGCCTCGTCCATAAATTCTTTCAGCATTTTTCGATGCAACAAAGAGACAATCCACAGTCCTTCATCAATGGTAAACACAACAATATTGGGGATCCCCACAGCAAACTGCAACTTCAAGTTGCGAAATAGCCTTTGGGCGTGTGAATTGTTGTAGGAAATACAACATTGGTAACCACTATAGCCACTTTGCCCTAACGAAAGCTGAATGACTCTATAATCGAACTTTGGAGTTTTGAATACCAGTTGTGAGGAGGGATAATGAATCAATCGTAAGTCTCCAGGTCATCCCAAAACTTGTATAAAATAAGACTTCCGCCAAAGTTGCGGAAGCCTCATCCCTAAATATCGTTTATTGCAAAAGTGAATAAATATCGGTATACGTGTAGCCATGTGCCTCAGCAACAGCTTGGTAAGTAACATGACCTGCAACCACGTTGATGCCCTTTGCAATTGCTTTGTTATCTAAAGCTGCACGCGCATAGCCCTTGCTTGCTATTTGCACGCCGTACGGTGTTGTCACATTCGTCAACGCCAGCGTGGACGTACGAGCAACAGCTCCAGGCATGTTAGCCACCGCGTAATGAATGACTCCATGCTTCACATAAGTTGGTTGATCATGCGTGGTAATGCGGTCGATTGTCTCGATGGACCCGCCTTGGTCAATCGCTACGTCAACGATAACGCTTCCAGGGCTCATCATTTTGACCATGTCTTCGGTCACGAGACGCGGTGCTCGAGCTCCTGGAATAAGGACAGCCCCAATGACCAAATCAGCGCGACGAACAACCTCGGCGATATTGTAGGGATTGGACATAATCGTCTTCACGCGACCTTGGAACTGGTCGTCCAATTGACGGAGGCGATCCGGGTTCAAATCAACGATGCTGACATCGGCACCAAGCCCGATGGCCATTTTCGCCGCATTCGCACCAACAATCCCCCCGCCGATGACAGCTACCTTACCCGGCTCAACTCCCGGTACACCGCCTAGCAGAATCCCTTTGCCGCCATGCGCTTTCTCTAGAAAGTGAGCGCCGATCTGAACGGACATGCGTCCAGCCACTTCACTCATTGGCGTCAGCAGCGGAAGGCTGCCATTGTCCAATTGAATGGTCTCATAGGCGATTGCTGTCACTTTATTGTGAGCTAAGGCATGCGTCAATTCAGCCTCAGGTGCAAGATGTAAATACGTGTATAAAATCAAGCCCTCGTGAAAATAAATGTACTCTTCAGGAAGTGGTTCTTTCACTTTAACGACCATATCTGCCGACCATACTTCAGCTGCTGAGGCAACGATGGTTGCGCCTGCCTCTGTGTAATCTTCATCCGAGAATCCAATGCTTTGACCTGCTAAGGTTTCGACGATAATGTCATGCCCTGCTTTTTTGTAAGATAGCACGGAGCTAGGCGTCATACCAACACGAAACTCATTATTTTTTATTTCCTTAGGAACCCCAATCATCATTTTGCATCAGCCTCTCTTGACGATCCCATAAAAAATGGATCAATCTCTACTCGTCTCCAAGTATAAGACCGATCCATGGACGTTCCATTAGACAAATTGTAAAAAAAGTTAACAAATTCTTTTCACATTTTTATTTCGGGATTCAACAGCTGGTAAGCTCGTATCCCCACCTGCAGCGCCAAACGTTTTTCCGGCAGCATGTAGTCGGCTCCAAGGAGCTCCTCTATTTTTTCCAAGCGGTAATAGAGCGATTGTCGGACAATAAAAAGCTGCTGAGCAGCGATTTGCTTAGAACCATCCGTGTCGAGGTACACCTTTAGTGTTCGCAGCAGCTCGCTGCCTTTCACTTGATCATGATCGATGATCGGTCCCAGATACGTACGTACAAAGGATTGTAAAATATGTTTATCTGGGATATGAAATAACAATTGAAATACACCAAGCTCATCATAAAACTGTACCTTCCCTTGCAGTGTTGGAGAGAGCGAAATCGCTTGAAGCGCCTCCTGGTAGCTTAGGTGAGCTTGCATAAAGCTTCGATAACTTTGTCCAACGCCAATGGTTAACCTGATCTCATCCTCGGCCTTCAGGTATTGAATAGATTGGAAAACCTGCTGAAGACGATCTTTAGACGATCGTTTTTTCGTTGCTTTATCGAAGGCTACAACGACGAGTCTATTATTTTTCAACGTAATCAATGGATGAAAGGAATGCTGCTCAAAAACAGATCTTACGGCAAGTGAAAGATGAATACCCGAAGACTCCACACCCTCCTCTCCCGTGCTATCCCCCTCCGCTTGTTCATAGTCAAATTCGATCAAGATGACATGATAAGGAAGCTCGTTAAGCCGCTTAAATTCAGATCCAATCAATACTTTTATTTGCTCTTCGTCACGTATTCGCAGATGCAGCAGATCATCTACCCAAAGTGTCTGTGAATACAATTTACGCTCCTCGATATAGCGTTTGCGAAGCAAATCCTGTGCGATAGACAATGAAGCGGAGTCCAGAATTAAATACTCATATTCCTGCGGCTTTCGACTAAACACCAGGATGATATGCGCCCATGTTTTACCCATAGCCCCAACGGGTTGTACGATAACGGTTTGACCCTCATCTTCCATCACGGAAGGAGCCGCTATATTTCCGTTGTTCGGACTTTCGACGAGTCGACTTTCCAGAAAATCTAGCCACTGTCCAGACTCCCGGCTTCCTAAATGCGGGATAAACTTCGGCTGTCCATTCAGTGGTACATAAATAACTTGGGCTTTGGTACTGCTTTGCAGCAGCCCCAGTACATGGGAGACGCCTTGTGAAGATAGGGTCATTCGATGGAATTCACGCGATATTTTCTCCAAATCCTGAAGTGCTTTATGGTGTTGATTGATAATATGCGCATGAATATCCTGCGTAATGTCAATGAACCGCACAGCTTGCGGAAAAATAATAAGCGGGAACTGATAGGATTCCGCCGCATGTATCCATTCTTGTGGAACTGAACTCAAGTAGTGTCCCATTTCAATGCAGAGGCATGACACGTTTTTATTGATCAACTGCTCCAAATATGTCATGAACAATTCCGTATCGCTCTTGAAGGCAGCCCCTGTCGTTAGGATCATTTCACCACCCTGTAGTAATTGTTCAAACTGTATCACTTCAATGATATGAACCCAGCGGACTAGACGCTGTAATCCTTGTTTACCTGCCGCAATATAAGCTTTCTCGAAAGTGGGTCGTCCCAGCACTTCCTGTAACGTTAATTGATAATCTTGATTCAAAAGAGTCACTCCACTTTCTTTCCACTCATATCTGAAAGTTATCCACAACCGTCCTATTAGGCTGCTTGTGGATAATTATAAACCAACTGCTAAATGTCATCCGATCAAGCTAGTTTCCCTTCTAAGTTTACACGAAAAAAGCGCCTGTTTCATTAAGAAACAGCACGCTTTTTATTAAGCAATTTATTATAACGCTTTATCAATGGCAACGGTTTGCCCTGACCATACCTTTTGAGACGTCCAAGGGGTTTCTGCCCCCTGCCAAAATTCGTCATCTGCTGGCAATCCTAGCGGGAGGAAAACAGCATTACATAAGTATAGACTGCCCGTAGAGATATATGTTTCGCCAAGCTCAGGCTGATGTCCGCAAAGTCCAATCTTCAGCCAGCCAGCCTCATCGAAAGTGCCTGGGGCTTCAATCAGCCTGCGGATGACCGCGCTTAGCGCAGATCTTACTTGAGCAGGCGCAACACCTTCCGGCAATTCACGCCGTAGTGCAATGTGCGCTAGCGATTGAAATGCGCCAAAACGGTAGGCAAGCGACCGACCCGTGACAGGAAACGTTCCCTCCGGTGAAATCGATCGTTCTTGCAAGGCAGCATAGCGCTGCGCTCTAATCAAAATATTCTCGCGCATACCCGCCCAATCAACATCATGCCCATGTACATGCTCAATGATATCAACTAACATGGGTTGAATCACGAAGCTGTTGTAATAATCGGCATGATAGTGGACCCCATCACCGTACATCCCATCACCAAGGTACCACTGCTCATGCTGTTTGAGGGCAAAGTCAACGCGCATTTTATCCCAATCTTCGCCCATTACACCTAAAGCCGTTTCGGTCATAGCTGCAAATAAGAGCCAGTTGTTGAAAGCCGGTTTGCGCGTTCTTGTTGCCTTCATAGCTTTCACCAGATTGCCCTTAACGCGACTGTCCAAACGATGCCACAGTGTGTTAGGGGCTCTTAGAATCGCATTAGCCAGAAATGCCGTATCTACAATCGGCTGTTGGCCATGGGAAAAGTTCAAAAAATCAGGAGACTCCGGATCTGTCGCCGCGTCAAGACCTGCTCGGACCAGCTCGCCATAGTGAACGCGAAGCTTCTCTTCCTCAGCGTCCTGAGCTGGATTTTCTAACCACGGTGCCATGCCTACCAGTGTCCGCGCTAATGCCTCTAGATGCGAGTACTGGAGCTGCTCTTCTTTCTTATTCTCTACTGGCATTGTTGCGCGCAGCTTTCTGGATGCCAATGCTTTAATCATAGGGTCAGCGATACGAAGCATCGTAGCCAACCAATATGCACGGTCATTGCCGGCTGCAGCGCGATTATTCATACCAGTAGCCTCTGATTCCTTTTTCCAATCTAACCAAGGCCTCTAAATAGTAGTAATCGCCCCAAATCACGAAATCATCAGGTGCCGCTCCGCCGCGAACGCTATAAGAACCGCGCTCGATGAAGCCTTGTGCATCCGGCTTGCTTGCGTAAGTTTTCACTAAGCCAGCCATGGAGCGCTGTATCGCATTTTCCAAATAACCGCGATCTGCATCATCTGCCGGTAAATGCTCTAATATTTCCAAAGCTCCTGCAGAAGCAATGGCTGAAGCTGAGCTGTCCCGCTTCGTTTCTACGTTCACAGGCGCATTGAAATCCCAGTAAACAACATCATCCTGAGGCAAGCGGTCAAAGAAATAACGTGCCAAGCGTTTGGCTGTTTCTAGATAAAGCGGGTTCTTGGTGTAGTGGTAAGAAAGTGCGAATCCATAAATCCCCCAGGCTTGGCCTCGTGTCCACGTAGAACCATCGCTATAACCCTGCGCAGTCCCGCCATGAAGAGGTTCACCATTCTCTTGATCAAAGTAGAACGTATGATAGGAAGAATCATCGCCACGAACCAAATAGCGGCGGCTCAAATCCGCATGAATCATGGCAACATCCTTGTATTTGGCATCGCCTGTTTGCTCGTAAGCCCAGTACAGCAAGGGTAAATTCATCAAACAATCAATGATGATACGGCCCCCATTTTCTTTATCACCTTCAGGACCCCAAGCTTGAATGTATTGACCCTTCGGTCTCCAGCGCTTCATCAGCACATCAGCAGCTTGCAGCGTAAGTTGTTTCGCAGCTTCATCTTTCTCAATGATCCATTGCGCTTTAGAAGATAAAGAATATAAGAACCCAATATCGTGATGGTCTAGTGCTACATTGTTTTCAAGTCTTTGCTTAAAGTTTGCAACTGTCTTCTGAGCGGCTTGCTGGAACGCTTTGTCACCGCTATATTCGTAGCCTAACCACAAAATACCCGACCAAAAGCCGTCTGTCCAATCTGTATTCGGATTCAAATGATACACATCATTCTCGCTTACGTGAGGAAATAAGTCCCCAAAACGTTCAATATTCAATCTCGTTTTTTGCAAAGCATCTTCAATGGCTTGTTTCCACATGATCGATTCACTCCGTTTTCAATAATTTGGTTGATTCTCGTTCTATGAATGTAAGCGGGACCTCAATCTCTCGTTCCTCACCAGACTCAGCCTTATTTCCAAATTTATGTAGCAGCTTGTTAATGGCCGTTTGAGCTTGATAGCTATAAGGAATGTCCCAGCTAGATATACCCGGATAACTGTTTTTAGCTATATAATCGTTATTAATTCCAATAATCTGTAGCTGGTTTGGAATCTCAATTCGCAGCTTATTGGCTGCCGATAAGATTCGTAAGGCTACATGGTCATCAAAAGCAACGATGCCTACGGGTGCCACATGGCGCTGCAGCAAGCTTGTAAGAAAAGCTTCAATATCCAAATCCTTGGTAGTGTCAACGATCTCATGAATGACATCGCTTGCATATTGCTGGATCCCGGCATTGAAACCCATGCGGCGCTGTTCGTCGATGACTTTTGAACCTTTACTGCCTACGTAGCAAAGCGCTCTACAGTCACGTTCCACCAACAATTTAGTGGATTGTTTGCAAGCCTCAGCAAAGCCTAAATTCACTGCACCTAACGCAATATCCTCCGGCCAGTTCCAACCATTGATAAGAACTAACGGCGTACCGCTGTTTACGATTGACCTTGTAGATTCGAAGCCCATTGCTAAACCATGACATATCAATCCGTCTACCCTACGCTGCAGCAAAACTTCCAGATTTCTCCGCTCAATATCCGGATCGAATCCCCCTGATGAAAATACAGATAAATGATACCCCGCATTATGTGCCTCAATCTGCAAATGTTCGGCGAGCTGTCCATAGTAATTCGTTAACCCTGGTAAGATGAGACCGATCTCATACGTTTTACTGCGACTTAACCCCGCTGCCATCGTATTCCGCCGATAACCTAATTGCTCAGCTGCCAATTCGACCTTGCGAATCGTCTCTTTGGACGAACGAATACCACCTCGATTCAGCACATTGGAGACTGTGGCAATGGATACTCCTGCTGCTGCTGCCACTTCTACAATTGTGACTTGTTTGGGCTTGTTCATACTTGTTTCAACTCCGTTTTATGTTAAACGTTTAACATCCTCTATTAGCTTAAATTGAAACGTTTAACATGTCAAGAGAAAATGCAGCGCTTTTTCCAAAAAAAAAGACCGAACACCCTCCTTCGAAGGTAGTTCGATCTTTCAGTTATCGCCTTATTTTTTGTTTTTCTCCAAAATGGCATTCGCATCCTTGCGGAATTTGGCTGCCGCTTCTTCAACCGTTGTTTTCTTATACAGGATCTGCTCGCTCGTCGCTTTTAACAGCTTCTCAATTTCGATAGATCCTACTGGATTTGGTGGATCCATTTGACTGCTGTTTTGTTCAGCCCACGCCACATAGTCAAAGATTTTGACTTCATTCGGTGATAAGAGCGGCTTCAGCGCATCCTTCACTTTGGAGGATACTGGAACACCGCGGTCACCTTTAATCAATTTGTTCGCTTCGATATCATTCACGAAAAAGCTGATAAACTTCGCTGCTTCTTCTTTTTGCTTGGAGTTATTTGTAACTGAGAAATACATGCTAGGCTTCAAAAACAAACCTTTATTACCGTTACGGCCAGGAAGCGGGAATAATTCAAGCGGACGATCTTTGATCAAATTGGCTACTGCCAAAAATTGGTTAGACCAGCCATTACCGGTAATTGCATTACCTAGTAAGATTTCATCTTCTTCCGCTACGCCTTTCTTCTGTGACTCTTTGTCGAGTGAAAGGATATAGCCGGCATCGTACCATTTTTGATAACGCTTGAAGTAGTCAATTAGTGGCTTGTCATCAGAAAAACCAAGTGCCGTTCCATCTGCATTGTACATTTTTTGATCGATCGTTCTGAGATAATACGGGAAAAACACTTCATGACGGACACCGAAACCACCTATTTGTTTGCCGGCTGCTTTGGCTTTGGCTGCAATTGCGTCGTAATCTTCCCAAGTCCAATCTTTTCCTGGGATAGTGATTCCTAGGCTTTTGAACGTATTCACATCTAATGTCGTATTTAACGCATTAACCCCCAAGTTCATAGCCACAAGTTTCCCTCCGACTTCACCGCCGGATAACGCATTAGGGCTGATTGAAGAGACATCGAGAAGGCCATTTTTCGTATAAGGTGTAAGATCAGCTAACTGATTTTTCCCACCATACTGTGAAAGGTAAGAGATATCCATCTGGATAACATCAGGCAATTGGTTTGCTGAAGCCTGAGGAGCAAGCTTTTTCCAATAGTCGTCAAATGGTGCGTATTCCGCTTCAATTTTTACATTTGGGTGCTGTTTCTCATAAAGCTCGATAACTTTCAATGTGTAATCATGACGCGCTTGCCCTCCCCACCAAGCAACACGAAGCTTAACAGGATCTTTACTTGGTGCGGTGCTCGGTGCTGTCGTCGCTGTTTTGGACGGTTCGCTGCTAGCTGCTGGTGTTAACGTTTTAGTGCCTGTGGAGCAAGCTACTGCCGTGAACATCATAGAAAGCGACAGAGCTAAGGTGAAAACTTTTTTCATCTCTATTCCTCCCCTACATGAGTCGATCGAATTTGGGTAACGCTTACATGTTTATTATCCAACTTTCGGAAGGAAAGATTAATGCAGAAAATAGTGGTGTTTGTTCAAAAAACAGTGATCATTTATTCCAATCTAAAAAAAGACTTCTATACCTGACATTCGTCCATACATTTCAAATGCCATTGTAATACAATAGTCTATTAATGCAGAAGGGAACGAAGGAGCCTTCAATTACGATGAAAGGGGTGACTGAATATGGGATATCCAGCAGAAGTAGCAACAGCGGGCTACGGCGGGTCTAGTGCAGCAGCAATATTGGTTCTATTTGTTCTATTGGTTATTATTACAATGACTTTTGTATGGTAATAGGGCGTATTCTGTAACAATAAAATTCAGATCCACAGCACTCGCTGTGGATCTTTTTTCAGTGATCATTTACATAAAAAAAAAATAAAACCTATTGCACTTTTCTTACGTAATACTGTTTATGCATGACATTCTTTCAGGGTTAGGGAGGTTTCTTGCCTATGACAACGACACTCTATTTTCACCAAACCGCTTCGATCCGGGACGCTATCTCCATGTTGGTCTGGTATCTGCGAAAGAAGCGAAGAGCGTAACATGACTCGTATCCCTACGAAAAAAATACATCCGGATGAACACCTATGACGTCCAGCAGGACGCTAACGTTTATCTGGGTTGAGTGGAAAAAGGCTGCTCCTCTGAAGAATTTCTTCTAGAGATGCAGCCTTTTTACTGTTTGTAAGGAATTAGTAGCTCTAACCTGAAAAAAGCAAACAAAAAACCGCCCATGCTTGGACGGTCTACCTTCGTATAGCTTTTCAACTTAAAGCGCTGCACTCTTACCGCCATCAATATTGACGGATGTGCCCGTAACATAGGACGCTGCATCCGAGGATAAGAAGGTGATTACATTAGCCGCTTCTTCCGCATTCCCAATCCGGCCGAGCGGAATGTCATGCTTTGGATCCGATGCATACTCCTCCCAAGTCTGTTCTGGCGCCTCCCGCTTCCAGCCTCTCTCAATCTGACTGCTGCGAATTTTCCCAATACAGACAGTGTTCACACGAATCTGGGCGGATGCCAGGTCTTTGCTCATCGCATTCGTTAATGCAAGACCTGCGGCACGGCTGACTGAAGTAGGCAGCGAAGAAGCAGGCGGTGTTTTGGCTGCTGAAGTCGTTATATTGACGATAGAGCCCCCTCCTGCTTGACGCATGTAAGGGATTGCATAACGAGAGCAATGAATGGCTCCAAATAATTTCAACTCAAGATCTTGCCGCCATAACTCCGTGCCTACCTGTTCAAATGGCTGGGCTGCAGATGTACCTGCATTGTTCACTAGAATATGTAAACTTCCAAATCGCTGAACGGTTTGTTCCACGGCGCGTTGACAGTCGGCCTCCGAGGTCACATCCGCTTGAATTGCAAGCACCTCACCCTCTGTCAAATTGGCTATTTGGACAGCAGCTTCTTGAAGCTGCTCCTCATTCCGCGCGAGTATCGCTACTTTGGCTCCCTCTCGCGATAAGGAAATCGCTGTAGCCAATCCAATTCCTTTACTTCCCCCAGTAATTAAGGCTACCTTACCCTGTAATCCCAAATGCATCGCTTCACTCTTCCTTTCCTTCAATCCTTAGTTGGTATTTCAATAATTCTAGCATACTCCTATTCCACTTCTTTTTTCAAATTTCAATGAATTAAAAAAAAGAGGAGCCTTGGCTCCTCCAGATAAATCTTGACGTATTATTGATTCAAATAAACAGCTTTCCCTGTGCGTGCAGACTCATAAATCGCTTCTAGAATTTGTGAAACGACATAAGCTTGCTCAGGTGTCACTACTGGATCAACATCATTTTCAATAGCTTTAATCCATGTACGCATTTCCAGATCCGCATCGCTTTCCTTAGCGCCGTCATAGAAAGCTACACCGCCTGCTTTCAGATCCACCTCTGTTGTAAATAAGCGGCTATGTTTCTCACCGTTGATGCGAAGCCCGCCTTTCATGTCAGCTCCGCCTTCAGTACCGCTTAATGAGCATTTGGCTTCATCGACCTCAAGCGTATTCAGTGCCCAGCTGGATTCCAGCATAATCGTAGCTCCGTTTTCCATGACGATCATACCGAAAGCAGAATCCTCTACCGTGAATTTACTCGGATCCCAAGGCCCCCAAGCATTGGCGGCATTTTCTTTCTGGGATAATTCGTGGTAAGACGTTCCCAGCACAACTTTCGGCTTGTAGTTATTCATCATCCAAAGCGTTAGATCCAAAGCATGTGTACCGATATCAATAAGCGGTCCTCCGCCTTGCTTCTCTTCATCCAGGAATACGCCCCATGTTGGAACTGCGCGACGACGAATGGCGTGCGCTTTCGCGAAATAAATCTCGCCAAGCTCCCCTTCCTCACAAACGCGTTTCAAATGCTGACTATCAGGTCGGAAACGGTTGTTGTATCCGATCGTTAGCTTCTTGCCTGTACGCTTCGCTGTTTCAACCATGCGCTTAGCATCTGCTGCTGTCTTCGCCATTGGCTTCTCACACATCACATGCTTGCCAGCTTCTAGCGCAGCAATGGCAATTTCAGCATGTGAATCATTCGGTGTTAACACATGAACGATATCAATAGTAGCATCCTGCAAAAGCTCTTTGTAATCCTCATATACTTTAGCGGTTTTGGAGCCATATTTCTCAGCGGCAGTTTCAGCCTTCTCTTGCACGATGTCACAGAATGCGACCAATTCAACATTCGAAAGCTTTTTCAAACTTGGCAAATGCTTGCCGTTTGCAATGCCTCCACAACCAATAATACCAATACGGAAAATACGTGACATGTGAATACCTCCAGAGTAATATTTAGTTTGAGTTAATTAGGAAGTTCGATTGCGACTTCGCGTTTAATGAGCGATGACCGAATGATGCCATCAATGATTGCTTGATTGCGAACGATCTGTTCGCCAGGTATCGGGGCTGGTTTGCCATCCCGGACAGCCTCTACGAAATCGCGGACTTTCTCGTTAAACAAATTTAGCTTATGATCAATCAGCGGAATTTGGCTTTCTGTGTGATGACCACGAACGTCATGGAAATAGGCAATGGAACCCACATTTCCATCGAACACTCCGCTCCATGGGCCTTTTCCAGCTGGCGTTACTTTGAGTCCACCATCGGTGCCAAGGAATAAGGTTGGTCCTAATGTATCCATATGCATCGCCCATGAAATTTTGAAATTCAACACGAGATCGTCTTCAAAACGGATCATCGCAATACCGAAATCTTCCACATCGAATCGACTAGCTTCGTTATGATATAACGGATTTGTTCCAAAATAGTTACTGCTGTAAGCGGATACGGTAAGCGGTTTCGGATAACCCATCGCATTCAGAGCCATATCAAGTGAGTAACAACCGATATCTGCCATTGCTCCGGCTCCGGCGATTTCCTTACTAATAAATGTACCGCCAGGCATACCTCTGCGGCGTCCTCCGCCTGTTTCTACATAATAAACCTTACCAAGTTGACCGGACTGTACCACGTCTTGAATAATCTTCATATTAGGATCATATCTCGGCTGGAAACCAACATTGAGCATGAAGCCCGTTTTCTTAGCCGTTTGCGCCATCTCGACGGCTTCTTCTAGTGTGACGGACATCGGCTTTTCCAGCATAACGTTTTTCCCTGCCAGTAAAGAATCTACTGTTGTCCGATGGTGAGCCACATTGGGTGTGCAAATGCTTACCCCATCAAGGTCTAATTCCAGCAGCTGCCGATAATCATCAAAGGCTTGTGCCGAAGGAATTTGCCAAAAATCAATGAATTGTGCCGCTTTGCCTGGTACCGCATCAGCTACCGCTACAATCTCTACGTCAGCTAGCTCACGATATGCTTTTACATGAGCGCCAGCAATACCGCCGCCTCCAATAATGCCGATCTTCAATGTTTTGTTCATTGAGATTACCTCATCGCTATATGATATTAAGACATCTGACATAAATGTAGCATAGGAATAACGATATTTTTAGTCTAACTTTAGGACAATCAGGTTAAGAAATTACGACACAAAATAACCAGGCGGGTGTTAACCACCTGGTTTATCATGTTTCTACGATGAAATGCTTTCTCCTGCTTTCCTTTGTGCTTCCTCCAGATAACTTCTGTAGACTTGCTCATCCGGATGATCACGTGCTAAATCCTCATAGTAGCGAGTGACCTTCTGAAAATAATACGAATACACATCTTGTATGGGGACAAGTCTGTAAGGATCCCATCGATAGGTTTCCACATTGTAAGCCTGATCCTGCTCATGCACCCACAGCGCTATTTCGCAAAGGCCGTCTCTTCCGTCGCGGCCAGGCATATCTTCAATTTCCAGATGGTTGTAGAAAGTTCCCGGAGGAATCAGACGCTGGAAACCGGTTGGTGTCCACTGCACGATATCGAGCTCGGAGGAGGATTCGCGCTCATTTTGCCAGCCAATAACCAGGTCCCAGCCTTCTCTTCGTGACACTGGGGCAGCTGCGAAATCCGTGAGTTCTTGCATTCTCCCCGTTGCAGCAGAGGCGATTGGAAACCAATTACCGGAATAGTTTTTCAACGAAAACAGGTACTGATTATCTAAATATCTATACAAGGCTGTGATTTCAGGGTGACCATCGCCATCTACATCCGCATAAATAATAGCCGCAGGGCTCCCCTCCCTCTTCAATACGACAACTTCGGCTTCCTGAGGTATACAGCTTCGGACGACAGAATGGAAATCAATTGGGGTCAAACTCATCGTTATCCCTCTTTTCGCATCATTCTCAACTAAAGTATATGCGATAAAGAACTTGGCCCATGTGTGACAGTTAACATCCTATCGAATCTCTTCCCAACTAATCACTCCCCATTAAAATCGTATGCATGCTCTCTCCCATATGGGCCAGTATCATTCCCGGCATGATTTCATCACCTGGTTGTACATGAAGTCCTGTTACAACTCCGTTGTATTCCGCTGAAATATGAACTAACCTCTCCGCTGTTCTTATTACAAATAAGGACTCCCCCTCATACACATAGGAGGATTCTTGGCTAAGCACACTCTCAACCATTCCACGGAAAGGGCTGATCACTTCATACTTGATAAACATACAATCTCAACCCCTTTTTTTCTTATTAATTCATTCTGAAAATAATCTAGCAATAAACATTCCAACTTCTAGATTAATAATTCTCACCAGCCACCTTAATTCCATTACGAACCCATTTTTTATACAGACTTTCCCAGTATAAATATAGATAATGTTTTGATAGGATAATTAAATAGAAGAAAAAAGCTGCTAGTCTAAATGAAAAGACAAGATAACAACGAAATTGCCATTTAAATAAAAAATTGGGCACCATTATTGCTTATACTAATGCGAAAGCGGTTTCAAGATAGAACAACCTTCAATTCATGAGGAGGAATGGTTAATGGAAAAAACGGTAACATTAAAACGTTCACTTGGGCTTTGGCCGATTGTGATGCTCGGTATTGGGTACATGACGCCTATGTCTGTATTTGATACGTTCGGAATTACAGCTGAGGCGACAAATGGACATGTTCCGACTGCTTATGTCATAGCTCTAATTGCCTTGTTATTTACAGCTTTCAGTTATGGTAAAATGGTCCGTGCTTTTCCAAGTGCGGGATCAGCGTATACGTAGGGGACCCGTTTTAACACGGATCGATACGGAAAATAGGGCAACTGATGTTTCTTATTTGTTCAAATAGCTCCTGTTATGGATGCTTAAGCAAGCTACGTTTGCTTATTGTTCCCTATTGCTCCCAGAATGTAGCGTTATGTAGAACATTAGCACGATCTGTTGTCTTATCTCACAAGATACCTCCTTAGTTAGAAGGAATTAGCACACCTAGCTTGCTTATTCATTCCATAGCTCAAAGTAGATATTTTTAAATGACCTAGCCAAAGGCTAGGTTTTTACGCAAAATAGAAATGGATATGTATGACATATCAAATCAGCAATAAAGAGCCTCCATTTCCCACTGTGTTAGTGGAATTGGACATATAAATTACATGTTAAACAAAGGATCTGAGGCTCGCCTCAGGTCCTTGTTTAATGTATACATTTGGTGGATAAAGAGAATACGGAACGCTATCGCTTTCCCTCCCATTCCCATCCCAGTCATCCTCACGCGGCAGCAGGAGCGCTAGGTGTGGCCTCTCAGCACGTCCGTAACTCGCGTCAGTTTCGATATGATTACAACTTCAGACTGATTAGCTTCAGCTCTGTCATTTCCTCCACCGCATATTTCACACCCTCACGGCCAACTCCACTATCTTTGAGCCCTCCATAGGGCATGTTGTCGACGCGGAAGGTAGGAATGTCGTTGATCATCACGCCGCCTACCTCTAAATCTTCAGCAGCTCTTAACGCTGCGTTGATATCGTTCGTGTAGATTCCTGCTTGCAGGCCAAACCGGGAGTTATTGACGGCTAAGACCGCTTCATCCAACGTGGTAAAGGGAGTCAGTGTCACAACGGGTCCGAAGACCTCTTGGCACGAGACCGTTGCTGTTTCAGCAACATTTGTCAGTATCGTTGGCGGAAATAGGCTCGGTGACAGCGCTTTGCCTCCGGACAGAGCAATCGCTCCACCTGCTATTGCAGCGGATACCCAGCTCGCGATGCGGTCAACCTCTTTCGTGGAGATTAATGCCGACATATCAGTAGCTTCCTCAAGCGGATCACCAATGACCAATCTCTCTACCGCGGTTTTGAACATAGCTGCAAACACTTCGTATTGGCGTTCATGAACATAAATACGTTGAATGGAGATGCACACTTGACCGCTGAACGAGAATGCTCCCAGCACACAACGATCCACTAGCTGTTGCGTTATTTCCACATTGCTGTCTATGATTACGGCTGAATTGGATCCTAACTCAAGGGTGACTCGTTTAAGACCTGCTTTATTCCTCATCGCAATGCCCACTTCAGGACTGCCTGTAAACGTAATAGCCGCAATTCTTCGATCACGTACCAGCATCTCACCAATGACTGATCCTTTGCCCGGAATGACGTTAAGTGCCCCTGCAGGTAAACCAGCTTCAAGCATGATCTCAGCTAGCGCAAGTGAGCTTAACGGTGTTTGACCTGCTGGTTTCAATACAACCGTATTGCCGGCAGCAATCGCTGGCCCCACTTTATGGGCAACAAGGTTGAATGGGAAATTAAATGGTGTTATGGCTCCCACAATGCCAAGCGGTTTACGAACGGTGAACGCTAGACGCCCCTCGCCACCCGGTGCTGCATCTAGCGGTACAGTCTCACCGTGAATGCGTTTAGCTTCTTCTGCGGCAAATTTATAAGTATGAATCGTTCGAGAAATTTCTGTTCTGCCTGTTCTTATCGGTTTGGCCGCTTCCATCGCCAGCAGACGGGCTAATTCCTCTTTGCGCTCTTCCATCAGAAGCGCAGTTTTCTCCAAAATTGCTGCGCGTTCGTGTGCAGGCATTTTCTTCATAATCGTACTTGCAGCCTCGGCTGCCTGGATCGCGTCTTCTGCATCCTCATCATCTGCTTGAGCTACCTGAGCTATAAGTTCCCCCGAATAAGGTGAAAATAAATCGGTATAAACGGCTGCTTCTTTCCATTTTCCATTAATAAATAAATGTTTTTTCATACGAACATCATACCCCCATCGTTAATTTGGCCAGAACTAACTTCCTCAGAACATCGCCGATAATATCCAGTCCTTCTTGAAGCTGCTCACCTGTAATGACCAGCGGCGTGAGGAATCGCAGAACGTTACCTTGAACTCCTGCGCTTAGAACGATTACGCCCGCTTCATAGCAGGCTTTTACGCAGCTAGCTACCAGTTCTTTGGAGGGTTTACCCGTCACGGGATCCACAAACTCAATACCGCACATCGCTCCAAGTCCTCTTACATCAGCAATATGTGGAACATCTTCTTGCAATGCTATAAAGAAACTGCGAATTTTATCGCCAATGATTTTGGATTTCCCTGGAAGGTCGTCTCGTTCCATCATTTCAATAACAGCCAAAGCAGCAACGCAGCCTAACGGGCTCCCACCGTAGGTGCCCCCGATTTCACCAGGTCCAGGTGCATCCATAATTCCCGCTCTGCCTACCACTGCGCTAATGGGAAGTCCCGCCGCAATTGATTTAGATAACGTCATTAAATCCGGCTCAATACCGAATTGACTGGAGGCAAAAATCGTACCTGTCCGTCCAAAACCCGTCTGAATCTCATCCGCGATAAAAAGAATGTCATTCTGCTTACAGATTTTATACACACCTTGCACAAAAGATTTAGGAGGCACTATAAAGCCGCCCTCTCCCTGTACAGGCTCCATAATAACTGCGGCAATCTCTTCTGGGGCACTTCCGTAAATAGGAAGTCTTCAAACTGCTTCAGGCAAAAGTCGGCATATTCTTCCTCCGTCATCGATGCAGGACGGTTGAAGGGATACGGGAACGGAGCTTTATAGGTCGCAGGGGCAAAGGGTCCCATATTAAATTTATATGGCTTTACTTTACTAGTCAGTGACATACCAAGTAATGTACGTCCATGAAACCCGCGAGTAAACGAGACGATACCTGTTTTCCCTGTGTATTTCCGAGCGATCTTCACCGCATTTTCTACTGCTTCCGCGCCACTGTTAAGAAAAATCGTCTTTTTCTCGAAGTTACCTGGCGTAATTTCATCTAATTTCTTGGCAAGCTGCACGTAAGGTTCGTACATCGCAATATGGAAGCAAGTATGCAGATATAATTCTGCTTGTTTTTGAATGGCCTGTACTACTTCCGGCGGGCAGTGCCCTGCATTTAATGAACCAATCGCACCAACAAAATCTAAAAATACATTGCCATCTACGTCGTGCAATAAAGCCCCTTCTGCTTTTTCAACAAAAATAGGCGAATTATTGCTAACCCCTTTAGGTACATATCTTTTTCTCGGCGGTCCATCAAATAGGGAATGTCCAGCCCATTTTCGTCGTAAATTGCACCCAAGGCATAAGAAAAACCCGCCGAGAGGAATTGCCTCTGGCGGGTTTATGCTTACAAAATATTCTTTCGCAGTGCAGAAGATAAAATATGCAGCTCTTCACGATATTTGGTCACCGTTCTGCGTGAAATGCGAATGCCCTCTTCCGATAAAATTTCTACAACTTTTTGATCAGAATAAGGCTGTTTCTTATGTTCCTGTGAAATGAGTTCTTTGATTCTTATCTTGATTGTTTTGATAGACGTTAGTTCACCTACATCTGATTGCAGCCCCGAAGAAAAGAAATATTTAAGCTCAAGCACGCCATAGGGTGTACGAATGTACTTGTTTTGTACCGTCCTACTAATCGTAGATTCATGGAGGTCAAGTTTCTCGGAAATCATTTTTAAAGTTAAGGGCTTCATGCCACGTTCGCCGATCTCTAAAAACGTCAGCTGTTCTTCAAAAATAGCCCGAATGACCCGGTACAGGGTCATCTTCCGCTGCTCCAGGCTGCGCACAATCCAATCGGCTGTTTTCCATTTTTCTTTCAGAAAGGACACCGATTCTTTACAACCTGCATGCTGGATATGATTATAATAGTTCGTATTAACTGAGGTCTTTGGGACTGCGCCCGCATTCATTTGGATCACGATGTTCCCATGTTCTTTATAAATAGTAGCATCGGGAATGATATAAGATTCTTCGATCCAGCTGAAGGCCATACCAGGTCGTGGATTCAAACTACGAATATAGGTGACGATCTCCTTCACTTGCATGAGTGTTACACCTAATTGCACCGCAATCTTATCCAGCTTCATTTGAGCAAGCTGCTGCATACATTGGCTGACCACTTCAAAAGTGCCATGCGGTGCGGCATGATCCTTAGAAATCTGCAGCAATAAGCATTCCTGCAAGTCTCTTGCTCCTACGCCCGGCGGATCCAGGGACTGTATGCAAGCTAGTGCTTCTTCGACAACTTCTTTAGGCTTATTCAAAAACGAGCTTACTTCCGTAATAGAAAGGGGTAAATAACCTCTATCATCTAAATTTCCTGCCAGATAGGCTGCCGTCTGATATAAGGTTTCGGAAACCCCTGCTATCCGCAGTTGGCTAAGAAGCCACTGCTCCAATGTTTCCTCCCTCGCCTTCGCCTTCCATAGCGGATCTGTGATTGACCCCGCCATTTGTGAAGATTTACCCGATTTCAAATGAGAACTTGTGAATGATTCTATGTCCAGTATGGGATTTTCCAAGGCTTGCTCTTGGAGGTACTGCGATAACTCATAGCTTGATAATTGCAATATATGAATGGACTGTTGCAGTTCAGGAGTCATCGTTAGCTTTTGGTTCTGCACTTGTGTTAGACTATAGCCTGTTCTCATACCTGGTTCCTCCTTGAGTTTTGCCATGGCAATACTTTTCGTGTTGAGCATAAGTCCCTTTTATTGAAAACGCTTACGATTATTATAAATCAATTATAGCTCTATTTAAACCCATTTTGCTTATGGTAACATCCTACAGCTCGCCTGCTTATCATCTCCAGACGTATGATGACGCTTCCCCTTCTTTTTATCAAGCAATAATCGTGCCAAGGGATTACAATATCACATAAAGTTGTTCTATTTTTAAACACAAAGAAATCTCTCCTTATACCAAAGAGAGATTTCTTTGCATGCGTTTATGTAGTCCCTTAATGTCTGCTCAGGCGCTCCCGAGGTGGTACTCATGCATCTGATGCACGCATTGGATGAAACGGACCGTCTGTGTTTGCGCCCTCATAACGACAGAATGTGTTTCTGCGCGACCGCCAAATAGAAATTTAACTCCGCTCAGGAAGTCGCCCGAGGTCACACCGGTTGCAGCGAAATAAATGTCAGATTCGCCTACTAACTCGCGCATTCCAAGCACTTTGGATGGATCAGCAATCCCCATTTTCTTGCATCGTTGTATTTCTTCTTCGTTATCAGGAAGAAGCCGTCCTTGAAATTCGCCTCCCATACAACGTAGTGCAGCCGCGGCGAGTACCCCTTCCGGTGCGCCTCCGGAACCCACGTGCAGATCAATGCCCGTTTCAGGGAAAGCCGCAGCCATAGCACCAGCTACATCGCCATCATTCAGTAAATGAATTTTGACACCTAACGTCCGTAAAACAAGGATTTTATCAGCATGTCTTTTGCGATCCAGGATGGAGACAGTCAGCTCTGTTATCTCTTTTTGTAACTGAAGAGCGGCCTTTCTAATCGTTAGTTCTAGGGGGTCACCCAAATTCAATTTGCCAACCAACCGCGGTCCTACTGCCAGCTTCTCCATATACATATCCGGTGCATGCAGCAGGTTCCCTTTCTCAGCTATGGCTACCACGGAAAGGGCATTACTCCTGCCGCTAGCTACAATATCGGTACCTTCGAGCGGATCAACAGCCACATCATATTCGGGACCCAACCCATTTCCTAAAGACTCACCGATGAACAGCATCGGGGCTTCATCCATCTCACCTTCACCAATGACAACCGTTCCTCGAAAAGGAATGGAGCTAAAAATAGAACGCATAGCAGAAGTTGCTGCCTCGTCAGCGCTGTGTTTATTCCCTTTTCCCGTCCAACGTGCGGACGCCAAAGCTGCAGATTCTGTTACTCGCACAATTTCCAGAGACAAATCTCTTTGCATACATCATTCACCCTTTCTATTAGGAAATGTTGGCTTCCTGGCTATCTGTCTGCTAGAATCAGGCCAGCCGTTTCTTCAATGGCCTTCTCACTTACATCGATGATCTTACAACCAAGCTCACGATATAATTTCATTGCGAATGCCAACTCTTCTTCGACTCGCTCCCCTGTCGCATATTTAGCGCCAAAAGGAAGTCCGACCGCTTTCAGACGTTCCGTACGAATACGTACCAGATGTTCGGGACTCATCGTCAAACCAATCAATTTACTCGGGTCTAGCTCATATATAATTGCAGGCGGCTTTACCTCAGGAACAAGCGGGTAATTCGCCACCTTATAGCCTTTGTGCGCCAAATAAATGCTCAGTGGCGTTTTAGAGGTTCGGGAAGGTCCAATTAAAATAATCTGTGCTTGTTTCATAGCGCTTGGGTCCTTGCCATCGTCACTGTTTACCGTGAACTCGACCGCTTCTACCCGTTGGTAGTATTGTTCATCCAGCTGATAAAGCAGACCGACTTTCCGCTTCGGAGAATCTTTAAAGGTATCTATGAAAGCCTGCATCATGGGTCCCATGATATCAATGGCATTTACACTTAAACGTATGGCTTCCTGCCGCATCATTTCTCTAAGCTCAGGTAGTACTAGCGTATAAGCAATGAACCCATCCACTTTCGCTGCCTCTTCTACTAAAGCGCGTACTTCATCTTCCGTTCGGATCGATCCGAAACGTCTGACTTGCACTTGGCTTGCATTAAATTGGCGGATCGTTGCTTGTACGACAGTATTCGCCGTTTCCCCCACTGAATCCGAACAAACGAAAATCGTATGGATCTTCTCTCCCACTTACACTCCCCCTGATTAAGTCCCCAGCGCCACATCAAGCAGCAATTTGGTCATTGTTGTTTTCGTAATTCTGCCAACCACTTCACCTGGCTCTTGATCAGCCTCACTCTTAACCACAGGCAGCCCATCCACTTGATGATGAATCATTTTCCGTGCTGCTTCTAATACACTGTCTTCAGGGTTTACCGTCACAACATTCGGATGCCTAGTCATGACTAGTGAAACGGGCATCGTATTTGCCGTCGCCTGCCCAAGCGTAACCTTTAGCAAGTCCTTCCGTGTAACAATACCAGCTAAAGTCCCTTGCATATTCACGATAATCAAGCTTCCTACATTTTCGAGAAAAAGAGTGACTACAGCATCGCTTACGGTGACAGTTTCCCTTAGAACAATAGGGATTCCCATTACATCCTTTACTCTTACTGCTTCTATATGTTTGAATGGTGAATCTACTTCCAGAGCAGCCGTTCCTAGGAAATATCCAACTTTTGGTTTGGCGTCAATATAGCGAAGCATAACCAAAACAGCAAGGTCGGAACGAATCGTTGGACGGCTAATTCCAAGCAATTCAGCTATTCGTTCCCCTGTAATAGGTGCATGCTTTTTGACGAGATCGATCATTTCCATCTGTCGGGATGTAAGCTCTATGATATTTCCCTCCCTTCATCATTCATGTCTTACCTATTCTAACCCATCTAAACTTCGTTTGAAATCTTAGGTCCAGCTGCGATGATACGTTCATCGACACCCGCGAATTTTTGGAAGTTATGGATAAAACGCTGCGCTAATTCCTTCGCCTTGACGTCATATTGACTTTGATCTTGCCAAGTGTTCCTTGGCAGCAAGAGCTCGCTTGGAACCCCTGGAACAGCATCAGGACATAACAGACCGAAGAATGGAGCTTCCGTGAACGTCGTCTGCTCCAAGCTGCCGTTTAGAGCAGCTGTAACCATTGCTCTTGTATAACCTAAATTCATACGTTTGCCTTCGCCATAGGAACCGCCGACCCAACCTGTGTTAATGAGGTACACGTTGGCCTTATGTTCTTCGATCTTACGCCCCAGCATCTGTGCATAAACGTTAGGACGAAGCGGCAGGAAAGGCGCCCCAAAACATGTAGAGAAGGTGGCTTCCGGTTCCGTAACTCCACGTTCCGTACCAGCAAGCTTTGACGTGTAGCCAGACAAGAAGTGGTACATCGCTTGTTCTTTTGTCAGCTTGGATATAGGAGGCAGAACTCCGGAAGCATCTGCCGTCAGGAACATGATGACATCAGGGTGACCGCCGGTTCCCGGAATCTTCACTCCAGGGATATATTCCAAAGGATAGGCTGCACGTGTATTCTCCGTAATCTGCGTATTGCCGTATTCGGCAATGCCGCTGGAAGGATCAAGCACCACATTCTCCAAAACAGTGCCGAATCGGATCGCCTGCCAAATCTGCGGCTCCTTCTCTTCGGTAAGGCCAGCGCATTTTGCGTAGCAGCCTCCCTCGAAATTAAACACACCCGTCTCCGACCAGCCGTGCTCATCATCGCCAATGAGACGACGATTCGGATCTGCGGAAAGTGTCGTTTTCCCCGTGCCAGATAACCCGAAGAACAAAGCTACATTTCCTTCTTCACTGACATTGGCCGAGCAATGCATAGGTAGAACTTCTTGCCCAGGCAAAATATAATTCAAAACGCTAAAAATGGATTTCTTCATTTCACCAGCGTACTCCGTACCCCCAATCAGTACGATCTTTTTCTCAAAGGAGAGGCAGATGAACGTCTCTGATCTGGTACCGTCGGTGAGAGGATCGGCTTTTAAGCCGGGCAGAGCAATGACTGTGAACTCCGGTTTATGTGCCATCAGTTCAATCTTAGTAGGACGGATAAATAGTTGCCTTGCGAACAAATTGTGCCAAGCATACTCATTAACAACTCGAATCGGCAGCCTGTACGCCAAATCTGCTCCTGCGAACCCATCAAAGATGAACAATTCTTTCTTTGCCATGTAGTCTTGCGCTTTTTGATACAGCCGCTCGAACTGCTGCTCCGACATCGG
This sequence comes from Paenibacillus sp. Root444D2, assembly GCF_001426375.1. GTDB lineage: Bacteria > Bacillota > Bacilli > Paenibacillales > NBRC-103111 > Paenibacillus_E. The sequence goes on from NZ_LMEO01000050.1 coordinate 199,544, forward strand.
CTGATTCACAGCTCCCCAATCGATATGATCAGTTACAGAAGCTTCATTTACAATGTATTTGTCCTTGGGAGAACGCCCTGTATACTTACCAGTGTTCACTTGAAGCGCTCCAGAGGACGCGAAAGTTCCTTCTTTACGCTCGATGCTCATTCTCATTAGCTCTGACACTGACAAATTGTAGTGGGTGGCACCTGCTCTTAGCTGTTCAACCTTTAGTTCTATGCTCATTCTCCCATTCCTCTCATCAATAAAGCATTTTTATATAGTGTGTTCTATTTGTTATATAGTGTACATTATATAACGAAATAAGTGAATATAATATTGTTTATAGCACATAAAATATTTTTTTATCACTATTCGACACAAATAATACACAATAATACGAAAAACTCTCCTTTCACTCCATCTGAAGGAATGAAAAGAGAGCCCTGTTAGAAGACGCTTTATAGTTCACTGAAAAAAAACAATGCCCATAACACCAGCAAATACGATGACCATAAAAGGATGCAGCTTATATTTTATAATTGCCAAGAAGGCACCTACCGCGATAAGCACCGTCGCAATTTGGTCCCAAGTTATTTGGTACTTCACTGGACCTAACCCCGACCACCCGAAGTGTATCGCTGCAAAAATGATAAAGCCCGTTACTACCGGTTTCAAACCGTAGAAAGAAGATTTAAACCATTTATTCGCGTGCCATTTATATAAAAAAGCAGCTAATACAATGATAAGTATAAGTGAAGGCAAAACCATCCCTAGCGTAGCTGCAATAGCGCCGGGCACACCGGCTGTATGGAAACCGATTAATGTGGCACTATTCGTTGCAATCGGTCCAGGTCCTGTACCTGCTAAGGATATGACGTTATTAAAATCATCTGAATTGAGCCATTGATGCCTCTCTACCTCACGTTGGATAACAGGCATCATGGCGTAACCGCCACCGAATGAGATCATGCCAATTTTAAAGAAAGTAATAAACAAACTTAAAAGCATAGTTCACCTCATTCCTCAAATCCCGTCTGCGATGAAATAGTCGGCAGCACGATTGCTTTTGTTCCCTGACATTGCGTCCTCTTGCCTCTTGATCGGATTCTTCATTCCCCAGCGTTGTTTCAAGAAAACAACGGCAATCCCGACCAGTACGCCGAATATAATCATTAAAATGGGGGATATCGGTATGAAGATCAGCAGAAGAACGGTACTAACTGCAGCTATTAGCGTCATTTTATCTATAATAGATGATTTCGCCATTTTGTAAGCAGCGGCAGCAATCAATCCTACGATAGCGGCATGGATTCCTTCCATAATGGCTTGCATCTTGGGATAACTTTGAAGGAAAGTGTAAATGATACTAAGCAGTATCACGATAAAAAAAGTAGGAAGCGTAATGCCGATGACGGCTGCTACAGCTCCTCTTATTCCTGCTAAATGATACCCTACTAAAGCTGATACATTAACACCTACACCACCCGGAGCGGCACCTGAAATAGCAAGCAGTTCCGACATCTCATCGTCGGTCATCCACTTGTTCGTAACGACCACTTCTCTATGGATGGCTGGCAGCATGGCATAACCACCACCGAATGTGAGTGGACTTATACGAAGAAACGTCCAAAAAATACGTAATAAATGACGAAAGTTATTCATCGGCATGTTGGTTGACCTCCCCTGCACTTAATTCTATTTTGAACTAAAGACAATGAATTGTCCAATCAAAAGATTTAATCCCTTCTCTCAATATCGCTTATAATGCAGGATTAACGTCTAATTCAATCCCGATCATCCCGATTATTACACTAAGTTTAATTTATTTTGGTTGAAAGATAGGCTTCTTCCACTCACAGGGTAAGTTTCAATAAGAACAACCTTACCATCACCTTTTATAAGGAGTGATTCTTCATGAGCCGAATGATTCAAGCCTATTTTCACACTGAAAATCAAGCTGAGCATGCGAGGATTCTACTGCTGAAGTACAGTCCGGACATGCTCGAAGTTGGCAGATTGCCAGACGGCTACAATGGCACCGGACGCGTACTGTTGCCTTTTGTAGACGGAGTTGGAACTGGCGGAGAAACGAATCTGAACAGTGGTGTCGGAATTGTAGGTGTTATGCCAACAGTCGAAACACATTCTTCGGATGCCTATTGGGATAAGAATGAGGATGAAGATGCTCTTCATTATGTACTTTCAGCCAAAGTCAGCGATGTTGATTATCCGGCTGCTGTTGATCTTCTTCGCCGCAATCATGCACATATGGAGAAAATCGATTAAGACAAAAAACCGCGTTCTCTACGATTGTAGGGAACGCAGTTTTTTGCATATTCCACATAAATATTTCGTTGGTTATTTCATTGTACAAAGACTCGTCGCTATCCCGCCTGCGGTAATTGTAAGGATGGAAAGCAGGAATGTTTCAGCCGAAAGAAGCAGTCCTCCAAGGCAGATGATCATACCATCGATTATAAAAACAATTATTCCCACATTTATAGGAACCCATTTGGAAAAATATTGAGCCAACAAGTCCGTCCCTCCGGTACTGGTTTCATAACGCAGCATGATTCCAATTCCAGTACCTACAAAAAATCCGCCGATCAAGGAACTGCTAAACGGTGTTAAATCCACATAATATAAGAAAAGATCGCGGTATTGCCCAAAGAAATCGATTACGAATGAAGAAAAAAATAATCCAAACATACTGTTGTAAAACATGTCACTGAAATGGAACCATACCAAAATAAAAATAGGAATGCTGCACAAAAACATAACAAGTCCCACTTTGAGTCCAAATAAATAATTGATAATAAGTGCAATTCCAATGAGCCCGCCATCTAGTACCTTAAAAGGCATAAGAAAAAAATTGATACCCATTGAGATTAGTAAACTCCCCAAAATGATTGCTACATTTTTTTGTAACGAAAGCAAACAAACCAGCTCCTGTAAAAGGCTTGTCTGATTCATATGCTGTTACCTGAAATAAAAGAATCTAATCTTTTGAAAATGAAAGTTAAACGCAGCAGGCAGCCGCTAAAAATGCCGGCTGCCTGCTCATTAATGATTTCCATCCCTTATAAGTAATTATTTGGTGGTCGGGAAAACTCTAGCCACGATCTCTTTAAACTGATCAACAAAACCGGCTACTGGTCTTCCCTGTTGAACATCAAGTACATAAGCATTGAATCGATCCGCCATTTCTGGACTTGTTGAAACGTAGACATTCTGAATATTCGGATCCGTCGCTCTGACTTTATTGGCAATTTGGTCTTCTATTTCACGTGTTAATTGTTGGTCGTTTTTTAGTAAAGCTGCAACGTAGGCTTTTCTTTGGGTTACAAGTACATTGGCTTGTTTTACGCTTTCTAGCTCTGTGATTTTAGCTGCCGCTTCCTTCGCTATTTGGATGCGATTATCCTCATGACCTGGTTGTTGAACTTGTTGCTGTTTAATTGATTTATTTTGCTGGCTTTGGTTGTTTGGTTTAGCGGCACACCCCGAAAGTAATATCGACATGGTCGCTGCGGTTATAATCAAAACTTTATGAGAGCCTTTGGTTACAAACATCTTACACCCCTTATCTGTTTTATTCTTAATGTGTTTGTGCTTAGTATGCTTTACCAATCATTTTCATATTCATCTACATCATTCAAAGAAAATCGATTCAATGAAAAAAACCTAGCGAAGCCCCGCTAGGTTTTTGCTATCTCTATTCTTGCGCCCTTCATTTGCTGCTTCTTAATTGCATAATTCGTGATATACACCCCAACCACGATCCAAATAGCCCCTAAAAGATGATACATCCTTAACGATTCCCCCGTAAAAGCAGTTGCAAAAACGGCGCTGAACATCGGAATCAAATTCAGAAAACCCGCACAACGCTGAGGACCAGCAAGCTCAATAGCACGATTCCAGCTCAAGAAAGCAACAATCGAAGCAAACAAACCAATATAAATAAGTCCTGTTACAAGAGGTGGACTCCAGTCAACATGCGGCGACTTCAGCGCCCATTCCACTGCCGAAAGCGGAAGCAGCAGCACTAAAGCCACAGTCATTTGAATCAGTAAAAAAGGACTGGATGGGAATCGTCCTGACATCTTTTTCATACCCACCGAATATAGAGCCCAACACAGAACGGCCACTAGCATGAACAGGTCGCCTTTGTTAAAGGAAAGACTCAACAGCGCCGACGCACTCCCTCGACTAATAATCCAGCTCACACCAGCCATGGAGACCACAATTCCAGGTAAAGCCGACCAAGCGAAGCGCTCTTTCATAACTAGCCAGGTTAAAAGCACAACTATGATAGGTGTAGCCGAATTCATTAACGATGCATTAATCGAACCTGTATATTGGACAGCTACATAGGTTAACGTATTGAATCCCGCAACACCGGTTGCGGACAGAAAAAGAATCATTTTCCAGCTGCGGAGAAATTCAGTTCTTAGCTGCCAAGCCTGCCTACCGAAGAAAGGAAGAAGACAAATAAAAGCAATACTCCAACGTAATGCAGCTAGCGTAATCGGCGGAATGTGAAGGACAAGCGCCTTGCCAGCAACAAAATTGCCTCCCCATATACATGTGGCGAGAACTAACAGAATGTAGGGAGAATGTTTGATCATATAGATTCGAGCTCCTTTTTTGTAAAACTGTTGGATCAATCAGTTATTCATTCATTATGATACCATATGATTCAACCCACAAGGCGATGTATGGAAAATAAGACTCCTGATTGGGATCGTTTCTGTGAAGTCGAATAGCGAATTCGAAAAAGAAACATAATAAAGGATGGAAATATTGGGCAGTCCTGAATCACAGCGAGGAAGGAGATCGATAAGCATGAACGGAGACTTGAAGAGTGCTCCTAGTCTGTTAGAGCAAACGTTGCAACTGCTCAGCGATTGCTCGGATTTATCACATCTGCATCTCCCGCTTCCGCAAATCGATATCATTTATTTCGGTCACCTTGTCAGTTCAGAGGCTTTAAGAAAAGACGCCATAGAGCCTTTCAATAGGAAAGACGTTGATTTGGTCGCTACACTTAGCCAATCTTCCTATATGATTAAGCTGCAAGCAAGCGAACTTGTTACAGGCATTTTGGCTGGAAATATCGCTATTTACTATAAAAATAGAGGTTACTTGCACGAAGCTTACGCGCCTGAATCTCGATCCATTCAAAATTCAGAGACAGAAAGCGTCATTAATGGTCCCATGGACTCTTTCACTGAGTCACTCAGTACGAATTTGTCTTTGATACGGAGGCGTATCAAGGACCCTGGTTTAAAAGCAATCACCTACACGATCGGTACAAGAACAGGAACGACGATGGTTCTCCTTTATTTAGAGGGACTTGCAGAACCGGCGCATGTGCAAAAGTTAAGCGAAATGATTGAAAAGCTTGATATCCAAACCATCTATGATACGAATACACTAGTGCAACATTTAACACCCAACAAACTAGCCATTTTCCCTCAATTCCTAACAAGCGTTCGACCTGATCATATGGCAGACAAGCTGACAAGCGGCAAAATAGTGGGGTTGCTTGACGGGAGCCCAGTCGCATTCAGCGCACCAACCTCGTTTATTGAATTTTTCTCATCACCTGACGATTATTATCAGCCATGGGTCGTTGCTTCTGCGGTTCGCATTTTACGGTTCATTGCCTTATTCATCACACTTTGCTTCACTGCATTTTATGTATCTATAGTCACTTATCATTATGAAATGATTCCATCGTCCCTGCTGTTAAACTTAATGGAATCCCGTAATAAAGTGCCGTTCTCCCCTCTTATAGAAGCCATTGTTATGGAAATGACTATTGAGCTACTTCGCGAAGCTGGTGCGCGTTTACCTACCAAAATCGGTCAGACCATTGGTACCGTCGGCGGGATCGTCATCGGACAAGCGGCCGTTCAGGCTGGCATTACAAGCAATATCCTCATTATATCGATAGCTATTTCGGCTATCGCTTCCTTCGTCATACCCAGTTATATCATGAGTTCTTCTATCCGCTTGCTACGATTTGCGATCATTATACTGGCCGGTCTCCTCGGAAATTTCGGCCTGGTGTTTGGACTCAGCTTAATTATGATTCAGCTTTCTGGGTTTAACATGTTCGGCATCTCTTATTTATACCCAATTGCACCTTCGAACCCAATTCGATGGTTAGAACTCATTTTCCGAGCACCCATTCAGATTTTGACCAAACTCAAAAAGCCTACCACCAATAATCCGAACGAATGAAGGAGACACTCATGCGTGCTAAGCTTCCATTTTATCAGACCACCATTATGGCAAACTTCGCTCAAACCGGTGTCGTCATCATTAGCCTTCCTCGGCTAATTTCTGAGAATATCGGTACAAATGGGTGGGCAGCTTTACTTATCTGTTCGACCGTTGCCGCTTTCAATCTTCTGCTCATTTCATTCGTTTATCGATTAGGTAGAGGGAGGTCTATTTTTGAAATTTCACAATCTGCTTTACCGAATTTCATGGTAGTTCCTTTTTTCGGGGTTCTAGCTGGATTATGGGCAATTCTAGGCAGCTTGGTTGGTAAAGAATATATATTAATTTTAAAATCGTTATCGTTCCCCTCGCTCCACCCCGCTTATTTGTATATTTTATTTGAGATTCTTGTTTTCTTGCTTTTAACTAAGGGCATTATGAGTATCTCCAGAACAGCAGTCCTTTCATTTTATGTAATTATTTGGAATTTTTTACTTATTTTTTATGCCTTAGAAGATTTTGATCTATCACGTATGACTACCTTCTGGTTTAAAGATGCCACTCACTCCATCAAAGGGTGGATTGAGGTTTACATAGCCTTTCTGGGTTACGAACTTTGCCTTTTGCTTTTTCCATATTCCAATGAAAAAACGCATTTAATCCGTGCTTTTCAACTTGCAAATCTGATCACCACATTTTCTTATACGTTAACTGTATTTGTTGCCTTTGGCTTTTTCAGCCTCCATCAACTTCAGCATATGAAGTATCCTGTACTCAATTTGCTCTCGTATGTGGAACTCCCCTTTGTAAAACGAATCGATGATATCGTGTTTAATATTACTTTGTTTCGAGTTCTCATGACGAGTGTCCTATACAGTTGGGCAGCACTTGAAACGATAAAATGGCTCCTGCCAACTTCAAGCAAGCGATGGATACCCTATGTTATTTTAGTGATTTTCCCATTAGCTGCCTTGTTTGTCATACCCTCAGCGCTTGAAAAGACAGAACACTGGTTAAGTCTGTTTGGAATTTCTGAAGCAGGGGTTGCTTTCTTGCTGCCCATCTTCCTATTGGTCATCCTTTTAATTAACAAATATCGAGGGCGGAATTATGCGTAATTGGGTATTGGTTGTCTTCCTATTGAGTCTCACCGGTTGTGTTGAACAAAATCGCATTGAGAAATTAGGCATGTCTGATATCGTTGCTTTGGACTCTGTGTATGAAAGGAATGGAAAACCTTCTGAAACGGACGTGTCTACGGCTATCTCTATCCCGAAATCAGGATCAATGGACAATCAGCAAGCAGACATTCTACAAACCATAGCTGAATCCCCTAAAGATGGGCGGATCAAAATGTCCCGTAAAATCAACAAAGTCCTTGTTTCAGGGCAATTGAGAAGTATGCTGTTCGGGAAAGACTTGGCTAAACAGGGGATTTGGAACGAACTTGACTCCTATCGCCGCGATTATACCGTTGGTGAAAAACTGAAAATTGTCATCGTTAACGGCAGTGCTGTAGACATGTTGACTCATAAATATGCACAAATACGATCCGTCGGGAATCATATTGATCAGTTATTAACCCAAGAGGCCAAAATCCATGAGGTTCCTGATGTATCTCTGTACAGTTTCGTACGCGACTATTATGACGATGGTAGGGATCCAATCGCTCCTATGCTAATTGTAAAAGGTGATAATATTGAAATCGATGGGATTGCCCTTTTCAAAAATGATCGCTACATTGGCAAAATTAGTGCCGAACAAACCGTACTATTTGCTATTCTCAATAAAAGCTTCAAAATGGGCGAATTCGATATTACATTCATGGATCGTTCATCTGGGCGAAAAGAAAGTGCGATGATTAGTTCAATCGCCAGCAAAAGAGAAGTCATCGTTAACAAGCAGGGGAGTGAAAGCAAGATCCCTCAAGTCGTTATCCGTATTCGCTTAAGCGGCATTATATTGGAATATACAGGAAAATCGACATTCAAAAAACCGGAAGAACAAAAAAATTTAGATCAGGATTTGTCCGAAGCCATTCGCGAAAAATTACAAGCGATAGTTAGCCATGTGCAGCGCAGCGGCGGGGATAACTTGGGTATCGGAACTTACGTCCGCAATAGTATGAGCTATGAAAATTGGAACAATTTGAATTGGAAATCCATTTACCCCCGTGCCGATATCCGAGTAGAAGTTGATACCACAATTCGTGATTATGGTATGATTCGATAGCTTTTTAACTTGAAAGCTGCTTGAACTGTTTCTGGCTCTTTTAACGTTAATGTTCCTGTGCTAGAATCAGAGGAATGGCTTAACGAGACAAGGAGCACGGAGGTGAAAAGCCCAATGAACAAGACACTGTCAACGGATATGGAATTATTCGCGGCTGCGCTATCGCAAGTTACTGTAGTTGTCATTCAACATACAGCGGATGATATTCCAGTATTCATTGCTTCAGGCGTGGTAGAAAAGTATACGACTCATTCCGTAAAGATTGGCGCAACGAGTTATTTACGGGATGAAAGCGAGTTCCGCATTGATGAACGTTCAAGCCGTCAGCCTTAATAAAAGGTCACTTCACAATAGGAGCCTAAGGGAATCAATTCTTGCAAATAATCATACATGGCCTTTTTTTCTTTATCATGGAGTAATCGAATTGCGTGGAAATCAAAATGAATGATACTATCCGCCGCTTGATATCTGTTAAACTTTAAACGACCAAAAGGAAATAACCGGTTTATCGCCTCTATGATGCCATATTGATTCAAATCTCTCCGCATCGCTGTTTGGATGATTGCTGTCGGTATTTCTTGCAGTTGTGGAACTTTATCGGGTTGAACCGCGCTGTATGCCTTGACTTGAAAGTTGACATAGGGATATAAGTAACCGCTTGCAAAATGCTGTAGGCTTTGAGCATCCTTCTCGGGTAAATACAAATCTCCAGTCCAAGCGTAGATCGTCGCTTTATGCTTTTCAGGTGTATGAATTCTAATATATCTTAGATGCGGAAAACGATTCCTTACAAGTTTCTCGGACAATAAACGAGTTCCCACCATGATCACCTCTTCGGATTATGCCTTGCTCCCTTTAGCATATGCCATAGAAAAAAGACAGCTATCCTTTTGTGGCGAAAAGGTAGCTGCCTCTCACTATTCACTTCATTCTGGTATGGATAACCCAAGACCCTCTGCCACGCGGATCCCATATTCGGGATCTGCCTTATAGAAATGACCAATCTGTCTGAGCTTAATTTCATCCGACTCCACAGGTTTCATTGCACCAACAATCGTTTGAACAAGACGAGTACGTTCCTCTTCGCTTAACAAGCGGTATAAATCACCAGGTTGCGTGTAATGATCATGATGATCATAGGCAACACTGTCCGCCGACCCAGACACTTCGTAGGGTGCCGGTTTGTCCGCAGGCGTCTCCTTTGGTCCGCCAAGGCTGTTCGGCTCGTAGTATACGGAACCCCCACCATTGCTATCCGCACGCATTTGACCATCACGCTGATAGTTATTCACTTCACTCCGCGGGCGATTTATTGGCAATGCCTGATGATTAGCCCCCACCCGGTACCGATGTGCATCTCCATAAGCAAACAATCGTCCTTGCAGCATTTTATCAGGTGAAACATCGATTCCTGGTACGAGTGTCCCTGGCGAGAATGTAGCTTGCTCTACCTCAGCAAAATAATTTTCCGGGTTGCGATCCAGCACCATGCGCCCAACTTCAATTAAAGGATAGTCTTTCTGCGACCAAACTTTCGTGACATCAAAAGGATCAAAACGATACGTATTCACATCCTCAAGAGGCATGATCTGTACACACAGCTTCCAGGCTGGGAAATCTCCTTTATCAATCGCATTAAACAAGTCCTCGGTATGATAATCCGGATTGTCGGCCGCGAGCTGTGCAGCTACATCTGGCGCTAAGTTCTGGACGCCTTGTTCGGTTTTAAAATGATATTTCACCCACACACCTTCGCCCTCAGCATTGACCCATTTGAACGTATGACTGCCAAATCCATGCATATGCCTCAGCGTTGCGGGAATACCCCGATCCGACATTAGTATTGTCACTTGATGCAAAGATTCAGGAGATAATGACCAGAAATCCCAGACGGCATTTGGATTTTTCAAATGAGTTTGGGGGTGTCTTTTCTGTGTATGAATAAAGTCAGGGAATTTAATCGCGTCGCGAATAAAAAACACAGGCGTATTATTGCCGACCAAATCATAATTCCCTTCATCGGTATAAAATTTCACTGCGAATCCGCGCGGGTCCCGAACCGTGTCCGAAGAACCATTCTCACCAGCCACGGTTGAAAATCGAACGAACAGCGGTGTACGCTTGCCTACCTCTGAGAACAAGCTTGCTTTCGTATACTTCGTCAAATCTTGCGTGACTTCAAAATAACCGTGCGCTCCCGCACCTTTGGCATGAACCACTCGCTCAGGTACGCGCTCTCGGTTAAAGTGTGCCAGCTTTTCTAAAAGGTGGACATCTTGTATCAACGTCGGCCCCCGTGCCCCCGCCGTTATCGAGTTTTGGTTGTCCCCAACCGGAGCTCCCCAGCTGGTCGTAAGCTTGTTTTTTTCTGTACTCATTTTCGAATCACCTCTTCAGTAAAATGTTGAAACTCAGCATTAAGCGCTCTCATCGCTTACAGGATTATGTATGTGACAACCTTCCATTTCCCTTATTCATATGTATTCGAGAACCTGTCATGATATGATGCTGCGTCCATGCAAGCTCGATTTTCGTACTATTAGCTCTTGCCGCATTACGAAAGAGCGCGACAGCCACGGCTGAGACATCTGTAACGATGTTTAAACATCGTTACAAGCCACACGCAGCGCTGATGTCAGCGCTGCTTTCATCTGCAACGATGAAAATCATCGTTCCAACGCGACAGCCACGACTGAGAAATCTGCAACGATGAATATCATCGTTGCAGCGCACGACAGCCGTGGCAGAGACATCTGTAACGATGTAAAACATCGTTACAAGCCACACGCAGCCCCGATGTCAGCGCTGTTTTCATCTGCAACGATGAAAATCATCGTTCCCGACAGCCACGGCTGAGACATCTGTAACAATGTAAAACATCGTTACAAGTGGCACGCAGTGCCGATGTCAGCACTATTTTCATCTGCAACGATGAAAATCATCGTTCCAGCGCGCGACAGCCACGGCTGAGACATCTGTAACGATGTTAAACATCGTTATAAGCCACAAGCAGTGCCGATGTCAGCACTATTTTCATCTGCAACGATGAAAATCATCGTTGCAGCGCACGACAGCCGCGGCAGAGACATCTGTAACGATGTAAAACATCGTTACAAGCCACACGCAGCCCCGATGTCAGCGCTGTTTTCATCTGCAACGATGAAAATCATCGTTCCCTTTTACCACCTGTAATAAGTGAAACCTCTCGGTCACCCTAAAGATATAAATACACAAAAAAGCATCCCTCACGGGATGCTTACTCTCCTTCAATAGCTCACTATCTCGAGCTACTTATTAATAAATCTTAAACAATGCTTGAGTACCGCTGTCTTCTTCGCCGCTCGCAGCTAGCTGCTCATAAAGAGATTTCGCCAGTGTTAGTCCGGGCAGCTCCACGTTCATTTCCTCAGCAGATTGAAGCGCGATCTTCATATCTTTGATGAAGTGCTTCACATAAAAGCCTGGAGCAAAATTCCCAGCGATGATGCGGGGAGCCAGGTTACTTAAGGACCAACTGCCCGCCGCGCCCGACTCAATACTTTTGAGCACAGTCGAAGGATCGAGTCCTGATTTCTTCGCATATACGAGCGCTTCAACAACGCCCATCATATTACTTGCGATTGCGATTTGGTTGCACATTTTCGTATGCTGCCCTGCACCCGCTTCTCCTTGGTAGACGATATTGGTGCCAATCTTCTCAAAAAGCGGCAGCATGGTATCAAAAGCTTCACGCGAGCCCCCAACCATAATCGATAATCTCGCTTCCTTAGCTCCAATATCACCACCCGAAACAGGAGCATCTAGTGAAAACACTTGTCGCGTGAGTGCTTTTTCATAAATCTGTTTGGCCAGCATCGGACTAGATGTTGTCATATCAATTACATAGCTGCCCGGCTTAGTGTTAGAAAGAATGCCATTTTCGCCTAAATAAATCTCTTCTACGTCCTTAGGGAAGCCTACCATTGTAATAATTACATCACATTGCTGCGCTAATAATCCCGGTGAATCCTGCCAGTGAGCCCCCTGATCCAACAGCTCCTGTGCCTTGGATTTCGTTCGATTATATATATGTACCTCGTAGCCTGCTTGAATAAAATGGCCTGCCATACTTTTGCCCATTACACCTGTTCCTACTAAGCCTACAATCGTTTGTGCCGGATTGATTACCACAATGAATGCCACCTTTCATTTTAACAGCAACTGATTTCGAATATGTTTCATTCTTAAGTTATCATCGTCTGTACATCTGGTCAAACTGAGCTCATACCTAAATGTGTAACGAAAATAAAATTACTTTGACAGACATAGTATTCTCGTGTATATTTTAATCTAGGAGGTGAGGATTATCGTTGACTTGAAAATAACGTCCGATCTCATTCGAGGACACACCGACACTATTATTCTCAAGTTTTTAATTTCCGGAGATAAATATGGCTATGAAATTTCAAAGCTCGTGCAAGTTACTTCAGGTGGGGAATATGAACTGAAAGAAGCAACGATGTACTCCAGTCTCAAGCGACTAGAACAGGAAGAAAGCATAACCTCTTACTGGGGGGATGAAACGCAAGGCGGCCGTAGAAAGTACTATCGCATTACCGATAAGGGCAAAGAAGCTTTTAAGATCAACAAGTTAAATTGGGAACATGCGAAGACCATTCTCGATTTGCTCATTTAGAAAGGCGGTATGATGGATGAAACCAAACCCGAGGCTCATTGCTTATTTGAATGATGTTTTTTCACATTATGAAGATTTGAGACCCATCCAAGAATTAAAAGAAGAGCTTTTAACTGATTTGCAGGAAAGACTCCAAGATCTGCAAAAAGATGGCTTCGATGAAGAAGCTGCCTTTCAAAGGACGATCGCTTCCATCGGCGAAATATCTGAATTGATCGAAAGCATTCATGCAAACACCACGAAGCTCCAACAAATCATTGGCATTGATTTCTCTATGCAGAATTTGCAAAAATCCGACCTAAAGTCTATCCAAGTGCATGATGGCAAGTTCAATTACAGCAACCTGCAAGATTCCGATTTCAGCCATTCAGACTTAACCAATGCTTCCTTTAAGTGCAGCAATTTAGATCGGGTTAAGTTCGACGGTGCGAATTTGACGGGAACGAAGTTTTCTAAATCCAATCTTAGAGGTGTCAGCTTCAAGAATTGTATGTTAGACCTTATAGAGTTCCGTTCTTGCGATTTAACTGGAGTATGTATGGATAACCTACTCTTTACAGGAACTACTTTTCATCATTCCAATCTAAAAGGAACCACGTTCCGAAATGCCACACTTCAAAGCTGTTCCTTCAAATCTGACATCAAGAAAACAATCTTCGATGGTGCCAAGATGGATAAAGTAACCTATGCTTTGTTAAAAGGGTTTAAAGCCAATTTAAGTCATGTTACTATCATTTAGTAACCCACCTCATAGATAAAAATTAAATCGGATTCAGAGAAAGTGAGGACAACAATCATTATGGTAGCGCAAAACAAAAACAAAGGCTTAGGCATTGTCATCGCCGGGCTATTGCTGGGTATCCTAATGGCTGCCATGGATAATACCATTGTAGCTACAGCCATGGGCACCATCATCGGTGAATTAGGCGGATTGGATAAATTCGTTTGGGTCACTTCAGCTTATATGGTGGCGGAAATGGCCGGCATGCCAATTTTCGGCAAACTTTCCGATATGTATGGACGCAAAAAGTTTTTCATCTTTGGTGTTATCGTGTTTATGCTTGGATCCATCCTATGCGGAACAGCAAGTTCGATCATAGAGCTCAGCATCTATCGCGCAATTCAAGGTATCGGCGGCGGCGCCATGTTACCAGTTGCTTTCACGATTATGTTCGATGCCGTTCCCGCAGAAAGCCGCGGTAAACTAGGTGGACTGTTCGGCGCCGTGTTCGGCATGTCCAGCATTTTCGGGCCACTTCTTGGCGCTTATATCACAGATTATGTGAACTGGAAATGGGTATTTTACATTAATCTCCCTCTTGGTTTAATCTCACTTATTTTTGTAGCTTTCTTCTATCGTGAATCCGTTGAACATTCTAAGCAAAGAATCGATTGGTGGGGCGCTTTGACACTCGTTGGCGCCATCGTCTCCCTCATGTTCGCTCTGGAATTGGGAGGCAAGGAATACGCATGGGATTCAGCATTTATCCTTGGTTTATTCGCCTTGTTTGCGGTGTTGACAATCATCTTCGTCTTCGTAGAACGTCGGGCTGCCGAACCTATTATCTCTTTTGCGATGTTCAAAAATCGTTTGTATGCATCAAGCAATGCCGTTGCCATTTTTAGCGGCGCAGCTTTTATCACAGCATCTGTCTATATCCCAATTTTCATTCAAGGTGTATTAGGCGGGACCGCTACCAATTCGGGTTTAGTTCTTCTTCCTATGATGTTAGGCTCCGTTGTAACGGCAACAGGCGGCGGTTTCTTAATGAATAAAATGAGTTATCGCGCGATTATGATTCCAACGACCTTCCTCCTTATTGTCGGAACAGCTCTCTTGACTACGTTATCGCCAGAATCCCCTCGTTGGCTTGTCACGATCTACATGATCATTAT
Source organism: Paenibacillus sp. Root444D2 (assembly GCF_001426375.1). Lineage (GTDB taxonomy): Bacteria > Bacillota > Bacilli > Paenibacillales > NBRC-103111 > Paenibacillus_E. The sequence goes on from NZ_LMEO01000050.1 coordinate 214,563, forward strand.
CGGACTCGGCATCGGGGCTTCCTTCTCCGTATTAAGTAATGCTGCCATTCATCTATTCGAGCCACGGCAGCGTGGTTCAGCCTCATCAACACTGAACTTCCTTCGCTCCTTGGGGATGACGCTGGGTATCACCGTATTCGGAATTGTTCAGAGTCATGCATTAACGCGAAAATTGACGGATGTATTTGCAGGTCAAGGTCAAACGGGAGCTGCCATACCAATCGGGGACTCGCATACACTGCTTGATCCCGCAAAACGAATGGAGATTCCTGCACCTGTTCTTGAGAAAATCACAACCGCATTATCGTCTTCCATCGTTCTCACCTTTGCTTGGACTATACTTCCTGCTGTTCTTGCCTTCGTTTGTGCCATCGTAATGAGTAAAGAGAAGCTGGATCCAGCCCAAGAAACCGAAGCAGCTATGTCACATTAAGTTAAAAAAAGTGCCGCTCCAACTACAGCAATCTGTAGATGAAGCGGCACTTTTCATTTCCAATTCTTTAAATTCCTTTAAACGTGAATGAGTACGAATAAGTACGGTTAGCATACAGCGTGAACTCAGGGTGTGTTCTTGCTCCCCAGCTGTCATCCCCGCCGACGCCCATTTGCTTATAGTTCACTCGCAGCACGACTTTGTCGCTAGCTGGCAGCTTATACGTATGGTCATGAGCTTCCAACTCGGAAGGTAAATATGGCAGTGCATTCAGTTCAACGGTAGGCAGTCCCGTAATGCGAAGACCACGCCCGTTCGCATCTGTCAACGTTGCCCAGCGCACATCCGTTTTATTACCGCATTCCTGCGGGCGTAAATAGGGCACGAACTGTTCTTCAACGGTACCGCTGTGTAAAGCTAGTTTGGCTCCGGCAGCTCGGTCCCAATAGTTCTCGTGTGGTCCGCGGCCGTACCAGCTCAATTGCTGAAAGGAGCGGTCTAATTGGAAGAGTACGCCAATCTCCGGAATTTCAGGTAAGTGAGTTCCAGGTACGAGCTCCATACGCACTTCTATTTCGCCGTTTGGCGATACTGTGTAAACCAATTGCATCTCGGAAGTTGGCTTCGTTGCTAATTCAAAGAGAATGTGCACCTCGGCACGGCCATCGCCAATCGATTTAGCTGTCAAAGATTGCAGCGTTCTTCCGCTGCCTGCCTCTTGCCATGGCGCACAGCGAATGTGATGCTGGTTGCCGCGATCATTATCGGTATAAGCTCGCCAGAAATTAGGGACAGGACCTGTCAAGAACAGCTCGCTTCCCTCGTACATGTAGGAAGTGATATCACCGGTTGCAGCATTGAATTGAAGAGAGAAGTTGCCTCCCTTAAGGCTTATTCTTTCCTTTGTTGATGCAATTTGTACAGCTTCTAGAGTGGACAAGGTCGCCGCAGATTCTTGGACAGCCTTTTCAGAATAAGACCAAGCCGCTTTACGAACTGGAAGTAAGAATTGCTCCCAAGCGATTTCATGTCCTTTCTGCGCCCAATTCGTATCTGCTTTCAGCTGTAGACTGATCGTCAGTACGAACTCATCTTTCGGCAAAATGGTTTCCATTTGATCTAGAGCCAACTCAATAACAGCTGTTTCTCCTGGCTTTACAGTGAATTGTCCACGTTTGGCTTCACCAACAGGTTCACCATTACGTGCAATCGTCCATGTCCAATCAAACTCACTCAGATCCGTAAATAAATATTGATTTGTCACCTTCACTTGGCCACTAGCAAGATCGAGCGCTTCAAATTTCACATTCTGGTAGCATTTCTTCACTTCATAGATCTTCGGTGATGGTGTACGATCAGCGAAGATTAATCCGTTACCGCAGAAGTTGCCATCATTCGGTGTATCCCCGAAATCGCCGCCATAGGCTTGATAGGTAACACCCTCAGGTGTTGTTGTCCGGATCGATTGATCAATCCAATCCCAAATAAAGCCGCCTTGAAGCACCGGATATTTGTCAAACAACTCCCAGTACTTAAATAGATTGCCGCATGAATTACCCATTGCATGGCTGTATTCACACAGAATAAACGGTTTCTTCGGGTTACTTATCGCGTATTCTTCGATTTTCTCAATTCTGCTGTACATCTGACTTTCAATATCCGACGCCGCGTCCGATGCGCGGAAGTGGAAAACTCCTTCGTAATGTACAACTCTGGATGGATCTGCAACACGCAAGAAGTCGTGCATTTTAATAAAGTTATCGCCGCCGAACGCCTCATTGCCTAGCGACCAAATCACAATCGATGGATGGTTCTTATCTCTTTGCATCATCGAATTCGCACGATCCAGCACAGCTCCTGTCCATTCCAGCTTACTTCCCGGAACGGCGTCTGCTTCAACGTCCGATCCATAACTCCATGAGCCATGTGTCTCGAGATTCGTTTCATCAATCACATACAGCCCATATTGATCGCACAGCTCATACCAATACGTATTGTTTGGATAGTGTGAGGTTCTCACAGCATTGATATTATGTTGTTTCATGAGCAAAATATCAGCAAGCATGCTTGCTTTATCAACAGAACGACCGCGATCCGTATCGAATTCATGACGATTAACCCCTTTGAACACAATACGCTCACCATTGATCTTCATCAAACCGTCTTGGATTTCGAATTTACGGAATCCAACCTTGCAGCTTTCTGTTTCTAGAAGTGAGCCATCCTCATCTTTTAAGCTCAAAACAAGTGTATATAGAGTAGGCTTCTCCGCGCTCCATTTTGCAGGCGAATCCACCTGGATGGAGAGCTCTACTTCTTGTTTAGCAAGGCCACCTACATTTATTTCTACGGAAAGAGGCTCCTTCCATAGCGGCTTCAACTCACTATCATAAAGAGAAGCTTCCACACGGCGTGTACCGATGCTAAGTCCATCGTAATTTGTAACTTTTGCTAGAATAGACAGCTCCGCATTTTCGAAGGAATCGTCCAGATTCGTTAACACCTTGAAATCTGAAATATGCGTCGGTGGCGTGCTATACATATATACATCGCGGAAAATACCGCTTAAGCGCCAGAAATCTTGATCCTCCAACCAGCTCGCATCACTCCAACGGTAAACCTCTACGGCAAGCTTATTCTCACCCTCCACCAAGTAGGGGGTAATATCAAAATCCGCAGGTGTAAACGAATCTTGGCTAAAGCCCACCAAATCGCCGTTTACCCACACATAAAAAGCCGATTCAACCCCTTGAAAGCTTAGATATACAGGTTGATCTGCCCATGCTGCCGGGACCGTAAAGCTGCGGGAATATGAACCCACAGGGTTATACTTTACAGGAGCAAATGGTGACTTCAAGTCTTCATGGCCCACCCAAGGATAAATGATATTCGTATACTGTGGGAAGTCGAAGCCTTGCAGCTGCCAATGGGAAGGTACGGCGATGTCCGCCCAACTGCTGCAATCATAGTCGATCTTGTGAAACTCTTGCGGACGGCCTTGCGCATTCTCAGCAAAATGAAACTTCCAAGTTCCATTCAATGATTGGTAAGAATCGGACGCTTCACGAACCCCAGCAAGTGCCTCTTCTTCGGACTTGTAAGGCATTAAAGTGGCATGAGCTTCCATGCGGTTCAATTGAAAAATCTGAGGATTATTATTCCATTCCGGGTATCCGTTTGCAGGCGGTGTATATTCGAATTTTTTAGCCATCTCTTGAATTCCTCGCTTCTATAAGGTTGTATAAATTTCTTCAACTATCTTCTTATTGTACAAGACAATAATTTCTTTTAAAATATAAGATAATACGCATCACATATTAAAAAATGAAAGAGTTGACCCTCTAGCGATGGCTATCGATTACAGGAAATTTTTCGTCATTACAGAAACGGATCGGAAGCTTCCTCTCATCCTGGAAACAGTCGGTTACGAAAATGAACAGCAGTTCTACAAGCGAGAAGAAGGTTATCCCTGCTTCCATTGGCTCCAAACGATTGAAGGCAGCGGAGAGATTATCCTCGAAAGCGGATCCGTCAAGCTGAGTGAGAATCAAGGCATGCTCCTGCCTGCTGGCGTCCCGCATGAATATAACATCACAGCCGCCAAGTGGTCGACATGGTATTTAACCTTCGATGGCGCACTCGCTGCCTCCATTGTATATGCCTTAGAGATACCTTTATCCACATCAATTAGCTGGGGCATGGAAACTCCACTCGCTAGTATTCATGAATACTATTATGAAAAGTACCGCTACAGCCATGACTTCACAGGCATGAATGGTTCACTTGAAATCTATCAATTCCTGACACTGCTCAAAAAACACGGCAACGTAAATAAAAGCGCATCCTTTTCCCAAAGTCACGAGCGTTTACTGCCTCTTTTGTTGGAGCTTGAGATTAGCTACGCTGCTTCCGACGTAGGGCTCAGGTGGATGGCTCAGCTGCTTGGCATAAGCTCACAACACGTCAATACATTGTTCCGCAAAGCATTTGGACTCTCTCCTTACCAATACTTACTGCAGCTGCGCCTACAGAAATCCAAGGAAATGCTTATCGCTCAGCCTAATCAAACCGTGAAACAGATCGCTGACGCGACCGGCTTCCTCGACGCTTCGCATTTCATCTCGACATTTCGCAAATCCGTCGGTTTGACGCCCGAAGTTTTCAGAAATCAATACAACAAAAAGAACCAATCGGAAGAATTCCGTTAGTTCGACTGCTACTTGAATTCGTTTTCGTTTCAAAAAAAGCTTATGATGGTTATATATGGGTAAAATGATTGGGGGCTAATGATGAGCAGCTTACAACTTGATAAACATCGTTTCTTCGAGCAGATGGTTCAATTCTCTCCTCATGGGATCGCATGTTTATCCTTAGACGGGTCCCTACTGAGAGTGAATCCAGCATATTGTTCGATTCTGGGGTATTCGGAAGATGAGCTCGAGAAGCTTAACATTCGTGAACTCACCTTTCCTGATGATTGGCTCCATTACTCTGATCAAGTTCAAAGCTTAATAGCTCGTTTGACTTCTTCTTTTACCATGGATATACGATACATGCACAAGAATGGTGGCATCATCTGGACATCTGTCCAGCTCACATTCGTTTGCGATACTCAAACCGGGTCCCCTCTGTATGGAATCGTTCATATGACGGATATTTCACAGCTCAAGTTCATCGAACAAAAGCTGCAAGAGTCCATCGATCGATATACACCGCTGAAAATGCATACACATGATGCCGTCATTTCACTTGATTTGGACGGAATTATTATCAATGGTAATGCGCGGGCACAGGAACTATTAGGCTTCTACAACAATGATTTCGTAGGAATGCCTTTTTCCAGATTTGTAGGTAAAAATAATGTGAAACAAATCCTAACGGATTCCCTATTAGATGCTTCCATGGAGAAGAAGATTGACCATATTCGTCAAATCAATGGTCATATTGTTGAAGTACTGACAACGATTGCTCCCATCATCATGAACGAAATGAATGTTGGGTTCTATATCATTGCAAAGGACATGACAGAACAGAAGAAATTAATGATTGAGAAGGAAACAGCTGAGAATACGAATAAAGCGAAGAGTGAATTTCTGGCGATAATGAGCCATGAAATTCGGACGCCGATGAATGGTGTTATCGGAATGACAGACCTTTTGCTTCAAGCAACTACATTAGACGATGAACAGAAAGAGTACGTTGAGATTATTCATAAGAGCGGTGAAACGCTGCTTCGTATCATTAATGACATTTTAGACTTCTCCAAAATCGAATCCGGTAAAACGGAATTACTTGAAATCCCATTTAATATCCGAGATGCCATTTCAGAAACGTTTAACATATTATCGACCAAAGCGGATGAAAAACAGTTATCCACGACATTTACAGTAGATCCCATCGTCCCGCACTCTTTGGTGGGTGATTCAGAACGGTTGAAGCAGGTTCTTATTAATCTGGTTGGCAATGCCATCAAGTTTACGCCATTCGGCGGAATCTCCGTACATGTCAATAAACGCATACAAGAAGATCACATCATACAACTGGAATTTATCGTAAAAGATAGCGGAATCGGCATTCCAGCGGATAAAAGAAGCTATATCTTCGAGCCTTTCAATCAAGTCGATCATGTGATGACACGCAAATATGAGGGTACAGGGCTTGGCTTAGCGATATCGAAAAAGCTGGTCCGACTCATGGGTGGCGATATTTGGGTAGAGCCTACTGACGATCCGGGTACTACGATTATGTTTACCATATGTCTCAAAGAAGATCATTATTCAGATGAATATCAGACATATACGAATGAAGGTATAACGCAGGCTTCCCTACACATACTCATCGCCGAAGACAATGCCATTAACCAATTTGTTTTAATAAAAATGTTAGAGAAACAGGGACATATCATTGCAGTTGCTGCTAATGGGGAAGAAGTTGTGAAGACCGCCTTAAGGGACCGTTTTGATATAATATTTATGGATCTCCAAATGCCGATCATTAACGGATTAGATGCAACCGCAATGATTAAACAAACACTCCCGCCAGAACGATGTCCCATGATCGTCGCCGTAACTGCGAACGCCTTAAAAGAAGATCGCGATAAATGCCTCGCTGCGGGCATGGATGATTATTTGAGCAAACCGATCAAAAATAAATCACTTCTGGCTATTATCGCGACCTATATGGAGAACAAACGCTTTACGGGCTAGACCGAAATTGGCGAATCTAGAAATTTCTAGATGAGATAAACCTGGCCATTAGCCAGTTCCTTCGATTAACAGCCCATCCCAGCCACTTGAACATCTGTAACGATGTAAAACATCGATACAAGCCACACGCAGCGCGGATGTCAGTGCTTTTTTCATCTGCAACGATGAAAATCATCGTTACAGTACGAGACAGTCACGGCTGAGACATCTGTAACGATGTAAAACATCGTTACAAGCTATACGCAGCGCGGATGTCTGCACTGTTTTCATCTGCAACGATGAAAATCATCGTTACAGTACGAGACAGTCACGGCTGAGACATCTGTATATGCTGCCAACATACCTTACTACCCGCAGCATTGTTGTACGTTGTACAACATTTTGCAAGCAAATCCACGTTTTCCACGCGATTGTTGCAGAAAATACAACAATTTCAGCCAAAAGCGGCCCAATTGCCTATAAAAGAGCTGAATTGTTGTACTGCATACAACATCTTCAGCTCTGTTTGCTCAAAACAAGGAAATTGTTGTACGTTGTACAACTTCCTTTCCGAATTACCCAATTCTCCCATAAATCAGGACACAAAAATAACCATGCTAAATACGGAGGGAATCCGGGGAATCTTCACTTACCCCAAACCCAAATAAAGACAAAAAAACCGCCGCGGCGGTTTGAAGTTTCCCCTTATAAAGGCATTGGGAAAACTTATGTTAAACCAAATCTTTCACAGGGTTCGTAACATTTTTGTTTTGAAAACCTTGAGATATAGGCAGATGCACACGAAAAATGGATCCTCCACCGAGAACACTATCCACTTCCATGAGGCCGTCGTGTCTCTCAATGATTTTTTGCACCGTAGCAAGGCCTAAACCGGTACCCTCGTAGGCCTTGGCATTATCCAGCCGTTTGAAGGGAGTGAAAATAGACGGGATGTCCTCTTTTTTCATGCCAATGCCATTATCTTGGATTTGAATGACAAAGGTATCCGGTTCATTTCCTTCCAATAAGGAAATCTGAATAATCGGCGATTGTTCCTTCCTACGATACTTCAGCCCGTTTGCGATAATATTTTGAAACAGCTGATACAATTGCGTCGCATCCGCTTGAATAATTGGAAGCCTGTCTTGGATGAGGATTTGTCCTTCATTTTGTTCGATCGTGCTGCTTAGGTCCGAGATCACATTCATCACAACTTCATTCAAATCAACATTTCCAAAAGTAACCGATTTCGCGTTTAACTGGGCGTACGAGAGCAAATCGGTGATCAAGTGGTTCATCCTCTCAGCGGTCGCTGAAATTTGGTTCATATATTCTTTACCTTTTGGCGTCATATCCGCACTATGTCTAGCTATAAGAAGCTCGCTCAACCCTGTAATCACATTCAGCGGATTCTTCAAATCATGCGAAACGACCTGTGCAAACTCCCTTAAGCTCTCGTTACTGCGCTCAAGCTCCGATTGAATCGCCTCAAGCTCTTTATTTCTGCGATTGAGTTCTAGAAATATTTTCACTTTGCTGAGCAGAATATCGGCATTGACAGGCTTGAACAAGTAGTCCACTGCACCGCTCTCATAGCCTTTAAATACGCTCTGATCTTCTTTATTACTGGCTGTTACAAAAATGAGCGGAATATGCTTCGTTTCCTCGTTGCTTCGCAGCAGCTCCGCAAGCTCAAAGCCATCCATTTCCGGCATATTCACATCAAGTAAAATAAGCGCAAAGTCATGGCGCAAGGTATATGATAAAGCTTCATTGCCTGATTGGACGACGTACAGATCACAATGGAGCACTTGCAGAATTTTCTGCATAGCGAATAAATTTTCTTTCCGATCATCAACGACTAAAATTTTTGGCGCCTGATGCCTATTTTTCTGAGTATCCATATAGGCCCTCCTAATTCTTAGAATGATGGATTCGTTCGAGATTATGTAATTGTCTCAGAAACTTTCCGATGTCATCTAAGGACAAAATATAATCAACCTTTACAGTGTCTATAGCTGCTTGTGGCATTATAGGGAACTCCGCCGTTTCAGGGTCCTGCACAATCGTTATGCCGCCGCTCTCCTTGATCGTCCGGAGTCCAGAGCTTCCATCTCGGTTTGCCCCTGTTAAGACAACGCCTACACACGCCTCTTGGAAGGCAAACGCTGCACTATCAAACAAAACGTCAATCGAAGGCCGAGAATAATTGACTTTAGGATCAATGGATAGGCTGAACGAACGATCATCTTCAATGAGCAAATGATAACCAGGTGGAGCGAGATAAACGTGATGAGGTTGAATGGTCTCTTTATCTATCGCTTCTTTGACGTGTATAGCAACTTGCGTATTTAAATATTCAGCTAAATAACTGTCGCTGCTCTCCAAAATATGCTGTACGATGATAATCGGTAAGCTGTAGTCAGACGGGAGATAGGATAACAGACGCGAGAGTGCCTTAAGCCCGCCTGCCGATACCCCCACAACAACGGCTTCCAATGGGCGCATGGGCTCACTCCCTCTCTATAACCTTGCTTACACTGGCAGCTGCTTCCTAAAAATTCTCCACTTAGAGGAGAGTGCTTCATACTGAGAATGAATCTCTGAAAACTCGATAGATTCCTTACTCCCGAGGCATAAGAAGCCGCGTGGAACGAGACTTTGGTTGAATAGCTGATAGACCTGATTTTGCAATTGCTTATCAAAGTAAATGAGCACATTCCGGCAAATAATGAGATGCATTTCACCAAAGGCGTTGTCCGTTGCCAAATTATGCTGCGAGAACACGATGTTTCTTTTTAAAGCTTCCTTCATTTTGCCCATCTGATATTTAGCATGGTAGTAATCCGAAAAGGAGGATTTGCCTCCGCTTTTTTGATAATTTTTAGTGAAATTTCGGATACTTTCTAACGGGTAAATGCCTTCTTCTGCAGTAGTTAGTGACTCTTGATTCATGTCCGTCGCGTAAATCTGAACACGATCATAGAAGCCTTCTTCTTCCAGCAAAATTGCCATTGAGTAAACTTCTTCCCCTGTCGCACATCCGGCATGCCATATTTTCACAAAAGGATACGTCTTGAGTAAGGGAATAACGAGACTGCGCAGCTCAACAAAAAACTCAGGGTCACGAAACATTTCGGTGACGGTCACCGAGATATCCAGCAATAATTGATTGGCAAACGCTTCATCATAGAGAACTAACGGAATCATATCAGACAGTCGAGCAAATCTTGACTTCTGCCTAACATAGTGCAATCTTCTCATTAAAGATGAACGGGCATAGTTACGGAAATCATATCCATGCCGCTGATATATAGCTTCCAGTACTAGATCTACTTCAATCTTTTCTACGAGTTTTTCTGGCATTTTTATCGTAAGAGCCACACCCTGATTAATGATAACAATTTATCGGTATCAACCGGCTTCGTCATATAATCATTGGCTCCCCTCTCTATACATTTTTCACGGTCACCCGTCATGGCCTTTGCGGTCAAAGCGATAATCGGGAGGGACTGGAACTTCGGCATGGTGCGAATATGACCTATGGCTTCATAACCGTCCATCACCGGCATCATAATATCCATAATGACCAGCTCGATCCCTGTTTCACTTTCCAGTTTATCCAAAGCCAGCTTCCCATTATCCGCCATCACAACATCCAAGCCGTGTTTTCTTAATATTTTGGATAAGGCAAACGTGTTGCGAAGGTCATCATCCACCAGCAAAATTTTGCGTCCCTTTAAGGTTTCATCGGAATCACGCACCATACGAATCATTTCTTTCTGCGCTTGCGGAAGAGATTTATGCACGCTGTGAAGGAATAGAGAAACTTCATCCAGCAAGCGGTCCGGTGAATTCGCGCCTTTAATCACAATGCTGTCCGTAAACTGGTTTAGTTCCTTATACTCTTCCTGTGTGAGCTCTTTTCCAGTATTAATAATGATCGGCGGTATAGAGCCCTCTGAATCAACAACTAACTGCTGCAGCAGTTCAAAGCCTGTCATATCGGGCAATGTTAAATCCAGAATCACACAATCAAAAGGTTGTGATCGCATAAATAGCAGAGCTTCTTTACCCGTTGTGACACTGAGGATGTCAACCTTCTTATGCTTGAGCAGTTCATGAATAGCCTTTTGATTATTCAAATCATCCTCAACAACTAAAACCTGTTGGATGCGCTCTTGCAGCTTATGTTCAATTTTGTTAAAAACAGCTTCAATGTCTTCCGCTTGAATCGGTTTCGACAAATAGCCAATGGCCCCGCGCTGCAAGGAGTCTGAGCTTTTATCCCGGCCTGAAATGATGTGTACAGGAATGTGTCGTGTTTCATTGTGATATTTCAAATGATCAAGGACCTTCAGGCCGTCCACATCTGGAAGCCCCAAATCCAAAAGAATCGCGCTTGGAATATACTGCTTGGCTAATTGAAGGGCACTGAAGCCATCTCCTGCCGCAAGGCACTTGAATCCCTTTTTGTAAGACATGTCCATAAGAATCTTGGCGAACGCCGGATCGTCTTCCACGATCAAAATAACTTTGTCTTGCACGCTATTCTTAAGGTGTTCGCGATCATCAGGCAAGAACGTTTTCGCTGGCTGAGCCGTTAACAGATGATCTTCATTAGTGCTTGCAATCAACAATTCACTTGAAATCTGTAAAGAATCGACTGCTGCAGCAACCTCAGCTTTAAACGACGCTATCTTTAGCTCTGACACTTCGGCATTAACGACTCCTCCGAGCGGGAGATAAAGTGTAAAGCTGCTGCCTCTCCCCTCGGTACTATTCATGTGAATTTCGCCGCCCAATAGCTTAGCCAACTCTCTAGAAATAGTTAAACCAAGACCCGTTCCGCCATATTTCCGACTCGTCGTGCCATCTGCCTGCTGAAAGGCTTCAAATATAGCTTGTTGTTTACTAGCAGGAATACCTATCCCCGTATCGGTTACAGTTAACGCTAGAGACCCGTTTTCTTCCAGATGGTTATTTTGGAAAGCCGTTCCTTTTCCAGCCCTTGCGATCTCAACCGCAACGCTTCCTGAAGCCGTAAATTTAAATGCATTGGATAAAAGATTCTTCAGAATTTGCTCGGTACGCTGACCGTCTGTTGTCATGATTTCCGGGATACGATCGTCAAGTTTTAAAATGAACGAAAGGCCCTTTTCTTTGGCAACTGGATTAAATTGGTAACGGAGTGATTGAAGGAGATCGTCCAGTCTCACTTCTTCCATTTGGATGTCCAATTTGCCCGCTTCCACTTTGGATAGATCCAAAATGTCGTTAATTAAAGACAATAAATCCAAGCCGCCGCTATGAATAATCTTAGCAGACTCGATTTGATCTTCCGTTAAATTACCATCTTCATTTGATGATAATGATTTGGATAATATCAGCAAGCTGTTAAGCGGCGTCCGAAGTTCATGCGACATATTGGCCAAAAACTCCGATTTGTACTGACTCGCTTGTTCCAACTCTTTCGCTTTTTCTTCTAAGTCCTGCTTCGATAATTGAATAAAGGCATTTTGCTTTTCGATGTCGGCTTTTTGTACTTCCAAATAGTTGGTTTTTTCTTCTAGCTCTTCATTAATTGCCTGAAGTTCCTCACTTTGGATTCTCATCTTTTCTTCGGATTGCTTCAGCATCAGCGTCTGCTCTTCCAATTCTTCATTGGCCGTGCGCAATTCTTCCTGCTGAGTTTGAAGCTCTTCCGTTAACAGTTGTGATTCACGCAATAACACTTCCGTTTTCTGTCGGCTGTTAGCGGCTTGTATGACAACGCCTAGTGTATCGGATAATTGCTCCAATAGATCGTGCTCTGTGCCTGTAAATGGTTTAAAAGCAGCAAGCTCTATAACGGCCAGCACTTCCTCCTCGAAGAGGATAGGAAGAACGACGATTTGGGAAGGTTTCGCTTCCCCGAGACCCGATTGTATGTGTATATAATCGCCCGGCACATTCGATAACAAGATAGGCTTTTTCTCAAGAATGCATTGACCCACTAGGCCTTCCCCAGGTCGAACCCGATTCGCAACGTTCTTTCTTTCTTTAAAAGCATAGCTGCCAAGTAAGACAAATTCATTGGACTGATTTTCATTTGACTGTGTCTCTTTCAAATACATAATGCCTTGACCTGCTCCGACAAGACGCGAAATTTCAGATATAAGCATGCCCACTAACTGCTGTATACTTGCAACGCCTTGTGCAAGCCCCGTCAGACGAGCTAATTGGGTTTTCAACCAAAATTGCCGCTCATTTTCAGCGGTTGTTTCTTTTAAAGAGGTCAGCATTCGAATTAATGCCACGCTCAGTTGATCTTGATCAGATCGGGGAACAATCGTCTGCTCATATTCACCTAATGAGATGCGATCCGCCTGAGTAATGACCTCCTTAAAACTAGCTACCATCTGATTGAAGGCTTCCATCAGCTCACCAAATTCATCCTTCGATTGAACGTCCAGATGAATATCTGTGACTCCTGTCAGAATGAGTTCCGTAGATTTCTTAAGCAGCCGGATTTGAGATAAAAGCATTCTAGATATCAAAACGATGACCAAAAAGGAGAGGATTAGAATAATGACGTTAAATATGGCCACACCAATCAACGATTGCGTGGTATTCTTTTCGATTGTTTCCATACTTTGAATTAATTCTGACGAAAGTCCATCCTCAACCTCTTTAAGAAGATCTACTTCTTGTGTCGCCACGTTGTGCCATTGCTGTGAGTCCACCCCGAGAGTCTTCCCTGGTTCCGCTTTTAGGACTAGTTGAACGAGACGATCGACCTCGTTAACAGCTTGTCCTTTCACCGTTTTCTGATAGAGTTGCCCAGCAGTCACTGTTGCGAGTAAGTTGGATTCCTTATAATAAAGCAATTGTTCGTTCTCTAACACACCGATCTGTTCAATCTCATTTAAATCCGCACGATCCGAGGAAAAAACATGAAATAATAATGCGCGCTCCCTACTCACTGCAAATTTGCTTTTGGAAAAGAGAATATAGGAATTAAGCATGTTTGAAATTTGCTGATTCGAGCTTATTTCGTTCGTGTTTTGCATCATATCAAAGAGACTATTTATCGTATCAAAATAAAAAGAAAGTGTTTCATCCTCATTGGCTTTCCCTTGATCAATTTGCGTCCTCTGAATCACTATTTGGTCCAGCTTGCTTACCGCATTATTTGCATTTTTCTTAAACTTATCACCCAAAACAGATGTGTTCAATGACTTTAATTGCTCCCGAAATGCACTTGTCTTCTCATCAGTAAACTTACGTTGATCCGTTAGTTGGCGCGTAACCGTTTTATCTTCAAAGTAACCTGATAATAGGCTCCGCTCTTTCTGAAGCTCATGAACCAGATCATTGATGTAGATTTCCGTTGTAACAAGGGTCTGCAGCCTGCTTAATTCAGACAGCTCTTTCACTTTTCCATAAATGGCATTGGTGGAGAAATATAACAACCCCAACATAGGTAGTACAATCATAATAATCAGTTTGTAATTTATTTTAGCGTTCCGAATCCATTGCATGTGGCAAGCCCTCTCTTTGGTTGAGACTGTGTATCACGTTTAGGAGTATATATTCTACAAATTACGACAAACCCCCTCTATTTTGAGCTCAAAAGGAACAAAAATCTGCTCGCAAAAAAGCATATACAAAAAGGACAGAACGATTGGGATCGTCTGTCCTTGGTAGATTCAACTAAAACCGAGAAACTAGTGGTTCGGAATAAATTCACTATGAACTTCGATCAGCTTTTGGACGAATATCTCAAAATCATTTTTACTAGAAGAAAATTTGAAATCGGTTACACCCGTGTTGAAATCAATAACTGTTAAAGCCACACGATTGAGTGGATATTCGGGAATAGGCTCAGAGGCAAGAGAAATATTTTTGAAAGGGTAAATGGATGTTTCACCGTAGAAACGAAGCACAGTTAAATGATCATCTCTTAACTCCAAGGATATTTGTTGATCTGAATCAGTGAAACTCTTCAGTGTACTCATCATTTATCAATCCTCCTCTTGTCCTCTATTTTACTATCAAATGAGGAGATAAAGAAGCCCAAAACGAAAAATTTTCCTGCCTCTTACCTGTTTCAATACACAATAAATCGGGTAAATGAGTAATAGGGCTGAAAGCCGCTTTTACAAATGCTACGGAGGTGCAACAAATGACTACAACGATTTTACTATCCGAAAGATCAGGTCCTGTAAAGAAGCTGCGAGCTGAGGGGCATATTCCTGCTGTGGTGTATAGCTCACGTATGGATTCCGAACATGTCACTGTCCCGGAAAAAGAAATCCGCGCATCACTGAAACGCAATCCGCGTGCTATCCTGAATGTTACCCTGCCATCCAAAACCAAACAGCCGGTAATCGTCCATGAAGTCCAGAAGGATAGCCTGACGGGTCAATTGCTGCATATTGATTTTCTTCAAATTAATATGAAAGAACAGCTCGACACATCGATTGCCGTCCATTTCACCGGAGAAGCTAAGGGCACCAAGGAAGGCGGTATTCTCCAAATAGAAACTCATGAGGTCATGATCCGCTGTATGCCGAACAAGCTGCCAGAACATCTCGCCATTGATATTAGTATGCTAGGTATCGGCGAACATATAACCATTGCTGATCTTAAAGTTCCCAAGCATGTTGAAGTGTTAAGTGATCCAGAAACCATTCTGGCCACCATACTTGGCATGCAGAAGCTTGACGCAGCGGTTGAACCAGCTGCAGAACAGGCGGAGGAAGCTGCCGAGTCAATCTAAAGCTTAAAGTGATTGCCCGCTGACACAGGAATAATAAAACCGGCTCTTTTCGCAGCTAATGCGGAAGAGTCGGTTTTTAGTTTTAGCACTATTTTCTAATAGGCAATTCAATTTCCACCGTGGTACCCTGATTAATTTTGCTTTGAATTAACAATTTACCTCCATGTCCTTCGATGATCCGTTTGCACACCATAAGCCCTAAACCAGTGCCATTCACTTTGGTCGTATAAAACGGCTCTCCTAACTGGGATAACCTCTCTCCAGAAATGCCTACACCCTGATCTTCGATGCGGATCACCACACCTTGATGAATTGGATTTCGGATAGCGATTTGTATGATTCCCCCATTAGGCATAGACTCGATTGCATTTTTTAAAATATTAATTAACACCTGTTTGATTTGATCTGGGTTACAATAAATGGCTGGTATGTCTGGATCCATGTCGATATGTATTTGAACGTTATAGAGATGAGCGTGAGGCTGCAGAAAACCAACCACACTTTTGACAAGGCCAAGGGATGTACTCTCCATATAACAATTTAGATGTGGTTTAGCTAGCGTCATAAATTCATTGACAACATAGTTGATATGTTCTAATTCTTCCAACATGACATCAACGTAGTCGGCATTTTTAGCCTTTAATAATTTCACAAAACCTTTCAAGGAGGTTAAAGGATTCCGTATATCATGTGCGATCCCAGCTGCCAATTGACCGATGAGCGACAGTTTTTCGGCTCTAATAATGGCTTCTTCAGACTTTTTGCGCTCAGTGAGATCACGTATCACGGTCTGTACGACAGGAAACCCCATATTTTTGTCGACATAAATGGATGAAATTTCAGCATCAAAAATAGTTCCATCTAACTTTTGCAGCTTTATCTCCATAAACTCCGTATAAGAGTCAGACTGCATCACATACTGAAGCCGCTCCAGGATGAAATCCTTATCACTTAAACAGAAAAAATCATATATTCGTTTTCCCTTAAATTCATCTGAAGAAACACCGCCAAACAGTGTACAGCAGGCATCATTCACAAAGTGAATAGTACCATCGTTATGCAGAGCAATGGGTTCTGGATTAAGTTTAATCAACCTTCGAAATTGTTTTTCTCTTTCTAAAAGCTCCTCATTGGCTCTTTTCTTCTCACTAATGTCCCTTTCCACACCAATGAACCCAATAATCACTCCTTCGTTATCTTTCATTGGTGAGACCGTAACATTCGCATAAAAAGTAGAACCATCTTTTCTTAGTTTTAACGCTTCGAAATCCGAACTTTGCTCCCCATCTATTAAAGACTGATATAGCCGAAGCGCATCTTCCTTATATTTATCTGGAGTCATCGGCAATACTTTCCCGATCACTTCATCTCTTGTCCAGCCATGTAATTCTTCAAACTTCTTATTCACCTCTAACACTTTTCCATTAACATCAACGACGACAATTCCGTCTGAGGTTAAATTCATAAAGGAATCGATTAGATGTTCTTTCAATTTCAAGAGTAAACATCCCCTTATCTCAAGCAAGTGATTGTAGCTTATTCGTCTCTAATGGAAAAAAACCTTTATTATAATTGGGATTTTCAAAAAATTATTAATATTATGAATCACTTTTTCTAGCTTCAACGGTTACAAAAATGTCCCCTAAATGTTTCTTTATTTCAATTATTTCTATATCTTCTTGTTTTAGTAGGTGAATTGTATCTCTATTCAAATGGCAACCATCACAAGCTCTCTTCCATATCGGTGATAGGAGATCTTGTAGCTTGCCTATTACGCTATTTTCATGACGAACATGCTCGAATAATAAAATTGTTCCGGTAGGCTTACAAACTCTACTAATTTCTCTAATAGCTTCTACTGGGTTTGGTATTGTACATAAAACTAGTGTCCCAACCACAGTATCAAATGAATGATCTGCAAATGACAATCGCTCAGCATTACCTTCAATTACACGGATAGAAGTTTTAGCTTCGGAAGCTCGCTTATACGAGGTCTTCCTTAGAACTGGATTTGGTTCAATTGCTGTTACAGATACGTCCTTATAGAAGCTGAAATTAATTCCTGTTCCGCATCCGATTTCCAAAGCTTCGCCCTTGGCTTTGCTTATTAACTCGGAGCGAATATCAATAAATCTTTTGGTCTCCAAGGGTTTCATTAATCTATCATAATTATTAACGAACCAATTGCTGCAGATAGATATCTACTCCTTTCTTGTTCGACCCTATATCCTAGGAGGACTCCCCTATCTCCAACTAGCTCCTAAACACAGACAAGGATTGACAGAAAAAATATTCAGTAATACTATAATAGAATTGAAGAAATCACTCATTTTTCATACATAAAAATAACATTCTATAACCAACCCATAGCCTAGGCAATTAACTAGACAAGTATGAGAATATGGTGTAGCGGAAGGAGGCCAACATTGTCTAAGAATCACGAATATGCAGAAACTTTAAACGGCAAGAATCCCCTCAGTCTGCAATCTGACTGTGAGAATTGCTTCGGCTTGTGCTGCGTCGCACTGCCCTACGCAGCATCGTCAGACTTCGCGATCGACAAAGACGCCGGCCAGCCCTGCCCCAACCTGCAATCGGACTTCCGCTGCGGTGTTCACACTAACCTCAGACAGCTGGGCTTTCGAGGCTGTACGGTTTATGACTGCTTCGGCGCAGGGCAAAAGGTTTCCCATGTCACCTTCGGCGGACACGACTGGCGTCAAGTCCCAGGGTCTGCGAAGCAAATGTTCGAGGTGTTCCCGATCATGCGTCAACTCCATGAACTGCTCTGGTATTTGACCGAAGCGCTGACGCTGCAACCTGCCCGTCCTATCCACGGTGAACTCAGCATTGCGCTCGACGAAACAGAACGCCTCACGCACCTTAGTAGCGACTCTCTCATGGAACTGGACGTGGCAGCACATCGAGCCAATGTCAATGTTCTGCTTTTACGGACGAGCGAGCTCGTCCGAGCCGAAGCCCAGCGCAAGCAGAAAAAAACCGCGGGGCGTCAGAAAACCTACGGTCGAGGAGCCGACCTTATCGGGGCCAATCTCAAAGGTGCCGATCTCAGAGGCGCTAATTTGAGAGGGGCCTACCTTATTGCTGCTAACCTCAGAGGTGCCGACCTGAGAGTGGCTGACCTCATCGGGGCCGATTTCCGGGACGCTGATCTTAGCGGCGCCAACCTCACCGATAGTATCTTTCTCACCCAAGCCCAACTCAACGCGGCGAAGGGCGATATTAACACCAAGTTACCACCGTCGCTCACTCGCCCAGCTCACTGGTCTACTTTCAAAGCATAGAGTATTAGATTATGAGGTCAGCCAGTTTTTACTGGTTGACCTTTTTTGATTTAGTCATAAAGTATGGCAATCGATTGCCCATTTCCTTGCCCGTCTTACAGTATGTTCTATTTCGGTATAATCTGCTGAAATTCCTTTTTCAAAACCAATTCCCGCTACTTCAACTATACTCAACAGTCCGCCGCAGCTATCTGATCAATAAGTACACTCTTGCATTCCGTTATGCTATAATTTCAGAAAAATAGGCCAAGGGAGAGAACTGGATGGCTACAATAATTGATAAGATTGCATGGATATACGTTGTTGATGGTCAAATATTAGGCGCTCGTTCCAAAGGAAAAGATACTTATTATTTACCTGGAGGAAAAAGGGAGCCCGATGAAACCGATATCGATACTCTTGTTCGAGAAATAGAAGAGGAATTATCCGTTCGAATACAACCAGAAACCGTCTCGCATTTTGGAACGTTCGAAGCTCAAGCCCATGGTAAATCAGAAGGTACGCAAGTAAAAATGACATGTTATACAGCGGATTTCGAAGGAAATCTGAGTCCGGCTTCTGAGATAGATGAATTGGTCTGGTTAACCTATCATGACCGGGATCGTGTATCTGCTGTTTGCCAAATTATTTTTGATAAATTGAGCGAGTTGAAGATGCTTTCATAATTCATGAAGGAATAACAGGATTCCTCCTCCTATTGGATAAATCAATAAACAATATTGGACACTTGTCCACAAAAAAGTAAGGAGCTGCCCGCGGCAGCTCCTTACTCGTTTATATCGTATTTTAATCAACTAATTTCCCTGATTTGCTTTTTCTCATCAGTGCACAATCTTTTTTAATAGATCTTCTACTTTTGCTTGCATGGATTGTATGGTTGTTTTCCTATATTGAATACCAAGCCGGAGTACCTTCAACTGCTGTCTTCGAGAAAGCTTTCGAAATCGGGGCTCCCTTTTCAGAAAAGTCCGAATGATAGACCAGCTGTTGACTGCAATCCGATCCGATGAGATGTAAGGAACATCATAAGGTAGTTGTCGTTTCCTGAACCGATTAATAAGCGTCCCCACACTAGCAGAAATCTTCCCTTCATCTACAAGACACACAGCAGAACTTTTCTTTGTTTGCTTTTTGAGGAAATCGAAATGATGATGCCCGCCTTGGATGACGTAACCACCTTCTTTTCTGCTTTTACGCACAATCAACAGATGCATTAAATCTTGTGCAACTTTTTTGAATTCCTTATTTCTTAATGAGGTTTTAGCGGCGATACTTTCCGGTTTAATCTTACTTAGAGGTATATATTGCACTGTATATCTCAACTGTACCCCTCCTCGTCACACCGTTGTTTACTGTAATCTATTCTAAGTGTATTCTGTTAGTGCTGCGGTGTGAACTCCCTCTCATAAATGTCGCTAACTTTGCACAAAAAAACAGCTCTCCTTCGGAGTAGCTGCCTTTCTTTCACTTCAATTCGTGATAAGCTTCTGTCAATCCGTTTTGTGACCGTAAATTTGAAGATCATGAATGGACCAATAATTCCCTGCTTTCACTGTCTGGACAATCTTTACGTATCGCGCATTCTGTGGACTGATATTGATTTCTAATACGTTTGTGCCAACACCCGATGCGATTGAAGATCCCCAATTGAAGCCGTCAGAAGATACATATACCTCATACTTCCTTGGATAATCATTCGGCGAGTTCTCACTTCTTAGCACAATCTTATTGATTGTGAATGAGTTCTTCAAATCAATTTGAAAAAATTGCCCGGGTGCTTGAGCTGTCCCTGTATCCCAGCGTGTATAAGGACTGCCATCAATCGCACCTTGTGGTTTGCCGGAACTGCTGGTTACTTCCCATTCTTCCCGCTCTAGCGCAACTTCATCGGCAGCCGTCGCCGTTGCCGCTTGCGAAAACTCCTTTGAACCTGAAACTCTGATCTGATACATGTATTTGTTTCCTACCAACGTATCCGCATCGACAAATTCTGTAGCTGACACTTGTTCAGCAATCACCTCGTAGCTGCCCTCAGCCGTGCCTATTTTTCGCAAAACATCGTAACTGTGTGCTCCTTCAGATTCTCCCCAACTAAGCTCAATCGCATGATTCTCTATAGGCTTTGCCTGAATCCACGCAGGTGCAACCGGTTTTACCCTATCTGTCCGAGTCAGGATATACTGCACAGCTTCACCAGGAAGCAGCGTTTCCTTGAATTCAAGCTCAGGTGCTGCTTGCAATCCTGTCAAATACGTACGAGCGGATTCATAGGTATCACCCGCCCCGAATCTTTCTCCTTCGTACAAAGCAGCTTCGGGCATGGTTACTTTGGCTTGTATCGTTTGCGTACTCGTCCCAAAATTTACGAAGTTAAGCAGAATTTTGTCCGACTTCGCTCCTGATCCTGGCAATGCAGGCAAAGTCGATGTATCCACGCCCCGAAAATAAACAAGCTTATCAGCCAACTCAGACTTGTTCGTTAGTTCGTAAACAAGCGGCTTCCCATGCGTGGCATAGGCTAGATTCAACCTGCGCATAATCCCAACACGTGTATCATTATCCGTTAAGCTCTTATAAATCTTCATTTGCGCTGGGTTTTGATTATTCAAATCATTCCCCGACTCAAACAAGGAATATTGCGGATAAAACGCTGCATGCTGCATAAACATATCAGCATAACCGATATGAGCCCTCATAATGCGATCGAAGACCGCCGAATGGGGCTGCGTAGCACCAAATTCTTTGGGATCCGTATGACTATCCGAAGTTCCATACTCCGTATTCAACATTAGCTTCTTGAGGCCATCCTCTGAACCTTCGAAGGTTTGCAGATTTTCTAGGAAGCTTCCGTCCTTATTATCGGAATACGAATTTCCGTAAGCATGCCCATTCGTTAAATCTGTCAACTCTTCTAGCTCCATTCGCTGCGCCGAATCGTCTTCCCATCCGTCGGGATCTCCACATTTAAACATACCAGTCGGAGTTTGATTTCTACATGTTCTAATGTTGTACTTAGGTGCATATGCCCAGCCGGGAGCCACAGTTTTCACATGTGGAGCAAGCTCAGGAAGATGGGTTTTTAACCACTTCGCAATGGCTAGATTCACCCCTTTGGAGCGATTGAATAAGCCTGGTTCATTATCGATCTCATAGTATTGAAACATGGACCCATACTGCTTCACATAATCCAGTAATTTATTCTCTGCATCTGCTGGCAGTGTGCCATCCTCTTTCAGCTTAATATTCCCTGTATGCAGATGTAGCGCTACCGCCTCGGTGTTGTAATCACGCAGGGTTTCGTAATAAGACTTGATGGACGAACAACCCTGCTTCACATCTGTCGCACAATCTACCCTCATTACATTGCCGCTGTAGGCGATTCCTAACCATTTCAATACATAAGGAAGGTGCCTTACTGCTCCCTGGTCATAGTAGAATGACAGATTGCTTACTTTCGTACCGGATTCCACATATCTCCCATGAATCGGTTCTTCGGCAGGTGAAGACAGCGCGTCTAGTGCGAGGTAATCCCATTTCCACCAGAGAAATTTATTCTCATCTGCCGTACAATACAAACAGCCTACGGCTGACAGCTTCAATTCGTTATTTCCCAGCTGCAGCTGCTCCTTAGGAATATAAAGCTCATATAATTTCTTATATGGGTAGGTGCTTGTTGTCCCCCCGACTCCAGCAATCTGAATGATGCCAGAAAGCATCTTGTTGGAGAAAACCGCCATCTGAGGAATGGCTTTATGAGCATTCAGAATTCGAACACGGAAATGAACACCATATTCGGGTATTTCAGTGAGCGGGAAGTTGATCGAAAAGGTAGGATTCAAGGATTTATTAAGACCTTGAGGCACCGTGTCCCAAGCATCCGTCTGCTTCAAGTCGGGCGTTACGGTATAACTGCTCTGTCCTGCGCTTTCTTTTCCAAATTCCAAATCGGAATCGTCCTGATTGCCCAACATCCATATTTGATTACCAATCTGATTGGAAACTGTCATCACTTTTGTAAAATCTGTTTTTGCCGATGCACCGTAGTTATTCGAAGCCGAGGTCAGGATCAGTAAGATCAACAAGGCAGTTGGTACAATCACATATCTCATCATGGTAGATACCTCTCAACCTTCAAGGAAGTAATAGGGCACTCGCAGGAATAATTTCTTTCACTTGGGACGGACTCGTCCACATGACTTTGGCAACAGCACCATTCATATTATCATAATATTCGACTTTCAAATCAACAGGCACGCCAGCGGTTAGTGCAATGGTTCCGGATCGTTCCACCCAGCTTTGATTAAACCAACTATCAATAACCAACACGCCATTCACCCAAACCCGAATGCCATCGTCACTTAAAGTAGAAATCTTGTAGGTTTCCGTATATTTGGGCTTGAGTTTACCCGTCCATCTTACGGAAAACGTATCTGCTTGCATGGAAGGAAAGGGAGCCGAGGTAGACCAATTGAAATCAATCTTGGCATCTTCCTTCGTTTCCTTCAGCGCGGTCAAATCCTTATTATCGAAATATTCCGCTCGCAACCCATATCTCTCATCCTGTAAGACAGGTTGTAAAACAGGTGCTTTTATAGGCTGGAGAGACTCTCTTGTCAATAATTTGGAATTTGTATAAAAGGTTTCAATTTCTTGAAGGTTATTGTTTTCGGCCAGCATTTTACCCCATGTCATCAGGTAGGCCCATTTGGGCTGCTCATTCAAAATAGTGCCGCTAGGCAGCTCGCCATTTTCCCCGACGGCCACAGGCTTACCATTCGCTAATTCAACAATTTTCGCGTAATAATCCGGATGGTAATCATTGTCATAGATATCAACGGCGAGAACATCCACCTTATTTTCTCCAGGATAAGTGGCTGTATACGAGTCAGAACTTGCATTCGGTGCATTCGGGCTCCAAACCCAAAGCAAATTGTTCAACTTATGCACATTAACGAAGCGGTCGTACATGATATTCCATAATGCAGGGAAGTTACTCTTCTTGCCCCACCAGAACCAATTCCCATTCATTTCATGATACGGCCGCCATAAGACTGGAACACCTGCATCTCTAAGTTTCCCTAAGTACACGGCCGCTTTATCGAGATCTGCAAGCAATTGTGTATACTGGGGAGTACCTGGCGTAACGTACTTATCAAAATCGGCTTGGCTCATTTCCTTCTTTACATTCGACCAGCAGAGGCACGCTCCCGGAATACTTTCGTGAAATGATATCGTTACCAGACCGCCAGCCTGATTCCACGCAATCGCACTATTAACCACCTTTTGTCTTTGATCTGCTAATTGACTTTCGGATTGATCCATAATGGCACCGAATTCATAACCATGAAGACCCGGATATTTACCAGTCCAGCCTTTGACTTGATTCGTCCATTCATCTGGGCTTTCTAGGTAATCATGCTGCCCGCTAATGATGCTTACACCCGAAATGGCATACAATTGCTGCAGTACTGCCTTAGCCTCGACCGTTGCCTGTGAATTGATAGGAACAATTGACGCATTCGTTACGCTTGGGTGAAGCAAAAAATTCGGTGCTAGCAAAGAGAGTAGAAATAATAAAGAAACCACCTTCTTACGCACACCCGCCTTTCCAAAAAATTCGATCATCATCTTTCCTCCAGTATGGTAGATTGACACAATGAACCCTGATTTACGCTCCTTATACGCGTGTTCATTCTGCTTAATCTACCATACAGGGCATATATTAGATTTGTATAAGCATTATATTAATGTTTTGAAAGTTTTTCCAATTTCAGTTATGCTTTCAAACAAGGAATCGCCTTCCATTCGCTTAAAGTCGAATAGAAGGCGGTTCGTTGTTTCAAAACAAATCTTAAATAAATTGGTGAAGGGGGATATCCTTCCATGCCATACATATACGAACTGTGTCTTCTTCAACTAATTCGGATCCGCTTTGTACCTCTATAAATTCAACATCCGTTATAGCTCGAATGCTGTGACGGGTTCCATCTGGAATTCGAACGACATCACCTGGCTTCACTTGATAGAGCTTGTCATTAATGACAATATCCGCAACGCCGCTTACGATCGTCCACACTTCACTGCGTTTATAATGCAGCTGATAGCTTATATTTTTACCTGCATGGACGAGAATCCGTTTGGTAAGCACCTCATTATCTTCTGCATATTTGACGTAGTCAATCACGCGATAACGTCCCCACCTGCGCTCCTCATACATCGGACGATGTTCAATTTTATTCATGACTTCCTTAATGCGAGGACTTTCCGACTTGCTCGTAACAAGAATCCCGTCAGGGCTGACAGCAATCACAGCGTCCTTAATCCCAATCACCGTAACCGGAATGTCTAGCTCATTAATCAAATGGGTATTCTCGGAATCCTCGGTCACGATGCCCGTTCCGATTTGGGATCGACTCATTTCCTCTGTCAGTGTATTCCAAGTGCCAAGGTCTTTCCAATAGCCGTCGTATGGAACGACAACACAGCTAGCTTCCTTCTCTACAACTTCGTAGTCAAAGCTAATTTTCGTTAATCTATGATAGTTTTTAAGCATTTCTTCATACTGAATCGGGATGCCCTTCTCCACCATGACTTCAATGAGATAGCCTAGTCGGAAAGCGAAGACACCGCAGTTCCAAAGCGCCTTCTGTTCAATCAAGGCTGCTGCCTGTTCACGATTCGGCTTTTCAGCAAAATGGTTAACGTGAAGTGCTTCTGACCCTTCTCTGCGTTTGTCAGAGGGAACGATATACCCGTATTTCTCAGACGGAACCGTTGGAACAACGCCCATTAGTGCCAAATTCGCATCCGTTTCGTGCAGAACATACTCTAGTTGCTTGATTTTTTGAAAGAACGCCTCATCGACATACGGATCTACCGGTAACACCGTAATCACTGTGTTCAGGGGTAAACTTTCGACATCATACATATAGGCAGCAGCAAGCGCGATTGCAGGGAAAGTATCTCTTCTCTCAGGCTCAACAATAAGCGGGGCATCGCCACCCAATTGACTTATGATCATTTCGACCTGGGAGCGGTTCGTCGCTAAGTAAGCATCATCACCGAGGCCCGTATTCTGCAGTTGTCTCCATACACGTTGAACCATGGATTCGCTTCTGCCTTCAGCATCTTCAAGTACCCTTAAAAATTGCTTGGATCTGGAATCATTGGACAATGGCCACAGTCGTTTACCAGACCCGCCGGAAAGAAGAACCAATTTCATGAATACCACGCTCCACTCGATTTATTTGTCTATTATCTAGCCAACGCTTTTGGACGGGACGCCCCAATCAAATCTGGTCTTCCTACGGAATAATATTTGAGCCCAGTTCCCTGAACCTGCTCTTTGCTAAACACATTACGACCATCGATAAGAATCGGCTGCTCCATGACGAAAATGAGCTGTGACAACGGGACCGTTTTGAATTCTTCCCAATCCGTAAGTAAACAAATGGCATCTGACCCCGTGGCTGCTTCCAGGGCATTCTCACACCACTGAATCGCCGGATGATCGATACGTTCCCTGAATTTCTCCATCGCAATGGGATCGTACAGCTTCAGCCGAGCTCCCGCACGAAGCAGGGTTTCAACGATTTCGATGGAAGGCGCGTAACGAATGTCATCCGTGTTCGGTTTGAAAGACAATCCCCAGATGCCAACGGATTTGCCGTTAAGCGGACCGAGCGACGCCTCCAGCTTGGAAATCACCTTATAACGCTGCGATTTATTCACCTCGACAACCGACTTTAACAATTGAAACTCATAGTCGACGTTACCAGCAATTTGAATCAACGCGTCTGTATCCTTGGGAAAGCAAGAACCCCCGTATCCGATACCCGCACTCAGGAAGGAAGAGCCAATTCGCTTATCTTGCCCCATTCCTTTAGCAACCTCGGTGACATCAGCGCCAACTTTCTCGCAAATGTTGGATATTTCATTAATAAAGGAGATTTTGGTCGCCAGAAAGGCATTCGAAGCGTATTTGATCATCTCCGCGCTGCGAATACTTGTAACGAAGATTTGATCGGTAAATGCACGGTGCAGCTCCGTGAGAGGTGCGGCTAAGCTTGGATTTTCAATCCCGAGAACAATCCGATCCGGATGAAGGGTATCGTCGATCGCCGAACCTTCCCGCAGAAACTCTGGAATCGATACGACGTCGAATGACTGCATCGTATTCATGGCAATAATCATTTGAATATGCTCGTTCGTACCCACAGGAACGGTGCTTTTCGTTGCAATGATTTTATAGCTATTCATCGCCTTCCCGATTTCCATAGCCGCCTGCTCGATATATGCCAGATTAGCCTCACCATTTGGTAAGGAAGGTGTGCCCACCGCAATGATAATGAGTTCGGATTGGCTGATGGCTTGTGCCAAATCAGAGGTAAAGGCCAACCGACCGGCATTCATATTCTTCTCCATCAGTTGTTCAATACCAGGTTCATAGATCGGAGATATCAGGTTTTGCAGCTTTTCAATTTTCTGTTCATCATAATCCACACAGATTACGTTATTGCCCACTTCAGCGAAGCATACCCCGGAAACTAATCCCACATACCCCGTCCCGATTACTGCAATATCCATACGATTAATGCCCCTCTCTGAATTGTTGGTAGGCCTTACCCATGTAGTCTTTTAGTTTATCCATAAATGTTTTCTCATCAAACTTCTGCGCATGCTGCACGATTTGCCTTACATCCCATGCATGGTTTTCTACTTCCTGAATCGCAAGCAGCAGATCCTCTACCTCTTGCCGTTTGAAGAACACACCATTCACATGAGGCACAATCGTGTCTAATGCACCTCCTGCCTGATAGGCAACAACGGGTCTTCCAGCAGCATTCGCTTCCAACGGTGTAATGCCGAAATCCTCCTCACCAGGAAAGATTAACGCTCGGCACTGCGCCATCATTTGAGTGACCGAACCGTCATCCAGTCTTCCCAGGAAACGGATATTCCCTTTGGCCATTGCCTTAAGCCTCACCATGTCGGGTCCTTCTCCAACGATGTATAAAGGCAATCCATTTCGATTAAATGCTTCAACCGCCAGATCAATTCGCTTATACGAAACAAGTCTCGATACAATCAAATAATAATCATCAATGGAAGATGAGCTATGGAATCGCGATGTATTAATCGGCGGAAAAATAACATCGGAATCGCGTTGGTAATAATTACGAATGCGATTTTTGACCACGGAGGAATTAGCGATAAATTGATTCACGTTGGCCGACGTTTTTTGATCCCATTGCTTAAGCCTATCGATATAAATTTTCAAAAGCCGCTTCATCACACTTGAATTGGATTGCCGCTCCATATACGTGTCATAATCCCAAGCGAATCGCATCGGTGTATGGCAGTAACAGAGGTGAAACGTTTCCTTCGGAACTTGAATACTTTTCATAAAAGCGCTGCTTGAGCTAAGCACGATATCGAATTCTCGGAAATCAAAATCCTTAATCGCAAACGGGTACAGGGGGAGCATTTCTTTAAAATGGCTTTTCCCTCCAGGCATTTTTTGCATCCAGGAGGCCCGAATATCCGCATCTCTTAGCTCATCTAGCAGCCGATTATTGCTAAACATGGTCGTATAGATGGGAGCACTCGGGTACATTTGATGAAAGACCTCAACCACTCTTTCGGCCCCGCCCATTTGAACCAAATAATCATGCGCGATTGCTATTTTCATTTGATCCATCCTTTATTTACTAGCGGTAATTACGAGTTAGCAATTAAACCTGCATAGTAATGAGTGATTTGGGTAACGGTTCGTTCGATGACAAAGTGTTGTTCCACGCGTTTTATGCCATTCTCACTCATTCTGCGCCGCTCCTCTGGATGCTCCAGCAGGTAGCGTATGGAATCGGCAAGCAAAGCGGGGTCACCGGGCGTAATGAGAAGTCCCGTTTCGCCATCAACAACCGTTTCTGTCGGACCGCCTTCATTAGAAGCAATTACGGGTAATCCAGCCGCCATACCTTCTACGATGACCTGACCAAATGGCTCAGGAGTTATGGAAGTATGCACTAGAAGATCCGCTTGCTGCATTAATGTTTGTATATCATCCACATGCCCCAATAAGGTGACATTGTACAGCTTGTTGTCTGCCATTTGCTGAATCAGCTGCTGCTTATATGCGTCTTCCCCGAACAAGGCATCTCCGGCTAACCAGAACTGAACCTGCTGATCGGGTAGAAACGACTTGGCAGCTTCAAGTAAAATATGTTGGCCTTTCCACTCCGCTAGCCTGCCAACTAGCAAAACAACGTAGGGCTTCATCCATTTTTTCTCTACAGCAATCCCTGAATTCTTCGTTTTTGCGAAAGCCGAGTAAACAACTAACGTTTTTTTCGATTTCGGCAAATGCAGAGCATTCAAGGTTGAATTCGAATTCGCTATGACGCCGTTGGGCAGCAAGCGGGACATCCATCGTATCGCCTGAGCGACGATCGGTTTCAAGTAAGGAACTCCGATATGATCCCGAATATGCCAGATGAGAGGAATACCGGCCAATTTAGCAGCTACAGCTCCATAAAAAGCAGATTTCAACGAATTCGTATGTACACAAACGACTTGTTCTGCTTTCAATAATTTGGAGAGCCTCTTCCCATAGGTGAGAAGCTCAAAAGCGGCCGATACAGCTTGCAAATTCACTGCATTCCGGTTGCGATTGCGTACCTTATCACTTAAAGGCAAGACGCGAACGTCGATACCTTTGTCTCTTAAACGATTAACGAGATCACCCTCCTCGGCTACGATGACTAGTGGGTCAACTTCGTTTCCGAGATGGGTAATAATGTTATAAAGTGCGACTTCTCCCCCGCTCCATCTAGCGGTATGATCCAAATAAGCTACCCTCATCCTGTTCACGTCCTCCTTTCTTTCCAGCGGTTACCTGACGATTGCCTCCGTAAGCAATCATATGCTGATCGATTACGCGATTAAATACACTATCTACCTGTTTGGATACACGATCCCAGGTGTAATTCTCCAATACATGGCTTCTGCATTGCTCTGCAGTAGGCCACATTTCACGGTGCCGCAATAGGCGAATTAGACCAGAAGCCATATCGTGGCTGCTTTTTCCTGCAAACAGCATATCTGGCCGGTATTTCTGAAGAATTTCGCGGTTGCCTCCAATCGGTGTCGCCATGACTGGCACCCCGGCGGCCATTGCTTCTACGGTAATTAATCCGAAGCCTTCCAACGCTTGGGACGGTACAACGAACAGATCAGCAGCCTGATAATAGTCAGCAAGCTCATTATCAGGAATATAGCCAAGCATTCGGACGCGGGACTGGAGTCCATATTCAGCAATTCGGCTCTCCAACTCTCCTTGCAGCGGCCCTTTGCCTCCAATGAACAGCACAACATCCGGAATCGTTCTCGCAACCTCTTTCCAACCTTCCAGTAATTGAAGAAGACCCATTCGGTTGACTAATCTTCTTAAGGTCAACACCGCTGTCGTCCCTTCCTCCAGCTGCAATTTCTTTCTTATCGCTGTGCGATCCGCAGCCGGCTTGAACCGGGCAACATCAGCACCGCCTGGTATGATGTGAATCTTTGAAAGCGGGACACCGTACTGGTGATGAAGAATATCACGGAACGTTTCACTTAATACAATGAATGCATCCGCCAGCCGATAAGCCTTCATTTCCCAGCTCTTAGCAATCATGGTTTTGATTCGATGTTTTAATCCCTTGCCTTCGAGCCTGATTTCCTCGCTCCAAGGACCATGAAACGTCATAACGACCGGAATTTTTCGCGCTTTGGCCTCCATGGCAACTCCTATACTATAGGGAGCAAAATGGGAATACACGACATCAATATCCTGCCCATTCATCAGTTCAGCAGCGCGCTTCCGAAAGGCATCTCGTCTTTTACTTAACTTCAAATCAGTGACGGCTACGTTCGTGACACGGAGGTCGTCTTGAACGACCGGCTTGTTCGCGCTGCAAACCAGCGCCTCCAGCTCATGACGGGTAGCTAAGCTTTCGCAAATATGTTTGAAATAAGTGTTTAGTCCTCCAGGCTGTGCAGATGGCCAACCCATTCCGGTACACAGGATCCGCAAACTATTGCAGTGTAGCATAAGCTTTCCCCTCCTTAATTGGCTCTTCCTGGGAATGTTTCACTCTTTTCCGAGCAAGCCCCAGTTCATACTGTTTCATACACACGAGGAATTCATATATTCCCCAGAACAGGGACACCGCAAGTCCAGGAATCCCTTTTTTATACAAACCATGAACGATATACTTCTGGACAAATCGCAAGGGAGGACGAACGATCATTCGCAGCAGGCTAAATCGTTTCCCCGCAGCAACAGCGCCTTCGGCTTCCAAGTCGGTATACTTATTAAACCGCTGAATGTGATCATGAATGCTGCGGAAACCATAATGCCACAGAACACCTGGCACATACACAATATTCTCACTTGCGACATCCGGCGTTTCATGCACAAGACTTTCCCGGTACTGAATTTCGGTGCGGTTATATAGCCGGACAAGCTTCTCGCCCTTTCCCATCCAACGTCCCAGAAAGTCACCAATACGCAAGACAGCATAAGCTTTGCTCGGATCAGACAAGTTACTTTTCAACTTCTGAATCGAAGCTGCAAGAGGTTCACTAACAACCTCATCGGTATCAATAACGAAAATCCAATCATACGCAGCTTGATCACTGCCATAAATACGCTGCTTTGCATAACCAGGCCAAGCGTTCACATATACCTTGCATCCCAACTGCTCAGATACACGGACTGTTCCGTCTTTACTCCCGCCATCAATGACAACAATTTCGTCTGCAAAAGGCTTGCAGGAGGCAATCGCACCTGCTATTCTCGTTTCATCGTCTTGTGCAATGATGACAACAGAAATCCGATTTTCTCCCACAGCGTCACTATAGTGACTCATTTCGTTCGCCCCTCCCCCAGTTTCAAACAAATTATTTGGCTTTATATGCTGATATTGCTGAAAGTAACCAACGTACATCATCTTTATTAATCAATAATTTAGGAAGTTTCGTCTTCAAGGTGAATTTGACATTAAGTAGAATAAAGACGAATCTCAGTAAACCTGATGATAATATGGCCATTCCCGCACCGAACAATCCGAACTTCGGAATCAGAACCGTTAGTAACGGGATGACGATTAGCAGCCCTATCCCTTGCAGAATCGTAACAATCTTGGGCTTGCCTAAAGCCATGAACGCTTGAGCCAAAACCATGGTTCCACCGGATATGGAAACTTCGAGCAGCAGCATTCGAAAAACACTGATCGCTTCCTTAAAATCAGGGCCATATAGTAGTGGCATTACGAAAGGTGCAACTAGCATAATCATCATGGAACAAAGTAAAGCGACACAAGTGCTGATCCTGTATACACGGAAGGTCATCTCAACGACTTTCTCCTTAGGTAAACCCGATGCTTTCGGGAACAACACCACAATAATGGAAGTGGAGAAAATATTGACTACACGGGAGAGGCTTACTGCCACCGCATATAGTCCAAGCTCCGTTGGATTTAGGAGACCGATAATAACAATTTGATCGATATAATAGGAGACATTGCCCATTAAATCGTTACCGTATGATCCAATACCGTATCGGATTAATGTCTGGAAGGACTGATAAGCATCCTTTATCACGAATTTGTACTGCTTAAGTAAGCGCACTGTCGTCCATATGTAAAAGGGAACCGCCGGAGCGAGATAGGCTACGGCTGACGTGTAAGGATTCATTGTTCTTGTTAGGATGAGCAGCCCTAAACCGATGAGCGTACTAAGCGGAACAAGAAAGCGCAGTCGGTTGAACAGCTTATATTCGCCTCTCACCTGCATCATCGCATTATTAATCTGAGACAATACGATGAGAGGTACGAGCACCATGGACCATTGGGAGAAAAGGACCACGCTGTCTGAATACGTGCGGAGCCAATAGGGTAACACCAGTATCCCCAGGCTCATTGCAAGCATGCCTGCTGTCAAACCCATGAGAACAGCGGTCGAATAAAGCTTGGCGGAATCCTTCATGTTCTTTTTCACGTTGTAAATAATGGCGGAAGGCAAACCGAAAGTAAAACTAAAGGCTAAGAACTGTGACCATAAGACCATAGCCGCTTGCTCTCCTCGGCCGGAGGGTCCTAGAAAACGTGCTGTTAAAATACCTGTAAGCATATTAATCACTAAGATTAGAACACTGAAAAACATCGTTCTAATGGAAGCTGAGATATGACTCTTGCTTGAAAAGAATGCTTTAATGAAGCCGAATAGAGGCTTTATGCGGACTATTTTCAAGTTGACTGGTTGCTGCATCCGGAATTTGCCTCCTTTCTTGAACGATCGTTTGATGCGCCATGATTCCAATTCCTACAACCATCCATAGTAGAAAGCCTTTCAAACCCGTATAACCATTTTCAAACACGAGACAAACGATACTTCCTTGTAAAGCTGAGAGCCCCAGTTTCCCGTAGGCTGTTATTCCGCCTGGTTGTTTTTTTTGGGATAGTAGATATCGGGTGACAAGCCATAGGGCCCATAGAAACAGTAAGCCTCCGAGAATACCAAAGGTAAGGAAAATGGCAACGAATCCATTATCGAAAATGCCATATTCACCAAGTGCTCCTCCGTTACTTAGCTTCGTACCAACACCAATACTGCCAAGACCTAACCCTTGCGGTTTAGCAAACAACATCGGGAAAACGGTATGGAAGAAGTCCAATCTTTCATTGTAGGAATGATCGTCCTGAATGGCTGTCATTGTATCCAATCGGGCGATCAGCCCCTGTGCACCGGGCAGCTTTGGAATAATCAGATACATAGCTGCAATAACCGCTGTTAATTGAGCAATCAATTTCCATTTCTGTCTACCCGCTGATACAGCCGTATAAATGGCGATATCAATGAATAACATTACCCAAGCCGAACGGACTAATGTGATGAGAAGTCCCACCGTTACCAGAATAATACCGATCCAGCCGAGCGGTCCCCGCCACCTTTTTTCCAGAATCATCGGTGCAAGCGCAGTTCCCATATACATCCCTGCCGGTCCTGGGGAATTCAACGTAGAGAATACTCGGATCTCCAAGGGAAGCGGGTGACCAATTGAGGTCATCTCCACGTGGTTCATCCAGAATGCATCCCAGGGAGGTACCATCACATATTGGATAATGCCATAAACAGCAACCAAGATAGCGGTGTTAGAGAATGCGACAACTAAGCGATCCAGCGCTTTATTATCGAAATGAGATAAGGCAGCATAAGGGATTAATAATAATGGAATCACATAGTTAGCCAAGTCATAGAAGGCTCCGCTTCCATTCTTAGCTGCTCCAATCAGACTTCCATACAGCAGCACAATACCTACATAAATGAGCAGTTTGTATATTCGGGATTCCATCTGATGAAACTTGGCAAGGATTGGAATGATAAGAACCGCACTCGTTAATAGTGGCGCAATGCTCAATAAGGAGACAGAATGGTACGTACCTTCCATCCAATCCTGAATTCTCCGGATCTCCGGGCAAATGACCCAAACGAGCAGGATATAAGGTATCAATCGACGCGAATCCAGCAAGGCCATCACAAAAGCAGGAAACAGCAGCATCGAAAGGATCGTGATTTGGATACTAAGTTCAGGACTCAGAGTCGCACTAGAATAACCAATGAGTAAAGAGACGAGCAAAGCCATTCCAACCAACAGGATTGTCATCCGGCTAGCCTGCGTCATGATAAAAGGGGGCTTAATCAATTTGCTTATTTCATCCACTGTTGATTCCCGTCCCCTCCCGTTTCATCTTGAATTGCTTAATAATTTCCCGCCATAGCAGGACCACAAACATTGCATCGTGAACCAAGTAACGCTTCCACAACCTTCTCGGTTCTTGGGCAAGACGCCAAAACCATTCGAATCCTGTTTTCTGCATAATGTTCGGAGCTCTCTTCACCGTGCCCGAAATGAAATCGAACGTTGCGCCAACGCCAATAGAAATCGGGACTTTATATTGAAGGTAGTTCTGGTAAATCCACTTCTCCTGCTTTGGAGCGCCAACGCCGACAAACACAATGTCAGGCTGCGTATCAATTAGCATCTGAACAATTTGTTCATTCTCCTCTTTTTTCTTCTCGAATCCATAGGAGGGGGAATAACAGCCAACGATATTCAGATTTGGAAATATGAGCTTCAGATTCTTTACCGCTTGCTCCGGAATACCGACTGCTGATCCTAAGAAGAAAAGCTTGTATTGCCTGCTTGCGAAAGCTTCTCCTAACTTTGTGAACAAATCAGATCCGGATACTTTCTGCTTAAGCGGTTTACGGAGCATCCGCGATGCCCATATGATCGGCATACCATCCGCAACAATGGCGCCTGCACCTGAATACACCTTCTGAAACTCAGCATCCTTTCTGAGCTTGATTAAATGATCGACATTACAGGTCAAAATGTAAGAATGATTTTTCTGACGTATGACCTCATCCATATAGGCAAGCAAGTCCAGAAAATCATAATTATCAAAATTAACATCGAACATAGTCACTCTACTCATCAGATCACTTCTTCTTTTTTCGAATTTGTCGTTGACAGAATATACAAGCAATTCAAATACCAGCAAAAAGGAATGATGAATTGAACAGTCGATAAGGTGTTATCCGACAAGGAATATAGAAAGAATGCCAGGATGAACGCCACGTAGTAAATCTTAATTCTCTGTGGGATTACTCGATAGATCATTCCAAATAAGACTAGTAAAGATAGAAACAACAGACTGCATCCGATATAACCAGCATCGTAATAAAAGCGGATATACTCGTTATGAGGAACCACAAAACCTTCGTATAAACTTCCGTCATTCGCAACGGTAACCGCACCTAGCCCTCTGCCTGTCAGGGGGGAATCTTTCACCCCTTTCAAGAAATAGCTCCAAGCTTCGGTTCTTCCTGACAAGTCAATACCCGTACCTGTCTGGCGTTCGAACGAACGCTTTGTCATATTGTCCCACTGTACATAGACAGCCCCGCCGATCAAGGCCAAGGAACAAAGCAGCGGGATAATTAAGATCAGCTTCCCTTTGATATACTGCTTAACCATATCGAAGAAATAGTAAGCAGCCATGGCCAGCATGGCGAGGATAGGCCCTCTAGTTCCCGTAGCGATCAGAATCGCAAAGTTAGCAGCCAATGTACAATAGTAAAACTTGGCTTGCAGCGGATTGCGTTTGGTCTCTATTAAGGCAACGGTAATGCCTAGAAAAGCTAGCATCGCCAAGTGGGGTGCGATATTCGCCCCTTGTACCCGAATCGCTCCCGTGAACTCCACATTGAGAAACGAATACAGATGAGCCAATTGAAGCATCACCCCAGTTCCAACACTTACCAATGGCAGCAGACAAATAATCCGGATGTGCCTTTGAGCTGTCCCTTTTTTCCATTTAATCATGAGAAAAAAGAAGGGAAGCGTCAGTCCGATAAATGCTTTCAAGGTGAGTGATAGCGTCAGCCTTGGATGCCAATCTGAGAAGAAGATGGTAAGGAATAACATGCTGGCGATAGCTGCTATGGGATAGATGAACTTCCATCGAAGTCCGTTTTGCAGCATGCTGGGAACTAACAGAATCAAAATCCCAAGTTTATAAAGAGAAATAATCTCTAGCCCAGGCATATTCGCTTCGACAATGTAGTTAATCGATATGGCGGTTGAGAGCAGGACTAGATAACTCATTTTCTTCGGCTGGTAGATGGCATAAACGAATGTGAAAAGCACACCTAGCCCCAAGATACTGAACATAGGCTGATAAGCAGCCGCTACGCCCACCATGACAGCAAGGAGTACGTAGATCGCACCATAATACATTGGCTTTTTATGAATTGGAAGATCCGGCGTCATCAGTATCCTCACCCTATTAAGCGCATTTTTCCACGTCTACTGAGCGTGTCTAGCGTGCCTCTTATGCTTTGCATTCGGCATGTAATCAACAGCTTTCTTCCTTCGGTTCGCGCGAACAAGGCATCTACGGCAATGTAGAGCACCTTGCTGGCAACCTTACCGAGAAGAACAAGCTTGCTGATACGACTCTTATGCATCGAGCCATTCGTAACACCTTGATAATAATAGCGCTGCTTGATCCAATCCTTCGTCAACCGGCTATCCGGGATGAAGTGATCAACCACCATGGAAGGCTGATAAAGAATAGCCTTCCCTTCTTTCTTCATCTGATCAAATATCCAGGATTCCTCTCCAGACAATAGCAGTGTCCCCTTCCTACCTAGGTCGGTTGGGAACAAGTATTTATCATGAAAGGATTTGCGAATCGCCATATTCGCGCCAAATGGATGTCTGTTCATCGGATACTCATCCACAGTTGCACCCATATCTACAATCGTATAGGGCAGTTCTAGCGCCTCGATCAACCATTTCGGCCGTTCACTTTCGAAACGAGGTCGAATCACACCTCCCATTGCATACACATCTTGCCGAGTATCCAAGGTGTCTATGATGGTGCGTATCCATTCCATGCAAGGAACTGCATCATCATCGAGAAAGGCGACAATATCACCCTTAGCTTCTTGAATACCTCTATTTCGCGCAGCCGAAAGCCCTTGGGTTTGTTCAAATAGATAATGAACGTCCGTGATCCCTGCTTGACGCTGAATAAACGAGTGTGAGATCTCACGCGTATGATCTGTGGAATTGTTATCTACGATGAGAATCTCAGCTTTGTCTATAGCTTTTAAAGCAGGTAATGAGTTCAAGGTGATTTGAAGCAAATCCGCACGATTATAGGTACAGATGACAATAGATACCCTTGGTTTTGGCTGAATAAGCACGATGGTGTAACTCCTTTCCCTTCTGTTCTCTAAAACGCGTCTTTGGAGCCAAGAAGGACCGAAACTGTTTTCAAGATAATTTTCAAATCATAGAAAATGCTTCGTTCTCTGATATAAGTCAAATCGAGTTCAACCATTTGCTCGAAGCTTAAATTACTTCGCCCGCTTACTTGCCATAGCCCCGTGCAACCAGGAGTAACGGCTAAGCGCTTCTTCTCGTATGGTGTATACTCACTAACTTCACTAGGCAAAGCTGGTCTTGGTCCGACCAAGCTCATATCACCTACAAGTACGTTCCATAATTGTGGTAACTCATCTATACTTGTTTTGCGCAGTAATCGCCCGACGCGTGTAACGCGAGGATCATTCTTCATTTTAAACATCGCGCCTTCAACTTCATTCTGACTCATCAACTGCTGCTTCAACTCTTCCGCATTGGACACCATCGAGCGAAACTTATACATAGGAAAAAGTATTTCGTCTTTACCGACTCGATTTTGTTTGAAGAAAACAGAGCCTTTAGGATCTTCCACCTTAATCCAGATAGCAATGATGATAAATAACGGTGTCAGGAAGAGAAGGCCCATGATGGATAGCATAATATCGAGCATCCGTTTTACAAATAAATAGGAAGCAGCGCTTTTCCCTTCTTGCGGTCTAGGGGTAGCAGCCGTGTAGTAGCTCTTCTGGGGAATTTTCTGAGGTCCCAGGTACTCATAATCCTCCTGCAGTTCGCGCAAGCTCATGGTCTCCACCTCCCAGATGCTCTAGAATTGGTGCATATTGCTCCTTGATTAGGATGGCAGCCATCGCCTCAAGAACATCTAGCCGAAGATCTTTACTCTCCAAGGCGAACGCCATTGTCGTGAGAATGTAACCGAGACGTTCACCCACATCATAACGGATACCGTCAAAATGATACGCTAGCACTCGTTCTATTTGATTAAGCTTCTGAATCGCATCTGTCAGTTGAATTTCACCGCCAGCGCCTTTCTCCTGAAGCTCCAAAAATTCAAAAATTTTAGGGGAGAACACATATCTACCCATAATGGCAAGATTGGAAGGGGCTGTGCCTAATTTTGGTTTTTCAACCAAGTCTTTCACTTGATAAAGGCGGTTATTTTGCTCACCTGGATCAATGACGCCGTAACGATTGGTAAGCTCTGGCGGTACGGTTTGTACTCCGATAACTGAATTTTCTGATAATTCATATTGTTGAATGAGCTGTTTTAGGCAGGGAACCTTCCCTGTGACAATATCATCGCCTAGCAGCACTGCGAATGGTTCATTCCCGATGAACCTTCTTGCACACCAGACCGCATGTCCAAGACCTTTGGGTTCCTTTTGACGAATGTAATGAATCTCTACCTTGGATGAACGCTGTACTTCCTTGAGAAGCTCCAGCTTCCCTGTTTCCAACAGCTTGTTTTCTAACTCGAAAGCATTATCGAAGTGATCTTCGATTGCCCTCTTCCCTTTGCCGGTAACAATAATGATATCTTCGATTCCGGATTCGATGGCTTCTTCCACGATGTATTGAATAGTCGGCTTGTTGATGATCGGGAGCATCTCTTTGGGCATCGCTTTCGTAGCAGGCAGGAATCTCGTTCCTAATCCTGCGGCCGGAATAATTGCTTTCTTCACCTTTTTCATCTCTCTCATCCTCCTCAGAGTTTTGCTTTAGCAAAACTGGCTTCGTAAGCATCCGCTATCGATTATGGAAAGTCTATCCGCTAATGGTTTCAATTATTGGTTGAAAACAATGCCAAGCATTCTGGCTCCAGACTGCTCTAACTGTGTTCTCGCTTGCTTCGCCCATTCTCGCTTCGTCTTGCCATTTTTGGCAACTAGCATCACGCCGTCACTATACTCAGTGAGTAAACAAGCATCTGTATAGTCAAGTGTTGATGGCGAATCGATGAGAATGACTTCATACCGCTGCTTGAGCTCGTTCATCAAGGCATCCATTTGGGCGGAGCCTAACAGCTCGGATGGATTCAGCGGTTGACCACCGCTGGCGATGAGATCAAGCCCGACAATTCCTGTCGGTGTAATGACTTCTTGGGCGGTTAGCCCCTTATTTAAAAAGTGAATCAGGCCTTTCGAATTCTTAGCACCAAACATCTCATGCAGGGCTGGTTGCCGTAAATTACAATCAAGGACCACGACAGACTTACCTTCCTGTGCATAGGTGATAGCCAAATTAGCAAGGGTCGTCGTTTTGCCTTCTTGCGCCTTAGGAGATGCAACCATGAGCACCATTCCTTGACCTGCTGGTACAACCTTTTTATAGCGTACCGCTGTACGCAAGGAACGATATGCTTCGGAGACCGGCGAAATCGGATCCAATTCAGCCACAAGAACATTACTTAGCTGTGACATATGCCTTTTCCCCTACCTCTCTGCTTCTTGCACGCGATGGTTTAGCTGCTTTACCCTTTTTAATCGTTCCGATGGAAGAGAGTACTGGTAAACCAACGATATGCTCAGCTTCTTTTTCAGAACGAATCGTGTCATTGATATTTTCAAAGAAGAAGAAAACACCAATGGCTGCCATCGCCGATAAAATGAAGCTCAAAGCAAGATTGATGATTACGCTGGAATTGACTGGCAATGGCTTCACAGCAGCATCAGAATTAGAAAGAATCTTGACATTATTCATATTCATCAAGCTTGGCACTTCACTAATGAACGTATCAGCAAGTGTCTTGGTAATCACAACTGCTTTTTCATAGCTAGGATCCTCAAGCTCAATTTTGATAATTTGTGTTTTATCCGTGGAGCTCACTTTCAGATTCTTAAGCAGCTCTTTCTGTGTCATTCCGAATTCGGGGTGACTCTGCAGCATCAATTGAATGATATGATCTGACTTCATGATTTCCTTGTAGCTCTCAATTAAATTCAAGTTCATCGACACATCGCTAAGATCTATCGCTTCTTCACTCTTGAACGTGCTGCTAACCAGCACTTGTGTGTTCGCCTTGTAAACAGGCTCAACGAATGTCTTACTGACATAGAACGTTGTCAGACACGAAAGAAGAACGAAAAGTGCAATCATCCACAGCTTTTTGCGAATGAGTACAAAGTAATCCAAGATCGATTTCTCCATGGTACCCTCCCGAAAAAAAATAGTTTGAAACTCGATGAATTCAGTATTGCTTTTCTAAAAAAATTGAGCTATGATATTTGCAATGAAAGCGTTTTATTTGCCTGAACCCCCACTATCGAACCGACATTCAATCACTCCTTTAGCCAGAGCATTCAACAATCTCTTTTCGACAGAGTTAGCTAGTTAGTAGCTTAGGTGAAGCACTCTACGATCAAAAGGAATGAAGAATGCCGCTTTTTGTCAGTTAGTTGGTTATACACAAATACTATATGAATTCCCAGAATTATGATATTACCCGATATTATAATTTTTAGGGTCTATTTTGTGTATCTACCAATGGCTATATGTAATAAAGCGATGGTATACTTTCGGACCATGAATGCTTAAATGGCTTACTGAAAACTGCTGACTAGTCCTTTGGATTGCGCTAACAAAGCCGCTTGCGTACGATCGTTGACACATAGCTTGTTTAGAATTTGGCTAACATGCTTCTTGACAGTGAACTCGGTAACCATCAGTTTCTTGGCCATTCCTTGATTGGATAAACCCTCTCCAAGACCAATTAACACTTCCCGCTCCTTCGGCGTAAGCTTACTGAAGCTGTCTTCTTCCTCTTTCTTGAACAACATTTCCATCAAGCCTGGATCGTAATACTTTTTACCTTTGAAAATCAATTTAATGGCAAGCAGCAATTCTTCTGGCAGCGCTTCTTTGAGTACATAACCATCCGCTCCCACAGCCTCTGCCCTTCTTACATCCTGCTCCATAGTCGATGAAGTCAGAATGATACTTCGGCATGGCGAATCTTTAATCATCTCAACCACTTCGAGTCCAGAACGATTCCCCAGCTTAAGATCCACGATAGCCAGATCCGGTTTCGTTTCCTTGATTAACTGGAGTGCGTGCTCCACCGTTTCCGATTCGCCAGAAATTTCGATGTTAGCTTCAAGCTTTAGCACAGCTGACAATCCTTTTCGCACCAACGGATGATCATCTACGATAACAACTTTCAAAGTACCACCAGCTTTCGTTAGAATGGGAATAGCCTCATAACCTTGTTTTAGCCCATCATTTGAAGTTCATTTAGTTCCTTTTTATCCTGATGCCCGGAAGGGAGTGTCACTTGAATATGTGTACCTTTTCCTTTCGTGCTCTGAATGTTAATCGTTCCGCCAAAAGACTGAACAAGCAGCTCCATGTTATTCACACCAAGTCCGGATACCTTAGGGTCAGATAGCCGTTCTGTAACACTGAATCCACTCCCGTTATCCAAGACAGAGAGCTTTACCTCATCTGACTTCATACTTAGATCTACCTGAATGTGGCTGCTTCGGCCATGACGAATGGCGTTTCCAGTTGCTTCCGATATGATCCTGAACAAAGCCTTTTGATAATTGACCTGCAGACCATGATCATCACCAGTCACATTTAAGGTTACTTTCACAGCGTGCAGCTTGGACAAGCTGTCTAGATGAGATTTAACGGTTGTGATCCAAAAAGCACCGCCATTTTTCCTAGAACTAAGACTATAAATGGTTGAACGAAGTTCTTGAGATGCCGCTACAGATGACTCTTGGATAATTTGCAGCTGCTCCTTGATCTGATCTGTTGAAATGTCTTTCCATTTGCGACTGAGCGAATGTACGGCATACACAATTCCGAAAATGTACTGCGAAACGCTGTCGTGCATCTCGTCGGCAATCCGATTCTGCTCCTCGATAATCATCAACTGGTTCTCAATACGCTCGAGCTGATGCCTCTCCAAAATGACGGCGCACAGCTCAGATAGAAAATATAGCTGTTTGACAAACCAATGTCTGCCTTCCTCATAGCTGGAGCGCTCGATCTTAACTCCCATCACTCCCCAGAATCGGGTCGACGACTTGATGGGAATCACAAGAAAATCACCATGCTCAGGAAGACTCATCACCATACAGCTATCTAGCTGTCTGAGTTCGGCCGCATGATTTTCAATAGCAGTAGACAGGGAAGCTTCTACACCAACAGGCGTGATACCCTGAGTAATCAGATGATCGTGCCCGCCATTTCCGCTCCCATTGACATCCCAGAAGAAGGACATTTTGAGCTTGGTCAGCTTTAGAGCGAATTCAGCAAAAATAATTTTCAAATTCTCCGATTCACTATGCGTAGCTGCTTCCACGATTTGATACAGCGACTTCATATGCTCCATCGTCTCCGTTGTTCGAGCGTTCGCAATTTCAAGCCTACTTTTGACACCAGCTAATAGTTGAATAGAGAGGGTCATGAATAATAGCATCAGGTAAAAGCGATTTTCATTTAATAACATAGTGGCTAGCGTCTGCGTCTGGTCATTGGCAAAAAAGTAGGAAAATGCGGTGACGAATAAGAAGTAACTCAGCATCATAAACCAGCAGTAGATAGAGGAGAGGTAGCTGGCAGCCATCCATGCGGGATTGAATACGCACCAAAGGAACGGACTGTCCATACCGCCGCTTAGAAGATGCAGGATCATCATCCCAGTCATTTCCAAGCCTACGGTTATTTTAATTGTGCGAGAGGCTTGGCCACTTTGGGTATACATGTCCGTAATCCACTTGGCAAAGATGAATAGCACCAAAATGATACCAATTTTGAAACGTAATGGGGGGCCACGATCCTCGATGGCATACACTAACGAAGTTCCTGCGAGCGAAATATACCGGTACAAGTAAAAGACTTTACTTTCACCAGAGAACATCTTCCTCATCTGTGTAATCATCCTTTAACCGATATTTGTATTTGGTTCCTTAAACAATACCCAAGTTTACCATTATCATAACAGTTAAATTTTTACAGTCAAAAGGGCTTTATATGACTATATACTTCGTATTATTTGTAGTTTTGTGTCTCATTAAATGGAAATTAACGATTTTCAGGAGTAAAGGTCTAGACGTTTTGATTACATAGACCTAACCTTTTGGCGAATAAAAAACTGAAAGGGATTTCAATGCTATAAAAAAATTCATCCTTTTGTACCATAAATTTCCTGAAAAAAATTCTACTTTAGTGCACATAAACTCGATTTAGCTCACTTTGAGAAGCTTCCAAACAGGGATTGACATAATTCCTGCTTTAGTACGGATTTCATTTAGTTTAGGCTCGGATTGCGAGGCTAACTCGGGTAATGCAAGACTTAAGCTCGGTTTTCGAGCTTATTACCAATACTCATCTCTCTTTATTGCTGTAAGCCCGGAAAACAGCTTCTCAGCCTGCATACTCCCGCCTCTTATCTCGGTCAAACCCGAAGCAACACGTCTCCTACCGTCCTCCTAAAAGAACAAATAAGCGCGATAATTGTGAGCAGAAGCTCGTCGACAGAGTCTGAGAAGCCGAATATCGACTTCTCAGCAGACCATCCTGCGCGTCCATGCACAGATAAAAAAAGAACCCGCAAAATTGCGAAGTTCTTGTCAGTCCTATGAGTTACAGATGATTTTCTGATAATTCACTGATGATTCACCGTTGATTTTCTGATAATTCACTGATGATTCGCCGTTGCTTACCGATACTTTCCTGATGTATTATTGATATTTCTTAATAAACGCAATCGCATTGGCAATATCTACTTCAGGCTTCTCCCCAACTTCACGCTCAATGGTCAAATAGCCCGTGTAACCAATGTCACGAAGCGCTTGAAAGTATCGACCGAAATCGACATGACCTTCACCTAGTGCGAGCTCTCGATAATAGGGTCCTGATGTCGCTGCCTCGGCGATAAGCTCGTGACTCATCGGTTGATAACCCAGTGAACCGTAGACTTCACGAGGGTCAGCCTGACGCAGTCGGACACCGTCCTTCACATGCGTGTGGACAATATAATCTTTCAACGTGATAACCCCTTGAACAGGATCATCACCAGTCACCATCACCATATTCGCTGGATCAAAGTTAACGGAAACACCTTTAGTGGACAACGAATCTAGAAAGCTTTTCAAGTGTGCAGCTGTTTCTGGACCGGTTTCTACGGCAAAGTAAGCGCCTAAGCTGCTTGCATACACGCCTAATTCCTCACACGCATGCAGCATCGTTTCATAGATAGGGCCATTGGCCTGATCAGGTACGACACCGATGTGAGTGGTTACGACTTTGGTTCCCAGCTCAACCGCAAGGTCGAGAATACGCTTTGATTTCTCTATTTTGTCGGCATTCACGGACTGATCTTGGAAGCCATGACCGCCCAAATCCCCACACAAAGCAGAGATGCTAAGCCCCAATGACTCGAT
The DNA here is from genome assembly GCF_001426375.1 of Paenibacillus sp. Root444D2. Taxonomy (GTDB): domain Bacteria; phylum Bacillota; class Bacilli; order Paenibacillales; family NBRC-103111; genus Paenibacillus_E. The sequence goes on from NZ_LMEO01000050.1 coordinate 259,425, forward strand.
GTATGCTTTCAGTTCTTTGCGCGCTTGAGGTGATAAGTTCGCCGGGTCCATCTCGCCTGAGACTGCATATATTTGTACCCCGTCTGCGCCGAGCTCTTTGGCTTTCTTCAAACCATCACGCAAGCCTAGTCGCAGACTGTCAACCATAATGCCAATCGGATTCCCCATATTGCATTAACACACCTTTCGTATCGCTGAATTTTATTACCTATTCCACATCTTCCCATAGCCTTCTAATATTTTGCAACCCAATCATCGTACCCATTTTGCATTCCTCCATGCCTTCAAATTCCAAGGAAATGAATCCGTCATAGCCGGAGCTTTTAATAACGCGCAGTACTTCTTTCATATCAATATCACCATGGCCCACAATAGCGCCGCGCAAATGATTGCCTTGTAAGGTCTGGAACCAACCCTTGCCTGGATTTTGGTACGAAGGACGAAGGTAAAAATCTTTCACATGGACCATCGATGCGAAGGGCAGATTATTTTTTACCGCTGCAACGGAATCTTCATCTACGCACATAAAATTGCCCACATCAAGCGTTGTGCGGAAATTGGGACGATCGACGGCTTGAATTAACGTTTGAACGCGGTCACTATGCTGCACAAAGTATCCGTGATTCTCGACGCTCGTTATGATGCCATATTGCGAAGCATAATCAGCAATTTGCCGACAGGCCTCCGCCATACGCTCAAGTTCTTTGTTAAAGTTCGCAATAGAACGATCCTCACTTGATGCGACATCATGGCGCATTCTTTGTACACCAAGCCTTGCAGCGAGATCAACTTCCCCTTTGACCCGTTTAATTTCCTGTTCATAGGCCTCTTGAGAATCCGTTAGAAAGTTTGCTCCAATCGCATAATTAGATATTTCGATGCCACGCGACTGTGCTTTAAGGCGAATCTCATCTGCAAGCTCCAAATTCCCAGGTAAATCAAAGCCAAGGGGTACAATCTCAACATGTTCGCCACCCTGGTCAGCAATCCAATCAATAGCACCAAAAATGTCCATTTCTCCAGCCTTCAGAGCTTGAAATAAACTATACGTACTAACGCCAAGTTTCATATCCGTTCCTCCTTTTCTGATCCTAGATAGTTATAATCTGATTTCCTGACCTTTGGCAGCTGATTCATAAATACCACAAAGAATCTTCATCATGGTAAGTCCATCTTCAACTGGACTAATCGGTGAATTCCCAGTTCTACAACAGGATAAGAAGTGACTGATCTCCTGATTAAAAGCTTCTGTTATGTTAATCGATTTGCTATCTGTCTGTGGCGCTACATTCAAAATGGTATCCAGCATTTCCGTGACGAGGACAAGTTCAGGCTCCAATTCCACTCCGCCTTTATCTCCGTACAGCTTGACCGCGATCTCATCCTTTTTGGCATGAAGGGTAAAGCTAACATCAACCATAAGGGAAGCCCCATTTTCGAACCGAATTAAGGCATTGGCCATATCTTCAACGGTATTCAAATCAACATTATAATCAGCGGCTTTGTAAAAGGAAAGATTGCGCACATTCGCCCGATTTCCCAGCTTGTTATACGTATGACCACTGACCGATACAGGTTTCGGTCTCCCCATTAAGTACCAGCATAAGTCAATTACATGAACACCAATATCGATTAAAGGTCCTCCGCCGGATCGTTCCGAGTCAGCAAACCAGCCTCCTGGATTACCTAATCGACGAAGACACGAAGCTTTGGCATAGTACAATTCTCCCAAATCGCCATTATCGATAAAGCGCTTAACGAGCTGAGCATTGGTATCATATCTCCGTACAAAACCAACCTGCAAAATTTTCCCTGTTTCACGAACAGCGTCTTGAATACGCTCAGCCTCTTCTACGGTTTTACAAAGCGGTTTCTCTACTAAAACATGCTTGCCAGCACGCAAAGCTGCAATACTAATCTCGGCATGTGTATTATTCCATGTACAAATACTTACAGCATCCACTTCTGGATTGGCCAGGAGTTCCCGATAATCCGTGTAAATATGCTCCACATTATATTTGGCGGCTTTATCCTCCGCTCTTTGACGATTCAAATCACATACGGCGACCAATTCTGCGTCTGCTTGCTTCACATAGGACTCAAAGTGCATATCGGATATCGATCCTGCACCGATTACACCAATTTTCATTTTGTTTAGGCTCATTGTAAATACTTGCCTCCTTCGTGTCATATGCAATCAGGATAGCATGATTTTTGCTGAGGTAGAATGCATAGGATGAGCATATCCATGGATTATATGGTCAAAAAAAGGCTTTCATTTAGAATGAGATCTCAGTTCTATGAGCATAAAGCAAATATTAGCAAGTCCAACAATGAAGAAGCTGAACCAAGGAAGAGCGCCCCAACCGAGCATGCTCCCCAAGTCGTACAAATAACCCCCGCCAACATTCCCAATCATAGCGCCGATGGATAAAGCAAAACTGTTAAAACCAAAATAACTGGCTATACTTCCTGTCCCAGCGAATTCAGACACCATTGTATTCATCATTGGCTGCCAAAACACTTGCCCGAGCATTAATGAAATGACCCCCGCATAAATCCCCAACATCGAGCCCGACATCCCAATTGTAAACAGCCCCGCCGAAATAAGTAACGTACCTAGTGACAGCACGCCAAAGGGCTGCATCTTAGTCTGACTTAATTTAGAAAAAGGAACCTGCAATAGTACCATCACAATGGCTCCGCAGCTATAAATGAACCCGATATTGGCTCCTGCAGCAATCTGATTCACTCGAAATGGAACGGCAATGTATAGCTGTGCTACAAGCGACCAGGATATCATAGTAAACACCATGAATCGTATAAAACTGCGGTTCTGCAGCACTTTTTTCATCTGTGGCAAAATACCTACGTATTTGGCTTTTGTTTGTTCAGATTTAATCTGCGGTAAAAAGAAAAGACTTAACATGAACGAAAATACAAAAATCAGCGTGGCCGTTATACTCACATATTGAAAACGAAAACCCATAAAAAACGCGCCTAGTATCGGCCCCACCACAAATCCCAAATTACTTAACATTTCACGTATCGAGTATACCGTAATCCGGTTTTCCGGTGTAGAAAGCGCTGCGTAATAGGCATAACTAGCTGGTTGAAATAATGCTGCGCCTAAACCCGAGAAGAAGCATGCTATGATTAAACCCGGAATATGATCAACGAATCCGAATAATCCGAAACCGAACGTACGAATAAACAAACCTATCAAAATCGTACGCTTATACCCAAGCCTGTCGGCCAATGTGCCGCAGAAAACAGACAACCCTTGTTGACTGAAGCTGCGGATAGCTGATATGACCCCAACCATCGTGACGGTTAGCAGTAGATCATTCAGTAAATACGAAGCAAGCAGAGGAATCATCATATAAAATCCGACCGCCATGCTGAATGTATTCATAAACATGACCCAAAAAGGAAGTTTAATAGCGGTTAGCCTATTCATAGCTGTTAACAAGAGCATTTCCTCATTTCCTTGTACGATGCGATGTGTCAATTTTTACAAGATACATGATCTAACAAGGATTGTATATGGGCTTTCTTTATGTAGGCTTGGGTATATTATTGCTGTTCATATTCAGGGTTTAAATTAACCCAAAAAGGCGGCAGAATACGTTAGATACCGTATTCTGCCGCCTATTCCCTGTTAAGGGATTAACAAGATTTTACCTGTGCTTTTCCTGCTCTCTAAGAGTCTGTGAGCTTCCGCGCCCTCCCTCAAAGGAAAGCATGTAAGGCTCTCTATTTGAATAGTCCCTCGCCGCAGCGCATCAAAAAGTTCGTTTGAACGCTCGATTCTATTCTGCAAGGTGGTCACATGGTTCCACAGGTCTCCTCCCGTCAGCGTTTTTGAGGTGTCCATGAGCATTCTTGGGTCAATAGAAGGTGGATCGCCTCCAGCCATGCCATAGAAAATGACTGCTCCCTTCGTTTTGGCAGCAGCGAAACTATCCATTAACGTGGATCCTACTGAATCGTAAACGGCATTTACGCCGTGACTGTCACTGGACCAAATCTTGACCCCATTTACCCAATCGCTGTCGTAACTTAGAACTTCATCTGCACCGGCTTTTAAGGCTATTTCCCTTTTGGCTTCCGAAGAGGTCAAACCGATGACTCGTGCCCCTTTACTTTTACACAGCTGTGTCAAAATCTGTCCAACGCCACCTGCTGCAGCATGTACGACGATTTCGTCGCCGGATTGAACGCGATAGCTGTCATTCACCAAATAATGCGCCGTCATTCCCTGAAGCAATATACCCGCGGCGTGTTCGAACGTGATAGCCACAGGCAAAGGTATAGCACGATCTATTGGCACAGCAACCAATTCGGCATTGGCAAAAGGAACATCCACGAAGGCAACTCGGTCTCCGACCTTGATTTGGTCCACATTCGAAGCTACTCGTTCGACAATGCCGGCGCCCTCATACCCTAGAATGAAAGGTGGTTGCCCAGCCAAATGATAGTTGCCTCGTCTCCTATATATGTCGGCGAAATTTAAGCCGATGGCTTCCGTTCTCACTAGGATATGGCCTAGTTCTAAGCTGGGCTCAGGAATGTTTACATATTGCAGAACCTCTGGCCCACCAAACTGCTCAAAAATTAGTGCTTTCATTGACTACCTCCAACAGGCTAATCTTGCTAAAAAATTGTATCATATTCCTCTTTTAAAGCAAAAAAGATCAACATCACCAGCGCGTACACTGGACGTTGACCTCTCATCTCTTTGTAGCAACCACCTCTTTGGGTAATGAGGCAAGTTGGGCTGGCTTGTTGATATAATAACCTTGTACTCCCCAACAATTCATTTCCTTTAACATCCTATATTGTTCATATGTCTCGATGCCTTCTGCGATTACTTGCAGGTTCAGTGCATGGGCCATAGCTAAAATGGCTGAAATCAGAGAGACATTCATTTCGCAAATGAAAGACCTGTCAATCTTCAACTTATCTATCGGCAGCAAGGTTAACATGCTTAACGAGGAATAGCCGGTTCCAAAATCATCTAAGGCAATAGTAAAGCCTTCAGCACGCAATTTTCGCAACGTTTGTTGGACATCTTCCATCGAATGAATCGTTTGGCTTTCTGTTATTTCCAACTCTATCCTACGCGGGTCCACATGCTCTTCTTTCAATATTTGAAGCATTTGATCAACGAAAAGATGTTCGTTTAATTGAATCCTCGAAATGTTGACCGAAATTTTAAATTGAGGACCGTATACCGCTTTTAAAAGATGCCAATCCTTACAAGCTTGCCGGATAACCCAGTATCCAATCGGAATAATCAAACCAGTTTCTTCAGCGACCGGAATAAAGTCATTCGGCTGAATCATTCCCATTTCGGCAGAGTTCCATCTTAGCAGAGCCTCAGCTCCAATGAATTCCTCCCGAACCGGATTGTAAATAAGCTGATAAAGCAAATGCAATTCTTCTTTCTCAACCGCGCTTGAGAGAGCAATCTCATGAATGAAATTCTCAACGTGGTCGTATTTAGATGAAGCTTCGTAAATATGATATCTTTTTCTACCCGCCCCTTTGGCCTTATACAAGGCAATGTCCGCTTGTTTTAACAGGGTTTGGACGGTTTCATTATTCACACTTTGAGCCACACCAATACTTACACTTAACTTCAATGGATGATCATTTACTGTAAAGGGAGCCGCAAAAAGTTGATTAATTTGGTCGGCAGTCTCCTCTGCTGATCCAGATTCCCCCATTGCTACAACGACAAATTCATCCCCGCCTAATCGTACAAGTGTATACTCCGTACCAAATTTCTCAACAAGACGATTAGCGACCTCCACGAGTACGGTATCACCTACATCATGTCCGAAAATATCATTAATGTTTTTGAAATAGTCCAGATCAAGTAGATAAATGATTGCTGGATTATGCACATGCTCAAGCAGGAATCTTCGATTATATAGCTTGCTAAGATCGTCATGATAGGCGTAATGATAAAGCAAATTTTCGTGTTGTTTGCGCTCGGTAATATCACGAGTGACAGTAACGATGAACTCCATGTCACCGCTTTTATTAAAAATAGGTGTAAGTATACTTTCTCCGCTTAACATACCATTGGGCAGCACAACGCCATCCTCGTACTTAATGGTTCGTCTTTCTGTAACCACTCTCGTATATTTCTTATGTAAGTAATTCGCCATCTGGCTCGAGTTTGCATCAAAAAATGTTAGTCCAACAGCATCCATTGTAATTCCGCTAAAGTTCGTAGCAGCGCGATTTACATAATAGTATTTTATATCCGATCCATCAACACTCATGATGTAAACCGAGTCTTCCATATTATCCATCATGCTTAGGAGTGTCTTAACATCAAGTAATTTATTCGCAGGATTTATCATACAAACGACTCCTCTATACTCACAACAACCTTATAACTGTCTCTAAGTTGACTGGAATATAGCATTCGACAGAAAACTTCATTTTCCTTCCATACTTTCTTTTAAAGACTATCTTCACCTATTAATTTTAATCTGATTTCCGATTCACTTTTCTCAAAAATTGCAAGGTCCGTTCATTCGTTGAAGCATCAAAAATGTCGGCTGGTGTTCCTCTTTCCACAATCGCGCCTTGGTCCATAAAGACAACTTGGTCCGCTACTTCTTTGGCAAAGCCCATCTCATGTGTCACAATGACCATCGTCATGCCTTCAAAAGCTAGGTCCTTCATCACCTTTAGCACTTCGCCTACCAATTCCGGGTCAAGCGCGGACGTTGGTTCATCGAATAATAGTACCTCAGGATTCATCGCCATGGCCCGAGCAATCCCTACCCGTTGTTGTTGTCCGCCAGACAATTGATGAGGATAATGATCGGCACGATCACTAAGTCCAACCTTAGCTAAGATGGATAAAGCCTTATCCTTAGCAGTTTTCGAGGATTCTTTAAGGACAATAACAGGGCCTTCCATAATATTTTGCAAGACGGTTAGATGGGGAAATAAGTTATAGTTCTGGAACACCATACCCGTGTGTTTACGGATGGAACGGATGTCCGTCTTATTCAATTTGACTTCACCTGAGAATGTCATCGTCGCTTTGGCTATCGAGAGGGTCCCCTGATCTGGAAAGTCCAATAATTTCAGACATCTTAATAGGGTCGTTTTGCCGGAACCAGAAGGTCCGATGACAACGGTCGTGCTCCCTTTTTCAACATCCAAATCAATATGGTTCAAGACGTGGAGGTCATGAAAATGTTTATGTATACCTTCCATTCGAATCATGCTGGCCCCCCCTTTACTTGGCAATGTTTCGTTCATAGTGGATTTCAAGCTTGGATTGGAAATAGGAAAGAACGGTACTGAAAACTAAATAAACGAAGGCTACCTCGATATAAAGCCATAATGGCTCATAAGTAACAGCTGCAATCTGCTGCCCTTTCTGAAACATTTCCGTAACCGTAATCGTGGCGGCTAAAGAAGTGTCTTTGATTAAACTTATGAAAGAATTTCCTAATGGAGGAATAGCGACTCGCACAGCCTGGGGTAAAATGATGCGCCTCATCGCCTGCCATTTCGTCATATTGATCGAATAAGCGGCCTCACTTTGGCCTTTGGGAATCGACAATATCGCGGCGCGAATAATTTCGGAGCTGTAGGCTCCTTTATTTAACGTGAATCCGATAATAGCTGTCGGAAAAGGATCCAGCGTTATTCCCAAACTCGGAAAACCATAAAATAAAATAAACAACTGGACAAGCAATGGCGTGCCGCGGAAAACCCAAACATAGAATCTCGCTATCGTACGTAGAATGGCAAAATCCGATAATCGAGCAAGCGCCGTGATGAAAGCTAAGCTAAGTCCAAGTGCAAATGTGATTAAAGTAAGCGGAACTGTGTACGTAAGCCCCGCCTTTATAATAGGAAAGAAGGAATCGGACAGGATCCCTATAATTCGCTCTAGACGTTCATTTGTCATTAGGTTAGGTCCTTACTTCGTTACGTCTGCATTGAACCATTTTTGCGAAATTTGAACCAATGTACCGTCCGATTTCATGTCTGCCAAAGCTTTATTAACTTTACTGACTAAATCTGTGCTTCCTTTGCGGAATAAAAAGGCGTTACTGGTCGCGGATGGCTCCTCATACACCGTTTTGATCGGCAGCTCGGGACGCTGCTTTTTCAAATCCAAATAGGACAAACTATCGTTAAGCGTCGCATCGATCCTGCCCGAAGTCAGAAGATCGATCGCTTGATTAAAACCCTCCACAACTGTATTTACCGCACCGTGTTCTTCCGCTATTTTCCGATAATTACTATCGAGGGATTGTCCAACCTTCTTGCCTTTAAGGTCATCCAACGTCTTGATATTCGTATTATTGGCATGCACCACAAGAACAGCGCGAGAAACAATATAAGGCGTAGACATGTCGTACTTCTCCAAACGATCAGGGCGAACAGCTACTTCGTTGGCTACCATGTCATACCGCTTCGCATCGAGTCCTGCAATCATGCCATCCCACTTGGTTTCAACAAAACGCGGCGTCATGCCAATCCGTTTACATACCTCTTCTGCTGTCTCAACATCAAAACCTGTAAGCTTGCCAGCCTTATCATGAAAAGTGAAAGGTGCATAAGTACCTTCTGTGCCGATCGTAATTTCGGCTTTACTCGGTGAAGATGCAGACGGTGTTGCGTTTGGTTTAGTCGTACTACAGCCTATTGAAGTCAGGAGAACTGCCGTAACTGCTGTTGTTGCGAGTAATTTTTTCATCCTAATAACCCCCTGTGAAATAACCCTTTTTGAGATAAAGGTATTATTCCCCATGTGAAGGAATTTTAAGTAAAAAAATTGTTTTTGGGGGGGAAAAAGTAAACCAGTGAAAAGTGTAAGCCGAATCAGAATTAGTACGGATTCGTAGATTAACAAGCTACGAGCTGAAGCCCATCAGTAGAATCTGAAGGCCGGAACTCTGCTTCTCAGCCCCCCAAAATCTTCCCAACTCGAAAGAACGTGCTGTGCTACTCTATAGCATCGAACACGAGCATGGCCTTTCCCTGCTGGTTCAAGGAGTGATTTCTGATACATCCCTTTAAGAGTTTCTTGTGCTTTTCTTTGTCGGAACTGAAATTGTTTTTGAACATCGGCAGGTTTGATTGCTCTTCCTAATGCATGGGCAAAACGGATGATTTCTTTTTCCTAAATAATTCAGCTCTATTTCATGGTTAAATACATCTCCAAAGTGTCTGCCAATACATTGCTGGATTAATTGTTCACACATGCGAGGTCGGTTTTTTACGTCATCCTAAGAGAACCGAAAAATCTTCCAACCATCTATAATGAGGTGGTTTTGTCTGATTAATTGGTCGGAGAATTGAGAGCGACTAATATCAGTGAAATGGGGACCAAAGCCATCAATTTCAATCGCTAGTCTGAGAGAGTGGCGAAGGAAGGCGAAATCCAAAAAACGCGTACCGTCGCGAAAATCTTTGATTTCATATTCTGGATGCAAGTCTTGAAAATGTCCAAACGCGCCCACCAAATCTGCTCAAGAAAAAACTTCTCCGCATGTCCATGACCCTCTTTAAGTCGCTATTATTAAATACCACCTCCAGAAAATAAATAATCCGCTCCTCCAGACAGCTTACGCTGTACAGAAAAGCGGTGTGTGCTTCACAACCGTTTGATAATAATTTTATTCAATGATAGCATATCACACAAAATTTAACAATTACGCATTGAGGGGCTATTTTACTTTTCGTTCGTCTCGTTCGGCTAAAACCGTAGGCGCACCGGACTGACTGCTGAGAAGTCGATTTTCGGCTTCTCAGGCTCTGACGGCAAGCTTCGGCTCGCGTAACTCTCGCTGAAAGCGCGGTTTCCGCGCCTATTTGTTCGAGGGCGCCCTCATTTTCCCACAGTAAATGCAAAATAAGCCCCTCCGCCTAGTTCGAGCGGATCAGCGGCCAGATTACTCAGACGATGGAATAGTTAACCCACTCCCCTTGAACCCCACCCATTTTGTCAAAGAACTGTTGAGCTCGTATATTATCAGGAGCCGTTATCCAAGACATATACGCATATCCTTGATCCTTTGAATAACCTTGACATTCTAAAAACAGTTCTGATTCCACTTCTGTTCCTCTATATGGCTCAATGACATAAAGGTCGTTCATGATGGTAATTTTGTCTGCTTTCATCGTACTAAATGCGAAGTATAAGGTAGCAAAGCCGATTAACTTTCCATCTTGTTCTGCGACAAACTGTATTCCTACTTGTTTCTCTAAAAGGGTTTGAATCAACTTATGTATTTTCCCATCGGCTGGCCTAGGTTTCTGATAAAATCCAACGATGTATTCATACATTAATTCGGTCAAGTTTATTTCATCATCAGGTTCTGCGTCTCTTACGATAAGTGGCATTCATAATTCCCTCCATTCGATAATGAATAATTATACATAAATATGCATGTATATTCAATGTAATTATTGTACGTTATTCGAAATAAAAAAGAGAAGCCGCCACTATTGCGCGCTTCTCCACCAAAACTTTGATTGATTTAGGATGTACCTGTTAGCGGGACGTCCTTTTACATTTGGAATACTACCGTTGGGTTTGTTGTTATGTTATTTACAATTTCTTTGTACGTTCCCCCAAAGGTCATTCCGAAGGTATAAGAACCAGGCAATAACTCCTTGCTGATCTCCCCAGCCGATGTGTTGCCAATCGTCCGCCAGCCTCCCGCATAGTATTTCACGCTTCCGCTGTCCATCAGATTTCCTTGGCTGTCTTTCAATTGTACTTTGACCTTTATCGTTTGAAATACGACCACTGCGTCTGTTCCTATATCCTGTACTTTCTCCTTATACGCTCCCTCGTTAGTCATGCCGAAGGTATAAGAACCAGGCAATAGCTCCTTGCTGATCTCTCCGCCAGTCGTACTACCAAATATCAGCCAGCCTCCCGCATAGTACTTCACACTGCCGCTGTCCATCAGATTTCCTTGGCTGTCTTTCAATTGTACTTTGACCTTGACTGTCTGGAATATGACTATTGGATCAGTTCCGATATTCTGTACCTTTTCCTTATACGCTCCCTCGTTGGTCATGCCGAAGGTATAAGAACCAGTCAATAGCTCCTTGCTGATCTCTCCGCCAGTCGTACTACCAAACGTCAGCCAGCCTCCCGCATAGTATTTCACGCTGCCGCTGTCCATTAGATTTCCTTGACTGTCTTTCAGTTGCACCTTGACTTTTACCGTCTGGAATACAACAACCGCATCAGTTCCGGTATTTTGCACCTTCTCCTTATAGGTTCCCTCGTACGTAATGCCGAAGGTGTAGCTTTTGTCTGCTATGGATTTACTTACTCTGCCGCTAGCGTCTGTCACACCAAAATCCTTCCATCCTCCATCGTAGTATTTCACTATTCCGCCGCTGAGCGGATTGCCATTACTGTCTTTTAACTCCACCTTTACTGCAGTTGCGGCAAGCGAAAAACTAAGATTATGCGCAGACTCAACATTCCCCGCTTGATCCGTTGACTTATAGATCAAGGTATATTGACCTTTCTTATCCAACGTAACAGGTGATGTATATAGCTGAAATGTAGTCCCATTATCCAGACTGTATTCTGTTTTCATCACACTTGAATCAACATCCACTGCACTTAAACTTACTGTAACCGGCCCCGTATAAGCACCATTTGGTCCGTCCGGTTGTGCCGGGCTCAAACTGGCTGTTGTACTCGGAGCTATTTTATCAATGTTATTCACTGTGTAGCTGGTAACATTCGACGCATGGCCTACCGCATCTGTTCCTCTTGCAAAGATCATGCCATTTTCGGAAACGACTACTGGCGATGTGTACGCTGTCCATATGCCGCTAGCACCTACTTTGTATTCTCTCACCGCTGCATCAGCCGGATAGCTAATCGTTACAGTGACATCAGTGTTGGTCGGTGCCGTGATATCTGCAGAAATGATTGCATCTGCTGGTGGTTGCGCAACTTGACTTGATCTGTACGTCAGCGGGATCCTAAATGATGCACCGCTTGCAATATCATAGATAAATCCTTTGTTGAAATCATTCGAATCTTTATAGGACCGGACAAGCGTAATATCCCCAATGTCGAGCTTCAAGCGAGATCCTTCCATGACGGATACATTTTTGATGCGGTAAGACGCATAACGGACACCGTCGTTTTGAATGGTGATGCTCTTTCCGATCAAATCGGCAGGGGTGCCGAAAAGCCCGGACGCTTCGATAATAATCTCGTTATTAGGTGACAAATCCTTCGTAAAGTCAACGACTGTCCCGGTAACAGCTCCAACTCGATCCTGCCGGACTTCACTGTTCTTTCCGATATACGAGCCGTCGTGCAAATAGGTGCTCGCACTTCCATCCTCCTGCACCGAATATACGCCGAAAAAGCCTTTAAACTCCAAAGAGTATGCGGTATCAGGCAGTTCAACCGTGTAAGCTTTGCTTGTATCCAAGCTGCTAACCACATAATCGGTTCTGCCGTTTTTCAATTTTACACTTACTGCTCGAACCCCGCTGTCATCCACGGTCTGTCCGTTCAGCTTAACGATCAATGGCGTGATGGAGCTAATAAAGCGTTCTCCCTTATACGGCTCAATGATCGAAGTAAATAAACTATCGATGCTAGTGCCGCTGCGGTGAGCGACCAAATACCGGAGATCTTTCGGATTGCCAATCTTATTCTGCGGCGGCACTCCGTCGGCCAACGCTACATCATTAACACTGCCTAACATCGTCAATCTTAGGTGAACGTCTGTTGCTGCCCCGCTGCCTTGACCGTACATATTCCAAGTATCTTTCACATTCCAGTCGACACTGAATTTGTCCGCAGGAGACCCATCACGTTCCACATTTTTCAAATAGTGAAACCCGCTGCCCATATAGCCGACCCCTGCGATATCATCGACTCTTTGCCCGTAAGGTACGTCCGCTCCCGCATACGTCCCCGTTGCTTGCGGAACCAAGTTCAACCCTTCCGTCGCAACCGTCCCTTCTGCTCCATGGAAGCTAAAATAATGATCATTACCTCCCTTTACCCGAAACAGATCTATCGTATAGGAGTTCTTATCATCTGCCTTGATCATGGCCGTAGTCCGCTTATACAACGTCGTCTGCGGATATACCTTAGGGGCTTCCACATCAATGAGCTTCACCAAGTCCGTATCGTCAAAATGCTTAGCTTCCGCAGCCCATAGATTCGTGTTCTGTTTTCGCTTATCCACAATTACTGTGTTATGGCTGATTGTATTAACGACCCACTGCGCTCGATGCATATCGACGCTGTCAGCAAATTCGGGGTAGCCCAAATCTGGCGACAAATCGAGACCAAACGCGTGAAATCCAACGTTTAACGTGTCCGCATGACCGTGGCTTACGTTGCGTCCATAGAACATCCATTCATCCCGAAGCGTGTTATTCGCGTCCAAGCGGGCATCCCGCTGAGCACGCGCCTGTGCATTTAGAAGATTCAAAACTCGGACGTCCAGATTAAAGGCGCTGGATGACGGGTGCTTCCCGATACCCTCGAAGGAAATGGTATGCAGTCCTTGCGTAAGGTTCATCTGGCTGATGATCTCGTATGCATTCGTATCCGTCCCGTAAAAATCCAACTCTTTAACGGGTTGCCCATCGATGGAAATTCGATAAATGCCATTAGACTGCGCTTTTACGGGGAGTACATCCAACTCATATTCGTCTGTAGCTGGAACATTAAATTCAAAAGTTGCCGTCTCCCCGCTCTGGGCTGCCGCAAGCTGGATGGAACTGGAAGCATCAACAAACTTCGTCGGTACACTTTGTGCAGACACGTTCATGCCGCTAAAGCCAATCCTCGTTCCATAATCAACTTTCGGGTTATCACCGTCCCGCAGCGCAGCAAATCCATATCCACTCGAATTTACACTTTCCATATTCAGTGGACCTTTGACGTTAATTACCTCTTGAATTTGACTTGCGATCGCATTAGGATTGGTGGAAAATACGTCCTTATGAATCCCATCGGTCGTATTGTTATTCAGAAAATAGGTTAGCTGCGCATAAATCGGATCGCCGAACTTTTCAAACGCTTTGACGGAATCCGTCATTCGCTCAATGATAAATGGATTTCCGGTTCGACCCGTATCCCCGATATTTGCTGTAAATTTTTCACTCAAAATGAGCGTACTCATAGCGGAAAACATTTTTCTAAACTTCACGTTATTGTACAGATCGGCCTGCGGGTACAAATCGTAGCCCTCCAAAATATCGGCCGTCAACCGATGATTTACCAGCCACAAAGCATTGTAACCGGGTGAGCTTTCATTCCCATTCCCATCTCGGTCGACGTCCGAAACAAGTGAATTTAGAATATTTCCACCTGTTAAGCGAGTCGGATTGGCAAGAACTCCTCCTGTCTGAAAAATGAAATCCAGCCACTCTTTCGTTTCAGGCATCGTATCGTAGATAACAGCAGCCATGGCCAGAGCACTTTGATGCATGCCGTCATTGCCAAGTATTTGTGTCTTTTTTACTGCCGGAAATACTTGCTTAATGATACCGTCTTCGATATTCCGCCGAATGTTTGCTCCGGAATTTTTCGTATTTACCATTCGAAATTGCGTCGACTTCGCACTCAGAAATTGAACGGTTTCCGGGTCGTCGAGTGCCGGGAATAAAGCATCATAGGCACTAATAAACGACTTCACTAATTCAGTTTCCCAAATGCCGCCTAATACTTTACCATTGCCGACAGATTTGCCCGATGAATTTAGAAACACCGCTCTGTCAAACTTGCTTATATCCATTTCCGGATAAACATCCGCCACCCGATCTAGTAATATCGAACCGGCACGGCCATACTTGATGTCCCCCGTATATAAATAAGCATCGCGGAATGCATTCAGCGAACGCTGAATCAGAGAATCTCCCCCATACCATGACCAGTGGACATAGTAAGCGATGAATGTATAGCGTATTCCTTGCTCATTTACCCAGCCAAAGCCATCATCAACTCCCCAAGTGGGTCCCTTTTCAGGATAGAGCGTGTTTACAAGCAGACTTCGGTCCGCAAGCTCCGGTTGGAAGAGGCCATGTTCATCCAAACCGCTGCGGTAATAAGCTCCGAAGTCGTTCGTTGGAAACTTGTACCCGCTTGAAGGATCCACAATTTTCCATGGGTCGTTTAATGGATCGATACGATAAGGATAATTCCCGTATTTATCGATTTCCTTCCCGGTTATCGGACTTCCTAACGACTGATTAACGGCATAGCTGCGAGGAAGCTTTTGACTGGGAACCGCATTCCATAAGAAGTCCAATCCTTTAACCAGATATTTATCCGCGTTTGTAACCGCCGCATCCTTCAAGTTCTTCGCCCATTGCAGCTGCTGTATATTTTGTCGGGCGGCCGCGACCTTTTCCTGGCTGTATAGCGTCGTCCTCGTTTTACGATTCATCAATTCACCTGACCTAATGAATGTCGCGTTATCGAAATAAACGATTCCTCCTGCTGGCGGCGAGGTACCTAATCGCAAGCTAATATAGGCGGTCTCAGCCGGGAAAACACTCTTAAGCGTAATGGGCATCCAAGTGTTACTAGTCGAACCTGACTGGGACACCGATGAAAGGAAGACCTTGTCCGCATCCCATAATTCGACCTTCAGCTCAGCGGTCCCGGAGTTCGTGAATGCAAACACATTTGCCGTATATTCAACGCCGGGTGAAACGGGAATGAGATGACTTCGCAGTCCTGCCGACTGATCCACGGTATTGGTTATTTTAATGCTGCGGACTCCGTCGTAGGCCTTCTCGCTGGATACATCCACAGTGCCGTCGACCCCACGCCAATCACTTGGCTTGCCATTATCCAACAGCTCGAATCTGCCGTTATTCAAATAGGGACTTGGGTCTGGAGGGGCTTCACCGAATTTGGCATCGTCAAAATAAGTCGTACCGATGTTAGTAGCCCCCAGATACAATCTTATCGTGGCGTAAGCTGCTCCAACAGGCGCAGCACCGACCGCACGAATCGGCTTCCATTCATTCTGGGAAGTGCTACCCGCAATCACGTTCGTTAAATTTGTGTTATTGGCATCCCAAAACTCCAGAAAAATGGTAGATGAACCCGATTCATCATAGGCAAATACCTCCGCTTCGTACTTCCCTCCTACTGAAACTGGCATTTTCTGACTTCGGACTCCGATGCCAGCGGTTGCGCTCGTATCCACCATTTTTACACTGCGATCTCCCGAACGCTTCCGCTCCAGAGAAGACGTAATATTACCGCCGAAGATAGAATCCCAGTAGCGGGGCATTCCATCCATCGTACTCTCCATTCCGCCGTTCCTGAGTGGCGTGTTCGGATCCTTCACCAACTCCTGGAAATCTGCATCGTCAAAATAGGAGGTTCCGATGTTCGCTTGACCTGAATAGACTCTCAGGCTTGCATATACAGCTCCTGTCGGCGCCGTTTGACTGATACCGAGCTGCTTCCACTGATTTAAAGTATTATTCGTGGCCGTCGGAAAAAGGATGAGCGTGTTACTCGCATCCCAGAACTCCAAATAAAGAGACGAACTGCCCTGTACATTATATGAATACACGGAAGCCTCATAATCTTTGCCAGGCGTAACCGAGATCTTCTGACTGCGCAGACCCACAGATGCCGTGCTGCTATTGTCCGTTAACTGCACGCTGTATACTGCGCTATGTACGGTGTACGTTGAAGATGTCACTGTCCCGCTCATAACGGACCAGTTAAGAGGTTTTCCACCGGAAACCTGCTCGAATCCACTGTTAGGAAGAATCTGCAGCGAGTCCGCTTTTACCTTTCCAGGAAATACCGTAAATACCGAAATCACCATTAAAAAAGACAGGAAAACAGATAGAAACTGCGAACCTCTAATTCGACTCATTAATAATCCTTCCTTTCCAATCAAATTGGGTCAACCGCCCATAAATAAAGCGTTTTCATTTGGTGCTATCCTAAATTATAAAGTCCAGTGTGGCCTTAAAGATATACATTCAATTCAACAAAGTGTCTACAAATTCCAGAAAACAAAAGGGGTTATTTCCCAAGTCTGAGAAGACCTTGAAAACAACCCTTTTTATCAAGTTTTCATGCTATTATAAATCTGAAAGGGCAGGTCAACTGTTCATTTGACCTGCCCTTTCATTATCCAATTCTCATTCTCCGATTTCCTGAACAACAAACTGTTCCAAACCTGTTTCTGCAGAACGGTATACAGCCTCCAGTGCAGCTATGACGCCTCGCGCATACGCTGGAGAGCAGCTAGTTTCTGAATGGTCTCGTATGGCCGTGAGCAAGTCGGAATACTGCAATTCGAATGGAGCAGCCGTGTTTAATATTTCCAACTTCTCATACTGACCGCCCCTACTTATCCATAAGCTTTCACCGGTTACTAGTTTCAGCATACCACCCGTAAAAATGATCTCCGTTTCATTGCGGGATGCCCCTAAATAACCCGATTGAACAATCATCGCAGGAATCCCTGACGTAAGTTCCAGATAAATCATGCCGCTACCTTCTACATTGCCCCTGCTTCCATGATAACTCACAGATGATCTTAATTTACAAACCGTACGATCTGTCAGCCACTGAATTTTATCGATAGAGTGCGTACCCAAATTGGCGAGAATGCCACCGCCTGATTTCTCTTTTTCGAGAAACCACTGTGGACGCGAGTCTTGGAAGTAATTCGTATGTCTGACATCATGAATCATGACGAGCTTTCCTAATTCTTCACTTTGGATGATCCTTTTGGCCTCTATATTCTCAGCAATATAGTGCTGAGTATGTCCGACCAAAATGCGAATATCCGCTTTACGTCCAGCTTGGATGATCTCATCGCATTCCGATACGGACAAAGCCATAGGTTTCTCTAGCATCAAATGACATCCGTGTTCCGCTGCAAACACAGCTGTCTCTTTATGCAAATAGTGAGGCAATGCGATGACCACCACGTCCGGTCTTTCCTGTTTGATCATTTCCCGGTAATCGCCATAAGCCTTTATTTCAAAGAGCTGGGCGATTTCATTCGCTTTATCGAGATTGATATCTACAACCGCGCAAGCTGCAAATCCTGTCGTTGCTCGGATAGCATTAAAATGTTCTTTGGCTATAATACCCGCACCAAGCACCGCTACGCTTAATTCTGCTTTTTGCATGGCCGTTTCATCCTTTCCCGATTCTACAAATATACCTCTAAACCAGATTCACGACTTTCATTTGCCGCTTCCAAGAATCGCATGATCTGCACTGTCTCTTCCATCTCGATATCAGGTGTTCCTGTTATAAACATGCTCATAATTTTCTCCATTAAGCTGGCATAATACGGTTTTGGATGTCGATACACATCGATAAACTGTGTTTTGGTTTCCCTATGCAGAAGTGCGCCAAATTCTGAGTTGCCTTTGCGATTACCGCGAATTGTACCGATAATACCATTTTCCCAGACGCCGGTAATGAGATCATGCTCATCAGTTTTAACAGCCGAAACCTTCACACAACCTTTACCCAGCGTTTTAAAAAGCATCTCAACCGTATGCACGCCATACCAGTATAGCCCCGGCTGTGTAGGCTGCATAGCTAGCGGACCATAACAATCCATGCCGATAATGCTGCCGCTTTCAGATTTCAGTAACGCTTCCGTCAATTCCTCGGCATAACGAAGCGAAGAACAGCTCATCATTGGTATGCCATGCAACTGCGCCAATTCCACAATTGCTTTCGCATCGGAAGATGAAAGAGCCATTGGCTTATCGATGAAAACCGGTTTGCGATAAGCCGCGATGCGACGAAAAAGCTCGAGATGAACCCGCCCATCGACCGACACCATCAGAATAGCATCGCAACCATCAGCTACTTCCTCAGGCGTCTCGACGATTTTCACGCCATACTTGTCACGAACCTGCTCCGTAAACCCTGCAACTCGCGAATAACTCATTTCGAAGTCGGCTGAACCTCCTGGAAAAGCAACCGTCACTTCCCCGCCAGGCACATGATAAGCATGGTTCTTATCATTTAGTAATTGCGTAAAAACGGGAGCATGCGATGAATCGAGACCAATAATACCAATTCGAATCGGTTTCCCAGGCATCATCTGTAAATCCTCCCCTCCATAATCAATCTGCTAACCATTCGGATAAATGCTTCTTAACAAATTCATCGTCGTTCAAATTCGGATAATCCCGATAGACACGGTCAATTTCCTCCATTTGTCCGTTAGACAGCTCTTCTTCCGGATTTAAACACCAACGTCCTTCCAGAAGACCTTGTCTCCTAAGCACCTCATGAATCCCGGCTATACAGCCTGCAAACCCATTCGCTGTATCAAAAAATGCCGCATTGGAGTCCGTAACTTCTATATTGCGCGTTAACCAGTGGGAATTTAGACTTTCATCGTTTCTCACAAGTTTAATAGCCTCCAAAAGTTCAACAGCCTTTCGTGTCCAAACGGACCAATGACCCAACAAACCGCCGACAATTTTTTTCTCAACCTTGTTTCCTTTAACGACAAAATGGTAATTGGTCAGCAAATCATTCACAATATTATCATCATTGCCTGTATACAAAGCGATTTCATCTCTCCGCTCAGAATTACATACGGCACGCACCACATCGATCGTTTGATAACGGTTAAACGGCGCCATTTTGATACCAGCCACACCAGAGATATTCGCAAACTCTTTCCAGAAATCGTAGCTTAATACTCTTCCACCGACAGAAGGCTGCAGATAAAAGCCGAAAACTGGAATGATCTCCGCGATTCTTGCAATTCGCTTTAGTAAGTCCTTCTCTGTCCAACTCTGAAGTCCTCCCATGCTGACTAAACCGAGATCATATCCGAGACCCACTGCTGTTTCCGCTTCGTAAACGGCTTGTTCTGTTGGACCGCAGATACCAGCTATTTGAAGGAAGGGCTTGGTTAGCTTTGCATTCATTACTTCTTCGGATGCTAATCTTAACACCTTTTCGAAAAAATTATGCTCCTTATCCCTGATCTCAAACTGTGTCGTATGCACAGCAACTGCGATGCCGCCCGCACCCGAAGCCATGTAATAACGTGTCAGCGCTCTTTGCCTGCGTTCATCCAGCTCTCTTGCAGCGTTTAAAGCCAGCGGATGTGCGGGAATGACCAATCCCTCATGCAGCGCCTTGTTTTTTTCCGCACTAAGTGGTTTTATAAGGCTCATTTTTAATATTTCCCCTCCCTCTCTTGAAAATGGGTTGGTTTATTCCAAGTATGACCATCGGCCAAACACCACTCAGCGGTCCATTCAATCATTTGCTGCATAGAAACCTGAGGATAACCGAACAGTTGGTGAGCTTTTGCGGAATTGCTCAATAAAGCCGTTGGTGATTCTTCTCCAACAAAGATAGGTTCCACACCAAATCTTTGGCCAAACATATTTGCCGCCCAACGCATCGATAAAGTTTCAGGACCGGATACATTCAAGAATGTAGGTGGGGAACTGGCTATATTCAAGGAACGAATAGCCATTTCATTCGCATCCCCTTGCCAGATACAGTTCACATTTCCCATGGTGATGTTGATTGGTTTTCCTGCTTTAACCGATTTAGCTATTTCCAAAAGCACGCCATAGCGCAAATCCACCGCATAATTCAGTCTGAAAATGGTCAATGGCGTATTATACTTACGGGAAAAATGCTCAAAAATCCGCTCACGGCCCAAACAAGATTGGCCATATTCACCGATCGGACCTGTCGCCGTTTCTTCTGTAGCTCCTCCATGAGCTACTGGTGTGAATGGGTACACATTCCCTGTGGAAAAGGCGACAATACGAGAGTTTTTATATTTTTCCGCAACACGTCCAGGAAGGTATGCATTCATTGCCCAAGTAAAATGTTCATTCCCCATCGTGCCAAATTTATTTCCTGCCATATAAATCACATTCTTCACATCAGGCAGCTGCTGAAGCTGTTGATCGTTCAATAAGTCAACGGAAATCGTTTCAACACCGTCTGCTTCCAGCTCCTGTATTAAACCTTCAGAAGAGAACCGCGAAGCGCCAATCACCTTTTTATTTACACCGGCTTCTTTGATAGCGTTCATGGCTAACCTAGCCAAACTAGGTCCCATCTTTCCGCCGATACCAAGTAACAGAATATCCCCATCGAGCGCAGCAATATCATTGATTAAAGCGGACGAAGGCTGAGCTAGCTTTGTTTCTAAGTCATGGATTGTTTTCATGTCGTTCTCCTCTCGATTTTCAAGTCTACATCCCTATTTTAAAGAGCCGACACATTAAAAGACAAGTCTTTAAAATGTCTATATATAAGCAAAGGGATAGGACGAATCCCTTCCTTCTCACCTTAGCTCTTCATACTTTCATCCAGGAACGCAAACTCGAAAATTTGCCGTGGGCGGCCTTTTGGCATTTTCTCCATACCGCTTGTCCGGACTAAACCTGTATCCGACCATTCCAACAGCAGTCGATGGGTACTTCTAACGGTAATATTGAGCAGCAAAGCTAGTTCTTGAACGTTATACTCTTTCTTGCCAGTACGGGCATAGGTTACAAGTAGCCTGCTTAAGTAGGAAGAGGTCATATTGGCGTTCTCTGCTTTTTTAATGAAGTCAGGATTCACCAATTCCATATCTTTCACCTGGGCATCCACCATCTCCAAAGGTCCCACTATGCCTCTATCCTCCCTAACAATAAAGCAAGAGTTGCCGCTTGCCTCCTTGGATTTCCGCAAAGCCGATCTCGCATTCGAACCCGCTTCATTGGCCGTTCTGCCAAATCCAACACCGATACTTAACGTTAACTGATAGGATTTATAGATTTCTGATGCCAGAGGAACTCTTTTGTATCCAGCCGTTTCTTGTTCAAATATCCCCCTAGTTGTAAAAAATAAATATTCATCTCCTCCCAGATGCGTAAGATGACCTCGTAAAGAATCCACATAATCCAGCAAAATTCGGTGAATATTGAGCTTCAGCTTTTGAATTTCATGCTCCGAATTATGGCGATCGACGATTTTACCAAAACCATCCACATTAATCAGACCCACAACGATCTGGGATTCCTTACTTTTCCTCGCATCCGTCGATAGAAGCGCTCTCTCCAGAGCAACAACGATGTCCTGTGTGGTTGGGACCATCCATTCATTGGGGATACCTCTATCATTTAATTCAGCTGATATTGAATTGATTCCAGTGAGCGCTCCCGAGGCTAAACCTTTGTTAAAACAATCTTGATGGAACTCCAATAGTTGTTCTCTTGTCGGGTTGCTGGCCTCATCATAGCAAATGATTTTCAAATCTTGTTCATCGATTTCTTCCAAAAATCGTTTTACCATGATCGGAGTTACCGTATCTACACTTATTGCTTTTCCAACCCTATGCGAATTAACATTTTCTTTCGCAAGCTTTTTTTGGATGTTGTAAAAAGCCTTATATAATCCTGTTTCGTTATATCGCACATAATGAACAGGTACGACTGATTTCACTTTTTCCAGAACTTTTCGGTAGGGAACAGGACCGCATAATAACAGGACTTCTACTTCATTCTTTAGTTCATCTGATAAATTTGGAGTTTCCAATTCATTCTTTGAATACCTGACTACGGGTTCAAACGTAGGAAAGTTTTTAATGACTTTGACGATCCTAGACACCATATCCTTGGGTCCGACAATGCCAATCTTAACCCCAGCATTCGCACTGTTGTGACCTATTATTTTTCCTAAAGTATCAATGGGAAATCCCTCGCTTTATTTTCAATTGTTTCAACATATTTTAAAGTCCAACTCCCGATTTAACCCAAAACGACCTTGCGCGAAAGCTCTGAGCGCAAGGCCGAAGGATGATCTGAATCGGATTGCCAAGGCAAGAGCGGATCCACATCACAGTAATTTATCAGAATACTGCGCAAACTCAACTTAAATATAACGCAGATAGGCCTCTGCCTACAAGCAAGGTAACGTTGCCGTATGAGCTAGGCAGATTACATGTCTTTTCCGAATACTTTCACTACGTAAAAGCTGGGTAACCCTTTGGATACATCGGTCACAACAATGCGTAAGTACCTGATCCCTGTTTCATGAAATTCATCCATGCCCATTTCTTGTCCCGTTTGTCTTTGAGAAGCTACCGCTTTCCAATGGCTATCATCGGATGAAACTTCGACTTGATATTCATACTCTGTATTATCACTTTCCCAATAGATCTTACAGCCATCCAACTCGTAGAACCCTTCAAGATCTACCTTCCACCATACCGGCAGGTCATTATTTCCAGCACTCCAACGCTCGCTCCACCGATCAGCGATGATATTGCTTGTTGCTTGACCAGCGCTGCATCCAGGCAGCTCTGAGCTTGCTATCGCTGGTTTGTTGATCGCAACATCTGTCCAATGTTCCCAATATCTAGATGACGGTGGCGAGAAGAAGGTAATCTGATCTACCTCATATTCCGGTTTTCGATCAGGTGGTATTTGAAATTTCCCTGGTACTAATGGCTTAGAGATGGGCTGCGATATGATTTCTACAGTCGCCGATTTTAATCCATCTGACTCCGCATGTAGTGTTATTAGGCCTGGTTCCTTCGTCGCGCGAATTAACACCCCGATGGCACCCGCTTCTGCTTCTACGGGGTTTGACCCCACTCTACCGTCTCCATCACCGACAATTTCTGCCGGCCCCGTCAACTGGAATGCTATCTTATTGTATGCATCCGGAACAACGGTTCCATTGGCATCTCTTACATAAACATGGACCATGATTAAATCAGAACCATCCGCTTAAGTTCGATACCGCAGTCATCCACTGATAATGTTAAATAATCCGGAGTCCCCGGCGTCATGACGGCATGCGTTGCTACGATAACATCGTCAACAATAGCTTCAGCCATTAATTTTCCCGGCTCCCATTCAACCCCTTCGAATATGAAAGGTGCATGCGGCATACTGCCATAGCTTGCATCTGGTTTCTTAACACCGAGAAGCCTTCCGTTCAGATAGAGCCTGATTCGTTCACAGTTGCAATAAATCGTAATATCCCTCGTTGAAGCTGATGTCCAATCATTAGCAATGAATACCATTGGCGTTGTACGAATTCCCGATATTTGTAAATCAGGGTCACTTTGGCTTTGAAATAAATAATAGCTATATTTGGGTAAACGATATAAATCCAGTGCACCACAAGCAGCTATATTATCGTAATATCCCCTGTTCGTATCAATACCGGTCCACAGTGCTCCGCCGCTAAGTCCTTTTGTAGCTAGGATGTTATTTAATATGTCGGTACGCTCTTTCGAAGACTGCAGCATGCCAGACTCGCCGCCTGGGTAGAAATCTCTTGTCCCTCTTGAACATCTGAGATGCGTATGCCTTGGACCCGCCTGCTCCAGATAATGGTCTCCCCACTCCCTGATGAAAGATCCCTGATGATCACGAAGTGCTGCTCCGTAAACGACATCATAGTCAATCGCAGCAATTCTATAATTGTCACAGGCCGCATAGCATTGATCACCTGGATATTCGGCATGTGTGACCTCTAGAGCTGTCCGTGTATATTGCTCACTATAATCGGTTTCATTCAAGATAGGCTCCCACAATACGACACTAGGGCGATTCCTATGATAACGAATCATCTCACGTATATCTTGATAGGATCTTTCTTTAAACGTATCGTTATCCCTGAACCACTGCCATCCAGGAGTCGGAATAATACACATCAGGCCTAATTCGTCACAGGCGTCCATGAAAGCCGGAGATTGCGGATAGTGTCCTGTACGAATGATCGTAAATCCGCCTTCTCTTAGTTTGATCGCATCTCTTCTATGCAAAGAATCAGATAGAGCATCTCCCACATATACATATTCCTGATGTCGATTGGCGCCAATTAATTTCATTAAAGTCCCGTTGATATGAAAGCCTTCACCATCAAATTTGATGTACCGAATCCCTATTTTTGTTTCATAGGCATCTACAACTACATCGCTATCATAAACAACAGTGTATACAGTATATAGGTGGGGATGTTCCGGGTGCCAAAGCTTGGGCTCTGATACTGTAACGCTCTGTGTAAATGTATGATCCTTCTGTTGATCAATGTTGTGTAAACTGGATGATACCTTACTAACAACTTCATTATTGTTATCTACAATATAATGTGAAACCGAGCAAGCCTTAGGGATATCATATTCATTACTAATATGTGTTTGTATATTTACTTGGGCTTTAAGTGAACTTACATCCGAGTAAGTGATGAACAGCCCCCCACCTGCTTGCTGATTCGCATAAATAGCATCTGTGATATGCAATTTATCCGTCGTATGCAGCCATACATTCCGATAGAGTCCGCCATAATAGCAAAAATCCAATTCACCCTGAGGTTTACCTGGTGGAACATCCGGCATATCAGAGTTGTCCAGCTTCACCACAATAACATGATCCGTTTCTCCATCTGCCGTAACATAATCCGTAATATCTATTGTAAATGGCAGGTAACCGCCGTAATGTGTCAAAAGATGTTTCCCGTTCAACCATACATCAGCTGAGTGCTTCGCACCTTCGAATTCTACAAATACTTTTTGACCGTTATAAGCCTTATCCACATAAAAGTGTCTCCGATACCAGGAGATACCCAGATAGTTCAAGCCTCCACTGCAGTGGGCCGGTTCTACCCTCACAGTGTGAGGAAGGTGCACAATCTCCCAAGCTGAGTCATCAAAATTAGCCGCTTCTGAACCTTGTGTATCCCCCCGAAAAAAACGCCAATCCTGATTAAAACTTAATTTATTGCGATGAACACCTTTTTTTAGTACTTGGATGATACCCAATTCATCTATTGTATTCATGCCATACTCCTCTCAGCTTACCTGTCTATAAGCTTATATTAATTGAGCAGCGACATTAAAGACAAGTCTTTAAAAAGTCCTTATATGAGTTGAGGTAAAATACGAATCCATGACAAATAAGCGCGGAAAACGCGCTTATTCCAACGCCACCGAGTAAATAGGCGCGATACCGCGCTTTCAGCGAGAGATTGCCGAGCCGAAGCTCGTTGGTAGAGCCTCAGAAGGCGGAAATCGACTTCTCAGTAGATGGTTTTGCTCGTCTGTGCGGAATAAGTGCGGAAAACGCGCTTATTCCGACGCCACCGAGTAAATAGGCGCGAAAAACGCGCTTTCAGCAGAGCTCGGCGAGCCGAAGCTCGTTGGTAAACTTTGAAGGCAGAAATCGACTTCTCAGTAGATTTTTTGCGCCAAGAGGGCCATCCTTTAAGATCTATTGACCTTATGAGACAGCCCCTCGTAACCCTTACACTTGTTTATTTTTATATTGCGTAGGCGTAAATCCTGTGTGGCTCTTGAACAATTTACAGAAATACCGGTAGTCGGAGATACCGACAGCTCCGGATACCTCGTAAATTTTCATCGTCGTCCGTTCCAACAGTTCGCTTGCCTTTTCCATACGAACTCGGTTCAAATAATCCGAGAAGTTCTCGCCGACCTCCTGTTTGAACATCTGACCTGCGTAAGAGGGGTGCAATTGAACAAGCTTAGCAAGCTCTGTCACCTGCACATCTTCTTTGTAGTGCTCGCGAATATAGCGAATCATCAGTTGAACTTCCTTGCGCACCGATGCTGACGGATGAATGCGACTGTTCATCCATTCGTTTACGGCGTGAACCATTTTTTCCCACCATGTGCAGTAATCCGCCCACGTTTCCAATCGATCGACTCCATTTAATCGTTCCACGACCGAGGCTGGAAGCTTTACGAACCCGGGGTGAAACATTTGTCGTGTCATCCGCAGCAGATCCTCTGGATGAACCGGTGGATTATAAAGCTTTGTTATGACAGACACGCTTTCCTGGAACGCTTCGGCATCCTCCCGCAGCATCGCTTTTACCACAGCAGCAATCCACTCACGGATCTGCTCTTCATCGAATCGCCGGAATGTTGTCGCATATTTGCTTACAATAGACGAATCCGACTTATAGAAATACGCTGCTAGTCCATCTAATCCTTCGCGTAACCCGTCGGCAATCTGCTTTACTGTCAAAGGTTGCTTGCCTAGTTCCCGTACCGGGCCGACATGAATAAAGCTCTTAACCGGGGCGAAATCTCTTAAAGCTTCCAGTGCGGCCAAAGCCAGCTGGTTCATCTTGAAGCTTTCCAGAAGCTGTCTGGATCCGATCAACAGGCACAACCGGCTTTGCCGTATCGGCAGCGTCACCATCTGGTTGCATTCACCGAGTATGCGCTGGT
The DNA here is from genome assembly GCF_001426375.1 of Paenibacillus sp. Root444D2. Taxonomy (GTDB): domain Bacteria; phylum Bacillota; class Bacilli; order Paenibacillales; family NBRC-103111; genus Paenibacillus_E. The sequence continues at coordinate 286,679 of NZ_LMEO01000050.1, forward strand.
CCAATCTCTGCTCCAATACTTCACCTACTTGTCTTTGGAGCTGAACAAGCACTTCCTCCGTTAGATCAGCTTGCTCGGATCCCGCAGGGACGCTCCAGCCAATGGTCAATCCCGCCAAATAGCTGGCTTGGGCAACCCCTTTGAACCACTCTTCAGGAATTGTTCGGCCATGGATACTTCCATCATCGTCCACCAACCGCCCTGTCCATTGGCGCTTCTTCGTCCATTCCTTTTCCCATTCCAACTTACGGCGCATCTCCAGCTTTTGATCCACATCCATTTCCTGCTCAATCTCTTCAGCCACCTTGCGGCAAGCATCGAGAATTTGCTCAGGCGTCTGCGCCAGCTTGATCAAATAGTTATCCACACCCAGCTCGATCGCTTGGCGTGCGTATTCGAACTCGCCATAAGCCGTCAGGATCACAATTCGGATTCGCGGCCACCTCTTGCGTACATATGCGGCTAGCTCTAATCCGCTCATATTCGGCATCGTAATATCCGTTAACAGCAGATGCGGCATATCCCGTTCTATCATTCGGATCGCTTCTTCCGCTCCCGATGCAGCTCCCATAAACGTAAACCCTGCATCCGACCAAGGAATCCGTTCGGAAAAGCGTTCACGTACCCATTGTTCGTCATCCACCATCAGCAGCTTCAGCATGGCACTTTCCCCTTCCGCTACATTTATTTCTCTCGAAGTTCTCCTAGCGGGAGACGTATCGTCACCGTTAGCCCCTCATCCGGTTCATTATGAAATTGCAGACCATACGGATAACCGAATGTCATACTAAGCCGTTCTTGCACATTGCGCAGCCCCAGATTGTTCAAACCTTTATAAGGATTTGGCGTCCCCGTCTCTTCCGTCAGCAAGGCAAGCTTCTCAGGATCAATCCCTGGTCCCGTATCCGAAACCTCAAGCCATACACTATCCGTCTCCGTACTTTTCCACGAGACAATAATATGATTAACCTCTTTTTTAGTGAGCCCATAGAAAATACTGTTCTCTACCAATGTAATCAACGTTAGCTTCGGGATTGCCGTGTTAAAGTAGATCTCCGGGACGGCAATGTCCATCTCGAATACATCCCCATACCTAAGGTTCATAATCTGAACATAGTTTTCCAATTGCCGAAGTTCATCCTCAACGGTCACAATATCTCCGACCTTGTCTGTTGAATATTGCAGTAGCCCCATCAGCGAGCGAATCATTTCACACATTTCATCCGTTTGCCCGGTTTCTCCCAAGCAATAAATGGCATTAAGTGTATTGTTAAGAAAATGGGGGTGAATTTGCGATTGCAGCACCTTCAGTTCATGATGCCGCTTCTTTTCCTCCGCTACCCGCAAGTCATCAAACAAAGACTTAATATTACCCATCATACTGTTGAAACCGTCGGCAATATGCGTGAACTCGTCGTTGCGCTTCAGTTTGATACGAACTTCCAATTCGCCGCGCGCAGCCGCCTTGAATTGTCGGGTTATCGCTGTTACAGGCTTGCGGATGTAGTTCGTAATCCATACGGAAACAATAACTGCAAGAATAATCGCGATTAGCAGCACTACAACCAGCTGTTTCTTAAGCGAATCCAACAAAGGAAACGCCTGCGATTCCTCGATCACGGAGAAAACAAACCAGTCCCAGCGATTTTGATTACTGCTAAGCACCGTATAGCTTCCAAAAGAGGTGTGAACGGTGTTGTAAGCCGTCCCGCTCTTCTGGGTTAATGCTTGCAAGGCATCCTTCATTTGCAAATGATCCTGAAATGTCTTCGGATAGGCGAGATACGTGTTTGTCGACAAATAATCGCCTTGGCCTGTAAACAAATAAATTCGCCGCTGCTCACCTTGAATGATCTGCGGACCAGTTAGCGCATTCAAATTCAAATCTAGCGCAACGACGCGGTTATTGTCGATTTGCTTGGAAACTGTAATAACGGAGCGTTCATTGATTGAATGAGGTGGACTCCACCAAAAGCCTGTTTTGCTAGTCTGAGTCTTAATTTCCTCGATCCGCTCCGGAGTGATATAAAATCGATACCCGTAGGGAGAGCTAATCTTCACTTTGTCATATTCGATCAGATAAATACTATGTATCTGTTCTTGGTGGTAAGTCATGATATTATCGATTAGCTCCATATAGTCGGCTTCATCCATTTTATTGTATAAAACCGGATTGGAAAGAAAGATCAGTTGACTTTGTATAGAATTCATTAATGTTTTGATATAATTTTCAACCTGTACGACGGAGCCTTGCAGCACTTCTTCATTGTTCTGCCTGATCGGCTCGAAAAGCCGCTGGTATCCGAAAATGCCGATCACCAGGAAAAGTACGATTACGGACAAAAAAGTAAGGATAAACAGCTTGGTGCTGACACTGGAAGTGAAGCTTTTTCCTGTAATCCGACGAATCATGCAAGATCGCTCCCCTATCCTATGAGGATACAGCAAAGCCCCCGATATCGAGGGCTTGTGACTTTTTAAATATTATAGCATGGTCAATACTTCTTTGTACCTAAATCTTTCCTGTTTACTCATGTGCGCTCACCATTACCCCTTTACGGAGCCTAACAATGCACCTTTGACAAAATATTTTTGCAGGAACGGATAGATGATCAGGAGCGGTAATGTCGCTACAACAACTACAGCCATCTTGATCGTTTCCGGAGGCAGCGCGTCTAAAGCCAATGAATTAATCGACAGTTCAGAGCTGACATTCGGCGCTTGAATCATGCTTCTCAGCACGACCTGCATGGGCATAAGCGTTTTGTCGGAAATATAAAAGATACCTTTGAAATATTCGTTCCAATGCGTAACTCCGTAGAACAAACCAATCGTAGCCATAATGGGCGCCGACAATGGAAGGACAATGCGAAATAGTGTCTGTATATCTCCGCAACCGTCCACCTTGGCTGCCTCCTCTACTTCAGCTGGGAGGTTTTCAAAGTACGTTTTGACAATCAATAAGTTAAACGTGGAGACCATTCCTGGAATAACGAGCGCCCAGACCGAATCGTACAATCCAAGACTGCGAACCATAATGTAAAGTGGAATGATTCCTCCGCTAAAAATCATCGTGAAAACGAGCGCCATCAGGATAAAATTACGGCCTGGAACTGACTTCTTAGATAGCGGGTACGCCAACAGCGTAGTGACTACAAGATTCAAAGTCGTGCCTACAACTGTGATGAATACGGTAATTTTCAACGCTTGGGGAATACGCGCGCTTCCGAATATTTCTTTATAAGCTTGAAAAGTTAAATGCTCGGGCCAAATTACGAAACCGCCATTCTTCATGACTTCTATATAAGGAGTCAACGAAACGACAACGACATAGTAAAGCGGAAACAAGGTGACGAGGGCAAACAAGGCCAGAACGGTATTTATAGCCGCATCAGCAACCTTATCCCCTTTTGACTTTTGGAGTACGAATGACATCGTAAACCCCCTCCTTTTCCAAAATGCAATCTACCATATGCCGGAACCTCCGACTTTCTTGGCCAGTTTGTTTGCACCTATAACCAAAATGAGCCCTACCAAGGATTTGAACACACCCATAGCTGCTGCAACGCCAAACTCCAGACGCTCAAAGCCGTATCGATAAACCCATGTATCCACAATATCCCCGACATCATACACCCGGGCATTCAAGAAGATGAAAACCTGATCGAAGCCTGCATCCAGTATGCCGCCGATTCTAATAATCAACATGAGCACGAATACATCACGGATACCAGGCAGCGTTATATGCCAGAGCTGACGCCAACGTCCTGCACCATCCACGACGGCAGCTTCATAAAGTTCCTGGTTGATGGATGCCAAAGCCGCCAAATAGATGATGGCTCCGAATCCGGTATTTTTCCAAATTTCTGATAGTACCAGCATTGGTCTAAAGAAATCCTTGTTCGTCAATAAATCAATTTGTCCCCAACCCATATCGCGTACAAACGTACTAATCAATCCGGAGCCCGGAGCAAGGAAAGAGAAAGCTAATCCATATACGATGACCCAAGATAGAAAATAAGGTCCGTAAGTAATGGTTTGTACCGCTCTCTTAAACCAAAGCACCCTGACTTCATTCAGCATAAGAGCAAGGATAACATCAGGCACCATGTTGCCCACAATTTTGTAAACACTGATTAACAGCGTGTTTCTCATAATTTGATAAAATTCAGGATTATCGAAAATGACTCGAAAATTATCGAAGCCTACCCAAGGACTTCCCCAGATGCCCTTCATTAAGTTATAGTTCTGAAAAGCAATTAAGGTTCCCATCATAGGAGCATAATGAAACAGAATATAATAGACCAGTCCGGGTATCATCATGAGGTAGAACCATCTGCTGTGGTATATTCTTCGTAGTTTACCTTGCCTCACAGGGCGTGCAGCTGTAGGTTTCTCATTCAATGCAGTTGTGGTTTCCGCCATCGCCATATCCTCCTAGCCGTATCTCTGTTGGAAGGCAGAAGGAACCCATGAACAACCCAGGGTTCCCCTCGATGCCTCGACACGTTTATTTAAAATCGTTTAGTTTCTTATCCTTCATAACGGAGTTCAATTGTTTGGTATACTCGGCGAAAATTTCTCTTCCTTTGAACTTGGTCATCAGTTCTTCACGGTATTGCGGCCAATTTTTACCGCTCTTGTCTTCAAGAACTGCTTTGGCATGGAATTTGCTCATTTCTTTGCGGAAATCCCCGATGTTGATACCTGCAGGAGGAACTAAGCTTACTGGCGGCAATGCATTATGTTTCGGGAAGCCTTCAACCGTTTTCAGAATTGCACGGTCATGCTCGGAAATACGGGAATCAATCAGTTCAAATCCGAGTACATTAGGATCTTCCGGTGTAAATGCAGCATACACATTCAACCAGTTGCCTGCTTTGGCGACATCAGCTTCGAAAGCTGCAACATTTAAAGTAATCTTGTTGCCAGATTTCGTGTAGTGCTTACCTTCTTGCCCGAAGTGGGTCAGCAAGAAGCCTTCTTCACCTTCAAGCCAGTTGACGATTTCCAAGGAACGCTTCACTTTGTCCGGACTCTTATCGGCTGTAGCTTTGCTTATCAAGAACGTGTCAGTAGGTACGTTGTATTTCCACATGATCGGTTTGTCGAGCGGATAGATCGGCTGCCAATTGGCTTTTGGATCAAGAGCTTTCGTACGATTTTGTACGCTTGTAGCCACACTGTCCAGAGCCACTGTTTTTTCGCCAGCCGTGAAGAACATTCCGACTCTGCCTTGAGCAGCTTTATCAAAATGAGCTGGCGGCTTGTTCAGGAACCAGTCCGGATCTACGATTCCAGCTTTGTTCCATTCCACCACTTGATCGATAACCCCTTGTACTTTAAGATCCGTACGATTATCAACATAGCTGTTGTCGACGATCATAAAGTCAGCTACAAATCCGTTGTTCAACCATTGCGGGAAGTCGAAAGGAAGATTTTGCCCGCTGCCTGCTGCCGTAAAGCCATAAGTATCTTGCTTGCCGTTGCCGTCAGGATCAGCTTTCGTGAACTGGGTTAATACGTTGGTCAGATCCTCGTAATTTTTGGGAGACTTCAACCCTAGCTTATCGAGCCAGTCTTGGCGAATATACCAGGAAGCATAGGTGTTACGTGAGTATGGCACCATGCCGCGAGTGAACTCACCCTGCTTGAGTTGGAAAGCATCTACTTCTTCTTTCGTTACCCACTTGAAATAATTAGGCATCGTTTCTTTCGTAACGAATGTGCTCAGGTTAGCGGAAATTCCATCATTAATGTATTTCTGGGACTCGGCACCACCGGCGATGAATAGATCAGGAGCGCTTCCGCCTGCCAAAGTAGCATTCAACTTGTCATGATATTCTTTACCAGTCACCATATAATCGATTTTCAAGTCCACGTTAAATTTCTCTTCAATCGCTTTTTTGACGAAATCTTTGTCTGCGGAAGGCAGTGTCACATTCCCCAGATTTCCATTCATGACGGACCAGTTAAGCGACAGCTTGGCTGGCTTAGCGTTTCCAGTTGCTTTTGGAGTTTCTGTTGTTGTTGTTGCTTTGTTGTCCGAGCATGCTGTAAGCGCAAACATTGTAGCAAGTCCTAGCACTACCAATTTTTTCATTTGATATACACCCTCCTGTTTATATACTGGCCGTAAACATTTACCCCCTGTAAAAGCTAAATGATGACGTTTACTTGACTTCATTATAGGTCCGCCGAACTAGCGAAACTAGCAGACGATTTCAAGAAATAGTGGTCATAATACAGAAATGACGCTTTAATTTACACAAAAAAAATGCAGCCCTATGGACCGCACTCTGATTAACGTTCCTGATAAATTGTAATATGCTTTGTCATTTCTTGCCATCATTCGTTTCCGTTTTCCGAGATATGACTCCAACATTTCGATTTCAGAGCCCTTCAGTAGCCTTTTGAAGGTAGCTTTTGCTGTAGTAGCTACTAATGTTGTAATTTCTACAACAATTCACATGCTCAATGGCTATCTTGCAAGTTGAAGTTGCATTTCGGAGTCAATTTCATAATAAAAGTTCGATTTTTCCATGTGTGGATTCGGGAGAAATGCAGTTGAATAAGAGTCTTTAGAGACTGCTATCTTTTCATTTCCAGCGTATTTTGTAAAAATAGGAGTCCCTAGAGACTCTTAACGTTCAAATGAAGTGTGGATTCGGGAGAAAAATCGTCGGATAAGACTTTAAGGAGCTAATTTCACAATTAAGCCCTATTTTCCCACAAGGTGCCTTAAACATCGTACAAGCTATTGTCATTCAGGCCAATTGATGAACATTATGCAACTTCCAGGAAGATAGTGGAATAGTAGGATATAGGCAGCAATTGTTGCACTTTCTAGACTGTCGATTGATTCATTATGTCTCTCACAACTGGTATTCAAAACTCCAAAATCCAATTTTAGAGTCATTCACCTTTCGTGAAGGCAAATGGGCTTAGTGGTTACCAATGTTGTATTTCATACAACAATTCACACGCCCAAAGGCTATTTTGCAACTTGAAGTTGCAGTTTGTACAACATTTTTAGCCCATTTGTTGCGAAATGGCCTGTATAGGAGCAAATTGTTGTACATGATGCAACAATGTACGGAAAAAGCGCGATAACGGCAGCAATTGTTGCACTTTCTACAACATCATTCAACCGCGCACATGGATTCACATTTAACTTCCCAATGATGGTGCCTTGCTGGATGTTCCCGCTTGCGNTAGGAGCAAATTGTTGTACATGATGCAACAATGTACGGAAAAAGCGCGATAACGGCAGCAATTGTTGCACTTTCTACAACATCATTCAACCGCGCACATGGATTCATTCATCTAGCAACCTCAATTGAGCATAGGTGAAGATTGAACCCGATCTAAGACACCTCCATTGCAGAGCAAGATTAGATGAATGAATCGACGGTCTCCTTTCTACAACATCACTCAACTGAGAATATGGATTCATTCATTCGGCGACCTAAAATGATCATTTCAATGATAGCTTACTTACCTACTCCTTTATTCATTACTGAAAATGCGATCAACTCATTCTTATCTGGGTCGATAAGAACAAAGCCGACATAATGATAGTTACAGAAGATTAAGTCAAAACAAGTCTTCCGAGATACATCGATACGATCTATGAAAAGAGGACGTTTAAACAAAACCGTATACCTATCCACATTTTTTCCAGGAGTTATCGCTTTTTCTAGAAATATAGTTCTAGATCCTTGAGCTTCATTTAATTCATTTTTGCTAGGATCTCCTGGCAGAGAAGCCGATTGAGATCTATTAAATCCTAGTATTTTAATTGGCGCATTATGCACATAAGGTTCAATCATTAGCTTAATTCTTAAATTGGGGATTTGATGGTTAATTTCTACTAGTGCGAAGATGATAGTTGATAGGAGAAATACAATACCTATACCTTTTTCAAGTGTTATACTTTTGGCAAATAGGAAGATATGCAAGCATGACAGCAGTATATAAGCTATAGTTACCGCGTAAAACTCCAGGGCTGTCATGCTATATTGATAGGGCGCGACAACGATATAACTCAAAATGAGCACGATAATAAGGCTGATGATTTTAAAACTTTTTCTCAAGGAATAACCTCCGATTTGTCAATTCCATATTCTCCCTTTAAATTCCATTTGATACAGAATACCATTACTGCACAAAAAAAAGCTAGCCTGTTAAGGTTAGCTTTTTGACTGCTACTCGTTACGAATATCCAATTCCCATCGGACCTTCTTGTCCATTTTACTGCACAGTGACGAGCGCTTCCGCTTGCTGGCCGAAGCGTCTTCCCTCCACAGTCAATTCTACAGCTACCCTTGCGCGACGAACAGGAGGCCCGGACGGAGTGACACAGAATTCAATAGTCTCCGTCGCTTTTGCTGCTAACTGAAGTGATGCTTGTTCCGGGTCGGCCCGCCAGCCTGGTGGCACAACCAATCGCACTTCAGCAAGTGCTTCACGTGCGAATGGATTCTTCACTTCAACCTGCATCGTAAATTTCTCACCAACTTGAGTGTGTGTCTGGTAAGGCGAAAGTCGCCCGCCGATCCCTTCTGCCCCAAAGTCAACTTCATTTAGTGGGAGCAGTTCTCTATGAAGTCTCTCCAAAGCATTACCACGCGCTGCCAGTTCGGCGAAGTAACCAGGCTGTACCCATAACGGCTCCCAGTGGCCGGTCAGGATTACATCGGGATGCAAAGTTTCGTACAAAGCTGCGCTGTCCACATAATCTTGTATGCGAAAGCGGTTTTGATACACGTAATTCCAGAGCAGCCCTTCTCCTCCCTGATATTGATCCCCAGAGACAAGCACGTGCTTATCATCGACCATAAGCGAGATAGCCACCGCATATAACGTATGTCCGGGCAGTGGGTGGAGCGTGAATTCGTACTCCTCCCATTGGATCGAGGCACCGATTGACAGCTCACGGTCAACAGGGATAGCATCGAACCAAAGACAAGGCAAATCATAGTAAGAAGGCTGGCGAAGAACGTCTGCGAACGTTTCAGAAGCCCAAACTTTGGTCCCCTCGTTGTCCCGCAGCAAGTTAATGCCGGCCACATGATCGTCATGGTAGTGTGTCGGCACGACCGCATCCACCTGCGTAATCCCATACTGCTTCTTTAATGTCGCCAGCGTATACAGCCATGGTCTGCGGGATGCCCGGTCCGATCCGACCGGAATACCCGTCAGGAAATCGTAGCCAAAATCAAAGAAGAGCGCCTTACCGCTTTTCGATAGAAGCACATAATAATTCGACATACTCATTCGGCTGCGCAGCAGATGGGGAGTTACTTCCTCGAAAGGCTGTTCGCGCAATAGAAGCAGCCGCGGGTTTTGCTGACGGTATTGCATCAACTCCTGCAGCCGGGTGATAAGTATGCCGATTGCCTCGGATGGCCGCTCCATTCGTTCACCGTGCGACGGCAGCAGCCAATCCGGTGCACGTTCCTGAAGATCGAGCAAGGAAGCGACGGTGGCTGGGAGCCCTTCCCCACCGTTGTATGACCATTGTGTCGCCGCGAGCGACCACATCTTTCCGGGGCCTGCGATCAAATCACCGGTGAAGGCAACGTGCCGACCGTCAATCCAGGCAAGAAAGCTAACGGAACCGATTGTATGTCCCGGCGTAGGAACTACCTTGAATCCATATCCGGCAAATTCGTACGATTCGTAATCCTTCAGAGCTCCGGCGATAGCTACTTGCTCGAGTAAGGAATAGCGATCTTGACGGACATTGTAGTTATTAAATACTTCCCTCGCTTGCCAGTGTGCATCAATGTTCGAAAACAGCTCTTGTTCGGTGTGCGGCACCCAAATGGGGATACCTGCTTCTGACGCGCGTGCAAGCCCTTGTCCTTGATCGCGGTGATGGTGCGTCATCAAAACCGCGCAGACTTGATCTACCCCGATCTCTGTGAGTCGATCAAGTACTTCACCGCTGCCGAAATCGATTAGTACTGCCTTTGTTCCATTTTTCACAACGTACACATGACATGTGTCCTGATATAGAAATAAATTCTTTGAAAGTTCAATCATAGATATGTTTACCCCATCTCCTAATTCACTAAAGCTATTTCTTTACTTTTTGTGTTTTTGGATAAGTCATGTTTTTCACTTTCGGGCTACTTTTCATCTTCGCCTACAATTTTGACTGCTGACTTAGCCACATGTCGTATTCTAGGAGCATAGGACGAAAGCGTGAGAACCCGTTCTCGAACATGGACCGATATTGCGTGTGTCTCATTGGGTCAGGCGCATAGACTTGTGACTCTGGTGCTGGAAGAGCAAGTATGGCCTCCTCGAACGAAGTATACACACCAGAACCGACACCCGCCATTAACGCTGCGCCAAGCAGTGTTGCTTCCGGCAAATTCGGATGCTGGAGCTCGATGCCGGATACGTCTGCTTTTATTTGCAGCCAGTGTTTATTCTTGGCACCCCCACCGACAACAATTAGTTTGTTGATGGGCTCTCTCCCTACTTTTTCGGCTTCCTGCCGCAGCCATTCCATCTGGTATGCGTTTCCTTCCAATATGGCCTTGAACATATCGCCTCGACTATGACGCGTAGTAAGGCCAATCCAGCCAGCCTTTGCCAAGGCATTCGGAGAAGGCGCACCGCAACCTGACAAATAAGGGTAGTACAGGATACCTGTCGGAGTAAGGGCTACCTGATCCAACATGCCTAGAATATCGGAATAGGATAAATCTCCTTTATCCAAAAGATCCCGCAGCCATTCCACTGAACCCCCTGAGGCTGAGTGACCGCCCATCCAGAACATTTGACCCGGCAGTGGATGGCGTCCGAAGGCAAGACCGGAATGGTAATCGGCTTCCCCAAGCGCCCTTATGCCGAAGTGCCCCACCAACGTTTCCGCAGTGCCCATGGAATTATAGACACGCCCGACCTCTGACTGACCAATTGTCAAGGAAGCACATACATGATCGTGGCCGGCAAGACAAACGGCTGTTTCAACTCCTAAACCTAGTCTCCGACTAACTTCAGGCAGCACGGTTCCTATGGAAGTTCCCGTTGCAACAACAGTTGGAAAATGACTTTCTTTAAGTCCAAAATGCTGGATTAACGGCAGATTCCAAGCCTGCTTATCCATGCGATACACGAATGTTCGGGCAGCAAGTGTTTCCTCTTCCATAAACCTTCCTGTAAGTAAATAAGCGACAAAGGAGGAAACGGATAGCCAAACGGTGCCTTCAAGCGCCTCGGGCTGCGTTTCCTGTATCCAAAGCAGCTTCGACAGTCCTTGCTTAAAAGACGGATGAAGTCCGCTTTGGCAAAACTGCTCGTAAGCGTCAATTTCACTTTTTATCCGTGCCTCATAGGGTAATGCACACGTCTCAAACCAAGGAATAATCATCGTTCTGGCTGCGCCCGTTTGGCGATCCACAAGCAGCCCGCTTTCAGCCATACTGGTTATGCCCACTGAACGAATAGATGTAACGCGTGCTCCTTTTACCACTTCGTTGATAAGATCAACCACGGTGTTCCACAGATGCTGCGGGTCATAGTAAGCATACCCCTGTGCATGCTGCTGCTTCCGGTTAGCCCTAATTGCCGTAGCCAACAGTTTTCCATTTTCATCAGCTACTCCTGCTTTAATGTTCGTTGTACCTATATCCAAAGCTAAAAACAAAGTAGCCACCTCATCCTGAGAAAGTTCCCGCAGTCACAATCCGATGGTAGGAGCCGCGTCCCAGCGTACCTTCCCTCATGACCCACGGAGCATCGAAAAAGAGCCGCTGCTCTTCTAATTCCTCTAACTGGCTAACGCTTCCAGAAAGATAGTCTTGAATTCGCTGTTGAGCCGTCTCCAGTCGGGATAATACGCCTCCGTATCTGATATCAATAACTTCCCAACCGAATGGTGTGTTCTCGGCTAACCATATGGTGCGATGGCATTTCCGCAGATGATCCACATCACTCCGCAGATTGTTGATTTCCGATTCAATACGCCCTAATTGCTCCAAATCATTTGCATCATAAGCGCTTTTCAACCGAATACCCATATCGCATTTCACACGCAGCACGCCAGCCAGCTGTTCATAAAACACGAAAAGTCGGCCCCAATCCCCATTTCTACCTACTGCAGCCGACATCTTCAACTGCAAATCGGCATAATGGCCGCTTAACGGCAGCCCTTGCACGTTAGAATCATATAAGCCGATCAACACATCCTGCCAAAGCAAAAATTTTGAAGGATTGGATTCCTGCATATTATTTTTGGATATACCAGGCGTTTCATCAAAGGCGTTGAGGGCTATAAAATCGTCCCAATTTCCTCCGGTACAGAATGCAAAGCGTTCAGCCAGCTTCGCCTCATCCACCTTCTCCGAATAGCCATGCTCCGCAAAAAGCTGCATGCCGGCTAAACCGGTAAACACACTTGTCTCTGCGCCATTATCACCCCACATGGTAGCAAAGACTTCTCGAACTCCTTCTGATTTGCAAGCGTTCAATGCGGCTAAAGTAGTAGCCATCGTCTTGCCGTAATTGGGAGCAACACTGCCCCAAGTCCAAATCCCGCCAGCAAATACAGGATCAGAGCCAAAAGCTCTATGCTTCTCAATAAACGTTCGGTAAAAGGCTTCGTCATCATGATAATAATCCCAATAGACATACTGCACATTCGTAGGCATATCGGCTATAACTTCCGATGGAATCTGTCCGTTTAAATCGTAATAATTGCCTGTTTTGGAGCCTAGGCGGAAATACATGTCACTCCAAATCATCGGTGAAAGTTCGAACTCTTCACAGATTTCAACAACCTGCTTCAAGTGTTCATTCATGATATCAAAGCGTTTGCGGTAGCCGTTCTGCTCTAGATAGCGTCCAAGTCCAAGCTGATGGGCTTCATCCATCCCAATATGAATGTTCTTACTGCGGAACGGCGCCACCGCTGCCTCAATCAAATGACGAATAAAGGTGTAAGTTTTCTCACTGCCAACTAACAAAATATCGCTGGTATCGCGGATATCTCCGGCGTAGTTCCATTTCAAGGCTTCCGTCAAATGGGCAAGGGTTTGAATGCACGGTACTAGTTCAATGCCCAAGGAAAAAGCATAGTCGTCACAAGCCTTCAATTGCTCCGCCGAAAAGCGCCCCCGCATGTAACCGAAATAAGGATACGGCTCAACGGCAAATGTATCTTCTGTATACAGCATAAGTCGATTTAGTCCCATCAATGCCATTTTTCGCAGCATCGTTTCAACCGACCCTACCGTCAAGACCGCATTGCGTGATACGTCAACCATGACGCCATTGGTATCAAACTGTATGTGTTCCGTTAGATGGAAATTGGTCCTGCTCTCGTAATGCTGTATCCAAAGACCAAATGCACGAAAAAAATGAATGGGCTCTTTATAACGAATCCAGCCTTTCCCGTCTTTAAAGCCTGCTTCCAATTGGTTATCGTCTGATCGAACGACCTGAATCACCAAACCGTCAGGACGGAGCGTACATCCTAGCTCCATACTTACAACACTTAGTCCCGCTTCGAGTCCTTGCAAATCGCCTTCCAAATGAAGCTTCATCTCTTCTTCTCCTCACAAGTGCGTAATATGGATTCACTGTTCGTTTCAATATCAAGCTGAAGCTGGAGTGGGTGCGTTTGGCGATAGGGCCGCTCCGAATCCAGCCAAATACGCAAGCGTTCCGCATCCTTATCGAGCAATTGTCCACTAAGTGTCCGCAGCTGCTGTAAGGCTTGCTTCGCAAGAAGAGATCGCCCGTCGCGAACATACTGGATCAACACTTCATAACCCAGTCTGCTGCCGCACCTGGCTAGCGCTCTGGCAATAACCAATTCGAGCATAGCTCTCCGTTCCAGAAAATAATCGGATTGCGGAGCTGATGAGCTCATTTGCGAATGTAAATAGGGAATACGATGCAGCTGTTCCAGAACAGGAATAGCGCCTCGGTCTCCCAACCGCTCTGCTCCTTGGCTAATGGCATCCACATAGTAATAGAGCCCAAGCCACGTATCTGTAAAGTCTTCTTCCCTTGGCTGCATGAGGTCAACCACCCGCTGCCATACAGCAATGCTGCGTGAATCTCTCGTCTGCGCGAGGGAATATAGCAAGTAAACGACATCTGGCATCGCGCCATGATCAGGCGGCAATTGGACATACATCATATCCGCAGTCCGGCGAGGAAGCTCTGTGCCTTTCAGCTGTTCCATGATCCTTTCGATCAGTACAGGAACGGCGGATTGGCTTCCAAGCATCGCCAATGCTTGCGCCAATCTGATTTGCTTCGCCCCCGAAGCCAACTCAAGCGCTTCCGCCAGAAACGGTACGATCCTCTGACCTAGAGAGCATATTTCCACAAAGGGAATGGGTCCCTTATAAATTTCATTCATTCTCATATTCGCATATTCATAGAGCGGTTGCTCCGATTCAATCTGATCCACCAGTCCTCTTAACGCCTCTTCCGAATAATGAATAGGCGCAAGACGTCTAGTTTGAACCGAAGCAGGTAATATCCCCTCGTGAATCAAGCGATCCTGCAGCTCTTGAATCCTAATATCCCTTGGTGTGACACCTGAACGTACGGCAAGTGCGGCTGCAAGCGCAGCTACTCCACCCAGATTTTCTAAGTCAGACTGCATGCGAATAGCAGGAAGCGCATCATGTGTAGCAGATATGGCTTTTCCGGCAACCAACAAACCTTCAATGGCTTTTGGCAGCAGCAGACGGTAAGGGATTTCAACTTCTAAATTAGGGGGGATAAGTCCAACATTTATCCAGTCTGAGCCACTGACCCCTTTGACATCATGATTGCTAAAATGAATATTAACGACGTCCGGCCAGCTGCGCTGCAAAAGCTGATCAGACAACTGCATAACGGTTTCACCTATAATGTGCCGGCTTTCCCGCGTAGCGACATAGATGCCATGATCGTGCAATTGCGGATCGCCTCTTCTGCGGCCAGCCATAATGGCACGCGTATAGTCCAAGATATCCGATACATCCACCATGCTTGTAAAATTGTTTTGAATCTTATCCGGCGTTTTATATTGGGCAAGGGAGTACCACATCACCGTATGGTCCTTGGCAGAGCCGTACACAAACTCTGCTCCTGCAAAAGCAGCCACATCCCCATCCCCCGTCGCATCAATAACGACCTCAGCATATAACGCAGCAGGTCCCCAGCGTGTGGCTACTTGAACACCGCATACGCGGTTCTCTTTCATTAATACGCCATATGTGAACGCATTAAACAGCAAATCGACGCCTTTGCGAACGGCTTCCTGCTGCAAAGCGAACATTTTGGCTTCGATGTTCCATTTATGCCCCTTATAGCCGATTTCCTGCTGCACGGCTAACACAGCCTCATGAATCCGAGAAGCGAAGCCTTCTCTTCTACCAAACCAATAGCTATCTACCCCGCCTAGTGTCCCAGTTCCGCCAAGTCCCGGATTCATATCCACGAGGAACGAGTTGACACCTTCCCCTGCTGCTGTGATAGATGCACAGGCTCCGCTTGAGCCGCCGCCGATGACGAGCACATCTACCTTCTTGAGCGTAGGAAGAGGGGCGTCTATCTTTTTACTTGTACTTGATGTGAATACTTGTTTAGTAAAAGGCCTTTTAATTACTTCAATTGCCAGCTGCATACCCGCTTCAACCGCTAAAATCGGATCTAGACATACAGGCAGCTGCTTACACAAGCTATAAATGCCAAACATCCCATTCGCTGTCTGCTGCGTTTCGATCGCCAGCGTAACGCGGTTGCCTTGTTGCATCTCCGCACCCCTGAGAGGAAAAGGACCGTGAAGCTCGAAGGACGACCCGCAAAGCACCGCTTTCCGGAATGCAGGGACATGCTTTAACAAATAAGTCGCTAACGCCATGCCGCTCCTGCGCGCTTCCAGTTCACGTTCACCCGCCGCTGCGATCTCATTGGCACTCGCTAATTCCAACCAATACTCAACATAGCGATGCTGCTTTCGACGATAACCCTCCATTAGCCGGACTTGGCCGCCCAATAGTCCCAAATCGTCAGGAACCGCATACGTCATAAGCTCCTCAGCAGCTTTATCCGGCCACTCTACGCCGGTAAATTCCAATGTCCTTGCAAACGCTGCCTTTTCATTGAATGCCAAATCAACCACTGGTTCACCACGAAGACGTGAGACTATCGCGGTTTCCGTTGTATCAATCAGCTTGCTGCAGCGGATGAATTGGCTGCCCGTTTTATTAGCGATCACAATGCCTTCCAGTCCTGATTCCTGATCATTACTTATAATGGCAACCGGAAGCGATGCATAGATGAGCTCAATACCATATGCCATTAGTTTATCTTCCAGTGACCGCTTAAGCCGATCTGGTTGCAGCGGAATATGAGCCATGTCAGCAGCATCTGCTTGTGCAGCTGACTGCTCCACGACAAATTGAATCAGCTCAGGCCATTTCCCATCCTCACGCGAAGAAAGGTCAAGCCACGGGCGAAGAGAGGCGGTTAATTCCCGCCCCAAATAAGTCCGTGGCTCAATGATCATGACCTGTTGTCCGGCCTTGGCCAATTCGACCGCGCATGTAATGCCAGCCAAAGAACCCCCGATGATAACAACATCTTTGTTAGCTAATACGGGAATTCCCGCTTCCCATTGGGTCGTCTTGTCCATGTCATCTCTCCTCCACATGCACGCATTATTCCGATACGGACAGAACAATGTTCAGCTTTTCATCCAACATCGGAACGTCTACTTCATACAAATGCTCGCTGATAAGTAAGACTGGAAGCGCCTTGCCGTTCAACTGCGCGGAAACACGATTGTTCTCCGACACGAACCGGAACGTACCGCCTTCTTTGAGCTGAAGCGATCGTGTAGAACCTTCCGATTTCACATCGCTAACCGCATCCGTTGCTACATACTTGTTCGTCAAACCAATTGGTGTCACAGCCCCCCCTGAAGGAATAATCAGGTAAATCGCACATTGACCAGGCTGCAGCTCAAAAGCATGCTGATCGCCCTGATGCATGATCTTCATCTCACCAGAGAAGTGTTCATAGAGAACAAACGCATCGCCTTCCAATCCTGGAACATCGGACGGACCTACCGTGCCTTTGACTGAATCCGTATATTTACCAATATGGAACGCGGCAACGACACCGGATGACTTGGCGATATTCCATAGCTTGAGCGGTACGGTTTCCTTCGTAGGATCAAGGAACAAGCAATCAGCCGTAGGGTTCGGCGTTTGCTCACAGCGAATGATTTTTCCGTTGTTATAAATTAATGGCCATAGTTTTGAAGCATCCGTATTGCCCGGGGCATCACTGAAATATATCGGACCGCCGCTGACCGAGCGGAGGACAGCATTTTGAATATCATCATGATTCTTAGTCCAGTACATATCCCAGTCACCATAATAAAAAGCGCCATGATAGTAGGAATTGTAAGCATTTTGCAAGGCATGTTCAGCGAAACCAAATTGATCTTGGGGAACGAAATCATCACTATTGCGCGACACAGAGGACTTAGGACGGTGCCACATATTTTCCGCTGCCATCCCCATGCAGTTAATGATTGTATTGTTAAAATGTAGTGCCGCAGAAGCTTCCAGCGCCTCATGAGCAGCAGCTGCAGCCTCACCGATCGACCACTCATGCTTCGTGAAGTTCAAGACGGCGCTTTGGCTGTCTACTTTTACGAAATCAATACCTTGACGCTCCAAAAAGGAATGCCACGCATGCCAGAAACCAAAGCCGCGGCCCGCATCCGGATATGGAATTAAGCTCCCTTTGGCATTGCTGTATAGATAATCGCTGAATTGTTTCGCGAGTGGGCTATCCGGATGAATGCCGCCCCAATAACCGGCAATGGTATGCCAGACTCCAACCCAACGAATACCATACTTTTCCTTAAGCTGACGGACGGTTTCCGCGAGACCTTGAGGAAATTTCTCTACATCTGCCTCAAAAGAGGACAATTTTTTGTCTAACGTCTGTGACCAACCATCGTCAATCATCACCCATTGCACCGGCAAGCTAGCAGCCTGCATCTCTTCGGCTTTTACCAACAGACCTTCTTCATTGACCTGATGGTAGAACGCATCCCAGCTGCACCAGCCAAGAGAGTCCAGGATTTCAGGATAGGGTTTACGTGATCGAGGCAGCGTCGGGTAATCAAGGGTATGCAGCGCAGCTTCCACATGTCGCTCTACTAGCTGGTATGGATCAATCCCCGAACCTAGTACAAACGATAATGACTCACAGCGCGTTCTTCCTCCTTGATGCGAAGAAACGCGAATTTGCAAGCCTTCCTCTGCTCCGCATACATCCGTTCGAAACACAGGTCCGCATACAGGTAACAAATGATAGAATGCCGATTCCTTACGCCAAAGCACCGATTGTGTCCGTTCAGGCAGTGTCGACCAGTTTAGGTCAAAATGAGGTCGTGTCCACCAGTCTTTATGCTGATAATTGGCCATTAAGCCATCTATATTCGTCATTCCTTGTGCATGAATGATGATGCCATTCTGAGCGGCAAAGCAGTGTTGTTTGCCAAAATCGCTGGCATTTATCATTTCTCCCTGCACCGATGTCAGTACAAAGGATTCATAACAGCGGAACTGTAAATGAACAACAGCCGTGTCTGCTTCATTCGAATAGGTTACTTTCGTTTCTGTGTAATCACCGAGATGATCCGTTCCCGCAGTCTTTTCGTTTGCTCCGCGCAGAAGCGGCAATGCCGGACCCGAATCAGGCGTCACGGTAACACCAATACGGCCCAGAACATTCTGCAAGCCGCTTGAATTTAGATATTGAAGTTCGATTTCATTTAGTTGAAACATAGGGGCCTCCTTATAACCGTTGTTGTTCAAATTCATGAAGCGCTACGGATAGGCTGGCGGCATCTCCGACATGATCCATTAATCCCGAAGGAACAATTCCGCAAACACCTAGTGAAATCGGCAGCGCTTCGCGTTTTAGCTCCTCCATAACCAAAGGGGCTAGCATGGACTCCTGCCGTTCATAAATACTGCCGATGACGATGGTATCCGGATTGAGGATGTCAATTAGGATCGCAAGTCCTCTGCCTAGCTGCCCACTTACCTTACGAATCACCAGCATCGCCAGCTCATCGCCAGCATGTGCCGCTTCAAAAACATCTTTCGCTGTGAGCTCTCGGAGCTGATCCTTAGAAGTAGAAAGTATCGTTGATTTTCCTGCAGAGAACCAGTCTTCAGCCATCGCAAACGCCAGCCGGGCAATACCGCCGCCGCTGCAAAACCCTTCGAACGAACCTTGCTTACCATAGCCTAAAGGTCCATCCTCAGCTAAACGGATATGCCCAACCTCGCCGGCCATATCGTTCGCGCCTGCATATAAGCGGCCATTTAGAATAAGACCCGCACCCATTCCGGTACCAAAGGTCAAGAAGATCATATTCTGGGAACCTCGCCCGGCTCCCCATTTCCATTCAGCTAACGCACAGGCGTTGGCATCATTTTGCAATCCGACAGGAACATCGAAACGTTCTCGAAAAGGGGCTAGCACATCAATACAGTCCCAACCAGGTAAATTAGGCGGCGACAGCACGAGGCCATCCTTACTGCTTAATGGACCGCCACAGCTGATGCCAATGGCTTGTAAATTACCTTCAGGATTGCGCTTCAACAGCTGCTCTAGCGCGTCACCAAGCTGCACAAGTGCTTCGTTCGGCGTTGCCGGCGTCGGAAAGCTTATTTTATCTAAGATGTTAACTGTTTCTCCAGCCGTGATTCCAAGTACTGCAGCGCACTTCGTACCACCTATATCAATGCCACCAAGCAGAAGACTCATACGAAAAATGCCTCCTCCAGCATCATGCATAGCACATGGTAGATGGGAAGATGGCGTTCCTGAATGTCTGGTGTTGAACGATACGGCACGCAGATCGTCACATCGCAAAGTTCTTTTAAGCGGCCTCCGCCTTCCCCAGTCAAACCAATGGTGTAGACACCAAGTGCTTTGGCAACTTGCACCGCGTGTACAATATTAGCCGAGTTACCCGATGTACTGAATACAACGAGTGTATCCTCCGGCTTTCCATAGCCATATACCTGCTGCGCGAATACCATGTCAGCCGCCACATCATTATTGAAAGCTGTTGCAAACGCTGTATGGCTGACAAGCGAAATGGCCGGCAGCGCACCTTGCAAATGATCAGCCAAATACGTCCCCTGCTCTTCGCCGTGAAGCATCATTTTGTCTCTTTGCTCCTTGGGTAGCCTGCGCGGCGACATAAATCCTTTCATCAACTCGCCGACAACGTGTTCACAATCAGCTGCACTTCCTCCGTTACCGGCAAGCAGCATTTTGCCTCCCTTTTCAAACGACACTTTCATAGATTCAAATGCCCCTTGGATCGATGAACGACACGGTTCCAAGTCTGGATATTTCACGAAAAGCTGCTCCAATGTTTGACTCATAACGTCAATCTCCTCCTAACACAGGTTATGTTTGTTTCAAGTGTTCAATAGCTTCTATGAAAAAGGGTTCGCTGCCAAAGCTGCCTGATTTTAACACCAAAAAGCGCTGCGGCGTTTGGAGCGTTAAACAGGATGGCAATCCCGGCTCAATTTCTTGCCAGATGCTAAGTCCGCCAATGCCCAGCTTATCGCAGACCGCAGCGGACGTTTCCCCTCCAGCGATGAGCAGACGTTGCTGCCCTGTCACATTGACGACCGATTGTATGACGTCGGACAGCGCATTCGAAACGATAACGGACACTTCCGTATTGCCGTAGCCGAGTTCAACGCCTTTTACTTTCGTCGCCGCCACTTTGAGCGGGCTATTCGAGGCGTGAATGAGTACGTCCTTATCATCCTTTAGAAGTCTTGACGCTTGTTCGACCAATTGCTTGCAAAGCGCCTCCTTCTCAGCAGGGTTAAACAAGAGCAAGGAATCGAGCTCCAATGCTGTCAGGCCCTGCTTTTTGGCATAGGCAATTTGCGCAGCTGTTTGCGGCATTAAACTGCCTGCGGCGCACAAAACAGCTGAGCGTCCAAGCGCTGGCAGCTTATTCGCAACACTCGTTTGCACGGCATTCTGCTTCTCTAACAACGCCAGCTCCTCCGCCAAAGCTGAGCTTCCGCAAATAATCGGCTCAGCCTGAACCGCTTGCGCAATGGTCTTTAGTGACTGCTGATCACGCACATCGAGGATGATATAGGTGAAGCCTGATTGCTTCATCACTGCAATTTGCTCCTCTAACACAGAAGCACCTTGTTCTACAATATGAATGGGAATTAGTCCTACTCTGCGGTCCGTTTGTGATTGTAAAATATCAACCAAATTGGAACAGCGCATCGGATGCACAGGATCGTTTCGAAACTCGGATTCTTCCAGTTTTTTACCATGTACATAATGAATGCCATTTAACGTAGTCCGTCCATTTTTCGGAAAACCAAGCACTACTATGCCAAAAGATGCGTCTAGCGCATCAAGCATGGCATCGAATTCTGTCCCGATATTGCCGCGGAAGACGGAGCAAGTTTTATTGATAAATCGTGCGCACCCAGCCTCCTGCAGCCGCTTCGTCATCTGGTACACCTTCGTGTACGCATCATCCGGCGTATCTAATCGGGAGTGCGTGTCGAGAACAAGTACGTCCGGCTCACCGCCACTGTTCTGGTCACTCCCCGTACACGCCTCCATCGGGTAGACATGTGTTCTGATGTTCGCTTTAGCGTACATGATGCCGATGTCATTCGCCCCTGTAATATCGTCTGCGATAATACCAATCATTCGGAGAACCTCCTTCTTGGCCTATAGCCCGACTCGTTCAAGAAGCTTTGAACCACGTCATCTGGCAGCTTGCGTAGGGAAATCCCCGAACTCTTCGCCAACACATACATCTGGCAAGCCATTTCAAGCGTGTGCATGGCCATACGAGCTTCCTTCACGTTCTTGTCGTAAACAAGAACACCGTGATTTTCGAGGAAAAGCACATTCGCTTTGCATGCTTTTTCCCGCACCGCATCACCAAGCTCGCGGGAACCAGGATGAAAGTAAGGAACGCGTTCTATGCGTTCCAAATAATACATCGTTTCAACAAACCATTCCGATGGCAGTTGTTCTGCCGAGCAGGCTAGCATCGTGCTGTAAAAGGGTGAAGCATGAAGCACGGCCCCAACATCAGGACGAGATTCATAAATTGCTTGGTGCATGGGCACTTCTTTGGATGGCTTCTTCCCTGGTGCAGAGGACGAGGTGCCGCCTATTAAAGCGCACTCAACGAAGTCGTCTTCGCTGAGTTCCCCTAGGTCTGTACCGCTTGCTGTGATCAAGTAGTGGTCAGCTTTGGTTCGCGCACTGATATTGCCTGCGTTTCCCCAAGCCAAGCCGTTATTCAGCATGTAACGCCCGGCTTCCTGCAGCTGCTGCCAAACCGATGCCTCCATCTACTCCACATCCCATTCCAGCATATTGGTTTCTTTGATCGGCAATTCCGGATTCTTCGGCACACGGAAGGTTTTGATCTCGCATGGGTTAAAATCCGCCTTAATGACACGCTTCCATCTAGGCAGCTCAATCTCGGCTGACGTAGCGGATTTATTCGTCTCATAGACACGAATAATGAGGTCCCCGTTATCTTCCGCTTTCTTGATCGCACTAACAACGATATTGTCGCGGCTTACTTTTACATAGGAATCGGTTTGCGCAAGCTCCCCTTCATGGAACGATTCGATAACAGCAATCGGCTTGCAGTTAAGTTCCGCTGCGCGCTTCACCGTACCGGCCTGCTCCCATGTGCCTTCATGAGGCAGCAAGGAGTAAGAAAAACGCTGAATGCCCTGATCGATAAAGGAATACTCACCATTTGGATCCGGCTCATAAGGCACATGATGCGCATAAATTGGACTTCTCAGTACAGTCAACGCCATGTCTTGGTTATGAATGCTATAGCTGTATTTGGCATCATTCATTAGGCTGAGGCCATACATGATGTTGCCTTTTCGAGTCACACCCGAATAATCAATCCACGTTAATCCTGGTTCTTCTTCGCCGTTATGTTCACGTTCAATCGTACCGTAAGGTATTTCGTAGGTTTGCTTGCTAAAGATGACATTCACAGGGAAAACCAGCTTTAGCATTTTGAAGGACTCGCGCCAATCCACCATCACCTGTACATCGATTTGATCGCGGTCCGGATACATGGCGAAATCTTGAACTAGCTTCGAGCTGCCATACTCACTGACAACACGGATGACCGATTTAACGGGACCATGCTCGACACGGAACACCTTTTTCGCCTTGAATGTGCCAGCTTTTTGGTTGAAATGCAGCACATCATGGCTCCATGTATCCGACTTATCATCCAAGACGATGGGCTTGGCTCCTTCTCCTTTAAACACTTCATGATCGACCACTTTATCATGCAGGCTCTTGATATAGCCTGTTTCTTTATCGAACTCCAAGCGGAACCGCTTATTCTCCATAACTAAGTCGCTTGCTTGAATGGGCTCGCCAACCGGTTTAAGTGAGGCTGACTCAGCCACCAATTTGTACACCCGATATCCCATGGAAGGCAGCTCAGCCATAAAGCTAAGACGGAAACGGCCATTTGCAGAAGCTTGTGATTGCACTGTCTGGAATGGCACCGGATTCCCTTTGTCATCAAGCAAAACAGTAGTGGGTTTGATGCCTCCTACTTCCAGCTCAACGTTTACACGGCTTTCCCATGCATGAGGGTTAAAAACAACAATCGGCTTCATGGTTACATCCTGTTCAATGTTTATGTTCCATGATAAAGATTGAACCGCATAATTAAGGGAACGATCCGCGATAGCCATGGCTTCCCCATACAAGTACATCGCGTCTTCGTAAGCAGACTCCAAGCTGGTTCCAGCTAATATGTCATGGAACTGATTAAAGAGCACATTTTTCCAAGCTTGCTTGAACTCTGCCGGATAAGGTTGACCCGTAATCCATGAAGCAAGCGCCGAGTACTTCTCTGCGGCCATTAATCGATTCTCTGCCTTGCGATTCCAATGCTTGATGCCTGAATGCGCTGCGTAGCAGCCGCTAGCATGGTGCTGCAAATCATCATGAACGACCGGCAGCTTTAAGTTCTTGCTCTCCATCTCTTTGAAATACGCATCCGGCGTTGCAAACTCCAGCTTAGGAAGAGATGGGTCCTCGTTCATGCGGCGAATACTCTCGATATTTTCTTTCGTTGGGCCGCCCCCATGATTGCCAACGCCATAGAACAGCATCAATTCGTTAAGCGGCTCTTTAAATTCGCCCAAGCAGCGGCGAACATGGTTTTCCAAATCTTTGCCCCAAGACAAATATTCATACATGATGCGGAATGTCATGACTTGTGAGCCATCATCCGATTCCCACATGAACAGACGGCTTGGCAGCCCTTTTTCATTCGGCATCGGACGCATCATCACGTAATAGTCCATCCCGCTCTTCTTCAGAATTTGCGGCAGCATACCGTTATGCCCAAAGCTGTCTACGTTGTAGCCAACTTTAGCGGTTACCCCGAACTTTTCTTTGAAATAATGTTGACCGTACAACCCTTGACGGACGAAGGATTCCCCATTCGGAATGTTGCAATCAGGTTGAATCCACCAACCGCCGACAATATTCCAGCGTCCTTCCTGCACGCGTTTTTTGATCTCCGCGAACATCTTTGGCTCGTTATTTTCAATCCACTCGTACATGGCAGCAGAGCTGGAAGTGAAAATAAAATCTTCGGACTCTGTCATCCGGTCTAGAGCAGAACGGAATGTCGCCTTCGCTTCTTGGAATCCTTCCTGCCATTGCCATAACCAAACCGGATCCAAATGTGCGTTACCAATCATATAGAGTTTGTTATCTTTCATTGAGAGAATCCCCCGATCTATTTGTTAAAAACATCCGCTTTACCAGCGCTGTTCAAAAAATGCTTCATTTTTTCCATCACCGTTTGCGTAACGGCATCACGGCCAACTTGCAGCCTATCCGGCGCTAAGTTTTTACATTCTTCATTGGTCATCCGTTCTTCACGTCCAAGGGCTTGGAGCAGCGAAAGCTCCAAATCCGTCGCGATATTCACTTTGCTAACACCGCCGCCTGGCAATTGGTAGGCTCTGCGCATCATTTCAGGTGGTACGCCAGAACCGCCATGCAGGACAAGATGAACCGGAGTCAATCTGCGAATTTCCATCAAGCGGTCATAGTCGATTTTCGGCTGCTTCACGACATATACGCCATGTGCGGTACCGCAAGACACAGCTAGCGCATCAACACCGGTAATCGCGACAAACTCAGCCGCTTCCTGTGGATTCGTATATAATTCTTCATCTTTATCCGTTTCTACGAAGTCTGTTGTGCCAATCATTCCAAGCTCGGCTTCTACGGAAACTCCTTTCGCATGGGCATATTCCACAACTTCCTTGCTTATTTCCGCATTTTCGGCAAATGGTTTCTCCGATGCATCAATCATGACCGACGTAAAGCCTGCTGCAATCGCTTCTTTAATGGTTTCTAATTCCTTTGTGTGATCCAAATGCAATACGACAGGAACTGTGATTTGCTGCTCCTTTACTTGACGGTAAAATTCTTCTCCAAATTCAGCTGCTGTAATCCCATAACGAATCAATTCTTTATGTGAAATTTGAACAATTAACGGTGAATTCGCGATTTGGCCCGCCTTCAGAACAGCTGCAATCATGGGTGTATAACGCGGCGAGAAAGAGCCAATCGCAAAATGGTTCGATTCAGAAATCTCAAGTGCTTGTTTTAATGTGATTACCGGTGCAGTAGGTGTTGAGTTTGTCATCGAGTATGTCTCCTTTTATATAAAGCTTCTAATAGTGAGGTAACGCTATAGTTGTTCCATGACTTCTTTAACCCGCAGCATTCCTAAACGCGGGCTGCTCAGAAAACGCGTTTGTTCCTCTGGAGCAAATTGCGAAATCACGCGGGCCATAGAAGCCTGCGCAAGTACTACGACATCCGTGTTGGCTGCAAGATTGCGGAGTGCAGATGCGAGTTCTTCATCATGCCCCTCTTTATCTCCAGCGAGGAGCTTCTGATAAGCAGATTTTGCGACGACTGAATCAATTTGCACCGCTTTGCCAGCTTGCTCTGCTTTGCTAATAAGCATTCGTTTGGTCGGCTGCAATGTCGTTTCGAGCGTTGCCGCAACACCAATCTTGCGTGCTGAATTCACCGCCAACTCTGCCATCGGGTCATCGATACGAATGATGGGAATTTGGAGTTTCGGCTGTACGCGGGCAACCAACTCGCCGATGGACGAGCATGCGCTCAAGATACAGGAAGCACCTGCTTTCTCGGCAATTTGAGCGTACTGAAGGAAACGCTCTTCAATCTCATCGATTTGCCCGCCATTCGCTACGAGCTGCGGCAAAATGGAATCATCTACCCAGTTCATCACTTCAACCTCAGGCAGAAGCTCTACGGCTAATGCTTTTAAACTTTCCACCGTTACCGGTGTTGTATGGATAATGGCTAGTTTATTTGTCATTGAAATCGCTCCTTTGCATGTATGAAGCACCTTAGAAACTGTCGCTTGATTCACAACTGGTATAAATAACTCCAAAATGCATCTTTAGAGTCATTCAGCTCTCGTGAGAGCAGATGGGCTACAGTGATTACTAATGTTGTATTTTCTGCAACAATTCACACGCCAAAAGACTGTTTTGCAACTTGAAGTTGCATTTCGTGCAACATTTTGAGCATATTTGTTGCGAAATGGTCTATATTGGGCCAAATTGTTGTACATTATGCAACATCGAAGGGTGAAAGTCTGGATCTATGCAGCAATTGTTGCACTTTTTACAACATCATTCTACCGCGAATAGGGAATTCGTTCTTCCAACAAACTCAAGCGAGCATAAATGATAATTGATCCCAATTTAAAACACTTTAATGTAGGGAGAGATGGATGAATGAATGAATCGACGGTCTCCGTTATCTGGCAATTTGGGCACGTTCCCAAAAGTTACATAGGCTGCAACGCAGCCTACTTTTACCTTTGGTCCACTTTAATTATCGATCGTATAAATCTAAGTCATTTTCATAAGGTAGAGATGCCTGAGCCGCATATAATATGAGTCCAATACACCAAGAATGGGATAGCGTCAGCATCATTCCCTTCGGTTGGAAGCAATTCGTATTGTAGAACCGTTCCGTTACCATACCTTTGTAAGCATTGAAGTCGCCATCTTCACGCGCGATAAACTGCAGGAAGCACGAAATATGATCTCGCGTACGATCTAGATAATATCGGTCCCCTGTATAAGTCCATAGCCGGAGCATCTCTGGTACTGCAAAAAGTCCATAATTGTGTAAATGTTGATTGGATGTTGATGCCTGATCCGCCCCGCGCGAACAGTAATCGTACTGTGCAAGAAGAGAATGCTTCGGAAATTGTAAATTGTATGTCCAACGGAAAGTCATCATCCAATCCGCAGCACTAGAAGCAAGCTCCAACCAGAGCGGCTGTCGATTGAATTCATACAACAGAACGTAGGACACGACCGCATTGTACGCATCCTCCGAG
Source organism: Paenibacillus sp. Root444D2 (assembly GCF_001426375.1). Lineage (GTDB taxonomy): Bacteria > Bacillota > Bacilli > Paenibacillales > NBRC-103111 > Paenibacillus_E. Next base: position 314,220 of record NZ_LMEO01000050.1, read on the forward strand.
GTCGGTGTTAAGTGGACATCCTCTGGAGCGCCATAAATATATTCGTCACGAATGAAGCGTTCGTAATAGCTTCCTCCCCGAACTGCAGCGGCTGCGAAGCCTTCGTCTTGAAAGTAAGCGGCTCCCTCCAGAAGTGCGGCAATCCACAGCATACCGCCTGCGCCATCCCACTCCTGTACTTCGCCAGTCTCACTATCATAGTAGGAACCGAAGTTCCCATCGGAGCGCTGATGTTCCGCCGCGAAGCGGAGATTGGAAAGAACAGCATGCTCCCATTCAGGATGCATGACTCCTGCTTCTCTCTCAAAGGCAAGCGCCCGGACTAGGAACAACGTTGCTTCAGATACCGTCCGGGCTTGCAGCCACGTCTTTTTCGGATTCCAGCCTGCCGTCCAACCTCTCCCGAGCTCCCATGAAGCCCAGAACGTTCCGCTCGGTGCAAGCCCTGTTGCGATTTTATTCAACACTCGTATGCCCGCTTCTATATAGGATGTATCCTCTTTTTTCCTGCCATAGGTCAACAAGGCGTAGGCATAAGGCACACCGCTAACCCAACTGACGTGCATGTGCGGACGATCGCCCATTCCTTTGACATTGTTGTTAAACTCGCGGTCGAAAGCAGCCGTTTCTCTAAGAATGTCGTTCTCTTTATCATAGTGCCATTCGTACAGGCCATGAGCCGTTAGTTCTGCTGCTTGCTCCAGGCCCATCCATGGATTCAGCCCATTTACTTGACGATGTATAGCATACATTTGACGAACGAAAGGATTGTAGCTGTGCGCATCAGAAGTGCCTGCGTAAACATAGAAATGAAGCTCTACTTTCTCACCCGGTTGGAACGTATGCATGTGCAGATCCGCTGGTGCTGGCACGGCGTTACCAATGAACGTCACGGGCTCCTCCTTATAAGGAAAGTTAAGCCAAATTTCCGTCCCTGCTTCATTGCCTCGAAAGCCTAGACCACTAAGTCCAAGCGGGGACATTTCATCCGTACAAAGCGCTCCGCACATCCCGTCATTCCAAGCGAACACCGCTGGAAGAGCTGCACGATCTGCACGAAATGACCAGTAATCGGACACCATTTGCTGAGGATCGCCCCCCTTAAAGTCATAGCGAGGGTAGGGACGCAGATTTTTTTCGAATCGATTCTCTTTGTAAAAAGCGCCGGGAATCATCCAATCCGGCTTGCCCGTCCCTTCAAGGCTGCAGCCAAACTGCAAATTGTACGCAGAAGCTTGCTTGCCCTTGTACTCCACATCCATGGATACTTCGAAATAGTCGCAAATATCGTTCATTTGTTTCCAGCTTGATCGTACTTGAAAGCTTTCCGATTCCCCAGAAGCCTGCAGCCCGTCAGATGTTGACGTTATCTCATCAACAGGTACCATTTCCTGCTTCCCTTCCCTGCCGCTTGCCGATAACAAATTGGAAAATCGAAGACTTGCTTGATGCTTGGATTCAGCCGTAGTAATCTCAAATGCCTTTACTGCATGCTCTAAGCCGTTATCCGATAACTTCCACTGCATCGCTATTCCTCCAAACCCTTCAGCTTATATAGTTCGATTAAATTCGTTCGGAAAATCCGATCAGCAAACGTCATGGCTTCTGATTCATCAAGTGCGCCATCAGCCACCTTTTCCGTCAATACATCCGCCACCACTTTGCGGGCCAACTTCTGGTGGGCATATGTCCCTTCGATAAAGTTATAATCGCCGCCAAAGCCTTGAATTTTCGTCATTGGGACCATTTCAATAACCTGATGTAATATTTGTTTAGATGCCGTCGGCGAAATGATGTACACCCATGTAAAATCTGCGTAGACATTCGGAAAATTTTTTACAAGGCTTAAATAAGGCAAATAATAGGGGTATCCGCTGTGGAGCAGAACAAATCTTGCTTCCGTATATTCCAGCAGCAGCGGGATCAGCAATTCCACATTCGAATTCGTTAACGTGTTGCCGTTAGAAGAAACACTTACTTCATGATGACCAGTATGAATTTGAATCGGTAGATCATAAGCAATCGAACGTTGGATGATGAAATGGATCAAATAATCCTGCAGCGCCTGTGTTTCAGCTTGTGAGAGCGATTCTTCCAGTGTACAGCCGAGCAGACGATTGAAAGCCAGCTCCGCTTCATGGAAGGTCGGTTTACCAGAAGATAGGGAGCGCCAGTAGGCATGCCCAAACTTTGTCGCGACCATGCCTTCCTGAACATATTTATGCAATAAGGTATCCACTGCCTCCAAATATTGGCGCAGATGATAGACTGTAACGCCAGACATTCTCTCGACAGTAGTGATATCCTTCAATGTTCGAAGTTTGAAAGTAAAATCCATAAACATGATGGGACGAAAACGCTCGTACGCAAGCTTCGTTGTTTGTATCAGTGTAAAGGCAAGATCAATGCCGGACTTTTGGACCATAACTTGCTCATACCAGTCTGGGTTATGCGTTGCTTGGGTCACTTTTTCATTCGCCTCTAATAGGCCTTTCACATTCCACTCGCTGTGCCCATATAAATCTTCCATCGCTGTCCGAAACATCCGGGCATACGTTGTATTTTTTGTTTTATGCCAAAAGTCCATAAACAGGGAAGCCTTTTGTTCCACATCTAATGAACTTTGTCTTCCTAACGCACCCATTTTCATGCCTGCGCTATAAAAATCAGAGTCCAAGTAATGCAGCAAGGAAAACAAATCATGATTTTCTCTTTTTCGAATTTGCGGTGTTGCAAGGTGTTCATGACCGTCAATGATGCGGATTCGGTTAACATAATCATGAAGGATGCTCATTAGCTGGTCTCTCTCCTTCTAAATATGCGGCTGTTTCTTGAAGAAACAGCCGCTTTTCTTTTTTACAATTATTGAAGCTCAGGGAACGCTGCTTTCACTTCTTTTTGGAAGGCTGCTACAACATCCGCATAGCTTTTATTGTCTGTAAGTCCTTGACTTGCTACTTTTCTCCAGAGACCTAGAATCGAATCACTGTATTTATCAGACTTAATCACTGGCATTGACTTCATCATTGCGTAGTAAGGCTGCAGTACTTTTTGATCCCCAGTTAAAGGAGCTGTATACTTATCTACATTTGCATCATAAACACTTTGAAGTGCTGGCATGTTCCCTCTTGCAATCAGATCTGCGTTCTGCCATTCAGCGCTAGCAGAGAATTTGATAAACTCAGCAGCGATGTCTTTATTAGCCGTTTTATTATAAATCGCACGGAATGTTCCACCGTTGTAGAAACCTTCTGGAGTTTTGGCAACGCCAAACTTACCAACGGCTTTATTATCTTTGTTACCGATCATGAATGTTGCCCAAGCAGGCATCGCTACCAATACAACACTTCCGTCGTTAAGTGCATTACCCCAGCCTGCTGACATGAATGGTAATTTCGCATCTACGTTATTTGCACGAATTTCTTTTTGACTGTTATATACTTTTTCCCATTTCGGATCGACATTTAATTTGCCATTCATGTAGAAAGGCTGTGTATTGTAGCTGGCAATGTCATTCAAGTCCCCTGTATTCGCAATTAAATGAACCTTGCCATCGCTTTGCTTCGCAACTTTTTTACCGAGCTCAATGATCTTATCGTAACTGTTCACCATTTCGCTGATTTGGTTCGAATCATCCGTACCGAGAAACTTTTTGGCATTTTCTTTCAAATACCAGAAGCCGCCAGGAGAGGATTGGTCAGATATCGCTTTGATTTTGCCGTCCGACGATTTACCAAGCTCAGAGACATATGGAATGTAATTTTTAACTAAATCAGCAGCGCCAATTGGTGCTAAATCCATCAAGAACGGAGATTCAATGAATTTACCAACATAACTTCTTTCAAGGTCAAGCACATCAGGCACATCTTTGCCGGATTGCAGCGCTGATAACAGTTTGATTTGATATTGATCGCCAGGGAACACCTTAACGTCAACTTTGACATTCGGATATTTCTTTTCAAATGCTGTCGCAATGCCTTTTGTTCCATCAAAGAAAGTCCATAGGGAGAGCGTTCCAGACAGCTTTGCCGGATCTACTGGTGCGACAGATGCCGCAGGAGTATTCGTCGCTGAACTATTGTTAGTTGATTTAGAACCACAAGCCGTTAGAACACCTGTCGCAAGTACCGTTGTCATTAAAATAGAAGCCCATTTTTGTGCTTTCAAGATATATCTCCCCTTAGAGTTAATTTACAAGTATAGTGATGTTTTCTGGTTAAAATGACGATAAAATATTGCCGCGCATCACTCCCCTCAATGTCTACGCATCAGCCCTTTACGGCTCCAGCCGCAACTCCATTAATAATCCGCTTGGACATAAAAGAGAAGAACACCAGGATCGGGACGACCGATATAACAATTCCTACATATTGAGCGCCAAAGTCGGATGAAAACTGCGATTTAACACTCGCAATCATGACTGGCAAAGTTTGCATGTCGGCATCGAACAAAATAATCATCGGAACTAAAAAGTCATTCCATTTTCCAATGAAAGCAAAGATCGCTAACGTGGCAAGCGCAGGACTCATTAACGGTAAAATGATGCGATGGAAAAGCTGCATTTCACTATATCCGTCAATTCTTCCAGATTCGATAATTTCGGTTGGTACCGATGTATCAGCGAACTGTTTGACTAGAAAAATACCGAATGCGTTGTACACGGACGTAAGCAATAAAGGATAATAGGTGTTCAACATATGGAAAACATCCATTAATTTATAAAATCCGATAATTCCCAATTGTCCAGGAATCATCATTGTCGCTAGGGTAATCATGAACAATACGCCTTTGTACCGAAAATTGTATTTTGAGAATCCATAACCAGCTAACGCGGCAAAATAAACATTAATGAGTGTTGCCGTAACAGTGATGAATAACGTATTACCTAATCCACGCCAGATGTTTACGGTTTCAATCAGCCTATGATAGTTCTCTAAGAACTGGTCGCCAGGTACGATGAGCAGCTTCCGGGCAATGTCTGAATTGGTGTGTGTGGAAGTAATGATCATGCTGTAAAAAGGCAGTAAGCAAGTCAAAGCTATAGCCATTAACGCCACGTAGATGATAATTTTCAAAATAAACCAATCGAATTGAAACGCTTTCTTTATCAAGGGTCGTCACCTCCTACTCATTGAGCTTTGAAGCTTTCGCTGTAATCGCCGTCAAGACCATGACAACAACGAAAATACCATATGCGACTGTTGCTCCGTAGCTGTAATCAAAATTTTTGAATGCGGTTTGATAGAGGTACATAACCATGGTTCGGGTCGTATTATTAGGACCATCTCCGAGCATTAGTGGCGCATCAAACAATTGCAATCCACCAATTACTGAGGTAATGAAGGTAAACAGAAAGACAGGACGCAGCATGGGGAGCGTAATATATAGCGTGCTTTTCCATTTATTCGCGCCATCCATCTTGGCCGCTTCGTACACTTCTTCTGAAATGGATTGAAGTCCCGCGACAAACACGATCAGGTTAAATCCGAAATATTGCCAGCAAATGACGCCCGATACAATCGTGCGCGACCACCATGGACTGCTGAACCAGTTCACTGGCTCACTAACGATTCCTAATTCCATCAGCACTTTATTGACCGAGCCCGTTTGCCAGTCGAACAATAAGCTGAACATAACGCCAAGCGTAATTGGTGTAATGATATGGGGAAAGTAGTACACAGCCCTGAAAAAATGCTTGCCGCGAATAAATTTCTCATTCAAAATAATCGCAAGAACGAGAGCAATGATCAGCTGTGGAACAATCGACATGACCCAAATGATCAAGGTGTTCCCTATCGTTTGATAGAAGTACGTATCGTGCAAAAGACGAGAATAGTTGGCCAAGCCGACATAAACGGGATCTGTAAATCCATCCCATTTGGTAAAGCTTAAATAAAACGTATATAAAATCGGAATTAAACCAAAGATGCCAAATCCTATGAAAAATGGAGCTACAAATAGATATCCGTAATTCGACTTATTGATTTTTGAAATCATCGGTCTCAACTCTTTTCTAAAGTTTGGTACAAGATTGACGAATCACCAGTGTCGGTTTAAATAAATGAGACGTTCTCTCTACTGCTTCTCCCTCTATTTGGGCAAACAAGCCTTCCGCTGCCTTCATCCCAACCTGCTGTAGAGGCTGGCGAACCGTTGTCAATGGCGGGGAAACCCAACTCGACAAGGTGATATCGTCAAATCCGACGATCGACATTTGGTTAGGAACTTGAATCCCTTGCTCCTGTAATGCTCGAAGCGCACCGATAGCTGTCTCATCACTGGAGGCAATGACTGCCGTATAGCCTTCTTCTTGAAGCAGCTCCTTCATGGCCTCGTATCCGCCTTGATTGGTCCAATCCGACGCCACGACCCACTCAGGCCGGAATTCCATTTGCAATTCTTGCATCTTCTGCTGCAAGCCTTTCAACCGGTATTTGATAGGTCCCATGTGACTAGGACCTGAAATATAGGCTACTCGACGATGTCCTAATTCATGCAGATAGGTAACCAGATCAGCAACCCCAGAAGCGTTGTCGATATCAACGGAGTATAAGCCATCCATTTCCCCATGATCGCCAATTAATGCAAGCGGATACGGAACATCCATCATCCGCTCCAGTTCAAGCAGATCCCGCTTCTGGAAGCTAAGCAGGATAATACCGTCAACCTGTCCTTCGAAAAGCAGATGGAGGAAGGACGCCTCTTGTTTGGCATTTGAAGTTCCACTATAGAATATACAGTTATAGCCTTTCTTATTGGCTACGGCTTCAATCCCTCTAATAATGCCTGAGTAGAATATGTTCGAAATGTTGTCGACCACGATACCGATCGTATTCGTCCGACTCATGACTAATCTTCGAGCATTTTCATTCCGATGATAATTAAGAGTTATAATCGCTCTCTCTAAGGCCTCTTCCGTTGCTTTCTTTACCTTTTGACCATTTAAATAGCGTGATACTGTACTTTTGGATGTGTTGGCTACTCTAGCGACGTCATGAATCGTTGGATTCATTGGCTGCCCCCCTCTATACTTGAACAAATCGATTGAATTTTCATTTTCGGGAACGTTCCCATTTTAAGGATAAAAGATTGATTTTTTGCTTGCTTCGATAAGTAATCTCACTTTTTGAGAACGTTCCCATTTTTTATTCAAAAAAAAGGTCATCTTATTCAGTTTTCCGCACTTGTTTGGGATCGTTCCCACTTTTATTCATGGCGATTTCTATAAATACATGTTATCGCTTACACATGAAATTGTCAACACTTAATTTAACAAATGAACAAACCTAATCGATGACTAGATTCATCTGTTTTAAATCTACATTTTCCATTCACCAAGATAGCAATCAACAAAAAAAGCGGGGGTCCTAGATGCCTTTAAGGCTTCTATTGGACTACCCACTATTTTTTACTGTTACTTTAACTCTCATTCATCTTCATTTAGGATCAATTCCTTCACGGGACAAACAATCACCTGCACTCCGCACTGGCGGATTTCATCAAGAATACTGGGTTCTACTAGGTCGCTAGTAACCAGAATATCAACATCTTGAAAGCTGGAAAAGGAGACCAAACCTTGCCGCTCGAATTTACTGTGATCCGCAACAATGACAATCTTTTGTCCTGCCGATATCATGGCCCGTTTTACTTCCGCTTCATAGAGATCAGAACTTGTAAAACCTTTACGAATGGTTATCCCAGAGGCGCCTAAAAAGGAGAAATCGGCATTATATTTCTGCAGCTCTAATTCCGCTTGGGGACCAACAAGACTCATTGATTTCTTAATTAGTTTCCCGCCAATGACAAAGACTGAAGCATCTTCATTATGACTGCTTTCCTCCGCGACATCTGTTCCGTTCGTAACTACCATCAGCTTTGGCACATTTCTTAGGTGACGCGCCACACACCAGGTTGTTGAGCCAGCGTCTAATATGACGATTTGATTGCCTTCCACCAACGAAGCGGCCATTTTCCCGATCGCATCTTTCTCCTCGTAAAATTGGAATCTCCGCTGCTCGACTGGAGGAATGTTTTGTGAATTATTTTGCAATTCTTCCATCAAAATGGCGCCGCCGTAATTTTTTTGAATGATGCCTTCCTGCTCCAATTGGTTCAGATCGCGGCGTATGGTTTCTTCGGAAACATTGAATTCCTTCACCAAATCAGCTACTTTAACACTGCGTTCTTGGAAGAGAATTTCTTTTATTTTGGTTCTGCGATGAATAGCAATCATAATTTGATCCCCCTCTAATCCTCGAATACCTTTACACTATTAGTTTCCGAATCAGAAAGGGATTTCTGATTGGGGATTTCTCAATGAAGATATGCAAATTCTAATATCGCTCTTCTTAGTAGGGTTGTCAAGAGAGTTCCCCGTAAAAACCCTCCAGTAAAAGAGGTTATTAAGTCCTACCCGTTATAAAATGTTCTGAACCGGGCTGTTCCAAGCAGATATGTCCAGTTTCCTGTCTGCTTCAGGAATGGAGCTCCACTGGACGTTAATCGACTTGCTTTCACCAGGGAGTAAAGAGAAGTCATTATCCGTATAATAAACATATCCTTCTGCAGTTACCGGACGAGCATCCTCTAGATGGACTAGAAAGGCTGCTTGTGTGCCTACGTTCGTAAGTTGAAGCTGCCAGAATGCCCCTTCCTCGGAAATCTTTTTCTCCACCTGTATGCTGGTTTGTGATAGTACTAACATCGGCACCAAATTAGCTGTGACACTAAATGGATAGCAATTACTGCTGATGACTTCCTTCGCGGCGTTTACAAGATTGATGCGGAAGTAGAACACATCCTCTTGCAGCTGCTGGAGGGACAGTTCAAACTCCCCAAGTCTTGTGGCAGCACTTGGCGCCACTTTTCCTTGCCACTGGAATTCCGAATATATGTGTCCGCTTGCTCCAACTAAACACCACTGCGAGGTTAACTCTCCAAGTTCTATCCTATCTGACTGAACAACCCATACATCCGCCTTGAAAGTTTCTTGACCTTCCCATGCAATCATCGCAAAGCTGGCTGAAACTTGTATAGTTTGATAGGCTCTAGCCATCGCATAGTAAACCGGCTTAGGGTTCGTAAAGTAATCAAGCGCGGAAGTGCAATAAGCATTCGGGAATGGCTCATTGAACTGCCATGGGAGTGTTCCGCTATTTTGCCACATCCGTCGAAGATTAGATTCTACCGCATACCTAAGTCCCTCTGCTTGCAGAAACTGACTTGCGCGTATGAGGTCCTCCGGATTACGAAGCTCATTTCCGAAGGATGACTGAATCATAGGCTCATTAATCCACCAGGAGCCTCGGTGAAAATAAATAGGATTATCCCGGGTTGCTGGCCACTGATTAGACTCAGAAATCGTATGGTTCAGCGTCTTTAAATGCGTCATTCCCTCTACGCCGAACTCACTATGGAGCAGTGAGGTTCCTTTGTTATAGAGCTCATACTGTTGCGACAATCCCTGAAACTCCCAAGGGCCATGCACGTCATGCTGCCCAGTTGGATCCTGATCGATGTTGTCCAGCGTATTCGAGAAGCATCGGCCGGTAGGCGATGTCGGCAGCCAAAGTGCGTCAGGATGTAGTGTTTCAACCACTTGTCTAAGGGCTCCCAATACAGGCTCCGTATCGTCAAGCGGCCGATCATCGCTATCCTGCAGTTCATTGCCTCCACACCACAGCACAAGAGAAGGATGATTTCTCTTTCTCAGAATGATTTGTTCGGCTTCCTGTACCATCATCGTGATAAAAGCCTCATCCTCACTCGGTTTGTTCGCAATCCCAGAGCTGGATTGGATGAATTCCTGCCAAACCATAATGCCGAAACGATTGCAAAGCTCATAGAAGGCATCCTTCTCAATTAGCCCTCCACCCCATACTCGCAGCATATTAACTCCTGCCTGCTTGGCTAACGTTAATAGTCTTTCTAGCTTAGCCGCCTGCTCTCTACCATACATAACATCCATAGGCACCCAGTTCCAGCCTTTAATGTACGTTTTATGCCCATTCACCACTAGTACATAAGGCCTTGCCGTAGGATCAGGTGTTTCATTCCGATGCCATGCCACTGTTCGAATGCCGAACGTTATTTCTTTGTCGGTGCTAAGCAGACTGTCGGCACGTCCCTCAGTATCATTTTTCCTTTCAAGCACGTTAATTCGGACCCGATACAAATGGGCTTCACCCGAACCGTTCGGCTGCCATAGACGTGGATGGTTAACCTGTGCAGTGGAGCTAATCTTGGTTTCTCCCTCACTTATGAAGTGATCGGATACGACAGAACTAACTTGCTCTTCTCCTGAAAAAATGCAAGTCTCCAGACGTACTTCCGCTTGTTTATTAGAGGAAAGCGTCGAATCTATCGTAAGTTTTGCTAATTGAAAATCATTGGAAAGTGTTGACCTCACATAAATATCCTCGATACGAATCGGACCCGTGACTTCCAAATACACATCGTCCCATATCCCTTGATGAATCATGCGCGGACAGAAATCCCACCAATACGTCATCCGGCTTTTATGTTCGCGAACATAGCTTGTTTTGCTAACCTGCGGTTGTTCGTCCGGTGCTTTTTCAATCACAACAGACAATAGGTTCGCCCCTCCATAATGAAAGGTGTCCGTGACATCAAATACGGCTGCCGTAAACATGCCTTTGTGATGACCTATTTTAGCACCATTCAGAAAAAACTGCGCCTCAAAATCAACACCCTTAAAATGAAGCTGAACGCGTTGACCAAAGATGAAAGCATCGATGTCGAACCATTTTTTATAAATCCACGTTCGTTCAGGCACCCATTCTGCCAGTAAACTATTACGCTCAAAATAGGGGTCCGAAACCTCACCATTTTGCCATAGATCATAGAGGACAGTTCCAGGAACCGTCCCTTTCCTCCACCAACGACTATCTTTGGAATCGGGTTTTTCTGCATTTCGCCATATCCAGTCCTCACCCAAGAAGTCTTTGAAGAGCCAATCGCTTCCGTTCAAACTAATTTGCTTTATTGCCATCGCAGATCCCCACCCTACCACTCGATTAGATCCGTCTCAGTAACCGAAAGGCTTGGATCGGAAGGAACACGGAAGGTTTTAATTTCACAAGGACCGAATTTGGCTGTTATTTCTCGATCCAAGTGAGGTAAATGAATGGTCGCTTCGGTCGTTTCTCGCGTTGTTTCATAAGCACGAATAATCAGATCGCTGCCTTCTTCGGCTTTTTTCACTACACTGAGAATGATATTATCCTTATTTACGTTCAAATAAGAATCCTTTTGAGGAAGCTCTCCCTCATGATAGGTTTCGATGATCGTGATCGGACGCTGATTTAGCTCCAGTGCATGCTTGACCGTTCCAGCCTGCTCCCAGCTTCCTTGATGCGGCAGCAGTCTGTAATTAAACGTCTGAATGCCTTGATCGATGAAGGAATAGTGTCCTTGAGGCTCGGGAACTACAGGATCATGATGGGCATAAATCGGACTGCGAATCACCGTCATCGCCAGCTCTTTATTCATAATGCTATAGCTGTATTTCGCATCATTCATTAGGGAAACACCATAGGAAGTCCCTCCGTGCTCACCAATATCACGCAAAATACCGCCATAATCTACCCAGCTTTGGCCTGGCTCTTCTTCGCCATTATGCTCCCGTTCTTTGAAGCCGTATGGGATTTCATATGTCTGTTTGGTAAATACCAAATTAATTGGGAATACCAATTTCAACATTTTAAACTGTTCACGCCAGTCCACTGTCACTTTGACATCGATATAGCCCAATTGTTTATACAAGGTGAAATCCTGCACGATCTTGGAGCTGCCATATTCACTTGTGACTCGGATGACTGATTTAACCGGGCCATGCTCAACGCGCTGAACGCCTGTCGCAATGAATTCACCAATCTTATTGTTAAAATGAAAAACATTATGACTCCACGTATCTGACTTGTCTTCGATAACGACGGGTCTCGCCGCGGGCCCGCGGAATACTTCAACATTTACTTTTTTATCAAATAAGCTGGAGATAAAGCCTGTCTTTGGATCAAATTCCAGTCGGAATCTATCATTTTCCAACGCATAATCGTTCGCTTTAATAGATTGTGATGCCAATTTGGTTTCCTGCGAAGCTGTTAGTACCTTATACACCCGATACCCCATGGACGGCAGCTGGGCAATAAAGCTAAGACGGTATCTGCCGCCAGCCGTTGCCTGAGATTGCACCAATTGGAACTGCACCTGTTTGCCGTTCTCATCTACCAATATCGTCGTATCTTTGATGCCGCCAATTTCTAACTCGATATTAACGGTGCTTTCCCAAGAATGAGGATTAAATACAACGATTGGCTTCATGCCATCTTCCTGTTCAATGCCGATATGCCAGGAAATTGATTGTATCGCATAGTTCAAACCACGCTCGGCAATCGTCATCGCTTCTCCATGCATGTTGCGAGCATCTTCATAAGCCGATTCAAGACTAGTCCCGGCAAGGATATCATGGAATTGGTTAAACAACACATTTTTCCATGCTCGATGAAAATCCGTTGGATAAGCTTGCCCTGTTCTTAATTCAGCCCATGAGGACCATTTTTCAGCCGCTAGAAGTTTATTCTCAGCTTGACGGTTCCAATGCTTAATGCCCGAATGAACAGCGTAACAACCGCTGGCATGGTGCTGAAGATCGTCGTGGACGACGGGAATTGGCAGCTGCATAGCTTCCATATCGGCGAAAAATTCATTCGGTGCAGCCATCTCCATCGTCGGAAATTCAGGCAGCCCATTCATCCGTTTGATGCTGTCGATGTTCTCTTTCGTTGGACCTCCCCCATGGTTGCCAACCCCGTAGAAGACCATCAAATTGCCAATAGGATCCTTCAGCTCCTCCATACAACGGCGAACATGCTTCTCGAGGTCCTTGCCCCATGTGCAATACTCAAATGGAATCCGGTAAGTCAGCACTCGGCTGCCATCATCCGATTCCCAGTGAAATAGACGTCCTGGCAAGCCTTTCTCATTCGGCATGGGACGCATAAAAATATAATAAGGCATTCCGCTTTTGAGCAAAATTTGCGGCAGCATGCCGTGATGTCCAAAACTGTCGACGTTATAACCCACCTTCGCGGTTACGCCTAATTTCTCCTTGAAATAACGCTGGCCATATAAGCCTTGACGAACAAACGATTCCCCTCCGGGAATGTTGCAATCTGGTTGCACCCACCATCCGCCCACGATTTGCCAGCGGCCTTCACGTACACGTTCCTTAATCTCTTCAAACATTTTTTTGTCGTTATTCTCAACCCATTCATAGTTTGCAGCGGAGCTCGAGGTGAAAATAAAATCATCATATTCCTTCATGCGATCGAGAGCTGACCGGAAGGTTGCCTTCGTTTCTTGAAAGCCTTCCTGCCACTGCCAAAGCCAAACTGGATCCAGATGGGCATTCCCGATCATGTAAAGTTTCTTCTGTTTCATAAATTCCCCTACCTTTATTGGTTATTGGAGTGAAATCAATATTGGAAAGTCTCATACATGGGCTTGAACCATGGGTTAAAATAAACACCTAGCTGCTTCCGTGCCTCGGACACTTTCGTTTTGGCGTCATAGACCAACGTCGGAGGCAAATGACCGAATGTCATCAAGTCAAAATCATAAGTCAACAGCTTATCCAGCGAGTTGCCCCATGCTTCAATATCAGATCCTACTTTGACGTGGTAGCCTCCCCACAGGGTATCACCGGCGATGAGAATCTTGTGAATGCCATCCATAAGCAGCAGCGATACACTCCCAGGAGAATGACCTGGTGTATGTATAACTTCTAATGTGAACCTGCCTATTTGCAGCATCTCCCCGTCAATTAGCGTCCGATGAACCTGCAAAGCAGGAAAAGACTTACCATAGAGAAAAGCACCTGTTCGATGGTAATCGCCTATCTCCACTTGCTCTCGATCAGCCTCGTGAATCCAAAGCTCAGTTCTGCTTTCCAGCGCCAACTGTGCAAATCCGGATACATGATCCCAGTGACCTGAGTCGCAATCACCTTCGTAATATCTTGCGGCTGCACGCCAAGCTCCCCTAAGTTGCGCTTTAACGCCGGATAGCCATCTGCACCTCCACAGTCAATTAACACAGGCTCTTTGCCAGTAATCAAATAAGCACTCGCATCCCACGGATGAGTTAGCTTATCGCCAGATACAACATAGAAATCTTCAGCGAGTTTAACAGCTTTAGACATTTGAGGATCCTCCTTTATTAGAAGATAACCGGGGCTAGGCCATAGGTATCGTGTTGTTCAACTTCTTTAGCGGTACCCCCTCATGATAGGGAACATACGATGCAGAACACTCGAGAAAAGGGATTTACCATCCAGTAACCTCAAGAAAGGAACATACCATCCAAAACCCTTGAGACAGGAAACATTCCGTCAAAATCATCGAGAAAAGGGATCATGATGCCCAAAACCCTCATGAAAAGGGATTATGATGCCCAAACCCTCATGAAAGGGCACATGCCTCCCAAACCCTCGAGAAAAGGGATCATGCCTCCCAAAACCCTCATGAAAGGGATCGTCGATGCGTTATTTACCTAGAAAGTCGCTATTCGACTAGCGAAACGGAACGTCAATCACTTATTTCCGCTTTGAAAGCCGTCATTCAGCCCAAAATGACGAAATAACGCATCCATGTTCCCTCAACGCTCGAAAAAACAGTTATTTTACAAAATAACGCATCGTCGTTCCCTTTGTTCTCGTCCGAGCCCATAGACTTCCCCTAGATGAGGCGCTCCCACCCTTCTAGTTCGACAATCCCAATGGGGCAAAACTGTCACTTTAAACAGAACCCAAACCATATAAATCTGGCAATGGAGGTGGCTTAAATTGGAATCCTTCGTCTTCTAGGCTCACTTGAGCATGCCGGAGGGAGGTATCCATCATCTTTTAGGCACTCTTGAGCTTCACATAGGAAGGTATAAGCTCCCATCCTCAGTCATTTATGCCTTTATCACTTTAAACAAAATGATCAGCCTGCGCTTTGCTACCTAAGAAATGAATCATTTTATCGATGACCGTGTTTTCAACTGCAGCTCTCCCCTTTTCCAAAAGAGAGGGTTCCAATGCTTTGCATTCTTCATTGGTCAGTCTCTCTTCCCGTTCCAATGCCCCCAAGAAAGCTAGCTCCAAGTCCGTTGCGATATTCACTTTACTCACACCGCCGCTTGGAAGGCGTATGGCTCCTTCCATCATTTCGGCAGGCACACCGGAACCGCCATGCAGAACAAGATGTACGGGTGTTAGAGAACGGATTTCTTGCAATCGAGCGACGTCGATCTTAGGCTGTCTAACCATATACACGCCGTGGGCTGTCCCGCAGGAAACCGCCAATGCATCAATATTCGTTTCATTCACGAATCGTTTTGCTTCCAGAGGATCGGTATACAGCTCCTCATCTTTATCCGTTTCCACGAAATCCGTCGTTCCGATCATGCCGAGCTCCGCTTCAACGGAAACACCCTTCGCATGGGCATAATCTGCGACCTCTTTGGAGGTGCTAATATTGTCCTCTAAATTTTGCTCAGAGGCGTCAATCATGACAGAGGTGAAGCCGGCGTCAATCGCAAGAGCGATGGTTTCCAATTCCTTAGTATGATCAAGATGCAGGACTAGGGGCACGGTTATTCCTTCCGTTACCACTTTTTCATAAAATTCATCGGCGAATTCCTTCGGTGTAATCCCATATCGGATTAGTTCTTTATGAGATATCTGAACAATGGCCGGAGATTTCATCTTCTCGGCAGCCCTCAAAACGGGCGTAATCATCGGTGTATATCGAGGGGAAAACGAGCCAATTGCGAACCCGTATTTTTCGGCTACCTCTAAGGCTTGTTTGAGTGTAATAACGTTTTTGGGTCTTAATTCAGTATTCATGGTGATCTCTCCTTTTTATCTATTTGGTTGTTACAGATGGAAAGCTGATTTCAAGCGTAATGATTTCGGCACCTTTTGCATGAACTGTGAATGCCCCTTCGGCATTCATAGTAAGATCTTTCGTATCTATGGGCTGTTCATTCAATTTCACGTAGCGTACCTGATCAGGCTTTATCTTCATTTTTACTTTTGCTGAGGTAGCTTTTTTAGCTGTATTCCAGAATCGCAATATAAGGGCATCGGACTTCTCCGCTTTTTTGCAGGCACTGAGCATAAGGGCATGATTTCCCTCTATCTCCAGCCAACCATCTTTCTTTGCCAAAACACCGTCATGTTTCCCAGTTATCGATCCGCAGCTAGCAGTTAAATATTCATGTACCCTTGGAGATATATGGGATTCCAGCCAATCTCCTTTATGAACAAAGATCGCATACTCTGCTTCGTTGAACCCGAGGCTCTGCGCATCAGGTACCGGTGTTTCAGGACCTGCTCCGCCAATCCTAACTAGCGTATCCTCACGGGACAGCCAGCCTACAGCCCTTAATAAAGTGATAGCCAGCGTTCCCTGCTCATCATCAAGCATGTCATACTCGGTCAGCCCTTTATTGGCTACAGTCATTCCTTTATCTCTGCTACTCACACTGACAAAGCCTTGCTGAGGCTTTTGCTGTACATAGGTTTCCGGCCAACCATTGCCGTGATCTTGGGCAGCAGCTTCTCTTGCCACAACATCGAAATGCCCTTCGGCATGTGAAACCTTGAGCTTCTCACCAAGCGGAAACAACACCCGTAGTCGATGGTCTTCTGCTTGATTGTTCCACGCCGTGCGCACATCCACTCTTGCGGATCCTGCGGCAAGCGTCACATAATTCGTAATCCGATATTCTGTGTAGGCAGCTTCTCTGCTTAATCGGTCTCCGCTAAGTTTCTTCGGCAAGGACCAATCGATGTCCACTTGAAGCGTTCCTCTCGCATAACCTACTTCAGCTGCGGAAACGTGTACTCTGACAGGAGTTTCCGTCGTGCGGAGCACTCGATCAACTAATGGGGCTGCATAATTATAGGTATCTCCAGCATCCCCTCCGCTTTCAAAGGCGCCTAAACCTTCATAAATAAGGCCGCTTTGTTTGTCGGTAATGCGCAGCGTGCCGTTTTGTTGATTCACTTCAACTCGCAGTAACGCATTTTCCAAGATATGGAGTCCGATCTGCAAATCAGTTACAGCTTCGCTGCCTTTCAACTTGGCAGATGGCAGCAGGGCGTTGAAAAATACCTGTTTGGGATCGCATGCTGCTTCCCTTTTATGCAATGAGTAGGTCTTATAGCCAAAACCGGGAAGATCTACAGCTGGAAAACTTATTTCCGTATAAAAATGTTTATCCGTCATAGGCTTCATACCGCTGACTTCCTTCACCTGAAAAGGAACCTCATTCCCTTCCGAATCCTCCAGCCTATAGGTTCTTGGATGAACCGTAAGCTTTCGATCCACCCATACGGTTGCCGTGTCGTCACGCGTCCAGCTGAGTGAGTTATGGATAACAATCGCCAAACCACCATCTTCCAAATCGCTTGTATCAATTTGATTGTTGATGTGTTGGATGCTTTTCTCAGTCAAAATGTCAGCTATTTGCTTTGATTGCGCGAACCTTGGCAGCATCTCCCGATGTACTTCGTCAATGCTGCATCCACAAATACTGTCGTGCGGGTGATTCTGGACAAGAAGTTCCCACGCGGTCCACAGCAGGGTTGATTCGTACTTGCGGCCGCTTAGCCAGGCAAGCGCTGAGAAAGGCTCCGCGTAGCGCTCCAATGCCAGCTGTCCGATGAAATTATGTCGTTTCAAATATAGACGTGCTGACAATACACCGGGCAATACATGGGGTAAATCTACGCCAAAATGACGAAGCTCGCCATGTATAACTTCTAATGAAGGATTCTGACTGCGAACGGCTTCGATGAAATCTTTCGTCGTTCCCCAATGCAGCTCCGCGATTTCTTGTAAATCTTCGCCCACCTGCTTCATTAATCGCGGCAATCGCGCATCAATAAGCCTGTGGTCACCGCCATAGGGCATTAACAAGCAATCCGTCGTTGCCCGTGGAGCCCAGCGTTCCAAGGATTTACGGACTCTGCCGTAAGTTTCGTCATAAGTTTTGAGCGGATTGTCAAAGTGGAGAAAATCCACCATATAATAGCCATCCGGGAACCAGTACGTGAACACTTGCGTGCCATCTGGAGCTTCCCACAGAAACTCTTGTTTAAATTCGGGTGATGCTCCGCCGAGCCCTCGCCAGACCATCGCATTATCAATCCCGAAGCCTTGGAGAATCTGCGGCATCTGAGAGATATGACCAAATGTATCCGGGATATAACCGACATCCAAGTTCGTATAGCCAAGCTTCTCAGCCATCCGTGCACCTAGCATCAAATTACGCACATGCGCCTCACTGCTGACGAGAAACTCATCTGGCAAGATGTACCATGGACCGCATTGAATCCGGTTTTCATGGATATAACGCAGAAGACGTTCTTGATTTTCCGGCCGAATCTCCAGATAATCCTTCAAAACAATCGTTTGACCATCGAGCAAAAAGCAGCGGAACTCCGGATCGTTATCCATCGTATCCAGCAGTTCATCGATAAGCTCTACCAGGCGGATGCGGAAGTCCTGCATCGTCGCCCACCACTCCCGATCCCAATGGGTATGATGATAAATAAACACACGATATTTGCGATCCAAGTTTTTATCCTCCTTACCCTTTCGTACCGGCGCTGATGTTCATTCCCTCGATAAAGTATCTTTGGAAAATGAAGAATATTGCGATGACCGGAATCATTACCATCACTGAACCCGCCATCAGCAAGTGCCATTGGCTAACGCCCGAGCTGACCTTGAAAGCCTGTAAACCAAGCTGCAGCGTATACTTTGATTCATCATTTACATAAAGCAGCGGTCCAAGGAAATCGTTCCAGGCTCCTGTAAAAGTACCGATTGCCACCGTAGCGAGTGCCGGCTTAGCCAACGGAAGCATAATCGAGCGCCAAATATACAAGTGGCTTGCACCGTCAATTTTCGCAGCTTCAACTAAATCATTGGGAATTCCTAAATAAAATTGGCGTATAAGGAAGATATGAAAGGCGCTTCCGAAAAAACCTGGAATGACTAAGGGCAAGTAAGTCCCCACCCAATGCAATTTTGAAAATAAAATGTACTGTGGAATGAGGGTTACGAATCCCGGAATAATCATCGTCCCAAGAATGATGGAGAACAAAAGCCCTTTCCCGGGAAAGCGAATTTTCGCAAATCCATAAGCGATGAATGAATTTGAGATTACATGCGCAAGCACCGCGGTTGTAGCGATTAACAGTGAATTGGCCGAATATCTCGCAAAATTCCCTGCTTCCCACGCCGTTTTATAGTTGGACCATTCGAATTTCTTAGGAAACCAGGTCGGCGGATAGGTTACCACTTCTGTCAACGATTTCAAGGATGTTTGAATCATCCACCAGAACGGCATGAGAAAAGACAAACTGCCGACAATGAGAATCAAGGTTACGACCCATTTGGAGATCCTTTGCTTGGTCTTGCGGCTTTGATAGTATGATTTCTTATTTACAGCTGCAGCGACAGTCATCGCGAATCTCCTCCTTCGTAGTGAACCCAATATTTCGACATCACCATATTAATGATAGTAACGATAATTGCGATGATGAAAAGGAACCAGGCCATGGCCATGGCATATCCCATATCGAATATTTTGAAAGCTTTCAGGAACATATGAAGATTGAAAAACAAGAGGGAGTTCGCAGGAGATCCCGGAGCACCAGGGTCATCTGCCATGACATAACCTTCCTGGAAAATTTGGAAGCCGCCAATTAAGCTTGTGACGACATCAAAGAAGATAACAGGCGTAATCATCGGCACCGTGATATGCCAAAGCTTGCGAATGCTGGATGCGCCATCAATTTCAGCTGCTTCATACAAATGATCGGATACTCCTTGCAACGCCGCTAGAAACAGCAGCATCCCTCCGCCGACTGCCCACATTTTCATCATGACAATCGCATTTTTCGTCCAAGCAGGATCCGTCAACCAAGCCGGTCCTTCAATTCCAATCCAACCAAGCACCGTATTAATGAGACCTGATTCTGGGTTAAGCAGCATCATCCAAAGCATATAAACAGCTACACCGGACAAGACAGTTGGCAGGTAGTAAATCGTCCGAAACCATCGCATGCCGGGAATTTTCACATTCAGTAAAACGGCAAGAATCACAGAGCCCATAGTGGTTAACGGAACGGCAAGAGCAACATAGTAAAGAGTATTTCGGAGTGATTTCCAGAACAAAGGATCTTCTGTAAACATGCGTTTATAGTTGTCGAAACCAATAAAGTCCATACGTGAAGTGATGTCATAGTTCGTAAAGCTAGCGTATAAAGAGAACAACAGAGGACCTGCTGTAAAAATCAGAAAACCAATAAACCACGGGGCAACGAAACCATAGCCTTCTAGCGCTTCTTTCTTGTCCAAAGACCACTTTCTTCTCTTATTCGGATGGATAACCTTATTCACTTGGGGATTCACATGTGTCCCTCCTTAACATTTCTTTCTATATCTGACAATTAAAATCTTCTGCTTATGAGAAAAGGGTGGAGCAGTAATACACTACGACTCCACCCTTATGTTCTAAAGCTTACTTTGTATTTTGCTTAACCAAGTCTTCAACCGCTTTCTGAGCTTTATCCAAGGCTTCTTTCGGGCTTTGCTTCCCTAGAATCGCCTCATCAATTTGTGGATTCATCAAGTTAGCAAAATCAGGTGCTGTTACTGGTACTGGCGCAAGCACAGTATCTTTCAAGTTATCAACAGTAAACTTGTAAATTGGATCCTTGATCAAATCCGGATCATTGGATGCTTTAATATTGGATACGTTATCGAAGTTGAATTGCGCCCAATATTTCTGTGCATCCACATCCGTCATGTATTTCAAGAACTCCCAGCTTTCATCTGGATGCTTAGCGCCAAACGGAATTTCAATGGTAAAGCCTCCACCGACGCTCCAGTTTCCGCTTCCTGCTTTGTATTCAGGTACTGCAGCAATACCAAAGTCTTCTTTCTTAGCGGCAAAGTCACGGATTTGAGTCCAGAATGTGCCTGCATCAATTTTCATAGCTAATTTCCCAGCAATTAACGGATCGTTCGTTTTACTGCCAAAACTAGCTTTGAAAGCGTCAACTTCCTTTTTGCCTAGACGAGCGTCCCAGCTGTTATACCATTCGAGTGCAGCAATCCGGTTAGGTGAATTGATATAAATACCTTTGTCGTCCAGCCAAGGTCTTCCGCCATCCGCGTTGTTCAAGAACACGTCTTGCCCTCCTGCTAAGCGAGGATGATAGCCTAAGCGCTCAATTTTACCGTTGTTGATTTTATCGATTTTCTTGGAGTACTCTTCCAACTCAGCCCATGTTTTTGGCGGTTTCTCTGGATCGAGTCCTGCTTCTTTAAAAATGGCTTTGTTATAGAACAATACGCGAGTGTCTGTTACAAATGGTAAAGCATAAACTTCGTTTTTATATTGCATCGCACTATATAAGTGCGGGAAGAAACGATCTTTGATGTTATCCTTCGCTAAGTAAGGCGTAAGATTCGTTACTTGCTTCTTGCTGGCACGTTGAGCAACCTGGCTAATATCGTGAATGATGACATCGGGCGGATTACCTGCAGCAATGGCTGCAAGTTCTTTCGTCCAACCATCTCCATAAGGTAAGAACGTATGTTTCACGGTAATGCGGTCCTGAGAAGCATTAAAATCACTAATAATTTTCTCAATAATAGGACGACGTGTTGTAGAACCCCAATGAGTCCAAAAATCCAGTGTAACTTTCCCCTTCGGCTTCTCTACTGCGGCACTAGCAGCTGGACTTGCACCAGTTCCAGCACTTGCACTTGGACTTGAACTAGCTGTTTTATCCGTGCTGCATGCAGTCAACACTAATCCGGTGCTGAGCGCTGTGCTGAGTAGAACCAACATGGATTTATTTGCTCTCTTCATACGGTTTCATTCCCCCTAATTAAATGGTTAGACAACCAATGCCACATTGTATATCAACAATCCCACAGTATAAAGCGTTTGCAATGTGGCTTTTTGAAGCCTATACACTTATAATACCAACAAAAGCTACATTGTCAACAAATTTATAAGCGCTTTCAAGTGCATTTTTGTGATTCATTTGTTGAATCCCACTAGAAGCCACATTTATTTACCCACTAACTCCTATGATTGCTATTTATTGGACTTTTGTTGCTTGAATTGATGCTATGCAGGTTTTCAATTGTAATCGATTTCTACAATCCTTTAATAAGTGAGGTTATACCTCGTTGGTCGAAGCAAGCTAAGTTAAAATTAACTTTTCCCAACTACGATTCTCTCGCTAAAGCCATGATTGACCCAAGGATAGCATTGTTGTAATTTGTACAATAATTGGCATGTAAACTCGCGTTAACTCCGCGATTGTTGCAATAAATACAACAATTTTTCTTAAATTAGCTCCGTAGAATGAAAATACGGCTAAACTGTTGCACAAAATACAACAACTACAGCTTAATGAGAAAAAAACAGCTAAATTGTTGTACGCTGTACAACTTCCCTCATATATGCCAGGCAAGGACAGGCAGATATGCTCCTTATCTTCTTTCTTCATCGAACAAATAACCAAAACCGGAATACAATCACAATCACAACCACAAACTCAACCAAAACCACAAACTCAACCAAAACCACAATCACAACCACAATCAATATCGAAATCAAAATCTCAATCATCAAAATCTCAATCAACAGAATCCAAAGCAAACTAAGCCAAAAAAGGGATAAGCTTCGCTTCCCCCAAACTCTACAAATCAAAAAAATCTCCCACATCCATTAGATGGGGAGATTTCATGTTTCTGACTCTCTAGCTCGTCTGACTATATACTAGAGTCTAGTTAAATATAAAATAGAACAAAATTGCGATGTCGAACGCGCACTAATGTCCTATCAAAATGCTGCGAAAAATCAAGGAAATGGTCGAAATAGGAAATATATGGGTCAAACTGCGCAGGACTAAAAGCACTTACTAGAATAGTCAAACTATTATTTAATTTTAATATACCAATGGTTAAATCAATAGGTTGGTTTCATAGGTTTCATACTCTATTGTAGGAGGTTTCATTTTGAAAAAAAGCACCTTGAAAATCACTAGACTATTACTAGCAACAAGTTTAACAGCAGGACTTTTCACAACATCATCTGCATTCGCAGCAGAATCCGACTACTCAGAGGCACTTGAAGCACCGCCGGTAGATTTTAATATTTTAGACGATGAGCGTTTGGCAAAAGGGTTAATGGACAGAGGGCTGTTAAGCAAAAGTGCCACGCCTGAACAAATAGCCAAAGCCGTCAAGTCTTACGTAGCAGCTAAAAACAATAAAAGTGTTAAATCAAAAGAAGACACAAATCATGATGAAATAGACAAAAAGTCAAAGGATTTCATAGCGAAGCAGAAAACCAAGCTGTTTACCCAACTGAACAAAGGCCAAGAGAACTTGAAAAAAGGCAATCCAAATGGCTTACCCGTACCCTCGGCAAAACAAGATACATACAACGGTTCTGTTCGTGAAGACAAAGTACTCGTTCTTTTGACGGAATTTTCAGACTTTAAACATAACAACGTAAAGCAAGAGCCTGGTTACATGTACGCAAACGATTTCAATCGAGATCATTATCAGAAGCTAATGTTTGGAAATTCAGATTTCACCTTATTCGATGGTTCTAAGATCCAGACCTTCAAACAATATTATGAAGAGCAATCCGGAGGCAGTTATACCGTAAATGGCTACGTATCCGATTGGTTAACCGTTCCTGGTCAAGCTGCCCAATACGGAGATGATAACCCGGCTGGCGGTCATGATAACTTAAACCCTAAGGGGCCTCGCGATCTAGTGAAAGATGCTCTAAATGCGGCAGCAGCATCCGGCATTAATCTGGCTGATTATGACAAATTTGACCAATACGATATTGATGGGGATGGTAACCAAAACGAACCCGACGGGATCATTGACCACCTGATGATTATTCATGCAGGAACGGGCCAAGAAGCTGGCGGCGGACAATTAGGCGATAATGCCATTTGGTCTCACCGCTGGACTTTAAATGGTGTGTATCCTGTTGCTGGCACGACTGCGGGGGTCGACTATTGGGGTGGCCGTATGGCTGCTTATGACTATACCATTCAACCTGAAGATGGTGCAGTAGGTGTTTTTGCTCACGAATTCGGTCATGACTTAGGTCTGCCAGATGAATACGATACCCAGTATACCGGACAAGGTGAACCCGTTGCTTCTTGGTCCATCATGAGCGGCGGTAGTTGGAACGGTAAAATTGCCGGCACAACACCTAGCTCTTTTTCACCTCAAAATAAAGAGTTTTTCCAGAAAACAATGGGCGGAAATTGGGCAAATGTGAGTGAAATTGATGCCGCAGACATTACGAAATTGGGTACATCTGCCATTATTGATCAAAGTGTAACGAAGTCGAAAAACCCGGCTATTGTTAAAGTCAATTTGCCGGATAAAGCAGTTCCAGGTATTCAACCCGCATTCGGTGCACGTTATTATTACAGTACAAAAGGCGATAATCTTCATACCACACTCTCAACTCCTGAGTTTGATTTAACCCAAGCACAGACGGCTACATTTGATTTTAAAACTTTATATGATGTCGAGTTTGAGTATGACTACTTAACAGTTACAGCATCAACCTATAATGAACAAGTTACCCTCGATGTCATTGGTGACAATGATACGAACGGCGACGCACGTGCGGAAACTACGAACGGAGCTTGGGTTGACAAGTCCTACGATTTAAGCCATTTCGCCGGCAAAAAGGTTACCCTCCACTTTGACTACGTCACGGATGGTGGGCTCGCTTTGAATGGTTTTGCAATGGATAATGCGAAATTAACCGCAAATGGTCAAGTCGTATTCTCAGACGATGCCGAAGGCGCTGCTAAATTTAACTTGGATGGCTTTGTTGTATCGAATGGTATGGAACTTAAGAAGCACTATTACTATCTGGAATGGAGAAACTATGCTGGAGCCGATAAAGCTCTTGCCTACAGCCGTGGTGTCAAATATAATACTGGGCTCGTCGTTTGGTATGCTGATGACAGTTATCTAGATAACTGGGTCGGTATCCATCCAGGACAAGGATTCCTTGGCGTAGTCGATGCTCATTCTGACGCTTTAATATTCCAAAAAGATGGACAGGATTCCGTCGCTCAAACGACTCGTTATCAAGTTGCGGACGCGGCCTTCTCCTTGGACAAAACGCCTTCGTGGTACATCAATAACCCAACTAGAGGCGAGTATAATTACAAATCCATGCATGGTGTAGAGGAGTTTTCAGACTCCAACAGCTATATGAATACAGTAATTCCGGACGCCGGCCGTATTGTGCCGAATTATGGATTGAAGTTCCGAGTTGTCGGTGAGGCAAAAGATAATTCTGCTGGATTAGTTTGGATTCATAAATAAGGATAAAAAGAAAACGGAGTCCGCAATGATGCGGTGCTCCGTTTTTTTATTCCGCTACAACAATTTGCGACAAAAAATATGCGATCGGATATGATCGTGCCATATGCCTTGGGATGTAAATAATGCCCTAAAAAGACCGGGACGTTTTGATCTATTAATTTTTGTTCCCCGCCTGACGAGGAAGTCAAAAAGAATAATGTTGTAATTTCGAGTCAATTTCATAATAAAAGTCCGATTTTTCCAAGTATGGTTTCGGAAGAAATGCAGTTGGATAAGAGCCTTTAGAGACTGCTATTTCTTCATTTCCAGCGTATTTTGTAAAAATAGG
>NZ_LMEO01000050.1:340099-917339 GCF_001426375.1 Paenibacillus sp. Root444D2
CGGAGAATAACATGATATCTTGGCACCTAATGGATGCCTTGGGTAGGTGACTGTTTTTGAATGCGCTATAAGTCCTTATGTAGCAAGAGGTTTGAATTATGAAATTGACTCATTTCTGCAACAATTCACATGCCAAAAGGCTATTTTGTAAGCTCAAGTTGTAGATTGCGGCTAGGCCCCCGAATTCTGGAGTCTTCCCGTTAAAAAAGCCAATTTTCGTAAGATTGCTTCTTTGTGCTAACAGTTACATTGCTTTATAGAATATCGATCGGTCTTCCAGTGTCATCACCCATTGGGAGAATTGAATTGGCGCCATCTTTTTTAAACTACCGTGCATTTTACGGTTATTGTAGAAGTCCATGTAATGATCAAGGGCTTCATAGGCTTCATCGAATGTCATGAAATCCCTTCTACCGAACACATCACGCTCAAGCAGGCTATGGAAAGATTCAATGTAGGCATTAGCATTAGGTGAGCGCGGCGGTATCCGTTCATGAACCATACTGAGGCTCTCGCACGTGTCGCCAAATAGTTGGCTGATGAACTGAGGACCATTATCTGTACGAATAGCAGGGAGCTCTTCCCCAGGCTTTACCCGGCTTTCTAACGCCCGCCATAGCGTCTGTACGGCGTGCTTGGCTTCACAAACCGGTCCTCTGTACTGCTGAACGACGACACGATCAAACACATCAATAATACTAAGCATAAAAAAGAAACGTCTGCATCCCGTCACGTAACCATATTTGATATCCATCTGCCAAAGTTCGTTGGGCCCCGTCACGATTCGGTTTTTCGGTAATCTGCATGGATGTTTCGTCTTACGTTCACGTTGTTTCTGAAGAATTCCTTGTTCTTTACAAAGGCGATAGGATTTCTTTTTGTTCAATATTAAACCTCGTTCATTACGGAGACATTGAGCAAGAAGCTTGTATCCATAGACATGTTCTTCACCTTCAAGAAGCTCTAGCAGCCACTCTGTTATTTGTTCGTCACTTACTTTTTCACCTGTTACCGTTCGAGAAAAGCCAGGCAGAGGGCGTCCTTTTTGGTTATCTGCCTTAGGCGCTGTAGTGTTTGAAATGCGTTTTCTCCGGTCGTAATAAGTGGACATAGAAAGCCCTGTGATGCGCAGAACCAGCGCTGCTACTTCTCCCCGCTTAATGAACTGGTCAGCTACTTCGTACTTTTCGGATAAGCGGGGTTCCTCTTTTTTATAAGTTCTCTTAGAATCTCATTCTCAAGTTCTTTTTCACCAAGTATCTTCATTGCTTTCTCGTACTTCGCTTCAATTTCTTGAAGCCGCTGAAGCTCTTGCAGGTGCTCATCTGTCATTGGAATCTCTTCCGGAGCCACCTCATCTCGATGATCTCTAATCCATCCGCGAATCGTTTCTGGGTGCACATCATACATGCGGGCCAATGCCCCCACCTTAATCCCAGCTAACGCTTCTCGCACAGCTTTCAAACGTATTTCTTCTCCTAATCTTTTTCCCATTCCGGATCATCCCCTTTGTAAATAAGTTTAATTTATTTGAAAGGAGGACTCCAGTTTATTTAGGGGGCCTAGGAGATTGTACAACATTTCAAGCCCATTTTTGTTGCGAAATGGCCTATATGGGGCCCAATTGTTGTACATTATGCAACAACGAAGGGAAATAAGCAGGATCTAGGTAGAATTGTTGCACTAAATACAACATCATTCAACCGAGAAGATCGATTCATTCAAACCCCCTACTCCAACTACTTCCCCCGCGTAATCCTCAACCTTTCTTATTCATTGATTATTAACGTAAAAAGACCCGAGAGAGGTCACTTCTTTCAAAGTGTCCATCATTCGGGTCACTGTTCAAAAACCTCTTGGGAGAGCCCCATTTATTTGGTATTCCCTTCACTTTCAATCGACAAAATGGACATGGCTTGTTGGATCGTTTCAGCCACGATATGCCCCGCTTTTTGTCCGGATGTTAGCATTCTTGTACCTTGTCCTGCCCACAAGGACATATAGTCAGCATTGCTTTGACTAGCTGCAGCATTCCTAATATCGCGTGTAGCGGTATTTTGCGTAGGAAAAGGAAGTGGCTCTACGCCGTTCGCATCCCATTGTCTAATAAATTGGTTGAGAACCCCTCTTGCTGGTCGACCTGAGAACACCTTGGTAATGACTGTACTCTCTTCGGTACTTTTTAATAGTGCCTCCTGGTAGGAGACGTGAGCGCCGGATTCAATCACAGTCAAAAAACGCGTTCCCATCTGTACACCTTGCGCTCCAAGAACGAGAGCGGCGACAAGTCCACGACCATCCATGATGCCTCCAGCGGCAACGACTGGGATTTGAACACAATCAACAATTTGCGGAACCAGCGCTAACGTGCCGATGTTTGCACCCATTGGATGATTCGAAATGTCGAATGTTCCCCGATGACCGCCCGCTTCGCTTCCTTGTGCAACTATGGCATCGCAACCGGACTGCTCAGCCAAAATAGCTTCATTAACCGTAGTCACCATGGTGACTATACGCATGCCAGCCGATTTGGCTTGTCGCATCAGGATTTCAGGAAGGACACCAAATGCCGTACTAATGACAGGCACTTTTTCTTCTAACACTACTGCAAACTGTTCCTCAAAATAGTCCGGAGTTACCACGAGCTCCTCCGCTGCTTGCATTATTCCAAGATCATTTCTTACCTGGTTAAGCTCTCGCTGAACTTCCTTCATTCTTTCATTATTGTCCGTCATTTGAATTGAAAATAAATTCACCCCAAACGGCGCATCCGTTAGCTGTCGGATCTCCCGAATTGCCTTGCGGATTGCACTAGGCGTCATGTAGGCTGCCCCCAGCGTCCCAAGTCCGCCTGCGTTAGAGACAGCTGCCACCAACTCAACGGTTCCAGGGCCTCCCGCCATTCCCGCGAGAAAGATCGGATAACGAATATTAAAAATTTTACAAAGGTCTGTTTCAAGTTGAATTCTCATCGTATCCCCCAGAGAGATCTGATTTAAATGCGCTGAAAGCGTTGCGGCCATTCCATCTTCGGATGGAAATTGTACAGCAGCCCCTCTGTATATATAATAGCATTTACCCATAGTGATTTGAAAAGCAGTGGCTTTTGATTAAGAAATTGCAGCGGGTCGACCGGAACCGAGAAGTTGGTAAAATCTTCAAAGCCACCTTCGAATCCTTTCGGCCAATGCCGCTTCAAGGGATGATCGGGAACACGCCCGCCAGCTTTCACCTGCTCAAAAGTCTCCTGCAACCACTCCATGGCAGTGACTTCCTTCATCGGGATCACTAAGTTCTTCCAACCTTTGAGAAGCGAACCGTGTTTCCCCCACTCAATGCGCACGATTGGGCGCCCGTCATTTTCATGCGCCTCCTGTACGGCGGCCTGTGATTCGATGACACTACTATGAAAAAAGGTCAGCACATTCGTAACGGCTTCCGTGTGTGGATCGTACTCTACCCAAATCTCTTCATGATCACATGGCTCATAATCGTCCGGGAAATCGTAATCGTCTTCCCAAAACAAATGGTAGCCAATAAGCGGAAGTGTCGGATGATGAACAGCCGCCACATCCTTTAGAGGAAAACACTCAAGCGGCGTTGTAAGTAACATCGGGCAAAATTTGCGGATAAAACGAATTTCGCGCTCTTCCAGCGGCTCAGGTGGCGCCAGCTCCAGTGTTCGCTTATACTGCTCGCCCGCGCGCCGTAAATTTCCATCCAGATGGAAATATTCCGCCCGCCAGGCCGAATATTCGGATTGCTCAGGGCAAACCTGCTGGAGCAGCTCCAATAAAGGAAGGATGGCTTGATAATAGGCGCTTCCCGCTTTAACTTCACCGCTCAGCATTTTGGCCGCAAGTGTCTCACTAGCAAGTTTGAATTCATGGGCGTAGATTTCAATCATAAACGCTCACCACGCATCTTTTGCTTCATTTGCACCAGAGCTGCAACATTTCGTGTGGTTATAGATGCAACACCCAAATCTGCATACTGCATCATTAAGTCTTCTTCATTCACAGTCCATACATAAACCGGAAGCCCTAGGGATGTTGCATAATCCATTAACTCTTGGCTCACGATGCTGTAATGGATGTTGATGCCAAAACAGGAGGCTGCAAGCGCATCCTCGCAGGTTTGTACCATAGCATCTCTATACGGAAGTGTTCTAAACAAGTCGTGGTCGGTATTGAGCAGTTTGCGTATTTCTGGGTTCAATCGCTCTGCTAGCATCGCGCGATCCATCCCACAACCGGATAGAAAAGCCTGCTCTGACATCCCATATTGCTTCACCAATGAAGCAACAGGTTCGATACTCTCGTCCACTTTCAAATCCAAATTCACAACTTTACCCGAAGCTTGGATAAGCGGAAGCATATCTTCCAGTCTGCAGATTTGAATCGTTTCACGGTGTTCCCCATGAGTGACCTCAAACTGAAGCTCTCTTAATTCTTCAAAAAGCATTTGCGAAATGGACATTTTCAAGCCATCAACGGTAACCCATTCATCATCATGAGCCAAAATCGGGATGCCGTCCTTCGTCACTCTAACGTCTTCCTCAACCACGTCTGCACCGAGCCTAATTCCCATTTGCACGGAATCGAGCGTATGATCAATCGTGTTCATGCTGCCGCAGTGAGCGGTTATGAGTGGAAATCGATAACCCATGCCACAAAACACTCCCTTTCATCGATCTACATATATAGCATTCGTAAAGGCAATCAATGTGCGAACTCCACGAACGTTACCTTTGAGCTCAGCCCGAATCCATAGAAGTTCATCACCAGGAATTTCGATCTCGTAATTCGGCTGATCCATAGTAACGAATTGCTCGCTTAGAACACCGGTATTCCCAATCAAGTTTAGCGTATAATGGGGTTCCTGAAAATCCCAAATCTCTTTCCGTACATGAAAATCTATGTTTACTTGGAGCTTATAACTGTGGGAGTGATCCTGCGAAAAAACGACGGCGCCGATACCGTAGCACGCAGTATCTGTCCCAATTTCTAGCGTTACCAAAGGTCCCATGGTTACCGATACTTTACCAGCCGCGAGTGCACGCACCGCTCGGTTCGTCACAGTCCCTTCCCCGTTATCGATGTCGAGATATGTCACCGATACCGGTTCATCCGTTTGCTCTTGGGCGTGCCAATCACGCCCTGACGTGGCCGCAATCCGGTAGCCTTCATTCAGCTTGTCGGTCCATAATCGGTAAGCGCGGTCATTGTCTGTTTTAATCGAAGGGAACGTGCCAGACCAAACCTCGATATAATCAATATCGTTCCAATCCTCGATGTTGAATTCCCAGAAACAACCCGTACAAATTGGACTTCCTATGCGATAAGGATGTGCCATACCGACAATTCCCCCGCTCCTATGAACATCGGCAATCCCTTTATGGATATCGTCTGGACCTGCCGGACGCCAGTCAACAAAATTGGTCAGTCCGATTGTCACCATATGCCCGTAAAAGGTCGTCCATTCCATCCCGGAAATGATCGAAATTCCGGTTTCTTGCTCCACGGCATCTTTATCATGCAAACCCGTCATGGTATTGTGGTCGGTCAACGCAATACACTCGAAACCAAGCGCCTTTGCACCATTAGCCAACTCCATGAGCGTTTGTCTTCCGTCGCTGTGGAAAGTATGACTGTGTAATTCGCAAGCAATCCAGGGCATGCCGCTATTCCTCCTCTTGATGAATTTGTAAGGTGTAACGGCAGCTTTCTGTAACAATCGCATGCAAACTTAACGTAACGTGCCACATACCTGCAAGCATTTTACCACTGACAAAGCCTGGCGAAGCTTCCAGCTCACTAATAACCAACAGCTGCTCAGGATCATGCCGATGCCCCGAACCGCGGTGCCGTTCAGGGTCGTCAACGGACACCGTTATTAAGTTTTTCAGCGGCAGGAAGGATTCCCATTTCGCCTGAACCCGCTCACGCTGATTGGGTTCCGTGTACTTGTCGATACTCTCGTAAATCATCGTTTTTGATTGTTCCCAATCATCCAAGTTTTTAGGTTCATAAGCAAAATGGATCCTTAGCTTGCCACCTTGAGTTCCTAAGTGAAACCGATACGAAATATGTGTTTTGGAGGAATTGGGATGTACAATTCCTTGTACATCCAGAATAAGTTGATTCATCGTGACCTCGCGCTCTCTTCCGTGATCATACTGCGGATATAAAAGTATCCCATTACTGAACATAGCAGGAACGTAAAGAAAGCGATAGCCGCTGCTAGTTGTTTTTCTTGGAAAACACCGAAAACTTGTTCCATGGATACCCCTAGCATTTGTGGAGCATTGGGTCCAATCAGAAATGGAGCCGTAAACGAACCGATCACGCCCATGAATACAAAAGTAATCGCAACGAGCAAAGTTTTATACGTAAGCGGCAAAATGAAACGGACGAAGATTTGCAATCTCCGTGCCCCTACATCCTTCGCGCTTTCAATGACAGAATTGGGGACAGCGGATAAGGCTGATCCAAGCAGCATCGTTGTGAACGGAATGTTAAACCACAAATTGGCGATAATAATCCCCTTCATGTCGAAAATAATACGCGGCATTTCCCCACCGGTAACCAGAAGTAACATGCGGGACACCCAACCGTGGTTGCCAAGCAATTGAATTAAACCGTACGTAGCGATAACAGATGGGATAAAGATTGGAATCATATACATATTGCGAATCCATTTCACCATCGTACCGTTATTAAACCTCATATAAGCTGCCAGCGCGTAGCTGATAATTAACACGAGAATGACCGAAATAATCGTCACTTCCAGTGTAAAAATGATGTTGGAGCGCATCAGCTTATCCGTAAATAAATACGTATAATTGGACAAATCGTAACCGCCAGACTTATTGGTAAAGCTTTCTTTAAAGGAAATGATGATCGGAATGACGACAGTGACGAAGAGCAATAAAAAAGAGGGGATGACCAGAAGTAATCCCAGTATCCCCATTTTCATTTGTTTACTCATTGGGCAGCAACTTCACTTTGCCAGCGTTTGGTCATATCTTTATCTAGTTCGCCGATATTGAAGGAGCGGAATCCTTCGGATGCACCTTTGAATGAATCTTGAATTTCTTTCGACATATTGGAAAGCTTGATCCCAGGGAAACCATGCATTTTGTCTACAACCACAGCTTGTGCCTCAGAAGAAAGAACGAAGTCCAGGAATTTGTAAACCGCATCCTTCTTTTCAGAAAGCTTAGGAACCATTAAGTAGGTTGGTCCGCCGTTAAAGCCTGGCTTGATTTGCGCCATTTTTGTTGTTTTTGGAAGCTGACCTTTCGCCAATTGCTCCAGAACCATATCCGACCATGCCGGTATCATATCAACTTCACCGCTCGTCAGTAAATCTAAAGTTCCTTGGTTTTTCTTTGGATAAATACCTTTGCCGTATACGGATTTCCCTACATCCTTGAGCAGCGAAAAGCCTTGATCCCACCCTTTTTCAACACTTGGATCGGAATTATGGATGGCTTCTTCTGGCAGGAATTTATATAGAGTTGTCGCTACAAAAGAATTACCAGAACCCCCTGTGGATGGATCATTGTAAGCGAATTTGGCTGGATTTTTCTTGATCCAATCGTACAATTCATCCAAAGTAGTTGGAGGTGTCTTTACTTTGTCACTGTTATAAGCTAATACAACCGCTGATGAACGATAAGGAATAGCGAGATTGGAGATATCTTTTAACGTTTTCTCATCAACATTTGCCAAGTTTTTAATTTTGTCGCCTGGTAACGTGTCCCATAAACCATCTTTTTGCCCCCGAGTTACATAAGACAAGCCATCTTCATATAAATCGATATCGCCTGAGCCTTTGTTAGCTTGCTTGGCAGCCGTAATGCGGTCATAGGTTGGTTGTGCGCCTGTTCCTGAAGGAATGTAGACCGGCTTCACTTTAACATCCGCATTTTGCTTCTCAAACATGGGAATCAACGTATCCCACAGATCTTTAACATTTTGCGAGCCGGTAAAATAGAAGTTAAACTCGACAGGCTGTTGTTTAGTACCAGCTGCTTCTTTGGCCGGACTGGAGCTTTCAGCTGCAGAACCTGCATTCGTTGAAGAGCTGCCGCACCCAGATACAAAAGCAGCGGTAGCAGTCATTAATGTCACTAACATAACAGCGGATTTCTTGCGAAACATAGATAATTCCTCCTTGGGATATAGGTCTAATTTTCCGGATACGCTAAAACTTTTGCAAAGCTTGCTTTTACTTGTTGCCCTGTATGAAGATCCTTGACGAAATCCCTTGGTTGAAATGCCCGGATTGTGCCGTACTCTTGCAAATCGATAGACACTTCGGCATAATGCCCAAGTACCATAACCTGTTTGATCACGCCGGAAAGGCCTTCTCCCTCTTCACCTTCTATTATCACGTCTTCAGGTCGAACGGCCAGATTTACTTGCCCGGACAGATTTTTTATATTTGGAAAACTTAGATGCCCTACGGTCAACCCGCCGGCCGTGATCACCCCTTTCAAAAAGTTCATTTTACCGATAAATTGGGAAACAAACAGCGTATTCGGTTCATCGTAAATTTCTTGCGGTGTAGCAATTTGCTCAATATTGCCTTGGTTCATAACGACAATGCGATCTGAAATCGATAACGCTTCTTCTTGATCATGCGTGACAAATACCATCGTAAGGCCAGTCTTGGCTTGAATTTCCCGCAGCTCTTCTCTCATCTCGTGCCGAAGCTTCGCATCAAGTGCGGAAAAGGGTTCATCCAGCAAAAGAACAGCAGGCTTAAGGAGCAAGGATCTCGCAACTGCTATGCGCTGCTGCTGACCGCCGGAGAGTTCACCGGGATATTTGAACTCTGCTCCAGGCAAGCGAACCAGCTGAAGCACTTCGTTCACAGCCTTATCGATGTCAGTCTTTTTCATCTTGCGTATTTTGAGACCGAATGCCAGGTTGTCAAACACCGTCATATGCGGCCATAAATTGTAACCTTGAAACACCATGGAAGTCGGACGTTTTTCCGGAGGTGATTTTAGCACGCTTTTGCCCTCAATGAGAATGTCGCCTGAATCTGGGTCGAGAAACCCGCCGATGCTGCGAAGCACCGTTGTTTTACCACAGCCTGAAGGGCCCAGCAGTGTGATTAGCTCGCCTTTGCGAACATCGAGGGAGATCCCTGTTACGCCTTCTCCTGTTTTATAACGCTTCGTCAATTGTTGAACGGAAAGCTGAATGTCCATAGGTGCCCCCTAAAAGTTTTGTTGAGCATTGCTTCTAAGCGATTACTTCGAAACAAAACTCGCATCGGAAGCATTGCTTTGCTAATTGGTCTATCGTCATTTGAGTTGGAAGCCGCTGGACATAATATCTGCGCTCACAAAGCGCTGCGCGGCCAGCAGTAGGATAATCGTCGGCGCTGTCAAAATAATGGAAAATACAGCACCCGCGTAGGCCGGATAATCGCTGATGATAGAATACATGACGATCGGCATCGTTTTGTAATTGGGGATACCCACCAGAAAAGTACCCTGAGCCTCATCAAGCGAGTTAAGGAACGTAAAGATCGAAGCCACGATAATACCCGGCATCGCCATCGGCAGCGTAATACTGCGGAATACGCGGAATGGGCTCGCCCCCACATCCCTGGCTGACTCCTCTTGAGCTGTATGCACATTGCGGAAAGCTGCCGTGGGAATCCAAGTCATGAACATGAGCACATTGATCATATGGATCAAGACAACGCCTATCAAAGTGTTCATTAGTCCGAGTTTGTAAAAGAGCACGGCTATCGATACATAAAGTCCCATTTTCGGAAAAGCATGAGTCAGTAGAAATGAGAACAAGAAGAACCGACTAAGCGGAAAACGTATGCGAGCAAACGCATAGGCTGCAGGGATACAAAGCACAATGGATAGAGCGGTCACGATGAATGCGATCATAAACGACAAACCGATCGACTTCGCGATATCCTCCTGCTGTAACACAAATGTCCACCATTTCAGTGACCACTCATGCGGCAAGATATCTGGGTAGGTCCATTTTCCAGTAAAAGCAAGTATGGCTAGGTTGAGCAGCGGGCCCAAGAAAAAGATGACGAACACAATAAGTATGATAAATTCCACGATTTTACGTGGACCTATCGCTTTTAGATACCAGCGCATGCGGACTAACCACTCCTCTCCTATAAAAATTATTTGGTCGATTGCCGGACAATTAATTTGGGTACAAGCTGCTTGGGATTCTCAATGTTAGCTTCCTGACGGATGAGCTTGTCTAACAAGCTCAAGGCCTGAGTCCCCATCTCCTCTGTATTGACCCTGACGGTTGTTAAAGAGGGTGAGAACATTGCGGCAAAATCGATATCATCAAAGCCTACAACCGCTACCTGTTCAGGTATGCGTACCGATTGCTCCAACATAAACTTCATGGCGCCCAGCGCTATCATATCGTTGGTGGCAAAAAGCGATGTAAACCCGCCTGCACGAAACTGCTCCCAATGGCTGCGCATTAACTCATACCCTTCCCCGAAGGTGGAGGTCGATGCCTGTAAGATCGATGATGCTGAGATCGGAACACCAATTCCTGCCATGTACTTCTTAAAACCTTTCAGCCTCAAATTATGGCTGCGATGCGTCTGCGGTCCGGCAATCACGAAAATCTGACGATGCCCTAAATCCGTTAGATACTCAGCGACCTTCCGTCCGCCTTCCTCGTCTTGATTGACAATATGCATGACCCCGTCGACATCCGTGGAGCCATTGACCATCACGTATGGAACTCCGAAGTTAGCAATGTAATCAATGACGTTCTGTTGCAATCGGCTGATTAGGATCAATCCGTCCACCCTTTTCTCCATCATAAAATCAGCAGAACGCAGCGACATATCATGATCTGTCGTAACGAAAACGGAATAATTCAAGCTTGCGGCTGTCATCAAAATAGCATCAAGAATTTTGCCGTAAAACGGATGAGACGCAATAGGATGATGCTGGCGATAAATGAGTACGCCAATGTTGTGCGTTCTCTGTGAAACCATAGCCCTTGCCACTGCGTTGGGCTTGTATTGCAGTTCTTCAATCAGCTGGAGTACCCTATCGCGTACCTCCATGCTTGTATAGCCCTTGCCAGAAATCACCCGCGACACAGTTGATTTGGATACACCGGCACGCAGGGCAATTTCCTTAATCGTAAGCTCCATGCTGCAACCCCATTTCTTCGTGTGAGACCGTTCCCACATAACAAAAATAACGTATTTTTGTTTTTCCTGTGTCAACCACAAGATAATAAATTGTAAATCTTCAAAACAATCAAATACCTTGATTCTTTCTTATGCTTCTTTTCATAAAAAAAGACCGCCTATAAGCGAGCTATATATGCTCCCTAGGCGATCCTCTGCTTGTCAAGAAAAATAATTAGTTTACAACAAATTCGATCACAATTGGAGTCGCAGGATCGAGTGCATCACCGCCTGGAATGGTAATAGCCGTAGTGGTAACTGTTGAAGTGTCAGCTGTTTGAATCTGTGCATTAATATAAAGATTATAATACGCAGGTGCAGTTGGAAAAGCTGTGGCAGCAGCACCGGCGTCATTGGTGGTGGCTGTAGCAAGAATATTAAATGCAGCACCTACACCTGTCCCGTCCGCTATAGTAGCACTAAATCTTCTGGAAGCCATGAAGGGTTTTGTAATTGGCATTTATATCACCTCCCTTCTCTCAAGTAGATTATGCTAGTGATAGAAAAAGGGAAGGGCTGATCAATTGCGAACAATCGAACATTTCAAGAAATGATTTGAATCGATAATCGAACGATCTCAAGTATGATTGGGGTTCCTGCAAAAATGGTGTCATTGCCGGTTATAATGGTCAAGGCATTTGTACTCACATTATAAGAGGCACCAACTTGCATGATCCCGTTAATGTAGAGATTAGCGTAACTATTTTGATTGAGATCAGTAAATTCAGCTACTGATTCATTTTCATCGTTTGTGAATTGATTTGCAGGAATAACTGTTGGGAGAGTAACATCTGTGTTCGCAATAAATAAATATCTGTCAGCAGTTAGCAAAGAGTTGACAATAGGGATGATGATTGGTCCCGAGGGCCCCGGAGCACCCTGTGTGCCTTGTGGTCCCTGAGGTCCTTGTGTGCCTTGTGGCCCTTGTGATCCCTGTGTGCCTTGTGGCCCTTGAGGTCCCGGCGTACCTTGTGGTCCTTGAGGTCCCGGCGTACCTTGTGGTCCTTGCGGAACAGTTATATTAATTTCTGGTCGAGGACAAGCTGCAGGTTTCCGTTTTTTCCTTCTATGAGGGCTACCTATCATTATTTTCTTTTTACAATCTTTTTTCCGGCCAGTACTAGAGTCTCTCAATTTTATCTCGGATGTTACACAGCTGTTCTTTTTTTTGATGATACATTTCTTTTTACGTATATGTTTTCTTGTAGTTGGATTCATTTGATTTTTTTTATGGGTATTGAACACCACAAGCTAGACACCTCCATTTAAACCAATTGTATATCTTATGTTTTTATTCTATTAGAGGTATGGACCTTGAACTTATAACGGATAGACAATGATCTATTTCTATTAAAATAGGTGTTGGACCACTCCATTTTTGCCTTTTATTATAAGTAACTAATTTTTTGTTTGATATTTACTGAAAATAAGTTATAATAACAACTGTAATTATTTTAAGTATAGAAGGGAAGTAATTAATTATGGCAACAGTACTTTATATCACAGCACACCCGCATGATCACCAAACATCATTCAGCCTAGCGGTAGGTAAAGAATTTATCGAGGCATACCGTGAAGCGAATCCATCCGATGAGGTTATTCATGTGGATCTTTTCAAACAAGATATTCCTCAAATTGATGCTGATGTATTCAGCGGTTGGGGGAAACTTCAATCAGGAACAGCTTTTGACCAGCTGTCTGATGCAGAAAAAGCAAAAGTTGCACGTTTAGGCGCACTCGTTGACCAATTCGTGGCTGCCGATAAATATGTTTTTGTTTCTCCAATGTGGAACTTCTCATTCCCTCCAGTATTGAAAGCTTACATTGATGCAATTTCCGTTGCAGGTAAAACTTTCAAATATACGGAAAGTGGTCCAGTTGGTTTGTTGACAAACAAAAAAGGCCTTCATATTCAAGCGAGTGGCGGCATTTATTCCGAAGGTCCTGCTGCAGCATTTGAAAGTGGCTTTAGCTACCTGAAAAAAGTCTCTCAATTCTACGGTATCCCTTCCTTCGAAGCCATTTTTGTTGAAGGCATGGCTGTAACGCCGGATAAAGCTCAATCCATTAAAGAAAAAGCAATTGCACAAGCAAAAGATGTTGCAGCTAGTTTCTAAGAAAATAGTAAGAACCCGCTAAATCTAGCGGGTTCTTTTTACGTTCAATATATAATTTCTTATTTGATATGGCTTAGACATTTCCTTTACTGCGGCTCATTAACCATAGGGTTAACCAAATAAACACGAAGCCTACGAGTTGTCCTACAGTCAGCTTTTGACCAAATACAACCCAGTTTATACATACACCTACAGCTGGAAAAGCAAGCTCGGCAAGCGTTGCAAAGAATGCCTTTGTCGATGATAGCCCTTTATAATAAAGGAGCATGCTGATCAACCCCGGGAAAAAGGCTTGGAACAAAAGGTTCACTGCAATAAGTGTTAGATCACCACTAGAACCGCCTACATGCCAAGCATCGCCACTTACCAAAAGAACAATCGTTAGCAGCGGGATCGCCATCAGGAAGCGCAGCGATGTGACAACAGGGAAATCCAAATTTTTCTGCAGCAGGAATTTACCCATGACGGTCGATCCCCCCCATAAGACGGCCGCTAGAATTGAAAATAAGCAGCTTAACGTGCCTAAGTCCTTCAAGCCCATCTCCGGTGAAGCAAAACCAAACGTCAGCAGATACGTACCTAACAGCGCCATAATGATATAGGCAAAAAATTTGGAAGGCAGTGTCTCTTTAAGCAGTAAACGAGCCAATACGATGGCGAACAAGGGCTGTAATTTCTGCAACAGCAGTACGGAGTTAGCACTGCCGTGAGCGAAAGCCGAAGTGAAGAGTATGGTGGCTATGGCCGATCCACCCCAAGAAATAAATAGAAGAGCGCCAATAACAGCTAGTGTTAGTTTGCCGGCTAAGGATTTGCGGTACTTCATCAGCACCGGAAGCGCATAGCAGGCCAGCAGCAGATGCTCAATGAATACAATTTGTGCAGAGGTAAAACTTTTCAACAATAAGATTCGAAATAGAGGGTCCAACCCCCAAAGTGTAGCTCCTAGTGCCACATACCAGATACCACTGATACCCCTGATACCCCTGATACTTGATGAATACAAACTTGCGCGTTTACTTCCAAGCTTAAATACATTTTCCAATTCAAAAACCTCCTAATAAGAGAGACTTTGAGATTAGCTCAAAGATCCCTTTATGATGTTTTGAATTGAACCTCCTGAAAGAGACAATGCCCCTGTTTAGAATCAACAGGGGCATTGACAAACAGACCTATTAAAAATTGAATTTTTAACAAGTTGTCCTTCACCTTCTCTCATCCGGACTATACCGTCGGCCTTGGAGTTTCACCAAGTCAGTCCCACTCTATACAGACTGGGAGTCGCGGGCTTTAGATACTTCCGTATCCATCACCGCCGGTAGGGAATTTCACCCTGCCCCGAAGGTTCAAATCTTATTCGTTTGTTTATTTGGCTCATATAAACGTTTAACGTTGAAAGTGATATTAACACCTATAAATAAAAAAAGCAAGGAATTTCATCCCTGCTTGGCTTCAATCATATATTTTTTACTCTGATATATACCAATTTCTTCTCGTACTGATTTCACGTTGCGCTCTTAAAAGAATACGTAAGGCCTTATCAATCTCTTCCTCTGCTCGTCTAAGTTTATCTGCAGAGACACTTCGCTTTGAGGCTCCCAATGCATCTATCGCTTCGTTAATTTTTTCACTAATTTCTTCCCTTGAGACTCTCGTCATACCATTTCTCCCCTCCCTTGCACTCGTACTTTTCATCATTTTTTTATTCACTATTTCTTTTTCCGGCATTTCTATTACTTTTTTTAGAATATCTTTCTTCACTGGCTCTTTATTCACTGCTACTTTTTTCGGCATTACTTCCCCCCCCCCATTTCCCCCATACTATATCTTATGCGTACGAGAGAAATGACGATTGGGTAATATACCAACACACATGATATATAATC
The DNA here is from genome assembly GCF_001426375.1 of Paenibacillus sp. Root444D2. Taxonomy (GTDB): domain Bacteria; phylum Bacillota; class Bacilli; order Paenibacillales; family NBRC-103111; genus Paenibacillus_E. The sequence continues at coordinate 355,326 of NZ_LMEO01000050.1, forward strand.
CTATTATTCGAATAAACCATATACGAACGCACAAGTAATAGATACAAAAAAGAAAAAGGGATCTCCAGCTGTCTTATCTATCTGACAGGGATACCCTTTAAAGTGTTGAATGACGTCGTTTTAAAAAAAGAAATAGAACAACGCCTATTGCAATACCAACAAATGAAAATAGCATAGGCAGCCAAACCGGACCTAATAGACTACCGAAAGGTTGAAACACATCCGAATAGATGATTCCTACCGTCCCCAGAAAAGCGCCTAATACAAAAGGAATATACGCATACTCTGCCGTATCTCCCCCGTCTTTATAAGCATCCCAGATACCAAACATGTAGAGACAAGGGTAAAACATTAACCAATGATAATCGGTTTTCTGGATGGCCTCTTGAATGTTTCCTTGGAAACTGTCAATAATAATTTGATTGAGATCTGACATGTAGTTCACGATAAATTCCAAGATAATTAACGTGATTCCTTTAACATATTTCCCGTTTAAAAACTGACCAAACCCAGGGAGTGCGATGGCCCATAATAGTTTCTCAATTTTATTGGATTTGTGCATAGTTGTCATCTGGCAGTCGGTGATTTGCTAAACTTGCTATGAACTCAGGTGATGGCATCTTGCTATGGGATCGTTCCTCTACAAAATGTCCTCCTCTTACTTCAGGCGTAATCCTTTTTAATAAACCCACAAACGCTCTTATTGTAAACAAAGTAAAATTAATTGATGCAAATGTATGAAGAACAGACCAGGATTTCCATCTAAACAAATCGGTTTTTCTCTCTAAAAACCATTGAAGTAAAGTCATTGGTCCACTAAAATATAAACTTCTCGTGAGGAGTTCAACTGGCTTGCTCTGATAAGTCGATCTTACCCAGATAACACTTAAAAGCGGATAGAATAACAAATCGTACAAAATATTCGTGTCAAATACTTTGGCGAAAGGACGAACGGGGTACGATATCTTCCCTTTTTTAATAAAGTAGGAATCGATCGAACTTGATAAAACACATTTCGAAAAGAATATAGTCAGATACATGAGCAGGTTTTTACGTTTCAAAATGAATGGGGCAGCTGCTAATGATGAGGCAAATAAAATCCGCAGTAATATCTTTTCCATTTTAGATCTTTCCCCCTCGCATTTTTGCTTTTTGCTTCATACCTTCTAGTGTGGATAAAAGAACATTCTATTATGCATGTAAGGAATAGTCAGCAAACCAAAGAAACTAAAAAAGCTGCCGCGGGCAGCTCTTTTTATGTTTGACTGACATTTGTATAATAGGGGGATAAATAAAACAGATCTCTAGTTAGACAGGATGGTATTAGATGAACGATAAAATTGTAATGCCGGTATGGACAATTGGCTTGTTCATTGTTGTCATGAATACGACGATGTTCAATGTATCTATTCCTAGTATTATTCAAGATCTTGGGATCACCGCCGATCTCGGATCGTGGGTGATTTCAAGTTACTCCATCGGGTATGCCTTATCGACAGTGATTTACAGCAGGCTCTCAGATGTCGTACCGATTCGCAAGCTGCTGACCGTGGGGCTCTTGGTGCTTGGATCTTCATCGGTTTTCGGATTATTTGCCCGGGAATTCCATGCTTTGCTCATGGCTCGCATTCTTCAGTCTGCAGGCGCAGGGGTAATGGCAGGCCTTGGTTTAGTATTAGCAAGTCGATATATTCCAATTGAAAGGCGCGGGTCAGCCATCGCCATGATTTCCGCAGGGAGTGCAATGGCTTTCGGACTCGGTCCGATCGTTGGCGGCTTGATTAGCGAATACTTGGGTTGGAACGGATTGTTCGCAATCACTTGCCTTGTTCTTATCATTCTTCCCATCCTTGTGCGTTTGCTTCCCAAAGAAAATACGCCAACCTTTCGGTTCGATATTCTGGGCAGTCTCTTAACGATCGTCAATGCGACTTCGCTGCTGTTAGCTGTGACGCAAGTTTCTGGGACATGGCTTGCTGTCAGTTGTATTTCATTGCTTATTCATGCTTGGCACTTGAAACATGGGAAAGAAACATTCATTAACCCTGTACTGCTGACCAATCCAGCTTATCGTAAGCTTGTTATGATCGGGTTTTGTATCTTAGTATTGAACCTTGGCAATTTATTTCTTATGCCGTTGGTGTTAGCTAAAGTGTTCGATCAATCAGCTATGATGATTGGCTTAACCATTGCGCCAGGCGCCATCTTGTCGGCATTCTTGACACGCTTCGTCGGACGATGGATAGATCGATACGGTAATCTACGCTTTATGTTTATAGGGCATTGTATTTTATCTTTCGTGATGATTGCTTTTTATTTGACTCTCGGCGCTTCGCCAATCGTTTTACTTTTTGGTTATGTTTGTTTCTCGCCTGCTTTTTCAGCAACGATTGCATCTTTGAACAACGAGACCTCACGCATTCTTCCAAAATCATTAATAGGCTCTGGCATGGGACTTATGCAGCTGATCCAATTTTTTGGAGGTTCAATTTCAGTTGCGATTTGCGGCATACTACTCGAAATTCAAAAGAATACGTCACTTCCTTATTCTTTTAAACATGTTTACGGCCTTTTATTTTTGGTAGGTCTGAGTTCTCTTGGCATGTTGGTGTGGTACAAGCTTACTGCACCTGTTCTAGTTTCAATCGGAGATAAATGATAAATCCTTTTCAAATTGGACAATCTAATTTTTAGAGGTGATACAGATATGAACACTACTCAATTAAAACTAACTTCAACGGAAATCGGAGCTTTGTGGGGGCAATATGTAAACGAATCTATGGTAAATCAAGTAAATAAATATATGCTTTCAATAATAGAGGATACGTCCATTAGAGAGGTTTTTAACGATGCAATAAAAATTTCAGAGAATCAAATGCAGCAGGTCTCTACCTTTATGCTTAATGATGGATTTCCATTACCTATAGGGTTTACAGAAGCAGATACCAATCCCAATATTGGAAGGTTATTTTCAGATATTTTCTGTTTGGATTATTTGTATCTCATGACCATACATGGTTTAAACGGTCACATCTATTCGCTTACTACATCCGTTAGAAAAGATTTAAGAGATTTTTTTGATTCCTGTTTGACGGATGGAAAAAATATGTACCAACGCACCGTTGATTTATTACTCGAAAAGGGACACTTCCAAAGAGATCCTTATTTTTTCCCGCGTACAACCCCAGAGTTTATTGATAGCAAAAAATATCTCGATGGTTTTTGGGGAGATAAACGTCCTCTTTCAGCCATAGAAATAGGCAATATTTCACTTAACTTAAAGAAAAGTATTATGGCAAAAACACTTGGAATTGCATTTAGTCAAATTGCCGGTTCCAAAGAAATAAGGAAATTTCTAACAGACGCCGTTCAAACTTCAAATGACCACATTCAATTGCTAAGCAAAAAACTAAAGGATGATAATTTACCTGTTCCGATGTCATGGGAAACGGAAATAACCGAATCTACAGACTCACCGTTTTCAGATAAACTTATCATGTTTCATACTGGTTTTTTGTTTCTGACTTCTCAATCCTATCATGGATTAGGACTAGCGGGTTCCATGAGGTCTGATCTAATTCTTGATTATGAGCGGATCATTCTCAAGGATTTGACTGTATCGAAAAATTGGTTTGATCTCATGATAAAAAATAAATGGTTAGAACAACCTCCAATTGCACCAAACAGAAAAGAACTTGCTAAAAACCAATAGTTTTTACTTATTGTTAAAGCCCTCTTTGTATGTGTTCAAAGAGGGCTTTTCGGTAACACTATCATTTTTTATATATCATTGTTTCATAGCTATCAATCCATAGACTGGATGAATTATTCTCAACGCGGCGGTCGTCCCTTCCGGTAAGATAGATCATATTTTCTCTATCAGTGATAAATTCGCCTGCCAACGCGTCATTGTCAAATTGAACAAATAAAGCATCCTTTGACAAGTTAACTATGATCAAATATTTACTATCCTCGTATTGCCTCAAGTAAGATAAAACCTGCTCTTCAGAGTTGCGAATGAACGTTAAATCTCCCATCCAAAATGCCGGATTGTTCGTTCGAAGATGAATCAGAAATTGATAATGCTCGAACATTTCCGTATCGAATTGATCCCAGTTCAGCTTGTATTCATCGAATAAGGATGTCCATGTTTCCAACGTACTCTCATTAAATTCCTGCCCCATCATCATACATGGAACACCTTCAAGCGTCAGCAAGATAGAAGCTGCAGCCTTTGCAAGTTTTTCGCCAAAAAAGTTACATGCTCTTGACCGTTCCTTTTCCTCCAGCCATCTCATTCTTAGCGCATTCCTAGGAAAGCTGTACTTATAAGAGTAATAAATCGCTATAAAATCGCTCTGAGCGATCGTTCCATCAACCATATCACGTATTAGAATTCGGGGACTGCCGTCGTAGGTCAAGTCACAAGATTCAATATGATGATACTCATCGTAGGACTGTGAGATTAGGATGAGCTCAGCTTTTACCTCTTGCAGCGCATGCTTAATTTCAGAGAGAAAATCAAAGGGAGTTATGTCCGAATCGTCCAATCGAATACCGTCAAAATCAAACTGAACGATCCAATATTTCATAGCCTCAATGACATATTTCCTCATCTCGCGGTTACTAAATTCTAGACCGGCAAAATACGCTCGATTAGGCACATCATAATAGATCTCATCTTGTTCATTACGAGTAAAATATTCCGGATGGCTTCTTGTCATAATGTGATCCACACTTGTGCGGTTCAACACCCAATCCATAATGACTTTGATCCCGTTCTCATGCGCTTTACGAATAAATGAGCGTAGATCTTCTTTGGTTCCGTAGCTGGGATCAATGGAATAGAAGTCTTTTACCGCATAGGGGTCGCCATATTTACCTAACCTTCCCTCATGTCCAACTTCGTTGAAAGGCATCAGCCAAAGTGTATTGATTCCCATTTTTTTGAAATAGTCAATCTTCTCTGAAAGTCCATTAAAACCATTGTCGGTAAACGCTCTGAGATGAAGTTCATAAATCACCGACTTTTTAATCCATTCGGGACTTTGGATAGCCGTAAAGTTTTCATACATATATCCAGGTTGCTCTTTTGAAATTTCATTTGTTCGGATCAGTACTTCTCCCTGTTCAGTAACAGTTATGGCCGAATTATTTTGCCCATCTTCCGACACACTCGGATTCAATGGGTCCAAAATCCATGCTTCCCCATTCACTACAAACTTATAAAGATGTCTTCCCTTAGGGATCGTTAACTCAATCTCCCAACCTTTTGCATCTTCCCTTTTGTTCATATAGTTTCGATCGCCATTCCAGTTATTAAAGGTCCCTGCTAAGGCAACACTATCAACTTCAATATCTGTGTAATAAACAAACCGTACGCCATTTGTTCCTTTTGTTGGAAAGTCAGGTGACATTGTATGGAGCTCCTTCGTATTATTCTCTTCTCTTATAGTAGCAGTAAAGAAATAGGCTGCCCATATCCGATTCCACTCCATTATGATGCTATTCTGTTGTGATCATTGAGCCCATGCCAGTAGTTTCATGAGTTCGTGCTATCATAGTGTCTTTAAAGCTTTTAGGGGAACATTGATGGAGTCTTTTAAATAGTTTGTAGAAGTGGGATATGTTCGGTAAGCCGACAAGTTCGGCAATCTCAGCAATGCTAAGATCTTCGGTCAAAAGCAGTCGTTCAGCATATTTGATTCTACGGTGAATCACATAGTCTGTGAAGGAAATACCCATGATCTGTTTGAAATATTTAAGGAAATAGGTATAGCTGAAATTGACGAGATGGCATGCTTGCTGGGCGCTTATTTTATTAGATAATTCGGCTTCCACGTAATCGAACACTGGCTTTAGGTTGGAGTCGTTTATCGATCGGCTTGGTCCTAACAATCCTAAGTTGTCATGACGTAACAATAAAAAAATACATTTCTTTACCAAATAGTTGATTGCGAGCTCATAGCCCCTCTGTCTCTGCTGATGTTCCAGCTGCAATTCAATGACCGTGCTGTAGAATTGCTGACGCAGTTCAGAATTCTCTTTAAACAATGTGTTTAGTTCGACTAATGGTAGCATTGATTCCTGAAACAGATACAAGTATGGAAGCATGTTGGAATCAAAGAAGGCTTCCAGCTCAAATTGAAGCGCCACATAATCAACGACCTCGTTTTGCTTTCTCAGATCGAGATGGGGTTGGCAAGAACCCAAAATCAGCACATCTCCCGCTTGCAAGTGGTATATCTCCGCAGGTGTATGAATTTCCATTCTTCCAGACCGAACAGCTATAATCTCTATTTGAGGATGAAAATGCCACCCATCTTGACATATTTTCATGCTGTTAAAGCTAAGCACTTGAATACGAAGAAGAGGATCATCATAATGAATCGGCTCTTTAAATAAGTTCATTTCGTTCCTCCAGAAAACCCTTTACTTCAAAGAATAAAGCAGGTCGCCCTAAGCGCCTGCTTTAATGGTACGTCTTTATTCTCCACAAGTCACTACTTAATCTTTGTGGGACTGCCATGAATCGTTCCGTTTCGGCTGTTGCCGGACTGATCCTGGGCCCCTACGTTGAAAGTCCAATAGCCTGCAAGGCCCGTATGGATTTCGGATCCATCTTGATCCAGTTCCTCCCCGATTCAATATAGCTTTTATTTAAGTCGATAATCACATCTTATGTATCTGGAAATAAATCTCACTGAATTATAGCATATTTTTCTTATTCGACGCCCTTATTCTCATATTCCTTGCTGTCCAGTTAGGCCCCGTTTGAAACCCGATTTACCTGCAACCCTTTTCGGTTGAAGTAAGCAATTTTAAACCCAATACATAGAAGTGCCAGCATAATAAACAATAAACCACTCCATATAGTCCCTTTCATTCCTGTAGTGCTAATAAACCACCCACCTGCTAAGGAACCGATGGACACACCCAGATTGATAAAGGAAATATACAACCCAGTGGCAAATTCAGGAGCTTCCGGAGCTTCAGAAGTTAACCATATCTGGGTTACGATGAGTCCACTGGTATGAGCGGCTCCCCACAAAACCATTATGACAATGATAGGCACAATGGATCTTTCTCCCATATAGAGCAGTAAGAAAGAGGTGGCTAATACGATTGGATGAAAAACAGTCGTTCTGACCTTGTTTTTACCAATCAGTCTCCCTGCCAATAAGTTGCCGGCCACTCCCCCAACACCGAAAATGACAAGCATGACGCTAACGATTCTCCCGCTCAACCCCATCACTTGTTCCAAGTATTCGGCAGCATAGCTATAGACCGAAAACATAGCGGCAAATATGAATGTTGCTGCTCCAATATTGATCCATAGGGGGACTTTACGCAATATACCGAGCTGTTCCCCGTAAGAGACTTTCTCAGCTTTGGAAGAGTTCGGAAGCATGATGGCGATCCCCACACTAGCAGCGGTGTTTACAACGGCACAAAATATAAAAGCAGCCTCGAATGAGAATTGATGTACGAGATAGGTTGTTATCGGAATTCCAAGTACCATACCCATACTAGTACCAACAAATGCTTTCGCAGAAGCTTGAGTGGATTTTTCCTTTGGATAGAGCGAAACTGCAGCTGCAAAAGCCAATGAAAAATATACGGGATGGAATAAGGCCGGGATAATCCGAAGCGCAAGCAGAACATAAAAATTAGGAGCATAAGCTGATAATAAACTGCTTCCAGCAAAAATGAGTAAAGACACGATCATTACACTTTTACGATTATATTTAGAAAGAATCAGCACCATAAAGGGACCACACAGTGCTATTACAAGCGCAAACACACCGACGAGCATGCCGGCCTGAGACGTGCTGACATTAAAACGCTCTGTAATAGCTGGTAATATTCCTACAACGCCAAACTCAATGGTATACACGCCGAATAAGCCCAGAGCGATAAAGAATATGGGGTTTATCTTCCGTTCATTCATTCGTTCCTGATCCCGTCATAAACGGCTTCACAAAGATCAACGGTAAACTGGCCTGACATGCCTTCCAAAGCTGTATTGGTAAACGCTACGACACTTAGTCTTTTCTCAGGATCAACGAACCAGGAATGACCATAGGTCCCCCCCATACGCCAGGTGCCCGGTGATTCCGGAGTGTTTGCGGCGATAGGATCTTTGAGCAGCGTAAATCCTAGGCCAAAGCCTCGTCCTGGCCAATAGGCCATTGGCAAATCACCGAGTTGGTTGGTCGTCATCTCGCGAACCAGACTCTCCGGCAGCAGGGGCGCTCCGCCCTTACGTAGTGCTTCCAGCAGCAGCAATAAGTCGCCGGCGCTCCCGACCATGCCGGCTCCGCCGGAGTGATAGGCCGAATCATCAAGTGCCCGGCCAGGGGCAAGCCGAAAGCCCGCCGTACCTTCAATAAAATCAATGCTATCGGGATCATGCAGAGGCCGTGGCTCTGGATTTGCATTGGCATAGGCCGTCGCTAGTCGCACTGGATCAACTGCTGTAAACCCAGTGTCGTCCATGCCAAGCGGCGCTGTCACTAGCGTACGTATGGCTTCGCCAAGCGGTGAATCTGTAACTCTCGCAATCACGGCGCCGAGAACATCAGTGGCAATTGAATATTTCCACTGGGTGCCTGGCGTGTAGAGGAGCGGAACAGAGGCGATACGACGGAGGTTCTCTTCCAACGTGATACCGGCCTGATCCATACCATCCGATACCTCGGCTCGATGATAGGGACCATTCTCTTCCTGAAAAAAGCGATAAGTCAGCCCTGCCGTGTGTGTCATCAAATGCCGAATCGTCAACGCCGCGAACTCACCGCTCTCCAAACGTGGGCGAAACGCTGGAAGCCAACGATCAACGCGGTCGTCAAGTCGTAAGCGGCCTTGCGAAACGAGTATCATCGCAGCTGTTGAAACGATAGGTTTAGTTACAGAAGCAAGCCTAAATAAAGCATTTCCCTTCATCATCTGGTTCTTTTCACGGTCTGCAAAACCGGCTGCGCGGTTATAAACCAGTCCCCCGTCTATCGCCACTTTAATGACAGCGCCAACCAACCGTTTATCCGCAAGGGTACGATCGATTACTTCATCCATGCGTGCTTGTAATCGTTCAGGATTCATTCTGTTTGCATTCAACTTATTCATTGGTTTTCATCCTCTCTGAATAGGAAAGATTTGATCACTTCACTATTGTTAGTTTATTATAATAATTAAGTGACTTGCATTACATAAGGCATTCAAGTTATGTCTGCCCTTTAACAAATAAAAACGAGTTAGTTTTTAAACAAAACCTTAAATTTAAAGGAGCCGATTTCAATGGACCATGTTGATAAACAAATCCTTTACCATCTTCAAAACCAAGCGAGAATATCAATGACGGAACTAGGCAAGTGTGTTGGGTTATCACAACCCGCAGTAACGGAGAGAGTAAGACGTATGGAGGAAAAAGGGATCATCCAAGAGTATCGCACCATGATTTCCCCGGAGAAAATCGGGAAACAAGCAGCCGCCTACATCCTGTTTCATACGAGGGATTGTCATGCATTCCTTGATTTTTGCCGCTCATCACCCGATGTCGTCGAATGCAACCGCATAAGCGGAGAACATAACTACTTATTGAAAGTTATGACTGACTCCACACGGTCTCTCGAAGAGTTCGGCAACCAATGTGATAAGTATGGGACGTATACGATTCTTATCGTGATGTCATCACCAATCGAGCCAAAATTACTTATCCCATCGCTTGAAGAGGCAAACTTGCTTGCAGAGGGAACGTAGAAGCGTTATTTAGACGAAAAACACCCGAAATCATGAGGAAGAGGAACGACGATGCGTTATTTCGTGTTTTTGTGCCTCCGGATCGTTCTTTTTGATCAAATAACGCACCCACGTTCCCCTTATTCAATTTCATAAGCAGATTTCCTGAAATAACGGATCGACGTTCCGCTTACTAGAGGTCGGGTGAGTTTCTTTTGCAATCGACAAAAACAAAAAAAAAAATGAGGAGGCAATAATAACCTTGCACCTCATTTTTTGTACCCCTATTTACTTTCGGGAAGCTCTAATCCTCAGAAATAACCTCAAAAGATATTCGTGCTAGCTCAGTATTCAATGTTTCCCCCAAATATATGATATCGTAAGATCCCGCTGGAAGATTCAAATCAGTGAATATGATCTTCCCATCCGGCTGGCTTGCTGAATTTGTTTTAATATGCGCTATTGGAGTAATCGGTTGAATCTCACTAGGTATAGTACCTCTTGGGAAAATACCGAATGCATCTTCTCCCAATGACCCCGTGTAAGTAACTTCAATCAAATCGCGAGTCCGATAAACGGCCCTGTCTATCTGCATTGTCGGGCTACCAAGCGTCAGATCGGGATCGACTTCAGGGTCCACCTTTGGAATTAACGAAGGAAGTGATACTGTGAAAGTGGCATCTTCGATCCACGTTTTAGCTTTAAAGTCTCTTCCTTTTACGACCACTTTATGATCATAAACCTCTACGAAATATCCCTGGGAGCCTGCCTTCTCCACATTCTCATCCGTCCATAAGTAGGCTGTGGAGGCTGCGTTAAACATCGTTGCATACTTGGAGTTGTACATCGTATCGGCCGAACCCAGTTCCCAATGGGTATGGCCAGTGAATACAATCGTTTGCGGATGCTTAGCTAGTATTGTCTTAAGTTCCCTATCCTGTCGAATACCATGCCACCCGAACTTGTTTTGTGACCCTGAAACTGTATGTTTCAAAGGCTGATGAACGAAAATAAAGGACGGTTTGTGAGCCTCTTCGTGCTCCGATAGCTTTAGATCTAACCACTCAAGCTGCGTCATTGATAAATACGAAGAGTCTTTTAACCCCTTCTCTGTCCCTAAGAAAATAAAATGATAGCCGTTCATCCAAAAATCGTAATACTTTTTATCCATACCCGTACTTGTTGTAAAATAAGACATTTGGGTATCAAAGTCCGCCCAACGGACATCATGGTTGCCGTAAGTAAAATAGATAGGTGGCAGACCCTCTCTATGATCCTTCAAAATTTGAGTCATCGTTTCAAACTCTGTTTGCTTGCCATTGTTAGTCATATCACCAACATGCATAATTCCTTGACTATCGGGCGAAGTTGCCCTGATATCCTGTAAGACCTGAATGAAATTCAGCGAATATACGCCTTCTATATCATCTTCAACATGTGTATCCGTAATGACGATGAATTTGGCATTCGGCTTTTGGTCTTGTTCCTCATTTATATACTCCGCCATTTATTTCCCGCCTTTGTTTTTGAAACTTTTCAATCTTATCGAAAATAACCTCGCTTTTGATAGGTTTGCTGATGTAATCATCCATACCTGCTTCAAGACATTTTTCACGATCGCCTTTTAAAGCGTTAGCTGTCACAGCAATTATGTAAGGGACTTTCTCTGGCGGCATTGTTTCTTTGATCTGTTGAGTAGTTTCCAGACCATTCAGGATAGGCATTTGGATATCCATAAAGATGATATCGTATGTTTCGTAAGCAAGAGCTCGAATAGCCTGATTGCCATTTTCGACAATACTTGTGAAATGTCCCATCTTTTCAATCATTTTTTTTAATACAATCTGATTAATTTGATTATCTTCGGCTATTAAAACTTTCAAAGGTTTTTGAACAAATGCGATTTCTTGTATAGAAGAGTCTATTGGATGCGATACCTCTTCTTTAAACCAAACTGTAAATACAAAAGTTGCCCCAGGTTCGTCCGTTTGTTCGAACCAAATATCTCCACCCATCAACCCAACAATTTTTCTGCTAATGGCTAAGCCTAATCCTGTTCCTTCCGATTGTCGCGTCATGAAACTATCCAATTGATAGAAGGGATCAAACAAATGATTGAGTTTTTCTTTGGGAATACCAATCCCCGTGTCTTTTATTGAAAATTTAAGCTGAATCTTTTGATTTTCACGCCCATTATTTTCAACCGTAATGGACACCCCGCCGCTATACGTGAACTTGATCGCATTGCTAATGAGATTCATTAATACTTGTTTCAAGCGATCATAATCACCAATTAATTTATAAGGCAATTCCGGAATCATAGAAACATGAATATCCAGCTTTTTTTCATGTGCTTTTGGCATTAGTACAGCGAGCGTATCGTCGATGCAGTCTCTGATATCAAATGGCTGCGCTTGTAATTCAGTCTTGCCTGCTTCAATTTTGGAAAAATCCAAAATATCATTAATAATCTTAATAAGCGTGCTCCCGCTTTTATTAATGATTTCTACATATTCTTTTTGCTCGTCATCCAAGTCTGTCGTAGATAATAGCAAGTCAGTCATGCCAATCACCCCATTCATAGGGGTTCGGATTTCATGGCTCATCATGGCTAAAAATTCACTTTTTGCTTTATTTGTATTTTCAGCTGCTTCCTTAGCAATAAGCAATTGTTTCTGTTCAGTCATATCTTTCGCAATAATATAGAACCCGACGTTTTCCTTATTAATGATGATAGGCGCAATCGTTGTTAATACTTCAACATTATGTCCATCTTTATGTCTGATTTTATTAATATTTCTTTCGGTTGTAACGTCTTCCATGGAATAGGAGATTAACCTCCGGAGATTTCGTTCACCAATAAGTTTGGAAATACGCTCACCTCTCATCTCCATAACCCTGTATCCAGTCAGTCGTTCTGCCATTTCATTGGTGTTAATGATCCTGCCTTTAACATCCAGGGAAATAATAGCATCGTGGTTGTATTTTTTCAGAGACGTATAGCGTTCTACGGACTCTTGCAGCTTCAACTCTACTTTTTTGCGTTCCGTAATGTCCTGTGTAGTTCCATTCATTTTGACAGGCTTTCCATTTTCGTCGAATGTTACTGAAACGCGAATTTGCATATACTTAATAGTTCCATCAAGCTGCAGATTGCGAAATTCCGAGCTAATCGTTGTACCCTGCATGGCTTGATCAATGAATTCATTAAATCGTTGTCGATCTTCTGGATGAATTATAAATGCAAGATCCGTAGGGTCGGATGGTAAATTATTTTTTAACAAGTTATAAATTTGGTAAAATTCTTCAGAGAATGTGATCTTATCATCGAGAATATCCAATTCCCAACTGCCAAGCATGGCAATATGCTGGGCCTCCGCAAGATTATCCTGGTATTTCTTTCGCTCTGTAATATCCCGCCCTATCCCTAATACCTTCTGTAGATTTCCTTGATCATTTCTAATGAGTTTAATCGCAGTCTCAAACCAAATATACGTACCATTCTTGTGGCGTGAACGATAGGTAACTACCTCATTATCCGAAAAAGGTTCAGATCTTATTTTTTCTAAATCTTCAGGATGATTTAATTCAGAACTATTTTTTCCGATCAATTCTTCTGGCTCATAACCCAATAAATCACTCACGGAGGGAGATAAATACTCGATTTTACCATCTGGATTCACTAAAGTAATAATATCCTGAGCATTTTTTGAGATAAGTTCATACAATTCTTCAATCTTTAAAAGTTTTTGTTCCGTGGCTATTTTATATGAAATATCGATGATATGAACAATAAAGTATAGGGGTGTTCCTTGTTTTTCGTCACGAACCAAAGATAATCTTACAGACGCCCAAATAAGGTTCCCGTTTTTCTGAATACAACGCTTTTCTAACTCATAGAATTGTGAATTTCCATTCAATACCTCTTCGATTAGTGCATTAATTTTATTCAAATCATTAGGATGGGTTATTTCCTTAAGCGTAAGTCCAATTGCTTCTTGCTCCGTATAACCGAGGGTTGAATAGAAGGAGGAATTGACCCTCCTAATCGTTCCATCCATGGACACCAACGCTATAGCATTTGGAGCAAAGGTATATACTTGTTGATAAACAGAGTCGTGGTCGAAGTCTACCTTAGGCATTTGAAATCCTCCAGTCGTCAATGTACCTTTCTTAGAAATTCACAATTTGCCTTCACGAATTGTTCGCCAGTCGTGCTTACAACTAATTCGTCATCATGTGATTGAATGATAACATTTTCACCTATTTGTTCACCGTGTAAAAAGATCGAGATGGGCTGTCGAAATACCCTCATCCTCTCAAAGTCTGAAGGTTCTGACAGTTTTCGTTGTTTTGGCATGTTGATCTCCTTTTAAGATATATGTTCTTACATTATTGCATAAATAAGGATCAAAATCAGGGTCCTATGAAAAGGACCTTCTCCATTAAAACGTAGCCCACGATTGCTTGGTCGTTTGGACGGTTTCACCCGATTTAACCGCTTGAGTGATCATCATACCCAGGTAGTGATCTTGTGCCGCTTCCGCAAGGCTATAAAAGCTGGGTCCCCCCTGCACGTATTCACTCATCTTTTGCAGACAAGTAGCAATCGCTATTTCGTCGTCCGGCAGACGGCCTGGCTGGAAGGGATTTCGATAAACCCATTTATCGCCTGCCAAAATGCCCTTGTGATAATACCCTTCAAGGTTGCCATTCTCCCCGGCATTCAGCCGTCTTAGCTCCAGTTGTATGGGAGTGCGAAAATCTTGCAAATAGGCAATCCTCGTATTATTTATTTCCCCTTTATTCCCTCGTACAAGTACTCGCTCTGAACGAATCCATGAGAAATACTGATCACCGGTAAAATCAAACATACCTAACTTGTCCCCGAACTCAAGATGTGCGATCACTTGATTAGAGCTCGACGTCTTCTCACTAGTTGGATCACCCTCTCGGTTAGGTCCGCTAATAATCGGAGAAGAGAATCCGAAACCTCGAATCATTGCATCTTCAAATCGTATGCCTAGGAGACTGCGCATGATGCTGATCCCATGGTAGCCATGGGCAACAGAGACTTGTGCTTGGCTAACAGAGCCCAGCAAGCCGGATTGTACGACAGCAATTCGTGCTGCATGCAGCGGCTGGAAGGCATATTGTTCCGCCACCTGTACCTTGGCGTCCGGTCCAATGTCTTGATAGAGCTGATTCAATTGCTCCAGATCGGCCGCAGGCGGTGTTTCGGACAGAACGGGAATTCCTTCACATACGAGTTGTTTAACCAATTCCGGAGTCTGTGAAACAGGAACCGAAAGGACAACAAACGAAGGTGTTGTTTGCTTCAATAAATCCTCGGTTGAGCGGAACGTCCGCACTCCCCATTGTTCCTCGAACGCACGCCCTTTCGCTTCGTTACGTACCACAACACCGCTAACTTTAAAACGATCTGGAAGGGCTCGCACGATACGCATAAAAAACTCTGCACGCCAGCCGCTTCCAACTATACCGAATGTGATCGCCACACTAATTCCTCCTCATTTAAATGAAACATTTCACTACTATTGTATGACACAAATACTGGTAAAGGGATGTAATTATATATGCTGTCTTGTTATTTACACGACTTTCTGCAGTGTCTTGAAATATAAAGAATAGACTGCCGAAAGATTCGGCAGTCCTAGTATCGTAGCCTTATGGCAAACAGCTATATTAGTTGTTTGCCCCGCTAAGTCTAGATAAAAACAATCTTGTTCTATCGTGGTTAGGATGATTAAACAAAGAATCGGGAGCACCCTGCTCAACAATACTGCCATCGTTCATAAAGACAACAGTATCCGCTACTTCCTTAGCGAATTGCATTTCATGCGTAACAATTATCATAGTCATACCTTCCACGGCCAAGTCCTTCATGACTTTAAGCACTTCCCCCACAAGCTCAGGGTCTAAGGCAGAAGTTGGCTCATCAAATAAGAGTACTTCAGGATCTACGGCCAATGCTCGGGCTATACCAACCCGCTGCTGTTGTCCTCCGGACAGCTGATGGGGATAAGAGCTAGCCTTGTCCGCTAAACCGACCTTCCTAAGCAGTTCGACTGCTTTACTTTTAGCCTCTTGCCTGCTTCTTTTCTTCACAATGACCTGAGCTGCCGTAACATTCTGTAATACCGTTAAATGAGGAAATAAATGATAGGACTGAAAAACCATCCCTGTCTTTTTCCTTAAAGCGAGGATCTCACTCTGTTTTGGCTTAACTATTTCAGTAAAAGTAAGATGAGCGTTCCCTACCTCAATCGTGCCTTTATCAGGAATTTCTAGAGCGTTAATGGAACGAAGCAAGGTAGATTTCCCGGAGCCGGAGGGACCGATGACAACCATCACTTTGCCTCTCTCTAAGGTAATATTGATACCCTTTAACACCTGCTGAGAACCGAAGGTTTTGAATAGATTGTTGATTGTAATCATACATCCACCACTATCTAGCCGTATGAAGGTCAAACTTTTTCTCCAAACGACCTTGAATATTTGAAAGAATTGTACTAAGCACCAGATAAATGAGTGCAGCTTCACAATAAAGCAATAAGGGTTCATAAACGGTAGCCGTAATTTGCTGAGCTTTTTGAAACATTTCCGTCACCGTGACAGTAGCTGCGAGTGAGGTGTCTTTCACCAAGCTTATGAACGAGTTAAAAAGTGATGGAATCGAAATACGAATTGCTTGGGGCAATATGATGTTCCGCAGTGCTTGAAGCTTTGTCATTCCGAGCGAATAAGATGCTTCCCATTGTCCTTTTGGCGTTGAGAGCAGAGCTCCACGAATAATCTCAGATCCATAGGCGCCAACACTTAAGGTAAATCCTATAACAGCTGATGGGAAAGCATCCAATGTAATCCCGATGCTTGGCAGTCCATAAAAAATAATAAACAACTGCACCAGCAAAGGAGTCCCCCGAATAATCCACACGTAAAAACGTGCTGCCTGAACAAGA
Source organism: Paenibacillus sp. Root444D2 (assembly GCF_001426375.1). Taxonomy (GTDB): domain Bacteria; phylum Bacillota; class Bacilli; order Paenibacillales; family NBRC-103111; genus Paenibacillus_E. Next base: position 372,047 of record NZ_LMEO01000050.1, read on the forward strand.
GGTTTAATATCAGAAATTCGAATTAATGCGGTTACCAAGGCAAGACAAAGCCCTAGTGTAAATGAAATTAAAGTCAAAGGTACTGTAAAAGCAACCCCTGCCTTAAGCAGGGGAAGGAATGAGTCTATGAAGATTTGCCATTTTCTATCGTCCATGTTAGATAACCCTACTTCGATACGTCTTGGCCAAAGTATTTTTCAGAGATTTTGAGATAGGTTCCATCTTTCTTCAAATCAGCCAATGCTATATTAATCGCATCAACGAGCTCTTTATTGCCCTTGTTTATCAAAACTGCACTTTGAGATGCTTCCTTGGTCTCATCGACGACTTGAATAGCTACATCCGGCTTTTGTTTTTTCAAATCTAGGTAAGACAAGCCATCATTAATGGTGGCGTCAATACGTTTGGAAAGCAGCAGATCAATGGCTTGATTAAATCCGTCTGTTTGTACAATCTCTGCACCATTGGATTTAGCAATTTCGGTTAAGTTGCTTGTTAATGATTGCCCTGCTTTTTTACCTTTCAAATCAGTTATTTTTTTAATATCTTTATTGTCTTTGTGTACAATCAAAACAGCTTTAGACACGATATAAGGATCTGAGAAATCGTATTTCACTTTACGGTCTTCTTTAATGCTAACTTCGTTCACGACAATATCAAATCGTTTGGAATCCAGCCCAGCAAACATGCCATCCCATTTGGTTTCGATGAATTCGGCTTGAACACCCATTTTCTTAGCGATTTCTTGAGCAATCTCTACATCGAATCCTGTTAATTTCCCATCCTTGTCATGGTACGTGAAAGGTGCATAAGTCCCTTCCGTTCCTATACGAATTTTCCCATTTGTTTTGATCGTACCCAACAAGGTTTGAGTTGCTTGTCCAGGTGTTTCTTTCGCTGCAGCTTCTTTGGTTGCTGCCGCAGTTGAAGATGGTTTATTAGCCGTTTCTTTTGTTCCGCATGCAGTAAAAATAAGAGAGCCCGCTAGAAGTATCATGCCCGCCGATAGATATTGTTTTTTCATTTGAAGACCTCCGTGTTGTTATTTGAACTTTTGTCATCTTATCACTACTAACTTTATTCAGTCAAGAAATATTCCTACTATTTCAGTTGGATTAAATTCCTTGCTGATGTCTCTGGAGTTTCGCCGTATCAGGAATTATTGAGCAATTTGACGGATTCGCATAAAGCTAAAAAATAAGCATAATCAGAGAGCTTTACGCTGCTCCGATTATGCTTATTTCACTAATACTTACAAAAGTTTCACAGCTTCAATCGACTCACCGCTTCAAAACCTCGTTCCAAAATCTGCTCACTTCTCGTCGCATCCTTTGACTCATAATGACTTTCTACCTACCCTACTCTTTGACGCCGCCGGCAGTCATCCCTTGAACAAGGAATTTTTGAAAAACGATCGCAATAAAGAGTGGAGGCAGGGAAGCTAATACACCGCCTGTTGCTACCATACCGAAATCCACAGCGTTCTTACCGCTAAATTCAGAGATGGCCACCGAAATGGTTTTCGCATGAAGGGTTGACGTAAACAAAAGTGAGAAGAAAAACTCATCCCAAGACAACAAAAATACGAAAATCATGGTCGCCAGAATGCCTGGACGCACAATAGGCACTACGACCAAACGGAGTATTTGCATGCGGCTGCAACCATCGAGCGACGCCGCCTCATAGAAATCGTGGGAAACCTGTTTGAAATAACTCTGCATGATCCATATCACAAATGGAATGGCAAAGGTCAAATCAAGTATGATCAGGGTCAGTTTGGAATCCAACATCCCCATTTTTTGGAACAAAAGATACAACGGAATGACGATAACGACAGAAGGGATCATATATGTGAATAGAAACAGGTAAATGAGCTGACGCCGGAAGTTAAATTGATACTTGGCAAAAGCATATGCAGCCAGACCTCCGATGATTAGCGCGATGATTGTAACGGAAACAGCAACCATGAGACTATTGCCCATCGAGATACGAAAAGCGTAGGCGATATCATTGTGCGTATTCGTAAATATGTCGATATAACGTTCAAAGGTAATTCGTTTGGGAACCCATTTAAGCGGCACTTCTTGTAAATCAATTTGATAAGAAATACTGGAAATGAATAGCCACGCAAATGGTCCTAATGTACATAGCGTGATCATAATGCCAAACGCATACTGGAAAGCCGACAAGGTTTTACTTTTCATTTAGATTCCCCCCTCTGCCTTTAGCACTTTCACATAAACAAAGGTAAGAGCAGCTATAAAGAAGGCAATCAAATAGGAAAGTGTAGCGCCTTGTGAAAATTGCAAGTTCGTAAACGCCTCAATATAGGCCTTATAAATAATAACCATTGTCCCATTGGAAGGTCCGCCTTTCGTTAAGGCATAGATGAGATCAAAGACCTTAAATGATTCCATCGTTCTCATGACGATCAGGACTAACACCGTGGGTTTTAAATAGGGAAGCGTTAGTACAAACAATCTGCGGAAAATCCCTGCTCCATCTATGCTTGCCGCTTCATATACACTCCTATTGGTCATCTGCAAGGAAGCAAGAAAGAAGATGCAAACGAATGGTGTCATTTTCCACACATCTGCCATGATGACCATATTCATAGCCGTCCATGGACTGCTGAGCCAAGGCCGATAAGAAGATATCAGATGCAGCTGAGTTAGAAGTCCATTAAGTGCACCAAATTCCGGGTGATAAATCCATTTCCACATCGCCGCGTTTACAATTGTGGGGACTGCCCAGGGCAATATAATTATCGAACGCAGGAACCCGATCCCGCGAATGTTTTCATTTAGCAAAAGAGCAATTAACAAACCTAGCACAAGCTCAAGAATAATCGAAATGGATGAAAAATAAGCTGTTCTCCCAAGGGATTCCCATACGGAAGGATCGGTTAAAGCCTCCATATAATTATGAATACCTACAAACTGACCCTTGTTGGATGAGGTTAATTCCATATTCTTAAGACTGTATAGGAAGGTTTGAATCAACGGATATAAAACTATACCGAATACCAGGATAAAAGCGGGCAGTATCGTGATGACTGCAAAGCGCCGATCACTCCATCTATTTCTCATATGATGTCTTCCTCTCCACAAGCTAAAGGGGGGTAAGCCCCCCCTCCGACAGCCACTCTTATTTGCTTGCTATTTCCTTAGCCTTATCCTGTAGTTTGTTCAAAGCAACTTCCGGAGTTTCCTTTTCAAATAAAGCTTTCTGAACGGTTGTCTGCAGCTCAGTAGAAAGTTGTCCATACCAAGGAACTACCGGGCGATTCACGATATGCTCATATTGCTTTTTGGAAACGTTAATTAATTCCGGACTAGTAGCAACAACCTCAGCGTCGCTGAACAACGATTTCCAGATCGGCAAAGCGTCTTTGGCATGTTTTTTCTGGAAGTCTTTAGACGCTAGGAACTGAATATATTTCCAGGTCTCTTCCGGATTCTTACTGTCTTTGGCGATTGAGAGTCCCATTCCGCCATTCGTAGTTGCTCCAGGAGCCTTGGAGGTCCCAGGAACCGTGGCTATTCCTACTTTACCCACAACTTTAGATTCTTTGGGATCATTGGCCATACCGAACATATAGGTCCAATTCAAGGCAAACGCAGCTTTACCGCTTGAGAACACGGCTCTAACGTCTTCTTCCAAATACTCAGGGGAGCTCGGATTCGTAAGTCCTGTCTTCATCGATTGCTGCATGAAACTTAGAGCGTCAATATTTGCCTTTTCGTTTAGGGTCGGCTTGCCGTCCTTCACCATTTGACCACCGAAAGATGCTGCAATCATGGTGTAATCTACAGATAGAGCCTCAGCTTGCTTCCAAGACCAGACAATCGGGAATTCAACGATTTTCTTATCTTTTAATATCTTAGAATCAGCTATCAATTCATCCCATGTCTGAGGTGGCGCGCTAATTCCGGCTTGTGTCAGCATCTCTTTGTTATAAAATAAATATTTCACATCATTGAGCCATGGCATCCCGTACAGCTTATTTTCGTACTGCATAGCGCTTAGCGCTCCATCAAAAATGTCTTTCCGATCCGCGTCCTTTACTTTATCCGTAACTTCCTTCAATACGCCGGCTTTTACAAATTTGGCAGTCCAAGGCGCATCAATTAATACGGCATCGTAGCTTCCATTGGATACAAGAATTTTCTGTTCCAGCGCCTCGTAAGGTACAAATGTCGTTTCAACCTTAATATTAGGGTTCTCTTTAATAAAAGCATCGGTTGCTTCTTTAATAGCGTCTTCGCTATAACCAGCTTGCTTCATGAAAAGTGCATTAAGCGTAATGCTTTTCGGCTTTGCAGGTTCTTCCGTCTTGCTTGTGCATCCAGCTAGAAAACTTGTTAGCAATACCGATGACACGATCATTACCGTCAGCTTCTTCATACAATTGCCCCCTATAATATTCATATTTTATGAATGAATCCTTTGCTGACATCATCATATAATGATCGATCACTCCTGCACATTTATAATCTCGACTGATTTATGGACGATCTGTACTTTTAAGATGATTCTTCTTGAACTCAGTAGGATTTAGGCCATATGTTCGGTTAAAGATACGGTTGAAATAAAAGGGATCCGGAATGCCCACCAGCTCAGCAACCTCTTTTATGCTTAGATCAGGATTTTTTAATAGCTCGCAGGCTTTTTCCAACCTCAGTTCATTGAGGAAATTCACAATCGTTTTGCCAGTTTCCTTTTTGAAAAGCCGCGTTAAATAGCTCTCATTCATGTTCACTTCGCACGCTATCATATGAAGCGTAATCCTCTGCTCGATATGCTTTACCATAAATGCAATAACGGCACGAATTTCCCTACGATATTTAGGTGATACAGGAATGACATTTTGGCTAAAATAATTTACTGCTTGTACGAAAGCCTCTTTGAATTCCGATATCGTATCGGACCTATTCAGCTGTTTCCGTACCTTTTCAGACAGGACATGGTACTCGTGCTGTGCACTCAGCGCCTCCCAATTATCAATCACGGTAATGATGACCTTCTTGAAATGCGAAGGATGAACAAGCCATTGTTTTGCTTTCTCATACAGAGCGTCAAAGCTGCAAAGCAGCTCTTCCTCATTGCCCGTTCGGATATGTGAAAGAATGTCATTCAGCTCATGAATCAAGCTTTTCTTGCCATCAAATACAGCATCCCGGGCATGAGTCACGATCGCATGATTCTTATAAAACCTCAGTTCAGCTGCTTCTTTACATGTCCAGTAAGCTTCTTTTACCTGTTGTAAGCTAACAAACGACGGGCTGATAACTACGCTAACGTCAAGACTCAAATAGAGCTTTAGCAGTTCGGCAATCCTTTTGGCCAATTGTAATTTTACAGACTCCCTCTCATACTTATTGCGATCCGGTAGGACAAAAATATAATCACGTTCACTAATTTCAGAGAATTCTATAAAGAAAGAGTCATCGACCATTTCCGAAATGATATTACTGATGGAGAACGCCAACAAATGCTTCTGCGCCCATTTGCCTGATCTCATCGTTTTCATATAGTCGTCGATCGTTACAAAAAACAGAAAGTTTCGTTTCGTATCGATCTGAACGTTTAGCTTTTGTGCCTGTAGCTCTATTTCCGACTCCGACATGTTGCCGAAATAAACCAAATCTTTGAAAAAGTTTTTCCGAGCTAACATTAAATTTTCGATCTGTGCTACTTCCTTTTTCCTCTCTATTTCTTTCTTCTGTTTCTCGTTTGACAGCTGGCTGGAAGCATTGTTCAAGATATCAAGCAGATTCTCTGGCTTTAAAGTCACCTTCAGCAGATAATCAAGCGCTCCAAGCTTCATCGCTTCTCGAACCAAGTCGTATTCACCGTAATTACTTATAGCGATTATTTTCCCGTTGAACATAGGCATATCCTTTAGCTTCTGTATAAGCTCTAGACCATTGATTCGCGGCATCTTCAGATCCGTGATCACAATATCGGGCTTGTACTGCTCTACTAATGCCATCGCCGCTTCCCCATCCTCTGCTGCGCCAATGAGTTCAAAGCCGTGCTGCTCCCACGGGATCATCATCTTGAGCCCAATTCGAATGATTTTCTCGTCATCAACAATCAATACTTTTATCATCTACATGGTCCCCTATCTCTACCAAAGGCATAATTAAGCTTACCGTAGTACCTACGCCGACCTCGCTTTGTATTGTAATTCCATATTCGTCACCGAAATGAAGCTTGATTCGCTCATTAACATTTGAAATCCCAATATTGGAAAGCCGCTGTTTGGCTTTATTCGCGGAATCCAATAGATGATGCGCCTTCTGCGGCTCCATCCCTTTGCCATTATCCATAATGCTAATTTGAATATGACCTTCAAGCCGAATGGCCGTAATGACAATCTTATTATTGTCAGCACTTTCTTCCAAGCCATGGATGATCGCGTTTTCAACGATCGGCTGCAGAATAAATTTAAGAATGCCGATTTCCAATAACCCCTCATCAATCCGGTGCTCGACCTCAAACGTAGCCCCATAACGCAACCTCTGTATCACAATATAATTATCGATATTAGTTAGCTCCGAGCGCAGAGAAATCATTTCTTTCGTATCGACAATTGTATTTCGCAGCAATTCAGCCAAGGCGCCAAGACCATCGCTGACACTAGTCGCTTGATTAAGCATCGCAGTCCATTTGAGCGAATTCAGTGTATTAAACAAAAAGTGAGGATTAATTTGCGCTTGCAGCATCTGCAGCTCAAATTCCCTTTTCTTGATCTGCTCATTCTTTGTCTGTTCCACCAGATCGCTTATTTGCAGCACCATCGTGTTGAATCTATTTGACAAAAAACCAATCTCGTCATGACTGCTGTCTTCATTGGAAGCTTGTAAATTCCCCGACGCCAACTGCTTCATCGATAGCGTTAATCGCTGCAGCGGATTTGAAATACTGCCTGAGATCACAAAGGTCAATAAAAGTGAAAATAAGAGACAAATCGCAGTGACAATCAGCATATACGGAACAATAGCTCTGGTTTCTTTGTTCAAATAAGAAGAAGGAATCGTACTCACCAGATACCATCTGGCTGAAGAATCGTACGAATAGGCAATCAATGTACCATTGTGATTCCATGTAGAACTGAAAGCTCGTTTGCCTTTCTTCTCATTTTCGACTATGGTTTCCAACAGCTCATCACTTTGATCCATTCTATGTCCAATAGGCATCTGACTATTTCTAGACGAGAGCACACTGCCTTGAGGATCGATCATAAATAAGTCCGCTCCTTCTCCCATATTGACATCCTCATAAATGTCGCGGGAATAGAAGCTTTCTTTAATAGCTATGAATACATAGCCTATTGATTCTAGCCAATTGGAACCGGAATGAATTTCACGTGCGAGTACGATGCAATCAACGCCGTTCTGTGTAACCACATGCGTCCAAATATCGTTACCCTTGTGCGCCTCAATCATCCTCGTTAATGGTTCAATATCTTCCGAGCGAAGCTTGTCGTAGCCCAAATCATAGACGAGTTCTTTGGACGAATTATAAATTTGCATCGACTTGATATGATCCAACAGCTTACGACCGTTAAAGGACTGATTTACCTCATAATAGGTATCCATAACGGATTGTGGGTCTAGTTTCGTCGCATGCTGTAAATTCGCTTGAACGAGACTATTCATCATCACTTGGTCACTCAAATATTCTAGCTTTCGATTCTCTCTTTTAATTTCATCGCGAACTTGGTCCAGAATTTGCAAGGAATACGTGCCTATCTTGGTGTTAATGGCTTTACTGGATTGGGTGTAGGCAATAAGAGTAGTTGTAAAGAGGGGAATAATCGATAGTAGGATGAACGATATAATCAATCGATTCTTAATTTTTGAATTGCGCAACAGATTGCTTAGCCGAATGTTTTTTAATAACAATTCTGAGGTCATCTCCTCTTTTACCTTGTTGCATCTACGTAAAGTGGGTTCATTATAACACACCGAATGCGTGAGGATTCTGCAATTTCTGACTTTTCTGCAATTTTACCATTCTCTATTCCTAATTCCGCATCGCTGCGCTATTCTATAAATAATGCCTAACAATGAAAGGACGTAGCTCATGCAATTGAAATCAGATATCAAATTATTTCTGCGTATTAAGGGAGCCGGATATCTTCTGTTGGCTATCGTTATTTATGGAATCGGAACTGGCATACTAGCCCCTATGAATGCGGTATATTTGAAGGATCATCTTGGTTTGTCTAAAGGCGAAATCGCGTCCATTTTCTCTATTTCATTATTTCTGAATATGGTCATTACTTTATCCGTCGGCATTGTCAGTGACAGGCTTAAGAGGAAAAAACCAATTCCGATGATTGCTGCTGTAATTTGCGCAAGCGGGCTCATCCTCTATATGCATGCTGACAGCTATATGGAAGCCCTGGCTGGTATGTCTATTGCCGTGGGCCCATCTGGATTGATCATGGGGCAACTCTTTGCTATGGCCCGTAATCATTTCAAGAAACAAGCCGAATCCATTATGGAAATAGCGATGCTTTGGCTTCGTGCCGGGTACAGCGTTGGTTTTTTTATGGGCTTGCTGTTCGGAGCTAATCTGTATCTGATTACAGGATTCCGAGGAGTTCTTTGGGGCAATGTCGCAGGATTTACTGGTCTCTTCTTACTGCTGTTGTTTTATAACGAAGTTAAAGGAGCGGCCGAAACAGCAGCTATCAAGGCCGGTGAACCGTTCTCTTTGGCCATGCTAATAGCACTATTGATGCTTTTATGTGCAGACGCCATCCGTGGATTGTACTTACCATTAGTTTTTAATGAAAGGTTCGGAAGGCCAGATCTTATGTCGTATTTGTGGAGCGGTCAGGCTGTTTTTGAACTGTTATTCATGACCTTGACAGGTTATTGGGCAGCCAAGTTCGGGAGCAAATCCATCATGGTATTAGGCGGCATATGTGCGCTCGTCACTTATATCGTGTATACACTGTCTTCTCCTTTAGCGCTGTTTTTTACGGTCCAGCCTGTTTATTCTTTATCCATTTCCATTTTATATGGCGTAGCAATGGGTTATGTTCAGCGCATGTTTATCAACCACACAGGCTTTGGGGCTAGTTTGTACCTTTTTATTTCCCAAACAGCATCACTTATCGGCTACTTACTGCCCGTATTGATTCAAGGTATATCGCCAACTATTTTTATCATACCAATCACATTGGTGATGGTTGCGCTATTCATTATTATGAATGTGCTTTATAAGGAGAAGAGAATTTTGAAATCTGGATCTTTAGGGAGATAGCAAACAGCGCATCCCACCGTTCATCACGGTAAAATGCGCTATTTGCTATCCTCGACATTCTTACTTCGCTAGTTCTGTATATTTCTGTTAACTTGCTAAGATCCACGTATGCATTGATTTGCGTCGTAATCCGGTTATAATCATCCAAATCAGCTTCGGAATATTTCAATGTTGGAATCGCATCTCTAAAATTTTAGTTGAGGGGTTAAGTCTGCTCTCCCCGTACTGTTCTCTTATTGAACTTTCCTTCACCGAAAATTTGCGCAGAAAGGATCCCTACCAACAAAGACCATACAGGCGCGGATACCCCAATAAATGAGACGTTGGATATAGCGATTAGAAAAGCAAACAAGGTCGAGTATCGATAAGACGACTCCGAGAATGCTGTTTGCATGCTATTTAACAATACAGCCAGGAGAGCAAATCCTGATAACATCGTAATAAAAGCGGAAGGGAGCATTTCAATAATCACAATGACCTTCCATGCAAATAAACCGAATAAAGTGACAAGTCCTCCGGAAACTAGTGCCGCACCTATCCGATTTTCTTTCGGACCTGCTTCCTTACTGCTGCATAGCGCTGTCATCATCCCCCCAATGTTCACCGCATGGCCTCCAAAAAAACCGGCAATAAGCGTGCCAATCCCTGAAAGCACAAGAGTCTGGTTAACGGGAGGCTGATAATCGTTTTTCTTCAAAGCAGCTAAAGCCACTGCAATATCATTGGTCAAAATCAATACGGCAATCGGAATTGCAATCGATAAGAAACTGTGAACGGTGAAGGAAGGAATAATGATTTGAGGTAAGGCAAACTCAGCAGCCTCCGATACTACCGGAAAATCATACCCCATGAAAAGCCCCAAGACACCAAAGAGTATCACCCCTAGTAACGGAGGGATTGATTTCGAAATTTGGGGTGCGATAAAAAAACCTAAAATGGCCATTCCGCCTATAAGGGGTGATTCCTTTAATGCGGGAATGATATTCACCACATATTGAAGAACCAGACCGGCTAGCATTGCATCAATAAAAGGCTTTGGGATGAAATCCAACGCTTTACTGAATAATCCCGTAAAGCCGAATACAGCGATAAGTCCCCCCGCCATAATGAAACCGGCTGCCAATTCATTCAAAGTAAATTGATCGACAACGGTGCTTAGAAAAGCAACAGCCGTGATCGAGTGTGCCCCAGCAAAAGGGATCTTGTATTTCCACGTCAATACCAAATTTAGAATACCGCCTAAGCAGTAGACACAGAACAACCAGGATATCAGCTGCGAGCGGCTGAACCCCGCTGTTTGAGCACAATTTATGATCATGATGGCGCCACTCGTGCAGGCCATCAACGCAGACATAACGCCAGTCGATAGGTTTTGTGTATTCAGAGCTGACATATACTCCCCATTCTATCATCTTGTATTTTTTATGAGAAGCTGACTACTCATTTACATAATAGTAGCTTAGCCTCGAAGGGAAGTAACCAACCATTTATGAGATTTCTTTCCCAACCAATCCCGCCATTCTTTCTCGACTCATCCGTCTACTTCATTTCTTAAATGATTCAAGAAATACCAAACACTATTTGACAAACGCTCGGCAGGCCTTGTAATAACACTCGCTACAACAGGTATTGGTGTGAACGTTGTCCAAGGCAGCAGCTTCCCGCAAGATAGCTCTAAACTAGCTGCAGATTCTAGGATCACTCCGTACCCCATCCCTTGCATGACAAATTGTTTAACGGTTTCGGTGGAATCGAGATGCATGATCTCCATATCCCATGTATCGTTTATAGGTAAGGATGCAACATCTCGAGGAACGATCAACATTCGGCTATGACATGACAACGAAGGTTGAATACCCATCAGTCGCTCCTGAGCGAATGGCGTGACTCGAAATGAAAAATGGTCGTCTGGCGGCTGCAGCGTCAATCCGATATCAATGCTGCCCATTCTGACTAATCTCTCAATTTCCTCATCTGTTCTTGTTTGCAGTTCAACTATGATATCGGAATAGGTTTGAGTAAACGAAAACATGATTTTCGGTAACAAATAAGCGGCGACTACATGGGAGGCAGCTACAATGATTTTGCCTCGATTCCCTAGCCGATATTCCTCCATGGCCCGATAAATCTGCCCTTCCAAGGACAGCATGGTCTCTGCATACTCCATCAGAGTAAGTCCTGCATCCGTCACCGCGATATCCCGGCCAACCAGCGTAAACAGGGGAACTCCTACTTCCTGCTCCAAACGCTTAAGCTGCATGGAAATCGCAGGTTGGCTCACATAGGTCTCCTTTGCAACTTGAGTAATACTCCCCTTCTTAATAACTTGCATGAACAAGGACAAGTGTTTAGTATTCATAAGCGCCCCCAAATATATAACTAAATTATTATGATTATATAATATTAATAGTATTTGTATTATAGATCAAATCATGTCATTCTATAGTCATTCTTTTGAAAGGACGTGTTTTCTCCATGAATATCCAAGAAATAAGAGATCAATTTCCGATTTTGAAGCAGCAAGTTAATGGACATCCTCTAGTCTATTTAGATAGTTCAGCCACATCCCAGAAGCCCTATGCTGTCATTGAAGCATTACGAGATTATTATACGCATTACAATTCCAACGTTCATCGCGGTGCACATACATTAGGTTCATTAGCTACGGATGCATTTGAGAACGCCAGAGATAAAGTCAAATCGTTTATCCATGCCAAGGAGTCGGCAGAGATCGTGTTCACTCGCGGAACTACAGCATCATTAAATCTAGTCGCGCAATGTTATGTGAGAGAGTTTCTACAAGAAGGCGATGAAATCTTGACCACCTTAATGGAGCATCACAGCAATCTCATCCCTTGGCAGCAGGCAGCTAAAAAAACAGGCGCAACGCTTCGCTATATTCCCATCCAACCTGATGGCACCATTCGGTTAGAGGATGTAGAGGAAACTATCACTTCGAAAACCAAGTTCGTATCCATAACCCATGTTTCCAACGTCATGGGAACTATTCATCCGGTGAAACAGATTGCGGCAATTGCCCACCGACACGGGGCCGTAATATGTGTTGATGCGGCTCAAAGCGCTCCACATCTTCAGTTGGATGTTCAAGATTTGGATTGTGACTTTATAGCCTTTTCCGGTCATAAGATGGCTGGCCCAACCGGCATAGGTGTTCTGTATGGCAAAAGAGCCCTCTTGGAAAAAATGACGCCTTATGAATATGGCGGAGAAATGATTGATCACGTGGATTTATACGAATCTACTTGGAAGGAGCTTCCCTGGAAGTTTGAAGGAGGAACGCCGAATATTGCAGGCGCTATAGGGCTTGGAGCCGCAATCGATTTCCTGCAGCAAATCGGGTTAACTAACATTCGTCATCATGAGAATCAACTGGTTAACTATGCATTAGAGCAGCTTTCATTGATTGAAGAAATTTCGATCTATGGCCCAAGGCAGCCAGAACTAAGAAGCGGCTTAGTCACCTTTAATGTGTCGGACGTGCATCCTCATGATCTCGCAACCGTTCTGGATTCCGAAGGAATTGCTATTCGAGCGGGCCATCACTGCTGTCAGCCTTTGATGAGATGGCTTAACGTTTCATCCACAGCGCGTGCGAGTTTTTATATTTACAATACAGAAGATGATATTGATGCTCTCGTAAAAGGTTTAAAGAGGGCCATATCTTATTTCAGTTATGTATCTCAATGACAATGATATAGTTCCTTAAAGAGGGTTACACGTATCCATAAGGACTTCAGCCAATAAGGGGAAGTCCTTAGTTGTTCTTAACGGAACGATAAGCTGCTAAAGTGGATGAAACTAAACATTGAATTAGCGGAACGTGAGGGCATTATCTTTAAATTGTTTCAAAAATTATGACCTAGTCAAGATTATTACCTATTTCATTCTTAGCCCGTTCAGCAACCCATGTCAAAATTGACTTGTCTGCACCTCCCAACTCAACAACGTTGTCCTTATACATCATTACTCCAAATCCATGTTCCTCATCCCAGGTACAATCGAATTCTAAACCGAAATATGCCATTCCATTTTTATACACATTCATTACATGTACATTTATTAAACCAATTAACTTTTTAAAGTCACCCATTTCATTTACATCCGGCATATATTGCTCTGCCTCTTCATCTTCATAGCCGTAATGTTCCTGCAAATCTTTATAATTTTTCAACAGCGCTTCAAGAACTGCATCTCTAATTGCATATTGGTTATCGACAATATAACGATATGCTGCGATGTGTTCATCTTCAATTGTAGGATTGTCTATTACCATATCTCCACCGAAATCTAGGCCGAATGCCCCGTTCTTTTTTGTAAGAAAGCCACTCCAAGCGTCTAGAGTAATAGTGCCCTCATATCCATATTCTCCAAGTGAGATGTTAGGTATTTTAATCGTCATTTTCCACTTCATTCCTTTACTCTTTATTTATTTCCAAAACGCATACCATTTCGACAATAATGTCCAATCTCCTGTGACTTTGTTGAAACTTAATGAAAAAGAGGTTGTTGGCATATTTTTCAATTATTACGTGAATAATAACCAAACCTTTTATTCATTCTTGCAAATTTTATTACCGCCATTCTTAAAAGATTAGCGAGTTTGTCAAATATTCTACGCGAGAGTTCAACAACGAATTCGTGAACTGTATTATACTATGGAATAAATGGATATTTCTCAAAGATGGTGGTATACATGCGCAAACCTGACCGAACAAGTAAAAAACCTCTCTATCAACAGATCTCAGATGAGATGGAGAGGAGTATCCTACATGGCGAATATCCGCCCGGAAGTTTCTTGCCTTCTGAACGTAAGCTTGCTGAACGACTGGAAGTAAACCGAAGCACCGTCGTACAAGCCTATGAGGAATTACGTGCAAGAGGAATAGTCGAAAGTATAAGCGGAAGCGGTACCATGGTCAGCAACCATATTTGGGGTATTCGGCCTAATTTAACACCCAATTGGCGTCAATATGTAGAAGGAGGCACATTTGCCCCCAATCTTCCATATATCCGCCGGGTACGCGAGGTTCTACGTGAGCGAGAATCAATCATTGACTTTGCTAGTGGCGAGTTATCTGCCGACTTATTCCCCAATGATGCGATTAAGCAAATAATGAAGGACATTCCTTTCGAAGCCTACTTAGGATATGACGATCCGAGTGGGTATTTGCCGCTTAGAGAGACTCTTGTAGGATTTCTGGAAGAAAGATCACGGATTCGAGCGACAGAAGCTTCCATCCTTATAACGTCCGGCTCACAACAATCTCTTCATTTGATTATGCAATGTTTGTTAGCTCCTGGGGATGCGGTTGCCATTGAAGATCCGTCTTATTACTATTCTTTATCCATGTTCCAATCTGCCGGGCTCCGTATTTTTCGCTTACCCGTAAAAGAAGATGGCATCGAACCCGAAGACATTATGAGCTTGTACCGCCAACATCGCATTCGTATGATTTTTTTGAATCCGAACTATCAGAACCCGACAGGGACGATCCTTCATGCATCTAAAAGAGAGGCTTTGCTGAAGATAGCTGCTGAACTCGGTATACCCATCGTAGAAGATGATCCTTTCAGCCTTACTTCCTTTGATCATTGTCCTCCTGATACGTTGAAATCCATCGATACTCACGGTTCCGTACTCTATGTCGGTTCCTTATCCAAGGTTGCAGCTTCAGGATTACGGATCGGCTGGTTGGTAGCTCCCCAGGCTGTCGTACAACGATTAGCCGATGCTCGCCAGCAAATGGACTTTGGCCTAAGCATTGTCCCACAATGGCTTGCTAATAAATTTCTGGGATCTGAGTTGTTTGATCAACATACGCTCTTCCTAAGAGACTCCCTTTCTCTGAAGCAGCATCTTATGATTCGATCCCTTCAGCAAGAGTTACCCGACCAAATCAGCTTTACCCCAGCTAGAGGAGGTCTCAATATATGGTGCACGATCAAGGAAAAGCTTGACGATCAGAAGTTATTGGAGGAAGCGATCAAACGAGGGGTTGTATTTATGCCAGGAACGGTATTTGGCTCTGAGCCTGGACATCTGAGATTAAGCTTTGCTCGTCCCTCTATGGATGAGATCGCTCCTGGTATATCCAAACTAGCTCAGGCTTTTCATGCATTAACACAGAAATGTTAATAGGATTGTGAGAGCTGCCCTTCTCTATTTACATAGAAAGGGCAGCTTATTATTATACCGACTTAAAAATGTGTTCTTCCAGTCCTTGACATTGCAGCATAACTCTCATACAATGAATAATGTAAGTAAGTACTTGCATTAAAGAAGGGTAGATCAATGAGCAATAATCTAAGCACCAGTGATAAACTTCTGTTAGCAACAATCGATCTCATGGCAGAAAAAGGGTATGACGGTACGACAACTAAGGAAATCGCTGCTGCTGCCGGAGTGAACGAAGTCACGTTATTTCGCCATTTCGGAACGAAAGAGAAATTGTTAGCGGCTGCCTTCAACCGTTATCACTATGCCTTAGAGATGACAAAGCTTTTTAACGAATCTTTGACAGGCGAGCTGCATGAGGACCTTCTTATTATCAGCCGAAAGTATCATTATCTCATGAATCGGAATAGAAAACTGTTTCAGATCATTCAAAAAGGAAGCAGCAGTCTCCCTCCAGAAGTATATCAGGAGGCCCACCGTCATCCTCAGGAGCTTAGGAAGCTTTTAACGAATTATTTGATTTCCATGTCTGAGCAAGGTAAAGTGATCACTTCAAAACCTGACATACAGGCATATGCTTTCATGTTGATGAATCATGGTGCGTTCAATAGCAATTTTTCCCCCATAGATTTGGACGAATTTATTGAAGAAGGTGTGCGGTTATTCGCTAGGGCATTAACTCCCTAGCTTTTTTATAAACCATAATGCAAGCATGTACTTGCATTCATAACCAAAAAGGAGCGATGAACCATGAATTCTGAAACCATGCTGCAAAAAGGTCCTATCTTGATGCGATTATTGATGTTTACCGTTATGATGTCATCGATGAGCGCCCTAATGTTTAACGTTGTGCTTCCGCAAATTAGCGAGGAGTTTCATCTTACCCTTGCTCAGGTGAGCTGGCTGTCCTCCGCCTATACGCTGATCTACGCCTTTGGAACCGTAACGTATGGGAAGCTGGCGGACAGATTCCAACTGAAGAGCCTATTGACGTTCGGTTTGACGTTGTTTGCCGCAGGTTCTCTCATGGGGCTCGTTTCCCAAACATTCTGGTTCGCATTACTCGGAAGGTGTCTGCAATCTGCGGGGGCTGCAGCTATTCCCGCCATTGCGCTGATTATCCCTGTACGGTATTTTGCGCCTGAGAAAAGAGGCTCCGCATTAAGCATGACAGCCGTCGGGCTTGCGCTCGGTAGCGCTCTTGCGCCTGTTATTTCCGCTACTATCGTCAGCTTTGCGAATTGGAGATGGCTGTTTCTGCCTTCCCTATTGATTTTATTATTGCTGCCGCTGTATCGAAAATATTTTGAGCATGAAGTGAAACAAGCTCCGCGCAAATTCGATTGGCTTGGCGGAAGCTTGCTCGCCGCGTCCATTGCGCTGCTTCTGCTAGGGGTCACGAATCGAACCTGGTGGTATTTGGTGATCGGATTAGCGACCTTACTCCTCTTCATTGTACGAATTCGAACCGCAGAAGAACCTTTTATCCAACCTCAATTGTTTCGTAACAAGAAGTATACTATCGCAATAACACTGGCGTTTCTCATCAGCGGCATAGGCATCTCCTTGTATTTTTTGACTCCGATCCTGTTTTCGCAAGTTTATCATCTTGGTTCCAATTGGATCGGTTTCGCCATGGTCCCTGCGGCTGCAGCCTCAGCACTTCTGGGGAGAAAAGGCGGGAAGCTGGCGGACTTGAAAGGCAATTCCTATCTGTTCTCAGTTGCTTCCGGTTCTTTAATTACCTGTTTTGTCTTGTTGTCCAACTTTGCAGGAATCTCGCCGCTGTGGATTTCATTCATTTTGATTTTCGGTAACGTAGGCCAATCTTTCTTGCAGATCGCAATGTCCAATTCCATTTCAAGGTCATTGCCCAAAGATCAGGTTGGAGTGGGCATGGGTCTATTCTCGATGGTCAGTTTTATAGCTCAAGGAATAGCCGCTGGCGTTTACGGTATTGTGGTTGCACAGGGTCCCTCCGTTCATTGGAATCCATTAAATGTCGATCCGAACAGCTACCTATTCAGCAATTTTTATCTCGTTCTTGCCGCAATGCATGTGGGGATCTTGTTCTTCTATCATTTACAATTCCGTACTAAGAAACCAAGCGTTGCAATAGAACACTGAACAAATCAGTGATTAGGGAGGGAACATAAAGATGAATGGTAATGTGAGGCAAATTATTATCGATCAATTGCTATCATGGCCAGAAGTAACTCAGCAACCACACCGTTTCGGAGGGATTGAATTTCTGTTTATCGGAAAAGAAATTGGTCATCTACATGGAGATCATCTAGTCGACTTGCTCATGCCAAAATCGTTTCGCGATCAGCTTATAGTTTCAGGGCGTGCGCACCCCCACCATATGTATCCTGATTCCGGTTGGGTATCCGTTTATTTAACGTCAAATGGGGATGTTACTAACGCCATTGAACTTCTACGATTCAAGTATGATTATCTAGTGGCAAAACGAAATGAGTGATAATAAGAACACTCCATATTAGTTTGGTATTCGATGGAGAACCCTCAGGCATTATGCCAGAGGGTTTTCCTGTATGCATGAATATCGGGAAGGTTTACTGTTCACAAAAATGTCGGATTGGCAATCAAGTACGTAGAGTAAAATTTCATAATATTGGCATTCTAATAAGGCCATTCATTCTGACCACTACAGTAGGTGATCATATAGATAAGTACAAAAAGCAAGAGAAATGGTTAATATGGCTCTGTATCATTGTCGCTTCTCTCATGCTTCTTTCCTGGCTCCGGCAGATGATCGCGTATTCGTAATAACTGCATTCCCAAGCAATTTCCAAGCTGAAAAGGAGTACATCACCTATGACTTATGATTCCGTGCTTTACAGCCGAATGCTCACTGAGCTCACATTCGCCTTCCATATTATCTTCGCTACCGTAGGTGTCGGAATTCCAATCATGATCTCATTCGCCGAGTGGTCTGGCATTAAGCGAAATGATCCTTACTACCTGCTTCTTGCGCGGCGCTGGGCCCGCGGTTTCGTCATAACCGTTGCTGTTGGTGTTGTCACAGGAACCGCAATAGGTCTCCAGCTCAGCTTGCTTTGGCCGAGCTTTATGCGCGTTGCCGGCCAAGCGATTGCTTTACCTTTGTTTATGGAGACCTTCGCCTTTTTCTTTGAAGCTATCTTCTTAGGCATCTATCTATACACTTGGGATCGATTCCGCAAGCCCATCACTCATTTCTTGCTATGTATTCCCGTTATGCTCGGATCTTCAGCGTCTGCTTTTTTTATCACAACCGTTAACGCATTTATGAATACCCCGCAGGGCTTTAAGCTGAACAACGGTTCCATTACAGACATTGAGCCGCTTATAGCTATGTTCAATCCCGCTACGCCAACGAAGGTAGCACATGTGCTTTCTTCTGCCTATATGACTAGCGCCTTCGTCCTTGCGGCTATAGCCGGCGCTGCTTTGCTTAAGAAGCGCAATTCGCTCTATCATCGTAAAGCGCTCAAGCTAACGATGGTCGCTGCTCTTTTTTTTTCGATTACAACTGCACTGATCGGAGATCTTTCCGGGAAATTTTTAGCCAAATACCAACCCGAGAAGCTGGCTGCCGCTGAATGGCATTTCGAGACAGCTAGACAGGTGCCGCTTGTTATAGGCGGAATTTTAACAGAAGATCATCAGATTAAATACGGGTTGAAAATCCCATTCGCTCTTAGCATTCTAGCTCACGATAACCCGAATTCCGAAGTTCAGGGCTTAAATGAAACACCTGTTGCTGAGCGTCCCCCCCTTATTGTTCATTATTACTTTGATTCGATGGTCACGATAGGCATCTTACTTACGGTACTTGCAATGGTATCTGTTTGGATGGTTTACAAGTTAAAAAGTGTCCAATATCCAAGTTGGCTGTTGAGGTTGGTCGTCCTTTCAGGTCCACTTGCCATTTTGGGGATAGAATTGGGTTGGATATATGCAGAGGTAGGCAGACAGCCTTGGATACTTCGAGGTTATATGAAGACCGCTCATGGAGCGACTACTTCTACACATGTGGATTTAATGCTTCTTTTGTTCTGCATTCTATATGTAGCTATTGGGTTCACTTTGATCAAAGTACTTAGGAGAATGTTCATGAACAGCGATGTACAAGAAGAACTCAAGAGCAGAGGTATTGAGGGGGGACCTACACAATGAAATACGAGTTAATCGGCATTACAGTACTATGGATATTTCTGTATGGGTATTTGATCGTAGCTTCCATTGATTTCGGGGCAGGCTTCTTTAGTTATTACTCCTACGCTACCGGAAAAAAACATCTCGTTGAAAACATCATCAAACGTTATCTATCCCCCGTATGGGAAGTAACGAATGTTTTCCTCGTTTTCTTCTTTGTCGGCATAGTCGGCTTCTTTCCGGATAGCTCGTATTACTTTGGAACAGCCCTTTTGGTGCCTGGCAGCATCGCGATTGTTCTACTTGCGATACGCGGCTCTTACTATGCTTTTAGTATTTATGGACAAATGCAAAAACAAAGCCACTTGTATACATTTTTGTACGGAGCAACCGGCCTCCTCATTCCCGCTTCCTTATCAACCGTCCTGACAATATCAGAGGGAGGTTATATGACAGAGGAGAATGGCAAGGTTATTTTACACTTTAGCAAGCTCTTCACAAGCTCCTATTCCTGGTCGGTTGTGCTGCTTGCACTTGTTAGCGTTCTGTACATTTCTGCGATGTTTCTTTCCTACTATGCCAACAAAGCCCAGGACTACGAAGCACTTGAAATCGTCCGAAGCTACGCACTAGGCTGGAGTCCGCCAACAATCGTGTGCAGTATATTTGTTTTTTTCGCTATCCGTTGGCACAATCCGGAGCATTTTAAGGCTATGCTTGATCTGTCTTGGATGTTCGTTGCTTCGTTACTATGCTTCATAGCAGCCGTTTATCTGATTTTTAAACGAAAAAACTTTGGCTGGGCATTTATTCTTGTCATGCTGCAATTCGCTTTTGCCTTCTTCGGATATGGAGCTTCACACTTGCCGTATATCCTTTACCCATTTATTACCATACATCAAAATTTCACGAACGATGCTATGGCTATCTCCCTAATTGTCGTTTTCCTTGCTGGATTATGTCTGCTTATTCCATCCCTTGTACTACTGATGCGACTGTTCCTGTTCGACGCTGAATATGTGCGAGGGAATCCCTCCAAGAAAGGGTGATGAGTTTGGATTTCTTTTTGCTTATGATTGCACCTTTATTGCTTGTAGCTTTTTCAATCGGGATTTTGTTCATGATGTTCTCAAAAGGGCAGGATAAGTTTCCTGAATAACAGAAATTTATGCCCTGCCCCGGACACAAGCTAATTGATCTCAAATAGCAAAAAGAGGATTTCAGTTGCATATCCTCTGGTCCATTCTCTATGAAGGTAATATCATTTTAACTCTTGAAAGTTAACAATATATTGATCTAATTTTTGACTAAGATCTACTACTTTCTCATGCGTGAAACTTCCGCGTAAATACGCCTCTTCTACCATTTCAATGCGTAAAGCTTCGATTTTTTCTAATAATAGTAGTTCCATATCAATTATTCACACCAATTCTGTTCAATGATGGTTTGTATACCTATTATAAAACAGGAGGCAGAAAAAGGTAATGATGGGGTCGATAAACTTTATGACAAATTTGTGAAATATTATTTCAGTGTCGAATAATGATTTTGTTTTTTTACGCCATCATATCGGTTAGAACGACAAAGTTGTACTTAATGCAACAATAGACAAGCTTTATTTTGCTTTATCCGCGCGAAAGTTGTAAAAAGCACAACAATCCAGCCTAAAGTAGCTCTACACCTATAAAAAGACCAAACTGTTGTCAAACAGATAATCAAAAAAAATAAGCCGCCAGCTATATGCCGGACGGCTTCGTGATACGAGATTATTGAATGGATTGCAGATGCTCGGAGAGACGATCCCAAGTTTCAGTAATACCTTGCTCCATGCCCATTTCCATGACGGTTTTGAGCGCTTCAGGTGAAGCGTATTTTGAGCGGCTGATAAGCTTCGTCTTGCCTTCATGCTCTACAAAAGTCATCGTTGTTTGAGATGACGGCATCCCCTCCGTTTCATTCCCTTCGGCATCCGAGAAGTAATCAACGTAAACAATTTTCTCAGCTTCAACGATTTCATCATAGACTGCTTTGCCCCAAGATTCGTATCCGTAAAAATCTCCTTGGTTCTGATCGATACACTTCATGCAATAATGCCAGATACCGCCCGGACGAAAATCGACGTTACAAACTGTAAGCGTCCAGCCGCGAGGTCCCCACCAATGCTTTAGATGCTCGGCCTCGGAGAATGCTTTGAATACAAGCTCGCGTGGCGCGTTAAAAACACGCTCCAAAATTAGTTCCTGACCCTCTACCTTGGTAATCATTTGGTTTGACATTGAAATTCCTCCTACAATTTAGTTTTGTTTGTTTTCTTTGTTTCGCAGCTTCTGAAGGTAATTCTCCAGTACGTCAAGTCGTTCATCCCAGACACTCCGGTAGGTTTTAAGCCAGGTGTCCAGTTCTTGAAATGGTTCCAAACGAAGTTTGTAGTTCCGGCGATTGGCGACAGCCTGCACCTCCACAAGTCCGGCCTCGAGAAGAACACGAAGATGCTTCGAGGCTTGAGGCTGGCGAAGCCCAAGGCCATCGGCGATATCCCCTACAGTTAAGGGACCATCTAACAGAAGCTCAACAATGCGTAAACGGTTGGGTTCGGCCAGTGCGTTAAATGTTGTGTTATCCATGATGATGATTTCCAGTTCCAGTTCTAGTCAAGTCCGGCCACCTCATTTCGTTAGGAAGTTTCCTTATTTCTATTTACAATATACCCCATAGGGAATATTCCTGTCAAGGAATATTATAATATTAATTTGTAAGTGTTCTCGAGCAAGATTTGGTGGCGTAAAATCAACCATAAAACAGAGAAAAAAAGAAGTGCGTCTAAGTGAACGCACTTCTTTCTATTTCCGATAATTTCCGGAAAGCTATTGAATTAGCTTAACCATCTTTTTACGAATGAAAATCTTGTCCGGAACGAACTTCTTTGACATAACCGGCGCGAATGACAAAATCGCCAAAATGCTCGTTTTCTTGTCGTTCCTTCGCGTATTGATTAACAATCGGCCGCAGTGACTCGAGAATCTCCACTTCGCCGATGTTTTCCTTATAAAGCTTGTTCAGTCGGTTTCCGGAATGTCCGCCGCCCAAATACATGTTGTATTTGCCTGGTGCCTTACCAATGAACGCGATTTCCGCTAACATTGGACGGGCGCATCCATTCGGACAACCGGTCATGCGAATGACGATCTCTTTATCACTCAAACCGGCTTCTTCCAACATCGGCTCGATTTTATCCATTAAGTCAGGAAGGTAACGCTCAGCCTCAGCCATCGCCATACCGCAAGTTGGCAGAGACACGCAGGCCATAGAGCTTCTGCGCAATGCGGAGTACTGAAGCCCGTCCGTAAGACCGTATTCTTTGATCAGCTCTTCGATCTTTTTCTTCTTCTGAGTGCTCACATTACCGATCACCAGATTCTGGTTCGCCGTAAGTCTGAAGTCCCCGGTGTGCACTTTGGCAATTTCACGAAGTCCAGTCATCAGCAGGTAGTTATCTTCGTCTTTAACACGACCGTTTTGAATAAACAGGTTGAAATGCCATTTCCCGTTAGTTCCCTTAACCCAGCCATAGCGATCTCCATTATGATCAAAATGGTATGGACGCGCCGCTTCGAGCTTCCAACCTAAACGAGCGGTTAGTTCACCTACGAACCAATCAATGCCGCGGTCATCAATCGTATATTTAAAACGTGCATGTTTCCGCACAGAACGATCACCATAATCCCGTTGAATCGTAACTGTCTTCTCTGCCAAATCAACCATTTGATCCGGCGTGATGAATCCGATCACTTGAGCTACTTGCGGGTAAGTTAACGGATCGCCATGGCTCATCCCCATACCGCCACCGACGGATACATTGAAGCCTATCAGACGTCCATCTTCAACAATAGCAATGAAACCCAGATCTTGCGAGAAGACATCCACATCATTGGAAGGCGGTACTGCAATACCGATTTTGAACTTACGCGGCAAATACACCTTTCCATAGATCGGCTCTTGCTCTACGCCATCCTGGCTATCCACTACCTTTTCGCCGTCAAGCCAGATCTCGTGATAGGCTTTGGTCTGTGGATCAAGATGGTTGCTAACGCGGCAGGCCCATTCGTATACTTCGGCATGAACATCCGACTGGTAAGGATTCGGATTACACATGACGTTTCGGTTAACGTCACCGCACGCAGCTAGCGTACTTAACAATGAATCATTGACTTCACGGATCGTCTTCTTCAAATTCCACTTCAACACGCCGTGAAGCTGAAAAGATTGACGAGTCGTCAAACGGATCGTTCCGTTAGCATACTTTTGTGCGACCTGATCCATCATCAACCATTGCTCTGGTGTAACGACTCCGCCAGCGGCACGCACACGCAGCATGAACTGATAGGCTGGCTCCAGCTTCTGCTTTTGCCGCTCGTTGCGCAGATCCCTGTCATCCTGCATATAGCTTCCGTGAAACTTCATCAGACGGTTATCATCCTCGGGGATGGACCCCGTAATTGCGTCTATCAGCGTCTCTTCGAGACTCCCCCGCAAGTAATTGGTTCTCATTTTAATATGTTCTACTTCGCTGTGCGGCGCACTGTTCTTTGAAAGTAAATTGTTTTCTGACATATTGGCCTTTCTCCTCTCGCGATCTTTGGGATCTGAACTTAGTAAACATCCCTCTGATAACGTTTTTGCTGTTGCATACGGGTCAAATACTCCGCTGCTTCCTCCGAACTGAAACCGCCCTCTTGTTCAATAATTGTTGCTAGGGTCGCATGAACGTCGTGTGCCATTTTCTTTTCGTCACCACATACGTACACGATTGCCCCTTCTTGAAGCCATTTATAAAGCTCCGCGCTCTTCTCAAGCATCCGATGCTGCACATATACTTTCTGGTCGGTATCGCGGGAGAACGCAACATCCATGCGCGTCAACACGCCATCCTTAAGCCACTTCTGCCATTCAATCTGATAAAGGAAATCTGTGGAGAAGTGCTGATCACCGTAGAAGAGCCATGATTTGCCTTCGGCCCCTGTCTCTTCTCTTTCTCCGAGAAAGGCTCTGAACGGAGCGACGCCCGTGCCAGGTCCAATCATAATGATAGGAGTTTCCGGGTTCTCGGGAAGCTTGAAATTCGGGTTGTTTTGAATGTAAACCGGCAGCGTTTCGCCAGACTTGATTCGCTCAGCGAGCTGAACAGAGCACACGCCATAACGTTCTCTACCTTGAGTCTCGTAACGCACCGTACGGACGGTAACATGAACCTCATCCGGGAAAGCTTTGGAACTGCTCGCAATTGAGTACAGTCGAGCAGGCATTTTCCGAAGGATCGCTACGAATTCGCCTGCAGGTACGCCCTTAAGGGAATAATCCTGTACCAAATCTAATAAATCCCGCCCATTGATATATGATTTAAAATCTTGCTCGCGTCCTGCAGCCAACAGCTCTTGCAGTCCATTGCTTGAAGTAAGCTTTGCCACTTGCTCCAATAACGGTTTTGTCAGTACAGTAATTTCATAATTATGAAGCAGCGCTTCGCGTAATGAGCGCTTCTCGCCGTTCTTATTGATAGTAACGAGTTCCTCAGCTTTCCAACCCATGGCTTCGATCAATTCATCTACAAGGCGCGGGTGGTTCTCCGGATAGATACCTAAGCAATCACCCGGTTCATACTGAAGATTGGATCCCTCCAAGGAGATCTCAATGTGGCGGGTTTCGCGGTCCGATCCACGGCCATTCAGATTCAAATTCTCAAGAACCTCGGCTTGGAATGGATTTGTTCTGGAATATTCCGATTCATTACCGCTTTCAACTGCTGCTCCAACGCCACTCACAACAGTCGAGCCCATTGAAGCTTCACTTAAAGAGCTCATAACGGAGCTCATCCACTCTGCAGCTGGCTCATCGAAATCCACGTCACAATCGACACGCGGCGCAAGGCGTTTGCCGCCAAGCTCTTCCAGACGTTTGTCGAAATCCTTGCCTGTTTGGCAGAAAAGCTCGTAAGATGTATCTCCAAGTGAAAGCACGGAAAACCGCAGTTCCTCCAATTTAGGAGCTCTCTTGCTATGAAGGAATTCATGGAAGGATATAGCGTTATCCGGTGGATCTCCTTCTCCGTGGGTACTCGCTAGAACAAGCAAGTTTTGAATCTTTTTCAAATTGTTAGGTTTGAAGTCAGCCATCGAGGAGAGTGTTACCTGAAAACCTTGCTCTTCTAGCTTTTTGGACATTTTCTTCGCTAATCCTTGAGCTTTACCCGTCTGTGATCCGAAGAGTACGGTCACCTCTTTAGAGATTACCGGCGCATTCGCCGCCAAAGTCGCTAAGGGAGCTACAGGAGCTGCACCAGAAGTCGTCACGACAGCCGATCCCTGAAGTGCTGCAAGATACCCGTTCAGCCAGATTCGTTGTGATTCCGTTAGTGTAGGAAGTAATCGATTAAGTAATTCTACTTGTTCCTGATTAAAAGGACTGTTTGTTACTTGAAGTACCAAGAATATCCACCTCTCATAGCCTGCAATGATATTATTTCCTATTATACATTTTCGCATTATTTTCACTCTCTTGAAACTATCATGTATGTCGAAATAGGTCAATTAGAATGATCTTATATGATCTATCAGTAATACTGATAAAGGGGTAAAACCCCAGAAAAGTACAGACCGATATAAACAGTCATAGACGAACAGTATAGGATACAGGACTTAAGCAAGGGAGCTTCGCTAATGAGATTTGTAACAGAAACGAGATTAAAACGATTGGAAGAACTGATCCAATTGATTCCTGAGTATGAAGAAAGAAGCCACGCTCTTCATCTACTGAATTCGATTCGTAGTGATATCGATGATAACTATGCGGAAATTGAAAAACCGATCAGCTTAAGCGGCTTGAATCGACGGCCAAACGACCGGAAATAAGCCAAAAAAATAGCAAAAAAACGAACCTCTAGAATTGCTTCTAACGTTCGTTTCGCATGTTATTATTAAGCCAAGATTCGCGATTACATGGCGTCCAGTATGATACCAGCCGTTTCCTCAATAGCTTTTTCTGTGACATCGATCACGGTACATCCAAGCTGCTTATACAAGCCGAATGCATACTCCAGCTCTTCCGCCACTCTTTCTAATGCCGAATATTTAGCGCCAAATGGCAGCCCAACTGCTTTCAGCCGTTCCGTACGGATCTTCACAAGCTGCTCAGCGCTCATCGTCAATCCGATCATTTTGCTTTTGTTAAGCGTAAACAACCCTTGAGGCGGCTTTACTTCCGGCACCAAAGGATAGTTGGCTACTTTGTATCCTTTATGCGCCAAATAAATACTTAGCGGTGTTTTCGACGTCCTTGAAACGCCCAACAAAACAATATGAGCTTGTTTTAGAGCGCTTGTGTCTTTTCCGTCATCGCTTTTGACAGCAAATTCGATCGCTTCGACGCGCTTATAATAATCTTCATCCATTTGGTGCAGCAACCCTGCTTTCCTTTTGGGAGAATCATTAAACGTATCAATGAAAGCTTGCATGACAGGACCTAGGACATCAATGCTAGTCACGTTTAGGCGAATCGCTTCTTGACGCATCATCTCTCTTAATTCCGGAAGAACGAGCGTATAAACAACAAAACTGCCAAGTCGCGAAGCTTCCTCCATCATACTTCGGATTTCTTCCTCCGTACGCATAGTTCCAAAACGCCTTACATGAACTTGACTGGCGTTAAACTGACGAATTGTCGCTTGAACAACCGTGTTTGCCGTTTCCCCAACCGAATCTGAGCAAACGAATATCGTATGGACTTTCTCCTCCACCCGTGAATACCTCCTAATTCGCAGCTAGTTCCAACATTAATTTGGTCATGGTTGTTTTCGTTATTCGTCCAATAACGCCATACTGGTCTTGTTCAGAGTCCAAACTCACAACGGGCAGACTGTCAACTTGATGATGAATCATTTTGCGCGCCGCATCAATGACGTGGTCCTCCGGACTTACGGTAACGATATTCGGGTGTCTCGTCATCACAAGACTTATCGGCATGGAAGGAGCACCCGCATTGCCTAACGTTACTTTTAACAAATCTTTTCTAGATACAATACCAACTAATGCCCGATTACCGCTCACAATCATCAGAGTACCCACATTCTCAAGAAACAGTGAGACGACGGCATCATTCACCGTAGCTGTTTCTTGAAGAACGACAGGTAAACCCATAACATCTTTAACATAAATGCCATCAAGTTTTTTGTATGATGATTCTTCACGCTCCAGCGTTTTACCGAGAAAATAACCAACCTTTGGCTTCGCATCCAAATAACCTAGCATAACAAGCAGGGCAAGGTCGGAACGAATGGTAGGACGGGCGATTCCGAGCATTTCTGCTAAGTTTTCTCCGGTAATCGGAGCATGTTTTTTTACACGTTCAATGATTTCCATTTGACGGGATGTAAGTTCTATCGCATTTCCCTCCCCGAACTTTCATGTTCATCCCTATTTTAACCGATTTTCTCGCGTTATCATATGGCTTGAGGGACCTTTTGTTCACCGATAACACCATGCAAGATGAACGCTTGTGCCGCAGCTATTCGAGCCAAAGGAATTCGGTAAGGAGAACAGCTAACATAATCCAATCCGGTCAAGTGGCAAAAGAAAATCGACTCTTTATCTCCGCCATGCTCCCCGCATATGCCCGTTTTGAGGGACGGCTTAACGAGCCTGCCCGCATTCACGGCCAAATCAATCAATTGTCCGACTCCTTCTGTGTCAAGCACTTGAAACGGATTATGCGGAAGAAGCTTCTGATCAACATAGTGGGTTAGAAATTTACCCTCCGCATCGTCACGGCTATAACCATACGTCATTTGCGTCAAATCATTGGTGCCAAAAGAGAAGAAATCGGCATATGCCACAATTTGGCGCGCAGTTAGAGCCGCTCGTGGAACCTCGATCATGGTCCCTACTTTGTACGGACAATCCCGAAGTTTGTCTTTCCCAAGCACCTGTTCCGCAACAAAATCAACAAGCTCTCGCAAAATTTTCAGTTCATTGGCATGGCCTACAAGCGGAATCATGATTTCGGGAAGAACTCGGATGCCTCTGTCGATACAGCCTGAAGCTGCCCGGAAGATAGCCTCTATCTGCATATCATAAATTTCCGGATATACAATTCCCAATCTGCAGCCCCGCTGTCCGAGCATAGGGTTAGCCTCATGGAGACCCTGCACTTTGCGGAGAAGGTGAGCGATCTCTTCTCTTTCTAAGTCTGAGACACTTTTATTGTAAGTCAGCTCCGTATATCTTTTTTGCAGATCTTCAAGGTTGGGTAAAAACTCATGCAAAGGTGGATCCAGCAACCGAATCGTTACCGGAAGGCCATCCATTTCCTCGAACATGCCTTCAAAATCTGACTGCTGCATGGGAAGCAGCTGTGAAAGAGCCTGCAAGCGATCTTCTTTATCATCAGCCAAAATCATTCGTTGAACAACAGGCAGACGAGTTGACGAGAAAAACATATGCTCTGTTCGGCATAAACCAATCCCTTCGGCTCCTAATTGTCTCGCAATTTTCGCATCTTCCGGATTGTCTGCATTCGCGTATACCTTCAGCGTACGAATCTCATCCGCCCACTTCAACATGACGAGAAGCTCATCCGTCATCCTGGCTTCTCGCAATGGCATAGCCCCGACAATTACGCGTCCGGTTGCACCGTCGAGCGTAATCCAATCGCCTTCTTCTACGACTCTGCTTCCCGCCAACATCCGCTTCTCATCAAGCACAATTCGCACTTCTTCGCAGCCGCATACGCATGGTTTGCCCATTCCCCTTGCCACAACAGCGGCATGGCTCGTCATTCCTCCGCGGCTCGTGAGCACTCCTTCCGATGCGATCACGCCATGAATATCTTCGGGTGTTGTTTCGTTTCTTGCTAGAATAACTGTCTTGCCGGCGCGGTTCCATTCTGCAGCCGTGTCTGCGTCAAACACAAGCTGTCCAACCGCAGCGCCTGGCGAAGCAGGAAGTCCTTTGGCCAACACATCCTTTACAGCCTCTTCATCAATACCTCTGTGCAGCAGCTGATCAAGATGCGACACTTCGATGCGCTCAACGGCTTCCTGCTTAGTCAATAAACCTTCTTGGACCAAATCGACAGCAATCTTGAGCGCAGCTTGGGCGTTTCGTTTCCCGTTTCGCGTTTGTAGCAGGTAAAGTTTATTATTTTCAACCGTAAACTCGATGTCCTGCATATCTTTGTAATGCTTCTCTAACTGCTTGGATGCCGTGAACAGCTGCTCATAAATCTGAGGCATTTCGTTTTTCAGCGCGGCAATCGCCAGCGGTGTTCTGATACCTGCAACCACATCTTCCCCTTGTGCATTAATCAGGTATTCACCAAAAAATGTATTCTCACCCGTGGATGGATTTCTCGTAAAGACAACACCTGTACCGCAGCTGCTGCCCATATTGCCAAATACCATGCTCTGAATGTTAACAGCTGTCCCCTGTTCATCTGGAATCCGATTTATTTTGCGGTAAATCTGGGCTCTTTGATTGTTCCATGACTTGAATACAGCCTCAACGGCTAATCGCAACTGCTCATAGACATGCTGAGGAAAAGCTTGACCTGTTTTTGAAATAATACACTTTTTGTAATCTTCGATAAGACCCTTCCAACCGTCAGCTGTAACATCCTGATCTTGTTGGACGCCTTCTTTCTCTTTCAAACGGTGCAGCAGCTGCTCGAAATGATAGCCTTCAATGCCAAGCACCACGTTTCCAAACATCTGCATCAAACGACGGTAGCAATCATAAGCGAACTTTTCATTGTTCGTAAGAGCAGCCAACCCTTGAACCGTTACGTCGTTGAGACCGAGATTCAAAATGGTATCCATCATACCCGGCATCGAAGAGACAGAACCGGACCGCACGGAAACAAGAAGTGGATTGTTCGCATCCCCGAACGTTTGTCCCTTCTGTTTCTCTAACTGCTTAAGAGCTGCTGCAATTTGTTCAAGCAGTTCCTCTGAGATCCGATTGCCAACCTTAAAAAAAGCTAAGCAGGCCTCAGTAGTAATGGTGAAACCCGGTGGTACGGGAAGGCCGGCTCTTGTCATCTCAGCGAGATTAGCCCCCTTTCCTCCCAGTAAAGCTTTCATTGAAGCATTTCCCTCCTGAAAGGGTACCACTTGTTTCTGAGTCATTATTTGTTAGCCTCCTTATTTTTATCGATACATAGGGTTGAATTGCACAAACTATAGAATTTTTTATATCCGTCCGTAGGTAACGTTGCAATCACTTCATTACATGATTTACAAATGATAACACCCAGATCATACCGATGAATGGCCGCCAATGTTACATGGTTTGTGTTAGACATTTCGTTTCCCCCTTTAGTTGTGTGCTTTCAGCACGTGACATATGAGCTACTAAATCAATGACTCGGTTTGTGTAACCCCATTCGTTGTCATACCAGGCCAGCAGCTTGATTTGGTTTTCGTGCGTCATAATGCTAAGACCGTCTATGATGGCAGATTTCTCATTACCTATATAATCCGCAGAAACAAGCGGCAATTCATTGTAGTCAACAAAGGTTCCTATTTGCCCTGCAATCGCTTTTTTAATGGCGAACTTCACATCATCAACGCTAACTTTACGGCCGACCACCACTTGGAGGTCTAACAGTGAAACATCTTGTGTCGGGACGCGGACGGACACGCCTTGAATTTGGGATGCGAGATGAGGAATCACATCGATAAGTGCTTTACCCACGCCAGTCGAAGTCGGAATAATAGAATTGGTGCATGCCCTCGCACGTCGAAGATCTTTATGCGGGTTATCCATATGATTTTGATCATTCGTAAAAGCATGAACCGTTGTCATCCAACCCTGTTTAACAGAAAAAGCTTCATCTAGGATATGTAGCACTGGTGCGATACAGTTGGTTGTACATGAAGCTGCAGATACCAAGCGATGTTGCTTAGGATCATACTTCTCTTCATTCACACCCATGACAACTGTGAGGTCCATGTTCGTCCCTGGTGCTGTAATCAAAACCTTCTTGGCTCCAGCAAATAAATGTCGTTCAGCACCATGCCGATGATTGAACTTTCCGGTTGCATCCACAACCAATTGGGCACCATAATCCTCCCACGGCAATAAATCCGGCTCTCTTTCACAAATGACGGTAATCAGCTTTCCGTTAATCCTCATTAAGTTATCATTTAACACATCAATTTTCGCGTCCCATGTGCCATGAACGGAATCATATTTCAACAAATGGGCCAATACTTGAATGGGGCTTGTTGAGTTGATCACGTTGATTTCAAACTCCTGCTGCTTCTCGGATAATGCTTTTCTCAAAAAAAGTCTTCCGATTCTACCTGTACCACTAATTCCAACTCGCATCTCCATCCTCCAATTCGTTAAATCGTTATTTAGTATGTCATAAATGTATCATAAGGTTATTTAATGTACAATATATATTTTTAAGTTCACAAAAATATCATTATTTATCACTATTCTTGGGATTTATTTTATATATGACGTCATATATAACGTCATATATAAAACACAAAAAAGACCTCGGCACTTAACGGTCGGCTTCTTTCATAATTTCCTATACAATAAAAAACCGCCTTACGATGGTTAGTCGTAAGGCGGTAGTTAATACAGCATCAATTAATCATTCTATGAATTCCTCCATCAAATCCATACTCACACCCACAGCTGCTTTGCTGCCATCGGCCGCGGCATAAATTAACTGCGAAGGCATGAAATACGACGCATCCCCGGCGGCATATAAACCCGTAACTGAACTTCTTCCAAACTCATCTGTCCTAATTCCACCTAATTCCGTCATCTCGCAGCCCAAACTTTCCCCAAATGAACTTTTTTGCACAAATTTAGGAGTAACGAAGCCACCGGCTCTAAGGATATGAGTACCATCTGTAAATCGTACCTGCTCAAGCAATCCATTTTGACCGATAAAGGCCGCAATGGGTTGTTCCATGACCTTAACTCCCTTCGAGTGAAGCCATACTTTTTGCTGCTCCGACAATGACGCTTGACCGTTCGTGCATAGTACCACATCCTTACTCCAATTCAGAAGAAGTTTCGCCGTATGGAAAGCAGTCGGATACCCGGAGACAACAATAAGCGGTTGATCCCGGAGCTCCCAGCCATCACAATAAGGACAATTAAATAAACTTTTCCCATATAACGGATAAAAGCCTTCGATCTCAGGAAAAACCTCCTTCACACCCGTAGCCAAAATCAGTTTTCGTGCTTGAACGCCAACACCTGTTGAAGTGAACATCTCAAAACCGTATTCGGTTTTGTTAACAGATGTAACTTCAGTCTGCCAATGATTAACTGACGGATAACGCAGCACTTCTTCATAGGCAATACGTCGGAACTCGGCCGGTGCTATGCCATCTCTCGTGATAAATCCATGGGATGCGTGTGTTACGGCATTTCTAGGTTGATTATTGTCAATCAAAGCTACGCTTCTCCTTGCTCTTCCTAGTACCAGTGCTGCATTCAAACCCGCTGGTCCTCCGCCAATAATGGCACAATCATAAATCATGATGATCATCTCCTATTTAGAATTAGAATTAAGGTTATAACAGACTCTCAATATCTATAATTACTTTTAAAAAAACGACTTAGCTAAACTGAAGTTAACTTTGTGAGCTAAATCAACGAAACTCTATTATAGACTTAATATATCTATAATATCCATTGAATTAAGATGTGTCAAGAATAGCCATCTTCTTAAGGACTTGATCAAATAGAATCGCCCGGAAAGGATATTGGGATACGAAAAAAGGTAAAAATAGAGAGACGGGGACTATGCTTGGCCATTTCCCGGGCAATAATTGAAAGTGACAATGCACATATTTATCACTCAATGATTGTGCTTTCTTGTTTAAGAGTAAAATATAATGTTTAATGTTTACAGAAACGACTATTTTCTGAATTCGAGGCGAGTGATAGCGATGCAAATGGAAAAACGCAAAGATAAATGGAACGACCTCTTCGAACTGGCCATGTATGCGACTGCCGCAGTCTGCTTCGTTTATTTTTGGGTGAAAGGTATCCCAGCAAAAATGTTTCAGGCCGTTTTGATTGTTGCTGTGCTGCTGATTATTCGTTTCGTGGTCAAAATCACAAAGACCACGATGTTTGCAGCATTGCGCTTTTCCGTCTTACTGTTCATTTTTATCACCATGTTTTTGGCAAACGAATTTGGGTTTTACAAAGTTATCCCTTACTTGGATAAAATTGAACATCTCTTTTCAGGCTTGATCCTTTGCTTCGTCGGTTTAATGATTTATATGAAAGCAAGTGAAGGCGAGAAAGCGGCCGTACCGAATGCGAAGGTTGCCGTGTGGTTTTGCCTGTTCTTTTCCATCGCCATGGCTGGCGTTTGGGAAATATATGAGTATACGACGGATAGTCTGTTCGGTCTTCATTCGCAAAACGGAAGCTTGGTCGACACGATGACGGATATCATATGTGGAACCATAAGTGCCATAGTAACCAGTATCTATCTTGCATTCAAGGCGAAGCAAAGAAAAATGCCCCTGATCGACGTTCAATCCTGACCCGTGAACGGGGTATGTATTCTAACAAAAATAGACCAATCTAAAGTCTGATTAACTTAGATTGGTCTATTTGGCATTATTCTTTACTGCTATGCTCAATTCGTTAGACGTACCTGCAAATGAGCCAGTTTGTGCTACTCTCTTGAGTCCCAAATCGCCAAAGTTCTTGTATTCAGTTTTCACTTTGTGAATTCGAAGCATGAATCCTACTTCCATTGGATTAACTCCAATGGAAGTGGGGATTTGACAGCTTGGAAGCCAATTTCATTGGAACTATTCCAATGAAATTGCGTTTTTTGAAGTCTGAGAGTCGATTCCATTGGAAAATTTCCAATGGATGTTTTAATGTTATCCTTGAATACGATTCGAATGTTCCAGCTAATCTTATCGCTGAATCCCGATGGTAACAATTTCGCAAGGACCTGTCGGCAAAGACATTTGGCCTTGGGCATCAGCATCAATACTCGACCCGTGTACTTCCATAATCGTACTCTTATAGAAGGAGTACAGAGGTAGGTTGGAACTTAGCTTGAGCTCAGTGTTTTGGGAGCTCATGTTGTACCAACGGAGCAGCACATCGCCAGTTCCTTCATTCATTTTCATGGAAGAAAAGGCCAACTTATCGCCTTCCCAACAGAATGGTGCATACGTAGGTGAGATGCGCCCAGTGTGAATGCCCGTTTGACATAACGTCCACGGAATTTGGAACTGGTAGGCTTGCTCGTAAGCGCCGAATTGTTCGCCTTCGCCGCTATACGGAATGATGGTCATTCGGACGGTATGCTCGCCCAGACACTGAGCTTCCGGCGTCGGGAACAAGCCCCAATCGCCAAGCTCGCCAACCGCGCGAAGCAGCGTCACGGCAATCGTATTGCGTCCGTCCCGCAGAACTTCGTATTCGTTCAATCCGAGGTTAGCAACAACAAGACCAGCCTCCGCATCACTTACATCAATAAATGCCTGTTGATGCTGCGTATTGCTTGGATTTTCCCACTCAGCAGTCGGCGTGTTGTCACGCTGCGGAATTTCAAACATGGAGTCGACACGGTGAACTTGTGTATTCAGATCCGACGGGAACAACATCCGCAGACGATGATCTTTGGCCTGATTGTTGAAGGTGGCCTCGATCTCTACTCCTTTGCCGCCGCGGTTCAGACTGACAATGGTACGGATCTGCATAGGTACCATGCGAGCTGATCGCTGTGCTTTTCTGTGCGGATAGTAGATCAAATCTCGCTGCTCTTCCTCCAGTAATTCGTCCGCCGACTCGGGAATTTCCCAGTCGTGTACAATCTCAATAGATGCCTGATAAGGCGTATCCTTTAACACACGGATATGTGCAGCTAGATCGCGTGTTGTAAGCGGCGTCTCGCCATCCGGTTGTTTGTACATATATTCGTTGCCGATATCCCCGGTATTCTCATATACGCCTAAATCCCGGTAAGTTCGGCCATTCTTCTTGTCTGTCAACGTGAATGAACCGTTATTCACGATTTCGATCTTCAGCGAGTCATTCTCCAGCACCCGGTCTCCCGCTAGCAGCGAGGAAGATGAAATCTCATCTTCTCTCTTCACACAAGCGTACGTCTTCAGCCCTAAAGCAGGAACCTTCTCCGCTTCAAAGGTCAGCTTCACTCTACGACACATATACGGCTGACGGAACTTGTCGTCCGGCAAATCGTAACCAAATTGCAGTCCGAGATCTTCGATTGTGCAAGGAATAGCGTTCCCTTGCGCATCCACGAGCGTACGGCCTGAAAGATCCGCCGCCTTCGCAAAACTGCTTGCTTCTTCAAGCGTGTAGCCATCACGGAAGTACAAACGCAAGGCATCGAGCTCGATACTCACTACGCCGGTACGCTCCCAACCGGAGGTATTGAAAACAACGACCGGCAGGGCGCTTTCGCCCGCTTGCGCAAAGCTCGATGTATCGATCGCATCAGCAATCGCACGTTTGCTGTCATCGACGATCGATTCCGCTACATGCCGGCTTTTCTCGAAGCGAGTCACCATTTCGCGGTGTACTTCGTCTACAGAGCAGCCGCAAATGCTATCGTGCGGATGATTCTGCATTAATGTTTTCCAAGCATACGTGAACAAATGATGCGGGTATTTCTCCCCAACTTCGAGGACGTGCGCGAAAGCAGCCAACGGTTCAGCCACTTTCTCCAGCATCGCTTGCCCCAGCTGATTCATCTGCTTCAAGTAAACACGAGCGGATGCGGTGTTCACGAGCGTAGACCAACCGTCTGTCCGTTGACTGCGAAGCTCACCTTTTACCGTAGATAGTTCATGCTTCAAGGAACGCTGAACAGCCTGCAAGTAATCGATAAAATTCGAATGAACAAAGGTCGTATCCGGATACAGATCGCGCGCAGCTTGAATCGCCTCAGGCAAGTCCAACTGAACCGGCTGATGGTCGCACCCATTCATAAAGAGCAGCTCGCCAGTCGATGCGTATTTCTCCGCGTCCGCTAGCTTCCGCTCCCAGTACGCTTTCGCTTCTTCCCGGTCTACTGGAATTTCATTGCCGTTCGAATACCAGTTGGCGAAAAGAATGCCTAGCACTTGGGAACCATCGGGTCCTTCCCAAAGCAGTTCCGAGAATGACGATTCATAATCACCGTCAGACACGGTATTGTTAAAGCCAGTCGGCTTCACGCCACGGCCAAATAAAGCATTCGTGATTCCGGACTGCTGCATCAATTGCGGCGTTTGTCCTACCAGTCCGAACGTATCGGGAAAATAACCGATCTTCGATACGTCGCCATATTTCTTCGCATCTTGATGCCCAATCTGCATATTTCGTACATTGGCTTCACCGCTGGTCAGAAATGCATCCTGCAAAATGTACCACGGACCTATTAAAATACGGCCGTCCTGAATA
The DNA here is from genome assembly GCF_001426375.1 of Paenibacillus sp. Root444D2. GTDB lineage: Bacteria > Bacillota > Bacilli > Paenibacillales > NBRC-103111 > Paenibacillus_E. Next base: position 409,154 of record NZ_LMEO01000050.1, read on the forward strand.
AATTTGGTCAGTCGATCCTTTTGATCCGGTCGAACTTGGAGGTAGTCCTCCAAAATGATCGTTTGTCCGTCCAAAAAGAAGCTGCGATAATTCGGATCCTGATCCATTTTATCCAGCAGCGTATCTACTAGCTTAACAAGACGAACATGATGCTTCTCATAGGGTAAATACCATTCCCGGTCCCAATGCGTATGGGAAATGATATGAGCGGTTCTCTTGGTACTCATCGTTTAACTCCTTTCAATATGGACTGCCTCCGGACGGTACACGGAGATGAGATTGCCTTGGGCATCAGCAGCAAAGAGAACGGAACGCTCTTTCTCTAGTGTAAATGCATAAGTTGCCTCGCTATCCGTATCCTTCACTTCGACATCCACGTTCCATGCAAATTCAGATACGAATACATACAGGAAGCCGTTCTTAAAGCTTAACTTCCTTCCGTATACACCTGCAATATCGCCGCCTTGCAGCCATTCCAATCCGCTTTCACAGCCCGCGGCATCGATGGCATAACGATACAGGCGGGCGACCGTATCCAAGCGTTCGTTCAATTCAACCGGCAGCGGACTCCAAATGAGTCGGCCTTTGCCCAGCGGAATATCGACAACCGCATCGCTTGCGCTAGCAGACCCTGTTCCCGCGCCTGAATGTCCAGTCCGCACTTCTTTCACGACTTCGGCTATTCGACGCTTATCAAAGGATACCGGGAGCGCTGCACCTTGCAGCCCAAGCATTTCTTCGCGGCGTACGTTGTGAAGCTCCGCTTCACCTAGTTCATCGATCAGACGCGGTGTTTGTTTCCAATACGCATCAATGCTGATTGGACCTGTCGCAAGCAGCGTTGCACCCGTACGCTGTACGATATCTACAAGCTTTAACCAAGCTTGATCATCCAAATTATGCGCGCTCGGCAGCAGGATCAGCTTCGCCGGTTGGTGCTCCAGCGCATCCAAATGATACTCCGATGCCGCACGGAACGGCATCTTCAATTGATAGGACAGCACGCGCGTCATACTAGTCGTAGCATCAAATGCCAATTTCCGGTTGGAAAAATCGTTCGAATAAGGGAAAATCGCTACGATATCCTCCAACGCCCGATCCTGGAACAAATCTCTGATTTCAGCCATAAACCGCCCGAAATCGTAAGAGACATTAGCTTCTGGCTTCTCTGTGCCGTCAGCACGAAGCGCACCAATATGCGATTCGTTCGCATTATCCATATAAAAGTTAGTATTCCAGATCCAATGAATAGCACCGGCGCCTCCGGTAGCAAATGCATAGGCATATTTCCGCTCCAACAGGCTGCGCAGTTCGTTCTCCGAACGTTTAGCGCGTCCATCCGGTGTCTCCACGTACATGATGCCTGTTTCTTGAATAACATTTGGCTTATTCGCTGTTTTGGCAAAAATGCCGTCCCAAACGAGGTTATCGTTCAGCCACCACGAGTGTACGGTTGTATAGTCCACTGCCTCCTCATAAAACAAAGGAGAAGGCCGCTGTGCGCCAAGCGCTTCATCTTGACCGACCACAACAAGATGATCAGGACTGATCTCTTTAATCGTATTGTAGAGCTCTTTGGCCCAACGGTTATGCATCTCCATAGAGAACAAACAGTAATCCAGCCAGCGAGTTCCTTTCTTGCCCTTGTGCATATCCTGTACGTCAAAATTGATTTCTCCAGCCTCGGGAATAGCCGCCGCTTCAAAAGTCGGAAGCTGTTCAGGCGACATATTCCATTTCTCCTGAAGAAGCTCGATGCTGTTATGACGCTGCTTAAGCCACTCTACAAAAGCCTCCCGTTCGTAGATATCCCGAGTGGAACGCGGTCCCGCGGAAAAAATCAGTGCAGGATCAAACATAGATGGCTCGTTAATCAGATCCCAATCCACATGCGTCGTCGCACGGTGACGCGAAACAATGGAGCGGATAAACCGCTTCTGTGCCTCTACGCTTTGCGGATCGAGATAAGGGTTAACCCCTTCCCAAGTTTCTGGCGTAAAGGAGAAGAAGGTGAACGTTACCTGAAGATTGTGCTTCTTAGCCGTTAAGAAGAAAGCATCGATAGCTCTCAGAACCTCTTCGGAAGCATGTCCATCCACCTGCATGATATTGCGGTAAGCCGTCCAAATCCCTGTTCGGATCCAATTGATGCCGGCTTTGGCCATTTGGGCCATATCTCGATCCCAGACATCGCTATTGGGCAGGAACAAGAATTTGCGAGCGACATCGGAGGTCATATATGTCATGCCGACAATCGGCAGCGGGCGTCCGTCTTTGATGAAATAGTCGCGACCGCTTGTCATCGGTTGTCCCTCCGCGAGCAGCAAAGGATCGTGTCCCCAGAAGCCTTGGCGAAGCACGCGAAGCTCGCCATCCTCAGACGTTGCCGTGCAAGTCACACGGTATAAACCACGTTGTATGTCTAGCGGTACCGGGATGCGGACCACATTGAATTCTTTATTCACTTGAGCTGTCAAACGATGGGTCCACACGTCTTGTGCGCCACCCTCATGCGCTACACGAAGATCAAACGTCCATTGCTTCGAGGCAGCTCCAGCTTGGAGCCCTCCGATAAGCTGAGTTTGAAGCGTCAGCATCGCATGCTCTCCCGGCTCGAAGCTGGCATAATTCGGCTTAATCCACAGCTCTGTAACGCCATTAGCACAAAATGCTGCCCATGCCATCAATGCTTCGGCACCGCCTTCGCTCCAAAACGAAGGACTAAGCGGTACATTGACAAACATCCAGCGCGAACCGATAAACGTGCCTCGCGAGTTTTCCCAAAGAACGACAGGCGCAGCAACTTCGCGGCCGTCCTTACTGATGCTTTTCAATAGCGGATAAATCTGTGTGCTCATGGTACCCGCAGCGCCCATTTGATCAGGCAGATCGCTGTTGCGTGTCGTATGCGGAACCAGATTCCACGTATCTGCAAGCGCGAACATCGCTTCCTGCCCCTTAAGCAGAGGCAAGGTTTCTAACGCTGTATAGGAGCGCATGGGAACGGCTTCAACACGAAGTATTTCATGAATGTACAACTGCTGATGATAGGCGGTCTGCTCCGATTCTATATGCCAGCCATCAGCTTCTCGGCGCACCGGACGCTTGAAGGCTGCGCCGCCAATACTTAGCAGCCCGCCGCCGCGTTTCAAGAATGCCAGGATTTCCGGCCATGCGGACTTAGGGAAATACGGGGCATGCAGATTAACGAAGCATCCATCAACCGTCGACCAGAGAGCTTCTCCAAGTGCATCGGCGCCTACAACAACAGCACCTTGCTCCGCGAGTAGATCAACTTTCACTTCACAGGAATTGCTGATCGGAAATGTAGCATCATAGAATATAATGACCGGTTGACTCATAGCAAACCATCCTTCATCGCTTTATACACCAACTGGGAGAATAAACTGTTCGACCAGGCGAACCATTTCCGCGTAAAAATCGTTGGATCATCGACATGAAAGCCCTCGTGCATAAACCCGGTGTCTGCATCTGTTGCTTCAAGCATCGCGATCATCGCCAGCTTCTCTTCATCAGTGGAAGCCGTCAAGCCCTGCATGGACAAGGCCATATGCCAAATGTAATCGTCCGGCGTATGCGGACTTCCGATGCCTCTGGCAACTTTGCCTTCGAAATAAAACGGATTCTCTTTGCTTAACGCGAATCGTCTTGTGTTCTGATAGATCGGATCATCGGCCGATACATAACCCAGATACGGAATCGACATCAGTCCAGGAGTGCCCGCATCATCCATCAAGCAGTAGTTGCCGAAGCCGTCTGTCTCATACGCATAAATCGGTCCAAACGCGGGATGGCGATAGATACCATACAGCTGGATGCCATGGTCAATATCCGCTTCAAGGACTTTCAGGTCATGGAGGAAATCCATATCCCTGAACACCCATTCCGCAAATTCTTGCATATGGCGAAGAGCCACAACCGCGAACATATTCGCTGGAATATTGTAATGAAAGTCGCAGGCATCGTCACTTGAACGAAAGCCTGACCATACCATGCCTGTGTAATTCACCGGCATCCCCATCCCGTTATTGCGCAGTGAATCCGTCGGAATTCCGTTATTGCGAGTGAAACGATAAGGTGACTTTTCAAAGTGGTATTGCTCCGTCTTAAACAATTCATAGATTTTAAACATCGCTGCTTTAAATCCCGCATCGAAAATATCCGTTAACTCCGTTTCCTTCCAATACGCATAAGCCAGCCGCATCGAGAAGCATAACGAATCCAGTTCAAATTTACGCTCCCATACCCATGGCGACATTTCCGTTTGATCCGCCTTATTCCAGTGCCAGTCGTTCGCTGATTCGTTAAACGCATTGGCATACGGATCGATATGAATATATTGGATATGACGCTTGATTAAACCGCTAATGATGTGCTGCAAATCGGAGTCCTGTTTGACAAATGGCACATAGTGCATCACTTGTTCCACAGAATCGCGCAGCCATGACGCAGGGATATCTCCGGTGATGACGAAGGTCGTGCCATCCTCCATCAATTTGGTCGTCGTCTCTAATGTATTAGGAAAACAATTTTTAAATAGCTGCAGCAGCTTCGGACGATGCGCCAGCTTCTCTTCGGCTTCCAGCAATACTTCTTGAATGGCCTTTGGCAGCTCCAGTTTCGGCATCGGAATTTTCGGCAGTCTGAATTGTTCCACGGTAAGTCCTCCAAATTTTTCTAGTTTCGAAGAATGCATTTTTACGTTACTCTTTCACGGCACCAATCGTCAAGCCTTGGATAAAGTACCGTTGGAAGAACGGGTAAGCAAAAATAATCGGCCCGGTTGCCAGAACAACCATCGCCATACGGGATGTATCCTGCGGCAGCGATTGCAGTAAGCTCACGCCAACAGAAGGGTTGCTTGTATTCTGGAGCAGGAATTGCATGCTGTTCTCAATACGCATCAACATCGATTGTAAAGGCACTAGTTTTGGTGTATCGATATAGAGCAATGCATTAAACCAATCGTTCCAGTATCCCAAAGTACTAAACAAACCTATAGTGGCTAGTCCCGGAAGCGAGAGCGGCAGCACTAGTTTGACGAAAATCCCAAATTCACCGGCCCCGTCGATTTTTCCAGATTCAATAATGGCGTCAGGAACAGATGTGACGAAGAAAGTACGCATAATCATAATATAAAATGCATTACCGGCCAAAGGCAAAATCAAAGCCCAGACTGAATCTTTAAGTCCCATCAGTTGTGTAACAACGATATATGTCGGTACAAGTCCACCGTTAAACAGCATCGTGAAGAAAGCAAAAAAACCGAAGGCATTGCGGAATTTAAAGCTTTTACGTGAAATCGCATAGGCAAACGTAGCTGTGATCAGCAAGCTTACAATCGTCCCAATCACAGTTACAAGAATGGTAACGCCATAGGAAAGCAGCAGCTGATCCCCCGCTTTGAAGAGATAGCGATAAGCCTCAAGGCTCCATTTTTCTGGGATAATGCGGTATCCATTCGTACTTAACGACTTCTCATCCGTAAATGAAATAATGGTTACAAACAAGAACGGAAAGATACAAGCGAGCGCAAACAGCCCCGCTACAAGATTAAAAATTATATTCAAAGCAGGCGGCAATTTATGAAAGTCACGGCTTTTCATTGGTTTAGCAATCATTTGAAAATCCTCCTTTCCATGAAAATAGTTTAGAACAACGCATTATCTTTATCGAATTTTCTAACGATATAGTTCGAGGTCATAACCAGGATGAAGCCGATAACCGATTGGTATAGACCAGCTGCGGTACTCATACCGATTTCTCCGGTAGATTTGAGGCCACGGTATACATACGTATCAATAACATTGGTTACAGAGTACAGTGTTCCTGAATCTCTTGGCACCTGCAGGAACAATCCGAAGTCTGCATAGAAAATGCGTCCGATAGCCAGCAATGTCAGAATTGTCATAAGAGGCTTCAGCATAGGGAACGTAATGTGCTTGATTTGCTGCCATTTGCTCGCTCCGTCAATCATTGCGGCTTCATACAACGATTTGTCGATCCCCATGATCGCGGCCAAATATACCACACTGCTGTAACCAACCGATTTCCACAGATAAACAAAAATGATAATAAGGGGCCAATACGTCTTGTCGTTATACCAACGAATCGGATCGATTCCAAACCCGGACAGAATGTGATTCAGCATACCTTTATCGACACTAAGAAAACTGAACACGAAGTAGCCGACGATTACCCACGATAGGAAATAAGGCAGGAACATTCCTGTTTGATAAAGCTTTGCCAGTTTTTTATTGACGATTTCTGATAAGACAATCGCTAAACCTACAGAAAGAACAAGCCCTGCAATAATGAACACAATATTATAGAGCAGTGTGTTCCTCGTAATGATGTAGGCGTCATTGGTGCTAAATAAAAATTTGAAATTTTGCAGTCCTACCCATTTGCTTTCCATAATACTTGCCCAAAAACCGTCGCGGCTATAGCGATACTGCTTAAAAGCAATCACCATACCCGCCATCGGCAAATAAGAGAAGAACAGGAACCAAAGCGTCGCCGGCAATGCCATTAGCAGCAGAACTCTACTTTGTTTAACATCTTTAAAAAATGCTCCTATTCCTTTCATAAAATCACCCCTCTAGATCATTGTAGTGAAAAAGATCAGGCGAATGTTGGACATTCGCCTAATCAACCATGTTGAATTATTTTTTGTTAGCTGCTTTCCAAGCATCAATCTGACTTTGCGCTTCAGCCATGATTTTATCCAAACCAGCCTTTTTGAATTTTTCGTTGGCTAGCGGAATGTATTTATCCGGGTCAACAGTACCCGTCATCAATGTTGCCCAGAACTCTTCTTTTACGTTTTGAACCGCGGCGATTTCATTGATTACTTTGGATGGATCGAAGTTGAAGCCAAGCAGAGGTGCAGGTTTGCCGGTATCGTTAAACTTTTTGAACTCTTCCCATTTGTTCGCAGGATCTTTAACATCTTTATACGTCAGCAGAACGTTTCCGAGTGAGAAAGTCGGCATATCGTAGTTTTTGGATTCTGGTAAATTTTCCATTTTGTCGTTGTCGACTTTTTTGTAGTGAACACCTTCAATACCGGAATCGACCATATTACGAAGCACTGGATCGGTATTCAGCAAGTTCAGGAATTCCATAGCTTTTTCCGGATATTTGGAATTAGCAGATATCGCTTGCATGGAGCCCATTACGGACCAGTTGTAAATCAAAGCAGGGCTTGCCGCTTTGGAAACGACTGGATAGCCATAACTAGCTGACCAAAGGTTGTCCGCAAACGGTTGATTCGTCGCTTTATCCGCGAACCATTTGCCAGTTACTTGTACATCGTTAAGCGAGGAAAGCGTCGATGCTTCCGTAGGAACATATCCTGCTTTGTAGTATTTGTTCATGGTTTTAAGTGCTTGCTTCATTTCTGGCGTATCAAAAATGTTGACAACTTTGAAATCCGCATTGTTTACACTCACGGCCATCGGCATTTTCTCGATAATGTAATCGTAAGGCACATATGGCATGTAATTTTTATCAACAGCTAATCCATAAATGTTCGGTTCTTTTTCTTTAATCGTTTTGAGCAGTGGCTCCAAGCTTTCAAGCGTGTTCACATTATCTAGGCTAAGGTTGTATTTATCAGCCAGGTTTTTGTTGAAACGCCATACGTCTTGAGCTGGCAGCTCTTTATTGGCAGGTACGCCGTAATTGTGCCCGTCCACTTTGGAACCGTTAAGAAAAGCAGGATCTAGCGCTTTCACGATACCTTGTCCATTTTTTTGAAGAAGCTCGTCAATCGGCTTAAATGCGCCTTTACGCACGTTTTGCACGTAATCAAAAGCCCATGAAGACGTAAACATAATGTCCATCGGTGTGCCGGATGCCGTCATGACTTGCATTTTTTGTGCGTAGTCGCCCCAGTCCGCCATGTTCATTTTCACGGTAACGCCGATTTTTTCCGCGGTGTATTTACTCACTTCAGCCATGACGCGGTCCACGTCTTTTTGTGGTGTTCCGATTGTGTACCAGATTAACTCAACCGGTTTATTTGTCGTTTCATTCCCTTTCGCACCGCCGGCATCTTTGGTGCTGCCGCACGCGCTAAGAGCCATGGAAACGGCTAGCGTCAATCCTAGTGTGGTGACCAAGCGTTTTTTCATTTTTGTATCCTCCCTGTTAAATGCTCTATTGTTTACGCCCCGTTGGGCTACCTTTACAGTACCTCATGAAAGCAGTTACAAATAGACGATAAACTAAATGAACCCTGTCTAAAGTTAAGAAAAAAGCAGCTATTTATCCTTTCCGGCAAAAAAAAGACTGCTCCTCAGTTTTCCCTAGAGCAATCCTCTGTAATCCGTTGGGGAGATTCCCACATACTTTTTAAATTGTTTATAAAAGTAACCCAATTCTGAGTAGCCCACCTCATTAGCAATGACATGAACCTTCGAATTCGTTGTCTTTAGCATTTCCTTTGCTTTCTCGATCCGGTACCGATTGATATATTCCGTAAACGTCTCATTGATTTCCTTATGGAACAATTGTCCCAAGTAAACGGGGTGAATATGATAGTGCGCCCCCAGCATTTTGAGCGAAAGCTCTTCCGCATAAGACTGATGGATATATTTTAAAACCTGCTGCACGATCGGACTTCGAACGTCAGAAATTAAGAATCCGATTGTCGTATGGGCAATTTCGAGGATGGCCGTTTCCAGCTGTTCCAGCGTAACCGCGCTCCTGATTTGGTGAAAAGCATGATTATACGCATCAAGTTCCTCAGTATGGCGAATCGCTTTGATCTCCAGCTTGAAATGGATGATCATCTCAAAAGCGATATTCTGAAAATCGTGCGGCGTAATGCCAGGGAGCGCTTGAATCCGTTTGAAATCGTTTTGAATTTGCTCGCGCAAATTCTCTTGATCTTTAGCAATAATTAATTTCGCGTAGACTGGCCAGTCAATAATGGAGAAATCGACCTTTCGATTGTCTTGATTCATAGCAAGCTCCGTATAATCAATCATGATCAGTTCTGGATATACCAAGAAATACTCCTGCGCTTTCTTCGCGGCCGTATAGCTTTGTCCAGCCTGTTCAGGTAGAGGCTCTACACTGCCGATAGATATGCGGAGAGGACGATCCTGAAGATCAGCTCGAAGCTGCTCAAGCAAAGCCGTCAAATCCGTTCTGCCGCGGCCAGCATCATCTACAGCTGCAAGCAGAACGATATCGCCATCCATATCGAAGAATGCGGTGATCCAATCATAGGCTTGTACCTTATTGGAGATACATTCGAAAACCTCATCTGCATCGGATGCCACTCGGAGTACAGCAGCTATCATATAGGCACGATCAAGGTTCATGCCCAGAAGGTCCGCGCGTTCATAAAATTCCAAAGGCGCAATCTGATGGGTTAACCAACGATGAAGCGTGTTGTCTTTCAACACTTGTTTGCTATAGGCCTGAACTTGCCGATTCTCTTCAAACGTATTCAGCTTCTCGACCGTATTATGAAGCGTTGCCTTCAGCTCTTGGATATTGATGGGCTTAAGCAGGTAATTTTCGATACCGAGCTGCATGCCTTCTTTTAAATAGGTAAACTCATCGAAACCGCTGAGCACAATGACTTTCAAATCGGGATGAACCGTTCGGGCTTGGCGAATCAGATCCAAACCGGTCATCACCGGCATGGAAATATCCGTCAACAAAATATCCACCGAGGTTTCCTGCAGGGCATCTAATGCCTTCTGCCCATTGCTGGCATGTCCGACAATTTCCAAACCCGCTTCGGCCCAATCAATAATGTCATACAACCCTTCAATAATGAAAGGCTCGTCGTCCACAAGAAAAACCCTAAACATCCTAACCCTCTTTTCCGTCGTCCATAGGCAGCCATATATCAACTACCGTTCCTTTACCAGGTTCACTATTTAATTGTAAGCCGAACCTGCTGCCGTAGAGCAGCTTTAGGCGTTGATTGATGCTCCGCAAGCCGAAGGATTCGCCTTCGGTTTCCTCTGCTTGTAAGAAGGACTCCAGCTCGCTCAAACGCTCTGGCGTAATACCATTTCCGTTGTCTTCCACTTGCACATGAAGGAAATCTTCCGTTTGTTTCACGCGAATATGAAGCTCATTATCGGTGCTTTCGCTTCGCAAGCCATGAACGATATAGTTCTCAATTACAGGCTGCAGCGACATTTTCATAATGCGTGTAGATGCCAGCTTCCGATCCCACTCGATCGAATACGTGAACTTGTCCTTATAGCGAATCTGGAACAGCTCGAGGTATAAGCGGCAAGCTTCAAGCTCATCCTTCAGTGTATAAATCTTTTTCTGCTGTACCAGGCTGCGGAATAACGCCGACAAGCTGTAAATCATTTCGCCAACGTCATGAGCCCCATGAGAGATAGCACGCATACGAATAACCTCGAGTGTATTGTATAAAAAGTGAGGATTGACGCGTGCTTGCAGAGCCGTTAACTCTGTATGCTTCTGCTTAATATCCGCCTTATACACCCTATCGATATATTGATTCAGCTCTTCGATCATCTCGTTGAAGCTGCGAGAAATTTGTCCCAGCTCGTCCTCTCGCACATCTGGAATCCGTACATTCAGATCACCTTGTTTGACCTTCCGCGTAAAGCGAATGATCTGATTGGTGCGTTTAGAGACATTCATCACAACAAGAGAAGGAATCAAGATCGCGAAAAAGATACAGACCGCACTAATCATAAAGATCGTGCTGCCGATTCGCCTTGAGGATGCTTCAAGTTCATTCTTCGGAATGATCCCGACGACAATAAAATCCCCTTTACTCTGCGTCAGCTTCGTCACATATCCGCTTTGATTCGAACCAATATTCTCGTATAACGAACTAACTTGATTCATATAAGGATAAGGCTTGCCGTAATATTGATCCGAAGAATCAAACAGGACGCCTCCATCCGGTGATAGAACGAGAATCGTTCCCTTTAACTCTTCCTTATCATTCAAGAGAATCTTCCAAATGCCGTCTGAGCTGAAGTACACAACCTGTTGTCCTATATTTTTCAAGGTTTGCTTGTCGTTGATGGGGGTCCTAATCGAGTACAGATGGTTATCCCATTGACCTGCGGCTTCACGGACCCATATATTCGGCAAGGTAACGCTCTTGTTATCAAGCGCCATGACTTCAGGAATGTAGGAGTGGGCTGCATTCGTAGGCACGATCTTCAATTGCCGGTTACGATCAAGCACATATAAGGTCATCTGATCCACACTGTAAAGCATCAGACTGCGAATATCTTCGTCATCTTCCACCCGATTTTTAAAATATTGCAGACCGGCATTCCACGTGCTGTTACCGCCTAAATTGTATTGCTCCAGACCATGCTGCACATACTCTTGGAAAGGGTGCTGCAGCATGAAAGAGATGCCCGCGGCAAGCGAGCTATCCCGATATAAGCCGAACACGATAGACTGCGCTGAATCGTATTTCCCCCCCAAATAATTGTTCACATTCGTCATTGCCTTCTTCTGTATATCCAGCTCTCGATTGATATTCGCTTGCGACATCGAATGGTACATGAAGTAAGAAAACGAAATAATCGTAATGACGGTAATCAATGAGAACAGGAGAAGCAGCTTCATAAACAAGTTATTTTTTAAGTAATTTCGGTACATCTTGCGGAACCCCATCCTGCCATCAACTCCTGCTGTTAATCGGGTACATTATAGCATATCAGCATCCACACATGAATTCGATCCGTTTTTGCGTGAATATCTCAAAAAACTACGACGGACCAAATTAGCGCACACAGCTAATGAAACGAAAATAGACGTTTAACGGATCTGGATGCCGTTAATTGCCTATTTGGGGCGATTATTCCGAACTAACGGACTTCAGCGCCGTTATTCGGTTTCAATTTATCCTATTTTCATCATTTGAAGGAGATTAAGGGCTGTTGAGTCCATTAGATGTTCAAATTCAATCATTTTCGTGGAATAACGTCGCTCCAGTCCTTTAGCCGGGAGAGAGGAATCTGACGTTGATTTCGTACCCACTTTTGCTCAACTGCTCCGAGAGTGTCTTGGGTCGAAGCTCGCGCATGTGCCCGAGAAGCTGGCAATATGCCTCTCAGCTGACCGGCCGTACTGTTTTAAGCGCGTTTTTCTCGCTTATTCGTACATCCTTGAACAATTAAGCGCGAAAAACGCGCTTACAGTTAGAGCTTCTCGGGTCGAAGCTCGCCCTCTTTGCCCGAGAAATTTTCTGCATTTCCATTACAATAAAAATGCCTAAACTGATAACTATCAGCCTAGGCATTGCATTTATTTACTTTGTTCGAGCTGCTTTACAGCATTACCGAAATGATCATTTACTTGAACAAGCGCATCCAAAGCTTTCTCGCGGCTTACGCCAAACATCAGCATCAGAATCGCGACTCTTGCATCTCCCTTAGCTTCCATTCCGACGCGGCGAGCCGTATCTTCATCTGTGCCAGTCGCCTCTTGAATAATCCGCACGGTACGATCCCTAAGTTTCTTATTCGTCGCCTGAACATTTACCATCAGATTGCCATAAACTTTGCCCATTTGAATCATCACAGTCGTCGAGATCATGTTGAGAACCATTTTTTGCGCTGTTCCCGCTTTTAATCTTGTCGACCCCGTAATAATCTCAGGTCCGACAGGCACCTCGATCGGATATTTCACAACAGCACTGAGCTGAGTATCCCGATTACAGCTTATGCCGATCGTCAATAGACCCAACCGGTTAGCCTCTCGTATAGCGCCGATTACATAGGGAGCGGTTCCACTTGCTGTAATACCGATGACTACGTCACCAGCACGTGCAACATCTGCTATCGCACGCACACCAGCTTCTTCATCATCTTCAGCGTTTTCTACAGCTGCACGAATGGCAATTTCTCCTCCAGCAATAATGCCGTTCACAAGCTCCGGCTCAACACCGAACGTAGGTGGGCATTCGGATGCATCTAGAACGCCGAGACGGCCACTGGTTCCAGCTCCAATGTAGAAAAGTCGGCCGCCGCGAGTCATTGCTTCGACCACCGCCTCAGCTGCATCAGAGATTTGCGGTAAAGCTCCGTTTACAGAGAGAGCTACCGTTTGGTCTTCTTCATTCATTAAAGTCACGATCTCCCGAACAGTAAGTCGGTCAAGGTGACTTGACTTTGCATTTCTCTGCTCGGTAACCGTTTGATTAACTTGTTGTACCATGTTACCTTGCCTCCTTTTTATCAATACGCTGCTTTGCGTCTATTTACGGAAGTTAAATGCTGCTATCCGTTGTTTCATTACTTCCGTTAATTCAAAGCCCCGTTCCTGCAAGGCAAGAAGGTAAGCTCCAATCACGGGTGGCCGTTCGAGCAGCCGGACATCGAACATGCCGGACTGTATCAACGGTGTTTGCATAAAGCGATGCTCGAACATTTGATCTGAAAATAAGCCGCCTGTTATCACAAGAGGGATTGTATTTTCCGCCAAATCATGGCTATCGCTTTCCTTCATTGGTTGTTGTTTCTCCATGGAAGTTATAACCGTATTTACGAGCTCTTCTAGCTCCTGAATCGCTTCTTCCACGAGCTTAACAGCAATCGGATCCTCATCGGCTGCAGCCTGCATGACGAGCTTGGATCCATCCGCAATCGCGGTCCGTACATTGTCATGGCCATAAATGGTGTTGATCAATTGCCCAGGATGCTGTAAGGACCAACGTTCAAGAACTAACCCTGTCAAAGCTGTAGGCTCTCCTCGGCCGTCATACGCCCGCATAACAGCCACAAGCGCTTTCCGCCCAAGATCAAACCCACTTCCTTCATCGCCGAGTAAATAGCCCCAGCCTCCGACTCTTACAAATCCGCCCGTCGCCGGATCGAATCCATACGCGATGGAGCCTGTGCCTGAAATGAGCGCAATGCCCTTCTGTCCCCATGTACCAGCAGCCAACGCGGTAACTGCATCATTGTGGACGGTGATCGGAACACCTTCCGGCAATTCGGTTTGGAGCCAGTCGCCGATCCGTTTCCGGTCTTCGGGGCGGTCACTCCCGGCCAACCCAAGGAAGATCCCACCTAATTGGGACATTTCTGTACCCGATTGGTCTAATACATCCCGGATGAGTGTGAGCAGAACACGCTGAACATCTTCCCATGGACGGGACTTCACACTGCTTGATTCACCGCGGCTTTCAGCCAAAATGTTACCTTCCGCATCGCCGAGAATACATACTGTTTTGGTCCCTCCGCCGTCAATCCCAATATAATTAGTTTCAGCCATATTATTTCACCGCTCCTGCCGTCATGCCTTCCATAAACTGTTTCGACGCTAGGAAAAACATGACAATCATTGGCACTGAAGCCAAGGTTAAGCCGGCAAATAGCATACTTAAATCTGTAGAGTACTGTCCGAACAGTGACAGCATGCCAACCGGTATCGTCTTTTTCATATCGTCTTGGATAAAAATCAGCGGGAAGAAGAAATCGTTCCACGCCATAATAAAATTCATAATCATGACCGTCCCCAGTGCAGGGCGAATAAGCGGCAGCAGAACGTGCCACATGACACCGAAATCCGAAGAACCATCAATGCGCGCTGCTTCCTCGAGCTCCTTCGGCAGCGTTCTAAAAAAGCCAGTTAAGATCAGGACAGCAAGCGGCATTCCGATCGCCGTATACACGCTAACAAGCGACCAAACGCTATTCAACAGGGCTAGCTTCTTCATTAATAGGAACAAGGGTACGATCCCAAGCTTAATTGGAATCATCATGCCTAAGAGGAAAAAGAAGAACAGCGCACCATTCCAACGGAACGGATATCGTGCAATATAAAATGAAGCCAAAACGCCAAACAGCAAGATCAAAGCTACGGAAACAACACTAACCACGACACTGTTCCAAAAATATGTTCCAAACGGAATTTGATGGATTAGCTTACTATATGCCGTAAACGATATAGAAGTCGGAAGCGACATCGGGTTTTTCAAAATCTGGATATTCGTCTTGAAAGAGGAGGTCAGCATCAGAAAGATCGGATACAAACTGACCAGTGCACCCAAGTACGCAGCAGCGTATTGGAGCCCCCGAACGGATTTGTTGGTTTTCATGGTGTGCCTCCTTTCTTAATGCTGTGACGATTGGTTCCTTGTGAAGTACAGGAACAACGCGGAAATGGTTGCGATAATGAAAAATAGTACGACTGCCAATGCCGAGCCCAGGCCTAATGCGACCGAATCGCCGCCAGACGAGCCGCCAAAAGCAATCCGATAAAAGAACACAGCAAGCGTGTCAGTGGAGTTGTAAGGTTCCCCTTGCGAACCTTCCATGGCATAGATAAGTTCGAACGCTTCGAATGCATGAATAAAGGTAAACACCGTAATGATGATTAATGACTGACTCATCATCGGCAGAATGATGGAACGGATCAGGCGGAAGCCTTTTACTCCGTCCAATCTCGCCGCTTCGATGACTTCTGTCGATATAGCGTGCAAACCTGCAAGAAATATCAACATGGAGAAGCCTATGCCAAACCAGCTGTTGACGATTGTAATGGATGTTAACGCATAAGCCGGATCCCCGAGCCAAGGCTTAGCCCACGAAACAAGACCGATCTTTTTGAGCAGCACATTGACAATACCATTGTTCGGGTTCAACATAAGTTTCCACAAAAAACCTACGACGATGACAGAAAGCAGCCTCGGTAAAAAGTAAGCCATTTTCAGAAAGTTCGAACCCTTAAGCTTGCTGTAAACCAGATAGGCAAGTACGAACGCAATCACGTTCTGAACAGCCATTTCAACAGCAAAATAATAAAGATTATGACCGAACGCATTCCAAAATAAATGGTTGAACGGTTCTTTTGTAAACAGGCTCACAAAGTTGCCCAGCCCCACAAACTCCCCGCGGGTGTGACCTTTCCAGTCATAAAAACTGTAACCGAAAGCCGAAAGGATCGGATAGATCACGAAGAGAATGTAAACGGCGAGGGCAGGAACCGGGAACAGATGAACTGCTCCCTTTTTCCACCAAGACGATTTTGCAAAGTTATTCATGTGCCCCCACCCCTCTTCTTAAACTGAATTATTTCTTAGGCTTGAACCATGTATCTGCACTCTTTTGAACTTCTTCCGCAACTTGCTCCGGAGTCAATTTGTTCAAATACATGCCTTGAATTGAGTTTTCTAAAGTGGCTTTGGTTGTAGGGTTGCCTGCATTGAAATAGACAACGGATGCGTAAGGCGTAGAAATCGTATCCGCATTCTTAGCAATTTTGGCTACAAGCGGATCTTTCGCCGCGACACCTGGGATTGTGCTTGGTTTCTGCAGTTCATTAACAGCTAGCGCTCCGAACTCTTTCGTTGTCAAAAACTCCATAAATTTCAGAGCTTCCGCCTTATGAGCAGATTTCGCATTCACTGAGAAAGATCCGTCTACCCAAGTTGTAACTGTTGCTTTGCCATCGGCTTTCATTGACGGTACTGGGAACACATCCATTTGCAGATCTGGATTCGTTTTCTTCATAACAGCATATTCCCAATCGCCCATGACCATCATGGCTGCTTGCTCGGAAACAAACATGTTTCTCATATCGTCCATCCCGATCCCTACATAATTATCAGGGAAGTACGGAGTCAAATCTTTGAGCATTTTAATCGAGCTTACATATTCCGGGCTTTTGAAATTCGCTTCGCCGGCAAGAATCTTCTTAATGAAATCAGTCCCGTAAACGGACGGTGCAAGTGTACCTTGGGTCAGGGATAGAATCCAACCTTCTTTTGAGCCGAAAGCAAATGGAGTCACTTTATTTTTCTTTAAAGTATCCGCCGTTTTCAACAACTCATCCCACGTTTTAGGCTCTGTGAGATTATACTTTTGGAAGATTTTCTTGTTGTAAAATACTTGTGTCGAACTGAATACAGTTGGAACGCCGTAGACTTTACCATCTGATCCTGTAGCAGCCAACAAAGTATCTTTCGAGAATACGTCCATTCCCTTGAGGCTTGTCAACGGCTCTAAATAACCGGCATCTGCTAACACAGCACCTGCCGCATAAGGACGAAGATGAATAATATCAGGGCCATTCCCACTTTGCAGACCTGTGTTAAGGGCAGTGTTATATTCCGTATTTTTTATCGGCTTGAAATCAATATCAATGTTCGGGTTGCTTTTCTTGAATTCAGCAATGATTTTAGCGTAAGCATCCGCATCTTCCGTACGCCAGCTTCCCATTGTCAACTTCACTTTTTCCTGAGGTGCTGCCGATGGTGTTGTACTAGCTCCACCAGGTGTCGTGCTAGGAGTTGCGGTATTGCTGTTGCTGCAAGCGACAAGCATGGAAGAAGCAGCGACCATAGTTAATAATGCCCCACTGAATAAACGTTTCATTTAGAAAGCCTCCCTTTAATGTTTACTTATATATTTTAACCTCATGATTGAAATGAGGACAAAACCGTTTCATGCAAAATTGGACGCAGCTCCCGGATCATGTTGTTTCGACCCAAATGAACCGCATTGGTAAGAAATATGACGCTGATGCCCTGTTCGGGGGCAACCCACAAGCTCGTTCCGGTAAAACCAGTATGACCGAAGCTACCCGTAGGCCAGCTTTCTCCGCAGCTCAGAACATTGGCGGGATCATGCTTGACTTCCCAGCCAAGTCCTCGGTCGCCTACGGGAGCAGCTGTGGTTTCTCGCATCAGCGATGGTGGAACAATATCCCAGCGTTCCGGTTGCAACCACCATGCCGCATAGCGGGCTAGGTCGTCCGCTGTTGCGAATAATCCCGCACTGCCGGTAACACCGCCGAGGTGGAAACTCTTTTCATCATGAACTTCGCCGATGATGTAAGCTCCATCTACCTGTTCGGTTGCAGCAATACGATCTTGAAGTTCGGGCCTGGGGTTAAAAACCGTATTCTGCATCTCAAGTGGATCGAATATTTGCTGCTTAACAAAACGATCCAACGGCTCGCCAGACACTCGTTCTACAATAATCCCTAGGAGGATCATACCGAGATCACTATACAGCTTTTCCTTACCTGGCTGAAATAAAAGCTCTTGCGCCAAAATTTCCTCGATTAGGTTAGGCCGAGCTGCTTTGCGCGGAAAATATGGCAAATCCGGCGGCAGCCCGGACGCATGCATCAAGAGATGACGCAGTGTGACTTGCGAATGGCGGAATGCAGGCAAGTAAGCCTGCACGGAGCTATCCATCGACAGTTTCCCTTTGGCCACTAGTACAAGAATTGCCGGAAGTGTAACGGTTACCTTCGTAAGGGATGCGATGTCAAACATTGTGTTCAAACGAATCGGATGTTCCTTTGTGCCGTCGGAGAATGATCCATATGCTTTTTGAAATCGCAAGCGGTTCGATACAGTAATGTCGAGCACAGCGCCGGGTAAGAGCCCCTCTCGCACCCATCCTTCTACCAAGCGGTCCACTTTATCCATTGCGTTTCCCCACCATGACGGCTTGTCTCGTCTTTTCTAGAGATTTGATACTTTCCTCATAATGGCGGCCAGCAATTCCGGCGTACAAAATATCGATCACATTCAGTTGAGAAATCCTCGAGGCCATCGCCCCGCTGCGAATGCTCTTCTCTAAGGTGCTTATAAACAACTGTATATCCGCAAGCTCCGCTACTGGATTAGCTCCAAACCGGGTCAGTGTAATGACAGAGGCACCGTTATTCTTAGCTACAGCGAGAGCACGAATCATGTCTTCGGTTTGGCCTGAATAGGAAATACCGAAAACTACGTCACCGGGAATTAGATTTGCTGCAATGGTTGCTTGAGCATCAAACCCGGTGCCAATTTCACACCAGCGATTAATACGCGTTAGCTTTTGCATGAAATCCTTCGCGATAACCGCCGATGCGCCTACACCGAAGACACCAACTTTTCTTGCGCTGCTCAGCGAATGAATGGCTTTTTCCACACTTTCCGGAGAAAGTACCGTTAATGTATCTTGGATAGAAACAATATTGTTATTGGAAACCGATTTAATGAGATCTACGATAGATCCGTCAGTGCGGATTTCTTGGTACGATTCTGCAGGTAGGGACGATTGTGATAAATCACCTGCGATCCTCAGCTTCAACTCTTGAAATCCTTTACAGTGAAGGGAGCGTGATAGCCTAACAATCGTCGCTTCACTTACGTCAGCAAACTCTGCCAGCTTCTGCACAGAAAGGCTGACTACCTGTTCAGGATGCTCCAAAATATATTGTGCAGCCCTGCGCTCCATCGGCTTTAAGCTCCCTATAGCCGCTTCTATACTTACTAATCCACCTTTTAACATGGGAGTCACCCTCTACGGTTCATCTATAGTTTTGAACTTGCATATCCTTATTATAGAGTTTTATTTCACTTTGTCTATATGTTTCTGAAATTTTATTTCACATTTTGCGTTAGGTTAGGTCCTGATCAATCAACCTGATAACTAAAAAAAAGATCAAGTCTCATTTGATTGAGGGCTTGATCTTATCTTTATCCGTTCACCATTGATACCGTCGATTTATTCTTCCAATCTTGCTATAGATTGAGGTGTCTTAAATCGGGATCCATCGTCATATATGCTAAATTGAGGTCATTCTATCCATAAGTTGGTGCAATAACACCCAGATCGGCAGCTCGCTTTTTCATCTCATGACCTTCAACCATATCGATCCATTCATTTCCTTTCACAGCAACTTGCCATTCGCGCCCTTCATACGAAATAACTCCTTCTACCGTTCGAACAGTCATACCGATAAACGACTTCAATTTTCCTTCACGGTCGGTTACAGCTCTTAAGCCATTTGGAAATTGAAGAGTTACCACACCGTTCCTATAAACCACTGATTCATCCTTCGTATTGACCAGTTCAAATGTAATACCGTCGATAACCCGACTGTAAGCAGTCCCATTCGCAATCTCTTCACCATGATCAACCGCATAAGGCAGCAGTCCTGTAAACCAAAGCTCATCATCTGGTCTAGGCATGATACCGCTCAAACGTTCAACGTAGTCCAACATACACAAAATCGCCGGTGAATAAGTCTCCGTGAAACCTTCCTCTCCTGTCCACGGACTTAGCGCTTGAGCGAATCGTGTCATTTTGTGAAATGCAGCCATTAACGGATATAACACATAGGTGAGTTCTACAAACCTTCCATGATGCTCAAAAGCATGCGGTGCACGGATTAAGCTAAGGAAATTGGATGGCCCTGCCCAGCTGTTATAACTGGAAAAAGGGTCAAATCTCGGATCGTCCATAGCCATCGACGTAAATGGGTATTTGGCAAAAAACTTTCGCGTATTCAACAAGTATTTGCGCAAAGCTTGATCAAAGAAGGCTCGATCTCCCACTTCACATGCGAGCACACGCAGAAGGACATCAGACTGTACACGAACATGCACATCATTTTTATCCAGATCATAAAAGAACTGATCCTTCTCATCAAAACAAAACTGGAACAAGCTGTTTAAGCTCATTTCCGCCTTTTCCCGCCAAAGCTCCCCACTCTCCTCGAGTTCTTCCGCAATTCTCGCTAGGTAGAGTCGCTGACAGTATACATTGGCCGTTAAGTCAGGCGCAACGAATGGCAAGATTGGGGAGTCCGGATTACAAATTCTTGCGTCATTACCATGGGGCGTATCCGGAACATGCCAAAAACGGGGGGATAAATCATGTCCCGTATCAAATGTGCAAAAGGCTTCCACTCCATTCGTTCCGCGTGTATTGCGATAGGTGTACAGCCAATCATCGTAACTCTGCATAGCTGTATACATTTTTCGTAAAAACGTCTTATCCTGCCCATTCAACTGATAGTGATTCCATACACTTCTAGCAAGCGGCGTCACCAACTGAATTTGTCTGTAAGAAGGACCTGAATCCGTGAGTTTATAAGGCATTAGACCATCTTCACGCTGGTAATCAGCAAATAATTCATAAGTCGATTGCGAAACAGAAGGAATGAAACGCGATAACAATTCAGCGTTAATCGTCCCCGTGCTTTCCAACCAGCATCCTAGATAAATACCACCTTCATGCAATATAGGCTTCTCTCCACCCGTCGGTACGACACAGTCCAATAGTTTACGCAGAGCCTCGTAGTACACGCCCTCCAATTTATCGGAAGATGCCGCAAACTTCACTCCCGACTGGTTCCATTCTGCAAGAACGGGGCCATCTGATTCCTTTTTTAAAGGGCCCATCCGCTCCTCCGTATGAATCCCACGCAGCTTGCTTAACAATGCTTCTTTCATATATCCGCCTCTTCTCTCTAGTTAGGAATACGTCTTTTGTCATCCAATTGAAAAGAAATAGACTGCCAATGGCAGCCTATTTCTCCCGACAAGCGGCTTTGTTATTAATTATTTTTATTTATTATTCGTTATTTGTTATTGTTGAAAATTTTTACGGTTCCGTTATAGAAATCCTCAACGCCCTTTTTCACATCTTTTTTACCAAAGCCAATTTCTTGCACAGTTGTTTCAATCAGTTTCGTATATTCCGTATTGCCTGGAGGGTTATAACTGATCGCAAACGGCTCTTTATTCGTCGCTGCCGAGACGCGGCTTGTGTAATCATAGATGATCTGCTCAACCGGGTTGGCATCCTTCTTCAGAAGATCACGCATTTTGGAAGTCACAGGAACACCACGATCATTACCCAAAATTTTCGCCGCGTCGGGATCATTGATCCAATAGTTCATGAGCATCGCAACCTCCTTTGGATGCTTTGTTTTCGCATAACCGGATAATCCTTGGCTCGATTCGAAAACAACACCGGTCCCTTTCGGTCCGCGAGGCAGTTGAACAAGTGCCAGTTTGTCTGGAATCAGGTTTTGATGAGCGCCCAACTGATTGGATGCGAGTAAGCTCATCGCTACTTTTCCGGTTACAACGAGTGATTTACTCGTATCTGACGGCGGATTGGATACTTGCAAAGCTGGTGTTACAACGCCGCCTGTTTTTGTCATCGTATTCCATAAATTGAACCACTCTTCCGCATCCTTCTGTTCAAAGCCTAGCTTAGCATTATCCATATCGTAGAGCTGCTTGCCTCTTTGTTTCAAATAAATATCCATGCCATCGACTGTAAAATTGTATGTCCCGAACACATCTTTACCGAGCTTATCCGTAATTTCTTTGCTGATTCGTCCATAATCGTCCCATGACCAACCATCTTGCGGAACAGGAATACCTGCTTTTTTGAACAACTCCGTATTAACGACAATACCACGTGCATTAGCTCCGGCGGAGACGTGTAGCAGCTTTCCTTTGAAGGTACCGTATTGGATCATCGATTTGTCCATATCGTTTAAATCAAGCTCTTTCCCCACGAATGGATCCAGTTCAAGCAGCACGTTTTTATTCGCATAATCGACTACGTTCCCTCCGAGGAAAAACGCATCTGGCGCAGTACCCGAAGCCAACTGCGTATTTAGTTTATCGAAATAACCTGAACTCGGGGCAAATTCACCGACAATTTTGATATTTGGGTTTTTCTCCTCGAACTTGCGAAGCGCTTCATTGGTACGATCTGCCCGTTTCTGGTCACCCCACCACATAATTCTTAGCTCTACCGGCTCTGCCTTTGCTACTTCTTTAGCTGTACCTGCAGCTGTTGCGTTTGGAGCGCTGCTGTTTCCCGTGCCGGTCCCTGAAGAACAAGCGGTTGTAATGGCCATCAACATGGCTAGTGTTGTTATCGCAAAACGTTTTTTCATCTGAAATCTCCCCCTGAACAAATATTAGAATTATTTAAGACCTGTGGTCGCAATACCTTCTAAAAAATACTTTTGGAAAGAAAGAAAAATCGTCATGATCGGAACTAGTGAAAGAACGGACATTGCGAGCAGCGCACCCCAATCGGATTCTCCCGAAGGATCAAATAACGAGCGAATACCGAGCTGAACGGTAAACAGCTTGATATTGTTGAGGTAAATCATTTGCGAAAAAAAGTCGTCCCATGTCCAGATGAACGTGAAAATAGCGGTTGTGATTAAAGCAGGAACAAGAAGCGGTAAAATGATGCGAAAATAAATCTGGCCTTGCCCGCAGCCATCAATGGTTGCGCTTTCGTCCAATTCCTTCGGAATTCCTCGAATGAACTGAACCATAAGTAAGATGAAGAACGAATCGTGTGCTAACCATTTCGGTACAATCAGCGGTAAATACGTGTTGATCCATTCAATCTTGTTATAAATAATGTATTGAGGAACCAAAGTGACATGGTACGGAAGCATAATGGTGACCAGCATAAGGCTAAACCAAAGCTTTTTGAATCTAAATTCTAGCCGTGCAAACGCATAGGCGGCAAAGGAGCATGTGATAATATTGCCTAGGACAGAGAGCACCGAGATTTGAGCTGAATTCAGGAAGAAACGCCCAAACGTTGTGCCCTGCAGCCCTTTCCAACCATTCATGTAATTGTCAAACGTCACTTTCTTGGGCCAAAGACTTGTATCTGAGAAAATCAATTGATTCGGCTTAAAGGAACTGCTAAGCAGCCATAAGACTGGATAGAGCATCAGCAAGCCAAAGGCGATAATCAACAGATGCTTCAGCAGCTTGGTGTAGTTCGTATTCGCAATCATCTGGTCATCCCCTTTCATCCTTGCCGTCCCCATAGAATACCCAATACTTCGATGTCACGAATACAATGGCTGTTAGCACACCGATTACGACCAGCATAATCCATGCAAGCGCTGAGGCGTATCCCATATCGAAAAAGGAAAACCCTTTCAGATACAAATACAAGGTGTAGAATAAGGTCGAGTTCACCGGTCCTCCGCGTCCATCTCCAATGACATAACCGGGTGTAAACACTTGGAACGAATTAATAATGCTCATCACTAGGTTGAAGAAAATGACCGGGGATAGCAGCGGAAGCGTAATTTGAAAAAACTGTCGTACTTTCCCTGCTCCATCTACTTGTGATGCTTCATAAAGATCAGCCGGCACCTGCTTAAGTCCTGCCAGAAAGATGACCATGGCCGATCCAAACTGCCATACAGACAAGGTAATGATCGTGGACATTATGTAATCAGGGTGAGCTACCCAAGCTGGGCCCTGAAGACCAAACCAACTTAAGAATTGATTGAATAATCCATCCCCATCGAATATTTTCCTCCAAACGATAGCAATCGCAACGCTCCCCCCAAGTAGGGATGGGATGTAATAAACCGTTCGATAAACCCCGAGTGCACGAATCCCTTTATTAAGCGCCAAGGCCACTATTAAAGCAAAAATAAGTCTTAGGGGCACAGATAATAGGGCATATTGAAAGGTAATCCCCATTGAGTGATAAAAGGAGTCATCTTCGTTAAAGATTTGCACATAATTGTCTAGTCCTAACCATCTGGGGGCATTTAACAAATTAAATTTCGTAAAGGATAGATACAGCGACCCCATCATAGGGCCCAATGTTAAGCAGAAAAAACCAACTAACCAAGGTAATAAAAATAAATAAGCTGTGCGATTTTGCCGCGAAAGGGCGGTTTTACTTAATGATGACATGAGAGCGCCCTCCTCCTTCGTGATCGATAGCGATGAATACTCATCACTCGTAAGATCATCATAAGGATTATAGGCGCTCCTTTGAATGCTATTTCTTCGGCTCTTGATTATCAATTTTTTCAGGTACTGTGAGACGCAGACGATAATCAGATGGCGGCATCCCATACATGCGTTTAAATTTAGAACTGAAGTAGCTGGCATTCGAAAAGCCTGTCAGTTCAGCGATATCCCATAAGCTCAGCATCGTTTCTTCAAGCAGTTGTACAGCTTTTGCCATTCGCACATCCGTGATGTATTGAATGAACGTTTTTCCGGCTTTGGCTTTGAACATTTCGGAAAAATACGAAGAATTATAATTAAAACGTTCGGCCAGCATAGTCAAATTAATATCGTACATATAGTTTTCATGAATGAATTGCTCTGCGGCTTGTATCATGGAAAGTTCATCTCCAACAGGATCATTGGCCGAGCTGACAATTTTATATGCCAGGTTATATAGAAATTGCTGTGCTTTAGCTGCCGTATCGAACCCCCATACTTGCTCGGGACGAATCCACAGCTGTTCTCCGTTATCCAAGTCAATACGGGTCGTATAAGCCAGCGTGTCCAGCATGAGATATAGCTGAAAAATAAGTTTAACGAATCTAGCCTGCGATGCTGCGAAAGCTTCATTCAATTCTTTGTGAATCGCCTGTTCGAAAGCAGCAAGCTCGCCACGAGCCAAATAACGCTGCATGACCTTATTCGTTTCCTCCGAGAGTGCAGCCTCCGGCGTTGATAGATTGTGCAGGGTTTGTGAATCTTTATTGCCCTTCAAGTTCCACTCCAAAAGTGAAGACAGATAACCATCCTTCCACTGATTAAGCCCAATAACCATTTTGCCGATGCTAATCACTGGCTGGTATCCCAAATGATCGGTCACGGCAATGCGAAGCGTATCGACCAAGTGATCTAGGTTTGTATGGGACGCCACAGCTATAAAATGCATTAATCCTGCATAGTTCGCATCGCGGAAGACTTGAATTTGACCCGGGATCATCTCTGCAACTTCCCTGCAAACCATTTCAAACGGCAGCCGCAGCTTGTCCGGCGAACGCTCCAATCGCCCCGCGCCACCAGTGCGTTCCATAAAACCAGCTGTAAGGAAACAAACACGGAATTCCTCCCAGGTATCCAATTGAAACAGCTTCGCCTTCTCCCTAATCGTTGCTTCCCGTGCCAATTCCTCTTTAACTAGGTGAACGATAAAATGCTCTTTCATTTCTTTATAATATTGCGAAAGCCGCCACGCCATCATAGCTTGCTGATCACGCTCGTTTCGCTGCGCATCGAGCTCATAAATTACCTTCAGCATAGCCTCTCTGAGTTCATCTTGCGTCACCGGCTTCAGCAAATAATCCCTTGCCTGATGACGAATAGCTGCCTTGGCATAATGAAAATCTTCATAGCCTGTAATGACGATCAGCCGTAAAGACGGATAGTGCTCATGACAAGCTTCCAAAAAGGATACCCCATCCATCAATGGCATGTTCATATCTGTAATCACGATGTCTACCGGATGATTCGTCAACCATGCAACAGCCTCTGCCCCGTTTCCCGCTTCCCCTACAATGGAAAGCCCGAGGCTTTCCCACTCTACTTTGAGCCTAAGTCCTTGCCGAATTTCAGGTTCATCATCGACTATGAGTACACTATACATCTATCATTCCTCCTTGCAGCGGCAAAATAAGTGCTATCTGGGTCCCATACTGCTTTGTGGAATCGATCTCAAAAGCAAACAACGGCCCATAATAAAGTTGGCATCTAGCTAAAACATTGCGTAATCCGATCTGCTGTGATCGGCTGTTCAATATTTGCTCAAACTGCGAGGTTAACGATTCCGTTCTCAGCTGCTGTACCAGCTCCTCTGGAATCCCGGGACCGTTATCCGCAACGGAAAGGATGAGTCGGTTATGTTCATGCCGTACCCGTATAATCACGTTAGCCTCAGCTTGTTCCCTAAAGCTGTACTTCACGGCATTTTCAATTAAAGGCTGCAAAATAAATTTAGGTATGACGCATTGACGCATATTATCGTCTTCTTCGACCGCAATTTGAAGCCGATCGGCAAATCGGATTTGCAAGATAGACACATAATGGCGAACATATTTCAGCTCTTCTTCCAGCGGTATCAGGTCGTCATTTATTTTCAATGAGAAGCGCATCATTTTCCCTAGAGATTCAATCACTCTCACCGTATCTTGTATGCGCTGCTGCATCGCCAGACTACTTAGCAATTCTAATGTATTAAATAGAAAATGAGGATTAATTTGCATCAATAATGCTTTATACTCTGCTTGCTGCCTAAGCAGCTTTAGTTCAAATTCCGTCGTAATATGGTGTCTTAACTGACTCACCATGTTCCTGAACGTTGTCGTCACATAGCCGACTTCATTCCGAACTCTTGCCTCGGCCGGAATCCGATTCTCAGCGGCGTGGAAATCGCCCATCTGCACATAACGCATCGCTGATGCGAGCCGAGAGAGCGGTTTGGAAATCCCATGCGAAAGCCATATAGCAGTAGCAATGGCTGCAACAAGTAATACGGATGCGAAGATAAGGATGTTCGTTCGAAGCTTGTACAGCTTTCCGTATAAATCAGCTTCAGGCACGATGCCAACCAGCAGCCAGTTATTGAGCTTCAGCTTTTTATAAACGAGAATGTCTTTGGCGCCATGCTCATTCTCTACATAGACCACCCCATTCTGGAGATGGTTCGCGCGGATCGCTTCCATTTGTTTCGCTGCCTCCGGATGGGAGGATGCATATTCCTGTTGACCCAAAACGGAATCTCCCTGCCCATCCAACAGGAAAATAGTGCCTTTCTCTCCAAGATGAATCCGACTTAGCGGTTCGAGAAAGAATTCGGATTTCACATTAACTTTCATCATGTTTTTGGATTTTGAGGGCTCAAACGTGCCAATGGGCAGCAATAAACTCAGCACGTCAAATGGCTTCGAACGTCTTACCTCAATCGGATCTTGATGAGCGGATACCCACTGGACTCCTCTTGTTTTAAAATGCTCATACCACTGCTCACTCTTGAACGATGTATCATTCATGATCTGATTATCCGCGGAGATCCACATCCCTTCTTGCCGATACACGGTGACCGACGATACAATCGAATAATTGTTCGTCGTCTGTGTCAAAAATTGGCTTAAATTAATGTTCGCGAGCATCTTTTCCCCGGCGGGCAAAGCAGGATCAGAGAGCGCAATGTCCCAACTTTTCGTTGTACTGCTGTTAAACACAATTGAGGAAACATCGTAGATTTGCACTAGTGCCATGTTGACGAAGGACCCATACTCGTCCATCTTTTCATAGGCTGACGACTCAATGTAGGAGCGAATAATTGAGCGGGATTCCGTAAAAAAAAGGTAAGACATTGTCCCGGTAGAAACGAGCAGTAAAACCACAAAACAAACAATCAATCGGTTTTTGAGCGAATAGAACATCGTGGACCCCCTCAGTCTGCACAACCATCGCTAGTTAATTACATCCATATAACGCCTAGAAGCTAGGGTTTGTCAACAAAAAACACATCCAATGAGGTGTCGAAGTTAATGTTCAAATTGTTATTTGCATAATCCTAGGAATAAAAGCGAATAATTCCTTTATTATGAAATGTTTCCGATTTGGCCTTAGATCATTTTACATTGAGGGGATTGGAAAATGGAACTAAAACAGGAACCCATCAGTACTTCCGTTTCCCAAAATCTAGAGAAATTATTGCAATATTTTAGTCAAAATGAATATCTGGTTGTCAGAAACATCACTACAAATGACGGTCAATCGTTAGCGTCTATTATTTACTTGAATATCCTTGTTGACGAAAACATCTTAAATCAACAAATCATCCGTAAAATGTCCGAAGATCTTCTTTACTGGAAGGGACCCGTTGATGATGCGATTACAGGATCGTTATACTCGTTAGGCGCAGTTAGACTTTTGCCAAATTTAGATGCGGTCGTGAGCATGATTACGGATGCAGGCTTCGTTATATTTGTTGAAGGTCGTTCAGAATCATACGGAATGATGTTGCCCGGATATGAAACACGCGCGATAGACGAACCAAAGCTTGAAGTCAACGTACGTGGGCCACGTGAGGGGTTCACCGAAGATTTGCAAATTAATTTGGGGATGGTTTATAGAAGACTGAAGACATCGGATTTGAAATCTAAATCCTATATTATTGGACGACGGAGTCAAACAAAAGTATCCGTCTTGTATCTCGATACTCAGGTTGATCATACCGTTCTAGAAAAATTGATGAGTAGACTCGATGCTATTGACTTGAATGTTCTAGGAGATAGCGCCCAAATAGAGGAATGGATTCAAGATAATACGTTCTCACCATTCCCGCAAATTCTAAATACGGAACGCCCCGATCGGATTGTTACCGCCTTGAACAGAGGGAAAATTGCGATCATCACCGATGGGACTCCGATAGCTTTAATTGCCCCCAGCTCATTTTTTGAAATGATGCATCCCAGCGAGGATCTTTACGAAAGGTTTTATTTTGCTAATTTTTTACGCTTAATACGGTTGATCACTCTGTTCACATCCTTGTTTGGGCCTTCTTTATATATCGCCTTAACTACCTTCCATCTGGAAATGGTCCCTACACCGCTAATGATGGCCTTCCTTTCTGCCAAAGCGGGGATCCCTTTTCCGAGTTTTATCGAAGCTTTCATCATGGAGGTGGCATTCGAGGTGCTGCGCGAAGCCAGCTTGCGGTTGCCTCGCGCTGTCGGCCAATCTGTCAGTATCGTAGGTGCACTCATCATCGGAGAAGCAGCGGTACAGTCGGGAATCGTTTCCCGTCCGGTTGTGATTGTAGTTGCCATGACAGGAATTGCTTCCTTTACAATTCCGTCTTTTAGTACAGCCATCGCTTTGCGAATGTTACGGTTTCCTCTCATGCTTCTTGCAGCTTCTACAGGTGTCTTTGGGCTCTCTTTGGGATTGTTCGCAATCCTTTTGCATCTATGTTCCTTACGGTTCTGTGGAGTACCGTTCTTAGAACCGGTCGATTCTGAAAGCTTAAGAAATACATTTAAGAAATTCATCCTCCTTCCGGCCCGATATCGAAGTTCCTCATCGTATAAGAGGAAATAAGATTATAAGGCAAAGGTGAAGGGGAAATTTATTTTTGGAATTGAAGGCGAGGGGTATGAAGAACGTTAAATGGTTTCTGGCTATGTGTTCAATCTTGTCACTATTAGTGGGCTGTTCACCTGATAATAAGGAAATCAGCGATATTGATTTAGTTATGGCAACTGGTATTGATTATGACAAGGAAAGCAATAAATATGTAATTACTATTTATTGTGTTTTACCCACATCGACAAGTACGGAGAAAACAGGTAAACAGTCGGAGTTGGTTGATAGTGCAGTTGGAGATTCGATAATGGACGCTGCAAGAAATATGCGTAACCGTGTAGGTAAATCCTTGGTATGGCAGCATAATAAATTCTTTATTATAGGTGAAGCTGCAGCACGTCATTCCCTCTATGATATCGTAGATTTCCTAACAAGGAACCGTCAAATCCGCATAACAGGTCACCTACTTGTTAGTGAGGGGAAAGCGGAGGATTTACTGAAAAGAAAATCCAATATTAGCGAACTAACTTCGAATGTGCTGCTAGGGATCGTCCGAAATGAAAAAGAGTGGGGCAAGAGCTACAGTCTAATGATACATAAAGTGGCCGACCGCTACAGTAATCCATACAGGGGCTTTGTTTTAGGCAAAATAATGACGTCACCAAAGACTGTTTCCTCTCCATCATCGCTGCTTTTAAATGGCGGAGCTGTTATTAACAAAGGGAAATTCGTTGACTGGCTGGATGGAAATGATGTGCGGGTTGTCCATTGGTTATCTGAGAAAAGTAAATGGAAAAACTATGAATTTACAGAATCATTGGAATTCAAATCCACGAAAGTGTCCTATTTTCTTCGAATCTCAAAAAGAGAAATTCACAGCGATTACGTCAATGGCAAACCAAAATTAGATGTCCAGTTGAATTTCAAAGCGACTTTGGGTGAAATGAATCAATATCTTGCACTGAGCGATCCGGTTATATTGGCTCAATTGGAACAAGTTACCTCCAAGCATTTGGAGAAAATCATTCATGATAGCTTAAAACATTTTCAACAAGATCTGAAAGTAGACCTACTTGGGGTTTCTGAATATTTCATCCAGCATCATCCAAAGGAATGGAAAAAGCTAAAAAAGGATTGGGATCATGTATATCCGACAATGTCAATTCCTGTTCATGTCAATGTAGAAATTGAAAAACTGGGCATGTCCCAAATCATAGGTGGCCGATAAATGCTTCTTAATAACTCGCTCTGCTTAATAGCTATTTGTTTGGGGCTGAAAGGATCTATTCGCTTATGGAAACAACAGACTAAAACAGATGCTATAGTTCTCCTGTTCTATTATCTCGTTATAATCGTCTATTTGAATCCCTTCATGGGTTTTTCAAAGCTTACCTTGGAGTCCTTAAACAAGATTATTTATGGTCCTGTCTCCGATTACATGATAGACCTATTAAAAGTACGAGTGGAGGAATGAAGATGACCGATTCTGAAAAAATCAATCATGGTCAATTGGGATTTCTCTGTTTTAGTTTTTTGTCTGGATTCTCAACCTTGTTTTTAATTGAGGCCAAGCTGGTCAAGCAGGATGTCTGGATTTCAAATCTTCTAGCTATTGTTTTTTCAATAGGAATATTATGGCTTCTATCCTATGTTCAATCGCAGCATCCTCAATTAAGTATGACGGAAGCTTGCGAAAAATTGTTGGGAAAATGGCTTGCCAAACTCGTACTTGTCATCTATCTTATCTATTTCCTTGATACAGGTGTGTTGGCTTATCGCGCAATATCTTGGTTCTATACGACGGCTATCCTTCCACACACCACCCCTAACTTTTTAATTTTACTCATTGTGTTGGTTAGTTCCTATTCCGTTTATTTAGGTTTAGGTACTTTAGTACGCACGGTTCAATTTATCCTACCGTTTTTCATTCTGTCCATCTGCATCGTCAGTTTGTTTATTCTGCGTGAAGTGGAAATTAATCCTTTCCTGCCCATGTTTCAAAGCAAATTATCCACAATCATTTACGGTGGGATGCTGTCTTTCGGTTTTCCATTTGGAAAATGCGTTGTCTTCGGTTTTCTTCTATCACGGGTAAAAAATACAAAAAAAACGTTCTCAAGTTTAACAACTGCAGTAGTTTTATCAGGTATTTATTTGTTACTGGCAAGTTATTTAACATTCGGTGCGCTTGGCATACATTTAACCAAATTGTCGGCGTTTCCCTATTTCACTTCCATACAATTAGTTAAATTCGGAGAATATATGGAAAGGATAGAAATTCTTATCATCGCAATTTGGACCATTTTCACTTTATTTGAACTTATTGTGCTTCACTACGTTTTTTTACTCGTGATCAAACAAATTTTCAAGATCAAAGAGACGAAACCTTTTATTTTACCTACTGGACTATTGTTCTATGTTTTGGCTCAGATTAGTTATACAAAGATGATGGATTTGGGAGCCTATGACTTTGAAATTCTTCCCTTCTCCTCACTAATCCCAACCTTAATCATACCTGTCCTTTTAGCTATTATAACTTGGGTAAGAACGCGGCAGGGTGCCGTGCAAGATCAAATGAGCCGAATATAGTACAGCAGATGGTCAAAATCATGCAAGTGGCAACTTATACATGGTTTTATCAAATAAACAATGAGATGGATAGTCAAAATTAACTTCAATGATCTATATCTTGTGATGCTGATCTACAGCAAAATCGATGCGGATATCCTCCTCTATTCACATTTGTATCTCTGTCTGTAACGATGTATTCATTCTTACAAACGAGTAAAAAGCAGTTTTATACGCTGAGCAAAGCTGTAATGATGTTTATCATCGTTGCAGATGCGAGGGGATGTGAAATCGTGTCTCTAACGATGTTTTTCATTCTTACAAACGAGTAAAATTGCAATTTGATACGCTGAGCGAAGCTGTAATGATGTTTTACATTCTTACAAACGAGTAAAAAGCAGTTTTATACGTTGAGCAAAGGCTGTAATGATGTTTTTCATCGTTACAGATGCGAGGGGATGTGAAATCGTGTCTGTAACGATGTTTTACATTATTACAAACGAGTAAAAAGCAGTTTTATACGCTGAGCAAAGCTGTAATGATGTTTTTCATCGTTACAGCTGCGAGGGGATGTGAAATCGTGTCTCTAACGATGTTTTACATTCTTACAAACGAGTAAAAAGCCGTTTTATACGCTGAGCAAAGGCTGTAATGATGTTTTTCATCGTTACAGATGCGAGGGGATGTGAAATCGTGTCTCTAACGATGTTTTACATTCTTACAAACGAGTAAAAAACAGTTTTATACGCTGAGCAAAGCTGTAATGATGTTTTTCATCGTTACAGATGCGCGGGGATGTGAAATCGTGTCTCTAACGATGTTTTTCATTCTTACAAACGAATAAAAAGCAGTTTTATACGCTGAGCAAAGCTGTAATGATGTTTTTCATCGTTACAGGCGCGAGGGAGAAGTGAAATCGTGTCTCTAACGATGTTTTACATTCTTCTATATTTTCTACACAAAAAGGATCTCCCAACTTCAAATTAAAATGAGCCTTCGCTAGCACACAACTAGCGAGGACTCATCCTTTCATTTGAAGCGATTCATTGAAAATAACGAAATGTCATACTCACTTTTGCCTGTCGTAATAAGTTGGGATAAGATTTCGCCGACTACACTACTGAATTTAAACCCATGTCCGGAAAATCCAGCGGCAAAGACAATATGCGGATACTCTGGATGTGCATCAATAATGAAATTTTCATCGGGAGTGAGGGTGTATGTACAGGTTTTACCCATGCGCAGTTCCGTATTGGCAAGAGGCATAAACCGGCTTAAAAACATTCGTAAGTCTTCTTCATCCTCCTGAAGTGCCCCAAACTCGGGAATGGCTTCATCCGGATGGATCCGAAGTCCCCCATCATGACGTCCTACCTTAAGACCAGCTCCCCCCATGCTGGGAAAACCGTAATAATGTCCCAAGGAGGTTTCAAACGTAAACGCAGGAAAGCGTTTCTCCCCGAATAAAAAGTCATCTGCTTCAAACCAGGCAAACGTCTTTCTTTTCGTAACAAGCGGTGGATGGATATTCATAAGAGGAAGCAGCTTAGAAGACCATGCCCCCGCTGTAACGATTAGAGCGCGTCCCTTATAACTTTCGTCGGCTGTTTGGACCGTCACCCCGTCAGAATCGATAGACAACTCTTGGACGGATGAATTCGTTAAAATGGTAACTTGATGACGTTCCAACAGTTCCCGATAAGCACGAATACATTCCTCGCTT
Organism: Paenibacillus sp. Root444D2; assembly: GCF_001426375.1. GTDB lineage: Bacteria > Bacillota > Bacilli > Paenibacillales > NBRC-103111 > Paenibacillus_E. The sequence continues at coordinate 443,089 of NZ_LMEO01000050.1, forward strand.
TTAAGCACGCCTGAATTCGATTCGAAGCAGCCCACGTAGCCCTCTGGAAGCGAAATTCCAGGCCATAATGTATGGATTTTACTGGAATCCACGGTTTGCAGCGGAAGTGAATAGGCTTCGGAGCTAGAAACAACTTGTTGGATAAAGGTTGAATCACGAGTACCTACATTCAGCACCCCGGTTTGGTAGAACAGTTTTCTTCCCGACTCTCGCTCCAGATCGAACCAAAGCTTTTGTGCTCTGAGGGCTAACGGGACATAGCTCGTCCCTTCTCCATAGGCATGCCTGATGATACGGGTATCGCCATGATGTGCCCCGCGATCGTGCGGAGGGTTAAATGAATCCAGCAGTAAAACGCTCTTCCCTTCAAGGGTCAAATAATAGCCTGCAGCCATCCCCATCGAACCGGCACCAACAATAATTACGTCATAGTTCATCATTCCATCAATTCCCTCCAAATAAAGGTTCAACTCACAATACGGGCTCGAATGACATATGCTGCAGATTCATTGCCAGAATGGCTTATTTTTATATTCACTTTGTCCAATGAAGCTCTCCATGATAGTACGCAGAAGTCGCCCTTCTCTATCCATAGAGACTGATCTTCATTTATACTAAATCTAACTCGGCCCTCGGTACAATAAAAAGCTTCTGTCACTAGTGTAAATTCCACATCATTCTTGTGACAATCGATCTCCTGAGAAGTTCCTTCTTTGATCCATAAAGCTTCTAATTCTCCCCGGCATCCCGCCGCTGTGATGAGATTGAAGTCCGTTACCTTCCCCATACTCCGGGTGACCCATCCACCGCTGAAGCTCTCCTGCTCGTAAGGCTTTAATCCCACTTGATGTAATCCCTCATATTCTAGAATCACCTCTCCTTCAATAACCATTAGCTTTCTCCAAAAATCAGGAAGGCAGGTAAACAAAGAATGCTCATCTTGAATGCTGGCCGTGCTGATTCTCCATAAAAAATTCCGTTGATTATACTCCGCGTTTTCAGGATATATGGCTAGCTGCGTTGTCGTTCCACCTGACCAAGCGGACGTTATTTGCATATTCTTTTTAACGACTTTGATCGAATAAGACATATAGGCATCTCCTTGAAAATATTCCATAAGCGAATGAAAAAAAGGACCCGGAAATGCCAAGTCCCACCTACTAATCTGAACTATGCCTACTCTTACTTTATCATGTCAGCGTACCAAGAAAAATACGATCCTACCGCGTCGTTTTTGCGGATCAGCTTCTTTGTTCTATCCTTAACCTCTTCCGCATTGATGTATAAACGTGCGTACCCCGTATCCATGGCTGCTTGAGCAACGGCAGCCGCCACATTCGGAGCAATCATTGGATCAAATGGATTCGGAATCACATACTCCCGATTTAACTTATGGGCTGGAACCAAACCGGCAATGGCATAAACAGCGGCTAGTTTCATGGCCTCATTAATCTCTCTAGCACGCACATCTAATACGCCGCGAAAAATGCCCGGAAACGCCAATACATTGTTGATCTGGTTGGGAAAATCGGAGCGTCCCGTGCCAACGATCGCAGCTCCAGCAGCTTTCGCTTCTTCCGGCATAATCTCCGGAACTGGATTCGCCAAGGCAAATATAATAGAATCACGGTTCATGGAGCTGACCATCTCTTTCGTAAGTGCCCCCGCAGCAGAAACTCCAATGAAAACATCGGCTCCTCTCACTGCATCGGTGAGCTTACCTGTTAGATGATCTTTATTCGTCATCCGTGCTATTTCCAGCTTGAACGGATTCATGCCTTCTTGTCTTTCTTCATGGATAATACCCTTCGTATCGCAAACGATGATATCCTTAGCACCCATATGGCCCAGAAGCTTCATGGCCGCTATGCCAGCTGCGCCTGCCCCGTTAATAACCACACGAATTTGGTCCATCGTTTTGTCGACTAATTGGAGAGCATTGATTAATCCGGCCGCAATGACAATAGCTGTACCATGCTGGTCATCATGGAAAACAGGAATAGCACATTCCTTTTTCAACCTCTCTTCAATTTCAAAACAATCCGGTGCAGCGATGTCTTCTAAATTAATACCGCCGAACGAAGGAGAAAGCTGTTTGACCGTTTCAATCACTTTCTCCTTTTCCAACGCATCTAAACAGATCGGAATCGCATCGACACCGGCAAATACTTTGAAAAGCAAAGCCTTTCCCTCCATCACCGGCATAGCCGCATGAGGACCGATATTTCCCAAACCGAGCACAGCCGTTCCATTGGTAACGACGGCAACCAGGTTTCCTTTCATCGTATAATCGTATACTTTATCTTCTTCCATACAAATGTCTTTACAAGGCTCTGCAACTCCCGGGGAGTAGGCAAGGCTCAAATCACGGACAGTGCCTACCGGAACCTTGGCAATAACCTCAAGCTTTCCGGCATACTTTTTATGCATGTGAAGTGCATCTTCACGTAAATTGTTCATGATTCATCACCTTCCAAGGCATTTTGATCAGAGCATTGATTAAATCCATCCGCGCCATTTTATCGCTTCCACCATTCGCTTTAAACCAACGATGTAGGCTGCCAATCTCATATCTACTTGCTTCTGCAAGGATAATTGATAGACGTTGTAAAAAGATTTTTTCAATATTTGTTGAAGCTTTTCATTCACTTCTTCTTCATTCCAATAATATCCCTGATTGTTTTGGACCCATTCAAAGTAAGATACGATTACCCCGCCTGAGCTAGCAAGCACGTCTGGAACGATCAGAACACCTTTATTTGTCAAAATTTCAGTAGCCTTCAACGTTGTCGGTCCGTTGGCCGCTTCTACCAAAATCTTCGCCTTAATATCGGAGGCATTGTCTTCGGTGATCTGGTTTTCAATCGCAGCTGGAACTAAAATATCACAATCTTGGATTAACAGCTCTTGGTTCGAGATGGCATTCGGGAACAAATTCGTCACCGTTCCGAAAGAATCACGCCGATCTAATAAATACTGCACGTCCAAGCCTTCAGGATCGTAGAGAGCCCCTTGAGCATCCGAAATGCCTACCACTTTGGCACCAGCCTCATGAAGGAACTGAGCAAGAAAGCTGCCTGCATTGCCAAAGCCTTGGATTATGACTCGTGCGCCCTCAATCGGAATCCCTGCGACATGAGCCGCTTCTCTTAGCAATAGCACCACGCCCATGGCAGTTGACGATTCTCTTCCAATCGATCCGCCTAAGACGAGCGGCTTGCCGGTAATAAAACCTGGCGAATCGAATTCCCGAATCCGGCTGTATTCATCCATCATCCACGCCATGATTTGTGAATTCGTGAACACGTCCGGCGCCGGAATATCCTTGGTCGGCCCGACCAGCTGGCTAATTGCCCGCACGTAACCACGGCTTAACCGTTCCAGCTCGCCGAAGGACAGCGTGCGCGGATCGCATTGGATTCCGCCTTTGCCTCCGCCGTACGGAAGATCGGCAATGCCGCATTTAATGGTCATCCACATGGAAAGAGCCTTCACTTCATCTTCGGTGACCCCGGGATGGAAGCGAATTCCGCCCTTGGTCGGTCCGACCGCATCATTATGCTGCGCACGATACCCTGTAAACACTTTCACAGAACCGTCGTCCATTTTCACAGGAATGCGTACAGTTAGCAACCGAAGTGGTTCCTTTAACAATTCGTATAAGGATTCTGCGCATCCCATTTTGTCGAGAGCAGCTTGGATAACAAGCTGCGTTCTGCTCAAAACATTCAAGCTTTCCGCCTGCATAGGCTTCTCTTTTACTTCCGTCGGAGCTTCCATGATGATCCCCCTTGAGTCTTCATACAGATTGTAACCCTTTAATGAATCCGTTTGCCGTCCGCGACTACCATTTTTCCTTGCTTGAATACGGAATGAACATGGTTGATCCCAAAGTGATATGGCAGATATGCCAAGTTATCAGCATTGAAAATAACAAGATCGGCCTGTTTACCCGCTTCCAAACTGCCAATTTCATCCGCTTTTCCGATCGCGTGAGCCGCATTGATGGTCACAGCCGTCAGAACTTCCTCCGGCGTCATCCCTAAATTCAAACAGCCCAGCGTCATGACGAGCTGCATAGATTCCGTTGGCGAGCTTCCCGGGTTATAATCCGTGGATAAAGCAACGGGAAGTCCCATTTCAATCATCCTACGCGCACGGGCGTGATGCTTTAGCCTTAAATTAAAGGAGGTAGCCGGCAGACAGACAGCAATGACGCCCGCCCGCTGCATCGCTTCCAATCCTTCATCTGATGCGGCGATCAAATGCTCGGCGGAGATACAACCCAGTTTGCCAGCAAGCTGCGCGCCACCCATTGGTTCGATTTCGTCCGCATGGATTTTCAAGCCGAAGCCCATCGCTTTTGCGGCCAACAGAATTTGCTCCGATTCTTCCACAGAAAATACGCCGTGCTCACAAAATACATCGCAAAATTCAGCAAGTCCCTGACGTTTCACTTCGGGGAGCATTTCTTCAATGATAAGCTGAACGAATTCTTGAGACCGGCCCTTATATTCTTCTGGCACCATATGAGCACCCATGAACGTAGACACCAAATCAACCGGATGTTCCTGATTGAGTTTGCGAGTGACCCTGAGCTGCTTAAGCTCATCATCCAGCGTTAGACCATATCCGCTCTTGGCTTCTGCTGTGGTAACCCCATAAGAAAGCATGGTATCCAAGCTTTTTTTCGCTTTTACGTACAACTCTTCTTCCGAAGCCTGACGGGTTGAACGGACTGTGCTGAGTATACCGCCGCCTTGAGCTAAAATTTCTAAATAAGAAGCACCTTTCAGCTTTAAGGCTAGTTCATTCTCACGAGAGCCGCCGTGAACCAAATGGGTATGAGGATCAATAAGTCCAGGGGTAACAAGCTTACCCTCAGCATCATGCTTCTGAGTTACCGGCCATTCACCGATTTGAGCCAAAACTTCTTCTTCCGTTCCCGCTGCAACAATGATACCGTCTTTGATTGCCACAGCTCCGCTTCGGACTGCTGCAACCTCAGACATTTCACCGCCTCGGCGCGGTTCCTGAGTTCCTTGCATGGTAATCAATGTACCAATATTGTGGATCAGCAGGTCAATTCGATTGTTCTCCATCGTTTCTCCCCCTCGAAATACAGCAAGCCCGAACGGGCTTGCTGCGAGTTATCATCATTCTTTTATATATTCAGAAACTTAGATACCCATCATCGGTACGCGAACGCCGCGTTCCTTCGCCGTTTGAATGGCAATGTCATAACCGGCATCTGCATGACGGATGACGCCCATTCCAGGGTCCGTGTTCAAAACGCGAGCTAATCTTTCGTCCGCTTCTTCGGAACCGTCCGCAACGACAACCATACCTGCGTGCAGGGAGTATCCCATGCCTACGCCGCCGCCATGATGGACGGAAACCCAGCTCGCACCGGATGCCGTATTCACTAGCGCATTTAATATCGCCCAGTCGCCAACAACATCGCTGCCGTCCTTCATCGACTCGGTCTCACGGTTTGGAGAAGCCACGGAACCGCAATCCAGATGATCACGTCCGATAACGATTGGCGCGGACAGTTCGCCATTGCGCACCATTTCGTTAATAGCCAGACCCATCTTGGCCCGTTCCCCGTAACCCAACCAGCAAATACGCGCTGGTAGACCTTGGAAAGCAACTTTCTCTCTTGCCAATTCGATCCATTTACGCAGATGCGCATTGTCTGGGAACAATTTCAAAGCAAGTTCATCGGTTTTATAGATATCCTCCGGATTACCGGACAGTGCCGCCCAACGAAACGGTCCTTTTCCTTCGCAGAAGAGCGGACGGATGTAAGCCGGAACAAATCCAGGGAAGTTAAAAGCGTCCTTAACCCCTTCATCAAGAGCTACTTGACGGATGTTGTTGCCATAATCAAATACGGTTGACCCCAGTTTTTGAAGATCAAGCATGGCCTGAACATGAGCAGCCATCGACTTTTTGGACAGCTTCACATACTGCGTCGGATCGTTTTTACGCAAGTCAGCCGCAGCTTCCAATGAATAACCGACCGGTATATAGCCGTTAAGCGGATCGTGAGCCGAGGTTTGATCGGTTACGAAATCAGGCACAATTCCCCGTTTCACAAATTCCGCGAAAACCTCTGCAGCGTTTCCTACTAGCCCAATAGCGAGCGCTTTTCCCTCAGCTTTCGCTTCGTTCGCAAGCTTCAACGCTTCATCCAGATCGTATACCATGACGTCGCAATAACGTGTGTCGATTCTGCGTTTAATACGGGTCGGATCTACATCTACACCAATAACGACGCCATCGTTCATCGTTACTGCGAGAGGTTGAGCGCCGCCCATACCGCCAAGTCCGGCCGTTAAAGTCAAAGTACCTCTTAATGTGCCTCCCGAATGCTGCCTAGCTGCCTCCGCGAAGGTCTCATAGGTTCCTTGCAAAATGCCTTGCGTACCGATATAAATCCAGCTGCCAGCCGTCATCTGGCCGTACATCATAAGACCCTGCTTATCGAGTTCATGGAACGTCTCCCAGTTGGCATAGGCCGGAACAATGACCGAGTTGGAGATGAGAACCCGCGGCGCATGCGAATGCGTTCTGAATACGCCAACCGGTTTCCCGGATTGTACAAGAAGCGTTTCATCCGCTTCCAGGTTCGTTAGACATTCTACGATCTTGTCATAAGACTCCCAGTTCCGCGCAGCCTTGCCGATTCCGCCATAGACGACGAGATCTTCCGGACGTTCGGCTACGTCAGGGTCCAGATTGTTCATCAACATACGCAGGACAGCTTCCTGCTGCCAACCTTTTGCCGTTAGCTTCGTTCCGTGTGCTGCTCGAATCGTACGTTTGACTTTTTGTTCCATGAATAGTCACTCCTCTATGTTGTGTTCGAATTAATCTCGTTTCATATAGCCCGTTAAGAAAGTCAAGATGACATGCAAAGCGGTCCTGACCGTCGCTCTGCGGGGATCTTGCATGGGATCCACACAAACAATATCAAAGCCTCGCACCTTGGGATGCTGTCCTAATAGGAATACCGCTTCCAACAACTGCCATGAGGTCATTCCGGCTGGAACGAGCGCTGGCACACCTGGTGCATAAGCTTGATCCAGTACATCCATATCAACGGTTACATAAATGGCATCTGTCCCGTCACCGGCAACCTCTAGCGCCTTTTCCACCAAAGCATCGATTCCTTCTTTGGCTACCTGACGTGCCGTATATTGGGTAATTCCTTGCGCCATGGCGTATTCATGATACGCTCTTGAATTGGCGAAGCTGTGAAGACCGATTTGCGCAATATGGCGACCTTCAACCGTGCCCGATTCGATCAACCCGCGGATTGGCGTTCCGTTGGAAGGACCTCCGTCCTCCAGATTCCGGACATCCATGTGGGAGTCAAGCTGAACGATACCCACCTTACCACCGACATGGTGTTTAAATGCTTTCACAGAGGGGCAAGTGATGGAATGATCGCCGCCAGCAATAATCGGGAACAAATGAGGCATTGCTGCATAAACGTTCTTCAGCCCTTGTTCGATATTGGCATGACAGCGCAGCAGATCCGTCACATGCATCTGAATATCTCCAAGATCACGTGCTTGCAATTCCTGCAAATCGACACCATGGTCGATACTGTACGTTGTCACATTTGCAAATAATTCCCGCAAGGCATTCGGTGTCATCGAAGCGCCTGAAATACTGATCGACGTCTTAGAAAGCGGAACTCCGATGAAACCGACTTGGACTTCTTCCACGCCTTCCCAACGGGTCAACCACTGGGATACCTTGGTCTCGAATCGATCCCGCCAATTGGAGTTTCGTACGAATTCCGGCGGATTCAGCAGTTCAATTTGTCTCAAAGCTGCTTCCCTCCTGTAGGTTGATGAAACAAAGATTGTTTGTTTCTATGACTCCATCATACTGAAAAATGGATCATCTGAATCTAGCCGAATTTGCGGAAAGGTAGCACAATATTACGGTTTACCCCGAAATTGAACATTTCGATGAAAACGCTTAAAAGCCAACCCCTGAGCGGATTGGCTTAAAGTGATTATATCTATAACACTAGCACTGGGCTGATGACCGATAGTCCGTCGGGCTGCACCCCATAATCATTTTGAATTTCCTTGCAAAATAGTTCGCATCCTGAAAGCCGACTCGCGCGGCAATCTCTTGCATGGTCAATTCCGTTTTCTCTAATAGATAAACGGCCTTCTCAATACGAACTTTATTTAGAAAATCGACAAAGCTTACACCCGCTTCTTTTTTGAATACATGGGCAAAATAATGGGTGCTTAAGTAACAATGCTGGGCAATTTCTTTTAATAGCATTTTGTCTTGATGATGCTCTCTTATATAGACAATAGCGGATCTCACAATGGGGGACACCTCTAAGGCATGATCGTCCGATACCTGCTTGGCCAGCTTCCTCCAGTATGCGCACAGCTTTTTAACAAATTTGTCATATCGAATGGTACTGTACAAGTCTTGAAGCATTCTCGCGTTTTCAGATAAAATTTCAGAAGCATTACCTCCTAAGTCGACAACCATTCTTGACAAAGAGAGTACTAGATCATAGGCTTCCGACTTAAATAGATCAATATTATGCTTATACGATTGGGAGAGACTTTCTAATAACTCGACCAAATAAGTGATTGAGCCTTCTTCATCACCAATCCGGACACGTGACAGCAATTCGATTTTCTCTTCATGGGTCACCGGCTTTGCGCGTTCTTCCTGAATGCTTCTTTGTCCTTCATATTGAAAAATCATCCGGTTTCCTTGAAAGAAACGGTCGATCAATGATTCTTTGGCTTCGCTGTAGGAAAGATGAAGCTTGTAAGGATCTTCATAATAAGTGCCTATCCCAGCTGAAACGGAAAAGCCCTTCGTATCGACGAAGTTTTGAATTTTCCGGACCATGCCATACGTAACTTGTTTATAAGACGCTTCTACAGGTTGAACCGATTGGAGATCCAATAATACGGCCAGTACACCTTCTCCAACCCATACCCACAGGAATGGTAAGGTGACACTCTCAAAAATGGCATTCACCAACACCTGCCCGATCTCAATACTCCATTGCAATGACTTGTCCAAGGCCAAATCAGTATAACGGTCGATGGACAAAACGATAACGACTTGGGGCCGCGGTTCGATGCCAAGCCGCTCACGCATTTCTTCATAATCCGCTTCATGGATTAACGTCCCGGAAATGAGAAGTTGCGAAAAGGAGGCTTGGGCCGTATCCAATTTCATTGTCTAATCACCTCCCCTATCTTAAAAAAGGAAGCCGTTTTGCTCTTAAACTTCAGAGAAAACTGCTTCCATGTTATTTTATTCTATTTCACCTATCATGTCTTCAACAACCTTTACGATGTCGCCCTCATGAATTTGATGATAGATCGTCACAATGTCCGGATAGAGAAATCGGTCTTCCTCCACCGTCGGCACTTTCGATCGTATCAGATTATATACTGCCGCAATTACCGGAGAAGGTTTCAACGGACGATGAAAATCAAGAGCTTGTACGGCCGTCATTAATTCAATCGCCAAAATATATGTCAATTTCTTCGAAATTTGATAGGCTTTCCTTGAAGCAGCATAGGCGAAGCTGACAACATCCTCTTGATTGGCGCAAGTGGGAACATTATCTACGGAGGCTGGGTGAGAAAGAATTCTAATCTCTCCCAACAGTCCTACAGCCGTATATTGCGGGATCATATATCCGCTGTTTAATCCTGGATTCTTCACTAAAAAACTAGGCAGCTCGCTCAGGTGATAGTTCACTAATCGGTCAATTCTTCTCTCTGCTATTTTTGCCAGATTAGCCATGGCTATACACATAATATCTGCCTGAATGCCAACATAGGTACCGTCGAAATTACCTCCCATTAGAGCAATTCCGTCATTGTCTTCGGGATAAATAACAGGATTATCGCTTACGGAGTTCAGCTCATTATGGATTGTAAAGGCTGCATCCTTCAGATTTTTTTTGGAAGCTCCATGTACTTGAGGAATGCATCGTAAACTTAACGCATCTTGCAATCGATAATCTTTATAGGTTTCAACAATTTCACTGCCTTTAAGGATTCGGATTATATTTTGTGCCGTCTTAGCCTGTTCCTCATGTTTTTTTAAAGAATGAAGTCTTGGATCAAAGGCGTGAATCGTTCCTTTCAAAGCTTCAAGTGACATGGCGCCAGCAATATCCGCGGTTTTTACCGCTTGAATGGCATTATATAGGGTTAGAATGGCCATTGCAGTAACGGAGGATGTCCCGCTGGTCAGTGCCAGTCCTTCTTTACAGCTTAAAGTCGTAGGTTTTAATCCTGCTCTTTCAAGCGCCTCACTGCCTGAGATGAGTTCTTCCTTGTACCATGCTTTGCCCTCCCCAATAAGCACCAATGCCATATGAGCTTCCGGAGAAAGATATCCAACGGATCCATCACCTGGAGCAAAAGGGGTGATTCCTTGATTCAATAGCGAAGCCACAAGCTCTAGCAGTTCCAACCGAACCCCGGAATAACCATGACCCAAATGAATGAGAATCATCAGTTGAATGGCTCTTACAACTTCTTTCTCTAGTGGATCCCCTACGGAAACGGCATGCGATCTAATAATGTTGCGCTGCAGGGTTTCGGCGTCTTCGGTTGAGATGATCTCTGTCACATTACTCCCAAAGCCAGTCGTAACGCCATAAATGATGCGGTTTTCGTTTAAAAATTTCTCAATAAGGTGTCTGGATTGCTTGACGCGATCGCAGAAGCTTTGTGAAAAGGATATTTTGGCCCCAAAACGGGCTACTGCGACAAATTCGGAAATTGAGATCGGATGATCGCCAAGAATCACTGTATTTATGTCTTTGGGATGAATGGGGGCAGTTGCAATTTCCATGAAAAACATCTCCTTTAAAACCAATACATACTATGCAATAGTTGTCGGTTAAATATGCATACAAGAGATGTCCGAAAGACATCTCTTGTCAAAGTTTGATTAATGATAATGGATGTCATCATCCAGAGCAAGTGATTTCGTCTCCGGCGCCCAAGCGATAGAAACGATAGTTCCGATTAGCAGAACTACGCTCATACCAATCATTGATGGGGTCAATCCCATGGAACTAACACTTACCGGTAATAGAAAAGTTCCGATGGCCGAACCGATTCGGCTTATTGCGGTAACAACACCAACACCAGATCCCCGAATTTCGGTGGGAAAGAGCTCGGCTGGATATACTAAGGTAAGATTGGAAGCGGCAGACATAACAAAAGTAAATAAACAAAATATTGAAATTGCCACGATATGTGAACCTGCTGGTAAAAGAGTAAGCGCAAGCAAGGAGACTGTAAGGATAATAAATGTGCTAATCGTAAAACTCCTACGTGTATATTTCTCTGTAAACCACAGACCGGCAACCGAACCGACAAGCAGGAATAAATTCAGAATGGTGTCCATCAAGAACGTCTCTTCAAATCCCATTTTAGCTAAAATATCCGGCAGGAACGTATAAATGGCGAAGTACGGAATGACTTGACATACATAAAAGAGACCGCCAAAAGCCGTACGTTTCCAAAGCTGTTTTTTGAAAAGATCTTGAAAGCGGTACGTTTTAGAGGTATGCTCCAAACGCGTTTCATCAAGCTCCGCAAGTGGTCCGATATGCTTCTTCACGATTTCCCTTGCTTCCTCCACACGTCCCATGCTAATGAGCCATCTAGGGGATTCAGGTGTTCCGATCCGCAACAGAAGAACGATTACTGCCGGGATAGCCGCACTAGCTAGCATCCACCGCCAGGAATCCGGGCCTGTCTTAAGCAGATAATAACCAACAATGTTGGAGACTACATAACCGACGGTCCACATGACATTTAAGAAAGAAAGTAAAAAGCCTCGATGCTTTCTAGGCGCGAACTCGGCAAGCAGCGTCGACCCGATTGCGTAATCGCCACCCAAAGCAAAACCGATCAATATACGCAGGATGAACAGAATCGTAGGATCTTGTACAAAAAATTGTAAGAAAGATGCTAAAGCAATGACTACGAAGTTACCAAGGAAGATTTTCTGTCTACCTATACGGTCAGATAATCCTCCGAGGAGCAGACTGCCGAAAAAAAGTCCGATCAACGCTGAACTTCCTATTAATCCGCTCCAAATCGGGCTAAGGTTCATTTGAGGTCCAATCAAAGTCAGAGCCATTCCTATAATACCAAGAGCATATCCATCAGAAAAATTAGAACCAAACGTAAGTGCTGTAATTTTCAGATGAAACTTATTAAGTGGCGCGTCATCAATCTTATAAGGTTTCATGGATAGTTGTACGGACATAGCAGTAACCCCCGTTTATGAAAATCGATTTTATAAATATCTTGACTACGCCCTCCGGAGGCAAGTAACCACTTTTAAACATGAATAAATGGTACATCCTTTCCTGCAATTTTATCAGGTTAAGTGTCAAGGCTCCTCCTTCTAAATGTCAATTAACTTAACAAAAAATGAATAAAATCATTAAATTGAATATTTATGTTAAGTTTATTAACACTAGAATACCTTCAAACCAGATGAATGGAACTAAACAATATTGCCAAACACTAGCACGATTTTACTTTCCAATTTAGAACCAAACTGATCTCATTATTTTTGATTGTGACTAATAATGTGATACATTCCATTCTCTTTCTTCGTTCCAAAGCGATTTGAAGCGATTTAAAGCGTTTTCAAATTACCGATTTTCCTTTGAAATCCGCTGTAGTAAATAAAGTATAATCGTTCATTATGGATTGCGCTCTAGATAATAATTCGGATTACTAGCACAATATTGCTGGAAAGAACTGCTACTGGAAAGGTATATGAAATGACTTGGAACTGCCATAATTCATTCAGCATACCCAATTTCACAATAAAAATAACCATACAGCAGTTGCTGAATGGTTATTTTTAAAACTTCAAATCACATTATCCCTTCTATTATCGGGATGACGAAGTCGCCGCTTGACGGGGAATCTCCAAGCTTGACTGCTCTTTTTTATTGCCAATGATAAGATGGAGCAGCATCATAAGCACGACTACTATAACCATTCCGCCAAATGCCGGAACGAAGCTGCCTGTAGCATCATGTATCCAACCAACAAAGATTGGACCCAAAGAGCCAATCACATACCCACCAGACTGATTCATCGCTGCCCAAGCACTCGCGGTTTCCGCATCACCTGTTTCTTCCAGCGGCAGCATCAAAACGATCGGAAACAGTCCGCCTGCACCAATCCCGAGTAGGCTGGCACAGAACCAGGGATTACCGTTTATCATGAAAAGAAGCAATCCTGCAAGCTGTAAAATAGCGCAGCCCAATAACCAGTACATCCGTTTAGGAAAGCGCGCAATAAGGATCGGCAGCACAAAACTGACCGGTATTTGAATAACCGTGAATAACGTCAGCATTCCCCCGGCAAATGCTTTATCGTACCCCATACTTTCAATTGCTGGAGCTAGCCAGGCTGTTAACGAATAAAAAATGACCGCCATAAAGCCAAAGAGCAGCGTTATGTTCCACGCTTTCTTATTTCTCCATGGGAGTTTAACCCCTTCTGACGTATTCTTTATTGCTGTTGAATTCGAATTAGAACGTGATGCATGTGCAGCCAGCCGCCACCATACTGGAAGTGCAACAATGGCGAATAAAGCCCATGATGCTAAGGAAGCGCGCCACGAATCTTGCATAAGATTCTGAATCGGCACGGATAATCCTGAGCTGAGAGCAGCCCCAATGACCATTGCTGAGGAATAAATGCCAACTAAGGATGATGCACGATCAGCGAAATATCGTTTAATAAATCCAGATAGCAAGGGTCCCGTTATCGCAATGCCTACCCCCGCCAGAAAAGCGGTAATCAACAGCAGCAACGAGGAAGCCGCGAAATAGCGAAGAATGGTGCCAACACCTATGAGCAAAAGAGACCAAGTCAATGTCCTCTCCAACCCCCACCGATTACTTATCTTAACAGCTGTAGGCGAGAATAGACCCATGCATAGTACCGGAATTGAGGTAAGAAGGCTGGCCAATGCCCCGTTGATTCCAAGATCTTTCCGCATCGTTTCCAACAATGGCGCAATCGATGAAATAGCCGGACGTAAATTAATGGAAGCAAGAAACAGTGCACAAACTAAATATCCAAATCTTAATTTCATCTTGTATTTCCCCTTACACTTTCATTTTGTACGTTCGAGCTGCGCTCAGTTACACTAGTGTAAAAGAAAACGAATAATTGATCAATATTATCATCCCTATTATAATCATAAGCAATACTTATGATATGTAGAGGTGAAAGGCTTGGAATTTCGTCAATTAGAATATTTTATCGCCGTATGCGAGGAATTGCACTTCACCAGGGCTGCAGAAAAAATAGGAATTTCACAGCCCGCATTAAGTCAACAAATACGCTCGCTAGAAGATGAATTAAACATTCCTTTGTTTGACCGTATTGGCAAGAAAATCGCGATTACGGAGGCAGGCTCCATTCTTCTTGAGCAAAGCCGTGATGTTTTGAGAAGTCTGAAAAACGTCAATGAGTTTATCGGTGAACTTCATAATTTACAGAGAGGCACATTAATCGTAGGTGTCTTACCCTCGGATTTGGATTACAGAATATCAAAGATGTTAATTGATTTTTACCACGAATTCCCTAAAATTAAGCTCAGAATCGTGTCTTCCGTTGAGATTGTTGAACAAGTACTGTCAAATGAAGTCGATATAGGCATTGGAATCATGCCTCAACCGGATGACCGATTGGTACGAATTCCTCTGTGCCGTGAAGAATATGTGCTAGCGGTTTCCGAGAACCACGTTTTGGCCGGTAGACCTTCTATTGATATCGACGAACTACGTCATATTGAAACCGTAATGCCTCCTAAAGGCATGATTGGCAGAGAGCTCGTAGACGATTTTTGCCGTGAGTATGGGTTTGAATTAACCACTATTATGGAAACCACCTCACCGACTTCCATTATTAATCTAATAAGGGCAAGCATTGGGGCGACCATCCTCCCACGTCCTTTAATCCAATCCATAAATGCACCGGATCTGAGATGCATTCACATTTCTAAAAAAGCGCCAAGCCGTAATATTGGGGTCATCCACCGGTCCGATCGGTTTCTTGGTCAAGCGGCTAAAGCCTTTATTCAGAAAGTGACTGAGCATTTTAGGCAGGAATAAACGGCTCCTATTCATACCGACATTATTTGGGTGTCTCATTGATATCCAAATGGAGCAGCCTTATGAATCCTTGTAAACATGTTGTGTGGCTTTTGTCACACTTTCGCTCCATTTTATACCTCAAATGTTCTGACCTTCCAGTGTCTTCTTTCCTCATAGACCTTCTCTGTTCTCTTCTCGGAACTCCCGTGGTGATAGACCGTTTATCTTGCGGAACAGCTTCGAAAAATAATGCAAAGACGAAAATCCGTGTTTGTCTGCGATCTCGGTGATGCTCAGATTCGTAAAGAGGAGATCATCCTTTGCCCGATTGATCCTGAATTGGATGACATACTGGGTTGGCGGCAATCCAGTTGCATCTTTGAACAAATCAAAAAAGTATCCACGGCTTATGTGCAGCTCTTTGTAATAGATTTCCAAAGGCTGCAGATTGCCTTGTACCAGATCCTGATCCAATCGTTCAAGCAACTTGGACATGCGGAGATTGGGAATATGCTCCTCTTTCAGGGCAAAAGTTAGAAAAAACTCGATAAACTGCTGGAAGCTGCTCTGAACCTTTAAACTGCGAACGTACGTCCGCCCATTTGTATAGTGATTTTCGGTATAAAACTTCTCGAATAAATCCATCCACAGCCGCAGCTTCTCCACCTTCACATGCTCAGGTAATGAATAAGGAAATGCAGGTCCGATCAGAGTAGGAACCAGCGTGGCTGGATCATAACAGATCATGCTTGGGTGGGTGAACTCGGCCCGACGGTCTACGTAGGACCAATCGAAATAACAGCAGATGTGCACCATCGGGTCTTTGCTATCCGCAACCCAATGGTGAGACTGCCCTGCTGGTATGTACACGAGAGATCCGGCTACCGTTTCATAAGTGCGACCTTCGGTGTGAATGACACCTCTTCCCTCGCTAATCAAATATAGGGAGGACGCATAACAGATCCGATTGTTGCTAGTCTGTCCTTTAGAGAATGGGTACCGGGTTGCATAGTACACATAAGGATGTAAGTCGGCGAAATCCATCCATGATCACCACCTTATTCGAAAAAAATAAAATGTAATTGATATGACGATTGTACAAATAATTGACGATTTTGCAAATACAAAATAAACCGAATACTGTAGTATTTCTAAGTAAGGACGAAGATTTCTAAGGAGGATTTAACATGTTAGATACTAAGTATTTGTTGACAGATGAGCAAATGATGCAATTTATTACCAAAGGATATCTGGTGCTTCAGAACGACATGCCTCATCAACTTCATTTGAGCATCATGAACCAGATCAATCACGTTATGCATAATGAAGGAAACCCTGGAAACAACATTCTGCCTCGTGTCCCGGACATTCAGCAGCTGTTCGATACGCCGATTGTCAAGGGAGCGTTAAGCAGTGTACTTGGCCCAGACTTTTACATGCATCCACATCGACACTGTCATTACAATCAACCGGGAAATCAGACGCCGGGCGGCGGAAAATGGCACAAAGACGGCTATTGGTCTTCCATGCGCAGTCATCGACCGTGGTGGGCGATGATTTTCTATTACACCCATGATATTACCGAAGATTTAGGGCCTACTGCGATCATGCCAGGCACCCAATACTACGAGAAATTTCTTGGCGACCAAGGTGAGACGCTGCTGCCCACAGGTAAAGCGGGTACTATGGTACTCGTTCATTTCGACTTGTGGCATAGAGCTTCGCTTAATGTATCAGAGCTAGATCGTTATATGCTTAAGTTTCAATTTCTCAGATTGAGCGCACCGGAGTTCCCAAGCTGGAATCATCAAAGCAGGGAGATGATTGTTCCGGAAGGAACGCCCGCTATCCATATGAATTTATGGCAAGACGTATGGAATTGGCTTCGCGGAGAACCTACGTCCAAGCAGGTTGTCACGACAACGACCGAGGAGCGATTGTTGGCATTACGGCAAGAGCTTGATTCAGAGAACCCGACCGATCGCGCGCGGGCGTCTGATGAATTGGGACGAATCGGTGTAGAAGCGGCATCTTGCGCTCCCTCGCTAGGGCTTCTATTAAAAGACCCGGTGGAAACGACCGCTTTGAATGCAGCCTATGCGCTTGGACAACTTGGAACTCAAGGGATCGAGATGCTGATCAAGCAAATAACGGAGGGGTCGAGCCTGACAGCGGAACGGGCCGCATACGGATTGCAAGGAGCAGGCACTGAGGCGATTCCTGCCCTTCTCCGCGTTATGAAACATGAGGATGAAAAACGCAGAGCATTGGCGGTTTTCGTACTTGGGATGATAGGTTCCTCCGAAGGTGAAGTGGTACCCTCACTGATCTCAAGCTTGCAGGATCAGAGCGAGTGGGTTCGCCGAAATGCGGTAGAATCATTAGGTATGCTCAAGAATGCTGGTGAACAGGTTGTTGCGGCATTAGCGAAAGTATTGAAGGATTCTATACGATGTGAAGCTGACGATGCTTCAGAATCAAATCTTACGGAATCAATAAAGTCGTATGTAGGCGATCAGCCATACATTACCAATAAGGTCGGATATACTGCAGCACTTTCACTGCTGCGCACTGGTAAGACTGGCGACGTGAAAGATGCTGTCCAATCCTTGGAGCAAGCGCTTTACAGCAAGGACCGTTACGTTAGAGCTTATGCAGCGGAAGCACTCACCCATCTGAGAACGGACGAAGCGGTTGATATCTTGATCCGATATTACCGCACTTCCCGCTGGTGTCCGGATACAAGTAAAGTTAGCACTTTTTAAGGGCCCGATTACTAACTGAATACGAAAGCGCGGCTGTCCTATAAGTGGGTAAATCTACTTGAGGACAGCCCTTTAAGTTCTTGGCCTGCCATTTGACGAAATGCAGTTTATGCTGGATGATATTCTCATTTCAACAAGAGGTATTAACCCTACATAATTGTGCACCAAATGTCGGATTCACACATTCAATTCCTGCTATTCTTTTGATAAAGGAGGTCAGATAAATGGATTTGCTTACAAACATGAATGGTGCTTTAAGGTACATTGAGGAAAACCTTGCGAACGATATTGATTTTAAAGAAGTAGCAAGAAGGGCTTTCTGTTCCGAGTACCATTTTAAAAGGATGTTTTCCTTCCTTGCAGGTATTTCGCTATCGGAATACATCCGCCGCAGACGTCTTACTCTTGCAGCATTTGAGCTTAAAGGCAGCAGCGTTAAGGTCATAGACATTGCTGTGAAATACGGGTACAACTCACCAGATTCTTTTGCAAGAGCTTTTCAAAATTTGCATGGTATTGCACCGTCAGAAGCCAGAAATAATGGCCATTCACTTAAAGCTTACCCGCCAATGACCTTCCAGTTATCCATCAAAGGAGGAAATGAAATGATCTATCGAATTGAAGAAAAAGAGGCATTTCGCATTGTTGGAATTAAGAAAAGAGTTCCTATCCAATTCAACGGGGTTAATCCGGAGATTGCTTCGATGTGGAAAAGCTTAGACAGCGAAACGATCAATAACCTTAAGAACCTTTCTAATGTCGAACCTATGGGACTCCTTAGTGCATCCACAAACTTTTCTGAGGTCAGAATGGAGGAAAAAGGGGAGCTTGATCACTATATTGGCGTTGCAACAACGAAGGAGTGTCCAGATAACCTAACACAGCTTAATGTTTCTGCCTCAACATGGGCTGTATTCGAAGCAATCGGACCATTTCCTGATACGCTGCAAAATATATGGGGACGCATTTATTCCGAGTGGTTTCCATCCTCAAACTATGAAGCAATTGAAGGACCAGAAATCCTTTGGAATGAGAATAAAGATGTAACCTCACTAACTTTTAAAAGTGAAATATGGATACCGATTTTGAAAAAGTAATTACGGATTGAAGCAATGAAGGAAGGTTCATTTTGAACCTAGCAACTAAGGAATTGCGTAGTTTCATAAATAAATGTAAAACGGAGCCCGCAACCCGCGTGGCTCCGTTTATTTTGAGCCCCCTACTATTCTCAAGACTGTTGAAAATAACCGCTTCGGACCCTAGCGCATTGATTTTTATAAAGGCTTTTATTCAATTATTATTGCATATACAATACCTGGACCATGAACACCGATGGTTAAATCATTCTCAATATCAGCGGAACGACTGGGACCAGAGATAAATTGAATACCTGCGGGCAGAGTACCATTTCCTATTTTCAATTGGTTTCCTTCTATTTTTTAATTAAGCCTGCTCTAATGAGAAATGAAGCTTGATTTCCTTCTGAGCATCCTTGCTACTCCATTGCGCGAGACGATAGTTGCCATTTCGATTCGGCATCAACCCAGGAAGAAGCTCTAGTTCCACTTCATCCGATTCAACTTCAGGCTGAATAGTATAGACAGCATTCGAATATAAGACGAAAAGCTTATTCCCATCCACACGGATGACCGTCCCATCGGTTCCATTCGTCACGAGCACCGGAACCGTTACACCAATTGCGGATAATTCCGTATCCTCTGCAGCCTCCACCGACCATGCCGTTGTCACGCCTTCGCGTGCAATGCGATAAGATTCCGTGATCGCCGCTATGCCTTCGATGCCAGGCCTTGGCAGCATATCAGCGACGGCTCGCAAATAGGTTGGGTGCAGTTCATCATCCGGTGAACGCAAATCCATGTCATTTAAAAGCTGAAGCCCCGTAGACTCGTAACGTATTTTGAATGAAAGCGCATCGCCATCTTCATCCCCACTTACAAGCAAGGCATTCCAATGCAGCTTTTCAGGATGGGTTGGCGCCCCTTCTTCATTCAAGGAATGAAACGTTTCGTGCTTTCTTCTGCCATAGTTAGCTAATCTGTGCCAGACTCCGTACGCATCCCTCCATGACAGGCCGATAGCTGCCGGCGTATGGGGACGCGGAATGATTTGTTTGGCCACAAAATAATTCAAGTGAATATTGCCGCTCAGCCCAGCTATCCCCATCGAGAGCGCCGTTTCCTCCAGATAATCCGCTTTGTGGAGCCGCACCCATCCGGTTGCGTCATGCCCCATTTGCGCAGCAGTATCCATTACGAGATGATAAGCTCCTTGCTGAGGCCTCGAAGTGGCATAGATCCGATTGAAGGATTTAATTAGCACCACATATCCGCCCAAATCCGCCGGTGTTGCCTTCTCGGAAATGCTATCGTCAGCACTTTCAAAGCACGAAGCAGCAATTTGAGCGGCATACAAGCTGTATGTCGAATAATAGGCATAGAACTCCCAACCGTTACGGAGACCGCTATCGAACCGATTTTTCAACAACCTAAATTGGGTGGGATCCTCTATCCAGCGCAGAATGGATTGTAGTGCTTTGCGTGCAGCTCGTTTAAAGATACCTGCCCATTCTTGATCTCCTTCTTTAGCATAAAGCGAAGCTTCCCGTTCACACAGATTGGCAAAGGTCAGTTCATTCCAAATAATCTGGTTACTCCTGCCTCCGCAGCTCGTTCCCCCGGTGGTAGACTGCATAAACAGCATCGTTTGAGCACCTTTGCGAAGCTGCCTTTCTAGAAATGTCTTCCATTCGCCGTTATAACCGGCATCTATTAACCCGCTAAGCTGTTGACGCGCAGCCAAATCATAGGCGACCGGAATATTCGGATCACGGTATAGCCCTTCACGCGTAAAACGCGGCATTTGCGGTTTCAAATACTTATCAATGAAAGCCATAGAGTCCGTGAACCCTTCATTTAACCTCATCATTTCGCCATGCATGGCATATGTAGCCCAATTACGGATAGTACGGATGTCTGGAAAACTTCGTTGCGTTTGGCAATACGTGACCTCAGGCTCAACGTTGGACAAACTCGCTTTCCATGTATCTTTCCGTTCCGCAGTTACCATCGGCGCCAGTATCTGATAAGCCCGAACCACCATGTTCGTAGTGAAATCCGCATGGTCATCAGGGACTTTATTCTCACCCAAACAGGTACTTGCCCAATCCATCGCGAGCAAAATCTGTTCTTTGAGATCCTTGCAGCGATCGTTGGCTAGCAGAATAGCTCCGGCTTTGACAAATGCAGCGGTTGCATATTCGTGTTCTTTCCCATCGCCTGGATCCAGAACCCCCCCGTATTCACTTAAAAATGGGGCGAATTGATGAACTCGCGCTTCGGCAAAGTCCAAATATTTGTCACGAGTTATTCCGGTTTCTTCGAGATCATCTAACATGCCTTTTTGTTTAAACGCGTCGATGTCTTGCTGAATCGGGTTTACCCCGGATAAGCTTTCTAAATAGTCCAGTTCGTTGGCTGTAAACATGCTGTTCCTCCGATAATATGTCCTGTCATCTTAACTATCTCAATAGTCACCGGCAAAAAAGTTCTTCGTTTCCTTACCTTCTATTAAGCCATCTCACTCATTTCAAAACGAAACTCGGAAATGATCTCCCGTTCTACCTGGGTGCGATTCAACACGATTCGGTAAAATGGAGCTCCAGTTTTATATTGCGAATCCACGAAAATGTGCTCAATTTCCAATTCCCACTGCTCCGGATCGTATACCAACGTCACAGAATTCATCTGTAAACGCCCAGAACCTGTTTCCTGAGGCTGCACGGAGCTTATGAAAACCTCCTGAAAGGATTCAGGTCTATTAGTAAAAATGGCTTTATCCGTAATAATCAACTGCGGAGTCTCATTGATCGGACGCTTCCATATAAATTCACGTGTGAGGCCTTCCAATGAAAGGCACGCATAGGCTTTGGTTAAATCCATGACAATTTGAACGTTATCTTCAGATATTTGGCTGTATACAATCTCAGACCGATATGATTTTCCAAACCCTTGTCTACAGCCGTCAATAATCGGAACCGAATGTCCATGAGAACCTGCATTGATCATCTCGTATCGATAGCTTGGTTGGAAATACTGCTTGGTATACAGCCCTAACCCTAGATCCGCCAGTATGTTTTGACCATCGACATGTATAATAAAATGTCCCAAATCATTATGATTGTGTGGCTCTTCATTATGTCCGCCCTTGGCAGCAAAAGCAGTGGTTCCACCTCTCGAATCCCTTACTTTGGAGATTACCCATTGATTACCGGTAAAAATTTGCTCTTGAACCCTCTCATCACTACCCGTTGAGGCTAACGATTCCGTTTGTGATGACGACCAAAGCATCAGTCTTGTTGAATCTAGCCAATTGCCCGGAACTGGCTTCAAATGGTACTCTTCATTAGGAAGCTGTAAAGATGGTACATACTGTTTTAACCGTTGAATAAGGCCTGTATTTAAGGTTACTTCGTCAGGTGAATCGGAGAAATTGACCACCTTGCCCCCAGTTAACATGCAAAATTGCGGGAACTGCGCGATTCGTTCGACCTTCTCTTCCGAAAGGAGAGAGATTTGCCCATGTGTTCGTTCTTTCAACAATTCTGCAAAATAGACAAAGTAAGAAAAACCAAACTGCCAATAAGCTGGTCCTTCTGGTGTCGCTCCTTGCTCGTCGAAGCCTGAGAAGTAATTTCTCAGTACCCCAATCACACGCCAAAGCATTCCTGCCAGCTTCTCACTATCTTCGATCATATAGATAGCTGTTGCCCCTATACTTGCTGAGCAAACTGCCGGCCAATTGTTTGTTTTCAATTCCCAGTTTTGCGGAGTTGGATTATTGAAATACACTTGAAATATACGCTTATCGATCTCTTCTTTCACTCGATGAACCACCCAGGGATGTAATCTTTCTTTGAGCAAATACACAGTTTCCGCTAAAGTGAATGCGGTCATACCTGACAAAAGGTCTACCGTTTCACGAGGTGGTACTGGTTGATCCCAGATGCCGTTCGGGTAATCATTATGGTAAAGTCCAACATGCGCTGGTAAAACCCATGTATATTCGTTACATACGTTCCATATGGCATTATCTAATCCTGACTTCCATTCTTGCTTATCCTCTGTCATCGCAAGCATGCTGAACGCATGGATTCCTGCATACAAATGATCTCGCTGTGTCTGAAATACCGCTCTGTTTCCTGTATCACCAAATAAAGTAAACTCCGTAAAAAGCGGTGATCGGACAGGACTTTCAATCAATTCTGCTGCTTGCTTCTCCAGAGCACGCCAGAATTCCGAGTAGTTCACATCTTCCCTGATTCGTCTCCAATTATCAGAAGAAGTTGCTTCTGAATAAAGTGTACGGGGGAGATGTTGCGTCTCCTCCAACGCATTCTTAAGTTGCCGAAAAGTTAATTGCTGTAGCATCTCATTCATCCTTCCCGTAGAACAAGTAATGGGGGAAACTACATCATGCTATCCTCCATTTGTCATTGTACTTTACAAGGTCACCGCAAAGTTTTCCTAAACTGCACTAAATTGTTGTTTTTTCGCACATCTTGATAATCATGGATTAATTAATGAGACGGGGCTACCCAAAGTTCGGATAGCCCAAATTCTCATGAGTGATTCAGTTATGAACGGATTTAGTTAAGGCTATTTTGTAGAAAACTTGCATCCCTAAGCAAATAGGCTGCTGCTTCACTTGAAATATGCTTGCCGCTTTGCGCCTGCACTTCATTTATGAAGCTCTCCAAGTTACCTTTTTCCAGTTCTTTCTGTAAGCTATTCGCAATTCCCCCGTTATCTATCCAATTGTTATCGCTGAAGCGAGTTACCAATGCTTTTAAGGAATCGATCGTAGTGATGGTCTGGAATGTCACCGT
The DNA here is from genome assembly GCF_001426375.1 of Paenibacillus sp. Root444D2. Lineage (GTDB taxonomy): Bacteria > Bacillota > Bacilli > Paenibacillales > NBRC-103111 > Paenibacillus_E. Next base: position 466,934 of record NZ_LMEO01000050.1, read on the forward strand.
CTCTTGGTGCGTATTCCCCGCTAGGTCACTCGATGTTACTGTAATCGTGTGTGAGCCAAGCGCTAACGAATAGAGCGGAATCGTTGTTCCATGCTGTAAAGTCTGTCCATCTAGTGTAACGGTTGTCTTGCTGTTATCCACGCCAGAAATATCATCGGTCACGGTTAATTGCAGCCTTAAATCCCCGGAATCACTGTAGCTATTGCCATCAATAGGCGAAGAGATGGTAACGCTAGGCGTATGTGCGTCCAGATTGAAAGAGATGCTCCGTGCTGTTTCTACGTTCCCCGCGTTGTCAACCGATCGAAACATGATGATATAGCTGCCGTCTTGATTGATGGTTACAGGTGCCTGGTAATCTTGCCAGTTAGCCCCTCCGTCAACACTGTATTCAATTGCGGCCACGCCTGACAAATGATCTTCCGCAGTAAGGCTTACAGTTACCTCATCTACATACCATCCGTTCTGTCCGCCAGGCTGTACTGCGTAGACTGCTGCTGTAATGACAGGTGCGGTTCTATCAATTTTGATAATAGTTGATTTCTGAGTTTCCTGATTGCCTGCAGCATCGATGCTGTAGTACGTGAGCTCATTCAAGCCCTCTTCATCAATTTGAACTGTATTTCCTTCTGCGAACGAACTACCATTTAGGCTGAAAAAGGTTTGCGTAACGCCACTACTTACATCCGTTGCTGTTAACTGAATCGTCTGTGCAGCTTGATGCCAACCGCTCTGCGCATCATCGGTCGTCACAGGCGAAGTAATATCCAGTATGCGAACCGTCACTGTGGAGACATCTGAATTTACAACTCCATCGTTTACGATGAAACTAAATGTATCGGTGCCAATCACGTCAGGGTTTGGCGTATACGTAAACTCTCCAGTTGACGGATTCGTAACCACGGCAGTTCCTTTTGTGCCATTGCTCACAATGCTGTAAGTCAGGGGATCACCGTTTGCATCGCTCGCAGATAAAGTGCCGCTAAACATGCTAGTTTGCGGCGTAGTCAACTCTGTACTTACGGCTACAGGTTTGATGTTAGCATCTTTGATACTGATATCATCAAAGTACACTGTATTCGTATTACCAGACCACTGATCTCCTAAAATAATCCGCTTAAAACTAGTCACGCCAGTTGGTGATGCAACGAGCTTGCCATCGATGTACATATCTACTTTTGTGCCTGATGTATAGTCCCATTTGAACTCATGCCAACCTGTGGTTCTCGTTACATTTGTTGCCGTATGAGTACCATCTAAACGAATTGCGTATTTCGTTGATGAAGTCGGGGTATTGACTTCAATGGCTCTAGCCGATACGTTATCATCCACAAATCCTGCAACTTGCATATTCGTCGCACTGGCATTGTCATAAAACCACATAGTCACTATTTTGTTGTAGCTGGTGTTGAATATTTGTTGAATCGCATCCATATCCTCATTAACGATAAAGCTATTGCTGCCGGAATGCTTAACAGCCGTACTGGTCGATGGTGTCCCCTTGCCTGGTACCACTACCCAATTATCCAATCCGTTTTCAAAACCTTCAAATGCGTTTAAGGATTGATAAACAGGAGCAGGAGTCGAGTTCTCTGCCAAACCAAACTCATCCACATAACCAGTCAATCCGCCGCCACCTGATTTTTTGGCATATATGGTCACACTAGTATCGCTTGGTCCTGTAGTAAAGGAAAAGTTGCTAGGACGGCTTGCTGTGCCCTTCGTAAAGGTTGTTGTAGTAATCATACTTGTCACTGCACCACTCGTAAGTCCACTAGCTCCAAGTTCAATGTAATCCGTAACTGGATTAACGGTAGAATCAAACAATGTAAAATCAGCAAAATAGCAATTTAGAGGAACCGTAGTATTTGTATTTGAAAACACTAAGTAAACATCTTGAACCCCTGTCACGTTAGCGAGTGCAATGGCATTTCTATAATGCCATTGACCTTTTTGTCCCGAAGTTGCGTCATCGGAAAGAGGATCCGTTGCGACCAGAGTACCACCGTTCAATGGGTCACCAATGTACATCTCAATCTTACCAGTACCAGAGGCAGCAACTGTACCAAAATATACTTTGTCGTACAAGGCCGCTCCGAAATCAACACCAGTAAACTTGAGGGTAGTTTTCGTTCCCGGAATCATGTAACCATTCATGCTGCGATATTTAACAGGAGTAACAGGATCACTTCCAGCAGCCAACGTAGTTGCTGCAACTCGTTTTCCCAACACTTTACCCCAAACACTTACATCATAGGTGGTGTTTGGTTTCAAACCTGTAACCGTTTGAGAAATCCCATCGCCTTCATTCAAAGCAACACCATAAACGCCGTCTCTTATCAAACCGCTAGCTCTGAAATCCCATCCATTATGTTCTACGATTTCTGGTGTATTCGTAGTAGTCCAACCAGTCAGATCACCAGTAGGAAAACCGGCATTTATCAACAACTGCTTATAAGGAATATTGTTTAGCTTGAAAGTCGGGTTGATGTTTGCCGCATTGTCAAAATCGTGGCCCGATTGCCATGTTACGCCGGGTTGAACCGCACCTCTTACAGGTGTAGCAGAAGTAAATCCGTCGGTAACACCGGGAATCACGACACTTCGTTGACTGTCTGGGTTTTTCAGTGCAAAATTTTTGTTGTCTGGATCTACAAACATAGCTTGAAGATTGGTTCTTGTATCTATGGTGTTGCCTTGTTCATAAGCACCACCTGAAGCCTGAGATTCAAATCCAGTATTCTCCAGTATATTGCCCATAAGTACGCTTCCATATGAGCCGATTCCATCCGCAGCGGAATCCCCCCACGTACCATAAGACTGACTATTCGTTTTGTATACTGTATTATTTAACAAAATCATCCGTTCATTGGGTGTGTTGATGAGCATACCTACTGAAACATTCCAAATGATGTTGTTATAAACCACGGCATCGAAACTCAAGTTATCAAAATAAATACCTTCTCCTGGACTATCATGCACGGTATTGTGATGAATCTCTGAACTGCCAAAATTGCTGTTCACAACATAAAAAATACCACCGTCATAGGAGATCTTCATCACGTCATAGATGTCGTTATACGCAATGACTGAGCTAGTGAACGCGCCGCCAATAGCAGCACGACCTCCCGCATGAATACTATTGTGGCTAATCAGATGATTGTACCCATTGACATTGATACCATCGGCATAGAGTCCATAACGGTTAAAATCATGAATATGATTGTTAATCACATTGTTGTCGTGGCCTTTGATAACGATTCCAAAGCCAAACATATTTTTCACTTCACTATCACGAATCGTGTTATGGTCACCATCCAATACTAAACCGGATACAAATCCCGCCAACGTTGTATCAACAGCAAAAGGCTTGTTGTAAGAATCCACCATTTCAACGGTCGCACCCTTGAGCATGTTGTTGCTGGAGTTTGCAAAGTTGACACCAGCAGTCCGTATATTAATTCCGCTGATGGTAATACCTGTTCGACCGGCTAAGTCAAAAGCAAACTCTCTTTTCTTCGCCTCAATCTTACCGGTATTTGGATCCGCTCCGCCCGGAACAGCAACATACAATTTTTGGTTAGCAACGTCCTTATACCACGCTGCTACTCCCGGTACACCAGCTACGCCGGTAATCGGATTTGCCACATCGTAGAGCAGTGCCTGATAGGAGTTTGTGAGGTATAGACCAAACCCGGGAGATGCGGTTTTGGGAAGGTAACCGGTGGTGTAAGGCCACTCAAAATTCAAGGTAGTACTACTGCCTGTAACCTTTCCGGTATAGATGACGAACCCATTGGCCGCTGTTGCAACAAGCAGAGCATCTTTCCAAGCATCTGCTGATGTGCTATTAGGCAATGGATTTGCAGCGGCAAGAGCGACATTGTCCATCTGCAGATTGGCTCCCCCGTTGCTAATAGAACCGGAAATAGCCCCCGTTGATGAAAATTTGGCATACTTTGTTTTGTCGAACATCAGGCTGTCAGGAATATTGGGCCATCTAGCTTGACTCAGCGATGTATCATTTCCCGCTGAATCCGTGTAATAGACAATATTGCCATAACCGTTTTGGTAATCCCAAGACATTGGTGCCGAATAGATACCAGCATCTGTTGTAGGCGTCCATCCAGTGACCAAATCACCTCCGGACAAGGTAACTTTGTCACCATTGTAGCTCTGAAACGTCACCCCATCACTTTTAGGTATGACTGTTTCACGGTAAACACCTTCCATAATTTCGACCTTGTCGCCAGATACTGCAACTTCGGCAGCCTTTTGGATGGTCTTGAAAGCTGCTCCTGTAGTCAAACCGTTGTTGGCATCACTACCGTTTGTTCCATCAACGTAGTAGCTTGTTACAGCTGCTGCAAAAGTCTTTACCGGCATTGATAAAATGGGTGCGCAACTCAATAGTAAAGCCAACGATAAGGCAATCTTTTTGTGCATTTTCATTGCAGTCCACTGATGCATAAATTTTACCTCCATTCGATTTAAATTACGGACTCACTTTTAAACACTTCTCAATAAATGTTAACGCTTTCAAAAAAGCTGTTTAAAAGAAGCCATTGCGTGCTGTAGAAACAAGCAATGACTCCCTTCTATGCATTTGGCCTTTCTTTTACTTCAAACTATTTCTTCGTCTTCAAGAATTCGTCAACTTGCTTTTGTAATTCAGCTGCTATTTTCTCTGAACCCGCTTTTTTCATTTTCTCAATAAATTCCTTGTATTTCGCGTCAGTATCAGTAACAGCTCCTGTTTCAATGATTTGCGTTGCTCCAGAACCCGCATACTCTTTCACAACGGCTTGAATCTGTGCAAGCTCCGTTTTGATTGAATCCAGATTAGGTTTATATCCTAGTAATGGAGAAATCGTTGCACCTGCATTCGTATCTTGCCAAATTTTCGTGAAATTCTCAGGGTTGGCTTGTGTTTCGAAACTATTTGCTGTATTACCAGAAGCCCAGTTCCATTGACCATATTTGGCATCTGAAGTCCCTTGGCCTGAGTAGCCAATTGTTTCAATTTTATTCTCGGAAATCTTCTTGTAATGCTTGCCTTCAATCCCCCATACAAGAAGGTTATACAGATCTTTCCCTTTCTTCGAATCTAATAAATTAAGAAGCTGCATCGCACGCTCTGGATTTTTGGAAGTTCTAGGGATAGCTAAATTGGTGGCATCGGACAAGTTGGAGATCACATACTTCTCTTCCATTGGAATGACCTGAACCGGGAAGCCATATCTTGTACTATCAATCTTCGATTGATCTTCAATGCTGCCAACCATTGTATGGAACCAAGCAATATTTCCGTCTGGCTTGCCTTCATCTTGACGTTGATTTTGCATGCTCAAAATATCTTTACGTATGTAACCTTTGGCATACCAATCTGCCATCGTTTTGATAAACAGCTGCTCTTGCTCGGTTTCATACACATTGACTACCTTTAAGCTTTTCGGATCTTTCAAATCACCAACCAACTTGAATGGTGTAGATAACATGTTGTGATGCTGCATACCTGGAAGATTAGCCGGGCTAAAGCCTTTGCGTAATTGGTTGTTCTGCTTCAACTTCTCTAGGTAACCTTCGATGACAGCGAAAGACTCTTTGGAAACGGGACCATTCTTATAAAAGGTTTCCTGTGCTAGTTTCGGATCGATGTATCCTTTATCGATAAACTCTTTCGGTACACGCATTGTTGGACGATTATCTACCGCTTGTTGATAGTTTGGAATTGCATACAATTTGCCGTTAACACGAGCACGGTCTAATACCCAAGCAGGAATCTCTTTTTTGATATCAGGTGCAAATTTATCAACTAGAGCATCCAACTCCATGTAAGATCCTTTGTTAACCTCACCAGGATAATCCAATGCATATCCTGTCCATGCAATGTCAATCGGCTCAGCCGCCGCTGCCATAAGCTTCCATTTATTAGCAAATTCCGATCCCGTAATCGGTTCGAATTCTACCTTCGTATTCGGTAATAACGTAGCTAAACGCTTATTAAACTCATCCCAAACCTCTTGAGAATCTGCTTGTTTGCCTGCACCGAATGTTACAACCTTCAATGTTACCGGCTTTGTTGCTTCTGTTGCTGCAGCACTTGATGTCGCATTAGTCGTTGAGGTTGGATTGTCAGTACTCGTTTTACCACATCCGGATAATATTAACGCGGTTGTCATACTAAGAACAATCGTCTTGCTAAAAACACTTTTAAGCGTTTTCATTTTTCTTTATCCCCTTTCAATCTGCTCAAATAGTATATTATACAACTCCGAAGCCAAGCAACAACTCCGGAATTGGTATAAGCAGGTAATTACCCTTTTACAGCTCCAACTGTAAGACCTTTAGAGAAATATTTTTGGAAAAACGGGAAAACCATCAGAAGTGGTCCTGCAGCCACTATGGCCATTGCAAACCGTAGTGTTTCAGAAGGCAGCTTATATAGATTAATGTTGTCAATATTCGTGTCATACGTCATTGAATTTTTCAAGAAATCTATTTCAAGCAAGATTTTTTGCAACAGAAATTGTAGAGAGTAAAGCTTTGTATCGCGAATATAAATTAAGGATGTAAACCAATCATTCCATCGATCCAGTAGAACGAATAATCCGATGGTTGCAAGCGCTGGCTTAGACAGCGGCAAAATAATTTGCCAATATACTCGGAATTCACTGGCTCCATCCATTTTCGCTGATTCAACCAGCGCATCTGGCAAGCCTTGAAAGAATGTACGTAGAATAATGATATAAAAGGCATTCGCAAGGAACGGTAGAATATACACAAAAATCGTATTATTGATGTGTAAATACTGCGTAATTAGGATGTAGCTCGGTATCAATCCGCCTCCAAACAACATCGTGAAGAAAATGAACAAGACGATTGGTCTGCGAAGCTTAAAACTTTTTCGTGACAGCGCATAAGCGCAAGTCGACATGACGAGCAATCCAAGAACCATGCCAGCTACCGCTTGAACGGAAGTGGTTAAGTAGGCATATAAGATTTGCTGAGGATTCCCGAATATTAAACCATAGGCGGTTAGATCCCAGTCTTTAGGAATTAATTTGTAACCATACTTCAATACGGATTCCTCATTGGAGAAAGATACGGCGATAACCAGTAGAAAAGGAATGATAAACGCTAGACTAAATAATATCATGAACATGTGTATGAGCTTATTGCCTATATTGGCAGTGAATGACTTAGGCATTCTTTAACCGCCTCCTTCTTACTCTTTTGTATACGATTAGAATAAAGCATTTTCTGGCTTCAATTTGGTTACAATCCAGTTACTCATGAGAATCAAGATGAGTCCAACCACCGATTGGAACAACCCCACTGCAGCTGAGATCCCGAAATCTCCATTACGTAATCCACGATATACATAAGTGTCGATCACATCTGTTGTTGGATATAACACACCGATATCTCTTGGTATTTGATAAAACAATCCAAAGTCTCCTCTGAAAATATTACCGACAGCCAGAATGACAATGATGGTCAATACTGGGGTAAGTGAAGGAAGCGAGATGGCGAATATTTGCCTGAATTTACCTGCTCCATCAATTTTGGCCGCTTCAAACAATTCCGGATCGACACTCATTAAAGCCGCATAATAGATAATAGAGCTTAATCCAACTGTCTTCCAAATCTCGGCAGATACGATAATATAAGGCCAGTATTTCGCATTCGAGTACACATCAATCGGCTCAAAACCAAAAAATTGAAGCATTTGATTAAAATAACCTAATGTTGGATTGAATATCGCATAGGTCATGTACCCAATTAAGACCCAAGATAAAAATCGCGGCATGATCATCGATGTTTGATAAAATTTCAAGGCTATTTTCCCGCGAATTTCAAACAGCAATAGTGCAACCGTTACTGCCGCCATATTACCCAAAACGATGAAAATTGCACCATATCCTACTGTATTCCTAGTAATTCGCCAAGCATCCAAGGATGTAAAAAAGAACTCGAAATTTTTAAACCCGATCCATGCGCTCCCGAAAATTCCATCACTATATTTATAGTCTTTAAATGCCAGAATCACCCCAACCATTGGTGTATAGTGAAAGACTAGGAAATATAGAATAGCCGGTAAGGTTAGGGCAAATAGGGCTATATTCTCTCTAACTAATCGTTTAAATGAATTACTCCCAAGTGACTTCGCAATTACTTTGCTTTTCATTTGATCTGGCGTGTTATGAATGACGGTGTCTTTCATCCTTCGTTCCCCCTTTGCTTAATTTAATTCTACGAAATAGGGGTATAACTGAATAGGGAGCCAAATTAAAGATACGGTTACGAAGTTGCGTAAATCGATAGGATGAAGGCACTAAAAGCAAGTAAAGTAACTTTTTTCAACCAATCCTTAGAATCCCCTAGAAAGACTCCTATAATGACGTATCATTGCGCTATAATGAAGTGACAACAGCGAGAGGATGGCGAATCATGTACAAGCTTATTCTGGTTGACGACGAAGAGATTGTACGCAGAGGGTTGAGATATTTCCTAGATTGGGAATCACTTGGGTTTCAGATCATTGCTGATTTCGAGGACGGTAAAGAGACGATTGAATATTTAAAAACCCATGAGGTTGACATCGTGCTAACCGATATTCGAATGGCTGAGATTAATGGTATCCAGTTAGCCAAGCATATTTATGAGAACTATCCGCAGATTCGAGTCATTATCATTAGTGGTTACAAAGATTTCGAATATGCCCAACAAGCCATTGCGTATAATGTAGAGAATTATTTGTTAAAACCGACGAAATACGACATAATCACAGATGTATTCCAGAACCTGAAGCTTAAGCTAGATCAACAGAAAAACGCTCATATCCACCAGCAACAGCAGTCTGTTCGCTTTGATGAGCTTCTCCCTCTATTGAAAGAGCAATTTTATACCGATCTGGTTATGGGCGCCTTACGGAATACGAATGAGCTTCATAAACGAATACAGTTATTATCCCTTTCCATAGATCCTGCCCATTGCTCTTGCGCTTTAATTGAATTGGAGCTATGTGAGCCGGAGAAGCTGACCATTAAGCCAGAAAAGTTAACCTATTCATTAAAAAGCATTTTCCTTGCTGAGAATGCAAATTTCTTGTATAAAGCCGTTTTCAATGAATATCAGGGGATGAAATTACTTGCTTTCCCAAACCATAATGCAGGCCAAGAGGAGCTTGGAAAGCAACTCGTTGTAGAGCTAAATCAAATTATCTCCCGAATCCGAAACAATTTTGACATCAAGATTCGTTATCACGTGACAGCCACATTCCATAACTTGGTTGAATTAGCACAATTTAGCGTACCTTTAAAACTGGTCTATGAAGAGACGCGAGGTAAAGAGCGGTTGGAGCCGATCGAATATGATAATCTCCTGGAGAAGTATAAGCTATTCATGGCGAATATAACGGACGGCCAAACAGAGGAAACCTTGAGCTTGCTTGACCGATTTATGGACGAGTTTCGTAATTTGCCAATCTCATTTGTGCATCGATTGATCATGGATCTGTTCGCTTTGGTATTTCGATACTATGCTGATCGCGGGCTGATAGGTAAAATACCTCATGAGACCGCTCACAATTACCATGCTGTCATTGAAATCAATAATTTGGAAGAAGTACGCAGGTGGGCCAAGCAATTCATCCGAGAGCTGATGGTGCTCAATGTAAATCCGAAAGAAACGAATGCGAATCTGATCGTCGAGGCAGCGCAGAAGTATATTTTACAGAACTTTCATCGGGATTTATCACTCGAAGAGGTGGCTAATCACGTATTCTTAAATCATATTTATTTTAGCCGAATCTTCAAGCAAGCCTTAGGTATCAATTATATTGATTATTTAACCCAATTGCGCATTCAAAAAGCGATTGATTTGTTAGAATCCCGTCAATATAAAATTCATGAGATTACTGAAAAAGTTGGCTATCTCAATAGTAAATACTTTACCCGCTTGTTCAAACAAACAACTGGTGTCAGTCCTAAGGATTATATTAGGCAAAAAAGCTTGCTTTCAAAAGGTGCTGAGCATGAAAACAAACCGTAATTTAATACAAGCTGTCCGAATGTACAAGTTTCAAAGTCTCTTTATCAAAAGTTTAATCCTGATATTTCTCTTAGTGATCGTTCCATTTACAGGTTTAAGCGTTGTGATGTATGTTCAAATGAATAAAGCCATTGAGACGGAAATAAGCGGCGTTAACATGAACGCCCTTTATCGCGTAAAGGACAGCATCGACACCATATTTAAACAGATGGATCGTGTTTCGCTAGAAATGATTTATCAAGATGATGTCGGATCCTTCATGTTATCTCCTTCAGACTATAACAATAACAATCTTGCTGCCAAAATGCAGACAATCCATGACAAGATTTCGATGTACACACGTTCCTTTAAATACATGGATTCCCTTTACGTGTTTTCGGAGAAAAATACGTACATGCTTTCCAATCGATTTGACTCTCTTTTAACTGAATTTGATGACAAAACTTGGTATAACACCGTCTATCAGAAAATAGACAGCAATCGCTCTTATTTGGATCTACGTAAACGGAATGATACGTATCCATTCTACATTTCATTTACACGACCTGCTTATCTCTATGAGAATAAAATTGGGGCTGTCACCGCTAACATTGATATTGAAGAGCTTCGTAAATTTTTAAATCAAACCGGTGAGCAATTTGAAAACACATACATCTTGAGTGGAGATGTCGTCGTGTACAGCAATAATCGAAATGAATTTATGTCCAAGATCCATGACGTCGATCTCCTGAATCGTGCTGATGTCCTGTCGGATATTACTGCTCCTACTTCATTGATTAAAACCATTCATAACCAGAAATACATCATTTCTGTGCTCCCCTCAGGGGATAAACATTTGACCTATATCTCGTTGTTGCCTCTCAATAATTACGAGCAAAAGATGAAAGACTTACGTACATTTATGTATTTGTTCTTTGTAATCGGTGGTATCATCGTCTTGGCTGTTTCTTTATTGATCTCCATTAAAACGTTCTCACCCGTTAATCAAATCATGTCTATGATTGAGGACCAGGAAAAGTTAGAGCCTCTCATGGACTCCAATGAGAAAAGCAAATGGAACGAGGTACGAACCATCACCAGTTCGATCTTTCGAACCCTAGATGCGAAGAAAGGTCTCGAACAAGAGCTTCAGCTTCGTATGCATTCCTTACGGAAGGCTCAAACGATTGCCTTGCAAAATCAGACGACACCGCATTTCCTATACAATACCTTGGAAACGATTAAATACCTGGCCATCGAATTAACCAAAGGACACAACCCTGTTTCCAATATGGTAACAGCACTTTCGGATCTCTTACGTCGAAGTCTGGATACTGACCATCCATTGACCGATATTCGCGATGAAATCCAGCATGCCAAACAGTACGTGGAAATTATGCAAGCCAGATATCCGAACAAATTTGACGTCATATGGCAGATTCAAGAAAGTCTTCTTACTTGCCAAATCTTAAAAATTTCTATTCAACCATTATTGGAAAATGCTTTTCTGCACGGTATTATTCCTACCCGTATACCAGGACAGATTATTATTACGGGACTGCGTACGTCGGACGGGATCGTCATCACCGTTTCCGATAACGGGCAAGGGATTCCTGACACTCAGCTCGTTAGTCTTCAGCAAAAACTGGCCAGCGGGGTTAATTTAGAGGAAAAGCATATTGGTCTAAAAAACTTAAATCAACGGATTAAATTACTATTTGGCGATGAATACGGGGTGTTCGTTACAAGAAATCTACACAAAGGCACGGCGGTGTTCATTGTTATTCCGGAAAATAAAGACTTGCACGAAATCGTGTAAGTCGCTGAAACAGCAACAGCCGGTTAAGAGTCATTTGACTCCTAACCGGCTGTTGTCACATCATTCGCTCCATTTTTCGCCACAGCTGCTGCCCCTCTGGTGCTTCTTCCCATAGATCAAAATGAGGGTACATCACCTCATGCCAATTATCCGGTGAATGCTTTGTAGTCAACAAGACATGACGTTGTATTGGGCTCACCCTAGCAGGTAACTCATGATAAGAGAATAATAGTCGACCATGCATACCAATCATATACGTTTGATTAAAGCTGTTTGGTGACTCTGCTTGCTTCTGATAATGGTAATAGACATAGCTCGACACCATCTCTGGTTTCAATCTGGCTATCGAGCCTACTCGATCATCAATAGCATAATTTCCGCGCCAAGATTCGGCGTCTTCAGGTATTCCATCATGAAACACGTCGATCATGGGGATAGCCAATCTATGCAGCGTCTCACTTGCGTTGAAATTTGCATCAGGTTCAGTTGGCCACTTCTCCAGATATCGATCGAAGGAAACGGGCCAATCCCATGTTGAAGCACTCTGACCGCATACTGCCTCGGCATAGACACAAACATACATATCGCAGGTGAACACCGCGACATGCCTTAGACCTGCTGCGGCCCATTCTTCATGAAGTGTAGTTGCATTTTCCTTCACGATTTGCTTGAATTCTTTTGCCGTTCCTCTACGCGCTTGTGAGTAGAACAGTAGTCTTTGCACGCTGCTCCACTCTCCTAAATGCCCAAATAAAATACTTTAGTATTGTGCATGCGTACGTTCGCACGCTCCTTGTCGCTCCATTGATCAGGCAGCAGTAGTTCGAATAATTGAACAACATCGTGATAAGTGCCGGCCATTAAAGCTACAGGCCAGTCGCTGCCAAACATGATGCGGTTGGGACCGAATCGTTCTGCCGTGTGACGAATATATGGCACCAATCGCACGGGATTCATTCCATCTGCGGAAGTAATCATACCAGACCATTTACAATACACATTAAGAAATTCGGATAACTCATCGATGTATGCCGACCAAGGCTCGATTTCACCTGTACGAATAGGCGGACCACCTTGATGGTTAATAACCGCCTTTAAGTTAGGTACGGACTTTAAGCATTTAATTACATTTGGCATCTGATCTGGTCCGATGAGCAGGTCGATAGGAAAACCATCTTCTTCCAACATGCGAAGATGCACTATTAAACGATTTGGTACTTCCTCTTTGCACGGTTCGAAGACGGAACGGTCCAGCCTAATCCCAACAAATTTTGGGTTGTTACGTAAACGTCTATATTCGTCAACGAATGAATCTGCAAAAGGATCAAGCCAACCAACGACACCGAGGATTCGCTCATTTTTACCAGACAGTTCAAGTAAATACTCCGTCTCTGCCACTGTCGGTGCCGCCTGTACGGCGATAATTCCACGTAGACCATTAGCATCTGCAAGACCAAACAGATCCGATGGTACATAATTTTGATAAAGAACCGGATTACTCGGCTTAAGCCAATGATAATCGCCGCGCTCCAGCTTCCAGAAGTGGACATGGCTATCGATATAGGCATGGCTAACATCACTAGTAAATGATTGATGAATAGATGTCATGAATAACATACTCTCCTCATTCTTACTATTGTTGATTACGGCCTCGGATAAGCTTCGCCGTTCCCCCTGCCACTTCTGCACTCCACGGTGTCTCATAGGTCGGTTGATTCACATAACGCTTCATATGAAGTTTCAATTGAATTCCTGCTCCTGGAGCAAGGGTAACCGGTAACCATTTCCCATCGAGCTCTCCCTCGTCAACCTTCTGGCCGCTTTGATTAAAACTCTCCATATAGGTAAACTGGTGCTCACCGAAGCTGCCAGCTTGTACGATCAATTCACGTTCCTTGAACGCCGATAGGTTCACAAGCGTTAAGGTGACAAACTCATCACCAAGCGCTTCAACCAAAGCACCGATGTCCTCTGGAAGTCCACATCGTTTACGGTCAGCATCGAAATAACGCACTCTAGCATGTTGTAATCCACCGTGAGAAATGTGCATAGGAGCGCCAAGCATCATTTGCAGTAAACCTTCGAAATAGACAGGAGAATACTCCTGCCACTCATGAATACTGTAGGGATGATCCCAATCCCAGCTGGTTGGATCCCCCTTAGGAGAGCGAAGCTTCTCCAATTGAATCGCGATTAGCTCCAGATTTTGCTGTAAAATACGCTCTGGATAATCAGGAAATTGCCCTCGCATATATAAGTACCAAGGTACTGTATTTGCAATGTAATGCTTGGTTTCCTTGCGTGTAGCCGGATTTCTACCAGAAATCGTGGGCATATCAATCAACCGGAAATGATCTTCATAGGGAATCCGGTCTACACGTGCCGCATCTTCCTCAGCCATCGATATCGTCCATAAATAAATCGGGTAGGTTGGAACTTGGATTCGGTAGTCTGTCCAGCCGGAATCAAAATGCTTATTCGGAACATGCCATTTCCCATTAATTTCTTTGCCTAGATCCCAATTTCGGTCCAATTGCGAACGTGCCAAATCTAATTTGCTCCGATCACCAGAAAGAAGCACAGCGTTCATACCAGCATTGGTTAGCGGTTCGATGATGGACATGAATCCGTGCGGCCAACGGTAGCCGTAGTAACCTCCCCACCATTTACCATCGTTGTACTCACCTATGATATCGCTTAATCCGACGTTGTCTGGAATTAATCCGCCGTTACGAAGCGTACGCTCTTCCCACGCGGTCAAATAGTCCAATACCCACTGCCGATAAGATTCATCACCCGTATACATAAACGCATTGGTGATCAAGCCGGTTGCGTTCAAATTCAGCGGGACATCTCCCTTCGCTTTCCGTTCGTTCATTCTGGTAATGATTTCACCATAAATAGCATCGTCTGACCACTTGCACTTACCGCTGGCGAAGTCCACACCAGGAATATCCTCGAACGGTGCCAAATAATCATCGAGCACGCCTCTATGTGTTACCCAGTCCTCTTCCGTCATTTGGAAGCGCGGGCCTTTACTACCCGTAATTGGCGAGCGCATTAACTTTCGTTCTGCATCATAGTTCAGCACTTCCGGATTCTTTCCTGTATATAACTCGGCAAACTTGACCGCTCGCTGACTATTCTTCAGCAAATGCGGATCAGACAAGCCAAGGAAATAGAGATATAAGGAGCCCTCGCCATGGTGCATCCAGTCATAATAAGCATCAAATTCGTTATGAATCTGACCATATTCCGTCCATTGCCAAGTAATCGCATCATACATAAGGCGGGACAAGCGTAGAATCTCCTCATTGCCCCCGAGTGCATAAAGCAGGGATAAATTCATGAACGCTTCATAAGGATCATCCGACCCGTCCATCCCTGGCCAATCTTCACGCCAAACGATCGTTCCATCTTCCCGCGTATAACGACGTACATATTCAACCGCCGCCTCGTTCAGTGTATCAATTAACTTCCGCTCCGTAAGCGCCCAAGTTGGCGCTGTCCACGAATCTCGCGCATAGATGGCAGCGGAAGTAGACTTGGATTTGTTAATTGGTGTCATTGGATGCTCCCTCCTACCAGAATGTATCATGTACGCCGCGCAGCTTGCAGACTGCTTCAGCGAAGAAATAGTCGCCATAGATCATTGGGTTGTTAACATGTGCTTGTTTAGGACGGTTGGCAGTTCCCATCCGTAGAATCGCTTCCTCGTTCGGATCATCCCAGGCTGTGTATTTTTCATTTAATTTAAAAATCAGCTTCTCAGCAGCATTTCGATATAGCTCAGACTCGCACTTCGGCACCAACAAACTCAACTCCAGCATGCCGCTGGCTGCGCAAGCTGTCGCGCTTGAGTCCATTGCCATTCCTTCTTCCCAAGGGGCTCGGAAATCCCATGGCGGTAAACCATCTTTGGGAACATTGGCCAGGAAAAAATGCGCTGATCGCTTAGCTGCATCGATATAACGTTGATCTCCCGTGTAGCGTGCGCTTAGTGCCATGCCGTATAACGCCCATGCGGTTCCGCGGGACCATGCCGAATCCGGCGAATAGCCTTGTCCCCCTAGCGCTTCTTGTCTCTCTCCAGTCTCAGGATCGAAGCACACAATATGGTGAGAAGAGCCATCCGGACGAAGAAATTCACGTAACGTCGTATCCGCATGAAGAGCCGCCACGTGTTTAAAACGTGGATCGCCAGACTCCTCACTAGCCCAATATAGCAGCGGCAGATTCATCATGCAGTCAATGATCGCCCAACCAACCCGCTCCGGCTGGTTCCAGGCGCGAATAAACTGGCCTTTCGCATTGTAACGCCCAACCAGATGACTGGCTGCCGTCATGGCTCTCCGCTTCGAAATTTCACAACCAACCAGCTTATACTGCGCCACGGAAGATAAGCTCCACATAAACCCTACGTCATGATGCAGTGGGTAATAGTCGGTAAGTACCGGGTCCATTAAGGCCTCGATCTGTGCAGCTGTATCTTTGAGTTCTTCAACCTTATTCTCACGATACACCAGCCACATCAAGCCCGGCCAGAACCCATTCGTCCACCAATCTGCTTCTTCACTTTCATATTTTCCATTATATGATATATATGGAAATCCAACGCCAACTGACTGGCTCATTCGTTCCACTTTGCCGATGATTTTATCCCAAATTTCGTCTACCCACGGTGCACGTGATGCATCCGTTCCAATGCTTGCATTTACGTTAGACATTCTTCAACATCCCCCTATTACCATGTCATTGGCTGACCTGGAAATAAAATAAGCAGCCGATCCAATTCATCCTGAGGTAAGCCAACTCCATCACTATAGCTTGCATTAAGGGAAAGAGAGCGTAACGAAGTCGTTCCAGTTAATGTTACTGTAATGTCTGGACTAGAAAGGCTAAACCGCATAGCAGGCTCAATCAACCCTTTGGGCTCCGTCTTCCGTAAGAAGGCTATCTCTTGAATTCGACGCTCCGCTTCTTTCACTAGAGGCGAATCTTTCTTAATAAATGGCGCTGGATTATCCGCAAGAAGCCCCATTCCGAGAACGCTTCCATTAATAACGGATACGCCATGCTCTCGGGCAGTCGGCAGAAGCTCATCCATGGCCGAATAATCGATAAGCATGTAACGACAGAATGTCTGTACCGAGTCGATATGTCCTGAACGAACAAAGGGCAGCAGCAGCGCTGGATTAAAAGCATTTACTCCTATGGCTCGAACCTTCCCCTGCTCCTTCAGCTTCAGAAAGGCGGGAATGGTTTCGTTCATTCCTATTTCCGTGTTCAACTCCGAAAGTTCGTGCATTTGAATGAGATCCAGATAATCCGTCCCTAGGCGCTTAAGACTCTCCTCCACAGAACGAATCGTATTGTCGTACGAATAGGACTCCCCCCGCATAACAGCTTTGCTCGCAAGAAATACTTTCTCCCTCTTGCCTTGCAGCGCTTTCCCAATACGGCGTTCGCTTTCTCCTCTTCCATATAACGGTGCTGTATCGATAAAATTGATCCCTAGATCCAAGGCCCGATCGATCACCTCTGTTACTTGCTCATCTGTGACTGGACCGTAATCTCCGCCAAGCGGAGCACCCCCGAGACCTAGCTTTGATACCCGAGCTCCCGTTTTGCCAAATTTGGTGTATTCCACTATGTTCACATCCTTATTGTCTTAGTTAACAGATACCGATATTCCTATTATAATGCACAAAGTCATTATTTAGTTTTGCTGTATGACACCGAAATGTTGTTATTTTGCACAACCCATTGATGTTACATGGATTACGCATAGTAAAAAAACCTCTTTATTCACAAAAAGAGACATCGTCTCCTATTGTAATGAAGAGGTTAACTAATCAATGCAATTCGTTTCTTAACTTGCTTGGATTTACTCCGAAACGCGAATGAAATAATTTTGCGAAATGGTTGTAATTCTGAAAACCAACGTCTAATGAAACCTCTGAAGAAGATAATAGCAGCATTTCTACAACTAAATAGTAGACGATTTATTTTATTTAAACAATCAGCACCAAAAATAATCTTCGTAATAGCAGGATTACATGATAAATTAGCAAGATTATTACTTCATTCTACTTAAAATTCAACTTACACTATAGATTGTGAGATGGATGTCACTTACCATCCTATGACTTCGAGATAAGGGGTGAGAAACATGAACAATCAATTAGAAGTTCAAATGTCGTGGTGGGCGATGGATAATCTGGATATTTTTGAAGGAAATATATTGTCCGACGAAGAGAAAATAGCCTTAATCGCTAGCAATGGTTATGACGGCATTAATGGATTCCTTCCTTCACCCGAGAAAGCTGATTATTGGAAGCATCTTTTAGACAAGTATCACCTTTCGTTTAGTGTAAACGCTTACCCGAAATCGGTTGAAGATTTAGCTGATTTCCTATTAAGAGCAAAAGCCTTTGATGGTATTGGATTTATTAATGCACAAGTCATGCAACCATTCATGACAGGTCAATCTGCCATTCAGCTCTTGAAGGGGATTGAGCAACTGTCTAAAGATGCGGGAATTCCTGTTTTCATTGAAACACATAGGGGTACTATTACCCAAGATTTGATACGTACCGTTGAATACGTTAGAGAACTAAAGTCTCTACCTTTAACAATCGACTTTTCCCATTACATCGTCGCTGGGGAACTGCATACTGTTTCTCAAGAAGCGGACGAGTTACTTCTTTCATTACTTTCGAACACTTCTAGCATACATACACGAATATCGAACGGAGAGCAAATACAAATTGACCCTGGTGAGGAACAAAATCATCCCATGTTCTCCCATTTTATGAAATGGTGGCAATTGGGAATGAAAAATTGGCTGCTTCAGGCTAGTACAAATGATGTATTCCCGGTCGTAATTGAACTAGGTCCTCCCCCTTATGCAATGACAACGAATGAAGCAAGCGGGAGAAACAAAGAGATTAGTGACCGATGGCAGCAGTCTCTGTACTTGCAGCGTGTAGTAAGAGATCTATGGAACACGATCACACCCTGATTTTGAAGAAAAATCGATAATAGGAGGTTAATGAAAATGTCAGGAAACAGAGCTGTTGTCTACAGTAAGCCAGGTAGTGTAGAGGTTAGAAATACGGAATATCCAGATTTGGTTCTTAAGGACGGCCCAGGCGTTAATCCATTGAATGTGGGTCGCAAATGTGAGCATGGCGTTATTCTTAAAGTCGTGACAACTAATATTTGCGGTAGTGACCAACACATGGTTAGAGGTAGAACGACTGCACCATCAGGCCTCATTTTAGGTCATGAAATTACTGGTGAGGTTATTGAGGTTGGACGCGATGTGGAATTTATTAAAAAAGGGGATCTCGTCTCCGTTCCTTTCAATATTGCCTGCGGTCGTTGCCGGAGCTGTAAAGAACGGAATACAAACGTATGTCTAAATGTCAATCCGGATCGTCCAGGTTCCGCATATGGTTATGTCGATATGGGCGGTTGGGTTGGAGGACAATCGGAATATGTGATGGTGCCATATGCAGATTTCCAATTATTAAAGTTTCCGAATAAAGAGCAAGCGATGGAGAAAATCCTTGATCTAACCATGCTTTCTGATATTTTCCCAACGGGTTATCATGGTGCTGTTAGTGCAGGTGTGCGTCCTGGATCAACCGTATATGTTGCCGGCGCGGGTCCAGTAGGTCTTGCAGCGGCTCACTCTGCTCAGTTACTGGGAGCGGCCGTTGTTATTGTCGGTGATTTAAATGCGGAACGACTTGCTCAGGCGAAAAGTTTTGGTTGTGAAACAGTTAATCTACGTGAAAATGGAGACTTAGCTGGGCAAATCGATCAAATATTGGGCTCACCTGAAGTGGATTCAGCTATTGATTGTGTAGGTTTTGAAGCTCATGGACATGGGAAATCTCATGGTGAAGCGCCAGCTACCGTGCTGAATTCAATTATGGAAGTAACACGCGCAGGGGGAAGCTTGGGAATTCCAGGGCTTTATGTGACTGGCGATCCAGGTGCTATTGACGAAGATTCAAAAATAGGTACACTAAAAATTCGTTTCGGACTGGGTTGGGCTAAATCCCATACCTTCGTTACTGGTCAGACACCTGTCATGAAATACCATAGAGATTTGATGATGGCTATTCTTAGCGGCAAAGCGCAAATTGCTAAAGCTGTAAATGCAACACTTATTTCATTGAATGATGCTCCCAAAGCCTATCAAGATTTTGATCGAGGCGTTTCGCGGAAATTTGTTATTGATCCACATGGCCTTGTTAAATAATTAATCCCAATGAACAAAGTGGGCAGGTATAATGGAAACTACCTTGCTGCACTTTGTTCATTTTTTTACTGTCTTCCACAATGAGTTTCAGCCTCTTCTGGTCTTATACATTTGCTATATGTTGGCTCATTTACATACCGTTCCACCGATACTGGTTCACCGTACGGAATCCAAATGGCACCAGCGTCCACACTATACTCCGTATCTGGCTCCATCTTACAAACTAGTCCAAAATACGAAAACGCTTTCCGTTTGAATGTTATGTGTGTATGCTTGCTGTACACTCATCCATTATTATCACCTCCTTTATCTTTGCTTATCGAAAATCCTGCTTTTTCAATTCACTAATATAATCTTTCATCCGTATTACTTTGCTCTCCAAACGCGACTTCTCCGCGGCGAATGCAATAAGATGGCTTTTAACGGAAACATCTGCACCGGTAAGTCCTTTTTCTTTACCCTCACTTTGAACTAGGCGTACGAAGTCTCGCATAATACCCGTATCTCCACCCCCATGCCCTTCCATGTCCACGTCAAGATTAATGACTTCTGTCTCCCGAGTTACGAAGCTAGTCACTTCAATGATGTTCTTCTCCATATCGCCTCTGATTTGGCCGTGTGTGCCCATCAGCTTCACCGATCTGCCACCTTCATAGGTAAAGGCACTCATCGTAAATGCGACTGTCACTTCATTAGCGAATTCCAAATTGACTACTTGGTGATCTACAACATTGTTATCGCAATGATAGACACATCTTCCATACGGGCCTTCCTTCAATTCACGAAGTACACCCTCGTCGCTCGTGTTATTACTGACAACCGTACGCAATACTTCTCCCACCCAATCATCTCGTTCAATATACATTTTGGGCGCATAATACGGGCATTCATCTTTCACGGGACAGCCGTCCAAGCAATACTTAGGCGCCCCCTCTGGCGCATTTTCTTTACGGAAATAGGTCAATGAGCCGAATGAAGAAACTTTCGTACAGTCCGAGTCGACAATCCATTGTAGAATATCCATGTCATGACAACTTTTTGCTAGAATCATCGGGCTCGAAACTTCCGAATCCCTCCAGTTGCCTCGTACAAAGCTGTGGGCTTGGTGACGATGCTCCACATTTTCCGTATGTTGAATCGAAATGAGTTTACCTATTTTTCCATCTGTAATCATTTTTTTAATCCTTGCAAAAAAATCCGTATAGCGAAGCACATGACAAATTGAAAATACACGTTGATATTTCTCAGCGTATTCACCCATGATGATGCATTCCAATGGATCCGGTGACATCGGTTTCTCTAAGAGAACATGATATCCTTTCTCCAATGCCTTCTTCGCAGGCTCGAAATGCATGTTATCCTGGGTGCAAATCAGAATGGCATCAGCCAGCTTTGGGCCTTCAAGGAGTTCTTCCCAGTTTGAAAAACAGTTGGCGTCTTGAATACAATGTGCTTTTTGAAAAAGCTCCCTTCGTTCAGGATCAGCTTCTGCAAAAGCAACGAATTGAAGTTCTTCCGGATTTTTTAATGCATAAGGAGCATACGCACCTGCCCCTCTTTGCCCAGCTCCAATTAATGCAGCAGTAACTTTCTTAATTTGATTTTTCTCCTTTTGCATAATGTAAGCGTTACCAAATTGATTTTTGAATCTCTTATTCCATATCATGCAGCTTCTCATTAGGTTGCAGGCTTCCTACGCCAAATAAGAAGGAAGCCTGCACTGGTGTAAATTATTTGTTTGTAGCTTTCCAAGCATCGAGTTGTTTTTGCTTTTCAGCGATAATCTTGTCTGAGCCAGCCTGTTTTAATTTATCAAGGAATTGCGGTAAGTACTTGTCAGGATCGATGGAACCAGAAGCTAAAGAATAATAAAGCTCAGCAATGACTGCATCGGTGTTCGCCTTCTCTGCCTTCACAGGTGTAAAGTCAAATACAAATCCTAACGCATTGGAAGGTGTGGCGTTTTTATTAAGATCTATCCACATTTGGGTAAACTTAGTATCGTTTCCTTTAGGATCACCTTCTGATAAATAAGAGAGTGTCATGTTACCGAATTCCCAAGGAGCGAAGATTTGGTAGCCCCCGTCTTTGTTCGTTTCAATTCGGTTATCAGCAACTTTCTTATAATGTTTACCGTCAACGCCCCAAACAAGCGTGTTGTAGACTTCTTTATCGGTGTTAAGCAGATTGAGGAACATCATGGCTCTCTCTTTGTTTGGCGAATTTGCAGAGATAGCAGTAATCGTCGCTGAAGCTTTGTCGGTTGTAAGCAGCGGCTTCACGAACTGGAAGTCATAGGACTGTATAGCTGGATTGAAGTTGGACATTCTTCCTGATGCTTCCATGCCAGCTTGCGCGAAAGCTACGGAGTCACTATCGATCTGACCCAATTCAAGCGCATATTTTCCAGCCTTCCGATCCGCTGAGGTTTCTTTTAATGTTGCAGCGTCTTTCTTTAAATATCCTTTGGTATACCAGTCTCTCATCATCGTTACATAGGCTTTGAATTCTGGCGTCTCATATTGATTAACAACCTTGCCTCCATCTTTTAAATAAAGATTTCCGGGAGTCTTAGGATCTCCTAAAGTCTCCATGCCAAACATTGGAGGTGCAGTAAGGAATGGATCGATCTGTTGGCTATATTCCCAAGGTATAAGATTAGGCTCGTTCTTCTTGACTGTTTCTAGGAAAGGTGTTAGGTCCGATAACTTGGTGACCGATTTCCAGTCAATTTTATATTTATCCGCTACTGACTTCTGTATTAAATAACCATACCCTGCCGTTGACTGTTGGAAGACAGGTACGCCATAAATATGTCCTTTTACTTTTACAGCATTCCAAAACATATCAGGAATCCCGCTCTTCATGGCGGGGTATTTAACAATCAAATCTTCTAATGGGGCATAAGCTCCATTTGCTACATTTTGAAAATAATTATTGAAATTACCTGCCGTCCAGACAAGATCGTATGGCTCGCCAGAAGCCATGGTGACTTTCATTTTCTCTTCGTAAGCACCCCAATCAATTAGCTTCAGGTGAACCTTGGCATTAATTTTCGGCTGGATAAGTTTATTTACGGCATCTTCTACGGTCTGCAAATCCTTCTGAGGTGAGTTAGGGAAGTAATAAGTAAGCTCAACTGGCGCTAATGGGGTTGCTGTTTGTTGAACCGCCGATTCCGTTGTTTTCGGTGCTGGAGTTGCAGATGTTGTTGTAGTATCCGTTTGTTTACCACATCCAACGAGTGCGATCGTGAAACCAAGACTTAGTACACCAAGTGTCTTTGCCTTCTTCTTCGTTCTGTTCATTGTCAGACCTCCATATTTGTTTATATATGCTAAATGGGCCCACGCCCAATAAAGCCACGCCTTAAGATTTCACTGCACCCAATGTAAGGCCCTTAACGAAATATTTCTGCAAATAAGGATATGCGAGAACGATCGGCCCCACTGAAATGATGCATGTTGCCATTCTGGCCGTCTCGTCGGGTTGGGCGGCTGCGGCTTTCGCAGTCAAAGCATTCCCTTGGAGGAACGCGATGTTGTTCATAATGGACTGAAGAAGAAACTGCAACGTATACAGCTTGCCGTTCTCAATGAATAATGCGGCAGTAAACCAATCATTCCAAAGAAAAACTGCTGTAAAAAGACCGATGGTTGCGAGCACTGGCGTCGATAAAGGAACGACGAGCTTGATAAAAGTATGAAACTCACCCGAACCATCAATTCTTGCAGACTCTATTATTGATTCTGGAATTGAGGCTTTAAAAAAATTCCTCATGATAAGAACATTGACCGATGAAACTAAGTAAGGTACGAAGAGCACATATAGCGAATCTTTCAGGTGAAGGTACTTTGAGAGCAGGATATACCAAGGTACTAATCCTCCGTTGAACAATAAGCAGAATACAACCAAGAAGGACACGATATGCCTATACTTCACTTCATTTCTTGAAAGGCTATATGCAAATAAAGACGAAATAATAAGATGCAATAGTGTACCTACGAGTGTAACGATGACGGTAACAAGGAAGGCTCTGATAATGGGTGAGTTTCCATTAAGTATGAATTGGTAAGCATTCAGACTAAGTTTCAAGGGAATGAGATGGTAGCCGAACTGGAATATAGACTGCTCATCGGATAACGAAATGGAAAGTACAACAAAGAGCGGGATCAGACATAGGGCGCAATACACCATAAAACATAAATTTATTATCGTGCTGGATACTGTAAATCGTTTGTTCATGCAATCATCCTCCTAAAACAGTGCGCTGTCACGATCATAGAGTCTGATCAAAAAGTTAGATGCAAGAACCAGGACAAATCCAACGCATGATTGGTACAATCCTACAGCGGAAGACATCCCGAAATCGCTCATACTTTTCAGAGATCTGTAAACATAGGTGTCGATTACATTTGTGGCACTGAACAGCACGCCTGACTCCTTGGGCAGGTTATAAAACAATCCCCAATCCCCAAATGCAGCGTAAAAGATTTTTCCAGCCTGAAGAAGCAGTAAAGTGAGCGTGATCGGTACTAGCATTGGAATGGTAATCTTGATGGCTTGTTGAAACTTGCTTGCCCCATCCATTTTCGCAGCTTCATAATACTCTCCGGAAATCCCTGCAATTCCTGCCGCAAAAATAACCGAGAAGTAGCCGATGTTCTTCCATACATAAGCCGCAGGTATAATAAACCGCCAATAGCTGGGTTCTGAATACCACAGAACAGGCTCAATCCCAAATACATTCAGAAAACTGTTTATTATTCCTTTGTCCATGCTTAGAAAAGAAAATAATAAATATTCTGCTACCACCCAAGACAAGAGATATGGAAGCAATATGATGCTTTTATAAGCTCCTGCAAGAAAGCGATTGCCTATTTCGTTTATCAGAATGGCAATGATGAGTGATAAACCAATTCCTAATATAATGAAGATTAAGTTATAGAAGATCGTATTGAATGTAATTTGAAAAATAGCATCCGATTTGAATAGAAACTTAAAATTCGTAAATCCAATCCATTTACTCTTGAAAATCCCTTTAATCGGATTATACTCTTCAAAAGCGATGACAACGCCGAACATAGGCAGGTAATACATGACAAGAATGTAGATCAGTCCGGGAAGCATCATAAAGTAAAATGTCTTATTCTTAACAAGTTCTCCTATTACAGGTATAGAGTGACGAACTTTTCCTCGTTTTTTGAATTTGTGTTGCAATGTAACATTACTCATTGGCATTCTCCTTAGGTAGGCAATCTAAATTATTTTGGTACCCCCATCATAAGTCTCGTCTATCCAAATTGAATACAATAAAAAGAGATAAAACTACAATTTTTAAATTTTGGATGGCTACAAAAATTAACAAAACTCTAAATAATAAACCTTTAACGGCTTTTTTATTGAGATATTTAGGTGGATATAATACATTTAATGTACGTAAGAGAACGAAAATACGAGACGAGGGTGGTCAGCATGAATAGCGTGGTCTCTAGAAGAAAGATAAGTATCTATAAAAAATTATTAATCTCATTTATTGCTATTATCACGTCTTTGATTTTGGCGCTCTCTTCATTGCTGTACTACAACTACACCACCTCAACCAGTGCTATGGTTAAAGGCATGAACGAAAACATCTTGTCCAAGATCAGCTACAGCTCGGTTTATATGGACAATCTCGCTAAGAATTTTTGCAAATCGCTGTCCCTCAACAACTACATCATTGCTTTTGCAAACAGTAACAATGAAGATATTCTAACTTTTGGCAACGCCATCAGGACTCTGGATGCGCTCACGATCCCCAACACGTACATTCATTCCGCTTATATCTATAATAGGAAGCTTGACACTTTCATTTCAGCGCCAGGCACATTTTATTACAGTTCCGAATTCTTTGACCAAGAAATTGTTCAAGCTTTACATGTGGCCGAGCAAAAGAAGCTACCGATTCTTTATCCCATTCCACGTAAAATCACAAATCCAAATGGCACCCAGACGAAACTCACAAATGTCTATACGTATATTTTGTTAGACACGAGTGACAATCAAGCAAACTTTAATAATGCAATCGTACTAAATGTTGATGCGGACTGGTTGAGATTGACGATCACTTCCTTGGATAATAAAATGAGCAGCGATGGCAATGAAATTATGGTTGTAGATGATAAAGGGGTCGTCATTAGCGAGTCGTCCCCAGATATGTTCATGGAAAATATTGCAGATCAAAACTACATGCATCAAATCCTTTCTTCAACAGCTCCTTCCGGCACGATCATTGATCAGCTTCATCAAAAAAAAGTGCTTGTCTCCTATGTATCTTCCGAGATATTAAGGTGGAAGTTTCTGAGTATTACACCGTATGAGACTGTTTTTTCCGCAGTGAGAAGAAACACCTATATCACCTTATTATTCTGTCTTATCGTACTACTCTTAGGCGTGTTCTTTGCCTTTCTCGCTTCAAGAAAGCTTTACCAGCCCATTGGTGCTCTCATCAATAAAACGAATGATTTGGAAACTATGCAGCGTGACAACACTCCCGTCCTAAAGAACGATTTCCTAAAAAAAGTGATAAACGGGCACGTTATTCTTTCCTCAGAGCGCATGGCTGCGAAAGAACAAGAGCTTCTTATTAATTTGAATTTTAGAAATAAGCTGTTTCTGTATCTATTAAAAATTGATTACTATCAAGATTTTGTAGCGAAGTACACGGATAAGGACCGATCGATTTACAAGTATGCTATTGCAAATGTAGCTGGAGAAGTTACTTCACAGCATTATAGTAATGAAGTGATCGATATTGGGGCCGACCAACTTGTCGTTCTGGTAGACCTTACCGATTCACCTGATCCTCCAGACATCTTGTATGAAACTTTTGAGAGCATCGTGGCT
This sequence comes from Paenibacillus sp. Root444D2, assembly GCF_001426375.1. Lineage (GTDB taxonomy): Bacteria > Bacillota > Bacilli > Paenibacillales > NBRC-103111 > Paenibacillus_E. The sequence goes on from NZ_LMEO01000050.1 coordinate 493,951, forward strand.
GACATTCAGAGCCATAGCCATCAGTACTTTGACTTATCCTTATCGGCATCGCTTGGCTATGTTGTAGATTCAGCAGAACATATCAAGCAGGTCTATGAAGAAACATTGGGCCTTTCCATGTACAGATTGAAATATGGGCACTCTAGCATTTTGACTCCAACACTATTGCATGAAGTAAATGATGTTGCCTTTATGTTTCCGGCTGCAAAGGAAAAACAGCTTATAGACGCTCTTAAGCTAGGAAATGGTGAAACCGCAAAGGAATTATACCGAGACATGATTAGAACTATGGAGCATGCTTCTTACGGCAACATTATCAATTCTATTATTTATCTGAGTTACTCCCTCCACACTTCCATGAATCAGATCGTCGAAGGGTCACAATCGAAGCTTAATTCAATCTCCATTGATTTTCTTAAACATGTTACGGGGCTGGAGACATTGGATGAGCTCGAGCGATCATTTTTCAGTTTGTTCGATGACATTATTCATTTAAAAGAAGGTGCCAAAGACAAAAAGAAGAATGAGATCGTCAGCACAGTGGTAGACATGATTCAGAATATGTTTCCCAATAAGAATCTTTCCCTAAGTAGCTGCGCAGATGCGTTGTCCATCTCTTCTGTGTACCTCGGCAAGCTATTTCGGACTTCAACTGGTAAATCGGTAGCCGAATATATAACAACTGTACGTATGGAACATATGAAGCATTATTTAGAGCAGACTAACCTGCCTATTAACGATATTTTAGAGAAATGCGGCATTGAGAAGTCGAATTATTTTTATACGACCTTTAAAAAGCACTTCGGGGTTTCGCTGACAGAATACAGATTAAAGGATGTTAAAGTAAACCAAGACAGAAACACTTCCATTTAGTCGGTAAAGAGAACCAAAGAGCCATTGCTAACTCACACGTTAGGCAATGGCTCTCTTGCATTATATTAAATCTGTCTGCTTTATAGTTACACTGTATTACATGGAATTGTTGTTTTCTTGTCATGATTGATTAGGACATGTTACACTATTCTGAGCTAATCATCAGGAGGCAGCAGACGATGAAATTCTTACAAGATGTAGAATTACACGAAATCCCCTATCGCTTTAGCTATCGCAAGATAACGACAGAGAATTATAAAGGATTCTACCATTGCCATCAGGGGATGGAATTTTTATATGTGTATCAAGGCACTGGGCAAATTGTGGTGAATAGCAAAGTCTACACGATTCAGTCTGGCACCTTCCTCTACCTGCAACCATATCAATTACATCACATTCAAGTTGAAGTTCATCCGGATGCCCCATTCGAACGAACGATTATCTCCTTAGAGCCCTCTATATTTGAACCCTATTTTGCTTCATTTCCACACTTGAATGCTTATTTTCAGCATTTATGGAAAAAGGAACTCGAAGAGCAGGTGCTCCAACAAATTGATAATAATAGCTTTATCAGCCAATTATTTCAGCATCATCATGCAGGATTTTCCATATATCAGCACGATGCCAAACAGCAAAATTTCGCTTTACTCCTGCTGCAGATTTTTCAATTTCTCTATGCAAAAGGATTTGGAAATCCAATTGAAAATGGAAATGGATTTAATCCACATAGACAGCTTCGTTATTCTGAAAAAATCATGAATTGGCTAGAGGGGCATTATTCAGAAGAAATTTCACTCGATACGTTAGCGGATCATCTGCATATATCCAAATATTATGTTTCACGTATCTTTAAACAAGAAACCGGCGCTACGTTGATGGATTATATTCTCGCGAGACGAATCAGACAAGCCTGTCTATTTTTAATAACTAGCAACAAAGGGATTGAACAGATCAGCATTGAGGTGGGGATGAACAATTTCCCGTATTTCTGCCAGGCTTTCAAAAAGCTTGTAGGCACGACACCGATGAAATATAGAAAAAAACTACAACAGCATGATTGACGGACAACAATTCATATTTCTTTAGTCGTTTTTCAGAAAGCATTTCCAATCGACGTAATCGGTATAAAAATTTGATAAAGTGGAAAACTATTCCTTGTTGTTATTTTTAATAAAGGAGGTGTCACATGCCCAATCAAGATAATCAAGCAACAAAGGCAGAAGTACAGTCTACGGAGTTAAACAAAATGCCTGTCCCAGGTAAAGATGATACGGAATTTTCCGCAGAGGAAGCAGCAGAGGCATTTAAAGAAAATCAATCCTCCAGCAGCAGCTCACAAAATCAATGATCTTACTATGTCATGCGAAAAAAGCCCGGTTCCACTTGGACCGGGCTTTTCGTTTTCTATAAAATTATTTTTCGCAACAAATTGTCAGATTAATGACCAACCATTATTGGAATTTCTGCACCGTCCGTGGACTCGCCTTCCGACTTCTTGGGCTTTTGCAGCATAAGACCTAGCAATCCGCCGACAACCGCGATACCCAGCAGAACTAAGAACGTGTATCCAAAGGAAGAAGCATACAAGTCTAAATCCGGCTTCTGCTTACCTGATTCAACCATTAAATTTTTCATCTTCGTTGTAAAGATCGTCATCAAAATGGCGATAGCGAAGGACATCATAACTTGCTGTGCGGCGTTCGTTAGCGACGTTACACGCCCAACCAAATTCTGAGGTGCTGATTGGATCAAATGATTATTGAGAGGCATCATAAACAGTCCCATTCCCGCACCTAGCAGTGCAAGCGGCAGGATCACTGTACCTACACCTGAATCGCCAGAAATATTGGATAGTAACAAGGCTGAAATCGTTGTAAGAGCCATTCCCGCCAAGACAAGCGGACGCGCTCCGAAACGATCTGACAGTTTACCGCCAATTGGCATAAATAAACCGGAAGCCAGAGCTTGCGGAAGCATGATGAGCCCTGTCTTCAAAGGACTATAACCATGGGCCTGTTGTAAATATAGAGGGACAAGGAACATAGTTCCGAACATCGCAATCTGTGAAATCCATTGCACGATGATCCCTTTTGTAAAATTACCTGAGCGGAAAACGCGAAGCTCGAGCAGCGGATTCTCACGTCTTAACTCCACAATAACGAATAAAATAAGCGCTACAATACCGATTCCTGAGCCAATCAGCGTATCAGCATCCATCCAAGTGGATTTCCCGGTAATCGGGTCAATACCGCCATTAGAAACACCGTACACTAGCGCTGCAAAAGCAATTGGACCTAACAGCATGCCAAGTAAATCCAAGGATGCAACCGACTGCCGCCCAATATTCGGTAATGTACGGATTCCGAGGATAATACCGATGACACCGATAGGCAGGTTAATCAGGAAGATCCACTGCCAGCTGTGATATTCAACCAACCAGCCTGCAACGACAGGTCCTAGTGCCGGACCTAGCAAGATTGGAATCCCCATCATGCCCATAACTGCCCCTACTTTTCCCGGCGGCGACAGACGATAGATGAATGCCATAGCAATCGGTACCACAACACCGCCACCCAGGCCTTGGATGATACGGAAAGTAATCAGCATTTCAACCGAATTAGCCAGCGCACATAGGCCAGAACCGATCGTGAATAGACCTACCGAGATCAAGAAAATTTTCTTAGCGCCAAATCTGTCGGATAGCCAGCCCGCTAAAGGAATGACCGCGGCTTGTGCCAGTGCATATCCGATCACGGTCCATTGTACTAAGGACAAGTTCAATAGTTTAAATTCTTCCTGCAGCTTGGGAAGAGCAACGTTTACCGCCGTTCCGTCCAATATGACCATGAAAATCCCAACCACAATTGCTACCAAAGGCCCTAGTATGCTTCGCATTGAAAACGGGGCTTCTGTTGCTGCATTGTTATTACCTGAAGACATGTATTCCCTCCATCCGATTCAGCATCCTCTGCTGATCTCTCTTGTCTAATGCTAAATTTACGGACAATTGTCCGTTTCACAAATGATGCTATCGAAATATAGTTTATTTGTCAATAGGCTGGGAGATGTTCTCGGCACGGAGATAGCCTACGCGCTGATTCGGAACTTAGAAGATGATTTTCAGGCAACTTCGGTTTGGTTTGGCCTTCATTCTTGCTTCTATTATCTTTCCCGTCACCATTGTTGATGCAAACCAAATTACTCTCAAAACGTATATGCTTACATTCATTTGCTTATCCGTGAAATGTTGTATTTTGGAGACTGTCGATTGATTCACAACGGGTATTCACAACTCCAAAATGTGATTTTAGAGTCATTCAGCTTTCGTGAGGGCAGATGGGCAATAGTGATTACCAATGTTGTATTTTCTACAACAATTCACACGCCAAAAGGCTATTTTGCAACTTGAAGTTGCATTTCGTACAACATTTTGAGCAACATTTGTTGTGAAATGGTCTATATTGGGCCAAATTGTTGTACAATCTGCAACATCGAGGGGTGAAAGGCTGGATCTAGGCATTCAATTGTTGCACTTTTTAGTCAATTTCATAATAAAAGTCCGATTTTTCCAAGTATGGATTCGGGAGAAAAGCAGTTGAATAAGAGCCTTTAGAGACTGCTATTTCTTCATTTCCAGCGTATTTTGTAAAAATAAGAGTCTGTAGAGGCTCTTATCCGTCAAGTAAAGTGTGAACTCGGGAGAAAAGCAATCGGATAAGAGCCTTTAGAGACTGCTATCTCTTCATTTTCACCGTATTATGTAAAAATAGAAGTCCCTAAAGACTCTTAACGTTCATAAGAGCCTTTAGAGACTGCTATCTCTTCATTTTCACCGTATTATGTAAAAATAGAAGTCCCTAAAGACTCTTAACGTTCAAATGAAGTGTGGATTCGATAGAAATATCATCGGATAAACCTTAAGGAGCTAATTTCACTATTAAAGCACTATTTTCCCACAAGGCGCCATAAACATCGTACGAGCTATTGACATTCAAACCGATTACAGAATTCAGAAAGGGATTTAACCACTTAAATGCCCTGATTTCTAGTACTAAAACGGAGAATAACATGAAATTCTTGGCACCCAATGGATATCTTGGGTAGGTGACTGTTTTTGAATGCGCTATAAGTCCTTATGTAGCAAGGGTTGGAATTATGAAATTGATTCCTTTTTACAACATTATTCTACCGCGAATGAATGAATCGACGGTCTCTTTTGCACAACTTTAGGCAAGGTAATCCGCACTTTCCACAGAACTGTTTCAAAAAATACAACAATTCCAGCCAAAAGCAGCTCTAAAGCATGAAAAAAGGCTAAATTGGGGTAAGCTTAGACTTACCCCTTAATCACTCTAGCGCGCAAAAAAGGAGCTGCCGAAGCAGCTCCTTCCCGCTAAAGAATCAACTTAATAATCTTCGACTCCGCCGGTTCCAAGCGAACGCTTATGTCTCCTGATGACTGATTGGCGGTTCCCTCCCATAGATCATGCAGCTCATAAGTCGCATTTTTGGGCAGACCCATACGCTCGATGGATATACGTTTCTCAACCGTTTCATCTTTATTATAGTTAAACACAGCTATATAACAGTCGTCATCTGCCATTTGGAAAAAAACATCATCAGACGCCGCATCGGTATTTCCCTCAAGCGGAACAAAACTTCTTCCTGTCTTTGCAATTTTTATAAGCTCCGCCCGGGTTAACCAGTCCTCTGCCCTGATTCTTGCTTCCTCCTTACGGAAATCGTCCCCCATCAGAAGAACCGTTCCGGCAATAAGGGAAGCGTTTAGACGACTCCTGCCTTCCTGAACCATCGTAGGTTCTTGGTTAAAGCTTTTGTACAGAACCGTATGGTCAGGATCATTGAAAGGATAGATGGTCCCATTCATCCACCAACCATATGTTAGTGAATTCAACATATACTCCGTATCTTTCAGTGTACCGAAAGCATCACATGAGATGCGCCTGCTATGGGCGTATTGATGTGGAAACATCGGCGCGATGGACAAGTTGATAAAGAATGGACGTCCGATAACCTTGGGATCAAGCCTATTCTTGATCAACGCCATGCCAAGGTTGTACGCTTGAAGCCCTGTACGCACTTCTTTATCGAAGTGCACGCCTTCCAAAGCACCGTGTCCAAGGAAGTCGAGTTTAATGTACTCGAACCCCCACCTGACAAACCGTTCAAGATGCCACTCCGTCCGCATCAGATTGCCAGGGTGCGTAGGATCAATCGCAAGTCCGCCGTCTAAATCGGGCAAAATTTGCCTTTGCTCATCACGCAGCAGGAGATCACGGTATGTATACTTACCGTCCGTGCCTTCCACAACCCGATCGAAATCGTTCCCCCAGAAGGCAAAAGGCGTCCAATAAATACCGGGCTTTTGTCCATTGTCGCGAACGTAACGCACAGCGTCTTCGAGCTGCTGCTGTGTTAAGTTCGTCCAGAAGGAATCAAAGTTAATATAAACTGTCCCCTGATGATGAAACCCGCCATCGTGCAAGCTTTTTAAGAAGTCCGACGTATGGGTGTAAAGCTCGTAATCGAGCTCTCCCCCTGCCGCCGACCAGCTATTCCATCCAAATGGAACGCCGTGTTCCCATTGAAGAGGTGGAGCTATCACAGCATTGGCTTTTCCGTATTCTTCTAGTCCGGTTCTGTAATCCGCATACATACCCACAAAGATACGCGGTGAAGCAATCGTTTTGCCGATCAGCGTACCGTGAGGAATGCTATCGCGCGTATACTCGCCTGCTGCTCCACCGTATACCTCCAGATGATGAATAGCCGCTCCTTCATGTCCGATCACTTTCAGACCGGTTTTCCATGTATCATGGGTAACCGAACCAACAACTAGCCCTTTTCTCGATGCAGGTTCGAAAATAGCCGTTACCTCATAGCTTTCCAGCTGGTTCGGCATGGCGGTTGATTCGTAACGTACCCACTTATCGTTATCGAAAGGCACCAACAACGCGCGCAGTTCCTCTGCCGCTATTTCCAAAGAAATCGCCGATGATCCCTTAGCTGCGTCCGCTGTCAATGGAGACATATAGTTTGTCTCCAATGCTTCCGATACACCCTCCATCTCAACCCGAACGAAAAAGTATGGCACTTTTTCATAAAGCCAAAACGTCTGCGTCATGACCGGAAGCAATTCAGCCGAATGAATCACAGAGAAGCGGCAGCCTGTACCGAAATCATCATGGATCATTTGAGTGCTGCTAGCGGCCAGTTTGTGCTCCGAATATTCGGTCGAAGCAACGTATTTGCCTCCTTCGATCCGCGCTGCGCTGTAAGCGCCGCTCAAGCAGCTACCGGAATCCCATTCATAATCGGTTAATCCGCTCGCCAGATCGACGATTATTCGGCATATCCCATTTTCTCCAACCACTTGCCCATTTAACTCTTGAATGGTAATCGTACTGGTTGTCATCATAATCCTGCTCCCTTCATGCCTATAGACATTTAAATGAAGAAGGAAGCCGGAACGGTGCCTCGGCTTCCTGATCTGCATCCTCTCTTATTTCCAAAGATCCATGCGTTTCTTGTAGTTGTCGTTAATGATTTTCTCCACTTTCTCATCGCCAGCTGCCTTCATATCGGCAAGCATTTTATCGAATAGAGCGGCTGCATCCGTATCGGACTTGGAGATGATGACTTTCGTAATCGTTTGGCTCATAATATCTGAAACCTTCTGGCTGACGAGCGCATCCGGGGTGCCGCCGGCAGGGCCGAGGTTATCATATACCGTTGTATCCCACGTCGAATCGGACAAGTTCTTCAGCGCCATTTGGTCGATCTCGCCGCGCTGGTAACGGACCGGCATATCGTACACCGTACCGTCGGAGCCTTTGCCGCTCTTGATGAACCAAGTCCATTTGCGAATACCGGTTTTCTTCACGTAGTTATCCCAGTCGTCTTTAAAGCCTTGGAGCACTTCCGGACGCGGCACATGCTTGCCGTCCTTCATATCCCAGTGCACGCCCTCTATGCCCCACATGAGCAGATATTGGCCTTCTTCGCTAGCCAAGAAATCGATGAGCTTCATTGTTCTTTCTGGATTTTTGTTCGTCTTCGTGATCGCAATCGCATCCCAACCGAGCGTGCTACTCGGCCCTAATGTCGTCTTGGCCGGATCAACGCCTGGTCCTACAAGCTTATAAGAGTACAGCTGCTTTTCAGGTCCGCCTGCCTTCTTGAGCACGCCGTTAGAAGTCCCGAGATCCCAGTAAGCGCCTGGCGTTGCAAATACGAGCCCATTAGAAATCTTTTGCTCCCACGTTTGCTTCTTATTGACCGGCCATTCCGGATCGATCAAGCCCTCACGGTACAGCTTGTTCAAGTACATCAGCATATCCTTGTATTTCGGGTCCTTCACATCGTACTTCAGCGTTCCGTTATCTTCAAAGAAGGACTTCATCCCCCACATGCCTTTGAATGTTCCGAGCACAGCGCCGATATTTTCACCATTGAAAGTCATCGGAAATACGTCTTTGCCGTCCGCTTTGCCAAACTTTGCTTTGAAGTCCTTCAGCAGCGCTTCGAATTCATCTGCTGAGAACGGCTTTCCGCCTTCAACTTTGTCCGGAGCAAGCTGTTTAAGCCAATCCATGCGCATATTCATGCCGAATACGGGTTCGTTCCCAGGGCCGTACCAGTTAGAAAGATAGTAGTTTTTCCCGTCGGTGTACCGTGTCTTTTTCAGAGTGTCCCCGTACATTTTCTTCACATTGGGACCATATTTCGCAATCAGATCATCCAGCGGAATAATCGCCCCTGCAGCGATGTACTTGTTGACGATATCTCCCCCGCGGTCCATTAGCACAATATCCGGTAGATCGCTGCTGGCGAGCATCAGATTCAACTTTTCTGAAGGATTGCCCGTTGGTTGCTGAATTTCAATCGTAACGCCTGTCCGTTTCGTAATTTCCTTGGCAACCTCGTTCGTGAAGGCATCACCTGTATTTTTATCAAAGAACGTCATTTTAATAGGAGTCATATCGTTAGCTTTGCTATCGGTTGTAGCAGCCGGCTTATCGCTTGGCGAAGCCGTATTTTCCTTCGTAGAGCAACCGGCGATGACGGAACCCATAAGAACCGTTGAAAGCAACACCTTGAACGTTTTCTTGGTCGTGAACATGGCATACATTCCCCCTTGACTAATTGTATGGATAACAGCTGATTGCATTGCTTGATGTGATATCGTCCTATCCGCTGTGGATTGTGCTCCTACCACCGCCTTTCAAGAATGAGAATACTGGACTAGGATTTAACTGCTCCCACGGTCATGCCTTTGACAAAATACTTTTGCAGGAACGGATACACAATGACAATAGGCAGCGTTGCGACGATCGTTGCAGCCATGCGGATCGAATCCGACGATACGGCGAGTCGTTTGGCAGAATTCGCCATCTGCTGCGCATCTGACACCATATTTGACGTCTGATACTGATTCAAAATTTTGACGAGAACGGCCTGCAGCGTCTTAAGTTCAGGCTTATAGGTGAATACATAGGAATCGAACCAAGAATTCCAATGGCCGATCGCCGTAAACAACCCAATCGTAGCAAGTACCGGAGTCGTCAGCGGCAATACGATCTTGATGAAAATTTGCAGATCGTTCGCGCCGTCCATCTTTGCAGATTCATCTAATTCCCCAGGAAGTTGCTGAATAAATGTACGTACCAATATCATAAAAAACACATTCATAAGACCTGGCGCAATATACACCCAGAAGGTATCTATCAGGTGAAGACTCTTTAAGATCATATAGTAAGGGATTAAGCCGCCGCCGAAATACATCGTAAAGATGAAGAAAAGTGTGATGAACTTCCCGCCGACCAAATCACGCTTGCTGAGCGGGTAAGAAAGCAGACTGATTACCAGAACGGCGAGGGGGGTGCCGATCAGTGTGCGTGCTAATGTCACTTTGACCCCATTGAGGATTTCTTGATCGGATAATATTTGCGTATAGCTTGTAAAGGAAAACTCCCTCGGCCAGAAATAAATGCCACCACGGATCGTATCATCTGCACTGTTTACAGACAGCACGAGAATGTTCCAGAAGGGGTAGAACGTTGCGATAAATACCAGAAGGAGGAACACATAAACGAACCCGGCGAAGACGATATCGCCACGCGATCTTGTTCTCATTCATACCCACCCTTTCCTATCTTTTCGTTTTAGAACAATGATTGTTGATTCATTCGCTTGGACAATGTATTAACGCTGATAACCAAAATGAAGGCAATGACCGATTTGAACAACCCAACCGCAGCGCCATAAGAGAACATGCCGTTCTGCAGTCCGTAGCGGTACGTATAGGTATCGATAACGTCAGAATATTTCAAGATGGTGTTGTTTTGCAACAAATACTGCTGATCGAAACCCGCGTTCAAGATACCGCCAATTGACAAAATAGCCAGAATTACGATCGTTGGGCGTAAAGACGGAAGTGTGACGTGAAACATTTGGCGCAATCGGCTGGCACCGTCAACTCTTGCTGCTTCATATAGTTCGGGATTAATAGCGGCAATTGCAGCCAAATACATGATTGCGTTAAATCCCATATCCTTCCACATATTGGAGACAGCAATGATCCCCCAGAAGTAATGGCCATTTTGGAAAAATTGTACCGGTTCCTCCGTGATGTGCAAAAGCATCAGTAACTTGTTGATCAGCCCCTGTGAGGATAGCAGCGTTATGATGATGTTTGCTGCTATGACCCAAGATATAAAGTGAGGCAGATACGATACCGTTTGTACCACTTTTTTGAATAAGCCGCTCTTCACCTCATTAATCATTAAGGCCAGCACAATCGGAGCCGGAAATCCAATCAACAGCGATAAGAAGCTCTGCGCAATCGTATTGCGCATGATGATATAAAAATCACCACTGGTAAAGAAGTATCGAAACCACTCGAAACCGACAAACTTGCTCGCAAAAAATTGGTGGATAAAGGAACCACCGCCGGGCGAGTAATTGATGAACGCCATGTACAAGCCGAACATCGGACCATATGAAAATAAGATGGTAGAGATGAAGGCGGGCAGGATCATTAAGTATAAATATTTTTGTCCTTTCATCCTTTTCAGTCGCGCTTCCATACGTATAACCCGCCTTTTCCAGGCTGCGGCGGCTTGTGCCGCTCAGTCACAACCAATCATTTTGTATACTCTCATTATAGGAATGAGCAGAAAACAATTCCATACAAGCATCTTCAGAAACGTATTCCAAATGAACGATCCTTTTGAGAAGTCATTGTTTATTTGAGTTATACGTTTTACAATAAATTTGAGTAATATCAGCGTTTGGAAAGGTGGGAACGCTTTCAATGTACAGTATACTGCTTGTAGACGATGAAAAAATGGAGCTCGAGATGCTGGCCGATTACGTTCGTTGGGGAGATATGGGCATTCGTGTTGCTGGAACGGCGAAGAACGGCAGAGAAGCGCTTCAGCGCATGGAAGAACTTCGACCTGATATCATATTAACGGACGTTCGTATGCCGATTATGGATGGACTGGAATTTAGCAGGCGGGCCAAACAAATCAATCGCAATGTCCAGATCGTATTCCTAAGTGGACACGATGAGTTTCAATATATTAAAGCAGCACTTTCCGTGGAAGCGATCGGCTATTTGTTGAAGCCCCTTGATATGGGAGAGCTACAGCAATTAATGGAGAAAGTCAAACAGAAATGCAAGGAATTCCGGATTTCTTCCCAAACCTCTGAAGTACTAAAAGAGACCTATCTGAAGGAGCTGGTCTTGGAAAGTAGTCCCATAGTTAGATCCCAATGGATTGATAAAATGTTACTACTGCCATCTATGATACCTTCGAGCGGTTTTTTTCAAATATTATATATAACAGTTGACCCATCCAGCAATTATGGTGTGGAGCTCGTGTCACTTATCCGCAATTTCACACAGGCGGAAATCCCCCGCTCCTTTCTCTGTCAAATCAAGGAAGGAACATTCGTACTTATCTGCAATAAGCTTGATACCTCGTCATTAGAACTTTGCCATGCTGCGGAGCAACTGATTCGGTATGTAAACGACAGCAACGACGCTATCCTTTCAATCGGCGTATCCGACGTTGGTATGGGTCTCGAAAGCCTATACGATTTATGTGCAGGCGCTAAACGAGCGAATGAAAGCAAATTTTATTACGGCTTGGGATCGTGTACAAAGGCCAATCAAGCTGTCGAGCCAGTCTTCAAAGAGGTGAACACTGAACCGGCAATTGTATCACTTTGTCATGCTATTTCACATTTGCAGGAATCTGCGGCTATCACCGTGATTCAAGACTTCTTTGATACTATGCGCACCTCGAAGGTCGACCGGGACCTGGTATGTTCAAGCTCGTTGCGGCTTATTACGGCCATTGAGCAGCATTTTGCCAATTTACTCGGGGGTGACTCCGTCAATTCGATGTATGTCGACGATTGGAAGCGTATCGCCAATTACTCCACCATAAATGAAATCGAAAATCACATCTTGGAGGTCTGCCATTTCATCCTTTCCCTAATGAAGGAAAAGGACAAGGACAAGAATCTTCATATCATTCATCAAATCGCAAACCTCATCGACCGCAGCTTCAGCAGACAGTTGACCATCGAGGATATCGCTAAACAGGTGTATCTGTCACCCAATTACGTGCGAACCATATTTAAAGATAAAACAGGAGAAACAATATTGGAATATTTGACCCGTGTACGGATTCATCATGCTGCTGAACTGCTTAAAGACAAATCCAAAAAAATCCATGAGATTGCTGCATCCGTTGGCTACGAAAACGTCTCTTATTTTTGCTCTGTGTTTCAGAAGTTCAAAGGAACGACACCCAACGAATACAGGAAAAAACTTTTATGATACAAGCACGATTGCCAATGCCACTCCGGTTTGTAGCCAAAACATTTCTTAATCTCAGTTTGCGCAGCAAGTTGTTCGCCGTCTTTTGCATCGTTTCGATCTTACCCTTATTGTTTTTCGTCAAATATTCCTATGACACGACCAAACGGGAACTAACGACGCAAATCTATACCAATATGATTGCAACGACAGATCAGCTTAACGCCAACTTGGAAACGAAGCTAGATTCCTATTCAAAAATATCCGCATCCATTTATTTGGATAATACGCTGCGGTTGCTGCTGACCAAAGATTACACCGAAAACAGTACTGACTACTTGGATTCGTACATTTACTTCAATAATGTGATTAATAATGTACTGGCAACTAATCCCGACATCCGTGCGGTATCCATCTACACGAGCAATACGACATTTCCTGCGGACAGCGTATATATTAAGCGAATTGATGCTGCGGCAAAAGCAACCAATTGGTACGAGTCAATCTCCCATTCTTACGGGAATGTGACTTACAGCGTATCCGCAACAACTACTGGCATTGAACCTGTATTCAAGCTGGCGCGTTTGCTCAATAATAACAGCCTTAACTTTCCTTACGGTATCCTTACCTTCGATATTGCCGAAGCCGACATTTATCGGCTTATGGAAAAGGAAGATAAACAAAAAGACATTTATATCGTTAACGAAAACGGAAATATCTTATCTAACCGCAACAAAGCGCTTCTGAACCAAAATATCGGCACACTAATCCCCGGTACTTTCGGTGAGAAAAACTCAGGAAGCTTCGATAGTATGTACAATGGAGAGAAATCGCTCGTCGTTTACAATACGATCAAGAATGGCTGGAAAACGATTTCTGTCATCCCTTACAAAAGCTTTATTACCAACGCTCAAATCGCCTCCAAGCGAATTCTAATCATTGCTTTGAGCAGCATAGCGATCTCCGTTGTTTTGATTTATATAACCGCACGGTTCTTCACCAAACGGATTGAATCCCTGCTTCAAGTTATCCGGCGGGTAGAACGGGAAGATTTCAATGTCAACATGACGTTTATGGGGCATGACGAAATTGGCCAGTTATCCTTTGCATTCCAAAAAATGACAGGTCGCCTGAAAGAACTGATTAATGAAGTCTACAAGAAGGAAATTTCGAAGAAAGAAGCGGAAATGAACATGCTGCAAGCCCAAATCAATCCGCACTTTTTATACAATACGCTGGCGTCTATCTCAGCATTAGCCGTTAAGCACAGAGATAACACCATTAATGAAATGGTCTCACACCTTGCCAAGTTTTACCGGATCTCTTTAAATAAAGGAAAAATGATATTGCCCATCAGTGAAGAAATCAAACTCACCAAGTATTACATCGCCATCCAACAGATTAGGTTCGAGGGACTGCTTCGGCTCCATTATGCGATTGACGATTCCGTACTTGTTTATCAGACGGTTAAGTTGGCGTTACAGCCATTTGTCGAAAATGCCATCAATCATGCCGTGTGGGACGATGAAGTTGGAATTAATATCATCATCAAGGTGTACAAGGATGATCGTGATATTTATCTGGAAGTGATCGACGACGGTATGGGCATGCGGACTGAAACAATGGAACGTGCTCTGAGTAAAATCGACAACGTCTCGGGTTATGGGATTACCAATGTTGACCAGCGAATCAAATTAGCATTTGGCGACGAATACGGTGTTACGCTTTATAGTAAGTTCGGCATCGGGACGAAAGCGCAAATTCGTATTCCGCTGCACGGTATTAGTTCGTAAGCATGATCAGATAAACGGCTTAAATCGGAATCCATTGAACGATTTGCTCACTTGAGGTTGCCGGATGTATGAATGAACGAATGTTTGTTTGTTTGTTTGTTTGTTTGTTTATTTGTATGGGTGTATGGGTCGGATGTATATGTATGTACGGAAGTATGGATGGATGCATGGATGCATGGATGGATAGATGGACGGGTACCAATGCACGGTTTGTTGATGTTGCAGAAAGTGCAACAATTCAGCCTAGATCCGCCGCTCACCTCCTCGTTGTTGCATAATGTACAACAATTTGGTCCTCGTAGAGGCGATTTCGCAAGAAATGGGTTAGAAATGTTGTACAAACTACAACTTCCACTTGCAAAATAGCCTTTTGACGAGTGAATTGTTACAGAAAATACAACATTGATAACTCCAATGGCCTTTCTACCTTCACAAAGCTGCCGAACCCCCTAGCTCAATTTGGAATCGCCATACCCTAACCCAATAAAAATAGGTAACTAAGGGTTGTCCCATAAGTAGAAATCTACTTGCGATAGCCCCTTTTGCTCGATTGACCTTCTAGGACACTCGAATCGGTATTCAGAACGAAATTCATATGTAAAAAGAACCTCCATCTCACCACCTTTATTAGTGGAATTGGAGGTTCTTTTGTGTACATTTGGGACATGCTCAATCATGCGAACACTTTTGGGAAGGCCCCCTTTCCTTACAGCTATTTACTGGCATTTTGGATCAAGTAATCGATATCAGCGATGAGGATCGCAGAGAATTCTTTGGTGATCTTTTTGCCGGTTAAAGCTTCAACAAAGATGCGCAGCGCCTTTAATTGGCGGACAGTCACTTCTTTATTGTTGCTGCGAATAATCGTTTCCACTTTGGCAAGCAATTCCTTGCCTTTGTCTGAAATCGTGATCGAACCGTTCGCAACACCGATGTTGATGAGATCAATGAAATGATTGGCATCGATCTGTACCTGTAGCGTATACGTATTCGCTGTAACGTTGCCGGCCAGATCCGTCCCGGTAATCTCGATCACATGGTTTCCAACGGCTAAAGCTGCAGGGGCAGCATTGATTGGATTGCTCGTGATTTTCTTATCCAGTTGAACGGTGCTATTACTTATGCCGCTTAACGCATCCGTGATCTGAACAGTCAGGCTCAATGGATCTGTTTGCCAGACGGTTAATGGACCGGTTATTCGGACAACGGGTGCTGTGTGATCGATGCCGACAGTCACTTGCTTGGCTTCCTCCACATTGCCGTATCGATCCTTCGAACGATAATGAATGCTGTTAACGCCTTCCTCGGATAGTGTTACAGGTCCGTTAACCGTTATCCAATTTCCCCCGTTCAACTGATATTCAGTCAACAGGAGGCCGGTGCCTCCCGGTTGATCCGCTGCGTTGAATGTCATAATGATGTCTTTGTTGCTAAAAGTTCCGGAACCGCTGATCCCATCCAAGACGACGCTCGTCGTAGGAGGAATAGTATCAAGCTGAAGCTTAAACAGTTTAGACTCGGCCGGCTTCAGGGTTACGTTCAGCTTACCGCTCACCTTATCCTCGGCTCCTGACCATAAGTCTGTTCGCAGATAGTTACTGGTGCCATTCAATCCCGCACGGGTCAGATCGACGGACTTTGTCGAAGAGGAAGTACCGTTGTAATTGAAGACAGCCACATAATAAGTTCCATTGTCATTTAGTACGAACGTATCGGCCGCGCCCGCACCGGTGTTTCCTTCGACCGTTTGGAAAGCTTTGCCCAGTAACGCGACACGGTTGACTTCTTTGTTCGTCAACAGTTCGTTCATGTAAGCTTGAGCGGTCACATTGTGAATGTCATCGGAATTCAAAAAGACTGTGCCGGAAATAACGGCAGAAGTTACTCTGCTGCGCGCTTCGTCCAAGGAACTGGCCCTCGACAACGCCATATGATCTGGGTCGGTGTAAGGGTAAATCGTACCATTCTGCCACCAGCCATAGGTGAGCGCGTTCAGCTCATATTCTGTCTCACTGATTTTGCCGTACACATCGCAAGAGATTCGACGGCTGTGTGCATATTGGCTGGGGAATAACGGCGCAATCGATTCGCTAATGAACATGCTGCCGCCTATGACACTGTTCACGTAGGCCATCCCTTGATTATAAGCTTGAATACCGGTGGTCACGGTTGGGTCGGCATGCTTCCCTTCCAAAGAACCGTGTGTTAAGAAATCTAATTTGATATAAGTGAAGCCTAAGGCCTTAAATTTGCCCAAATAGTAGTCCATTCGTGCTTTCGTTCCTGGATGAGTCAGATCAAGCGCATAGGCGCCGTCCAGAGTAGGTAATATTTTCCCAGTGCTATCCTTCAATACAATATCTCCGTACGTATATTGATTGTTTGTACCCTCAACAGTCTGACTCATATTATTGCCCCAGTAAACGAAAGGCGCCCAATAAATACCAGCTTGCTGACCATTTTGACGGATTGTTGCCACCGCATTCTGCAGCTGGGTATCCGTTAAATTGTCCCAATAAGAATCCAAGTTAATGTAGAGTGCACCTTTGTTGTTAAAATTATTGTTTTGAAGGTGCGTCTTGAAGTAATTCGACGTATCTATTACATCTTGGTAGGTGAGATTGCTGCCGTAGGCCCCCCAACTGTTCCAGCCTACCGGAACTTCTTGGGCAACAGAGCCGTGGAAGCTTAAAGGCGGAGTGAACACGGCGTTCGCACGTCCGTATTCCTCGAGACCGGCGCGGTAATCCGCAAAATAGCCGACAAACACGGTTGGTGATGTTAATTCAGTACCAGAAATGCTTCCGTGAGCCTCGGCGTCGTGCGTTATGTTGGAGGATGCTCCGCCATACACCGTGAGGTTGTTCAATTTATTATTAAATCCTTTCCATGCAATACCCGTCTTCCAAGTATCATGAGTGACGGAGCCGATCACGAGACCATTCCGATTCGTGTTATCGTAAATAGCCGTTACTTCATACCCCGTGTTCGAAGTGTTGATCGATTGGGCCTTATACCGAATCCAGTTATCATTATCAAACGGGACGAATAGCGCTCTATTATCCGCATTGCTTCCAATATCCACACCGCCACTATTGCTCACAATGATAGGTGCTATGTTATTCGTCGTCATGGATGAAGTGTTAACCGCTTTTAACTGAGTCAGGAAGAAGTTCTTTCCTTCATACACAGTATAAATCTGATGAAGCGCAGGTTTACCGGGCGATTCATTGATGACGGTAAAACGAAGTCCTGTACCAAAGCCGTCATGAACCGGGACAATTGCAGCATCCGATAAGGTATGACTGGTATAACTCTTGCTGGTGACGAGCTCGCCCAATTGTAAGCTGCCGTATACGCCTTTTACAATTTTGGCGTCCTTCCAGGAATAATCCGCCAGACCGCTGTCAGTATGGTACGAAATGGTCGTCTCACCGTTCGAAAAAGTCGCGCCATACGTATAATGCGTTACGGTGATGGAACCGTACTGTTTCGACTCGCCGGGGTCGCCAAGGCTGCCGCCGACGTTATCGTCCTCGCCAGGATTCGATTCAATCTTCGGACCGACCACGATTTTATCCAAATCCGGGGAGTAGCCGTTGCCGTCAGCAAACTGGATCGTATTGCTGCCAGCCACTAACGCTAAAGGAATAACGAACGTATTCACCGTGTTCCAGTCGGGTGTTTTCGGAAAATCATACGTTTCAGCGGCTCCTCCGTTAACACTGACTTGTACAGAACGAGGATCGCCGGAAATATAAGAAACGGTTACTTGATAATTTCCGGTTGAACCCACCTCAACCCCATTAAATTGCAGGGAGCTGCCTTGATATAAATTGCCGACTTTTTTGCCTTCGGAACAGCTGCTGCAGTTCGAAATGCTTGCTTTGCCTGCAAGTGTATTAGCTGAAGCTTCTGCTTCATAGGTAACGATTTTGGGCGACACTGCGATCTTATCGATATCAGGGGAGTACGCATTGCCGTCAGACAAGAGG
Organism: Paenibacillus sp. Root444D2; assembly: GCF_001426375.1. Classification (GTDB taxonomy): domain Bacteria; phylum Bacillota; class Bacilli; order Paenibacillales; family NBRC-103111; genus Paenibacillus_E. The sequence goes on from NZ_LMEO01000050.1 coordinate 512,466, forward strand.
ATCGTGTTGCTGCCCGCCGCTAAAGAAAGATCAACGTCAAACGTGCCGACCGTATTCCAATCCGTCGTTTTCGGCAGATCATACAGTTCGGCCGCCCCTCCGTTCGCACTGACTTGAACGGATCTGGGATCGCCGGAAATATAGTACAGTTTCACCGTGTAGACACCAGGAGCATTCACTTGGATTTGATTGAATTGCAACGAGCTTCCTTGATACAAATTGCCGACTTTCTTGCCTCCTGAACACATGCCGCAATTGGACACGGAAGCTTTGCCAGCAAGCATATTTACAGCAGACTCAGCCTCGTAATTTTGTGCGAATGTCGGGGGCGTTTCGCTTCCGCCACCTCCTCCGGGATTCGGAGTTACTGTAGGAGCTATTACGATCTTGTCAATGTCCGGAGAATACCAATTTCCGTCGTCGAACACGATTGTATTCGTACCGGCATTTAATTGAAGCGTGACATCAAAGGTGCCGACCGTGCTCCAATCAGCCGTTTTGGGAAAATCGAAATTTTCCGCACTCCCTCCATTTACACGGATGTTCACCGAACGAGGATCGCCGGATATGTAAGAAACCGACACCTTGTAGCTTCCAGCTTCGCTTACGGTAATTCCGTTGAATTGCAGCGAGCTTCCTTGATAGAGGCCGCCTACCTTCTTTCCTCCCGAGCATACGGTGCATTCGGCCGCTGACGCGTTACCGCTCAAAACATTAACCGGTGCTTCCGCTTCGTAGGTTTGGCTTTCCGCATACGCTGTTTGAACGCCAATACCCGCGTTGGAGGAGACCGTCATAAACAAAAGCATGAACAAAGCTACCCATTTCGCAATCCTTTCTCGCATAAAATCTCTCCTTGTCAAATGTAATTACATTCATGTCCATTATAGGAATGAACTCTAAGAGATCTCTACACGATTATTTTCAGAAATATAACGATAATTAACGGTCTTTGTAAATCGCCAACAAAAAAAGACCCACAGCAACGGGCTGAGGGTCTAATTTTTGAGTCCATTGGGGAATTGTTCAAGTAGTTCTTGCCTGAGAAATTGGTAAAGCTTCGAGCTTGCCTGTTTCAACGGAAATTCCGAAGGTTTGGAGAGAATGCCGAAAGTCATGTCTATAAGACTGCCGCTCATAGGCCGTATCGTTGTTCCTGTAGGAACTGGTTTCAAAACAATCTCTGGCACAAGAGCAATACCTAATCCACTTTCTACATAATATTTCAAAGCTGTCATACTGCCAATCTCCATAGTGTCTATTGGATTGTTCCCTGATTCATGCAATACCATTTCAAGTTTTCTGCGGTACGGACAGGTTGCTGATGTGATAAGCAGACGATGTCCCCGAATATCATCCGGCGCTATAACCGCTTTTTGGGCAAGCGGATGGTTCTCCTGCATCAAGACCGCAAACTTTTCCTTAAATAAAGGTTCAAAATAGAGCTCGGAACCCAGGTCCGGTGCCGAACAAAGAGCCAAGTCAATATCCCCATTGAGAAGCCGCTCGCTTAATGTTGGCGTGTTTGCAAATTCCACAGAGATACGGATTTTCGGAAATTGTGATAAAAACCTCTCTAAGATACCAGGTATTCGATAACTGGCAGTTGGCTCCGTCACCCCTAAACGGATATTCCCCCTTTCGCCTAATTGCAAATCCGACAAGTTCGTTTGTAATTGCTCTATATTCTTTACAATTTGCAAACTCTGTTCATAGAACAGTCTCCCGGCTTCTGTTAACTTGATTTTTTTTCCGCGTTCGATAAGCTGAACGCCCAAGTCGGATTCAAGCTTTTGAATTTGCATCGTAACGGTGGATTGAACATAATTCATTTCATCAGCTGCACGAATAAAACTACCGTGCTTTACAATCATTTGAAACGTTTTTAATGTTTTAAGATCCATCGAAGTACCCCTAGCTCCAAGTTCAATTTTTTTGAACATCTCGATCAATTAATTCAATTATACAAATTAAGATTGGCCATATACAATCATTAATATCATAGTAGCAAAAGCAAAAGGAGATAGAATAATTATGGATTTAAAAGACAAAGTGGCTCTTGTAACTGGCGGTGGTACAGGGATCGGAAGGGCTATTAGCCTTGCACTTGCTGAGCGGGGGGCAACTGTCGCGGTGAACTATTCGGCCTCTAAAGCCGATGCGGAAGAAACAGCACAAATCATCCATACAAAAGGTGGCCGCGCCATAGCCATTAGGGCCGATGTTTCTCAAGACAAAGAAGTCAGGAAAATGGTGGATATATTGGTTCAACAATTTGGGACGATTGATTTGCTTGTGAATAATGCCAGCATTACACGGCATATCCCATTTGATGATCTGGAAGCGGCAACAGAAGAAGTATGGGATGAGCTTTATGATGTTAATGTCAAAGGTATGTATTTCTGCGCTAGAGCTGTTGCCCCATTCATGAAAATGAATAAACAAGGAGCGATTGTCAATCTCGGCAGTATAGCGGGACAAACAGGATTAGGCTCCTCTCTTCCATACGCTGTATCTAAAGCGGCAGTTCACGGTCTTACGAAATCGTTAGCACGCGCCTTAGCTCCAAATATTAAAGTCAACTGCGTTGCACCGGGAGCCGTCGCGACAAGATGGTGGACTGGAAGAGAAGAACAAATGAACAGGTTAGCTCCTAATCTTCTGCTGCAGCGCATTTCCACACCTGAAGATATTGCTAAATTTATCTGTGCAGCCTTGGAACAAGAAGCAATGACAGGTCAAATCATTACAGTTGATAGCGGACAAACGTTATAATCAAGATTTTGTATTCCAAGAGCCGTAGCTTATTTCTTGATTAACTTAAAGTCATCATAATGAAACCCCGGCGCTACAACACAGGAGACAAAAACAGGCTCGGTTCCTAGCGGTTTTGCCGTCTGCCAAACGTTGGCCGGAACTAAGGCTTGTGGACACTGTCCATTGATCACATCTGGTCCGAGAATGATCTCTTGTGTTTCCTCAGGCTTGTCTTTTGTACCTCCGAGTGTTAATAACAATGGACTACCTGAATGCCAAAGCCAAAGTTCATCCGATAATACCGTATGCCACTCTGAAAACTCTTCAGGATGAAGCACAAAATAAATGGAAGTAGCCGCGTATCGGGAACCTGTGTACGCTTCATTAAGCACCTCTTTTGGAATTTCGAAGGAAGCTTTCCAAAGCTCCTTGTACCATCCGCCTTCACGATGAGGCTTTAAATCTAGTGCTGCAACTAATGGTGATAAGGATTTTGTAATCATATGGTTCTCTCTCTCTCTTTCTATTTCTTTCTCTATAAAATTCCTATTATATTATACACTTATAACCGGTAGGTATGGCCAGCAAAAATGCAGAGTTCTTTTCAGTTCTATACCTCCTCCATCTTGCTCATAATCACCCCACCTGCAGAGGGACTTTTTTTCCTGAGGAAAAATGTGAGTGGTACCGCCATGACAACAAGTATCGTGCCGATTATAAACAAGTCCTGTATGCTAAGGGAGAGTGCGCGCGAGGCTGCTTGACTATCATTAGCTCCAGATTGTCCCATATAACTAAGGGTTCTGGAAGAAAGAATGGTACTGAAAAGGCTGACAGAAAGCGCAGCGGTTCCTTGACGGATCCAGTTCATGAGTGCCGACGCTTGACCTGACGATTGCGACGGAATGGCGGACATACCGGCATTTGTTACGGGCATATTGCTCATAGCGATTCCAACGTAACGAATGGCAATCCAGGTAACGATGAAGATTGTACTAGAAGTCATGCTTAATCGGGACATAGCCCACGTAGCCACAGCCATCAGTATAACGCCAGACAGGACCAAACGGAATGGCCCCACCTTGTTATACACTTTCCCGACCAGTGAAGAAACAAGCGCCATTGCCAGTGTTCCCGGCAGCATGACAAGACCGGTGTGGAGTGTGGATTCATTTTGAATTTTTTGCAGGTAAATCGGAATAAGAAAAGTTCCTGCATATAGAGAAATTGTAATGGTGCAATTCAAAATTAAACTGTAGGTGAATCGTGGTATTTTGAATAAGCGCAAATGAAGTAGTGGTTCGTTTGACTTAAGCGACCGCATAACAAAGTAAGTAATCATGATAATGCCCACAAGCATAAGCAACATCGTTTTCCATGATGTCCATCCCCAGCTATGACTTTGGCTAAAGGATGTAAGCAGCGAGCTCGTTCCGATGATGACTGTAAGGAATCCGACGAAGTCCAAAGATAAGCCTTTCCCCAGCCGATAGTACGGAATAAAACGCTGAGTGACGATCATGGCTATGATCCCGATCGGAACGTTCATGAGGAATAGGGCTTTCCAGCCATAAGATTCCGTTAACCAGCCCCCGAGCGTTGGGCCGAATGCCGGTGCCAGCATGGCAGAAACGGTCCAAAGGCTGATTGCACTGGCTTGCTTCTCTTTTGGAATTACCTGATAAATAATCGTCATCGTAGTGGGCATAATGATACCGCTAAAGAGCCCCTGAAGAATTCGAAACGCGATAAGCGACTCCATATTCCATGCGAAAATGCAAAGTAAGGAGGTTAGTGTAAATCCGCCTAATGCGTAGACATACAGCCGTTTGTAGCTTAATTTATCCCCGATGAATCCAATGACAGGAGCAATAACACCTGTTGCCAGCATGAATCCAGACATCATCCATTGAACGGTATTCAGCGGAGCATTAAAATCGTCCATGAAAACGGGCAGCGCCACATTAATGGTAGTCGTGCTCAAGGCCGCCATGAAATTCCCAAAAAATACAGCAAAAACAATACGCCAGAATGGTTTCTGTATTGAGTCACTACTCTCCACTTTTTTTCCTCCAACTTGCCGCTGTACGTTCTATCCTTTCCTTTGGCATCCTTATAAAATGGACTGGAAGGAATACCGAATAACATCCCCCCTGCTGATTATTCCGACAAGAACGCCTTGGTTTAGAACCGGCAGTTTTTTAATTCGTTTTTTACCCAATATGGCAGCAATTTGCTCAATATCCTCATCCGAATCTACGGTAAAAACCTTCTTTCGGGCGATTTTCATCACATTCAAAGGAAGCAATCTACGAACTCTTTCGTGGAACTCTTCATTGTCTCCTTTGATGACGGCCGTATAAAAATATGAACCGAAGACATGGTCATCGTGCTTGCCGATAAAACGCATAATATCCCCATCACTAATGTAAGCAACCACTTCATTCCGGTCATTAACGACGGGAAGCCCACTGATTCTGTGCTTAATAAACTTTTCAATCACGTCGCGTACAGAATCGCCTTCCTTTACTTTGTAGACTTGACGAACCATGATTTCATTTGCCTTAATGACGGTTCCCCTCCAGTTTAGAAATTGCCTTCTGTTCAAATAAGTTGTATGATGAAACTATATACTTGCATTATACAACTATGTGATGCGAAGTCAATCCATATTCAGTCCGTATGTTCGAAGATATTCAAAACATACCGGGTATGTTACGATAAAAGTAATGAAGTTGTATAAAGAAATGAAAACGAGGTAACCTATGACGAAACATCCTGCCGAAACCATTGAGCTTGAATTAACCATTCTTATGCGCCGGTTTATGGCCGCAACTACCAATAAAAAAGTTGGAAATCTGGATCGTTCAGCCTATCTTTTACTTCATCAAATCTCTTCACAGGGATCTGCTGGTGTCAAAGCCTTGGCAGAGGAATTTCATCTGGATATCTCGACAATCAGCCGACAATCGGCCGCTTTGGAACAAAAAGGCTATGTATACCGGATTCTAGATCCCCAGGATGGACGTGCCTATTCCCTACAAATCACGGAAAGCGGGGCCAAAGAATTGGCTTCAAACAAACAGGCTCGATTCGAACGAGTAGCGGAGCTATTGCAAGAATGGTCTTTGGAAGATCAGCAAATGTTCGGAGAACTTTTGAGTAAGTTTAATCGCACTTTTATTTAGACCCTTCTCTACTGACCATTTGCATTAATAAATTGCTTTGTAATCTTTTGTGTGATATGATGATCTTATAAAACGTGTTAACATAAATTCACATATTGAAAAGGTGATCATTTGTGTAATGGTACCTTTTTCAATGTGTGATTTTTTTATCTAAAAAAACATGTTAAATAACTATTTGGAGGTAATTGATTATGGAAACAGGAACAGTAAAATGGTTTAACGCAGAGAAAGGCTTTGGCTTTATTGAAGTGGAGGGCGGAAATGACGTATTCGTGCATTTCTCCGCGATTCAAGGTGATGGTTTCAAATCACTTGACGAAGGACAACGTGTTGAATTTAATGTAGCTCAAGGCAACCGCGGACCTCAAGCCGAGAATGTTGTAAAACTGTAATACAAAGATACAGTAAACTGTCCTTAACAAGTGTTAAGGGCAGTTTTTTTTAATCTAAGGAGGATAACTATGTATTTTCGAAGAAAATCGTTAGAGGATCTCCCTCAGGAAAACACTAAAATCTGGGCTTGCAAGGAAGAAGATTGTAAGGGTTGGATTCGGGACAATTTTGCGTTTGAGTACGTTCCCACTTGCCACCTTTGCCTCTCTCCCATGATTAGCAGCGTGAAGATGCTACCTCTGATTGCCAACTCCAACATAGATATGAAGTCCCTTAATAAAGGCAGACTGATCTCGTAGACGGTTCCATATTGAAATATATCTTGTCTTTCATCCAGATTTTTTATTCTAGGTCTCGTTAACTTCGGTAGAATAACAAAAAAGCTGGTTCCTGTTGCGAACAGGAACCAGCTTTTTCCGTTGTATTATGAGATCAACTTACTTGTTGGTTATTCCACGTTGTGATAAACCTGCTGCACATCCTCTAAATCTTCCAAAGCATCAATCAATTTGTCGAATTGGGCTTGTCCTTCTTCTGATAAAGTGATGCTATTTTGCGCTAACATCGTCAGTTCAGCAATGGCAAACTCCGTGATTCCGGCCTTTTTGAATGATTCTTGAACAGCATGGAACTGCTCCGGATCAGCGTAAACCATAACGATGTCATCTTCTTCAGCAATGTCACGAACGTCTACATCCGCTTCAAGCAAAATTTCCATGATGTCATCGATGCTCTTGCCTTCAATACCGATGACAGCAGTGGCATCGAACATGTAAGCGACTGAGCCGTTTACACCCATATTGCCGCCATTTTTACTGAATGCTGCACGTACACTTGAAGCTGTACGGTTCACGTTATTCGTCAATGCGTCCACTATGACCATCGCACCGTTTGGTCCGAAGCCCTCGTAACGAAGCTCCTCATAAATTTCATCCGAGCTGCCTTTTGCTTTATCAATGGCACGATCAATAATTGCTTTCGGCACATTATAAGTTTTTGCCCGTTCGAGCACAACTTTCAGAGCACGATTCGCTTCAGGATCCGGTTCACCCTTCCGTGCTGCTACATAAATTTCAAGGCCGAACTTAGCGTAAATTCGACTTGTATTTGCATCTTTAGAAGCTTTCTTCTCTTTAATGTTATTCCACTTACGGCCCACGATTGATCCCACTTTCTATTTTTATTTCATTAATATAATAACCGATTTTCATTCTAAATGGAAAAAAAGTTGCATCATAATTTCCGTACTAACATTTTTCGTTGCGGTTTTCGCGCCTATTTGTTCGGTGGCGCCTGGATAAGCGCGGTTTCCGCGCTTTCACAGCACGGACGCGCGGGACAGACTGCTGAGATCGATTTTCCGCTTCTCAGGCCCTACCGCCGAGCTTCAGCTTGCCGAACCGTAAGGAAAGGGCTATCCTCGACCGATTCCTTTCGGATTCGGAGGATAGCCCTCGAAGATGGTACCACTATAGACTTGCTTACTGCTGAAAAACAACCGTCGGATTGGAAGAGATAACGTACACGCTTTCCTTGTGTGTCCCGCCGTAGTATCTCGTCGCAATTCTACGCATTGTGTTGCTTAACACCCGCGTTCCGATTTGAAATATTCTTTGTTGAAACTCCATCTGTCTATATCACATTGCCGGGATTTCAGAAGGCACCTTCAAGTGTGTTACATCGATCCCTTTTTCATCGCGCGCTTTTAAGTCTTTTAGAAACTCAAGGAAGCCATAACGAGGTTTCCAACCAATTGCCTTTTCAGCTTCAGAAAGGTCATGTTGTTCCACTTGCTCAGGCAATTCGATCTCGTATTTATTAAGCAAATGAATGGCGCCAGGAACCTGTGTCTCACACCACTCTGGACCATATTTTCTAAAGTCTTGGATTACTTCTATCGGCATGCCGTGATTCGTATGAACAATTGTACGAAAAAGCCCCACTCTCTTCTCCAAAACTGCCTTGACAGAAGCAACTGTAGCTTCAGCAACATCCCTTCTATCCACACCATTACGAAGCAAACGTGCCCCGAACTCTAAATACGGGCGAGGTATGAACTCATGGTAACGAAGCATGGCTATCGATGCACCGGTCATTTCATGATAAGTCTTACATAGATCTTCCCCAATAACTTTGCTAACGCCATAGACTGACCACCAACCATATGCCATTGAAGAAGCATATACAATAGATTGAATCCCCGCTTGCCTGCAGGCTTCCAGAACATGGAATGTTCCATCCACATTTACAGCAAAAATCGTTTCATCGCTTACGGGTGGATTATGCGCGCAATGCCATGCTGCTAGATGAACAACAGCATCCATTCCATTTACCGCTGAACGTACATCACCAGGGGATCTCGTGTCACACCTAACGAATTCAATTTCTCTCAAATCGTCAGCACTTGGAGGCATAACGTCTGCCATCTTAACCGAAAAGCCTGCTTGAATTAATGCCCTGCAAACAGCTTGTCCACCATTGCCGGCAGCACCGGTAACCAGAACTTTCATGATTTCACGCCACCTAACTTCGTATTTAGGTTATCTATTCGTCATCCTTAATGATACACCTGCAATTGGATGAAATATCAGTTCCATCCTTTAGCGATAACCGGTTTCTTTTTATTATTCAAAACCCTACCTAACAAACTCAATTTCTTTTTTCGTTTGAGAGCGAGTTTAACACCTTCAATTAGTAGTATTGATCTCAATTCGTCGCGACGATTGAGCGTGTGTAACCTCTTTATGAACTGCTTGTCCATATTGACCATCCTCTCAAGTGTCAGTAAATGAGTAGCAGGACTTCTTATTCTGTTATATATACATTATAAGCTTGCATTGGATAAAATGTTTGTCACATTATAGATGAGTACTGCGCTTATTTTGTCGACAATATGTCCACGAACCCATTCACATATTTGAAGAGCCACTTCATTTACCCCCGTTTTCGAAATATCGACGGTCGGCATTGGTGGTGTGTATGCTTTGTCAGCATTTTCAAGCAACCACTTTGCAAAGGATTTATGCTCTTTGAATCATATCCTCTGACCAATTCCTCGCACGTAATCGTAATTGCTTCTTCCCCCTAATGAGACAAAAGCAGCCAATCCATATTGGACGGCTGCCTTTGTCTTTCACTTAAATTTCATTCCACAATTTTCTTAAGTTATTCATGCCTATCCGCGAACCGACTTCACAGTCTTCCATCCCTTCGAATTCTACGGTTACATAGCCGTCATAGCCCGTATTTTTGATCAGCTTTATGATTTCTCTGATCTCGATGTCCCCATGGCCGACGATTGCGCCCCTTAAATAATTTCCGTTTGTAGTCCGGAACCAATTGCCTTCTCCCGGGTCTTGATAGTACGGTCTGAAGTAAAAATCTTTAAAATGGATTAAGGAAGCGTAAGGTAGATTTTTGCGCACGCCAACAAGCGGGGCTTCGTCTACGCACATAAAATTGCCTACATCCAATGTTGTTTTAAAATTGGGGCGATTCACTTCGGCTAGCACGCGCTGCACCCGATCGCTCGCCTGCACGGAGAAACCGTGATTTTCAATCGTAGTCGTAATGCCGTAGTTTGCCGCATAGTCGGCAATAATTCGGCTTCCACGAACGATAAGCGGTAAACTGTTTTCAAAGTACTCGATTGTCATTTTCTCCGGAGGCAGTGTAAAGGCCGTAACATCATGGCGCATATGCCTCATGCCCAATCGATGCACAAGATCAACGTGCTGCTTCACACGGTCCATCTCATCTTCGAACTCTTCCTCCGTCTCCTGTACGAAGTTAGCAGGAATCGAATAATTCGATAAATCGATACCGACCGATCTCGCCTTATCTCTGAGCGCATCCGCCAGCTCCAGATTATCCACAAGCGTATAGCCATACGGAACAAGTTCCAGATGCTCGCCGCCGTTGTCTTTCACCCACTGAACAACATCCAGAATTGTCATTTTTTCCGACTTCAACGCCTGCAGCAAACTGTAAGAACTAAGCCCGATTTTCATCTTCATACCTCCAAGTATTCATCGATTAACGTTCAAACTTCGAATCAGCTTACCGAGTAAGCGGCAAATTTGCGTACAATCGGCGTCGCTGCGCACTCGGTAAACCGGACTCTCAATTCACTTGTCTCAACAGCTGTAAATCTATCGATTTTCTTGTGACCGATGGCGCTTCCTTTTACAAGTTCCACCCACTCGCCGTTACGCTGCGCTTCAAGCACATATTCCCGTACCCGTTCGCCGTGTGCGATGTCTTCCATAATAATAACATGATCGACGGATTGCTCACCCTTTAATTGAAGCGTTACTTCCATGCCTCCTCCTGTTGTAACGGCGAGCGGAGCGTCAAACCGGCGACGGATTTCATCGCCTAGTTCGATTACGCGCTGCACGTCCACTTCCGGCAGTAAACCGCGGTCATCAGGGGCAACGTTTAACAACAGTGTCGCGCCATGCCCCACAGAGCGGTAGTAAAGATCCATCAAGTGTTCCAAGCTGTGCAGGCTGACCTCGTCGTCCGGATGCCAAAACCAATGGCGTTTGCGGATTGGTACATCGCACTCCGCAGGCACCCATGATGTAGTGCCTTCCATCCAAGTAAGCATATCGCTTGTGAACATACTCTCTCTTGCGCTCTCCGCTGTATTCCAGCACGGGTATGGGGCAACGCCGTCTTCATTTCCAACCCAGCGAATAGTCGGCTGTCCCATATTGAACACCATCGCATCCGGTTGGTACTGTGTGACAAGTCCGATAATTCTCTGCCAGTCGTACTCCCGGCCCTGAGAGCCTGCCCCATCAAACCATACCTCGACAAGCGGACCGTATTGTGTCAACAGCTCGGTCAATTGTTCCGCATAGAAATCGTCGTATGCCGCTTTGTCCGAATAGCACGGCTCATGACGGTCCCAAGGCGACAAGTACAAACCGAACTGTAAGCCTTCCTCCCGGCAGGCATCCGACACTTCGCGGACAACGTCCCCTTGTCCATCTTTCCATGGGCTCGACTTGACCGAATAATCGGTCGTCTTCGTTGGCCATAAGCAGAACCCGTCATGATGCTTGGCAGTCAAAACAAAATATTTAAACCCGGCCAGCTTTGCTGTCCTCACCCACTGGCGCGCATCCAGCTGCGTTGGATTGAACTTAAGCGGTGAGTCTGTTCCCTCTCCCCATTCCTGATCGCAAAACGTGTTCATGCCAAAATGACAAAACATACCCAGCTCCAAGTCCTGCCAGGCCATCTGCTGCAGGGTCGGTTTCGCTAAAACGTTAATATCCATGAATGAGCCACACTCGCTTCCTTTAATTTGTATGATCATCGCCTTAGTTATAGCAGTCAGAAATCGCATAGTTCCGCCATCAGATCAGATCCGAAGGCGGAACATAAGGAAGCTCTAGTATTACTTTTTGGCAATTGCCTTTTGATAGATTTCGATATACTTGCCTAGCTGCAAGCCGTCAAAACCTTTTACATAGCTATCCCAATCTTTCTCAATGTCCTTGCTGCCCGTAATGAACTGCGCCATGTTGGACTTAATGTAATCGCGGATTGTCGTTTTCAGTTGGGCTGCCACTTCCGCATCTTCCAATGCGATGAACACGCTGGACGGATACATCATCTTCGATTGGAAAGGTTCATATTTCGCCGATTCACGCTTCAATCGAACTTCGTATGCGCCTTCAGCAAACGGATCCTGAAGAGCTGCCCACGAATCGCGGTATTGGAACGTGCGGAGAGACGGACCGATCTGTTCCCAACCATCGTTGTGCGTCGTTTTGGTATCAGTTATCGGAATAATCGCATATTTCGCCGGTTTGCCGTTCATATCCAGCTCGCCGTCCTTCGCTTTGCGCCATCCTTGGCCTTCCGGACCGCGCTCTTCAAGTACGATCGCTTCTTCTGTGTATAAATAGTCGGCCAAACGGATTGCAGCAATTTGCTGTTCTTTCGTCGCTTTATTCGTAATCGCCATCTGCGAACTGCCCACTCCCGCATAATACCCTGCTTGCTGCACACCGTTCGGTCCTTTGAGCGGAGGAACGGTTACATACTCTTTATGGCGCGGGTGCTTTTCGTCCGGCGAATGAGCGTAACTGATCAAAGCTGTAGTAATGCCTCCCATCACATTGGCGTCCTGGCGGTTGCCGAGCTGCTGAATCGCGTCGGAATTTTGTGTAAATGATGCTGGATCGATCAGTCCTTCCTTATATAACTTGTTCAGGTACAACAATCCCTGCTTCCATTCTGCCTTGTTGGCGGACAAATCCACCTTGCCGTCCTTCAACTGGAGGAACGTACCGCTGTCTTTGTCCACCTGGTCGTCGATAATGAACGAGTTCATCAGAAAGGAGGCGATGTTGCCTGCCCACATGTCGTCGGAACCTGTAAGCGGAATTTCATCTTTTTTGCCATTACCGTTCGGATCTTTTTCCTTAAATGCTTTCATCACTTCATAAAACTCATCCGTTGTTGTCGGCATTTTCAGTCCGAGCTTATCCAGCCATGACTGGTTTATCCACAGCTTCTGGGCGTAGTTGCAGTGATAGCACTCGTTAATTTGCGGAAGCGCATAAATGTTGCCATCCGGCGCCGTGATGGAGCTCTTCAGATAAGGCAGATCGGCCATCGCTTTCTTGAAGTTCGGCGCGTATTTATCAATCAAATCGTTCAGCGGAATAAACACGCCCTGCTTGCCGTACTTCATCTGCTCATCTTTGGTCAAGGACCCATGTAAAATCACTTCCGGATAATCACCGCTTGCCAGCATCAGTTGTTTGCGGTCGTTAAGCGCTTTGTCAGGTACGAGGTCCCATTTAATTTGAATGTTCGTCTTGTCCTGAACGTATTTCGTAAATGTATTGGTCTCCATATTCTCGATGCTGGCGAGCTGAGGTGCAAACATTTTAATCGTCATCGGTTTCTTTACAATTGGGTATTGTCCTACAGGTGAGAACACATCGGTCGCGACAGGCGCGCTGGTTGAAGGTGTGTTTGCCGCAGGCGTACCTGATTCTGTGCTGCAAGCGCTCAAAACGAGCGAAAAGCTTAATACTACCCCCATCGTACCCGTGTAAGCTTTATTCCATTTTTTCATATAGACGACTCCTCCCATTTTATCGAACCCTGTCATTTGAATCTAAAGGAAGTAATCTAAGCTGCAAGACTAACGTACCACCACCTTTCAAGTTAATTGAGCTGTTTGGCCGCCATAGTGTTACCCTTTCAATGAACCGATCATGACGCCCTTAACAAAATGCTTCTGCACGAACGGATAGATGATCAGCACGGGGGCACTCGCAACAACGATAAGCGAATACTTGAGCAAGTCCTTCAGCCCCTGCTGAGCCAACATTTGATCCACTTTGGACACCATGGTCGCATCAATTGTGTTCAGAATCAGAATGTTGCGCAGCACGATTTGCAAAGGGAACAAATTCGGCGATTTCAGGAAAATCAAGGCATCGAAATAAGCGTTCCAATGGCCGACTGCATACATCAGCGTTAGCACAGCCAGAATCGGTTTGGAAAGCGGAAGCACGATACTGGTAATGAACCGGATGTCGCTGCAGCCGTCGAGTTCCGCAGCTTCGGCGATCTCATCGGGAATCGTTGTCTGGAAAAAGGTGCGGGCAACAATAACCTGAAACACCGCCATCGCCCCTGGTAAAATCATCGCCCAGCGAGAATCGAGCAAATGCAGGTTTTTCACGACTAGATAGAAAGGGATAAGCCCTCCGTCAAACATCATCGTGATGACCAGGAGTACCATAATAAAATTGCGGCCGTAGAACGTTTTTCTGGCCAGCGGATAAGCAAGCATAACAGTCAATGCAACGTTGACAGCCGTACCGGCGACTGCATAAATCAGCGAATTCATGTAACCGGATACGATTTGCGGATTGCGGAACACCGCTTTATAGCCCTCTAGCGTAAACTCGACTGGAAACAGCCACACCTTACCGGATACGACAGCTTGCGGCGAGCTAAATGATGAGCTGATGATGAATATGAGCGGGAAAAGGACGACGATCAGCACAACAGTTAAAAGCATGTAGATGCCGAGCAGAAACAACCGATCGCCCTGCGATTCCCGAATCGTTGTCGATTTTAGCATAAATGATCCTCCTTACTGTGGACTGACGCTCCTGAATTGTGCGCAACATCGGGTTCTAGCGACTCCGTCCGTTACCACAAGCTCGAATTGGACAGCTTCTTGGCTATGTAGTTGACACCTACGAGAAGAATCAGGTTGACGACTGAGTTAAAGAAGCCGATTGCTGCTGAGAAGCTAAAGCTGGAGCTAAGCAGACCCACCTTGTACACATAGGTCGAAATGACTTCCGACGTGCTGACGTTGAGTGGATTTTGCATCAAATATATTTTTTCGAAGCCAAGCTTCATTATGTTACCTAAATTCAAAATGAGCAGTATGACGGAAACTGGGATCAGACTTGGGATATCGATATTGATGATCTTCTGAGGTCTGGACGCGCCATCCACTTTAGCCGATTCATACAGTTCAGGGTTAACGCCTGACAGAGCCGCTATATAAATGATGGCACCGTAGCCCGTATACTGCCATACATCCGACCAGACATAGATCGATTTGAACAAGCTGGGGATGCCCATGAAATTTGTGTTATCCACGCCGAGCATTTGCAGAAACTTGCTGATGATTCCGACGTTCGGCGACAGTGTTACGATGAGAATGGACACCATGATAACCGTTGAAATAAAGTAAGGCGCGTAAGTGACCATCTGCACGCTCTTTTTGAAAAATCCGTTGCGTATTTCATTCAAAGCCAGCGCCAATAGGATCGGGGCCGGAAAGCCGACAAGCAAGCCGTACATACTGATGCCGAGCGTGTTCTTCATATACATCCAAAAATTCGGTGATTCGAAAAATTGTTCAAAATACTTCAAACCGACCCAGGGGCTTCCCCAAATGCCTTTGATGACGTTGTAGTCTTTGAAAGCAATGACAACACCAGCCATAGGAATGTACTTAAAAATAACCAAATAAAGAAGCGGCAGCAATACAACCAAATATAACTGCCAGTGACGCTTCATTTTTTTCCCAACGATGTTTAAAGATGACTTGCTGCCGGGCACTGCCGTTTTATGCTGATTGCTGTTGTTTGGAGGTATGGACGTCCTTAACTCCTTTTGGATGATTGACATTAGCTCCTTCTCCTTTCGTCTGATCTGATGACGTTTTCATATCTTAATACTAGAGTGCGATAGCAGGATGCTGCAAGAAACAAGAATCGTGTCCCTAACCTTTTTCCCATAGCCTGAAAATACGCGCAGCTCCGGTTAATAGCCGGAGCTGCTGCTTGATAACCATTATTAAACTGATGGGTGAACAAGCTCTGCAAACTCTTTTCTACCGCTTAACCAATTTCACCCAGTTGCCTACGTGCCGCTTCCTCGCGGAATTCGCTAGGGGAGCTGCCAACCACTTTCTTAAACGCGCGGCTGAATGAAATCGCACTCGTATAACCGACCTGTTCGGCTACCTCCTGCATGGAAGCTTGTGATTCCGTAAGGAGACGCTGCGCAACCTGCATGCGAATATCGATCAGGAAGTCGACGAACTTCTGTCCGGTCTCTTCCTTAAACAGCTTACTTACATATTTGGCATTGATGTTGAAGTTTGAACTGAGATAATCGAGCGACATATTCGGATTGGCGTATTGCTCTTCGATGAATTTCCGCATATCGCGAATCGTAGCTGCATGCAGACGCTGCTCCTGCGCTTCCTGCAATACGGTGCCCAGACTATTCAGCATAGCCAAAGTCTCTTCCCGCATTTGTTCGAGAGAATGGCAAAGATCAACAGTTTCGCTTAGTTTCGGCAAACCGTCTCGTGCCCATATGTCTTGAAACTCTTTTGTCATTCCCGCCATTTCCCGGCCCAAATAGTAAATGAAATAATTCATCAGATTCGTAATCTCGTCCTTCGTCAACAGCCCCTGCTTCATTTCGCCAAATAGCTCGTCGAACTTCGTCCTCCAGTCTTCGTCGAGCAGTCTGAACGACTGGACTATGGAGCGAATCGCATTCAGATGCGAGAACACTTCTGCTTGGCCGTGATTTGCGATGTGCTTGCTTGTAATGAGACGGTTTTCCCCTAGCACAATTTTGTGTTTCAGTGCCGTAAGCGCCCCTTTGTATGAATTTGCAACATCGGAAAGTTGTACAACCTGCTCGCCGATACCGATAGTTACCGTAAACTTAAGGTTATCCTGTGTCCACAGACGAACGCTCTCAAAAAGCTCGAGAATCACAGAATGCTCGCTGGCCTCCTCTTCGCCCTCAAGGAAGACCATAACGCTGAGCTGAGACGCGGAAGTCCACTCTGCCCACAGCTCGAGTCCATGCTTTGGAGCAAGCTCCTGAATGACGCTGCGAAGCGCGAATTTAAGCAGATTCTGGTCTATGCGCGAGTATTGGCGGCAAAAGTCGTTGTATTTATCCATTTCGATCACAAGCACCACTTGTCCGTCGGAAGGGCGCGGAAGCTGAAGACTGCTCGTTTCTTCCATCCATTCGTCGATCGTTAAGCCCGTACCGCCTTCAATGAGTTGATGGAACAAGTACCTCGTTCGAAGATGCATGTCCTCTTTGTGCTTTTGCTGATACTGATTAGATTGCTCAATAATATTAACGAGCGCAGACTCGATGAACGAGAACTCATCCCCGCCCTCCTTGGACACACTGCCTGACAGCGGAAGACGGTAACCTCGAATACGCGCAACAATCTGCTCAAGCGGTTTCGAATTGCGTCTGGTCACATAAACTAACCATATGAATCCAAATACAATCATCGCGATCCCGATAATAAACCACACGTTATACAGCGAGGAGACGATATGAAACACCTTACCGTTGACAAGTCCGCTTTGAAAGGACCATCCCGTATAGCTCGATACATAATTAGAGAATATCCTCGCTTGTCCCTTAGAATTCGAATCTTTAAATAAATCTTTGCCTGAAGCATCCTGAACCCCGATAAAGCTTGCTTTCGAATCGTACAGGTCGGCGATATTTTTTTGCAAAGAATCGGTCGCCACGTTGACAACGATCATTCCTTTTTCGCTCGTTATGAACGGCGCCCCCCGAACAAGACTAACAACAGGTTTACTGCCTTTCACCGTAAACTGTTCAAAGTCTCTAACACCCGACCAGTGTTTGGACATCTGCGGAACCATGGCTCGTTTAATGAACGGTTCATCCTTATAATTGCCGAGTTGATCGCTTGTCGCATTGCTGAGAACGAAATTGTCTTCAAAACGCACCAAATAGATCGAATCGATAATTGGATAGGAAGAGATCATTTCCTGCATTTTTTTAACCGCACTTATGTTTATGTAAACGTTGTCTTTTGCATCATTATTAAAGAAATCAATCAATTGCTTATTATTAATCGATTCGGTCATTACCATATTGTCAATCGCTTTCAGGGAGGTGTCAATCAGACGCATCGCCTGCAGTGACAACATTTTGTTGGCGTTCAGCGCCTCCTTCCGGCTTTGCTCGCTGAGCAGCTGAAAAAATACGAAAAACGTAAACGTGACCACGATAAAAAAGATAGGTACATACGAAAGCAGCAGCCGATGAAATAACGTTTTTCCCATGTTCAGCCTCCAATTTAGAATACCTGCTACTGTTTATTTCTTTATTCAGAGGTTATTCCCTTCGAACTTATTAAAACTAAATGAAAAAGTCAGACTTCATAGAATTATACGGCCGTTAGCTAAACAGCAAAAATGACCCACAGCAATGGGCTGAGGGTCTGAGGTTTATATATTTAAACCATTCGTCGTTTAGTCTCTATTTAGAAACATGTTCGGCAAACAAATCCACGTATTGGAACAGAAATCCGTGACCGGAATCCAGATAAATAATCAGTTGTGCATTAGGAATGCATTGGGAAACAATACTGTTTCTGCTGTTGCTCCACTTTGTTTAAATGGATTCATGATCTATCTTCTCCCCGGAGATTAATTTTATCCAAAAGATGATTTTTATTTAAATCTTAGGCCATTTGTGGTTTTCTCAATGTCGATCTGAGATAACCAATTGCGCAACCGATGGATAGGATTACAACTATCGTTAGACCCCAATAGATATTGCTATAAGCACTCGCTTGAGGGATGTTCTTCTGCCAAACAAGGGCACTTGCTGTCATAGCAACACCAAAGGCACCGCTAAAAAATTGGAGAAGTTGAAATAGACCGAGTCCTGATCCAATCTGCGATGGCAGCAGTATTCTAGACATTTCATTAGATACACTGCTATTCAAAATAGTGATACTAACGCTCATTAGCATATAAATCAGCATGATCGAAACAAATGAAGTTCCTTCAAACAAGGCGAACAAAATGACAGAAGCGAGAAGGAACAAAGGTAGAAATCTGATAATCGTGTTGTTTCCGCGCGAATCAATGATACGGCCAACCCGTCGGGATACGAACACGGCTAATATCGAGCCCGGAAAAATGACAAGACCGGCTTGAATTGCACTTAGGCCATACTGTTTAACAAGGATCTGCGGCATTAGGAATAGTGTAGCAAAGCTACAAAGATACGCTGCTATCCCCACAGCTCCTAGAATGAGAAAAGACCGATTCAAGAATAGTGATGGGAGTACGAAAGGCTCTTTAACCGATCGAATGCGGACGATAAATAAGGCAAGAGCGACAAGTCCGAACATCAACATGATCCATGAGTGGTTGGTTAAGAAAAGCAGAAGTCCTGTCGTTCCAACGCCAATAAATAGTGCGCCTAGGGCATCAAAAGACCCTTTACGCGGCTCTTCTTTCGGAATGAGAACTACAAAGAAAGGCACTAACAGTAAAGTAACTGCAGTTACGACGAACAAAATATGCCAACCTAGGTATTGGACAATGGCTCCGCCGACGACTGGACCTAAGCCAAGACCTAGCGATATGGAAGACATAATCAGAGCCATTGCCTTACCCCGCCGCTCAACCGGAACATACCGGGAAATCAAGTTGAGGGATAAGGCAGGGATCGAACCTGCTCCAGATGCTTGCAGAATGCGGACGATTAGCAGCATGATGAAATTGTTACTGAACAATCCAGCGATTGCCGCAAGGCTGAGAAATAATATTCCTATAATAAAGAGCCTTCGGATTGGAATGAAGTCAGCTAATCGGCTATACGTTATGGATGCCATCGCGAAAACAATAGAGTAACCCGTCACAATCCACGAGGTAGATGAAGCAGACAGATGAAAATCTTTTGAAACAGCAGGTAAAGCCAAATTAAACATCATCGTGTTCATGATGACGAGTACGATCGCTATACCGAGTAGAAGGGTAACCACACCTTCTTTCATAACACCCTGATCTTTCACATCGATAGAAGTATTCTTTATCTTAAACATCTTTTGTTTACCCCTTCCCAAAGCTTCCCCAAAATTCTTTAGTTCTAATTTTCCCACTGTGGTGGATTTAAATAATTTTTCTATTCAATTATTCATAAGTACCCTCCATTTGAATTTGATTTCAATTCATAATAATTATTAAAGAACGACCATTCTCAAATAGACAGAGAGATAATCGTTATCGGCTGCGTTATCTAAGCACAACTATACGCCATTTAAGAATGAACAGTCAAATATAATATTTGAATATGAGGATATACCCTTGGTTTTTCGAAGTCGTAATGAATAATATTCAAAGTAAACTGGCTATTCATTTTGACTAACCGTTCTTAAATTACTATACTATCCTTAAGGAGGTTATCCTATGCCCAGACCAAAAGAATTTGATCAAGAACTCGCTTTAGATAAAGCCATGGAGCTATTTTGGCAGCAAGGCTACGAAAGAACTTCTATTCAAGACCTTGTGGAAAAGACGGGTGTTCACCGCGGAAGCCTGTATGATACGTTCGGAGACAAAAATCAATTTTTCTTGACCTGCCTGGATCGGTTCCGTCAAGTTTCCAACCATAGACTTTTTTCTATCTTAGAGGAATCCGGTTCTCCTAAAGAGGTGCTTGCCCATTTCTTTGATAAGGTGATCGACAGTGCCTTGAGGAGCGAAACGCAGCGAAGGGGATGTTTTATTGCAAATACGGCCATGGAGCTTGCAGCAATCGATCCCGGCATCGCCAGTAGGGTTGAAGCTTATAACCTCGATATGGAGTCTCGATTTTACCAATTTCTATTGAAGGCGCAAAAACAGGGTGGTATGAAATTCCACCATACGCTACGCGAGCTTTCACGGTTTTTGGTTAATACGCGCAACGGCCTTTATGTACTAGGCAAAACCGCTTCAGATCGGCAATCTCTGCAGGATGTTGTGAAAGTAGCCTTATCTATTTTGTGAATCGATAAAGCCAAATATAAGTTTCTAATAGTAATAAGAACCTAAGAGCCCCAATAAAAAAATGATAGGAATGATGCCAGGGTATACACGGAAGAGCTGTCCCGAGGGATAGCTCTTTGTTATGGTTGCACTTCGTGTTCAAGCAGACTCTCATACGTACTAGACTCAACGGATGTCTTGTGCGCTAGCCGCATCGCTTGGCTAAGACTTCATAATCTTTTCCTGCTTCTTATTTTCCGGGATCGGAGCAGGCTCTGAACTTTGGTCGTTCGCGGTAAGATCGATGCCGTAGTCCTTGGCGAACACCATAAAGGTATCAACAAGAACGTTCTCGGCGTGTTCGTCGAGCTGGAATACCCGGGCACCACGCAGACGATTCCGATCTGCGCCGGGCAAACCGTAAGCACCGAAGCCAGTGCTTCCGGCATAGCCCAGCAACACGCCGTAGTAGTTGCCGTGATACGTATTGACGTGATCATGGCCGCAAAAGATGCCTTTGACATCGCCTCTGGCCTGAATTGCTGAGAACATGCCACTATTGATCGGACCAGGGCATTCATCTTCATTCCGTTCCCCCACAATCTGGTGCTTGCCGACGGCCCTTGCATGGTCAGCCTCGGACCTTCCGTCCACGCTTGCGTACCACATGAATCGGTGCTCCCAGAGAGGGATATGAATGAACATAAGCGAAGGCACTTTATAACCCTGTTTCTCCTCCAGCTTTTTGGAGGTTTCGTAATACCACGCTACTTGATCGAACCGCAGCCAGTCCCAGACCGGATATCCTTCGAAGTCTTGCCCAGCTATCGTATGAGGCGCATACCTTCCACTATCCAGCAGCCAGAGGTTGAAGGCCGCCTTCGACCCTTTGGAGGACTGGATCAACAGATTGATATTCCCCGTCCCGGTAATCCCTCGTTCTCCGGGCTGGTTCACATTGTGTTTGTACGCCATATAAAATTGCAGCATATCCTCTTCGCCCAGACCAGCGCTCGGAGTCGAGTCTTCGTCGTGATTCCCGAAGGTTACAGCCCATTTGATTCCGCGCTGCTCCATTGGCTGGGCAATGTTGTTCATTGCCTGCTTCATCTCTATCGCCGTATTGCAGCCCGAGCTAATGTTGTCACCGTTAAGGACGACAAAATCCGGCTTTTCAGCGTCAAGCACTTTCTCCATCAGCTCCACAGTCCGCCGATCGATATGCTCGTCGTCCTGCATGTCGTTGAACTGGACAATTTTGAACTTTCCGTCGTTGTTGAATTGCAGCTTCACATTGTCGTTGGTTGCGGCTTGTACCTTTCCTCCGCCAAACAATTTGGCGGGAACACCCGCCGATCCGAGAGTGATCGCCAGCGCACCCGCTCCACCGACTTTAATAAAATCCCTCCTGCTCATGCTCTTACTTGTCTCATCAAGGCTCATCGAACAGATACCTCCTACTATTTATTGAGATAACCACACTTCCAATCTATCTAAAAAATGTGTGATGTGTATTAATTCGATCTAAAGGTTATGTAAATCTATTAATCCATGGCATTTAACTCGACTAATCAAGATGTACATGCCGCAGTTACATAGGTTCCGTAACCTGGACCCAAACCACAAACCAAATAAATTCTTTTGGTTTGTTGAGATTGGTTTTCTTCGCCGATACTCATCATGCCGCTAAACTACAAAAAGGCCACCGATGCACCGGCAGCCTTCCTTCATTTTTACTACAACAGTTCTATATGTCTTTATTCAACATCATTTCGAGAATAAGTTTATCAATCTCAGATGTTGCTTCATTACCTATACGGCAAAAGTTGTCGATCGTTTTCTCTGCTTCATTTTCGATAAATCCATTCGTCGAGGAAATAGTCATCCCTTTTGATGCGAGAAGCGCAGATTGTACCGCTGCACTCGTACAGGTCGCTACTTTCATAGCGCAGCCGCCTTTTGCTCCATCGCACATCATCCCGGATACATTACCGAGCATGTTTTGGATCGCCGCTTTAATCTCCGTTTTCCCTCCACCAAGCAGATAGGTAATGCCGCAGCTTGCACCCGTACCGGATACGGTGACCCCACATAATGCGGATAATCGCCCAAACTTGGACTTGATATGAATGGTGATTAAATGGCTTAGCGCAACGGCACGAATGAGTTTCTCCTCAGAGGCGCCAAGCTTTTCTGCCGCCGCTACAACAGGATTCGTCGCTGCAATGCCTTGGTTTCCGCTTCCCGAATTTGCCATAACCGGCATCGAGGATCCCGCCATGCGAGCATCCGATCCAGCTGCTGAAAGAGCCATAGCATGAGAGATTAAATCGTCGGACAGAATACCTTTTTGCACATTTTCTTTAATCGTTTTACCGACTTCGAGACCGTACGCATGTTCCAAACCATCTAATCCTGCTTTACGGTTTAGCTCAATACTTTGCTTGACCAAACCGAGGTCCGCAAGATCCACCGTGTTCACGAAATCCACAATCGAATCAATCGTTAGCTCGCTTCGATCTTCTTTGGAACTCTTAAAACTCGCGTTGGCACAGCCTCCCATGTCAACGATCTGCCCGTCTACTTCTATCAATGTTATATTCGTATGATTATCCGTAATAACAACCTTCGCGTACCTTTTCTCTGCTTCAATAATAACCTCAATATATAATTTCTTTGGTGTATCGGCGAGATGGACAACAGAAATCCCTCGTTCCACCATATTCTGCGCCACTGAAATATCTTCGGGCTTAATATCGGCAAGCACTTCTAGCTGCTTCTCCGCATTACCGGCAACTGCACCTAACGCAGCGACAAAATCGATCCCTGTCAGGCCAGTACCGGGTATACCAACTGCAAGTGCATTCTTGATTATACCTGCGCTTGCATAAACCGTAATTTTATCAATAGTGCCATCCACATAAGTCCTAGCCTTCGCCGCAGCTAAGGCAATCGCTACCGGCTCTGTGCAGCCAAGAGCAACAACGAGCTCGTTTTGCAGTATGCTAATGAATGTATTCGTCCTCATGATGACCTCCCCTAACACCGAAAGGCACCAAAAGACCTTCGAATGATTCTTAAAATATACTATAGTTGCTTCGCGTAGTTCAACTCGTACATTTTGAGAAAATTTGGCAGATAAAGAAAATCCGCCATTTAGGCGGATTTCATCGGACCATATTCTTTTTACTCGGCAGCAGGGAACATTCCGGTAGAAATGGCAATACGGTTCCAAGCATTAATCGTATTGATCGCCATGATAAGCGTCACATATTCCTTTTCATCAAAATGCTCCCGCACTTTCTCATAAACGGCTTGTGGTACACCATTCTCCGAGATTCGGGTCACGGTTTCTGTCAACTCCAGCAATGCTCTTTCTTTGTCGGAATAAAAGGGAGCTTCGCGCCATGCAGTGAGTAAATTAATCCTTTGCTGTGTTTCACCCATGTTCCGCAGATCCCTTGTATGCATGTCGATGCAATAAGCGCAACCGTTGATTTGTGACGCTCTTATTTTGATAAGCTCATATAACTTTGCATCTAAACCGCTTGTTTTAATAAAACCTTCCAGCTTCAGCATCGTTTGCAATGCTTCTGGATTTACTTTGTTATACGTTAATCTAACTTCCATTTGAATCTCCTCCGTAACGATTAATTTAGGTTTGCCTCTATAAGACAAATAAGTCCTGAAATTTGTGACAATTCAGCACGGAAGAAATATGTTGAAGTTTATCAGGATTCAAAATCTGAAAAACCTGATTGGCTTGCAACCGTTTCTCATCCATATCAAAACAAATAACCATGTCAGCGATTTGATCCTTTACGAGAACAAGTCCAGTTTGACCGTTGATGAGAATAGGCTTCCATTGCCCCTTCAGCGAGCCTTTTGCTGCAATACCTTCGAAGAGGCTCAGAATACGTTGCTTGCCGAATATGGTATTGAGAGCTGTTCGTCTTTTTCCACCGCCATCAGATATCAGCACGGCATCATCGGTTAGCAAGGAGACAAAATCTTTAAAGTTTCCCGTATGTACAGCATGCATAAATTTCTTTACAAGCGGCTCTGAATCCCCGATTCCTCCAACATTCCGCTCCTTTGCTTGGTTGACTTTCACTTTTGCTCGACTATAGATTTTACGGCAATTGATTTCAGTTTTATTTAGCATGTCTGCGACCTCTGCGTACTCATAGCCAAGCACTTCTCTTAGCACGAACACAGCTCTCTCCACAGATGATAATTCTTGCAGCAATACAAGGAAAGCATAAGAAATGGTTTCGTCTTGAACGATTTGTCCCATGGGATCATCGTTGTTTGCCATCATCAGCGGCTCGGGCAGCCAAGAACCAACGTAAATTTCTCTTTGCTTGCGAGCCGATTTCAAGTAATTCAGGCAGCGGTTGGTCATCATTTTGACTAAATAAGATTTCAGGTTGGTGATGTTATCCGAATCTAACGTTTGCAGGGAGGTAAACAGATCCTGCATCATATCTTCCGCGTCTGACACAGAGCCTAGCATCCGGTAAGCCACTGAGAATAGTAAATGCTTATACGTGCGATAAATCGTTTCGAAGTCCATAAACTAAATATCTCCAATCTTGTGTTAAAAAATGTATATCGCAAAAAAGCGTCCGGAAACGTCTCGACTTCCTTAGCATAGCGCGGTCCGTTCGTAAAATCTACCCTTTCGGCGCTGCCGCGTGCGGCAAACTGATTCACGGTAGAGGGGAAACGTTACATGCTTGTCACGTTCGGATGAGACAAGACTTTGTCTCACTCCCTAATCGATAAAGCCTGTACTCCCCTTAAGTAGTGGAGCTTCCCCGACTTTAGTACAGCTACCATAACCGTCGGCGGTCCGTTTTCGTAGAAGCTCAAAGAAGCTACAATAAAGACATAAGAACGAAGCAGACATACAAAATGCCTATATTTGAGAGGAGATTTATATAATGAACAAATTATTCAGATCCACTACAGACAGTAAATTAACCGGCCTTTGCGGAGGTATTGCAGAATGGCTCGGAGTTAATCCAACCATCATTCGCCTAATCGTAGTTTTTTCTGCTCTATGCAGCTTTGGAACCGTCACACTGCTTTACTTCATCGGCTCTATCCTTGTTCCGAAAATGCCTTATAGCCATATATAATACTAGAAAAGCAAAAAATCGAGCCCTATTAACGATAACGGGCTGGATTTTTTGCTTTAATTATTGAATAGTTGTTATCGGTGAAATTTCAACCCCAATATCTGTCCCTTGTAACATGGAAGTTATTTTTTTGATGTCGTAAGACAGCACTCTATCTTTTTCCAAGAACGGTACCTGTTCGCGGCACTTGGCATAAATCCACTTTGTCCCTTTGCCCAGATGCTCGGGATTACGATAATCAATAGCTTGAGAAGCACATAAAAGCTCAATAGCGATAACGGAGTAAGCATTTTCTACAATTTGCTTCGCTTTTCTGGCCCCGATCGTCCCCATACTTACGTGATCCTCTTGATTGCCTGAAGATGGAATGGAATCGACACTAGCTGGATGAGCCAAAGATTTATTTTCGGAAACCACCGAAGCAGCAGCATATTGGGCAATCATAAACCCGGATTGAAGACCTCCATGTTTTGTCAAAAAGGGAGGTAGATCACCATTTAACTGCGGATTGACTAAGCGCTCGATCCTTCTCTCGGAGATGTTGGCCAATTCTGACATACAGATGGATAAAAAGTCCATAGCTAATGCGATCGGTTGCCCATGAAAATTGCCGCCAGAAATTACCCTCTCTTGCTCCTCGAATATGAGTGGATTATCAGTAACTGAATTAATTTCCACCTCAATTTTTTCCAATACATAAGAAATCGCATCACGGCTTGCTCCATGAACCTGCGGTATGCAGCGAAGGGAGTACGCATCCTGCACTCTTAATTCTCCTTGATTTGTCATCAATTGGCTTCCCATTGTCAGTCTTTTCATATTTTCGGCAACCTGCAGTTGGCCTTTATGTGGTCTAATTTCATGCGTTTGCGCATCGAAAGCGTCCCTGATTCCCAATAATGCTTCACAACTCAGAGCTCCCGTCGCATCCGCCCATTTCGCCAAATTCAAAGCGTCATAACAGGCTATTGCCCCGACCGCGGTCATGACCTGGGTTCCATTTATTAACGCAAGTCCTTCTTTAGCTTCTAAAGATATCGGTTGAATGCCCGCCATTTTCATAGCCACTCCGCCATCTAGACGCCGACCTTTGTAAACCGCCTCACCTTCTCCAAATATGACTAAAGCTACATGCGACAATGGAGCCAAATCGCCACTGGCACCGAGCGAACCCTTCTCTGGTACGACCGGAACGACATCCTTATTCAGCATCTCGATCATCGTTTGGACAACCTCAAGCCGGATGCCCGAGTAACCTAACGAAAGCGATTTGATTCGAAGCAGCATAATCGCCCTAACGACTTCTACTGGCAATGCTTGCCCTATTCCGCAAGCATGACTGCGAATGAGATTTTCCTGGAGCTCTTTTGTATCTTCACTTGAAATATAAGTATCACTGAATTTACCAAATCCGGTGGTAAGTCCATAAACCGTTTTTTTCTCTCGAAGAAGCTTTTCCACATAACTTCTGCTGCGATTCATTTTTTCCACACTTGTATGGTTCAAAGCCACCTTAGCCTTGTTTCGAGAGACTTCAATTACATCTTTTAATGTTAGTGTTATTCCGCTACCTACTAGGATTTCTGTCTTCAATGTCTGCATCATGATCTCTCCTCGTATGAAAATATAAAAAAGGAGCCAATACCAAATAAGGTATCGGCTCCTAAATCACTAAAATTACTAATAGCCTGGTTTATTATTAAATTCACTTCCATTGTTTCATGTGCAAAGAATGGTCATTCATCACTAAATAGCTAAATATGATTAAATCCATAGCCAAAGGCTTCATGCTCAAAACCCTTTTTAGGAGCACCAATGGTTCCGTAAATAGATACCGCGATCCATTCACCGCTTTGCTCAGAAGATTCACCTAACTTACCGCGAACAATGGAGAATGTCAGCCCAACGGTCCGTAATATATCACCGAACTGTACCATTCCTCTGCCAACACCTTGAAGAGCTTCAATGATAGCGTGGTATAAAGCGTGCACTTCGTGATAAATATCTTTATTAATAATTAGATTGTTTTTAGCCGTCGTTTCTATGGCTGCGATAACTTTGTTTAAATCCATCGCTCCAACTTTACCTACAACGTATCGATAGCCTTTTTCTTTCAACTCATTTTCAACAGCTTCATTCCATGAATGATCCCTTAAAACGGCTAATAACATAGACAATTTACCGATTGGAAAAGATGTCTTTTCTGGACTCGTCATTGGATCGCCTCCTAAAGATCTTATTTTATACTTTTTGGATCCAAAGCATCGCTTTAATGCAATATTAGATAACGTTTACATTTGATGAATAAGCGTGGATGACAAACCTGATCTTTGATTGTCTGTTGCTTTTATTACAATAAAAAACAAAAAAAGATCGCGTTAAAAGTAAATAGATACTTACGTATCCTTATTACTTTAGCCCGGATCTTCTAAATAACTAATTGCTAAACGACTGAACTGTATAATGAAATATAACATGGGGATAAGTGGATGTCAACAAGAAGAGAATCTATATTAAGCAGCTTTAGAGGCTGGTTCTTTAACTGTACTACGCGCTGGGAGAAACCAGAGAAGCACAACAACAAGAGCCGCTGTAATAAATACAACTGAACCCATTATGGAAACAGAAATAGCATGTGCAAATTGTTGTTTTAATGGTAACTCTGATCGGTTTACGGTCTCAAAGACCGTAATAAGAATAGCTAAACCCATCGAACAACCCGTTTGTTGTGCGACATTGATAAGACCTGACGCGGCACCCGAATCACGTGAATCAACATCAGACAGACCAAAAGATGTTAATGGTTGAAATACCATCCCAGCGCCCATCCCCATGATGATCAACGGAACGAAGATTTGCGGAAAGAATTGTGAATCTACTGAGATTTGGCTCAACCAGCTCGTACCTATAATCGCAATGATCAAACCGGCAATTAGCACTTTTAAATTTCCAAACCGGGTTACCAACCAAGGCATAAGATACATCATCCCGAACTGCACACTCGTAAAAGGCAGAAATGCGAGCCCAGCTTCAAAAGAACTAAAACCAAGAACGTTTTGTAAAAATTGCGGGATAAAGAAAAACAATGAAAAATTACCACACAAAAACAGGAATCTTCCGAGATATGCCCCTGACCGCTGACGGCTCGAAAACAAACGAAGCGGTGTAATGGGTTGTTTCGCACGAGCTTCGATAAACACAAATGCCACTAACAATATAACACCAACAATAAGTGAAATTAATGTCTCTATATTACCCCAGCCATGAGCTGCCGCTTGTACAAAACCAAATACCAGTGCAGTAATTCCGATTACAGATGTCAATGCCCCCTTTATATCAAAGCGCCCCGAGTTTTTCTCCGTCTCCTTTAAATATCGTGGCACCATAATGAGCAGGGCAATTCCAATGGGTACGTTGATAAACATCCCTACGCGCCAAGAAATTAAGTCCGTCAGTACTCCGCCAAGGATGAGTCCAATACTGCCGCCTGCTCCTGATACAGCACTGTATATGGCGATCGCTTTCGTACGTTCTTTGGCTTCTACAAAGGTCACCGACAATAATGCGAGCGTAGATGGTGTTGCTATTGCTGCCGCAAGGCCTTGTAATGCACGAGTAATGATCAGAAATTCCGCTGATTGAGCTAATCCAACCATTATTGAGGCAAGCGTAAATAATGCAATACCAACACTAAACATTCTCCTTCTCCCCAAGATATCCCCCGCCCGGGCACCTAACAATAAGAAACCCCCAAAGGCCAAAATATATGCATTTTGTAACCATGTCAAACTGGTTGTCGATATATGAAGTGTACGACCGATTTCAGGCAGCGCCGTTACCATGATGGATGAATCGAGTACAACCATAAGTTGACATGCAATGATAATAGTTAAAATAATTTGTTTAGACTGGTGCATTCAGTTCGCCTCTCCTTCTCAAATGCTTGATTTGAACTATAGCACACAATATTTCTAAAGTAAACATTTTATATGTATTTTGTCTATTTTGTTTTTATTGTAAAATTTGTAGGAAGGACTTTTAGCATACAAAAAGACCTGCTTGATATTTCTCATCAGCAGGTCTTCACTTTATCCATATAGTTTATTGAGAACGAAGCAAAGTAAATTGTTTGGCAAGATAAAGCGGCGTATACGGCATATCCTTACGAAGCCAAGCTACGATTGTACCGATCAAGGCTGAAGATCCGTACCAAATGGCAATATCCTTTTGAATACCTACTGTAGAAAGGAAGGATTCGTTCCCCATTCTCTCTACTCTTGCGGTTACCAATTCCGTCAGCAGCTTTAACAACCGCTCCGTAAAGATCGGGGTACGTTTCGACGCGAGAATAACTTTATAAAATTTAGCATGTTCGGCAATATGTTCAAGCAAGTTCACAAGTAGCGGCCAATCCTCTTCTTCTGTGGAATTCTGATTCCCAGGCGCACAGTTCAAAATTCCATTAATGTCCCCGATCATATCATCCGCCATCTTCTCCAGCATATCCGGAATGTCCCGATAATGAAGATAAAAGGTAACTCGGTTGATGGTAGCGCGTTCTGCGATGCGATTTACCGAAATTTTCTCGATATCCATTTCCTGAAGCAATTCCACAAAAGCGTCTTTAAGCAATTGACGTGTGCGGAGTATGCGGGGATCGGTGCGGGATGTTCTATTATTCATATATCCCTTTCTTTTCCTTTATTTAGCAAGTTACATCTATTTTATATTATGTAAATTATATTACAAACTGTAAATTTAGTCCACGTTAGACCCATCCTCTTCCATGTCCCTCGGGATTGCTCCAAACGCGAAAAAAAGGGTTGAGCCGGTAAGCTACAATTTCCGGAATTTACGTCGTATTTTTTCAAGATAAACTACAAAAAAGATTTCCATGTATACTAAATTACACTTCGTCAAAGTTTGTCGCTTGTAAACAACATGTTTCTGGATATAATTTAATTTACAGTTTGTTTATTATATAACATATTGTAAATTTATTTGATAGACATGAAAGGATGAACTAAGTTGAGTAAAGGTTTAGAATCAAAAAGCAGTTCGATAAAAAAGGGACCGATCTTGTTCATTATGATTTTGGGTGCCTTTCTTGCGACGCTAAATCAAACGGTCATGAGCGTTGCCGTTCCGGAATTAATGGTTGATTTTAACATTTCGGCTGCAACTGCCCAGTGGCTGACAACAGGCTACATGTTGGTTAACGGTGTTCTGATTCCGATCACAGCGTTTTTAATGCAGCGGTTTACTACACGTGAGCTTTTTCAAACTTCGATGTGGATTTTCCTTGCCGGAACGATCATATCGGCCATCGCAACCGACTTTCCCGTTTTGCTGACTGGGCGTCTGATTCAGGCAGCCGGTGCCGGGATTATTATGCCGCTGCTCATGAATGTTATTTTAACGCTATTCCCTCCCAATAAGAGAGGAGCCGCCATGGGCTTGGTCGGGTTCGCCATTATTTTCGCACCTGCGATCGGACCTACTCTTGCCGGTTATATTCTGGAAAATTATCCTTGGGAGACCATGTTTTACGGCATGATTCCGTTTACTATCATTGTTATCATTTGCGGCTATGTTTATCTAAAAAACGTGTCGGAGCGAGTCTACGCCAAAATTGACCTTACCAGCGTCGCCCTTTCCACCGTCGGATTCGGTGTCCTGCTGTACGGCTTCAGCCGAGCCGGCAGCCAAGGATGGTCAAGTGCGGAGGTGCTTGTATCTATTATTGCGGGAATCCTTGCCCTCGTCTTGTTTACTTGGCGGCAAATCGTTTCTCAAAATCCGCTTCTCGATCTCCGAGCCTTCAAATACAACATGTTCTCCTTAACTACCATCATTAATATCGCAGTTACCATTGTGATGTATGCGGATATGATGCTGCTTCCGCTGTACCTTCAGAATGCCCGTGGCTTTACTGCTCTTGAGTCCGGCTTGCTGATGCTCCCCGGCTCGCTCCTGATGGGCTTCATGATGCCGATCACCGGGAGGCTGTTCGATCGGTTCGGCGCGAAATGGCTTTCCATCGTTGGAATGGCCATTACGATCGCCACTACCATTGGCTTTATTAACTTAACGGACTCAACCAGCTATACCTATTTGGTCCTCATGTCTACGGGGCGCCGCTTCGGCATGGCCATGCTCCTTATGCCTATTACCACAGCAGGTTTAAATCAGTTGCCAGCCAGACTTAATGCGCATGGTACAGCTATTTCCAATACCATCAAGCAAGTGGCCGGAGCCGTAGGTACTTCTTTGCTCGTGACCGTGATGACGAATCGTACCAAAACTCATCTTCAGGAAATAATGGCGACAGGCGGGGCAGATGGGGCAACGCAAAAGCACATGATTATGGAAGCATCCATTCAGGGTATTAATGATGCATATCTCGTTATTGTTGGGATCGGCCTCATCGGATTACTGCTTTCCTTCTTTATCAAACATGTTGCAGAAACCTCAGAGGAAAAGTCCAAAGTAAATGTGATAAAGGCAACTGTCAAAGAAGCCTAAAGAATTTTGAAATTGAAAATTAAGGAGAGAGAAATTGTAAAATCGGAATGGATAGTGCTGTTATCATCAGGTAAGTATTCGCTTCCCTGTGTACTTCGTCCGTAATCAGGTTAGTCTTCAGAAGACAGTAAGAGATCAACAACAAAGGAGCTTGCCGCGGCAAGCTCCTTTATCTGTTTATATAGAGGATTTCGAAAGATACTCACTCTTTATATACCTATAAGACCTTAATCTTCCTTCTTCTCTAACCCAAGCATCTATGGATTTTGGTCTTGTTGGACTATTCTAATAAAAAATTAAAGGAAAAGTAAAGGTAACGAAAGCTGCCCAAAGTCCGTAGACCGGCAAATACTTAGTGACGGCATCTTGGATGTTGGAAGGTCCGGTTTTGTTTTGTAGAAAACGCATATAGGCGATCATAATCCAAATTAGATTGGCCCAGATCAGTATGTTTACTCCTAGAACAGCAAGTCTGTTGGGAGTAATCCCATAAGAAGAAAGCCTGAACACGATGGCTGATAAAGCCACACTGTCAATGATAAGAGCAAGAACAATTAGGCCAAAATTTATAAAATCAGAAATGTTCTTTTTCTCGTCTGTGCCGCTTTCGGTAATGGAGAATATGGTGACAGCCAATACACTAAGGAGTATTCCGTTGAAGGATAGGAGGAAATTGCGGTCCAAGAATGGATTTTTCCCGACCCAAATAACCGTAATAAGATAGACCAACAATGTTGCCATTACAAGAGGACTAAAAATTTTGGCTATATATGGTGCTATATTTTTAGCAAGTTTAAGGTTCCTTGATACCAGGTATGTAGCCACAATAGCGAGAGCAGCAGCACCAAATAAAACGACATTTTTAAAATAGAATTCAGATATATCCATGCCGACAAATCTAAATAACTGCATAGTTAAACCTGTTAGCAGCATTCCGCTAATTGCCATGCTGGCGTAGAGTATGCAAAATTCCCCATTAAATTTAAGATAGGCTAATCTTATCCTGCCTCTGCCATATTCATTTCCTGTAAAGGCAAGCCCTACTAATACCCATAAGAATATGGGTAGGTGTATATAAGCTAGGATAATGCTATCTTTATGCTCTAATGGCAACATATTTAGAAAAAAACCGGAGATTAGAAATGACGATGCTAAGGTGTACAGAACCTTTTTTTTCGGGGTATTATTGGTTATAAAAAAGATAGCGATAAAGGGAAGGATTCCAAAAACAAGGTTAATTGGAGCTATTTCTTGCTGTTCGACAAAATGGAAAAGTATCCTTGTGCTAATCCCGGACAGAATTGCTAAAATCCCCATGGATAAGAAATCTTTCTGAAGCAAGGAAGCTTTTTCTGTATGTACCG
Organism: Paenibacillus sp. Root444D2; assembly: GCF_001426375.1. Taxonomy (GTDB): domain Bacteria; phylum Bacillota; class Bacilli; order Paenibacillales; family NBRC-103111; genus Paenibacillus_E. The sequence continues at coordinate 546,188 of NZ_LMEO01000050.1, forward strand.
TCTCCTTGAAATGCAATCTTTCATACCAAACGGCAAGAATCTTCGAATCTGGGTTCTGTTCCCAGGCGTAGGAGAATGATTTTTTAAAAGCTTCGGGTTCTTTTCTAAACATTTTTTCCAGCTCTCGAGGATTAGCCATATTTTCAATAATTAGATTGTTACTGTCCATGGTCATACCTCCCTCTAATATTCGTCACTTTTGTATTCTAAAATATCGCCAGGCTGACAGTCTAAAGCCTTACAAATCGCCTCTAAAGTGGATAATCGAATCGCTTTTGCCTTACCGTTTTTCAATATAGAAAGGTTAGCCATTGTGATTCCAACCCTCTCCGAAAGTTCTGTTACGCTCATTTTCCTTTTAGCCAACATCACATCAATATTGATTATAATTGCCATGTTATTCACCTCAGACCGTTAAGTCATTTTCTGATTTTATATCTATGGCATTTTTTAAAAGCCTTTGGAGAACAGCAGCAAAAACAGCAATCACCATGGAGGCAAAAATCATAACCAGTCCGATTACTATGATACCTGGGGCATCGTCTTTCTCCGCAATGAGATAAAAGAGCGGCATGCCTACAACATACAAGCTACTGATTGTGATTGCACAGTATTTTATATTCTTTAAAGCTCGTATAGATAATTCCGAGAAAGCTGTGTTCTTGTCAATATAGCTTAAAAGTTTAAAAGCTTGATACAGAGCAAAGTAAAAAGGTATCGCCGTTGCATACAAATCAATTAAAAAGAGATATTTTATATAAGCAATATCTGGATACAATTCTACAGCAAAATTCCCTATCTCAGGCACTAAAAATATGCACAAAGCAAGAACAGGAATTCCAATAAGAATAACAGCTATCTTTAAAAAGAGTGTTGTTCCTCGTTTCATAAAAAGCACCTCACTTATTTAATATTAAGTTGACTTTACCATACGATTTATCGTTTTACAATAAAATATTATTGTTTCAACTAACCTCACGTTTGACGAGGCTGCCCAACATTCCCGGCAGCCTCGTTTCCCGTTATTTGATTTCTTCGGTTTTGTTTTTTTCGGTAAGAAAGTAAAGCAAAGCTAAAAGAGGCAAGACGACTCCAATAATAGAGGCGAAATTCCAGCCCCCGTATGCATAAGACCAACCGCCCAAAGATGAACCAATGGCTCCGCCAACGAAGAAAATAGACATAAAAAGCCCGTTAAGACGGCCTCTTGCTTCTCTTCCCAATGAATAAATGACACGCTGTCCAAGTACAAGATTTCCCGACACGGCCATATCAAGTGTAATCGCGGAAAGAAAGAGCAGTATGAGAGCAAAAGTTGAATGGCTTTGAAATAGATAGATTAGCAAAAAAGACAAGACGGCAATGATCATGGCCAGCCCGGTTAACCATTTGCTCCATCCTTTATCCGCTAATCTCCCGGCAATCGGCGCAGCTACCGCACCACCCACACCTACTAAAGCAAACAATGCAATACCTTGTTGTGACATTCCGAAATCATTCGCTAATCTTAAAGGAACGACCGTCCAAAAAAGGCTAAAAGCTCCAAATAAACAAGCTTGATATAGGGCACGGCGTCGCAATGCAGGCGTTTGTTTTAAAAGGCTGCCTAAAGAGACAATTAGTTTACCGTAGGTTACCGAAGGGGTAGGCCTGCGCTCGGGAAGAATACGCGACAATAGAACCGTCAATAGCGTGACAACAATCGCCGACAAAACAAATACGGCTTGCCATCCCCAGATGCTCGTTAACAAGCTTGCCACCGGCCGTGCAAACATAATCCCGAGCAAGAGGCCGCTCATCACATTTCCGACTACTCGGCCGCGCTGCTCTTCAGACGCTAAATAGGTAGCATAAGGCACCAATATTTGGGCTACCACAGATCCAATTCCAATAAATAGAGACGCTGTCAAGAATAACGGCGCATTGGGGGCGAATGCGGCAGCTAGCAAGGCACCGACTGTAACCATTAGCGATACTACCGTGAGGCGCCGATTTTCAATAATGTCGCTGAGCGGTACGATAAACAGCAGCCCAACAACATAACCGATTTGTGTTAAAGTGACAATAAATCCTGCTGCTGTGGAAGAAATGCCCGTAGAGACACTGATAGGTCCTACAAGGGTTTGAGCATAATAAAGATTGGCAACGATAAGACCGCAAGCGGCTGCCAACAGAAACATCATCCAACCTGAAATCCGGTTGCCTTTCATCACTTGTTCACTTTGCATGATAATCCTCCTCGTAATTGAATTTCTTAGTGTTCTGCAGCACCTATCTTTTAAGCACTGTCAWTATAAAATAGATACTAGACGTATAGTTCAATAATTATAATTAAATAATATACTGAACGTATAGTTTTGTAAATGGATTTTATTTTTATTTAAAAATCAGTATACTAAACGTATAGTTTATATTTTCTAGTTTATTTATGCGAAAGGGGAGGATTCTGGTGCAGGGCAAAAGAGGACGGCCACGTAATGTTGAAACGCAAAACTCTATCCTTACCGCTTCCTATGATTTATTATTGGAAAATGGCTTTGGAGCAGTTACAGTAGAAAAAATTGCTGATCGTGCCAAGGTTAGCAAAGCTACGATTTATAAATGGTGGCCTAACAAGGCTGCTGTGGTGATGGATGGATTTCTATATGCTGCCTCGGCAAGACTGCCCGTGCCTGACACGGGAACAGTACTCGATGATATTCTGATTCATGCCACAAATTTAACCCGGTTTTTGGCAAGTCGGGAGGGTAAAATCATTACGGAGTTATTAGGCGAAGGGCAGTCTGATGCAGGATTGGCGGAGGCATATCGGACGCGATACTTCCAACCTCGCCGGCTTGAGGCAAGGCGTCTTATGGAACAGGGGGTTCAGCGCGGGGAATTGAAGAAAAATCTCGATATCGAATTAAGCACGGATCTCATTTACGGGCCGATTTTCTATCGCTTGCTGGTAACTGGTGAAAAATTGGACGATTCCTACGTGCAACATCTTGTAAATAATGTATTTGAAGGAATCCGCTTAATCTGAAGCCTCTCAGGGGAGCTGCCCAAATGCTTAAGGAGGCTGCCGATCCATTGATTTCGGGAGCCTTTCACTCCCCTTTAAAGTAGTGAATAGCTGGATAAGGTCTGGCAAATAAAAAAGACCAGCCCATTAGGCCAGTCTTAACATTTATGAAAGCTTCTTTCCAGCAGCATATTCGGTAGATATCTTCTTAAACACCTCATAGCTGCGCTTAGCGCAATCCGTAATCGCAATCGGATGAAATTCTGTCACTTCTGCGTATAACGTATCGTGAAGCGGCTCGGCCCAATAGGCCGGAAGCTTATCAGCCCCTAGCTTCGCGCCCATAATCGACCCAACAGTAGCTCCGTTGCAATCGGTATCCCAACCGCCTAGAACCGCTGTCGTAATAGCCATCTCAAAATCGTCCTTAGCAAAGATCAGCGACGCAGCAACTAAGGCTGCATTATTATTGGTATGGACATAATGATAGTGCTTGAACGCTTCCCAGATTCGATCAACTAAATCCAATTGGTCAGCAGCACTGCGCGCAATTTCTACGGCTTGTCGAATATCGTGAGCCAGTCGGCTATCTCTAGGAATTTCACTAAGTCCAATTTCTACAATACGTCCATTATCGGTTTCGTTAAAAGCCGCTGCAATCATGGCTGCCACAAACATTTCTCCATAAATACCGTTCTTCACATGGGAAAAGGAAGCGTCCCGCCAAGCTAATTCAGCTGCCAGTTCTGGATTTCCCGCCGCGCCGTAGGCAAAGCCATCGGCTCTGATTTGAGCTCCAATCCACTCCCGATACGGATTTAACCAGGTTCGCACCCATTCACTCTTCTGTGCCCAGTCCTCCGTTTTTTCACCTTGCATATGGGAGGTTACCTGAGCGAAATTCAAATAAGATTGCGTCTCAGCTGTACACACTTGCTGATAGCTCAGATACTTATGCCACAGCTTGCCAATATCCCAGCTATCAAAATCCAATCCTTTTTCCTCTAAAAGAATTAAGCCTAACACGGTATAACGAATATCATCGTCGGATTCCATAGACTGAATATGTTCTTTCCAGCTTTTCTGACACCAATCATTCACTTTCAAATCGTACTGGGCTGACGCCCGCGAACTCCCTGGGGTATATCCGCGAATGGGCCAAGCATCTGCCCCTTTGAACCAGAGCTCAATATTTTTCCAGCCCGCTCTTCCTCCGCTGCCATCCATAAATTGACGGTTCTCAAGCGGTTTCCCCAAGGCACACCCTATACTCCGGCCGAGCCACGCACCTTGAAATTGATTGAGCCATTCAGTTTCAGATTTATCCGTCGTTAGTTTTCGCGGTCCTTCTGGCCGCATGGCAAGTATACTAGGCAAATCTGAAGGCTCTCGATATGGGAAATCACCACTAATTTCAAGCTCCATCAACTGATGATATACCGCCATCAGCTTCGTTTCATCCTCTCCAGCTGTGGCCCATTTGTCATGAAACCCGCTTACATCGCAGCCTTCTTCTCCCCTTTGTATAATTTCCAAATGTACAATATCCTTTAATCGCTCCCAGCCAGCCATCGTAAAACCACCTTTAATGTAAGATTTTAAGCTGATTATACGGATTTAGCTCTAGCGAATCTTCTCAATTTCCTTCATAATTCTCAAAATAATTGCTTAACGCCAAATTGTTTACGGTATTCTTGAGGCGACATACCAACAACAGAGTTAAAGGCTCGATAGAAGGACGCCAAGCTCTGAAACCCGCTGGAAAAACTAATGTTTGCGATACTATCGAGGTTAGTGACAAGTTGTTTCCTTGCTTCGCTAATGCGCAGCTGTGTAATATAATTCAAAAAGCTGCTGCCTGTATGCTCCTTAAACAGGCGGCTTGTCCGCGCACTGCTCCAGCCTAGATGAGCAGCAACATCTGTAAGCTGAAGAGGCTCAAGAAACCGTTCTTTGACAAATATCATCATTTCTTTGATCTCACGCTGTGACTTGGACATCTTTAGCCATTGCTCGTTGCTAAAAGCAGTCCTGTAATGGCGAAGCAGTGTAACACCCAGCTCCAGCAATTTACAGCGGGAAATCGTAATATAACCCTCAGCTTTCGCGTTCAGCTCCTCATAAATCTGTTGAATTAATGACCCTATTTTTTGGGCAAGCGTTGTCCCAGCTGCTATATGATTCTCAAATCTCTCAGAACGATAAGCAAATGGCAGCAATAATTTTTCATCTTCTTCAAGGAAGAGACTAGGATCAAAATTAACAAAAATATATCGGCTCGGATCATGCTGAGCGGATTGTGCAATATGCAGCTCCGTATTATTGACAATAAATACATCACCTTTGCTAACCTTATACTGCTTATTTTCAAAAACAAATTGCCCTTTGCCTTCCAAGCAATAGCCCATTTCCAAGCTGGAATGAAAATGAAGAGGCTGCAGATACGGTTTGGGACACCAAAGATAAGCATTAATTGGAATTAGATTGTTATATTCTATTTTCTGCTTCATTTAGTTTCAGTCCACCTTCGAAATTATGATAGCTATATTTTACCATTAGCAAAAACTGTTTAGTCTAACTTTACAAGAGCTAAATTTCCCCTCAAACAGCAAAAGCGCCCTGTAGTTCCCTCACCCTCGCTGTAATGACACTTTTTGCTAGAATAGCGGGTTGACGTCCCCTTATCTCCGCGTGAGGCAGCTGGGATAACTCCTCGATCGCTCCACAACAGTATAGGCAAGCTAAATGTGCTTATTGCCGCCAACTTTGCGGTATTTAGCGAGATAAGACCACAGTGCGTGCTTATCTGCTGCATTTCCTAACTTACTAGACTCAAGAACGCACAATAAGCACTCGTACCTTGCTAATGCCTCCATTGCCACAGCCATTTGAACAAATAAGCACGTTCAGCTATCTTATTCTCAGCGAATGCATCGACTACACCCACGAGAGGATCGAATTTCATGGCGAATCCGTAACTCTTGACATATACTAATTTGACCAATAATCATCATGTTAGAAATGAGGGATCACCATAATTAAACTGGACGATACCATTAAGCGAAAAATAAAAGGGAAGAAACGGATTGGCTCTGGTGGAACGCGAATTGTGTACGATTTAGGTAACGGTTATGTTATAAAGATTGCCAAATCGAAAAAAGGGATTAATTGTAACCGTATTGAAGTAAATATTTATTATTCCTTATTGGAACCGATTAAAAAATATGTAGCTAAGATTAAAGAGTACCATAAAGAATATCACTGGATTGCCATGAAAAAATATGATCGTAAATTCCCAGTTTCTTCAAACTATAAACTAAAACTTATGAAATTGGTAAAAACGTTTCGGGCAAATGGAATTATTCCTTCGAAAGGGATACGTCACTATAATAAACCATATGCACCGAACATCCGGTTAAGGCGGGGTGGCCAGATCGTGATCATTGATTATGGAGGGTTTAAATATGCCCGTAAATAAAAAAATATCAGCGGGTCTGGATCAATCTTGTACCATGCATCTGCGAAAATACTGGTAAACGAAATCCCTCGGAAACTCGCAAAGGAAACAAATCTCTCCGATCGGCACTTCTTGAAGCTTCACAATCCGTATGCAGATCTGACAATTATCTCGGAGCTCTTTACATGCTAATCGCAGCACGTAACAGTAACAATCGCTGCTCCCGACGCCTTATAATAACTCGATCATATTAAAATACTAGACGCAGCCTTTTGAAAAACGTCATAGCTGCGCCTAGTTTCTTATTGCCATTTTCAGTTCTCTGCTATGTGAGATTTTCAGGAAGTTATCTATTTCCGTAGATAATGACCTTCGTCACCACTTTTTCTGTCTACATGCCTATTTATTTATATTAAGGATGCATACCCAATCAAGTAATTATAGACATACGTATCTATGTATCAGTGTAAATGAACTCATGGCATGAGTCAGAAAGGGGAAAAAAGATCCCATGCAGCCTGAGGAAGAGACGAAACAGAGAATATTGGAGACTTGTGGGCTTCCTATAGTGTTTGTTCCCAATGGTGCATTGCTGAATGAAGCGGTTCGGTTCTATGCGGAAGATAGAGAATTTTGCTATACCTTTGGTCAGGAACAAGTAGGGATGACCTTCTTTGAGTTGGATCCTAAACTATCGTTTATTCATAAACCTAGTCTGGCTATGCGTTTTTTGAATGCCCGTTCAGACGTGACACCTGAAGGAACATCACCTGAAACAAGACGCGGTAGTGATCCTAATGAACTTTACTCGAATCTCCCCATCTATCGGGAAGTCATCTACCGGCAGATGTGGCCTAGCATTGATGTGGTATTTCAAGGACACGAAGGGAATATGAAATATGATGTGATGCTGCAGCCGGGTGCCCGGATGGAGGATATTCGGTTCATCTTTGAGGGGGCAGACGAGATCCGGATCGATGATGCCGGTAATTTGTTGATCATTACCCCCTTCGGGACGTTCATGGACCTCAAACCGGTGGGTTATCAGAAAAAGGATCACATCCAAAACCCAGTCGGTTACCAGTTTGTAATTAGAGCCGAAGCGGATGGAAGCCAAAGCGTTGGATTTGAGATGACCGAAGGCTATCATACAGGTTATTCCTTGGTGGGTAACGCAGACGCGACTGAAGACATTAATTCCTCCAATTTCCCCACCGAGCCCGGTACCTTTCCTACTACTTTAGGCGGTATTCAAGAAGAATTTATTACAATACGGAGAATTACCTGCCCTGTAATGCAAGGACCAACGGAACTTCTAGGGGAACCCGGACCTCTCAGTTTACCAGAACCTCAAATAACCCAAGGAATGGAAGACAACGCAGGGCCTCCTGAATCGCAAGGATTACAATGTGAGCCTGGACCTTTCGGGTCGCCTGGTTCTCGAGCGCATAAAAAACGAAAGCGAATAAGTAAAACGAATAAAATAACATGCACCCAATCCCTGAGAACGGATATTGTTTCATTAGACAAACATATAAAAAAAATGATTCAAGGAAAAAACATTATCGGTTTAGGTTCAAGACGAGTTGTATATGATCTGGGTAATGGTTACGTTCTAAAGGTAGCCAAGTCCAAATATGGGGTAAAAAGTAACAAGAAAGAAGTAACGATATGCATGACATCTCCAACCGATATAAAAAAACATCTTGGCCACATCCTAAAGCACGATGATAGATACAATTGGATAATAATGAAAAACTATAAAACAAATTTCCGGAGAAATAAGGAAAACATGAAAAAATTCTTGGATATGAAAGGGAAGTTTAGGAAAAATCGAATAATTCCTTATGAGATTTCAGGTCGTGATGGACCCAATTATCAGAACCTGCGTCTAAATTCTGACGGGGAGATCATTGTGATTGACTATGGAAATTTTAAGTATCAATATTAATTGTTGCTTATTTACAAAATATAGCGTTTTGTTCAACTGACAGGAGCGATTGTTGAAATATATACCAGTCAATGTCACCACACCCATCCGCAGTGCTTACAAAATTTTTCCTTCGTCACCACTTTAACGAGGCCTATTTGTGGTAGATTTTGTAACTTATTAGCGCTGTTGAATAGAATAACAAGACACCTTTTGACGGGAGGGGAACATTGTTACATGAAGAAGATTAATAAAATGAAAGTTATCGGGGTAGGTAAGTGGCGAGTAGCATATGATTTGGGTAATCGCCGTGTAATAAAAGTTGCTAAATCAAAAAATGGGAGATCAAGCAACAAGCAAGAAGTAATTGTATATAAATCAGCTCCATCTAGGATCAAAAAACACCTTGGAACAATTACAACTTATGGGTATGGCTATCACATTTTAGTAATGAAAAAGTACAAAAGGATGTTTCCCAGATCCAAGAAATATAAGAGAAAACTAATCGCTTTGAGAAGGAAATTCATGAGGAATGGAATCATTCCTCATGATCTTAATTCTAATAACATACGTTTAAAAAATGATGGACGAATCGTTTTTATTGATTATGGGAATTTTCAAAAACACCGCAAAAAGTGATATGCACACGTATTTTTACATTCTGGGAGGAGATATCGTGAGCCAAAGAAAGCGGGGAATATCGATCATCACGTGTACGAATAGGCCAAGTTTTATTGGTAATGTTTTATCAAATTATAAAAGACAGCGTTACCCGATAAAAGAATTAATTATCGTATTAAATAAAAGCGGTATGAAATTATCCAAGTACCGAAAAAAAACAAAGGACCATAAACATGTTTCCGTTTACAAGAGGCCGGAAAAAGTCTCTTTGGGTGAGTGTCTAAATTACGCAATAAAACGGACGAAGCACCCCTATATTGCAAAATTCGATGATGATGACTACTACTCCAAATATTATTTGACTGAGCAGATAAAGGCGATGCGTCGTACGAAAGCGCACGTTGTGGGAAAAAGAGCTTATCTGGCTTTTATCAAAAGGAAAAATCTGCTCATCCTCCACTCAGCCAAAAAACAGCATAAATACGTAAAATGGGTGACTGGTGGAACCATTTTTTTTAAAAGGCGTGTTTTTAATAAAGTCCGATTTCCAAACGTTTCACTAAACGAAGATGTGATCTTTGCAAAGAGATGCAGGATTAATCATTTTAAAGTGTACTCCTCAAGTCCTTACAATTATGTAATGATCCGCAGAAAAAACAAAAAAGGCCACACATGGAAAGCTAGTGACGACCATCTTCTTTCAAGAAGCAAAATAGTTGCAAAAACCAGGGATTTCCGAAAAAGGGTCACCCGAGCAAAATAAGATATTTCAAATCAATCTAACACATGCACCAAATTCCCCACATTCCATGACGACAATACCCTTTATTTCAGCGCTCCACCCTTTTGAAAAAATGAATAACAAGGAGCAGTTGCTACCGTAGAACTGCTCCTTGTTTTGTTCAACTAACTTAAATAAAATAATTATTTATTAGCTGTTCTGTTGACATCCTCAATGATATTAGTTCGTTAAGGGCTTTCTTTAGCATGTCATTTTTTCCCTTCATGATAGTTTTCCCATAATGGGCCGATGTATTTTTCTAATGTTTTAACAATACCATCTCTTTGGCTTTCTTTGACATTTCCAATGTCATTTGCAATATCATTTCTAACTCGTATGAGCACAAATAAAGGTGGTAAGTCAGTCTCACGGAAAGCCTTAATCATGGATTCTTCTTGTGGTGTAATATCCATAAAGCATTCTCTTCCTTTCCAGTTTGAATGGAAATCCTGTTATCTCCATAACTTCCCCAAATCTTCAGTTGCATCCTCTCCTTCTGCTTGACATAATCTTATTTTAAACCCTGACGTAAGTGTTAGGGTCAAGCGAAAATAAGTGATGATCCAATGTTAAATGTTCCATTTCACGGTGCCAAATCTGATCGGGACCATGGACCATGTTCTTCTCTCTCGTTGGGAATGGGATGAAGTATTCGTTGAAAATAAAGTTCCTGACTCGTCTCAAAGTCAATCGGCGTAATGCCTTCCGCTTTCCACACCGTGCCTCTTTGCGTATGATATGAAACTGGCAATCTGAATGGACATGCTATTTATGGGTATAATTAGATAAAATCAATTTTAGAGGAGATGCATATGAGCACATTATATGAGAAGTTTGGCGGCGAGGAGACAATTGCTAAAGTGGTGGACTACTTCTATGATTTAGTTTTAGCAGATGAGACAGTTAAACACTTTTTTGAACATACAGATATGGAAAAACAACGAAAACATCAAACGAAATTTATAAGCTATGCGTTAGGTGGACCTAACCAGTACTCTGGCGGTGCTATGTCAAAAGTACACGAAGGAATGGATTTGCAACCTCCCCACTTCGATGCTATTGTTAAACATCTTCATACTGCTCTAGTACATTTTGGTGTAAGTGAAGTTGATATTAGTAAGGCATTAGATAAAGTAGAGTCCTTGCGAGGAGATATCCTTTATAAATAAAATGGATGGGAAAGGGTTCGCCGCTGATGAAGAAATAGTGTTGAACGTCGGAAGTATCGGGCAGCCATTTGATGGGTTTACTCTGGCCTCCTATTCAGGCAAAAGTTCAATGCAGTGCCAGCAACGGATTTAAATTCTGAGTTGTAAAAATAGCCCCTGGTGAAGGAAATTAACACCAAGGGCTTATACCGCCGTTCTATCTATAACATAATCCGACCATTCCTTATGAAAGAAAGGATCGGCTGCTGAATCGCGAAACCTAATTTTTGATTCATATGGCTCCCTCCCGACTTAGTTTAATCCAAAAAACTAAAGCCTCCGCGCCGCTATGCGCCATCACATGTCCAAAAATGACATCAACACCGGCTTGTTCGCATGCTTTTCCAATTTTTGAATACATTTAAGTATTCGATAAACAGGAGGACACAAGTCATGTCACAACACGGGCAATCGTTCATGAGAGGTACGCTGGTCTTGTCTGTCGCTGCTTTCATCAACCGTATTCTCGGTTTTATCAGCGGCATGTATATCGCTCGCGTACTGGGCGCAGAGGGAATCGGCATCTTGATGATGGCGCATCCGCTCGTCCCGCTCGTCATTACGATTACGGAGCTTGGATTGCCGGTGGCAATCTCAAAGTTGGTCGCAGAGGCCCACGCTCGCGGCGAACGGATGAAAGTGAGGCGCATCCTGCATGTCTCGCTCGCTGTCACAGGTGTCTTGAGCGTAGCGCTCACGACCATATCGTTACTTGGATCTGAGTGGATCGCATCCATTCTGCTAAGCGACCAACGCGCTTATTACGCGATGCTGGCGATTACACCGATCGCGCCGATCGTCGCTGTCTCCGCCGTATTAAAGGGATACTTCCGCGGCATGCAGCAGATGAAGACCATAGCTGCTTCCGATGTGCTGGAGTATACGGTGCAAATTGCCTGTGTACTTACGCTGGTCCACCTGATGCTGCCTTACGGCGTCGCTTATGCGGCTGCCGGAGCAATGGCTGCCTCAGTTGTCAGCGAAGCTGTCAGCCTCCTATTCCTGGTGGCAAGCTACAAGCTATACGGTGAATCGAAGATACCGGGCGAAACTTGGGCAAGCCACTTGAAACAAGGAAGAAGTACACTCGGCGAGCTGCTGCAGATCGGACTGCCGACGACCGTGCACGGTGTCATTCATTCGTTATACAGCACCTTCCAGCCGCTTCTTATTACAACCAGCCTGGCGCTGGCCGGCATCGGCACGGCGTTAGCCACGAAACAATTCGGCCAGCTGGCCGGCTATGCGTTTCCGTTGCTGTTCATGCCAAGTTTTATCACGCAGTCATTGTCCACCGCTCTCATTCCTGCGATTGGCGAGGCAGCGGCGAACAAGAACAGTCTGCTCATACATGAGCGGATGAATCAGGCTATGATCTTGGGACTCCTGATCGGCGCGCCGGCGACCGTTATCCTGTACGAGTGGGCAACTCCACTAACGGCACTTGTCTATAATGCGCCGGAAGCAGGATTACTTCTGAAAATACTGGCGCCGATGTTTTTCCTGCATTATTTCGACGCTCCGCTTCATGCGATTCTACTCGGGCTCGGCCGTGCGAAAGCTACGCTGTGGAATTACGTAATAGCCACCATATTCAAGGGTATCTCGATCTTCGTGTTCGGCAGCCATTTTGGTATTATTGGCGTTGCGTACGGCATCGGTATCGGCATTGTGATGCAAACACTGCTGAACTTCTATTCCATCTCAAGCTCGATCGGATTTTATTGGAGTATTCGTCCTTATGTCAAGGTTGGGATCTGCATGATGCTGATGGTGATATGCGGACACTGGACCTATAACTATGTTGCCAGCCATGGTATGCCGCAGTTATGGTGCGTAATCACTTCAATCGTCTGTTCCTTGTTTCTCTATTTCGCCGCACTCGTATTGACGGGTACGTTGAATTGGAAAAGTAGTCGTTACAGATTTTCGATTCCATGGTAAGTTTACTTGAAAAGAAAAAAGCAGCCATGATCGGCTGCTTTTTCGCTGTCGGTTTATAGCGTAGAAATACCCAGCGTCCCGGCTTTAGCCATCACGGAGCGTTAATCGGAAATATTGGGGCCGTTATCCACGTCCGGCGATCCATAAATTGGATTCAGCCATGAGCGGAGGCCATCGTGTCAATCCTTAGGTCCGCTCCAACCGTCTGCGCTCCCGTGCTTCTGTCACATTCACATCTATGCCATCTCTTCCGCCCCACGCTCGGCACTTAAGCCATTTTCCTGAACCCATGCCCACATAGCCGCAAAAATAGGCTGCAGATTCCACCCTCGCTCAGTTAGCTCATATTCGACGTGCAGGGGCACACCGGGGTACTGCGTGCGCGTTATAATCCCCTTTTCCTCCAGCACCCGCAGTCGATCCGTTAACGTCTTCGGACTAATCGGGTGTAGCTTTCGCCGCAGATCTCCAAATCGCTTGGTGCCAACAAACAACTCTAGCAGAAGAGGGAGGGTCCACTTACCATCCAAGATTTCCATCAAAGGATCAATGGCTTCGATACAAGAGCGATCCAACATTGACGTTTCCTCCGTAGTTCATTTTTTGAAACTACTGCACTTTATTGTAACTACTTTTCAAATATACCACAGTGTTGTAGTCTTATTGAAGAGCCGAAACACAAAGTTCTACTCCATATCGATATTAATCCCTGAGTAGTGCGCGCAACCGGGGCGCTCAATCGATATTAACAGGACTTTGAATCACATCAATAATCTGAATATTCAGATATATATTTCATGAATTTAAAAGATGCTTGAAACAACTGGCAGATTGGAGGCATAAATGCAAAGACCGTTTGATGTAGATGCATCGGAGTATCCGTTCAAGGACCACTGGATGCCTTATCGCGATGGCATGATTCATTACGTTGACGAGGGGCAGGGGCCTGTCATTCTTCTCCTACACGGAAACCCCACCTGGTCGTATCTTTACCGGAACGTCATCAAAGAATTGAGCGGCGAATGCCGTCTGATTGCATTGGATTACCCGGGACTCGGGATGTCACGAGCTCCTTCCGATTATGGCTATACGCCGAAGGAGCATTCTGAGGCTGTCACCGAATTCATCCGGCGACTGAATCTCAAGGACTTCGTACTAGTAGTCCAAGATTGGGGAGGCCCGATCGGATTCAACTACGCTGTAAGGCACCGTGAGAACTTGCGCGGAATTGTCGTGATGAATACCTGGGCATGGCCGGCCACGCTCCCTGCGATGAAGCTATTCTCGTTCGCCATGGGCGGATGGCCCTTCGGATATTGGCTGCAGACAAGGCGAAATTTCTTCGCCAAGAAGATTGTCCCTCATGGGATCTATCATTCCGAGAAAATCACGGATATCTTGAGAAAGGCCTACACCGATCCATTCCCAACCCCAAAATCCCGGAAACCGACTTGGGTATTCCCAAGGCAGATCCGAAAAGCGCGTCCGTGGCTCGCGGAAATCGAGGCGAAACTGCCGGTTCTATCCAATTTGCCAGCACAGATTCTGTGGGGGATGAAGGATAGCGCGGGCTTTCCACCCGAAGAGATGGCTAAATGGCAAGGTTATTTGAAATTGAACGAAACCGAGTCGTTAGACGATGCCTCCCACTACGTGCAGGAAGATCGGCCGGACCGTGTGGTCGCATCCATCCGCAGAGTCCTTGAACGGACATCGCAGCAATCAAGAAAGTTAGGCTGAAATATAATCATCATTTATTTTCATCGACTATTAGGAGGCTATCCAATGAAAACAATTCTATGGGCAACACTAACAGGCAATGGTAACTACGCGCAATCGAGTCCGAATAATCCCCCAAAAAAGGAAGCACTCGGCGATTTTGCGGCACATGCTCAAGCAGCTGGTAATTTCATTGTCGGTAGGCGTACATTTGAAGGGATGCAGGCGAGCGGTGGCGGGGGTGCTTTTGCCGGCATGGATATCGTCGTCGTATCGGCAAGCGTGAAAGAAATTCCCGGTGTGACGGTTGTCGGCTCGCCCCTCGAAGCCTTGAGCTACCTGCAGGATAAAGGCTATCAAACCGCCCTCATCTCGGGGGGCGCAGACCTTCACAATGCTTTTCTGGGTCAAGGGCTTGTTGACGAGCTCATATTCAATGTCGCGCCGGTACTAGAAGGGAAAGGACTCAATCTATTGATTGACACGGAGAAGTACCAATACAAGGAAATGGAATTGTTGAACTTTAAATCACTCGGCAGCGGCGTCGTTCAATTGCACTATGCGATTGGTCATTAAAAACGGCAGCCAGGTAGATCGCACCAAACGTATGAGTGAGCAATTGAGCAATGATCAAATCTTTACAGTTCAACGAGGCCGTCGATCGCTTCCGTGGCAGCCTCGTTATATATTTAATAAGAACTAACGGTAACTGTAGGTAAGCATTTGAAAGAGGATCATTGTTAAGTCCTTTCGACTTAACAATGATCCTCTTTGGTTTAGCTAGACTTAGCAGCAGCAAACAATCTCACAGCCGCTTCCGCCGTACTTTCCAACATGGCCGCCGCATCGGTGAGAGCTTCAGCCAACGACATCGGCTTATTCAACAAGCTCAGCACCGAACAGACACCATGCGTGTATAAGTTATCAATATCGGTACCCACTGTGCCTGCAATAATTATAGTTGGGACACCATGCTTTTTCGCGATAAGAGCTACACCACTCGGTGTTTTGCCATGTGCGGTTTGGCTATCCACCTTGCCTTCTCCTGTAAGTACAAGGTCAGCACCTTGTATATGTCTTTCCAATTCAGAAATTTCCGCTATAAATGCAGAGCCTGCTTGGATCCGTCCTTGCAGAAGAGCTAGAATCCCTGCTCCGGTCCCTCCGCCCGCTCCTGCTCCAGCTGCGTTGCGCACTTGAACGGGACTTATTCCTTCCAGATGTTCCGCCCAAATGTTCATGAGCACTTCCAATAGCTCAACAGCGACTGCGTTTGCCCCTTTTTGCGGTGCAAAGACGCGTGAGGCGCCTAGTGCTCCCAACAAAGGATTCGTGACATCGCATGCAATCTGAATGTCACAAGCATGAATTCGCGGATCCATGCTTGCCGTGTCGATGGTATGCAAGTCTGCTAAACCTATTGCGCCCCGCTTAATCGACTGGCCATTTACATCGAGCAGTTTGACGCCTAAGGCTTGCAGCATGCCTGCTCCTCCGTCATTCGTCCCGCTCCCGCCTAAACAGAGGACAAATCGACGGTACCCGCGCTGAAGCCCTGCCAACATTAACTGACCGAACCCATAGGTGGATGTAACCAGTGGATTTCGCTCGGATTCTTCAATAACATACAATCCACAAGCAGCCGCCAGTTCAATAACACATGTTTCGCCATCCCCCAGCACGCCATATGTCGCTTCGATGTTTTTGCCAATAGGGTCTTCAACTGTTGTTGTGAATAGCTGACCTCCGGTTGCGTCTACTAAACAGCGAACACTTCCTTCTCCGCCATCTGCCATTGGAATGACCGCAATCTCATGGTGAATCGAAGCCTTCTGTATACCTTTTCGCATCGCTTCACCAGCTTCACTAGCCGTTAGACTTCCTTTGTATGAATCTGGAGCCACAACAATTTTCATCCTACTAACTCCTGTACACTAGACTGTTTATTCAGAAGAAGTGCTTGGGAAATAAACGCACCAGGCCATGAGAACCAATGACGAGAAGCCACTGCACCGCTCTTTTCATAGACCGCTTCAGAAAAAAGCCCATCCCACTGGCACAGTTGTTTTAACTTATTCATAACCAGCGTATATTGATCTTGATCGTTAATTAAGGCGCTATAGATTAACTGCTGAGCGTCTCCTAACGGCCATGGATGTGGGGTATGAATCGACCCTAATCCACCATATACACCTTCATAATAGCCCCCGATGTTTCTTGTCGAGAATGCGAATTCCATGGTGTTAATCCAGCGGGAATCATCTGCAGCACAGAATCCCCAGATAGGCGCCAATACCGTTGGTAGATCATTCGCATCGTGATAAGTTGTATGATTACCCTGAAGGTCCACCAAATAAGCAAACATTCGTTTACCTTCAGACTCAATCGTGAAATGATCGAGGCAATCCGTCTGAACTTGCTGCACCCACTCATGAAGCTTCAAAGTTGTAAATGGAAACTGATTATTCAGAGCGTCCAGTTTTCGTAAGGTTTGCCACATCAGAATTTGACTGGAGAAATGATAAGGATAATCAACCTTATCGTCAGCCGGAGTCTCCCCTGTTTTAAATAGCCAGTACTTCTCATGCCGGCTTTTCATAATTTCTTGTAGCGTGTCTTCAAGGTATGGCAGCAAGCGTACTACGGTCTCTTTGTCTTTCGTCCATTCATAATACTCACAAAGTTCAAGCAGCGGATAACATTGCTGATCTAGTTGATACACATTATCCTTACAATAGCCATTCGTCAGGTAAGCTCTACCCCAGTAGCCCGAAGGCCGCTCCGCAGTCATGAACATCCAAAGTAAATGTCCCTTAATCGTCTCTCTTACCTTACGTTTATCTGCTTGCGTTAATATGCCCTCATGCTCGTCGGCATCGATTAATAGCTTCATCATATAATACGAATCCCGGTTCCATGATAAAGGAAGCAATTGGTGGTCCGTGATGACACACACCTGCTCGTCTTGAACAGGAACCGAACAACAATTTAGAATATAGGCTACATTACGACGAATCACATAATGACTCCATGACGTATCGATAAAATGAAGAGGCTCCTCAACCACAGAAATGCCTTTCAAATGGGAAATCAGATCGTTACCCCATTCAACATCATTTAAAACCTCTCCCTCTGTGTTAATTGTATAGGTGATAAGCAGTTGCTTCACCTCAGAGGGAGCGATCTTCCATTGATATTCCGACAGCTGCTTGATCGGTTCATTGGATGTCCGTTTTTCTGTTCCTAAATCAAAGGGCTGTCCATCTTCAAATACAGTCATTACAACTTGTGCCGGTAAAGAAGGATTACGCAAAGACATACGATTCCCTTGGATTTCCAAATCATTGATTTGCTCAGGCATTTGAATAGGACCGCCTTCGGTCAATTGGCCGTAGCTGCATCGATTTAAATTATAAGTACCCCCAATTTGGAAGGGTAAAGTTTGCTCCATCGTACTGTTGTTTTTGATTTCAATGCTTTGTACGACTGTGGCTCTTCCTGAAGGGTTGAGGGCCTCAAACGTAATTGCCACGTTGAGCTGTTCGAGCTTGTAGGTTATGACCAACTTGCCTTCCGGTGTGTAGCCGCTTTGCCAGTCTTGAATCTTCCTATCATGGGAGAAACCGAACCCCTTTGCTAGATTTTCCTCACCAAGTCCGGCAATTCGTTTGCGATACGCTCTAACATATTCAGAATCGTACCAAAGTCCATTTGAGAACGTCACTAAGGAGGACAACGTCAAATAACCCTTAGTTGGATGATAGGCATTGATGGTATGGATTGAACCGTTTTCTTTGATACTTGCAGTTAGGTTGCCGCACCCGATGTCCATCGGCTTTTTATTTATATTGCTCTTTAATACCGAGTATAGTTCCATATTTATCACTTCTCCGACTTCATCTTTTTAACCTTTAACCGCACCATTCGTTAGAGCCCCTACAATAAAGCGCTGCAGGAGAATAAAAGCAATCATGACAGGTAAAATACCTATCGAGCTTGCTGCCGCCAAATAGTGAGTGGTAATAGCGTCTGAGCTATTTTTTAATGTAACAAGCCCTAGTGACATAGGGAACATGTCCTTATCGTCCAATAAAATAAACGGAATAATAAACTGCGACCAGCTGGCAACGGCAATCAAAATCGTTACGGAAGCTACGCCAGGCATCGCAACCGGCAAAAGCACTTTCCATAAAGTGGACCAACGCGAACAGCCATCCACTATAGCAGCCTCATCCAATTCCAGAGGAAGTGTATCCAAATATCCCTTCAGAAACCATGTACTAAGCGGAATCTCAACTGCCACATAAACTGCGATTAATCCGGCCGAGTGGTTGATGAGTCCAATCTCCGAGAATAATCGATAGAGTGGAATCGCGATAATGACCGGTGATATCATTTGGAATACCAATATCATCAGCATCACAGGACGCTTCATTTTAAACTGGAACCGCGAAAGTGCATACGCAGCAGGAAATGAAAATAACAGTGTTAATCCAATAGTAACCACTACGATCTTCGCTGAATTCCACATGTAGTGAAGAATTCCCATATTTTTAATTACAAATGAATAGTTTTGGAATTGAGGTGTCTTCGAGAACCAAATTGGCGGCGTCAAGAATAATTCAGGGACAGATTTTAATGATAACGAAACGACCCAAAATATAGGAAAAGCAAAAAAGCAAAAAACGATCAAGTAACCCACATAGATTCCCGCATTTTCCAGTCTGTATCTTGCATGTTTACTCATGTTTGCTCCCCCTACTTCCTTTCAATAAACCGAAAATACAAGCCGGTCATCGTCAGATTGATGAGCAGCAAAATAACCGCGGTAGCCGCTCCTTGCCCTAAATCGAAAAGCTGGAAGATTTGAGAGTGTACATTTAAAGCGATGACCTCTGTGCTTTTCCCAGGTCCGCCTGCCGTTAAAGCCGACACCATATCAAAGGTGTTGAAAGTAGCTACAACACTGGTAATCATGTTAATGAACAGGATTGGTGCTAGAATCGGTATAATGATTTTGATTAATGTTTGGAACGAAGTCGTACCATCGATTTTTGCCGCTTCCAGTACATCCCCAGGTACAGTCTGAAAACCAGCATAAATCATAATCATGCAAAAAGCCGTTCCCCGCCAAATGTTCGCTAAAGTAATGGAAGCAAGTGCGATATGAGGGTCGGACAGAAACGAGATCTTAGAAAAGCCCATTAATGTGACTACATAATTTAAAATTCCAGCATCTGATTCGTTATACAGCAGGCTCCAGATAATACCAATAATAACCCCGGGAATTGCCCAAGCCGAAAGTACAGTTGTCCGAACCACAACGGTTCCGATTAGCTTTCGCTTATTTCCCAGATCTACCATAAGTGCGATAATAAAACCGAGCAACATTTGAAAAAATACACTACATGCTACAAAAATTAATGTAATGCTTATCATATGAAGCAGATCAGGATTATTCAGTAATTTCCTATAAGATTGCAAGGTATAGGTATAATTAGGATCCATCAAATTGGCATTTGTAAAACTGGATCTAATGACCTCAATGACCGGGTATACAAAGACAAGGAGTAGGACGATTGCTGTTGGCAGAAGCCAAGGAACCGGGGAATTGCTCCCCAGCGCCTTCGGCCATTGCATTTTAGACAGTGGTTGATGTCGTTTCATATGATTTGAAGATTCGTGAGTACTCTCCATACTTTCTCACAACCCTTACTTTTGAGATAGGACTTTCCATGCATTATTGAGCGCATCTTCAGGCGATAGGCTGCCCGATACCACACTCGACGCGGCAATTTGAAGCTGTTCGGAAATCACAGTATAGTCATCAGAAGCTGGGCGAGCTCTACCCGTTTTCTCCATGATTTCACGAAACGTTTTGGTAAACTCGTTGCCTTTGAATTCAGCATTGTCATATACAGATTTGCGAGGAGGCAAATAACCGCCGATTGTTGTCCAATTGGCCATACCTTTGTCGCCCATATACGTTTGCATAAGGAAATCAAAGGCTGCTTTTTGCTTATCAGGATCTTTAGTGAAAATCCCCCATGCCCAGCCACCTGACATCGCTACGGCATTGTCACCGCTCATCGTTGGAACTGGCGCTACAGCATACTTCGCAAAACGCTCTGCGCCCAGCGTATCCTTCAATTGGTTAACCTGCCAATTGCCCCCGATAAACATAGCTACTTTGTCCGTAGCAATATCCCCGTTTTGATCAGCTTCATTCTTGATATTCGCTGCGCGTTTCGGAGTTACACCCGTATCCGCTGCTTTTTTCAGGAAGTTAAAAACGTTCAACATCTTTTCACGATTGGCACCCTCACCAAAAACAGCCTTACCGTCTTTATTAACCAATTCTCCGCCTTGCGACAAGAACATTGGAAGCACAACGGAAACAGAAGCTGCTTCCGCGCGTCCAGCTGGCATTAATAAGGCATCATAACCAGCTGCTTTCAGCTTGGTACCCACTTGAATCACTTCATCCCAAGTTTTAGGCGGAGTTGGCACGAGATCCTTACGGTAGTATAAAACCCTTGTATCCGTAGTAAACTGAATACCATATATTTTCCCATCTGGACCCTTCATAATACTCTGTGCAAACGGGAAGAAATCATCAATCTTCAAACCTGCTTTTTCAAAGTAGCTGTCCAGCGGCTGTAGGTATTTATAAAATTTGGGCAGCATATAGGCATCGATCATCGCAGCATCTGGAGCACGATCTCCCGAAGCCATAATCATCAGGTTGGAAACTTTTCCGTCATAATCACGAGAATCGATTTCGACATTTGGGTGCGCTTTCTTATAGCTTTCTAATGAAGAGTTAATATACTCCACCCGTTTGGGGTCTGAGGATTTCGCTGAATACGCCGTGTGCGCCATCCACTGGAAAGAAACCTTCTTATCCGTTGGAGCAGCAGTAGCGGCAGTAGCACCTGTTGTTGCTTGCGCTTTATCAGCAGTCTTTGGCGCAGAACTGCTTCCACAGCCGCTAAGAATCGCTGAAAGTCCTACCGTTGTTACCAAGGTTCCCATAACTAATTTGCTTTTTTTCATGAAAATGCCCCCCTATTATATGAATAAATTGTTCCCGCTATGGTTGAAGGAAAGTCGTACGGATCCTCCAACAGTTTATCGAAAACGTTTTCGAAAACTCCGAAAAAAAATTATTACTTTGGTGCAGCACTACTACCGCGAACAATCAACTGCGCAGGAATCCTTACATGTCGGATAGTCCCATCGTTATCTTGGATAATGTCTAATAGGATCTTAGAAGCTGTCTCCCCCATTTGTAGACGTTTCTGATGAATCGTGGTTAAAGGCGGGTTAAAATATTGTGCAGAATCGATATCATCAAAGCCTACAACAGAAACATCCTCAGGAACGCGTTTGCCTAGCTCCTTCAGCGCATCAATTACTCCATAAGCCATTAAATCACTTGAGGCAAATACAGCTGTAAAATCATTTTCTTGAGAAAAAGTTTCTTTCGTCAGCCGAGCAGCTTCCTCCCTCGAATATTTCCCATATTGAATCCAATTATCCTTGATGGATAGTCCGTAATGCTGACAAGCCTTCTTATACCCTTCAATGCGGTCATAGGAACCTTTAGCGATTGTATCTCCCGCTATCTTCAGGATGTTGCGGTGCCCTAACTTTATCAAATGTTCCGTGGCATCCCAAGCTCCCGCTTCGTTATCAGATTCCACAAAATTCACTTTCAAGCTGGCCTGTGGCAAACTATCAATATACACTGTTGGGAATGCCTCATGAAGTTCGTGAATCTTCTCATCTGTCCTTTTATTTCCTGTCAGAATGAGAATGACGCCATCCACTCCTTTTTCATAACACATGACCTTGTAGCTCGACGTATCTCGCTTTTGGTTAGTAAAGATGAGAAGATCATAACCCGCTTCGCCGACAACATTCTTGATGGAACTAAAATAATCAACTAAAAAGGGACTGTCGAATCCGGAATTGGTTTGATCGCCAAAAAATACGCCAATGGTTTTCGTTGATTTGGTGATTAACCCTCTTGCCATGAAATTTGGAACGTAATCCATCTCTTTAGCTATTTCCAAAATTTTCTTTTTCGTTTCTTCTTTTATATCTTCGTAACCGTTTAATGCTTTTGATACCGCTGAAACGGAGACGCCAGCTAGTTTAGCTATTTTTTTTATATTGGTCACTCACTAGCCCCCTTATTTCCTAAAACGTTTTCGATGATCAGTATAGCATGTGATTGAATACGGTTGCAACACTTTTTTCGAAAACGTTTTCGGTAACAATCTACGAATATCTCTTTGTTAGCCGGCTTTTATGCCAACGATCCTGGTTTAATAACGTAATCGACAGAATGCGCCGACGCAGCAGGGATTTCGTGGCATCTAGGTATAATACCTTTTCATTTAGGAATACCAGTTATAATGAAAAAATAACTTAATACGAGCTGATGCCTACAAGACAAGCCTCATTTTAAATATGGTTTAAGAAAGGAGATGTTAGCTTGGGACTTTCTATTAAAGAAGCTTCGGAACGGCTCGGAATTCCTCCACATACGATTAGATACTATGAAAAAGAAGGACTCCTTCCTTTTATTCAAAGAGATGAGCATGGAAACCGCATTTTTGAGAACAAAGATTTAGATTGGATTAATTTAATGACATGTTTCCGTGTGACCGGTATGCCAGTAGCCGTGCTAAAACACATTGTCGATTTAGCTCTTCAAGGCGATTCAACCATTTCGGAAAGAAGAGCGATACTGGAAAAGCATAAGGAGGAACTAAAAAAACAGCAATTGGAGTTGGATCGCGCTTTTGAAGCTGTAAACTATAAATTATCGAAATACGACTCAATTCAAAACGGAAAGTCAGACTCGAGTTCAGAATTCACTATGAACCCTTAATCGGAAGATATCCTGTTAAGGCTAAGAAATAGCCTTTGTCAAAAAAAGAGCGCCTCGGTATGATGGGTTTGTCCACGGGTTCGAAACCCAACACCATCAAGGAGGCGCTCTTATTATGAAGTTTAAAGTACCAAAATTGAATTTGCTTTTAGCAAGTGGAATACCTTTATCCTTTATTCACTTTGAAAGGCTGCCGGCATAAACGGCAGCCTTTGCTCACATAACGGGCAGAATTGTCCAGATACTCATGTAATTACACGAGAAATTGATAATATTCTGAAGAGCTGGGGATGAGGGTGGCAAACGACTGAAACGAACGATACAACTCAGTGATTACACGATGACCCATCCAATCGGATGGAAGCAAAGACACCGGGAGCATGGGATCCCTAAGGCTAATCTCGCTGATAATCTCTCCAACATGCAAATAAAAGACAAACAGCTCTAAGGGATCCATCCTGCCCCTGATTTCTTTATTCAAAGCCGGCACGAATTCGTCTTGATACCATTGCCACTTCTCCTGATGCAAGCGATGGATGTCGGCTAGAGGCCAAATGTCGGCTGCCCGCTCAGGGGTAATATCACGAAACAAAATCGACGCTTCCGAGATAGTGACGTATTCATCCATGGAGGCAGCATGAATCAATGACAAAAGCTGCTTTCTGTAATCCCAAGGAGAGACATATACGCCTTTATATAGTTGACCGAAGCCAAGTTGTAGCAGCTGCAAACGGAATTGATCCCTTCTTTGCCTCTCTGGCTCCGGTACCTCGAAGTGCACAAAATACCATTTGCGGTTCCAGTCCACATCGTATTGCCGCGGTTTCCGGTTCACGAAGGATAAAAACTGCTCCCCTTTGTCCATTATGGAATACAGGGAACGCTCTTCTGCGTGAATATACTTTTCTTTCTTCATTCGTGATAGAACGTTCCTGATTGACTGCTCCTTATAGCCGCGTTTCGTATAAATTTGTACTAATTCTTTAGCATGCATACAACGCTTTTTTGTCAGCAGGAAAAGTATCTGCTTCTCGATTGACAGCATTCGGTTTTTGATCCCCTTCCAGAATACTTGCTATCCTCATATTACAGTAATTTGACAAAAAAAGAAATAAAGAATATACTCACGTTGTCGTCAAGCGAATAATAAATAGTATATGGAGGAAGAAAAAATGAACCTTATTTTTCACGGACACTCTTGCATTCAGATCTCGGATGGAGAGCGCTCGATCATCATCGATCCGTTCCTGAGCGGCAATCCCGTTGCCAAAGCGAAAGCCGAGGACATTCAAGTTCAATACATCTTGCTTACACACGGACACACGGATCACACCGCTGATGCGGAAGCTATCGCCAGAGCTAACGATGCAACTATTATCGCCACCTTTGAGCTCGCTACCTATTACTCTTGGAAGGGCTTGAAGACGATCGGAATGAACATCGGAGGAACTGTGGACTTGGGATTTGCCAAAGCAAAGCTTGTTCACGCATTCCACAGCTCTTCAATTATAGCTGACGATTCCCAAAGCATCGTCTATGCAGGCATGCCGGGCG
Source organism: Paenibacillus sp. Root444D2 (assembly GCF_001426375.1). Taxonomy (GTDB): domain Bacteria; phylum Bacillota; class Bacilli; order Paenibacillales; family NBRC-103111; genus Paenibacillus_E. The sequence continues at coordinate 571,311 of NZ_LMEO01000050.1, forward strand.
GATTTGTCATGGATTGGAACGGAGTTACGCTTTATCATGCCGGCGACACCTCCTTGTTCGGAGATATGAAAATGATCGGCGAGCTCCACGATATTGATTACGCGGTACTGCCGATCGGGGATTTTTACACAATGGGACCTAAGGATGCCCTGATTGCAGCAAAGTGGCTGCAAGCAAAGAACGTAATCCCTGTTCATCACAGCACATTCCCAGGCATCGTACAAGATTCTGCAGCCTTCACTGCACAGCTGAAGGAGCATGGAATCGAAGGCTTCGCTCTCCAGCCAGGAGAACAGCTTACACTTGTAAAATAATTTTATAAGTGACGAGACCTTAACACTGCCTTATTTAAGATCAAAGTAGCCATATCCTTATGAATTGGAAATTCAATTTGCTTCCAAAATGAGATACAGCGGCATCCATGGACGAGGAAATAAAGTCCTTGACTGTCGCTATTTTCTCGCCCTCGTCAACGCTGATAACCCAATGTTATATAAATGGTGCTAATGAGTGAAAATTAAAGCAGTATTTTCAGGCAAAACTCACTCAGACTGATTTCTGAGATGTTTCCCAAATGAAATAGAGACGCAGCGGCACACTTAGACGAGAAAATATTGTCTTAATCTGCCGCTATTTCAACTATCGGTGTCTGATGTTTCAAGAACAAAACAAATTGGAAGAGGTCTGAGTAGTTGGTTGTTATTAAAGCATTGACACATCTTCATTAATCTTTAACTAGCAAGTTTTTGCTTTGTAGAACTAAATATATGATTTCTTAATGATATAGATGCCCCACTCAATATTAACGATAAAAATCCCACCAATACTACGTATTGGGTACCTAATTCTGATATAAATAACCCGCCTACAACTGCACCCAATGTTGTTCCTACGTTACAGGAAGAAATAAATAATCCATTGGCAAAATCAGGTGCTTCGGGAGCTGCAGACGCAATTAAATATTGATTAATGTTTGCCATTATCCCTCCGGCCAATATTCCCCAAATTAAAGTTAAAATTTCCATAGATACGGTAAACCGTCCTGTAAAGAATAAAATCATGTAAACAGCACCCAATAACAAAGGAAAAGATACTACAGACTTAATGGCACTATGAGTAAGTAACTTTCCTGCGACAATATTCCCAATAATATTGGCTCCACCGAAGAATAATAACGTTAAACTTATGGTATTCGGAGACATATTCGTTACTGTTTTCAGATATTCAGCAAGATAACTATATACCCCGAATATAGCTGAATTTAATAAAATGACAGTCACGATGGAAAGCCATACAATAGATTTTTTTAACACGGAAAATTGAGTCCCATAAGAAAGTCTTTCTTCAACAGGCATAGATGGTACAAAAATCAATGTAGCAATGAAAACAATAAAATTAACAATAGCAAAGAATGCCATCGCCATTTCATACGAAACGGCACTATCAATAAAACTTGCGATCGGTACGCCGGCTACCATACCAGCAGATACTCCTATAAATACTTTAGAAACAGCTTTTGGAGCTTCTTCTTTACTTACTGAGGAAGCAGCAACTGTAAATGCCAAAGAACAATAAATTGGATGAAAAAAGGCCGGAATTATACGAGCAATTAATAGAATGGTAAAGTTAGATGTAAATATGGATACAATGTTTCCCAAAACGAAAACACCTAATACAAGTAACATGACCTTCTTACGATTTATCCTAGTAAACAATAACGGCAACGTTGGTCCAGACACAGCAATAGTAAGAGCAAAAAGACTTACAAGCAAACCTGCTTTTGATATGCTGACATTAAAGTGATCAGCAATGGAAGGCAATAACCCAATAACGCCCATTTCCGTATTTAAGATACCGAAAACACCGATGGTTAATATCAGTATCAGTAAATTCTTTTGTTTCTCCATAATCCCCCACCTTTATCACCTTTGATTTCTGCAGCTAACAATTATCGCCAAATAATCCCTGATAAAGTTCAAAAGAGAATCTTCTCCGCCCCATCCAAATGGGTAATATATGAAGGGCTTGTAACCCATATTTTCCTTAATGGAAGCCTGTACACCATAGACAACAATAAACACCATTGCCAATAACATGAAGACCAGCATCAATCCTCGAGTTTGAAGCTTTTCATCCTATCTAAAGTGAACCTATAATCATCCCGCAGAGGGTTTCGTCAAGCTTTCCATCTTTATATATCACAAGAGTAGCGACGGTTCCATCAGGGAGCGGTTTGCCGTTTTTTGCCGCCTCAATCGCTTCCTGGCTTGTATATAGCGGCCCTGTGATATTTCCCTATGTCATTTTTGTTGCTTCCACATGCGGAGAATATAGAAGCTGTTACCGCCAAACTGGGAAAGAGCCATAAAAATCTTTTCAACCGTATTCCTCCTTTCATGTTAAAATAAAGACTACGATTGATGTATTCTCGACATCTGTCTATAATCTATATAATTCACATAAAAAACACAAGGCATAAAGCTCGTTAATTTAATCAGTTTTGATGTGTAAACAACAAGTCAACAAAAATTGTCGACTATCTCAAGAAAGGTATGGTGTTAATAAAATGGCAACAGTGGATAGAAGAATATTAAGAACTCAAGAAGCAATAAAAAAAGGATTTCTTGAATTGATGTCAGAAAAAAATTTCCATAGCATTACTATTCAGGATATTTCTGACAGAGCAAATATTAACCGTGCAACTGTTTATCTTCATTACTTAGATAAATTTGATCTTCTGGATAAGATTATAGAAGAACATATCAATAACATGAGTAATTTTTGTGAGTCGGAAACTGAAATGGATTGGATTGAATCCACTGTACATTGCATGGAATATCTTGAAAGTAATTATTTGTTTTTTTCGACGATGTTGGCGAGCGGAGGAGCTCCATATTTTCGCAGTCGGTTTGTTCAACATAATATTGAAGCGTTCAAAAAAGACGTGGATATAACAAAAGGCAAAAATTCGGGTCAAAACGAGGATGTAATTGCTGAATTTGTTGCAAATGCTTACGTAGGTGTAGTGGAATGGTGGATAAAAAATGGCATGCCTTATTCACCTCGTATTCTTGCTGAACAAGTAGGAGAATTGTTAGATAGAATTTTATAACCGATTGGACACTCAATAAGGAGCAGTTCACCTGGCAACGCTCTATAACTATCCTCCCGTTAGCGCAATAACGGCTACCCCGCGGCAGCCGTTTTGGTTTTTATCTCTCACGAGCAAAATACTGGCATGCGGTTGAGAGGATTGATTCAAGATTTTGTGGTGGACGACCAGTCCGTTTCTCAATGTCTCCCTTTAAACCGGAAACTTCACGCCGATTAGATCTTCACTTAACTCCCAGAGTTGCTCAGCAAATTCGGGATTAGTAGCCCAAGGCCTTACGCCTGGTGGTTGCGGACTATCTGCCGGAACTGCCCTAGCAATATCGACATTCTCGCAATAGACACCTCCCATTCCATCCAACTGCTTGTTTACGGCACACCAGACGATCGTAGCTGCCCCTTCTTCTATTGTCTTAAACTCCTCATTATATTCATTAAGAACTCGCTTTCCATTCTCGTCCATTGCTCCCATTGCTCGCATTTCTTCATCGGATAAATTACGTGACAAATCGGTTACGATGGTTCCTGGATGTACCGAAAAAGCCCTGATGCCATAACTTATCCCTTTCTTATCTAACTCGATTGCAAATAGCGCATTAGCCGTTTTGGACTGCCCGTAAGCTTTCCATTTGTCATACTCGCGTATCTCAAAATTGGGGTCATTGAAGTCTATTCCACTGATCCGATGGCCTCTGGAAGAAACAGATACGACTCTTGCACCCTTTGCCTTAGTTAAGGCTGGCCAAAGACGCGCCGTTAAATGGAAATGCCCCAAATGGTTCGTTGCAAATTGGGACTCAAAGCCGCGTTTGTCTCGTGCAAGCGGTGAGGCCATAATACCTGCGCTATTGATAAGAATATGCAAGGGACGATTCGAGTTAAGAAAGCGCTGCGCGAAAGCATCTATGGAAGCAGGATCTAAAAGATCCAATGTTTCCAGTTCAGCCCCCGGAATACGCGAGACGGAAGCTCGCGCCTTTTCCGGTGTGCGTGCAGGTATAATAACCGTTGCACCGGATTCGGCCAGAACACGAGATGTCTCAAGACCGAGGCCCGAATAGCCACCCGTCACAATGGCGACTTTGCCTCTTAAATCCTCCCCGCCTAATGCCTCCTTCGCCGTTGTTCGTGGTCCAAAACCTGAATGAATGGGCGCCTGAATGGTTAATTCATTATTCCTAATCCTTTGCATTTACAATTCCTCCATCAATTTAGTTTTTTATAAGTTTTCCTGTTTTTATATTTTGAAAGTGATTCAGTTTATAATTTAAGATATCTAAAGTAGCATGTATTTCAGTTAATTGAGACTCCACTTGCTTCTTATGCGCATCGAGTATGTTGATACAGATGGGGGAAGCAGTTGGATCTTCTCGTAATATCGGATTGTGTCTTGACTCAATCCCGCTTTTCGAGAAACTTCTGCAATCGTAAATGTGGGTTCCATATCTAGCCTCCTTTCGCTTGATTTCAAGCATATTACTTGGAGTATACTCCATGTCAAGCGCTTGATTTTAAGGACTTGGCCTATCTTATTACGCTTTCAAGTTCTAAGATAAATATGAAATACCAGTTAGAGACTCCGATACGTCCATCGTTGCAGCTAACGTAAAAGAAAAGATAGATAGACAGGAAATTACTCAGGGACTGGATAAGGAATTGATTACACGATTTATGGCTTCAGCTTTCGTCGGTACTGTGGAATGGTGGATTCTAAATAACATGCCACATTCACCTCAGATTATGGCAGAGCAAGTATGGAGATTATTTGAAAAGAATGATATATACAAAGTCGGCTCATCTGCGCCAACGTAACCCTTCTTAAACCTTAGAGTGCACTTTAAGTCAACCCCAATATGTAAAAAAGTCTTGAGCAAACCGTTGATGGTTTATGCAAGACCCTTTTCTTTTTAAGATTGAAATAATGTTTTTAGAGGCAGTTTAACGATGAATTTAGCCTCCTGCAAATTGCATGTTTTTTATTAATGGTACTTTTAACGATAATTGCCTGCAAAACCGTTTCTTCCTTAGCATTTTCAACAAGAAAGCACATGAACAGCATCTTCTACACATACTTTTCATATGAAGGAATATGAGCGGTACGAAAGGAAGTTGACATCATGGTGCAGTATAAAAAAATGAATATCGATGGATTAGAAATATTTTTTCGTGAAGCCGGGTATTCGTACAATCCGACCATTATCCTTCTTCATGGATTTCCAAGTTCCTCCCATATGTTCAGAAACCTCATTCCACAACTGGCAGACAGATTCCATGTCATCGCTCCTGATTACCCTGGATTTGGATATAGCAGCATGCCATCAACGGAAGACTATCCGTACACTTTCGAGAATTTATCCCTTGTGATTGAAAAGCTAATCGCTAAGCTCTACATTTCTCGCTATATATTGTATGTCCATGATTATGGAGGACCTATCGGATTCAGATTGGCTATCCGCAATCCAACGCAGATTCTTGGTTTCGTTATTCAGAATGCAGTAGCTGATGAGAAAGGGCTAGGGAAACCATTCGATCTCTTCAAAGCACTTTGGGCTAACCGAAACCCAGTAACAGAAGCGGCTTTTTCCGAGCTTGTAACATTTGATTTCACAAAAAAACAATATTTAACTGGTGTGTGTCAACCCTACCTGATTAGCCCTGATGGATATATGATGGACCAGTCTTTACTTAACCGACCTGGAAACAACCAAATCCAACTAGAGCTAGGCTATGATTATAGAAAAAATGTAGAAGAGTACCCTGTTTGGCAACAATACTTGAGAACCTATCAACCTCCTACGCTCATAGCTTGGGGAAAAAACGATTTTATTTTTACGTTGGAGGGTGCTCATGCCTTTAGTAAGCAACTCATTCCTATTCAAACTTATTTCTTATGCGGTGGACATTTTGTATTGGAGGAACAAAGCTGGCATGTTTCCGAGCTAATTAAAAGCTTTTTCGGTCGCCTATACATTTATCCGCCTTATTCGTCCAACTACATAGAAAAATATCGGTAATGCAATGATATTTATAGGGAAGACGTATTTGATCCACACTTGAGTGGCATATTCCATCGCATATACGGAATTCGAAGGAATGAACGATAACAAAAGGAGGCTTCCTGCGACAGGTACTATTAGTCTCTTCCATTTCGTTATATGGAATAGTTGTGCTATGCCATAGCTATTCACAAACAAATAAAGGGACATTTTTACGAATACAGCAAAAATCCATACAAATATAATCCATACATCCATGTTTTGAATAAACTCTAGAAATGCTATGAATCGAACCATTGTGAAATAGGGATAATGGAGTTCTCCTCCTAATTGAGTTCCAAATGTTGTTACAATCATAACCGCTGTGATAACTCCTATGAGAGATGGCAAAAGTATGGCTAGCAATATCGGTTTCAGTGCACGGTCTGGCTTCGTTAAGAAAGGGAAGAGCATCATGATTAAAATCGACTCTCCAAGAAACGAGGCATTGGTTATGGAGCCTTTTAGAATATTAATCGCCCCTGAATCAAAATAGACAGGCAAAAGAAGTTTAGGATGCACATTAGACAGATTCAATAAAAGGGTTATGATAATGCCCAATAAAAATAAAGGGCCCACAATTTCACTGAAACGAGCTATCGCTTCAACGCTGCCTTTATAGTTGATATAACTCATAGCCACAACGAAGACCAATGAAATAACCCACCATGGCGTATTGTGAAAGAGCACACTTTGAATGGAATCCGACACATCCCTCAGAATCACAGCAGCTACTGTATACCAACCAATGAAATATAATAGGCAAATGAATCTACCAATCCATTTCCCCAGTAATAGCTGACTAAATTCAACAATAGTCAAATTTGCGTGACGGAAGCTTACCTTTAAAGCTACGAAAGTGCTTGTTAAGCCTATAACAGCAGCCACCAATAAAGAGATCCAGGCATCTTGCCTGACAGTGCGAATGGCCGGTGAAATCGTCAGCCAAATCGTCATACTGATTTCTACCGTTAACAGCAGCCAAAATAATTGCCAGTTAGAAATCTTCATAATGGCTCCTTTCTACAAATCCAGCGACTTCCCTATATTCCCAGTACTTCTTATTTTCAGACGTACATCCACTGTGACGGAGGCAAGAGGAAATTCCTGATCCCAACGATTTTTTATTGATTTCCATACAATCGGATGCTCTTCATGCAATACTTCTCCGAAACCAAATACATCTTGACCATAATTCTCTTGCACTTTTTTTATCATTTTTTCGATGTGTTCTTTTGTTTTTTTATTTATTTCATGCTCAATTCCAGGTAATTGATTTGCTGAAGAGGGGTTGGTTCTTGTCGTATTCTCCAATATTCGTCCATTCCCAGTTAGTTTAACCACAAAATTAAGTTTACCATCGCTAATTTCGGACGTGATATGACTCCTTAAGTTAGATTCGTAGATCGAGTAAATACCGTGTTCCATATCAACCGTAATATATCGATCACGCTGAACTCCCTTTATCCAAAACATATCCATGGAGTCAATTTGCCCAAGAGTACCAACCATTTCTAGATTCTTATTATACATAGCTGCTTTTTGGATTATAAAAGTATTTCTCTCCTTCTTATTCACTTCGATTACCGGCATACTCGGTCTGATTCCGTCTCTAGTTGAGTCTACGATTAGATCACGAAGTACAGTATCACCAACGCGACAGTACTTGTCCTGATCCACAGCAGCTACAGCCGAGAAAGGGTTAAACGGACTACTCACTTCCAGAGCATCCTTGCCCTCTCCACCCTGTACCATGAAAACATCTGTCCGCAAGCGTGTATCAGGATTTCTAACAAATTGGTCAATTGCATTCTTTATTCCAGAACGAGCCATTTTTTCACCAAAAAATATAGTTCTTCGATGTCCGACAAAAATTCTGCGCGGCAATTTTTCTTGAATATTTTGAAGAGTTTCAATCAAACTTTTTCCCGTTGCCGAAACCACAATCGTAGCCTTCTCTTTTTCACTTTTACTTCCCCCAGTGCTTCTAAATTGTGAAGGAATGGCAATTTGAGCACTCACTTTGAATGAACCGTCCTCATTGAGGTCGATGGAACTCCCGACCCAGAACGCATAGTCGTTAATTTCAGTTCGATCCCAACAGCCTGTCAAGAAGATAACAATAAACAATAATGGGCAGCTCAAATTGAAAGTTCTCATAGTACTTCTCCCCATTCTCATTAGGTTTTGATCACATAAATGGGATATTACTTCATGAATCTATGGTGCATACGGATGAGGGTGTCCTTCCACTGCTTTCTGGTAAAAGGAGCGATTGGCTTCAAATAGGGTACGCCAAACGAATTTAACGTTACGAGATGAATAAGAATAAAAACAATACCCATGGCTACACCGTAAATGCCCAGAAGACCGCCTGCAATAAGCATGGGGAATCGAAGAAGTCTGAACGGGAGCGCCAAACTGTATCTCGGGAAGGCAAAGGATGCAATTCCTGTTCCAGCAACAATCATGACAATGGGTGCGGATATGAAGCCGGCTTGAACAGCAGCCTCACCGATGACTAGCGCACCTACGATACTTACAGCTGAGCCAATTGCTTTAGGAAGTCTCAAACCGGCTTCACGCAGTCCTTCGAACATCATTTCCATGAGAAGAGTTTCTACAACCGTCGGGAAGGGTAGTCCTTCTCTGGATGCCGCAATGCTCATCATGAGATTAAGCGGAATCATTTGAGGATGAAACGTAGTAAGCGCTACATAGACGGAAGGCAGAAAAATGGACAGGAAAACCAATAAGATACGTAGGCATCTTACGGCGGACACATAAATAAATCTTTCGTAATGATCCTCAGCGGATTGAAACCCAGACCAGAATGTCATTGGGATGATTAAGGCATTTGGAGATCCGTCTACGATTAGTGCTACTTTCCCTTCCATCAAACTTGCTGCAACAGTATCCGGACGTTCGGTATTTAGAATTTGCGGGAACACAGACATAGGATGATCTTCTATGAATTCTTCCACATATGCAGAATCAAATATCCGATCCGTATGAATGTTATTAATTCGCTTCCTTGCTTCTGCTAAAACTTCAGGGATCACATACCCTTCCATATAAACTAGAACCATTGGTGTTTTAGTGGTAGTACCTATTTCATACGCTTGAAATTTAAGCTGTGTGCTTTTAATTTTTCTTCGGATAAGGCTAGTATTGGTACGTAGAGACTCGGTAAAGCCTTCTCTAGGTCCTCGAATTGAAGCTTCAGTGGTTGGCTCTTCCACAGATCTTTGTTTATAATCACTCAGTTCTGCTAGAAATCCAAAGGATTGGCCTTCTAGAAGAATAACTACTTTTCCCTCGAGAACACCTTCCGTAACCTCAGATAGATCTACTATTTCTTTATACTTAAATGCCAAATCATCCCTATTGGTCGAATTCAAGGATGAAATGGATGGAATCAAGACCTGTTCCAATAATTTGGCATCAATCAAACCATCGGTGTATACAACCAAACAATTTAAAGATGCTGGGCTTTGTAAGGCTCGAATTTGAATATCTGAACAATTGCGAAACTCATATTTGAGCTGATCTTCATTCTCAGAGAGGACCTGGCTTATCGGAAGATTCGTTTGTGGCGAAGTAGTTGAAGTAATCAAGCTGTTCCACTCCTCACTATGATATCTTTATCGTCTCCGCCTTATGGAAATAATATGCATTGGATAACGGTTCTCAGCAGCTGTTGGGTATCTACCTATAGAAAAAAAAGCACAAAATCGACAATCATGTCGTTTGAGCTTTTGGTAAGAATTACAATTTGAAAGCAAGAAAAAGAACTGTCCTTTTTAGATTAAAAATCCTGAGCATGCTTGAAATCCAGCAGGACTTCAAACGACTGACCAAAATAAAAAATATCCTGTGCGACCACTGGGCCGCACGGGATCGCTTTGCTTGCAACGTTATTTCTTGAATGATTTATCGTAGGATTGCTGCATAATTTCCAGATAGCGTTTCAGATTTAATTTATTCAAGCCAGTTACATACGCATCCCAGTCCTTATTTAAATCTTTCGAACCAGTAACGAACTGCAGCGCATTCTGGTCAATGTAATTTTTGATGTTCGTCTTCAGCATTGCTGCTTCATCGGCCGTGGTTGGATCGATCCAGATGGCCCAATGTGGAAACACATCTTTGGGTTGCTTAGAATCATATAGATGGGTTGCTTCCTGTAATCGACGCTCGTAGCCTGTCGTGTCATAAATGTCGGTAGCTGCAATCCACCCGTCTCGGAATGCTTTAGGTTGGAAATATTGCGCCATTGGGCTCCAAGACGAGTTGTGGGGAGTTTCACCTGTTAGAGTAGGAATCGTAGCCAATATGGAAGCGGCTCCCTTCTCAACTGGAACATCAGTATCCTTTGGTTTTCTCCAGTCTTTGCCTTCTTCCCCGAAGTGACCACGGATTTGACCTTCTTGCGTGAATAAATAGTCGACTAATTTAATCGCAGCGATTTGCGCATCTTTGCTCGCTTTATTCGTCAGAACGAAGGTAGCGCCGGGATCACTCGGGTAATTGTAAGTTGCATAAGCTCCGTTTGGTCCAGCCAACGGTGGAACTGCATCATAAGTTTTAGAGTTATCCGATCCACCAGTAACGAAAATATAAGGATGCATGCCAGCGCCAGCGCCCAATATTTGCGCTTCGGCATTATCGCCGATTTTCTTAAAGGCCGCAGCATTTTGCGTAAACGCCCCTTTATCGATGAGACCTTCATCATACATCGACTTAACGAATTGCAGGCCTTGCTTCCATTCTGCTTTATTAGCCGCCATATCCACTTTCCCGTTGTTCAAAAACAGATACGTTTTATCGTCGTTATAGATGAAACCATTCATAAAATACGGAATAATATGAACGCCATAATCCTCGATTGAACCGCTCAACGGCACTTCGTCCGCTTTCCCGTTGCCGTTCGGGTCCTTCGACTTAAATGCTTGCAATACTTGTTTATATTCGTCCAGCGTTTTTGGCATCTGGAGATTTAGCTTTTTCAACCAGCTGGAATTGATCCACATTTTATTCGGATAGGAACAGTGGTAGCATTCGATCAATTGCGTCAATCCATAAATTTTGCCGTCCGGCGCGGTATTCATGGCCTTAAAGTACGGGAATTTGTCCAACGCCGCTTTCACGTTAGGTGCATATTTATTGATCAGGTCGTCAAGCGGTAGAATAACACCCTGCTGCGAGTAGCGTAGAATATCCGTCTGTGAAAATTTATCAACCCACGGTATCAGCATGTAGAGGTCCGGGTAGTCTCCGCTTGCAAGAGATATTTGTCGTTTCTCGGCCGCACCGTCGAAAGGAACCGTCTGCCATTGAAATTTAATATTAAACTTCTCTTCAACTAATTTCGAGAAGCTGTTTGTCGCTAAATCTGTATTCGCGTCTTGTTGTGCGAAAATTTTGATTGCTACCGAACTGTTGCTTCCCACCGCTTTTGGTGAATCCTTGGCGTCCGGAGTATTCTTATCAGAATCAGTTGGGGATGAACAAGCCGCGAGAACTAGACTGATAGCAAGCAACATTATCATTAGGAATGGTACTGTTTTTTTCAAATACGCCCTCTCCCTTTCATTGTCAAGTGGTAACCCCTGCATGTGCCATTTTTTAAATTATAAACTTCTACTTCCTGTTTGATTGCCCTGCATCACCTCCTCTAATTTATTCACAGACTCTCATTTATCCTTTCACAGAGCCAATCAGCATCCCTTTTACGAAATACCGCTGCACGAAAGGATAAATAACCAAAACGGGCAAGCTTGCTACAACAATGAGTGAGTATTTGGTCAAATCAGCAAACTGTTGTCTCCTCAGCTGTTCCGCCGCATCGATGTTGCTCGAAGCCGCCGAATTAAGAATCAAAATGCTGCGAAGGATCAATTGAAGTGGATAAAGGCTTTGTGATTTCAAATAAATTAATGCATCAAAGTAAGCATTCCATTGTCCAATCGCATACATTAAGATCAGCACTGCGATGATAGGCTTGGAAAGCGGGAGCACAACGCTCCACAGAAAGCGTAAATCGGTGCATCCGTCTATTTCGCTCGCTTCCGCCAGCTCTTCGGGAATCGATGACTGAAAGAACGTCCTGGCAATAATGATTTGCCATACCCAGATCGCTTGAGGGATGAGCAGAGCCCACCTTGTATCGAGCAGCCCGAGCTGTTTGACGACCAATTAAGTAGGGATCAAACCGCCGGAAAACAACATGGTAAACGTGATGAAAATCATAAGCGCATTACGGCCGAAAAATGACCTTCGCGATAAAGGATAAGCCAAAACGACCGTTAACGTAACGCTAATTAAGGTGCCCATCAAGGCGTAAAACAGCGAGTTCCCGTAGCCTTTCAGCACTTGCGGATTGCTCAAGACGACCCTGTATCCGTCGAGTGTTATATCCACCGGCCATAACCAGACTCGTCCCGATGAAACCGCGAGCGGACTGCTTAACGACGAGCTAACAATGAATATTAACGGATAAAGAACTACGATAAGCGCGATAACTAGAAATACATACACGCCCGCAAGGAATAACCGATCCCCATTCGATTCACGAATGCTGCGCCCATACCCAAGCATGTCGACGCCTCCTTTCTCTTTTACCAAAGACTCGAACTGGAAATTCTTTTTGCGAGCGAGTTAACCAGCAAAAGCAAAATCAGGTTGACAACGGAATTGAACAAACCAACAGCCGTAGCGAAGCTGAAGTTCGCATTCAACAACCCGATCTTATACACGTAGGTGGCGATAATTTCGGACGTTTCCAGATTAAGCGGATTTTGCAATAAATAAATTTTCTCGAACCCGACGGACATAATGTTGCCTACACTTAAGATCAAAATAATGACAGCCGTTGGCATAATGCCGGGAATATCGATATGGATTATCTTCTGAAATCTGGAAGCCCCGTCGACTTTAGCTGCCTCGTACAGCGATTGATCAACCCCAGCAAGTGCGGCCAAATAGATAACAGCTGAGTATCCCGCACCCTGCCAAACGTCCGACCATACATAGACGCTACGGAACATATTGGGTATACCGAGGAAGTTGATCGTTTCCAGTCCGAAGCTTTGCAAAATAATGTTGATAACCCCCAATCTCGGGGAGAGAAGCAGCATAATCATCGAAACCATGACAACCGTTGAAATGAAGTAAGGTGCATAGGTAACGAGTTGGACCGCCCTTTTGAAAATCCCGTTCCGGATTTCATTCAGTGCCAAAGCTAACAGGATGGGAAGTGGAAACCCGATGACGATCTGATACAGACTGAGGAACAGTGTGTTCTTCATCAGAACCCAAAATTGCGGATTGTTGAAAAACAGATGGAAATGCTTGAACCCGGCCCAAGGGCTCGCCCAAATCCCTTTGACGACGCTGTAATCCTTGAATGCAATAACGGCGTTCAGCATCGGGATGTATTTGAAAATAATAAAATAAAGAACGGCTGGTAGGATGAGTAAATAAAACTGCCAATGCTTCCGGAAGCTCTTATTCGCTTCTGTCCAAATTTTAGACTTCTTCGTAGTACTCGGAGCACGTGCCTCTCTGACCGTTACTGTTTTCAAAACAATCCCTCCTAATTTGGTAGCGCTTTCTATATGTCTACAAGACCACATTTGCCACTACACCGTAAAGGTACACCTCAAAATGAAGGGTACACCTGTCTTTTAGCTGGAAGGTACACTTCCTTCTAACGGGGACATTACTAAATGAAACATCAAACGACGGATTCAATGGAACCCGCCGTTTACGTAATTATCTTCATTCAGCTGTAAATGTTATGAGGGTTCTCTAACAGCATATAAACAATTAATTTACGGTTTTTCGGTAAATGCTAGGCGAGACACCCGATACACGCTTGAACGCTCTCCGAAACGCGTGTGCGCTGTTATAGCCGACATGCTGCGAAATTTCATCAATCGTATGCTCGCTGTTGAAGAGAAGATCAGTCGCATTTTTAATGCGGATCTTCTCTAGGTAGTCCGATAGATTCTCACCAGTTTGCTCCTTAAATAACTGCGAAATGTATTTCTCCGGGAGTTCAACAGCTACCGAAATCCGATAAAGATTTAAATCAGATTCAGGATAATGACTATCCAGGAAGGTCACAATTTTGCTAATTATTTCTCCAGTGCTATCTTCTTTTTTCTTCAACACCCTATTGCAGAACGCCTCAAGTAGCCCCAGAATTTCATTACGGAAGCGGTCCAAGCTTGTTGATAACTGTAATTGCTCCACGCGGGATTTCAACCCTTCCGATACGGCTTGATCCGTAAACGGGCTATGCAGCAGCAACTTAAAGAAAGTCCCTTTTAATTCGCCGAATAATTGCTGAACCATCTCCGCTGATAACTGCCTTTCCGAGAAATTCTGCTCCAGCAGCTGTTCAAAAATCCGATGAACCTCTTGAAGTTCGCCGATTTTAGCGGCATTCATGATCCGTAGCTCCATATCGATTGGATAATAATATGTTGTTGATTCCTTGATCACATCCTGATACCAAATTGTTTTTGCTTCTTCAAACAGAACCGAGTAATCAAGTGCTTGTCTCGCTTCTTCAAATGAACGACTGCTGTCGGAGAGCGCCTGGAAGCTGCTGCCGATCGCAACTGTAATTTGAATCCGATACTCCGCCTTTACATAATCCCGAAGCTGGTCAAACACGGCTGCAAGCTCATTTGCCTCCGCAGAGTGGACCGCTTCGCCGAAAGTGATCAAAATAGCCATTTTATCCAAATCTATATCGGTCACATTCAGTTGAAATACACCCTCAACCTCATGAAGAAACTTTTTCATTAGTAATCTGGCTGCATTCAGCTCGTGAATAATTTCTTTACTGACTAGACCGCTGTAGCCGTTAATTCGGATGATCGCTACATAACCGGCATCTCCTTTCAAATTCATGTTAGGTAGTGAATACAATAATGTCCGCACTTCCTGGAGAGAGTCAAACTCTCCCTTCAGGAGCCGCTTAACAAAAGCATCCTCCAATAAGGGTTGCTGGCGTTTTAGCTCCTCCTCGAGTGACTTTTGACTTGCTAGTAAATTAGAGATGTTTCCTTGCAGAAAATCATATTCATTCTTTCCTTTGTAACCGGCTTGACTGGCTTGGTCCCAAAAGACCGTGACAATCCGGTTTATCGGAGCACTGTTCCTGTAAGCAAATAACAATGCGGCCACAATCCCTAGCAATAATGTAGAAGCGGTTATCGTCCACGTCACCTTTGCGATGAACGCCGACTGCCTCATGACGGTGTTTTTTGGCAAACCAACGACGTATACCCACCCATTATAGGTTGATTTTGAGGAAATGAGCAGCGTTTTGTCTTCAACTAAGGTGTTGGTTGAACCTTTGCCGATAAGATCCGGTATATGTAGTGCTTTTATTTGCGAATCCTCGATGCCGACTCTAGCAATAGTATTACCTTCCTTATCACATATATAGGCCCAGCCCCCATATTGTTCCGGTACACGATGCAGCATTTTGGCAATTTCACTTTCGTCAATCAAGATGACAGCCGTTCCAAGCGAATGCTGAAAGGTATCAAAGGGAATCGACTGCAAATACGTGATCACGTTTGTTTTTTTTCCATTATTGATGAACGGTTGCGACGGCAAGGTCTCTCTGCGATGAATTTTCCCCAGAATTTCCTGTTTCCACTGGCTGCGTTCCATATCCTGATAATGGTACAAATCAAAGTAATCATCAGGACGCACAAAAACACCAGAGGGTGTAAAAATAACTTGATAATTGTTCAAATAAATGTAGAAATCTTCTAGGAAGTTATTGGTCAAGCTATATGCCGAGGTATTGCGCCAAGATTTCCAAAGTGCGTAAACATTGAAATAATCCACATCCACCTGCTCGTTCAGCAAATAATTCAGGTCTTGGTCCAGTGAAAGCTGCCTTGTGATATTTTCAACCTCTTCCATTCTTCTGTCTTAAATGTCCTTGCTCTGGTTCAGCAGCATCGCGCTCGCCTCAAGTGAATTGGTTTTAATAATATCCGAGGAAACAAAATAGGAGATGAACCCTGTAAGCATCGGGATAAGCAAGATGAGCACATAAGAAATAAGGAAGCTTCTGAAAATGGGGGAATGCTTGAATTTCAGATTAAACTTCAGCTTCAACACGGATTATTCACCTCAATTGGCATATATGACCAGAATTTATTTAACGCAAACGCTTTCAATTTTGGCTATTATAAAACGAAAACGAGACATTGTCTGTCGAAATAAGGCATTTTTCCAAAAATGAAGCGGTATCTGTACGGATAATAAAAAAACCCCGGCGTTTGCCGGGGGAATCACTTCCATTTATCATATGGTGATGTTCATTCTGGTTAGTGAATGTTCAAACGAGACATCGATGTGATCATCACCTGTGACGTAACGCCATAGCTTTGCCCGCATGACATGATCGAGCCTTGCCTCATTTCCTTGCCATTGCTCATAGCCTCTATCCAGGATCGCCGTAACCTCCGGATCCCTATAGCCATCGGTGTTAAACAACGCACGCTGCTGCTGCCCGGGACGTAACCGCAGCTTAAACACGAATCGCGTCTTATCCGTAGAATTAGGCTGAGCGCAGTGCCAGATGCCTTGGTGAACGAAAAACATCGTTCCGGCTCTGGACACCATCTTTTTCTGACCTTTAATGTTTTTATATCGGCCGATACTAGACGTATTAACTCTACGCAGATGAGAACCTGGAAGAACAAGCGTTGGTCCCATCTCCTCTGGGGCATCGTGGGCAAAATAGAAGGCTTGAATGTCAAAGCCGTAATCTCTTGTATCAATGATGGAATCCGCATGCCATTCTTGCGCTTTGCTGTGCTGGGGTTTTACTACATGCAAGTAAGAATGATCATAGATCGAATACTCGCCAACTAAACTTTGAATTATTCCTTTGACTTGAGGCAGCGCGAACACCTTCTGGATGTATTGAGACTGGTTCCAATATAAGTGCCCGGGGATGTTTTCCAGCCGCTGCTCTTCATCAACAAGCTCATTCCACTCCTGAGGCACGAGATCCTCCACCAGCAAGTACCCGTCTGTTACGAATTTGGCCATTTGTTTGGCCGATAGTAAGTGCTCTTTTCCTATGAGTTTCATTGGACAGCAACTCTCCTCTCCAAGACGTACTCGTATGGCAGATGCCCAGATTCGTGCTCGTTCCCCCGTAAATAAACAGGCAATGCTGCTAATTGAATGACGAACCATCCGTCTCTCATTGCATGAAGCACGGATGGATAGGGTGGTTCTTGCTGATCCCCGGTATTCATCTGCCTTTGGCTCTCTGGAAGCGAACCATCATACAGCGCCCAAGCAACTGTTGAAGATTCTAAATCAGGCATGGCTAGGTGTAGGATTAGAATTTGTTGTCTTAGCTCCGACATTTTCGATACCCTCCTTTTACAACCTCTACCATCAAAAAAACATACTTTGCTTTCTTATGTAAAGGTACACTTAAACCAGCAGCGTACATTAGGCTAGGACACATCATTCCGATCGTACCTATGGAGATCCTCGAAGCTCGAAACAACGCAAAATCATATAATATGACTTTATAATGTCATGTTATAAGGTGTATGCTACCAAGAGAGGTGAAGCGAATGTCGTTGAGCAGACATTTTGAAATCGTTTATATGTTACTCCATAAGAAAAAAGTGACTGCTGAAGAATTGGCAAAGCATTTTGAGGTTTCCAAACGAACGATATGTGGAAGGTCACTGTTTACATACAGAAAGTCATCGTGTGTTTAAGATTAGCCGAATGAAGGATATTGAAGTTACCGAAACTAGTTATGAGCCAAGAACGGTGGTAACACGTCTGCAGATACAAAGCAAAACAACTTACTTCATACAATCGAAGTGACTCTTCGAATTTCTGCTCAAGGTGCTCACCGAGTGTACGACGAATTTGCTGAGAAAACGATTACTCAGGAGGAAAACAGCTCTTTTACCGTCACGGCACAATTTCCTGTAGGTAATTGGCTGGACAGTTATCTGCTATCCTTTGGCCCCCTCCTTACAGAGGTTAGCCCCGAACAAGTACGTACAAGACTATTGTCTCATCTAGAAACAATGAAAAAAAATTTAAATGATCCTTTTAAAACATGACACGATGTAGTCATATTATGACTGCTATGATGAGTTTGTAGTTATCTCTCACAACATACTCACCATAGGAGGTTGAAGGATCAATGAATCCACATAGAACCATGCCAGCAGCAGTAGAAACTTACTTTACATCAGCGAACAAAACCCAGCTTGAGGCTTTTACTTCCGCTTTTGATAAAGATGCGTTGATCTTGGATAACCATCGCGAAATCAAAGGTATGAATGCCATAAAATCATGGTGTGAAGCAGAAATAATAGGGCCGAATGTCACCTTCGAGATCGTGGATACGGATTACACGAATAATTACATTGTCGTAACTGCAAAAGTAAACGGGGACTTTGACAAATCGAATCTTCCCAACCCACTCCTTCTTAAACATCAATTCCTAGTAAACAACGATAAAATTAAAGAACTCATTATTACACTTCCATAAAGTAATTTAAAAATAAGAAGGATGGAAAAGCGTATATGCCCGCTTATGTTGTTTTTATACGGGAACAGAGTTTTGATCAAAGTGAACTCCTACGCTATTCTCAGTTGGCACCGGCAGGTTTGGCCGGGCATTCCGTCAAACCTCTTGCCATGTATGGCACACACCAGATTCTAGAGGGACCCGAGATTGAAGGGCTGGCCATCTTGGAATTTCCCACTTTTGAGGAAGCACAAGATTGGTACAATAGTCCAGCCTATCAAAAAGCCCTAAAGCATCGACTTCGCGGAGGTCGGTACCGAGGTGTCATTGTCAAAGGTATACAAGGTTCCCAAGACAAGTTAACTCAGAACGGGGATACCTAGAAGTATTTTCAGCAAAAAAGTGAAAATCAGGAGGAAATATTCGCATGAGTTTTCAATTAGAAAGCATTTTAAGTGAATTTAAAGGCAAAAAAGCCTTGGTCACAGGCGGTACTAAAGGAATGGGCGAGGCCATTGCTAAGAGACTTACGGCTGCAGGTGCTACCGTAATAACTACGGCTCGAACTACTCCAGTTCATTTAGAAAATCCAGACCTGTTTATTCCCGCCGATATTAGTTCGCCTGAAGGTGTAGATAAAGTGGTGAACGGTGTTCTTGAGCGCCTAGGCGGTGTAGATATTCTTGTCAACAATGTTGGAGGCTCGTCAGCCCCATCAGGCGGAGCTCTTATTTTGACGGACGAACATTGGCAGCAAACTTTTAACGCCAATCTGTTCGCTTCCGTCCGTTTAGACCGTGGGCTGCTACCGGCTATGGTGGAAAAGGGGTTCGGTGTTATTATTCATATTTCATCCATTCAACGTCGCTTACCTCTGTATGATGCAACGTTGGCTTATGCTGCGGCCAAAGCAGCTTTAACCACTTACAGCAAAGGATTATCCAAGCAGTTTTCGCCTCAAGGCATTCGTATTAATACAGTTGCGCCAGGTTTTATCGAAACGAATGCAGCACAAAGGTTGATTGATCGGATTGCTGAGACGACAGGCGACCAAGAAAGTGCATTAAAGCAACTGATGGACTCGTTGGGAGGAATTCCAATTGGTCGTCCAGGACTACCAGAAGAAGTCGCTGAGCTTGTTGCTTTTCTGGTATCCGACCGAGCCGGTTCCATTACAGGAAGTGAATATACTATTGATGGTGGAACAGTTCCAACCGTTTAAAAGTCAATTTAAATACGTTTCTAAATAATATAGAACTAGTCAAATGATTAAAATCAATAGGCCCGAATTAGCATAAATTAAGCTAATGGGCCTATTTTATAGGTAGAGATTACGATAGTTTTATTGAATTGTCTCGTCCTCTTCATGCTCATCGTATTTGTTAATATGAGCTGTCATGGCCTCTACTGCTTCATTCACATTCGTTGTTGCAGGAACTTCTTTTACCTCATCCTCGGTTTTATCTAGAAAATTTGCTTGATCTACTTTAATTGCATCTAAGCTGTTGCTCATAAAAATCCTCCAATTTTAAGTTTATTCTTCAAATCCAAAACCGACCCCATGACTACCTAAGTTGTACCACTTGCACGTAGAAACTTATTTGAAATCATACTTCAAACGAAGTCCCTAACAATTTCATCTGCAATTTCCACTTTTGTAACTACCTTTGACAATTCCTCATTTTTCAAAATCATTACCTCCTATTGGTTAGCTACCAAGTTGCACAACAGAAGTTATTGTGTCTTTAAAGTTATGAATTATACGGACGTTTTTTAGTTATAAAAATTCCCAATGATACCACTGATTATGTAATGATCCTTCTTTTTACTTATCCTTATCATCATTTTTATTATCTTTTTTGTCCTCTACTTTATTAGCACTTTCATCTTTACCATTTATTTTTTCAACTTCTTTATCGGTCTTTTTGGCTTCTTGTTTATCTTTTTGTTTCTCTGAATCATCAGATGAACTTTTGGAGCTCTCATTTTTCACCTTTGTTTTTGGATTTGCATTACAGCCAGTAAATGATATCGCAAGAGTTAATATACTCAGAATAGCAATAATCCTCTTTAATTTAGGCAATTCTCTTTTCGCTCCTTCAATGGTAATATAATCACACTTCGCCTACTCAACATTCGTTACAGATTTATTATCTCTATTCTTCTGCGTCATTCTTAAGTGTCAATCAGTATCGAGGTTAAATTTCAAGGTGCTTCTCTTACTTAATACATTGTGTTTTACTACAATACTGTTTCAATCCATCCCAATTGCCCCATATGCATCCTCGGCACTTCTTAGGTTGTCTAGGTTTTATTTCAATGCTCATATATACCCCCCTAGTTTGATTCCAGTTACAACAAATGTTAATTTATCCTATCATTTCATAAGTATACAATGATACAAAAAGTGCCCTAGGAACGTTATCTTTTGAGTCCTGCCGACCTTATAAACGAATAAAAAACCGAATTTTGGACTGGGCCATTGAATTGCACTGTAATTCAATTTCCTTCTGAGAAATATCACCTTTTAGAGCGGAATCTCCTCCTGTGAAAAATGGATGCGGTTTACAATAATGTCCCCATTGAAGTAACTTTTTATCATATTCAACCCGCCCTTTAGTTGAATGGTAAAAAAGAAGAGACCCACAGCAACGGGCTGAGGGTCGTCATACGCCATTCGAAATCAAGACAGGGACCTCGACAATTCGTTCATCAGGCAGCTGCCTTATAGCTCCCCGATTGCGGACGTTCAAAATATCCACGCTTTGGGTGTCCCGCGATGCAAACCAAGCGCGATGTCGACGGGGTGCTTCCAACTGTCATGATGGAAAAGGTCGGCCCAATCCCGCTCTCCTTTAGCAACAGCTTGGAGCTCTTCAAGCCTGCGCTTACGTTCCTCTTCTGAGCCGTAATATGGTGGTGTCGTGGTGTAATGAATATCATCCTGCATGGGTAGATATTCAGCATGATGATCCACAGCCCCCGCTACAATGGCTCCGTAAATTTCAAGCCAACGGCGCATGACATGAAGCTCCCTATGTTTGCCTTCACTTTGCGCAGACCAGTCTCCTTCTCGAAGATAAGCTGTAAGTGAATTAAATTATGAAAGATCCGGCCTTAAAAAGAAAAAAACCGCACAGTATCAAGGCTTCGCGGGTTATTGAATGACGTAACTTTTTTGTTTTTTTCTGAAAATCGGCTTATCAACAACTCACATTAATGAATCAGTTCTTCGGACGAAGAAATGCCCAGTTCCCTGCTAAGCACCGAACATAACTGGTATACAGACCAGAATTAATTATAAAACGGAGCCCGCAAAACCTGCCGGACTCCGTTATTGTTGGTTAAGAATTGTTTAGAATTTGTTGTGTGCCGGGGTGAAATTACTGTTTTGTCGCAGAATTTTTTAGAAAAAAATATTTGGTTTTCGTCAAGCCGCCTCTTTCGACCCTTTTTTCACTAAAAGGAAGTAAGACAGCATCGCTGCGGCGCTAGTGGATAAAATAATGACACCCAGCGGAACAGCCGTGTCTTCCCCGGCAATACCGACTAGCGGAGAAACGACCGCACCGAGCAAAAATGGAATGACGCCCATCAGCGCAGCCGCACTGCCCGCCATATGCCCCTGGCTCTCCATTGCAAGTGGGAAAGCTGCCGTGGATGTAATACCGATGGCCGCTACAAAGAAAACGAGCGGAATCACAAGTGCGTACAGGGGCCCGTGGAAAATAGCCACCAGTAAGACGACGATGCTGGCTGCGCCGGCAAGCCATAGACCGAACAGCAAGAAGGTCTGCTCCGACACACGGTGAGCCATCCGACCAACCAACTGCGAGCCGATGATCAAAGTGATGCCATTCGAACCGAACAACATTGCAAATACCGTAGGGGAAACCCCGTAAATATTTTGATAAATAAAAGGTGTTCCGGAAACGTATGCGAAGACCCCCGCGATCATGACCCCCTGCGCGAGCATGTAGCCCGTAAATGAGCGGTCTCGCAAAAGCGATCTATAGTTTCGTAGTTGTTGAACAAAATTGCTGGGACTGCGACGCTCGACAGGCAAGGTCTCTTGAAGTCTCCATTTTGTCATGGCAAGGAGGAATGTCCCCAGTACCGCCAAAGCAATAAAGACGCCGATCCAGCTCGTGAGCGCTAGAACTCCACTTCCCGTTACAGGCGCCACAAGCGGGCCCAAATTTCCGACAAGTAAGAGCAGCGAGAAAAATTTGGTGAGCTCGTGGCCGCTAAACAAGTCGCGTGCGATTGCACGGGAAATGACAATGCCTGCCGAAGCAACAAACCCCTGTACTAGCCGTGAAAGGATCAGCAGCCAGATACTCGGCGAGACCGCACAAGCTATGGATGCCACAACATATATAGCCATGGAAATTAGCAATGGTTTGCGCCTGCCATAGACGTCGCTGAGCGAACCCATGACCAGTTGGCCGATACCTAGTCCGAGTAAACATGCGGTCAGACTGAGCTGGACTAGGGATGCTGTCGTACCGAATTGTTCTACAATCTGAGGAAAGGCCGGTAAATACATATCGATGGTAAAAGGCCCGAGTGTCGAAAATAAACCTAACAGCAGTGCTAGTCTAACGGCATGCTGATTGTTCTTGTTGGTCATCGTATAATGTTCTCCTCTTTCTTCATTCCATATCCGGAACTCTTATCTGTTTTATGTTACACCTTAGCACAACTGTATAGTTATTGACAACAGTTACTTATGACGTGATAAAAGCAAAAAGCAGCCGCTTCAGGAGTTCCCTGTATCAGCTGCTTCTCATTAGTTTGTTAAAAAAGGTTTTATCACTTCCTACTAAATGATAATTCCCCTTTCCTCATCTCTCCTCGTCGTTACTTGGGCCATAGGCCATACTCATGGGAGTCAATCATGACTCCGAGGAATTGTTCCATGAGGAATATGCAGAAGATCTTCACTGATCGTCCACAGCCTTTCGGCCAACGCCGGATCGATGGCCCACGAACGGACGCCTCGTTGGAGTTGGCTGTCTGCCGGTTCAACCTCCGCGATGTCGCCATCTTCGCAATAGACGCCTCCTTTGCCGTTCAGCATTGGACTGACTGCGCACCATACGGATGTGGCGGCACCTTGCTCGGCGGTTTTGAAGCCTCCGGAAGACATATAGGTACCGTCTTCGTTACGTCTTACACCCCAACCAGCTAAATCCTCGTCGCTTAAGTGTCGGGCTAAACCCGACAGGATGGCGCCGGGATGAACTGCAAAAGCGCGCACTCCGTGCTCTCGCCCTCGTTTATCGAGCTCAATGGCAAACAACGAGCAGGCGGTCTTGGACTCGCCATAGGAGACAACCTTGTCGTATGGCCTCTTGATGAAATGCAGATCGTCAAAATCGATCGGTCCTGTCATATGGCCGATCGACGAAAGAGCGACGACCCGAGCGTTCCCCGATCGCTTCAGCGCTTCCCATAAGCCTATCGTCAGTTGAAAATGCCCTAGGTAATTCGTCGCGAAATGGGTATCGAATCCCCGCTCGTCTTTAATCGTCGGAGGGAAGCTAACGCCGGCGTTCAAAATCAAAAGGTCGAGCGCACGATTGGAACTCCGGAAAACGGCGGTGAACTCGTCGATCGAGGAGGGATCCGCAAGATCGAGCCGGATCAACTCGATATTTTTCAGCGGAGCGAGCACTTCTTGCGCTTTATTGACATCACGGGCACCGACAATGACGGTTGCGCCGGCTCCGACAAGCGCACGCGTTGTTTCCAGCCCGATGCCTCCATGTCCACCTGTGACGATTGCCACCTTTCCACTTAGGTCTTGTCCAGACAGTACCTCTTGAGCAGTAGTTTCGGGTCCGAATCCCGACTGTAAAGGATTTTGTTCGGTTATCATATGTTATATGCTCCTTTGAATACGATTTTAGACAAAAAACATAAAGTGTCTATTCGTCTATACTATACAAGTAGACAAAGTTTGTAAAGTGTATAAAATGGAGATATGGACAATAAAAAGAAACTGGATATTGTTGCGACGGCGTTAGAGGTGTTCTTCAAGTACGGTTACAAACGGGTATCAATGAACGAAATTGCGGGGGCCGCAGGCATTTCGCGCGCAGGTCTCTATTTGTACTTTAAGAGTAAGGAGGAAATTTTTAACGCCGCGATTGTTCATCACGGCGACATCCTCATAGAGGAGATTAAGAAAGGGCTGCTGTCCCCTAATACAACGGAAGACAAAATTTTATATGCCCTTGAGGTATGGGCGATCCGTAATTTCGATGCTTCGCTACACTCGCCCGAATATAAAGAAATAACGGACAGCTCATACCAGTTTGCCCGGGAGGCGCTAGACACGAGCTACGAAAAATTGGAAACCTTGCTGGCCGCCTTACTGGAAATATACCCTACAGCCGCAAGCGGTATTCCTTCAGTGAGATTGGCACATCTGGTAACAGGCGCATTACGCGGCTTTAAAGCTGTTGCCAAAAGCTCTGACGAGCTTCGCCATATGATTCAGGACTTGCTCCAAATCATCTCTGCCGGTCAATAGGGATCCGCATTATTAAAACCGCGCAGCTACAGCCGACGGCCTACCTTAATACGTTGGGAAGCTGCATAAGGCAACAGGGCAAGTTTAAAGGGAACTGCCCGTTTTGGGAAAAGTCATCGATGTAAATGTTACTCCAATGGAGCGCGGTGCAGTATGAGGTCAGCCAGTTTTACTGGTTGACCTCTTTTTATTAAGTGTATTTATCGGTAGCCGGAGCAGAACGTTCGTTTTCGTAGGAACGTTATCCCGTCGCTAACGTTCGGCAAACGTTGTTGCATTCTGGAAGCATAACAGGTTGCATTCCCCAATTTGTAAAAACGCAGTTGCATTTGTTTGCATTAATGCAATCACTCTTTGCTTCAAAATAAACATTATCAACGGTATCCTACAAAAGGTATCAATCGAATCGCCTGTAAAAAGTTCTGCGAAGAATATAAAAAATAGCCCTAGCCCGTTAAGGCCCAGAGCTTCAACTCAATTAAGCGTCTAGAAAATCTATGAACTTCACACCCCATGTTCTGTTAAACATAACGTGCGAAGGAGTATTGGCGGGATGGTTTCAGGATACATGGTTCCGTCATTATAGGGAATTCCAATCACTTCTTAACATACCATATACAATGTGATCAATGTAATGGTCATATAACCATTCGGCTTCACGGATTCGACCTTCATTAGTAAACCCTAATTTCTCTGGAATCGCCCTGCTTTTTAGGTTGTTAAGCCCACATCTTATTTCAACTCTGTTTAATCCTAATTCGTTAAAGCTATAATCAACTAATCTTTTGCAAGATTTTGTAATGATACCATTACCCTGAAATTTTTCGCCTAGCCAATAACCAATACTGGTTTTATTATTAGCCCAATCAATTGAGTGATAACCGATACATCCTACGATTTCCCCTTTAAACCAAATGCCTGCATTGAATCCATTGTTAGAAGCATGTTGATTTTGACAGAATTGTATAAAGGATTTCGTATATTCAACACTTAGAGTCCCATCAACCCAGGGCAACCATTTTCTAAGGTAACCTCTAGAATCATCCGTTAATGCAAACAATTTTTCTGAATCGTCTTGTTCGAGTAATTTAAGCATCTTATCATCGTCAATTTCTAAGAGCATTTTATTCCTCTCCCCAATATCCATTTAATGTAATTATATCAAATAATATTGAAGGTTATAAACTTCTTTTTATTTACATTACTGCTCGTTACAACAATGAACATCAAAAAGGAGCTGATCTTGCGGCAGGTCCCACACTATTGTTCTCCCTTAGCGTAATTCGAAATCACCCGATACGAAAGACGATTTCATTCCCAGTCGATGTATCTTTAAATGGAGAATTGAACTCATTAAAGACAAAATCCATGCCTGAAATATCATCAGGTAATGCTGGCGATACGACGTAGTTAAATGATAAATGCCCTGAACTACCTCCACCACTATCCATTCGACAATGGTATGTTTCCCCTAGATATAATTCAAAATGTTTTGTTTTATTCGACTTTAACGACTGGTCACTCACTACAACCCAATCAATATTAAAGGTTATTACACTTGCGTTACTGTACTGCCGCATAGAGGTCACGGTATAGAAAAACTCTTCTTGTTCCTTGAATTTCAGAATGGGGACATTTTTTCTGAATCCAATAGGTTCAACTATCGGCTTATAATGCTCTTCATTTCTCAGAACATGGAAAACTGATTTCAAATAATCCTCGTAGAGGTCAAAGGAAATTGCCCATTTCTCAATATACTCGAATTTCGGATAACCTGGATTATTGCTCGAAATTTCTTTGCGTTGTTTTAACAATTCGCAAATTTGCTTATTGAGTGTCTTCATCGCTTTTGTACTCCAAAATATCACCTGGCTGACAATCCAAAGTCTTACATATCGCTTCTAATGTTGAAAAACGAACCGCTTTTGCTTTCCCATTTTTCAGAATGGAAAGATTCGCCATAGTAATTCCAACCCTCTCCGAAAGTTCTGTTACGCTCATTTTCCTTTTTGCTAACATCACATCAACATTGATGATAATCGCCATGATATTCACCTCAGATCGTTAAATCATTTTCTGATTTTATATGAATAGCTTCTTGTAAAAGTCTTTGGAGAACAGCAGCAAAAACAGCGATCACTATAGAGGCGAAAATAATGACCAATCCGATTGGTATGAAACTTGGAGGGTCAACTCTTTTCCCCATGAAATAGTAGAGCGGCATTCCTAGCAGGTACAAGGTACTGATCGTGATGGCACAATATTTTATATTCTTTAAAGCCTTTACCGATAATTCCGAGAACGCTTGGTTCTTATCAATATAGCTTAAAAGTTTAAAAGCTTGATATAGAGCAAAGTAAAAAGGTATCGCTGCCGCGTACATATCGATTAAAATGAGAGATTTCATATAAGCAATATCTGGATACAATTCTCCAGCAAAATTCCCGATCTTAGGCACCAAAAATATGCACAATGCAAGAACTGGGATTCCTATAAAAATAACAGCTAGCTTTAAAAAGAGTGTCGTAACTTGTTTCATAAAAAGCACCTCGTTTATTAAATTTTACCGAAACGTTAATCATTTTCTGGTTTTAATTCAAGGATGCTTTTTAATGGCTTTTGAAGTGCATCCACAAATAATTACCTTTAAGAAAGTGGTTGAACCTCGTTTAGCATTCATTTAAAACACCTCCACTTATTTATTGACAACATGATTTTAGCATGTAATTTATCGTTTTTCAATAAATTTGTATTGTTTTATATTATATTATTATTAAACATCCTTTTAATTTTGACAAATAAAAAAAAGCATTTCTCATTACAAAGAAATGCTTCTACTTTAAAATGTTAAATTTACAACTGGTTCAACAAAACTCCCATTTGTTATGTTCCAACGAATGAAGACGTAGCGCTATGAGGCCTGTTTCTCGTTCGATAAGCTAAAGACCAACATTGAAGCAATGGAGAGCCCAATACAGATAGGTGTGTATCCGAATAGGTTGAGCCAATAGAAAATTGTTTTAGGATCTGCTCCTATACCAAATACCCAAACAATACCCGCAAGACTCCGTAAGAAAAGCCCTGTAGAAAGCAATAACAATCCAGATTTAAGAAGCCTGTCAGGTATAAGATTGTTAAACTTTCCAAGAAACCGTATTTTCGCCAACACGATAATTGTTGCGGTAAACAAGAGTAAAGCAAGTGGAATGACAACCCTTGGTCCAAAGGATACATCTGCATTAAGGACTGCATGTGAAAGTGTTTTGGCATTAGCAGCAGGCCAAGTACTTCCTGTGGCCCAGTAAAGATGAACCAATCCATCTACCATGAGCACTGTTGCCAGAATGACTCCAGATCGCAACTTCGTTTCAAACCTCATTTTTCAATTCTCCAATAACTGATTTCAATGATTTCCTATACTCACCACGATAAAAAAAACCAAGCGATCCCCCATATACAAAATGGCCTAAGAAATTGATCATGACCCACATAACTCCATAATCTACACCTATGAAAGAAGGTTCAAACAATAAGCCATCTACAATCAGCCAAAGAAAGATTATCCCATAAAGTAAACCCGTCCATATGGATCGTTTTGGAATGAAACGAGCATATATATAGGAGAAGATTACTCCCCCAGCTAAAAACACAACATATCCTGCAATTCGTATAACCAAGGGGGATTGCAACATGAACATTTGTCCGATTCCAACTGCGACATCCAAACTATGGTGTAAAAACAAGTCTGTTAGGCGGTAAAATATCTCCATTAACAAGGTAGCAAGAAAGCCATTTCGTAAAACCTGAATCAATGAAACATTTTTTAAGACCCAAGCCATTAACATTTTCCTTTCTGTATTTAGTTTTGTTAACGTTCAGCCAAAATCCCATAGAAGAAAGTGTCTGACATTTGTTTAGCGAGTGTGTCGATGTCACGCTCATTTGTGAGAATTATACGGTAAGTAAATCGATCCAACATGGCAATAAAACCTTCTGCAGCGACCTCTATAAATAAGGAACTTCGTATAAGGCCTACTTCTTGATAATGTTTGAAAATTGAAGCCATCATTTCAATCATCACAAGTCGGAATTCTTCTCCTTGCTCCGATTGGTAAAATGCGACTTTTGTCAGGTTTGGATCAGATGCGAAAAATTGAAATAGATGGGACAAGCCTACTTGAATTCTTTGCGGTACCTCATCATGAGGCAACTTGGCAATTTCGTAGGTTCTCTCAACAAAAGGAATTAACTGGTTACGGAAGTGGCTAATCAACTCCTGAAATATTGCTTCTTTGTTTTTGAAGTATAAATAAAATGACGGTTGAGTGAGGTTAACGTTTGATACAATTGTACTGATTTTAGCTTCATGGTACCCTCGCTCAGCAAATTCCTTTGCAGCTGATTGTAAAAGTCGTTGTTTGGTGAGTTCACCTTTTGACAATTTATTCGAATTCATTAACAACCTCCTCATAAAACATTTTGTTACTATGTATTAATATTACTATATAATAACATTACTCTCAAGTATCTTTTGTAAATTTCTCCTGCAAATATGAATCAGCTCAAAAGATTCCTCGGTATTTATCCCATCATCATTGCTGCTCAATTAATCCAGATCAATGAACTCATTCTGTACTCTGCCAGTGGAAAAAGCAGCCGATTTTTGATACGGCTGCCTCCATGTCCATATTGAGCTATTGGTCGTACTTATCCATTACTTCAGTGACTTTAAGGATGTCCTCATTGTTTATATGGACCCAAGGGAGATCGAACCACTGACCTCATTGCTACAAGCGATGCGCAATCCCAGCCGAGCTATGCCCCCCACGTTATCAACGTTCTCTTATTTTTCTGGAAGGATTTCCATCGACTACGGATTAGTACATAACGATACCGATACCATCCTTCCAAGATATCATGTTTCTAAACGTAAAATTATTTCATTGACTGCTCTATTCTCCAGCTCGGATTCCTTAATTTCCCTAACTCCTTGCACGATTTTCTCCTTGAGAATCTCAGGTAGCGAATAAACGACCGGTGCCGAAGGAATGTCGAATTTCAGATGGGAGTGAGGAATTTCCGTAAGCAAAGTACCTACCGGATTGCCATGCCTGTCACGGATCACATTCCAAAATATTCTCGATCTGTTATCTTCCGTGCCCCATTTCTCAAGGGAGTTTCTGAAAATCAAGCACTTTGCGATGACGAAATCGTTCTCCTCAAGCTTCTCCATCGCACTATAACCGGCACTTTCCAGTCGTTCGAATATGGCCGGCATCAGACCGTCCAAATAAAGGCCGTAGGCAGCATCTTCTATTTCCGCAAAAGCTGCCGTCAAGTCCTTATGCATCGCCTCGTACAAGGGCTTCCATTCGGACTCAATATAACGGTTGGCCGCCTCCCCCATTTCTTTTATTGTCATGTCTTGGCGGAAATTCGGGAACTGTTTATTCATACACTTTCGCCTCCTTTTCATCATTGCAAATAAATTGTACAACATACAAGCAAATTGAAAGGTTTATCGAATAATAAGAAGGAGAATCTTATAAATTTCCAGAAAACCTTACATGTAACTTTAATTCTGATTTTTTAGGGGGAGATCGCAATTTGAAAATGCGTCCCAAAAAAATGGCAGCAACATTCATGATTAGCCCCAGCACCTTACGTAACTATGAAGCCAATGGCCTCATCCCTCCTGCGGAAAGATCAGCGAACGGCTATCGTTTTTATTCGGACCTGCATGCAGCTTACTTGGCATGTATTCAAACCTTGGCCCCGGCATTCGGGATGGAAGTGACAACTGAGGTGCTTCATTATCTTCAGCTGGACAAGACACATAACGCTTTGTGGGCCATCAGGGAAAAGGAAATCGTTTTATACGACGATAAAAAGAGATTGGAGAGGTTGATCGAGGATATTCGGCTACAAGCGATTGAAAATATATCTCCATATGCCAAAGAGCGCTTTACCATCAATGAAGTATCCGAGTTGACGAAAATAACTAAATCAACGATCCGTTATTGGGAAAAAGCAGGTTATGTAGCAGCGGACCGAGATCCTGAAAACCATTATCGTTGTTACGATGGAGGTCATCTGCAAAAAATGAGATTGATCCAAGTGCTGCAAAACTCCGTTTATTCAGAGGAAACCGTGAAATATAAGCAATCGATTGCCGCCACCGAACATGGGGATCTGCAAAGTATCATGAAGCTGGCCGAGAATATCCGGACTTACCTTGATAAGAGAATCGAGTCTCAAATGTGTGGAATATCAAGGTTATACAAATTAATTCAACTGATAAAATCACCGATCTAACCCAGTCGGAAATCAAACATTAGAAACAGAGGGATTAATATGCACCTCATTTTATGTTTATCCCTCGATAAAGTCGTGCAAATCCTGAAATACAAAACAACCTTAATTTTTCATTGTGCGAGAAATTGTTTCCCTTTAAATAAAAATGTGAATAAAAAGTAATAACTTCTCGTTTATTGCTCTTAACTCCATATTTTGATTTGGCTACTTTTTAAAACGTACTTGTTGCCGAGATCATGTACGATTCTTCGGGCACCCACCCCGAAGAATTTCTTTCCACGTCCATTATGATTTATGTGCATATTTAAATCCTCCATAATCAATGACCACGATCTGTTTGCTTCCTTTCAATCGTAAGTGCTTCAGGCGCAGGTTAGGAGCATACGGATTATAATAACGACCTATCCTCTTTGATGGAATGATTCCTTGATCCAACAATTTTTTAACCAATTGCATAAGTTGCCGTTTATATATCAAAGAATCAGAAGGAAATTTTTGAATGTATTTTTTCATGATTAACCAGCGGTAAACCTTATCGTAATTGATAATCGGTGCAAGATATTTTTTAATTACGTTCGGCGATGACTGGTATAAGGTTACTTCCATTTTGTTGCAACGGATCCCTTTTTGAGACTTAGCTATTTTTATAACATAGCCGTTACCTAAATCGTAAACAACGCGCGTTGCGCCGGATCCAATAAATTTTTTCCTTCTTATCATCCTTTTCATGTAGTCATTCATTTTAATCAAGGTGGCATCCTACTCATTTCATCAATGTGATATCCAACTGTTCTTGCGGATTCTAATGACAATATATTATAAAGGATCAGATTGGTTTTGGACTTAACGGGAAATTGGGTACCTATTACCAGTGTTGGGCTGCGGAAAAATAAAGAATTGATGATACTTCCCCGCACTAACTGTAACGGCAAGTTTTTGGGCCATCCTTTGCGGGATGGCCCTTTCTTTGAGCGCTTTCTTCAACTAAAGTTCAAGGTTGAGATCGGGGAACGCGGCAGCATCCATATCGTGTATTGATGCATTCCGAAATCGAATTCTGAAGGAAGCCAAAAAAATATTAAAACACTACTGACATACTGTTGTCAGTAATGTTTTTTATAATCGGAGTAAGTAATCGTAAAGGAGTGGGAGATAAATGCGAAGTATTTTGGCCCAAAATGATATGATACGGTATTGTATCATTTGTTATAGGAAGGATGGTATCTCGTGAATTTTGCTTCTGTACGCATCATTACCGACGACGTGGATCGTCTCGTCAAGTTCTATGAGAAAGTCATGGGTGTTTCGGCGGAACGCCCCGCGCCCGTCTTTGCCGAACTCGTTGTGCCATCGTGCACCCTGGCGATCGGCCACTCCCAGACGGTGCAACTGTTCGGCGCTGGTTCCGCAGTGGCGGCCGACAATCACACTGTCATCATCGAGTTCCGCGTCCACGATGTCGATGCCGAATACGAGCGCTTGAAGCCGTTTGTTGGCGAGTGGGTAAAGGAACCAACCACGATGCCGTGGGGGAACCGTGCTGTGCTGTTTCGCGATCCCGACGGCAACCTGGTTAACCTCTTCGCGCCGGTGACCGAGGAAGCGATCAAACGGTTCAGCGGTAGGCGTTGACGGACAGTTGAAGTGAGTGAGGCGAATTTCGTAATTAGTAATTTTACTGACCGCTTCATAGGAAGAGACCATAGCAACGAGCTATGGTCTCTTCATTTTATCTAGGTTCTTCATTATTTATTGAGAAATGGATCTATTTCGCGACCCTCGCTGATGCTGGCAGCCTATTTGTAATTATGCTATCTTCTGCGTTAGCGTAATAAAATCATTTCTTTTTCAACTGAACAAATGCTCTAATAGTTAAATAAATTGATAGAACTAAAATTGTCCCACCAAGTATCCAAACGCCTAAAACATCATTACTGGCTTTAGGTAAATACTTATCTGATATAAAAGCGATAATCACAACGAATATTCCTACACTTAAGAGTGTTTTTAAAAATGTTATTATATTAAAAGTTTTATGTTTTATATCAATGCTTCCTATTAAACATGCCACCAAAGTAATAAATATAATGAACGGTATGTCCATACAAAAACTTTCTCCTTATAATTTTCAGTTAAGGGCATTATTACCTGTATCGTAACAAGGTTACGTCTTGTTGCGCTAATCTATCCTGTAGTTTAGCAGAGGAAATGAGTTCGTTAGAAGTAATCTGTTACTTCTGTGGTACATAATTTGAATCATTAATTTCAAAAAAAATCTTTCCAAGCGATTTCGGTAGTTTCACTGCGGTAGGCTTTGTACCATACATTGTCAATTGAATAAGTGCTTCCAGGTCCTGAAAGAATGGAATGCCTAACACCCTTGGCATCAATGAGGGTTATTGATGATCCGCCTGTGAAAGCAGGCACAGGCAGGATTTTTTTGCGAAATTTAATGGATTCCATGGCTCCTTGATACTTGGCTATCAATGACTTATCATCCGTTTCGTAGAACTTTCCATTGACTGAATGACGTGTCTCTAATGAAATAATCGGTTCCTGGATTAACTACGTAAACCCATAGGGTCTGTAAAAGAAACTGAGACACAAGGCAGAAGCAAATAGTAGGAGGACTAGCGATTTGATTAAATGGCGTCCCTTTAATTTGAACTCCATGAAATCACCACGCTTTCATATCAAAACTTCCACTAAAGTTTCTCGTTAGTTGTTTATGGTACAACATTCTAAGTTATGTTGGATCATTTGATCTGTTTTATTTTTACCTACAAGAATCCAGGTAAAGTCTTGATATCTTGACACTAAAACACTTTCTGCGAGTGTAACTCTAATTTTCCAGCCAATCGGTGAGATATATAATATTGCTATTGAAGTAATGAAAATACAGGTTACGCCGAGTATAGTTTTTTTCAAAACCACACCTCTTCCCATTTAGTTACATAAGTAGACGAATTTTAATTCCATTTGTTGCGTTTTTCAATTGAGTTGATCCGTTATTCTGCTCGTTACTTGAAGAACTAAAGAGGAGTTACCTCGATTTGAATAAATGGATAATGTAATCCAAAACTAGTCCTGCAATAAGGAAAGAGCAGAAATGGATTAAATATGCCGAGAAACGAAAGGTAACTAAAATACTGCTAGCCCGAAAAATGCTTTTATCTATCATCCAGTTTCTGTACGGATCAACTCTTATCAACCAAGTGATTGGAGGAAATTGACTAAGAATAATATTTGCTAATCCACTCCCAAAATAGTCAATTAGACATATTATTATGCTCAATGCTGAGAACCAAAAAGTGAATTTTCTTAGAAGAAACATAACGCTTACCCCCTCCAACAAATTCAGATAGCTATAAATATAGGATTCTTCTTGTGAGCCCTTCCCTCCTTATGCCATAAAAGGCCTTATAACGCACTTCCCTTGTATAAAGTAATTTTCAATTTTATTCCATTAATCTGCCCGTTACTTCAATGAAAAAGAGGAACTGCATCACTGACAAGCTCCTCCACTATCGTTTTGCGTTAGTAATGATTTAATATCTGAATACAGATTACCATATCTTTGAATTAACCTATATCACTAATCTACCCGTCGTTACTTGAATGAACAAATAGAGGAGCTGCCGTAAAGCGCAGCAGAGTCGAGATAATCGTGAAATAAAATATTGAATGTAAATTTCACCTGTTAGCTGAGACGATGGCTTGATTTACCAGCAATGCAGCTGCGCAGTGGGCTGTTTTTTATTCACTTACTTTTATTGAGTTACATTAAAATATAAAGTATAATAAGGATATCTAGAAGGGAGAGAATCATTATGTCCGATCTTACGACTTCTTCAATTGAAATAGGACTAAGCACATTCCTCGAGGCTGCTCCGAGAGCCGGCGGCGTCACGCACGCCGAACGACTCCGACAGGCGGTAGAGGAGATTAATCTGGCCGAGCAAGTCGGTCTGGACGTCTATGCGATCGGTGAACATCATCGCGCGGATTACGCGAGCTCGGCGCCAGCCGTTATTCTCGCCGCTGCCGCTTCCACGACCAAACGAATCCGGCTCTCTAGCGCCGTGACCGTGTTGTCTTCGGACGATCCAGTTCGCGTGTACCAAGCTTTCTCTACCTTGGACGGCCTGTCCAATGGACGGGCGGAGATTATGGCGGGCCGCGGCTCCTTTATCGAATCGTTCCCGTTGTTTGGATACGACTTGAATCACTACAACAGTCTATTCGAGGAGAAGCTGGAGCTTCTGCTCGCGATCCGCGAATCGGAGAAAGTAAGCTGGCGAGGCGGCCATCGCCCCGCCATCGACAACCTGGGCATCTATCCGCGATCCGTACAGGAGCCGTTGCCCGTATGGATCGGAACCGGTGGCAATCCGGAGTCCGCGATTCGCGCCGGAATGCTAGGGTTGCCGGTCGTCTTTGCGATCATCGGAGGCATGCCTGAGAGGTTCGCTCCTCTAGTCAACATCTATAAGGAAGCGGCCGCGAAGGCCGGACACGACGTAAGCAAGCTGCAGATCGCGACGCATTCACACGGCTTCATCTCGGATACGACCGAGAAGGCCGCCGATTTGTTCTACCCGTCGACGGCAGCCCAGATGAACACCATCGGGCGCGAGCGCGGCTGGCCGCCATACACCCGTGACTCGTTCGACGCCGCCCGCAGCCTTCGCGGAGCGCTCTACGTCGGCGATCCCGAGTATGTCGCGGAGAAGATCGTGCTGCTGCGCAAGAACCTGGGCCTAACGCGCTTCCTCTTACACGTGGACGTCAGCACGATGCCACACCGCGAATTGCTGCGCACCATCGAACTGCTCGGCACTAAGGTCGCTCCGATCGTCCACAAGGAACTTGCTCGTGGGGCCTCACAAGGATGAGTTTGGCTGTGGATGCCGATTTTTATCGGCATTCACGAAGCGTTCGCAGCGCGTGGGGGCCGGCAATACGGTCCATCACACAGCAATTGGTCCGAACCAAGGTACAAAACCTTGGCTCGGGCACTTTTTTTACCCCAACCGTCACTTTTTCTTAGCCGTGGAGAACTTGATCGGCGTCCCTCTGATTGTATTGCGCAGAACATCCTTGAAGACGAATGCTTCCTTTGCAGACTACAAATGGTCAGGCCCATTACTTTAATAAAAAAAGAGTAGTTGCCGCGAAGCAAGCCCCTCAACTATAGTTCTTCGTTAGAGCTTAATCGACTTTCTGATTACTTTTAAACAAGTACCGAATCCCTTTTCCAGCCATTGGTTCGTCAGCATATCGAGGAATTATATGTAAGTGTGAATGAAAGACATGTTGTCCTCCCACATGACCACAATTCCATCCAACATTGTAGCCATCTGGTTTGTAATTCCGATCCAAATACAGCTTAACTTCTTGCAGTAACTTATATGTTTCATTCCATTCATCTTGAGTTAAGTCAAAAACAGTTTCCCTATGTTCTTTCGGGACAATAATACCAGCCCCTTTAATCTCTTGTTCTTTAAGCAAAGTATAAATGCATCTTTCATTGCTCATTATTACTTCATGGCTGTTATCATCGAAAATATTGCAATATGGACAATTAAGCAAACTCTACACCTCACAGATTAAATACTGATCCTGATTCTTAATTCTGTACATCAATTATATTTACCTTTTTTGCATTAATCTACCAATTAACGTAGTGAAGCTTCCGATTGTGCCGTCAGCTTCCTCATTCAACTATAGTTCCTCGTAAGCGTAACGATCCATCGCCAAAGAAGAACAAATTCGAGTCAGGATTGAACTATCGTGTTCCGTCCCTCGGTTCAATAATGTTCTTCACACCTGGTTGAATTGAGGTACAGAAACACCGATCATTTTCTGCTAATCCTAGATCAGGACTCCGATCAATAGCCCACCTGAGGTTATCGAAAGCCCTTAATAGCAGCAAATGCCTCGTTTCAGAAAGGTCTTTTTCACTTATTCCGTAYCCATCCATAAACGCTCGTCTTTTCCAACTTTATCCACTCCAATTTGTTTTACGTTAACTGCCAAATAGTTCGACAGGCCGCCAAGTTACCGGCATCCCGTAATCATGAAGCATTTGTTCCCGTTAACAAAGGATGTTCCATTTTCAGTTTCGAACAAAATTATCAGAAACTACCGTTTTTCTCCATTCTACTCTTATACTGTACGAACCAGGCTGCAAATTTGAAAATGTCTTTTTATCTGTATATTCTTCTCCAGGATCCAAATCAATGTAGTCTTTTACTGGAACATTACCTTCTTCTACTAATTTGTTGTCTCTATGTAACTTATAGCTTGCTCCTCCAATAACAGTTACCCTTTTTCCACTTTGATTTTTGAATGTATAAGTCACTGTTGTTGCTGAATCTAAATTTTCTACATTGACGGTACCGAGTAAGTCCGAATGTTCTTTTTTACCTTTTAAACACCCAGCAAAAATCATGGACACCATTATTACTAACAGAATAATCAAGTAACTTCTCTTATTCATTCATGTCACCTCTAGTACCTTAACGAACTATTTATTCAATTTGTTGCTCTTACCTGATTTCAATAACCTCTATTACTCTAACGAAACCAGGGAGCAGCTGCCGCGTGGCGAGATGCTCCCTGGTTATTGCGCTATCGTTTCCGTTAGCTCAATCTCATTTACCCTTGACGACATTATTATCAATTAAAAATTCATCAAAAAAGGTCTTTAGTCGATCGTTAATATCATTAGTCATACGAAAATAAACTCCATTGATTTGGATATCTTGATTCGGTCCAAACGACATACCTATTATCTTTTTGTTTTCTTTATCGTACAGTTGAAGACTTCCGCTACCAGTCCATGGATTCGGCTTCGTCTTACGGTATGTGGTTGCTCTCAATGACTGGATAAAATGATTAATTTCTGTTATGTTCTCTGTCTTGTAGAATAAGCCGTTTCCCCCGTGTCGATATTCTATCTTTACGACATCTCCTGGTGGTGCAATCTCATCAATACTAAGCGAAGCAGATTGTAATTGAAACTTAGACAGTACCACCATTCCAATCACAAGAACTAAAATAACACATACTAAAATAGGTTTCCGCATACGAATCCCCCTCTGCTTTTTAGACGATCAAAATGGGGATTGGTTGCATAACCCTGCCCGTTAACGTAATGAAGGTCACCGATCAAACCGGCAGCCTCGCCCTAGGGGTTCATTACAACTATCGTTCCTCGTTAGCTCAACTCAACACCAAAATCCATCAATTGGTTGTTCCTTATATATGTAATTATTTTTTTGCACTCTTCCCTTACTCTTGCTGTTCCTATTTCATTCATAAACCAAGTATCTCTTCTTGTATCTTCGTCATTGACTGGACAAAATGTATAAGAAATTGAATCGGGCAGAAATGTCATCATGGTTAGATGGCAACGCCGCATATGATAAGCAGTTGTAACAATCAAAATTCTTTGAACATTAGCTAATCCCATACTGCTCTCCAATACTTCTGAAGAAAATATAACATTTTCTTTTGTATACTTAGATAATGGTTCGATCAAGATATCCTCTTTAGGAATGCCTTGTTTTATTGCTTCTTCTCTCATCATTTTTGCCTCAACATCATTTTGACCATCCCATTGCATCCCACCTGAAAACAAGATTCTTGGAGCACGTTTTTGTTTGTATAGCTTAATTGCTTCAGGGACTCGATATATTAAAGATTTTTGGCTTCCAAACACAAAAATAACATCGCCTTTAGAACCATCATCCACCAGATTATTAAATAATATCGAGTCAATATGATTTTGAAGAAGGTTCTCAGGATCGAACTGCGAGATCAGCAATTTAATCCCTCCATTACTTTTTCCTTTTATTGTAACACAAACCTAGCACCTGAATCGCATTGCGTTATCCTGCCCCTTCCTTAACGTCACCCAGTCAAAAAGCATGCTAATGATCTTTGACAGGATCTCGGAGGTTTTACAATTTCCTTTCCAACAAATGACTGGATGTCCATGTTAGAAAACGTTGCTTATTAACCGAAAATCGTGGTTTTGCGTCATGTTTAGTCACATGGTACAAGCAAAACAACATATATAATATACCAGGCGTTATTTGTTTGAAGGAGGAAGGTAATTATGGCTTGGAAACCAAGAAAAGTCGCTATTGTCGGGATGGGATTAGTTGGTTCAAACTGTGCTTACGCCATAATCAATCAATCCGTTTGCGAAGAATTAATGCTTATTAATCGCACACCAGAATACGCATTGGCCCAAGCATTAGACCTGTCTCACTGCATGGACTTCACTCACTCGCGCACCCAAGTATTTGCGGGCAATTACGATCAATGTGGGGATGTGGACGTTGTGATTCTGACACCCGGGGCAAGCATGAACAAAGATCAAAATCGTCTTGATCTTATGGAATCTTCCATTCATATCATGAAGGATATCATTCAACCGATCATGCAAAGCGGGTTTAACGGAATCTTCCTTGTCGCCACAAATCCTGTAGACATCATTACATATACTGTATGGAAACTATCCAGTCTTCCACGAAATCGTGTGATCGGAACAGGCACCTCCATCGATTGTTCACGGCTGAAAAAGATCTTATCCGAAATCTTCCCAGTCGAACCGAAGAGCGTACAAGGGTATGTAATGGGCGAACATGGTGAATCCCAGTTCGTGGCTTGGTCACACGTAACTATTGGCGGTAAACCGTTGCATCAGATCATAAGCCAGCATCCGCATCGATTCGGTCTCGTCGATCTTGACCAATTGGAACAACGGACCAAACTGGCTGGATGGGAAATATTCAACCTTAAAGGATCCACTTCTTTTGGTATCGGCAATGCATTGGCTTTCATCACTCGATCTGTATTAAACGACGATCACAAGATTATCGCCGTGTCCGCGATCTTAGATGGAGAATACGGTGAGAGAAACGTATGTGTTGGCGTTCCGGCCATCATATCTCGAGATGGCGTTAAGGAAGTAGTTGAGCTACATCTCGATAATATGGAACAAGAGAAATTTCGTTACTCCTGCGGCGTAATTCGTAAGCACCTTCTTCAAGCGTCTATGATCGGCAGTTTGTGATGCCCACAACAGAACAACAAGGGAATCCAATCCAACCGCAAATCCAAAACTTCGAATCAGGTGTCAACACATACACCGACTGCATACAGTGATTTCTTCTAGAGTTGGATTCCATGCATGTTGTGCATCACTAAACATTTTCCGCCTCCCCTTCGCTTTCATTAAACTCTCGTATCCCGTTAACTCTTTTAACAGAAGGATTGCTTAATAGAGGAATGTAGTCCTCCATTTTCATATTCATTGGGAACCAATGTATGAATTCAGTTAATGCTGGTGCCTGCCCCAAACTACTGATATTTTTCAGGCCTTTCATGCTTTCCAGAAGAATTTTTCTCAACCTAGGTAAGCCGCTCAATACGGGTAGTACCTCTACATTGGTAAGCGATTGAAGGAAAAGGTATTGCAGACCAGTTAGGGTGGAAATGAATTTCTTTCTCGTTTGTAACCCGTGGTTTAAATTAATTTTTTAGTCAGAATGATTTCCATCGGCTCATTTTCGAGTAATAAACATCCAGCATCCCTATATCCTAAATTTCTGTAGAAGTGCTGTGCCTCTTCATTAGCCTGAGTAGACGTCATAACCAATTTAAAGCCATTTTGTTTCATTTCATCTTCCCATAATAGGACAACTTGCTTGCCTACACCCTTGCCTCGATATAGTTCGTCAACCCAAATCATATTCATGAAGGGTGTGTTATCCCAGAAATATCCGTACCTCATCCATCCAATATTACTTTCATCTTGGTTCCGTAGTATGTATATTTCTTTTTTCTTTATTTTTGGCAATATTAAGTTCTCTAAAATATGATGGTCACGTTCTCGTATGTATCCATAGTCTGAATCAGTTGCAACAACTATCTTCATCTTTCCTCCCCTTGATGCCAGAGTAATCAACTAATATCTATCTTTTGTAAACTGCCAGCTAACAGAGTGAAAACTGCCGTACAGCAGCCCTTCTGCCCGTTAGCGTAACAACAAGCTACGCTGACATCCGTAATGGATGCATCTCGATTAACTGAGAACCTCGACAGTAAATCCACCGGGGGCTTTGACATAGAAAGTCCAAGCATGTGACCTTTGTGGTGGCTCCACCTTAAACCCATCATCCTTCAAGCGTTGATTGATCTCGTTAACCCGATCCTCGCTCTCCTGAATGAAGCCGATATGAAAGGTGTTGGGATAGCTGACTTGATCACCTTTCATCAAGGTAAACACTAACCCGCTGTCGTCAAATAGTACAGCGAATGAATTACCACGCGTATTCCGGATTTGTAATTCGAAATATTTCTCCAAGAACTCACTAGCCGCTTTAACGTCGTTGACCGTGAGATTGAGATGATTTAGTTTCATAAACTACACTTCCTCTTCTTAGTGATTTATTCCATAAAGATTATTGTCTTTTACATAGCTAAAAATTTGATTTTAATATCCATATTTTAACACAATGTTATGCTAATCTGTTTAATGAAGAAAGAAGAGCTACATCTCACAGCAAGCTCCTCTACTATCTTATCCGTTAGTAATTAATCTCTTCTGCCCGTTCAATGACGGACTAAGAGATCTTCATCATTTTGCTTAAAAAATAGCTCCTTCGGGAATGAGATAATGTTCTTGTCACCCGACAACTTATGACGGTTCCGTAATACTCATGGAGAAGATCATTGGAGATAACAAAGAAGTAATGATAGCGACCACAATGACAGCATCTTGAATTTCCTTGTTAATGACTCCCAATCTCATGCCGATCGATGCCGCAACAACGATTAGTGTCATACGTGACGAGAGCAAAAATCCGCCTGCCAGAGCTCTCCTCATGCCTAGAATCGGTCCGAGACACATCATCGGGAGAACTTTAACGATATAGGCTGTAGATAGAAGAAGGGGAACCCAACCTAACGCCTCGGGGGATCTCACAAACTCTGATATATTAAAACGGAATCCGACCATGACGAAGAAAATAGGAATAATCAAGCCGTAGCCTATTCCTTCTAACTGCTCCTTAAACGGATGATGATCATGAAGATGAAAACTCGCTAAAAGAAACCCCGCCAAAAAACTACCTAGAATAGCCTCTGACCCTGTCATATCAGTAATGATTCCATATAGGCCGAGAACAGCCAGTAGCCCCTGCAATCGGACCACGGAATTCTTGTGGAATTCCTTATGCCAAAATGAGGTTTTCCTCAGTCTGAATATGGCTTGATAGATAATTACGGATAAAGGCAGAAGCAAACCTACGGAAGCCTGACGCCACGTAAATCCAATATGGTAGGATCCTCCAATGATGGAGAGG
Organism: Paenibacillus sp. Root444D2; assembly: GCF_001426375.1. Lineage (GTDB taxonomy): Bacteria > Bacillota > Bacilli > Paenibacillales > NBRC-103111 > Paenibacillus_E. Next base: position 614,250 of record NZ_LMEO01000050.1, read on the forward strand.
ATGATCATTGTGATGAGATCGGCGAGAATTGCGGACGTTAGAAGCAGTTGGCCATACTGGCTTTTGATGACTCCCGTTTCCTTGAGGACCGGCATCACAATCCCGAGTGAGGTTGTCAAAAGAATAAGCATAATCATCCAGGACTTTATTGAGGGGTCTATTTGGTGAATTCTTGTACCTAACAGAAAAGCCAACAAAGCGCTCCCCACAAAGACTAACAATCCGATAATAAGAGGGTTTTGCCGGACATTCGCTCCTTTTTGATAACGAAGGAATTTAAAATCTATCTCCATACCTGACAAGAACATTAAATAATAAAGTCCAAACTCACTAAGACCGTCCAGCCATTTCATTTGCTCCTGATGAAACAACCCTCTACCGTAGTAGGAAAGTAGTATCCCTAAAATCAAATAGGCCAAGACCGAAGGAATCCGGATAACTTTCATTCTGCTAAGCAGCATTTGCACAACAAATATACTTAGATACAACCAAAAAAGAGGTATTAAAGCACCATGTCCCAAAATAATCAGTCCCCCATCCCTTATTAGGGTATGCTAGTCCGATTCGTAATTATAACTATCTGTATCCACTTTTGGTCTTATATTGCCTAGGATAATTGGACTCATTGTTCAGACCGTTGGCTTAACGCCCAGATGTACATCTATACAAAAATAATTAATTTGTAAACATGTTAAAAGGAGCTGCCCCGGCAGCTCCTTCATAGTTAGTATATAGTTATTTATTCAACTAACGTTTCCCATTAGCGGATAGAATTATATTACCGTTAAAATTTGATTTTTATGATGGTTGTCGTGATCGTTAAATTCGTGAATGATATAAAGTAAGGAATAGGGTGTGCCAGTGTGCGGGCAAGTTTCTACTCCGTTCACGGTAACATGTTTAGAAACAACGTCTCTATTGGCTAACAGTATTTCAACCAGTTGAAGACGGGTTAGCTTAAATTCATCTAGCAGGCGATCTTTAGAAATTCCCGATCTGGCATATTCATAAGCTAATTTGTTAAATGAATCGAAATCCGGAAATACCATTTCTTCACCATTTTTAATCGTTGGTATAATCGTCGAGATGAGATAAGTATCCCAATTTTTAAGATGCGAAATAATTTCTCCTATTGATGCTTTTCTTTCAGCGATAGGTTGTAACCAAATGCTCCCGTCTACATCATGTAAGGTATCCGTCCACTCTGTAAATTCTTTATACCGAAGAATCGTACTTTCACCCAAGCTAATCATATTGGAATCTCCATTTCATCTTGGAATAATAACCCATTTCTATGATACCGAATATACGTTCGTTTGTGAAGGTGTAATATTTAACTATACTGCCCTATACTTCAGCAAAATAGGGACCGTCAGACTTCCAGGAAGTTCTTATTTAATAATGTATTTATCCGTCCCTGTTTCCTCAATTAATTCACGTATAATCGCAGCTTTTAGGCTTAAATCCTTTTCTTCAATGTTTTCGATGTTTTATGAACCAATAGCAATTTATCCCCTTGGCATATTATAGCTCCAACGCTTTACGGACGGTAATGGGAAACATCCCCATATAATTCAATGTCATACTCGTTATTTGTAATAATAGTCTTATTTAATGATGTGGGTAGGTTAAGGTTATTCTGAAAAACAAAAAAACCGTTTCTTAGTAAATAGAATTACCTATTTACGAAAGAAACGGTTTTTACATTTTTCTCAAGGAAGCGGCGACGTCCCCCTGTCCAGCTTCTCCTTTTCGGGATCCGCCATCAGTTCTGAACTCCTCGATTGTCTCGGGTCCGCCTTCTTTTCGCCTTAGTTATAGACTACTTAATAACGACGTATTCCAAGTTAACCAGCTTGGCGTAGGTCACGATTTGGTCTGTCGTCAGGTTCAAGGAAACGACCGTATGGTGGCCGCCACCATTCTCTATCCAGGCTCTCACACCATCCTGGAAGTTCGGCTTCACGCTCCAGAGTACACGAGCTACAGGAAGCTTCGGTGCCGGAACCGTCGGCTCGAAAGCGGAAACTTCGTTGATCAACAATTTATAATGAGTGCCGAAGTCCGCCATGGATACGACGACGCCTTCTCCAGCTTTACCGTCGAATACCAGACGCGCTGGATCTTCTTTACCGCCGATTCCAAGTGGGGAAACAATGATTTTGGGCTTGTTGCTTGCCAAGGATGGATCTACCTCGAGCATATGCGATTGCAGGATCGCTTCCTGACCAGCTGCCATCTCGTAAGTGTAATCCTCCATAAAGCCTGTATTTTGATTGTGGCTCATCACTTTCAGCAAGCGAGCAAGCGCGGCCGTCTTCCAGTCGCCCTCGCCAGCAAAGCCGTAGCCCTGTGCCATCAGACGTTGAACAGCAAGACCAGGAAGCTGTTTCATTCCATGCAAATCTTCGAAGTTCGTCGTAAAGGCATTATAACCTTTCTCATCCAAGAAACGTTTGATGGCAATTTCATAGCTCGCTTGGATTCTGACACTCGCTTCCCAGGCTTCTTTACTGTTCGTGCCGTAATCGAATTCGTAGAGTTCCGCATACTGGCCCATCAGATCATCAATTTCTTGCTCTGTAACGGCATTCACGTATTGCACGAGGTCGCCGATGCCGAAGTAGTCCACGGTCCATCCGAATTGAATTTGGGCCTCGACCTTGTCCCCTTCCGTTACGCCAACGTTGCGCATGTTGTCGCCGAAACGGGCGACTTTGATGTTGAAGCTTTCGTTATAGGCAACCGCTACGTCCATCCAATCCGCAATCTGCTGCTGCACTTCCGGACGTTCCCAGTAGCCTACGACGATTTTATTTTGTTTCTTCAGACGGGCATTAATGAAGCCGTATTCGCGATCGCCGTGAGCGGCTTGGTTCAGGTTCATGAAGTCCATGTCAATCGTTGCCCAAGGAATGCTTTCATTGAACTGGGTTGCCAAGTGAAGCAGAGGCTTCGTCAGCAGTTTTGTACCGCGAATCCACATTTTTGCAGGCGAGAACGTATGCATCCATGTGATGACACCCGCCACTTCATCGCGATAGTTGACCTCTTTCATGATGCTTGTAATTTTATCCGCGCTTATTGCCAGGTCCTGCAAGACAAGCGGATAAGGGAGCACACCGCTATTATTCAAGGCATCCGTCATCGTCTGCGCGTGAGCTTTCACTTCAGCCAGCGCTTCTTCCCCGTACAGATGTTGCGAACCTACGACGAACCAAAATTGTTTAGCTGCTGTTTTTGACAACTTAATCATCCTCTTTTCTGTATTTAAGAATATGTAAGGCTATTACTTCTGCCCGTAGTAGGCATCTTTACCGTGTTTCCGAAGATAGTGTTTATCTAGAATGCCTTGAGGCAGTTCTTTTGCAAAATGATTCAATTGCCTTGCATACAAATTCATTTTGCAAACTTCCTCCAGCACGACACTGTTCACAACCGCCGACTTCACGTCTTTCCCCCAAGTGAACGGCGCATGTCCTTGGAGCAGGACGGCCGGGATTGCCATAACATCTAGTCCGAGCTTCTCGAACGTCTCGATGATGACGTGACCCGTCTCGGCTTCGTAGCCCCGGTCAACCTCCTCTTGATTCAAGAAGCGCGCGCAAGGGACGGCGCCATAGAAGGTGTCCGCATGCGTCGTTCCCATGACGGGTACATCCAATCCCGCTTGCGCCCAGATGGTTGCCCAGGTCGAGTGAGTATGCACGATGCCGCCGATTTGCGGATAGTGTTTGTACAACACGGCGTGAGTCGCGGTATCGGAGGAAGGTCTCAGCTCTCCCTCGACCACATTACCGTCGAGATCCACGACTACCATGTCGCTCGCTTTCATCTTTTCATAGCTGACTCCGCTCGGTTTGATCACGAACAGACCGCTTTCCCGATCGATGGCGCTCGCATTACCCCAAGTAAATTTTACGAGTCCGTGCTTCGGCAAATCCAGATTCGCTTGATATACCTCTTCTTTCAGTTGTTCTAACAACGTTAATCCCTCCCGTTCTCTAGCAGATGGTCTACTGCGGCCTGTTCGATGGTGAGCCCTGCTTGGTATCGTTTGATGAATGCTTGGAACCCTTTTACATCCGCTCTATCCGGAGCAATCTCCTGTCCTTCGACATCTTTAAAGACCTTCTGCTCGAGGAAGTTATCCAGGCTTTCTTCTTGATCCTTGTTGATCATATATGAAGCCAGAAGCGCCATGCCCCATGCCCCGCCTTCGCCGGCCGTGGACATGACCGAGATTGGTACGTTCAGCGCGCCCGCTAAGATTTTTTGTCCGACGACAGGAGTCTTGAATAGGCCGCCATGAGCCAAAATGCTGTCAATGGCCACTTTTTCATTTTCGGTCAAAATGTCCATTCCGAGCTTCAATGCTCCGAAAGCAGTGAATAAGTGCGTTCGCATGAAATTAGCCAGATTAAAGTTGCTTTCTGGCGAGCGAACGAATAACGGTCGGCCTTTGTCGATTCCCGTAATATTCTCACCCGAGAGATAACCGTAGCTAAGCAAACCCCCGCCATCCGGGTCGGCTTCCAATGCCTTATTCAACAGCACGCTGAACAATTTGCCGGAATCTACGCCGTATCCCATAGCTTCGGAGAATTCACGGAACAATCCCATCCAAGCGTTGAGATCGCTGGAGCAGTTGTTGGCATGCACCATGCCGACCGGACTGCCGTTCGGCGTCGTGACCATATCGATCTCCGGATAAACCTTGGATAATTCTTTCTCCAATACAATCATCGCAAAAACGGAAGTGCCCACAGAAATGTTACCTGTACGCTTCCTGACGCTATTCGTCGCAACCATGCCTGTGCCGGCATCACCTTCCGGAGGACATAACGGAATACCCGGCTGCAGATCCCCAGCCGGGTCCAGAATGCCGGCTCCCGCCCCCGTTAGTTCGCCAACTTTCTCGCCGGAGAGATATACTTTAGGAAGAAGATCCTCAAGCTTCCACGGATAGGCTTTGGCTGCGATAAGTTCATCGAATTGCTTAACCATCGATGGATGGTAATTACGGCTTGCTTCATCAATAGGGAAGATGCCGGAAGCATCTCCGATGCCGATCGCTTTATTCCCGGTCAGCAGCCAGTGAATATAGCCAGCCAGCGTCGTTATGAAATCAATGCGAGGCACATGTTCCTCTTGATTTAATATCGCTTGGAACAAATGAGCGATACTCCAGCGCTCGGGGATATTAAATTGGAACAAGTCCGTTAATTCCCTAGCTGCCGCGCCGGTTGTTGCGTTGCGCCAAGTCCGAAACGGCACCAGCAGCTCACCCGTGCTGTCGAATGCCATATAACCGTGCATCATAGCGGAAAACCCGATCGAGCCCACGGTCCGGAGGGTTACCCCGTAATTCCGTTCCACTTCCTGCTTCATTTCACGATAAGCGGTTTGGAGGCCTTTAATAATATCCTCCTGGTTGTACGTCCAATATCCGTCTTTCAACAAATTTTCCCACTCATAGCTTCCCGATGCGATGGTCTCGAAACGACGATCGATCAACACCGCTTTGATCCGCGTAGATCCGAATTCGATACCTAGCGAAGTTTCACCCTTGGTTATCGCTTCTTTCAAGTCTACATGATTCATAATCACGTATCTCCCCTCTCTATTCGTGGCTTAAACCCAAACGATTGCGAATCGTATAATAGCCTGATTCCGATCGAACCGGTCACTCGATGAGATGAACGGAAGATTCGATCGAAAGAAGGCGCTTTCTCTTACTGACAGTTTCAGTATATTTTCTGTACGTACATTTGTCAATATAGTCTAATAGTTATACTAACATAAGCTGCAATTCCACCCCTGTTCGTCTCACCATAGTATCTTTCTAAGGATAAGTATCGAACTTGTACCATTGAGATCATAAACAAATATGACTTCATTTGCATTCCATGCGATTTATGTTAGAATGTGTACGTACAACTTATTGAACAACGATGAAAGAAGTGGATTTCATGAAGCCAAAGTACCAGATCATCATAGATGAGATTAAAAGTTATATCCTCTCGGGAACTTACAAAGCAGGCGAGAAAATCCCTTCGGAATTCGCTTTGCAGGAGGACTACAACGTTAGCCGGCAGACGGTTAGAAAGGCTATTCTGGAGTTATCGAACGAGGGTTTCCTAAGAAGTGAGAAAGGATCCGGCACGTACGTTAGCACCCAATACCGGTCCAGAACGAGTGGGAAAACCATGAATAAAACGATTGGCGTCATCACGACCTATATCTCGGATTACATCTTTCCCTCCATTATCCGCGGCATTGAAAGCCGATTAAATGAAGATAACTATTCCTTGCTGTTAGCCAGTACAAATAACGATATCTCCCAGGAAAAAAAGGCGTTAGAAATGATGCTGTCCTACGGCGTGGATGGACTGATTATAGAACCTACCAGAAGCAATGTATACAACCCCAATATCGCTTACTACCTGTCTTTTAAGGAGCAGGAGGTTCCGTTCACGATGATCAATGCCTATTATGAAGAGTTGGAGGTTCCTTTCTTCTGTCTGGATGACGTGCAGTCCAGCTATCTAGCAACTCGGGAGCTGATTGCCAAAGGACATACCCAGATCGGCATCATCGCGAAAATGGATGATTTGCAAGGGAAGTATAGAATGAAGGGATTTATCAAGGCTCTTGGGGAAGCCAAATTACGGTTCCAGCAAGAGCATGTACTTTCTTTCGATACGGCGACGAAGTCGGACCTGTCCGCTAACTTGGAAGTGTATCTGAACGACAATCGGGATGACTTGACTGCGCTTGTGTGTTACAACGACGAGGTAGGCTTGGAAGTCGTACATGTCTGCAGAAAACTGGGTATCTCCATTCCAGACGAGCTATCCATCATTGGCCAGGACAATTCATATATCGCCAAAAACGCGAATATCAAACTAACGACGCTGACCCACCCCCAAGAACAAATGGGACGCGACGCAGCGGACTGGGTCATTAAGAATTTACAAGGCAAAAAAGACTTGCCCACCAACACCTACTACCAGCCCGTATTCATTGAGGGCGAAACCGTAAAAGCGATCGAAGTGGAATAGTCATGGACTGTGTTATTACTTATGGTACGGTTCTCCTCGATTGATCTTCAACAAAACTGCCCGTTTAGTTGAGAAGGCTGCCGATCCAATACTGTCGGCAGCCTCCTCCTGTTCAGCCGCTGATTTATTGAAGTATCGTTTTTCGTTAGCTTAATGAACTACACCTTACTGCCCACTCACTTTTACCAAGCTTGTAATAATTATATCTCTCGTTATCTAACTCGATAACTCCTTGAAAAATGAACCCGCATTTTTGTATTACTCTATTTGACGGTATGTTCCGTATAAGAGCAATCGCATTGAGCATCTCAACGTTCGTATTCTCAAATAAATACTTGGTTAACCCTTCTGTAGCTTGCGTGGTATAACCTTTGCCTCTATGATCATTTGAGATTGCAAACATAATTTCTCGGTTTGGACTCGGCAATTCCTCTTTAATTCCTGTACAGCACCAACCGATAAAATCTCCCGATGTTTTCAATATGATTCCCATCCGAAGGCGAAGCTCACCTATGACCCCACCTTCGGATACGGTATTTAGAAACTGTTTGTTTCCAGGTATTTCATAATTCGTTAACCAATCTTTCCGCTGTTCTTTAGATACGTTCCAACCAGGCAAGTATTCATTTATTTCAGGTTGCCATGTTAAAGAATGAAATTGATCCAGATCATCAATTATGTACTCTCTAAGGTAGACATCCTTACAATCAATAGTAAAGATATTTTGTTCGCTCAACGTCTACACCCCATCAACTGGTCTTTGCATCCATGACTACTATAACATGTCGTGTTACTGTCGTAGTTGATAAGTGTTAATTATTAATAAACTATCCTGCCAGTTATTTTACAAGAAAATGAGAACAATCTGCCGGCCACGGCGAACTGTTCCCTGGTTAATTACACTAGCATTCTGCGTCAGCGCAATCTAGAGTCTCAATCTCACCATGAATAATAAATATAATATAACAGGTAATCCTATGGCAGATAGTATTGTGATTACGGTACGTACTTTTTTCACATCTCGTAATATAAACGCTATAAACTTATACCCTAAAATACCAATCAATCCACCCAAACAATTTAAAATTATATCATCAATATCTGATGTTCCAATGCCTAAGAGCCCCTGCGTGATTTCAACAGATAAACTCACAAAGAATATAAACAACAAATTGGTTATTACTCTTTTGTCCTTTTTGAATAATGACAAATAAGTACCAAGAGGAATAAGAATAACTATGTTACCAACCACATTACTAAAAGCGAATTTTTTTATAGTCGCAGAACCGCTAAGTATATATTCCTTTATACTATAAAAAGGAATAAGATTGATTGACCTATTTAAAGTCCTTTGACTATTAAACATCTCCAAAAGTGAAATTCTTGATAAGAACAATAATTTAATTAAAAAAACTATGTAACAAATGAAAACACCATATAAAAAGATTGTTTTAATCCGTTCTCTTTTATTCATAATACCTCCATTTTTCATTTTATCCCTGCTTATTCTCTGACGTTCAGTTTATAATTTAAAGTTCATTGTAGTGAAATGTCAATCCGCTGGATTACAAAACGTACTTCTCTTTGATGCGGAATCCATTCTTGGACAGATACCTTGACGGAGACGATGCTGGAGCAGACAAGTAAATAAGTTTAGAAACCGCAGGATGCATGACAGGAATGTCATACCTTGCGGTTTCTTTTATAAGATTCGCTTCTGCTGGCAGAAGTAGAGTATAGTAGGAGTAGTTGAAAATATATTCCAGGAGGCTACAGCCATGTCACAGGAGATTTGGATTAACCTGCCAGTCAAAGATGTTAAGAGCTCAACTGCCTTTTTCAATGAGATTGGATTCCATGCGGTGAGCGTTGGTAACGAGAGAGCCAAGCTTGCCATAGGCCAAACAACGATTCTGCTGTTCCCGGATGCGGCGTTTGAGAAATTTACAGGTTCAAAAACCGCAGATACTTCCCATAGCGCAGAAGTAATATTTTCCATTGGTGCTGAAAGCAGAGAAGAAGTAGATGCCTTTATTCAAAAAGTAGAGTTTGCCGGAGGAAGCATCTTTGGCAAACCGAGTGAAATTGACGGCTGGATGTATGGCGCAGGATTTGCCGACCTTGACGGTCACCGCTGGAACCTGCTGTACATGGATGAGAGCAAAATGCCGAAACGCTAATATGGAAACGCCGGCCACCTGCTTAAGGTCACCGGCGTTTTTTTTACACCCCGTATAATCTCATATCTGTCATTCAAATCAAAATCGTGCTTAGAAGGAAAAATTCGTGTGTTAAACGAATACAAATCACCTGGGTTAGCCGTTAATTTATTGGTCTTACATAAACTATATTAACACATATTGGAACTAACCTGCCCGTTAGCGGAACAGGCTACCGAGAATAAATCTGCGGTAGCCTGTTTTGGTATTTTATTGAGCAATCGGTTTGTGTTAGTTGAACAAGCTGCCGATATCGACTATCTTTGCTTCTGAGAACGATAAAATCGTATTAATAAATACCCGTGAACGTTTCTCTACTCTACAACGTCTCCGTACTGAGCGTAAATCCTTCGATCACGGCGTCTTCGTCGACCTCGATCAAGATGCATCGTTTTCCTTGATAATTCACCTGCTTCACGTACTTTAAATCTTGCGGACTCACTGAAATCGTGGCGATCTTCGTATCAATCTTAATCGATTTCGAATTGAACTTCGGAATGACGCTGCTTGCTTTGAGTTCATAGTTTTTGTTGTCGACGACCGTTTGAAACGCTCGTTCCACCTTTTCCAACGTCACGTTCTCCACGCCGCTCACTGTTAGCATGCGTTCCACATCTTTATAGTCCAACTTCGGAGGTTCCTCCTCCTCGTTAGTCTCAATGACCCGATGAATTTCCTCGTACACGTGAGCGATCGTTGAAGCGTCGAGCTGATCTCCCGCCACTTCTTTCACGATTTCCTCAAAAATGGCTCTCTCTTCTTGCGCCGTCACGGTCTTCTCGGCATTCAAAACTTGCTCGATGAAATGCAAATTCGGTTCGTTGGCTTTACCCGTGCAATACAGAATGCGATTCATGTCGGAATAGTTGTCCGTCACACTTGGATAGAAAAAACCTTGCTCCGGCGAGTTCAATTTAATGATCGGATCTACGAAGACATTATATTTGAATTCCCGCTCGACGTAATCAAACATGAGAGTTTTCCGCTGTTGCTCAGTGGAATTCACACTGCACAGAATGAACGGATTCGCGAACATCTCGTCCTTTTCGCTCTCCTCAGCCTCTTCATTCCTGATCTTGGTCGGCTTAAAATATTGTCCTTGGACAAAAGTAATGACCGTATCCCGTTCATATTTGGTATCCGCCAACATTTTCTCCACCAACAGGAGCATCAGATCTTGCCATTCTTCCGGATTACCGGTCACTAAACCTTGATGGAGAAGCACCTGTGAAGGCCTCTCCGCTTCATCCTGAAACTTTAACTCGAACATCTTCTGATCCAATTCGCCGGTTAGCAGTTTTTTGAAATTGGCCATATATAGTTCCTGTTTCTCCCTGTCCAATAGGGCGAACGGCTGACGCTCGTAATGATAGATCTCGTTGCTTTCCTTCATGATATACACGTTAAGAATGTTGAAAATTTCAAGCATGTCGTGATCCAACTTAAGCTGCTTGCGAATATGTGCGAGTTCTTTCTTTATCATGGTCCTTCTGACGCTCCTATGAAGTAAAATGGCCTTACTAGTACTAACGATTGAACTAGAAATTTGTATCGGATGATTTGCCTCCCTGAGTGTTCACATCAAAACAAAAGCCCTTTATGAGAAGGGCTTCCACCGTTACTTCCCTTTATTTCCGTTCCAAACTTAGAGTGAATAGCACTCCACATGTCTCGTAATTGGTTTAATAACTACTTTTGAAGACTTGGATAAACTACTTCCTGTATGTTAATGCATTATTATAGATTTCTCAACAATTTTGAGAATCTATCCTCACTAATTCTGAAAATTTTCTCAAAAATTATGACAACACACAATTATTCATTTCTCATAAATTCCGAAAATCCAGTCTCAACAACTCTGGAAACTTTCTCAATGTGATATTCCAGAATTAATTAGAAAACGGAGCCCGCAAATCCGCGATCCTCCGTTTCTTCTGTTTCAGAATTGTTTAGAAATTAAACTAGCCCACGGCGAACATGAGTGTTTGTTGCAGAATTCGTTTGAAAAAATATTTAGAAATAATTCTACGAATGCATAATTATACAAAGCATTATTTGATCCTAATCACCCCTTCAATATTCTTATTAATTGGCTTTAATTACAGTTTTTTCAATCAAATAATTTTCGGCAATCGTAGTAACGCCTTCAACACCTGGCCTTGGCAGTATATCCGCGACAGCTCGCAAATAAGTTGGATACAGATCATCATCGGGTGAACACAAATCCATATCATTTAAGAGCTGCAGCCCCCTTGCATTGTAATGCCCTTGGAAGGAGAGTACCTCTTCACCTACATTCACATATGAAAGATGAGCCTGCCAATGTAACCTCTCAGGTTAAGTTGGCACACCATCTAACATCATGTTTGCCTTATCCTACTTGTCATCGAGTATATTCAATGCAATTAATCTCATGGAAAAGAATGGAACCATTTCATTTGCACTGGAATTCGTTTCTTTCGATAACAAGATCAAATCTTTGGAAACGCTTGAACAAATCAATCTGGAATTCATGAATTTAATGGAAACCATTGTGGCTAAAATTGTACAAAATCGGGATGAGAAATCCGAAATTGTTGTCTCGAATGCGTGTCGATTTATCAATACCCATTACATGGATAGATCATTAACCGCGAATCTCGTTGCTGATCAATTCAAGATCACTCCTGCTTATCTTGGGAAGATGTTTCCGGAACATCTCTCTCGTTCTATCGCTGATTACATTTCGGAGGTCAGACTTGTCAAATCGTCTGAGCTGCTGAAGGGTACGTCCCTGAATATTGATGAAATCCTCGAGAAAATCGGTTGGGAGAACAAGAAGCACTTTTTCACCTTATTTAAAAAGAGGTTCGCAACAACGCCTACTGAGTATCGACTGAAGTCGAAAACAACGGAATATTAACACGAAAAAATACCCGACAGCAATTGTCGGGCATTTTTTATGTTATACAGGACTAATGGTGAGCTGTTCCGGTAGGATTCCCGAATAGAGAAGTACGGTCAGAGAGGATTGCTCTCTGTCCAATAATTAACTTGTATAGTACTCTATTTTAAAGCGTACGGTTATCTAATCCGATATTCCTCGAAATATCTTGGAAGAATAGTTGTCGAAGCACCTGGCATCTGAGGCAATACATAATGCCCATCCTTTACGGTTGCTGGCTCTTCAAAAATATGACGAATCCACGGGATGTATTCAAGCATGATAGCGCCTGGCGTAGATGCAACTAGGTGTAGGTGAATTTGACCCATATCGCCGACATGCGGGCAGATTGGCACATCATAGGAAGCAGCGAGGCCTGCCACTTGCAGCCATTCTGTGATACCACCAACACGCGTTACGTCTACTTGGCAATATTCGATGGCACCTTGGTGAATATAATCTCTGAACGCATATTTGTTATACACGTGCTCCCCAAGAGCAATCGGAACATTTAGCGCATCCGCGAGCTTTTTGTGACCCAAGATGTCATCTGGATTCAGTGGCTCCTCCAGCCAGAACAAATCAAATTCTTCCAGCTTTTTTCCCCAAGTCATAGCCGTATTGATGTTCCATTGCTGATTGACGTCAACCATGAAAATGACATCGTCACCGATCGCTTTTCTTACTGCCTTACAACGATCATAATCCTCACGCGAATCCGGTTTACCAACTTTGATCTTAACACCCGTAAAGCCTGACTCTACAATGTCAGCACAATCTTTAACCAAACGCTCTTTCGACCAGTTCAACCAACCGCCATTTGTATTGTAGGCTTTAATCGGTTGTGATTTAGCTCCCCCAAGGAACTGCCACAGTGGTTTATCCACGGATTTTGCCATAATGTCCCAGATCGCAATATCTACAGCCGCAAGTGCCATATGGGTTACGCCAGATCTGCCAATCCAATGCATTTTGCCAAAACGCATGTCATTCCATAGCTCTCTAACCATAAACGGATCTTTGCCGACCAGCAGTGGTGCATAGTATTTATCGATCGTATCCACGATCATATCATCGCCATGGGCACACGTACCTGTGTATCCATATCCGATAAAGCCTTCATCCGTAAAGATACGAACACCGGCTAAACCCCAGTGTGTTGCGATATTAATCGCATCTGTAATTGGCGGTGTAATCGGCACATGCAGAACAAAACTTTCCACTTTTGTAATTTTAATGTGTTCCATCTCCTTGATTGTATGATATTAATATGTATTAGTAACCAAGTGACGCTCCGCCATCGACGGGAAGAGCAACACCTGTAACGAAACCGGATTGAGCGCTTGCTAGAAACAGCGCAGCTTGAGCAATTTCCTCTGAAGTTGCGGGTCTACCGATTGGATGCATATCATTCAAAATCTGAACCGTGGCAGCCGGATCATCCTGCTCCCCAATCCATTGCTGCAGAAGTGGCGTCGAGACGCCAGCTGGACATATACAATTCACTCTGATGCCATCGGGCGCATAGTCAAGGGCTAATGCCTTGGTCATGGCGACGACTCCTCCTTTGGTTGCGGCATAAACGGGATTCATCTTTTGTCCGACCAGACCGTTCAGCGAGGCCATATTGACAATCGATCCTCTCGTTTTCCTTAAATATGGCAGCGCATGTTTGACCGTAAGGTACACACTCTTCAAATTAATGTTGAAGAGACGATCCCACTCCGCTTCCTCCACATCTTCTAAGAATTTCGGCAAAATGACAGCTGCATTATTGACGAGGATATCCACCTGTCCAAAGCGTTGTACGGTTTCTTGAATAAGCGATTGGACATCCGCATCTTTAGAAACATCGACTTTCACCGTTGCAGCTTGAAGTCCGGAAGAGGTTAATATATCCGCCAATCGCGCTGCTTCCTTCTCATTCCAGTCGGCAATGACGACCGCTGCACCTTGGGAAGCGAACAAGCGGACAATTGCTTCGCCAATACCCGATCCGCCACCTGTTACGATCGCCGTTTTTCCTGCTAAATTCATTGACATACCTCCTATTCCAAATCATATATCATGTATGATTTATTCCAAAAAAAATTATACAAAATAGTTTCTAGTCCGGATGTGCGATTGTTTTTATATGCTTGAATCGAATTTTCTCTTCGTATTCATTCGGTTTTCTACTAGACCATGTTTGCATAGCCTGCTCGAGTTCCTTTATAACTGAACTTGGTATTTTGGGGGCTGCTTTCTTAATCGCCAAACCTTCCAGTTCGATCCGAATTTCGAACATCTCATCCAGCTCTTGCAGTGACATTTCGGCCACATACATCCCTTTAAATGGCACCGTATTAACTACGGATTCGTTCCTTGATCTATGAATAAATTTCATCGGTTAGTACATAACGGCAAGTCATTTTCTTGTTATATCATAAATCATACACGATTTATTATGAAAGATAAAGAGGAAGATCGTCGATCTGCAAATTTGCGTTAAATTGTACGAGCGATCATGCTCCATGCTCCATTTTCTCCATCAGCCAATCCTTCAACGTTGCAACTTTATCTGGAAATTTGATACTACGTGCCAGAAACCCAAATCCGTGGGAAAGCATGGGATCCTGATCCGTCGGCTGATACCTTAAATCAACGCTCCAACGAACACCATCCGAATTATTTGGTGTGGACATGTGAAGCAGACGATCATTGAATAGAATAGCCGATCCTGCTTTTACCGGCAGCGCTACTGTTTCCCGTTTGCCTAGCTGGTCTTCATGAAGCGCTGTATATCCAGTGCCGGTATGGCTTTCCCTGTGCCACTCCAGCAGCTTGGACCCTTGTGTTCCTGGCTTCACATGGAGGCACCCGTTCTCCAACGTTGCATCAACGAACGAGATCCATACGGTGATTACAGGGTTGGCATTGGCATCAGGCCAATAGGATTTGTCTTGATGCCAGGGAACGGCTCCAGCGGCAACGCCGGGCACCTTCGGACGGACATTGTAGACTGGGCTGCTGAATATTTCTCCACCGATCAGTGACTCGACGGCATCAAGAATTTTTGGGCTGCTCATTAAATGATAATACCCAGGGATTCTGTCTCTCCATCCTCTCCCGTACTTCAAGAAATCTTGATCCGCCAGACCTTGAAACAATTCTGCTAATCTGAATTCGAACGGTCGATCTTCCAGTTTGTCCTCAATCCTACCTTCATCGTACAATTCATTAGCAATCCTGGACACTTTCTCCGTCATCGCCTGTTTAACAGGTGCCATATCTGCTTCCGTCAATAGATCGGGTAAGATAATATATCCTTCCCGCTTATAGATATCCAGCTGTTCAATTGTTAAACTTCCGCTCATTTCTTGGAACTTCATGTAAGATCATCCCCTTAATGTCATAATGTTTCTCTTGTTTAGATTATCATCGCTGCGCTACTATGTATTTAGAGAAGATTCCTCTCATTTATAAAATTTTCCGCTAAAATAGTAATTCCAAGGATCTGCTCCTGCCCTTACCTTCGTTCTAACGTTTTCAAGAAGCTCTTTGGTGAGTCCTACACCAGGATGTGTAAACCCGGCTTCATCGGTTACCTCTGTAATCGTTGGCAGATAATCTGTAAAAATCGAAGTTGTTTCTGCCTTAACGGCAACCGGCAAAACGGTTAAACATAGCTGTGTTATCATTACAATTGTTGTTATACATGATAACAATTTTTTTACCTTAATTTTCATATGCGATCTCCATTCCCATTTTAAAATTGATGGCGTTATTCTGCATATTCTTGGGGATTACTATAATACATTTACAGTTTCCACCCAAGGACCGCGTAGATTAACAAATATATCAATCTAATTGATCATATATGGGTGGGGTTTTACTGGTGATGCTGTTGCTAGAATAAGAGTAATTGCTTTCTAAATTGTTTAAAAATTTATCTTCTTAACCTCCTCGCATGGTGATTGTTTCTTGTATTTGTTTCTTCTTAGTAATTTCCTGATTGATTATTATTGCCATTCCCGGACTGATCTCTTCATGATCTGTTATCCAGTTGTCTCATTCTGGTAAGCGCTTACTTTAATATAATTTTAACAATGCCAGCGGTTGTGCGTATATATCACTTTTCCCTTATTCCTTGTAATTTTCAAAAAAAACCTGTGCACTAAGGCAACAGGGCTCATCTGGGTTGCGTACAGTCTGAACGGAAGATAAATACGTTGGTTGTTGCAAAAAGCGTACATACGATTCCCCCAGATCATTTTCAAAGCCCCTATAACATTTCTTGCTTCAACCTCCCGTTTCTACTTTTCTGTAGATGCACCTGTAACATATAAAGAACCGCCTCGTTCCCGATAAAGGAGAGAAGCGGCACGAAAGCGAACCTTTCCTATTACGCCTGAATACTTGGGTTAGGGCTACATAGCATCCTCTACAGTTTCACCTGTTGCATCAGCCCATCTTCGCCGAAGGTGAGGGGGTCTATGCAGACTTCGCGGTGATAGCCTTTTCCTTGTGTAAACCGGGTCAGCGGCGTTACAAACCGGTGATACGCAATCCAATACTTATCGGTGCCCGGCTCCTGGAGAATCGAATGATGAGCGGTGCCGAGCATATCCTTTTCCTTATTTTTGACAAGAACCGGGTAGCGGTAAGTTACTGGACCGTAAAGATGCTCCGCCGTGCCATAGTTCACGTGGTAATCCTCGCTGCCGGTGTCATCGCAGGACCAAGTGAAGTGATACTGCCCGCCGCGCCTCAGAACGGTGACCGCCTCCCGGAAGTCGTGCAGTCCGGCAAGATTCTTCATCGTATCCTCAATGACGCTTACCATATCTTCGCCGAGCTGTACGATTGCAGGGTGTGCATTTCCAAACAGCATGTAAGCCGTACCGTCATCCTGGGTAAAGACGGATGGATCAATGGTCTGGCCCATGGCGATACCAAGACGCTTCATCTGTTCCATGGTAATAAGCGGCTGCGGCTGCGCGCGAAATGGGCCTGCCGGAGTCTCGGCAACCGCAACACCTATGGCGCACTCTCCGCTTTCCATTTTGCCGCAGAAATAATAGTAATATTTACCATTTTTTATGGCGATGGCTGGTGCCCATGCGCTGCCGACAGCCCAGGGTACATCTTCCGTCGCAAGATCCAAAATCACGCCTTCGTCTTTCCAAATGCGCATGTCAGCCGAAGAAAACGCATGAAATTGCGTGCCCGACCAGCCCGTGAAGCCGTCGGTTGTGGGATAAAGGTAATAGCAGTCGCCGAACTTCACAAGATCCGGGTCAGCGAATTGTCCGGGCAGCACCTGATGGCCGTCGCCAAACACTGCCAGAAGGCGGCTGCATTCCTCAGCGGTAATAGGGAGGACTCCGCCGTGGCGCTTCTTGGTTTTCCCCAAATTGAACGACCCTTCCGGCAGAACCCGGAATTCACCGCTTTCAAGGTCGGAGGTCAGCAAGGGGAGGTAGCCCTTTCCTTCCGCAAAGCGATCCACAATAAGGCACCACTCCTCGCGGTCGTTCAGCTTGAAAATTTGCGGCCCTTCCACACCTAACAATTCCTCCAAAGCAGGAGCGGACAGATTGGTAAAAGAGTCTTTTTCCAGTGATGTGCCTTTTTCGACCCGGATATTCTTAGTCGTTTCATCCTTGGAATAACGGTAGTAGGTACCATTATGGGCAATGATCGTGGTATCAATGATATGGTTATCCCGTTCAATATACTTTTCAGGCGCTGTGAAGCTGCGGAAATCCCTGGTACGGGCACTATAGATCTTTTGTTTCCGCTCTATTTCCTGCGGCTCCTGCGTCGCGGAGGCCCAGAACACCAGGAATTCGTCCGCGGCTTCGTCATAAATGGCCTCCGGCGCCCAGACGCAGCCGGCACCCGGTACGCCAAGCGTGACTGCCCACGATGAAGACCAGTGCACCAGATCAGCGGATTCCCATACGATAATGTCCCGGCTTCCAGCATTCACCGCAGTGTCCCAGCCTTTTCCGTTTGCAATGCGGAGATCCGTGGCAATTAGATAAAACTTGTCCTCCTTAGGCGAGCGCACGATAAACGGATCCCTCACGCCCTTTTCCCCTAGTTCCGAACGTAGAACCGGTAAGCTCGCGTTCAGGTCTTTCCAATGCAAGCCGTCCTCACTATAAGAGAAATAGACCTGTTCACCCTCAAGCTGCTCCCCGATAAAATGTACCAAAAGGTAACCTGAATATTGGCTGTTATGTACTGTCAAAATAAAGTCCTCCCCTTTATGGATATGATGTCTGTCTGTGTGGGTTTAAAGACAAAAGTCTTCAAACGGTCGATACCACGTAACGTTTACCGCTTTCAACATGGAACCCGATGCATCCGTTCCCCATAACAGAATAAGCAACTTCTTCGCCATCCTGCGTAATTCTGACCTTTTGCTTGGCGAGGACTTTGCAGGTCTGTGTTATGGAAACGGCGATTTCCGCCTTTGACAATACGCCATTCTCCCACTCAAGATCGACCACATACCCCCCTCTGCCCCGCAAGCCTTTGACATATCCGTCCTTCCAGGCATCGGGCAACGCCGGCAGGAGTTCCAAGCAGCCTTGATGCGATTGCAGCAGCATCTCTGAAATCCCCGCTGTGGCGGCAAAGTTTCCGTCGATTTGGAAAGGAGGATGCGCGTCGAATAGATTGGCGTAAACACCGCCTCGGCCACGATGAATCGAATCTTCTCCCTTAACGAGCGACAGTAAATTCGAGATTAACCGCTCAGCGCGGTTGCCGTCCTTGAATCTGGCCCATAGGCCGATTTTCCAGCCCAGACTCCAGCCCGTTCCCCCGTCCCCCCTTATTTCAAGCGATGTCTTCGCAGCTCGGAACAGATCGGGAGCAGACTGCTCCGTAATCAGACGCCCCGGATAAACCCCGACAAGATGAGAGACGTGACGATGATGGGCATCCTCCTCCTCGAAATCTTGGAACCATTCCTGCAATCGACCGTGCTTGCCGATTTGAAGCGGCAAAAGCTTTTGCTTCTTCACTGCCAGTGTCTTTGCAAAATCTTCATCAATCCCAAGCAGCTCCGCAGACTTGATGCAGTTGTCGAAACATTCGCCGATCAGAGACAGATCCATGGTCGCCGACGCACTTACGGAATGGCACTTATCGCCAACCCGGAATTTCAGCTCTGGAGAGGTGGAAGGCGAAGTAATCAAATAACCGTCTTGATCTTCCATGAGCCAATCCAGACAGAATAACGCTGCTTCCTTCATGATAGGGTACGCGGTTTCCCGTAAAAATGCTTCATCCCCGCTGAAAGCATAATGCTCCCATAAATGCTGGGTCAGCCATACGCCTCCCATCGGCCAGTACGCCCATGCCGGGTCTCCATCGCCATAATCGCCAACCGGCGCCGTTTGGGCCCAAAGATCCGAATTATGGTGTGCCACCCACCCTCTTGCGCCATAATTCGTTTCCGCCGTCTCCTTTCCATTGCATGCCAATCTGCGGATAAATTCAAACAACGGCTCATGCAATTCCGCCATATTGCAAGACTCTGCCGGCCAGTAGTTCATCTCGGCATTGATATTAAGCGTGTGGTTGCTGCTCCATGGCGCTCTCGTTTCCTCATTCCATATGCCTTGCAGATTGGCAGACTGGGTTCCCGGGCGGGAGCTTGCAATCATCAGGTACCGGCCATAATGGAACAAGAGCTCCACCAGCCCCGGATCGCTGCTGCCATATTCAGCAATTCGCCGATCGGTCGGCATATCGGAGGGAGCTTTGGACTCTCCCAAAGACAAGGCAACTCTGTCAAACAGCTTGCGATGATCGTCAAGATGCCGGTTTCGAATCTCCTCATACGTCATACTGCTAACAGCCTGGATGGCATCCGTTGTGATTTTCCGCAGATCCCGTTCGGAATGGCTCGCGCCCATGCTTGCGTCAAAGGAGGTGGCTGCACTGAAAAACAAGGTCGCGCTGGTCGCTCCGACAACATGCAAGCCGTCTGCATTAACCTTCAACGTCCCGCCTTCATGCACCACAGCCAATCCGCCGTGGAACTTCAAAGCTTTTGATGACTCAGGCGCACCGTAAACAATGGGATTTTCCGAGTTGTAGTAGCTGGGCCATACTTGCTCAGGAGCTGTACCGGATATCATATATTGTTTTTGATCGGCATCAAAGGACGATGCATAATGAATGGGACTGTCCAGCCAGGCCCGAAAATCGAGCATCCCTTCCTTGCTCGACGTCAGACGCACGACAATGGATTGATCGGGATAAGAAGCGAATGTTTCTCGGGTATACTGAACGTCGCTAACGTTATAGGTAACCGTCACGATGCCGGTTGACAGATCAAGCTTCCTGCTGTATTGGTGGTTCACATCGCCATGATGCATCACGAAACGCAAGTCTCCGAAAGGCAAATAGGATTGCGTATAGGGACCCATCATTTCCTTGCAGAGTCGATCCGCTTCCTCATAGTTCTCTTGGGCAATAATCTCTCTCACCTTCGGCAACACGTCTTTGGCCCCCGGATTATTCCAATCTTTAGGGTAACCGGACCATAGCGTGTCCTCATTCAATGCAATGCGTTCTTTCTCAACTCCGCCAAATATCATCGCGCCAAGTCTTCCGTTTCCAACGGGAAGGGCTTCCGTCCAATAAACGGCTGGGGCATGAAACTGTATATTCATAGTGATTTCCTTTCCTTCTATTTCAGAATTTCACTCGTTGTTCATACCGAATAATCGAAATGATCTCAGGTTTGCTTACTCGCAGGTTGGAGGCATGAGCTTCAGTTCAAACGGCCGGTCTCGGTCGCATACCAGCTTACCGTCAACAACGTCCAATTGGGCTACTTGTATGGAGGAACGCCGTGTTCCGTAGGTGTAGGAAGGAGGCTCTTGCCCGGTTAATCTCTCCGGATGGGTGAAATAAAAGATATAGGCTTCGTCCCCTGAGCAGACTACATCCGCATGCAAGCCAATCGTGCCGTCATCTTCCCTCGTGCCTGGCTGATCGAGAATGAGGCCGTTCCGTTCCCAGTTGATCAAATCATCCGATCGGTATACACCTTGCCCTCTCCACTCGTCCACGATTAACCAATAATATTCTTTGAACTGAAAGACATTAGGCCCTTCATGTCCCCGTCCCTCAATAATCAGCCCTACACGTTCCCAATGGTATAGATCCTTGCTGTCGGCGGCGTAGGTGTTGTTGTCTTCTTTGAACCACATTCTGAACAGGCCGTTAGGGAGACGGTAAATACAAGCATCTATAATATTTGTCTCGCTGATATCCAGCCTGGACTGAAACGTCCAATTGAGGAGATCTGGACTTGTATAATGGAGCATGTCCGCCCGACCTACCCAATCCTCAGGTACCCCTTGAATATAAGTGACATACATATGGTAAATGCCTTCATGCCAGTAAATCTCAGGCGCCCAGAATGTATTTCTTCCCCACTCGATGTCCAGCCCCGGGAGTGTTCCCCGGTAAACCCAATCGTTCCCATCTTTGGATGAAGCAACACCGAGATCAGTGCCGTGCACCCAGGCAAATCGACGATCTTCCACCGTTGCCCTGCGGTTTGTGTAAATCATCCACCATTCCTTGGCTTCTCTGTTCCAAATAACGACCGGATCCGCTGCTCCGTCATAAATAGGGTCTCGATACAATGGCGTTTTCATCATAGCCTCCAGTGTGTGTTCGTCATGGTTACATTTCTCCTGCAATCTCATAACAAAATTGGTCTACATCAATATAACCCTGTTCACTCTCGCAGTTATAGCTGTATAACCCGATCCGATCTCCCCTATAATTCCCCCACCCCAGCTGATAGGCGCCTCCAAAGCTCGTGAAATGATCCCCATCGACGCTATATTCGAACTGGCTGATTCCGTCTAAGTTCCACACAGACCTTAACCATAGGGTGCAACCTGATAATTCCGGTCCCCATTCCATCGTTCCCGAATGGTTAAATTTCAGAACCCTTGTCCCATTCTGTTGGTGTACGCCAATCATGCAATAGGTTTGTGCAAAATGGCAAAGCCCCGCTTCTTGCCCGTCTGCCATGCCGCTGATCTCTATTTTAACGGTTACCTCATTGTGAACCGTTCTAAACGCTCTTTGCGAAATTATGTTGCATACGGTAAAGAAATTGTCCTTATCGATGGGTTGGCATGCGTTTAGACGCAAATAACCGGTCCTTTCCGTTAACGACCATTTGTCGGCTCGCGGCTGATGGTTCCATTCCCAATGCGGCTCAAGCACCGCTCTGTCAAAATCGTCGTTTGTGGAAAGAACCGTTACGGGATGTCCGCTTATGGGCTTCCTGCCTCCCCATACCATCTCCCCGATTCCGTCACCGTCCGTATCGTTTCCGATGATCGGCCATCCGTCAATCCACGTTACGGGCAGCAAGTGAAGCGGTCTCCCCTCGTACTCGCCCGTTCCTTGATGCGAAATAAAATACCAATCACCGGAAACGGTCTGGACAAGTCCACCTTGATTCGGCTCCCGGTCTACATCCTTGCCATGCGTATGGATAATCTCCTTCTCCTCGTAGGGCCCATAAATATGTTTCGCCCTTAACATCATGACGACTCTGACTTCAATGCCTTCCTCACAGCGAACCTCGCTGTGGAAAAAATAGTAGGTTCCGTTTATTTTATAGAGCTTATTGGCTTCGCTCCCTTTGTGCTGATGAATAATCGTATCGCTGTCATGCAATAGTTCTTTGCCGTCTTCACTTAATTTAAATAAATGGATATTATAGTTATCGGCAAAATTAGTGGCAACAAAGTAGCCTTGTCCGTCATCGTCCCAAAACGGACAGCAGTCGTCCCAGCCGCTAACCTCCCAAACTTGATGAAGCGGTTCCCAAGGTCCCGCTGGATCGGCAGCCGTGCTCATAAACAATCCTTCATCGGGCGTGAAAAAATACACCCAATATTTATCCTTGTGGAATCGGATCGCGCCCGCCCAGACTCCTCTGCCATAACGGTTCATTCGATTGTAGTTATATTCAGGGCCGATACTCGTCAAATCATCCACAACATGCCCGATCATTCTCCAATTAACAAGATCTTTGGAATGCAGTATCGCCATCCCCGGAGAGCAATGCAAAGTAGAGGAGATACCGTAATAATCATCTCCGACTCTAATCACATCCGGATCGCTATAATCTCCCGGCAAGACAGGATTGACATAAGTGCCGTCCCCCTGATCTCCCCAAGCTCCCTTCTTCGATAACAGATTGTAGTTATCTTCCATAACAGAATCATCCTTTCCATTCTAAAAGAACATTATATGTTTCAGTCAATAATTATCTGATCGTACGTGCTCTCCATGTCTTCGTTCAGAGAGTACAGCAGATAATAACGTCCATTCACAACCCCGCGAAATGACTGTGGGTAAGCTTCATACTCCTCACGAGTAAGTAGAGGGTAAATTCTCACGCTCGTTTTCGCGCGTTCTTGCACCGTTGTCTTGATTGCATCCCCAAGTTTGTCCATGACGGAAAGAACAGATGCCTTTTGTTCATCGTACAAACAGAATCTCACATCATAGCCCCCCTCACTCTTGATGTGCTGGAACTTCTCACGCAACTCTACACAATTTCCGACACATTCGTCATAAGTATCATTCAACGGATCAGAATAAAGCTCCACCGCCGAACAAATGACGGAAAGTCCGGAACACGACGTGCATGTTCCGGACTTCCGCTGGTTCATTCACTGTCGCTGCAATCTACTCGTTCATCACAGCCGATACTTCCTGAGCGTTTAAAGCACTATTGTAGATGCGGAAGTCGTCAACCCGACCGTCGAGATAAGGATCGTTGAATTGCGATCGGCCGATCCGATTCTGCGTGGTAATGCCGAGTTGTGACGGTTTGATGTTGATGTTGCCGCTGCCTACTTGCTGGCCATCGACATAAAGTGTTCCAGTAGAACCGTTCAAGGATACGGCAACATGATGCCAGCCACCTGTAGGCAGCGTCACAGTCCCGTCGAACTTTTGCTCCGTCCCGCCGTTTTTGATCCCAAAACGGATGAAGCCGTTTGAATCGTTTTGCGGCGTCAGGAACATGTAGTGGGACGTATCGGAACCGAAGTCGAAGATCCGCGCCCATTTGGTACTGGTGTCCAAATATACCCAAGCGGTTACGGTAACCGCGTTATCGCCGGAAACAACGCCTGACGGCAGGGTGACATAGCCATCAGTGCCATTCAGGTCTACAGCGTTGCCCTTATAGCCGGCTACCAAGCTGGCGCCGCCTGTCAAGGTGCCGTTCCAGCCGTTGCCGGTCACATCGGAGGCCGTCGTTCCTGTCGTTTCGTTAAACGGAAGCTCCGCCACCGGAAACAAGGTTTGCCCATTCACGAGATGCATCACTTGCGATGCGGTCATAGCGCTATTATAGATCCGGAAGTCATCCACCCGTCCATCGAGATAAGGGTCGTTGGTGTATTGCGAGCGGCCGATCCAGTTTTGCGTGGTGACTCCCAGAGTGGACGGCTTCAGGGTCATTGCGGTATTGCTGCCTACTTGAACACCGTCAACGTAGAGGATGCCCGTCGAGCCGTTCAAGGTAACCGCTACATGGTGCCAGCCCCCGGTCGGCAGCGCCGCCTGTCCGTCAATGATTTGTTCAGCTGAGCCGTTGTTCTTGATTGCAAAACGTATTTTGCCTTTGTCACTTCTCGGTGTGAGGAACATATTGGTAGCCGAACCGGAACCGAAATCGAAGATCCGCGCCCAGTTGCTCACCGTATCCAGATTCACCCAAGCAGCCAAGGTGATCGTGTCGTTGCCGGATACGACGCCTGACGGAAGAGCGACATATTGAGTCGTTCCGCTCAGGTCTACAGCGTTGCCGTTTTTGCCGGCTACACGACTCGCGCCGCCAACCAATGTGCCATTCCAGCCGTTGCTCGTCGCATCAAATGCGATCGTTCCGCTGGTCTCGTCAAACGGCAGGTTCGCCATAGTCATGGTATCGCCAGTGTCTCCGAATACCTTAAAATCACGGATGCTGGCCGTAGCGCCGCTTGGCAGTCCGGTCACGCTAACACGGACATATCGGGCATTTGCAACAAAGTAATCGGTCTGAACCTGGCTGTTGTTGCTATTGCCGGTCTTGTTGATTTTTGTGGTCCAGTTAACATTATCATTGGACACATCAAGGGTATACTTATATGCTTGACCGTCCTGTGCCCACATTACCTGAGTACCGTTATTGATCGTCAAGCTTCTGCCAAGGTCTACCGTCCACGTATGGCCGGTTAACGTATCAGCTGCACTCCATGCCGTCATCGTGTCCCCGTCGTTCCCATTGGAGGCGGAATTTCCTGCCGCAGAGCTATCCGCCGTTGAGGTCTTGCCGATCGCCAGATCGGTCGGGTCTCCGAATACCTTGAGATCGCTTATAGCAGCGTTAGCGCCGCTTGGCAGTCCGGTAACCGTAATTCGGACATACCGGGCGTTCGCTGAAAAGTAATCGTTCTGAACCTGATCCGTACTCGTATTCGTCGTCTTGTCAACGACTTGGGTCCAGTTGGTGTTATCTATTGATGTTTCGACCTTATACTGATAGACGGAGCCGCTAGTCGGCCACAACACCTGGGTGCCATGGGTGATCTTCTTGACATAGCCAAGGTCAACCTTCACATAATGTCCGGTGTTTCCGTCATTCGCGCTCCAGCTAGTCATTTGGTTGCCGTCTGCCGCATTGGAAACCGGAAAGCCTGACATCGTACTATCGCTACTTGCGGTCTTGCCCATCGCCAGATTCCATTGTTCTCCGAGTACCTTGAAATCGTAGAAGCTTGCCCACACACCGCTTTCCAGACCAGTCACAGTAATTTTGACATACCGGGCGTTTGCCTGGAAGTTATCGGCTTGCGTTTGGTTCGTGCTCGTATTGGCGGTCTTATCGACTTTCATGGTCCAGTTGGTATTATCATTGGAGGTTTCAATCTTGTACTTATACACTTTGCCGCTCTGTTCCCACTTCACTTGGGTACCGGTAGGAATTCTCATGCTGGAGCCAAGGTCTACCGTCCATGAATGGCCGGAATTTCCATCATTCGCTGACCAACGGGTCGAGATGTTGTTGTCATTCCCGTTGGAAGCCGGATTTCCTGCCTGCGAGCTATCGCTACTTGCGCTCTTGTTCAACGCCAGATTGAGTGGCGTGACAGGAGGGAAAGGCGTCACCGCAGGAGGTGTACCTCCGGAAGCGATGAAGTTCACGTTGCTGGTATAGTTGCCGACCGTAATATTTCCTGCGGCGGCATTCGAAATTACATTCCCGTTAATTTTCAAATTCTCAAACGTGATATCCTGGGCCAGACGGGAGGAATTCCAGCCGTAAATTGTGGAACTGTCGGTATTCGTACCGGTATAGGATACATCCTTGAAATAGACATTTTTAATTCCACGACCCGGGCCGGTCGTCCAGCCATTATCGACGATACCCATTTCAACAAGCTTGTGTGCACAACCATCTTCGACCCGGATATTGTCGAAAGTCGTATTGGTGATCAGGTTGCCGTCGCCGCTTATTATTGCAATGTTCAACGCACGGCTGCAGCTTAAGGTATTATGCGTCAGAATGTCAATATTCTCAAACCTGAGATTATCCATCACAACGCCGCCGCCGGGAGCCGTCGGATCACCGTGAGTGCCGATGTTGATGGCATGGGCAACGTCCGGCATCAGAATACTGTTGGAGACTGTGACATTCTGGGTATTTCCCCAAAAGCTTTCTCCCCCGCCTTGGCGCGTGCCGTAGAGCGCGATGGCGTCATCGCCGGTGCGGTAAAAGGCGTCATTGATCGTTACATTGTTGGAACCGTATACATTAAGACCGTCGGTCCATTTCTTGTAGCTGAACCATTTGACGTTGTTTAACAAAACATTGCTGGAATTTCCGATATTGGCGCCAGTGCCGCCGCTGCCAGCGTTGCCGTAATCGTTCACTATGATGCCATCGACGGTGATATTATTCGAAAAGTTGATCACCAGACCTCCATAATTGGGACGACTCAGCATTCCACGGCCTATGAACTTGGCATTATTAGCACTTAGGAAACTTACATTCCCGTTGATGACCCCACCGCCGGCAAGGTAAAGCGTCTTGTCGCTGGGTACTACGTAGCTCTGGTTATGCACACCGGGGCCAAGATAAATGACATTCGGGTCCGTAGGGCTGGGAGGATTGACCTCCAACGGATTTACAAAAAGGTGAAGATTAGTGTTGACATTCCCATTCACCTCCACCGAGAGCTTCGTAGGGCCGGATATGGAGAATGTCATCGTATTGCCGGTGACGGCAGGCGTAAGCCCGGCGCTCGTAGGATGGATGGCAGCCGATGTAACCGTTCCGGAATTGTAGGTTATCGAAAGATCGACCGGACCGTCCGTATCGAAATAAGCAATGGAAGCATTAGAGGCGGGAGTAACTCCAACTGTCGTATTATACACGTCCACGTTCTGCCAGGTTCCGCCTGGAACCCGTACTTGCACGGTATAGGTGGTGTTCATGGGAATACCCGCCGGGGCTGGATAAGTCTTTAATGTCGTAGCCGCTTGAACGGATGCCGGAAAGTTAAACACCATCGGAACGAAAGCGATTACAAACGCAAGTAGAAAAGATAACACTTTAGACCTTGTTTTACTTCTGTTAAATAACGGATTTTTACTCATTCTTGCAGCTCCTTCTTTTTTTGAAATTTTTAAATCGTAAGCATTGATAAGCTACTGTTTGTTAATCCCCCCTTACACTAGTGAAAAGCACAAAGTACTTCATGTTTAGTTCACGCGAAGGAAGCTCACGAACATAGTAGATATCGTTCGGAAGCTTCCTCGCGTCGTTGCACTGCAATGGAACCTTGGTTGTTACTTGATACCTCTCTTGGCTACCTCATCGTTAACTTCTTTGATGGCTTCAGGCACACCTTTGGAGTCGTAACTCTTAACAATTTCTTTCCACTGGGCAATCGGGTCACCTTTGCCCAAAATCACTTTAAAGATGTCATTCAGGATATCTTGGCCCTGAGCCGCAAGCTTATTTTTAGCTGGGGTCGAGATCGCATCTAAATCAAAGTTGACTGGGATCAGCGTATTTTCTTGTTTATAGCGATTCCACGTTTCAATTTGCAGCTTCAGCAGTGCGGCTCCTTCAGGATCGGAGCTTACCACTTTTTTGCCCTTATACAGGAGGGGATCCCATGCGGCAAGAAAAACCAGTTTTGACGTGATCGGGTATTTGTCGGCAAGCGTTTCACCGGCTTTCAGCAGGGAAACGTATTGTCCATTGTCCACTTTAAAATCGACATTTTCGATTCCATTAATGCCCAGGACTCTATACTCATCAGACATCATGTAATCCAACACTTGGAGAGAACGTTTGAATTTATCATCGCTAATGGTACTGGCGAAAAACGTATTGGACCAGAAAGGCGCGCCCGCAGGCGTATAGCGTTTTCCGTCGGCCGCAGGCCAGATGTTCAAATAACCCATTGCTTTCGAAGGGCTGACGCCAGGATTCGCTTTTTTGAATGCGGATACTTGTTCATCACTCACGCCTTCCATGCCATAAAGCGCAAAGCTTTGGCCGGACAAAAACTTGTTGGTGCCGTCGGCGTCTTTCTGGATGGCAAAGTCCTTGTCAAGAATACCTTCCGAATAGAGCGTACGAAGCTGCTTGATACCCGGATAGGCTTTCTCGGACGTGAAAGAGGGAATCCACTTGCCGTTTTCCTGGGTCCAGTTATTCATCATTTCGGGGAAGCTTCCCAAGAATTGCGTTAACAGATAGCCTTTATTATTAATCGTCAAACCGGTGACACCGGGGTGTTTCTGTATGACTGCTTTGGTCATGGCCAAGAATTCGTCAAAGCTTGCCGGATCCTTAGTAAATCCGGCTTCCTCCGCCCAATCCTTCCGATAACGGATGGGCCTGGTCAGCCTGGCATCGCCGATATCCTCACCGCCAAAACGCGGAACCGCATAATATTTCCCATCCACTTTTAACGGCCGCAAGGCCGGTTCCACAGCTGGACTGGAAAAGAGCTTTTTCAAATTCGGATACGGGCTCAGATCGTCGGGAAGCGGCTTGATGACGCCTTGCTTGGCCCAAGTTTGGTACAACCCCAAATCAACATCGTCGGCGAACATATCGGGAAGCTGCTTGGATGCGGCCCATACCTTTGCCTTCTCCTGCCAGTCGTTCCAGGTAATCTGAACGGGTTTGATCGTGATGTTGAATTTCTTGGTCAAATCGTTGTAAATTATATCATCCTTTGCTTTCGGAGCATCAAAGCCCGTCTGGATGTCCCATACTGCAACACTAAGCTCCAATGGCTTGCTCAATGCTGATTCATCTGACTTCTGTGACGCCCCCGCCGTTGCGCTCGGGGATGTGTTTGGCTTGTTCTCCGCTTTACCGCAGGCGGACAGCGCCGTCCCTGCGAGCATAAGCAAAGCCGAGCATACCAGTGCTTTTTGTTTGACCTTCATTTCGTAAACCCTCCTTGTTTATTTGAAGCTAGGATATATATAATAACGGCCGAAGCCACTATTATCATTCTTTTACGGAACCGAGCGTGATTCCCGCATTGAAGTGTTTCTGCACGAATGGATACATCATCAAGATCGGTATGGCGGATATGATGATCAACGCAGACTTTACCGAATCCACATAAACGGTTTGAGCTGCTGAGGCATACTGACTGCCCAACCCATTGAGCGACTGACTCAGATCTGTGATCGCGTCTCTTAACACAAGCTGTAGCGGGTGTAAGTTGATATCGTTGATAAACAAATAGGGAAGCCACCATTCATTCCAACGTTCAACCGCATAAAACAATGACATGGTCGCCATGATCGGCAACGAAACAGGTATGACTATGCGAATGAGGATACTCAGATCATTAGCACCGTCGATTTTTGCCGACTCCTCAAGCGCAGGATTGACTTTTCCGAAGAAATTAATCATCAGGATTAAGTTGAATGCGTTTACAGCCGCCGGCAATATCATAACAAGAATATTATTCTGCAAGTGAAGATTCTGAATCGTCAAATAAAAAGGAATGAGACCGCCTGAAAAAAATAATGTAAAGATGATGCAAGTCATGATCAAGTTTCGCCCCGGCATCGACTTCTTAGATAACGCGTAAGCGCCTGTTGACGTCATCACCAGATTTACCAAGGTGCCAAACACAGTCACGAAGACCGATACAAGCAAGCCATCGACTACTTTCCCTTGTGAAAAAATGTATTGATATGAAGAGAAATCAATGGAACTCGGAAATAACATGACGCGTCCCGCATTCCTGTCTGCTATGGAAGACAAGGACTGAACGAGCGTTTGATAGAATGGGAATACAGCCGCAATCGCGCACAGCCCCAGGAAGAGCGTGATCAGCGCATTGGAAACCGATAAACGCTTCATTAGAGACCCTCCTCCTTCAGAACATGCTTCACAAAATAGTTAGCTCCAAACAGTAGCAAGCAATTGATGACGGATTTCAGCAAACCGACCGTTGTGGAGTAGCCGAACCCCGTTGAGTCTACAAAAGCGCTGCGATACACGTAGGTATCGAGAATATCTGCGCGTTCATAAACGGCCGGGTTATACAAATTGAAGATCTGGTCGAACCCGCCATTCATAATACCGCCGACTGCCAGAATAAGCAGAATAGCTGCCGTGGTACGAATCACCGGCCATGTAATGGCCTTCATTTGCTGATAACGGGTTGCGCCGTCGATGGCCGCCGCCTCATAAAGCTCGGGATTGATACCCGCGATGGCTGCCAGATAAATAATGGAGGACCAGCCTGCTTCTTTCCATATGTTCGACGTGAACAGCAGCGCCAGAAAACTTCCGTCGTGGACCAGGATCGTGTTTTTTCCCCATCCGAATAGCTGCAGGATCTGATTCAGCACACCCTGATCGTTCAGGATACTCGTTATGATTCCGCTTAACACGACCCAGCTGATGAAATGCGGAAACGTAAATACGGTTTGATAGATCCGCTTTAATTTTCTGTGTCGCATTTCATTCAGCAGAATCGCCAGCAAGATCGGAATCGGAAATTCGATAAGCAAACGCCCGAAGCTAATCAACAAGGTGTTGTTGAACGCATGCAGGAATTTCTGATCGCCCAGCACATCCCGAAAGTTTTGAAAGTTATTCCAGGGACTGTTCATGATGCCCAGAGAATAATTGAAGTCCTTAAAAGCCAAGATCACGCCGTACATAGGCACATACGCGAAGATCAGAAAGAACAGCACCGTTGGGAATACCATCAAGTAAAAGTACTTATGTCGGACGACTTCCTGCCAGCGGCGACGGATGACTTCCGCCCTTCGGTGCCTTTTGTATTTTGTCTGCGTTACTGTCTGTTGCATACCCCTCTTGCCTCCTATCTCGTCTATAAATCTATTGTAAAGGAAACGCTTCCATAGGGGTATGTCGTTAAATTAGTGTTATTCTTGTATTTTTCATGTAACTTTATGTCGAATTCGAGGAGAAATTGTCTTGCACCTAATTCAAGTACAAGTTATCGATAAGGAATACAAAAAAAAAAAAAAAAAAAAAAAAACGGCCTCCGTTAATTAGGAGCCGGAAATATAGCCGTTCTGACTTTGGTCGTAACGATAGCTTCTTGGTGGAATGCCCATCATTTTTTTGAACATTTTACTGAAATAAAAATAATCTTGGTATCCTACCTGGTCCGCTATATCGTTGATTGGAATGGAGGTAGTTCTGAGCAACTCCGAAGCGCGTTTCATTCTAAGACCGGTTAAGTGCTCGGTAAAGGTTTTATCCAGTTCTTTTCTGAATAATTGCGAGATATAATTCGAGTTTAAGTTGAATTGTTTACTTAAGCCCTGTATTGTAATGTCCTCGCCAAAGTGCTCGTTGATGTATTCCAGTATGGCAGAGAATGTATGAATGCGTCCAGACTGCATGGAAACATGCTGTTGATCGGTCTGCTCCCCCCGGAACAATCCCTTTAAATAATCGATCATATCCCGGACATCCTCAAACTGATCTGCCAAGTGTTCGAAAGAATAGAGGTATAAATCGTCCGAATCCATACCTTTTCGACTTAACTGCGTAATGCAATCGTTATACAACAACAGGGCATGCCGGATATTCAGAAGGCCGCTCTGGAACATGGATAACAAGGAATCCATATGTGCGTTGAACGTCTGGTTATTTCCGTCTGTCGGCACTGCAAATGCCGACTTCGTGTCATTGGTTTTCCATGATCCTTCCCATGTGAAGATTTCGGCTAAAGTGAAATATTGATAGGCTTGAAGCTCTGCATCTTGGATTGCCTGTGTAAATCCTTCCGTATCGCCCCCCCGTTTGCTGAACCCGATTCCTTTTAAGAAATGACGACTTTCAGAAGCAAATTGGGTCATTAATTGGGTCGCATCACTGTCAGCCATCACGTATATAAACTTGCGATAACCGATACGCAACGTAATGCAAGGTGTTTTTTCATTGATCGGAAACTTGTCCCTTCTCACTGTAAGCATGATACGCAAATCTTCTTTTCCGGAACTTGTCATGCCGGCCAAAGCTAACTCACGCTGCAATCTGCTGGTTGCTTCTGGCGTACCGTTCTCGATCAAATCAAGTATTTCGCCTTCAGGCAACAGACGAAGGGTGTCTAATTCACGCTTGATCTTTTTAAGATACCCCATGATTTCCATCTCGTCGAAAGGTTTAAGGCAATAACCGGATATGTTATTCTGGATTGCTTTCTGCACAAGAGCAAATTCCGCCAGTCCGCTCACGATTATAAATTTGGCGGATATACCCGCATCGTCCAATCGTTTTTTCAGTTCCAGCCCGTTCATTCCGGGCATCCGGATATCGGAAAAAATCACGTCCGGTTGAATAAGTTTGACAGCTTCCACTGCCTCCTCCCCGCTGAGCGCATATCCGACAACTTCATAGCCGCAGCCCTTCCAATCCACCGTCGCTATCAAGCTTTCTATAACCAGTTCCTCGTCATCCACAATAAAAACTTTATACATGACCTTCACCCCTAACCGGAATTGTAAGCGAGACCGTTGTTCCGCCTTCAAGCTCGCTCGTCATCCTGATGCCGTATGGTTCTCCGAAAATCATGCGGATTCTTTTATGGACATTTGCCAGTCCGATGCCGGATACGGAATCGCCATCAAGGCCATCTGTTGGCGATAAGCATTCCATTGTATTATTAATTTCCTCTAACTGTTCCAAACCTATTCCTGTACCGTTATCATTAACGGAGAGATACAGGTTCTCCCCGTCCCTATAGCCTTTTATCACCAACACACCAGTTTGTCTGAGCGGTTCAATGCCATGTTTGATGGCGTTTTCCACGATGGGCTGCAAGATCATTTTAGGGACAAGACATGCGAGGCATTCCGTAGGAATATCGTATTCCACATGCAAGCGTTCGCCAAATCGGATTTGATGAATGAAGATATAGTTTTTTATGATGATCCATTCTCTTTCCAAGGAAATCATATCAGGTCCCTTGATACTGTAACG
The DNA here is from genome assembly GCF_001426375.1 of Paenibacillus sp. Root444D2. Classification (GTDB taxonomy): domain Bacteria; phylum Bacillota; class Bacilli; order Paenibacillales; family NBRC-103111; genus Paenibacillus_E. Next base: position 648,009 of record NZ_LMEO01000050.1, read on the forward strand.
GAAAAACATAGCTAGCGCCTTAGTCAGTTCAAATATTTTCGAAGAACCCTCTCTAGCGGCAAGACCTTTGATCGATTCCAGCGTATTGTATAAAAAATGCGGATTGATTTGGCTTTGCAAAAAGCTGAGTTCCGCTCTCCGTTTAATCAACTCCGACTCGTAGAGGACACGCTTGCTTTCCAGCAAATGATCCGTCAATTTCTCAATTTCCGCCAACATTTCATTGAAACGTGAAGCCATAATAATCATTTCCGCATAACCATCTACATCGATTCGTTTGCTGAGATGGTTTTTTTCCCCGAGACTCACTTCTCCCATCAACCTCATAAACTTCTTCAAAGGCAGCAGAATGTTATTGCTCACGAACAGAAGAGGTATAATCATCAATACGAGTGCAATTGCAACCATGATAAGCTGCTGTTGACGGATCACATTAAGACCTTGAAGGAGCACACGATTCGGCATGGCAATAACAATTTCACCGTCCATATCCGGAATAGCTTCCCTCTGAATCATGTATTGACTGTTATGATTCAACAATCTATCTTTTGGAATCGGCTCCCCAAGTTTACTTGAATCATCATTCGTATAGAAGAGCCTTCCGTTACGATCAGCCATGTAGATTAAGGCACCCTCGGGTAAATTGACCGGGTTGCCGTCGCCAAAGAGCAGTCGATTGTCGATTATCAAAAGCAGAGTTCCAAGTTCACTATTGACGGCCTCAAAATCAGTTGTTGAATAGATTGGCACTCCCGCAACCAACACCGGCGTTGTAGTATAAGGTAAATCGATCATTTTAAGCCCCAAAAAATAGGACAAGTTATCTCTCGGAATTTCCCTGGAAATTGCTTCAATTTGAGCCGAATTGGCCAGGAAGTTGAAAACGGCGCCGTTATTTTCAACCAGTGCAATATCCAAAATAGCCTTTTTCATTTTCCTCATATCTGACAAATAAGCTTTTAACTGGTTGAACATTTCTAACTTTTGGACTGGATTTTTTTCAGACAAAAAATTTTGTACGGTTTGTCCGTTATAGGCAATCGTTTCCATAATTCTTTTAACATCATTACTATTCGAAGAAATGGACTGGTTCAGTTGCGATATAACACCTTTGATGTAATCGCTGTTATTCTTCTTTACGACATTGACGGCTTGGTAATAATTCACAGCCATGATCGAAATCATAACCATAACAATTAATAAATCCAGTAAAGATAACTGAACCGTGATGGGAAGTTTTTTCAAATAGGATCGTTTCATGTGATATATCCTTTTTTTCATTCTGTATTTGGAAAAAAATTGAAAAAGTGCGCCAAACCAAGGATAATGGTATCCGCGAAGAAACCCATAAACCTTGAGAGGAGCACCTATATGTTGAATAGTAAACGATAATAATCCTCAAGTAAATAGATACCAGAATTTTCACCGTAGTGGTAGTTCGACCCTCTTCCAATACCTTTTATGACGGAATGCAGGCACAAGGACAGGACAATATCGTAAACCTGGTTCGCGCTGCGCTTGGGCAGTCAGCCAGCGATATGGCGCATTAGTGTGGCCGGAAGATATTCATTCTTCATTTGAAGATTTCAGAGAACAAATCGTTGCAGGCCTTTGGCGATGTCATTCATTATTTATAATAAAGTAATCGGTTTACGTAAGCATTCCGGTAATCCGTAGGAGTCAAGCTTGTTATTTTCTTGAATGATTTGGTAAATGAATGACTATCTGGAAAACCTAGCTGCATAGAAATCTCATTAATCTTTTGATTGGTATCCGTCAGCAGAAATTTAGCCGCCTCCATTTTTTCTTGCATGATGAATTGTTTTAATGAAACACCCGCGATAGAAGAAAATATGCTGGAGAGATGTTTGGCGTTATATCCAAAATGTTTAGCAAGTTGTGTAACTCTTATATTCTCTTGCCGGTTCCATTTGATGTAGTCCACAATATCATTGTAAAGCTGCTGTTTTAGCAGTTTCTTAGATTGGTTTGGGACCACAAACATCTGGTTGTATATCTCGCACAAAATACTGGTGGTCAAGTAATTGTTTAAGGTCTGTTCCCTGTAGCTGCGAATGGAATCCTGCAATTGCTTCAGCATCACAATGAGCTTTTCGGGACTGCGCAGCGTACCTGTTTGGGGAAGGACGATAATTCCCGGTTCGTAGACATGCTCGTGAGCGGCCTCATGGAACGTTTCATGCCCGTATGTTGAAAAATGTAACCAGTAAAAGCTGCAATCGGACTCTTGGTAGCCATATTGTTGGGTGCGGGGAGGCATGATCAAGAACTCCCCTTCCCTAAGGGCGAAGCGGTCTATGCCGCATGAGATGTACATCGTTCCGCGGGTTTGAATGAATAACTCGTAATTCATCAATACTCGGTTCATGTGCTTCCACTCGGGATTCGGCGATACAAATTTTCCTGTCATATCCATGACCACCGGTACATCCACACGGAATTGATACAATACCATATTACTGATCCCTGCCCTTTCAGACTTTTTCACAATTGGCTTAAGAACAGAGTAGCAGAAATATAGGGTTATTTCCATGTCCTATGAGGTTTCAGAAATTGATGACAGTAAAGCCGAAGCGATGAAACCCTTCCTTTTTGACACATAATCCAACCTTATGTTATTTACCCTATCGGTAGAAGACGCTAAGCTTGATATAGTCTCCATCGGAGAACGTTACTATTTAACGGAGGGATTGGATATGAAGGAAGCTGCGCCGAGTATGGTGGTTCTGAAGGATATTGGCATGAACCGGGTAGAGTTGACCGGAGCCTATCATGTGAATGCATTCGAGAAGGAAATGGCTTATTTGGCGAGCTATGATGCGGATCGTCTGCTAGTTGGTTTCCGTGAAGTGGCAGGTCTGCCGGCCAAGGCCCGGATCTATCCCGGATGGGAAAATACGGAGATCAGAGGCCACACTTTAGGCCACTATCTTACCGCTTGTGCACAGGCTTATTCGCAGAATCAAAGCGCAGAACTGCTTGCTAAGCTGGAGTATATCGTGGCTGAATTGGCCGTCTGTCAGCTGGAAAGCGGATACATGTCGGCGTTTCCAGAGATGCTATTCGAGAATGTAGAGAATAGGAAGCCAGCCTGGGTTCCATGGTATACGATGCACAAGATCATCGCAGGTCTGATCGATGTCTACGAATGGACACGAATCCAAACGGCCTATGACGTTGTCAATAAACTGGGGGATTGGGTAGCGTACCGCACCTCCAAATGGTCCAAGGAATTGCAGGCTACCGTACTGGCTGTGGAATATGGCGGCATGAACGATTGCCTCTACGACCTGTTCAAATTGACGGGGAATAAACGCCACTTGGAAGCGGCCCATCAGTTTGATGAGCTTAGCTTATTTGAGGCAATCTGGGAAGGCAAAGACATATTAAAAGGCAAACATGCCAACACAATGATTCCCAAGTTCATAGGAGCCTTGAATCGCTATCTGACATTGGGAGAAAGCGAAGTGTTTTACCGGGAGGCTGCCGCAAGATTCTGGGATATGGTGGTATATCACCACAGCTATATCACAGGCGGAAACAGTGAATCCGAGCATTTTGGCGAGCCTGATCTTCTGGATGCCAAACGCAGCGATATCACTTGCGAAACCTGCAACAGCTACAATATGCTGAAGCTGACGAGGGAGCTTTTCAAGCTAACTCAGGATGTCAGATACGCTGATTTTTACGAGACTACCTATGTGAACGCCATTCTGTCATCCCAGAATCCTGACACCGGGATGACGATGTATTTCCAGCCGATGGCAACAGGTTATTTCAAGGTTTACAGCTCGCCGTTCGAGCATTTTTGGTGCTGTACCGGCACGGGCATGGAAAGCTTCACGAAATTGAACGATAGCATCTATTTCCAACTGGACCAGCGGTTGTACGTGAATCAATATGTCAGCAGCCAGTTGGATTGGTCGGAACAGAAGGTGAAGATTATACAAACCACCGACCTTCCGTTCACCGATACGGTTCATTTGTCCGTTGAAACCACCGATCAGCAGGAGCAGTATTTGTCCATTTATCTGCGTGTGCCTTATTGGACTGCAGGCGAAATGGCGGTTGCTGTGAATGGCAAAACTGTTCAACCGCAGGTAAGCAATGGTTATGCTTTAATCGAACGGGCTTGGAAGAACGGCGACACCGTTCATGTCCAAATCCCGATGAAAGCCACTTACTCCTCTTTGAGGGATGCGCCGCATGTGGTCGGATTTAAGTACGGTCCAGTGGTACTAAGCGCCGCATTGGGCAAAGACGATATGGTCGAGTCCAGGACAGGCGTTATCGTAAGTATTCCGACCAAGCGAATGCTCGTGAAAGACTTTATCACCCCTCAAGGTATGAGTGTCCAGGAGTGGTTAGGCGGATTCGATCAGCATTTCGTTCGCAAGAACGGCGAATTAGCCTTTGTGCTCCAAAATACGGATGAGGACGATCATCTGGTCTTTACGCCTCACTATAAGCAGCATAATGAAAGATACGGGATTTATTGGAAATTGGTTGAGGTCGGTTCGGATGATTTACGGGAGCATCTGGATAAGAACCGTAAGGAGCAGCTCATCAGAGAGACTACGATTGACAGTGTGCAGGTGGGCAATGACCAATATGAGCTGGAGCATCAGGTCAAAGGCGAGCTTACGCATGCCGGTAGCTTTGAGGGGCTGAATGGCAGAAGAGCGGAGCCTGACGGGTGGTTCAGTTATGAATTGAAGGTATCGTCCGGACAAAAGAACGGTCTGTCGGTCACCTTCTTCTATTGGCTCAAGGACAGCAGCTTGGAAATCTGGATTGACGGGAAACTGTTGATAACCGAGACCTCTCCGAATGAGAGAATTCGGGGTTTTTATGAGAAAATAATTGAAATCCCTGCGGATATGATTGCATCAGATCAAGAATCGGTTGTGGTCAAGTTTGTACCCATTGGAGGTTTGAATGGTATTTATGGCATTCTTAGATCCATAAAGCTTAGTTCATAAACCCTCTACGCAGGTTGTTCAGGAAATCAAAAAGAAGCAGCCGGACTGCTGCCGGTTTGCTTCTTTTTGGTTCTGTTCGTCTTAGAGAAGTACCAGCGAAGCTGAAACCACTCATCCTCCAATAAATCCCCCCGGATGGCAAGCCAAAATGAATTAATCTGCTCAATTATAAGATCGTGGATAACCCTTCAACAAGGTGCTTATGTTTCAATACTGTCAAAGCCTCGTAATATTGGATTTTGAATCATCTTCATACGTTCCTCCCGTCGGAGAAAGATATACGCTTTGCAAAACCATTGATATCGAAATTCCCCTGAGACGGCTCAAGGATCAGTTGCTCATTTATCCTCAGATTGATGAAGCTGATCCCATCTACTAACCGTTCGGAATCAAAACCATAAATCCGGTTCGGATTGGTGTTCGCTCCTTTATAGCTAATGTTCCGGAACGTAATATTTTCGATTCTTTGACCAGGCACAGGGTTGTAATCTTTGTTCCAAACAACACGAATGTCAACCAGTTGTCCCAACTCAAAATCCTCTACACGGATGTCATCATAGATCACGTTCCGTACCGTATTCTTGTCACCAGCGTTGATCGACAAGGCCCCCCAATAATTAGTCTGCGGTTCATGATGCTCCAAGATATCGATATTTTCGAAAAGAATGTCTTCAATAACATCACCATCCCGATAATGATCTCCATGCGTCCCAATATTGAGCGGATGCGCGACATCCGCCCAAAGCACTGAGTTGCGCACGCGGATATGACGTGTATCTCCATGGTAGTCCCATCTTGTCCCGTAAATCGCAATACAGTCATCGGAGGTACGAAGGAATACGTCATTGATCTCGATTTGGGTACTCGCCATGATATCGATGCCGTCAGACCAGCCTCGCGTGCTGAACGATTTAAAATTATCGATCCGTACAGCTTTTGATCGCTCGATATAAATGCTGTAATGCGGGGGATCCAGCAGAATGATACCTTCAACCGTGACATTCTTCGAGAAGATAATTCGAACGCCTCGAAAAGCGGAAAATCGATGAAAGTCGGCCAAATACAAGATACCTCTTCCGCGTATTACGATATTTTCAACCGTGTCACATACAAGTGATCCGACAACAATCGCTCCCCCAGCAATATAAACCGTTGTACCGGATGGAATACGCATGATCGTTTCCTCCAAATAGTGCATACCAGGGGCAAAATAGATCACCTTCGGTAACTGGCCGGTTGTGTTAATCGGCGTCGCCACAAGCCGGTAAATATCTTCCATCCGGTGAATAGCAGGATTAAGCAAGAGTACGTCGGGGTCATTTGGTTTCGGCGCCTGTTCTTCGAGCGGGCTGGCAAACAGATGTAGATTATGGAAACGCTCGCCGTTTACCTCGATTGACAGCTTGTGCGGGCGGTCCAGAGTAAAAGCAATACGATTCCCTTCACACACAAAAGGAATGGCAATTGAAAGCGGACGAATGACTACCTGCTTTACGGTTTGTTTTCTGCATTCAACCTCCACCTCAACGCTACCTTCCATATCGAAATAAACCATAGATGCCTTGCGTACTTGATGCATATCAACCTTCACTTCATACTCAAACAAATCATGCCACTCTTCGCCTGGAATACGGACGCGTACTTGAAAGTCGTCGCGACCCACCGCTCCTTTTGGTGCTTCATAAATGATCAAATCGTTCATATAGCCTCCAGATATCCATTAATCTTTAATTTGCGCAATGACTGACAGCAAGCGCTTCCACAAAAATGTATCTTAACCGCTTTCATTATGGTTTATAACATATTTTATCAACGCGGTTGTGGATGGACTATCCTAATTTCACAAGATTCCTTAATCGCGACCTGACTTTCATCGCTGAGAGAATCCGATAGTACGAGAACAAATGGCAGTAAACAAACGATGGCAAAGAACGAAATTATCGTGACAGCGATCACATTAAAAATTTTGGTACCTGTATCCTGCTGTATCGTATTTTTTTGCTTTTTCATGGATAATTCAGCCATAATAAGCTCCTTTCATCTGAAAAAATAACTAGTTAGAAAAGCGCATTTTCGTTATCTGCTTTTTTCACAATATAATTAACAGTCAAGATTACAAATAAGCCAAATACCGATTGAAACAATCCAGCAGCTGTACCTAAGCCCATACTAAAGTTGACGGTAAGTGAGCGGTATACGTAAGTATCAATAATATCCGTTGCATTCAACAAGAACCCATTTTGCCCAATAATATTCCAGAATAAGTCAAATTGCCCACGCATGATGCCCCCTAATGAGAAGAGTAGCAGTACGATAACGGTTGGTTTGAGCAGTGGCAATGTAATATGAATGATTCGTTGCCACTTGGAAGCACCGTCCACATAAGCGGCCTCGTAAATGCTTTCATCGATCCCCATGATGGATGCCAAGTAAATAACGCTCCCATAACCTAAGCCCTTCCAAATCTCGACGGCAACGATAATGAACGGCCATACCGCTGGTGTAGCATAAAAGTCAAACTTTTCAAAACCCATTGCCTTGAAAGCGCTGTTAATTACACCAAAATCGTAGTTGAAGAGGTTATAGACAATGGAGCTAATAATAACCATGGAAACGAAATATGGCATAAACATCAGTGTCTGTGAAGTCTTAACAAACTTCTTATAGGTAAGCTCTCGGAGAAGAATAGCGACAGACATTTGAAAAAAAGTGTTCAATCCAATAAAAGCAATATTGTAAAGAATTGTGTTTTTCGTTAGTTTCCAAATAATGGAACTAAAACCACCTTGGAACAAAAACTCAAAGTTTTTGAACCAAACAAACTTACTTGCAATTCCCTTGCTAAAATCATAGTCCACAAAGGCATAATAGACACCAAACATCGGTAGGTATGCAAATAGAATAAAGAATACGATCATAGGCGTTAACATGAAATAGTACGTTTTATGTTCTCTAAAATCCGAGAATAGTTTTTTCTTGGTTCTTTGCTTTGTTTGCGTTTGCACTGTTATGATAGCTTCTGACATAAGATCTCCTCTCCTTCTGAATTCATCTTAACAAAGGTAATGTTCAACGCATATATCACTTTTCCATGATTCCTTGTACTTTTTAAAGCGCATACATTAATTGTTAGACGCTTTCTTTTAGACACAGAAATGGCCCATTTGCAATTCCGAAGAAATTGCAAATGGGCCATTTCTGTGTTTGAAGCTAATCATCGCTGCGCTAACAGCGTGGCACTTATCCCCAATCAAGAATTTCTGTTCGGGAGAGGTCGAAAACGAAGTTATGAAATCTGTACATTTCAGCCCCGCCAGAAATTGAAAACGTTCACTAATTCCATTATGCTGTCGGATTTAGCTCCGGTCTTTAGACCTCTTCGGAAATTGTTGTTTTAGAAATGCCGCGGGTTTGCTATGAAGGCTTAACCTTATAAATAAACCCGGGCTCCGTATCGAAAGCAATCGTCCCGCATGCGTTGCTTTCGAACTGGGCGGTTCTGCCGTCCGCTTCCACCTTCAGCGGAACCGATGCCGTAACACAGCAAGGACCGCCGAGAAGCGAACGAATCTCTGCCTTTACGAGCGCGTTGTTCTCCCAGGCAAGGCCGATCTCAAAGCCCCCTCTTGCTCGAAGTCCTTTGACTGAGCCGGTTTCCCATGCATTTGGAAGAGCAGGCAGCAGACGGATGGCACCGGTATGAGACTGCATCAGCATTTCGGCTACACCGGCCGTTAAGCCGAAATTTCCGTCGATCTGAAACGGCGGATGCGCGCCGAATAGGTTCGGATAAACGCCGCCGCCTGTGACGCTGCCCACATCGGTGTGAACGAGATTCAGCACGTTCCCGATTAGCTGCAAGGTGCGGTTTCCGTCGCCGAATCGTGCCCACAGGCTGATTTTCCACGCGAGGCTCCAGCCAGTGCCGATATCGCTGCGCCGTTCGAGCGAGCGCTGGGCCGCTTCGAATAGCTCCGGCGTAGCCTCCGCGGTCAACTGACAGCCGGGATAAACGCCGAACAGATGCGACACATGGCGATGCTGCACATCCTGATCCTCGAAATCAAGAAACCATTCCTGAAGCTGACCGTATTTGCCGATCTGATACGGAAGCAGCCTAGACCTAGCCTCCGCCAGCTCCTCCCGGAAGCTATCGTCCATTCCAAGTATATTCGCCGCCTTGATGCAGTTCGTGAACAAGTCCCAGATCAGTGCATGATCCATCGTCGCCCCTTTGCTGACGGCAGCCATTTGGCCGTTCGGCAATACAAACTTATGCTCGGGGGAGGTGGATGGCGATGTGGCCAGCCGACCGTCCGGTTCCTCCTGCAGCCAATCCAGGCAGAAGAGAGCCGCTTCCTTCATAATCGGATAAGCGTTGTCACGAAGGAACGACGTATCTCCACCGAATGCATAATGCTCCCACAGATGCTGGCTTAGCCAAGGACTGGCCATGAACCAACTCGCCCAAACGGGGTCCCCGTTGCCGAAGTCTCCTACCGGCGCGGAATGGCACCAGATATCGCTGTTGTGATGCGCGACCCATCCTCGGGCGCCATAATTGATGCGCGCGGTTTCCGCCCCCGACTTGGCCAAATTGCCGATGAAATCAAGCAACGGCCCATGGCATTCAGCCAAGTTGCACGTCTCCGCGAGCCAATAATTCATTTCCGCGTTTATATTTAACGTATAATTGCTGCTCCAGGGCGGCCGTATTTCCTTATTCCAAATTCCCTGTAAATTCGCCGCCTGCGTGCCGGGCCGGGAACTCGCGATCAGCAGGTACCTGCCGAATTGAAACAGGAGTTCCACCAGTTTCTTGTCCTTCGCTCCGTATTCGGCAACGCGTATATCTGTCGGTACGTCGCCCGGAATGTCGGATGGCCCCAAATCAAGGATAACTCGATCGTATAAAACGCGATAATCGGCAATGTGAGAGGCATAAAGCTTTGAATAGGTCTTATTAAGAGCCGCGTTCAAGTGTCTCTCTGCGATTGGGGAAGGGTCGACACCCTCCGTTGCCGGATTACGGTCAAAACCATGAAAGCTTGTTGCTGCGCTGAAAATGATGGTCGCGCTCGTAGCAGATTCGACATGCAGTCCGTCATGATCGGCATAGGTGCGGCCATCTTCGGTCCGAATAGCGAGCCTTCCATCGAAGCGTGTGCCGGATTCGCCATAGCGAATCGGATTGTTGGTCTGATAGTAATTCGGGTCTACATGGACCGGAGCCCTACCTCTCATCACGATGCGTTCGCCCTCGGGACCGGTTTGATGCCGGAGCGGACTCCATAGCTTGGCCGTAAAGTTCAGCATGCCAGGACGGTCAGCCTCGATCCGCATAACAAGAGTTTGATCCGGGAAGGAAATGAAGCAGGTTCGGGTGTATGTGACTTCGCCGATCCTATACCGAACCGATGCGGACGCCGTCTCCAGATCCAGCAAACGTTCGTACTGTGTGGCATTATCGCCGTGATAAAAGTGTACGGTCAAATCCCCCAAAGGCATATATGATTGCGTATAAGGACCCATCGCTTTTTGGCAAAGAGCGTCCGCTTCCTCATAATTCCCTTCGTTAATTAGACGGCGAATTTCAGGAAGCGCCTTCTGGGCGTTCGGGTTCGTCCCGTCCTTCGGTTCCCCCGACCATAGAGTATCCTCATTCAGCTGCAAGCGTTCGGTCTCAATCCCTCCGAATACCATCGCTCCGATACGGCCGTTTCCTAACGGAAGCGCCTCTGTCCAATAGGATGCAGGTTTCGTGTAATTCAGCTTCAAATGATTCGCTCCTCTTCACAAAAAAGTTGCCGCTAACTCCTTCCATACAGAGCCTGTAGCGGTACATACTTCAATTTATTCTCCACCGTACTTCCTCATAGTGTTCGAGCAAGATATCGCGGGGCACCTCCGTTAATATGTTAAGAAAAAAAGCCTCAAAGAGCCATTATCTTCTGACCCCTCCATGCAATCTTTATTTTAACATTATATTTTATTCATCCTATATCGTAATCTAGCATTGATATACTGTTTTTTGATATTTACATATATTCAACCCTCTAAACGCCCAATCCCACGCTCAATTCTCTGTAAGACAGCTTCAGAAGGAAGTCAATTTCCCCTCTAAGCTGGAATCCTCAACCACTGACTCTTTTCCTGAGAGAATTCCCCCAAGGACAGGTCTCGCATCCCCTTCCGTAACTTCATTCTGAAAAAAGAAGAGGTTTCCCCCAGTCATTTTCGATGACTCGCGAATCGCCTTAGCCTTACAGAATACCATTGCGCCAAGCCTTTCGTTCCCGGTTGATAATAATTAGTATTATTAAACCTATCATTTAAATAATTTAAAAATGATGATAGTGTTATTTCTACTTTTGAATCTCTAAAGTCAAATCCACATTTACAAAATAATAACCTTTGTCTATATGGATTAAAGTTTCCTTTTACTTACTCTCAATAAAACACTCAACTTTTGTAAATCAAGCTCTTCTTCAGGTATTAGCACATTATTAAATTAATTGTATTGTTGAAAACCCGCGCGGCGATATAAAATCTTAGAATCTGGTTCACAGTTTTTTTGAAACAAAAACTACAATAAATTTCGAAACATTTACAGTTAAGTTAATTATGAAAATAATAAAAAAACAAAAAAAACAAAAAATGTGATATTCCATAATTAATTAGAAAACGGAGCCCGCAAACCCGTGGCGCTCCGTTTTTGTTGTTCCAGAATTCATTAAAATTTGAAGTAAACCGCGGCAAAATTGGCGGTTTGTTGCAGAATTAGTTAGAAAAATATTCTAGACTTTTAACTGCACTTGCATAAATATACATTCATTTCTAACGAATTTTAGTATTAAATATTTTATTTCATTAATAACTTCGATCCATCTCCAAATTCACCGTCATGATTCTTCCCAGCGCATGAAAAAAGCGTCCTCTTAAGATAAGAGGTACGCCATAACATAGGGCGTGTCGCTGCTGTCGATGGCTATACTTGTATAAAAAATCAACACCTCTCGAAAAATCGCCGAAGCCTACACCGACCCATTGTTTGGACGCTGCTTGGGCAACCATTGGTGCGCCCATATAGGATATGCCTGACAAAAAAATCAGCATCCCAGCATGAAACTTAATAAGTTACGATAAATCCGCATGACTTTTCGATTCATTTACATCTTACCCCCATCACGATTTTAGTAAACGGCATCGGCGTTTTACTCCACTTAACTTTAGCAACTTTCAAGTCATCACTTTTATCAGTTTACTAAAGCCAAATAAAAGAATAATGGAAAATTTGGGCATAAACGAAAAAAAACACGTAATATCAAGCTTTCGCGGCTTTTTTAAATGGGTATAATACAAAGCTGTAGAGGTCTATCCCTATTGACTTCGGAGAGAACTCAGTTTTACTTAATCTCATCCGTGTAGCTTTTCATCTTTAGTCCGGTTCTTCTTATATAGATGGAGACGTCTGCCTTAAGCACTGCGCGCTTGAACTCTTCGTTCCAGTTTTGACGAACTTTTTTGAAAGCGGCCGTATCCTGTCTGTACATATCTTCACCGAATCCAAAAATATCAGATCCGTATTCGACCTGCACCTTCTTCATGGTACTCTCTATGGATGCTTTTAATTTAAGCTCAGCCAATTGTTCCAGTTTTTTGAATGTTTGAGGCTTGGATAAATCGGCTTTGCATGAAATCCCCTCAACGATGCCGTTGATGAATACTTTAACGGTTACGATAGGGGTGCCGGCACTGTAAAACGCCTTTATTTTTGTTCCTGAATCATAAACACTGACATCAAAATGCCCGTTGTCTTTACAGGGTACCGTCACTACAGTGTTTTTAATCATGTTCTGTGTCCATAAGTAGTTGCGCGTATCATCTAAATTGAGGAGTCCGACAAGTTTCTGTTTGTTAAACACGCCTAGTCCCGACAAGATCACATTATTACGAATGATAACGGATTTTAAATTCTCATCTTTCGAGCCTGTTTTCGCATTCCCTTGGACGGTAACCGTGTCGATGACAGGGTCCCTTCCTTCAGATGTGAACGCTTCGATCATGTCTTTCATCTTGACTTGCGAAGCTCCTCCCCAATCATTATTAAAATTGTCGCTTTGCCGAAACAATTTGGTCGAGGGTGAAATACCTGCCGGTATAAGAGTAGAGATGACTTCCAAAGCGGTGCCGCGAGTAACTAAGACCATGTTGAAATCGTCCCGCAGTTCCCAATCTCTTTCCAGAAAATCCAAAAAATCCAGATTGCCCTCACGGGCCACTTCCTCGTTCAGTGCAAATACTCGAACATGCGAATAAATCAATTTTCGAGGAAGCCCTGCATTCATTTTGCGGCGTATTTCCTCTACCGAATTCCCTTCCTGACTATAAACGATAGCTGGAATAGAACCTCCCCCTGTTTTTTTGCCCATTTCCGTCGGATTAATAATTTGTACGGAAAGCTTCCATTTCATGTTCTCGCCTTTATCCAATGCCATCCCAAATACAACAAATAAATTGTTCATTTCAACTGTGGCACATCCTGACAATAGGATTAGCAGTGCTATTCCCGATAATAGAGATCGTTTGATCGTATTCATTGCTGGAGGCCCCTCAATCTTTTGTTTTTTTGTTCATTTTGTAAAGCGGCGATTTTGTTTTTAAGAAGAAGCTTCTTTGGAACATTTTTGGATAAGGCAGACGAATCCATACCCCGATAATATCCCGTCGAGAGGAAGGCGCTAATGGTGTTAAGTAAGGAATTCCCAGCGAATTTAGCTTTACTAAATGAATCATGATGAGAATTAAACCGAACCCGATACCGTATAAACCCAATGCAGCACTTAATAGGATTAACATGAAACGAAGCAAACGAAGAGTAAGTGCCATGGAGTAAACAGGCACGACAAAACTGGCAATTCCTGTAAGCGAAACGATAATGACCATAACACTCGACACGATACCAGCTTCGACTGCAGCCTGTCCGATTACCAAAGTACCGACAATGGACACCGCATTGCCGACAGCTCTCGGCATACGTATTCCAGCCTCCCTGAGAATTTCGAAGGTGGTTTCCATAAGCAGTACTTCGATGACGGTAGGGAAAGGAACCAATTCCCGTTGTGAAACAATCGTGATTAACAACAAGGACGGTATCAGTTCTTGATGATAGGTCGTGACTGCCAAATAAAACGCTGGCAATATCGTAACAAGAAAAAGCGAAATGAAACGAATCAAACGGATGAACATTGACATTAGGTAGGATTGATAATAATCTTCCTGGCTTCGGAAGAAATCGTTGAACACAGCTGGAGCTATAATCGCAAACGGGCTTCCATCCACGATGACAACTATCTTCCCTTGGATTAGGCTGCCGGCTGCAGTATCAGGTCTTTCTGTGTTAAGAAACATGGGGAAAGGCGAATACATATTGTCGCTTAGCGATTCTTCGAGAACAGAAGAATCCATCAACGCGCCAATTTGCAGCCGCTGCAGACGGAGGCGCAATTCCGCCACGATGTGCTCGTTTGCAATATTTTGCATGTATGCCATGACAACCGAGGTATTCGTATCTTTGCCTAGCTGTAGGGATTCAAATCGAAGAGCGGTATGTTTGATCCGGCGCCGGACAAGGGAAATATTTGTTTGCATATTTTCCGTGAACGAATCTTTCGGACCACGGATGATGGTTTGCGTGGTAGGCTCTTCGATGCTTCGGGACTTGAGATTAACAATTGAAAGAGCAAGAGCTTTATCAATTTGATCGAAGAATAATAAAGCATATCCGTCCAATAGGCTTGATAAAGCTTTCTCAAGTTCGGTTACGATGAGATAAGAAAATCCCGGAAACAGCTGCATCCGGAAATGCTCCAAGTCATTGAAATCTTGGGATGCATGGGCAGGAGACAGTAAAGGCTGTCTGATGGTGTCTATTTCCTGCGTGTTTGTCATACTATCGAGAAAGCATAATAAGGCGCTTTGCCTATCCACAAGCATCCGGTCGAAGCGAATGTCAAGGGTATTGCCGAACGCCGCTTTGAGATTATCCAGATTCGTTTCCAAAATGGGCGATAAGGGAGCATTGTTCATTCCTTCGGGAAGCAGCGAGTTTCTCGTCGTTGCTTGATCTGTATTATTCATCGGAAAGTCCCACCTTACTATTTATTGCCTGCAGCTGCCCGTTTTCTAGTTCTCCATATTACGATTCCGCATAATACGCATGGAAAAGCGATTTGAAACGGAATATGAAGGATATAGGGAACGAGTTTAATGCCTTCAAAAACGTGTTCGGCAAAATTATGGGAAACTACAACAGACAAGACCGAAAGGATCAACCCAATTGGAATGACAAACAATTGATATCGTACGTTCGTCAAATGTTCCAATCCCTTTAGTCCGCCGTAAAAGAAGACGGACACTTTGATCACGATGCCCAGCATCACGATGAATGTCGCTAGCGCATCAATACGTTCAATAAAATATCCTATGGTTAAAATGCGTGCGGCGCTAAGCAATGGGAAGGTTGCCCTTGTTCTTGCATCTATGCCAATCGTGCCGATTTGGATAATACAAGAGAAGACGATAACAAAAGAACTAGCTAAGATAGCAAACATACCGACGCGCCGAGCTTTCGAGAACTGCGAGGTGAACGGAATGAACATTGTGAATGCGATCAACTCACCAAACGGAAAAGTAATCACGCTCGGGAATGCAGCTTTAATAATCGGTCCGATACCTTCGCCCATAACGGGCAACAGTCTTTTATACGAGACGTCCCCGTCGGCAATTAAAAGAATGCCGATCAGAAATAAAAAACCCATCAAGAGCGGAGCAAATAACTCTCCGATCCGACCCATGATTTGAATCCCCGAGCTTGTAAGGTACATACAAAGGATATAAAAGAAAAGATGCAAGATCTCAACTGGCGTCTGGGTCAAGAGTGTGGTTTTCATGATCTCTATTAAGTCACGATCTACCCGTATGCAAATGTAGAAGAAATATATAACATAAAGGTAAATAAATACGGCCGCAATTGGCTTACCCATGGCAAATTCCATGATTTGAAAGAAATTCCGTTCTGGCAGCCGAAGCATAAACCCGAAGTAGATCAGCAGCAGAGCGACTCCCACTGCAGATGACAGTAAGATCGAAATCCATGCGTCCTGTTTAGCATCGCTGCCGATGCCGAAAATGATGGCGCTGCCTGTTTCAAATGTAACCATCAGCAAAAATAGTTGTGATAGAGATATTTGCTCACGACTTGGATTCATTGCGGTATACCGATCGAAATTTTTTGATGTCCATAAATAGACTTACGACCAATGCCATAACTAATTGCAGGAGCAGGATGGGCCCCCCGAAGCTCGTGTGAATGCTTGCCAATTCCAGGTAAGATTGAAACAAAGATTGCTGGTAGATGATTGCGTCGAAGAGAGCCAAAACCGTAATGAGGCTTAAGAATACAAATATAAACGTCAAAGAAACCATGTGGAACGACTCCTTTTGGTACATTTTAGTTTATGATGTTCAATTTGGAAAATTTTATACCAAAGCGGGATCGATCTGGCGGTAGACAAGAAGGGCAATATATGTCATTGAGGTTAACCTTCATAATCCGGCTCATTTTTTTCCAAAGTGATGAAATACAATTTTTACCAGACCATCAAACGTCTTTTTACCGAATACTGTAAATATAACAAGCGACGGATATTAAAAAAGAACCGCCGGAACCACTGCGATACCTTCTCAGTAGGAACTTATAATTTATAAAAAAAAAAAGTGATATTCCAGAATTAATTAGAAAACGGAGCCCGCAAACCCGCAGCGCTCCGTTTTTGTTGTTTCAGAATTTGTTAGAATTAAGTGAACAGCGCTGCGAAATTGATGGTTTGTTGCAGAATTCATTAGAATAAAAAATTGAAATAGCACGCAGCTTAAAGCTGGATATTATTGCGGAGGGCGTTGAAACAAAGGCACAATTTGATTTTCTAAAAAGTCACGGCTGTGACCAGGTACAAGGTTACTTATTGGCTGGGCCTTTATCAGCCGATCAGTTTGAACGCAATTATGTGCTCCGATTGCGTGCTGCTGGAAGCTAGCCAAATTGGGAAATGCGAAAACGACCGATCTCCTTTGGGAATGGCCGTTTTTTTTTCACATTTTATATATATTTGATTAAAATACTTTCCACATGCTCCAAATGCACTCGCATCGCTTGAGAGGCTAGCTCAGGATCTCCGCTGTGAATCGCTTCATAGATAACTTTATGTTCCTTCAAAAGCTGAACAGCCACTTCCTGATTCGCATACAGCTCCGCACGACGAATGTCGCGAATCATCATTTCCATCGCGTTGCGGATCGAATCGCACGTCTGCATCATGATTGCGTTATGCGTCGCTTGCACAAGCAGCTCGTGGAAGACAAGATCGGTTCGTTCACCCTCTGCATCATCGTTAATCGAGTTCTCCATATCCTGCATGATGAGCTGGAGTTGTGCGAGATCCTCGGGCGTTCTCTTCCGCGCAGCAATGGCTGCGATCGAGATCTCCAACGATTGTCTCACTTCCATGAGCTCGAGGAGCGTCGTCCGATTCATGCGAAGTGACGTCCACTCGGGCAGTGACACCTCGGCAGGCGCTTGCCGAATCACGCGACACGCGCCGCCTTGGCGAATCTCGATAAGACCCATCGCCTTTAAGGCGCTGAGAGCCTCCCTCATCGTGGAACGACCGACGCCGAAACGCTCGGACAGCTCTTTCGTGGAAGGCAGCTTATCGCCCATTTTCAACTGGCCATGTACAATCATATCTTTGATCTGCTGGGCAATCTCATCATAGTGATTCTGTTTGTGCAGCTTCGTAACTTCCATAGGGGTACCTCTTCTATCAGGTTCTATCCGATAAGCAGCACGTGAACAATCCCTGGACCATGCACACCGATCGTCAAATCATTCTCAATGTCCGCCGAACGGCTGGGCCCTGAGATGAAGTGGATGCCGGCAGGCAGGTCTTTCCTTGCTATCTGATCGAATGGGGTGAGAATTTCGCCTAGTCTCGTTTTCAAGCGTTCAATCGGCAGCAGGACGATCAATGCCGTTGGCAGCAGGCTGACCGAACGGCCTTTTTCTTTCGATGATAACACAGTTAGCGATCCCGTGTAAGCCGCCGCATAGTCAGCAAGGACGATACCCAGATCGGCATTCGCTGCGCTGGCCTTCCAGTTGGTTTCTTCATCGGTATTCCACACCGCTAGATCGACTTCTGGGAGAGCATCGGCTAGTTCCAGCGCATGTAACTCCGCTTGATTCTGGTGGATCACACGTCTGACACTTAGCGTGCCCACGAGTTCTTGGATGGTTGCTTTCGCCGCCTCCATCGAAGGGACTCTGACAACATGCCCGCCTGCGGCATGGAAGTTGGCCGTGAAGTTCTCGATGCGCTCCTCGGGTGACCAGTCAAAAGCTTTCCAGCTATCCGATGCCCCTTGGAAAGGATGTGCAGGCTTCTCTGTTACCCGTGCACGCCCCAGTTTCTGGGCGATGCCTTGGATGAATCGTTCTTGCTCAGCCAGGGATTGCTGATCCAGCTTATTTAACTTCGACTGCCAGTCTGGCGTAATGTCTCGTCTAGCCATGATGGTTTCCTCCCTTTTTGCCCCGAGCGGCTAGTGCGTCCGCCATTCTTGCTTGGATAGCAGGATCAGCCTCCGTAAGCCCATGACGAATCTCTTGCTCGAGTGTTTTCCAGCCGTCGCGGAAGGATGCCTTCGGAAGGCTCGGCGTTACGCGATAGGAGTTCCACCCTTTGAGCGGACCGACCTTCAGACGAATGCCCCCTTCACGGACGACCAGCTTTTGGCCGATTCTGCCCAGCTTGAGTACGGCGTTGAGACGCTTGGCATTGCCCATCACCGCAGCAAAGCCCTTCATACCCACTGCCTCGATCTTGTCAACATGGCCCGCTTCCACCTTGCGCCTGCGCAGTGACACCAGCATGTCATGCAGTGGAATCTTCACCGGGCATGCTTCATAGCAGGCTCCGCAAAGACTTGAAGCATTGGCGATGTCATCCCATTCCGCCACGTTTTTCTTAAGTGCTGGTGTGAGCACCGCTCCGATAGGGCCACTGTATGTGCCGCCGTAGGCATGACCGCCGATATGGCGGTACACCGGACACGCGTTCAAACATGCGCCGCAACGGATACAGTTGAGCAACTCTTGGAACTCCGGGTCTCCGAGCTGCTGCGAGCGCCCGTTGTCTACGATGATGATGTGCATCTCATCCGGCCCATCAGCGTCCAAATCTCTTCTCGGACCTGTGATGCCTGACATGTAGACGGTCAGTTTTTGTCCCGTTGCTGAGCGCGGAAGTAGTGTCGCCATGACCTCGAGGTCAGCCCACGTAGGGATAATGCGCTCCATCCCCATGAGCGTGATTTGTGTCTTGGGCACCGTTGTGACCATGCGGGCGTTGCCTTCATTTTCGAACAAGACCATCGATCCGCTCTCCGCAATGGCAAAATTGCAGCCCGTCATCCCAATATCCGCTTCCAGGAATTTCTCTCTTAATTTCTTGCGAACATAGCCAGCCAGAATCGTCGTATCCGGGGCCAACGTCTCCCCAGCATCCTTCGATAATAGCTCAGCGATTTGATATCTATTTTTATGTATAGCTGGAATGATAATATGGGATGGTGTTTCGTCCGCTAACTGAATGATGTACTCGCCTAGATCTGTTTCTATTGCTTCGACGCCGATGGAAGCCAGCGCTTTGTTCAAATGCAGCTCCTCCGTCACCATCGACTTGGATTTGACGACCGATTTGGCTTGTTTGGCTGCTGCTATTTCCAAGGAAATTTTGACCGCCTCAACATCCGTATCCGCAAAATGCACATGAACCCCATTCGCTCTCGCATTGTTCGCAAACGTCGTTAAGTAATAATCCAAATGAGCGATCGTATGCAAACGAATCTGTCTGCCGCGTTCCCGCCAATCGTCCCAGTTCCCATGATCGGCAGCTGCCTTCAACTTGCCGTCGCGCAGGCGCTCCGTCGTAAACTTAACCGCTTTGCGCAGAAACTCATCATTCAGCGCGATATCCGCCCGTTCCTTAACCGTTGATGATTTCCCCGTCGTGTGACTCATGCTCGCTTCACCCCTTCATATAGCAGCTCAGCTAGATGCATCACCCTCACCGGCTCATTCCGATAACGCAAATTGCCCGCAATATTCATCAAGCAAGCCAAATCCAGCCCAACCAGCACCTCTGCCTCAGTTTCCTTCACATGATCTACTTTCTCCTGTACCATCGCACCGGAAATATCGGCCATCTTTACTGCGAAGGTTCCGCCAAATCCACAGCAATCCTCAGCAAAAGGAAGCGGCACTAGCTCCATTTCTTTGACGTTTTGCAAGAGGGCGAGCGGCTCTGATTTGACGCCGAGCAGTCTACTTCCGTGACAGGAAGGGTGGTACGTCACTTTATGTGGGAAAACAGCACCCAAGTCCGTGATATTAAGAACACTTACAAGGAACTGTGTGAATTCATAGGTCTTACTCTGAAGCTGTATGGCCTTCTCCAGCCACTCCGGCTCATCCTTAAATAGATTCGCGTAGTGATGAATCATAAACGTGCAAGAGCCCGAAGGCGAAATCACAAAATCGCTATCTTCAAATGCGGTAAGTAGCGTCTTCGCTGTTGTTCGCGCCTCATCCCAGTAGCCGCTGTTGTATGCAGGCTGACCGCAGCAGGTTTGTACAGTCGGTAATTCTAGCAGAACTCCATAATGCCCGAGTAGTCTTGCAATCGCTTCGCCGACCTTGGGATATAATGCATCACTTAGACACGTAATAAATAAGGAAACCTTCATGAGAAGCCCCACTTTCTTTCGTTAACTTATCAGGTTATCAGACATCTTGAGTTTAACACAAACCCCTTGTCTTGAGAAGGGGCATATGGTGGGAATTGCATCATTTTTTTTGTGGACAGTCCTGTTATCGCTGCGTCCCAGTTAAGTTAATTCCAGTATAAATCATCTTTTTGAAGTAATTAAAAAATCCCGCCCCAAAGACATTCTCTTAGAGACGAGATTATTGTTCCAATTCAATGAATCACCCGAGCAGCTCGGTCACGAATCGATCTAGATGACCATGATTTCCCCTACCCACTAAGCAAATCAATTCCCTTCGGGATCTTCCGTATCATAGCCAAATTCATCAAGCGCCGGCCATAGTTCAGCGGCAATCGGGTAATTCGCGAGCTCCAATGTCTGGGCTACCCGTTCCGGTTTACTCATGCCGACGACCGTGCTGGCGATCCGCGGGTCGCGAAGTGAAAATTGAAGCGCTGCGGCGGCTAGTGGCACATCGTATTCCTGGCAAACTTTGGCAAACATACGTGCTCGTTCCACTATGATTGGCGAAGCATCGCTATAGGCATACCGAGCGTATGCTTCCGGACCTTTAGCTAATATGCCGCTGCCATAAGGAGCAGCGTTAATGACGGCGACGCCCATGCGACTAGCGACATCAAGCAATGGTTCAGCAGCTCGATTGAGCAGCGTATATCGATTGTGGGTTTCTACAGCGCTGAACGCTCCCGTTTCGACATAACGAATGAGCATATCGATCGGTCCGCCGGATATGCCGATGTGTTCGATGACGCCTTGCTTTTGAAACTTATGAAGTACTTCTAAAGGTCCACTGGTTCCCATAACATTTTCGAAGGTGGTATGTTCAGGATCGTGGATGTAAACGTATTGCAGACGATCAAGTCCTAATCGTTCGAGACTTCCTTCTATGGAACGTTTGATCTGTTCACCGCTGAAGTCGCCGGTCTTGAAGTCGCGGTCGGCTTTGGTAGCCAACACGTACCCAGCCGGAAGACCACCATTCGCTCGAATAGCCTTGCCAATCCGCCGTTCACTCTCACCTTCGCCGTATGCTGCAGCCGTATCTATAAAGTTGATCGGGCTTTCGAAAGCGGTACGCAGCGTTACCAAAGCTTGTTCCTCCGACGTGCTATATTGAAAGGTTTCCGGCATATCCCCGAGCGGAGCGGCTCCAATACATAGCGGCGATATGAAGAGGCCGGTACGACCAAACGGTCGTTTGGATAATAATGCGTTCGACATGGAGTGTTCCTCCCTTTCTGTTACTGTCTGCCTTATAACGACACGCCTAAAAAACCCCGTGTCATTTGAAAATCGATATTACCTTGCTGATAGAGACGCGGTACATAAGTATGTTCTAAGATTTCTTTGCTGCGCTCGAGAATATGATTCACCCATAAACTCGGGTTGCCCTCGAGTTCCAAATCAATATCTTGCTTATGATTATGCAGCACGGCCTGTTCCGACGTCACTTGCAGCATTGGAACGAAAGGATGCGTCTGCATCGGACGATCACCGATCCATGCAATTATTAATTCCACACCTGTGGCGGCGAGTCCTGTGATCGTCTCCACCCCATGCTTTGTTGGCGTATCCATAATGTGGAAGCCGTTTCGGCGGACATGTTCCCCATAGGCGATAGACGGCCCGACTTGATACGCGCTAAATAGATGCTGACTGAATGCATCCTCGGTTAGCAATCCGCTGTTATCGGGAACGACGACCAAGCCTCCGGATCCGACAATCAGCTTGGTTAGTAGTCCCAGCTGCTCGCCGGCATCTTTGTTAATGGCACCAACGCTTACGATCCCGATGCGCAGCCCTTCCAAACCGACCGTCACCTTTTCCGCAGTATCGGCCTCAATCAATCGATCGGCGAACCAGGCCTCTACCTTCTCGCTGACCTTGGCAATTCCGCCGTCGAGCTGAATGCTGGCATATCCAAGACGGCTCGCATCGACGCCCATCACATCCATCTGATGGCGCATGTAGTCATTATGCGTTTTCTCGCAGCCATGCTCCAGCAGCAAACAATGCTCCACCATCGGATGCGTAATATAGCCGATCATCGTACGGGCAAACAGAGATTCAGCTGGCCCCCCTGAGGTGCCGCAGCCTTCCGTGTGCGCCAATGTTACGAAGCGCGAGAGCTCAGGCTGCCCCGCTCCTTGCTCGTTCAGGCGCTTTGTGATCATGCCCGCTACCTGTCCAGCACAAAGACTGGTCGGCACGATCAAGCCAATATTGTCACTAGACTGCCGATTGCGATGTCGAGTAAAGGAAAATTGGATCGGGTTAGCCATCGTTATAGCATCATCTTGAATGTCTATCGGAGCTCCTGTCGGTACAGGAGTGTGAAGCAGCATCTCCAGTTGACTCGCATCGTTCTGCTGCCAGTTGCGCCAAATTTGTACTTGGGCATGGCCCGCCTTCTCGCCGACGCTTCGCTGACCAGAGGCAATTTGGAGCGCCAACTCGAATACCTCTTGGCCCAGCTCATCCATCGACTTGCCTTCCAGATACTGCCCCGCGTTCACATCCATATCGTTCGAAAGCAATTGGAAGCGGCGAGTTGTCGTGACCACTTTGACCGTAGGCACATATGGAAAGTTAGTGATCGAACCATTTCCCGTTGTAAAGAAAATCATGTTGCAGCCTGCGGCTACCTGTCCGGCGATGCTCTCCAGGTCATTGCCAGGGCTATCCATGAAATAGTAACCGCCATCCTTCATGAGCTCCCCGTACTCAGTTGCATAATCGATCCGCGTTGTCGGGTCTTTCTTCATAGCGGCGCCTATAGATTTGAGATAGATGTTGTACAAGCCGCGATACATGTTGCCACCTGACGGGTTACCTTCCGCACTGGTGCCGTGCCAAGACGTGCGCTCCTTAAATCGGTTCACAAGTTCCAGAAATTTGCGAGCGGTTTCAACGTTTCGTACTTTCGAGAGGACATAGGGCTCCGCGCCAATCAACTCATCCGTTTCAGCTAGACTAGCCGCACCCCCGTAACGCACCAATTGTTCCGAAACCCATCCGAGAAGCGGATTCGCGGATACCCCGGAAAATGCGTCCGAACCGCCGCACTGCAATCCGATTCGCAAGTGGCAGATGGATTCAGGCGTTCGCTGCATCGTGTTGACCGTTGATAGCCATTCGCGTACTAAAGCTTCACCATTAACCAGCTCCTCTTCGAAGCTGCCTGTGAGCGACACGAACTTATGCAGGACTTCATCGATCGGATAGCTATGCTCACGTGCATAAGCCTCCACCATCTTGTTCGTGACCGATTCATTACCATAATCGACAACCAATACCGCTCCGACGTTCGGGTTGACCATGAAACCTGCGAGCGTCCGCAGCAGCAAGTCCACATTATTCGGCTTTTCTGTGCCGCCCTCGGTGTGAGCGACGGGAACGATCCCGTCTATATTCGAATCTTTCTTCCATTCGCCTTGCATACGAGTGGCAAGCTCATTCACGTAGCTCCCCGTATGCGAGGTGGTGCCGAGCAGTACGATGTAGTTCCGGGTGCCAACCCCGCGATCTTTATGGCGGCGATATCCCATGAAAGTTTGGGTATCCGTATAAGCTGGCGATGCCTGAGCCGGCCGGAAGTTCTCCTCGTCAAAGATAAAAGGAGAAACTTGATCCGCGAAATTGGGCTCCGCCGGCACCGCGAATGTCAGTTGGCGCACACTGAGCGCTTCCCGTACTGTTTCGTTGATCACATAGTGGCCGGGCTGAATCGGCTGAATCGCCACGCCGAATGGCAAATGCCACGAAAGCAGATCTTCACCAGGAGCAATCGCTTTCACCGCAAATCGATGGCCTTCCATAACCGTGTAATCCAAGGTGAGGATTTGGCCTTCATACTGAATGGTGGTACCGGAGTTCAATTGCTGAATCGCAACGGCGCAGTTATCCCCGGGTAAGGGAAGTCTCGCTACTTCTTCAAATTGGTATACGACGTCCATCGATGACTGGCTCCTTTGATGAGATTTTCCGAACAACACAAATACTACGTCAGCCTATAATAGAATAATTTGAGTTTCTTCCAAAATTAGTGCTGTATAGATAACAATATCTCCGTCCAGTTGATGAGCTTGCAGGCAAAAAGTCTCAGTACCTCCGTCAACTTCGGTGTAATCCATCCATAATCTTTCCGCTGCATACTCCAAAAATTTAATGGCATCAATTTTTTAGCATGCATAGCCTCCTTGATTTCGGTGTGCATACCTATTATTGTACCAGGACTACGGCATTTGTTAATTCTTTACCTTTGCAAAAACATACTCTATTTTGATATTCTATAAATAAGACAAATTAATGAAGTGAGATGATCTAGGGAGGTTCGGAAAATGCAAAAACCGCTAATAAAAAACTTTATTAACGACCCCCTCTTGCCATTTGACATTGTATTTAAGGACAAAAAGACACCGAACCGTGAACTACCAGAGCATCTTCATGATCGCTTTGAATTAGTTTATGTTTATAGTGGAAAAGGTACGTTTTTCTTAAATCAAATGCTCTATGAGATGAATGAAGGAGACCTCTTCATCATTCCTGGCAATACCATCCATCAGGCATTGCCAGATTCTGAATCTCCTATTACGGCCACTGCTATCTTTTTCGATCCGCAACTGATCGGACATTATTCATCAGCTGATTCGTTTACGAATATGCAAGTTTTTGACCGAGCCCGAAAAAATAAGAGCTATAAGCTTGTTGTCCCAGCAACCATACGCCCTCTGTTTGAAGAAAAACTCAAACAAATGCATGAAGAATTGGAACAACACGAAGCTGGTTTTAGATATGCTGTTCAACTGAATTTAAATAGCCTTTTGATCATCATAAATCGTTTGATATTAAAAGAATCCCATCATCAACTGGCCGCGTCCGATGTCTGTCCCTCCTGGTTACTAAACATACTTCAACACTTAGATCAGTTTCACACTGACCAAATCGCTGGACTTTCGTATTTGGCTAAGCACTCTTCAGTATCAGCCGCTCATTTATCTAGAGCGTTTAAACAATTAACCGGGATGAATATCACTGACTATGTGAATGCCAAGCGAATTTCAACTGCAAAGGAGCTGCTTTTAACTACCAACTTAGGTATTGATACGATCGCCCACAATTGCGGTTATGAGAGTTTACCTTATTTTCATAAGTTATTTAAGAAGTTTACTGGCGTTACCCCAGGCATATACCGAAGAAAAGTATTAGAAAGCCGAAAACAATTCCGAAATGAATATTATTAAAAAAGCAGATGAGGTGTATCCCATCTGCTTTTTCATGATCTGAATCGATCCAAGTTTATGCCTTGCATAGCTTGCAGCTCCGCCCACTTTCCACTAAATTACTTAGTACGAATAACCAAATGTATAAAACAATCGGAGGGAAAACATATGTTACTCAAAGTTCGGGCGATTATGGGTAGACATCGAACATCAACGGAGTAACGGTCTCTTTCTTGTTCAAGTAAAATGCTATAAAGAGGATGTCTCTTTTGATCCAATTGCCATTATCCATTCTCAAATTGTCAAACAGAATGCTAGAAGTGGCATTGTACTTACGACAAGTGGATTTACTTCAAACGCACAAAAGTATGCAAAAGAAGTCGTTCTGGAATTGATTGATGGGCTTCAACTTGTTCATTATTGGTCACCCTATATGCAAAAACAAGCACATGAACTTGGCCACTGTAACAACGATGCAAATGACAATAATCATGATTTGAAACCGGCGTGAATTTGAAATAATAGTGTTCTCTTTGTAGTAATAGTGGCAAAAAAACATGAAAAATAAGAGAAAAATCACACAAAAAAAAAAAAAAAAAAAAAAAAAAAAAAAAAAAAAAAAAAAAAAAAAAAAAAAAAAAAAAAAAAAAAAAAAAAAAAAAAAAAAAAAAAAAAAAAAAAAAAAAAAAAATGTGATCTTTCATAAATAATTAGAAAACAGACCCGCAAACCCGCATGGCTCCGTTTATTTTGTTTCATAATTAAAAGTAATTTGACCTCTGCTGTATCCCGATAGAGCCTCTGTTTCAAAATTATTTATAACAGATAATCTACACTCATGCATTCTTTGCATAAATATTCATACAATTTTCGGAATTGGATAGAAGATTAAAGTAAGATACTTTGGCGGATCGCCAGGCTCCATTACTCGTATCCGATGATAGTTAGGACGAATGACAATTCTGGCTAAGTGATTCATATTACCAACAAGCTGCATGTACATTGCCTCCCTGTTTTCGGGCATGAAAAAAAGGAGACGTAAAAAACACACGTATCCCGTATGTCTTTTGGTCTTCTATGTTCAAACCCTATATTTAATCGCTAATTACAAAAATTAGCTTTCTCCATCTCTTCCGAATAGTGGACGACAGAGAAAATAATTTGACTCATAATATTTTTATTACATTGTTGAAGTGTATTGCTTGTTAGTAAAAGTAAACGAACCCATCTCTTCAAAGTGGAGCTCACGTACTTCCATTTTAAAGAGAAGGGCTATAGGGTATTTCAGACATGACGGAGTAGGAGCCATAACGAGTTCATCCTATTTTGTATGAACAGGTTGATTATGAAACATAAATTTTGAATAATAAAAATTACAGCCTGAGGAAGAAAATGTCGTTAAGATTCAAAATCTCATGAAAATACACCTTTTTATAATGATCTTGTGCATCCACCCACATGAGGATGCAGGAGTAGGAGTAGGAGTAGGAGTAGTTGTTGCATTACTAATTGTTGTCTTTGCTTTTGAATCACTATCATCCTCACAAGCTGCAAAAATCATTATCATCATTAAAAAAACGGACTGTTTTTAAGAATATCCCTCCGCAGTTATTCTTGAACTTTCAATGTCTCAGATAGAACACTTTTCATGCATATTTTAATATAGAAAGAAACCCTTTATTAAATCGCTTTAAGAGTATTACCCAGAAATGAAAGCGTTTTATTTTTACCCTACTATATATCCAATTTGACTGTATTGCAATCAAAAATCGAAAAAAATTGGTTGATAAAGAAGTGGGATTTAAGACAAAAATGGCATTGTCGCTGAACCAGCTCATCTTTAAGGGCTGCTTCTCCAGTTGATCCGTCATGAATTGATAATTCACTCGATTAACTTGCTCAAATGAATAAAATAAATTTTCTGTCGAAAGAACATCTTTACTCGATGTAACGAAATAAATCGCGCGAATGTGCTCCAGCCTGCCCCGAAACAGATTGGAATACACCATGCTTTTAAATTTTTGATTCGCATCAAATAATCGATACGGGGAATCCAAGGGACCGTTAATAAAATCAAGCGACTGCTCATATAACAATGTCCATGTGAGCCGATCAATCTCTGACAGATTGGCATCCAGTGCCCTCTGAGTTTGTGCAACCGTTTGCAACAAATACTGGCTCATCTGTGTTTGAAATAATTCATTTTCCTTTTTGTATGTAATATAGGTAATTACGACCAAAGGGGAAATCATAAACAGAAGTAAAACAGATAGTAGAATAGTTCGAATGGAAATCAGTTTGCTGACGCTATTGAAAGCGCTCACCCTTTCTATGATTTAATACACGAATAATCTATCACTTGTATTTTAAAATGTTTGTCGAATTAACTGAAATTAGGAATTAATTATGACGTGAAGAAAGTTAATTCTACAAAAACATAGAACTCCCCTATAGCACAACTGAGGCATACAGAAAAACCGTTCTTTCTCAGGGGAGAAAGTTCCCTAGTCAGAAAGAACGGTTTTTGTGGTTTTTAGTCGACAGGTTTCCTTGCGCCGCAGTCTATTTCAGCTGAACCAACGCCGCCAAACTGACGGGAGACGTCAAATCGCTGTTGAAGCGATCCAGCACCATGGCTCGAACCGTGTACAGACTAGAGTCAAAATCTGCCGTGTTGAAGAAGGCGGTAAAGGCTCTGGAGGCTTCGATTCTGTCGGATTGCACAGCCACGATCCCTACAGGCGTGTTGCCCTTCATCAGTTGAAAGACGATGACCTGTACATCCGGACCCTTCACTGCATCCGGCGTCGGCTGCACGCTTACCTGGGCCTCTATGCCGCCTTGGCGCTTGAGAACACCTGTGGTCGTAAGCGTATATGGCGCCAGTCCGCTGGCCTGCGGGACGAGAACGGAAATCGCCTCGGTCGCCGCCTTGCTGCCGTCCGACAAGTCGGTGATCTCCAGAACCACCTGTACAGTCGTTTGCACCTTAGGCGCCCGTATCGTGCCGTCCAGCGCAATGATGCTAGGGTCGTCGGAACTTTGAATCGCGATGCGGAATCCATTCGGTACGTCAGGCAGCTTAAGCCGGGTGTCGCTTGGCAATGGATTTGCGATCTGCTTGATGCTCGCCGCCAATTCTCGTGCCGTCATGGCCGTTGTCAAGAAACCGGCGTTCAGCCAATCGCCGTGGTCAAAGTTTTTGCCGCCCGCATCGTTCAGCGACAGGAGAATCTGCTTGGCTCCGTCCGGCATCGGGACGTCGAAGTTCCACAGCATGCCTTTGCCGATGAGCGGCGAGGCGGCAGCAAGCTTCCCGTCCACATACACGCTGAACAGCATGCTTGCATATCCGCCTTCTTCCTTCACCTCGTCGTCCCCAGCGGCAATAGCTACAAATCTTTTGGCCCCATTGGGAATCGTGTATACGATATCGGAATTGGCGTGAGTCCCCAAACCGCGCTCATACATTTTACCGCCCGCTC
Source organism: Paenibacillus sp. Root444D2 (assembly GCF_001426375.1). Classification (GTDB taxonomy): domain Bacteria; phylum Bacillota; class Bacilli; order Paenibacillales; family NBRC-103111; genus Paenibacillus_E. The sequence goes on from NZ_LMEO01000050.1 coordinate 677,628, forward strand.
TCAGTGGATTGCCGTCAATCGAAAGCTTTTTCTTCGGTATGTTGTTCCAGCCGGACGTCGCGCTGACCCAATTCAGTTCGTCCAGGTAAACCGAAGGCAGAGGAGACACTGGGCCGTTATGCTCCAAGGTGTACAGAGTTTTCGATACGGCGTTTGAGCCCGGTTGTCCTTTCACAAAAAGCTTGGCTTTCAATTTAGCCGTGCTTACAGGGAGAGCAAAAGGTCCTGTATACAGCAGCGAGTGTTGGCTCGGTTCGCTATCGTCCAGCGTATAGCGAATTTCGAAGTCGCTTCCCTCCGCATTGGTCTGTATCCTTACTTTCCCACCTGGATTGACCCAGTTCCGATCCCCGTCGTACAGGATCTTTATGATAGGCAAGGTCTTGTTGAATCGGGCCGTGACGGTGCTGCCGGCTCCTTCCCCGCTCGTGATGACCGCACGGAGGACGGCGGAATCAGTGATCACGATTTCCTTCTCGTATCTCGAAGAGCTAGCCTTCGGTTCGGAACCGTCCAGCGTATAATGAATCTCGCTCGAGCTGTCCGACGTTTTCAGATGAACCGTACGTTTATCCAAAAATCCGCCGCCGAACGGCTCCATGTCAAGCTGGCTGAATTTGGCCACATAGCCTCCGCTACCGCGCATCTTCATGCTTAACACGTCGCCTAAAGACACCAATTCCTTATCAAGACTGTAAGTGTTGGGCTTCGTAAAATCGTCTGCATAGATGCTGGAATTGTACTTCCCACTGCCGAGGAACGACAGATTCAGGCCCATCGTGCGCTCCTCCAGCCCGTTCATGACGGCCACATACCAGGTCGTACCAGAGCGGCGGGCCATCGCCGAAACCTCTCCGATTTCACTGCCGGGCAATACAATCGTCTCATCCCAGGCCGTCGGCATGCTTTTGAACAGCTCTACTGCCGGATTCAGCAGCATGTTCTCCGGATGCTCCCCGAAGGATAGAATCGGCGAGGTAAGGCTTAGCGCCGTGGCCACCTGATGGCTCCAGGTGCTTTTGCCCATCCGGTTGCTGAGCGACATTGGCGTATAGTCTCCATGACCTGCTAGGTAGCGGGTGAACGGCAAGGTGGCGTTATGATCGGCCGGCGGCGCGCCTTGCTCCAGACCGTGCACGGCCTCGCGGGACAATTCATTGGGATAAGTCCGCGACATGCCCGTCGGTTTATTGGCCCCATGGAAATTGACCATCAGGTGATATTTTGCGGCGTCCTCCAGCGTGTCTTTATAAAAATTCATCTTGAACAGCTCTTCGCCGTCGATGAAATCGATCTTGACCCCGATTACCCCTGCCGCTTTGGCTTTTTCGAAAAAGGCAATCCGGTCTTCTCGGTTGAAGAGGCCTTTGATGCCGAAGCGATCGGAAGCAGATTTCCATAGCCAGCTTTCGACATGCTTGGATTTGCCGTAGTCCACGACTTCTTTGACCGCTGCCCAATACTCCTCAGGCGTTGATGCCCAGTCCGTCCATCCTTCGTCGATCAGGTTGTACGGAATTCCCATTTCGGCGGCGTAGTCGATATAGAGCAGCATGTTGCGTTTGCTGACGTCGCCGTCCACAACCCAGGACCAGGTGGAAGAGCCGGGCTTGATCCAATCGGTGTTGTTGTCAAAGATCGGCGCTTGCGGCGGGCTCACATTGGTAATGATGTCGTTGTTCACGAGGCCGTTCAAGTCACGGGCTACGGTTACGATTCTCCATGGCGTCGAAACCTCGCCGGACAAGGTCCAGTTGCCGCCGTTGATGAAATTGGCTTTGAAGTTGGCTCCGCCTTCGGCATTCAAGGTCATGCCGACATATTGAACGAGCGCTCCCTCGGTAATTGCCGCATACCCGGCGCTGCCTGGCAGCTTAATCGTCATCGGCGGGCCGATTTTCGTATTCGCAGGAACTGATTGGGCGCGCTGTTTCGTGAAGCGACCTTCGTAATTGGTCGTATTTTGCTGATACCAGACGGTGCTGTCCGCGGGTAGCCGGAAGCTGGTGCTCTCGCCCGAGAACACGCGGTCTGAGGTTCCCGGCGGAATCACATATCGGAAAGCAATTCCATCGTCAAACAGTTTGGCTTGGAGCTTGTAGGTCATGCCGCTATTCACGTCCGTAATCGGAATCGTCGTCAACGTGTGATGATCCCTGGCTGTGGAATGGTTGCCGGTTATCGGATAAGTGAAAGCGTCCGGAGAAACGGTAACCGCCTGAGTCCGGTCCCAGAGAACCCGCTCGCCGATATCGTGGCCGTCCACGATGACGCCAAGCGCCGACTTTTCAACGACAGTTGAGCCGTTATACTTCATGGAATAGGTCAGCCTTCCGTCCATCTGCTCAATCGTACTCGTGACTTGGCCTCCGGGGCTGGAGATAACGACAGGCTCGGAAGGCGACCAGCCGCCATTTTCGTCGGTCAATAGGAAACGGGCGTCCATCCAATCCGTATGGTCGCAAGTCGGGTCGCCCAAGTCATCGGTGATCAGGGTCAGTGTCTTGGCCCCTGCCGGAATCTTGACTTGAAATGTATACGTTTCGTTAAATTTCACTTCCGGCGAACTGGCGATGACGGTATCGTCCGCCTTGATGTAAAATTTAGCCTTGGCCTTGACATGATCCGGGTTCGATTTGACCTCGTCGTCAATCCCGGCAACCGCCGTAAAGCGCTTGTAAGCAGGGTCGAGATTGTACACGATTTTGGAACTTGCATGCGCCCCGATGCCCTTATTGTACGTTTTCCCCGCCGAGGTCAGCGTGTTGCCGTCCAGCGACTTATCTTTTTTGGCGCCGCTCCAGTACGATTCCATGCTGACCCAGTTCAGGTCGGACGCGTATACTACATCGCTCACAACGAGGGCAGTTGAGCTTTCGTTATAGGTCGCTACGGTCACCAATGCATTCGTTGCCGTCGTACCAGTTCCTTCATCGAATGTCTTGTGCGTGAATGGAAGCTGCACGGAATTGGCCACGACAGTTCCCGGCAATCCGAAAGGCAAGCTGCCAAACAGCAAGCAAACCATCAAAAACAACTTGGCCGCAATTGGCCGCAAATAGCGTCTATTATGCAAGCGTACTCTCCTCCTGATTCATGGTTTGGCCCAACTGCTGTTAGGGCAAAAGGTTTGCATCAAATTGTAGATAGCTTGAGCATTCTGTGAACGCGTAGCTGCGGATTGAGCATCAAATGTGCCCTCACCGATGCCCTGCATCAGCTTCGCGGTCCATGCTTGGTTCACAGCTTCCCGGGCCCATCCGGAAATCTGTTCCTGATCCTTGAAGACCAGCAGCGAAGATTGCCCCGCATGAATGCTCCCGCGTTTGGCCTCATAAGCCTTCACGAGCAGCAAAGCCATCTGTTCGCGGGTAATGGCGGCATCGGGACGGAACTCGGTATCCGTTAGCCCAGAGATCAACCCGGCCACATAGGCTCTCTGGATGGGATCGGCGTACCAAGCATCAGCGCTTACGTCCAAGAAGGGAGTGCGTCCTTTGCTGGTCGGCAGCTCCAATACTCGCACGAGCATCGCCGTGAATTCCGCCCGCGTCGTATGGTCGTCAGGCTGGAACAAGTTTTCGGTTTGGCCCGATACGATATGCCGCGCAGCCAGCAATTCCAGTGTTCGGTTTGCCCAATGGCTGGATGGGACGTCATCGAATGATTTTTTATACGCGATAGCCGCATAAGAACTCAGATGTTTAAGCTTGACTTGTATCCGCTCCGAGTTCTTATCCACCGTGCCGCCAACGTATTCCCATTGCTTAGTGTCATCGTTGCGGTAGTAGATACCAAGTAAGCGTTCATCGGCCTTCGGATCGTAAGGCAGAGACAGCTCCGTGTCCCCTACAAGCTGAACGGCCCGAATTTCAGTGCCGTCCTTCGAAATCAGCGACACCTTGACGTCAAAAATCTCGCCGGCCATTTGCAATTGAGCACCGTTCTGGCGGGTCAGACGCCCCATTTCCGTGCTTGTGGTAGCTTCCGCTTTGACTTGCAATACCGCCCCCTCCGAGTTGGCTGTCCGCTTGAGTAGGGCCTGCACTTCGGACAGCCCTACCGTGAGGTAAATGTCGCGAAATCGCACCTTCAGCGGCATATTCGCAAAATCTTCAACAGCTATCAGCGCTGTGTTTTGGCCCGCCTCCGTCTGAACCGATGCGATGCCGTTCTGTATGACAGGCTTAAGCGTTGGCGTCTGGTTAGCCGGCGCAGGAACCGTTCCCCCGCTCGAGCTCCCGCCGTCTTCTCCACGGCTCGGCGCGATAACTTGGAATTTCTTAACATCCTGCACGTCGCCGCTTCCGGCAATAACGGTATAGGTGCCCGGTACGGAATCATCCGGCAAGGTGAACGAGTCGCTGAATTCCCCTCCATTTAAAACGTTCACATAAAGGATGCTTAGATTCGGTCTTAAGACTTTGACCGTGATCGTCTCCAGATCGGTGCGTCCTGACATCGCGACGGTATCCCGGGCTCTGCTATCCTTGATTTCCTGAAGAGTTACCGAGGAAGCCGAGAAAGCGTTTCCAGCATAGGACGTCCAGAAGATGCCTGCAAGAATAAGCAGGACGATAAGCTTTTTCATAACCCACCTCTATTCAATGAATTCGCTGCTGGCGACATCCAGTGTAGCCCCTATCTAATCACGCTTGACACCTCTTCCATGCATAAATGTAGGTCGACCTGCGGTCGACCTACCTATTTTTACGGTTAGCCCTCTTTCCTTTTCAGCCAAGTATCAATGAGGAATTGAGCATCCGTATTCAGAATCGCCTTTGCACGAGCTTGTACGTTACCGCTTAAAGCTTCATTATTCAAGTGCTTGATAAAATCTTGCATATGCTTTACCGCTTGATCTTGCTTGCCTTTGTCTAGCTGATGCTGAACCTGCTTAAGAGAGTTGGTCAGCTGAGGGACGATCGCTCCGCTCAGCTCTCCCGAATTCGTGAAGCGGGTTATTAAATGCTGCATGGCATAGACGCTGGTCGTCACGCTGACGTTTCTTGTGTTCTCTAGTCTGTTTCCAGAAGCGTCCTCAATAGTGACAACGGCCGTTTTCATTCCTAGATTTCCAGCCATATCAATGTCAATGCTTTGCTGCGTCGTCGGATCAATCGTATATTCCTTACCGTCAATTGCGATTTTTGCTGTCCTGGTCGAAGACATGTGGTCCCATGCTTTGAAGTTTAGAGCCAAGTCGTCATCAAAAGAATCGCCGTCTTTTAAAATAATTCCGTTAGCGGTTAGAGCATAGGAAGGCAAATTTCTGCCGTCTACCGTGATTCCCTTCGATACGTTCCCAGACTTATCTGTGTTCTTGATCAAGATCGTGTAGCTGTTGTTCTCATCAAGACCCGATAAAAGTGCAGTCTGTATGCCTCTACCGACGTTGATTGTGTTACCAACCTGTTGGCCGTTGCTGAATACCGCGATTTGTGATTTTTGACCGTCGATGTCATAAGGGCCGTCCCAATACAATGTCATGGCATCGTTGCCGCGAATCGCTTGCACGTTCTCTACCTCTCCCGGAGGTACATGATCAGGCATAGTCACAGGAGGCGGAGTCGGTGCCGTAAGCACGGCCGGGTCACCAAACGTAAATTTATCGAAGTTGTATAACCAATCGTTGCCTTTGAACAGCATGAACACGATATGTTTTCCGTTCACAGGAGTGGTGACGTCCGCCGAGGTAACCTTGAAATCTTGCCAACCGCCGGTTCCTGAAACCGAACTGGTTGCGATAACCGGGCCGCTCATGCTATCGACTCTAACTTCTATCGTTCCTCCGCCGGTTGCACTTGCCGCATTAACATAAAATTTAGACGGACTCTGAGTTCCAAAGTCAATGTAATTGTACATGGCATACGGCTTATTGGGACCGTATATTCCCGCCAAGTACGTTTGACCGCCGCCGTTTTCCGTACCTAAGCCTACGCCGCTGGTATAGTTCTCAGCCTCCAGCTTGCCATAAGCATCCCTTGCTTTCCCTTTCACTGTCGTAAAGGTGAACCAATCCAAATTGCAGGGCGCATCGCTTCCGTTTGTGCCATGGAATACGAGATACACATCGTGAACGCCAACTGCCTTGGTGTCGTCAATGTTGGCCATCAAGTCCACCCAATTATTCCAGTTTCCCAAAGCCGGAATTCCGATCACACCTGCGGTCGGCCCGTCCAGGCTATCTAGCTTCACCTCAATCGTGCCGCCTTGATTGCCGCTGGTCACATGAAAGGTAACGCCGGCCGCACCAGATCCAAAGTCAATGCCTTTATATGAGGCATAAGCATTGTTTTTAATACCGTCCAGGAAGCCCCAATCGGCATTTTTGCTGAGACCCGAGCTGAAGTCGAAATTGCCGGCCTTCAGCCTTGCATATGCGTCCGATTTGGTCGGATCCGTTGTTGTGAATTTAAACCAGTTCAAATTAAACAAATATTGATCGTTCGTCTTCGTAAAGACAAGATAGACGTCATGTACGCCGGTTACTTTGCTCGGGTTCCCTTGATCGTCTTTAAGAACGGTCACGGCATCCGTAAAATTGTTCCATCCTCCTGTCCCCTCAACGTTTAAGGTTCCGACTTTTGTACCGTTCAAGGAGTCGAGTCTTATTTCGATGTTCCCTCCACGAGTTCCGCTTGCCGCTCTGGCGATAAAGCCAATGGCACCCTCAGATCCGAAGTCGACATTTTTATAAGCCGCATAGTATCCGGGCTGTATGCCGCCGAGCTGTAGCGAGCCATCCGGGCTACCTTCCATAACAAATCCGGTACCGACGTTATAGCTTTCCGCTTCTACCTTATTAAAAGGATTTTTGGAGGCATACCCGCCGAGATTGACATCCTGCGATTGCAAAACGGACAATGCTTCTACTGCGCCGGATGATGCCCAAGCCTCATAAGTTCCGGAAAGCAGCTGCCCTGACCAGTTGCCGTCGACGATGTTGTCGGCGTTTCGATTGTTCCATGCCGTTTGGGCGTTGAAAGCCGCCCAGTAATTAAATTCCGCAGCGAATTGCTTGTAGGTGCTTTCGCTTCGCTCGTTGACGGCCTTTTGTAGATAGGCAAGATTGCGAAGCAGGATCGTTTTGCCGCCTTTTAGGTCGTGGTTCGGTCCTTCATAGCGCAACAAACGGTTTTCATCGACTAAATGATCTTTGGTAAAGCTCGCCGCTTTCACAGCATCGTCAAGATACACGGTATTTCCTGTTATTTGATACAATCCTACCGCTGCGCCGATGAAAGTGCCCTGATTGTAATGAGTCGCATCGGGGACGGCGCCTTTCTCCATCTCGATGCGGTCAAACACTTTCCCGTTACCGTCCGTAAGCATCGTCTTGCTCCATCGGTAAATGCGGGTGGCCGCATCCAAATAATGATCGTCCTTCGTGATGTTATACAGATAAACGGCCGCTTCGGCTGCGGGGAAGTTAATACAGGCATTCTTCGTAGAGTGATCCGTATTCATCCACCAGATGCCGCCGTTCGCAAAGCTGTCATCCCATTGCGTATTGTAAACAAAGTCGAAATAATACTTGGCTTTATCCAAATATTTTTGATTTTTCGTTATTTCGTAGGCTCTTGCTGAACCCATCGCCCACCACATGATGTCGTCATTGAAATGATTGTTCGTCCAATCCTCCCCGTATTTCGCTACCGTACCGTCAAAAATGTCGTCAATCTGAGTTCGAAGCTGCGCTTTCAAGCCGGCATCGGAAGTATGAAGATAGGCGTCCATGACCGTTTCCCAAAGCTCCGCTTCTATCCAAAAGTCCATATAGTTGCTGCCGCGATTCGAATTTTTCCAAAATAACTTTGCGCTGCTGTCCCAAAATTTCGCGTTAAATGCTTGTATGGCCGTATCTCCGTCCGACGAAGTAAATGCATTCGCTTTTGGGCTTCCCAGAGCAGAATATGATGTGAAAGTTAATGCAAACGCCGTTGTCATCAGTAAAAGTTTAGAGCGGACCCTTTTTGTCAGTACCATTACATTACCTCCCCGGATTATTTGGATGACGCTATCACTTTGTTCACCTTGTCGACCGTATCCTTCAGCTCGGCTTCGCCAGCTTTGCCGCTCAAGACATTATTCCAGACGGCGTCGATGAACGGGCCTGCTTTACCGGACCAGGTCGTAAGGAACCGTACCGGCTGAATGTTCGGTGATTTTAGAATATAATCGATACCGTCCGCCAAATCCGGATGCCCCGCTTTCTTGAGCGTGTCGAAATAAGCGCCTGCGGCCGATTTGTAAGCGGCGGGAGCGACCGGTGTGGACGGCAGCACTTCCTGATACATCGACGAATCAAGATACATCAGCACTTTCCAGACCGCATCCGGATTCTTGATAGTGGCTGGGCTGCACCAACCGACGGCGTCATAAATCTCCGATTGCGTCTTCACGACAGGCTGAGGAGCATAGCCCCATTCCAGGTTCGGCGCATTGCGGATCAGGTCGTCTGCCACCCACTGCCCTTGCATCGTCATCGCAACTTTACCGTCCTTGAATGACGCCATAACGCCCGATTGGTCGAACGTCGGCGGAATCATGGATTTGTCGGCAATCGCCTTCTGATACTTCTTCACGCCCTCGATAAATTGCGGGCTCACTTCCACCTTCGTCGGGTTTACGATCGAATCCGTAAAAGGAGCACCTCCCGCCGATACCGAGTACAGTGACATGTTGAACGCATCGGGGCGGCCATAATATCCGTATTGCTGAACGCCGCCTTTGTTAGATGTCAGTTTCGCCATGTCGCCAAAAAATTCATCATACGTCCAACCCTGCTTCGGATCCGGAAGTCCGGCATCTTTGAACAGCTTTTTGTTGTAGAAAACGCCATATGTATTAAGAAGACCCGGCAATCCGTAAAGCTTGTTATTCGATTTCCAACTGTCGACGACACCCGGATAAAATCCGTTCATAAAATCCTTATCCGAACTCGCTTTGGCCGACCAGTCGTAAAGAAGACCTTTCGTGCCGTTTTGCAGCGTCATGTCGTTGCCTGTCATGAAAATGTCCGGGGCCTGTTTGGCAGCCATCATCTCGTTGATTTTGATGCCGTAATCCTGAAGCGGAGCAGGGAGCAGCTTAACGGTGATACCCGGGTTCTTTTCCTCGAACTTCTTCATCGAAGCCATGATCTTGTCGTTCATAGCCTGGGACTCCCAAGTCATCAACGTGACCTCCGTGGTCGCCGCTTTGCTATCGTTGCCGGACGTAGGCGCCGAAGTAGTCGTACCTCCGCTCGAAACCGTGCTGTTCGAGCAACCTGCCGCCGTCCCCAATGCCAGCGTCAACGCTCCTGCCAAACTAACCATTTTAACCGCTTTCATTTTAAAGACCTCCTAAGATTGTTTATTTCAAGCCGGCGGAATTGACCGACCCGAGACCCTGCATAAAGTACTTTTGGCCGAGGAAAAAGATGATGATCATCGGAAGCATGTAGATTAAATCTGCAGCCATAAAATAGTTCCACTGCGTCGTCCAACTTGATGCAAAAGAGGCAAGAGCTACCGATAGCGTCCATTTGCTTTGATCCGCAATATAGATGAGTGGCTCCAGGTACTGGTTCCATGCTCCGTTAAAGGCGAAGATAATCATGGTGACGATGACCGGCAGCGACATGGGAACAAGCACATACCAAAGGATTTGGAAGTCTCCGGCCCCGTCGATCTTGGATGCCTCGTCGAACGATTTCGGAATCGTGCTCGTGAATTGGATGAACAAGAACGTAAAGGTGGCATTGCCGAGAAATGCCGGTACGATCAGCGGAAGATAAGTATTGTACCAGCCGAGCGAGATGAACAAATGAAAGATCGGAACGAGCCCTACGAAGCCCGGCAGCATGAGGCTGCCAACGAAGAACGAAAACCACATTTTACGTCCAGGAAAACGAAGCCTGCCGAGTCCGTATCCGACGAGGACCGAGCTGACGACTTGCCCAATCGTGCAGGCGACGGCGATGAACATCGAGTTGCCGAACGTCCTCCAGAAGTTGATAGTCTGCGTTCCCTTGACGAAGTTTTCAAGATGAAACTCCTTCGGGTACCAATCGGGCGGTATCTTGAATATTTCTTCATTCCCTTTCAGCGCTATCGTAATCATCCAGAGGAGCGGATACAGCATGGCGATGGAGCCGACGAGAAGAATCAAGAAACGAACCGTATCTTTCAAAGGATATTTGGATACACGGTCGGCTGTCCGGGAATTTTCTATTACCGCAGACTGGGACATAGCCATTCGTTTCACCCCCTATTGTCATTTTCGTAATACACGAATCGATTGGAATACCTGTAAGTAAGCAGAGTGAAGAACATGATGATGAGGAACAGAACCCAAACCTCAGCGATACCGTATCCGAACATTTTACCGTTAAACACATCTCCGTAAATCTTATAATTGAGCAGCATCGTCGAGAAGTTGGGACCGCCGTGAGTTAAGACAACAATTTGGGTGAAGGCCTGAAAGGAGCCGATAATACCCAAAATGAGCTGCAGAAAAAGAATCGGTGTGATCATCGGCAGCGTCACACGGGAGAACGTCGTCCATCCGCTGGCCCCGTCCACCTCCGCAGCTTCATACAAATCCTGCGGTACGGATTGCAGTCCGCTTAAGAAGATGATCATCCCTGAACCGACCTGCCACAAGCCGGACAGGATGATGGATAGAAGAGCCGTATTCTCGCTCGTGAGCCAAGGAGCGGCCGGCAGACCGAACAATCTGAGCACCTGATTGGCCAATCCATACTGCGGATGATACATGAAAAGCCATAGGGTCAAGGTTGCCACCGCTGGGATAACCGTCGGCAAGTAAAAGGCAGTCCGGAAAAACTTGATGCCCGGCAGCTTGCGGTTGAGAAGCATGGCCAACACAAGGCCGAATATGAGTGATGAAGGCACATTGAGCAGAACGAAATAGAAGGTCACTCGGAGCGACTTCCAGAAAGCCGGATCGACTGTAAACATATAAGTGAAGTTATCGAATCCGACAAACTTAGGCTTGTTGATGCCATCCCAATCCGTAAGCGCATAATAAAGCGAAGAGATTAACGGATAGGCGACGAATACGCTGAAACCGATAATCGAGGGGAGGATGAACAAATAACCCTTGATCCATTGGCGGTAAACCCTCTTGCGGGATGCTGCAATCAAAAGTTCCGACCACCTTTCTTTATTCGGGTTTCTGTTCGAGCCATCGGCAAATAAACTCGCCGAACAAACTGTTCGCCCAAGCGAACCATTCTCTTGTGAACGTATCCGGTCTGTCGGGATGAAAGCTTTCGTGCATAAAGCCTGTGCCTGCGGTAGTGGAAACTAACATCCGTACCAGATCGTCCCGCTCAATCGGATCGATCGAGGTCAGCCCTTGGATGATGAGTCCGATCGGCCAAATGTGACCGGGCGGCGTATGCGGGCTGCCGACGCCTTGGGCGAAGCGGCCCGACGAGTAATACGGGTTATCCGGGCTTAGAACGAACTTTCTTGTATTCCTATAGACCGGGTCGTTCGCGTCTCGGTAACCAAGGTAAGGAATCGAAAGCAGACTCGGAACGTTGGCGTCATCCATCAGATTGTAGTTGCCGAAGCCGTCGGTTTCGTAAGCGTACATCCATCCGTGCTCAGGATGCTTGACCTTGCCGTATGTCTCAATACCGAATTCGATTTCTACAGATAATTTGTAAGCGCTTTCAATTAAGCTGTGGTCACGATAAATCTCCTTGGCCAACTGTCCAATATAACGAAGGATGATGACGGCGAACATATTCGAAGGGATCAGGAATCCGAACTTGCAGGCATCGTCGCTCGGTCGGAAGCCCGACCAGATCATGCCGGTATAATTGGTTCGGGTGCCTCTTCCGCCGAAAGGCAGCGTGTCTGAAGGAGGGCAGCCCGTTCTTTCGAAAGCGTACTCGGAATCTCGGTCATGCCGCTGTTCTACGCGCATGATTTCAACAATCCGATGAAACATCGTATGTACCGTCTCACTGAATACCATTCTGTCTTGAGTAGCTTCCCAATAGTCCCAGCACAGTTGAACAGGATAACACAGTGAATCCAATTCGTACTTCCGTTCCCAAACCCAAGGTCCTTTGACCGTTAGGTCTCCCGAATGCCCTTGCCCATTCGGCTCCTTATTGAATGCGTTTGCGTATGGATCGAGCATCAGGTATCGAGCCTGCCGTTCGATTACCCCGCGTATCATCCGCTGCACATCCGGATCGTCGACTGCCAGCTGAATATAAGGCCGAACCTGGGCGGACGAATCTCTGAGCCACATCGCCGGGATATCTCCGGTAATGACGAAGGACGTCCCGTCGTCCAACAGTTCTACAGTCGTTTCCAACGTATTCGGGTAGCATTTCTGAAAGATTTCAGAAAGTCCCGGGTCGATCCGCTGAAGTCGATCCGCTGTTTCTTCAATTTTCCGATAAACCGAACTATACATAACCACACTCCTATTCAGATTGTAATCGCTTCCTTTCGTGATATCAATATAACATCTCAAATAACATAATGTCAATATACTATTTATATACCAAGTATAATTCAATTATATCAACTATTGATTTATAATCTCGATTTGCCGCCGAATCAACTTGTGCTCAACCAGGTGGTTTTCCGGGGTCACTTCACCTGCCCATTTGGTTGCTAGCAAGTCCAACGCACGTTGTCCGATACTCCATTCGTCCTGCCGAATATGCGTGAACTCCGGCGGGCTAAACGAATCTTCAGGGTAATCGAAACAGACTATTTCATAATTATCCGGAACCCGCTTGCCCATCTTGTTCAGCCACTCGGATATGCGCATAGCCATCAGATATTCGCAAGCCACGAAGGCCGTCGTGCCCGGATGCCTTTCGATAAAAGATTGCAGCGTTCCATAATCGTTCGAGATGTATTCTTTCGTCCCGCCGACCGGCAGCGTGCTGTAAAGGTTCGTCACGATCATGTCCGGATTTGCCGGAATCCCGCGCTGTGTAAATGCCGACAAGTACCCTTGAATGCGGTCCTCAATCGTCGAGGTGTTTTCGGACGGCGGCGATACGAAGGCGATTTCCCGATGACCTTGATCGAGAAGATACTCAGTCAGTTCCTGCGCGGCTTTGCGATTATCCGTATACACAGTCGTTGCGGCAATCCCGCGCAAATAGCGGTCCACCAGCACGACCGGAAACCCGTTAAGAACAAGACGCAACAGTTCGGCGTTATAGTGCTCTCCGTGTACCGGAAAAACAATCAAACCCGAAGCACCCTGCCGAATCGATGCACGGATCGCCTCCTCCTCCACGTTTTGTTTATCATAAGTCAGCTTCAGCATAAGCGGGATACCATAGCTCGAGCACCGCTCTTCAATTCCGCGTACCATCTTAAGTCCAAAGGAATGATCAAAGTCGGGTAAGATGAGGCTGACGATCCTCGGACCCGCAGCGTGATCGCGTTCCCCCCGGCCGGAAGGAACCGCTTCCTGCTGTTCGTGGTAATTGAGAATTTTCTGTGCGACGAACGATCCCTTTCCCTGCACCCTCTCGATCCATTCGTGCTGTGCAAGCATCTCCAACGCCTTTTTCGACGTAATGCGGCTAACGCTGAACTGAGTAGACAATTCGTTTTCCGAAGGAATACGATCGCCAGGTTTTAGCCTACCTGCCTTGATTTCATCCAGCAAATGACTATATATCTTCTCGTATAACGACATGACCTATCAATCCTTCACCTGTAATATTGTTGATATATCAAGTATAACATTATCAAATTCTTGATACAACAACATATTAATTGTTGACAGATTTGCAAGTACGGCTGAATATTGAGTGGTAAATATTAACAATCTCCTATAATCGGACGCGCGATAGCAAGCGAGGAATGTCATAAAATCTTACTATACTCTCACATGGATCAGCTTCAAGAATGTTTTGTTCCGCGTCATCAGCTCAGTGTTACTAATCATCGTGTTACGCGAAATATGGACCGCTATTTACAGCAGCGGAGCTGCCAATTTAACCGTATCTCTGCAGGATTTGCTCACCTACTCCGTCGTTGCCAGCGTAATCTGGACGCTGATTCCATCTGATTTTCATTGGCATATTTCACAGCAGGTGCAGACCGGAGACATTGTGCTCGACTTGCAGAAGCCGTGGAATTTTCAAACGATGTATTTTTTTCGTTCGCTCGCCGGCTCATTTATATGCTTATCCCGATCGCGGTCGCGTCACTTTTGCAGTTCCCGATTCGTAACAGATCGTGTTCGTCATGTCATTATCGAGGTTCAGCCATGGTTTATTCGTTACGTTCTTCCAGCAAATCTGGAACTTGGAATATCTAATTCGCGAGGGTCTTATGGATCGAGTCCTCGTCCGCCCCCTCAACCCGCTATTTCAATTTTTCGCAATGCGCATCCAAATTTACGGCTTCGGCGATCTAATGGCCGGCATTGGCGGACTTGCATACGCCGCCCCGCACATTGGTCAATGGAGCATGCTAAAGCTATTTTTCTTGATTATCATTATACTCAGCGGAGCGGCCATCGAATGGGCGCTTATGACAATGCTAGGCGTTTCGGCATTCTGGACGTTGCAGTCGGGAGGTTTATTGGCGCTATTAGACACGCTATTAAACAAGCTCTCTCGCTTCCCGCTATCCTTGTACGGCAGACCGATCCAACTGGTGCTAACGTTTGTGCTGCCGGTCGCATTCATGTCGTTTTACCCGGCATATTTGTTCATGAACGAGGTAGGGCAGCAGCCGCCCTCTCCGTGGCTGGTGTACGCTTCTCCGGGAGTAGCGGTCGTACTGGTTGGGTTAGCTTATCAGGTATGGCGTAGGGGCATAGACGTTTATCAGGGGGCGGGATCGTAGTGGCGGTTATCGAAGTAAAACAAATCGCGCGCGAATTCAAAGTGAGAAGCGGGACTCGCTGCTCATTTCGGCTGTTCAAGACTCTGCTCGGTCGTAATTTCGGCGTGAAACGAGTCGTCGATAATATTAGCTTTACAATTGAGGAGGGCGACTTTGTCGGTTATATCGGTCCGAATGGAGCAGGCAAATCGACAACGATCAAAATGCTTTCCGGTGTGCTAACACCGACATCCGGCACTGTGCAAGTACTCGGTCTGGAGCCGTTCAAGAATCGGAAACAAAACGCCAAAGCGATCGGTGTCGTATTCGGTCAGCGGACACAGCTATGGTGGGACTTGCCGTTCCTCGACTCGTTCAGGCTGCTTGGTTCGGTATACAAAGTAGAGCCGGAACGGCTGCGGAATAATATTACCACTTTTACAGAGCTGCTCGATTGGGGGATTTTCTCGATACGCCCGTCCGCCAGCTCAGCCTTGGGCAACGCATGCGCGGAGATATAGCGGCTTCATTGCTACACGACCCGCAAATCCTATCGAGGATATTATTAAAGAGTTGTATGCACTGGGAGATGCGTTGAGGAAAATACAAGAATCGCACGCGAAGACGGAGTGATAGCGGAAACTGAAGTTCCGTTTATTACTCCATTTTTCGTTCTCTTCGGCGGGATCTACGTTGATTATATGTATTTTACTCATTTAATCGGTCTCTGAATATTTCGATGCAATAGAGCCACCCTTCCGGGGGTAGGAGCCGTCTGTATTCGGCAGCTCCCTAAAAAACATTCAAAGAATGTATAATCATTCATTTTAATACATAAACATTTTCGTGAAACAAAAACCACAACAAATTAATCGTTACGTGCACGTCTTGACTATAAGGATAGCGGATCGCACGGTCAACCGGTTGAATGAACCCGCCGGACAAAGGCTTCATCAAATATAATGTCACCCATCTACAAAGCATTGCCCCGTGCAGCAGTTGACTCTCCGAGGTTTCTCAACCGCTGCACGGGGGTTGTATAAACATGCATAATTATACATTTATCATCAATTCTGAAAATCTTTTCTCATCAATTCTAATAATTTTCTCAAGAAATATGACACCACACACAAAAAAAACCAGGGCTTCCGCCCTGGCTCAATCCTAAGAACACCTGCTGTACCCGCAGTTGACGCAATTCTTACACCCTTCGCTGTTCACCAGCGAAGCGGATCCACACGACGGGCACAGGTCCTTCGGCGCAGCACTAGCCGCGCTACTTCCATGACCCGTGTGCCCCGCGGCCACTACCGGTGCAGGTGCTGGCGCATCCAGCACTTCACTCGTCGCGGTCACGTAGTTCCGCGCGTCGTCTTGCTCGTTCATCACTTCGTCGTGCTGCTCGAGCGCTTTCGCAACCGCGTCCGCGATGGACTCGACGCGGTTGTTGCCGAAGCCAATGGCGCCAGAGCCGCCAATGCCTTTCAAGTGCTTCACGAGCAGCTTCACTTTATCGCCGTGATCGCCATAACGCAGGAACAAGGAGCACACGCGACCGAGTGCTTCGGACATTGCGAACACGTCGGAGCCTGCTTTTCCTACGTTGAGGAAGATTTCACTCGGCGTACCGTTCATATCATTAATCGTGATATACGCCATCCCGAATGGTGTATTCACTTTATACGTTGCACCTCGTAGAATTTGCGGGCGGCGTTTGTATTGTTTATCGAATACTTGCTCCGTCTTCGCATCCACATCTACAGCTAGTTTGCCTGATAGATTAGTAAAGCTCTCTTCTTCTTTCACAGCTTCCGCGGCAACAGCCACTGGAGCCGCCTCTGCTTTCTTCTCATCTTTTTTCTCCGCGCTTGTACTCAATACTTGCACATCACGGCTGCCATCACGGTAGATGGTTACACCCTTACAACCTAGATCAAAAGCCAATTCATACAAGCGTTTCGTCTCTTCCACGGTGAAATCTGCCGGACAATTCGCTGTTTTGGAGATCGAGCTGTCTACCCATGTTTGAATCGCAGCTTGCGCCCGGATATGATCTTCCGCAGTCAATGTCATGGAGGTTACGAAGTAATCCGGCAGCTCTTGACCTGGATTCGCATCTGTCCACTCCTGTGCGATCGGCACATACTGTTTATCAAAGCCAAGACGGCTTTGTCGGTAATATTCAAAAGCAAAGTATGGCTCAATGCCTGTCGATGTACCCACCATTGTCCCCGTACTTCCAGTAGGTGCTTGAGTAATTACGGTTACATTGCGCATGCCATTCTGCTTAATCGCTTCGCCAACTTCTGGGAATACTTTCGTCATGTTTTTCATAAAGCCGCTCTCAAGGAACTTATCTTCAATAAATTCTTTGAAAGACCCTTTTTCACCAGCAATTTCAGCCGATGCCAGATAAGCTTCCCTAGCCATAAAGCCATAGATTTTGTCCAAAAACTCCAAGGACTCCGGACTTCCGTACCGAATTTTCAATTTAATCATCAGTTCAGCAAGTCCCATAGTACCTAAACCTACACGGCGCTCGCCTTGTTGATTCGTACGATTTTCTTCAAAATGATACGGTGTCTTATCGATAACATTATCAAGAAAGCGAGTCGAATAACGGACCACTTTGGCCAAATCTGCCCAATCCACGTCATGCTTCTCCACGTCATAAAACTTAGATAGATTAATAGCAGATAAGTTACAAACGCCCCAAGCCGGAAGCCCCTGCTCCCCGCATGGATTCGTACAAATAATCGGATTGAAGTACCAACTGTTGGACATTTGGTTGTAGTATTCCAAGAATACAACACCCGGCTCAGCTGATTTCCAAGCAGACTCAATGATCGTATGCCAAACATCACGTGCTCTTACAGTACGATAAGGCTTGACGGATTTACCAAGCTTTTTCCAAGCATCTAAGTTGCCATCCCATTTATCGTTATAATCAGGATCCGTCGTATCTGGGAAAACAAGCTCCCACTCGAGATCTTCCTTAACGGCTTTCATAAATGCATTGCTAACACAAACAGATAAATTTGCATTCGTGATTTGACCCATCTTTGATTTCACCGTAATGAAATCCTCAAGATCTGGATGCCAGTCGTTAATCATGAGCATAAGTGCTCCGCGACGGCTGCCGCCTTGTTCAATTAAGCCTGTTGTATAGCTGAACAAACCACCCCAAGAAACAGCGCCGCTGGATGATCCATTAACACCTTTCACAACAGATCGGCGTGGGCGAAGGGAAGAAAGATTGATACCAACTCCACCGCCGCGTGACATAATTTCCGTCATTTCCGAGAGTGTGCTCATAATTCCGCCTCGGCTATCGTGTGGAGACGGGATGACATAGCAGTTAAATAGGGTTAGTTCATCACTTGCATCAGCACCAGCAGCAATACGTCCGCCTGGTACAAGCTTCCAATCATCAAGAATATATCTGAATTTATCTGTCCATTCTTTGCGTTTTTCAGGGGTTGCCTCTACCGATGCCATTGCACCTGCCAAACGGTCCCACATTTCTTCTGGTGTCTTCTCAATATTTAAAGTGAGCTTTTCCACTGCGGATTCAACAGTCTCACCACTTCTTGTCTTTACTTTGACGGTATTGCCATTACGACTGATAATTTCGCCAACTTCTTTGGCTGGGAATTTAGGGTCATCCTTCGTTAAAACGAGAACGGTATCGCCCACCTTGGCCAAACTCGTATCCGCATTTTTGAGTGCATAACGATCCAAAAATATTTTCTCGCTTAATCCATCCAGCTTCTTATTAGACTGTACAATCCCCATCCATAATTCCCTCCCAATAAGCTACATACTCAGCTACAACTAAAATTAAAGTTACTTTATGAAGTTTATGTAAAATTACAATATGTGGTGTGCGAAATTCATTATACCTCACTATATATTGATCTTCTAATAGCTAAAGAACCAAATTTCGTTATTAAGACAACCCTTAATCATATTAGCTAATCCTTACTTACTAATTCTCTCTTTTTCACGGTCAGAATAACCAAATTTAATCATTCAACCAAGCAAGATGAGATCGGCTATACAGCTCGTTTTGACGATCGTTAATTCCTCTGCTAACCTATATATAGGATATCACATTTTACTTGTTTTTAGAACATTTGTTCGATAAATACATTTGTTAAAATGTGGACAGTGGTTTCAGTATCCTACTTTCATAAGAAAACGCTTGAGGAGATGTTGGATATTTATTTCTTTAAAAATGATTTCGTCAACAAGAAGGACGTTCTTATTTCTCCAGATGATCGTGGCTACTACTTTGGAGATGGGATATATGAAGTATTCCGGGTATATAACGGGAAAATTTACGAGCAAGCTGCTCACATGCAGAGACTCCAAAGAACCGCAAGTGAAGTGCGGATAGAACTACCTTTTACTATTGAAAAAATGGGTCATATACTCACACAGCTTATTGAAAAGAATGGTCTCAATGAAGGCACTGTTTATATGCAAATCACGAGAGGCGAAGCTCCTCGGGCACATCCGTTCCCTGCACAAGCTATGCCCATTCTGCTGGCCTACTGCACAGAGGTGCGCAGACCCATTGCCACGATACATAATGGCATTAACGCAATCACATTAGAGGATATCCGCTGGCTGAGATGTGATCTCAAAACGCTCAATCTTCTCCCAAATGTCATGGCCAAACAAGCAGCGCTTGATCACGGGGTGCAAGAAGTCGTGCTCCATCGCAGCGGTACTGTCACCGAATGCAGCGCCTCTAATTTGATGATGATCAAAGATGGCGTACTTTACACGCACCCAGCTAACCATTTGATCCTTCATGGAATCACTCGGGCTGTCGTTTTGAGATTAGCTCACTCACTAAATATCACAGTGAAAGAAGAATCCTTTACGACGGAGCAGCTTCTGCTGGCTGATGAAGCCTTTATCACGGGAACTACCGTGGAAATTACACCTATCTTACAGATTGATGGCAAAGCAATTGGACATGGCGCGCCAGGTCCGATTACACGTACTCTGCAAAGTGAGTTTGAACGTACTTTTGCACAGTAAAAAAAAGCACGCTCCTTTCCTAGAAAGGTCCGTGCTTTTTTGCTCTTTCACGCGCTTTCGCTTAACGACGCAAATTCCACTCATCCGTGCCATATTTCTCACGCACAAGATGTTCAGAAAGCTCAATCTCATAAGGTGTCAACGATTCCTCCACAAGCTCCACACCAAGCCCCCGTGCGATCTCACGACGAAACGCATCCTCCACCTGTCTGAGCGTTACAGCCTCTTTTCCTTGCGCCCGAAGCAGCTCATTAATTGCCACAGCTTTCTTCAAAAAGCTCGTCTTCATTCGATCCGCAACCTTCTCGTTGGAGAAACGCAGCATGCGAAATAGCTGATCGGTATCCATGTCGAGCAGGATGGAGCCGTGCTGCAGCACGACATTTTTTTGCCGAACCTGTGCGCTGCCGGCGACTTTACGTCCCTCAACAACCAGCTCATACCATGAGGGGGAATCGAAGCAGGCCGCTGATCCAGCGGATGCGTACTTCTCCTTCTCCTCATCACTTGCGAGCTGGACCATTTCTGCACCCAGACCAAGCGCACGAAATCCTTGCAAAAGTCCCTCGCTCAGCACGCGATAAGCTTCGGTCACATTTCGCGGAATGCCCGGATAGTCCTCCGCAACGATAATGCTATATGTAAGCTCCTTATCGTGTAGAACGGCTCTCCCCCCGGTTGGACGCCTTACGAAGCCAATTCCCTCATTTGCTACCGCTTCCTGATCAACTTCCGACGCCTTTTGGAAATAGCCAATCGACAGCGTTGCCGGATTCCATCCGTAGAAACGTACCGTAGGAGGAACGAGCCCTTCACTATGGGCGGTCAGTATTGCTTCATCTAATGCCATATTTTCAGCAGGAGATCGATCTCCTGTATGTATAAAACGCCATGTCGTCATCTCTTTCTGTCACCCTTCCCACTTTGCTATCCGAAGACAACCTATATCATATCATATAATCGTACATGCTTACGATGTTGGTGACGGTTGAATGCCACAACTTGCTAATGAAATTCAGATCGAGTACAGTTCTAGCTCGAAACGAGCAGTAATTGCCAGATTAGCTGCACTTTTTGCAGCATATCTTTCAAATCAGAAATACGCTGCTGCAGGCTGAATTAATGTACCTTTTACAGCATTTCAGGTTTCGCGCCACTTGGTGGACATTTTTACTACGAAACAGTTCACGACAACTTCCATGGAAAAGTTATGAAAGCGCCTCTTCTGGACATACTAACACGTAATCGACGCAAATCTGGTGAGCTTGGAGCCATTTCACGACTCTGAAACCCAGTATTGTTCCATTCTCAATTTTCTACGAAAGCTCAGCTCATGCCTGCAAAGTCATTTTTTTACGAACTCAGTACACGCTTACGAAGTTAGTTTTCTAACGAAAACTCTTAGGAGGGCACATCGATGCGTCAACATGAACAGCAAGAGAACATTCGCCCCATTCATAATCAGCTTGATATGCACTTTGAGAGGGACTGGTTTACTGAGCTGGACAATCGTGTGCGCGGAGGTGGTCCATGGGACGATTGGACGCTGTACCAGCTAGCCTACGAATCGGAAGAATCGGGGCTTATTTCGACGTTTGACGAGATGCAGTGCCTCGTTCATCTAGGGCAGCTTGAACCTATGGCTCATCAGATTGATACGGCGAAACGTGTGCTTAATGAGATGCGTGGTCGGGCTATTTTGGCCGATGAAGTTGGGCTTGGGAAAACGATTGAGGCTGGTTTGATTTTAAAAGAATACATGATCCGCGGCTTGGTCCGCAAAACACTTATCCTCGTACCCGCTTCCCTTGTGCTGCAATGGGTCCGGGAATTGAATAGCAAATTCGGCATTCCAGCTGTTGCTCATAAAAAAGCCTATATGTGGAAACAAAGCGACGTCATTGTGGCCTCCATGGACACCGCCAAACGTGATCCGCATCGTGAAATTGTCATGGGTCTTGAATATGACATGCTAATCGTCGACGAAGCCCACAAGCTCAAAAATAAAAAAACGACCAATTATACTTTCGTGAACGAGCTGCGAAAAAAATATTGTCTGCTGCTCACTGCCACGCCGGTGCAGAACGACCTGAAAGAGCTATTCAACCTCATCACCCTGCTCAAACCAGGTCAACTAGGGATTCATAGCAACTTCAAAACCAACTATGTGGTTGGCAAAAGGACACCTAAAAACGAAGGTCAGCTTCAACAGGAGCTTTCCAAAGTTATGATTCGCAATCGTCGCGGCGACGGCGGCGTTCATTATACGAAAAGGGTTGTTAGGAACATTCCTCTCACGCTCTCCCATGATGAACAGGCACTCTACGATGGGGTAACGAATTTCGTTCGAACCAGGTACCAAGAGAGCGCTGGAGATCTCAGCAGTGTACTCTCGCTTATCACTCTGCAGCGCGAAGTCTGCAGTTCCCGTGATGCCGTGTTCATCACGCTCGTCAATTTGTTCAAGAAAACAGCCGAGGACTCGCCGCAACGCGCCAAAATATGGGAGCTAGTTGAGCTGATTCGCAGTATTAAAGCGAACACCAAAGCAGAGACCACGATGAAGCTCGTACAAGATATTAATGATAAAGTCATCATTTTCACCGAATACCGCGCTTCTCAAGAATATCTTCTCAATTATTTGAAAGAGCATAAAATAACAGCTGTCCCTTATCGAGGCGGTATGAATCGCGGTAAAAAAGATTGGATGATGGATTTATTCCGTAATCGAGTACAAGTCCTTGTCGCTACAGAGGCTGGCGGCGAAGGGATTAACCTCCAATTTTGCCATAACATGATTAATTTCGATCTGCCTTGGAACCCAATGCGTGTGGAACAGCGAATTGGTCGTGTACATCGACTCGGGCAAACGCATGATGTCAACATCTATAACCTTTCTACCAGAAACACGATTGAGGAGCATATTCTTTCTTTGCTGCATGAGAAAATCAATATGTTTGAGCTGGTTATCGGTCAACTCGATACGATCCTAGAGAAAATCGAGAAAAAAGGCTCCCTCGAAACATCGTTGTTCCGCATGGTCATGGAGGCTGGCTCTAGCGAAGATATACGCAGAAAGATCGATGAGCTAGGTCATTCGTTTATCGAGGTTAAATCAGAGATTGAACAAAATCCGGTATACGGGGCAGCCTTCCAAGGCATTCTTGATGCTGTTGGCGGGACGCAAAATATCGAGGTAAGGCCATGAATAAACGCAACATTCACACGTTCGTCATGCGCTTTCTTGAAGCATATAATTGCACGATTCTAGAGAAATCACCTACTTACGTCACTGCAAAGCTCTCTCCTGAAGCAGATAGAGAGATGACAGGCCGCCCTTATTATTGGAGCTTCGTAGAACGTACAGGGGCTGCAGCCGAAACGATGACCTATAAGTTCATCTTCGATCCTGAACAGATGAAGCTGGAGACTAAAGCGAAGACCACCGCAACAGCTGTCAAAAGCCCGCCTAACGCGGGAGCGCCCAGCCAGGGCCTGGGCCAGAGCCAAGGGCAAGGTCAGAACCAAGTCCCCCAGCCACCTGACGCAAACTCAGACAGCATTCTTGGCCGCTATTTCGGCTTCGTACCTACGACAGTCATATCCCAGCGGCTTCCGCAGGACGAAGTAACCTTCGGCAGTAGGCGTCTGGAACAAATGTTCAACATTGTCCGTGAACGAGGACGATTCGTTCATTTGTTTGAGGAACCATTCCCAATGAGCGCTACCTATCACGCTGCGCTTGTCTATGACACTTGGTTCTGCGTGAACTACAAGGTAGAGCTTGCTTGCGACCGCAAACGAAGCGAGATTCACTCTCTCGCTATTCATCTGAATAGCGGTGAAATTCGGGAACATTTTCATAAACATATGCTTACCAAGAGCCTCTCTCCGAAGCTTCCTGCGAATAGTCACATTTTGCCTGACACGATTTCACTGCCTAAAGCCATTAATGCCCTTGAAATGATGCTCGAACGTAAGGTCAGTGCGTATGATCATTCTTGGGCTGATGAAGCTAACGAGCAGCACCGCAGCGAAATTAATCGTGTGGAAGCTTATTACAACGGTCTCCTGCTGAGCGCTGAGCCTGACAAAAGAGACGAAATTGAAACCCAATGCCGTAACCGCCTGCAAGAGATTGACTGGCAGCACAAGCCGCGTATTGTCGTATCTGTCATCAATTGCGGTTTGTTTCATTTAAATGCCGGACGAGGACCCAGAAACTGACGTTAGTCGCTAAAACATCGCAAAATTAACACTACAGGTTCTAACAATCTTTTTAAGACATAAGAATTACAATAGGTTAATAGGTTCATACCACTAGAGGTTAACGATAGGTAGGTGAACGAGGATGAAGCTGTGGACAACATGGACGGCGGCCTGCTTCATAAGTGTGAGCAGTTTATTATTCATACCGCTCCAAACCTCTGCAGGCGACTCCGTAGAACGGACAAGCTATACGCAGGCGGCAAGGGAAACGATAGCTAGTAACACAGAGACGAAGCCATTACCTGATTTGCGGAGTGAATCCACTTTGACCGCTACGATCAACACTTGGCGAACAACTCTCGCTCGGGAATCGGGGTTTGAGCGCTGGCAGACGGCAGTTTGGAACAGTTATCCGCTCGGACCAGGCACCCATGGTTGGGTGGTTATCCTCACCGATCATGGACAGGATGTTGGCTATATGATCGTACATGCCACGGACAACGGCTCCTTCCGATTAACCGAGTACGGAACGGGGAACAATCCGCTATTCAGCTTGACCACGCTGTATCGTTCTTTGGTACAGCAGGAACTCATTCCAACTACTACTTCTTACTCTGATTTTGTTCAAAATGAAACGATTCTTTTAGACCGGCTTTACATGGACCAGCTAACCGCTGTATGGAAAATAAGTTTGCAAGATCAAACGTACTATTTGGATGCCAAATCCGGAGAGCTGCTTCCGCTCAAAGAGGACCCTACCCCGAGGATAACTGAGGATCGGCCAGAACCAACCGATTTGACGAGCAAAGCTCAAACGGCGTTATATCCCGCCTTTGATCCTTATGACAGACTCCCATGGGTCCAGGGCAAACCGCTTCCAGTGACCAAACTGAGCGAACTTCAAAAGACTTTAAACCCTCAGGCTAAATTAACTTATGTCACCGAGCTCTATGATGGTCAAGTCACGCTGCCGCTGGCCATTCTGGGTTATCAACAATGGGTATCTGGGGATACCTACCTGACTTTAGATCATGTTGGACCCCGTTACGTGCTGCTGGAGAATGCTTTAAGGTTAGGACATATTTTTCCGTAAAAAAAAGCCTTAGACCACTATTTCCAGAGGTCTAAGGCTTTCCGCTTTATTTCCAAGTAAAATCAATAGCTTTAAGAAAAGCTTTAGCTAAAATAGTATGACCTACGTTGTTCGGATGTACACGATCCCAAGCGATGTAGGCTGGGTAGTAAGCCTGTAGAACAGGTTCAAAGGCAGCTTGCGTATCCACGAAAAGGGAACTCGTTTCTTCGGCTATCTGTTTCACGATTGCTCCGTATTGATCCATCTTGGAACGCATGGCATCTTGCGGATTCGGCTCTATGTAAAAGGGTGTCATCAGTACAAGCCCTTTGACAAGAGGACGTGTCTGTTCGACTAGCTCTCTTAACGTCTTTTCATAAGTCTGAATGCCCACTTGTTTTTCCTTTTGATGCGGTACGTCAAAATGCCTCCAAACGTCATTAATACCGATCATGATAGATAACCAGTCCGGCTTCAAATCGATGACATCCGTTTGCCATCTGGCTTGGAGATCAAGTACCGTATTACCGCTGGTACCCACATTAACGGTACGAATTTGAAGCTCTGGATACGTTGCATTGATCAGCCCGTCCACGATAGAGACATAGCCTTTACCTAAAGCTCCGAATAATCCTTCACCAATCGGTCTTGATCGTTCGCAATCCGTAACAGAATCACCAATCATGACGAGCTTATTATTTTTCTCAAGTTTCATTATGGCATCTTCCCCCAATTTATGGTAGTACGTTCGTCCTGACTATATTCGATATGTAAACTAAAAAACCTCTCGCACCAATCATCCGGATGAACGAAATCTCCCGATGATAGGTGAAGAGGCTTTGTCATTTTATTTTTTGGGTTTTGCCTGATCAATCAGCATTCGTGTGGCCAGCGGCAGCATGCCGAACCAGCGTGTTTGCCAGCTTTCCCGCTGTTCCTTGCTCATCGCTTTAACCTGCTGACGAACTTCCTTTGGTGTTTCTATATACGTGACGACTTGCTGCGTTATGTACTTAACCAGATCATCGCTTTTTGCCATATGTCCACCTGCCTTCTATCCCTATTTTAACCACAGAGACAGGAGCTTAAACTTGCAAAAGACAGGTGGATATAGGGGATTAACCGATTTTGCCGCCACTCTCCGCAATGATTTTGTCTGCAAAAGATTTAATCGTGCTGCAACCGAGCAGCATCGGTTTATTATCACACTGCAATAACAAGGTATGAGCATTCGTATCCCACGCATATTGAAATCCGACATTCATGCCAACCACCGTTACCATGAACTTGCCTTGTGTTGTATTAGGAATCGTAATGCCCTGCTTTCTGCCGACTTGTTGTAAGGCTTTGAATACCGAAGACGAAATCCCTCTATACGTCCATGTGCTGCAAGCCGCCATAGGTCATCTCCTCTCTCCCCTTATAGGATCATTAAATTGTATGAACAGAGAAAGGAAATCGTGCTTGTTTCTTAAAAATCCATTGATCATAGCGCAGTCTTACACGTCTATTCACGTTATCCAAGCATACACTAGAGTAAGTAGAGAGAGAGGTGTTGACTTGGATGTGGAAACAGATGCTGCTAACGGAGCAGCTAGAGATTCAAATGGACGAATCCAATCATCTACTCGAGGTCAAATTAAGCAGAACCGAGCAGGAGGAGACAGCAACCGTCCGATTAAACCATGCTGAACTCATCCAAATCCTGCATACCCTGCTCGAAATTAATCGAAGCTTCCGCGGAGATATTTCCTATTTTCATTCTGTTCAAGTTCAGGTCAAGCCCAAGCTCGATCTCCTAAGATAGCTTCAAGCAAAAAAGCACCTTCGATTCCCACCTTACGGTGAGAGACGAAAGTGCTTTTTGGTGTCTCTGATGATCTGTTTAATCCCTGTTTAACCCAACAATTGAGGCTAGGAACTTCAAGATGTACAAGAAGAGATTAATGAAATCGAGATAAATATTTAATGCTGCAAGTGGGACCTCTTCCGCCGATACACCGTTTCGGTATTGAGCTACATCGTAGAGAACCCAACCGCTGAAAATCAAGATGCCGATCATCGACCATACTAGGTTCATCGCAGAACCAAAGTTAACGAACATACCGACTACACTCATTAGCACGAGTCCGATCGTCCCGGCAAATAAGAAGCCGCCTAGAAAGCTGAAGTCACGCTGCGAACGATGAGCATAAAAGGCAAGTCCGCCGAAAATTGCTGCAGTTGCGAAGAAAGCGCCAGATACTACATTTGCCCCCAGCAAACCGCCATACGCCATAATAACTGGGTACAGAGTAACCCCTGAAATCGCGGTAAATGCATAAAGAAAGCCGTATCCGATATGCTTGCCGCGAACACGAATGATGATTGCGGCCACCAGCATGACCACCTCAGCAATGATGAAAAGCATGATCATCGATGGCGGAACGACAATTGCACCGACCAATGTCCCTAGGAAGGAAACCAACAGGGAAATTGCAAACGTTTGAAGCACATGAGCAAAACTGCCAGAATGCGTAACCGTAATCGTTCTATCCATGAAACATCAGCTCCTTTGTAATGATGTACAATCTATACTATGTATTATACCTAGTTTTCATGAAAGCCGCTATACATCTATGCGTTTAAAACATTAGAGCTCAATAACCAAATCCCAAATTGATGAAAAAGACGAACATGGTTGCATAAAAACAAAAACAACCCCTTCAGACTTATCTGAAAGGGTTATTGCTTGATGCGATCAAGAGGACTCGAACCTCCACGGGGGTAAGCCCACACGGACCTGAACCGTGCGCGTCTGCCAATTCCGCCATGATCGCGTATACGCTGCTCTATGAACGAAGTCATAATAGCTGCGACAAAACTTAATATAACATGGGAAATGAGAGCTAGTCAACGATACTTTTACAATTCGTGAATAATTCTTCCCTTCACTCCTAACCCTATTCGCAAAGGAGGAATGACCTATGAATGAGGAAGAAATTCGTGCTTTGGAACCGAAATATACAGGCAATCAAAGGCACCTTACGGAAGGTGAAGCTGAAGCCATTGTGCATGATCCGAACTACAAAAGTGAAGATGAGGATGAGTCTGGATTAGGCACGATTGCAGCCGCAGCTGCGTTCGGAGTGTTCCGTAGAACTTAACTAACAAAACTTGAATGCTTCATGCAAATGCGGGAGCCAACCAAAAGGAACAAGCGCCCTACTTATCCACATGGATTAGTAGGGCGTTTGTTCATACAATTGTCCGGAATGCATGATGGCTTCGTATACCGTCCTTCCGATCAAGTAACCAATTGCTGTCGCTGTACCCGCGTAACGATAGGTCTGGCCACGGCACGTAGCAGCAATAAGTACGGCATCGGTTGTCGTTCCTGTTGCAGGCTGACCCTCAACGAGGATACCTAATGCTTGTAGAGCTGCAGCTTTGGCCTCCGTTGCCGTAATGACAGCATTAACCATGGCCGCATCGGTTAAGCAACCGTTGATAACGACAATCGTGTTAATCGTTCCAGGGTAAAGGGAAGCGGCAGGGAGTTCAGTTCCTGCTCTTGCTTTATTCCCCAGCCCCACCGTAACCCACGAGCAAACTTGAAGGGGCTCATGATCTGGCTTCATCGCAAGTTCCTGGCCGAATTCGCCGATAACACCGTCTTCGCCCGTTTCCCAGGTAAGGGTGCTGTAGCCAACGTCCTTTACCTTCGCCGCGGTCAGCATACCCGCTGTTTCTTGGGGATTCAAACCCTCACGCTGGATGAATTCCTCCATCTCTCGGAGCGGATCCGCCTCATTATACAGCTTGTCCACCTGCCGGTTCATCATTACCTTATGCGTGCCGAATCCACCGCCCCATGGCGAAGAATTCAGCGTTCGCAGCGGATTGTCGCTACAAATCCGCAAGTACGGACCTTGGTGGGAACTAACCAAGTCCATGCGAATACCGGAGATAGGAACCTCCATGGATCCCATCCATGCGTCCTTATTCGTCATCAGAAACGCCATCTGGTTCGATGGGATCCTGCGGAAGCATAAATTCAGGAGGTCTTTCGGCTTCATATGGTTGATAGATATAATTACGTGCGAGCTTGACTACTTTGCGGTTTTTTTTGCGAATTAACACGCTCTCGTCATCCCAAGCTACTACTATTCCACGCACATCATTCGTTGGACTGACGTCCCGAATAACACGCAATAATGTGCTTTCAACTCTATAGTGATCAAGCTGTTCTTCCGATATCATTAACTTACCTCCAACATTTCATATGTACATCATTAGCATACACCAATTTGCATTTAGATCAAACTTTACATAAAACCGCTTTACTGAGGTTAACTTAACTAATGACGAAACAAAGTTAACACAAAAAAGCAAACTTACTCCATGGGAGGTTCTATAGTGGATAAAAAGACGTACTACATCAACGTTGGCACGGGGGAAGTTCTGGAAGACAAAGGAGCACTTAATTTCGAATTCGAGATCTCAGCAACCGAAGAAGAAATTGATAAGCTTCAAGAGCTTTTCGAGGAAACCGATAACTCCTCCCAAGGCAGTTATGCAACTTCTTGGCTTCCTTGGAAAGTTTATTACTCCAATGAGACCAATCAGGAATACGATTATTATTTAACAGAAGTATATCGAACCCTTCACAAGCTCGGTTCTGAACAAACGAAAAGGCATATTGAAAGCATGAATGTACTGGAAAATGGCGTCTGAGTAGAGTTAGAGTTAGAAGCATAGCCATAAACAGAGCATACGTCTGAGTCAGAGCCCCGCTTCACCGGATCCGAGAAAGCCTCTGACACCGTTCCGTGAGGGAACGTCGATCCTCTATTATGCGATTTACACCCGAATTCACGGTTAAGAGGAACGACGATTCGTTATTTCACTGTTTTGGTCCCTTAATTGTTCAATTTTCATCAAATAAGGCCCTCACGTTCCGCTAATCCACTTTTTAGCTCATATTTCCAAAAATAGCGAATTGTAGTTCCCCCAATCTAACAAAACTAAGCTTAAACCAAGAAACCAACACCATTTAGATCATAGAAAAAGGCCAACGAATCCTCTTCGGATTCACTGGCCTCTTCCTTATATGGGCATAAATTAACTAACATGTTCCTTCGAATCATTCGTCTCGTACCAGAAATCAAGGACTTTGCTGGACATTACGCGCTTCTGAATATACTCCACTTGTGCGGCAGAGAAATGTTGTTCCCACTCGATAGTCAGTTCTGTGCAGAGCTTTACGATCGTTAACAACTCGGACCATGCTACATATCGTTTGTACCAGAAAAATTGAGGGTGTTCGATCATATACGGATACAGGTCATCAAACTCTGTATGCTTACAATCTAGCGCACGTTCAAAATGTGTTTTGGCTTCCCCAAGCTTTGTCATAAAATATTCAATGGAACCATTTTCGATACCCATAGATGTCAGCCTCCTCTCATACCATATACTCATTATAAAGGATAAATCGGTTTGAGGGAAGTCATGAACAAATTGTAAAATCAGTTAAAAGTGATTTGCCCATTTGCAAGCGAGGAAATGCGAGCTAATGATTCCACACGAATTCCACGCTCTCGAATCGAGCTTCCGCCAGCTTGGAATGATTTTTCTACAGCAATACCTACACCAACAAGCTCAGCTTCCGCTTTTTCAATGATACGAATTAATCCGCGTGCTGCGTCTCCATTCGCGATAAAATCATCGATCAGCAGAACTCGCTCGCCTTTGTGAAGCAAATGAGAGGATACCATAATATCCGTAACAATCCCTTTGGTAAAGGATGGCACACGCTCACTATATGTATCTTGATCCATCGTCAACGTCTTCTTCCGACGTGCAAATATCATGGGAACCTCAAGATGTAAAGCTGTCGTATAGGCAATCGGAATACCGGACGATTCTACGGTAAGCACCTTGTCAGGCTTCGTTTCTCTAAATAATCTTGCAAATTCTTTCCCCATCTCCATGATGAGTACAGGATCAACCTGATGATTAAGTATGGCATCCAGCTTTAGCACTTGATCCGACACGACTACACCGACCTCTAGGATCCGCTGTTTTAATAATTCCATGATTCTAGCCCCCTAAACCTGTCTATTATGAGTAAGTTACCATATTGATGAAGTAGGTTTCAAGTCCCAATTTGTGAATATCCCTCTTTTGAAGTGAAACTTTTACTCTGTTCAAGGTGTCTATATGTATATAAGGTTCAGCATTTTGAAATTTGTCTACAATTGCTCACATTTGGGTAACTTGATGCATTGAAATAGAACCAGAAAACAGTATGATTAGTAATGTTGCAATTTTCACTCCAATTATTCGGCAGAAAGGATAGATGACGATGAACAACCTGCTTAAACCTGTCATGCTTGGCTTTGTGCCAGTCGCATTTGCTTCTTTACTGTTAGCTGGATGCCAAGAGTCATCTGCTCCTTCCGGACAGCCTACTATAGATCCAACTAACCATGTACAAAATAACCCTATTGCAGAAAGCACTCCTCCTGCGATCGTAGTATCAACAGCGACAGCATCACCTTCGCCAACGCCGGAAGACACGGCGAAGCACGAGGCACAAGTCGCAGGCACGTCCAAAACGGATTTAACCGACATCCCCCCATTATCTGCGAGTTCGAAGCCAACCGCTAAGCCGAAGATTAAAGCAGAGGATGCGTACCAACAGGAGAAACCAACGTTGATGGGCTTGAAGCTCGGAACGAGTAAGGACGTTGTGCTTGAACGTTTTGGGAAGGCGAAGAAACAATTCGTGATGGATGCAGATGAAGACGCCATTCAAGTCTATGATTTCACGGATTTCTCCGTAGGCTTCAATAAGAAGGATGCTCTTGAGTTTGTTGACGTACATTCCACGGAGATTGATCCTGGGCTACGCGGATTGCGCCTCGGTCAGAAAGTCCAAGAAGCTGTTGACATTCTAGGCAAACCGGACACTAACTCCACTTATGTTCTTTCCTACAAATCGCAAGGAACACTGCTTAAGCTCGATATCGATCCGACGGAGGGCACCATCCAATCGATTAAACTTTTCGCGAACCATTAAATCGCAAAGAATACAAAATAAGACCATGAATGCTCCTCTTATAGGATGCACTCATGGTCTTATTTCATGTGTACGGGAATCATATCGCTCTCCGCTTCCGGAAGCGGAAGTAAATGGCCGTTCCAATAATGGCTATAACCGCTATAGTCAATAAGCTTATTCCCATGTATTTATGTATCAATTGGAATAAACCCTCCAAGTTACTGCCAATAAAATGCCCTAATGTTAAGAAGGTTGTACACCACAGCAGAGCTCCTGTACCCGCGAAGAACAAATATTTATAAAACTTAACCCCGCTTACACCTGACAAATAACAAGTGAAATGACGTACCCCCGGCACGAAATACCCAAAGAAAACAGTCCAGAGCCCATACTTCTTAAACCACCCTTCGGCCCGCTCAATCCGGTTCGGTGTTAGTTTAAACCATTTGCCATACCGATAAAGAAACGGTTTACCCACGCGATGACCGATTAAATAACTAACAACCATTCCTGTCATCGTGCCGGCATAAATCACAATTAACGCTGTTCCAAACTCAAAGGGACCTCCAAGTGCCGTTAGCGAACCCACGAAAGCCATTAGGGTTTCATCTGGTACGGGTACCCCAACGATTCCAGCAGACAGCAAAAGGTATAAAGCAATATATCCATAATGACTTATGAAATCATATAGAAATTCCTTCACAAAAGACTCACTCCCGCATTGTACTTCGTCTTATTCAATCCCATTCTAACAGAAATGACAGCTTGCCCCAAGTTCCAGTCATGCGCGTGGGATCCCGAACATACCTTGTACTATATCAAACGAAAGAAAGCGGGGCAATCTATGCGAACAGGTTCACAGATCGTCCGTGTTGCCTTTACCTACATTGGAACGGTTGTTGGAGCAGGGTTCGCTTCTGGACAAGAGATCCTGCAGTTTTTCACACGTTACGGCTGGCTAGCCTCGTTGACGATTGCTTTATCCAGCATCCTTTTCATCTGGATTGGCATTAAACTCATGTTGATGGCTCATGATCTGAAAGCCGCATCCTATGAGGATTTAAATCGAGCCATTTTTGGCCAAAGAATCGGTAACGCCATTAGCTTGTTTATGATGATCGTCCTTTTTGGGATTACAACCGTCATGCTCGCTGGGGGCGGAACCGTATTTGAGGAACAGCTGCACCTCTCATACCAAACAGGACTCTTCGTGACATTGGTGCTCGCCTATTTCGTATTATCCCGCGGAATTGGCGCCATTATGACCGTGAATTCAATCGTCGTTCCCATCATGCTGCTCTTCAGCTTGGTCATCGTCATTTATACGTGGCATTCGCCTTCTTCAGGAAACTGGTTGCGCATTACTAGTGATGATCCACTAGAAAAAATATGGTTTGCACCTTTCCTCTATACCGCCTTTAATTTAGCCATGGCCCAAGCCGTGCTCGTTCCAATGGGAGCGTCCATTCGCAATCGATCCGTTCTTTACTGGGGCGGACTGCTTGGAGGTGCAGGCATTGGTCTGCTCCTGTTGTCTGCACATTACGCACTATCCGCGCAAATGCCAGGTATCGCACAATTCGAGATCCCAATGGGAAATATTATTACCCGACTAGGATCCGTACCGCAAATTGCTTATTTACTCGTTATTTATGGTGAAATTTTCACGACCTTCATTGCTGACGCCTACGGCTTGTCCCAGCAGCTTCAACAGCGCATGAAACTGCACCCTAAGGTTATTCTCGTTAGTATCCTAATACTTAGTTATCTAATCAGTCAAATTGGTTTCAAAATACTTCTTTCCGCTTTGTATCCCTTATTTGGCTTTATCAGTGTTGTCTGGCTCGTTCTGATGATCTGGCGCAATCGTAACCGTGCGATGTAGAGCACCTGACTGAATAAAACCAAGAACGACGATCAAACGTACAAACAACAGAAGCATGCCCATAGCAGAAATAATGATTCCTATGAGCAGGTAGGAGAAATGGAAATTGGCAATAGCCGTTTGATCTCGCCAAACAGCAAATAGTTCGGCTAACAATAGTAAAAGACCGATAATAAACAGTAAAACGACCGCGTAATCAAAGACCGTCCATTTTGAAAAGTATTTGACGGCAATTTCCACCTGACCTGCTGGTTTTGGCGCTGCCGCCTGCTGCTTCCAAAGCTGATGAACCATCCAAGCTGTATATATGGCAACCCCTGTTACAAAAAGGCCAAGCAGGCCACCTATAATAGCTAATAGCATGTTCATAAAGCTGATCCCCCCTTCATTCAATCCTTACTCGCTGTTAGCCATGACGCAACCCATAAATGAGAACAAGCGTTAATAGGAAACAGAAGACGGGAAGCGAATAAAGTAAGGGGAGAAGCAACCAACTAGGAAGATTCATGGCTGGAAGCCAAAACAGCTGCAGACGCTTTTCTCCAACATGCCCCTCATCTTCTATGGATATTTTGTCGGCTAAAGATTCCGATGCCCCTTCATTCCATTCGATCTTCCCCTTCTTCCATCCGACCTGATAGGTGATTTCCCGATGCTCTTTCTTCTTATCGTTTCCTGATTCCAATTCCGATTCCTCCATTGCAACGCTTCTACAAACGAATTAAGCGATTTCCGGGAATAACTCTTGCTGCCGCATCCCGCACGTGGCTGTGGCAGGTAAAGAGCAGCACTTGATGCTTGCTGCTTATGTCTGCAAGAACGCGTAAACAGCTCTCCATTCGTTCCTCATCGAAATTGACGAGTATATCGTCCATCACCAGCGGTAAAATAGCCTTGTAAGCATACTCCTGGGCGAGTGCAAAGCGCATGGATAAGTAGAGCTGCTCTGCCGTTCCCCGACTAAGCTGAGTCGTATCCAGCGACTCTCCATTCGCTCGTATGGCCACTAGCCGCTGCTCTCCGAATGGCGCTTTGACATGAGAGAAGGCACCGTTCGTCATTTTCGCAAAGTAATCCGATGCTCGCAGAAGCACGCCAGGCTGCCGTTCATGCTCGTAAAATTCGCGGGCTTTCTTCATCAGCAGTGAAGCAAAAGAAGCTACGGCGTATTGATCCACTTGCTGCCGAATGGTAGCTCGATATGCTTCAGCCTGAAGAAGATGATCGGCCTGTTCTGAGCCTTGCTCCAGCTTCTCAATTTGCCCCGCCAGCTTGCCAACGACCTCCCGAAGTTCATTCGTTTCATGGGCAGTATCGGTTAACTGACCTTGGAGGGATGTCATTTGAAGTGAGATATCCTCTTCTCCTTGGGTTTCCAAAAGCTCGGTGTAGCTGGGAAGTAAGGATCGGCTAAGTAACGTTTCGAGCGAGGATTCCAGCAATGTTTGTTCTTCCATCAGTTTCCTGCGTTCTTCCTGCTCTCTCTGATGAATACGCAGTTCTTCACCGTCACATGCAGACGCTTCCTGTAAAAGCTGGTCCAACCGGCCTTGTGTACGCTGCTCATTGGTCTGTAGAAGCTGCAGTTCTTGCTCGGTTTCCGAATATAACTGCTCGCCATGCTTCTTCTCCGTAAGCAGCTTCACTTGTTCTTGCTCCTGCTCTTTCCAGCGTTTGAGCGCGAATACGGGCTCTTGCCGTGTCACCGGTGAAAGTCGAAGAAGTGAACCGACTGTCTTTTCGTAATGATCGATGTTTGTTACTAATACCTCAAGCTTGGACTCCAGCTTATGAAGCTGACGAAGACTTTCCTGCCCTTGCTCAATCGTCTGGATGGTTTCTAACAGGGCATCTGCTGATAACTGTGTACTTAGTCCCAGCGATTGCAGCCAATGATTCCAATCCAACTGGAGCTGATCTGACTCCAACATAAGCTGCTCGAAGTATCCACTACGCTGATCTTCTTGCTGCCGAAGAGATTGCAGCATCTCCTTCGTGTCCTGCAGCTTCTCTAGTTTACGAAGCAGCTCGCTTCGTTGCTGTTTATTTTGCTCAGCTTCACGCATCCAAGCATCCAATTGTGGCTGGAGAACTTCAAGAGACAATGATGCGGAACGGCCCCACGAATGAGCAGCTGATGCTGCCGCAGCTTCACCGTAGCCCGTTTGCTGTTGGGCAAAAGGTTGGATTTGTTCTTGAAGGCGGCGTTCCAGCAAGCGAAGTTCATCACTCAGACTTTCATCCCTGATCGGGGATGAAGTCATCACTCGGGAAGAGCGGCTCTCTGTCTCTGCACGATCAGAAACAAGTAAATAGAGCGCAGTACCAGCAAATAAAAGAAAGGCGCAGAGAGCTGCCAGCCAGCTGCCCTGCCATAACAGCAATAATGGCGCCAAGACGGCCAAAAGGCCGGTTATGACAACGATGCGTTGACGCAGTCTCCGTGAGGCCGTTTTGCCTGCTTTCGCCGCCTCTTCCAGACTAAGCTGGAACTGATTTTCCACAGCATCGCGTTCTTTTTGATGGGCAAGCTCTCTCACAAGCAGCTGCCACCTGGCATAATCTCTCGCTATTTGGTGCAAGGTGGCAGATGGATCTGCTCCTCCCCAACCAGGAGAGGCTGAACCATCTGTTCTTACCCCGCTTTTATGTAGATCGGATTCCAAGCTCCTTACCGTTTCTTGGACGCGTTCCACCTGCTGCTGCAGACTCTCAAGCTCTGTTCTGACGCGCAGCTCACTCTCCTTGGACTTATGAAACCGGTCTTTGTAAGCTCGTACCTGTTCACGCAGCGAAATCGTTACCGAGAAAGAGGCTAAATCTGTCTCCTCCCAGTGAACATCTATTTGTTTAAGCAGCCTATCTACCTGCGCGCGTTGGTGTTCCCGCTCCACGCGCATTTGATCTACGCTGCGTTTATTCTCTTCATATGTGGCTGCTTGCTCCAGCCAATGATTCAGCTCAATCTGATGCTCGAGCAGATCAGGCACAAGCTCTATAGCGCGCAGCTGACTCGTTAGTCCCTGCTGCCGCAGCAGGAGCCGAGCGCGCTCCGCATGAATGCGCTCCAGCTCTGCCTCGAGCGCGTCAAGCCTCGCCGAGGCATGCTCGGGGAAGCCCGCCAGCGCAGGCAGCGCCGCAAGCTCCTGGCCGATCTGACGCAAGCGGATCCATCCGCTGCGCGCCTTGCCGGCCAGGCCAAGCTTGTGCAGTTCCGCGCGCAGCGATTCCTGCTGCCCCTCCAGGGCAGCAATGCGCTCCTCCGCGGAGCGGCGCTCCGCTCGCAGCCGATCGTAGTCGGCTGCTGGGTCCCGGCTGCGGCGCAGCGACTGCTCCAGACCCTCAAGCTCCTTCAGGAGACGGTTCATCTCCTGATTGCGCCCGCGGGGTCTGTACAGGCCGTCGGCCTGCGCCGTCAGCTTGCGCTCGGCCTCCATGATGGCCGAGCCGCTCACACCAAGCCCAGCGCTATACAGATAGCCGCTGAGCTCGTCCGTCTGCAGGGTGCGCAGCTCCTGCAGTTCGGTTAAACCGAAAGCGAACAAGCTGCGGAAGAGGTCGGCCGATAGGCCGCCCAGCAGCGTGTTCAGCAGGTCTTCGCCCCCGGTGGTGCCATCACCGAGGGTAACCTTGACGAGCCCCGCAGAGGCTCGTCTGCCGCCTGCGGCGGGCGCGTCGTAGCGCTCGACGCGAATGAGCTGACCCTGCTCATCGAGCAGGGTTAGCGCGCCTCCATGCGCGCCGCCGCCCAGCGGCTCGTAGCGTTCCAACCGGCTCTGACGAGTCGGGAAGCCGAACAGCACCGCGCGGACGAAGCCCATGAGCGTGCTCTTGCCCGCTTCGTTGGCGCCGTAAAACAGCACCAATGGGCTGTCCGTATCAAGCTGCCGCTCGCGCAGGCTGCCGAAGCCTTGAACCTGCATGGATACGATTCTCATCCATGTCCCCCCCCATCCGCGGACAACAGATCCGCGGCTAATTCTTGTGCGGCGCGCAGCCACTCGCGCAACCGTTCAGGCTCCGCCGCAGCCGGGTCACCGGCTGCCTGCGGCAAGCTCTGCAGCGCGGCCAGCGCCTCGCTTGCAAACAAAGCAAGCGCTTCGTCGTCGCCTTGCAGCGCAGCCGAATACCGCAGAAGGTCGCCAAGGAAGCTCTTCTCCTGCTGTAAGGCCTCGAGGTCGAGCTCACTTGCCGTTCGGTCCTCGATCGATTCCACCCAGACGAAGCGGCTCCGCTCGGCTTCGTCCTCACGCAGTTCGGCGGTCAGCTCCTGCAATGCCCGCCCTTTGCGCAGCAAGCCATGCACCGCGCTGCGCCCTTCCAGAACAAGACGGACGACGGCATCTCTGCCGTCCGCCTCAGACCGGATACGCTCGAGCTGCTCCCCGAGCCGGTCTTTCAATTCCTGCTCGGTCTGTATGCCTGTCACCGACAGCTGCTCTAAGAACCAACGAACCTGGTCCAACGCATGGAAGGTTAGCTCAGCTCGTCCATCCTCAGACATATCGACGATATAACACCCACGTGGTCCTGTTTCCCGAATACTTCGGCCCTGCAGGTTCCCTGGGTAAACAATCGCCGGCTGCTGATGAAGCACATTCCTCGTATGTACGTGGCCTAATGCCCAGTAGTTCATACCCGCTTCAAGCAAATCCTGCTTGCTGCAAGGGGCATAATTATCATGACCGGGATCACCGTCGACATTCGTATGTAAAAGGCCGATCTGACATACGTTCTCTTGGCCTGCTTTAAATTTGACAGCTAAATTATCCGTAACAGCCGAGCTTCGATATGAAATGCCATGAATCTGGGCGATGATGCCGCGATTCGGCTTTTCCACGCTAATCGTCTCCACTTGGTCGCACGCAAAAAAATGGACTGCTGCCGGCCAATCCAATTTCGCGGCACGTCCATCCTCCGGGTCATGATTTCCATGAATAATATAAGTAGGAATTCCCCTGTCAGCTAATCGCTCCAGTGCTTTCTGGAAGCGAATTTGAGCGCGTAAGGAACGATCAGATAAATCATAAACATCCCCACTAATGAGTACAAAATCTACCTGCTCTTGTATCGCTAAAGCCACGAGTTCCTTGAGCGCTTCAAACGTCGATTCTCGTATTCGCTCACGAACCCGTTCAGGCAGCGCCGACATGCCTTTGAACGGACTGTCCAGATGCAGATCGGCGGCATGCATAAACCGCAGTCGTTTCATGTCTCAAACGCCTTCCTAATTCAGCTTTTTTCACTATCCGCACTATCATCGTTATTTGATTGAGCAGCGATAGGATAACTCTCATATACACTTTTAAGCTGCCGCAGCACACGGTTTAAAGAGTAAGTTTTCTTCGCCTTTTCCCAAGCAGTTCGTGCCAAATTATAGCGGAAAGTAGGATCAATGACGACTTTTTCCAAAGCATGGCTAAGCGCCATCGCATCACCAACCGGTACAAGCAAGCCGTTATGTCCATGTTCGATTTGCTCAGCGATCCCTCCGACATCAGTTCCTATTAACGCTAACCAGCACAGTGCTGCTTCTGCAAATACAGACCCGAATGCCTCCGCGCGCGATGGCAGAACGAATACATCAAAGAACGGCATAAATTCTTCTGGATGCAGCATATAGCCATAGAAAATCGTTTCTTCGTAAATATTATGCTGAATCGCGAGCTTCTCCAGCTCTTCTCGGCTCGGTCCATCACCAATAATATGTAAAACGAAGGGATGACCGCGTTTTTTCAGCTCTCCGCAAGCAATCAGCAGCGTATCGAGCCCTTTGGCAGGCACTAAACGGCAAACAGTTATGAACTGCGTAACTGGATTTTCATGTGAAATCGGACGAAAACGCTTTTCGTCAAAACCATTTGGGATAACGCCAATCCGTTCACTATCCTGCACATATTCCGCCATATATTGCTTGAACGAATTAGAGACTGTGATCATCTGATCGACTCTCGCTTCAAGCTCCCCGTAAATTTGAGTAAGGAATTGATGCTCTACGCCATTCTCCTGAATGCGTCCATTCAAAATAAGCTCTCTCTCAAAGCTAGAATGAATGGTTAAAATGACGGGTGTTTCGGGGTAAATCTGCTTCATGGCAAGTGCCGCAATCGGATGATGAGCATGGATGATATCATACTTCTTGGAAATTCTTAGCTTCGTCCACCAAACATAATCCTTGTACGTCTGAATGTATTTATCAACGATCGGGTTTCCGGCATACTTCCGCCAATCAAAAGTGACGAACTCCACTTCCTCAGTACCCTTGCCTCGAATCCGCTTAGGTAGCGAAAATAATTCCATTTCCCAGCCTTTTTTATTAAAACGGTCCAATATATAGGGAACCATGGATGACACCC
Source organism: Paenibacillus sp. Root444D2 (assembly GCF_001426375.1). Classification (GTDB taxonomy): domain Bacteria; phylum Bacillota; class Bacilli; order Paenibacillales; family NBRC-103111; genus Paenibacillus_E. The sequence goes on from NZ_LMEO01000050.1 coordinate 718,093, forward strand.
CACCCGGCTGTTCCGGGGGGAAAAACAATGCTTGCAATATGTTCATTGCATGAGCCCCTCTCCCAAATCCTTGAGCTTACCTTCTTATTGTAACTTGTGTGCGCCGAATAGAAAAGAGAACACCTTCGAGCCCTAACAATCGATTCTATCCCTCTCTCGCATTTTCCTTTATAATAGAGTCACTACATGTCGAAAAACAGGGTATTTTGGAGGAAAGTATGAACGTCGTTGATCTGCTTTTCGGTGATTTAGCTTCATTATTATCGAATGCCATTATCGTTGTCATTGTTGCCCTTATGTTCGTGATCTCTCTTCGATTATTTCTAGACCGTCGCAAAAAAGGCTACATGTCGATGACCATTTCACTAGTTATAGTAGGCATTCATTACCTATTACAATTATATTTATCACTCAGCAACATTGATACAAGTTTAACCGCCTACATGCTGCTAATGCTTAAAATAATATCCTTTATCCTTATAAATATGGGGATCTATCAGTTATACAATCGTACGAATCGTAAGCAGTACATATTCTTCTATGGCTTAATGATTATGGGTTTTGTCGTTTCTATCCTTCATTTCAGTGTGCCGAATATGTATACAGGGACGCATGAGCAAGTTAGATTGCTTCAGGATATTGGTCTAGAGCTCTATGTATTTGTACTGATCTTTCTTTGTTTCTACACAATTCCACCGTACATCGGCCAACAGGTCAAATATCAAATGGCACTGACGGTTTACTTTTTCATTCAATCTGTCCACCTTGTAAATGCCTATATGTATGGGAACGTTCAGCCTTTGTTATCCATTGCAGCCAATGTCTTACCGATTATTTATTATTTTTTATTATTTATGCTGCTCTTTGAACGTGTCGTAGAGCTTATGCAGGCCATTTATAATTCATCCATAACGGACGGGCTTACACGTCTATATAATCGCAAATTTTTCTATAATCGCGTTTCCCAATATGTTGGACGGCATTTGCCTGTGTACATTTTATTTAGCGACATTGATAACTTCAAGAAGCTAAATGATACCCAAGGTCATCAGATGGGGGACGATGTGCTCAAGCAAGTTGCGCTGATTATGAAAGAAGAAGCCGAAGAATGCGGCATTGCCGGCCGATACGGTGGCGAAGAGATGGTCGTCATGGTGACAGATCCTAGTGTCAAAATGGAAGCCTTTGCGGAACGCGTTCGCAGTCGAATCGAAAAAGAAACGATCGTAACCGCAAGTATCGGCTACAGCAAGTACAAGAATGGTCTAAGCGCCGAGGAGCTCATCAAACAGGCGGATGAAGCCATGTACCGAGCAAAAACGAGCGGCAAAAATAAAGTAGTGAAGTATGCCTAATAAATAAGGGAAGTCCCCAGTAGCTATAGGGACTTCCCTTATTTATTGCGATAAAACCTTACCTATGTAAGTCTTTTCTATGTCTATTTACTTATGTAGTGGTGATCTTACAGAAGGACAAAAAGAAGAGCAATAACCGCAGGTAAACCCTGTACTAGCAAAATCGACCTTTTTGCAGTTGCCCCGCCATACAAGGCAGCAATAATCACACAGATTAAGAAGAAAATCTCAATGGAACGACCCATGGATGCATCAGGGTGAACGAGTCCCCATACAAGACCAGCTGCAAGAAATCCATTATATAAACCTTGATTAGCAGCAAGAGATTTGGTTTCCTGGGCTTGTTCCTTCGTCATTCCGAAGGCTTTCAAACCGCGAGGTGTCGTCCATAAAAACATTTCCAATATTAGAATGTAGATATGCTCTATAGCTACGATGCCAACAAATAGGGAAGCTAACATGAATACCTCCTCCTTTCAACGTCATTTTACTTGAAAAGCTTTCTTTTGGCTACAGAGCAGATTGTCTTCATCTCTTTTGATTTCCCGATCACTTTTATACTTACCTTGAAGTAAGCGTCACACCTCCAGGTAACTAAATCACCTATTTATTTGGAACCGCTACAATTAACANGGCTACAGAGCAGATTGTCTTCATCTCTTTTGATTTCCCGATCACTTTTATACTTACCTTGAAGTAAGCGTCACACCTCCAGGTAACTAAATCACCTATTTGTCAGTTCTTACATAAACCGGGGAATGTCTTTATACTAATAGATAGTACTTATCCCACATTGCACTAGGAGGTTAACAATCATGCAATATCGCAAACTCGGTAACAGCGGTCTCAAAGTCAGTGAAATCAGTCTTGGCAGTTGGCTCACATACGGCGGTTATGTCGGGGAAGACCCTGCCGTCCGTTCGATTGAACAAGCTTATGATTTGGGTGTTAATTTCTTTGATACAGCTAACGTCTACGAACGTGGTGAAGCAGAAAAAGTCATGGGCAAAGCACTTGCTTCCTATCCACGGGCTACAGAGCAGATTGTCTTCATCTCTTTATGATTTGGGTGTTAATTTCTTTGATACAGCTAACGTCTACGAACGTGGTGAAGCAGAAAAAGTCATGGGCAAAGCACTTGCTTCCTATCCACGGGAATCCTATGTTCTAGCCACCAAAGTTTTTAATACGATGGGCGATGGTCCTAATGATCGCGGTTTATCCCGCAAGCATATTAAAGAACAGGCCGAAGCCAGTCTACGTCGACTGAATGCGGATTACATTGATATTTACTATTGCCACCGTTATGACCCTGAAACTCCGCTAGAAGAAACTTTGCGTGCATTGGACGATTTGGTCACACAAGGCAAGGTACTTTACATCGGCGTTAGCGAATGGACGCCTGCTCAGATTGTCGACGCATATGCCATTGCAGACAAGCTTTTGTTAGATAAGCTCATTGTCAATCAACCGATCTACAACCTATTTAATCGCTACATCGAAAAAGAAATTATCCCACTTGGTGAGGCTAAGGGATTCGGCCAGGTTGTCTTCTCGCCGCTTGCACAGGGGCTTCTTACAGGCAAATATCGTGCAGGACAACCCATCGCAGCCGATAGCCGAGCAAGCAGTAAGAATTGGAGCGATAAGCAATTAAACGAAGCTTCTTTGAATAGAGTGGCACAATTATCTGGAATCGCCGACGAGCTTGGCATCAAGGTCTCTCAGCTGGCCATTGCTTGGATTCTCAGACAAAATAATGTAGCAAGTGCTCTCGTTGGTGCTAGCCGCCCTGAGCAAGTCGTTGAAAACTGCGCAGCTAGCGGCATCCGCTTGACGGAAGATGTGTTACAAAAGGTGGAAGACATCCTTCAAGGATAAGAAGTACGCCTGAACTTGATGAAAATCCCTTACTACGTGAGGGGTTTTCTTTTTATTCATTATTTTCTTGACTAAACAGTCCGAAAAAGGATAAATACACCGCGTTGATACTTGATTCAATAGGAAGAAAAACAGCCATCCAAGATGCATGCATCTCGAATGGCTGTTCATTTTACTTAATCATTTCCTTCATGAAAATGCTCTTTACAAAACGCTTCTACTGCGGCAACTTCATCATCCTCTAAATCAAAATCCAAATAGAGTTGTGTCGTTTTCTCATATAGCTCGTATTTCATAATTCCGGACTTTTCCTCTTCCACGCTATAGATCGCTCTAATATATAATCCGCTTTCGGAGTAAAGCTCATCATCTTCCTCAACTTCAATATCTATGAGAAATTCATATCGCTGCCCCGTCAATATCCCAAATGGATCTTTCACTAATTCCACAGTGTAACTTGTCATTGTAAACATTGGACCACCCCTTTTTCATCTGCAGGTTATAGTATACCTGAAATTAAGAAAAAAACTAAACTTTCCTGAAGTATCTCTTCTTTATTCTCCATCGTTACTCGACTTATGCTGTTTTCGCGACCAGTTTTTAGGATTTAAGTACCGTCTATATTTTCTCGCCACTTCTTTACCAAGAATGATGCCGCCTGTCCAGAACGCAATTTCGCTAACAATAAGAAGACCAGCGATCCAACCAGCCATCTCACTTCCGTTATGAATGAAGAAGGGAATCGTAAATGCCGACAATAGAGCAACCCCTGAGACGATCAGCAAAGCAATACCTAGTTTTTTCAAATAAAACAACCCCCCACTTTCAACTCCTACACTTAAACTCTACTTGGCTTTTCCATCATTATCAAGTTTTATAAGAAAAACTGATTACTCCGCCCCTTAAAGTCATTCAGCAGCTACGTGAGGTAGATAGGCTTCTATTCAAATACTGATAAACAGCTGGTCAGATCCAACTCTGTGGAGTGATTTCGAACATATAAGCTGCTAATCGGAGGATCGGAGGGAACGAGGAGCCTCTATTTCGGTGATTATGCTGATACAGGGCCGGTAAGCGGAACGTGGGGGCGTTATTTTGGCGTTTTACCGGTTTTTTCGCCTCGAAAGCGGAAATAGAGGCTCCTCGTTCCGCGAAAACGTGATATACGCGTTTTTGAGTAAAATAAGGCATCTACGTTCCGCTACAATCTGGTGAATATGTTCACAGGTGGGTGAACATTAAATATTGAGCTACATGGCAGAAGGAGCGACTATATTGGAGAATCGACACGAAATGGACGGTTGAGAAAACCTTTATCAAGGTCAAGGATGTGTGGCCACATAAGAAAGCGGTTATGAGAACCGAAAACTTATACTTTCTTACATGGAAAAAAGACCGCACAGCCTAAGCTGTTGCGATCTTCATTTAAACTATTTAATCATTACTTATGGCGCATTCGGTCCAACCTCTGTTACAACCAACGGATGTTTCCCAAAGGATGTGCTTGAAGACCGTTCATCTGCACCAATATCCGTGGTGGAGCGTGTTTCTCCATCCATATCCTCTGTTACAAAGGTGTAGGTTCCTAAAGCAGCGTTGATCGCCGGACTGGTAGCGGACAATTTTTGCAACCCGTTAACGGTTGTTAACAACGGATTGATTCCCCAAATTTGGGCAGCCGTCCTCGAACTATTATTGCTAACTGTGCTGCCGAACCCCATATTCCCTTCGAATACGGTGTTGGTGGTCACAACTTCATCGTACAAGGTACCCGTGGAATTTCTCACGATATTATTAGCCACTCTGCTGTCCTGAGCAGCGTATGTTTTACTGGAACCAACAACAATTCCTGTCGTGCTATTAACGATCGTATTATTGATGACTTGCGCTCGGTAAATTTTCCACTGCGCTCTCAAGTCATCAGGTGTTGGATTGGAAGGATACCCACTCGTGCCCCCATCATAATTACCATTGTCAAGAATAATGGCGTTAGCCGTGAGGTTCTCCATGTAATTGTTGTAAATCTTATGGTCATTGCCATAAATACGGATTCCCGCTTCTTCCGTTTCTACACCATCACCAAGGAAATAGTTTCCGTAAAATGAGTTGTTATGTCCATGTCTTGAGGTGAGCCCTCCTTTGGACGTCTTAAAGGTATTATAACGAACCGTGTTGTTGCTGCTTTTCACAGAAACGATTTCGGGTTCGCCATCGCAGTTCTCAAATAGATTATACTGGATAGTATTAAATCCATTGGACAAGGAGATTCCTGATAATCCAAGGCGTATCGTTTCTTTACCATTAGCCACCCATGGACCCACATCATGAAAGTAATTATATTCGATGACGTCATACTGAGAGATGTTTCCGTCATTATCACCTTGATAGGCAATTAGAGGATCCATGTCGCTCTTGGGACCGAAGTCATTATGGTCGATTCGATTGTGATGACTATTGACTCCGCTAACCTGAAGCCAGATGAGGGTTCCTCCGGTTGCTTGCAGCGCGAATTGATTTCGAGTAACTCGAATGTTATTGGATCCATCAAGGAGAAGGGCTGTGTTTCCTAAGTTTGTAAATTTAAGCCCTTCGATAACGACATTGGATGAGTTTTGAATTTGGAGAGACGCCCCGCCAGAAATAATCGCCTGCCCTTGATTAGCTGCCTTGATCGTGATAGGGCTGCTTGCTGTTCCGTTTTTGTTGCTCAAGACGAAGGGGCCTGTTTGTGAGTAGGTCCCATTAGCGAGAACGATCGTAGTACCCGCACTTGCATTACTCAAGGCCGTTGCTAACTCTCCGGATGTGGAAACAGGTATACCAGGAGTAACAGGAACAACACCATAGATTTCTACCTCAGTATAACTGTTCCATGTGTTGACGGAGTTGCCGTGTCCAACAATTCGCACATAACGGATTGGCGTTACATCTGGGAAGTCAAAAGTCTGTAAGCTTGTATTCAAACTGCTGGTCACGTTAGCCTGAACCGTTGTAAAATTCACGTTATCTGTGGAAGTTTGAATATCGAAACTAGAAGTTCTTGTATCCCCGCTTAAAAATGCAATCTTAATGAAGGCGACCTTGACATTCGAACCCAAATCGTACTTGATCCATTGCCCATTTCCGCTAGCAGACCAACGTGTGGTCAAGCTTCCATCCACTGTGTTAGCAGGCACATTCCCATCATCCGCGCTTGCGGTCACGGAAGACCCGGAGATGGAGAACTTCGCGTCACCGGAAGCGCTTACAGAAGTGTCTCCGTAAATTTCAACCTCTGTGTAACTATTCCATGCGTTGACAGAGTTGCCATGTCCAACAATCCGCACATAACGGACGGGGTCTACATCCGGAAAATCAAACATCTGCAGGCTTGTATTCAAACTGCTCGTCACGTTAGCCTGAACCGTCGTAAAAGTAACATTATCCGTAGATACTTGAATATCAAAATTAGATGTTCTCGTATCCCCATTTAGAAAAGCGATTTTAAGGAAAGATACTTTTTTTACAGAGCCCAAATCGTACTTGATCCATTGCCCGTCACCACTTGCAGACCAACGGGTCGTTAAGCTTCCATCCACCGTATTGGCAGGTACGTTCCCATCATCCGCACTCGCCGTCACGCCAGACGTTGCGACCGACAATTTAGCGTCAGCAGCATAACTTGAAAAAGGGATCATGGCAAGAAATAAACTAATCATTAACATAACAATGCCTGCTTTTTTTCCTTTTCCCATTAAAACATCCTCCTCTTATCTTGGTTTCATTAACGAACAACCAAACCTTCCAACCATTGAACTCCTTTCATTGTCGTCGAGTGCGCACTCTCCTTCAATTTTATATAAATCATGGAGATAATAAATCTTCATAATCGTAAATTCATCTTTAAAATCGAAACTCCACACCCTCATTACCTAATCTGGATATTCAAATAGGGATGTAAACATAAAAAAGGGAGTGTCCTTGGTTACCAGACATCCCTTCACTGCATTGCCTCTACATTCTTACAACCAAAGCATTGGTTGTCTGATGGCCATATTTCGACGCACCTCTGAATTCGCCGGGCTTTTGTCCAGCAAGTGCCACAGCTTCAGCAAATCATTAGATTCGTAAGCAAGCCCTGCGAATAATAGAAACGATATCCCTACAGGCCACTCTTCAAAGCACTCCACATCATGCCTATAAGGCCACGAAGCTTTATTCATTAAATATGGCGTCAGAAAATCGATTCCCTTCCGGATTCCCCTTCCATCGAGTAATTGATAATCCCATAGGTTATCGTTCGGAGTCGATAGGATATGGCAGAGGGTGACCAGATTATCCAATGCGAAGATGGAATAGGCGTAAGGCTTAGTTCGTGCCAATTCCCTCGGCAAACTGCCGTTCTGATCCATTTGTTCAGCTAGCAGACGGGTCTTGAATTGTTCCCGACAATAAGCAAGCATTTGTTGATTCCCAGTCATCCGACCAAATGCGGCTGCTTGCACGAACCAACAGATCCCATGATTATTGGACGCGTCCCGTTCCTCAATACCTTGCTGGTGCGTGCTCATCCAATTCAAGTAACTGGAGAACCAATCCTCGAGGCTCAACCTGAAAGCATCCTCCACACTTAAAGACCTTTGCAAAACTTCAAAAGCTACCGTAATGTCGATCAAGTGGAGCGTATCGATAATCCCGATTCCCCTTCCCTCGCATACACCAGGAATCGCTTGGGCATACAGCAGATGCGGATTCATTCGGGTCTGTTCATCCAAGAAAAACCCCTTCAAAAGCTGTATCGCTTTTGCCGCATGCCGCTCATCCTCAGTAATCCGATAGGCCGAAGCCAACCTGACCACGTGCGACCTCATAATCCGCAGCGCACTCCGGTGATAATCGAAATTGCCAGGATTACTTTCGCCATCGCGGCGAATATACGGCAGTTCGTCCTCCGTATCCGGATTCGGCCACCAATAGTCTCCATTCGAATAATAGTCATGCATGCCTCCTGGACTTCCATGAGCAATATGATCTGTTATATGTATCATCGAGGCCTGAAGCGACTCCTCCGCATCATGGAGAATTCTGTCCATATCAAAGTAATCATTCCATTGTTCCTTCTTTAACTTTAAGATTCCCATTATCAGGCTCCTCCCTGCAAACTACTAACCTTCCGCGTGCAACTCATGTAAAAGCAATTGGCCTGTGACCTACTAATTCCATAATGAAATTAGCTAATCACAGGCCAGTTTGCTAGAAAATACGATTCTTCCAGCCTAGCAGCTTCGCAATAGCTTCAACGTAATAATAGTCCCCATAAATCAAGGAAACATCAATGTTCTGCCCAGCGGGTAAATTTCCAGTTCCACCACGTAGGATTGCCTCATGCTCCGGCTGATCCCATGTCGCATAGTTCTGGGTCAAGGAAAGCAGGATCCGTTCCGCTGCTCGTCGATATAGTGCGCCCTCTACGGCTGGAAGTGCATCAGCCAGCTCAAGCAGACCAGACGCAGCACAGGTTGCCGCAGACGTGTCGCGCGGGAGGCCTTCCAATGATTCATCTGCGCGGAAATCCCAATGCGCTACATAATCTTCAGGCAAGCAAGCTAGAAAATAGTGCGCTACGCGTCTAGCGGCATGGAGATATTTGGCATCCCCTGTGTAGCGGTAAGTGTTCGCCATGCCATGCAGCGCCCATGCTTGCCCACGGCTCCAGGAAGAGTGAGGTCCTGCTCCCTGCCCGCCAAGCGATTCGATGAGTTCACCCGACCTAGGGTCAAAGCTTAAAATATGATTCACAGATCCGTCTTCTCGGATAAAGTGTTCCACCACCGTATCAGCATGCGCCTTGCCTACATGCTCAAACCGTGGATCAGCAGACTCTTGTGCAGCCCAAAACAATATAGATAAGTTCATAGACGAATCTACGATAGACCAACCGATTTTTTCTTGATTCCAAGCTCTCAGAAACTGACCAGCCAGATTGAAGCGTCCCGTTAAGAAGTTTGCCGCGAACAGCCCCCGGCGCTTACCGTCCTGATCGCCTGTCAGCTTGTATTTGATAACCGCCGTCGGCAGGAATTGAAAGCCTACATCATGATGATAGTTGTTAGCCTCGATCATCTTCTTTTCAAACTTCTCGTCCCAGCTCCAAGCCGCTTTTTTGTAATGCTCCTTGCCTGTCATTTCGTGCATAATCCACAGGATGCCTGGCCAAAAACCGGATGTCCACCAATCATGCCGCATATCATCGTAGATCCCGTCTTCCTTAGCCACATGCGGAGATTTATCCCCGAGCTGCTCGATCATTCTATCTACCTTAACCTGCAGCGCCTCCCATACGAGGGGCAGTGCTTCCTTCATGCTTGCCGCGTTTTTCCACTTGTCAGCTTGAATCGTTGTCTTGTTTTCCATTCGATTCGCTCCTTTGGTTTTATTGTAAAGTGATAAAAGCAGTAGCAATACCTTCACACTTCGCGCTAACTATCGAAGTAGGCAAATGAGTCACTTTGCCTGCTTTGATCACAGCCATGGCTGGTCCGCCCGCAGATATGAACGCAGTCTCGCCGATGGCAGCTGCGCTTCCTCCTAACGGATCGATATAAATCCCCGCGCGTCCAGTTGCTAGCTGTACAAGCTTCGAGCCATGGATCGTGCCAAGACCATCAAGCAGCTTACCATCGCCGCTAAGTCCGAAACGAATGAAATGAGAAGCATCTGGACAAAAAACACCCTTCTCGTCAAACATACGCGCTTCCACATAGATACGACCATCATCCTGTTTCACTGACGCAAGCCGAAGCTCCGTCGGCTCCCCCCATGTCTCTGTCTGGTAGTCGAAGGTCAGCTCATCTTTCACGATGATGCCTTCCTTCTCAGCGATGACCTGCAGATGGTTCATGCCAGGATTGAAGGTCGTGTTCCAACGTAGACCCGCACATGGGAAGTCTTTGGAATCTCGCAGTTTTATACCTAAACTAACCCCATTAAGGAAAAGCTCCGCCTTAGGGCAGTTGGAATAAACCTTTAGGCACTTCTGCTCATCCTCAGCCCCCCAACGAACTGGCATCGTGTGACCGTAGATGCGCACCATAGGTTCTTTAGACCAATAAGATTGGAATACATAAAAAGCTTCCTTCTTCGTCAAATCACGTTCAACGATTCCCTTCATATTCAGATACGGAATCGGTGAATCCGGTCGGACTGGTGTGGCGAAATCCTTGAAGGACCATTGTGCTGCACCTGTCAGCCAATCCATTCCCTCTTGGCATTTTAAATACCAATCGATCATTTCACAGAAGTAGGTCTCCGACCAGTCTCCGTCGCGAGAGACACGCGTTTCGCCTCCAGTAAGTAAATAATCCCCATCTCGCTCTTCTGTAGCTCCGTTTCCACGAGGGATATACTCGAAACCTGTGTACGTTTTCTCCACATGCCGAGTTGGCAAATTATCAGCCCCCCATTCCATATGGAAAAAGGAGTCCACCTGTTCAAAGGCCATCCGGGAGCTTTTCTCGTAGTCTGTGTATATGCCTCGATACCACCCAGCCCAAATGGATGGCGAGTAGACATCAATAATATCTTTGCAAAACTCACATCGCCGTATCGCGGTCAGGCGCCCTGCATCCAACTGGTGTGACAGGTCATGAAGTTCTTTCATAAATCTGCGGATTTCTCCCTGATCAAAATAATCAAAATCGCATTCCCAATCATTTTCATTGCCAAGCCCCCAAAGAATCACGGACGGATGATTGTAATGCTGAGAGATCATCGCGCTTAGCATATCGCGACATTGCTGCCGGTAAGCTTCGCCGCCTAAACCTCCACGGCACCAGGGGATTTCCTCCCAAACCAATATGCCGAGCTCATCGCATAGATTCAGTACAATTCTTGATTGCTGGTAATGGCCTAGCCGTATAAAGTTAGCTCCCATACTCTTAATCAATCGCATTTCTTCACGTATCATCTCTTCTGTCATCGCAGGCCCAACACCGGCATGATCCTCATGTCGATGTGTACCTCGAAGCAATAACCGCTCACCATTAAGCTTGAACGGACCCTGTTTTATGAACTCGAAGAAACGAATCCCGAATTTCTCGTTAACCGTTGTCTCTCCATGCATACTCGAAAGTGTCACATTACAACCATACAAGACAGGTTGATCCTTCGACCAGAGTTGAGGGGTATCTAGCTCGAATACGGTTAGCTCCTTATCACCTTCCCACGGCATTGAGCTCACATTTGAAACCGCTATCACTTTGCCTGTTGGATCCGTTAATTGAATCGTCAATTGCAGGTTTTCGTTCAAGCCCTTCGGATTATATAACGCAGCGCGAACTTTCACCGTACAGGAGGATATCGAATCCGAGCCGGTTATCATCGACCTTTGCAGGGCTTGTGTGTCGGTCTCGATATGTACTTTCTCCAGCGACATCGCTGGCACATAGACCAGACTCAGATAGCGATACACACCGCCATATAGGTGGAAATCACTAGCATCTGACGGAATCGTCTCTAGCTCGCGGCTGTTATCGCACATGACGGCTACGGCTACTTTACCCTCATACCGTTCAATTGTACGCGCTCGTGCAGCAGCTTCAGTAATATCAACCGTGAATTCATCATAACCTCCAAGGTGCTCGCCCACCTGCTCGGTATAAACAAATACGCTTGAACGCTGTCCAGCTCCTTCAAAGTGCAAAAGCGTTCGCCCGTTCGGATACGGATTGTTCACCTCCAGCTTTGTGCGATACCAGCCCTGTCCTTGATAGTACTTACTGTCTGGGTCCATCGTATCCAAAGCATTATAAGAATGCGGAAGCTCTACTTGCTTCCATGGGACATTATAGTGATTTTGAAGCTTATCACCTCGCCATACCTCCCATACGCCTCCTAGACTCCCACAATAATGCTCCCAATTCTGATTCAAACGTTGACCAAGCAATGTCTATCACTCCTACCGAAATTCTTGCCCTCAGTATAGCAAAAATCAATCGAACAGAGTGTAGTGCTCTTATGATAAAATGTTGTTGTATTATGATTTAACAGATTAGAGAAGATGGGAGTCATTCGGACCATGAAGGTAATGAATTACTTGAACCTTAATCAACACCCTGCACATCTTCAATTTTTCCGAAATCGGACAAATGCTTTTGCTGAAATCTATCACGCACATCAAGGTATGGAAATCCTTATCGTCCACGAAGGCACCGGTACCGTCATTGTGGAACAACAAATTTTCGATCTGGCCCCAGGTATGCTCTTTTACTTCAGACCTTTCCAGCTTCATCGGATTCGTATGAACGAACAAGCCCAGCATGCGTACATCCGATCCTTTTTCGTATTTGAACCTACACTGCTTGATGACTGTTTAGCTGCATTCCCTTCCACACGCGAATTTTTCCAGAAGCTTTGGAAAGACCCCTTGTCTATTCAAAAGATAAGCGGACTAGACACGGAAGCTTTTCATAACTTGCTCCAAGCACACCATCATACAATTGAGCATGCCAAACCAGAACATTTGCTGGAAGAGCAATTGTTCTTCTTAACCAACCTGATGCATCATTTAAAAACATCCTATCCATTAACCGGCTACAACCTATCCGCGGAACGTAATTCCAAAGTAAAGTCCTCATCCATTGCTGAGAAGGTCATGGAATGGATTGAAATCCATTACATGGAGCCATTTGAGCTTAATCAGCTCGCTCAGGCCATTCATCTATCTCCAAATCATATATCCGCGGTATTTAAGCAAATCGTAGGCAGCAGCATTACTGAATATTTAACCGCTAGACGCATTCGTCAAGCCTGTTTATTGCTTAAAACAAGTGACATCTCAATACAGGGAATCGGACAGGCCGTGGGACTGGGGAACTTCTCTTATTTTTGCCAAATGTTCAAGAAACACGTGGGATTGACCCCCTATCAGTTTAAACGGACGTCAGAGCAGCCATAGTATGAAAAGACAAAGATGACTATCCCATAGCCTTCTATCTTTTCCTTAGAGCACGGATTCTTTCTGATCAATTTGAACAATGTTGAAAAGTTTTGTTGATCCCATCCATTCCCCTTCGTAAGTACGGTGCAGTTGTTCTGAAACATGCTTATTAATGAATATTTATGAAGAAAGTATCTTTGCTCTGCTGGGGGGACAAAATTTCATATGTTCATTTACACCGTAAAAAATGGAGATTCTCTTTTTTCTATTGCTTCAAAATTTCAATTTCCCCTCGATAAAATCCGTGAAGTAAACGGCTTGATTGATCCAACGCTGGTTCCCGGTCAAGCTTTGATTGTTCCATCAAATTATTATATTGTTCAGCCCGGAGATTCGTTATATACGATATCACAGATGAGTTTGGTACAAGTGAACACCCTGCGTTCGGCTAACGGACTTCAGAGCGATGTATTATCTGTAGGCATGAAGCTGTATCTGCCGGTGAGAACCAAATACCCGGAAGAAGGCTTAAGTTATTTCATTCCTGCTACACCTGAACAAATTGAAATGACCACCCGTAACTTCTCACCTTACAATGCTTACTTTGGCATTTTTGAATATCACATTACCGAAGAAGGAAACTTGAGCACGTTAAAGAACGATGAACTCGCCGTAATAGCTTCAAGGAATCATCGAGTTGCTCCTCTTGCGACAATTACGAATTTAACGCCGGAAGGGTTCAGCCCTGAAATGACAAGGCAAGTCCTAAACTCTCCTGAAATAAGGAATCGACTCATTAATAATATCTATACATTGATAAAAACAAAAAATTATGCTGGTGTAAATGTTGATTTTGAGCAAGTACGGGCAGGGGAAAGAGACTTGTATACCGGCTTTTTACGTTCGTTAAATGATCGTTTGAATCCGGAGGGATACTTAACATCGGTCGCCCTTCATGTAAAAAAAAGCGATAGCGATTATCCAGGTTATGATTACGGAGGGATCGGTGCTGTCGTGGATTTCGCTTTCATAATGGCCTACGATTGGCATGAGAAGCATTCCGGTCCTGGACCCATCGCCCCAATCGATGAGATTCGTAAAACCCTCGATTACGCCGTGCAGCGCATGCCTCGGAACAAAATTATACTTGGGGTACCTAGGTATGGGTACGACTGGACGATGGATAATGGAACCGTTATGAGCGCTAAAGCTGTTTCCGTTACAACGGCTACCGAAACAGCTATGAGGTATGAAGTACCGATTCAATATTCCATACAGTACCAACAACCTTATTTTTCATATTGGGACGAGAACGGTAGAAGACACAGTGTGTGGTTTGAAGATGCGCGAGCCCGTGCAGCAAAATTTCAAACTGTCGTCGATTACCAACTTAAAGGCGTTGGGGCGTGGCAGCTCGGATTGAATTTCCCGCAATCTGTTTACTTAGTGGAACAGTTCTTTTATCAGAAAAGAGTGATTTGAATCTTTCATACCGTTGGTCGGCTAGATCATTGGATCTAAAGAATTAATGGGGTGCAGGATTCCCTTATAGGCAAACGAAGCATTACCGGTTTCCTCTGAAACAACGAGTACAAGAGCATCGGTTCGCTCTGTCAAACCTATCGCCGCGCGGTGTCTTGTCCCCAGTTTTTTATCTACCGAAATATTAGATACTGGCAAAACATTCGCAGCCGAAACGATTCGATCGGATTGAATCAGTAGGGCTCCATCATGCAGTGGGTTGCCAGGGTAAAAAATGGCTTCCAATAACGAGTAAGTCAACGTGGCTTCCAACCTAATGCCTGAGTGCATAAACATATCCAGCAGATCATTCCTCTGGATCACGATCAAAGCACCATGTCGACGTTCCGACAGATGCTGAATGCAAATGGACAAGTCTAAATAATGGTTGGTGAAAGAGGATAAATAACATTGCAAATAGAAGGAAGCCGCAATGGATTCGACTTGTTTGAAGGCTTCACGAATTTCGTCAAATCGACTTAAAAGACAGCTATTTTCATCATTATCTAAGGTATCCAAGCTGCACTCTATTTCAGCGGAAATGTGGCGCAATTGTTGCTTCAATTGTTCTTTCATCGGGGATATGTCACAATTTTCTTGCTGCACTCGTCACACCTCAGAACTTCATTATTATGTTCTCGAATATGTTGATCAACTTTCGGTATTCCTATGAATTAATATGTACATCCTTCCTTTTATGTATTACTTTAAATGTAATCGTCAGCTGCCTAGATTTCATGGTGAGGAAAAATAAAGTTCTGTAACTATCTCGACAAAATTCTGTACATATCTGATATGATGGATAGGAAAAAATTCTCATAAAATTGAACTGAGGTTGATGGATTGCTTTCGAAAAAACAGATATTGATAATCCTCTCAATACCGGATCAGGGCACTACCGTCACTTTTCAGATCCCACAATAAGGAATGAACCAAAGCAATTATAACGAATTAATTTTCCCATTTCCAAATAAAAAGCCCGCCAGATATCTCTGGCAGGCTTTAATTTTATTTCTTCTTCCATACTCTTTTTCTCAGCATGACTCCCGCAAGGATCAAAGCAAAACCGGCTAACTCTACATATAAATGGCTGGTTTCCCCTGTCTTCGGAAGTGTTTGTCCTGGTATTCCGTTAGCCGTTAAAGTTCCGAGAGGAATGTCTTGAACGTTAATATCAATGAATGTTTCCGTTTCATTGCCATCGGGATCTTTTATAACGATAGTTATCGTATCTTTCCCGATGTAGCCTTGGTCTGGTTTATAGGTCCAGCTTCCATCTGGATCAATGGTTACCTTACCATGCTCCGGCGGTTTGCCGATGGATGGTATGGCTCCCTTTGGAACTTCAATTTTACCATCAATCGGTGTGTCCTTATCCGTTGTTCGATCATCCGGCGTCGGCGTTGGCTTTGCCGACGGTGTTGGTGCCGGCGTCGGCGTTGGCTTTGCCGACGGTGTTGGTGCCGGCGTTGCCGATGGACTCGCTGTTGGTGTAGGTGATGGTATCGTCGACGGGCTCGGCGTTGGCGTTGGCGTTGCGGATGGGCTCGACGTTGGATCTGGACCCGAACCTGACCCTGGATCTGGCGACGGGCTTGGTGTTACTGGCGGTGTTACTGGTCCAGCCACCTTCGTATTCGAAACATTTAAAGTAATACCCGCCGTCGAATTAACTGCTACCAGGTGTTCGCTTGCATCGAGCGTGTATCCAGACGGAGCCGCTGTTTCTTTTACCAAATAGTCGCCAGCCAATAACTTCTTGAATACAACCGTACCGGTCACATCCGTTGTCAGGGTGCTGATCAATGAGCGGGTAGAACCTGACTTCCGATATAGATCAAATGTTGCCCCGTTAAGCCTTATTCCACTATCGGCCGAATCCACTTTCTTAACCGTGAGAGAGCCTCTAATACCGCTGCCTGTGCCTGATCCGCTTGAAACTCCGACCACAATACTTTTGGTCGTGTCTTTGGTCACACTAGTCACATTGTTGCCGCTAAAGCTAACTTTATTGGAGACGGTTTCCTTATCGCCTGCAACGATCAATGATTGATACTCCAGAACATACGCCGTTGAGATCTCATGCAGGAAGTTCAATTCAAAGGTCTGTTTGCCGTCATCGTCCGTGATGATTGCAACCGTATAATCCGTACCTTTTGTTAATTCTGCACCCTTGGTCACATCGCCGTTGGCTGCAACTGTAGTAGCAAATAAATGGAACGAACCGGGAAGCAGCAATTGATTTTCAGTTGGCGTATCCACAATTTTGGCATCCGCTACCGTTGATTGTCCGCGATTGATATCAATCGTCCAGTTGATTTTGTCCCCGTCCTGCACACCGTTCTTGTTGACATACTCGCCCCCTTTTGGGATGGCCACACTCGCCGTCAGGTTACCGGAAACTGGAGCAGAACCGTCAAATAGTCTTGCCGTATTATCTACTTTATCTCCAATCAGTTTGCTGTCCAGACTTGTTTTAAAGACAATGTAATACGGAGAGGAAATGGGGTGAACGAAAGTCACAACCAGTTTATTACCGCTTTCGACCGTGTACGTATAATCTGCGCTATTTACAACCGTCCCTTGAGACGGATTACCGTTCGCAGGAATCGTCATATTATACAAAACCAAAGAATTGGCGACCAATTGCTGACCGGACTCCAAAACATCCTCAACCTTGGCTACGGCAAGAGTTTTACTATTGTAATTGACACCAATCGTCCAAGTCAGCTGTTTGGTGCTTGCATTGTAAGAACCATTCTTAAATCCGTTATTTTCCACTTCATTTCTAGGGGTAAACGTTGAAGTTATGGTTTTGGTTTGTGCATTTAAAGAACTGTCGATCCAATCTATCTTCGCATTATTAATAAAATTGGTCGTGCTGCCGACAGGACTGATCCAGTCGTTATTGAATTCGGTTGTGTAGCTAATGTTAACTGGCCCGGATAACGGCTTGTTGAAAATTATTTGGAAGCCTTGATCAATCGCAGAATCGTCTACTGTATAGTCAGTCGGACTCATCGGCATGGCGCCCTCTTTGACAGTTAATGAAGCCGGAATGAGGTGGAGACCCTTATTCGGAAACACATCCGTAATCACAACGCTATTCATCGTTTGGCTGTCACCGTTAACGGCAATATTCCATTCCACCGTCTTAGCATTATAATTGATTGCTCCCACATTCTTGACAATGACCACCTGGTTCATTCCTTGAGTGGCCGTATCGCTATTCCCGCTGCCAGAGGTAACATTGTTAGTAATCGTAGCATTGTCGATAACACGTTGAATGGCCTTGGTTTGGTACGTAATTTTGTACGCGGATGAAATCGGATTATTGAATTGCAACTTGAATCCGCTTTGGTTGGTTCCGGTTGCTGTACTTACCGTATACTGAGCGCCGGGCAACTCACTGCTTAACGATTCGACTCCAGACGAATTTTGAGTAACCGGATATACATGAATAGATCCTGCAACGAGCTCTTCCGAGTCGTTAAACAAATCCGTCAAGAAGGCTGCGGCTTGTGCAATGCTCTTCTCATTGTAATTGTACTTAATGGCCCAATCGATGGTTTGCGTACTGGAACTATAACCCGTAGAGGCTTTATCCAGGGCGGTGCCATGCTGCACAGTAACGGTTGCCGTAGCATTAACGGGTGCTTTATTGCTGCCTTCAAAAGTGGCTGTATTGATAAATGAAGTTTTATCAAGATCGGTGACAGGCGTTGTATATTGAACCCGGAATGCCGATTGAATCGGGCTGTCCGTAAAGCTCACTTTCAGCATATTGCCCGTTATGCTCACGTTGTACTTGCTGACATCTACCAACGCCCCTTGGACGGCCGTTCCATCCAGATTCATATCCAGATTGTAAACAGCGACGGTAACCGGAACGTCCAGACCTGCAGGAATCGGGTCGGTGACTACTGCGTTCTGAACGGAATTCAGCGCCTTGTTCACATCAACCGTCCAATCGATGTTCTTCGCATTAAAGCCTTGGGGCACACCGCTTTTACCTATTGTTGAAGTGACACTTGGCTTGAAGCTGAGCGTAAAGATTTGTTCCCCGCTTCTAATAGGCATTTTGATAATTTGAGTCGTGCTACCCGTTATTTTCTGGGTGTCAAATTGTGTCTTGAACGTCAAAATTCCCTTCACATTATCATGGCTTTCAATATAGTTATTAAAGGTCATTGTGACTTGATGATTATTTTTATTAACACTAAAAGCTCCTACATCCTCGTCTTCAAACTGAAGAGGGCCGCTGAGATCATTAAAAAGCAGAAATTGCTGTGGAAGCGTGAAGGTAAATATATCCCCGTTGTGGTAACCATGGCTGTTCGGCAAGGACCAGGTATAGTCCAATTGCACCTTGGAACCTTGTTCATAAACGTTTTCCGTTACAACATGGTCCGAACTGTCATATACAGCCATCGTAACGCTGTCGATGATATTGCTTGAAATTGTGGCTGCTTTTGCCGGCATCAAAAAACCAAACCCATATATGCCCTGCATAAAAATCAAAAGCGCAACCAGCAAAACGCTTGTCTTTTTCTTTAACATTTCTTTCGACACCTCTATCTTCCTGTTATTGGTTCAATTCATCAAAAAAGTCACATTTTGTATTGTAGGATATTGAACTGAACGAAATCTGAACAAAAAGCAAAAAGAACCCGCTTCCTGATTCGGATGCGGGTTCTCCTGTCAACAAAAAGATTTGGCTATAGTAGCATATACCTATCTACTTGATTAGTTTATTCTTTGTGTTCTAGCAATTTCCCTTTGACAACGATCCGATGCGTCGGATTTTCCATAGGATCGCAGGTAATTAAGGTTATCTCCCGATCCTTGCCGTTGCCTTCCAGAACCCAGACATCCTCGGGGAGGACATACTGCTTGTCCTGTACTTGATACCAATACTGCAAACTCCCCGTATCTACTTCGATCCAATCACCGACATCGACTTCGTCCAACCTGTTGAAATTTTTGCCATAGGTCAGATTTCTGTGTCCGGCGATGGCGTAGTTGCCGACAGCACCCACTTTACCTGTATGGGCAATACTGGCGACGGATAGTTTCAAGTTCTTCGCCGTCGCATCCGTTAGTATCGGAAGCTTCAGATTAATTTTGTCGATGGCTAGAATTCCCTCGATGGGTCCCCCAGTGATCGCCAATGGCGTTGGGGACGGTTCTACGCTTAGTAGGTTTGACCCTCTGAGTAAAATCATATTATTGTTTTCCTTCGTAAGAAAGGGAGTATCCATATCCACCAGCTCCCCAATCGGTTCAGATGCTACCGCATCGATATGCCCGAGAGTATTCTGCCATTGCTTCAATATTTGCTGCTGCTTGTAACTCTCATAGCGATCATTAATCGTCGGGTATAGAAAAATAATTATCCCAAGCAAAATCAACACCATCGGGAGTGTTCTTCTCATCATCAGAGGTTCCTGCCTTTGAAAGTGTAAACTGTCTCATTATCATCGAATAACTTATTTACTCAGTTAACCATATCCTACTGAACAAAAAATGAAATTTCCAACAATATGAAATTTCCACACGTTATTACCGATATATAGTCCATATGGCCTAGTTACTTGTAAGAAATCTCAATAATTGTTGTATTAAGAAATGTATAACGTCGAATCAAGCAATGTTTGTTAGGGAAATCGGCCTATTTTGTGTCCCGTTGCATGGAATACCATCACCATGCGACTCCCTGTGAAGGAGGTTATGAGAGATGAAAGCGATCATCATTGATGATGAATATCTTGCCGTTAAATACTTGGAAAAACAATTATTGAAAGTCGGAGGAGTCGATATTATCGGCACGTATACCAACCCTGAGATTGCCGTTGAGGGTGCATTGGAGTTGATGCCGGATGTTGTCTTTATGGATATCAACATGCCTGGGATTTCGGGCATTGAAGTTGCAGAAAGGCTCCACAGCCACTTGCCGCAGCTGGACGTCGTGTTCGTTACCGCGTATGACTCCTATGCTGTTAAAGCTTTTGAAATGAACGCCATCGATTACTTGTTGAAGCCATCAAATATTGAGCGCATCCAGGTGACAATAGAACGATTAAAGCAATACCAGGATTGTAAACACAGCATACCAACGGAGTCTCCCTCCCCTCTTCTTAGATGCTTTCAATCGCTGCAGTTCGACGCGGGACAGACCGAATTTATAACCTGGCGAACAGCCAAAGCCCAAGAGCTATTCGCCTATCTGGTTCATCGGAACTGTCGACCTGTAAGAAAAGATACGCTGCTGGAGCTTTTGTGGCCTGAGTCCGATCAGAAGAAAGGCTTAACCCAGCTATATACAGCCATCTATCAGATACGCAAAACGTTGCATGCGATGGGAAGCAGCATAGAGATACTAAACGTTGACAAAGGCTACACGCTCGATCTCAAAAATACCCGGCTTGACGTCGAGGAATGGGAAACTGGTTTGCTCGAGCTCCCGGCTCTAGAACCCGGTACGTTATCCCAATATAAACAACTGCTCGATCTGTATCGCGGCGATTACTTCGCGGAATATGACTACATCTGGGCTGAAAGCGAGAGAGAGCGGTTGAGGGCGCTTTGGTTCCAGCATGCTGTTTGTGTAGCAGACTTCATGGCGGCTTCCGACATGTATGCCGAGGCCCTATCTCTCTACTATCGGATCCAGCAAGCCTTCTCTTACAGCGAAGAAAGCTACTGGGCATTGATGAAGCTGTATCATGCTCAGGGCGACTACGCATCAGTTCAAAGGCAGCACGACAGTCTATGCCTCATCCTCAGCGAAGAATTCGGGATCAAACCCAATCCGGTCATTGAGGACTGGTACCTTCAAAATATGATTCACTCTTAACAAGCACAGTTTCAATTTATGTTCAGATCGTTCCGCTACAATTGGTAGGATTGACCTAAGAGAATTGGAGCGGTGAGCGATGCTAAGAATAATGATTGTTGATGATGTATCCTATATGCGCCTGTTGCTTAAAACAATGCTCGAAGCCAGTGGATATGAAGTCGTTGCCGAGGCCGCGTCCGGTGAAGAAGCCATTGAAAAATACGCCATTTATCGACCTGATCTAGTGACAATGGACATTACAATGCCGGGAATGCATGGGATTGATGCCACGAAGGCCATTATCCATAAAGATCCTTCCGCAATTATCATCATGTGCTCGGCGATTGCACAAAAGGATTTTGTGCTGCAAGCTATACGAGCCGGAGCCAAGGACTTTATCGCGAAACCTTTTCAAACATACAAGATCCTGAATACCATTGAAAGCTTACTTGCAAAGTAGCAACTTTTTGAAAGTGCATTCGATGTCTACATTCTTTCCGAAGTGTCTATGAATCGTTACTCTATATTTACGAATTATCGGATGCTGGTCTTGATGTGATCCCAATTTTGCTGAATTTGATTCCGTCTGTGTTTCCGACATCATGATACTGGCCGGGACTGTCCCGAAAGTAGAGTGTTCTACTTCGGGATGGTCCCTTTTTGTGCTCGGCAGCGCCTCAACGCATAATACAAGGAAGTAAAACTGGGAATTAAATTAGATAATAGCGAGACGCTTTAGTTCCGAAGAATTCTATTTTTGGTAATGAGAAAGAATACTTTCTCACTTGCTGGATGTATGGTTTTTTATTTTTGGCATTTGTTGTAGAATGACATTATTACATAGACCTTTTGGGGAAAAGGTATCCGATTGGAGTAAAATAATGATCTATCAAAATTTAGAAGAATGCTTAGTTGATTTAGAAAAGAACGGACATTTGGTTCGCATTCATGAAGAAGTTGATCCTGAGCTTGAAATGGCAGCCATTCATATGAAAGTTCATGAAGCCGGTGGCCAGGCCTTATTATTCGAGAATGTTAAAGGTTCGAAGTTTCGGGCGGTATCCAACCTTTTCGGTACAGTAGAGCGCAGCAAATATATATTTCGAGATACTTGGGAAGGCGTGAAAAACGTAATCTCTTTGCGAAGCGATCCCATGAAGGCAATGAAAAGCCCACTTAAACATATCGGTACGGGGCTTGCTGCCTGGAAAGCACTGCCGATCAAAATAACCGGTGGTCTGCCGGCTGCTTTTGAGGAAATCAGCATTACTGACCTCCCACTCATCAAGCACTGGCCAGAGGATGGCGGTGCATTCGTCACCTTGCCTCAAGTGTATTCGGAAGATCCGGAGAAACCAGGAATTATGAATTCCAATCTGGGGATGTATCGGATTCAACTGAGCGGGAACGAGTATGAATTAAATAAAGAGATCGGCTTGCATTATCAGATTCATCGCGGCATCGGAGTCCACCAGGCAAAGGCAACTAAGCAAGGAGCCCCTTTAAAAGTAAGCTGTTTTATTGGCGGGCCGCCAGCGCATACGTTGTCAGCGGTTATGCCCTTACCGGAAGGCATGAGTGAGATTACCTTCGCGGGCTTGCTCTCAGGCCGCCGCTTCCGCTACAGCTATATTGATGGCTATTGTATTAGTCATGATGCTGATTTTGTTATCACAGGAGAAATATATCCTGGCGAAACCAAGCCGGAGGGCCCTTTCGGCGATCATTTGGGCTACTACAGCCTTACCCATCCTTTTCCTCTCATGAGAGTTCACAAAGTATATGCCAAGAAGAATGCGATCTTTCCATTTACTGTCGTGGGCAGGCCCCCTCAAGAGGATACGGCGTTCGGGGCATTAATTCATGAACTCACAGGCGATGCAATCAAGCAAGAAATTCCAGGTGTCAAAGAAGTTCATGCCGTAGATGCCGCGGGCGTACACCCCTTGCTCTTTGCGATTGGCAGCGAACGTTACACGCCCTATCAACAAGTCAAGCAGCCGGCAGAGCTACTCACGTTAGCTAATCGAATTTTAGGTACGGGACAAGTTAGCTTAGCCAAGTACTTATTCATCACAGCAGAAGAGAGCCAGCCTTTGGATTCTCATGATGTAGAGCATTTCTTAACTTACGTTTTGGCTCGAATAGACCTTCATCGGGACCTTCATTTTTATACCAATACGACTATCGATACCCTAGATTACTCAGGTACAGGTTTGAATAGCGGCAGTAAGGTTGTATTCGCAGCAGTCGGAGATAAAAAAAGGGATTTATGTCTAGAGGTTCCTGGCGTTTTCAATGAAATACCGGGGGTCCAACATGCGCGTTTGGTCATGCCGGGAATCGTCGCGATTCAGCTTTCTGAATTTAAAAGTTACGGCGAGACACAGGTTGAAATGAAAGATTTATGCGAGGCAATTGGAGCAAAAGGCCCACTCCCTGCTTGTCCATTGATCATCGTATGTGATGACAGCCATTTTATGAGTGAGACCATTAACAACTTTGTTTGGGCTACATTCACACGCAGCAACCCTTCCCATGATATATACGGCGTGAACAGTTATTATGAGAATAAGCATTGGGCTTGCGATAATGTTGTGATTGATGCGCGAATTAAACCGCACCAAGCACCGCCATTAATACCGGATCCAACGGTTGATAAAAACATCATGCGATTATTTGCCAAAGGCGGCAGTTTAGGCGGCATTCAAAAGTAGTAAAGAGCAAAAGCAGCATCACAACCTTAGGGATTGTGGTGCTGCTTTCTTTTGGAGCCACTTTATGGGCAATTTCCAAGTATTAATCAAATTAGCCTTGTAATGCTCTTGCGTCTATAATTGAAAAGTGAGCAATACGTTCCTTTATTAACCAAGTTCCGTTTTGACGTACATATAGATCATCATATTTAACACTATAGTCAGTGATAACTTCTTTGCCATCTTCTTCTCTCACCATTTTCATTTGAGAGTACGAAACACCATTCGTATAAATATACACAAGGAATGCCCACGAAGTCCTTGCGAGACAGTTGGGGATTTGTTGTAGTAATATTTAAGGACCTACTTGAAAAATTGGAACAACTGCCAATGGCAGCTGTTCCTTTTATCGTCGAATAATAGAGGCCAACATAATAATACGCCACCTCATAGAGTGGAGTGTTATTTCGGTAAGGTTGCCATTATCGGATAAAATTCCGTAGTCATCACTCCCGCGATAACGGCAGGATCTTTAGCGATGAGCTGTGGGACTTGGTCTGCATTCTCAACCTCAATGATGGCGAGTCCATGAGGATCGTTTGGTTTTCGAACAGGTCCGAAAACGAGAGCAATCCCCTGATTTTGCTTATCCGTCCAATAGGCGATGTGTTGGTGCATAACGTTCCGTTCTTCTACGGTCATATCCTGAGGAAAAGTTGTTCTTGGCGGCGTAGACCATAACATGAAGTGTATTTTTCCAGGATTGTTGCTTGCAATGTTATCCGACATTACTAAAAACCCTCCAATTCCCTAAATTTGTTTTTCATACTATGACACTCAATGTAATTATCTCCCAAATCCCTTTCGTAATGCAAACAAACCGAACTAAAACATTCTTCTCGTTCTTTTAGGATTAATCTGTCCTTGCTAGAATTGGGAGGGTTTAACCTTTTACTCATCATCTCAAACATCCTAAAAAAAAGGACCCACAGCTACATGCTGCGGGTCTTAGTTTACCTATATTTTTCTTCAAAATCATTTCAATTCAAACTACATCTCAATCAGAAACAACTCTTCCAAATCCTTATCTAGCAAATCACTCAATTTCTTAGCTGTTGATGGGCCCACTGATTTAATAGATCGTTCAAGCAGACTGATATAAGCATGACTTAAACCCGAGTGCTTCGCCAACTCTCGCTGGGAGTAACCTTTAATGACTCTCGCTTTAATAAAAACATCGGTCTTCGCCAAGATCTTGATATTCATTCTGCCATAGACCCCCGTTCTCATTTTGTTCCCCTTAGAACATTATACCATTAAATTTTACTTATGCAACCATTTTAGTTTACATAAGTAACCTAAAATGGATCAATTTTATCTGGTACTTCGATTGTAATTACTTTAGTAAACTGTTACTATTAAATCGTTTACTAATGTTTACTTTTGTTAGTGAGGGTGAGTGAGGGTCTATGTATTTCTACGATAAATTAAAAGATATGCGCAAATTAAAGGGCTTCACCATCCGTGAGCTTGCAGACCGTTCAGGTGTCTCAGCAGCTTATATTTCCCAACTTGAGAACGGTAACCGCGGCATACCTTCGCCGGAAGTATTAATGAAGCTGTCAGAAGGACTTAACACTTCCTATTCCGAACTGATGGATATCGCTGGATATCTGGAATCTTCTCCGTCTGAACAGCAATTT
Source organism: Paenibacillus sp. Root444D2 (assembly GCF_001426375.1). Classification (GTDB taxonomy): domain Bacteria; phylum Bacillota; class Bacilli; order Paenibacillales; family NBRC-103111; genus Paenibacillus_E. Next base: position 744,003 of record NZ_LMEO01000050.1, read on the forward strand.
CAAAGCAATCCCGTTAATTTGCGACGTTTTCTCCGAGAGAATGAGCTCATGTTTGATGGTTTTGTACTAACGACAGAAGATAAAGAATGGGTCGAGCGTATGCTGACCGTCTTATTTTGGAAAGACCGCCAAACGAATAATACCGACGCTCAATGATTCATTCTCATTTCACAAGACCGTTTCGAACAATTTTCGTCATCATTTCTGCATTCGGGTAATCGACTTCTTCATATTGCTTGACTACGTCTTCAATCCTATATGGAACACGTTCAATCGATGTTCGGATTTGTCCATTTTCAATTTCAACAATGGCATAGGCAGCTTTAGACATACCGTCAAAAGGTAGACCCACACTTCCGGTATTCAATAGAATTTTACCTTCCATATAACGGATGAATGGTCTGTGGATATGAGCATAAATGAAAATATCCGCATCCGACGCGGACATAAGCTTTGACTTCAGCACTTCATCACCAGCGCCAGGAAGTACGATTTCGAACAGGCTATCTGGCGTCGCATGAAACGCATGAATAGAAATACCCTCTATCTCAAGCTTCATTTCAGTAGGCAGACTCGCCAAGTATGCGATATCCTGCTCGTCCAATTGTGCAACGGTCCACTCCCGTTCTCTCTTCATCATGTCAATGACCTGCTCTGGGACTTCTCCTTGATTTACGCCGCGCACAACCCATTCATCTGCGTTTCCTTTAATGACCTGAGTATTTAAAGAACGGACCAAAGAAAGAGATCGTTTGGGATCTGGTCCACGATAGCAAAGATCACCCAGTACATAAATACGGTCTATCTCATGATTAGCTATATCTTGCAAAACAGCTTCGAGAGCGATTGCATTCCCATGTATATCCGAAATAAAGGCTAATTTCACTCGGTTTTCCCCCTGTTTATCACTCACTTCACAATTGGGTAGTCAATCACTATGACATTCTCAATAATTCCTTCTAATGATTTCACGAATTGCTGGTGCGCAGGATGCGGTCCATATTGTCGTAAAGATTCTTGATCTTCAAAAGTCACACGAAGTCCTAACGTGTATCCTTGCACATTATCTGTTTCTTCTGTCACATTTACGCCTGCCGATAAATCGACGATCCCAGGGATCTTATTTTTTAATGACAATAAGGTTTCAAGCAATTCCTTTTCCTTCTGTGGATCTAAATTCTCTTTAAATCTGAACGAAACCAGGTGCTCAAACATCATGGCTAATAAAGCCTCCTTAAGGATTAATTTAGAATGCTAGACTTCGACCAGGTTCCATGATAAGACCCTTAATTCCCTCAGAAGCCAGACTATCAACAAAAGCACTCGGATCCTGCTTAATGAGCGGAAATGTGTTGTAGTGCATCGGAACGACCATTTTTGCTTGTAAGAATTGTGCTGCGATAACAGCGTCCCGGGGGCCCATAGTATAGTTATCTCCGATTGGTAGGAAGGCAAGATCAATATCATTTAATTTACCCAGCAATTGCATATCTCCAAAAAGGCCTGTGTCCCCTGCATGGTAAATCGTTTTCCCCTCAGCTGTAATGAGGAAACCACTAGCCATCCCTGTATAAATATTTTCTTTGGTTCCTGGCGGGTTATAAGAAGAATCATGCAGCGCTAATGTCATTTTTACTTTACCAAAAGGAAACTGATATTCGCCGCCGATCCCCATTCCGTGGGTTTTTGCGCCTTGGAAAGATAAGTACCTCCCCAAATCATTGGGTGCAATAATAGTGGCTTCGTTGCGCTTTGCAATCTCTAGTGAATCACCTAAATGATCGGCATGACCATGAGTAACGAGTATGTAATCGGCCTTAATATCTTCCGGTTTTGCAGCGGCCAGAGGGTTATGGTTCAAGAAGGGATCAATGATGAGCGTATGCTCCTTTAATCGAATCTCAAGACAGCTTTGTCCATGAAAAATAATGTTCATATAATCGCTCCTTTTTTAATTAGCTGATTTCAATGAAGTGTTCTTGGTTAGGCCTGTGCCTATTTTAGCATACTTTATTTACCACTTGCTTCTTTAAGATTCCCATCTACACTCCTCAGGCTTCTTATCCGGCAAAAAACCACGAAACACCGTAGTCCTTAATTGGTGCGTGTCTGTTCGCTCCAAATAGTCAATCCGGCAGCACAAGCGTGGTTCGATCCACTGTGTTTTGTCATCCATGAACGTGTTCAATTGCTTAGCTAGCACTAAAAACATTTGCTTATCTTCTTGCAGAAAGCCAAACTCAACCACTCCAACTGGCTTATTCTTCACTGTTCTGAAATTCAAGCCAATAACGAGACCAAAAGGATTCGTTCTGTAGCCCAAAATAACCACATCAATCGATTTAAAATATTTCATTTTCAGCCAATCGGCACTTTTGGTATCCAGTTGATATTTGGAGTTCTTTCGCTTCGCTACAATGCCTTCCATATTTCGTGTTTTCATTAACTCAAAAAGCGCCTTACCTTGTCCTCCTACGAACATGGTAGGCATGATAACGGGGGTAGAATCGACGATGTCGCCAAGCCGCTGTTTTCGCTGCGTCAACGATTCATCCAAATGAGCTCTATCTGTGTAAAGGACATCAAATACTACAAATGTTACGGGATGTGTGTTTACCGCGTGATTAATCCTCGCAGAATTACTTAATCGGCCACGATAAGAAAAATCATCAAATACCGGTCTGCCACCGCGCATAACAATTCCCTCACAGTCAAGAATTGCCGTTTGAGCCTTGATCGCCGCTGCTGCTTCCTTCAATTCCGGAAATTTACTGGAAATCAACATGCCGTTACGTGTAAAAGCTTCAATGCGATTCCCCTGCTTATGCAAGAGGATTCGCCATCCGTCCCATTTGGGTTCAAATATATAATTCTCGTCATCAAAAGCTTCTTTACCGATACTCACAATCATTGGTTTTATTGGCTCAAAGAGCATTTCTAACCACCCCATAACACCAGTGTGGCACTTTCGCAACCGATCTAAACAGCTCTCATTTTCACATCCAACCGCTGGAATGCTTTCCTAAGCTCATCTTTGGGTATATTCGCAAAGCGATCACCGATATTTACTTCGTAATAACATGTTGTCTCGCTGCTCTCTCTTACATAGGGGGTTAATCCTATACCTGTCTCCTCATACAAGGCTACTAATAGAGGTTCAAGCTTCTCTTTCGGCAGATCAACATGCACATGAAACATGTTAGTCACGGGTTCTAATGGTTTTGTCACAACGCCATGGCATTGATTATAGTATTCAGCAAGCACTTTGGCTTCTTCATAATACTGATTCATTTTAGGCAATCTCCGTTTGAAATAATAGCCGCTACTTAGGATATACGGATAAAGGCTAATTAAATCGCCTCCGTATCGTCTTTTCCATACTTTGGACTCTTTTGTAAAAGCTTCACTACCGGCAAGTATGGCTCCTGCGATCCCGCCAACCCCTTTATAGAAAGAAATATACACACTATCAAAAAGCTCACAAACTTCTGCTGCTGTTTTTTGATAATAAGGTAGAATCTCGTATAGTCTGGCTCCGTCTAGATGCAATTTAATTCCTTTTTCGCGACAATAAGTACAAATCGCAACAAGCTCCTCGTAGTCCGGCAGCTGTCCGCCAATTTCACGTTGCGGTAATTCTATTAATAAACAAGCAATATCATCTTGCATATGGAGAACATCTTCCAGCCGAATCAGTCTGTCCTTATCCCCAAGCAAAATAGTTTCAATTTGATGCAATTCTTTTAACCCGTCTTCTTCATGAATTTCTAAATGACTCAAAGGATGATAAGCCACTTTCTTACTACCTTTCTTGTCAGACCAGATTCTTAAGGCAATTTGTTGTGCCATAGTTCCACTAGGGAAAAATACGGCTGTTTCTTTACCCAAGAACGTCGCCATTTCTTCTTGAAAACTTTCGATAAGTTTACCTGAACCATACATATCACTGTCCAGATTCCCATCTATATCATTCAATACCTCTTTCAAAACCTGAATGTTTCTTTTACTATGGCCACTTACTGGGTAACTTGCTTGATGAAACGCTTCTAATAATGGGTTGTTCTTGCTCATTTGTATGATCCTCCTTTGTCATTTTTCACTTGGTGAAACAACAGCCGTGACTTATAATCAAACTAATCTGGTTGAAAAGGAGAATAAAGATGAAAGAAATCATAATCGGAACAAAGGATCAATTCACATCATTTCCGGCAGAGGTTCAAGTAGAGGATAACCTGTACTTCCTTGCGGAGATAGATGGAATATACACCCTACTGTCTAGTGTTTGCCCTCATGCCGGTTACACCGTTGACCTTGAAGACGGAGAGCTCGTGTGTCCTCTGCATGGATGGACGTTTGAAGTACATACGGGTCGCTGCCATAATGTGCCAAGTGCTAGACTCCCCTCTTATGAAGTCATATTAAGAGACGGCACTCTATTAGCTCAGATGCGTTAATCTCTAAGTATATTTTACCAATGGACAAGCTATACTAACAGCTGTTATTTCTAGACGAATGGCATTAGGAGGCTATATGTCCACAAAAGAAAAGAGTGATAAGCCAGGAACTATGAAGTGGTGGCAGCTGTCATTGCTTGGAGTTGCTTGTACGATTGGTACGGGTTACTTCTTAGGCTCAGGGATTGGTATCAAATTAGGCGGTGGATCCGTCATCTTTATGTTCATTCTTGCAGCCTTAGGCACTTATATTGTCTTTGATGTTTTGGCGCGAATGACGGGAGCAGATCCCCAGCAAGGATCTTTTAGGGCATATGCCAAAAAAGCATTTGGACGCTGGGCAGGCTTCAGCAGCGGATGGGTCTATTGGAGCTCAGAGCTTTTAATTATGGGAAGTCAATTAACAGCTTTGTCCTTCTTTACCCGAATCTGGTTTCCAGCGATACCTATGTGGATTTTTGCAACGGTTTACGCCTTGATTGGGCTGGGTGTTATCTTGCTTGGGACAAAAGCATTCGAGCGTACAGAGCACATTTTTGCCATTATCAAAGTATCCGCCATTGTTATGTTTCTCCTTATAGCAGGCGCCGCAGTCTTAGGATTTATCACGGGTGGAGCTCATCAGCCGAGATTCCAGATGGTCAAAGAAACCTTCTTGCCAGCTGGGTTAATGGGCTCTTGGTCCTCTTTTATTTATGCTTTTTACGCCTTTGGCGGTATTGAAATCATGGGCTTAATGGCCACAAGATTGAAGAAACCCGAAGAGGCTCCAAAAGCAGGCAATATCATGATCCTTCTTTTAACAACGCTTTATATCGCATCTCTTATTCTTGCTTTAATCTTGATCCCCTTGAATGCCTTACAGGGAAAGGAAAGCCCGTTTCAGGTTGCATTGGGAAGTTACAATCTTCCTTTTGTCCCGCATGCGTTTAACGCGATCCTCATTATTGCAGGATTTTCTACGATGGTTGCTTCTTTATTTGCGGTGACAACTATCCTTATCACGTTAGCCAAAGATCACGATGCCCCCTCGATCTTTGCCAAAAAAACATCAGGGAAAAGACAAATGCCTTTATTCGCCATCGGTTTTACGACTGGAGGTATTGCTGTAGCGGTGCTGATGGCTCTTTTGCTGCCAGAGGAGCTTTATGAATACGTAACAACAGCCGCTGGGATTATGCTGCTCTTGAACTGGCTCTTCATCCTGCTATCATCAGGCCGTTTACTACAACTATCCGCATGGGGAAAGATCAAGCGATATCTGGGCATGGCACTAATCCTTACAGCTATCACGGGTACAGTCTTTCATGAAACGAGCCGACCAGGATTCTGGATAAGCCTCCTATTTGTCGGGATTATAGGCTTGGTCACAATAGGCATGAGTTTCAAATGGAAAAAGAACACCCACGGAACATCTTACAAACCGAAAGAGCTGCCAAATCCTAAACATGATAATCGTGAAGGAGCGACCTAGCATTATCCAAAGAGGGCATGGAAGGCTTTAATCCCAAAATGCAACCCAAAGCCAATCAAGGATAGTCCTGATGCGATGGATATGAACGAGAGCGCGCGAGTTGTGAGAAATCTTCGAAACGTACTGGCTAACGATGCCATAAAAACATCCCACATACAAATACCAGTGAACATAACCCCCGTATACAATAATACGTGGTTTCTATCGAATTCAGCAATGGTTTCAGCTAAAACCGACCCATAGATACCAAGCCAAAAGAGTATGGACAAGGGACTAGTTATAGACATGAAAAAACCGGAGAAAAACGATTTCGATAGCGTTATCTCATTTCTATAACTTTCTTCCTTTATTTTCCCCGCATCAATCAAACTTTCGATACCCGTGTAAAGCAAAATAAAGCAGCCAAATAACCAAAGGAACGTTTTCATAAAAGGTGTAGTTAGAAAATGGACGAGTCCGAAATAAATGAGGATCATCAACAAGGCATCAGCAATCAGTGCTCCAATACCCACTACCCAAGCATGAAAAAAGCCCTTCTTAATCCCTCTGTCTAACACAGCTGCATTAATAGGACCAATTGGCGCAGCCAAAGATAAACCCAAGAGAAAAAAACTAAGAATCGTATACAACTTTGAATCACCCATTCATTAAAATATGTACATGCTTCAAGGCTCGTATCATCCTATTCCTTGCGTATGACTTGTATGACTTGTATGACTTGCAGAATAAATTTCAAAAAAGCATTTGACATTCACGTTGCGTAAAGCTGTACAGTTAAGTTGTCAGGAGGTGAACAGATGGAATACACCGTGCAGCATCTGGGCAAATTGGCTGGGGTCAGCACCAGAACGCTTCGATATTATGATGAGATTGAACTTCTTAAGCCGGCAAGAATCAATTCGTCAGGATACCGAATCTATGGTCAAGCGGAAGTGGATAGGTTACAACAAATTCTGTTCTACAGAGAGTTAGGCGTCAGTCTGGACAGTATTAAAGAAATTGTCACCGCCCCTTCCTTCAATGGAGCCAATGCCCTGAAAGAACACCGTGAACAACTCTTCGACAAAAGAAAACAATTAGATGCATTGATTGCAAATGTTGAAAAAACAATTGCCTTAACCGAAGGGAGAGTAACCATGACAGATAAGGAGAAATTCGAAGGCTTCAAGCAAAAGATGATCGAAGATAACGAGGAAAAATACGGGGAAGAAATTCGCGAGAAGTATGGCGATGAAACCGTGGATAAGTCCAACCAAAAAATCAAAAACATGACACAGGAACAGCAAGACGAGATAACGCGATTGGCGAATGAAGTTAAAGCTACATTGGCGGAAGCTTTCAAAAATGGGGACCCTGCCAGTGAACTGGCTCAAGCAGCCGCGGGTTTGCATAAGATGTGGTTAAGCTATTACTGGAACGAGTATAGTAAAGAAGCGCATGCTGGTTTAGCCCAAATGTATGTGGATGACGAACGGTTTAAGGCTTACTATGATGAAAAGCAGCCCTGTACGGCAGAGTTTCTGAGAGATGCCATCCATATTTACACTGGTTTGAAGAAGTAATTCTATTGAATGGGACACTAGCACTTTTTCTATTATCCCGGTAATCATCCAGTTCTTTTACAAGAATCTGAATATACTAGTATTGTACCAGTCGCCAGCTGCTACGCTCATGTTTCTACTCTTACTAAAAGAAGCACAGAACCCTCAAGGGTCCTGTGCTTCTTTGCCTTCTATCGAATTCTTACTTGGCGACTGTTCCTACAGTTGGCTTCACGAGCGCCTTACTTTGCCATACACGGCTCTTCCACCTTAGATACATGAGTAGACCTCTCACCCATTCATCTACTGCAAATGCGACCCATACGCCTAGCAGGCCCATTTTCATGACAATACCTAACCAATATGCAAGCGGCACTGCGATCCCCCACATCGATAGAATCCCCATGAAGACTGGAAATCTAGCATCTCCAGCGGCACGAAGGGAGTTAATGACAACTAGATTAAATGTCCGGCCAGGTTCTAAGAGAACGGAGAGTATTAAAATACTAGAACCCATCGCAATAATTTCCGGATTGTCGGTGAATAGCCCTATCAGATCCTTGCGGAAAATAGAAGCAATTCCCACAACCACAAAGGTCACAAGAAGACTAATCCGCAAGCTGCGAATTAACTTATGATAGGCTGCCTTGAATGCCCCAGCACCTACCATATGACCCACGATGATTTCGGTCCCCATTCCTATTGCCATAGCTAGCGCCATGAAGTAATTAGTTATATTCATCATGTAGATATGCGTACTCAAAGCCGCTTGACCGATGATATTAATAAAACTGACGATCATCATATGTTGAGACTGCCAAGACAGGTGCTCACCGGCTGACGGTATGCCGATGCTCATGATTTGCTTCACAATACGGCTGTCGTATGTGACATAGTGCTTCAAACGAATCGGTACGGGAATACGGCGATATAAGATGACAATCAAAACGATAAGCCCAATAAGACGGCTTACAACAGTGGATACCGCAGCCCCTGTTACTCCCCATTCCGGAAAACCAAGGTTTCCAAAGATAAGAAGGCTGTTACCAGCTACATGAATCAGGTTCACACCCAACGTAACAAACATGACGTCTCTAGTCTGACCATTGGAACGGAGCACAGATGAAATCGCATAGGACAACGCCTCAATCCATATAAACGCGCCAATGATATTTAAATACTTTTTGGCTATCTCTACCTGCTCCGGCGCCAAATTCATTAGACGCATCAGCGATTCACCAAAGACAACCAACAAAATGCTAATCAAAATTCCAAAAATCAAATTTATCGTAATCGCGAGAGCTGAAATGCGACTGGCTTCTTTCGCCCTACCTGCACCCAGATTTTGCGCGACTGCTACACTCGTTCCAATCCCAACGAAGCCAAACATCAGAATGCAGAAAACAACGATTTCGTTTGCTAATCCGACCGCTCCTGTCACTTTATCTGAGATCAGACTGAGCATAAAAACATCTGCCGTTCCCAGCATCATCCGCAGGACGGAATCAACGAATATCGGCCATGTGACCGCGAATAAACCAAGCTTTTTCCAAGATGCTATCGATTCCATGTCTTTCAATCCCTACACTTTCTCCGTTCAAATGTTATTAGTGTAGGATACGTAAGCGATTGCAGTCAAATGCTATTAAAATCCATTAAAAAATACATTGTCACGTGATACCTTTAAGTTGGACTATACGTGAATAATAAGCCTGAGACTGCTCACAATAATGAAGGTTTGAAAATAAGATCAAAGGACGTGGGCTAATGTCGAACCAACAAAAAAGTCAAAACAATCCACAAAACAAAGGTAAAAACAGTAACAAGAATAAAAACAACAGTAATAACGGCATTGATGATGCAAATAAACATGCCGGTAACTAAAAGCTAGAAAAAAGCCTTGGGAATCGGCTCCGATTTCCAAGGCTTTCTCTACTGTTCCTAAAGTGTCCTTTTAACCTTTAACGCTAACCCATGCACCACGGTTATCCGCGGATTCGATTTCAGCCTCAGCAATTTCAATGCTGCCCATTGTACTGGAGGGAGTCGCTATTGAAATATTTTCACCTGAAAGTAGCGTCTCAATAAAATATTTAAGTTCGTTATAGTAACCCATTTCCGGGGATAGTTCAGGACTGAAGCCTTTTCCTTCATTCACATTTACTTGTAAGGAATCGCCTTTGAAAACGACATTGCCTTTTTCAAAATTAACTCGGAACTGCATGTCGAAGCCATAATCTCCTTCAAGCGTCCAATCTGCTTGAGCATTGATGACTTTGCCATCTTCATACAGATAGTTGGCAGAAACCACATCATATCCGCTGCCGGGAACGACATTACGTGCCAAACAGGATACGGATTCAGGCTTACCGAACAACCAATGTATCATATCAATATCATGAACGTGCATATCTAGCAGTGCTCCGCCGCTTTTCTCTTTTTGTGTAAGCCAAGGTCCCCATGTCGGAGTTGCTCCCCCGCGGTAGAAATAACCCCCCAGTACCTGACCAAACGTTTTCTCCTCAACAACCTGCTTGAGGTATACATAGGCCGGCCAAAATCTTAAGCATTGACCTATCATTAACTGCTTTCCATTCGCCTCGGCTGCCTGAATCATATCTTTACACTCCGCCGCATTGAGCGCCATCGGTTTTTCACACAAAACATGAAGACCATGATTCAAACATTGAACCGCTATGTCTCTGTGTAGATAAGTAGGCAGTGCAATATCTACGTAATCAAGCTGTTCCTTCTCAAGCATTTCGCTCACACTTGTATATTTATTGTAGAGGCCGAAGTCAATGCCAGATGAACCCGTATCGATGTTGCCTGCAGCCGCGCGACCTTCAAGCTTCTCATTGTCAATATCGCACAAAGCCACAACTTGAATGGGAACTCCTTCTGACTCCAAGCGAACGTAATTCTCCAGATGAGTCCTACCCATAAAGCCTAATCCAATTAATCCGATTCTTAGCATGTTGATTACTTCCTCCCTAAGATGGCGTCCATAGCACCCGATGTATTATAAATAATCTGTTCACCATGATGCGTATAACCTGGAATCATTTCGGCAATGACATAATCGTCATACCCGATAGTTTGAAGGGCTTTCATAACCTCTGGATAATTAACATCACCGGCTAGAAGATCCACAAAACCGTGCAAGCCTCCTGCGGCGCGGCGGTAATCTTTGAAATGCACTTTTTTGATACGTTTATTTAAAATGGAAATCCAATGCTCTGGATAGCCGGCATATAAGACATTCCCTACATCAAAGTAAGCACCCACATATGGCGAATTGATTTTATCGATAAAGTCTCTCATTTCAAGCGGGGATAGTAAAAATTTGTTCCATACGTTTTCTATACCAATGGATACCTTCAATGAATGGGCAACATCGGAAAGCTCATTGAAAGCTTCCAAAGCGTAGTCATAGGCTTGATCATATGGAACCACTTCAGAATCCGGAATGAAATCAACGCCAACAGCACCTGGCACAACCAATATCGTATCAACACCTAGAATTGCAGCGTTCTCCAATTGTTTCTTGACGATATCTTTCGCTTTTTGACGCGTTTGTGCATGTCCACTTGTTAAAGAATAAGTCCAGTATAATCCACTGGCTAAGCTCGAAAGCGCTATGCCCTGATCTTCCGCAAGCTTACGGTATTCCTTGATTTCGCTTTCTTTACTTTCCAAGCTTAATTGGCCAGTCTCATTTAGAGCCAACTCAATGCCGTCGAATCCTGCTTGTTTAGCTACGGTTATACATTGCTCCACATTCATAGAGCCTGGAAATGACCAAATATTAATCCCTTTTTTCATCGTTATCTCCTCCGTCTCTTCCCTTTATTATAAAAGAGCCGCGCTCGATAAGATTTATCCAAAAAGCCGATTTATTTGCACTTTTGCAAAAACGGATATGGTAAAATGAGATTAACACTGAGTTTGGAACAAGATCGAGTCTGAGAGAGGACGAGCAGCATGGATTTCCCAAGTATACAACTACAGGAATCACTTACCATTCAAACCCTCTTTTCCTTTCATTATTTCGAGTATGCAAAGGGATTTGTATTTGACGGAGAACAACATGACTTCTGGGAGATTCTTTACGTGGACAAAGGGGAAGTTGAAGTTCGTGCCGATGATCACATTCATACCCTACATCAAGGAAATATGATCTTCCACAAACCCGAGGAATTCCATACGGTCAGCGTGAAGCACGAGCATACACCGCCAAATCTTATCGTCATATGCTTCGAATGCACGTCTCCTGCCATGGCTATTTTCGAGAAAAAGATTCTGGCATTAGGAGATCGGGAAAGAAATATCCTATCCCTCATAATCCAAGAAGGGTTTCAGGCGTTCCTGCCCCCTTTTGACAAACCAACCGTTCATCATTTGGAAAGAAATCCGCATGCGCCTTTTGCCAGCGAACAAATGATCAAATCCTATTTAGAGGTTTTGTTAATCACACTCATTCGGAATCAAGAGCAAGCTTCCACGCCAGATTCTATGAAATACAAACAATCATCCCTTCAAAAAGAAAAAGCCGAACAACGAATCGTTCAGCAAATCATGGAGTATTTGAAAGCTAATCTTTCTCAATCCTTCACGCAAGACCATTTATGCCAAATGTTTCACTTGGGCAAAAGCCGATTAAAGGAACTTTTCCAATCCCAGATGCAGACAGGCGTCTTGGAAGCTTTCAAGTCCCTCAAAATTGAACAAGCCAAAACATTTATTAGAGACGGCCGATATAATTTTACAGAGATTGCAGCCATGTTGGGGTACGCCAGCATTCACTATTTCTCAAGAGATTTCAAGAAAACCGTTGGCATGCCGCCATCCGACTATGCAAAGTCCGTTAAAGCTCGTTTGTAGCATGAACAGGGGCTGTCCCGAACTAACATAGCCTGACGGTCACCACCATGAATGCTGAGTCCCAACCAAACTTTGTAGAGGGAACGTCGATCCGCTATTTGGACGAAAAACACACGAAATGCTGAGGAAGAGGAACGATGATGCGTTATTTCGCATTTTTTTCCTCCGGATCGTTTATTTTGATCAAATAGCGCACTCACGTTCCTCTATTTCGATTTTTATTGCAGATTTCCCTAAATAACGAATCGATGTTCCGCAAACTAGAGGTCAAGTGAGACTTTCCCTTTTAATCGACAGAAAACAAAAAAAGAGAAGGCAAGTATAACCTTGCTTTCTCTTTTTTGTTGAACTGGCCCTTATTTGATGACTTTCAATAAACGCTTAGCCGTTCCATTCTGCGTTTCGATTGTTTCATACACATTGACCGTGAAAGGATAGCTGAATTGATCGGTTGTAATATTCGTTGCATCCAGCATTTGTTTCCCGCTGATTAACTTATTTACACCTGTGAAGGAAGCGTCCTTAGAACCGACAACACGTCCGGCGTTATCAACAATTTCAAATTTCAATTTCGAGAAGTTGTTGTCAACCACGACATTTTCTTTCTGTTTAATGTCCAGATCAAGTCGGAACTTGTACGTATACGCCAATTGAGCAGTCGTCTGTGTGCTCACTGTGACATCATTGAACGTCAGATCAAATGGATATAAGGAAATGGTGGAATCCGTTTCTTCCTTCTGTACATCCGTTTGCAGAGCGGCAATCGTTGTTGTAAAAGGTGCAGCAGCCACGGAATCGAGCAGCTTTAACGAGAAGCTTGTTCTCTCTTCGGTTTGCGGCACAATGTAGGAGTAGCTTACTACGTAGCTTAATCCAGGATTTAGCGTCGTCGTTACATTCGTTTGGCGGGAACCTTGATAAGTAACACCATGTGCATTAACCAATTCCGATAGGAAGGCAGGCGTTGCTGTAGGCGTTGTACTCGTATTCGTTAATTTGAACTTAGCTACCGCAGTTTGGTAGCCTTCACCTGGATTCTCATGCAGATGAAGCTCCATAAGCGATACTTCTGTTGACTTATCAACAACTTTGGTCAAAGCATCAAATGTGATCGGCTGACCCATTGTGTAAGGCGCTGCAGCAGAATTCCCATGCTCTTTTGGCCATGCAATAGCTAGTTTTCCAGTTGCTAGCGTAATGGCTTGACCTCCACCTTTGGGTACAAACGTATCCGTCGATACAACGAGAAGGTTAGACAGTGTCACACCATTTTCCACTGGAATCGCGAAATGAATGTATTTCTTTTCGCCTGCCTCCAAGGTCACCGGGTCTACTTCGGAACGTTTGCCTTCATAACTTTTCAGCTCGGACTGCGCGTCCATTCGGAAAGCAGGAACGGTTTCCCGCCCCGCGCCGGGATTACTAGCTAATACCGTTACGACAGCTACGCGGCCTGACGCCGTATTTTGCATAGAAACTTCGACTGGTGAATAGGTCAGTCCTGAATTAACCCCTGGAATGGTGAATGCTTGACCCCATGCTAAGTTTTCGAGACTCTGCAAAGCTGTATTTCCTGTACCGCCATACCACACGGATTTAGTTGGTATAGCTAGCAGTGTAGTTTCCACCTTTGGATAGGAATAGATATCTACATTGACGAAGGATAATTGCTCAATTTGACCAATTTCCTTGCTATCAACGGAAGTCATGTACACAAGCTCGCCGATTTCTTTGGGCTGCAAAGCTTCTTTATTGCTCGCACTTGGTTTCAAGGTATACGAAACGCCACTAGCAGTTTGAACACGAAGCTCGTGCTCGGGAACTCTGTTCTGCACGGCACCTCCGTTATATAAGCGAACAGTAACCGCAAGTTGTGAACCTGACGCGGTTGGCGTCACGGCTGCACTTTTGATCGCGGCACGTATATCAGGTGTCAATCCGTAATTGACTGTTGGTGCAGAGGCACTAGGCGTCGTTGAGTCGGCCGCCCATACGGCCGTGCCGCCTTGAACGATCATTGCTCCTAGCATGATAGCTGTCAGACTAGATTTCCATGGTTTGTTTTTCATGTAAGTACTCTCCTTATTGTGAAGTTTCGCTGATGTCTATTTGGCTGTTGGTGTTGTTGTCGGCTGCGGCCCCGCGCTAGCATTAGCACTGTCTACTTTTTGTCCGTCCTTCAAGGTGTTCTGTCCGGCAGTAACCAATTTCTCGCCGTCTTTGACGCCTTCAATCACTTCTTGATACTCTCCGTTAATGCGTCCTAATTTCACTTTCCGTTTCTGATATTGATCACCTTGCTGAACAAAGACGAAGGTATCGGACTCTTCACGAATGATGCTTAATGTAGGAATAGCAACCACTTGTTCTTCCGTCTCAGTCGTAAGCTGTACCATGAATCGATTACCTGGCTGCAGCAGATGATCGCTATTGGGAACTTCCAGTTCTAACGTGTACGTTTTTGTTGCAGCACTCATAATAGGTGCCAAATAGCTAATTTTAGCTGTTCCTTTTTTGTCAGGAGTATCCGGATTATAGTAAATGAGTTCTTGCTTTCCTTTAACAAGGAGGAAATTCGTTTCTGTAAGCTCGGTTTTGATTTTGATTGGATCAATCTGCTGGACTTGCCCAACTTTCCCTGCCGCGGCAGCTACTGTTTGCCCAACCACTACGTTGAAATCCGTTAGAACTCCGTTACCTGGTGCTTTAACTTGATAATTCTCTAATGAGCGAGTCGCATCTTCTAGAGATAGGCTTGCGGATTCAGCCTGTGTTTGAATAGAAGAGATAGAATCCGAGTTGTCAAAAGCTGAAAGCTTGCTCTGTGCAGCATCTAGATTCATCTTGGCGCTATCCAGCGCTTGTTTGGATTGATCCACCTGATGCTGAACGGCAATGCCTGCGTCATATTCATTACGAACTTTGTTGTATTCTTGCTCAGCATTCTTGACTGCCGTTTGCGATCTAGTTACATTGTCCGTTAGATCCTTGCGGTTATTTACTTTATTATCCTTTGCTTGCTGCAAGGATTCTTGGGCACTTCTTACAGAAAGCTCACTTTTCCTTTTTGCAGATAAGGCATCTTTATTATCAATAACGAAGAGAATTTCCCCCTTCTCAACATACTCTCCACGTTTTCTCAGCACTTCCGTTACTTCACCGTTAGCTTTCGATACGACATCAAGCGTTGTTCCTGCCGCTACATCAGCAACTTGTTCGATCGGATTGCTAATTTTCTGCTTCTTTATGACATCTGTTTTAATCGCCTTTGGTGCTAACTGCACCGTTGCAGCCCCTTTTGCACCTGGAGCTGAACAAGCTGAAGCCAAGACCGCCGCAGCGGTCAATAGGACTATCACCCCCATCGAACGGGATTTAAATTTTCGTTTCCGCGAACTATCGTTAATCATCTATGTGCCTCCTTATACCTCTAACATCGTTTTTTCGTTTACTTTCTTACGATTGAACATACGACCTATACGGTTCTTTATACTTTCAATCAATTCGTACACAATCGGTACGACAACTAGTGTCAATAGCGTAGAGGTAATCAAACCGCCGATAACGACTACACCCAGTCCTTTACCGATTAATCCGCCTTCTCCAGAAATACCGAGCGCAAGAGGCACCAATGCCATAATGGTAGCTCCAGCGGTCATAATAATAGGACGAAGTCTTACTTTCCCCGCTTCAATTAGAGCATGACGTACCGTGTATCCATCTTCGCGCAGCTGCTGGGCACGATCGATTAATACGATCGCATTCGTCACTACGATTCCAATAAGCATGAGGAAACCAATCATTGAGGTTACGGTTAACGGCTCTCTTGCTATGACAAGTCCGAGAAGACCCCCAATAACAGCAAGCGGTAGTGAGAACAAGATGGCGAATGGTGCACTTGCGTTTCCAAAGGCCAATACCATAATCAAGTAAACTACGAATATGGCCGCAGCCATCGCGATGAACAACTGCATGAAGCTTTCATTCACATCATCCGAAACACCACTAATTTTGGGTGTCACGCCTTCAGGCAATTCGATATCTTTCATCGCAGCGCTGATTTTGGCACTCACACCAGTTTTATCAGCTGCATTGATTTTTGCAGTCACTTTCACAAGCTGCTGCTGTTTCTCACGTGCGAGCGAAGCAGCGCCTTTCGTTTCACTGACCTTAGCTACTTCTTTCAATAAAACCTTTGAACCATTCGATCCGGTCAATGGGATATTACCTAGCTTTTCTAGTGTATCTTTGTCCGATTTATCTAACGATACCGTTGTTGTATAAACGATATTATCGAATTTCATGTCTCCTAGATTTTGCTTTTGAATCCACGCACGTGCGGTATCACGAACGGTCGATGAGCTTAATCCGTATGCTCTCGCTTTTTTCTGATCCACAGCAATTTCAATTTCTGTTTTGGCATCACTCAGGTTATCCCCAATTTCACTTAGCTCCGTGAATGTATTTAGCTTCTCTTTAACCAAACCGGCTGCTTTCTCTAATTGAAGCTGATCCTCGCCTTGCAGGGTATAGGCAAAGTCAGTCGATGAAACACCGAAATCACCTTCCATGGATTTAGGCTCTACTTCAGATCCGCTCGGCAATTCAGAGAGAATATAAGCTTTCATCTGGTCTTTCACTTGATTCGGATCGACCTTATCATTCACTTGGACAAAAATCTGAGAAGCATAAGGCGTCCGTTCGTCATCTTTGCCTGCATAACCGACTAAGGCTTCAACGAATTTGAACACAGGCTCGCCATTTGAATCTTTCGTATCTAGCAGGACAGTTTCAATTTCTTTCGTTTTTGTATCTGTAGCTTCAAAAGAAGTCGCATACGGCATTTTGATCTGGAAATACATTGTTTTTGCAGGTTTCGAGCTAGGCAAGAACGAAACCGATAGGAACGGTACCGTCGCTGCAATTGTGACTACAAGCATAAGTCCTGAAATTAACAATGTTTTTATCCGATTTTTCAAGCTCCACGTCAATACCTTTTCGTAGAATGTTGTTAATTTGGTTGGTTTTGATTCATCATGGTGCCCCTTGCCCGGCTTGCTGCGAAGAACGAGCAATTTTGCGAGCATCGGAATAACCGTTAAAGCAACAATTAAGGAAGATAAAAGTGCACAAGCAATTGTTAAGGCAAAAGGTCTAAAGAACCCTCCTACAACACCCGTTACCAAAGCCAGTGGAGCAAAAACCCCTACGGTTGCCAAAGTTGAGGACGTAATAGCCATCGAAACTTGCTTCGTCGCTAAGGCGATGACGGATTCTTTGCGTTCCTGCGCTTTTTCCAATGAAGCATATATGTTTTCGATAACAACAATGGAATCATCAACCACGCGACCTACTGCGATAAAAATACCACCGAGTGTCATGGTATTAAGCGTTAAATTTAATTGCGACATTAATAGTAAGGTGATCAAAATGGAAAGTGGAATCGAGACAAGAACAATAAGTGTCATCCGAATGTTCCGGAGGAAAATAAGTATCATTAAAGAAGCCAATATCGCCCCTACAATACCTTCACGTACAAGTCCTGTAATGGACTCTTTAATTTGATCTGCACTATCATAAGTGTTTTTGAAAGTAATGTTTGGTAGTGTCGTTTCCCACTCATGAATCAGCTTCTCGATGGATCCTGAGAAATCAACCGCATTAGCACTGCCTGCTTTGTACAAAATCATACCAATAGCCGGCTTGCCATCCAGTCTGCCATTGAAGTCAGATTCCGTTATCGCCTTTACCTTAGAGACTTGATCTAGTGTTACAATATCTCCTTTAGGTGTGGTGATTTCAACCTGTTGCAAATCGTACAAGCTTGATAAATTGCCAGTGACACGAGTCATCTTATTGTTGCCGCTAATTTCTACGCTACCGATAGGACTCTTCGTCGCAGCGGAATTAATTGCATTGCTCACTAGAGCCGGTGACAATCCATATACATCAAGCGCAGCAGCATCCAGCTCAATATCGAGCGAAGTGCTTCTGGCACCAATAACGTCCATATGGTCGATCCCTTTAATTCCTTCAAGACCAGGCTTGATTTTATCTTTAAAAGACTTGTCGAGCTCAGTTTGGCTTACCCCGTCCTTCGCATAAGCGACTAAGTAATTGGAAGGGAATGATGCAGCACCGAATGTTGACGCTTTTGGCGCTCCTGCAGCAGCCGGAAGCTTAACTTCAGCCAACATATCTTGAACGGCCTGCTTCTTCTTGTCAATATCTACATTTTGTTTGAACAGAACGATAATCATGGAGAAATTATCACTCGAAGTTGAAGTTATGGAATCCAGATCTTCAATGTTCGCTAACTTTTCTTCAATAGGAGCCGTAATTTCATCCATGACATCCTTGGGCGCTCCTGTATAGGTAGTTGTTACAGCAACTACTGGAAAAGAAACGTTTGGCATGTTCTCTACTTTAAGCTGTGTGGATGAATAAAATCCGCCAACAAAAAGCATGATCATGATAATGAATAATGCCGAGACATTCTTCATGGAAAACTGTGTTAATCGATTCATTCCTGTACTCCCCTCATGACAAGCGTAAACTTATTCTCATCAAATGTTTATAAGCTAACCATACAGGTTCAATATGAACCCAATATGAACAAATAAAAAAAGTCACCAATCATCTCCGTGAATAACACGGGGATCTATTGGTGACCTTCTTTAACTAACATAGAAACTGTGGCAGGTTATGATAGAACCGCCGCCATATAAAAGGTGCCATTTCCTAATTGATTATTATGCTAACTTTTCAATTACAATAGATGCGCTTACTACAGGTGTGCCTCCACCAATAGCGTTTTGCAATACCAAATTCCCCATATTATCAATCCGATTCAATGTTAACGTACCACCTGCCGTTAATTGAGTAACGACCTGACCTTGGTAAGGTTGGTTTCCTGCGTTTGTACCATAATTGCTGCAAAGTACCAAGGAAGCTGGAGTAGGACCAGCTGGATCAAAAAACAAACCAAACGCATTATTACCTGGTGTAGGGAACACTTCCCAACTTATAAGATAGGTGCCAGACTGAAGGATATTGATCGTTTGCGGAGCTGTGAATGAAATGGCCGTACCAGTGATAAGAGAATTATTGAAAGTAACGGCTTCTCCTTGCCCGCCGGGGACTGATGCAGCATCAACGTTTTGTTCCTCTGTGCTGCAAAGGAAAGCGAATGAAGATATCCCTCCAGCTGGACCTTGCGGTCCTTGCGGTCCTTGTGGTCCTTGTGGTCCTTGTGGTCCTTGTGGTCCTTGTGGTCCTTGTGGTCCTTGTGGTCCTGGAGGGCCTGGGGGGCCAGGTACTCTACCCATAAAAAATCACTCCTTATTTGTTGTCAAAATTAAGGTATTCACCTAACAACGTTTTGGCTGGGCTATTTTACCTCAAAGGCAAATTAATTTCTAATTTAATAAATGAACACATTTTCTATTCCATTGTATTCTTGTCCATACACTTCCAATTTCCTAACATATTCTGTATAGGACTTTCTTTACAGGATTAAGGAGGAAAATGATGGACAAAGGAAGCGGTTTAGTCGGTATCATGGTTGCTAACCAGTATGAAAGAAAGTATGCCCTGCAAAAATATCTGAATTGCAATACGACCCATATGAAATTATTCTGTTTTACCCCAGATGATATTGATTGGAAACGAAATAGCATATCCGGCATACATCGTATAAACCGAAAATGGCTTCTAAGTAAATTTCCTTTCCCCGATGTTGTTTACAATCGTTGTTATCGTTTTAACCCTAAAATCATCGAACGTTTAGGTAAAATAATCGGAAGGGACAAATGTTTCAATCATATCAACCAATTTAATAAGCACGAGATTCATATTCATTTAAGCCAATGGCTCGCACAATATTTACCGGAAACTATCTTGTATGACAGGGAAAATGTTTTGAGCTTACTAGATACTCATAAGGTCCTATACGTTAAACCTTGTTATGGAAATAAAGGGAAAAGCGTTTATCGTGTGGAGGTGAAAGATTCGAAGGAGATTCACATTGGGGAGCATCATTTTTCACCTAAAATCATCGTAAAAGATCCCCTGCAATTCCAAGTGAGCATTGATAAGCTTGTGGGATCCACCCCTTACATCATCCAAAAAGGCGTCGATATTCAACCACTTAACGAACAAGTATTCGATATCCGAGTACTCGCACAAAAAAATAAGAGAGGTCAATGGTCTGCCACCAACGTTATCAGTCGGCTCGCTCATAAAGGCTTCTTTAACACAAGCATGTGCGAGAAGGTTTGTTTATCCGAAAAAGCTCTTAAACAATTGTATCCTCCTGATAAAGTTAATGAAATCATTCGCTCGATTTACGACATAAGTTTAAGAGCGGCGGAAATCATTGAAATGGGAACCCACTGCCATCTAGGTGAACTTAGTGTTGACCTTGTGCTGGACAGCGCCGGATTTCTTTGGATCATAGAAGTGAACGGAAAGCCACAAAAAGAACTGTATGATGAGATAGACAAGCGTGACAGGGTTTATAAACGCCCATTAGAATATGCTCGCTATTTGCGTAAAAAATGATTTACAGTTAACCTACTATATGGGTTACAGCTTGGCGTGGTTACATGTTTTAATAGGAAAAGGACAGCATAAACATCTGCTGTCCTCTTTTATTTATTAGTTGGATATATCAGAATCGGTATCGTAACGACAAACAACGTTCCTCTATCGATCTCACTCTGCAGTTCAATAGTACCATGGTGAAGTTCAACAATTTTCCTTACAATCGCAAGTCCCAAACCGCTTCCGTCTGTCTCGCGCTGTCTGGACGCATCCGCCTTATAAAATCGTTCAAATATCCGTTCTTGATCCGAGGCAGCGATTCCAATGCCACTATCTTGAATGCGAATGCGAATCCTGTCATTGAGAGGTTCTAACTGAATGTGTATTGTCCCTCTTAAGGGTGTGAACTTGATTGCGTTCCCAAGAAGATTCATCCATACCTGACTTAATTGGTCTGCATCAGCAGTAACTTTCACTCGAGGAAGCTCCAAGTCCAGCTCCAATTGCTTACTTGACCACTGCGGCTCATAGAATACAACAACTCTACGTAATTGTTCATCTAGATCGTATGTGGTTGGGTGAAAAGGATGATGCTCCGACTCCAGAGAGGCCAGCTTCAATAAATTATCACTGAGGCGTGATAATCGCTCACTCTCACGTTCAATGATTTCCAAGTAACGTCCACGCTCCGCCTCGTCAATTTCTGAACCCCTTAGCGCCTTGGAAAAGCCCCGGATCGACGTAAGAGGAGACTGAATTTCATGGGAAACGTTCGAAACAAAGTCTTGCCGCATTTGTTCTAGCTGTTTCAGTTCGCCAGCCATATGATTAAAACTTTGAGCTAACTGTCCTAGCTCATCCTTTTGCTTCACTGAAACATGAACATTAAAATTGCCTCTAGCTAATCGTTCCGTAGCCAGCGTCAATTTTTTTAATGGATTTACTAGATAGCGAGATGCGACGAGAATGAGCAAGCTACCGACAATAAGTACGATGAGAAGTACAGTAATGACAGCTGTCTGCACTTGACGACGAGCTACCTCCGAGAAGTTTGGATGAATGAATAGGGCATAAGTTTTGCTATCAACTTGGAGAGGCAATCCTACCTTAATCTGATTGAATGGATCTTTGGGCATCCCATAGTCAAGGCTTTTGTAAATGCTGCCATGTAGAACATAGGCCACTTCCGATGGTTCAATACGAGGATTCCCTTTTTTGTCCAAAGAGATCGCCGTCGCAGGCTCTCCATTTTCGTAAAATAAAGTCAAGGTGTAGTTATCGTTTAATCGGTTGCTTCCTGCCACAAAAGAATCAAGATTTTTTGGCTGAATGTCTTCACTCAACGTGACTAGTTGCCGGCCAATCGCGAGCATGTCTGCTTGAAATTCCGTGGTAATCAGATTTCTGAAAAAGACCGTTGCCAACGGAAAGGCGACTGACACACTAACCACAACTATGGCCAGAAATGTCAGCACCACGCGCAGATAAAGCGACCTTATCTTAATCATGTATTCACCTCGAGCCTGTACCCAAGTCCGCGAATGGTCGTAATACGAAACTCCTCCGTCAGTGGTTCGAACCGCTCTCTCAAACGTTTAATATGAACATCAACCGTTCGGTCATCACCTTCATAATCCATCCCCCAGATCTGCTCAATGAGCTGCGTACGGGTGAAGATTTGTGCTGGATAACTAGCAAGCTTATAGAGGAGCTCGAACTCTTTTAAAGGAAGCGCCAAGCGCTGATCCTGTAATCGAACCTCGAATGCCGTGCGATCAATCAGCACATTACCGAGTGTGATCGTCTGAGAGGCGTTGATCCGATAACGCTTAAGCAAAGCTTTAACACGCATCACCAATTCCACGGGGTCAAAAGGCTTCACAAGATAGTCGTCCGTGCCAAGCTGGAAACCTTTCACCTTGTGGACGGATTCACTTTTAGCTGTCACCATAAGGAGGGGCAAATCTTCATATTGCGCCCTTAATTCGCGACAAAGTTCCCAACCGTCCATCAAAGGCATCATGACATCCAATACGACTAAATCCGCCGGTGTTGTTTCAAGCATGCTGAGCGCTTCTTGTCCATTGCTTGCCTGCATGACTGATAAACCTTCTCTGGCCAAATAAACGCGAATCAACTCTCTGATATCTGCGTCATCATCCACCACCATGATTCTGGTCACGAAACGCTCCGCCTTTCTTGCGGGAAACTTAAGCTAGGTATGGTATCGGATCTTTTGAACCCGCTTCTTCAAAACCCTTCAACCGTAAACGGCAGCTGTCACAAACACCGCAAGCTTCCGCTTTTCCATTGTAACAAGACGTTGTTAGCTCGTAAGGAACACCGATCTTCAAGCCTTCTTCCACAATTCGTGCCTTGGTCCAGTCAATGAGAGGTGTTTCAATCGTGATCCCTTTTCCTTCAACGCCGACCTTGGTGGCAAGGGCTATCACTTCTTCCACTTTATGAATGAACTCCGGACGACAATCCGGATATCCACTGTAATCGAGAGCATTCACTCCGATATATATAGCCTGTGATCCTGTTACTTCTGCATAAGAGGTTGCAATCGAAAGGAATAGCAAATTGCGTCCAGGTACATAAGTCACTGGAATTTCAGATTCCTCTGAACCTTCCGTCAAGCCATCCACAACATTCGGAACATCAATGCTATCATCCGTTAATGCGCTGCCGCCGAAATCACGCAAGAAATCTAGCTTGATGATCTTATGACGACCACTGACACCATAATGCTCAGCGACTTGCTTGGCATTCTCGATTTCGATCTTATGACGCTGACCATAGTCAAAAGAAATCGGATATAGCTCATATCCCGCTTCTTTGGCAAGTCCCATGCATGTTGTACTATCTAATCCGCCACTTAGAATGATGACGGCTCTTTTCTTATCTTCATTGCTTACGCTCATAGTAGACACCTCTTTTTCTTCTTGTGAAAAATGGATAAATAAGCAGATACTCGCTTTAAACGCCGCGCATCGCGGGATCCCAAATGATCTTATGCAGCTGCATATTGAGCTTCACCTTGGACAACCCTGCGTCAAGCATATGCTCGACGAGCTTGCGCGGCGGCATGGTCTCCCACACCGGGCTGAACATCGGCAGCGCCTTCGTCGGGTGCTGCTCAAGCACTTCCACCGCGGTGCGGAAGTCGTGCTCGCTGCCGATGACGAACTTCAACTCGTCCTGCTCGCGCAGCAGGGCGAAATTGCTCATGACCATCTGCTCCATCTCGCCAGAGTCGGGCAGCTTAAAGTCCATGACGTATCGCACCTTCGGCGATGCGACACGCTCTACGAACAGTGCGAGATCGATCGCGCCGTTCGTCTCGATATGCAGGTCATCGACCTGCTCCAGCTCTGCGAGCGCGTCGATTAACGCGAGCGACTTCTCGCCGTACAGGAGCGGCTCGCCGCCGGTAAGGCAAATATGCCGGGAGCGGTACGTCTGGACCTTGCTGATAATTTCAGCAATGGTCATGACGTTCTCCGCTTCCGCGGGCGGGTAGCTGTACTTGGTGTCACACCAGGTACAGCGCAGGTTGCAACCAAAAAGACGGACGAAGACCGTCGGGAACCCGGCACGGGTCCCTTCGCCTTCAACCGTCTCGAAGATCTCGACCATCGGAATGCGGATATCTCGCATTACACATCCTCCTCCATCATCGAGCGTGTGATGGCCGCATAACTAGTCGGCGTTTCCCACAGCCGGATTTCTTCCAGCATGATCGCTGGATAAAGTTGTTCCTCAAGCAAAGCCTGATGAATTTCCTCATACATCCAAACGACCATATTTTCAGCGGTTGTATTCATAGCGGGTAGCACATCATTCAAATATTTATGGTCCAATCGGTCAACGACACGTTCTTTTGCAATACGTTTAATATCACCAAAATCTATAGCGATCCCCCGGTTATCCACTTTTCCGCGCATAATAACTTGCAGTTTATAGGTATGTCCGTGCAGATTTTTACATTTTCCTTCATAACAATGCAAATGATGCGCACTGTCAAACGTAAATTCTTTGGAAATCAAAACGGATTTGTGATGATATTTCAATTGGTTCTCTTGGATGTCACGCCCCAACATTTGCACATCTCTTGGGATATCGTAGCTCATATCTATCACCTCATAATTATGAAAAAAACAGTACTCTACATTCTATCACGAAGAGACCGTTTTTCACAATCAATCTTGCTGTTTTCGTCTTCCCTTTTGCGACCAGTCCAAGTGACCGCGAATCTCCTGAATCCGTTCATTCTCATTACGTAAATCCGATTCGATTAGAGCTGTAAGACTTTCAATTTGATCGACTACGGTATTGGGAAGCTCAACCTCTTCGACTGATTTAACAATATAAAGCAAACATTGCAGCGTCTCATCCATAAGGCTCTTCTTCTTGCCGGTTAAGACGACTTCTGAGAGAAAAATAAGGTGACTAAGCTCTTTTTGCGTCATTTTCAAGAGGAACATCCCCTTTCTTGCTTCCATTATCCAACATTTTCCGACATCGCGAAAGACTCTCTTGACAACTTAAACTATAATATTTATGATTACAGTAATTGTTATTAACTGGTTTACATTTATATCCTTGGAGGGAAACCTAATGAGTACAGAAGTTAAATCCGAAGTTCTTAAAGTTTTAGAAGACCGTCATTCCGTAAAGCAATATCAAGCTGGGCACAAAATGCCAAAAGCTGATTTGGAACAGCTTTTGACGTCCACGTCACAAGCACCATCTTCATGGAACCTTCAACACTGGAAGTTTCTCGTTATTGAAGATCAAGCTCAAAAAGAGAAACTACTTCCTATCGCATATGGACAAAAGCAAATCGTAGAAAGCTCCGTTGTTATCGCTATTCTAGGCGATCTTGAAGCTAATAAAAACGTAGAACTCGCTTTTGGTCCAGCAGTTGAAGCTGGCCACATGCCAAAAGAAGTGTATGACACTCTTGCCGCTCAAATCGAACGCGCATATCAATATCCACAAGTTGCTCGTGACGAAGCTATTCGTAACGCATCCTTAGCAGCTATGCAGCTTATGATTGCTGCAAAAGCAATGGGCTATGACACATGCCCAATGGGTGGTTACGATGCCGGCAAATTCGTTGAAGCTTTCAACGTTCCAGCACGTTATGTACCTGTTATGCTGATTAGCGTAGGTTTGGCTGCTTCCCCTGCAAGATCTGCAGGTCGCCTTCCTTTGGATCAAATCATCGTTTCCAACACTTTTTAATTAAACAGAAAGGCATGACTTCCATCTTTTATGGGAGTTCATGCCTTTTTTATTTGGTGCTAGCTCATGGTGCTAGCTCAATGATATTGGTCTGTTTCGAACCAAATTTCATCAATTAGCTTATTTCTATAAAGCATGGATACATTAAACGTTTCATACTCTTTTTCTTTATCCAACTCTTCAAGCAATAATGTGGCAATTAGCTCTCGATCATCTGAATCCCCTGGCTCCCGGAAATCAATGAATCCTGTTAGCTGGCGAGAACTAATATCTACCGTTGCAGTACCAATAGGCAAACCACCATAGGATTGCTGATAAATTTCATACGTGAGTGTATCGCCATCATCTCTAGCCAAATTAATCGTGTAATCTTCCGGAGAAGGAAGCATCGTATCCTCTTCCATGTCATCAACCAAATCTAATAAATCAATGTGCGTTAATTCCACCGTATCTACGGTTTCCCCATTATAGATCATGTTAAAAATGAACGTATCCGTTTCATCCTCATTGAAATCTTCGACGATGAGCTCGGAGACCCTGTCCATTTCCTCATCAAAAGGATCGAATCTCCATGTTATATCTCCAATTACATCAGTACCATACATATGAAGCGTAATTTCAGCAATAAGCTCCGAGTCTTTATCATAAACATGATAATCCACACGGTTTCTACTTTCACCCACAATAACAAGCTCATAGCCCTGTTGATTCTTGCGTTCTTGAATCATTTCCATTTTATCTGGAGCATTCTCTGAGTCGATGTCATCGAATCGGGTTTCGTCCCTCACCCATTCATAATCAACCTCATCGTCATGTTCGTGACGAGTATACGAATGTGAGTCCCCTTCATGCATGCTAGATTGTAAGGCATGATCTGTCGCGATAACGAAATCATAATCACTGTAACTAACTAATACCTCGCACTCCTCAATAGCCAGTGCATCAATGACACTCTGAATGTATGACTGAACGAAATCATACACCTTCTGTTTGTCCACGATCGTAATGGACTGCTGCTCCAGATGAATCGAGCCTTTAAGTCGATCCGATTCCCTGTAGACTAGCGTTAACGTACCGACAAACTCCCCATTGTACTCAATATCGCAGACTTCTCCGCCTGCCGTTTTCAGGTCGGGTCTAAGCATAATATCGGCCACGACTTTCCTCGCCTCCTCTACAGTTCTTATGATTCTTCTGTAGATTGTCCCAACATCGTCCAAAATATGAGTATTCAGGATAAATGAAAAAGAACAGTTCCTAGCATCATTCTACATGACATGGGAACCGCCCTTTTGTTATTTACTTTGATCATTTAAGCGTTGACGTTCGGCTTCTATGGTTGCGAGTTTATCTTTTAGATTATACATTCCTCCGGAATGCTTTACATGCTTTGCAAAAATACTTTTTGCTATAGATAATCTCCCTGAACGCATAGCTAGCTCACCTAAAGTCAATTCTGCCTTCCATTCAGCGATTTGGTAGTCAGCACTTACACTGCCACGATAATTAGGTAAGCATGTTAACGATTGTTTAATGCTAGCTTCCGCCAACCGCAGCAGCTCATCCGCTTGCTTTATACGTACTTGTGAAAGCATATAATGAGCGTCTGGAAAAGCAGGATTATGTGCAATCGACTTAAGACAATAAGCTTCCGCCTCAGAATAATTTTTACGTACCATCATGATTTGGAAAAGCAGCTTATAAACGTCTGACATCCTACCAAAAGTAGGCAATAACAGCCCCAAACGCTCTGCTTCAAGCAATGCCGTGTACGCTTGCTCTTGTTCTCCTACCCCAATTGACTCCCGACCATAGTACAACCAGTGACCTGGATTCTCCGGCTCTTCCTGGATCATTAACTTCAACAAACGGAGATTTCTCTCCAGCTTTCTTCTGCTTTGCAGAATAGATGGTTCATAACCATGGTGATTCAGCCTAATTTTGACTGCGCGCCTATATATATCATTATGATATATTCCTTTGTTCGTTCCTACTTGTTCATGAACACGCCCGTGGAAGCGAATGCCTCTTCGGACTGGAAACATGCGAATCTGCGAAAAGTCATGGTGCACTATACCATTTACATGATTTACTTGCCAAATATGTAAAGCTGGAATGATATCTAGATGTTGAAAAACTCCTGCTACTTCCCTAATGGAGGGGACATCTTCAGGAACTAGCACCTCATCCGCGTCTACCCATACGACCCAATCCGACTGCACATGTTGCAGACCTTTGTTGCGAGCGGCGGCAAAGTCATCCTCCCATGTTATTCGGATAACTTTAACCTTGGGATACTGAGAAGCGATTCTAGGCGTGTCATCAGTAGATGAATCCACAACGATGATTTCATCAACGGCTCCCTGCAGAGCCAGAATGCACTTGGAGATGTTTGTTGCTTCATTGCGCGTCAATATAGCCGCAGCAACCGTTATTTTAGGCACAGTTAACAGTTCGTCTATATCATTTCGGTTATCACCTTGTGCCACTTGTTGCAACGCTTTATAGATTGGTTTGATCCATTGTGCTTGAGGATCAAGCAACCAGGCGCGATCAAATACTCGTTTGGCTGCTTGTCCTTGACTCTGTAGTAAAAGCGTCTCGCCTAGCATGACCCAGAGCTGGCCATCTAGGGGAGTATGGCTGATTGCTTGTTTTAGTTCCGTTTCGGCTTCTGCGAACTTTAGATCTTGGATGAGAGAAATGATATGTTCATGTTGTGTTGGCATAGTCACCTTATGGTTTAACATAAGGCACATAGAATACACGTTTTCCGCTGTCATCATTACCTTGTTCAGGATCTATCTTAAATAAAACATGTGTTCCTGAAGGTACATTTTCAGTTAGACTCATCGTGACCGTTGAACCTGTCTCAAATGTCCATGAGGAAACATCATTGTACTGTTCAGGAATTACTGATACAAAATCCCTAAAGTGGAATGAACCAGCCCAGTAGTTGCTATCATAATTTTGATACGGATAAAGCGGTCGTGGACTAATGGCTGGGATCTGTGTTTGAGGATTTCGAGTATCTTCAACTGAAATTACCCTGAAGTTAAAATCATCCTGATACAATACGGAACTATCTACTTGATCATGAGCATAAATTTTTATTTTTGAAAGAGAACTGCTTGTATAGTCCTTTGCATCAAATTTTAGATATACATTTTGATAGACCGATGCGGTGACAGCATTAATATCATTATTAAGAATATCATTTGGACCTATCCAAGCCCGGCTTTCCTCTCCGAAACCTAACTCACTTTGATAATCAAAAATATAGCTGCTTGTTCCTGCAGCATTTGATTTATACATGTCTAATGATGAAGGAAATGGATCGTAGCTTGCATGCTCGATATTTACATTAAGCTCGGTTTTATCATTAGGATGATCATAATTGAAAGCATGGATATTCTTAATCCGTAGAATACTGCCTTGAACAATGGTATTTAAATATTCCCATGATAACTTAGACGCTGATCCGAGATTAATGGTCGATGTTGAATTATCGGGTGAACCAAATTGTTCAACAGTAACTTCATAATGAATTTCATCCTCATCTACATCAAAAAATATATCATTAAGATCAATCTCAGCATCTTGTGATAACTTTAATATAGGATTGTTCAACTCAGATAAAAAATGTTGTGCAAGAACGCTATTTATTTTTATATCTGGAGGGCTATTAACCTCAGCAATATGAAAAGGAATCTTCCCTTTCGTAACTCCTCCATTGTGATCCACAACAAGAACGTCAAGGTCAAAGTCTCCTGCATGAAGAGGAATCAAATTATAACCATAAATGATTTCTCCTTCTGATCGGGCTTCGATTTGAATATTCTCATTATTCGCATTTATAAAAAATACTTTTAAATTATCTTCTATATCGTCATCATTGAAGTAATTATTAATTCGCTCTTGGATTTCTCCACTTTCGATTATTTCTCCTACTGTACCTTGAATTTTACTTGTCGCTTCAATTTGATAAGGAGCCGAGTTCACTAAATCATTATTAAACGGATTTACACTTAGCAGTGTTTCTGGATCAACATTTATAAGTAATCCTTTGACTTTATCAGCCGTATCAAACAAGTCAGCAGGTGCTTCATTCATGAGTTTTACAACTTTTGAAATATCAAACTTATATTGATCTGCATTTTCTGTATTCGGGACTACAATAACTTGAAATGTGTCTATGATTTGAGTGTAAGAAGGTACATACCTTGTTCCTTTTACCGTAAATGTTGCCTTTCCTACTTCACCAGCCTTTATTTCTAAGATTCCTTCGCTTCCCTCTAAAATTTCTCCCTTAGCCACATTCATTTCATTCTCGTTCTGTTCAAAATACATATACTTCGAACTATACAAAGAATCTAAATCAATATACTTAGTTCCGTTTAAAGGTATTACTATCGTCGTTATTTTTTCTACTGGAGTTGGAGGATTAGAAGAAGTAACAATGTTTGCATAACCCTGCTGAGCAGGAGCCACCATAAAAGGCACAGCCAAAATTGCCGTACTAGCAATTGCCCCTACTATTTTCTCCTTCTTACTATAAGCTTTCTTCTCTTTCCCCATCTTTACACCACCGTTATCAATTTTCTTTCTCTTATTCTACCATACGTCATAATATGGAAGAACCCCCTAAAACGACAAAAATCCTCAAAAACCGAGGATTTAATCGAATTTTATATTATAAACAGTATTTCAAGATAGCCTCACGGACACCCTCGTCATTATTAGAGGAAGTCACCGCATCCGCTGCTTCTTTCACGCCTTCTGGCGAATTCTCCACAGCGATGCCGAGTCCGGCAAATGCCATCATTTCTAGGTCATTGTAATAATTTCCGATAGCCATGATTTCACTAGGATCAATCTCTAAAGAAGCAGCCAAAGCTTTCAAAGCGTTGCGCTTATTGGCCTTTGTACTCATCACATCAATAAAGAGGTCGCCACTGCGAATCATCCGCATATGACCGTATAGTTTCTGTTCTTCCCATTCCTTTTGAATGCGATCCAACTCATTTTGGCTAAAAATTGTAAATTTCACTATTGGCAGTCCAAGCTCTGATACGTTCGTCACAAGTTTGGGGTTGATCATAAACTTTTGATACATCTGTTTTTCGTACTCACTGATCCGTTCGATATACATGTTAAAAGACGTACATACATCGAAATGAATGCCTTCTCTTCGCACATAATCCAACATAGGCTCAATTTCAGGAAGCGTAAAAGCAAACTCATTGATCAAAGTCTGACCCCGTTCATCCGCATGAACTGTCGCCGCGCCATTATGCGTAATCATCGTTCCCTCAAGCCCGAGTTGTTGAAGAATTGGCAATGTGCTAGCTGGAGCTCTTCCGGTACATAGCACAATGTGACACCCTTGATCATGTACCTCCTGAATCGTTTCAATCGTGCGTTCTGATAATTCATGCTCATCATTTAAAAGAGTTCCGTCTACATCCAGTGCTATTAATCGATATTTCAAGGTATTCTCTCTCCCTTGTACTTCGCCTTTTTATCGACTTATTGTACCATAGGAAGACATTGGATTCATCGAATTTACATAAAAAAGACAGCTATCCGAAGATAACTGCCTCCAAATTATTGAACCCTATGAACGCCGACTGATTTATTGACATTGCCAATGATTTGGACAGGAATGTCCTCCTTTTTCACAACACCGTTACGGTAACGAATTTGAAAATGAATGGTTTGTACTCCTTGAGGCAAGCCCTCCGCGAATGATTGGAATTTCGCATCAAATAGTTCTCCGCTAAAAGACGTTGCATCCCCTCCTGCTGCAACTAAACGCTCATTCACATAAATCGCATGCCCATCTAACCCTGTCGTATCGATCCAAGCTGTCACTTCGTCTACAGGCGCAGGTGAACTCTTGCTAGAAACTATGAATATTTCCCCAGAGTAGAAGTCCTTAGGTGGCGAAACTGTTTGGTGACCGCTTTTTTCATGCAAAATCAGCCAGTTGTCTGTATAGGTTACATCCGAATGAATCGTCAAGGGCATAGCAGCAATCATTTTGACTACGGTATTCGAAAGTCGTCCATCTGATACGGTTAACGACACCTTATACATCCCAGGCTTTAGAAAGCGATGAGAAATATCCTTAGTGGAAAAAGTGGTAGTACCCCCGTCAGGTTGCTCTAATTTCCACGCATAGGTTAGTACATCACCATCTAGGTCGAAAGAGGTATTCATGGTTGTCACTACATCCCCCTCCCAAACTGGCTTTGGAGTCCAGTCAAATTCGGCCTCAGGTGCTCGATTGATATAAAACCAAGTTTGCGCTGAATAATCTGACCAAGTAACCCCATCAAATACTCTAACTCTAACGCGGAGTTTTTGGCCAGCTGGAAGTTCCTGATTGACCATCCAACTCCCCACGTTAGAAACCGTCCCTTGGTAGAACTGCCCTGAGTCCAGTAACAGCACATCGTTAGCCTCATTGGTAATTTGCATTTGGAAATAAGTAAAAGTTGTACCCGGATCAGGATCGCTTTGGCTCCACTCAAAGGTAGGCCGCAGCTCGGAGAAAATAGTAGGCGAAGCTTGCGTCCCACTTGGAATCGTCATGTTCGCTGCTGGAGGTCTATTCGCCGTAAACCAACCGGAATTAGACCACGTTGACCAGTATCTTCCATCATGTACTCTAACTTGAACTTGGAAGGGGCCGTTTTGACCTTGGATTAACGAAAGACCAAACCACTCTGTAGGATGAGTATTCCAAGTATTGGAAATCGTGTAATAATCACAGTTGTTCCAGGAACTATTTTCGCTATTATAGCTACAAGAGTGCGCAAAGCTACCATATCTTTGAGCATCGTACACGTACCCATATTGGTTATACTGAACTTGAGTACCATTAGCATCAAGAATACGATATTGGAAACTACGATACTCCGTTGGAACATCTGGATCATTTTGATTCCAAGAAGGTTTCAAAACCCCGTCAGAAATAGGTGTAGGTTCGGCTTGGGTACCGTTAGGAAAAGTCAAAGTAGCTGTAGGAGGAAATCCTAATGCAAAATACCTTTCCGACCATCCAGACCATTCTCCTTGTTCATCCTGTACCCTAATTCTAACCCTGTAAGTTTGATTGGCGTACACAGTCATTGGATAGTTATAGCTTAATGAAACTGTATGGCCATCACTGAGTACATTAGAGACTTTTGCAATATTAGGGTTATTCATACTAAACCATTGCCATTGCGGATTATTATAATAATTATAGTAGTATTGTTGCACGTCTATTTCCGAACGTACAATTCGGCTATCCGCATCGTAATCTACCGCATTCCATGTAAATAAAGGATTATTCCCTGTTGAGCCAGACGGATTATTCATATCCGTACTCGTATGGCTCGTAATATCAACGAAAGGCGCATGATTCGCAG
The DNA here is from genome assembly GCF_001426375.1 of Paenibacillus sp. Root444D2. Classification (GTDB taxonomy): domain Bacteria; phylum Bacillota; class Bacilli; order Paenibacillales; family NBRC-103111; genus Paenibacillus_E. The sequence continues at coordinate 777,571 of NZ_LMEO01000050.1, forward strand.
GTAGTGCGTCTAGCCACAATATAGCTTCTGCCCAATCAGACCACGCACCGTATTCATCTTTTACAGCTACCCTAAATGTATAAGCCCCCATTTCTTTTACTCTCAATAATTTTCCATTTACAGTTGTACCATCTGGCTTTATGTACTCGTATCTGCGCTCAATAATTCCTCTAGTTGCCGAATAATCAATGCCAGTTGGTTCCGTAGAGTAAGTCCAATTGTTTAGCCAACGATCAGGATCATAGCTTTGATCATCGTAAGTCACGTTATAATAGATATCTTGATTTACATTCAAAACCCCTATTGGTCTACGATGGATCAATACATTTCTAGTATAAGGATCAGATTCAGACAGGTACTCTGCAAAGGCAGGATTCGGATATTTAAAGCCAACAGGCGTAGGATCATCTGCACCAATAAAAGTTAATTTATAAACCCCTACCTTATCTAACGTTTTAATCGGATCTCCATTAAATGTTTGATTATTGTAAGCAGAAAGTCCACTTTTACCATCCCCCGAATCTAAAAATTTCGTAGAGTTCGTATGCTCGTATTTCCATTTATCCTTACTAATCAAATGATCATCACTTTCAGGATCCGCATACTCCGTAGCGTACGTCAGTTCTTCTCCCGCAATGCCGGTATCGCTAATTTTGTTGTTATCTACAATTGGTACTTTGACATAAAAGTTACGGAAGTGAGAACCATATCCGCCTATGAAAAATCCATAAGTACCCTCTGTTAAAGCAAGATCGGTTACTTCCAGAATAGGAACAGTACCCATCCGTACTTTTATTTTTCCACCTCTAACACTAACCTTCATGTTGTTAAAAGATGTCGTAGACAACCAGACTGGCGTTGACCGTAACTCAGTACGAACACCGCCAACGAGCTTCGATAAGCTTATTTTGTTTGTTGTAAACTCTAATCGATACATCGTATTGTTATTCGTTGCCCTGAAGATTAAACCCGAAGGAGCATTCACATTCATATTCACACTAGCTTGCAAGAAATCGAACACGTAATCTGCGTCTCCAATACTCGTATCCTTCTTCATGGTTTGACCTATTTCCGCTAAAGCGTAGCTGGAAGGACTAGTCGTTCCACCATTTATCTTATAATAGTAGAATTTACGTTCAGATTGACTATCATCTTCATCATAGTGAGAAACATAGCTGCCTACACTACAAGAACCACAGGACGTCCATTGAAAGTTCCATCTTCTTAACTTATAATGCTCTTCTTGAAGAACGACTTGAAACTCTCCATCTGCACTTAATCCTGCCGAAGATACCGTATATCTAAACCTCTCTTGAAGCGTTTGTTCGTGAGAAAAGGTATTAGTTGGTCTAGTTCCTTTGGTCGTATAGGAAGCAAGTTGGTTTGCGTACTTATCAGCAACTACGATTTTGTTCATACCGTCAACGATATAGACATAGCCATCAGCCGAGACAGAATAATTCACCTCAATTAATGTTGAACTATCGCTATCTGAACCATCACCTCGTATTACGCTGCCATCTTCACTTCTTGAACGATTATTGAAGTAGATATCTTTGTATATTTCTATCTTCTTCGTAACACCCGTTTGCTTATTATAAGATACAAAGTATTCACTAACTGTTCCTGATCGGTTACTGCTAGACCCCCAATTCCCAGAACTATATGTATCCGTAGTTAAATTCATTGGTTGCTCTCGATACAGATATACTTCTGAGTCCTCATAGATACCCGTTAGAGTAGGTGCAGGAATAACAGTATTAGCAGCTACTTCTAATCCTGTCTCTACATCAAGCCAAGTAGTCACAACACACCCACATTGCCATGAGTAGTTACCTCCAAGCGAAACCTTAGTTCCGTCATTGTTTAGTTTCAGATTAGCATGAGGTGATCTTGTTCCACTTTCACTGGACGAACAGTCACCAGAACAGCCATCATAGATGTACTGACCAGAACGTTTCCAAGATGTACCATCAGCAGTTTTACGATAAATAGTCCATGTCTCACTATAATCATTATCATTATAATATCCGGATTTGAAGTCTACCGAATAAGCTCCACCTTTAGCATCATAAGCTAGGAACTTTCCTGGGTTATCAGGTGTAGGTTTAATAGGGATATACTTTTGTTGAACATAATCATAAGTATTTCCCAAACCTCCGTCTATTTTAGTATTAGTACCGTCAAAAAATGGAATGGAACCAATAGAACCAACTCCATATCTGTTACCCAAAAATTGTGTATTAAATAACTGAGGAACGGGGAACGTATGCCAAGCGTTATAGGTTGTTTTTTGGTACTGTTCAGGAGTAATCGTTAATCCTGTGGCAGGGCCATTGAAAGGCTGTTTACCATAATGAGATGTTAATCCGTTGGTAGCCGTGTTGTATGTAAATCCAATATCCTTCACTTTATTTAAATTAGGATTGGTTAAAGATGAACCTTGCCACTGATCCCCATATGCCATTAGCATTTCATTTTCTAATGTTGTATGAAACAAAGGAGGTTCTGGATTTGCGCTTGTGACACTGAATGAAACTTCGGGAGAATCATTTTTGATATCAACCACATAGCTTTTGGTATGCGTTAACCCCCAATCCTCCTTTGTTTTTACCGTTAATTTATACTTACCTACCTTAGGAGCTGAAAGTATAGCCGGTCCACCAACGGTTATCGGTATATTTAAAGGCATATGATCATTGAAAATGCCATCGTCATTGCTATCGTACACATAGGTAATAGACGTTTCTACGATTACATCTCCATCGGGACTGAAAGATAAATCCCTGAACGGAACATTTCCTCTTACAGCAAAGATAGGCAAGTTGATGGCAGCTACGGGAGGTTTATCCTCCACAACGTTTATGTTTTTAATTGCTATGTTTTCTGGCAAGCTGCGGACACCATAATTGTCCTTTACTTCTAAGGTTACAGTCTCTATGCCTACATTGGGATAAACGGGGAGATTATTCGTCCAGAAATACTCCGCTATCGTTCTGTTTTTAGCTGGTTTGCTGCAAGCTCCATTAATTGCATTAGCTGCAAGAGGACGGTTTTGTACGACACGGTTCGGTACATTAATACAGGGTAAAGGCTCCGGACGCATAATAGCTATTGTTGCATCCTTTTGCGTACAAGCTCCCTTATCATCACACATTTTCGCAGTTATCGTATGGTCACCGGCTGTTGATGCCGTTAACCACGTAAGCTTATCCTCACCCTTTAGATAGCCCATAGAAGGAAAGCTCTTGATCCAAGTACTTGAGCTGCTTGGGAATAACCACTCGAAAGTTACGATATCATCGTCAGGATCGTAATGGTTAGGAGCAATTTCTGGCAACAACCTCACATTTAATTTATCACCAACAATGGAATCCGATAAAGGAATCCTACTATAGTAATCAGCATCAGCAAACCATCCAATCTCAAATTGAGGTGGTCTATTCGGAGGTTTTGGACCGACTGTAAACTTGCCTTCATAGAAATAGGAAGTTCCTCCACAGCTATCCTCAAGCTTGTATTCAATAACCACTTCGCCGCTTGTAATATCGCCTGGATAACCCGTAAAACCCATCATCCCATAAGCAAAAATGGACATATCACTCACAGAAGTACTACTTAACGAACTCCAACCGTATTGAATATATGCACCTGTAGTTTGGGATAAAATGAACCTTCCTTGAACAGGGATACAGCCAGAAGGAATCGTCCAGTCTGCTTTAATGAGGTTGGAATCTTTCCAAGGAATTGAGGGCTTATCGGCTGAGGTAGTTCCGCTAAAGTTTCCGCCGCTTGGTGTACAACTTGCTTGGGGAGTAATGAATTGAGTAAGTATATTATTAGAGGCAGTTGTTTCTGAGATATCGTCATTGGAATCAACGGTTAGCGTGATGCTTTTCATACTGCTGAAGGTGTAGGGGATGATCTCGGTTTTGGTCTCTCCTGAAGATAGACCAGATGTGTAGGAAAGAGTTTTGAACACTGAGCCGTCGGCGGCTAGGGTTACGCTGAAGGATGTTCCACTGGGGATCGCAATACCAATGTTTTTAAATTTTATCGTGATGTTTACACTTGCATTCTGAGGCACACAAGCACCTGCATCAATTGATACGGAAGCTAGATCTGCCTTGACTGGGGCGGTGTAAGAAACGTCTATAGACATTTGATACTTATACGTTGTGCCACTCCAAAGTCCGATAGCGAACATTTCATAGTTACGCGACAAACCACCAGAGCCATCAGAGTCGGGACTATCATAAATCTGGTTAGCGGGTACAGTGTCGTCTAATAGCATCATAGTGCGGATCATACCAGTTCCAGCAACATCACCTTTACCATAAGCTAAGGGTCTTGCACCATACCCCGCACTCGGCTTTTCAGCCCCAATTATTTCTATGCTACTTTGATCTAACTTATCCGGATCAGTTATATCTGCACCAAGACCACCCACACTAACAGAAGATTGATTTAAGTACCATTTAGAGGCCCGAGACACTTCATATGCTGTGGTAACAGCATATCCCTCTTTACCGTAATCAGCTTCTTTATCGCCACTAGCACCATTAGTGCTGTATAGGGGTGATTGAAAGGAGTAACGTAAGTCAGGTCCAAAAGTGGCAGAGTCACCATAATTAAAATTGTCAACTAATGTGTATCTTTTTCGGCCCCACAATGGGATAGCTCCCGGATACGGGGAAGGGTTTCCACTAGCACCATCGAACTCAACCGGAATAGTCTTTGATCCCTTGTGTTCCCATATTTTCCCTGATGGTTGTCGATAAATTTGGTGCATTGGGAATGTCGCAGATTTGCCATAAACAGTGGTGTTTCCACCAGCAAAACTGGTCAAAGTTATAGTGGTTCCTGTAAATGAGGCACTACCACCAGAACCACCCTGATTATTTAAAGTAACCCCTGCAATCGTCCCACCAAGAAGTGAACTGACATCCTTAGTGAATGTCTTAGTTGCGGAGGAAGAATATTGAGCAGCAACAGATGATGTGCTATAAGTTCCTTGTTCAAAATTGTAATACAAAGTAATAGATGAGGCGGCTTTGACACCTCCTGTGCCAATGAATGGCAATAATAATTCAATAAATATTATAAATAAAATTGCCCTGTGAACAAATTTACGCAACATGATCACACCCCTATTTAATTGCCAATATTGTATCAGTATTTAAAATATTAAATACAATTCCAAGATTAGCAAATCGATTAGGAAGTACGTAGGCTACATAACCCTCGTTAGTCTGAGGTTTATTAAATTTCATCCACCGTGTCAACGCCTGCTCGGACATCAGAAGATAATTTGAAGTGTCCAACTGCGTTAATACTTGAGAAGGAAACAAATCTGGAGCTCCCACACCAGTTCCAATAGCAACTACAGTGAAGTTTGCTAAAATAACTTTGTTGTCAGTTTTACTGGTTGTTTGTTCCCAAGTCCGCATATCAATAAGCTTCATGTAAGGATCATCTGGATCAGCAGGATCGGCAACGATAAGTTTATTCAACTTAACCGTAACGCCCTCAGCATACTTCCAAGTGGTTCCCATTTCCTTTGCCTTTAAACCAAGCATTGTACCCACATTACTACCAGTCTCAGCAATTTCTGCAGCACTTGCAGCATACTTATCTACCGGTAATTTCTCACCCTTTTTAGCCGACAAGATACGCTCAATAATCGTTATCGCCTGTGCTCGAGTACTAGTACCATAAGGCGCCAAATCTGTCGTGCTAACCCCATGAATCAACCCTAATTTCACAGAATCAAGCATTGACCCCTTCAAAGCTTTATCCACACTCCGAGCGCTTAACATAGCCATTTCAAAGCGTTGAAGTGGCTCATTATATCTCTCCGGAAATTCCACTGGAATAACACTTAACTCCTTCAGCCTGTTAACATAAGGCACGTACCAATCATTTCCCTCAACCTTTTCAACTTTTTCACCTGCGGCAGAAGATAACATTTTGATAAACTCAGCACGGCTAATTGGTAAATCTGGCTTAAAGCTTCCATCGTCATAGCCATCAACGTATTTCTTTTCCACTGCATTTTGAATAGACTTTTCGGCCCAATGCTGCGATGTGTCCACGAACTTGATGGGGCTTTGTGCGGAGGAATTAACCGCATCATACCCTATAGATGTTGCGCATAGTACCGTACATAAAATCATTGAAAACCTTTTTCTCATAATAATCCCCTCTTTCTATTGGTCACTCATTACATACAAAACGTGACTTATCATTATCGGTAGCATCGCATTACATAAAAAACCGCCCAGTAATCGCCTAGCACACAGCGACACATGGGCGGTTCTTCCGCACGCATTCCATATTCTTCTTGTTTGAAAATACCATATACTAGTAGTTTTGTAAATCTCTAATTTTAAGATGTTACTTTTCCGCTTCGTTTTCCCCCTCCCCTTGGCTAAAGCTTTCGTGCCGATTGTCATATGTGTGCTAGATTTAGAATAAGTAGTAATAGAGAAGAAAAGGAGGACCGCTTGTATGCTAACTTTAAAATCATGGACTAGTTTTTTTAACAGGGAAACTCCTGAATTTTATAAAACCGTTAAAGTCCGTGCACCTCGCGATTTTTTTAACCGGGCAGAAGTTTTCATTGAAGATATTCAATACACAACCAATGAAGACCTCCTTGGTATGAATATAACGTTTCTCGTAAAGCTATTATTTGATAATTTTCTCGATCACGTACGCCAAGATAAGGATTTGTATGATTACGTGTTGGATTTGAGAGAAAACTACAGTCACTTTTTAAACACAAATACTAGCGTTGTAGGTAACAATCTGCGAGAGATAAATAGAGTTGAGAAGTTTCAATGGAGTTTGTCTAACGTGTCTAGTATGACCGGTGCAAGGGATTATTTGACCCTTAACGTAGACATCCATCCAAGAGAAGTCAACCGAATAGCGGTGTTTTTCGATGATTGGGATTGCAAGTATGAGATTCCATTGGAAATGGACCTGAATGAGCTTTTGTCGTTGCTCTTCATTGAATTCATCACAGAACTAAGGAACGGACTTGCTGAGGAGACCAAAAAGGAGATTATTGCATCCATCCTAAAGAAATGGGAAGAGCTTTAGTAAGATTCATTAAAATAATTTGGCTTAAGTCGTCCTTGGATAAGCGAGTTTTTAAAAGTTGAAACAAGGCAAGTTACGCCTAAGACATTTATGATTTAAACAACCGATTGCTTTCCGTGTTGTTGCATTTTGTACAACATTTCGCATGCTAATCAGCATTTTTCTCACCGATGTTGCAATAAATACAATAATTTTAGCCAAAATCCGTTCAATCACATCAAAAAAGGATAAATTGTTGTACCACATACAACATCTTTCGCTTAGCCAGAAGAAATCAGTGAAATTGTTGTACGATGTACAACTTTCCTAAAAAAAACACGCACAAGCCGTTTCATATTGCAGCGGCTGTGCATGCTGTTCGTTAAACTTAATTGGCATTCTGTAAAGCAAGAAGTTCCTCTTTACTCAACTCTCTCACTTGACCCAATGCTAAACTTGGATCTAAAGCTAGTGGCCCCATCGAAATCCGTTTCAAGTATACGACTTTTTTGCCTACAGCTTGAAACATCCGTTTCACCTGATGGAATTTGCCCTCCATGATCGTTAGCTCGATTTCCGAGGGCTCATTTTCAGACTCATTACCGGTCTTCAGAATTTTCAAAATACCCGGAAGTGTTTCATATCCATCGTCCAAAGTAACACCTTGAGAGAAGGCTTCGCGGTCCGATTCACTAACCTCCCACTCCACTTTTGCGAAGTAGGTTTTGGGTACATGTTTGCGTGGAGAAAGAAGGTTATGGGCCAATTTCCCATCGTTCGTTAGCAAAAGGAAGCCTTCTGTATCCTTGTCCAATCGTCCAACAGGGAAAACCTCGAATGGCGCATATGCCTTATCCAAAAGATCCACAACCGTGCGGTCGCGGTTGTCTTCTGTGGCAGAAACGACCCCCTGCGGTTTATTCATCATGAGGTAAACGAACTCACGATATGACACCGATTCACCGTTTACAGTGATGATATCGGTATCGGTGTTCACCTGCATACCGCTGTCTTTGACTTTCACACCGTTGACGAAAATCGCGCCTTCTTTGGCGAGGCGTTTGAGTTCAGAGCGTGTGCCAATGCCCACATGGGCGAGTATTTTATCGAGCCTTTGTGTTTGTTTCATGACCGATTAGGTCCACCTCCAGCCGGGCGGGTATTCGTTCTTCAGCATCCCGTCGTGCCATTTGCCCCAACCGACGGGATGATCTTCAATGCAGACTAGGCAGTAGCCTTTGGCTGACTTGGTCACTTCCGGGTCGCGGATGATCTCGCTCTCCGCGACTTCGAGCGTCTCGCCCTTCAGGTACCGAAGGGCTCGCTCGTCGCTCGAAGCCAAGCTCAGCGCTCGCTTGGCTTCGCGCATGCGCAGTCCCATGGCTAGCGCATGGGACGGTTCGAATCGGCCGCGGTGCAGCGCGCCGATGTACCAGCCCGGCCGCACGACTTTCAGTCCGTGCAGCTCGGGCAAACCTGCCGGCGACGCATACGCGTGCTCGCCGTAACACACGAGCCGCGCACGGGCGAAGGGCTCGCTGCGAAGCAGCTCGCCCGAGAAAGCCTCCAGCGGCTCCAAGCTCACAGCCGCGCGAGTCGACGTCTCCGCGCGACCCTTCCGCAGCGCCTCACGGCCGCTGCGCTTCCCAACTACCGATGCCGACACAACGTCGGGATCACTCCCTACCTCTTGCGCATCTCTAGCATCTCCCGCGGTGGCAGCCCCGTCCCGCCGCAGCACAGCAACATAGTGCCCCTCGCCCCGCAAACGATGCGGCCAAAGCCGAGCAGTTCCCGCCACAGCCTCTCGAGCGCGTTCAGAAAACTCCTCCTCACACCAAGGCGAACGCAGCCATTCCGACCTTCCAGCACCAAAGCCCTCAACCGGAACCACATCAAACGCCGGATGCTTGTCCAAAAACTCCGCGATCTGCGCTTCATTCTCCTCCGGTGAGAACGTACAGGTCGAATATACAATCATTCCGCCGGGCGCTAGCATTTGAGCCGCCTGACCAAGCAGTTCTCTCTGCATACTAGCAAATTCCTGTACCGAATGACGCTCCCATTGCTGCATCATCTCTTCTTCTTTACGGAACATCCCTTCACCTGAACAAGGCGCATCTATTAGTATTTTATCGAAATAGCCTTGGAAGACCTTTAACATCCGCTCCGGCTTCTCATTCAAAACAATAGCGTTTCTAACTCCCAAAAGCTCAAGGTTTTTAACTAATGCCTTCACACGATCAGAATGAATGTCATTAACAACAAGCACCCCTTCGCCTTGAAGCTTAGCGGCTATTTGCGTTGATTTCCCGCCAGGTGCGGCACATAAATCAAGAACACGGTCCCCTGGGAGTACTTGCAGCAATTCTACAGGCGCCATCGCGCTTGGCTCTTGAATATAGTAAAGGCCTGCATGATAATAGGGATGCTTCCCTGGTCGTTCACCTTCTTCATAATAAAAGCCATCGGTAGCCCAAGGCACCGCGCTCAGCGCAAATGGACTTTTCGCCAAAAAATCCGCCTTTTCCACCTTCACCGTGTTCACTCTTAAACCAAACGTTCTCGCTTGGTCATACGATTCCAGAAATTGCTCAAATTCATTTTCACCCAATAAATCAATCATCTTTTCTTTAAAAAGGGCAGGCAGCTGCTTCGTCATCCGGACATCTTCTCTTTCATCTTTTAATATCGGTATTATATCTAACTTGTCACCAAACAGCCAATTATTTTCAAAATATCAACAGGATATGCTATACTTTTTATAGAAGATAGTAGAAAGTAAACATTATAAAGAGGTGCATACATTGAAGAAGCTGCTTATTTATCTAGGCATTGTTCTTGTTTTATTTGGAGGCTTATATTTCGTTAATCAGCAGTCTACCAAAACTTCGGACAAAGCTAATGCTGGTAATCCCTATGGCGTTGCTGCATCCAAATTAAATCCGGAAACTGTAAAACAATTAACTGATCCGAACTATCAAAACCTTATTCTACCGAAAGATTTGGATCAAAGACTAAAGAACAAAGAAACATTTTTCCAATATTATTATGCTTCGACCTGCCCGCATTGTAAATTAACAACCCCAGTTCTTGTTCCTATAGAAAAAGAGCTAGGTATTGATGTCAAACAATTCAACTTGGAAGAATTCAAAGAGGGCTGGCAGAAATATAAAATCGAATCCACACCTACACTCGTCTACTACAAAAATGGTGTAGAAGTCGAGCGAATTGTTGGCGGTGTTCCTGAATCAGGCTCAACCGGAGGCAACACTCCTGAAACTTTCAAAGCCTTTTTCCAAAAGTATAAAGGTTAAATCCTACGATAAAAAGCAGCGGAGATCCCGCTGCTTTTTCTATTAACCTAATGGTTTGCGTTTTTTTCTAAAAATAGCCAAAATGAGTAATAACAGAGGGATGACAAGCCCGAATGTCCCCGAATAAAAGACCCATATTTTGCTCGCAAACTGAATGAAATAAGCCGCGTTAGGGTAAGCAATGACCGAAAGAACGATTAATATCATCCCCAAAGGCAAATAAAGCTGCCGAACATCTCTCAGATTAAATACTTCACCGAAAGTCATTGTAGCCGCATAGAAACATATGGAAAGCTTGAAGTAGATGGTAATAAACCAGATCCCTGCCATGAAGACCTCTAGACGTTCAAGGATGGAACCTATACTAATTTTTTTGGCTAAGCTATAGCTCGGATACATTTGAACGGCTGTCAAATTATCTCCTAATACGAGAATAGACAAGAGCGATATAATAATTAACAAACTTCCGCCAATGGAAACCCCAACAAGGAATGCCTTCCCCAGTTTTTTCGTATGCTTCACGAAAGGAATAATCATTAAGAATACAACAAGCTCCATGTAAGGAGTTCCGATAAGTGGAACCGCTGCACGTACGATAGGTTTCAATCCGTAGCCTAAAAGGGGTTTTAAACAATCAATTTGCATTTTGGAGGGGAGAAGAATACACATAAGGAAGAAAAAAATTAATACCCATGGCAGAAAAATTTCCGAAGTTCGAGTGAATGTCTCTATCCCATTTCGAATACCAAGAATGATAACGCCTAAGAAAAAGATTTGCGTGAATTGCAGAGGCGTATCCACTAATACTTGTGTTGAGATAAAATCCCCAAGATTGCGAAGAACGAGTGCCGCTAGAATGAAAAAAAAGCAAAAGTAAAGTAAGGAAACCGCTTTTCCCATCCACTTCCCCATAAGTTCCTCACTATAAGCAACCAATGTTTTTTGGGGGAAACGATTTCCAATTGCTTGATACAGCATAACTAGAAGTAACCCGACAAGTAGTCCCAGAATTGCGGCAATCCATGCATCCTGCTTAGCCTCATAAGCAAGTCCAGAGGGAGCTATGAGAATGGAGCTGCCAATTGTGAATAGGATAGTTAGGATGGTAAATTGATGGACGCCAATTTTACCTTTCTCGATCATTTCATACACCTCTACTTTAGGATACCAAAAACAATTTCGCTGACAGGTTTATAGAAATAGGTAATCAGGTCAAGTGGGTTAGGAAGTTTTACTCTAAGTCTTAACAGGATACTAAGAAGGGTTCCTATAAATAGAAGAGAAAAGAAAACCCAGCTTTCTAAGACTTGCTTTTTACGTATTAGAGCAGGGGCTTCAATTAGACCGATGATAGTAGCAATGATCACGTTCAAGAGAATTGTCACCATTCGAATCAGTCCTCCACTGAACGCTCAATAATTGAATTATTTGTTGTTCCCAAACCACGAATATGAACATCGGTGTCGATGTTCACTTTTATCTTGGCGAATTCGTTCTCCCAATCCGATTTTACTTTCAACCAGGTCTTGGGGGAGACATCTTCTATGGCTTCTCCAAAGCCGAAAATATCAGCTTTGTTCTGTTTAGCCTTTTTAATTGCAGAAGTCATAATTTTTTTTAGCGTAGTTTTGGAGATTTGTTCTAATTCGTGAATGGTGTTAGGATCCAACAAATCGATCTGGCAATGAACTTCACTTATATTTTCCTCCATGAATAAGTGTATGTTAATTTCAGGCTTGCCGTTTACAACATGACCTTTAACTTTAGTATTTGTTCGGATGACTTCAATCGATAATGTTTCACCTTGGGGACACTTGAGATGCCCCATCGTACTTTTAACGTTTCCCATGATGTAGTTAAATCCTTTACTTTCTTCTTCGTTAAGCCAGTCGACAAGCTTATCCTTCATAAATATAGCTATTCCTGAATACTCCAAATAAGAGGAAGGCGTAGTCTCTGATAAATTAGATTCCGACTTTCCTTTCTGCTTATCTCCTAGAATCCGAATCCCAGTCAGTACCGAATTTCTTGTAGGTTTACCAAGGTTGGATATAAATCGATCCAGCTCAACACTAACGGTTGGTGCCCACGCTTTTTCAGACGACTCTAGTGTTTTAAACATTTTATTAGCTGGAATTCTTTCTATTGGGGTCAAAATTTTAAGAACACTGGCTGCCGTCGTGTCTCTGGCAACAATGATATAGAAATCAGATCGAATTTCATGGTCTCTGGCGAGGCCATCCAAAACCTTGGAAACACCTTCACGTGCAAGCTCTTCACCAATTACGAGAATACGTAAATGAGAACCGAATATCTTCCGGGGAATCAATGTCGTCAACTTTCTTGCTGCTTCTAATGTTGAAACCCCCGTCGCTGAAAAGGTTGTAATTGCAGTACTATAGCCACTCCCTTTTTTAGCTGCAACTTCGCTTGGGTTCACAATCTGTGCTGTAACTAGATAATCTTTTCCACTTTTATCTAATCCTACACCAACCGTGATGGCCAGATCATTTAATTCATGTCGATCCCAACACCCGGAGAGCACGATGCCTACTAAGATAAGTGTACAAAGAATACGACCTAATCTTTTCATCAGGCAGAGCCCTCCTCCCTTTTACTTCCTTGTTGGTTTCGTTGTTGGGGTATTATTTTCCCGAATGTTATTTTTTTGACTAATGAAACGTGGTCTAGAGAATAGCCCCCATTGGGGGAATCTAAGAATGGTATCTTTCTGGTCATCAAGGACAAAAGGCGCCATAGGAGCCATATACGGCACCCCGAAGGAGCGCAAGCTGCATAAATGTTGGACCATCGCGATTAAACCAACGGTGATCCCGAATAAACCAAATGTTGCGGCAAAAATCATCAGAATAAACCGAATGATGCGGATTGGAATGCCCATGCTAAAAGCCGGGATTACAAAGTTGGAAATCGCTGTAATGGCAACGACAATTACCATTGCCGGTGAAACTAGCCCTGCATCCACAGCTCCCTGCCCAATAACCAAGGCACCTACGATAGATACAGCTTGGCCTACTGTTTTGGGTAGACGGACACCGGCTTCGCGCAAGATTTCAAAGGTAATTTCCATAAGAAGTGCCTCAACAAAAGCCGGAAATGGTATGCCTTCTCGCTGCGCGGCTAAGTTGAACAGGAGTGAGCTGGGCAATAGCTCTTGATGAAATGTTGTAATGGCGATGTAGAACGAAGGAGCCATCAATGAGATAAAGAAGCATATATATCGTAATATGCGGATAAGTGTGGCAAATTCAGCCCGTTGGTAATAATCTTCAGCGGATTGGAAAAATTGGGTGAACAGCGCTGGCGCCTCAAGCACAAAGGGGGTTCCATCTACCAGGATGGCAACACGACCCTCAAGCAATCCTGACGCGATAACATCGGGACGTTCTGTATTGTATAGTGTTGGAAACGGCGTGAAGGTTTCATCCTGTATAAGTTCCTCGATATTGCCGCTTTCCAGAATCCCATCAATATCAATTCGTGCAAGCCGGAGACGTATCTCTTCAACAATTTTGTTATTTACGATTCCATTTATGTACATAATGGACACTGTGGTTTGAGTGACTCTGCCAATCACCGTGGTTTCTAACCATAAATTGGGGCTCTTAATTCGTTTGCGAATGAGGGATATATTCGTGCCGATCGATTCCGTGAATCCATCACGAGGACCTCTTACTACGGATTGCGTTGATGGCTCTTCTACAGAACGCATATCTCCGCCAGCTGTATTCACTGAAAGTGCAAGTGCATAGCCATCGATTAAAATAACAGTCTCACCAGATAACATATTCTGGCACAATACTTGAAAATCTTCGATCGTTTTGACTTCCCCACAGGCATGAATGCTGTTCCTAATCAAATCTGGTGAATCATAGAAACCGGTATTTATGGCTTCGATGAGCTGAGTAGTTCCTGTAAATAGAGCATTCGTCACTTCTTGAAAAAATGATTTATTAACCAATTGATCTAAGTATACATAGCCAATCTTGTTGGTATTTTCGGCATCCAGGCATAACTCTCCGGTTACTATATCAGAGCTATGTCCAAAAATCGTTTTGATCTGAGCGAGGTTCAGTCCAATATCAAGATAAAGGCTTTGCTGCAAAATAGTCATTTCCATTGGCTCCCTCTCTTGTGAAAGGAGGAGAGTAGTTTTCTTTCTGTTAAATAGTTGATGTAGCGTTTTCGTCCAAGATTTCATCAGATCGCCACCACCAAATTCATAGGAATAACTATGTCTTATGGAAAAGTTTTCCCACTTCCCTTAATTTTATGTATGAAAGGCTGGGTAACTCATTCCACGCAAAAAAGAACTTCTTACACCGCAAGGTGGGAAGTCCTTTCTCTATTTTCGCCTCAAAAACTTAACTACTCGCACTGGTATAATGGCGTAAAGCGATCTTCCATAAAGCCCTCGTCAATCCGAAACAAACCATTGCAATCCCAACACTCCAAACGACTTGCCATCCACTGATTCGACCAATGAGCGCTGCAGCTGGGAATGTCGTTATGAAAGCAATCGGAAAAATATAGGTTAAGGTGAATCGTAATAATCCTTTATAGACCGAAACTGGAAACCGTGCCGTTTCAAAAAACGAACTAAATAAATAGGACAAGTTATCTACTTTAACAGCCCAGAACGAGAACATCATCATGCCCATCCAAAGCGAATAGACCACAACCAACGATGCAAGGAAAACAATGACAAAGCGTATAAGCCCCGCAATACTAGGAATAGCGTCCAGCTCCCAGAGTGCATAAGCCGTCAAGCCAAAGCCAAGAATAATATCGGCTAATCGCCAGAAAACTAGATGTCTAAAACTAATGAAAAATTGGCTGTCCACTGGTTTCGTCAGGATGAAATCCAATGTCCCTTTACGGATATGACTGACGAGACGAGACATATTCGGCTGTAGGATAAATTCAATAAAACCGTGTACCGCGTTAAAAATACCTAGAAGCACCAGCACCTCATAGAAACCCCAGCCGCCAATCTCCTGTGTTCGATAAAAGTATAATTGAACGGTCAAAATCGCCATGAATAGCCAAAATACCGTGGAAAGGAGATTTGCGGCAAAGTTAGCTCTATACTCGAACTCCTCGACTAAACATGCCCGCATAAACTCCCTAAATAGTCGTATGTATTTGATCACTGTCGCACCGCCCCTTCCTCATCCGCCTACAGCGCCGTACTTTTTCATCCCTTGTCGCCACATCAACCGAAACGTTACAAGAAGGACAATAAGCCAAATAAGCTGTATCCCAAAGTTATGAAGTATCGCAGATGATCCAAGCTTAAGCTTGCCAGTTAGCAGCTCAACTGGAAATCCGACGGTTCCATAAAAAGGCAGCCAGGCTGCCATTTTTTCAACCCAAGCAGGGAACATACTCAGCGGGGCTAAACGACCAGCAAGAAACAAATGAACACCCTCATATAAGCTATAAATCGCAGTCGCCCTATTCGTCCAAAAAGCCATCAGACCAAACTCGAAACCAATTAGAAAGCGGATTGCAGAGGATAGCACAATAGCGAAAAACGAGAGCACAATTATTTCCAAAGAAATAGTCACCCTGAGCATAGGGATAAACACAGCAGCTATCGCCCATGCGGGGATTAGCAAGATAGCGAAAAACAACTTATATACCAGGTTTTGCGAGATACTCCAGTGAACCGGATGTAAGGGACGTACAATCTTGGCGGAGAGCGACCCGTCCTGAATACTGGCATCCAGCTCCCACACATCCCACGTACTCGTTAATCGATCTACTAGAAGTACTCCCAGGAAATACACCATATAATCATGTGCGGTATACCCACCAATGGAATTCTTATCGCTTATCGAGAGCCAAACAGCCATACTGACCAAAGGTTGAATGAATGCTCCTATCATCCAAATGAGCGATTCACTCCGATAGGCAAACATTACAGCCCATTCAACTCGAAGCAGCATACGATATTTTTGCCAAAATAAAGCTAACGCCTTCATGGTCCTTAACTTCCCCCTTCGGTCCCCGCTTCAAAGGCTTGTGCGATCACCGATTCCATGGAAGGATCTTCAATGGTCAAATCCAATACCGTCAAATGGGTTAATAATCGGGCTGAAAGTTCAGAAACTTGCTCTCTCGGCACGTCTATTTCCACATTCGGAAACGCATAATGAAATAACGTCCCTAACCCTTGGGTTACTTCGATTAGCTCTGATTCCTTTACCCGCTCAGTCAATTGAAGACGAATACGCTTATTAGGCGCATACTTGTCAACCAGTTGGGATATAGCACCATCATATAGGAGTCGACCTTTTCCAATCACCAGCACTCGCTCACATAACGCCGTAACATCCGCCATATAGTGACTTGTCAGTAAGATTGTCGCCTTATATTTACGGCTGTAATCCTGAATGAATCGACGCATCACTTCTTGCATATTCACATCGAGGCCAATCGTCGGCTCATCTAGAAATACAATACGCGGGCGATGCAGCAGCGCCGCTGCCAGCTCACACTTCATCCGCTCCCCCAGTGAAAGCTGTCTAACCGGTTTACGGATGACTTCTTCCAACTGGAGCAGCTGCACCAAATCTCCTAAGGTTTCTTCATATTCCCGATCAGGTATCTCATAAATGACTTTATTAACGAGAAACGTTTCCGCTGCGGGAATGTCCCAGATAAGCTGACTTTTCTGTCCCATGACGAGCGAAATCTGCTTCTTAAATTCTTTTTTTTGCTGAAAAGGAACAAAACCGCCCACCTTCACTTCACCACCTGAAGGATGCAGCAGTCCAGTTAATACTTTCATCGTAGTCGTCTTGCCGGCCCCATTCGGACCAAGAAAAGCCACAATTTCACCTTCCGGTATGGAAAAGGAAACATCGTCTACGGCTTTAACGGTGCGGAACTTGCGGTGAAACAAGCTTTTCAAAGATGCCATGAATCCAGGCTCTCGCTCATGTACTTGATAATATTTGCTCAGCTGACGAACCTCAATCATGGCCTTCCTCCTCTTCATGTTGAGGTGGGTTAAGCTTCAATTGTGCAAGAAGTTCACCCAGTTCATCATCTAGAATATGAATGTTAAGGTCATAAGGAGCGAACGGTTCTTCCTCTATACGCAACAGCTTTGTTAAGTAATTTTGACTATCTCGAATCAATTTTTCCAAATCAATACCGAGCGAATGTGCAGGGTATGGTGCTAGCTTATCCAGTCCAGCGCTAAAGAGTTTGATGGAACCGCTTACGTTTCCATTGGCATGATGATAAAGGCCCACTGCAACCTGCAGTAGACCTTGGTATAAGGGGCTTCGGCCTTCCTCCAGCCAAAGCTCCTCCATCACTTCATGACATTCGAAATAATCTCGCTGATCATTGAAATAGTATAAGTAAGCCACATATAAACGATCGTAGGTACTCATAGATCAGTTATTATCTCCTTTTTTCGCTCTATTGATTGCAGCCTCAATATCGGACGAAAGATCACTCAACCCTTCTTCCGTCTCCCATATCTCGTTAAATCTCAGCTGAAATTGAGCGGCTTCCCGAACCCGATGATAGAAATAAAGTTCCTGAATGTTATTGAGTACGATATTTACCAAATTCGAGTTATCCTCAAACATCTTCTGAGACGCAACAATCTCACCACGAATGCTGGACATTTCCTGATCCAAGAGATAAGCAGCCTCGGCTGCTTTACTAAGACGGGCTCTAACCTCAACTGGTAACTGTTCTTTATATTTATAATTCAAAGAGTGCTCGATCGTCGCCCAGAAATTCATGGCGAGTGTCCGAATTTGCACCTCAGCTAATATTCGTTTCATTCCCAAAGCGGTTTGAACAGGATATTCAATAATAATATGAAAGCTTCGATAGCCACTCGGTTTCTTATTGGCAATATAATCTTTTTCGTAGACTACATTCATATCTTGTCTGCTGCGAATCAGCTCGGCCAAACGATCAATGTCTTCTACAAACTGACACATAATCCGAATCCCAGCGATATCCTCGATACCGGACTCTAATTGATCCATTGGAACACTCAAGCGTTTCGCTTTCTCCAGTACACTTGATATCTTTTTGACACGTCCTGTTACGAATTCAATAGGTGCATACTCTTCTCTGCTCTTGAGTTCGCCACGCAGTGTCTTGAATTTTACTTTTAGCTCCTCCACCGCTTGTTCATAAGGCAGGAGAAATTTCTTCCAATCTCGTCCATCCATTCTTTTATCCTCCATTCTGAATGAAGTCAGTGCTGATCTGCGCCGATTGCTTGGGAAATATGTGTATACCCATCTCTCCTCAGCAAATCTTGTAGGCCTTTATTCAAGCTAGTAAGCATTCCAGGTCCTTCATAAATAAAGCCTGTATACACTTCAACTAAGCTTGCTCCGGCCCGAATTTTGTCATAGGCATCTTGCGCAGTAAATATTCCCCCGGACCCAATGATCGGCAGCTTGCCTTCCGTCAGTTGATAGACACGTCTAATGACTTCTGTAGTTCGCTGTGTTAGTGGCTTTCCGCTAAGTCCGCCTGCTTGCTCGCGATTAGGGTGTACTAGCCCTTGTCTGCTGAGCGTAGTGTTCGTGGCGATAATCCCAGAAATACCGCTATCCTTAATCGTATGCACGGTTAATTCAAGCTCTTCATCCGTGAGATCCGGCGCAATTTTAACCAAAACAGGTTTTCCTGTTTGACCATTCTTCTTCTCTTGAAGCTGCATTTCCGTTGTAACTGCATCAAGCAGTCGCTTCAAATCATTCCCATGCTGTAAATTACGCAAATCCGGTGTATTTGGTGAGCTAATATTCACAACAAAGAAATCACCATATGTATATAACTCCCGAATGCAAGTTCGATAATCCTCTTCGGCCTGCTCATTCGGTGTCGTCTTATTTTTACCTATGTTAATAGCTACGGGTATGTCGCGTTTACCTGTCTTCATCAAGTTAGTAGCCATCACGTCTGTACCTACATTATTAAAGCCCATTCGGTTGATAAGCGCCTTGTCTTCCGGAAGACGAAATAGCCGCGGCAGCTCATTGCCCGGTTGTGGCTTTGGTGTAATTGTGCCTACTTCCATGAAACCAAAGCCTAGTTGTGAGAATCCCTTAACGGCCTTGGCATTTTTATCTAAACCAGCTGCCAGACCTATTGGATTTGCAAATTGCAGTCCCCATAATTGTTGGGCCAAGATTGGTGAATAGGGCACTCCATACATGGATTTGAGCAGTTGTTTCCCCCCTGGGAAGCTCACTACAGCACTTAGCCCGTCAATCGTAAGATGATGCGCCTTCTCCGGATCCATTCGGAACAAGATTGGTTTTCCTAACTTCTTATACAGCATGTCCTATGCACTCCGTTCTCTAATGACTCTAACAGTCAGTTTAGCTGACAACGTGCAAATATGCAATCCACATAAAGGCATTTCGTCTCTATTTCAAACAAAAAATCCCTGCTCCATGAAGGTTGCAAGGGAATCCAGATTAGCTATTTAATAGCCTATGCTTCTGTTCGTTGAAGCAGTCGTTCCAGATGCATCGTCAAGTAACCCGTTTCATCGTCAGGAACTTCTAATTGAAGAGAATCACTCAGCATGAGAGATAATACCTTCGCCTTCACATAGGTGTCTCCATACTCCTCTTTAATCTTTTCAAGCAGCGAGTTCTGGAGTGTCTTTTTTTGTTTGACCCGTTCAATGACACCTTTCAGGTGACTAATGAACCGCAGTGTTGAGAACGAATCATCGAAATTAAAGCCTAATTCTTTGGCAGATTCGATCGTCTGCGACACTACTCTAACTACCGTTAAGGAATCAGAAGCTTGCTCTTTTTTACGTGCGCCATTGAAATGCATGGCCAAGAAGGCAACTTCATCTTCCGGCAATTTCACATCCAAATGATCATTGAGGAAATCTACGGACTTCTTGGCTACTTTGTATTCCTCAGGATACATATACCCAATTTCATAAGCGAATGGATTCGTGATGAAAATACCCCGCTTTTGTCGTTCGACAGCAAAGTTAATATGATCGACCAACGAGGCGTGAATCGTTTCGGAGAAGTCGCCTTCCAGCATGCTTTGTGCATACGCGATGACTTCCTCCGTAATCCCGATAATTTTCAAATCAACCGCATTCAGAATTTGTTCGTAATTTTTAAGAACTTCGGATGTATGCAGAAGAAATTCTTGTGTGATCTCACCTTCGCTAATGAGCATTCCTGGCGTTTTTTTGAATCCAATTCCTTTTCCAAAAGCAATGGAATTTTTCCCTGATGTCAAATGTGCCATCACCACATTATGGGACAGTACATGAATGATCGTCCGTTCAATCATAAGACACCTCCGCGTTCTTAGGCTTGTCCTGATTTGTCTTTTTGCAGGTGAAGCATGGGTTTAATACTTTCTCGAATTTGCTCCGATTCCGTGCCAAAAACAATGTGCACGTTTCCTTTGCCAAGTCTGATAACTCCAATAGCGCCAAGGTCTTTAAGCTCGCTGTCCATGATTAAATTTTCTTCATTCACTAAGAGCCGTAGTCGTGTAATGCAAGCATCGATCGAGATAATGTTAGAAGGTCCGCCAATATGCCTTAGAATGCTGGTAGGACGGTCTTCTATCTTTTTTTCGATGATCTCTTGGGCATCCTCTGTTTCAAGCTTAGCAGCTTCGTCCTGAGCGGGCACTTTGAAGGGAAAGAAATGAAGATAGGTCCGAAATACGACATAATAAAGGAAGAAGTACCCTACCCCAATAAGGATAATCCAATAAGGATTCGTAGATTGATGCCAGCTGAGAACGAGATCAATAAATCCGGCTGAGAAGCCGAATCCCATTTTCACCTGAAGCATATTCATGATTACCATGGAAAAGCCAGTTAAGACGGCATGTATCAGATATAAGCCTGGTGCTAAGAACATAAAAGCAAACTCAATTGGCTCTGTTATACCTGTAAGGAAGCTGGTTAATGCAGCACTGAGCATCACAGGAACAACAAACTGACGGTTAGAAGACGAGCTTCTGATTAATGCTAAGGCCGCAGCAGGAAGCCCAAACATAATAACGGGGTAATAACCTGTCGTGAATAGTCCTGCTTCTGGATCTCCAGCAAAAAATCGTGAGATATCGCCATGCAGCATTTTACCAGTAGGTGTGACATAATCTCCGATTTGAAACCAAGCTATATTATTAATAATATGATGCAAACCCGTAGGGATTAGAAGCCTGTTCATCATTCCGTAGATAAATACGCCAATGTTTCCATTGTCAACGATCCATAACCCGATTACACTTATGCCCCTTTGAACGGGAGGCCAGATGAATCCCATCAACACCCCTAGGAAAACCATAACCAGAGATGTGATTAACGGAACGAATCGCTTGCCTCCGAAAAACCCGAGCGCTTTGGGCAGCCGGGTATTTTGGAACCTGTTAAAGAACGTCGCAGATAGCATGCCAACGAGCATACCGCCTAGAACACCCATATCCAGCCGTTCCACAGAGTCGGTCCCCACTTGAAAATGCTTCAAGACATTGTCAAACACTAAATAGCCAACCGCAGCAGCAAGTGCCGCAATCCCATCCCCGGACGTAAGTCCAATGGCTATACCAATTGCAAATATGAATGGCAAATTATCAAAAATCGCACTTCCGCCTAACTCAAAAATCTGAGCCACCTGCATAAGAAATGGATCACTAAACGTCATTTTCCCAATACGAAGAAGAATGGATGCCGCCGGCAGCACCGCAATCGGAATCATCAATGAACGTCCTATTTTCTGCAATATATACATAGCTCTCATGTCGTGTTCCCCTATAAAAGCCTACAAGTTTGGCCGTTTCTTGTTTGCTCTTCCTATCCCAATTATAGTAGAAAGAACACCCTCCCGAAAGGATAAAATCCTCTAGGATAAGGTGTTTTTTCTATGCAACCAATTATACAGTTATTTCACGGCACCTGCAGTAATTCCACTTGCAATTTGACGTTGAAAGATCATATACACAATCAACGTGGGAAGTGTCGTTATAAGCAGGCCTGCGAACAAAGGTCCCCACTCAACTCTATACTGCATTTCTGCCTGCATAACAGCAAGACCGATTGGAAGCGTGTACTTGGTTGGTTCATTGGTCAAGACAACCCCTAGGAAGTACTCGTTCCAGTTATTCAGCATGTTTGTAATCATCACCGTGATTAGACCCGGTTGAGACAATGGCAGCATAACACGGAAGAACGTACCGTAATGGGAGGTCCCGTCAATAATTGCCGCTTCTTCAATTTCTTTTGGCAGCGATTTGTAAAACCCTACAAGCAAGAAAATTCCAAAAGGAAGATTAAGTGCTGCATAGACCAGAATTAATCCTAACCACGTATTGATTAAGTGCAAATCATTCAATAAGAAGAACAACGGAATCAGTGCTAGCGCGAACGGTATCATCATGGACGAGACGTAGATTGTTAAGAGGATTTTGTTCCCTTTAAAATCATACCTAGCCAGGATATAAGCTGTCATCGCAGCAAGTATCATACCCAAAAGGGTACTTCCTACCGTCACAATAATGGAGTTCATGAAATAGGTGCTAAAATTATATTTACTCCAAACATAGGAGAAGTTTGTCCAAAGCAGCGGGAATTTAGGCAATGCCCATGGGGCATTTAAGAAAAATTGCTCATTATTTTTTAGCGCATCAAGCAGTGTCCAAATCAATGGATACAGGACGGCGACGCTCCAAATAAGAAGAATGATCCAGACAAACATTTTCACTAACGGGTTTTTGACGACCATACGATGGTTCCCCCTCCTTCAGTATCATTTTCTATGATGACCTTAATGCATTTCGATAGTTTCTTGGCGCATAATACGCTGCAGAACAAGGGTAGTAATCAGTGAAACGATTAGGATCATGACACCAATGGCTGCTCCATAACCGAAATGATATTGTTGAAAAGCCATCCGATACAGATAAGATCCCATAACTTGGGTCGTATTATCAGGCTGTCCGCCGTTTGTCATTAATTGAACAATGACGAATGATCCATTGAGAGTCGTAATGACAATGTTTACAATGGAAACCTTAATTTGCTCCCAGATGAGCGGCATGGTAATGTGGCGGAATTGCGACCATTGACCAGCTCCGTCTATATTAGCTGCCTCATAGTAGGAAGCAGGAATATTCACGATTGCAGCAATCATCAAGATCATATAGAAGCCGATACCAGCCCATATCGTTGGGGGTAATAGCATCCAGATCGTATGCTGTGGAAATCCTAACCAAGTAATATCGACTTTATTTCCTGTGAATAGTGACAAGAACGCATTCAGGAATCCAATTTGCGGATTGTAGATGAAGTTCCAGAGCACACCGATAACAACAACGGAGATCACATTCGGGATAAAGAATATTGCGCGGAAGAAGCCAGAGCCTCTTAGCTTGAAACGAGTTAAAGCAACAGCAAAGAACGTCGCCAGAATCATAATGCCAATGACCTTACCAACTACTAAAAAATAATCATTCCCGATGGCTCTAAGTACAATAGGATCCTTAAATAATTCGACGAAATTATCAAACCCAATAAACGTGCTATTCTCTGACATTCCTGACCAATCATAGAATGACTTCTGCAAAGCTTGTATAACAGGGTAGATCGTAAACACACAGAAGAAAAGAAAAGTCGGAATGATGAATGAAGCGATGAACAAATTCCGTTTCCACATTTTCGAGTTGGTCTTCATTCTATCCTCACCGTCCTATCATTAAAATGGCGGAGAACTCCTAAGGCTAATGCCTCGCTAGTTCTCCGCACTGCTTCATTCAGTTCCTATTTCTTTTGTTTCGCTACGACATCAGATACACGTTTAACCCACTCTTCAGGAGTAATTGTACCAATCGTCAATGCCACTGTTGCATCTTGCATCGCTTTGTCAACGTCAGCCGCAAAGGAGACTGTTGGCACTACAACTGTTTCAGGAGATGACAAGAATTTCGCCGCATCTTTAACAAAGTTAGGTGCTTTGGAGGAGGAGATGTCACCTTTTACGTTGGAAGGAGCGCCGCTCAACTCAGCCCATTGGGAAGCTTGTGTTTTAGAGAATACGAATTGCATAAACGCTTTTGCTGCATCTTTGTTTTTCGCTTTTTTCGCAACTGCAAACGTAGAAGTCGAAGTATTAGCTACAACTTTTCCACCTTTATCTTGTGTGATGGATGGAATGAATCCGAAATCAAAGGAAGCAGGAACGTCTTTGGCCATTTCGTTTGGCAGCCATAGACCGTTCGGGATAAAAGCATCCTTGTGCTGCAGGAACAAGGATTGGGAATCCGTGTGGTTGATTTGTACGGATGCTTTGTCGATGTAACCTTTGTCACGAAGCTGAACGATTTTATTAAGACCTTTAAGGATAGCTGGGTTTTTCCAAGCTTCTAGATTATTTGTAGACATGTCTTGCAGCAATTTGTAGTCATTATTGTTAGCAGATACGATAGCTGGAAGCAACACGCCACCGTTGATGTAATAAGGGTATTTACCTGTGTGGATGAAAGGATTAATGCCAGCACCTTTAATTTTCTCACTTACCGCTAAGAATTCTTCGAAATCTTTTGGCTCAGCCCAACCTTTATCTTTGAACAGGGCTTTATCGTAGAAAATACCCCATGAGCTCATTACGAAAGGAACGTTGTAGATTTTACCATCGAACTCTTGTGGCTTTTGAGCAAGCAAATCAATGATTTTCTCGCCGTCAACGTTTTTAGCATCTTTGATCCAATCCGTCAAATCTTCAAGCTGTCCGTCTGTAACCATTTGGCGATCGAACAATTCAGGTCCATCGATATATACGAAATCAGGTGGGTTTCCAGCGATCCAACGGGGTTTCATTTGTTCGTTGATTTTTGGTCCCGCACTTTCTTTAATTTTCAGATCAGGGTTTGCTGCTTGGAAATCAGCAATAACTTTTTTCCACCATTTGTCGCCATAACCGCCAACAAAGTACTGGATTTCAAAATCACCGGTTAATTTTTTGGGACCAGCAGCTGTTGGGGCCGCTGAAGCAGCTGTAGTCGGCGCCGCCGATGCAGCTGGTTTTGTTGTTTCGACTGGTGTAGATTTACCACAGCCTGCCGCTACAAGTACCATGGACGCAGCTAAACCCATTGTTGACCATTTTTTCATATTCATGTGTTCATCTTCTCCCTTTTTTAATAAGTCTGATGGTTATTTATGAAGTAGCGTATTCCTAACTTTAACTTTCCTTGTAGTTTGCGCTACCAACTCCCTTCAGGGTTATCATTTTGGCAAAAATAAAAAGGGCATAGTTATAGAAGAAGACTTACATTCTTCAATAACTAATGCCCTTACGGTAACATGTTATTAAAACTGACATATTCAATTATATTCGGCGTTTCGTGTGATTAAATCTTACAATAAAATGACATGGTCGTCAATACTTGATTTTAAAATCATTTTTACATTCATATTCTATGAACGACCCTACTTATGCTATGATAGAACCATATTCATTAATCCCCAAGGAAAAGGTGATTCCTATGTCCAAACGTAAACCGATCATGTCCAATCGTAGAGCCAAAGAAGAAATCAATAAGAAAGCGATCATTTGGACAGGATCCATTTTGCTTGTTGTCATCATTGTTATGACATTACTGATCATTTTGGACAAATGATTAGGAAAGAAGTGATTGAAATCATCACATTTTGAATTGTAATCGCTTTCTACATCGTTGTCAAGGGTAAAACTTGGAACGCTAGTACATCATGACAAAACCGTCTGAAGCATATTCAGGCGGTTTTTGTCATGTTCCATGGGTTAATCAAGCCATTTATATTTCTTACTAGGGTTGCTGTCATTAGTCTGTAATGGAAGACCAAAAGATTGATCTGGCTTCCCTCCCCCAGCTCCGAGTCCCGGACTTCCGCCGCCATTACCATTTCCACCATCTGAATTTGAAGGAGGTGGTAATACCCCTTTACCAATCGTCACTTTCGTTTCATGAGTTACCATGTTATAAAGCTCTTCAATGTCCGCTTGCTGCATGCGAACGCAGCCATGTGACTCATCTTTCCCGATGCTGGAGGGCTTATTCGTACCATGAATCGCATAAAGTGTATCCGACAAAGTCATTCCTCGACTGCCAAACTCCCCATTTGATTTGCCATTCGGATTGCGCACCTTTTCACTAATGAAGAACTCCCCCTGCGGCGTCTTCTCGCCTCCTAAGCCAACTGGATAGCTTCGGATGATGAAATCTCCACTAACGAGAGCCAAACGATGCTTATCGGTATCAATTACAATCCTAAGCGGTTCCAGCAGTGGGTCTGTGGAAGCTTTCGGTTGCAAACTCGATGGCGAAGCCTGTTCTTTGAGCTCTCGTTTCGGCTGCTCGTTTTTATCTACCGTTTGTAACGAATCCTGACCTTTCCCCGTTTTTGCGCTTTCAATTACCTTACTTACAGCTTGAGGGAAGACCTCCTGCATTTCGGGAGAGAGTCCCGGCAAGAGATTATCTGGGTAAGGTTTCGTAAGCTGTTCGGGTTTCTCTGGCGGCGTTCCCGTCTTTTTTTGGTAGGCCTGGATTGCACTTTGTAAGACAATAGCTTGCTCACGTTCATGCATCCAATTATCTATGACAGGAACAAGCGCAGAGCTATCTGCGACCTGACAGGAACAAGTCTGAGACTGGTAATACTTTAATGCCGCTGAACCCTCGCCTCCACCTTTATTCTCAACGCTGATCAAAGGCTTCACCGACCTATTCCACTCGTTCCATTTACCATCCGAACTTTGAGGAACTCCCATGATGACAGATTCCCCGGCACCAGATCCTGAGGAAGACAGTACTTGTTGAAGCTTATTGCCCCAATCACCATTAGAGAAATAGAGTTTTAATCCAGAAGTCCCTTCCTGTTTAGGGGTTGCAGGTGCATTAACTGCCGCTGGAGCAGCAGCAGCAGCAGCAGTCTCATCCGGGATGTTCCCCGTATCGTTCTTCGCTAAATCCATTGCAGCGGGAACAGCTAGCAGGAGTAGAATGACCATTAACGGCATCCATTTCCCTTTACCACTGGGCTTGCTTTTAACAGATGTCACAGTACCTTTATGTAAGGCTGAAGCAGGTGAAATAGGTAGAGGACCTTCTATTGTTATTTTCTGGCGTTCGAAAGCCTCATAGATCTCCCCAGACTGCGCGAAACAATACGCTGCCTTGCCTTCCTTTCCTTGTGCTGCGTATTCCCTGCCTAATAAGTACCAGGCCATTTTATGATCAGGATGTTCTTTCACATATTTTTTGAGATAAAGAGGATCTTCGATCGGATTATGTTGGAAAAATCGTTCCAACTGATCAATGCGATTCTTGTCCTTCAATCTAGAAAACCTCCTATCGACAACTTTGTAACTCTCCTTCATTTATCGGCAAAATTTACTTAGAGATGAAGTCATGAAAAAAAAGAGCCTAGACAAGGGTTTCCCCTTGCCAAGCTCATCATCCGGATTGCTTATTTCAAATAGGATTTCGTACGTAAAATGGCTGTTTGGTGAGCGGCATCCCATTGGACATCCAAGCCGATTTGCTCTGCGAAGAAACGCACCGGCACATAAGTACGGTCTTGTTTCACATAAGGAGAAGCATCCGTCACTTGTTTGATGTCTGATTGACCCGCTTGCTTACGTACAACGCCTGTCTCACCAATCGTTAGCTCAACTGTAACATCACCTTTGATAAGCTGAACGACTGATTTCCCAGCTAACTCAACATATTTGACTTCATAGCCAAATGTTTCACTTTTGGCACGAACTGGAACCATCGTACGTCCACCCTGAATCTCAGGCTTTGCATCGAATGAAATCACTTTATTATCATTTACCACTTTTACTTCGTTATTGTTTGCTAGATCTCCCGGCAAATGGTAAGGAGCTACTCTACGAATTTTGTTATTAGAGGAGTCTGCTACCACAATATTACCTTGCGCGGTTACTAGAACGTCGCTCGGATTGTAAAACTCAGCTGCTTGTTCTACGCCGTCCGTTTCACCAGTTTGGACCGTCCCCGCAATCGTTGAAACCTTACCATTCAGTAAATAACGAATCACATGATTCAAACTATCTGAGATTAAAACCCCGCCTTCGGAAGTAACTGCAAGCCCTTTAGGGAAGTCAAACTTCGCCTTAAGCGCGTCTCCATCAGCAAAGTCCCCACCTGCATATAACTCGTTTTTATCATAAATCGTATGATTGCTTAATTCGGGTGTCGATCCAGCCACCGTAGTCACAGTCCCTGCTTGGAGGTCGATATAACGTATACGTTGGTTGCCTGTGTCACTTACAAACAAATTGCCTTTGCTATCTAAAACCAATCCAGTAGGTTCATTGAACTTCGCCGTGGCTAAGCTGCCGTCTTGAAATTCACCAGCGAAAGAAGCTTCCCCTGGACGGACTTGAATAGCTCGAGTCGCAGCCGCATTCAAAGTAGAAACACTGCCGTCGACTGCTATTTTACGGATAACATGATTGAGCGAATCTGCGACATACAGGGTTCCATCCGCAGCTACCGCAACATCACTTGGGTGATTAAATTTTGCCTCAGCACCTTTTCCATCTTTATTGCCAGGAACGCCATTTCCAGCCAACGTGGAAACTTGTCCATTCGTATCCACTTTCCGAATTGCATTATTAGCTGAATCAGCTACATACACATTCCCTTTGGCATCTACAGTTAACCCTGTCGGCTCATTGAAAAAGGATTCTGATGATTTCCCATCAACTAGACCTCCTGTTGGAAAGCCCTGATTATTCTTCGTCACAACAACTTCTGGGCCTGCAAAAGTGGTTACTTTTCCATCCGAAATTTTACGAATGAGATGATTCCGTGTATCCGCGACAAGAATACTGCCATCTGAAAGTTGAACAACACTGCCCGGAGCACGGAATGCCGCACTTAGCGCATCCCCGTTCTTATCTTCAAAATCACCGATCCCCGCGAAGGTCGACACGTCTGATAGGATCTGTCCATTGCTGGATAACAGAGCATCCGTTGACAATCCTGCCGCCCATGTGGATGAACCTCCCAATAAGGTTGCGGCCACTAGGGATGAAACGAGTATATGTTTTAAGGGTTTCATTGGTTTCTCCTTTTACTTTTTTACGTGTGTGTATTAAACTCCAGGAATGTTAATCGTAATGTTTGCTGGTAAGGGTACTTCAACACTCTGAACGGAAGCACCATTCTTACGAACAATGACAATTTTGCCAACCTGTATCGTATGTGAACCATATCCATGCAAAGGAATCGTAACTAGTTTTTTAGCACTTGTAATCTCTATATTTCCTGATGTGCTTCCAAAATTGGTTACCGCATAGACGAGTTCTTTTTGATTTGAACCTTGATATTCTTTAACATGATCGGCGCTATTCGCTGACTCGAAGATACTTCCATTTATAACAGGTACATTGGAATTGTAGGAAGTATTTTCGCTATAAAGAAGATGAACTTCTACGCCGTAAATATCTTTTTCTTGAGCTTTAACAAAATCACTTAAGTTAATATCCAAATTAAACTCACCCATCGTACTATTTGGGATCACACTTGCAGCCAAACTAACTTTTGGTGTTAGAACTGGAGGTGAATCTGTATCTCCTGAATTCCCAGAGTTCCCTCCAGACCCAGGTACTGAAGCATTCGTCCCATTCTGCTTATCATATTGTGCTTCAGCTTCTGCTTTAGCCTTCTCCTCCGCTGCTTTCTTCTCTTCTAGAATCTTTTTCTTTTGGTCTTCCAAAGCCTTAAGCGCTGATGCCAGCTTATTTTTGAGCTCTTCCTGCTTCTTCGCTTCTTCCTGTTGCTTTTTGAGCTTTTCTGCTTCAAGCTTTTGAAGCATTTCTTTCTTTATTTTTTCTTTTTCTGCATCGACACCTGCCGTTTTATCTAATTCTTTCACATTGTTTAAATCTAATTTTCTTTCTTGTTTATCGATTTTTGCATTTGCTTGTTCAATGATTTTATTCAAAGACTCTTTATCAACCTTATTTTCCGCGAGAGCCTTCTTGGCAATATTACCTATTAAGTTATCTAAGTTTTGTTTCACTTTATCTAATTCAGCCTGATCCTTCACAGATAAGGAAGTCTTATCATCTACGAGTTTGCCATCTTCGATTTCTTTCTTTTTCTTAGCAATAAACTCATCATTTTCTTTATCAATTTCGGCTTTGTTCAGGATAATCTCTTTAATGATTTCCGGTGAAGCATCCTTTATAAAATCATTTAAATCAAGGAAATCTACTTTAAGAGACAGATCATCCGTCTCATCCCTAGCATCCAAAGAAATTTGTTGCGTCGGATACAAGTATGTAATAGTAGTCTTTTGAGTGGAGTCAGCTCCATTCGTTACCGTCGATGCGGAGACTTTCCCTGCTCCAACCGCCATCTTAATTGCGCCTGTTTTCGGATCAACAGTAACAAAGAACTGCGTTCCACGAACACCCATAACAGCTGTCGGCGTCTCAACTTCAAATTCATCATCTGATCCAGCTAATGACTTCACCTTGACCCACATGGAACCGGCCCATACTTTAAGCTTGGATTTCTTATTTCCATTTGCGGTATTTAGGTCTGACACGTTAATCTCAGCATTTTCGCCTAAAGTTACGTCTGCATCCCCATTGCTTAGATTAAGGGTAACAGATGAGCTAGCTCCTGTGTAAACCGTATCGCCTTGATTTAAACTCATACTTTCATAGGCATCATACGATTTGGAGCCTCCGCCTTTCTTAATTGTTACATCCCCGGATAATGAAGCAATGACAGCTACCCGAACGGTTTTTGCGTCCACAGGTTTTATAAGCACCGCTGATACCAAACTAAACACTAAACAAAAACTTAAGAATAATGCCACAAATGATTTCTTAGTTACTCCCACACCGAATTCCTCCTCAGCATTCATTTATTAGAGATTCCCGATAACTTCATATACCGCCACGGGCTTTTCTTTTCCTTTTACTTTAATTTCACCGATGGATTCTATCTCAAAAAGGTCCTTGACCCTCGCAAAGGTCTGCTCACTGATTAGAATTTGACCTGGTTTCGCGTTCGCTTCTAATCTTGCTGACAAGTTAACCGTATCACCGATAGCTGTATAATCAAGCCTTAGATCTTCAGAACCAATGTTTCCAACAACCGCAGGTCCACTGTTAATACCCAGACCGAACTTCACTCCGATTCCATACTTCTCAATCAATCTCTGTTCAAGAACTGTGGCCTGTGACTTCATCTCAATAGCAGCTCGCACGGCCATCTCCGGGTGATTATCATATTCAATCGGTGCGCCGAACATTGCCATGACACCATCACCAATAAATTTGTCGAGCGTCCCGTTAAATTTGAAAATAGCTTTCGTACACACATCCAAATACTCATTTAATACTTGAATAACTTGCTCTGGCTCAAGTCGTTCGGACATGGGGGTAAACCCGCGAATATCTACGAAAATAAGCGAGATATCTTTACGACTGCCGCCAAGCTTAACATCTTCACCTGATTGCAGCAGCTCGTCTACAACCGTTTTGGAAACGAACCTTCCGAAGATACCGGTTACGCGGTTTCGCTCCTTCCGCTCTTCTAGGTAATGACTCACCAACGACCAAATATAGATCGTAACCAGAGCAAATTGCGGGTATACAAGAGGAGCA
This sequence comes from Paenibacillus sp. Root444D2, assembly GCF_001426375.1. Lineage (GTDB taxonomy): Bacteria > Bacillota > Bacilli > Paenibacillales > NBRC-103111 > Paenibacillus_E. The sequence goes on from NZ_LMEO01000050.1 coordinate 809,675, forward strand.
AAAGTTGATCCAGCAATGTAGAAGGTTAACCATACGCCGCCATAAATCACGAACATTCCCAGGAAAATAAATAGGGCTGTTTTGCCTTTATATCTATGAAATAAGAAAATGGCAAGCAAAGAAATAAGTAAGATAATACCTACGCCAAAAGGCTTATTTGTATCTTTATAAAACTTGCTTTCTAATAAAGTTTGAATCATATTCGCATGTATTTCGATCCCAAACATCTTAACAGAGCTGATTGGTGTTGGATATTCATCCTGCATGGCCGTTACGAAAGGTCCCACCAACACTATGCTGCCTTGCAAGGGCAAGGGATTTTTACTATTAATAACATCAATGAAAGAGAGTGATTCATAACCTGTTGTAGCATCTACTTTCTGCCTCGGCAGTGTGAAAAACTCAGTAGTAACTTGATTTCTTTCGTTAGTCGGCATTACGATATTGCCGCGTTTCCATTGTCCGGTTGCTTCATCTCGCTTCACTTTGTCCTTATCATCCAGAACTAGATTGGCAAGCGCAACGCTGAACGCAGGTATGTATACTCCATTCTCATCAGGCAGCCCAACTGGCAGTTTCCGAGCCTTACCATCCTTATCGACAAACACATTAATATGTGCCATTTGCTGCCTACTGGTTGTTAGTGTTGGAGTGGGGTAGTCGATTTTCTCAGGCACAAGATCGCCTGCTTGCTCTTGCTTGGAGGGATAGTTAATTTGGACGGGCATAATGACATTATGATACTTGGCCAGAACATCAGCCAAAGCTTTATCGTCAGCGGGGTTTTTCGAAGGTTCAGCTAGCACGACGTCGATACCAATTGCTGCTGCGCCTGACTGCTCTAGTTTCTCTATCAATTGCGCATAGGTAGTTCGATCCCAAGGAAATTTCCCGATGGCTTTAAGTGATTTCTCATCAATCTTAACAATTTTGATGCGATCCTCTGGCTGACGTTCATCCACAGATTTGGCTTTCCGCAAAACATCTTGGAGGGGCCCCTCAACAAAATAAAACAATCCGCTAGAGTTAACCGTGTAGAAATATGTCGAAAATAACATCAACAAAAGTCCTACCGTTAAAGTTTGAATCCATTTCTTCTTACCCATAAGATCCTCCCAATGTTTACTAGCTTCATTGTAAGATGGCACGTAGAAAATGGCAATAAATAGTTACACGTAAATACAATTTATATCAAAAAAAGAGCTCAATCCCTTTACAGGAACTGAGCTCTTTCGACATTCTGCGAATCACTTCACAAAATTATGTTTTATACTGATTAGCTAAAAGGTGTATCCGCTACTTTAATGGAATCCGTCGGGCAGCCATCTTGTGCATCCTGTAGATCATCAAACAGATCTTCTGGGATTTCAGTTACCCCTTTGTTGCCGTCTCCATCAAAAATCACTTCAGCCAAACCTTCATCATCGTAATCATAGATGTCTGGAGCTGTAGCTCCGCAAGCGCCACAAGCGATGCAAGTATCTTTATCAACAAATGTATACTTTGCCATGATTTCTAACTCCTCCTCAAATTATCCTCAATGTAAAATATAATATAAATACGGACAAAGTTCAAACCTTAAAATTAATTGCTCTCAAAATATTGTTCAATATAGTCAGCTATACCAGGGATATTATTCAAATCAAAGGAAGGAAAACCTCCAAAATGAAAGGTGAAATCGTTCATATCTGTTGCAATAGCAATGGGCTCAGGCTCAATAACTTGAATAATTTCACTTTGCTCTAGTGTACGGAAGACAGCAATCTTTGGATGCTTTTCCTTCTTGAAGCCTTCGATAAAAACATAGTCTAGATGTGCATACGCACTTAACTGTTCTTCTAGACTTGGCTTTAGCTTCTTCTCGAACACATGAATCCCATCTGGCGATAGGGTTACAACGGCTTCTGCACCCGACTCTACAAAAGTTGTGGAGTCCGTCCCTGCTGCTTCTTTATAATGTCCATGCGCATCATGTTTCATTACGGCTATCCGATAGCCGCGCTGCTTCATCTCTACGATTAACTTAGCCACTAACGTTGTTTTTCCGCTGTTCGAATAACCTGCAAAGCCAATACAATGCGCCATCCTTTGTCACTTCTCCTCTTCTTTGTGAAGGGGATTGTTCCTCAAATGATCCATTTGCAGGGAAGTCCCTCTCGCTTTATGATTTCTAATTAACGTAGCAGGATTGTCGCCCATCATCCCTGCGGTTAGAATCGCATTTTCCCCGAATTTATCACGAAGTCCATCCATAATACGGTTCAAATTTTCTCGTTTAGGCTGCTTTTCATAATCAAATAGATCCAACTGAACGAACGTTTCTTCCTTCATCGTTAGATTCTGCAGCGTAATCCCAAGCAGCCGAACAGGGTTGCCTTCCTCCCATTGATGGTCATATAACTGACACGAGGTTCGATAAATATCATCCATATGCTCAGTTGGCGTAGGTAAGGTTACGGATCGTGTAATCGTCCTCATCTCCGGATCACGAATCGTGATCTGGATCGTAGATGCCATTAGCTCCTGCTTGCGAAGTCTTCTTGCTACTTGATCCGCCAGATTTAAGAATACTCGGTGAATTTCTTTGGTATCGGTAAAATCCTGCGGCAGCGTTGTCGTATGCCCAATGGACTTGCTCTGTTCTTGTTCTGGGTTTACTAGTGAATGATCAATCCCATTAGCTGAACGCTTCAGATGCGCACCTAAGATGCCAAAGTGTTTACTTAGCAGCAACTCATCCCCAACTGCCAGCTGACCTAACGTATGGATGCCAAGTCTAGTTAGCTTATCCGCCGTCTTTTTGCCAATGCCATATAAATAGTTGCACGGTTTGTCCCACAATACAGTGGGTACATCCCTTAATCGAAGCACAGAAATCCCATTTGGCTTCTTCATATCAGAACCCATCTTGGCAAGAAGCTTATTGGGGGCAACGCCAATCGAACAGGGCAGCTTCAGTTCCTTCATGATCTGTTGCTGAATGTTATTCGCGATCTCAAGTGGCGTTCCAAATTGCTTGGACCCTGTTATATCAACGAAACACTCATCGATTGACATGGATTCCACCATAGGTGAATAACTATAAGCAATCTGCATAAACCGCCTTGAGAAGCTTCGATATAGCTCGAAATCAGGTCTTATCAGTATCAAATCCGGACATAACTTCATCGCTTGCCTAACTTGCATACCTGTCTTGATCCCCACAGCGCGCGCCGCATAAGATGAAGTAACAATTATCCCTTTACGAAGCTCAACGCTCCCAGCAACAGCCAGAGGCTTTCCTTTATATAAATCAGGCTCAACGGCCTCATGAACAGAGCAATAGAATGCATTCATATCTATATGCAATATGACTCTACCTTGCTTGGGATAATGATGCTGAGTTGTCACCATTTATATTCCCTCCCATTGATAAACGACCAACTATTAGAGCCATTTTCAGCATACAAAAAATTATACTTTCAAGCAAACGTATTTTTGCGTTATGATGTCTTTACCCATACTATTATGGTATAATCGTAAATTATACATTAGCGCTTTAAAGCAAGCACAAGCACCTGCACATCAAGCACCGAAGTCACTTTGCTAGCTTTTGAAGGAGGAACCTATGCCAACATCAGTCAAAATCTTCGACACCACACTACGAGACGGTACGCAAGGAGAAGGCATCAGCTTATCCGTCGAGGATAAAATTAAAATTGCCCGCAAGCTCGATGAGCTTGGGGTTCATTATATTGAAGGCGGATGGCCGGGCAGCAATAGCAAAGATATTGAATTTTTTGAACGTGCTCGCGACATGAAGTTCACAAATGCGAAGATTACTGCATTCGGCAGCACACGGCGTAAAGATTCCATTGCTGCGGATGATATTAATCTGAACAGACTCGTGGAGTCAGGCGCTCAGGTAGCAACCATCTTCGGTAAGTCCTGGGACTTCCATGTCACAACAGCTATTCAAACTACACTTGAAGAAAATCTTGCCATGATCTACGACTCCGTTCTTTATTTAAAAAGCAGCGGTCTTGAAGTCATCTACGATGCCGAGCATTTCTTCGACGGTTACAAGAATAATCCCGAGTACGCCCTGCAAACAATCAAAAAGGCACAGGATGCCGGAGCTGATTGGATAGTCCTATGTGACACTAACGGCGGCTCATTACCTGGAGAAATTACTGCCATTGTCACTACTGTTAAACAGAATGTCACCACCCCCATCGGAATTCACGCTCATAATGATTGTGAATTAGGTGTAGCAAACAGCCTTGCCGCTGTACAAGCAGGAGCAGGACAGGTCCAAGGAACTATTAATGGCTATGGAGAACGCTGCGGTAATGCTAACCTTAGCTCCATTATCCCTAACCTTCAGTTAAAGCTTGGCTATTCGGTTATTTCCGATGAGCAACTCCAATCATTAACGCCAGTTTCGAGATACATTAGCGAAATCGCCAACATGCATATGCCTGTTAATCAGCCTTATGTCGGGAATGCGGCATTCGCGCATAAAGGCGGTATTCACGTTTCAGCCATTCTCAAGGATGCTAGTACGTATGAGCATACGAAGCCTGAACTCGTTGGCAATAAACAACGTGTACTTGTTTCAGAGCTTGCGGGGCAAAGCAATGTATTAGTGAAAGCCCAAGAATTGAATCTTGACTTTAATAAAGAACATCAGAAAACCAAAGAAGTCATTGAGAAAATTAAAGATCTCGAGCATCAAGGCTACCAATTCGAAGGAGCCGATGCCACACTGGAGCTTTTGCTGCGCGAAGCGTTCGAAGGTCTAGAAGAGATTTTCACATTAGAATCATTCAAAATGCTTGTTGAGAAGTCCGCTAATCAATCCGTTGTTTCCGAAGCCATTGTTAAAGTGAAGGTTCATGGCGAAACGATCTATACCGCGGCTGAAGGCAACGGTCCAGTAAACGCTCTTGACAATGCCTTACGTAAAGCGTTGATCCAATATTACCCTGATATTAAGAACGTCCATCTCTCCGACTATAAGGTGCGTGTCCTTGATGTGAAAGGCGCTACTGCCGGTAAGGTTCGCGTTCTGATGGAATCGACTGACTTCAATACCACATGGAACACACTTGGAGTGTCCAGTAATATTATTGAAGCAAGCTGGTATGCTCTCGTAGATAGCTTGCGTTATGCATTAATCGGAAGAAAACGTGTCGAGCCTGCGAACAAAGATCAACAAGAGCGCCTAGGTTTAGTGAACCATTAATGAGTAAAATCTAAACGCGGTCACTCAAGGTTGTGCGACCGCGTTTAAAGATAAGAAAAGCTGCAAAGAGTACGCCAAACCACCGGCGCTTCTCTTGCAGCTTTTTTTACTCTTTAATGAGACTTGCAATTTTCTTATCCAAATCTCTAGGAGAGAGTACATGAACGACCTCGCGAATGACCCCATTTTTATCGATTAAGAAGCTGGTTGGAATGGCGACCACTCGATAAGTATCCGCATTCGTTCCTTGCTTATCTAATAACACCGGGAATGGGTATTTGTAGGTTTCCACAAACTTCGTAATGTTCTCCATTTTATCACCAGGTGTCACATTGACCGCGTAGAGATCAAACTGCCCTTGATATTTGTTGTACACATTAACCAAATCCGGTGCCTCTTCCTCGCATGGACCACACCATGAAGCCCAGAAATTAACGAACAAAGGCTTATCACGCGGCCCACCAATCGTGTAGTCTTTCCCATCAAGCCCTTTTAACGTAAACGAAGGGGCCAAGAAATTCACTTTTGGCGCTTGCTCAGTAGGCATAAGTGTCGCTTTATTCTCGCGTTGGGCGTTTTGATAAATAGCAAAACCGGCTAATATAACCACCAGGGCTATCACAAACACATTCCTCTTCAAAGCACTTCCACCTCCACTCTGTCTATATTATCTCCAAATTCGCCAAAATTCCAACATCAACGAATTAAATCCAAAGTATGCTTTCAACTTATTTGGGAAAAGTAAACATACATCATGTTCTGAAAGGACTCTCATCATAATGACTACAAAAGCAGCCAAGGGCAAAAAAATTTCCGAAAACATATTTGAAGACAAAACTGAAAGCAAACCTAAAAACAAATCTAAAAACAAAAAAGGCCACATCTGGGAATACATCGCAATAGCAACGATTCCCTTAGTTCTTGTGCTAGGTAATTCGATGCTAGTCCCTATTCTACCTGATATGCAGGAAAGGATGGGCATCTCGCGCTTTCAGAGCTCACTCGTTATCACCTTGTTCTCCATAACAGCCGGTATCATCATTCCTGTATCGGGTTACTTATCAGACCGTTTTACACGTAAAGCTGTCATCATCCCTTCGCTTATTGTTTACGGCTCTGCAGGCGTTCTAGCAGGCCTTGGAGCTGTTTGGAACTCCTATCCTATCCTGATAACAGCACGAGCAATACAAGGCTTAGGAGCAGCAGGGACAGCCCCTATCGCGATGGCTCTTGTAGGAGATTTATATAAGGGAGGAACCGCGAGTAAGGCGCTCGGGCTCATTGAGGCTTCTAATGGGGCAGGTAAAGTCGTAAGCCCGATATTAGGTTCTTTATTAGCTTTAATCGTTTGGTTTGCGCCATTTTTTGCATTCCCTATATTCTGCGTGTTAGCTCTGCTCGCTGTTATTTTTATGATTAAGGAACCGCCTAAAGAAAAGGAAGCGGAACCTCTTAAGGATTACTTAAAGCAAATTCGCAGCATTTTTCGGGAAAAAGGCCGCTGGCTCATCCCTGCATTTTTTGCTGGCTCCATTTCGTTATTTATTCTGTTCGGCGTTCTCTTTTATTTATCACAGATATTAGAAGAGGAACCTTATAGCATTGAAGGTGTTCGCAAGGGATTTATTCTCGCTATTCCTTTGCTTTGCATGGTCATTACCTCCTATACCACCGGTGCCAAAATCAAAGAGAACGTCGTATTGATGCGCTGGTTAATGAACATCGGACTCATCCTAATGACCGTTTCGCTAGCATTAGCGATCTTCCTAAATACCAATCTCTACATATTTATTGGTTTACTTTCATTGAGTGGAATAGGAACTGGTCTGCTGCTGCCTTGCCTAAATACACTGATTACCGGATCTGTAGAGCGTGAACAGCGTGGAATGATAACCTCGTTGTACAATAGTCTCCGTTTCATCGGTGTAGCTTGCGGTCCACCACTTTTCGGTTGGCTTATGAACATTTCGGATAAAGTCATATTCATCACCGTATCCTCCTTGGCACTTCTCATGCTTGCCCTCGTATTCTTCTTTATTAAGCCTAAAGGGGAAATGAATAAAAAAGCATGATATACTAACCTCATTCTTAACAAGCACATCGATTAGGTAAGGTGGATAGAGAGTGAATGTATATATGAAGCAAAATTTATACAAAGATCTTCACATGCACAGCTTGCAGCAACTTCCTGAAGAAGCATGTGGCTTCATTCTCGGTGGACAAGCCCCTAACAAGAATGAAGCACTGCAAGCGAGTACCTTTATTCCTTTACGTAATATCGCAAGTAACCCTAGGAATCGTTTTGAAATAAGTCCCGTTGAGATGCTCCCATATCTTATGGACAGCAACAACCCCGTGATCGGTCTTTTCCATTCGCACCCGACGGCTCCTCCCGTTCCTTCGGAACAGGATCTACAAACACTCTGGCATTCGATTCCTACCTATTGGATCTTATCCTTTCATCAACCGCAACTCCCCGAATTACAGCTTTACCAAATAAAAAAAGCCCCCCAGACCTCTTATCACAAACTTTCGTTTGTCATCGGTCAGTGATGGCTTAATAAGGCGTACAAATCACCTAAAGTATCTACATTTCTTGACTTTATTTCCTCCATAAATCTAGACCACAGCTGCGCAGTCATAAGGGAATCCTCAAGTGCATGGTGGCGATTCGTTATCGGAATATCATAGGCATGAAGCAGAGAGTCCAAACTCAAATTTTTCCTCTTCGGCATTAGCCATTTGGCAATCATCATGATATCGAGAACACGATGTGATAAGCTCACTTTGGACGTGCGCCATAGGGCCGAGTTCAAGAAGTTTTTATCATGTCCGGTTGCATGAGCAACCAGTATTCTTTGCCCAACAAACTCCAAGAAGTCACTTAACACCCCTATTAATTCAGGCGCGTCAGCAGCCATTTCGTTCGTAATACCGGTTAGGTTCACAATCTCATCCGGAATCTTACGTTTTGGATTTACCATACTATAGAAGGTATGATTACTTTGCACTTCACCACCAATAACAGAGACGCCTCCGAATGAAATAATTTCATCACCGTTATAAGGAGAGAATCCCGTCGTTTCCAAATCAAAAACAACGATTTCCATCGAGTGAAGCGGTATTTCAAACAGGGAATCTTTCCTTTGCTCCTTCAACATGGAACGAATAAAAGCCATCTGTTGAGCACTCTGCACATCAAACATAGACGTAAGCGCTGGCGTAAGGCCACCCATTTTGTACAAATGCCACATTCGCCCAGCCGGTCGCATATCTTTCATTTCGAATCACCTCTCCCTACCAATGAAACATAAATCCCGTTATATCTAACCTTTTTCTGTCTCTAAGTGTGAATCGATTGATTTTCTAACATACTTTTGTAACTCCATCCCCGTACGTAGGCAATGTTTTAATTCTTGCTTTAATTCTTTGGTCAACTGATCAGCATTTAATTTGCCTCTTGTCGTATACATCTCTCCATCAAGCTGATGAGGTGTCAAATCTCTAAGCTTAAGAGCAACTCCAAAAGCAGCCTGCCATTCAACGGCTAATTGTTTAGGAATGAAGGAAGTTTCCTGCAGTAATCTAATTCTCTCCAACGTTGATGAGTGCATGATCCCTGCTTGAATAGCAAGAAGTCGAATCCCATTTACTATAGGAATATAAGCGCCATATTTAATGTCAAATCCGCCTGCATCCTCCCCATATCTCTCTCTAATCAGATGTCCGAATACGCCCAATGTTATTCTGTGATGGAGTGTATTGGATAACAAATACTTCAAGATACTCGGATGTTCCTGAACATAAGCAAGAAACTCGCCTTTGAGCCGGTCAACTAAAGCTTTAGAACCGAAGATACAGCGCATATCAGCAAGGATGAGCAAATAACGAACATTTTCCCAATCCGGTTCCATAAACCATGCTGTCATCATCTCAATATACGAGGATAACGACTTACGCCATAGCTTGTTGCTCGAGATCACATTGCCTTCACAAGGCGGATAGCCCAAAATATCAAGACCACGAAGGATACAATCTACAAGTTTGATAAAATAGTCATCTAATTGTTCCTCTGTGTGATTTTCACTTTCTCCATAAATAAGTCCGTTATCTTGATCACTCCAAAGCGTTTGTTCACCTCTTCCACCACTGCCGAGCAAAATAAATGCATAGGGAACGGGCGGTTTCCCAAACCCTTCATCCTCCAACATATGTTCAGACAGTTCTATCGTTCTGTGAATAAAGGCATCGTGTATTTGATTTACTTTTCGTCCAATTTCAGATGAATGAGAGAAAAGGAGATGCTCCCGAAACATCTCATGCACCTGATCTCTGGTTATTCGCATCTCATCGAACTGTTCCGATTGATAGATACGCTCCAGGATCTGTTCCATTGAGAGATGATTCATGTTGCATCCCCTTTGCTCTAGTAGAAAGTGTATGTGGTATTAAACGGACGCGCCGTTTTGAGCTGCTTTTTTCATTTGTTCCGGATATCCGTATGAACCATGCTCAGACAAATCCAGACCGATAATTTCTTCTTCTTCTGTAACACGAAGACCAATTGTAGCTTTCAGTATGCCTAAGATAATGAAAGAAAGAATAAGAACGAATACTAATGCTCCAGCTAAACCTAGTGCTTGAACGCCTAGTTGGTGCAAACCACCGCCGTAGAACAATCCAGCACCGCCAACACCAACCTTCGCCGAAAGCTCAGGTGTAGCGAACAAACCAGTGGAAAGAGTACCCCAAATACCAGCGATACCATGAACGGAGAAAGCATAGATCGGATCATCGATGCCAGCTCTTTCAAACCATTGTGCTGTGAAGAATGTAACAATACCAGCTACTGCACCGATGACGATGGCAGCCCAAGTATCTACGAATGCACAAGCTGCTGTAATCGCAACTAGCGCTGCAAGAACACCATTCAACATGCTAGGAATATCTGCTTTACCAAAGTACATCCAAGAAATGATGAGAGCCGCAACCCCGCCTGCCGCAGCAGCCATGTTCGTTGTCAGAGCAATATAACCGAAGAACCCATCACCCATTGCACTTAGTGTACTACCTGGGTTGAAACCGAACCAACCGATCCAAAGAATGATAACACCGAGAACAGACAACACTTGGTTGTGACCAGGAATTAAGTTTGGCGTTTTATCTTTATTATATTTGCCAATACGTGGTTTTAACAAGATAGTAGCTACAAGAGCTGCTGTTGCACCTTGTAAGTGAACAACCGTTGATCCCGCAAAATCTTGCATACCAAGCTTGCTCAACCAGCCGCCGCCCCATACCCAGTGAGCAACGATTGGATAAATCACGACTGTAAACAAAATTCCGAAGATGAAGTAAACTGGAAGTTTCGCTCTCTCTGCAAAACCGCCCCATGCAATCGCTAAGGATACACCTGCGAAGGCTAGTTGGAACAAGAATTTAATACCAATTGGTACATCTGAGAAAGAAAGAGATCCGAATGCTGCTGCTGCTTGATCTTCTAAACCTGTAACGAAGAACCCTGTCGTTCCGAAGAAAGCATTTCCGTCACCGAAGGCGAAACCGAAACCTACAGCCCAGAAAGCGATGGCGCATAAGCCAAAAGTTAAAATTGTTTTACCGGCTACGTGACCGGCATTTTTCATTCTAGTAGACCCCGCTTCTAATAATGCAAAGCCAGCTTGCATGAAGATGACCAAGATAGCTGCTAACATAACCCAAACTGCATCGATTGCACTTTGAAGTTGGGGTACTGTCGCTTCATCTGCAGCAAATGCGAGAGTAGGGAATAATAATGCCATAACGCCGAAAGCTAACAACAACTTCTTAACCATACGACCACTTCCTTTTTAATGTTATATTAAGTAACATGTAATGAAACTCTTAATGTCATTATATACAGGTTAAATGGGTTTGACAATAGGATTTTCTTTTAAAAATTGAAAAAAGCGAAAAATAACCTGACATCGAACAGGCATAATTCGTGTTTTCGTTCATAGATCGAGCAAAATGTTACAATTCCTATCCTAAAATCCATGTTAGCTTTGAAAAGTATTACGTTTGACTGTACGGTTTGTAATCAGGTATCATTAATATATAGAAGAATTCATACAAATTGGAGTAGAGGTGAACTTATTATGGGGAAAGAGAAGCTTTATAAAATCGGAGAACTAGCCAAACTTGCCGATGTCAGTTCTCGAACCATTGATTACTACACCAAGTTGAACTTGATTGAACCCGAGAAAAGATCAGATACAAACTACCGCCTTTATAGTGATGAAACTTTGACACGACTTAAACGTATTGAATCTATGAAGAACGAGAAATATACCTTAGAGGAAATCAAAGCGAATTTACAACAATGGAGTAAAGTGTCCCCTGATGATACAGTGAGAGATAAGCTGACATCTATCCAACTTCATCTAGAGCAGCTAATGAAAGAAGCTAAAGAGCTGGGACCCATCATCCAACAGTTGAAACCAAATCAAATGAAGAAGCTTTCCCGAATACTTACTCAGCCAACTGCGGCCTGTATTGAAGCGCTAATTGTTCTTCTAGGTAAAAATCCGTTCTCATAACGAAATACGGAGGAATGTCAAATGTTTTTTCATCCCATGGATTTTCTCATTATTATTGCATTCGGACTTTCGTTGTGGGCCTCGTTTCGAGTACGGGGAACATTCAACAAGTGGTCCCAAGTTCCAATTTACTCAGGAATGACGGGTGCTCAGGCGTCAAGACGCATGCTTGATGCCAACGGACTGTATGATGTTCCCGTAGAAGCTGTACCTGGCACCCTGTCAGATCACTATGATCCAATAGCCAGAGTAGTACGTTTATCTGAACCCGTCTATTACGAAAGCTCCATATCTGCTGTCGCTGTCGCCTGTCACGAGGTAGGCCATGCCATTCAACATCAAGTTCACTACCCCATGCTTGTCGCAAGGCACCGCATGTTCCCGGTTGTCAATTTCGCCTCCGGTGTAGCTCCCTTGCTCATACTAGCCGGCTTCTTCTTCCAGCAGATCCCATGGCTGCTCGGTCTTGGCATTATCTTTTTCGCAGCAGCTGTTGCTTTTCAATTAGTTACACTGCCAGTGGAATTTAACGCCAGCTCAAGAGCCCGAGATTTAATGATCGCTGAAGGCTTCATCTCTAATGAAGAAGAACGCGGGGTAGCTAAGGTATTAAATGCAGCCGCTCTTACGTATGTCGCAGCCGCTTTAATCTCCGTTCTTGAACTTCTGAAATATATTATGATATTTAATGGCCGTAATAGTGACGACTAAACATAAAAGCTCATCTTGTACGGTGTTATTCACACATACAAGATGAGCTTTTGTTCATTGAAAGTAATCACATAGAAACCGTCTGAAAACTTCAGCCACCAAAGGAAGCTTTTCACTTTTGCGGCAAATTAAACCGACAGTTCTAGTGACCACAGGATCGGTCACACGAATTTTGACCGGCTGCATTTGACCGCTCTCCATTAAAGCCATAGAAGGAAGCAAGCTAACTCCCATACCCGCGGCTACTAGCCCGCGAATGGTATCTGTTTCTTCACCTTCGAACTCAATCTTCGGAACGAAGCCCGCTTTCATGCAAGCCTCCATCACAATCGTACGCAGCGTATATTCTTCACTAAACATAACGAATGGTTCATTCTTTAATTGTTCCAATCGAATGGATGTGTAATCCGCAAGGATATGATTGGAGGGAATAATCGCATACAGCTCTTCGGTTAACAAAATTTCACCCGAAACATGCTCATGTGTTTCTGGGAATGGCGAAATGAAAGCCAGATCTATCTCTCCCTTAGAGACATCTCGGATTAAGGACGTATAGGTCCCTTGACGAAGCCTGAATTTAACGTTTGGGTGATCTTTTTTAAAGGCTGCAATGACAGCAGGCAGCAAATTGATGACCAGACTATGCGGAAACCCAATACGAATTTCCCCGGCTTCCGGGTCAAGAAATTCGTGTATCTCACCAACAGCACGTTCCAAGTCCGTCAGTATCCCCTCGACCCGGCTTAAGAATAAATGACCTACTGAGGTAAGGTGAAGATTACGGCCTTTTTGCACGAACAAATTAATGCCCAGTTCTTCTTCTAAAAGATGAATCTGCCGGCTAACGGCTGACTGCGCCACATGCATTTCTTCTGCTGCTTGGGTCACATGCTGTTTTCTAGCTACTTTTACAAAGTACTGCAATTGTCTTAATTCCACTTGGATAAATCCCCCGACTTTTCTTACGTGATTGCGATCTTATGCGATCTTTAAACATTTAAATTATAGCCTTACAGTAACGATTGGACAACCTAAGTTCAAAAAGCTTATAATAAATAAGTTGTTATTCAGTATGGAAATTAAAGGAGGAAACAGTTCACATGGCACAAGAACGTACTGGTGTTGCTACCATTAAAGGCAATCCGATTACTTTGGTAGGACCTGAAATTAAAGTGGGTGACAAAGCACCTAACTTCACAGTAAACAAAGATTTGATGACTCAAGTTTCCCTCGCAGATTATGCAGGTAAAGTAAAGCTGATCAGCGTTGTTCCCTCTTTGGATACAGGCGTTTGTGATGCACAAACTCGCCGCTTCAATGAAGAAGCAGCAGGTCTAGGCGACAATGTTGCTGTTCTGACTATCAGTGTTGATCTTCCTTTTGCACAATCCCGCTGGTGTGGTGCGGCAGGTATTGACAAAGTGATCACTTTGTCCGATTACAAAACAAAATCCTTCGGCGAAGCTTATGGCGTATTGATCAAAGAACTTCAACTTGATATGCGTTCCATTTTTGTTATCGACGCGAATGATACCGTTCAATACGTTGAGTACCTAGGCGAAATGACAGCTCACCCTAATTATGAAACAGCCGTTGAAGCTGTGAAAAAATTAGTTTAATAAGCACAAAATAAAACAGCAAGGAGGCCTAGCTTCCCTGCTGTTTTTGTTTTTGTTTTTGTTATCCTTCAATCTTATATGGAGCAAGCTTTCTGTCTAATTGTTTATAAATATCTATAATAGTACGGTAATTGGAACCCAGATCCCCCATTGAGCCTCGGGATGCTGAATAAATGTCTACCGCGGTTTTCACGGGATTAATCCCAAATAGCGTTAACGTAACATCCTGTGTTCGTCCAGTCATTGTTTTACGTTCCGCGAGAATTTCGCCTACATTTTGAACTTCGTGGAGAAGTTTATAGCCCGGCGTTTTTTTCAGAACGGCAGTGACTTCTTCCCATACTTGTTCTTTAGGAAGCTTATAATATCTTGTTTTAAGCAAAGGATCTTTGGCTTTATCTCCGGTCGTTTCATGACTGCGAAGTAATCCGATTAAAGTTCTCTTAAGCAAAAGCCTTTTCCCCCTTCAATGAAGTACATATAGACCACTTGCCATTTCTACACTGCTCTCTATCTTACCATTGTTTAGGCTTAAGAAAAAGAGGGGAAATAAAAATCGGAGGATCGCTCCTCCGATTTTCCATTTATATGCCCTATTTTATTACCCAAAAAAAGTGGCGTAAAGTAAGTAAGCATTCAATCCTGCTATCAAAATAGCTACAAACCAACTTAGTAAAATCATCCACTTTGGCGTTACAAGCTCCCCCATCTTCTTTCGGTCCGAAGTGAACGTAACAAGCGGTATAACTGCAAAGGAAAGCTGCAAGGATAAAATGACCTGACTGAGAATGAGTAAATCGGTAGCGCCGCTCTCTCCATAAATACCGATGACAATGACCGCTGGAACGATCGCGATCATTCGAGTTATCAATCGGCGCAGCCAAGGTGTGAGTCTAATATTAAGGAAGCCCTCCATGACAATTTGGCCGGCTAATGTACCTGTAAGTGTAGAATTTTGCCCTGAAGCTAGGAGTGCAATTGCAAATAGAATACTCGCGGCGCCCGTGCCCAGCATAGGTCCCAAAAGGTGATAAGCATCTTGTATCTCTGCTACTTCCTTACCTGCTGAATGAAAAGCCGCTGCAGAAAGAATGAGTATCGCGGCATTGACGAACAAAGCCAGCATTAAAGCTACCGTCGAATCTATTGTGGCAAACTTAATTGCTTCACGTTTACCTTCTACCGTCGGCTCGATTTTGCGTGTTTGGACGATAGAAGAATGCAAATATAAATTATGAGGCATGACAGTAGCTCCTAGAATACCTAGGGCGATATATAACATAGCAGGATTCGTTACAATTTCCGTTTTAGGAATGAAACCAACGGCAACAGCTGCAAAGTCAGGTCTCGAGAAAATAAGTTCCATCACGAAACAAAAAGTAATTAGAGCGATTAAACTAATGACCATGGCTTCAATATATCGGAAACCCTTTTTTTGCAGCATAAGAACCAATAAAACATCTAACGAAGTAAGAATGACTCCATAAATAAGCGGTATACCGAATAGCAACTGTAAGGCAATCGCAGCACCAATGACTTCAGCTAGATCACATGCTGCAATAGCTAACTCACATAATAACCATAGTCCGAATGAAACTGGTTTACTATAATGATCACGACAAGCTTGCGCTAAGTCTCGACCTGTAACAATTCCTAGACGGCCAGACAAAGCTTGCAGCAGAATCGCCATTAAATTTGATATTAAAATAACAGAAAGCAATGTATATCCGAATTGCGAACCACCTGCTAAATCAGTCGCCCAATTTCCCGGATCCATATACCCTACGGCTACGAGATAGCCCGGACCTACAAAAGCAAGCAGTTTACGGAAAAAGCCTGCTTTCTTTGGTACGCGCATACTATGATGGACTTCAGGCAGACTAGGCATTGACGTGTTGCCCTTCCATCCACTGGACTCTTGCTCTGGTTTTTTATATGCTATACCCATCTGATTACCCTTCTTTCACAAGACCAATAATGTTGTTCAAAGGAAACTTTATTTATGATTATACTATATGCCCCTATCTTATGCTATAGGTAAACAATCATGTGCATATAAAAAACATTTTCCCTTAGGAAAGTTTTTTTAGAAGGAGGAATCTAAGGATGCTAATTCGCCCAGTTGAAAGTGATGAAGAGATAAGAAAGGCTTATGAAATAGAGACTTCTGTCTTCTCTCAGGAGGCGGCTGCTACATTAGAAGCTTTTCAAATGAGAAAGCATGTTTTTGGATCCTATTTTCTTGTGGCAGAAAATGAGCAAGACCATCAAATTATCGGCGCAACCAATAGCGTAAAGATACATAATAAAGAATTAACTGATGAAAGTATCAAGCAGGAGACACAGCATGCTGAGGACGGACAATACCTCTGTGTTTTGACCATAGCCGTTCATCCGTCCTTCCAACGACGCGGGATAGCCACTGAACTTCTGCAACGTATCATCGAAATAGCCAGAAAAGATGATTTAATAGGGATTGTTTTAATGTGTGAAGAGCATTTAATTTCATTCTATGAAAAAAATGGATTTCTTTATGTAGCTCCATCCGTTTCTAAACATGCTGGCATCCAGTGGCATGAAATGAATTTAATATGGAAATAAAATATCCCCGTAAGCAGGATTTTCGTTATATCGTGCGAATATAATAATTAATAATCTTTGTATATTTATTAAACAAACAAAGAATATCAAAGGAAATACCAAACTCTAACAATTTAACAAGGAGGCATCTTCATGTCATATTTCATGGGCTTAGATTTAGGAACTTCAGCAGTCAAATGCATTCTTGTGGATGACTCTGGTCAGGTAATTGGCAGCCATAGCGTAGAATATCCGCTTCAGCAGCCCCATCCGGGATGGGCAGAGCAACATCCGGAGGATTGGTATAACGCCACAGTCAAGGGGATCCGTGCTCTTTTAGAGAAAACAAGCATCGCTGGCGAAGCCGTCGCTGGTATCGGCTTCTCCGGCCAAATGCACGGGTCGGTGTTCCTGGACGAGGAGCAGCAGGTCATCCGGCCTGCGCTGCTGTGGTGTGACCAGCGCACCGCGGAGCAGTGTGCTTACATCGAGTCGACCGTCGGCGAAGCCGAACTCGGCCGACTAACGGGCAACCGGGCGCTGACCGGCTTCACCGCGCCCAAGGTCATTTGGCTCCGGCAGCATGAGCCGGAGAACTACGCGCGCGTTCGGCATCTGCTGCTGCCGAAGGACTACGTCAGGCTGCGCCTGACGGGAGCGTTCGGCATGGACATGGCCGACGCAAGCGGCACCCTGCTGCTGGACGTCGCGCACCGCAGCTGGTCGCAGACCGTCACTGAGCGGCTGGACATTCCTATGGAATGGCTGCCGCCGCTTTATGAGTCCGGCGACGTGGCCGGATACCTGCTGCCGGAAGCGGCCAGCCTAACTGGCCTAGCCGCAGGCACCAAGGTCGTCGCAGGCGGCGGCGACCAAGCTTGCGGCGCCGTAGGTGTTGGCGTCGTACGCCAAGGCATCGCCTCCGTGGCGCTCGGCACGTCCGGTGTCGTCTTCGTTCACGACGACACCTATCAAGTAGATGAAGCTTATCGGCTTCATTCCTTCTGTCACGGTGTGCCTGGCAAGTGGCACCGTATGGGGGTGATGCTGGCCGCGGGCGGCTCGTTCCAGTGGTGGCGCAACCACTTTGCGCACGAGGAGCTTGAGCGTGCGCAGAAGGAAGGCAAAGACGTCTACGAGATCCTGACGTCTGCAGCAGCCACAGCTCCCCTTGGGAGCGAGGGCTTGCTATTCCTGCCCTACTTATCCGGAGAGCGAACACCGCACCCCGATCCGAAGGCTCGAGGCGCCTTCATCGGTCTAAACCTACGGCATGAGAAAGCACATCTCACCCGTGCCGTTCTCGAAGGCATTACCTTCGGGCTCCGCGACTCGCTGCAACTAATCCGCGAGTCCGGCGTTGAAGTCACCGAACTCCGCGTGAATGGCGGCGGCGCCAGGAGTCCATTCTGGCGTCAAATGATTGCCGACATCTTCGGTATCCCTGTGGTCACTGTAAATTCTACAGACGGCCCTGCGTATGGCGCTGCTATCATGGCTGCTTCCGGCGTACTACAAGAGGATATAACAACTCTCTGTGAGAAATGGATTCATGTCACTGATCGCGTAGAACCAAATGTTGATAATCAAAAACAATATGAAGCGTACTATCAAATATATCGCGGTCTTTATGGAACACTTCAGAACACATTCCATCAGTTAAGTGATTTGGCTGGTCATTGAACATAAACTAAAAAAAGAGGTTGAAACAGGAAATTACCTGTTCAACCTCTTTTTAATGCAAAAAAACCCGCCTATGCCGTCCGGTTTTGGTGCTTCAAACCCGCTCTCGCAGGTGGGTGTCCGCAGAGGTGTATTTGAGGTCCCCTTTCGAGGGCATGTCAGCCACACTTCAATGTAGGTCTCCCTAGAAACAGTCATTGGTTTAAAACAACTTAAAACCGTTACGTACATCGCAGGATTCTTTTGTATTTCTTATTATAGTGCCGTACCGGTTGATTATCAACTGGTAGGTTTAGTCTTTAGTCTTTTCATTCTCATCTTTTTTATGCAAGCTAACTTCCGGCTTACTATCTTCTTCACCTTCAGTTATAGCTTCTGCTTCATTTTGTGCTTCCTCTTCTTGCGCTTCAGCCAGTCTCTGTTGTTCCTTCTCTTCTAGTTCTTGCTGTTTCGTTTGGAGTTTGGTGAAGCTGCGGTTAAACTGCCAGAACGAAAAAGTCGCCATTATACTTCCCATAAAGAAAACGACAAGAAAGAAATTAAATTTGGTCAGACAAATATAAAGAATGGCTCCGTTACAAAGCAGCAGAACAATCGAATTGATTGGATTACCAATGGTAATCAATACAGCATTCTTCAAAATTTGTAAAACCTTCATATGCAAATGAACCATAATCGAGAAGAAATTGAACAAAGAAATGATAATAATGACCGTGAAAGCGATAAATAATACGGCCAATAATTTCAGTGAACTCCCCTGTTTCAAATAAAAGAAGTAATTCACCGCAATGATAACGAAAATGATTACGAAGAAAATGCCACCTACCATGCTCTGCAGGTAGTTTTCTTTATATCCACGGAAAAATGTTTTCAATAGTGGTACATCTTCTTCTCCCGTAACCCATTTCCGAGCAACGGCAAACATCGCGGAAGTTGCAGGAAATAAAGTAAACGGTGCCAAAATGGCGATAATGGGTAGCGATGCCTTCAATGCATCAACGGATGGACTCACTAAGCCCATAAAAGCAAAAAAGAAAACCGGAATCGAACATAGCATCCAGAGCAGATTAATGACCGATAAACGCATAATCCACTCCGATATTCTGTACAGTCCTCCCATAACTCCTCTAAACTCCAAAACTGCTTCCTCCTTAGCGTTTCCTTCCGGAAACTTTCTACGTTGATTGTTGAAACGCATACATCTTAAGTTGTCCTACTTTTACATTAGTTTAATTATAGCCTATTTTTGAACATATAGGTAGATGTCTAGTCGTTCTAGGTACTTTTACATAGTATAGTATTATCAAAAAGAACTACCCCCAAATCATTTTCAGGAGGTCGATACTATGTCTCATCCAGTTGGAACATCCGTAGGTGCTATTTTGGTTCTCTTCATCTTGCTCGTTATCATCACTAGTTCTTTCGTACTGTAAACCATATAATTCATAACAAAAAGGCGAAGATCCTTCTGGATCTCCGCCTTTCTTTTATTGGGGTTATTCCCCTTATTTATTCACTAATGTATCTTCGCTCTTACGTGGAGCTCTGGAACGATCGCGGTTACCGGAGTTGTTGCTTCCGTATTCACGGTTTCTGGAAGATGAACTGCTTCCACCTTCTCTGTTTGAACCGTAATCTCTGCTATCTTTACGCGGGTAACGGGAGTTCGAGCTGCTGGAGCCAGCACCTGAGCTATATCCGCCACCTTGACGACGATCTCCTGAACCTGAACTTGATGAGCCATAGCCGCCGCCAACTCGTCTACCTGAGCTGCGAACATCGAATTTTTTCTTTCTTGCACGAATCGGATCTTCAGGTGTTAACTCAATATTCGTTTCCTTTTTGTCGCCTGTCAGAAGCTTCATAGCTGCAGCAAGAAGATTTACGGAATCATATTGCTCTAACATTTGAATAGCTAAGCCTTTGAATTCTGCTTGTGTATCATTTTGAAGCACATCAAGAATACGCTCAGCAGTCATTTTTTGTTTACCTTCAATGGCTTCAGCCAAGCTAGGTAATGGTTTTTTGTTAATTTTGTGGCGTGTAACTTTCTCGATAAAGTGCAGGTGATCGATTTCTCTAGGTGTTACAAAAGTCCAAGCTGTACCTTCTTTACCAGCGCGGCCTGTACGACCGATACGGTGAACATAGCTTTCTGGATCTTGCGGAAGGTCAAAGTTAATGACATGAGTAACGCCAGATACATCTAGACCACGCGCAGCAACGTCTGTTGCTACAAGTACATCAATGCTGCCGTCACGGAATTTTCTCATCACATTATCGCGTTGATTTTGGGATAAGTCACCATGAAGACCTTCAGCTGCATAGCCTCTTTTTTGAAGAGCTTCTGCCAATTCATCAACCCGGCGTTTGGTACGACCGAAGATGATGGCAAGATCTGGAGCTTCCATGTCGATCAAACGGCTAAGCGCTTCGAATTTTTGTTTTTCGTGCAATTCGATATATGCTTGGTCAATCAATGGTGCACTAACTTGTTTCGGGATAACCGATACGTGCTCAGGGTTACGAAGAAACTGTTGTGCCAATTTTTGAATATTAGTTGGCATTGTTGCTGAGAACAACATCGTGTGACGCTCTTCTGGAACCAATTTCAAAATGGACTGGATATCATCCATGAAACCCATGTCTAGCATTTCATCCGCTTCATCCAAAACCACTGTTTGTACGTCGTCTAATTTAATTGTTTTACGGTTAATATGGTCAAGCAGACGTCCCGGTGTACCGATAATGATTTGCGGTTTTTTCTTCAATGCACGAATTTGTTTAACGATATCCTGTCCACCATAGATGGGCAAGGAACGAATGCCTTTGAAACGACCGAGTTTCTCAATCTCTTCCGCAACCTGGATGGCAAGTTCCCGTGTAGGACACATGATAAGAGCAGAAATGCGCTCTTCTTTCATATTGATTTTGTGAATAAGCGGAATACCGAAAGCAGCTGTTTTACCTGTTCCTGTTTGCGCTTGCCCGATTAAATCCCGGCCTTCCATGGCCAAAGGAATCGTTTTTTCTTGGATCGGCGTGGACTCTTCAAAGCCCATCTCGGTAATAGCGCGTAAAATCGTTGGCTCTAAACCAAACTCTTGAAATGTTTTCAAATATATTCAATCTCCTTTTGTACAGGGCAGGCTAATGCCTTGTATCTTTTTTACCCTTAAGTACGACTTCCTATCCGTGTCTATAGTTTTATTGGTGGAATACACTTTCGATTTAACATCTTCCATGATCCAACTGGCCGCCCTTAAGAACATCTAAAATATTATAGCACAAGTCATACACACATTTCCAGTAGCGTCTTACATAATGAGAACGAAACCTAACGCATAAGCTAAACGTATTACAAGGTAGAACAATAAACGGAACAGAGGAGAGTTTTCAATGTCCATATTTAAACGAGTCAGCAGCATCCTGCGTAGTCAAAAACAAGAACCAACAACAACACCTATAGGTAATCCACTTGAAGATGCCCGAGTAGGGGATATTGTTAATGTAGACTTAGAGGAGTACGTTGTTTCCGGCAAGGTCATTTATTTTGACCGCGGGTTTGCTCCACATCGTTACGCTTATTATTTACAAAGCGGCAAAAATATTCAGTGTTTGATTGTGGAAAAAGGGCGAACCTATGACTGTTTCCTTTGCAGCTTTGTCGAAGGCGCACTAGACGATCCGAATGATGTCCCTACTCGTTTGGAGCTTGACGAAGATGTTACCTTCGAATTGGAGTTTCATCGCAATGATGTCACTCGAACGGAAGGAAACACCGACTTCCGCAGCGGAGACGACATCATCTTTTGGAGATATTTTGGACCGGAACGTAGATTCTTCTTCCTCCAATGGCAGGATGGCAAATTTATTGCTCTTGAAGGAGAGCGCACGCCGGGCAATCAGATTAAATTTTTGAAATCGACGCCCTAGACAACCTATGTTATCATTAGAAATGTTTGGAAAGGAGGGATTACTGAAAAGTGAAAAGATGGACTTCATGGGTTTCTTTCTTATTGATCATCGCCCTTCTTACCGCGTGTGGCGCTGATGCCGGACGTTATATCAAAGATCAATATCCGTTAGTTAGTGTTGACGGCAAAGGGAGCAATCTCTCCAAGGTTTATCTAGTTGAAAACAAAAGCGTCCCTGCTGTTGCAGCTGAACTAGCATCAAAAGAGTCACCGAAGGAAAAGAGCAAGGAATCTGAAGATCAAATGTTCCTTGTTTATAATGATAAGGTCATTAACGTCCAAAAGGATCCTAGTGATAGTAAAAATACGCTTGTTCAGATCGATAGTATCGAATATGCCAAATCACATTACGACTCCTCGTTCTTGCAAGGTTATTTGACAGCCACCCTGCTTCAATCCCTATTCGGCGGGGGATGGTTCAATAATAAACGGCCTTACGATGATTATAGAGGCTATACCCGGACACCGTCTTATAATACAGGCGGCGGCAAGACGACCACTCCAACAACGGATGTATCGAAGGATAAGAAGCCAACAACGTCAGATCGAACGGGCAGCTTCAAAAGCGGTACAGGTACGCCAAGTTCAGGCAGCGACTCTACAACCCGCAAAAATGATGGTTCTACACCAAACAAGGTAACTAAACCATCTGTTAGTAAGCCTAGCACATCTAAGAAGACAGGCTCTTTCAAGAGACGTTAATTATTTGTTTTTATTAAGCTGTTGTCCATGAATTGGACACAGCTTTTTTTAATCTTAACAAAGGATTAACTTATTTCCATTAAAGTCCATTTAATTGACCTAAGGTAAATTATGATTGAAGTTTTAGAAGAATGAATTATACTTGCTTTATGCTGCATACTATTTTAGAGGTGATTTGTTTTGAAAAAGGCGCTAGACGCTTTCATTATTCTAATTGGCGCACTGCTTGTCGCGGTCGGCTTCAACATGTTCCTCATTCCTCACCAACTGCTTAGCGGCGGGGTTTCTGGATTTGCCATGATTATTGGTTATTTTACGAATTTTAACATTGGTTTCTTGTATTTATTGTTTAATCTGCCATTGATGATTTGGGGATTAGTTTCAATTGGACGTAGATTTATTATGATCAGTGTAGCGTCGGTCATATTAACGGCATGGTTGATGCAAATTATACCAACAAGCTATGTCGCGCAGGAACCCATTCTTGGTGCAGTTTTTGGGGGAGTACTCATTGGAATAGGAAGCGGTATCACTTTAAGAATAGGTGGCTCAAGTGGAGGCTTTGATATTGTTGGCTTGATTTTGACTCGAAAATTTGATTTCCCTCTCGGAACCCTTCTTTCATCCATGAACGGTGTGGTCATTGTTGCACTAGGCTATTTCAAGCAAAATTGGGATCTTGCTCTTTGCTCGATGCTGGCCATCTATATAAGCGGGAAAGTCGTCGACGCCATACATATTCGCCACGTCAAAGTGACCGCCTTCATTGTAACGAAACAAAAGGATGAGTTAATTAATGCACTGCTTCTCCTGCCTAGAGGTGTTACTTTAGTTAAGACAGAAGGCGCTTATACGAAACAGCAGCATGATATGCTAATGACCGTCACTACGCGCTATGAACTCGTAGAATTAAAGCGAATTATTAAGAAGATAGACCCGAAAGCATTCGTGAATATCGTTGAAACCGTTGGTGTTGTCGGAGAATTCCGCAAGCTTAAGTAAATAATCGAGCAATCCGCCTCTTTATTCCAAGTTGAATTGTGTTATAATGATACTAATTTCATATAGTTCTGGTTTCAACGTGAGTGGTTCAGGCGTAATTCGTATTCTAATCTTTTGATTGGAAGGGTGATGCTTGTGGAGACAGTCAAATTATCCAGGATTGTAATGAAATTAACACCCGAGTTGTACCCCTTCTTAACCAGCTATGAGCTGGACTCCGAGATCGTCCTCCGGTTTGGCATTGAGGCGCTCGAAGCAGAAGATGTCATGGAAATCATTCAGTTCAGCATTACGGAACATCATAAAGACGCCCTTTATCATTAAGGGGCGTCTTTTTCTGTTCAACTATGCTTTATTCATACATTGTTATTGAGTTTGTAATAATTAGTGTATATAGGTTATGATAAGAACATGATATAATAGTACTAAGATAAACTAATGGAGGTGTCTGGAATGGGAGCATTATCTCCTTGGCACATCATCTTAATTGCAATTGTTGCCCTTCTTTTGTTTGGGCCTAATAAACTGCCCGAACTTGGCAGAGGTTTTGGCAAAATGTTTCGTGAATTTAAAGATGCAACGAATGGAAATGGCGGTAATACAGCTACTGATGATCAGCCTGTACCGGTCCGTAAAGAGATTAATCCTGCAGAAGTCACGAATACCGAATCAGGACAAGTTCAGAAATAAGTCCAAACACCCGGCTAATTTTGCTACCGGGTGTTTTTATTTATGATTAGCTTCTTCTACGCATTACGGCTTGAGTACCGAAAAACATGCCTGCTGCTATTGCCGACATGACTGATGCAAATACATACATGCTAGCGCCTCCCCACTGCTCACTCAACCATCCGCCCACCGAACCGCCGATAATTCCCGCAAGACCCATGAACACCATAGCAAGAATAGATTGACCTGTTGAGCCAAATTGCTCAGGAAGCAGACGCACGACGTACTGTACAGCAACGATCCACAAAACAGCAAAGGTGAGCATATGTGTCGTCTGCAAACCAATTAACACCCATGGATCGCTGAATAACGTGTAGAGCAACCACCGTATCGTATATAAGACCGAAACGAGACCTAGGATGGTCAGTTCGTGATAACGATGTATGTACCGATTGATATAGGCAAATACCGGAATTTCCGTGCAAGCCGCAATGGCCCATGCCCAGCTTACCATAGAGTCCGTAGCACCTAGTTTACTCAGATATAAGCCTAGTAGTGCATCGTTCATTCGATGAGGAATGGATATCATCAAAACCATGATCATAAACCATAAGAAGTTTTTATTTTTGAAAATAGTACCGATCGTACTTAATGTTATTCGCTGTCCGCTGCCCTTCTCGTCTTTGATAAAAGCTAGCAGTAGAAATGGGAAGATCCACAACGCCCAATAAAAATACGGTATGTTGGCTACTCCACCTAATTCTTCGAGTAAAAGACCCGAAATTAGAGCAACACCCGAGAATCCGATTGAACCCCATAAACGGACGGATCCATACGACATCCCACGATGCGACGTTGATTTGACAACCAAATTGTCGATGAGTGGAATGGATGGCAGCAAGAAGAAATAAAGCATTAAAATAAATCCAAGGGTAAGCCCGAAACCTTTTGTTAAAAACAAGCCAAAACTTCCTAGTAAGGAAAGGCTCCAAAGTAAAAATACGATATTCCTTACTGAGTTGAATCGGTCGCTGACATATCCCCAGAATGGTTGTGCGAATATGGAGATAAACGGACCAATCATCATGAGGAGTCCAATCTCGCTAGCTGAATAGCCCTTACTTTGTAAATATAAAGGTAAATAAGGCAATAAAATGGCACTGGAAGCATAGTAAAAAAAATTAACGCCAGATAATGAAATAATTTGTTTATCTAGTTTCAATGGGCGGCTACCTTCTTTCTACAAACCTCTACAAATTTCCTCTGTGCGTAGTTTCGTGCTTGCTTTATAATAAAAGCTAGAAACAAAGATTGGAGAGGACTTATACATCATGGAAATATTACTTGCTTCACTTGCCCTAATCTGGGGCAATGTCACGGCCGCTAACCCGGATGCCACCTTTGAACAGCTCGTGCAAGCTTCTCTGAATGCGAAGAACGCAGTTGCTATTGTTCAACCTACACCATCCCAAGAAAAAGATCCTTTAGCACCTGTAAACAAAATGGATCCGCAGAAGGACGCACCCGTAATTAAAGGTATATACGCCACGGCCCATAGTGCGGGTGGATCTCGGCTCAGTACACTTGTGAAGCTGCTCGACGACACAGAACTGAACTCACTGGTCATTGATGTCAAAGATGATTGGGGCTACATCACATGGGAAACAGGGAACGCCGAGCTTGATGCCATGGGAACGACTCAGAAAATTATAGGTAATATGCCAGGTTTAATGACCACCTTGAACGAACATAACATTTATCCAATTGGCCGTATTGTTGTATTCAAAGACACGATTCTCGCCAAAAAGAAACCAGAATGGTCTTTCGTCAATCCAGATGGCACTCTGTGGGGTAACGGTAAAAACCCACCGGACAGCTTCGTAAATCCATATAACAAAGAAGTATGGGATTACAATATCGCAGTAGCAAAAGAAGCCGTAAAAGCTGGATTTAAAGAAATTCAATTCGACTACGTCCGATTCCCGGAAGGCTTCGAGAAAAGAGCTGACATTCTCAAATATACAAAGGATGAACGTTCACGTATTGATGCTGTCGCTTCTTTCGTCAAATATGCCAAAGAACAATTACAGCCGCTTGGTGTTCGTGTATCAGTCGATATATTTGGTTATGCGGCCTCTGTTCCGGCAGCCGAAGGCATTGGTCAAGATTTCGAGAAAATCTCTCAAAATGTGGATGTCATCGCTCCCATGATTTATCCAAGTCATTACAGCACTGGCTGGTTTGGCTCCAAAGTGCCGGATGCAGCGCCTTTTGTCACGATCGATGGAGCCTCCAAGGATACAACCAAGAAACTGGAAGCCATTGATAAGAAAGGTTGGAAGCCCATTGTTCGACCTTGGATTCAAGATTTTACAGCTTCTTGGGTACCTGGTTATATCAAGTACGGTAAACATGAAGTGGAAGAACAAATACGTGCTTTGAAAGAAAACGGCGTGAATGAGTTCCTTCTATGGAACGCTAATAACAACTACACACCTGGTGTGAACTATTAGCATGGAGACACCCTGAGGCTCAGAGAGCTCTCGGGGTGTTTACTTTCGTTTTCGGTTTGATTTATCATGTAATTAAAGGAGTTGAAATGCTATGAATATTGTCGCCATTACTGGGATGGACTTGACTACCATGCAACAGCAGATGCCGCAAGACTTGAAGGAACGCTGTCAATTTTATTGGTTTAAATCTTCAAGTGAAGCTGGGGAACACATTGCAGATGCTGATGTAATTATCACGGCTGGCCGCTTGAATCCGGACGCCCTCAAGCAGGCAACCAAGCTGAAATGGATGCAAACTATATCTGCCGGCGTGGATAAGCTTCCTCTCCAAGAGTTAGCCATGCGTGATGTCATTCTGACCAATGCCCGTGGGGTACATACGATCCAGATGAGTGAATTTACGCTAAGTCTTATGCTGCAATGGGTTCGTAAAGCGAATCTCCTTCATGAGCGTCAGCAAAGTAAAGTATGGGACAATCAAGTCAGTTTTGGTGAGCTTTATGGTAAAACGATTGGCA
Organism: Paenibacillus sp. Root444D2; assembly: GCF_001426375.1. GTDB lineage: Bacteria > Bacillota > Bacilli > Paenibacillales > NBRC-103111 > Paenibacillus_E. The sequence continues at coordinate 837,454 of NZ_LMEO01000050.1, forward strand.
TTATTGGTGCAGGTGCAATCGGCGAAGCTGTTGCTCGCAAAGCTAAGGCGTTTGATATGACTGTCATTGGGTTGAATCGTTCTGGTTCGCCTGGGCCTGCCTTCGATTCGACGGTCAGCGGAGAAGAAGGATTAACAACTTTGCTTACACAAAGTGATTTCGTCGTGCTTCTACTTCCTAGTACAGCTAAAACGCGAGGTTTCTTGACCAAAGAACATCTGCGCGTAATGAAACCAAGTGCTTTCTTAATCAATCTGGCTCGCGGTGATGTCATTGAAGAAGAGGATTTGATCCATGCGCTGCAAGAAGGCCAGCTGGCAGGCGCAGCACTCGATGTTTTTGAGCAGGAGCCATTACCGTCAACTTCTCCCCTATGGAACATGGATAATGTTATCATTACTCCGCATATCGCTGGATCTTCCGCTCACTACACAGAGCGAGTTTCCACCATTTTCTATCATAATCTAAGAGCTATATTAGATGGCACCGAAATGATGAATGTCGTAGATTTAACAGAAGGTTATTAACATACGATAACGTACCACAGCCCAAAGTGGATCTCCTAGGGATGTGGTACGTTATTTTATTTGTTCGGTATAACTGTGAGCCCTCTCATATAAGGTCTCAGAGCTGGTGGCAGATAGATTGAGCCATCTGCTTGCTGATGATTTTCAAGTAAAGGAATAAGAATTCTTGGCGAGGCGACAGCCGTATTGTTAAGGGTATAGCAATAACGCAGCTCACCGCTCTTATCCCTATAACGTAAGCCACTGCGGCGAGCTTGAAAGTCCAGAAGGCTTGACGACGAGTGCGTTTCTCCATAGCTATTCCGGCTAGGCATCCACGTCTCAATGTCATACTGCTTGTAGTTTTTGGCGCCCATATCTCCCGTACATACAGCAACAACACGATAAGGAAGCTCAAGTAATTCTAAAATATCTTCGGCATTCCGTGTGATTTGATCTAACATTTGATTAGCAATGGCGGGATCATTCTCACAAAGAATCACTTGCTCGACTTTGGCAAATTGATGAACACGATATAATCCGCGTACATCTCTACCTGCCGAACCCGCTTCTTTACGGAAACAATTCGATACAGCTGCCAGTTGTATCGGCCCCTTTGATAAATCTATTATCTCATCTGCATAATACGAAACCAACGGACCTTCCGATGTGCCTACTAACCATTTATTCTCATCCTGTAATTCATAGGTCTGGTCCTTCCCAGCCGGGAAAAAGCCCGCATTCTGCAGCGTCTCTTCCCGCACCATCAAAGGGACATCCATCAACGTGAACCCTCGATCTGATAGCAGATCAAGAGCAAGCTGTTGAACAGCTCTGTGTAAATAAAGCCCCATCCCTTTGAGGTAGTAATTCCGGCTTCCAGCCACCTTCACTCCGCGAGGGAAATCGAATAAATCTAACTCCTCACCGATTTGCATATGATCACGAGGCACAAATTCAAACGAGGTAGGCTGACCTAATACTTTCCGTACAACATTATCTTGATCGGTAGCCCCGATTGGAGTTTCAGGTGAAACCAGATTCGGTACGGTAAGCATTAACTCCTTGAAACGCTCCTCCAGTTTCGCAAGCCCCTCTTCGTATTCCGTTAATGTTCGGTTCCAGCCCCGGACCTGATCTTTCAGACCCTCAGCTTCTCCCTTTTTCTGCTCAGCCATACACTGAGCAATCTGAGCAGATGCACGATTGCGTTCTGTTCGCAGCTGATCCACTTGTTGATGTAGAAGCCTTTTCTTCTCATCTACCTCAAGCAGCTCATCAAGGGGACATTCCACCCCTTTATTTTGTGCCGCTTCCTTCACTTGATCCTGATGCATCCGAATCCATTTGATATCCAACATACCACTCACCGCTTCCTTTTCTATTATGGGAAAAAGACAAAGAACGCCCCTGTCCGATTGGGACGAGGAGCGTTCTGCTCGCGGTGCCACCCAACTTGATGATAACATTAACATGTCATCATCCGCTTGGTTCCGCGATAACGGGCGGTGCCGGTTTATTTAGAGTAAAGCGAAGTATCCTGCGCCTTACCGATCATGAACGTCTCCGAGTTGGAAGCTCTTCACAGACCTAATGTCGCTTTGTATTTGTTCGATATTATAAACGAAGATATGATACAGGTCAATAGCGTTTGTTCCAATGTAGACCTACTGGGATAAACGACTTGCCAATTCATAAAGTTCTGTATTAAAAGGACGCTTTGTATTGACAACTAAATCAATATCAGTAGCTACTAATTCCCCTTTGATCACACCGCATGCTTTGGAAGAATCGCCTTCCATAAGCTTACGTACAGCGAAATCACCGAGACGGCTTGCCAAGATTCGGTCATTGTGCGTAGGAGCCCCGCCGCGTTGGATATGGCCAAGAACAGTTACGCGAGGCTCAATACCAACAGACTCATTAATTTGTTTAGCAATCCCATCACCGGTTCCCGCTCCTTCAGCAACGAGAATGATACTATGACGTTTGCCATGGGAGAAGTTATCCTTCATACGGTTAGCTACTTCATTAATGTCGACCTCAACCTCAGGAACGATAATCGTTTCCGCACCGCTTGCTAGTCCAGCATAGAGAGCGATCTCACCGCAATGACGCCCCATGACTTCTACGACGGATGAACGTTCATGCGATGTCATGGTATCACGAAGCTTATTGATCGCATCCACAACAATGCTTACTGCTGTATCAAAACCGATAGTAAAGTCAGTGAATGGGATGTCGTTGTCAATTGTACCAGGCAGACCCATCGTTTTGATGCCCAATTTGCTTAGCTTATTGGCACCTTGATAAGATCCATCTCCACCAATAACGACCAATCCATCGATACCGCGTTTACGTAAGTTTTCAGCTGCAATTTGTTGGCCTTCTAGCGTTAAAAACTCTTTGCAGCGAGCGGTTTGTAGAATAGTCCCCCCACGTTGAATGATATCCCCAACGCTGCGCAAATCCATTTGGCGAATATCATCGTTAATTAAACCATGGTAGCCACGTTGTACCGCATAGACCTCGAGACCATGGAATAATGCGCTTCTTACAACCGCACGGACGGCCGCGTTCATTCCCTGAGAGTCTCCGCCGCTTGTTAGAACGGCAATTGATTTTACTGCTGACATTTCATTTCCTCCTTCAAATTCTTCTGAATGTCATTCATGATGACGTACGGATGTACATGCTATTTAGCCAGAAAAATAACCGGGTTAATGGACTATTTTTCATAAGACGCTTCGATATTTTCTTCACTTGCTGTTGGCCGTTGACCTTTGGATCCGACAAATAGAGCGCAAGCAAACCTTCGATTATCATACGATGAAATCGCGGATGTTCCAAGAACAAAATTTTGCTGCGAGCCTCTTGCACGATAAAGGCAATTCTCTCAACGGTTGCTTCCATAGATTCATAATAACTGCAAAAGTTCAGGTCTCCACCCAAGATATCTTCTTCCTGGTCGATTAAATAATCAAGTAGAATATGCAGCCCGCACACATAGGGGAAATAAGCCTCCCGTATCGAATCGACCTGCTTTTCACTCAAATGAGGATCACAAGCCGCAAGGAAAAGCATAAACATGCCTAACGTTGAACCTGTTGCTGCTGCAAATTCATTCCAAGAAATTTGGCTATACCTATGATGATGTTGATCCCACCACTGATGAAGCTCAGGCTCCCGCATATCCTTCCGAATATGCTTGTACACTTGTAAGTCGCAGTATAAGGCCACGAAATCTCGCACCTGATCGGCTACTTGAGCATATGACGGAAGCAGACTAATACAAGACTGACACTTTTGGACGAGATCTGTTAAATAGTTTCCGTCCTCTTTCTCTTGTCTGTATGCATAATAATCGTTCAAAGGCTTAGAAGGATCAACGGCATCCAACATCGATTGGTGTAATTGACGGAAATCCTGGGGATCCAAGGATGTACTGCGATCACATAGATTGTCTAAATAGTCGCTAATCGTTTGAAACGCAACAATGAGCGGGATGAGTACATGACGCATCGACAAATTAGCAGCCGCATAAACAGCGCCACCTTGACAATGAAATTGTTTCGTTGCGATGCTGGCTAATGCTTGGGTACGCAGCTCGCTATCTGGGATATTCTCCGCCTTTGATTTCCATATGGAAAGCTGATCGCTTACGTCCGGTAAAATATATCGGTACACCCTGACCATTAATCTTATTGGGCCTTGTGGAACCTTTGTGCTACTTTTGTCCAATTGCTTCAAGCAGACTTCCTCCACAACTTTGTTCATAGCAATACTGCAACAATAACTGCATTTCATATCGTTGAATATGCCGTAACCATTGATCAACAATAGGATTTTGAACCAGGGATACTTGTAACTCTACGATATCAATGAATACACAAGGGATCCATTCCGGAGAAGTAATAAGCACTTCAAGCTTCTGACGAAGGGCTTCATTGTCCAAATCCGCTAAGTCTTTTACTGTCAAATATTCACTCACACGTTGTAGTAAGTTAGAGAAAATAGGATGATGACCGACATCGTTGAACCAATACTTCGCATTGCTGTAGTCCCCCTCCATCCGATGCATCAGAGCATGCCAGTAGCTGCCTGTTGCATTCGTGATTTCCTGGGCAATATCATGGGATTTATCTAAACTCTCATTCAGTAAAAAAAGGCCCGCTTTAATCGCCAATCCATAAGACTCTTGCCCCGGACTACCTTGGGTCATCATAGCTGGGACAAGCGCTTCAATGCGTGCATCCATACTTCCATCCCACTCTTCTATCGGATATAAAGCAGGTAGATGCTCCAAGAGCGGCTTTGCAATAGCTTCCAGCCAGTTATCCCCATCCTTATTGCTATGCATGCAGTCATTCTCCCTTCATTGACAACCATTATTGGTGGGTTTTCGATTCCAATTCCTGATTCGCCCGGAACCAAAGATGAAGATCATTTATGATAGAAGCTAAGTCAGCAATTTCGGAATTCAAACGGCATGATGTGGGAAAATCGTCTTCCTTGTCCAGCTGATTTTGTTTGTAAATAATCGTCGTCTCTAGCTTCATAATACGGTCAGGTATTGCACCGCGAATTTGTTCCCAATGTAATAAAATATCAACACGCACACTGGGCGGATAAGAGTCCCACTCCGTTTCTAACACGGGAATCTCAATTCCGAGTCTGGCATCATAATGAAAATAGCAGCTCATTCTTCTGTTAAACCTCCTTGCAGTAAAAACTGGCTGCGACTTGTTCAAGAAACATTCTACCTTTAAATGTATCACTTCAAACCTTGGGTTTCCAGTTAAAATTGTATGTCAACCTGATTTCATTTTCTGGTATACTTAAATAACGTTTTTAAAAGGGAATTTTTAGTAAGAGTTACTCTTACGAAGCCAGTTTTGCTAAAGCAAAACTCTAAGGAGTGCGATTTGGATGACCGCTAAGACAATAAAAGAAAACATCTCATGGAAACAGCTCATCTCCTTTTTCCTCCCCCTCGGCCTTTCAGCAACTTTAGTTACCCTCTCGCATGTTATTATTAACAGCACCTTGGCCAGGGCCGATAATCCGGAAGTGGTCATTGCCAGCTATGCGCTGCCTTTAAGCTTACTTGGCCTTACCGAAAGACCCGTTGTTTTACTGCGACAAGCTTGCTCAGCACTTGTAAGAGACCGCATCTCATTTCGAGCCATGGCAGCGGTTAGTTCCTATGTATTTGCGTGCATCGTTCTAATTGGTCTTATTTTATGTTATACGCCTGTTGGAGAATGGGTATTTCTTTATTTTTTTGGAGTTGAACGTGAATTATTAGACACTACACTTAGTGTTTATCGCATCTTGATGTTCGTTAGCATTTTCTCAGGACTGCGGTGCTTATTTCACGGTATAATTATTTTTAATATGCGGACCAAATGGTTGACCATTGGTATGTGCGTTCGAATCGTCGCTATGTATTTGTTATCGTTATATTTTATTACGACAGATAATGTTTCTAGTGGCCGTGTTGGCGCCATTATTTTCTTAGTGGGAATGATTATTGAGGCTATGGTTGCTATATGGGAAGGAACTAACTTACTTCGAACCGTTATTCCAGAGAAGGCACCTGATCATCTGATTGAAACCAAACAACAAATTTTCAGCTTCTATAAGCCCCTTCTGTATTCTTCGATCATTGCCGTCATCATTGGACCTGCCATAAATGCCATACTAGGTAAAACAACGCATATACATTTAGCGATCTCCTCTTATGCCATTGCCGGCTCCTTGACTCAATTGGTTTTGAGTTTCTTTTCTTACATTCATCAAATTGTTTTGAATTTCTATCGCAAAGATGCTAGAACTGTCGTCCGTTTCGTCATCCTTCTTAGCTTTATTCCAGGAGCACTTATCGCTATTCTTGCCTATACAGCTCTCGGACCTTGGTTTATGACTCATGTCATGGGTGTTAATTCCGAACTGATGCATGCAAGCTTACTTGCCATGCGTATATTTATGATCATGACGCTTGTATTTCCGTGGCTGGATTACATGAACGGTATTATTATGCTGAGAGGCCAAACGAAAATCATGGTTTTCTCTCAAACGGCGAATGCTATCGTTACCGTGTTAACTTTATTCATCGCCATCTCTAATGTACCCGGCTGGAATGGTTTGATCGGTGCTCTCGCGCAATCGGTTGGCATGCTGGCTGAGCTTCTTGTTGTGTTCTTAATACTCAAACGAACATCCGAAAATGGACAAACGAATTTTTCTACAGAAAATTTGTAAAGAAATCGAGTGATAACTACAGATGAAAACGTCTATACCTACAAAGCCGCAAGACCACCTACTCAAATTGTTCACGTTTTCCTTTTTTATGACGATGGGGATTGTCGTTACTTTTTTCCCGCTTTACTTTGATTACAAAGGATATTCCAAGCTTCAAATCGGTTTGCTGTATGCCATTGGACCACTGATTGGGATAGCGACCAACTTGCTGTGGGGATTCCTTAGTGATCGCTTCCAAACGGTTAAGAAAATCATGATCATTCTGATTATTGGGCAGCTTATCACGGCCATCTTGGTATTTACTGCGGGCTGGTTCTCCCTGCTGTACATATGCTTAGCGATGTTTTTCTTCTTTCAGCAGCCCGTAAATTCATTGAATGACAGCCAGTTAATGCTAAGTATTCGAGATAGCGGTAAGAGCTACGCCTCCTTCCGCGTCTGGGGATCCATTGGTTTTGCTGTATCTGCCGGAGGTTTTGGATTAATTCTTAGACACTACGGTACTGGACTCACGCCAATATTATGCCTATTTACCATTAGTAGCACGTTAGTCATTGTCTTTTTATTAAAAGATGCGCGTCAAGGTGGCAAGAAGATGGCATTCGGGGGCATGCTCAATATCATTCGTTCCAAGAAGTTCATCTGGTTCTTAGTGTTAGTTATTATTATGTCCGTTTCACATCGTTTCAACGATGGATTCCTAGCCTTGTACATGCGCCAGCTTGGGGCATCTGCCTCTTTGATTGGCTATGCTTGGATGACATCGGCTCTTAGTGAAATTCCGGTGTTTTTCTTTCTGAGCAAGCATGGACATAGGTTCAAAGAATTACCCCTGCTTGCCTTTGCCGGAATCATATATGCCGTGCGTTTCTTCATTATGGGTTCAATTCAAGATCCTACATGGGTCATTGGAGTTCAATTGTTGCACAGTTTAACATTTGGTATCTTCTTATTCACGGCTAATCGCTATATTAGTCAAATTATTCCGGATGAGTATCGTTCCTCTGGGCAAGCCATTTTCGCTGTTGCATGGTCTAGTATTGCGGGACTAATTAGCGGCACGTTAGGCGGTTGGATTTTTGATCTAGCTGGTGGAAGCACAGTCTATGTTATTGCAGCTTGCTTATCGATCGTCGCGGCTATTGGATTTCTGGGCACTCATATTTTTCAAAACGATGAAAGTGAAAGTATGCCTAGTGGTCGATAAGTTTTAAATTGAAAGGGTTGATCACGTGTTAGCCATTGAACGGTTGTCTCACAGCTTCCGCACAGGCCAAGAAGAAACTCCCGTTCTTCATGAGCTGAATTTCCGCGTAGAGCAAGGAGAAATGGTTGCTCTGCTCGGCAGTTCAGGCTCTGGGAAATCAACACTGCTAAACTTGATGGCAGGCCTAATGAAGCCCACCCGTGGCAGTATTTTAATCGCTGGACAGGCCATTGAAAAAATGAGCGAAAACCGCTTGGCGGAATTTCGGCGGACTCATATCGGATTTATCTTCCAATCTTATGAATTAATACCACATTTAACCGTTCGTGAGAATGTGGAATTACCACTCGTATTCCAAAGTGTCGCAAGTCAAGAACGTAAACAAAGAGCGATGGCTCTCTTACAGCAGGTCGGTATCGGGGATAAGTCAGATATGTTTCCGTCACAGCTATCTGGAGGACAACAACAACGTGTCAGTATCGCTCGCTCCTTGATAACGAAGCCCGCTATCGTATTTGCCGACGAACCTACAGGTAATCTGGATACGAAGACGGAGAAAGAGATCATCGATCTCCTCATTGACTTGAACCAGAATGGCATTACGTTCGTTATTGTTACCCATGAGCATGAAGTTGCTCGCAGAACGCAGCGCATTTTGCAACTTCGAGATGGTTATTTACTGGAAGGAAATGAGCAGGAAGGTGAAACCGGATGAAACTTAAGGATTACCTTCGCCTTGGCTGGGATCAACTGCAGCGACGCAAGGTTGTGACAGCGCTTTGTACCGTCGGAATTGCCATTGGCTCGGCTTCCATCATGGTTGCTCTTGGCTTTGGCGAATCAATTCAACACTACAGTCAGAAGCAAATGAGCTTCTATCTCAAAACCGATGAAATTACAATCGTTGACCAAAACAGCGATCCTAACAGTCCTTCTAAAGTTACGTCAAGTAAGCTCGATCTCATTCGTACCTTTCCTCATGTTAAATCGGTTGCTAGTTTTCAAGATTTAGGGCAATTCAGCTTCACTGTCGATGACGGCAAACAAAGCTACCTTAATCTCAAGGCAACGGAGTTGAGTACTTTAGAGGACTTTGACTCCAAGTTCCAACAAGGAGGGGCTAGTGATCAGGATAATAATATCGTCCTCAATTATGGAGCTACACTTGGTGTCTTGGATGTAAAGACGCAGGAAGTACGTAATAAACTTATGCAGCAAAATCCTAGCAAGGAACAGTCCGAAACCTATCGTCAAATGGGTGCTATTCCTTACCCTCTATATCAAAAGCAAATTTCATTGAAATCGAATAATAACCAAGAGCAGTCAGGTAACCAATCAGGGACTACAACTCAACCAAATGAGGTGACAGTTCGCGTCATTGGCGTACTGAAAAAGCCCGATGGATTGCCAGAATCCATGCTGCAAGGGAACAAATCCGCCTATGTCTCCCCTGAAACAGGACTCAAAATTCTACAAGCCCAAAATAAGTCCTCAACGAATAGACATGTTCAATATTCAGAAGTTAGAGTCAAAGTTGATAGCAGTATGAATGTGAAACAAGTTGATGAAATGATTAAAAAACTTCAACTCACAACACAGACTAATTTGTATCAAGAAGATCGCATGAAAGGCGAATTTGCCATTGTTAGATTGCTGCTCACCGGTGTTGGCCTTTTTGTTCTCTTCGTAGCTTCCATATCCATCGTGGTCGCGATGACAATGTCCACTCATCAGCGCAGGCGACAGATTGGAATCATGAAAGTACTTGGCGCGAATTTGAAACAAATCCGCAATATGTTTATCGTGGAATCTTCGCTTCTAGGCATGCTAGGCGGCTTTGTAGGTATTTTGCTCTCTTATTGGGTCATTTGGGGAATTAATTTGATCATTATCCGATTTGGTTCCAATAGAGGGGATCCCGTGGAAATTTTATTTATAAGCTTATGGATTCTTCCAGTCGGCATGTTTTTTGCAATTATGACGGGCGTTCTTTCGGGTCTATACCCTGCAGTTAAAGCTTCTCGAACCGATGCGCTAACCGCAATTAAACGAGAATAGGAGATTGTTTAGCATGAGGAAAAAGAAAACATGGATGCTAATTCTAACGGCAGTCATTGTCTGCGGCATTAGCAGCATTCTATACATATCAAGCCATCCTAATCAAATGAATACAAAGAATGCCGACGCAGGTGCTGCGTTCAATGCCCTACAATTCAAAGTTACAAAAGAAGATCTTGTTAATAGCATTGAAGTGAAAGGAAAGTCTTCTTATGAGAAGGAGACTCGCGTCTACGCCCCCTTCACCGGCGAAATAAAAGCCTGGCACATAACTGACGGGGCTCAAGTAAAAAAGGGGCAGCAGTTGTTTGAGCTTGATGCCACTCCGCTAAGAAGTGAAATTGCAGCACTACAATCAAACTTGAAGAAACAAAAGTTGGAAGCCGACTTAGCCAATTTCAAAGCTGCTGGGCCTGGGGGGGATACTGTCGCTGCAGGTGCTGTTAGTGAAGATGATGCCCGCCAGCGCTTCGCCGCGTCAGAAGGACGTAAAATTCAAGAACAGTTGAATGCGGTCAATGATCAATCCATTCAATTGCAATTGGCTAAGAAACAAGAGAAAGTAGAACAAGCTTCCTTCGTTGCGCCTGAGAATGGCATCTTCTTATTCGAAGACTCCTCCAAAATTCCTAAGTCTGTCGAAGAAAGCGTGCGTATCGGTAAAATCGTAGATTTGACGAGATTACAGTTGGTTTGCACGGTTGGTGAATTTGATGTATTTCGAATTAAGCCAGATATGCTCGTGCAAGTAAAAGTAGACGCGCTCAAACAGAAAAAGCTTCAAGGTAAGGTTGAAAAAGTATCCAAGTTTGCCAAGTCTGGCACGGAGCAAGGCACGAGTTCAGCTCAATTCGAAGTTACCATCTCATTAGAACCAAATGAGCAGCTAATCGCCGGACTCAGCCTCTCAGGCACGATAGAAACAGATAAAAAGCCACAAACTATTGTCGTACCTACATTAGCCGTGCTTCACGAGAAAGAAGTCTACTACGTGATGCTGCAAACGGCTCAAGGCGTAGAACGCCGTGAAATTGAGATTGGGTTGGAAACCCCTGAGAAAACCGAAGTGCTAAAAGGTCTGAATGAAGGCGATACGGTTGTGCTGCAATAACAACTGCTTTATAATAACGATAAAGTCTTAGTACCAAGTAACAAAATATGCACAATTCAAGCAGCAAAGGCAGGTAGTTGTTTTTTATGAATTATGAAGATTTTAAGTCGATTGTACTCGAGCGCCGCAGTGTTCGAAACTTTACAGAACAAGAAGTTGCCACGGAAGATATTCGTGAAATTATCGACTGTGCCAGATATGCACCCAGCGATACGAATTCCCAAACTTGGAAGTTTATTGCGGTAAGAAATACAGAGAAAATCAAACATATCGAACAATTGACCTGGGACCAACTGCATCTTCGTGCGTCGGCTGCCGAGGAAAAAGGTCTTTCGCGAGAAGCACGCTTGCTAGTGAAATCATTCGGTCCCTACGCCACAGCGTTCTCCGATGCTCCCGTTCTTATCATTTGCTTAGCAACGCCTTATGAATCGAAGTTCCGTGATCGTATTTTTGATCCGATTCAACTCGTCGATGACACCGTATGGGCCGAAGAAGGCATTAAGAGCTCCTGTTTAGCCTCTCAGAACCTGATGCTCGCCGCGCACGCTAGAGGCTTGGCAACATGCCCGATGACGGGCCCCGTGCTGCTAGCCCAAGATCAAATCCGAACTTATCTGGACATCCCGGAAGAATGTCAGATTAATATGGTCATCGCCCTCGGTTATCCGAAGGATCGTCCAGGCAAACTGGCACGCAAAGAAGTCGATGATATTCTTCAAATTATTGACTAATAGGATCGAATAAGGAGCTGCCGCATTCTGCGGACAGCTCCTTTTGTTTAGGCGCGTTTGTTTTCATATTGGGCTTGTGGTTGTTGTTTGATTTTACCCGGCCAGAAGGACGCCTCTCCAAGCAGCATCGTAATCGAAGGTACGAGGAATGGCCTAACAATAAATGTGTCTAGGATAACGCCGATTGCACAGATAACACCGAATTGGACAAGCACTTGAATGGGCAGTGAGGCTAGAACTGCGAACGTTCCAGCGAGAATTAAGCCCGCAGAGGTGATGACACTGCTCGTTTGGCTGACGCCTAGGCGTATCGCATCCTTCAGCTTTAAGCGATTTCGCTCTTGCCATATGCTAGATACCATGAAGATATTGTAATCCTCTCCTAAGGCAACGAGGAAAACAAACGCATAGAGCGGAATTAATCCCTGAATGGCCGACGTGTCCATGAAGTAATGCAGAATCAGCTATAAAATGTTCCCGCGTGAAAGTGAAGCAGCTAAACAAATCATCGACATCTTATGGCATGGTTTATTCCCTCAGTGATAATTTAAAGCCTATACAATTCCTTCCCCCCATAGGACTTGTATAGGCTTTTACTTATATGTTCTCATCATCAAATTCCATGGCTAATTTCTTGGAAAAATTTAATTTTTTTAAACATTATAACGTTATATTTACTTCGATAATTTTCTGTGCTATTGTAACATTATAACGTTATATTCTTTACAACTAATCACACTTCTCTCCTATGTATGTGAGGAGATATCTAGGCAATCTTAAATGTAAGCGTTAATAATTTGATTGCAGAAAAAGGTGACAAACATGCAAGAGAGATTCGTATTGCACAATGTAAAGCACGTAAATGGAGAATGTCTCGATATTGTAATTGAAGACGGGAAAATCGCTGACTTAACCAGATCTGGGAGCGGACATGGGAACCAGATCATTGATTATTCTGGTGTTTATGTCTCGAGTGGCTGGATTGATCTGCACACCCATGCTTTTCCTGACTTTGATCCCTACGGCGATGAAATCGATGAGATCGGAATCAAGCAAGGTGTAACCACCATTGTAGACGCAGGAAGTTGCGGTGCTGACCGAATTGCAGACTTAGCTGCAAGTAGGGAACGAGCCCAAACGAACTTGTTTGCCTTTTTGAACATTTCACGTATTGGTTTGGAAAGAGTCGATGAATTATCCAACATGGCATGGATCGATAAGAACAAGGCTGTGCAAGCCGTAAATCAATATAAAGATATCATTGTTGGATTAAAGGCAAGAATAAGCAAAAGTGTTGTTCGTGACTGCGGCATTGAACCTTTGCTCGCTGCGCGTGCAATTTCTCATGAAACCTCTCTCCCATTGATGGTTCATATCGGTTCAGGACCGCCGAGTATCGAAGATATCCTTTCACTTTTAGAGAAAAAAGATATCATTACCCATTATCTGAATGGGAAAGCTAATAATCTTTTTGATGAGGATGGAAAGCCGTTATACGCGTTTACGGAAGCTATTGAAAGAGGCGTGCATCTGGATGTTGGTCACGGCACGGCAAGCTTTTCCTTTAAAGTTGCGGAAGCAGCGAAACAACATCATATCGGTTTAGATACCATCAGTACAGACATCTACCGCGGGAACCGATTGAACGGTCCGGTATATAGTATGTCCCATGTACTCTCGAAATTTCTTTACTTAGGGTACTCCCTTGAAGAGGTCATCGCAGCGGTCACCACACATGCAGCAAATTGGCTAAATAAGCCAGAACTTGGTCGAATTCAAATTGGTGACATTGCCAATCTAACCCTGTTTACAGTTCTTCAAAATGAACCGACTGAACTTGTTGATTCTGAAGGCGACAAGCGTATAGCAGAACAAATCTTACAAGCCAAAGGAGTGGTTGTGAATGGCTCTCTCATTAAATGCTAAATATGATCTAAAGCGTGTCATCAATGCAAGTGGACGAATGAGCATTCTAGGTGTATCTGCTCCGACTGATACGGTCATGGAAGCCATGAAGCATGGCGGGCAAAATTACGTTGAGATCGCAGATCTCGTTGATAAAGCAGGCGACTATATCGCTAATATCCTAGGTTCCGAAGCTGCGGTTGTCGTCAATTCCGCCTCAAGCGGCATCGCACTCTCTATCGCAGCTGTTGTGACTGAAGGGAATCGTCGCAAGAGTGAACGTCTGCATCAAGAGCCTATTCCCAAAAGCGAAATCATCATGCTCAAAGGTCACAATGTCCAATACGGAGCACCCGTTGAAACAATGATCTACTTGGGAGGCGGAAAGCTAGTAGAAGTTGGCTACGCCAATGAGGGTAAAGCTGAGCATATCGAAGATGCGATTACTGAAACTACAGCTGCCATACTTTACGTGAAATCCCATCATGCCGTCCAAAAAAATATGATTTCTGTTGAAGAAGCATGGGAGATTGCAAAGCGAAATGGTGTTCCGCTTATCGTAGATGCAGCCGCAGAAGAAGATATTCAAAAGTACGTAAAATACTCAGATCTTGCCATCTACAGTGGTTCAAAAGCCATTGAAGGTCCAACTTCAGGGATTATTGGCGGGAAGCGTTGCTTTATCGAGTGGGTAAAAGTACAACTGTATGGAATTGGGCGAAGTATGAAAGTAGGCAAAGAAACTACCTTCGGCTTACTTCAAGCGCTTGATGAGTACGGCGTCAAAGAGGATAAAAGCGAACAGGAAAAAGCAGCTTTGCAAGTATTAATGCCTCTCAGTGAAATAAAAGGTTTAAAAGTGACCATTGTACAGGATGAAGCCGGTCGTGCGATTTTCCGCGCACGCATTCAAATTGATCCTGAGCAAGCAGGCACTACGGCCAAGGAAGTAGTCGCAGGCCTGCAGAATGGTGAGATTGCTATCTACACACGCGATTATGGCGTGAGACAGGGCTATTTCGATATCGATCCACGTCCGCTTCAGAGCGATGACATTGAGGTTATCGCTGCTCAAATACGTAAACTACTAGGAGGCCACTAACATGTCCAACATTACAAAACGTTTCTACAAAGGCCGCGCGGCATTGAATGTATTGGCTAATAGTGTAGAAAATGCTAAAGAGATATTTGAAGCAGCGGAGGGTTACGTCCTTGTTGGCGTTCTTTCCAAAGACTATCCTACGGTTGAATTAGCTGTAGAAGCGATGAAAGAGTACGGAAAAGCCATTGACGAAGCCGTATCGATCGGACTTGGCGCTGGCGATAATCGTCAAGCTGCAGTTGTCGCAGCCATTGCGAAGCACTATCCCGGCAGCCACATTAACCAAGTATTCCCTGCCGTAGGTGCAACACGCGCCAATCTGGGCGACCAAGATAGCTGGATTAACAGTTTGGTGTCCCCTACTGGACGCGTTGGCTATGTCAATATCTCAACAGGTCCAATAAGCGCTGCGCAATCCGAGCTTGCAATTGTACCTATCAAAACAGCTATTGCGCTTGTCCGCGACATGGGCGGCAATGCCTTGAAATATTTCCCGATGAACGGCTTAAGCTGCGAAGACGAATTGCGCGCTGTTGCGCAAGCATGTGGAGAAGAAGGTTTCGCATTAGAACCAACAGGCGGCATCGACATGGATAATTTCGAAACGATCCTGCGTATCGCACTGGAAGCTAAGGTTCCGCAAGTCATCCCACACGTGTATTCATCGATCATCGACAATGCTACTGGAAAGACGAGAGCCTCAGATGTCCGTAAATTACTGGGGATCATGAAGAAACTGGTTGATCATCATGGTGGCTAAACGAATTGCTGCTTTTGGAGAGGTCATGATGCGCTTGCAGGTGCCGGGGTATGAACTCTTATCCCAAGCTAGCAGTTTGAATTATTCTTTCTCCGGTACTGGCGTGAATGTAAGCTCAGCGCTAGCTCGCTTAGGGCATACCGGGCACCTGATATCCAGATTGCCAGCTAATGCCGTAGGAGATGCTGCAGAATCGTATTTGCGAAAATTAGGTATCTCTCAATCGTTCATTGTTCGAGGCGGTAACTACTTGGGCATGTATTTTTTAGAAAATGGATTCGGTGCGCGGCCCAGCCGCGTAACGTACTCCAACCGTCAGGAAAGCAGCTTTAACACGGCACCTGAAAGTACTTATCATTTCGCTGAAATCGCTAAAAATATCGATATTGTCCATTTCTGCGGCATTACCTTAGCCATGAATGATAATGTGCGGCGGCACATGAAAGATTTGGCGAGAGCGGTCAAAGCGAATGGCGGCACGGTTGTTTTCGATTGCAACTATCGTCCTGCACATTGGGGTGAAGGCGGCTATGCAAAGGCAAAACCGCATTATGAGGAAATGCTGCAGCTGGCTGACATTGTCATGATGAATGAAAAAGACGCGATGTTTACCCTCGGTATGCCTACCGATCAGATCGAAAGTCAAGAACAATTGATGGAGCTGATTCCAGCCGTCGCGGAGCAATATCAGATCTCTGTCATAGCAGGCACACACCGTAACATTAACGGTGACAACACACATTCCTTGCGCGGATTTATCTATAAGGACTCTAGCTTCACCTTTTCTAATCTGCTCACGTTTTCTATCTATGATAGAATTGGTGCAGGAGATGCCTTCACGAGCGGTATCGTACACGGAGAAATCCAAGGATTTTCACCGGAGAAAACAGTCGGGTTTGCAGCGGCCGCCGGCATGCTTGCACATACGATTGTAGGCGATACTCCGATGTCATCAGAAGGCGATATTCTTCGTGCGATGACGGAAGCCGTAGGCGATGTAGAAAGGTAGTGATTGGATTGGCGAATTTATCCCGCAATAAAAGACCATTATATTTACAAATCATGAATATCCTGAAGGATCGCATCTTACACGGTGTGTATCCCTTGGGAATGAATATACCTTCAGAGCCACAGCTAGAGCAGGAATTCGATGTGAGTAAGATCACCATTCGCAATGCCATCAAAGAACTTGCCCAAGAAGGATATTTGGAAAAGAGCAGCGGCAAAGGGACCAAGGTTATACGAAATGCTTCTACATCCAAGCTTTCCAAATGGAAGCGTTTCACAGAAGTTCTAGTTGAAGAAGGCCATCAAATTCACAAGCAATTATTGCGAGCTGAAATTGTAACGAATGATGTAGGCACAGAACCTTATCAATTATTTGGTGAGCACTGCTTGTTCATCGAGCGTCTTTATCATTTGAATGACACACCCTATATCCACTACTCCCACTATCTATCCATGCAAATGTCTAATATCGAACAATCGGATTTGAATGATCAATCCTTGTATGAATTGCTTGAGGAGAACGGAATTGCCTTAGAAAAGTATCGAGATGAGTTTGCTGCTGCCACTGCTCCTTCTTATGTGGAAGAAATCTTGCATGTAAAAGAAGGAACCCCGCTATTGAAGAGATTACGTTATTCGTATGATGAACGAGGCGATCTGATCGAATTCAGCAAAGGATATTACAACACGGTCATGCACAACTATGTAGTCAATTACGACAGTTAGGATACATGGAGAAAACGCAGTTTCCTTTTCTCGTCTATACATTGATAGCGCTTACTACACCATGAGAAGAGGGATTATATATGAATATGTATCTATTAATGGTTACATTATTAGCGATTGTGATTGTTATTTTAGGAGTAGCCTGGTGGAAATGGCATGCGTTTATTAGTTTAACCGTTGCCAGTTTGTTCTTAGCGATTATGGCTGGGTTATCCATGGATAAAATCGTGGGTGCCTATGAAACCGGAGTTGGAAACGTTTTAGGCCATTTAGTTGGCATATTGGCGCTAGGTACGATTTTGGGGAAAATGATGTCAGATTCAGGCGCAGGCACACAAGTCGCCAATTTCTTTATACGAGTTTTTGGTGAAAAAAGATTGCCTTGGGCCATGCTGCTCTCCGGTTTTATTATAGGGATCCCTGTATTTTTTGATGTAGGGATTGTCATGCTGCTGCCTTTGGTTATTTCCATTCACAAATCAACGAAACAAAATATTTTGTTAATCGGCCTGCCTGTCATCGCCGGATTATCTATTGTCCACGGTCTTGTACCACCGCATCCTGGTGCTATGACGGCCATCGGCATCTATAAAGCTGATATCGGAAAAGTATTAATCTACTCTCTCATCATTGCGATCCCAGCTGCGGTCATTGCAGGTCCTTTGTTTGCTAAATGGGTTCATAAACGTGTAATTCCAGAGAATGAACCCGTGCTGCTCAGCGCAAGCACAGAGCCTGAGAAACTGCCAGGAGCCGGCATTTCGTTTTTCATTATTTTATTGCCTGTCTTATTGATGGTCTTGTCGGTTGTTGCACCCTATCTATCACTGCCAGTCGGATTTATGAAATTCCTAGTCTTCATTGGGAATTCGGTTATTGCGCTTCTAATCTCATGTTTTGCTGCCTTCTACTTCTTAGGCATCCGCCAAGGAATGAATAAAAACTATATCAGCAAGCTATCCCATGAATGCCTATTACCTGTAGGTTCGATTATTTTAATTATCGGTGCTGGCGGCGGGTTTAAACAGATCCTTATCGCGAGCGGCGTCGGTACATCCATTGCTCAGATGGCCGAGAATATCTCCCTTTCTCCTATTGTTCTAGCTTTCATGGTTGCTGGATTAATCCGAGTCGCAACAGGTTCGGCAACCGTCGCATTAACGACTGCGGCTGGTATCGTTTCGCCGATTGTTGAGCACATGTCAGGCGTGAATTTGGAGCTTCTCGTAATCGCCACGGGCGCTGGGTCGCTCATGCTCTCTCACGTCAATGACGCCGGCTTCTGGATGGTCAAAGAATATCTCGGGTTAACAGTCAAAGAAACGTTTAAAACATGGACGGTACTCGAGACACTGCTCTCGTTTATTGCCTTTGGAACCGTGCTTATCGTCGATATGTTCGTATAATTAACGCAAAAAAGACAGCCCCGAGAGATACGGGAACTGTCTTTTGTTGTTTGTGCTATGACACTCTATTTATAAGTGGGAAGTCCCAGTTTCTTATAATTTGGTGACGTTAGCTGCTTGAGGACCACGGTTGCCTTGAGTAATATCAAACTCAACGGATTGGCCTTCTTCTAATGTTTTGAATCCTTCGCCCTGAATTGCGGAGAAGTGAACGAATACATCGTCGCCTCCATCAACAGAAATGAAACCGTAGCCTTTTTCTGCGTTAAACCATTTAACTGTACCCTTCAAATGAACAACCTCCTAAAAATATCGCCATCTATGACGAATAAGGAAATTATACCATTATCAAGGTGATAAATCAACGAAAAAAACGGTGTGGATAAGCTAATATTTGTTGATGTACCAACGTTTTCCACTATGCAGAGGGGTGTTTAAATATGCATAAATATTGATGAGAATTCGGCAAAAAAGGCAGACCGGCTTCCCTTTTTTGGACCAAATATCCTTCATTTGTGAGCTCATTAATTAATTCTGATAGCTTGCTATATTCGGCTTGCCGAAAATTTAATAACGGATAAATACGCACTTCGCCGCCAAGCTTACAGACACGAAGCAGTTCCTTAACAGCTGCCCGATGAAAAGCGTAGTCGAATTGTTCTTCATATAGAAAGAGAAAATGACTGCATAAAACAAGGTCAAAGCTCGCTTCTGCTAATGGAAGTGAAGGAAGACAAGCAGCATGATATCTAGAGGTCGCATCCTTACTCGAAAAATCATTTAAAAACTGCTTGAGGCCTTTGACTCTTCCAGCTTTGTGTTTGTCAACAGAACCATAATACGTCCAATCATACACATCTACTAATTTTTCCATTTTGGCTGCAACAATCTCAATCTCTTGCAAACCATGCTCAGCGATCGCCTCAGTAGATTTCTCATACAAAGGATCAACCGCTTCTGACAATATACCTAGCTGCCGCGTTTCTGCCGTAAACGAGGACGCACCGCCGGCAACATCTAAGACTCGCTTACCCATTAAATTATCCGTCTGTAACATAAACATTTTCTCATATTCTGCGTACGATCTTGAGGTCATCGCAACCCCTACTTGCTCATAAACACGCTTTTGTTCCATGCTCATCTCTCCTCTGCTCGACTCTTTGGCCTTGCCTAACTGCCTCATAACCCATTCCCTATGGAAAGGATTAGGAGGATTTTATCATGGGACCGTGATTGGAGGCAACAAGAAATTGACAGCGGCTTGTTTGGAAATCGCCTCTTTTTGTGGTACGATTACTTATATCTTTGAGCTCAATGCAGAAACGAGGAAAACAAGTGTCAAATCAACCTTTTAAGAAACATGTTATTTACAAAAAAGATAAATGGAACATGCTGAATGTCGAGGTACAAGGCAGTAAAATCGTACTAACTGAAATAACCGATCAATGGGGCGAAGAGTGCCACACCTTCATCGGACGACCAGCTATGCTACACTGGGCTAACGAGCGGTTTGCCAAAGACAAATTCGAAGGCACAGATGAAGAATGGCAAGCCATTATGGATGCTTTCAAGGAAGTTTAATTCTTTGGTCCAAATGCCTTGACTTTCACATCCACCCTTCTTATAATTAACTTATAAGTTCATACGTTTTACTCCAAAGGGGAGTAGCTGATACAGTAAAGTCGTCAATTCGGATCCTCATCAGGTCCCGGCTTTATTGGCAACGACAATCGTTGTTAGCAAGACCTTTGCCATGTTTATTGGTGAAGGTCTTTTTTGATGAATTAGAGCCTTCACCGGTCACCGGTGCTAGGCTCTATTTTTTTCAAAAATCGGCTAAAGGGAGTGTTCGCTCATGGATTGGTTATCAACAGGTTTCTTCGTCTCACTGCTCAGCATTATTCTCATTGATCTGGTACTTGCGGGAGATAACGCGATCGTTATCGGTATGGCTGCTCGTAATTTGAAAAAAGAAACACAAAAACAAGTCATCCTCCTGGGTACGATTGGCGCCATCGTCATTCGTGCTCTAGCAACAATGGCTGTTGTTACTCTTCTGAAAATTCCTGGTCTTCTACTGGCTGGCGGTATTCTTCTCCTCTGGATTTCGTATAAACTGCTTAGTGAAAAGAAGAATCACGGAGACATTAAGGCCAAAGACGGCATCTGGGCTGCCATTCGAACGATTATCGTGGCTGATGCCGTGATGGGTCTCGATAATGTCATTGCTGTAGCTGGCGCTGCTCACGGTAACTTCATACTCGTCATTATAGGGCTTCTGGTAAGTGTGCCTATAGTTGTTTGGGGCAGTACGCTGTTCATCAAATGGATTGAGAAGTATCCGTCGATCCTATACATCGGTGCAGGAGTTCTCGTATTAACAGCTGGTAAAATGATTACTGGCGAGAAGTTCCTTGCCCCTTACTTCAACTCAAATCCGCTTGGCAAATGGCTGTTCATTGGTTTACTCATCGTAGTTGTTCTTGCAGCAGGCAAATGGTCGAAAATGATTGGTTACCAGGTCGAAGTTGGGGACAGCGGTCAGCTTACACTTCCTAAGGAATTAAGCGATGAAGCACAGATTGCTGCTGAAGATCGTTTTACCGTCAAAATGGATTCTCGCGGCAAGTTCATACTGGTCAAAGCGGAGGATGATGAAAATCCGGATGAAACGATGCAGCATGCTGGCTGAAAAAGGAGTTTTGATTCGCACAGCGAAAGTTACTATCATGCGTTAGTTAGCAAGCGTCATACTCTATAGGGATAAGGATGATTCAACAATGAACAATTCCGGATCTATTATTACATTTGTACTCGTATCCTTCTGCCTAGCCATCATTTTGATTATGAAAAAAGACAGCCTTCCGGCACAAATGAAACGCTACCTAGCATTGCTGGCGATTGTCATGGTCTCGTTATCGTTTGTACTCATCTTAATTAGCTTCTTTGGAGCCGGAAAGTAAATTTACTTCCTTCCAGCTTTTTCATATAATCATAAATGAATGGGTTAACGGTCATACTAGGTGAAAACCATGTTATGGGATTTTATCAAGCACATCCCATGTGGGAATACGCCGGGAGCGTGACCGTAATGCGCTGGATCTATGTGACTGCGGCAATGGGACTTCTTCTAAGCTCGATCCCAGCAGCCGAATTACATGCCAAAGATAACCGATTACCCCAATCTCAAAACAAGGACAGGAGGGCTCCGATGACTCAAATATTGGAACGCAAGCAAGTACCGGCCGAGCACCGATGGAATCTAGAGGATTTATTTGCCGATCAGAAGGCTTGGGAACAGGAATTTCAGAATGTGAAAAACTCGCTTGGCAAAATCAGCGCCTTCCAAGGAAAACTAAGCGATCCCGCTACGGTAAAGCAGTGTTTCCAGTTGGAAGATGAAGTCTCTGTGAAAACAGAAAGACTGTATGTTTATGCCAACATGAAGCACCATGAAGATACAGCAGAACCAACCTACCAGGCCTTATCTGATAAAGCAAAAAAAATTAGTGTCGAAGTAGGAGAAGCACTCTCCTTTGTTTCACCAGAAATTCTTAGTTTATCGGATGAAAAGCTTAAGCAGCTGGTGGAAGATCCTTCTTTATCTTTCTACAAGGACACACTCGAAGAAATGATTCGCCAGAAGCCGCATACGCTATCCAAGGATCAAGAAGCCCTGCTTGCTCAAGCGGGTAACATGGCCGGAGCGCCGAGCACCATCTTCGGTATGCTCAACAATGCCGACTTGAAATTCCCAAAAATTAAGAACGAAAAAGGCGAAGAAGTCGAACTTACTCATGGGAGCTACATTCAATTCCTAGAGAGCCGCAACGCCGAAGTTCGAAAAAACGCCTTCCATGCTGTCTACGAAACTTATCGCAACAATAAAAATACAATCGGCGCAACGCTTAGCGCGAATATTAACAAGAATATCTTCTATGCTAAGGCTCGTCACTACCCTTCCGTTCTTGAATCAACCCTGTTTGGGGACAATATCAAGAAAGAAGTGTATACGAACTTAATTTCCACGATTCACGATTCTTTGCCGCAGCTGCAGCGTTATCTGAAGCTACGCAAGAAGCTGCTTAAAGTCGATGAATTACATATGTAC
Source organism: Paenibacillus sp. Root444D2 (assembly GCF_001426375.1). Lineage (GTDB taxonomy): Bacteria > Bacillota > Bacilli > Paenibacillales > NBRC-103111 > Paenibacillus_E. The sequence continues at coordinate 860,352 of NZ_LMEO01000050.1, forward strand.
GACCTTTTTGCCCCGCTGGTTGAAGAGTTCAAGATGGACATCACCTACCAGCAAGCCAAAGAAGAAATCAAGAAAAGCTTAGCCCCATTGGGTGAAAACTACTTAAAAATTCTTCAAGACGGCTTTGATAACCACTGGATTGATGTATATGAGAACAAAAATAAGCGAAACGGCGCTTATAGCTGGGGTGCTTATGGCACACATCCTTACGTGCTTCTGAATCATAAGGACAACTTGAACAGTATGTTCACATTGACACACGAAATGGGTCACGCCATTCATTCGTATTTGTCTGATGAGAACCAAGAGTACCGCTATGCGCAGTATACGATTTTCCTTGCAGAAGTCGCTTCTACGCTTAATGAGGCACTGCTCATGGACTATTTATTGAAACGCGTAACGGATCCGAAAGAAAAACTATATCTGCTTACTTACTACGCGGATCAGTTCCGGACAACAGTATTCCGTCAGACGATGTTTGCCGAATTCGAAATGATTACGCATGAAAGATCAGAAAGTGGAGATTCCCTGACACCGCAGGAATTCAGCGAAATCTACTATGGCTTGAATAAACTGTATCACGGGAATGCCATGGTCGTGGATCAGGATATCGAGATGGAATGGGCTCGAATTCCTCACTTCTACAACAGTTTCTATGTGTACAAATATGCAACGGGCTTCTCGGCAGCAACCAGCTTTGCGAAACAAATTCTGGATGAAGGCCAGCCAGCCGTAGACCGTTATTTGGGCTTCTTAAAAAGCGGCGGCAGCGACTACTCGCTGAACATCTTGAAAAAGGCCGGTGTAGACATGTCCACACCAGAACCAATCAAGCAAGCAATGAGTGTCTTCAGCTCCCTACTTGATCAAATGGAAGAGTTAACTAAGTAATTGTTCTGATAAAGGTTGGAGGCGTACGCCTCCAACCTTTTCTCAGGTGAAAGGATGAATGATGGATGAAGATGCAATGGATTCTCATATCTGCTTTAGTATTCGCTCTCATAACGGCTATCTTTGCCGTCATTAATGTCGAACCGGTTCAAGTAAATTTCATGTTTGCTCAGACATCCACCCCCTTGATCCTTGTCATTTTAACATCCACCTTGTTAGGCGGTCTGATTGTCGGCCTCTTCGGAATGGTACGTCAGTATAAGCTGCAGCGTAAAGTTCGGCATTTGGAAAAGCAGCTTCAGGATGCCTTGTTCCCTCCAGCTCCCCCGCAGCCGGCGCATGATAAAGACCAAACCGAACCCAGCGGTTCAACGGTTCATTAAGCATACAAAAACAACCCTACTGCACAGATTGCAGCAGGGTTGCTTTGTAGTTATTTTAAAATATCAAAATACTTATTACTAAACACATAATGCCTCCGACTAGCGAGGATACGGCATTGACCTTATCATTTGTCATCCAGCTCATACCGCGAATCTGTGTGGCTTTTTGGTCGCAATGAAACTGTTTCTCAATGGTTTTCCCGCAAACATTACACCGATACATCACTTGAAACGTCGCCCCGAGCCAAGAATCAGCCAAAGAACCAAGCAAGCCAGAAACAGCACCTAGTATGATTAGCGCTGCAAGTGTTCCTACCTGATATCCGGAGTCGCCTATCTGACTGAACCACCCACTAACCAGACCAATGAATGCTCCTCCCAGCAATGAAGCTAATAGTCCTAATCCCGTTACACCGCCCGATGTACCAGCCGGAACACGCTTGCCGTTAATAATTGAACGCGGTGCAGATACACTCATTCCGCCTATTTCCGTAGCCCAAGTGTCTGCATTGACCGTTGCCATAACCCCTACAAATACAATCCACCAAGCTGGATCGGGCCAAACCGCATTCCCTATACATAGCAATAAACCAAGACCACCATTTGCAGCAACTTGTCCGGCATCTCGCCTTCCACCTTTGGCATAACCGCTTTCTGCTGCGGATTTGCGTTGATGCTTGAGTTTAGATAATAAGGTAGAAGATACGAAGAAGGCAATAAGTGTCCCAAACCAAGCTAAGCTTCCCAGCGCAAACATCGATGTACCGAGCAGCACAGCAGCAATCAAACCCGATAAGGATAAGGATCCCTTCCAATAGGCTGCACCTGCGATGATTAAGCTACCCGCTAAACCCCAAATCCACTCCACATGCAGCACTCCTATTCTTCTTCCATACCCTTTATAAACCGTTCAAAAATCTCTCTTATTGTATCATAGTCGTATTCGAGGTCATACGTTTACAATCCTTTCGTCATGTTTGACAAATTCATCTGAATTTTTGGTTAACTCGACAAGATGCAACCAATTTCTATGAAATTTATGATAAACTTAGTTCGGTGAATGTTAGGAGGCTGACATGGAGAACGATCAATTCGATAAAACGTCCCAGTTAAAAAAAGACCTGGATCCTCAAGGAATGCTGCGTGTTATTTTTGACTATGCAGCCAAAATTGCGAACGAACGAATCCTAGACAACGTACTTATGCTGATGGCCGACATGGGACGAGAGATGATTGTCTCAGATCGCTGTACAGTTTGGTTGCTTGATACGAACAAAAATGAGTTATGGTCCAAAGTAGCTCATGGTCTTGACGAAATTCGCATTCCTAGTACGGCTGGTCTTGTCGGCTATGCTGTAACGAATGATAAAGCTGTATTTATTCATGACGCTTATTCGAATGAAGAGTATAAATCCTATCTCTTGAATGGGGCCCTTCGAACGGACCAACAAACGGGTTACCGCACCAAAGCGCTCTTGGTTATTCCATTCCGAAACAGCCAAGGTGAAATTATGGGTGCTTACCAAGCCATTAATAAGCTGACGGCAAGTGAACAATTTTCTGATAAAGACATGGAATATTTAACGTTAGCTTCCTCCTACGCGGGTAAGTCATTAGAATCTGCTTTGCTTACGAACGAGATCGAGGAAACACAGAAGGAAATTATTTTTCGAATGGGGGAAATTGGTGAGAGCAGGTCCAAAGAAACAGGAAATCATGTAAAGCGAGTAGCGGAATATTCTTATCTCTTAGCCTTAGGCTTAGGTATGAGTCAAGAAGAAGCTGAATTATTGAAAATGGCTTCGCCCATGCATGATATCGGTAAGGTGGCTATCCCTGATAGTATCTTAAACAAACCAGGAAATTTAACAGATGAAGAATTCAAATTGATGCAGAACCATACACGAATTGGCTATAATTTGCTCAAGAACTCCAATCGCCATATTCTGAAGACGGCCGCTGTTGTCGCTTATGAGCATCATGAGAAATGGAACGGGCGCGGATACCCACGCGGAATCAAGGGCGAGGACATTCACATCTATGGCCGAATTACAGCGATTGCTGACGTATTCGATGCACTCGGCAGTGAGCGTGTTTACAAAAAAGCTTGGGAGCTCGATCGCATTTTGACTTTGTTTAAAGAGGAGCAGGGCGAGCATTTTGACCCCAAAGTGGTGGATGCTTTTTTTCAGCAATTGCCGGCCATCCTTCGAGTTCGTGATCAATATTCAGATGCTGCTTTAGAGGATCCAACAGAAGTTTAATCAAGGAAAAATAAAGGGCAGTTCTCTCAGGTCACTAATGACCTTAAGAGACTGCCCTTTGATCTGTTACATGTTAATCGTAACGGCTCCGAATCCTTCTTCTCCCCATAACAGTTCCAAGCGATCACCTTGATGTACAGGACCTACCCCTTCAGGAGTACCTGTGTAGATGATATCACCAGCACCTAAACCATAATGCTTTGCAATGTAATCAATAATGGTTTGTAGATCGAAGATCATATTACTGATGTTGCCGTTCTGCACAACTTGTCCATTCTGGCGAAGCTGAAAGTTCGATTCTGCCAGCTTTGAAGCTCCTGGAAATGGTCGGAATGAACTGATTGGCGCTGAATTCAGAAAGCCTTTGGCAGGCAGCCATGGCTGACCCTTCTTCTTAATGACGTTCTGAACATCCCGAAGTGTGAAGTCAATGCCAAGTGCATACTTGTCGACAATTTCATCCACTTGGATACCTTCTGTATAAGGCTTTGCGATATGTAGGATAAGCTCGGCTTCATAGTGAATCTCACCTTGATCACCAGGAAGTATCAATTCTCCCCCATTCATTGGGGCAAGTGCATGTGTCGGCTTGGTAAAAATCATAGGTTGATCGGGAACATCATTCCCCAGTTCAGCGGCATGTGCCCGGTAGTTGCGACCTACACAGTAAATATTGCGAACAGCTTCTGTCATGTTGATTGCTCCTCATCTTATTTCTTGCTAACATTGCCTTGCGCGTCCACTTGAGCGCCAATTGAGATTTTACTCAAACGCTGAAAGAGCTTTGCGCCATCTTCCGTACTCATCGGAGTCGGCAGTGCTGCTTTGGTCAAAATTGGCACAAGGTGGATATCGCATTGTTTATCTTTTGAACACGCAGCCTCTAAAATAACTGTCTCCCATGTCTTTGGGGTATCATTCGTTGTAAAAATGAAATTACCTAGACTATAAGCAATCCATTTGCCTTTATATTGCTCGAAGCCTTGTAAAACATGTGGATGACCGCCTACGATGAGATCAGCGCCGGCATCGATGTAGCGATGGGCCAGGTCTTTCTGATTCTTATCCGGATTATCGCTTCTTTCCACTCCCCAATGGGTAACGACAACGACCAGATCAGCACTTTCTTTTGCTTTCTGAATGGCTTCGACCGGCAGCTTGTAGCTATACGTTTCAGCTACGCCGGCATGGCCAGGACCTGCTTTCCATGAAGCCTCTGGAACGACACGGCTGAAGCCGAAGAAGGCAATCTTCACCCCCGCTTTTTCCACGATGACTGGTTGGTAAGCTTCTTCCAAATCTTTGCCCGCTCCAACTCGCTTAACGCCCTCTTGATCTAGGGCATCCATCGTGTCCAGCAAACCTTCTGTCCCATAATCCATCACGTGGTTATTCGCTAGATTAACGAGATCAATCCCAGAAGCTTTCAGGGCAGGCAACGCCATCGGTGAAGAACGGTAGACGTAATCCTTATTTTGAACTGTGCCTCTAGTTGTTATGGGTGTTTCTAAATTAGCAATCGTATAATCGGGCTTGCTCAGAAAGTCTTTTACATTCGTATAAGGGTAATCATAGCCTTTTTGCTTTAAAATATCTTCCACTTTGGAGGCCATCAACACATCACCCACAAAAGTTAACTTCACTTGCCCGCCACTGCTCGTGGGCTCACTCGATGCGATAGGAGGAGGAGTCGGGATAACGGCTTTTACCGTAGACTCTGGGCTAGGCTTCGCACTAGCTGTGCTAGCACTGCTCGCTGTATTCGTTGGTTTGGTTGGAACAGGCGAAACACTAGCCACTGGTGAGGATGCTGAATCTTGCTCTTCTGCTGATTTACTGTTCGATGTCCAATAGGAAGCGCCTATGCCAATAGCAAAACAGGCTGCTGCGGCAAGCGTGAGTCCCCCAATTACCTTAAGCGGGGTCTTCTTGCTCGTAGAGCGTTCTTTTTTCGGTTTACGGTGACGATCTTGTCTGGATTCCAATCAAAACATTCCCCTTTCCCCCTACAAATTATAGCAGAAGAAACCCTCATTGGGTAATAGTAAGAGACTCTCATTTTCAGATTCATAATCCTTGTGGTATAACTGAAACATAATTAAGTTCATTTGAGTTTATCAGAGAAAGGGAACGAAAACGTTGGAGAAAATCGCAATCATATCGGATATTCATGGTAATTTGCCCGCACTGGAAGCTGTGCTTTTAGATATTGAACGCCGAGGCATTAAACGCATTATATGTTTGGGCGACCTAGTAGGTAAAGGGCCTGATTCCGCTGCTGTCGTTGACCGTATCAAGGAGGTATGTGAATCCGTTGTTCAAGGAAACTGGGATTTGGGGATTACCCTTCCACAGGAACAGCCAGCCGGATTGTGGCATCAGCACCAGCTTGGTGAGGATAGGCTTGCTTATCTGGAACAGCTGCCTTTCTCCGTTGATTTGAATGTAAGCGGCAAATTGTTCCGACTGTTCCACGCTTCTGCGCAAAGTGTCTATCATAGAGTGAAACGTAAAGCATCTAAACAAGAACGTCTTGCAATGTTTCAAAATACGGAGCTGACAGGTGCGTCGCCGGATGGGAAACAGCCTGATATCGTCGGCTACGGAGACATTCATATTCCCTATCTTATAACGATCAAAAACCCATCGGAGAAACGCTCTGTGAAGCACGCAAGCAGCGGTCTGATGCTCTTCAATGTTGGTAGTGTAGGAACGCCCTATGACGGCATACCGCAAGCCTGCTACTGCGTTTTGGAAGGGGAAACCGACGACAATGTGCAAGCTGGATTTGCGATTCAATTCGTACGCGTTCCTTATGATATTGAACGTGCTGTTCGCTTGGCTTACGACGCGCAAATGCCGGAAAGTCAACGATATGAACTAGAGATTACTACAGGACTGGTTCATAAATGAAGAGTGAGAAATAATCATGGGAATTTCTTCCACAATATGATAATATAGGCGTATCATTGAAAGTGAGGATGCCATCCATGAGGCTGAACTGGCGTAAAATTGTTTTGATCGTCGTATGTGCAGAGTTATTATTTATCTATTGGAACGGCATCAGTGCTATTTCTTTCAAGAAGCAAGAAGTCACTCACCCTAGTACCACATCACAATCGGTGCCTCCGTTAACGCAAATAAAACCAATTACTCCTGGCAAATTAAGCGAGTCTAACTTCCATATATCAAATCAGAAAGCATCTTAAAGTTAAATAAGGGATTAGCTTCGATTACCTCAAACCACAAAATATATCATTTTTATATGTCAATGAAGAGGAGCTGTCCCAGAAGTCAATTTATGATTTTTGAGCCCCACTTAGAATCAGCTTCATATGTAAAAAGCACCTCCATCTCCCACTTTAGTAGTGGAATTGGAGGTGCTTTTGTTTAAATTTCGGACATGCTCGAGCAAACGAGCACTTTTGGGACAGCCCTTATTGCGTACAAAGAGAAGTTATAGAGATTATACGCCGTGCGTCAATCTACATGGATATGTCTTAAATCGAAATCCCCCGTCATTTATGCTCTCTTTGAGGTTCCGAATGAATGAATTAATATTCGCGATTGAATGATGTTGTAGAAAGTACAACAATTGCTGCCTAAATCTCGCCGTACTCCCTTCGTTGTTGCATCATGTACAACAATTTGGTCCTATACAGGCCATTTCGCAACAAATGAGCTCGAAATGATGTGCAGACTGCAACTTCAAGTTGCAAAGTAGCCTTGAAGCGTGTGAATTGTTGTAGAAAATACAACAATGGTAACCTTTAAAGCCCCATCTACCCTCACGAAATAACATAGTGAGGAGGCATAATGAATCAAACGACAGACTCGGTGTTACTTCACTCGTGCTAAAGCCAAGCCATCATAGGCCGGGAGAATGGTACTTTCCAAACGCGGATCCGTAGCGATCAGCTGGTTAAAAGTACGCATCGCCTGAACCGAGGCTTTGGTTTGGTTCGCGTCGACGACTTTTCCTCGCATTAGCGTGTTATCCCCTGCAATAATGGCTCCAGGGTTTGCCAGTTTAATTGCCAGCTCCAAATAATTTGGATAATTCACCTTGTCCGCATCAATAAAAAAGAAATCAAACCGCTCTCCCTGCTCCAGAAGCTCATTCAGATGAATGAGTGCTTCGCCAATCCGGTACTCAACGAGCTGGCCAAGGCCCGCTTCGGTCACATTTTGCTTGGCTACATCAGCAAATTCTTGTTTTAACTCGAGGGAAATCAGCTTGCCGCCTTCTCTTAAGCCTCTCGCCAAACAAATCCCGCTATAACCGCCCAAAGCACCTATTTCCAATACCTTCGTTGCGCCAATCATCGTGACCAGCATAGTAAGCAATCTGCCGTACCCAGGTGCAATCGATATTTCCGGCATATTCTGGGTGCGTATGATTTCCTTAACCCGCTCTAGAACTTTATCTTCTTCGTATAAACCCTCCATATAGCTCTCAGCTGTTATGGTTTCCATGTTTTATCCTCCTTAGAAAAGCATCAAAGCATCCACTTTGCGTTGTTTCGTTTGTAAGTGTAACCTATTTGTCCTATACTTGTTAATTGTATGAGTTTTATGAGCGATGCACAACCCGGATGGAAGGAATCTAAACATGCCACAACAAATTGAACTAATCGCAACTTGCCCAATGGGACTTGAGGCCATCGTTGCTCGTGAAATCCGTGATCTTGGCTACAACGAGGTGACTGTCGAGAATGGGCGTGTCCGTTTTCTCGGCGACGAGCTGGCCATCTGCCGCACCAATCTTTGGCTCAGAACCGCCGATCGCATCTTGGTACACATGGGCCAATTTAAGGCCCTCACTTTCGATGAGCTTTTCGAAGGTACCAAAGCGCTTGCTTGGCCGGACTGGATTCCGAACGATGCCGAATTCCCTGTGGAAGGGCGTTCCCATAAGTCACAATTATCTAGCGTTCCCGCTTGCCAAGGCATCGTGAAGAAAGCCGTCGTGGAGAAGCTGAAGCTTCGCTACGGAACGGAGTGGTTCCCTGAGAACGGGGCACGCTACGTGATCGAAGTCGCACTCCTGAACGATATCGCAACGCTAACGATCGACACGACCGGCGCCAGCCTGCACAAGCGCGGCTACCGCAAGCTCGTGACCGAAGCTCCGCTCAAGGAGACCATGGCGGCTGCGATGATCCTCCTGAGCCGCTGGAAGGTCGACAGACCGCTCTACGACCCGTTCTGCGGGTCTGGAACGATTCCGATCGAGGCTGCTATGATCGGATGGAATATCGCGCCAGGACTGCGGCGCAGCTTCCCTAGCGAGGCGTGGGGCAATATCCCCCGCAAGCTGTGGGACAAGGCTCGCGACGAGGCCTTCGACGCGGTTAAAGATGATGTTCCGCTGAACATCATCGGCAGTGACATTGATCCCTCTGCCATCGAAGTGGCAGAGGCTGCCGCGAAGGCCGCTGGCTTGACGAAGCAGTTCAAGCTGCTCGTGGAACCAGTAGCCAAAGCCCGCCCGCGCGGCGACTATGGCTGCTTGATCACCAACCCTCCCTATGGAGAGCGGCTTGGTGAAGCGCAAGATGTTGAGGTGGCGCTGCGCCAGCTCGGAGCACTCACCGCTCCCATGCCGTCATGGAGCATGTTCATCCTAAGCCCGAGCACACAGCTCGAGCACTATATGAACCGCCGCGCAGATAAGAAGCGCAAACTATTTAATGGACGGATCGAGTGTAACCTGTTCCAATATCTAGGACCCTTACCTCCGCGCAGACAATCAGACAAATAAAATAAAAATCCCTCATCCGCTCATCCGACCTAACTGCATGCATGCAGCGGTCAGACCAAGCTAGTGAGGGATTTTATTTTATAAACAAAAACCAAATCAATAACGCCCATATGGGAATGGACACAAGAATACTCCATAGGCAGCCCTTGGCAAACCGCAGCTTCGGCTCCTGTTCTGTCCTTTCTTGGCGATCATTTTGCATGTTCCACCAACTCCAAGGGCAGTCCATCCGGATCTGCAAAGAAAGTATAGCGGTCACCAGTAATGGGATCAACCCGTACCGGTTCTACCGCAATCCCCTTGCTTTCAAGTTCTTTAACGCTTTCGTCCATATTCAGAACGACAAAAGCCAAATGCCTAAGACCCCTTGCCTCAGGCTGGTTAACTCGCAGCGGAGGGTTCGGAAATGAAAACAACTCGATCTGCTGTTCGGTCTGACCGATGCGCAAATCCAACTTATAGGAGTCACGTTCTGCACGATACGTTTCGTGTATGACCGTTAATCCAAGTAAATCGACATAGAAGTGTTTGGATCGCTCATAATTTGAGCTAATAATTGCCACATGATGAATTTGTGCTAACTCCACTCCATTCCCCCCTGTCCCCATTTCGTGAAAAACCGCATTCCGGGAACTCCCCGTCCTGCGGTCCGTTTCATTCATTTTATCCGTCTGTTCTCATCGTTTCAACAATTTTCTTCAAAACTTCCTCAGCGTCCAAATAGTCAACTTGGCAAGTACCAGCTGCATGATGACCGCCTCCACCATTTTGAAGCATCAAGTTGCCAATATTCGTTTTCGACGAGCGATTCACAATGCTATGTCCACAAGCAAAGACGCAGTTTTGTTTGTTTCGGCCATCGACAACCCAAATCGAGATATTTTGCTCTGGATAAAGGGCATATACCATGAAACGGTTCCCTGGATAGATGGTTTTCACATCGCGAAGGTCAGTAATAATCACATTGCCTTCCGTCCGTGTATAGGTTTGAAGCATATCACGATATAAGGCATCTAGTTCAAAATATCGCGCCACACGCTCTTTCACATCCGGCAATTCCATAATCTCATGAACGGACATCGTTGCACAGTGCTCCACAAGGTCTTCCATCAATTGATAGTTACTGATCCGATAATCGCGATAACGCCCTAAACCCGTTCGAGCATCCATGATAAAAGATAATAAATCCCATCCGCTTGGATTCAAAATATCTTCCTTGCTGAACTGCGCCGAATCCGCTTTATCCACCCCGCGCATAATATCATCGATGTCTCCGAAGGTCTCACGCCCTCCATAGTAATCATAAACAACACGTGCCGCACTTGGCGCGATTCGGGTTTCCCCTTTGAATTCAACCTTTTCGCCCATCCGCTCAAGTTCACTGGAATGATGATCGAACCACAAGCCACAACCCGCTACATAAGGGACATTGGCCAAAATATCGTTTTCCGAAACCTCTATCAAACCGTCCTGCATATCTTTGGGATGGACGAATTTCATTTCATCCACCATGTTTAGCTTTTTGAAAAGCATCGCGCATACTAAACCATCAAAATCCGAACGTGTGATTAATCTCATGCTATGTATCCCCCTAATCATAGTTCCTAAGCACTACTTAAATCTCTGACATTCATTATATCAGCTAGTGTCAATTTGTGACAATGATTTTGTCTTTATAAATCCCTTCAACTGGCAATAAAAAAACGGTACGCCTAGATAGGCTGTACCGTTCTTAATTTGGTTGATAAACATTGATAAAGCCTTGTCAAAAATGCCTCAATTTGCGACATCGGCGGCATTTTTACAGAAAGTTTAACTTCGCCCTTCCAGTAGAAAATCAAGATGCTATTGTTTCTCCCATGAAACATTTCAACATCCCAACAAGCTTCATTTAACGCGTATTCTTCCCGATTAATCATGAGCTTTGGTCCATCCGAGGAAGGCACCAAACGGGCAACATGATTACCACATAGCGAAGTCACTTTTTGTTCTTCTTGTAGTATTCCTTCAGACTGCATGCTGCTGGATCCTCCTTTTATTTGTACATAAATTTGTTATGACAGAGAAAAACCCCACCATAGTGAACCGATCGGAGGGGTTCTGATGTTGATACCCAATCGTTCGGCGGCTGGCTGGCTGCGTGTCCGGTTGCAGGACAAGGAAGCCCCTTTAGCTTTGCGTCACTGGCTTTCACCAGCTTTGCCTTTGTCGAGATGTCTTACAGAATGAATGAGTGTTACGAATAATAAATACTATACTCTCAAGGATACGGGAAGTTGTATCTAAATCGAATAGTTCCTAAGAACTAATTTTGCATTATTTTTCAAAAAATTTCTTTTTTCGACGTATTTTTCAGCAACATTTGACGATTCGCGCCTCTCCAATAGAAAATGGATCCCGTAATCGTAAGAACGGCCATAAGAACATACAACGTATTTCCACCATAAGAAACGAGCAAGAACCCACCTACCCAAGGTCCGATAAAATGGCCTATGTTCGTTAATGTTTGAGCGCCAAAATACGTGCCACGCATATGCTCGGGAGCTAATTTGTCAATCAACATATTAGCAGCGGGGTAATTGAGAATCTCGCCAAGGGTGAAAATTCCCATCGAAATAATAAGCCATACCAGCGAGTGAGAAAAGGCAAAGCCGACATCCCCTAACGCAAACATTAAGTTGCCAACTATAATTGCAATAAGAGGCGTGTACTTTTCTGCCCAACGAGTAAGCGGAATCTGCATGGCAATAACCACGATCGCATTCACACTCATTAAGATCGCAAACATTTTCACACCGTTTACAAAGTTGATCTCCAAATATTGCGAAAGTGTCACCATCACCTGTGAGTAACCGATAGCTCCAATAATACCGCCAAGGATATACAAGCGAAAAGTCATATCACTGCGAATTACTCGCAAAGCAGAACCAAAGGTAACCGAAGATTTCTTCTCACCCTCGATTTTCTTGATGCCAAAAGCGATAAGCAGTGCGTATAGGGTAACCGCATAAATAAAATAAATGATACCTGTAATGAGAAAAGGCAGCGCACCATTCATCGTAGCGAAAAAAGCACCCAAAAGCGGTCCAACAGCAACACCAACATTGATAGCCATATACCGCATCGAAAACACTTTAAGTCTCTTCGCAGGTTCTGTGAGGTCTGCCATCAACGCCTGCGACACGGGCTCATAAAAGGATCGGCACAAGCCGTTCAGCATATTGAGCAGCATAAACAGGATGGGTAATTTAACCATGCCGAAGCCTAAAAACACGAACGCCCAGCCGAAAAGAGCTGCCAGCATAATAATGCGCCTTCCGAATCGGTCCGATAAGGTCCCCCCTATAAAACCGCCTACGGTCCCAGCCAAAGAACCCATTCCGATGACAATTCCGATCATCACCGCACTCATCGACGTATGCCTGGATAAATAAATCGCGAGAAAAGGCAAACTCATGGAGGATGCAGCCCTGGCCATAACAGTTCCAAGAATTAACGTATGTACAATGGGATGATAAGAACTTAGAAAACCACGTAACCGATTCATTTGAAGGGACTCCTATCACTGTTTAATTTACCGCAGGTCAAAGAAATCGACACCGAATTCCAATTATACACGAAAAATGACGATATGTGTCTATGTTTCATACAAAAAAACACTCTCCAAGGAGAGTGCAAACGAGTATATTCATTTTGTTCCTTGTGCTTCCAAAGTTTACGTTAACTGCCACCGCAACCAGACCCGCAGCTCGATCCTGACGAGCAAGAAGAGCCCGAGCCGGAGCTGCAGCTGCTGCCGCCGCCTTGATCTCCAGAACTATCGCCACTTCCTCCAGAACCTCCGCAACCCGATGAAGAACAGTTGCTCTGCTTGTCATTATGTTTATTAGGTTCATTTACAGGCCACTGAGAGTTCATCCCGCCTGTATAGTTATTATTATCCTGAATGGAGAAGAACATCATGGCTCCTGCCATATACACCATGTTGTTCGGATTTGTTAGTGAATCCTTCCAGCCTGTATCCTCAAACCTGCGGCTGTTCGCTGAATGCCTGGCTTCATGAATCGCCTGCTTAATTAGGTTGCGGATCGTCTCCGCAACTTCTGGATACCGCTTTGCCTGCTCCATATCGAACCATTGCTCGGCGATTTCATCTTCATTGCCTTTGCGAAGCAAATCTGTTCGCTGTTCATCCAGCGGATTGCGGAAAAATCCGTTCCAGCACCGCGAACTCGTTGGAGCGAACTCGAACAAATGCGCATATACCCAATCGAACCATGCACGTTCACCCGGCATTTGCTTCGGTTCGCGTTCAGGTGAATGATGAATTACGCCGCCAGCGAATTGATCCCCAAAGCGCTGATACTCTCTCGTAAACATCAGCATCTCATGCCAAATCTCATCGATTTCGCTGCTAAACATCGGGGTTCTTTTTAAAATGAGATTCATCAGAAAAAATCGTTTTAATTCAAACCATTTACAGGCAAACTCGTCATCAGACATGGAAGGATTCGCAGCTTTTACGCGATATTGGAGTCTCTCTACATAATCTAGTGGAAGTGCACTATTCAGTTTAGTAACGATACGTTCTAACGGAATACTTTCTAGCAAACCAAGCCCTTGGGGTAGATCTGAAGCTCGGAAGCTCGGTTTGGATTTCCCTACGCGACTACTCTTGGACGGTTTGGGTGATTTTCGGAATAAAAAACGAAACATTTGGCATCCCTCCCTATTTCCAATATAACACAGTAATGTAAAGAGAAGTACAACGCCAGTTGGAATACATTATATATAGGCCCTATAATAAAAGAAAGGAGGTGCTGAAGGATGAAAATAGCAGTAACCGGTGGCAGCGGATTTATTGGCAAACGATTGATTTCTCATTTGCAGAAGCAAGGTCATGAAGTCATCAATATTTCACGTTCACCCAGAGCTGTTGCAGAGCAAGTACTTACCGTCACTTGGGATCAACTAAAGACCGATTCGAGCGCATTCGCAGGGCTGGATGCTATTGTGAATTTGGCTGGTGAGTCGATTAATCAGCGTTGGACAGCTGCGGCCAAAGAACGAATCGTTGGATCTCGGCTAAAGGCGGCTGAGCAAGTGGCCCAGCTTGTAGAAAGCATGGAAGTGAAACCGAAAGTCGTCGTTAATGCTTCAGGAATGTCCGTGTACGGTACATCGGAAACCGAAACCTTTGACGAACGAAGCCCGCACCGCCCTGTCGATTTCTTATCAAGGGTAGTCGAACAGTGGGAAAGCGCGGCTGATCAGATACAGGGAACACGCATCGTAAAAGTCCGCGTTGGCCTTGTGCTAGACGGCAAGGAAGGCGCATTCCCAAAAATGGCTATGCCTTATAAACTTGGTGTTGGCGGTCCGATAGGCAGCGGTAAGCAATGGCTCTCCTGGATTCACATCGTTGACATGGTGAGGCTTATCGAATTCTGCATTCAAAACGAAGCGATTATAGGTCCTGTTAATGCGACAGCACCGAATCCTGTAACGAATAGAGAGTTTGGACKGGCACTTGGGAAAGCGATGCGAAGACCAAATCTATTCCCGCTTCCTGCTTTTATTTTAAAAATGATGTTCGGTGAGTTATCTACACTGCTTTTGGAAGGTCAGAAGGTGCTCCCTCGCGTATTAATAGAGCATGGCTTTACGTTTAAGTTTTCTTTCGTAGACAAAGCCCTTGCTGATATTGTTTAAATAAAACCCAGACCACCGAGTACGTCTCGATGAGCTGGGTTTTCGTTTTCGTTTACTTTTATTTCGTGGATAAGTCGTCTGAAACTTGAATAAGTTGTAATTGAGTTGGTGTGCTTGTAAGTGTTAAAACCCCTTTATCATCATAGCTAATGCCGAAGTCATTGTCGTTTACAATCGCAATTGTATTTTTGTCAACAACCGTCAACCCTTCAATCTTCTCGTACGGGTATCCTAGTTTAGCAATATCCACAATTAATTCCTTGCTAACTGGTTGAATACCTTGGTCTTTGAGCTGCTGAATAGATAGGCTTTCCAGGTTTTTGCTTGTTTCTGTTCCTAAAATATTCGTCGCCTTTGAGAAATCGGATTTGTAAATTCGTTTCAGTTGTGCGTCAGCAGCCGCATTCTTATCACGCTCATCAACTAGCAGCACATCACTGGATAGTGCGGAAAGATCACTGATCACGATATCTTTTTGGTTCACTTTGACGAACATGCCTGCTTGCTCAGCCACATAAACATACTCACCCACGATTTGTTTCGTGGCCAGGTCCATTTTGAGAATACGCAGATTTCTGGAAGACTCCCCTGTTTTCTTATCTGGATTTGCCATTGGACTTTGAATGGACGTGTACAAGAATTTGCCGTCTGGGGAAATAGTCACACCTTCGAATCCGCGGTTGGAAATACGCGTATTATATACCTCAGGCAGTGTATCAAAAATTGGCGTTTGAGCACCGGCTTGAACGAGCTTGTCTTTAGCGCCTTTAGGGACGTAGCGCCCTAGTATCGTGCCATCGCGTTTCACTTGTAGAATGGATGGGCGATACTCATCTGAGACCCAAAAGGTATCATCAGATGGGCTATAAGCGATACCTTCCAGATCAAGACCGTCTGGATCATAGGCCAGCTTCGTAACGCCTTTCTCATCGTACGGCACTTCATCGATTCCAATTAAGTTCGGCAGTCCTGTTATGTATTTATTATTGCTTACTTTATCTAATTTGCCATCCGGAAGCGCTAGTTTGATCGTTTCTAAGACTTCAATGTTTCCGTTCGTAATTTTGAATTTATAAATGCGAGGAATATAGTTGTCGATCGGGAATGTGCGAAGTTTATCTTTACCTACTTCACCGTTGGGCCCACGATCCGCCAATGTATAGAACGTATCTGCAGCATCTTTAGGTAAGTGAATAAGACCAGAGAACCCGCCTTCTTGAATCCCTTTATCAAGAACAGGTGCATTTTTCCACTCAAATTTGCCAGTCACTTTAGGAATATCTTTCAGCGAGATGGACTGATTCCATTCATTCCATTCGATTTGTTTGCCAAGCGCTTCACCAATGGTGCGAAGAGGAACATATGTGCTTCCGTTAATGACAACGGGATCTTTATCAAGCGTAAGCGTTTTCCCACCGGAAGTTAATTGAAACTTCACAGCGATAGCTTCCAACGTAGCTTGTCCTGCGGATACGACTGTTGTTGTAGAAACGGCACAAATGGCCGCAAGTACAATAAGCAGTCTTTTTCTTCTGAGTAATCTTTTCATGTTAACCCTCCATCATCTAATAAACTTTCACTGTGATAAGCATAATGTTTATATATTCGTGGAGTGTCAGAGGGATATGAAAAAATTGTAAATTAAAAAATATCTTTTCAAGCTCATTAAAATTGTGTACAATTAATTTGTGTAAAATAAAGTGAAGAGGGTGACCCTTTTGAACGTTCATCAATTTACAGTTCGTACGATCCGCGGTGAAGAAAAGTCTCTTGCCGATTATCAAGGTCAAGTGCTGCTTATTGTGAATACCGCTACGAAGTGCGGCTTTGCTCCTCAATTCAAAGGACTTCAAGAGCTCCATGACACATATAAGGAACAAGGTTTTAGCGTCTTAGGATTTCCGTGCAACCAGTTTAAGGACCAGGAACCCGGTGACGATGCTCAAGTTGAGCAAGCTTGCCAAATTAATTTCGGTGTTAACTTTCCGTTATTCTCCAAAATCAATGTTAACGGCGCAGACGTCCATCCGCTATACCAATACTTGAAAAAGCAGGCTTCAGGTTTACTCGGCTCAAGCATCAAGTGGAATTTCACAAAGTTTTTGGTTGATCAGCAAGGCAATGTGATTAAACGCTTCTCCCCTACTACTTCACCCAGCAAAATAGACAGCCAAATTCGCAAGCTGCTTGAGAAATCAGCTGTTCATGCTTAATCTCTGAATGATAAAAAGCATCCAACCCTAATGGGCGGATGCTTTTTTCTTATTTTACATACTTTTTTACTTTTTCAATCACTTCGTCTTCTGTTGCTGCTGTCACATAGCGTCCATTAATAAATATAAATGCAAATCGGGAACAAGGACCGCAATATGATTTGCAGGCAACTTTGACTTCAGCATCGGGTGCAATGACACTTATTTTAGAAAGCGCGGTCTTCACTTTCATATGTTTGCATTTATCACAAATGCGAATATCATTACGCATTAGTGATCTCCGTGATTCCCCTTGCTTGGATTCGTAATCATGAAGCCTTCTTCTGGTGTGTAGAAGTAATCAATACGGATGCCATCCAGCAAAGGTTCATTTTTATCAAGAATAACGTCAATGCCTTTATCCGTGCTTACAAGGACGTCATTTTCAGATTTATCGTCAAGACCCAAACCATAGTGAGCATGGTCACCGTGCGAATGAGTCACTTGAACGCGAACCAATAATCCTTTGTTTTCTTCTTTATCAAGCTCCAATTGAAGTACTTTAGCAGCATTACGAGAAATTTTGACGTTCATATGTACACATCTCCTGAAACAATAATTTTTATTTCTTATTGTAAAGAATCTAAGGCACGAAATCAACCTTTGTCCCAAGTCATCCCTTACTTCTTGCTAATTCACTAAACGAACTTTAAAATACATAGTAGTGAGAACAAAGAGCACTAATTACACAGAAGTAACTAACTTACGTCAAAGTTAGTTTCATACATTCAATTTGAAAGGAAGCGGTCTTATGTCAACCCTTGAGAATGAAAAAGTCGCTCCACTCAGCAACTATGTTCCTAAAGTACCCAAAGAAATCGAATGCTCCGTTGAAAGAACACTTGAAGTTATTGGCGGGAAATGGGCTTTTCTCGTGCTTCGCGAATTATTTTGCGGAACGAAGCGATTCGGCGAGCTGCAGCGTCAGATAACTGGGGTCAGCCCTAAATCATTAACGGATATCCTTCGTCACCTCGAGGAACATGGGGTTTTGGAACGAATGGCTTACCCTACGGTTCCTGTTACGGTCGAGTATACCTTGACACCTAAAGGCCAGGATTTGCATCAAATAATAAAAGAAATGAAGTTATGGTCAGCTAAGTGGACATAATGAATAATTAGGGACTATCACCAGAGGAGTGGAGCTTGATGATCACAATCAAATCAAAAGAACAAATTGAGAAAATGGGCAGGGCGGGTCGTATCCTGGCTGATTGCCATAAAGAAATCGCCAAAATGATTCGACCTGGTATTACCTCCTGGGAAATCGACCAATTCGTTGAGGGCTTTCTAACTAAGCACGGGGCCACTCCTGAGCAAAAAGGGTATCACGGTTATCCATATGCCACTTGTGCATCCGTCAACGACGTGATCTGTCACGGTTTCCCTAAGAAAGAGCCCCTAAATGACGGCGATATTGTAACCATCGACATGGTTGTACGTATAGATGGTTGGTTGGCTGACTCCGCGTGGTCTTATGCGGTGGGTAACATTTCTCCGGTTGCAGAGAAATTGCTGCAGGTAACGAAAGAATCTCTATACAAAGGAATTGAGCAAGCCGTTCCCGGCAACCGTATCGGCGATGTATCGCATGCTATCCAAGTGTATGCGGAATCGCATGGTTTTTCCGTTGTAAGAGATTTTATCGGACACGGGATTGGCTCCGAAATGCATGAAGAGCCGCAAGTGCCTCATTATGGGCCAGCAGGCAAAGGGCCGCGGATTAAAGAAGGTATGGTCTTCACGATTGAGCCGATGCTAAATGTAGGTAAATACCATTCCAAAGTAGATCAAGATGGATGGACAGCAAGGACCTATGACGGCAGCTTATCCGCTCAATATGAACATACGATTGCCATTACGAGTCAAGGACCGATTATTTTAACTGAACAATAAAGATACCGGAGGAACATGCATGATTTCTTTTTACAAGAAATATTGGAGGACAGCCTTTGACATTGCTCTCATTGTTCTAACCGTCTATTTATTCATGCTGTTATTTAGTTACCTGTATCGCATCGCTACCCCTATCTTTCTGGCTCTGATCATTTTCATGATGATCGAGCCTTTTGCTAGGTTTTTGAATCGCAAAGGGATACGTAAGTCAATCGCATCAGCGATTTCGACCTTAGTATTCGTCCTTATTATCCTTGGAGCACTTGCCGGTGCCGCTGTCATTTTCACCAGCCAGATCATGAGTCTTGTCGATAAGGTGGATGAATATCAAGCCGTTTTTAATGATCAAATTGTGCAGAAAATTAGCGAATTGAATAACCAATTCCAAGCGCTGCCAACTGACGTTATTGTGAAAGTCAAAGACTATGCTGGGCAATTCGCCGGCAATGCCTCCAAGTTTATCATTGCTTTCTTATCAGGATTGGTAGCCTCGTTGACATCCTTCTCAACCTTCATGTTTAACTTCATCGTCGGGATTATCTTAGCCTACTTCCTTAGCATTGAAATTGATTCTTGGAAACGCCTTGCAGGTGAAAAAACACCAAAAACCTTCAAATCCGTTTTCTTTTTTCTCAAAGAAAATGTCGTGAAGGGGATCGTCTCCTACATAAAAGCGCAAGCCAAACTAATCTCTTTAACATTCATTGTCGTGTTTTTCGCCTTGCTCCTGCTTGGCGTTAATAATGCTTTCTCCATCTCGTTGTTGTCAGCCATATTCGACGTACTTCCGCTGCTTGGTGTATCCACTTTGTTCATTCCATGGATCATCTACCTATTTATTGTTGGTCAAACGACTCTAGCGATCTGGCTCAGTGCCATACTCCTGGTCGTCATCCTCGTCAGACAAATTATGGAGCCAAAGATCACTGGGGAATCACTCGGAGTATCGGCCTTTACGACCTTAGCCTTTATGATTATATCCCTTTCCCTATTTGGATTTGCAGGGGTCATCCTTTCGCCTGTGTTGATCATTCTAATCAAAGCACTGTATACGCAAGGCTACCTGCAACGCTGGATTCGTAAGCCAGAGGATGAGTATGTTCAAGGTAAATTACCTTATAGCGGACCTTAATAGCTGAACATACGGGTTACGAAGTCCTTGGATGAGAGTGTAAGTATAGATGATATGCAAAGTATGTTGCGCCCCGGCGTTTTGTTAAAACATTCGCATGCTTATCCGTGTAAAATTGCATTTTGTAACCTTTTATTTGGTTATCGTGTGATGTTGCTGCACTTTGTACAACATTTCGTAGGCCAATTCACGATTTTCACGCGATTGTTGCAAAATATACATCAATTCCAGTCAAAAGTAACCCATTTGCCGGAAAGAATGCTGAATTGTTGTATAACCTACAACATCTTCAGCTTATTTAGAAGAAATCAAGGAAATTGTTGTACTCTGTACAACTTTCCTTCCTATTTCCCCATTTCTCCAATAAACCGGAAACCGATGCAAACAAAAGTATAAAACTTATACTTTCTTATCAACGAAAAGGCGCCAACTTCCTCATAAAGGAAAAGTTGGCGCCTTTTTTTATACGCGATGCCTGCTTCGGTATATCGACGGAGCCATGCCAATTTTCTGCGTAAAAACACGGCTCAGATAAAAGCCGTTTTCGAATCCGCATTTCTCGGCAATTGCATCCAAAGTAAGCGTTGATCCCTCCAACAAATGCCGAGCTCTTGTGAGACGCATCTCATTCAAAAACTCAGATGGTGTTTGTCCGAAAGCCTTTCGAAACTTGCGGGTGAATTGTACGGGAGTGAGTCCCAGAGTTACCGCCAAATCCAACAGGGATAAGCTTGCATATGCATATTCCGTTATGTGCCTCCGGGCTTTCTCCATCAACAAATCGACTTCTGAGGAAAGGTCATCTTTGCGATCACGCTCCATTTTGACCAAACGCAATAGATCGTTCACCATGTGTTCTTTGTGCAGCGTGCTCTCTTCATCCCAGCCGGGAAGCTGTCTCAAATATCGATAATTGGATGATAACCGATCTGTATCGTTAATGGTCAACTTTCCTTTCCAGAAGGCTTCATAGCCAAGACTGGGTTCAGATAACCATACAAACTGCAGGAAGTGAAAAGACAGGGGTTCGAGTGTTTTCCTCCGAAACACGGTATGGGGTGGACATATGACAAAGTCTCCGAACTTCGCTTCGCCTTTCTGCTCCCCGACTCGATAGAAGAATCTGCCATCTTCTATGGCAAATATCGTCCAACAAGGATACTCATCTTCCTCTAGCATAAATTCCACTTTACGGTGCCAATAGACATGGGAGATGAGCTTCATAGTCACATCACGAATAGACACTGTTTCACTCCTTCCATATTGAAATAAAGTATATGTCTATTGTAACTGTCTGCATGTTCAATGGAAATAGGATATTCTACAATGAAATTATAGACATCCTATAAACTAGTGAGGTGCTGAGTTATGAAACATGAAATTGTTTTATCAGACATAACCGTAGTTGGTGGAGGATTAGCAGGTGTTTGCGCCGCAATCGCTGCAGCTCGGTTAGGCCAAAGCGTCTCTCTCGTCCAAAATCGTCCTGTACTTGGCGGTAATGCCAGCAGCGAGGTTCGCGTCTGGGTATGCGGCGCTACCTCTCACGGAGTTCATCGAAATGCTAGAGAAACCGGCATCATGGGTGAACTATTTGTGGAGAATCAGTACCGTAATATCGATGGGAACCCTTATATCTGGGACCTGATCGTGCTGGAAAAAGTCAAAGCAGAAAAGAATATCACGTTATTCTTAAACACGGATGTCCATGAGGTCCATGCCGATGGTGACGAGACTAGTCGAACGATTCGTTCTGTCACAGGCTGGATGATGGGATCTGAACGACGTATCCGTTTCGATAGCCGTGTATATCTTGATTGTACAGGCGACGGGCTAGTCGGTTTCCTCGCAGGTGCGAAGTATCGTATTGGGCGAGAAGCCCAAGAGGAGTATAATGAGGAATGGGCACCACTCGTCGCGGACGATATTACACTTGGAAGCACCCTGCTGTTCTATACAAAAGACGCAGGCCGCCCGGTCAAATATATCGCACCAAGCTTCGCGAAAGACATCACTCAAACGTCCATTCCCATGAAACGCGTCATTCGCAGCGGAGATAATGGCTGCGCTTATTGGTGGATTGAATGGGGCGGTGAGCACGATGTTGTTCATGAAAACGAGCGAATCCGGGATGAGCTGTCCTCAGTTATCTATGGTATTTGGGATTATATCAAAAATTCCGGTAAATTCGAGAGTGAAAACCTGACGCTCGAATGGATCGGCTCCATTCCGGGGAAAAGGGAATATCGTCGTTTCGTTGGGGACTACGTGCTCAATCAGAACGATATCATCGCACAGGAGCAGTTTGAAGACCGTGTCGCTTTCGGTGGCTGGTCCATCGATTTACATCCACCGCAGGGGATGTATGCCACAGCCAAAGGTTCTAAACATATGCATATGGACGGCAGTTATCATATCCCGTTCCGTTCCCTCTACTCCGTCAACGTGACGAATATGCTGATGGCGGGACGCAACATCAGCGCGTCCCACGTTGCCTTTGGCACGACTCGCGTCATGGCGACATGTGCCGTCATTGGCGAAGCCGCGGGCACAGGAGCCGCGCTCTGCGCGGCAAAGGGCATCTCCCCACGCGAGCTGCACAGCAGCCACTTGAGCGAGCTTCAGCAGACGCTGCTTCGACAGGATGCAGCCGTCCTCGGTCTGAAGAACACGGATGCGGCCGACCTCGTGCTCCGCGCAGAGATGACGGCATCCAGCACCTTGACGCAACTTGCGCTAGAGCAATCTGCGTCTGTGCTGCCACTGAACGCGCATGTAGCGCTTCTTGTGCCGGCAGATCCGTTCATTGACGGCATCGAGCTGCTGCTGGATGCTTCGGAGGCAACGGAGCTGACAGTCGAGCTCTGGAGCACTGGGAAGCCGCAGAACTACGTCCCGCACAAACAGATGACGTCCATTCAAGTAGCTGTGGCTAAGGGTTCTCAACAGTGGGTAAAGGCTGCACTTTCTTGGCATCCTGAAACCGCTCAGAATGCTTTTATCATTCTCAGAAGCAACCCGGCGCTTTCCATCCATCTATCCGCTAGACCACAAACGGGCGTGCTGTCCTTCAAACATGATGCTGCATCAGAAGACAGCGCAGATTTCGGTGACATGCATCATCATCAGCCTGTCATTGATTGGAGCGCGAATGCCTTCATTCGGAAGCCAATCTGCTTCCGTCTGCTCTCACCCACATCCGCATTCGCAGCCGATAAAGCTGCCGATGGGTATAAGCGTCCTTACGGAGGCCCTCATCTATGGTCGTCAGCCGGCCTTGAGGTCTCCCAGCCTGAATGGCTTGAAGCCAGTTGGCCAGAGGCTGTGCAGATTCGAAGTGTACATCTCACTTTCAATGATGACGTGAATGAAGATTTAATTAATTTGCATCATCATCGGACGGAATTCGAGATCATTCCTGAACTGGTCAAAGACTATAAAATACAGGCCTTCATCGGCGGTGATTGGACCACAGTCGCTGATAGGCTCGATAATCATACACGTAATCATGTTCATCTTTTGCCGGAAGCTGTGACGACTGATCGACTTCGTGTGGTCGTTGAAGCGACGAACGGGACGGAACGGGCAGAAATTATAGAAATTCGTTGCTATGGTTGATCAAGCAATTATCAACACCCTTAAAGCATTATAAGAGTTGCGTATTCCATAACCTTCCATTATGATTAGATCAATTAAAAGTTGATGTGTGACTGGCGAAGCATGGATACCCATGAGGAAGCACATTGATCTTACAGCCGTACGCCTGGGCAGAGGTAAGGGGGATTCATCCCCCTTACCTCTTTATGTTTTTACAAACAAATGAAGGGTTGAGGGTAAAATGAATTCAGAAAAATTAATTTTGGATGGTACACGTGTCGCGAAAAGCATGAACGAAACTCTAGTCGAAAGAATCAACCAACTGTCCGTAAGAGGTGTCTTACCGTGTTTAGCTACCATACTTGTTGGCGATGACCCTTCTTCCGAAACCTATGTACGTATGAAAAGCAGCGCATGCAAGCGGTTAGGCATTGATTCCAGACGAATCCACCTAAATAAAGCAACTACAACAGAGGAGCTTATTGCTGTTATTCAACAATTAAACGCGGATCCTCAGATCCATGGTATTTTATTGCAGCATCCGGTTCCGCACCATATTGATGAAAGAGCCGCGTTTGAAGCCATTCAGATCGAAAAAGATGTGGATGGCGTTACCCTGCTGGGCTTTGCTCAAAATGCTTTTGGAGCGGCCAGCTTTCCATCCTGTACCCCGGCAGCCATTCTAGCTATTCTGGATTATTATCAGATTCCAATTGAAGGCAAGCATGCAGTAATCGTTGGTCGGAGTCCGATTCTAGGTAAACCCGTATCACTTATGCTGCTGAATAGAAACGCAACCGTAACCATTTGCCATTTAAAAACAAATAATCTCCCCCTAATTATCGGGTTAGCTGATATTGTCGTTGCAGCAGTTGGTAAACCTGCTTTTATTCAAGGAGCATGGATTAAGGAAGGTGCTGTCGTTTTAGATGCTGGATATAATGCTGGCAACATTGGCGATGTCGATTTCGAAGCTTGTCTAAAAAAAGCTAGTGCAATTACCCCTGTCCCTGCTGGAATTGGCCCGGTGACCATTGCCATGCTGCTCAAACACACCGTTCTTGCTGCCGAAAAAAGCAATCTTATAACTTGAGTTTCCGACATTCTTTTTTCTAAAATAGGTCTTAATAACCCTTGTTTAACCTTACATGGTGTGTTATATTAAAAGTGCATCAAATCAAGGTTTCCACTTCAAAAAGTTGACATAGGAGTGATACAAATGCCCAACAATTCCGTGCAAATCCCGCAAGGTGAAGAATTGATTCGTGTGGAAATGACGGTTAAGGAAGCGCTTGCATTGACAGGCACTAAATTTAACCAAAACCACAAATTAGAGACAGATGCGATCAAGAAGGTTAAACAATCCTTAGAAGATAAATTGCTGACACCGAACCATTAATCCATACCCACTCATCGCACATAGCCCTGACGATCGATTTCAAATCGCTCGCGGGGCTTTTTATTTTTATCGCATCAAATTCGGCTGAATGCTCATAATAATCTCGCAGCGCAAAAATCCTACATTTTAAGGAGTGAACAACCATGTCTGAATCTCATAAAAAAACAGGACAATCCCAAAAAAATACAACGGCACGTGCACAAGATCAGAAAACCAATAAGAAAGGTTAGAGTTAACGGCAACATTTCACATCCACAGCTCAGCCCTGACGAACGATCTTTAATCGCTCGCGGGGTTTTTATTTTTTTCGTATCAAATTCAGCCGAATGCTTATAATAATCACGCACCGTCCAAAATCCTACATTTTAAGGAGTGAACAACCAAATGTCAGAAGATCATAAGCAGCAAGGGCACGCCAGACAAAATACAACGACTCGAACACAAGATCAGAGCAGCAACAAGAAAGGTAAGAAATAACAATATTCCATATCAGGAGGCCGATATATGCTCGATCAGTTAGAAAGCAATTATGACTGTGCGAATGCGGGCTCTGACCTGCATAGTTTAAAACAAGAACTTGAACAATTCCAAGGGCAAGCAGCCTCTTCCGACAAAAAACAAGAAGAGCATCGGAATCGACTTGAGAATCAAATTCGTTTTATTGAAAATAAGTGTTCCATCCCAAGCGAACATATCCCGCAATAAAGAAAGTCCACGCCTTAAATAACAAGGGCGTGGACTTTTTGCATTAGGTGACTTTTCTTCTTGTCAAAATACACGGAACACCTTTACCAACGGCTCCTGGCTCAGACATCATGGCCAAGTACCGAAGTCCTCTTGTGCACGGTGTCTTACAAACCGCACATGTGGACGACTCCACAAGCCTCATCGTGTATTGTACTCTGGATGAAAGTTCTTTCTTCTTGGATGCCTTACCCTTCCCTTTAGGTGGTGCCATATCCACGCCTCCCAACAGTTTCCTTCCTTCAGTATATGAAGTCTGGGCGGAACGGTTCTTGGGAAGCATGCTCAAGTTCGTTATACTTGTCTATGACAAATTTTAAAGTTCCATCGCTGTCAATAGGATAGGAACCAATTCCTCATACAGTGCTGCGAAAGACTCCACTGGCAGGGGGTTTACCCCAAATCCTACTTCAACGGTAAAGCCGGGTCTACGAAATTGTTGGATGAACCAGTCTTTGTAACCCGCGTCACTGTCCGTCAGTTTAACAGCCTGATAGCTGCTGGCTAGGGCTAATCGCTCGGCAAATACTTCAGATTCCGGTGGCTCATAGTCGCGATAATTCCAATAAATCTCCCTACCTTGGGTATGCAGCGCAATGACAAGCTCAAAGTCATGGCATTCTGTAAATTGAGCTAAAGCTGCCGCCTCCGGCTCCGTTAACGGTGCTTCTCCACCGTAATCACGCTCACCAGGTCCAACCTTCTCTCTACGCACTGCCTCTTCCTCCCAGTGTGCAGGGAACTGGTCATTGAGATCAACACCGCGAATATTGGCCTTCCAATTCCTGAAATCCAGTGATCCTCCATTCCAATGCAACAACGGCTCTTGGTAGGGATGTTCCTCATTAACACCAGACAGAACAAGTTCCACGCCATCAGGATTCACCATGGGTACAACCCAAAGTGAATACTCCGATAGGAGCCTCCTTATGTTGCTGCCATGCCAAGCCGTCCCTCTTGCATAGGAGCAAGCAAGGTCTTCCACGAATTGCATTAATAACGGGGTCGTTATCCATTCATTGGCATGGAGCGCTGCGTTGAAATGCATCTCTTTCGTACCTTGACCAATTCGCAGAGCTGGTATGCTTTTCCCCATCACACTTGCGCCTATCTCTTCTACATGAAGAAAAGGATATATCTTGCAGAGCCGGTTCAGTTCTTCACAAAGTGTCCAATACCCGTATCCTAACACACGACCACCTCACAGCCCATTTACTTAGTTCGTATGGCTATGATTATGCCCGCAGGCTTCGAATCATGCGGATTCATGCTGAGATACCTAATGCTCCCTTATGCGATTGCTGGACGTACGAGTCATGTTGCGGAATCCATTTTCTGAATGACTCTAAAATCAAATTTTTGAGTTTTGATAATTATGAAACTTCGTTCCCATTAAAAATAAAAAATAGACCCCATTAGGGTCTATTCACATCACCTATAAAATATTAGGCACCTGCCAAACGACAGGCGTTATCGAAATTTGCTCTTTCAGCCAATTCTGCGCAATTTTCTTAAATAATTCGGACTCACCACTGCAAAAAAATTGATGGATAGGAAGCTGCCCCGATGATGCCAGGATGTCGCGGTGGTAAAGGATCGTACTGATTTCTCTTGCCGTTTCGTCCGCCGAAGAAATCAAGGTCACCTCTGGTCCCATGACACGAGAAATGGACTCCACTAGAAAAGGGTAGTGGGTACAGCCTAGAATTAAGCAATCTATCGGCTTGCCGATTAGCTGTCTGAGCGATTGCTCGACAATCGCGTTTGCACCATCCGCACCGAAAAGCCCTTTTTCTACGAACGGCGCTAACAGCGGGCAAGCTTCGCTATATACTTGAATGTTCGGCGAAATCAACCTTAATGCATGTTCATATGCTTTGCTGCGGATTGTGCCATCCGTACCGATAACCCCAATGATACCGCTTCGCGTATTTTTGATCGCTGCTCTCGCTCCTGGCAAAATAACGCCAATCACAGGAATTGATACCTGTTCACGAATATCTTCTATAGCCACTGCGGTTGCTGTATTACAAGCGATAACAATCATTTTAGGATTAAATTGAATTAAGTACTCGACGATTTGCCGCGTGAAAATTCTCACTTCTCCAGCAGATCGGGGACCATACGGACTTCGAGCTGTATCTCCGAAATAAATCACTTTTTCCTGCGGAAGCTGTCTCATAAGTTCTTTTACTACAGTCAATCCTCCGACTCCCGAGTCTAGTACGGCTATCGCTTGCTGCACACCTATCCGCTTCCTTTGCCGGTTAATGAATTACGTAACCACATGAATAGGATATGAGTGTCCAAGCTGAAAGGTACCTAGGTGAACGTATCAGATTTCTAGTCGGACACCTACTTTGTTAGGTATGGAGTTCACTCACAATTCCGAATTCATAGCCTTTCTTCTTGATCTCTTTACAGATACGAGACAGCGCCTGCATATTTTCTAAAGATCCCTGATGCATCAATATCACATTGCCGTCATGCAAATTATTCATAATATCATTGTATGGATCTTCTGCCCCGTTGGCTCTTGGTTCCCAATCCCGCATAGCTGTAGACCAGAATACAGAGGTATAGCCCATACTGGATACTAAGTTCAAGTTATGTAGATTGTAATGTCCATAAGGAAAGCGGAAATATTTCTCGACTTCTTTACCCGTAATCTTTTTATATAAAGCTTCAAAATCCGTAATTTCTTTTCTAATTTGATCATCAGACATGTCATTAAAGTCGTTATGTGTCATCGTGTGATTGGCAATGAAATGACCATCAGCTACGAGCTTTTTCAAATAATCCGGATTTTTTTTAATGTTATTGCCCGAAATAAAGAAATTCGCTTTCACATCGTTTTCTTTCAACGATTTAAGCATAAGATCGACTTCAATCAAGGGTCCTCCAGCATCGATCGTTAAATAAACCTTTTTGCCGGTCCCAACCCAAACTGCTTTCTGGTCGGCCGTGAAGGATTTTGTTTCTTTTGGAAAATCAGGAACTTGCCCCGTTTTCTTTTTCATGTAATACCAGGAATAAGGCACGCGATCGCCAGTCACTGACTTCGTTTTGGAAAAGTTGCCTACCACTGCTGGTTTTGTTGTTGCAGTTGGCTCTGGAGCCGTTGTTGGCTTCGGTGTCGCACTGGGAACTGGTGTAGATTGAGGTGTGGGTATGGGTTTAACAGTTGATTTAGGAGTTGGAGTTGGAGTCGCCGCTGCACTTGTTGTTGCTTGTGGCGTAGTATTTTGAGCTTGACTCGAGTCTGGGGATAACAGGCTTTTGTCTGCACAACCGATCAATGTTGCGCTTAGAACGATCAGTAGTGCAGCACTTTTAGTAATTGGCTTCATCGTAGCACCTCGTTTTGGAATGAATACTCACGCATTCATTTCGACAGCGCTAGACAAATTCCCTGCCTATTCTAGGTAAACGGTGTTTATTTCGTAGCTCGATACGTCATAAATTGAAGAATGGTGATGAGAATAAAGGCTGTTCCGGCAAGCATAGGAATCGTGATGAAGCCCAGCCAGTTCAAGTAATCCACATCACATGGAATAGGGCCGCAGCTTGTTGCTGATTCGTGAAATACACCCGATTGCAGCAGAACATGGTAGATAGAAATACAAGCTCCCCAGATGGTCAGCGGCAGCACATAGATCGTTAATTTGTAGTCTCTGCGCACGGCTGCAATTCCTAAAAGGACAACTAATGGATACATAAGAATGCGTTGATACCAACATAATTTACAAGGAATAAAGTTCATAATCTCTGAGAAATACAAGCTTCCTAATGTAGCTATTAATGCTAGAAGCCATGATAGGTGCATGCCATTATCTCGTAACCATTTGTTTGACATCAAATCTCGTCCCCCCCTTTCCCTTATTATAAAAAAAT
Organism: Paenibacillus sp. Root444D2; assembly: GCF_001426375.1. Lineage (GTDB taxonomy): Bacteria > Bacillota > Bacilli > Paenibacillales > NBRC-103111 > Paenibacillus_E. The sequence continues at coordinate 890,280 of NZ_LMEO01000050.1, forward strand.
TGAGAAAGGAAGTCTAACAAGAACGAAAAATAGCCAAGCAGACATCAACAAGCCTGCTTGGCCACTTCCATTAAACGGAGAAGCTATACACCACTTCATTCGTTTGTTTCACGAGATCAACCCACTGTTCCACGGGAACAATATCCACAACGGCTTTGATCGGTATGGTTTTAAAATCCAGCTTTGGCACGTCCTCCAAAGTCATCCGATTCGTAACCAAGCGGTCGAGCCAGCCTGGAAACTGCTTCTCCATTTGCTGTAAGCGGTAAATGGCGGTCTCGAAATCTTTGCGCGAAGCGTTAACCGAGCCGATTACGCACTTATTCTCCAGCACCATGCTCTGGTTGAGCATGTCGGATGAAATCTCCAGCTTACGATCCGCTGGCGTAACACCAAGCAGCGCCAATACACCGTTCGGCGCTAGAACAGACATGGCCTCGAAGGCTAGCGGGCTGTAACCCGTGCATTCGAGGATCAAATCTATCGGCTTGCCGAGACCCTCGGCATAAGCCGTCATGGTCGCCGCGCTGCTGCTGTCAGCGCCGGCCTCCTTAAATACACCTCCGCTGTCCTTCACAAGCTGCGCTTGCAGACTGTCCTGCGGAGATTTGGACCAGACATACGCTTCCAGCCCCAGCAGGCGGCAGGTCATCGCAGCGAGCAAACCAAGCGGTCCAGACCCGAGTATGAGCGCTGTTCTCGGCTCCCAGATCAAACGCTGCTGGACCCGCAGCACTTGATCCCAAACTTTCTCAACGATGCTCTGCGGCTCGACTAACACCCCATGCCTCAGCAGTCCCTTCGGCACCTGAACCAAATATCGACCTTCCTCTTTGTAATACTCGGAGAGGAAGCCGTGAGCCCCTTTAATGCCCCGTTCTACAAACTCGCCGGTCTGACAAAAATCTGAATGTCCATTGCGGCAATTGACGCAGCTTTGATTTCTGCAAGGCCGTCTGACAATTGCGGTTACAAGATCCCCTAGCTGGAATCCACTTTCCGCTCCAGCTTCAGTCACAACCCCTAGCGACTCATGCCCGGTGGTCAAATCATCTTCGCCTTCGGGCGGAACGCCGTATTTCTCTTGTAGAATTTCCTTGTCTGTACCATCCAGCCCAACTGCAAGCACCTTTACAATGACTTCTTGAGGCGCTGAAATCACGGGGTTCTTCACATCTTCAAGCTGAATAGTCGGGTTCCCCTGTCGAAGCTGCTTGACGCGAATTGCCTTCATTACTTCCTCTCCTTCCAACTAATGAACGACGGGTTCCAGTACTTTATCCTCACTCGCATCAACGGCTTGCTTCGTTCCCTTCGAGGTCAATAATTTTAATTTCGATAAATACTCTTGCGTCACCTTAATAAAGGAAGCATGTGACCATGTCAATGGTGAAACGGACATAGGCTCTCCTGTGAAAGGATGCACTTGCTCAGCCATCACGCCTGAAGGCGCAGCATGTAGAATAGCCCAACGCATCAATTTTTCCGCTTCCAACAAGTCCTGAACGGTTTTGGCAGATGCAACCAGCCATTCTGCGTACCAAAGGGTACATATGAACCAAGGATTGCCCGGTACCTTAGCTACGTCATTGGTAACTTGGTGATAATAGTCGTTCTCATAACGGGCGATACCGCCGATATCGGTATGTACCCACAATTTTTCTTTCAGAATCTTCATCGTTGCCACAATCCGCGGATCTTCAAGCTCAAACAAGCCGAAGTCAAATAGTGCATACATACTCATATCGAGTGTGTAGTCCGGCACATACGTATTTTGCTCGTAATTCCAATATAAAGCCCGCAAAAAGCGGTTCTGATCGGGTGCATACAGATGCTGTTCGGCTGCTTTCTTCACTTGACCTGCGATATCTGCATAGTAGATGGAGCGAACTTTATCCTGATGATATTCGGCAAAACGTGCTGCTGCTATAAGACCGGCGTAGACCGATGATACTGTGAAGGCTAGTACGCCATAACGTTCTTCCCAGAGGTCATAGGATGGCAAAGGAAGTCCGGAAGCATCCCGGTATCGAACGAGAAAGTCAGCTGCGGGCTTCACAAATTTCTCATAATCCTCACGTGAGTTCTCTATCGTCCCAGCCAGCTTATGGTGATGCCACAACGTATACAGCACGAGGGCTGTCTCATCTTCTTGAATCGCAAGCTGCTTATTCCCCCGGCTATCCACCCAGGGATGCCAGCTCGAGCCTACCGAACTGTCGGGGTTATATTTGTGCATGAGATAGCCTTCAGGCGTTAGCACCTTTATACAAAAATCGAAAAATTTCCTAGATAATTCGTAATACCCTGCCCTGTCTAGCGCATGTGACACCAAAGCGCCATCACGTGGCCACATATACGAGTATGTATCCTTGGCAAATTTCAAAATATCAGAATCATTCGCCGCAATAATGGCGCCTCGGTTGTCGACGTTTGTTCTGGTAATCAACAAGCATCGCTTATAAAATGATTCCAAATCAGGCTTCAGCAGTGATAGCTGGTGGGCATCCTGATTCACCCATTTCACCCAATGATCGTGAGTTCGTTGTAATAACTTTTGCGGGGTTGCTGTGCGAAGTAATCGCTCTAAACGTTCAACCTCCTGCTTTGCGCGCCCAAAACAGACCCAGAACCAAGCATCTTTCGCGCTCTTTGGCGGTAGCTTCATCGTCAATTCAATCACACCGTCAACGGATCCCTGCGCGATTGGATTACCGCCTAGATGACCATCCTCAGCATCACGCCATGTTCCCTCCAGACCATGAATCCCTTTTTGTCCCGTAGCATAACCGCTAGGCATTGCTTTCTCGGCATCTGGAGACAAGCAAGATAGTGACATATATCGATGACCCTTATAAAATAAAAGTGAATTCAGCTCAGGATCATAATAAATCGTATCTCCGACGCCATTTCCATAGATTTGGAGATCCAAATGAAAATACAATTTGATTTCTCTTTCCACATCGAAGCGGTTTTCTACCTTCACCTTGCGCAAAAACACATTCTGCTGTACATCGACCCCATCACGAATAACGAAGCCCAGACCTAACCTTTCATGAGCACAATCAGCGTTAGTAACAAGCGAATCTTCCAAATAATTGAGCTTTTTTGATACCTCTGGATCGTCAATCCAGAAGAATCCTTCCGGACACCAAATGCCAAAATGTGAAAGATGATCACTAGATTGATTCTCTTGACCTACTAAAGGGTAATACATGTCACGAATATTATAAGCAGCGTCGAAATTAATGAGTACATTCCCGTTTCCTATGGGTAAATCTCTTGCCATGCCATCAGCCTCTTTCCAAGATATTGCTACTAATTTACCAATTTGAGTGCTTAAATATGCACGCGGCGGTTCTTGGCTGGGTTTTGAGGTAATTGGCACCAATTCGCGCCTTAAATATGTTCATTTCGTTCGAATTCATTTACAATTAAAACATATGGAGGGATACGTTATTATGAAACAATTTGAAGGATTCGGTAAATTTTTGGAAAGCTTGCGGGGTAAGATGTCTTTGCGTGAAGCGGCCCATAAAAGCGGACTTTCACATGCCTACATCAGAGATCTTGAACTAGAGCGGAATCGTTCCACCAATGAGAAAATCAAACCCTCACCTGTCACGCTGAAAAAGCTGTCGGATGCCTACAACTTTTCATATACAGAACTTATGGAGAAGGCCGGGTATCTCGAAAAAGAGGACGTCCATGCCATCAATGAGCAGGAGCTAGTCCCTATGTCGGATACACTGTTTATCGAAGTCAGTACGAAGGAAATTACGTACCATACACGAATTGGCAAAGTTAGCCGAAGTGTAAATTCATTACTGGATTTCAGTCATTTCCTAGATAAGCTTGAAGAGCAAGGATTTAAGAAGATGGATACCGACTTATTCGTCAACCTAAATCATGTGCAGAAATACATCGAAAAAGAAGGAAAACTCTATTTCGATCCTCTAGGAGTCAGCAAATTTGTCATTATCGCTGCGATTCGTCAGAAGAAATACCATGATTTAATCGTCCGCAGTGTAGCAAATAACACAGGAATGGGATTAGAGTTTCAATACGACCGTAACTCCGCAACGGATTCACTTTTCCAGGCTTTAAAGCGGCATATTTAAGAATACGAAGGATAAAGGGACGAGCGCGTTTGTAAGAAAACCCTTGCCATTAGCAAGGTCCTTCGACTATCAGCCCCTACCAGCTACTTGGACATCTGTAACGATGAATATCATCGTTCCAGCACGCGATAGCAAGGAAGAGCCTTCTGTAACGATGTGAAACATCGTTACATGCTGCACGCAGCGTGGGAGCCAGCACTGTTTTCATCTGCAACGATGAATATCATCGTTACACCGCGCGATAGCAAGGAAGAGCCTTCTGTAACGATGTAAAACATCGTTACATGTTGCACGCAGCGCGGGAGCCAGCACTGTTTTCATCTGCAACGATGAATATCATCGTTCCAGCGCGCGATAGCTCGGCGGAGCCTTCTGTAACGATGTAAAACATCGTTACATGCTGCACGCAGGCGGGAAGCCAGCACTGTTTTCATCTTCATCGTTTCAAACCATACTCAGCGCGAATATCAGGCCTTATCTCACCTGTAATAAAGGGTAACCCCTCGGTCACCCAAAACATATAAATTCTTATCTTACAAAAAAAGGAGAAAAGTTCATTCGTTTATGAAACTTTTTCTCCTTTCTTTTCGTTTATTTATATGGATGGTTAGATTGATTTTTTGGCAGAGAGGATAGGTAAAGAATAAATGGCTGTACAACAAACCACCTCCCAGCAGTCTTCTCGTCTAACGAGAGTTAAACGCAAAAGGTCTGCGGGAATGAGCTTTATCGTGTATGGAGTACTTGGGTTTACCTTACTTTCTGTAATGTCCTTATGTTGGTTTTTCCTAACTTCCTCTGGTTCGAATGTAAGATTAATGATGGCTGACACTTTGATTACAACCCAACACAGGGAGTGGGCCAAATATTTGATAGGATCTACAGAATTACAGAAGCGCGTGGAAGCTTATTGGAAGAAGTTCGACGAAATGGGCGATGAGAAAGATAAGGGATTCGTTGAAATTAATCAAAACTCCCCCCTTGCCCCAGTAGTTGCCAAGAAAGATTTGGTCACGATTGAACCGATTTCGGGTACCAATTTCAAAGGACAGCTCGTCACGATTTCGGATCCGAAAAAGCTTCGAATTGCCGTACCTGAGAAAGCGGGCAAAGGGGAGAAGGTTTCCTCTATGGTCAAAAGAACCGGAGCAATTCTTGGTGTTAACGGTGGAGGATTCATCGACCCCAATTGGGAAGGAAACGGCTTCCAGCCTGAAGGAATTGTTATCTCCGGAGGCAAAATCTTTTATAATGACAAAGGCATGAACGGCACTGTGCAAGTTGTTGGTATCGATAAAGAAGGCCGCATGATTGCAGGCAAGTACAAGGTTTCCGAGCTTGTGGACATGGGCGTACAGGAAGCTGTTTCGTTCAGCCCTCGGTTCATTGTGAATGGGGTTGGGCAGATTAAGAGCCAAGCCGATGGTTGGGGAATCGCTCCGCGTACCAGCATGGCGCAGACGAAGGACGGCTCCATTCTATTCGCTATCATCGATGGCAGACAGAAGCATAGCATCGGAGCAACGCTGTATGATGTACAGCAGATTTTCCTAGAGCATGGAGCTGTAACGGCTGCGAATCTAGATGGTGGCGCCTCAACAGTACTCGTTCATAACAATGAGATCATCAACAAGCCATCAAGTGAATACGGGGAACGATACCTCCCTACAGCCTGGCTTCTCTTCGATCATCCGGAAACAGCGAACATTAAGAACGTTTGGGAAGGTTTAGATATTCGCAAAATTGATCCTTCCAAGTGGTAAAAGAAAAAGCAGAAAGCTCTATTTTAAGAGCTTCCTGCTTTTTCTGTTTTAACGATTTCCTAGAATGACCAAATCTTCGGCAGCTTCGTTTACTTCTTCATCCGGTGAGTCCAGCTCTTCGTCACTCTTGGACTCTTTCCAGGAACGAACGGTATCCACAACGTTTACGGCTGTGTCTTTTGCTTTTCCATATAGCTCAGATGTTGTTGTGCTTACGGTTTTCGCAACTTCTTGCGTTTTTTGACTTACGTTGCTTGCGATTTGTACCGTTTTGTCGCTAACCACTTGCGCTTGCTCCGCAATGTCACTTCTCAATTCACGGCCTGATTTCGGTGCAAACAGAAGCGCAGTTGCCGCTCCGAGTATGCCTCCAACAACCGCACCGATGAGAAGATCTTTACCTTTTCTTTCATTGGACATGAGAAATCCACTCCTTAATTGTCTGATTTGGCATTCCGATACGCTTGCCATCTTTGCCACAGCTCAAATCCCGTCGTTGCCCACTCCATAGCATCTTGGATTCGCTTCTGGTGGGTATGTACAACCTTTTCCGCACCATGAATCGATTCGTTCATCACACGTGAGGCTTTGCGAAGTGCAGAAGCGACATCCCCTATAGCTGCTCCTGCCTTCTCCACAGATTGGATACTGGGCTCTAGTGTAAGTAACTGCATATGCACCTCTTCGGTGAGCAGCCCTACCTTCGTCATCAACTGCTCCGCTTGCTCTGCAGTCTCAGCTAAGTTCTTCCTAGCTTGAGCAGCCGTATCGCCCAACTTGCCTAGTATCTGCACAATGGTAATCAACATGCGAATGGCAAAGCCGACGAGCACGATGAAAGCAACTGCTGAACTGACGATACTTATCTCTATCCATGTCATGACGGGCACCTCCTGGGAGCTAATAACGGTGAGGTTTGATGACGGCTTCTAGACGAATGCCTATGATTTACTACAGTATAGGTAGGAGCAGCTTGTTTTGACACAAAAAGCTGGAAAAATTTCTGAGACCTGTCATAATGAAAACAAATCAAACTAGAACACTTGGAGGATTAAGATGAACAGAGAGCAAGGACTTAAAGAAATCGAGCGCACCCGTATCATTGCCATCGTTCGAGGTGTGCAAGAAACACACATTCTCTCTTTAGCTGACGCACTTCTTACAGGTGGCATTACCGTAATGGAGGTCACACTCAATACACCAGGGGCTCTGCGTATGATTCGTGAGCTGCAGGATAAATCGGGTCAGCGCATGTTTATTGGCGCGGGTACTGTACTAGATCTAGAAGATGCTAAGAAAGCAGTCCATGCCGGTGCTTCGTTCTTAGTGACTCCGAATATGGATGAGGAAGTGATCCGCTGGGCTAGTACGGAGGGGATTCCGATTTTCCCAGGTGCTATGACACCAACCGAAATCGTTAAAGCATGGAAGGCTGGCGCTACGGCCGTTAAAGTATTTCCGAGCGCGAGCTTAGGTCTCACATATATCAAAGAATTGATGGGTCCTCTAGACCAAATTCCATTGATAGCCGTCGGCGGGGTTACGGAGGAGAATATCAAACAATTCCTAAACATTGGTTGTTACGGATTAGGCATCGGTGGCTCCTTGATTAATCTCAAAGAAATCGAAGCAGGCCGCTTCGAGTGGGTTACAGATAAAGCTGCAAGTCTCCTTGCTGCTTCGCGTTAGGACAAACAAAAAAACCATCTTCCTCCGTATGTGAGGTTGATGGTTATTTATTTTGACGAATAATATAGACACACTTGCTAGCACCCTTCGCTAAACACTCGGTTCGCTCCACGTTCGCGTCAAGCAAATTCCGAAACAAGGCTAACTCACACTGACAAGCTTGGGCAAAAGTATTCGCCACCTGCGTTATCGGACAGTTATGTTCACTAAACATATACGCGTCCTCTCCAAGCTGTGACCAGTCCACCATATATCCATTCTCGTTCTGAATAGACGCTAACTCAGCCACCCGTTCTTCCAAGCTTTTCTCATTCATACGCGATTGATACCGGGATTCAAGCTTAGCTTGCCTGCCTTCAAAAAGTCGTTCGATCTTCTCTTGACCTTCGTCTTCTAATAATTCATCAAGCAAATCGAGCGTCAATTGCATGTATTTCTTAGGAAACAATTCATCTGCTTGCGGAGCTAATGTATAGACGTTAGACGGTCTTCCCATAGCTTGCCTAACCAGCTTCGTTTCGAGCAGATCATCCTTCTCCAAGGAATGGATATGACGCCTGACAGCCATTTCCGTAATTCCGAGCTGTTTGGAAATATCATGGACACTTAGTGGTCCCTGAGTTTTGAGCATAGAAAGAATCACTTTACGCGTGGATGTCTCAAGTGCATGATTCACTCTCTCACCTACCTCGGAACTGTCATTTATGTCTCATTTTACAGCATTGTTAACAATAAGTAAATTAAGAAACAACTATGTATGTTATTCCAATTCGCTCTTAATAAAAGCTCGAACACTCGCTGCAAATTCTTCAAAAGCTGCTGGAAGTTTCGAGATTAGCGGGTTCAATTCCTGGCGGTTCCAGTCAACATAATCTTGGACAAGAGGCTTTCTGAGCTTCACGAGCTGAAGCAGCGTCCCTGTCAACGATTCGGAATAGGCACCTTCTCCATGTACAATTTCCACGATATCCTCATAGCTGCTAGCATCTCTTAGTATAAAAGCATCAATCAGCAAGCTCCCAATATCTGTCACTGTTTCGATCGCTAAATGCAGAACACGTTCCTGCGCAAGCTGCCATACAAGATCATTGGTACCTTTCGCCCACTGCTCTTCTAATTGCTTGCTAGCATCAGCTAAAGCAGCCAGAAACTGAATTCTTTGATTGATCTGTTCATGATTAATAAAATACATGGGGCTATCTCCGTCCTCTTTTTCGCCATTTCGTCCAAATCATCATTGCAAAAAAAGTAATTATAACCAGAAATACTAACAATACAGCCTGCATGACGTATTCATAACTCACGTTCATTCACCCTCTTGACTTTCACTTGGTTCATTCTACTCTCAGTTTATCGCGGGTGCGGGGGAGCGTCAAGCCAAGCAAGATTCTCATGGGAACCGTATTGTTCTCTCATTTCTTTCATGATAGAGTGAAAAAAGTGAAAAAAGGAGAGTCATAGACATGTTATCAAGGCCCAAGCTTACCGAAATCGACATCGTACGCGCAATAGCGATCATCGCAGTCCTCGTCATTCATGGTACTTCAGGCGCGACTCAGCTGCCGTTAGGAACTGGGTCTCATGCCGTATTTTTCATCCTCAACAAGACCAGCTTGTTCACCGTTCCACTCTTTATTTGGATTAGCGGTGTTGTCTTATTTTATACGTACTACGACCGCTGGGAGCCGGGAATGTCGCGGGTTTTCTGGACGAAACGTTTGCGAAAAATTCTGATTCCCTATGTGCTTTGGTCATTTTTTTATTACTTGTTCAATCTATTCATATTTCATGGCAACATTGGTTTTGACCTTATATATGTAATCAAACTGCTCATCTCGGGAAATGCTAGCTATCATCTCTATTATATGGTCATTATTGTTCAGTTCTATCTCTTATTCCCTCTGATGATTACGGCTGCTAGACGGTCTCATCGGTTTCGCCAAGGACTTATTCCTATAGGTATCGGTATTCAAGCAGTTGCTTACTGCTTTCATCATTGGGTGTATCCTCTTCCAGAGTACGCCTCACTGTTTCTAAGCTATTCAGCTTTATTTGCTTTCGGCGCTTTCATGGGCATTCATTATGCGGCCATTGTTGCTTGGTCTAACCGCTATAAAGGTTGGATTTGGAGCATCATGCTCCTAGCAGGTGCCGCTTTTGTGGGGATGCTATTGCTCCACGAATACGGGCTCGCTTCTATAGAAAATTCATGGTTCGAGCTAGCGCTTCTCCTGTATTGTATGGCGATCCCGCTATGCTGCATGCAATGGGGGCGTAAGCTGCACGAGAGCGGCTCACCGCTCGGCACCGTCTTATCTGCCTTAGGCGGAGCTTCTTTCGGCATCTACCTCGTACATCCTGCGCTTCTGACGCTTTGGGATCGCATCGCGCCAGCGAAGGAGCAGCTCTGGCTGTACGATCTACACACGGTCGCGTCGATTCTCATCGGACTGCTTGGCTCTTGGCTGCTCGTGCGGCTGTATGCGAGCGCACAAAGAAAAGGTTCCGCCAACTGAGCGGAACCTTCTTTCATTTAAAGCGGGCTAATAGCGCCCATCGCCGCTGCTGTCTGCGGCTGTAACGCGGCAAGCCGCGGTGAATATCCAGCGCTTCGCGGTAAGCGCGCTTAGCATCTTCTCCGCGGCCGAGCTGCTGGTACAGCTGGCCAAGACGGTAGTAAGCTTCAACCGACGAAGAATGCAGGTCTCGGAATTGCTCGATGTATTGCGCCGCTCTCACTGGTGACGATGAAGCCAAAGCTTCACCAAGTCGTAAATAAGCTTCGCCAAATTTGACTCGTGGATTTAATTCTACCGCTTTGAGCATATAGCTTTCACCCTTGATGAGATCTCCTAGCTTAAGGTGGCAAAGGCCAATCTCATAGTGGACGTCTGCAGATTCTTCCATAATAGACAGGGTTTGTTCCAAGTAGGGAAGCGCTTCGCTGAACTTTTTGCGCTCGATTAGAATCCTTGCCAACTCCAATTTAGCTGACGTATTGTGCGGATTAGCGTGCAAGTCACTTCGCAATCTAGATGCTCTGCGGCTTAATTGAAATGGCTTGAAAATGTTTGGTGTTAACCCGATAAATCTTCTATCCAGCACGTACAGAATGACTAATAAAATAAGAAGAGCAAGAAACGGATTGCCAACAAGACGCCATAATAAACCGAAAGCAAGTAATTTAGTAAGCACGGTAAACCCTCCTTTCAACTTCCTTATCCTACCATAATCTTCCTAGTTTGGTCATCCCTATTCAAAGAAAAAAGCACTCAGCCTTCAGCTAAGTGCTTCCACGATTTACTATTCATCTGAAGGATAGAGCATCATTCGAGATTTTTTTGAAGCGGTGCTATAATGAAAAGAAAAAGGGAGTTTATCTATGAGCGATCCACGTAAAGAAATTTGGCACAAAAGAAAACAACTGGGAAGATCCAAGTATTTAATTCTGTTCGGCCTGCTCCCTTGGGGCATCGGACTCACGTTATTGTTTAGTGTCATCGAATTTCTTAGTTTTCAAGAGCTCAAATTAGTTTGGCTGCCGATTCGTCTTCTCGTCTTTGTCTTCATAGGTTTCTTCGTGGCTAACGCACGCTGGCACGCGATGGAAAGCCGCTACGAACCATATACTAGACGACCTTAACGGTCGTTTATTTTTTTATTAATGTAAAAAGGTCTGATCTTCCACATCGTCTGTATGAAAAAGCGAAGCTGTGTGAGTACGATGAAAATGTTCCTCCAGCTCTTTCCGAATCGAACCGAACGACAGGATTTCTTCTATGAACGCCTCGCGCTCACCCCACTCTTTATCAATATCCTTGTTATTGAACAATTCCTCAGAAACATCTTTAAACGCCTCATGTAAATTGTTATCATACCAGTCGATTTCATTCGATGCTTCTTTGCGGTACACATGTCTCATGTCAAAGTCGTTATCCTTCGTGGCCGTGAATTCAGCTAGTAAAATTCCTTCTGTGCCATCGGCTTTAACTTCGACATCGGCGCACCGAACATCATTGCGTTCTGTGAAGCGAACAATGTTCGCCTGTTTAATTTCCCTCATGTCATACCCTCCTAATGTTACCTTTTATTAAGAAGAGTATTTCCAGTTTTATAGGATTTATCAAACGCTTGGAGTGAACCATATTTTTCGAAAATCAACCCAACCCAAATCGTTAATGCTCACTCCCTTGATCGAATCATGATACGTGGTTTGCTGAGAACGATGGAGCACGAACAGAAACGATTTCTCCTCCTGAAGCACTTCAATTAACTCGTTTAGCTTGCATATGCGCGCTTCTTGACTTGCATTTTGGAGAATTTGATCGATTTCTGCATCAACCCATGCCATTTGATCGCTATTTAAATGGGCGCGGACGTAGCTGTTACTTTGCTTAAGCGTCTGAATAATATGAAGGTCATAATCGCTTTCCATACAAATGTGATAGAATATGAGGTCCGCTTCTTGGATCGTGTCCAGCGCCATCATATCTGATTTACTCCGGGTTGTCAGTTCAATCCTAATTCCAATTTTGATACACTGCTCACAGATCCATAACGCATCTTCGTTGTTGTTACTATAAATGTACATGTGAAGGGGCTCACCGTCATACTCCATTTCATCAAGAAGGCGCTTAGCCTCTACGAAATCAGTACGATAACCGGAGACAGTTCCTTTGCGATCCAACATCGGTAAAAAACTGCTGGCAGGTGCTTCTCTGAAGCCTCCAAGCTCCTCAATCATTCGATCACGATCCATAATCAGGTCAATCGCTTTGCGGAATCGAGTATCCTGCTGAGGCCCTTTTTTATTCTGATTAAAAGTGAGCAGGCTGCAGCCGAGAATCGACTGCTCAATCTGGTGCCATTCCGTATCTTTACCGACAGCACCAACAGGCTTACGGGAATTCGTATGGTCGCAAAGTACTTGCACCATATCCCAACTAGGGCCAACCTCAGATAAATCCTGCGGCAAAAGCCAGATTTCCACTTGATCCAGATGTGGCCTAACTCCAAAATATCCATCGAAAGCACGAAGTTTACAGATATAATCATCATTTCGTTCAAGCCTGAATGGTCCTGTCCCAATGGGCATACGTCCGAAGATTCCCTCGTTATCCCGACAAATATCCTCCGGCAGGATAGCCATCGAGGAATGCGATAACTGCTGCAAAAAGAGCACATTCGGCTGTATCAACTCGATAGCAATCGCACTTCGATTTAGTACCGTCATATTCTCAATACTTTCGCTCATCCAACCTTGACATGCCGAAAGACCAAGCTCTTTCAATCTCGAAAATGTGTAAAAAACATCATGCGCTGTCATCTCTCTGCCATGATGAAACAGCACGCCTTTTCGCAAATAGAACGTATAATATAAGCCATCCTCGCTAACTTCCCAATAATGCGCCAAATGGGGCTCAAAGATCCTTGTTTGCGGATTATACACAATCAGTGTGTCAAATATTTGATTAATGAGATGACAGTCGAATGCATAAAAAGAGTGCGCCGGATCCAAAGTCACCAACCATTTATAGACCGGAAACCGTAGTGTATCCTTGTAACGCTCCTCAAGTTCGACTGCACGATAACCAAAAAAACTGAACAACCAATCGATGAAAGAGTCCTGCAGCCCCTCTCCCTTGCCCAATTGGTGTATCAGTTCAATCGTCCCTTTATAATCGCCTCGGCCCGCCAGCTCCATCGCCTGCTTGGAAATCATATCCTCCGAGGAAACAAGAAACGTAAGCTCGGAGACATTACCTCTTCCTCTTCCAGGCTTCCAGGATACCCAGCCATGCTCCATCATTTTTTTAAGCAAAATCTTTACATTACGTGTTGTACAATACAATCTATCTGCCAATTCATCTAACGTTATAGGTTGTGGTTCATGTTCTACCCCATGTTCAAAACTAGCTCGAAGCTCTAAGAAATGGGTCAAAAGCTGCATACTCAACATCCTTTCCATAAAAGGGGAAATCGTTAAAGAGAATTATACTCTTTTTGTTCCCCTTATTCTAGATGTAAACTAGACCTAACAGGAAAAGAAAGGAAGGTGAACCGTATGCAACCTACAGATCTATACGTATCCGAGAAGCTGATGCAATGGCAGCAGCAAGATTTGGAAAGCGAAGCTCGCGAGCATTGGAAATGGAAATCGATTAAAAAACGAAAAGTCTACATGCTTCTAACTAACTTATTCATCTTCGTTTAATCCTAGTTCTTATCCAGAGAACCACTAGGACGAGGAGAACGGCCAGAAGTATACCGATGGCATCAACAGCAACATCAATCCCATGCCCCGTTCGATCCTTTACAAAAGTTTGATGCCATTCATCGGAAGCCGCATAAACTAACGAAATGATGGAGGAGGTGAGCAGTGCCATGACCACTTTTACAGGCTTCGCCAGCAGTGCTAAGGACCAGAGCAGGGCAAGGACAGCGTACTCGCTAACATGCCCTGCTTTTCTTATGAAGAACTCGACGACACCAATGGGATCCTGCCACGAGATCTTTTGGTGGTCATAGGAGAACTCCCAATGTGGGAATAAGTTCATCAGTTGAACACCCGAAAGCTTGGATTCCAACAACGGCCGCAAGCTCTGCTGCTGGTACGATTCTGCCGACTTTAAAAAAATAAACGCCATCCAAAGGACGGCAGCAATCAAGAAAAAATAGAAATAAAATTTTGAATATGATTTCAACATGAGTGGATCATTCCCCTTAAGGATTCAATTTCTTACGAATGCTAAATAAAGCAAAAAATTCAATAACCATCAGATTTACTGCGGATACCCCATAAAAGGCCATTCCAAACATCATGCGGAACGGATCATCTGTCACAGACTTCCACCAAAACGCAGCAGCCAACGTCATAACCATATTCAAAGCTGTCGTTATCCAGAAAGAGAAGCCCAATCGATTCGTTTTCCGCATTAACCACACACCGATGACAAACGGAATTACAAAAGCTACACCTAAGAAAACCCAATACAACACCGCATTCGACACTCTCCAACACTCCCACACGATCAACTAGTTTATTCTAATAGGTTAGCATGAATAACCGGCTGAAAACAACGTTTGCCGCCCTTTGCAACAGAAACGTCAAATGGTTATGCTGGGAAGAAAAACTATAGAAAAATTCTCCGATGCAGGACTTGCTTGAGATGAATAATTCATGTATAATACGAAAAGTCGACATTAACTAAGCGACATTGAGGGGCCTTAGCTCAGCTGGGAGAGCGCATCGCTGGCAGCGATGAGGTCAGGGGTTCGATCCCCCTAGGCTCCATACTAAAAAGAAGCATCACAACCTTACTGGTTGTGGTGCTTCTTTTATTTGGAGCTGTGGGGAGAGAACCCCGAAGGTTCGCCTGCGCGGACGAACGGATGAGTGAGCTTCATAGGGACAGCTTCACCTGCAGGAGCACGGCGTCTGAATTTACCGCTAAGTTCGCCTGCGTCGAGTCTGCTTCGTTAGCCATTTCAATCTAGATTCATACATCCCCCTAGGCTCCGTAGAGAATAAATAAAGCACATGGCCATCAGGTCATGTGCTTATTTTTTGGGAGAGAACCCCTGTAAGTTCGCCCGTGCGGACGGAACGGAGTGTAGGAGCACGGTGTCTGAATGTACCGCTAAGTTTGTCTGCGTCGATACTCCCGAATTCAGTAAAAGTCACTTTGAATCACCTAATGGCTCGCTAGAAACTCATTTTAGATTCAGGAGCAAGTAGGAGGGTAATCTCTGGTGGTTGGGTAATTAGAAGTGGTGATCCAAAAACCCAAGCGGTATTCTCAACAGAGTCTTATCCCAGAACTGAAACCGTATGGGTTATAACGTCTGGAATAATACACTAGATTTTCAAATTGTCACACCTTACCTAATAGATAAGAGAAGGTAGTTAAAAGAATTATTTGCTGTGTTATTAATAATTCCTTTCGCCTGCTTATGGTCATTTTAACCATGAGCAGGTTTTATTCTTTGTCCCTCAACTGCCCCTTCTGTTTCTGTTCCATGTGCAGCTTAAGCAATCCTGCCCGCGTAGTGCCTAGTTACACTTAAGCATACACTTGAACGCTTGACGCTGTGATGTAATTGGACCACTGAATGGTGTGTTAAGGGTTGTAACACTTCCACATTATAACGTGCAAACGTGCTGCTTATGTTCCTTTTGAAAGCCCAAATCGTTATAGTCAAGCATCCAGTTATTATATTTCTACATAGGTTGGTGTATCAAAATTTGGAGGAGATTAAACAATGAGTTACAACCAAAGTCATCATGTTAATCCACACCATCCGCATCATCCACATCATCCACACCATCCGCATCATCCACACCACCCTCATCATCCACATCACCCATACCATCCATATCATCCTCATATGCATCATCATCCAGTGATCATTTATCCTGTTCCATATCCACATCATCCACATTACTATCCAATGCCTTATCATGGTATGCACGGTGGTCACCGGCAAGGAAGCCACGGTCATAGTGGACAGTGGACCGGCCCACATCAAGAGCATCAAGGTACTTGGCATGGTGGGCACAGAGGAGAACAAACTCAAAAATAAATTCGTAACAGAGTCGGGCGAATTTCCCGTGCGGCTCTGTTCTACTTCCTTACTATCCATTAGGTGGTTTATCATTGGGCTGCTTTGACCATAATTGTTCCATGATAAGAAATATTTTGGAGGCCCGCCAATTGGAAAAATTAAATCAAGCGATTGAAGTCATAAGTCACAATTATATTTTGATTATTATTGGGGCGGTTATTTTCTTTGGGCTAAAGGCGCTATTTGGATATCTAACCTATAAAAAAATCATGAGACAATTTGAAGAAATTAAAGAACTTATCAAAGAGCGCAAATAGCGCATACTTCACAATTTACGATTAGAATTCCTCACATTCGACGATAAATCAAGTAATAAAGTACAGGACTAATTATTATTATGGATATGGTCATACATAGATATAAAAAAATTCCTATTCAACCTCTAACCAATTGTGATAGATTGATTTTATAACCAGTTGGAGGTATATCATTTTGAATCCTGTCACCGAGAATTTCGTTAAGAAACATCAAAAATATTTGTCCGATAACCCCAACGAACTAGAGAATTTCAACTCGATCTATGATCACATGCTATTTTACTTAACTAGTATTCTGGGGATTGATGAGCTGCAAGCTTCGCAATGTATCCTTGATCTCAAAACGGATATATCTTGTGATCTTCTTCCTTACATAATTAAAAGTGAAATAATTTGAAAGCGGTTTAATCACCGGTTCAATTGGATCCTAGTTATGAGCCTTCACTAACCAATCCGACAATCCGCCCCCTTGGATTTTCTTTTCATCCGCGACATCACAATAGTAATGATGCCGCTGGCTTACTAATCGGAGATAGCAAAGTTATCGTGATGCTCTTTCCGGAGTCCACATTCAAAAGTTTCACTAAAAATGATATTGCAGATACGAAGCAAGGTACCGAAGTATTGCTATCCATTGATACCGAGAGCAAAGAAGAAGTAGATCAAATGTTAGAGAAAGCGGTACAGGCTGGCGGCACTATTTACGGTGAGCCTCATGATCAGGGATGGACGTACGGAGCCGGTTTCATTGATTTGGATGGTCATCGGTGGAAGATGCCGAAGGCGTAAGAAGGCAAAAAAGAAGAACACTGTAGCCATAATGGCCACAGTGTTCTTCTTTTTACATCTTCAATAAGAGAGCCTTGCCCCCTTCTGGTTCATCCATCATTCCTTGACGGCGCCGATAGAGATCCCTTTTACAAAGAAACGTTGCAGGAAGGCGTAGACCACCAATATGGGCAACGCGCCGATAAATATTTGAGATGCCCGAATCGTTCGTTGAGATTGATTCGCAACCGCTGACAGATCAATCTTCGACATATCTGCTTGAACAATAATGGTTTGCATGAAACTTGCAAGCGGGAGATGTTCAGCATCTTTCATATAGATCAAGCCGTCAAAATAAGCGTTCCAATGGCCAACCATCGTAAATAAGGTAATCGTCGCTATGGCTGGTAATGAGATGGGCAAGTAAATCGTGAAGAAGGTTCGAAAATGACCTGCTCCGTCAATAAAGGCAGCTTCCTCAAGATCTTTAGGAACGTTACGGAAGAAGTTAAGAAGCAGAATGAGGTTATATACTGCTACCATTCCAGGCAGTATAAGCGCCCACATCGTATTCATCAAACCAAGCTTATAGACAAGGATATAGTTGGGAATCAGGCCCCCGTTGAACAGCATAGTTATGACAAAATACCAAAGATAGCCGGTGCGAGCGCGAAAGACGCGAGCATCTTTCGAAAGCGCGTAAGCTGCAATGGCGTTAACGAACATCGCAAGCACCGTTCCAAGGATAGTCCGTTTAATGGATACCCCAAGCGATGTAAGAAATTGGGCATTGTTAAACGTTTTTTCGTAGGCATCAAATGTAAAACCGATCGGCCAAAACGTAACCAACCCGGCGTTGGCGGGAGCGTTTGAGCTTAAAGACACCATCAGTAAGTGGAACAACGGCAGTAGGCAAAGAATAGAGATTATGATCAACAGCGCATTGTTAAACACGGTAAATATGCGATAAGATAACGTTTTGTGGTACATATGTTGTCCTCCTTAGAGTTTTCGCAGAAAAACTGATCTCGTATGCATTCGATTAGAAGATTCGATATCCAGCGAATCTATAAGCAAGACGATAGGATATGATGATTAAAATTAAGCTGATAAATGATTTGAATAGACCGACAGCTGTTGCGAAGCTGAATTGCCCGCTAAGAAGACCTTCCCGGTACACAAACGTGTCGATAATATCACCCTGCTGATAGATCAGAGGACTATACAAGTTAAACACTTGGTCGAAGTTCGCATTCAGTACATTGCCCAAAGCTAAAGTTGCAACTACGATTGCGATCGGAATAAGGGATGGGATGGTAATATGCATTGCTTGCTTGAAGCGGCTAGCCCCGTCGACTTCAGCGGCTTCGTACAGCGCTGGATTAATGGCAGTGAGCGCCGCTAGGAAGAAAATCGTATTGAACCCAAATTCTTTCCAGACATCACTGAAAATAATGGTAAATCGGAACCAATTGCCGTCGCCTAGAAAGAAAATCGGCTTAATGCCGAACACACTGGAAAGGAACTGGTTGACAAGCCCTGTCTGGGCAAGCAAATCAATCAGAATCCCTGCGAGTGTGACCCATGAAAGAAAGTGGGGAAAGTAGACCAGCGTTTGGATCGACCTTTTGAGCCCCATGTTCCTTACTTCATTCAATAACAAGGCGAAAATAAATGGAATGATTAAATTCATCACAATCTTGGTACAAGCAAAGAACAGGGTATTCCACGTAATTTTCAAAAAATAATCATTCTCAAACATATAACGAAAATGCTTCAAACCGACCCACGGTGAGCCTGTTATTCCCAAACCTGACTTATAATCTTGAAAAGCCATAACAATCCCCGACATGGGAAGGTAAGAAAAAATAAAAACCAATAGGACAGCCGGCAGCACCATGAGATGAAGTATCCATGGTTGTTTGTAGCCGCTTTTCCTTTTCACACGTTCGGTGGCCTTGTGGGTCACTTGATGTACTGTATTTGCGTCCATAGCTCTCTACCCCGTTCCGTAAAACTCATTTGTGTATTTTGAGAAACCCTGATATATATAGTATCAACAAACGCTACCCATAAACTATAAGACAATGTTAGGATGGATAGGGTTTTGTTAGGGATATCTTCTGGGGGGATCGGTTATGGAGCTGCAAAGAGGTATTGCGTTTGTCAAAAGAAGGGTCGGTACCAGGTTTAGTCTGTTTGCCAAAATGAACAGTCTTATTATCATTTTGTTCATCCCTATCATTATCGTATTTACATATTCCAATAGAATCGCATTCAATGTTATAGGCAAAGAGCTACAGGTATCTAATATCAAACAGCTCTCTTTTCTGTCCAGCCAAATTGACTCGAGGATCAATCAGATGATGGACTTTGTCATGACCTTTTCGAAAGATCCAAATGTTCAGAAATTCAACGGCTTAAACATCTGGGAAGATCGCTATGATCGGATGCAGACTAGATACGTGGTTCAGGAAAAGATGGTGCTGCAGTCCGGTATTATGAACATATGGCCGGTTAAATACACGGTGTATTCCCAACAGAACAAAGAAGCCATTTCTAATGCCATTAAAACGTCCGAGTATGATGAGAAATATTTGAAAAAGAATATGACCGGAAAATGGACTTATGGGGATGGCGAAACCGTGCCCCAAGGCGATCCGAAGGCCTTTTATTGGTTCTATACGGATTCTTTCGGCCAACAGGATACGCTTAGTGGAAGTAATCTGGTGGTTGAAGCCAGCTTTGGTCATGAAAATATTCAAAATATGCTAGACACTTATAAGGCAGGCGGTCAAGGAGATCCTTTCTTTTACCACAAGGGTGAGACTCCGATTCTGAATCGCAGCGCGTCCACGCAGCTATCAAGTGACCTCATCCATTATTTGGACGGACAGTCACTAGAAGATACGATGCAGCAGGTCGTGAGATTAGAAAATAAAAATTATTTGGTTAGTGCTGTGAAATCTCCCCAATTGGACTGGCATTTGGTTGACATTGTTCCACTGGATCAAATCTTAGGACCGATATCGTTCAGCCGCAATCTATTCTATTTATCGATGGTCCTGCTTTTTGTGGTCGGTATTTCTTCCTCTGTGCTGCTGTACCGGAACGTTCAACGTCCGATTAGAAAGCTAATTCGCGGATTACAGAGCGTACAGCGGGGGGATTTTTCGGTAAGGATCAAGACAAATGCGCACAATGAGTTTTCATTTCTGTTTCATCGATTTAATGATATGTCTCAGCAAATTCAAGGCTTAATTGAAAACGTGCTCAATGAGAAACTCAGGGCTAGGGATGCGACTTTGAAGCAATTGCAAGCTCAAATTAATCCGCATTTTCTTTACAACTGCCTAGGCTACATTGTCAACATGGCCCAGATGAAGAACGAAGAGGCCGTCGTTTCCATGGCGTATAATCTAAGCGCATACTACCGCTACACGACCCGAATGGAGCGGGAAACGGCTAGTCTCGACGAAGAAATTCGACTGATCGTCAACTACCTAGACATTCAAAAGCTGCGTAATGGCAGAATTTATTACCTTATCGATATACCCGAAGAGCTGTTGAACCAACAAGTTCCGCGGTTGCTGCTCCAGCCGATTGTGGAAAATGCCGTCATTCATGGGGTTGGGAAATCGTATTCATCGGGTGAAATTCGAATCAGCGGCGAGATTGTAGGCGGCTATTGCAGGATTTATATCGATGACGACGGCCCCGGGATGACGGAAGATCAGCAAATGGCGCTAAATCGTAAAATGCTGGAGCCCTTACAAGAGAAAATGGGCTGTGGTCTTTGGAACACCAACCAGCGGATCATTCATCAATTCGGAGATAACTCTTATCTCTATTTCACGAAATCGCATCTTGGAGGATTTCGAACAGAAATTATTTGGGAATTAAACTCGGGAGAAGAACATCGCCATCATCCCTTCATACAAGGAGATACGTAACATGCAAATGATCATAGTAGACGATGAAGCTCACTGGGTAGACAACCTATCCATGCACAAACCTTGGCATACGCTCGGCATCGAACAGGTCCATAAAGCTTATTCTGCGCATGAGGCGCTTCAAATCCTCGAGACGCATCCTATCGATATTGTCATATCGGACATTCTCATGCCTGAAATGACAGGCATAGAGCTGATAGAGCGAATTCGCATGTTTGACAAAAAAATAAAATGCATTATATTATCCGGTCATTCCGATTTTGAGTTTACGAAAGAAGCCGTCCGAAATCAGGCAGTAGACTATCTGCTTAAACCGCCGACCGACAACGAATTGTTTGACGCCGTCAAGGCTGCGATCGATCAATTGAATAATGAATGGGAAAGCGTTAGCTCCCATGAACGCACCCAATACACCCTTCGCGAAAACTTACCGCTTCTTCGCGGCCAATTGCTGCTTGATGCCTTACGGGGGCATCGCATGCCCATCGACGAATGGAGTCGGAAGCTAGAGAATTATGAATTACCGTTCCATTATGGCAATTGTGCCCTCCTGCTCGTCCGTATGGAGGAAGAATTCGGTCAATATAAAAACAATGGGCAGCAGTTGATGGAATATGCGATCATCAATATGGCCGAAGAGATTATCGGAGAATTTACAGAAGTCTGGGGTGTTAAGGAAGAGCATGGGTATCTTGCTTTTCTGCTTCAGCTCAAGGGAGATCATTCTGACGTTGGGAATGAAACTATTTTAGAAAAGCTTGCTATGCAGCTTCAGTATAAAGTGAAACAATTCTTGAAAGGATCTCTGTCCATCGTTATTACGGAGTGGTTCCAATTTCCGGACCAGTTACCGGACCATTATAGACAGGCATCAGCCTATTTCCGGCAAATTGTAGGAGACGAACAGGAGTTCGTCATGCGGGTTGGCGATTTCGAGCAAAACGTTTCGAAGGGAACCTTGGATGCGATCCATATGCCTCCTACTTTGATTAACCTGCTCGAGGTCGGGCGTTGGGATGCGGCGGAAGATAAACTAGGGACGGTGTTCGCGGAGCTTGATGATAGATGGTCCGAATCCTGGGAGCACTGTATGGAGGCTGGATTTTCAATCGCTTCTTCCTTCACGCATATAGCGCATCGGAACGGCTACACATTGGCCAACTTAATTGGATCAGAGATTGAATCCTTGCAGAGCGGAGAGGCTTTTTCCTCCATTAGCAAGCTTAGAAAGTGGTCTCTCGGCGTGCTTGGCAAGCTAAAAGAGAATGCATCAAATGAAATCAAAGATATACGATCCCTGTATGTAAAGAAAGTCCAGGATTTTGCGGAGAAAAACCTTCATCTCGATGTTTCGCTGCGTGCGCTTGCAGACCACGTTAATTTACACCCGACACATTTATCCAAAATTTATAAGATTGAAACCGGTGAAGGGATAAGCGATTACATGTCCTCTCTGCGAATGGAGCGTGCTTGTCATTTGCTAAAGACAACCGACAAAAAAGTGTATCAAATCAGCACGGAAGTCGGTTATTTGGATCCGGCTTACTTTATCAAAGTGTTTAAACGCCAGTTCGGTGTAACACCGCAAGAATTTAGAGACGGTAATTAATTGCCTAACAAAGTCTTACGGAAACTAAAATAATCATATAGATACCTTCCCCAATAAGTTGGTAGAGTTAACACTGTAGTAATTTTACACCGTAGGGGGAAATCAAAAATGAGTAAACTCAAAAAATCATGCTTGCTGCTCGTAGCCACTTCACTCATCGTGATCTCGGCTTGTAGCGGAAAGTCTGGTGAGAAGCCAGTCACTACCGGTTCAAAAGATACCGCTGCATCCGATGCCGGATTCACCAAAGGCAAATACGATCCGCCAATTGAGATTAGCACCGTCGTCATGTTTGCCCCGCCAAAGAAGTACGTCAAAGGCGACACCAAAGAGAACAATGTCCACGATCGTTGGATGTTGGAGACGCTAGGTATCAAGCATAAAGATACTTGGTACCCTGCTGGCGGGGATCAATATAAGCAGAAGCTTCAGCTTGCAATTGCTTCCGGCGAGAAACTGCCAGATTTCGTATTCGTACCAACGGATCCCGTACTAACCAACCAATTGATCGATTCCGGCCAGTTTGTTGCCATTGACGCGTTGTTTGAGAAGTACGCCAACAAAACTTGGAAAGACCATACCGTTCAACATCCAGAACTATGGTACCCTTTCACAAGAAATGGCAAGAAGTACAACCTGCCAATTCTGGAATATACCGACAATGACGATACGATGTTATGGCTCCGGGAAGATTGGATGGAGAAGCTGAATCTTACGGCTCCCAAGACGATCGCAGATTTAGAGAACGTGATGGACAAATTCAAAAATCAGAACCCGGACGGGCTTGCTGCTAAGGATGTCTATCCGCTCGCGATTTCCTTGAAAAACAATACGAACACATGGATGGGCGGACTCGATTGGCTGTTCGGGGCATACGGCTCTGTTGAGGAGCAATGGAACAAAGACGCAAATGGCAATCTTGAATATGGGTCTATCAACCCAGGGGCCAAGAAAGCGCTAGCGAAACTTCAAGAATGGATGAACAAAGGCTATATTCATCCTGATGCAGCTCTGTGGGACGAAGGTAAATCTGCTGAGATCTGGACAAAAGGAAATGCAGGTGTATTGCCTGGAGCAAACTGGGTTCCTGACTGGCCGGCTCCGGATTTGATCAAGAATGTAAAAAATTCGAAATATAAAGCCTATCCGGTTCCAGCAGGTCCAGATGGACTGGCAGGCACGAAATGGCAAAATTCTGGCGTGAACAGCAGCTTCATGATTAATAAAGACGCTAAACATCCGGAAGCCATCTTCCTGTATTACAACTACATGCTTGACAACTTGGCCAACCCACCAATCGGCAGCAAATTCGAAAACGGCTTTGCCCAAGGCTATGATTGGGACATCGTGGATGGAAAACCGACTAGTGATAAAGACAAAATCAAAGACTTCAGCAATGACTTCACATTCATAACCGGACCGGCGCGGATTCCGGATCTATATATGAAGACGCTTGTTAAGCTTGCGGACGGCAAAAAGCCGGAAACTCCTTATGAGAAGCAGATTGCAGATTTCCGCAAACCTGAAAACTGGTACGCTGCGAAAGTCGTCATGTCACAAATGGACATTCGCAAGCAAAACTATTTCACCGGTGCGGCGACACCGACCATGATCTCGAAATGGAACCTTCTGCGTCAGTCTGAAATGGAAACATTCAACAAAATCATCTATGGCAAATTGCCGGTGAATGCGTTTGACGAATTCGTCGCTAGTTGGAAGGCTAATGGCGGTGATCAGACAACGAAGGAAGTCAACGAGTGGTACACGTCAGTAACCAAAAAATAAATGGTGTCGTAAGAAAACTACGATTTCAAAACGGGCGAAAGCCCGTTTTTTTACGTCCTATTTGAGCAATGTAAGAATGGATTCTACAGAATTATTCATAAATGAGCGATCTGGACGTGATTTCATCATAACTGTAAGACCGATTAACGAGACAACAAGTGTCTGCGCTAAGGCTAATGGATTCGTAGCGTTATCAAGCTCACCTGATCGTATGCCTCGCTCAATCGTTTCTTGAAATATAGCGGATAGATACATCTGATGCTCTCTTGTGAGTATTGCAAATTTGGTATCATGAGGTGCAAGTTCGACCATCGTGTTCAGGCAAAAACAACCCCGATTGGGCTTGGGCCCCTCCTCGTATTCTTCAGCCACTATACTTTCAAAATAGGAACGAAATGCTTCTATCACTGATGACTTTTTTTGAAGTCGCGCTCTAACATTAGAAGCGTGAAACTGTGTATATTTTCGCAGCGCAGCTTCAAACAGTTCCTTTTTATCACCAAATGCCGAGTAAATGCTTGGTCGCTGGATACCCATTTTGGATGTCAAATCGCTTAACGAGGTTGCCTCGAATCCTTTTTCCCAAAATACATGCATAGCTGCATCTAAAGCCTTTTGCTCATCAAATTCACGGAGCCTAGCCATATTATTCCTTCTTTCCATAACGATCAGTATGATATTATTTTATATTTTCCAGCATTTAAATGTCAAATCGTTGACAATAAGAGTCAATTGTCGTATGTTTTTCCTTATAATAACGTACTGATCAGTACGTTATTAATAAAACTAAATTCAGCCAAGGAGCGTGAACAATGGAGAAGCTTGAAGAACATATAGACGTCGGGGATGCAAGCGGTGTAGAAGTGAAAAAAGTACGAAGCGAGTCCGACGTATCCGAATCGGATATCAATTCATCGCTTTCACGCTCGGCCACGCTCTTGTTAGCAGTCGCCAGCGGGCTTGCTGTCGCCAACATCTATTTCGCACAACCGCTTCTCGACATTATTGCTAAGGAGTTCGGCATCAGTCATTCGTTCGTAGGCATAATTATTACAATCACTCAGATTTGCTATGCATTGGGACTTCTATTTCTTGTGCCGCTTGGGGATCTATTTGATCGACGTCGCTTGGTTGTCCGTATGCTGCTAGTCTCCGTATTAGCACTGTTCACGGTAAGCATTGCGCCCACAAGTGCTGTACTCCTTGGAGGTATGGCTGTAGTAGGGCTGTTTGCCGTAGTGGTACAGGTGCTTGTTGCGTTCGCTGCAACTTTGGCTCCGCCGAACGATCGTGGCCGTGTGGTTGGCTTGGTGACAAGCGGTGTCGTGATCGGCATTCTATTGGCGCGTACCATCGCTGGTGTACTGACGGATCTCGCTGGATGGCGTGCCGTCTATGATGTCTCCGCAGTAATGACGCTTTTAATGGCTATCGCTTTATTTCGGATGCTGCCACACCACGATAAAGTAAAAGCTCCCCTATCCTATCCGCAATTGTTGCGTTCCGTGTTCACTCTGTTCATTCAAGAACCAATACTGCGTATACGTGCCGTCATCTGTCTGCTGATCTTTACTGCATTCAGCATTTTATGGACTTCGCTAGTACTGCCGCTCAGCGCACCGCCATTATCTCTTTCACATACTGCAATCGGGTCGTTTGGCCTAGCAGGTGTTGCCGGAGCGCTAGCAGCTGCACGGGCAGGACGTGTGGCCGATCGCGGACTAGGTCAGCGAACAACCGGTATAGCTCTAGTTCTGCTTCTAGGATCATGGTTGCCAATCAGCTTAGCTGAGAACTCACTGTGGGCATTAATAGTCGGAGTTGTCGCTCTGGATCTCGCGGTGCAGGCTGTGCACGTAACCAATCAGAGCATGATTTTGAACGTACGTCCAGAGGCACGCAGCCGTCTCACTGCTGGCTACATGATCTTCTATTCCATCGGCAGTGCCGTCGGTTCAATTTCTTCAACTGTTGTTTTCTCATACGCTGGCTGGATCGGCGTATGCTTGCTGGGTGCCTCAGTAAGCGCCTTAGCCCTGCTCTTTTGGGGATTAACCCGGCGTATAACGCCTACGACTTAGAAACCTTCAAACCTTAGGAGTTAAAACATAAAACCCGGTTCCATTGCCAAACTGCAGCAGAGCCGGGTTTATCACCTTCGAGACTGTCGATTCATTCATTATGCCTTCTCACCTCCTCACAACAGGTAGACATAACTCCAAAATTCGATTTTAGAGTCATCCAGCTTTCGTGAGGTCAAATCGGTTATAATGATTGCTAATGTTGTATTCTCTACAACAATTCACACGCCCAAAGGCTATTTCGCAACTTCAAGTTGTAGTTTGTACAACAATTTGAACCCATTTGTCGCGAAATGGCCTATATAGGCCACAATTCGGTCTAACCCCCTAATACTGGACACTAGTCGACTAAAGCAACAGATTACTTATTAAATTGCGAGTTTAAACGGCTTTACTTCATTTTTCTTTA
>NZ_LMEO01000051.1 GCF_001426375.1 Paenibacillus sp. Root444D2
GTAGACAGAAAACAGGTAGTCGGCAAGTGATGATGGAACCGCAGCGGATCATTCTGAACTAAGGCAATAACAAACAGCCAAATATCCAATTTTTTTTTTGGAGAAACACGTCAACTTAATAGGTGTTGTTGTTTTTGCTCAAATGGATAAAGTCCAGATGTAATAATATGTTATTTTTTGTGGATAACCTTTGATCGCAATTAAACTATTCTACGATGTTAGGTTTGATGCATGCTTAGNCAAATGGATAAAGTCCAGATGTAATAATATGTTATTTTTTGTGGATAACCTTTGATCGCAATTAAACTATTCTACGATGTTAGGTTTGATGCATGCTTAGTGTATTTTTCATCGTTGCAGATGCGAGGGGAAGTGAAATCGTGTCTGTAACGATATATTTCAAGCGTACGGCTCTATATAAGAACCTGGTCATCGGCCAGGTTTTTTTATCTCTTGACCGGAAGCCATCATAAAAAATCACAACCCAGCGGAAGTTACCCCATGGAACAGATGGAGCAACCATTGTACCATCAGGACATAGATGTTATAGAAGGAGGAAAAGGAACGAATATGGAGATGAAAAACGGTAAAGAAGCGTTTGTGGAACGTATCATGCAGCTGCCTGTTTTGGATACTCACACCCACCTTGTGGGCGATCGTCTATGTGCAAGCGACTTCTGGGAAATTGCGCATTATTTCTGGTTGTTTCGCGAGCTGCAGGCTGCAGGGTATCCGGCGAATGCCATGGAGCTCCCGGAGGATACACGTATCGCTGCCTTTTTGGAAGCTTACCATGGATCAAGAAACACGATGATGAATGTGGTGTTGACCCAAATTTTCAAAAATCTATATGGCATTGTGATCAGCGACGCTGCCTCAGTACGGAAAGCTGACGAAGCTGTCAAACAGACCGCGCAAAGTGTCACATGGGCGCAAGAGGTCGCAGATCGTTTGAACGTTCGCAGGTTCGTCGTGAATATACCCGAGCATGCGGAGTTCCAAGGGATGCGAGAGAACGCCATACTGATTCCGCGAATTGACGGGAAATTGGGCGGATGGGTCAAAGAAGTTGAGTTGTCGCATAACCCGGCTGAGGCATTCGCTCAAGCGCGTGAGAAGCTTAAGCAACTACTCGACGAGTACAAGGAAGCCGGTTACGTGGGCATCATGACGACATTGCCAAGCTATGAAGCCAGAGCGAATCGCAAGGTTGTGATCGGGCAAGGCAGCACGAAGGATGAGATATTAATGATGCTTCTGCACGAATTAGGTGCTGCTGCTGAGCAGAGAGGACTTCTCATTCAGTTATTTCTCGGCGTGGAACGTTCCTGGTGCGGAACAGCCACCCCGGTCAATGACCCGGCCCGTATCTTGAAGCTATCTGCTTTGTTTGAAGCTTATGCCTGTACCTTCGAGCTTGTGGTGGCCTCGGAGCTCAACAATCTGGATATTGTGCAAGCGGCATGGAATTTTCCGAATGTTCATGTGGGCGGACATTGGTGGTTTAACTTTCGGGCGAGTACATACCGGGATAGTATGCAGTACCGGCTAGAAGCGCTTCCGGCAATCAAAAGCTCGCTCATCGTATCCGATGCCCGTTGTATGGAATGGAGCTACGGCAAGATTTTACTTGTCAAACGGATTGTGAGCGATTTCCTGTGGGGACAACTCGAAGCTGGGTGGATCGATCATGACACGGCCTTATTTGTTGCAGAGAACTGGTTGTACGGAAGTGCAGCGAAGCGCTATGGCATCGTTCGTTGATTCAGATTTTCCAATCGTAAAAAAACACAAAGCCCTATAAGTTTCACCATCGCTACCTCCAGACAACCCAAGTAAGATGAAGAAGACAAATTGAAGCAGCATATAAGAAGGGGAGGAAACCATGGCCAGTAAAATACAGCCATCCGATCGAACGGTTTACGATTTCTCATCGCAGAGTCAGAAATGGGCTTTTGTGCGAAAGCATTGGCCGATTTACGTGATCTCATTACCGGGAATTATTTATTTTTTACTTTTTAAATATATCCCGTTATTCGGCTCCGTCATCGCGTTTCAAAACTACAACATTTTCAAAGGTATTAAAGGAAGTAAATGGGTTGGTTTGGAACATTTCCAACGAATGTTCGAGTATACGGATTTCCTTCAAATTTTGAAAAATACGATATTAATCGGTATTTACGATATGTGCTTCGCTTTTCCAGTTCCGATTATTCTGGCCCTTCTCATCAATGAAGTGCGAGTGATGATGTATAAGAGGATTGTTCAAACCGTAGTTTATATGCCGCATTTCCTGTCATGGGTCATCGTAGGCGGAGTTGTCGTAGGGGTATTATCGCCATCCACGGGAATCGTCAATCATTTGCTATCCATATTTAATATCGAACCTATTTATTTCTTAGGCGAAAATACCTATATTCGGACCATTCTAATCAGCTCAGGGGTGTGGAAGGATAGCGGATGGGGAACCATCATCTATTTGGCTGCGATTGCTGGTATCAACCCCGATCTGTATGAAGCTGCACAAATCGATGGAGCCAGCCGTATTCGTCAAGTGTTCTCCATCACAATTCCGAGTATTTTGCCAACGATTGTCATTTTATTCCTACTGCATATCGGTAATTTTCTAGATTTCGGTTTCGAACGCGTCTTTGTATTTCTTAACCCGCTTAACAATGAGAATGGGGAGATTATTGATACGTTTGTGTACCGGGCAGGGCTTGTTGATCGTCAATACAGCTACACGACCGCCATTGGTTTGTTCAAGTCGGTTGTGGGTCTTATGTTAATCATGATCAGTAATACGTTTAGTAAAAAGTTGACCGGAGAAGGTTTGTACTGATACGGAAGGAGACAGGAGGTGAATCGCTATGATTATGACAAGAGGCCATAAAATTTTTAATATATTCAACATCATTTTGCTAGGTATCATTGGATTGAGCATGGTGCTTCCCCTTATTCACATTATTGCGCAGTCATTAAGCAATAACACGGCCATTAATGCGGGGAAGGTATCACTCTGGCCAGTTGGCTTCACACTGGGAAGCTATAAACTTATTTTACAGGACCCGACGATATGGATTGGGTTTCGGAATAGTGTCATTATTACGGTTTTTGGCACCTTGATCAACCTGTTTATGACAACAACGCTAGCTTATCCTTTATCTAGACCTGAATATTTGTTCCGTAGATCGATTCTCGTGATGGTGCTGTTTACCCTTATTTTCAGCGCACCGTTAATTCCGAATTATTTGTTAGTGAAACAGTTAGGGCTTCTTAATACACTTTGGGCTTTAATGCTTCCTATGGCGATAAGCGCGTTTAATTTATTCGTTATGCGTTCATTTTTCCTGAACTTACCGACGGAGCTGCTGGATTCGGCAAGAATTGACGGGTGTGGGGAGTTTCGGATATTGTGGAATATTGTACTGCCACTTTCGAAACCTGCAATGGCTACGATGGGCATCATGTACGCAGTGGGTCATTGGAACCGTTATGCAGAGGCTGTGTTTTATATCGATCATCGCAATTGGATTCCGCTGCAAGTGCGGCTAAGAGAAATTGTATTTACAGATCAAATGGGGCAATCGGACGTTTCTTCGGAATTAATGCTATTACTATCACCTGAAGGGATTAAGATGGCAGTCATTGTCGTGGCTACAATCCCCATCCTTTGCGTATATCCGTTCCTGCAGAAGCACTTTATCCAAGGGATGATGGTAGGTTCAGTGAAATCCTGATATTTTCTTTTGGAAAGAAGGGGTTCTTTTGAAAAAAGTTACAAGTGTCGCGATCGTCGCTGTAATGTCTGTTGGTACTTTAGCAGGCTGTTCAACGGGAAAAACCGATCAGGAACAAGCGACGCCGTCATCAGTCACAACAGCGGCAAAAAAGGCACCGACCAAGTTTTCTATTTCATATCCGACCACGACTAACACTGGATACCACACTCGTGTTGACATTAACAATGACAAATGGGTGAAGAAATTGGAGGAGCTGACGAATACCGACCTTACGCTGAGAGTAACGGAAGTAAGCAAGATGGGCGTTTTGTTCGCGAGCAATGACATTCCAGATGTGGTAGGCAGCTTGGGCACTGCGACAGACAAAGCGATGTCAGGTTCCGTAGAAGCAGGAATGTTCTTGCCACTGGATGACTTGCTGAAACAGAATGCACCTAATTTAATGAAAACAGTGCCAAAGGAAGCGTGGGACGCCGTATCCTATAATGGGAAGATTTATGGTATCCCCAACTGGTTAGAGAATCCTTCTAGACGTGCTACGTTTATTCGTACCGATCTACTTGAAAAGGCAGGTTTACAGCCACCTAAAACAATCGATGAATTCCTGAATGTACTTCGAACGTTTAAGGCAATGGGTGTTAAATATCCATATGGTGCTCGTGAGAATTTGAAATATGCCGACACCGTTCTGGGTGCATTTGATGTGCTGCCTTATAAAGAACAATTCGAGTTTGTAAACGGTCAAGTTGTTCCGAAGTTTTTTGACGTGGAAAATATGACCAAAGCACTTAACGTGATCAAGACCATGTTTGATGAAGGTTTGATGGCCAAAGAGTTCGCGACGACAACCTCGACCGATTGGTTGAAAAATATCCGCAACGGCGATGTTGGTATCTGGTCCTCCAACTTAGTCAGCTTGAATGATTTCCGGACGAACATTCCGAATGCAGTGAAAGACGCCAAGATTGATGTTATCGCTTCACCGAAGGGACCGGATGGCAAAGGCGGATATCTGATGTATCAGCCAGTCATTGGCGCTCACTATATCAACAAAAACGTGAAACTTGAAACGGCCGCAGAAATCGTTAAATATTTCGACTGGATGACGTCAGAGGAAGCATTCAAGTTCTTTACTTTTGGTATCGAAGGTGATACGTATACGGTAGTTGACGGTAAAGTGAAGTATAAGGAACCGACCAACAAAGAAGAACAAGAGGAGCAGGATCACCGTGGTACGCTGCACTCCTCCCATGAAAGTACGGTTAACCGTCTGAAAATGCAAACGGATTCTAACGGACCTTATATTTTGAATGCATTTGACAATATTTTAGCAAAAGAAGGCTTATCGGGTATTGGTTTTTCTCCTAATTTGGAGGCCGATGCCAAGTACCCGGATGCCGCTTCACCGGGTTCGGATGCTGGTCCGAAGATTATTATGGATCATATGATTAAAATGATTTACGGCAAAGAACCGATTTCCGACTGGCCAAAGGTCATTGAAGAGTATAAAACCAAAGGCGGCAACGAGATCATTAAAGAAGCGACGGACCGTTATAACAATAAAAAAGGCGTGCTTTTTCTGGGTAAGAAACCGTAATACTTCAGTCACTAAGAAACTGCCCCGTGAGTGAGAGGCCACTGAAGAACTGTCACATTTTATTAAATGGTGTTTACTAAGCAAAAAAGAAGACATCGCCCACTCGGGAAGATGTCTTCTTTTGCTGTATGTAGCTTTTCCGTACATCAATTTCAATCATTTAGCTTTAATATTCGTTTTAGATTCACCGTAAAAATCGCCATTGCTCCCTGTAGTTCCATACCTAATAAACCCGAGGATGTGGCTACATCATACCCGTGTCTGTGCTTCAACTCACTGTTTTTAGCTTCAATTTTGTAACGTTCCTTCGACTTCGCTTTGAAATCTTCACTTTCTTGAAATACCATTTGCTCAGAATGTTCGTCGGACTTTATGCTGACGGAATAGCTTTTCGACTTGGCTCCTTCCTTGTAGCAACCTTCCCGAAGAGGGCAACGCTTACACTTCGACACATCAAAATAATAGGTCGTCACCTGGTTCTTGCTGACGCCTTTTTTTCCTTGCCGCGCTCTCCGCATCGCCAAATGGCCGGCTTTACAGACATACATACCTGCGTCTTTGTTGAACTCAAACTCCTCTTCTTTTTTTCGGTTTCCTTGGCTAACCACAGGATTTAGTTTGGATACTAAATCAATATCATTTATTTTGCTGTAGATGAGATTGTCCTTCTCCGAGTACGCCATATCGCCAATCACTGTTCGGACATCCATGCCTGCGGCTTTACTTTTTTCAATAAGTGCTTGCAACTGCTTGCCGTCGTTCTTTTCACCTGTGGTGACGATGGCAGCTGTAATAATACGTTCCTCGGTCATGGCCAGATGTGTCTTGTACCCAAAAAAAGCGGAGTCCGCACTTTTGTGCCCAATACGTGCGTCAACATCTTCCGAAATTTGAAGATGCTCCACATCATCTTGAACAGTTTCCTTCAACAGATTAAGCGGTTCCTGAAGTTTAGGAACTAGCGGTATCCCTAAATCATTTTCTACGATGTGAATAAGCTTTTGTCAATAGCTAAGCTCGTCTTTCAAAAATGTACTGACATTTTTAGCAGGAAGCTTACCCTTTAGGGTTTCGTCTATGGTATAGAGGGCTTTTCGCACCTTGCGTGCTCGATCCTGTAAGATTTCTTGTGGGGACTTCTGGTTGTAGCGCGCTTTCGTGTGGGTGGCATCAACAATAATTGATGTGCTTTTGATGATTTCCTTCTCAATGGCGAGTGACACGGTTTTCTCAATGAGCAAATCCAACATATTCATGTTTTTCAACCGGAGTTTTCGGAACTTGGTCAAGGAACTGGGATCCATTACAGGGTCCTCCGGTGCCATCCCTAGGAAATACTTAAAAGACATATCGTACCGAGAGCGATCGACAATATCCACATCGGACAAATCGAATATAGCTTTCAGTAACAAGTATTTGAACATTCGAATT
The DNA here is from genome assembly GCF_001426375.1 of Paenibacillus sp. Root444D2. Classification (GTDB taxonomy): domain Bacteria; phylum Bacillota; class Bacilli; order Paenibacillales; family NBRC-103111; genus Paenibacillus_E. The sequence goes on from NZ_LMEO01000051.1 coordinate 6,772, forward strand.
GGATCAATAGCGTTACGACCATTATCGAGACAATAATTGACTTGAAGTTCTTCGTATATGAATGAAAAATCCACGAGTTCATTAATTTTGCGTAGCAAATTATCCTTGGGCACAATCAAGTTATAGAGTTCGTAGTAAGGACTTAATACCAAAGTCTGCTGTTTTTGGATCACTCGGCTCACCTTTTTTCCCATGATACCTAAAAGTATACAAGAAAAAAGCGCAGTCTCCTCAAAATTTTGAGAAAACTGCACCTTTTATTTAATTGAACTTTTTCAGTGGCCTCGTGAGTGAGGCGGTTTTTTTGACGCCAGAATTTATAAGATTACCTCCGGCATTCTTGCAGGGTTACATAGTTTTGGCTCGCGTTTGAGGGGAAGGAATACCTCTTGACAGTCTAATTCTCATCCCGAAAAGCGCTTGGTGTTTTCCCGACCTTTTGCTTAAAAACCAACATAAAATGCTTTGGACTTTGATAACCGGAAAGACGCGCTACATCATAAATCTTCAATTGAGTACCTGAGAGCAATTGCTTGGATCTTTCGATCCTCGCTTCCGTAATATAGTCTGAAAGATTGGTCTTCGTTTCGGTTTTAAACAGCTGGCACAAATAGTTTGGATTAAGATGGACATTATCCGCTATAACCTGCAGCCGCAAATCATCCTGAATATGAGTTCCGATATACTCCCTCACCTTTCGTATTATTGAAGAAGTCTTTTCCGTATGAGTTCCGGTGCCTTCGACTGGATTCTTCTCGGCCGGCTTGGGTTCGAAGGGGGATGGAGTCATTGGACCTGGGATCCTTCTGATCTTACCTATCGCCGTTATCAGCGCCATTCTGTCAATTGGTTTCAGCAAGTAATCGCATACCCGATAACGAATCGCCTGCTGAGCATATTCAAAATCGCTGTATCCGCTTACAATGATGATTGGAATGTCTGCATGCATCTCTCTAATCCGGGCCGTCAGGGTCAAACCGTCCATTTCCGGCATCCGAATATCCGTAATGATGCAATCCGGTGGTTCCTCATGCAGCATATAATGCAGCGCTTCTTTGGCATTGGCTGCACTTTTGACTATCCGGAAATCATCCGGCATTTGCTCGATTAATTGGGTAATACCTTGACGGATAACCGCCTCATCCTCCACCAGTAAAATATTCATCTTCGAAAATGTCCTTTCCTATATCGGTATCGTTAGTGTAAAGGATGCCCCGCAGTCCGGTGTCCCATCAATATCAAGGGTATGTTCCTCCCCGTACATAAGTATCATTCGCAGATTGATGTTTCGGAGGGCTAAGCCTCTGCCGGACAGAACGCCTTGTTCAAATAGCGACTCTTTTGGTGGTTTCAACGATTTCCTTAGTCGCTCGATATCCGAGTCGGTAAGTCCTTTTCCGTTATCACTCACCGTCAGCAGCAGCTTATTATCAAATTGTGCAGCCATGATCCAGATCGTCCCCCCGTGCTCAAGACTATCTAGGCCGTGATAGATGGCATTCTCAACCAATGGTTGGAGCAATAGCTTTGGAATAGCCAACCCCAGCAGCTCCGTTTCGGCGTCGATAATAACGCTCAGTCTATCTCCGTAGCGGATTTGCTGAATTTTGACATACGAACGTATCGATTCCAGTTCGTCGCCAAGCATGACCATGCGGTCATGCTTATCGACAGAATAACGCAGCAAGCTGCCCAATGCGGATACCATATCGGAAACGTCGTAAGCCTTGTGCCGGATTGCCATCATATTAATCGATTCCAGTGTATTATAAATAAAATGTGGATTTATGCGCGAAAGCAGTGCGGCGATCTCGGCTTCCCGTTCCTTTAAACCCAACACGTAGACTTCCTGGATCAGGTTATTAATCTCCTCGGTCATCCGGTTGAAGCCTTGAATCAAATGACCGATTTCATCGTTCGATGAAACGATAAGGCTTTGATTCAACTTGCCATGCTGCATAAGCCGCATTTTATTCTTAAGTAAAATTAACGGCTGGCTAAATCTGTAGGAGAAGAACAGCGCCAGCAGACCCGCAGCAAACAGACATACTAACCCGATACCAATCGTATAGTTGCGTAATTCGACCGATTTCTGCAGAAGTAATTCCAGCGGAATCATGCTTACCACTTTCAACTGCAGCAGTCTAGAATCCTCAGACAAGATTAAGTAAGGCTTTCCATCGATATCCATGCGCCTATTCGTATTTTCATTGGGTAGCTGTTCAAGAACTCTGTACGTAGGGAAATCCGTATTATCTGCGTTCTGCTCGTAATAAAGCTCGTTATTCCTGTTGACAACCACTACACGCCCGATCTCGGCAACCTGATAACCAGACATAATCTGTTCAAAAACCTCCAGACGATAATCGAGCTTGATCATGCCGATCACCTGCGTAGAGCTAGGGTCTCTAATTAATTTGGCAAGAGAAACATATCGCTCAGAAGTCGATTCCAGTAAATAGTTGGGCTTGTGCTGGGCAATAGCCACCCATTTGCCATCCGCCTCTTTAACCTGGGGCCACCAGGTTTCCTGATTATAATCGATAAACGGTTTAACAATGTAAGGATCCATACTCGTAAATATAAACCCATTATTGGCAATAACCTGAATGCCACGAATTTCCGTTTTATAAAAATTAGTAGCGACGATATGGCGGTACATCCTGCCTCTTTCCTCTATGGAGGGCACCGCCAGACGATTTCCAGGATCGTCGTATTTTTCCAGTAAAGCGCGGACATCTTCGTTGTAGAGCGGAAGAAGTGATAGATTCTGCATATTTTCTTCCAGGTTTTGTTCAAGGCTTTGGTTGATTTGATGAATAATCCGAACTGCGTAATCCATTGTTTTTTGTTCTAATGTAGAGGAAAAGTCTCGATAGGTAACGAAACCCTGTATGCCAAGAGGAACGGCGATTAATAAAAGAAATAGGATGAGCATTTTCTGCCTCAAATTCATATTGATTTGTTTAGAAGACGGCCTCCAGCTGCATCTTCGGCTCCTCACTTCAGAATATAGCCCAAGTATATCACGATGGAAGGCGATTAAAAGGTTAATTCCAAATGATCTGAACATATAGAACCAAACCTTAAGATTAGAGGATTTTTTTGGCTAAGTGAATCCCTATATAATAAGTTCATTCAATCAGAGGAGGCGCTAAAAAAATGAAAGCGTTGTTTAAAATAATAATTCCAGCCGCAGTGGGACTAAGCCTGATCGCAGGTTGTGGGGGGACGCAGCAGGGGAATAACGTCAGCAAGCCTGCCACAGCTAAACCTGCTGTAGATGAAAAGATTGAATTAACCTTCTACTACCCCGTGCAGGTAGGCGGTCCATTAACTGCAACCATTGAGAGCATGGCTCAGCAATTCACGAAGGAAAATCCTAACATTACGATCAAACCTGTATATACCGGAAGCTATGGAGATACGACAGTCAAGGTACAGGCAGCAGTACAGGGAGGGAACCCTCCGGATATAGCTGTTCTTCTTGCAGCGGATCTATTCACATTCATGGATATGGACTCCATCACACCGTTGGATGAATTTATTTCTCAAGAAGGTAATAATTATATATCTGACTTTTTCCCGGCATTTACAGCCAATTCCAAAGTCGATGGGAAAATGTACAGTCTTCCCTTCCAACGCAGCTCTGTCGTTCTCTATTACAACAAAGATGCCTATAAGGAGGCAGGACTTGATCCGAACAAACCGCCACAAACGTGGGAGGAGCTTAGGGATATATCGAAAAAGCTGACGAAGCCTGGTAAATGGGGGATCCAAATACCATCCACCGGACCGACATCATCTACTTGGATGTTTCAAACTCTTGCCCTGCAAAGCGGTAAAAACCTCATGTCAGACGATGGAAAACAAGCCTATTTCAATACACCCGATAATGTTAAAGCACTGCAATACTGGGTAGATTTGACCAAGAAAGATAAGAGCATGCCCGCAGGCATTGTTGACTGGGCTACGACGCCATCGGATTTTATTCAGGGTAAAACCGCTATGATGTATCATACAACCGGCAATTTGACCAGTGTGAAAAAGAATGCTCAGTTTGATTTTGGCGTTAGCTTCCTGCCGCAAAATAAACAGTTCGGTTCCCCGGTTGGCGGTGGAAACCTGTACATATTTAAAGGAATTCCTGAGAAAAACAAAATAGCCGCATGGAAGTTTATGAAATTCATGACCGAGCCGGAGCGGGCGGCACAGTGGAGTATTGACACCGGTTATGTAGCGGTGCGGCAATCGGCTTACCAGACGGAAAAAATGAAAGCTTATACAAAGGAATTCCCGGCTGCACTCGTTGCCAAGGATCAACTTCAGTATGGAGCCAGTGAACTGGCAACGCATAATTCCGGTAAAGTAGCCAAGGCACTTAATGATGCCATTCAAAGGGCATTGACCTCCGAGGTAGACCCTGCCACCGTTTTGAAGCAGGCGCAAGAAGAAGCAGATAAAGCACTGGCTCCTTTCAAAAAATAACACAACTAGAGGAGTGAACAAATGTGCTTAGATGGAACTATTGGAGGACAACTTTATTCGCTTGGATGCTGCTGTTGCCTTCACTCGTTATTTTAATGCTCTTTACTTTTTATCCGATTTATAAAACATTGATTTTGAGTTTTCATCATTCGGATCTCGCGGTTCGCAAGCCTATTTTTATCGGGTTAGACAATTATAAGGCTTTGGCAAGTGACTCCATTTTTTGGAAAGTCATGTCCAATAACATCTGGTTTGCTATCGGAACTGTCCCGACATCGATTGCATTAGCACTCTTTATGGCTGTCATGGCCAACAAAGCAATCCGTGGAAAAGGATTCCTAAGGACAGCTTTCTTTTATCCCAATGTGATACCGATGATTGCAATCGCCAATGTGTGGCTGTTTATTTACACGCCGCAGTACGGATTATTAAGCAGGTTGTTAAATTATGTGGAGCAGGGCGGGCTGAACTGGCTCGGCTCCCAGCAATTGGTCATGTGGGCGTTAATTATCATGATTGTATGGCGCGAGGCTGGATATTTTATGATCTTTTATTTGGCCGGATTGCAAAATGTATCCCGAGATTTATATGAAGCCGCTGACGTCGATGGAGCAAAACCATGGCTGGTATTTCGCAAGATTACAATGCCGCTGCTTATGCCCACAACTCTGTTTGTCATGATTATCGCTATGACGAATTCATTTAAGTTGGTCGATCATCTCTTCATCATGACGAAGGGCGGGCCGGACAATGCCAGTAGTCTACTGCTCTATTATATCTATGAACAAGCATTCGCCTTCTGGGATTTAGGCAAAGCCTCTACGCTAACCATCGTAATGATTGCGGTGCTCCTGTTGATCTCGGCAGTTCAATTCTTCGGATTGGACAAAAAAATTCATTATGAATAAGGGAGTACGGGTTACATGTTGAAAAAGCTGCATCTTTCATCTTGGGTAACGTACAGTTTTATTATTGCGGCTGCCCTGGTTTGGTTCATCCCGCTATTCTGGATGGTATATACAGCATTCCGACCGTCCAAGTTGGCATTATCCCAACAATTTTCATTCGAATTTACCCTGCAAAACTTTGTGACTGTTTGGCAGGGTGCTCCCTTTGCGATTTATTATTTGAATACGCTTCTGATCGTTGTCGGGGTATTGGTTGTACAAATGGTAACGGGCACGATGGCGGCATACGCTTTTGCCAAAGTGAATTTTCTCGGAAGATCTCTCTTGTTCACGTTATTTCTTATTCAGATCATGGTTCCAAACGATGTATTGATTTTCCCAAACTATATGACGTTAAAGGAAATGTCACTGCTTGATACGAAACTTGGCATTATGATTCCGTTCTTTGCTACCTCATTCGGTATTTTCCTGCTGCGACAGCACTTTAAAACAATACCGAACGAGTTGGAGGAAGCAGCAAAGGTAGAGGGATATTCCAAATGGTCGATTATATGGAGAATATATTTTCCGCTCAGTAAATCCGCATACCTCTCATTTGGTCTAGTTTCGGTCAGCTATCATTGGAACAATTTCCTTTGGCCTTTGATTGTTACGAATTCTGTAGAGAATCGACCCCTGACCGTTGGTCTTGCGATATTCGCACAGGCTGCGGAGACGGGAGCACAGTGGGCTGAAGTTTCTGCGGCTACATTGATAGTTGCGGCTCCGCTGCTAATAGGATTTTTTGTATTCCAACGCCAATTCATCCAAAGCTTTATGCAGTCAGGAATTAAATAAAGGAGGACTTACAAGATGGAATCAAAAAGAAAATTCTCGATTTCCACGTTTGCCCTCATTCATGTACCACTTAAGGAAGCTGTCAAGCGTCTGGTAGAGGAAGGTTGGAAGGGCATTGAACTGATGTGTGAGGACGGCCATCGCGAAATATTAGCTTGGTCCTCAGAAGAGTTGGAATGGCTAAAGACGTTTGGTATCCAAAATGATGTTCGCTGGACGTTGCATGCTCCCATTCATGGTATCAACCCATGCGCCGAGTCTGCCGTACGAATCGAGGAAAGTAAAAAACTTCTGCTGGAGGCAGGGGCGATTGCCGAATTCCTTCAATGCTCCTATGTTGTTCTGCATGCCGGCCTTTACGAGAAGCAGGACAACCATGGGATCGAAGCGTTACAAGATGAGACTGCAGCGTTGCAGCGCTGTCAACTTTTTATGCAAGATATAATCAAGGAAACGGTCAGCGACAAGTTTGTATTTGCTTTGGAGAACGTCCCCCCTTACCCGGGTTTACTGGGGATAGAGATAGGGTTTATTGCACAAACGGTAGAAGCCGTCAATCATCCTCGCTTAAAGGTCGTATTCGATGTAGCCCATGCCCATTTACTTGGAGAAGGCAAATGCCTGTTAGGCTTGGAACAGGTATTGCCGCATGTGATAGGTCTTCACATTAACGATAATTGTGGAGATCAAGACAACCATCTTGCGGTTGAGGATGGAAATATCCCATTTCCGGCTATAGTTACTCTGTTGGAGACTCATCAGTTTTCGGGTCATTGGGTAATGGAAACCTGCCGTGTTGAATACGCGGACTCTTCGGTTAAACGGCTGCAACAAATGGGGACTGCTTCCCTATGGTCCTGATCATTGGAACTGATTTTACAACTCAAATTTGGGAGGATACTGATGAAAAATTTCGTCTTGAAATTCATTCCGTCTCCACGAACATTTGTTGTCTATGCCTTGCCTGTTGCTCTACTTGCCATCAGCCTGCTTCCACTTGATCCTGGACGTGCTTATGCTTCTACCTTTAGTGATATTCTGGATCAATTTCATGATCCGAATGGCCGTGTCCATGTCGTAGCACACAAAGCCGATTGGCATCATCATCCCGAGAACTCATTATCCGCTATCCAAAGCTCTATTGATATGGGCGTCGAGATGGTGGAACTTGATATTCGTAAAACGAAGGATGGCATCCCTGTTCTCATGCATGACGATAACATCAATGACATGACAAATGGTACAGGTAAGGTAGCCGACTTAACCTTGGCTCAAATCAAATCTTATTACCTTAAGGAGGGTGAAGGAGGTCCGAGTGCCCCCCTAACGACGGAAAGGATTCCCACCCTTGAAGAAGCTCTAAATGTAACCAAAAACAAAGCTATGGTCAATCTGGACAAATGTTGGGACATCCGTAATGATGTGTGGAATGTCCTAGTTCAGACTGGAACAACCAATCAAGCCATATTTAAAAGTACTGCCGCCAACTCGGTTGTAGATGCATGGTTGGACTCCAAATCGCCTCGCCCTCTATATGCGGCAGTGTTGGAAGAAACCAATGTCAGTCTGTTAGACGACCTGCTGGCAGGAGCTAAGCCAGACATATTCGAACTTGTATTCGATCAGGAGAGTGATGTTGTCGCATCCGAGATAACGATTAATAAGATTCTGAACGGTGGCTCAAAAATATGGATGAATACCATGCTCTCACACTATGCGGGCGGTCATACCGACAGCGGTTCGCTGGTCGATCCAGAAAGTGGATGGGGATGGGTCATCAATAAAGGCGCTTCATTTATACAAACAGATCAGCCGCAAAAGTTGATCAACTATTTGAATTTGCGGCAGCCTTTGGCATCTGGATGGAATCAACAAGATATCGGAGCCGTGGAGGCCCTTGGAAGCTCGGGATGGAAGAACGAACAATTTACAATTTCGGCTTCAGGATACGACATTTGGGCTGCCGCCGATGAATTTCATTACGTGTATCAGCCTGTTAACGGTAATGTAACTATCGTTGCCCAGGTAGCCGATATGGAGAACACGAACGGTTATGCAAAAGCAGGAATCATGATTCGCGAAACACTGGATAGCGGCAGCAAATTTGCCGATGTGGTCGTCACTCCTTCTGAAGGCATCAAATTTCAGCGCCGTATTACGACTGGCCAGAACCTGACTAATACGACTGGATACTCGGACAGTACCGCTGGAAAAGCTCCGCAATTTGTCAAGCTAGTTCGCAGCGGTGATAGCTTTACCGCATACAATTCTACGAATGGGAGCACATGGCAGCAAATTGGCAGCGCGGTCACGGTCACTATGAACAGTACCGTCTATGTCGGCTTGGCAGTAACATCCCACAACGACGGTGTATTAGGAAACGCTACCTTCAAAAATGTTTCTCTGACCCAAGCTTCTCCTTATACGCTAACAACCGTAGCATTGCAGCAGGGAGTTAATGGGTACACCCAAACGACGGATGCACATCTGATCGAATGGAGCTCGTATGCAAGCCGCAATACGGGAGGAAATGATGAACTGGAAACAAGTTCTTACTCAGGAGCGAGCAACGACGAGAAGCATGCGCTGATCCGATTCGGTATTCCTGCAGCGATTCCATCCAATGCAATCATTACAAGCGCACAACTTGAAGTTAAGCTTAGCTTAGTACGCAACGGTGCAGCTCATAAATTGCTCCAAGTGCATGAAGTGACCGGTAGTTGGACTGAGGGATCTGGCACAGGGATTGATGGTCAGAGTGTTACCGGGGTGAACTGGACGAATAAACCATCTTACGGCACAGCCACACTGGATCAACATATGATTCACAATATCAAGGACAGTTGGTACACTTTTAATGTCACAGGTCTGGTACAAAATTGGGTAAACGGCAGCAAAACGAATAACGGTATCGTTCTGCTTGAGAATACGGTGAACACGGCTCCTGGCAGCAAAGCCTTCGCCTCATCCGAATTTTCGAATGCGAGCAGCAGGCCGATTCTCGTCATAACCTACCGTACTCCATGACACAAGGCAAGCACTGCCCACCACATGAGCAATTCATTTCATGTAATCCATAAACTCACCTTGGTTATTACCACAGCTATCAAAAACAAGGAGTAGAGCCCTCGCGGCCAACTACTCCTTGTTTTTCTCTTCAATGTTATCCGACCCACTAACCAAACTTTAATTGCAAAAGTATGTTCATTAGATATGAATAAATAACCTGATTCGCAAAATGAGCGAACTTTCGTTAACCGGGCAAATGACCAAACAATACTCTAATATCGAGGTGTATGAAGATGAACGCTGTTTGGCATATTTCTCAGTTACCAGATTTTAGCGGAACGTAGATGCTTTATTTTGCTCAAAACTGCATATTTCACGTTTTCGCGGAACGAGGATCCGCTAAATCCAGCTTTCGAGGTGTAAAAACCGGTAAAACGCCAAAATAGCGGAACCACGTTCCGCGTACTGGTCTCAAATCGGCATGTTCACCAAAATAGCGGATCCTCGTTCTCCTCAAGCCTCAGATTAGCAGCTTATATGTCCAAAATCAGTCATTCATAGATTTGACCAGCTGCTATCTATATTTGAACATATTCTTGACTTCTACCTGCCCTCGCACCAAACTTTTAACTAGCCCTTCAATAACGTATCACGTCACATAGTTTATCAATGGTCAAACAAGAATCACGCGCCCCCTACAATGATGGAGTATTACGAGCCGACGCTCTCCCCTTGGGTCACAATATACTTAGCGGAACGTAAACGCCGTCTTGTTTTAACATACTTCATCCTGTGTTCAGAACCGTCTGTGTTTAATCGTATAAAACGACATAGCGTCTTAAAATTATACATACAGGAAACGCCAACTTTTCGTTATGATACATACAGAGTCGTGAAACCGCTTGCACTTTGAAATGGAAAGAAGGGGTGTTTATATGAAAAAAACAATCAGTCTTACCCTGGCTGTCATGATGACAGCTTCTGCATTAACTGCCTGTTCTTCGGATGGAAAGGTAGCGGGAAATGCTTCACCACAGCCATCGGGCAACGTGAAGAAAGCTCCGGTCAAATTCTCCCTGCTCTATCCAACGACTGTCAGTACGGGATATCATACCCGAGTACCTGATTTGAACAAGGATAAATGGATATTGAAGCTTGAGGAGTTAACGAATACGGATTTGGACGTGAAGGTCGTGGAGGATGCCAAATTCGGCGTTATGTTCGCAAGTAACGATATTCCCGACGTTGTCGGCAGTATTGGCGGTCCTGGCAGTAAGTCGATGTCCGGTTCTGTAGAGAACGGTGTTTTCATGCCGCTGGACGAGCTTTTGAAGCAGAATGGGCCGAATTTGTTAAAAGTGGTGCCCAAAGCAGCTTGGGATAGTGTTTCGTATGAAGGGAAGATTTATGGCGTTCCTGAATTTTTGAGCAATCCATCCCGTCGTTCCACGTACATTCGTGCGGATTTACTAGAAAAGGCTGGGCTTCAAGCTCCTAAAACCGTAGACGAATTTCTGAATGTGCTGCGGGCCTTTAAGAAGATGGGCGTAGAGAATCCATATCAAATGAGGGAAAACTTCAAGTATGCGGACGTTATCCTAGGAGCTTTCGATGTTTTGCCTTATAAGGACCAATTTGAGCTGGTAAATGGTCAAGTAGTCCCGAAATTTTTTGATGTAGAAAATGTTCAGAAGGCACTCACCACGTACAAAACGATGTATGATGAAGGATTGATTCCTAAGGAATTCGCAACCATCACTTCTACCGATTTTACGAAAAGCATTGAGTCGGGCAAAGCGGGAATCTGGTCGCAAAATGCTTCAGGATTGCCAGGTTACCGTACGAAGGCCCAACAAGCTGTTCCTGGAGCAAAAATTGATATTATTCCTTCACCTAAAGGTCCGGAAGGAAAAGGCGGATATTTCTATTATGCACCTGTCATTCGTTCCTTCTTCATTAATAAAAATGTGAAGCAAGAAACAGCTGCGGGAATTATTAAAATGTTTGATTGGATGGTTACTCCGGAAGCTGAAACTTTCTTTACCTTCGGAATTGAAGGCGATACTTACACCAAGGATAGCAGCGGCAAAATTACTTATAAATTCCCGACGACGAAGGAAGAAACAGATGAAGAAGGGTTCCGCAGCGGAACGATGTGGGCGGTGCATGACTCCACTTACAATAAACCAAGACTGCTGCTGAATGAAGATGGAAAAGCGACCTTGAAAGCATTCGATGAGGTTCTATCGAAGGAAGGATTGGCCGGTATCGGATTCTATCCTGATTTGAGCAGCTTCGCTAAATTTCCGGATCTTGCCGCTCCTCAGCCTGACGTAGGTCCGAAAATCATTATCGATCACATGATCAAAATGATTTATGGCAAAGAACCAATCACCGATTGGCCGAAGGTGATCGAAGAGTATAAAGCCAAAGGCGGCAATGAAATTATTAAAGAAGCGACTGAGCGCTGGAACAAGAAGCAAGGCGCGATTATGATCGATACGAAATAAACGGTTTTTCAAAAGAGGCATCCCTCACGCAGAAGTATTCAGCGGAGGGATGTTTTTCATATGCTAATTCGTAAAAAAACACATGTTATCTTAAGTTTGTCCGTTCTACTTGGGCGAATAATCTCCTATAATGAAGGCAATAAATCAATCGAGAGGTGAGTGTCTGAATGGAAAGTATTGCAGAACGTATGCTGCCCGCGCCTCGCGGAGGCGGATTTCGGATGGAAGGTTATTGGGTATGGTGCGGTTCGGTTATTCGGGGAGAAGATGAACGCTATCATATGTTTGCTTCTCGTTGGCCCAAATCGCTGCCTATGCATCCTGGTTGGCTGGTTGCTTCAGAAATCGTGCGGGCGGTTTCGGATACTCCGGAGGGTCCATATACTTTTCAAGAGGTCGTCTTACCTGCTAGAGGAGCTCAATATTGGGACGGGCGCAGCACGCATAATCCACATATCACCAAATTCGGAGATAAGTATCTTCTTTACTATATGGGTTCAACTCATCCGCTGCCTGATGTGGTCGCCGGTGATGGATTCGGGTTGGAAGACCCGCGATGCATCGTTGCACGTTCCAATAAGCGAGTGGGTCTTGCTATGGCGAACAGTGTTTTTGGCCCTTGGGAAAGAAGCGATAGGCCGATACTCCCTGTGCGTCCAAACCGGTTCGATAGCTATTTGACCTCCAATCCGGCACCTTGCTTACAGGAAGACGGTTCCGTGCTGCTTGTCTACAAAGCTCGTCAATATGAAGGTAATGTTCATGGGAAAATGACGATCGGGGCAGCCGCAGCAGATAGCTACCGAGGACCCTATCGCGTATTAACAGAGGAGCCTATTTTTCCCCCGGATCAATTTCATATTGAGGATCCATTCATTTGGAAGACGCAGGAAGGGTATGAGCTGTTAGCCAAGGATATGGAGGGGACGCTTTGCGGGGAAAGACATGGAGGCATTCATGCTATCTCTCCAGACGGGTTGAAATGGCAATTGTCAGAGACGCCAAAGGCCTATTCACGTACGGTTCTTTGGGATGATGGAACGGAGCAGACGATGGGCAATCTTGAACGGCCTTTTCTGTTATTTCATGACGGAAAACCGACGCACCTGTTCGCTGCAGTAGCCGACGGACCAGGGGGTTTTCGCAATGCAGAGAACACTTGGAATATGGTTATTCCATTGAAGCCTTAGGGAGGTAGTTTACATATGAAAGCTATACTGGTTGGTTTGGGATCTGCTGGTTTCAGTTGGTATAAACGTCTAAGAGATCAAGGCTTATTAGCAGCCGTTGTTGAGGTTGATAGGGCCATGAAAGAGAAGATGCAGGAGGATCCGTATCCTTTCTACACCTCATTAGAAGAAGCTTTGCAAAACGAGCAGGCGGATTTTCTTGTCAATGTGACTTCCCCGATGATGCACACAGCTGTAAACCATGCGGCGTTTGACCGAAAGCTGGCTGTTTTGTGTGAAAAACCCATTTCCTTTGATTATGAGGAATCCATTGAGGTCGTGGCTCGAGCTGCTCGGGAACACATCCCTTTTATGATCGCAGAAAATTACCGCAGGATGCCTTATATTCGTAAAATGAAACAACTAATAGACGAGGGTGCCATTGGCACACTTTCCTCGCTGGATATTCAGTTCTACAGGTACCACCATGTGCAGCGGAGATATACCGTTAGTATCCTGGATGATATTGGTGTTCATCACTTGGATATGATCCGTTATTTAACTGGAAGAGAAGGAAAATCGGTCCAGGCCAAGCTCTACAATCCAATTGGCGCGTGGGAAGAGGAAGGGGCAATTATTAATGCCTATGCTTTCTTTGAAATGGACAATGGTATCACTGCAGCCTACAATGCATCCATCGCTGCAAGAGGGACAGAGACACCGTGGAGCGGCAATTGGAGAATTGAAGGAACCAAAGGCGCTATGGAAGTCATCGATAAGGAAATCCGCCTAATTCGGGACGGAGAAGTCTTGCTGGTCGATGATATTAGCGGAGTTAATGAAACGGATACACTGGCTGAGTTTTTGTCGTCGCTTCAGGAGGGTCGCGAAGCGGAGACAAGCGGCAGGGACTATTTGAAAACCCAAGCACTTGTTCATTACACGAAGCTGGCAAGCGAATCCGGTCAAACGAAGGCCATTGAGGTTCCAACTCTATAAATGAATGGGGAAACTAGCATGCAAATAACGAACCCGCAACAATCGGCGCCAGGCGTATGGCGCTTTACGATCGGAGAACCGCAAGGAATTACACCGCTCTCCTTGATGGTCGTTTCGCCGAAAACCGAGGCTATGCAGCGAATGCCGCAAGTACAGCCGCCTTTTGCTTGGGAAAGTATTCAGCTCGAGGAAGCAAGTGGCTGTCTTATTCTGTCTATTCCGCTTGATCGTACAGAAAAGCTTTATGGTACAGGTTTGCAATTATTAAGAATGAATCAACGGGGAAGAAACCGTTATTTGCGTGTGAACAGCGATCCTAAGCAGGATACGGGTGAGACGCATGCTCCTGTGCCTTTTTACGTAAGTGATCTTGGGTATGGCGTTTTGGTGGATACCTCACGGATCGTTACGCTGTACTGCGGGTCAACCATGAGGCAGGAGGAAACGCAAAGCGAGGATATTCGTGATCGCAACACCGATAAGGGATGGAAGGCAACACTAGTCGCATCGCGGGTAGAGATCCGGATTCCTGTCGAAGGTGCAGACGTGTATGTATTTGGCGGTCCAACCCTTTCGGATGTGGTCGCTAGATACAATTTATTTTGCGGTGGCGGCACACTGCCTCCAAAGTGGGGACTTGGCTTCTGGCACCGAGTACCGACGCTGTATACGGATCAGCAAGTGCTTGAAGAAGCGGAGCAGTTCCGCCTGCACGATATTCCCTGTGATGTGATCGGGCTCGAACCCGGTTGGCACAGCCAAAGCTACCCAGTCAGTTATGAATGGGAGAAAAGCCGATTCCCTGAGCCTGAAAAATTCGTGAAAGCTTTGGACCAAAGCGGCTTTCGGGTGAACCTGTGGGAGCATCCCTTCGTATCGCCAAAGAGTGCGCTGTACGAGAAACTGAAGCCGCTTTCGGGGAGTCATTCGGTATGGGGCGGGCTTGCGCCGGATTATTCGCTGCCAGCAGCTGTGGAGCTTTATAAGAAGCAGCATGAGGAGCAGCATGTCAATATCGGAGTATCCGGTTATAAGCTGGATGAATGTGACGGCAGTGACTTGACCAACAATTCCTGGATGTTTCCAGGACATGCCCAGTTTCCATCCGGTCTGGATGGGGAGCAGATGAGACAAATGTACGGGTTGATGTTCCAAAAAATGACGGCTGATCTGTTCCGCAGCAAAAATCGGAGAACATACGGACTTGTTAGAGCTTCGAATGCCGCAGCCTCAACGATGCCTTATGTCCTTTATTCGGATCTCTATGATCATAAACAATTTATTCGTGGTCTATGTAACTCCTCCTTCAGCGGGCTGCTGTGGACTCCAGAGGTTCGAAGAGCCAGAAATGCCGAAGATTGGGTACGGCGGATGCAAACGGTATGTTTCTCGCCACTTGCGATGCTGAATGCTTGGGGAGATGGAACGAAGCCTTGGTCTTTCCCTGAAGTGGAAGGAACTGTCCGCCATTATATCAAGCTGCGGATGAGATTGCTGCCTTATTTGTATACGGCTTTCGCCACTTACCGAGAGCAGGGTATTCCTCCTTTCCGCGCAATGCCATTCGTCATGTCCGTACCAGAAATCGCAGAAGCCGAGGCGATGTATGTCGAAGCAGCTGAGCAAACCTTGAATACGACAGATGCTGCTTACGGCAAGAAAAAAGTAAGAGAATGGGATGACCAATATATGTTCGGCGATGCATTGTTAGTAGCCCCACTCGTTGAAGGAGAGTCTGAGCGGGAGGTCCTGCTACCGTCTGGAATCTGGTATGGATTAGAGACAGGAGAACGTTATACCGGTGGATGCATCATTCGCGTTCAAGCAGGCTTGGAGCGAATTCCGGTATTTGTTAGAAGCGGGTCCGTCATTCCGATGATGCCTGCGCTATCGCATGTCCCTCCCTTAGGCACGCGTGTTCCGCTTGAACTGGTTCATTTCGGTGATGGAATGGGTGAAGGAAATCTGTACGATGATGACGGGGAATCGTTCGATTATGAACAAGGCAAGTTCGGCTGGTGGAAGGCGGCAGTCACGCAAAATGCAGCTGGCGTCTATTCCGGGGAACTCATAGGGACTGACGGGGAGCCTACATCTTTCAGTTCTGTCACGTGGCGTTTCGCACACAAGGGATTCTTACCGTTGTAGAACCAATTTCCGTGAGTTATCATAATTGGATAGCGATTCTGAGAAACATAGGGGAGGTCTGAACATGCATGTACTGATTGTAGACGATGAACCTGTCATTCGCAGAGGAATGGTAAAGATGGCGGAAATGTACGTGCCTTCTTTCTCGAAAATACAGACGGCTGAGAACGGTGTGGCTGCTTTAGAGCGGATTCGCGCCTGCGAACCTGATCTTGTGTTGACGGATGTTCGCATGCCCAAAATGGACGGATTGGAGCTCTGCAGAATCATTCATGAGGAATTTCCTCAAATTAAGACCGTTGTGATATCCGGTTACAGTGACTTTGAATATGCCCGAAAAAGCATGAATTATGGTGTTCGGCACTATATGCTGAAACCGGTTACCAAATCGGATGTGCATGGCATGTTGGATCAATTGATCAAAAAGCCATCACGCAGCTATATGCCGCCTTCCCGTTATATCGAGTGGATCGATCAAATGGAACAGCAAATATGGGCCTTGCAAATGGAGGAACTAAACAGCTTAATCAGCCGGTGGCGTGAATACTGCCTATCTGCCAATTTATCGTTGGCCCAGCTGAAGGAGCTATTGGACGATTGTAATGCGCTTCTTGTCAAACGCTTTCAAGTCCGCAATTACTCCCCTTCCTCTGTGCAAGCCCACTTGCAGGCGGATAGTGTGAAGGAAGCCCTCGAAGCGTTTGAGAAGGGTTTGGTTCAAATGGCGAAAGGACTTCAAGACGTTCGAAGCGGCAGCTTCAAAGATCCAATGGAAGAGGCCAAAGGCTTTATCGACAGCAGGTTGTCAGAAGACATTTCGCTGGATCAAGTGGCTGCGATGGTCGGATTGACACCTACCTATTTCAGCTCGCTTTTTAAAAAAGTAACGAATGAGACCTTTGTTCAGTACCGGATCAAAAAAAGGATGACGAAGGCGAAGGAAATGCTGGCTATCCCTTATGTCCGAATCGT
This sequence comes from Paenibacillus sp. Root444D2, assembly GCF_001426375.1. Classification (GTDB taxonomy): domain Bacteria; phylum Bacillota; class Bacilli; order Paenibacillales; family NBRC-103111; genus Paenibacillus_E. Next base: position 23,812 of record NZ_LMEO01000051.1, read on the forward strand.
GGATGTAGCCTCCGATGTCGGGTATGACGATTACCCCCATTTTACGAAAACCTTTAAAAAAATTGTTGGCGTTTCGCCTTCTGAATATCGCGCAGGGCTCGGTATCAAATGAAAATTAGAGGTCTAACGAAAAAGCTATTCGTCTATTTTCTAATTGTCATTATTCTTTCTCTTAGCAGTGTCGGTATTTTCTCTTATATGACATCTTCTGATGAATTAGCCGAGATGGTTGAGAACCAAATGAATCAAATCGTCGGAAACGCGGTTCATCATACGGATCTGTATTTGAAAGACTATGAGCGCTCCATTGTCTCTATTTTGACGAACAGGCAGGTTATGGAGTTTATTGATCTGAAGGCGAATCGGGAGGAATATGACTTTTTTACCTATCGGAAAATGATTCTCGAAACGAGTGTCGATCCGTTATTTATTCGCAATCCTAAATTAGCTTCTGTGTATTTGCTCAGCGATAAGCTGAATGCAGTCTATTACTATAATGGTGTGAACGAGCAATCCTTCAATGCGGAGGATAAGCGAAAACAGCGGGAATATTTTCTCGCCAATACAACGGCTGACGGAAAATTGAGTATTTTGAACCACACCATTATTGAAGGTCAAGAGAATCAAATGCTCACGCTAGTCCGCCGTATTCGAGGCTTCACCTCGCCTGAATTGAGTGGCTTGCTCGCCATTGAGATGAGATCTGCTGATTTATCTGCCCTATGGAAAGGGATTGATTTAGGTAAATACGGGTACTTGTTTATCATGGATGAAAAAGGTCGTTATATCTATCATCCTGATGGAAAAAAAGTCGGTTCAGATGTTCCCAAAGAGTTCGTGGAGAAGCTGCAAGAGGCTGGGACTTCTTCCTTCGTTGACAGCAGTGAGGGGGATCAGCGCATGTATCTAAGCCGCACATCCGATTATTCGGGTTGGCAGCTTGTTGTCTCCATGCCGCTTCATGAACTGCGTAAACCGGTGGCTAACATCCGTTCAACAACGCTTGTAGTCGGACTATTTACACTAGTATTAGCAATCTTACTTGCTTATAGATTCGGTAGGTCGATTACCAAGCCGATCCAAGTACTCAAATCTGGGATGAGAGAGACGGAGAAAGGGAATTGGGCCACGATTCCTCTCCCCTCTCACAGGGACGAAATTGTCGAACTCATGGTTCGCTATAATCTGATGGTCAAACGGCTATCTGAAGCGGTTGATCGCGTGGTTCAGGTCGAATTAAGCAATTCAGAAATTCGGATGGAACGGCAGAAGGCTGAGTTTCAATCTCTTCAGCTGCAAATCAATCCTCATTTTATGTACAACACACTGGAGACGATTATCTGCTATGCCACGATTCAGGATTCAGAGGAGATATCCGAAATCGTTAAGGCACTGGCTTATATGCTGCGATACTCGGTCCAAACGAATTTGGAAGAAATAACGGTTGCGAACGAGTTGAAGCACGTTTTGTATTATCTGGTCGTACTGAGGCATAGAATTGGCCGGGAGTTTGAGATTGATGTTGCGATTAAGCCCGAATATTTGCTTCATGTCATGGTTCGGCTGACTCTTCAGCCTCTGGTCGAAAATGTGTTCCAGCATGCATTTCCGGAAGGATTGGAAGATTATCATTTCGTCCGAATCGACGGAGGGATAAAGGATGGAATCTTCTGGATCAGTGTAGAGGATAATGGTTCAGGAATGTCGGAGACACAACTTACGCAGCTCCAAGAGAAGTTGAGGACCAACAGACTGGCAGATGCTGAAATCGATGAAGCAGGTAAAAAAGGCGGTATTGGTGTGCTGAACGTTCATCGGCGGATTCAAATGGTTTATGGGGAGAATTATGGACTGAGGATTGAAAGTATGGCTGAGCAGGGAACTAAAATGATCATGGTGATGCCTGCATCGCCTAAACATGATGATAAACCAAATCTTGTATAGGGGGCGTAAACTTGAACAATCGCGAGAAATTGTGGTACCTTCAGCCTGCTAAGATGTGGGTAGAAGCGCTTCCGATCGGTAACGGTCGACTAGGCGGGATGATTTTCGGTCATGTGCAAGAGGAAAGAATTCAATTAAATGAAGATTCCATCTGGTACGGAGGTCCCAAGGATGGACTCAACCCCGATGGTTCTCGATATTTAGAAGAAATCCGAGAGCTGCTTTTTACCGGAAATGTCGTGGAGGCCACGCGATTAACGCGAATGGCACTCTTTTCTACACCTAAATATTACAACCCTTATCAGCCTTTGGGAGACCTAAGGCTTTATTTTCATGACCAGAAAGGCGAAGTTGAGGCGTATCGGCGAGAATTGGATTTGAAGCAGGCAATCGCTCGTACAACCTATAGGATCAATGGAGTCACTTACCGTCGCACGATGTATACCAGCTGCCCAGATCAAGTAATGATGATTCAATTGGAGTGCGATCAGCCAGGTAAGCTTAATTTCTCTGCGAATCTGAATCGCAGACCGTTTGAGGGAGAAACCGGCGCATTGTCGGAGGATAGCATTTGGATGGGCGGAGAATGTGGGAAGCACGGTGTTGAATATGCCTGTGTGTTGAAAGCCAAATCCCGTGATGGTCATGTGTCCGTGATCGGCGACTTCTTGTCTGTGGAGGGGGCTAGCTCTGTGACTTTAGTACTTGCCGCAGCCAGCACATTTCGAGAGCCTGACCCATTAGCAGCTTGCAAGCTTCAAATTGAAGGCGCGGATCGTTTCAACGCAGATGAGGTGGAACGCCGGCATATTCAAGATTATCAGGAATTGTATAATCGGGTGAGTTTGCGGTTGACCGTAAACGATCCGCTTGATAATCTGCCAACGGACGAGCGGTTGAAGCTTTTACAAGAAAGTCAATCGAGTGTGGATAGCGGTTTGGCGGAGCTTTACTTTCATTTCGGCCGTTACTTATTGATCGCCAGCTCCCGACCGGGATGTCTGCCCGCGAATCTTCAAGGCATTTGGAATGACAGCTTTACGCCTCCATGGGAGTCCAAATATACGATTAATATCAATACACAAATGAATTATTGGCCGGCTGAGGTTTGCGGATTATCGGAATGCCATGAGCCGCTGTTCGATCATATCGAACGGATGCAGGTCAGCGGTCGGCAAACTGCGCGCGAGCTGTATGGCTGCTCGGGTTTTGTCGCTCATCACAACACGAACATATGGGGAGAGACACGTCCTGAAGGTTTGTTTCCGACATGTGTGATATGGCCGATGGGAGCTGCTTGGCTAAGCCTGCATGTATGGGAGCATTTTGTGTTTACCGAAAATATAGAATTTTTGCGGCACAGAGCCTACCCGATCTTGAAGGATGCTGCTGCTTTTTTCCTTGATTATTTGGTGGAAACGCCAGATGGACAGCTAGTGACTGGACCCTCTGTGTCTCCAGAAAACGTGTATGTCTTATCGGATGGAACCAGAGGGTCATTGACCATGGGACCTTCTATGGATACGCAGATTATCCGTGAGTTGTTCGAGGCGTGTAAACAGAGCAGCCTCCTGCTGCAGGTCGATAGTGAGCTTCGTGAGCGGCTCTCCGCGCTGCTGGAGCGGCTGCCTAAGCCACAGATTGGCAAGCACGGACAGATCATGGAGTGGTTGGAGGACTATGAGGAGGATGATCCAGGTCATCGGCATATTTCACAATTGTTTGCGCTGCATCCGGGAACCCAAATCAACCCGCATCGCACGCCCGAATTAACCAAGGCAGCTGCAGCTACCCTGCAGCGCAGATTGGAAAACGGAGGAGGGCATACGGGTTGGAGCAGTGCGTGGATCGTCAATATGTTTGCAAGACTGGAAGATGGCGAACAATCGTATGCGCATTTGAGTCACATGCTGAGGAAATCAACATATCCCAATCTCTTTGATGCGCATCCTCCATTTCAAATTGACGGGAATTTCGGAGCCACGGCTGGTATTGTGGAGATGCTGCTGCAATCCCATGCCGATGAGCTGAACCTACTTCCTGCACTGCCGCCTGTGTGGTCTGATGGAGAAGTGAGAGGACTGAGGGGGCGCGGCGGATACGTCGTCGACCTGAAATGGACCGATGGCAAACTATCGGAAGCGGTCATAAGCGCAGCGAAGGCTGGCTTATGCAGAGTCCGAACACGCCATGCGGTTCTGGTCCGCTGCGGGGGAGAAGATATTGCCTTGGGCGGAAATCAGTCAGTTATAGAGTTTAGCGTTGAAGCGGGCAAAACATATGAACTATTTAGTAAATAATCATCTGCGATTCATCAGGACGAGCAGCTTCTTCGCAACTGCTAATCCATAACATTAACCAAAATAGTAAAGCGAGAAATCCATTACAGTTAAAAAATTTCGGGCAAGTTATCCTCCATGAGTGCATAGGATTGTAGTACACAATTCACCATCACGAGCTGACCTAGATAAGAAAGGCAGCAGTGAAAGGAGGTACCCATGGACATATTCAAAAGAATTTCGGAGCATCGTACGGAGAAGGATTCATTGAGCTGGACCGGTACGTTCGCGGAGTACATAGAATTGCTTCGCAAAAATCCTGGACTCGCGAGAACAGCGCATTCAAGGGTCTATGATATGATTGCTTCGCAAGGAATCAATGACCAAGTCGGGCACAAATCCTACAAATTCTTCAACAAAGAGATTTTCGGCCTGGATAGAGCCATTGAGAAGCTGGTGGAAGAATATTTCCATTCCGCTGCCCGTCGATTGGATGTTCGTAAGCGGATATTACTGCTGATGGGTCCTGTAAGCGGTGGTAAATCAACCATTGTGACCATGCTTAAAAGAGGGCTGGAGCAATTTGCTAGAACTGACTTAGGGGCTGTCTATGCGATTAAAGGTTGTCCGATGCACGAGGAACCACTTCATTTGATCCCTATGGAGCTGCGTCCCGAGATCGAGCGAGAGCTGGGAGTAAAGATTGAAGGCAGTTTGTGTCCTTCCTGTCAAATGCGTTTAAAAACCGAGTACAACGGCTGTATTGAAGATGTTCATGTTGAGCGTGTGTTCGTTTCAGAAGAAGCGCGTGTAGGTATCGGTACGTTCAGTCCATCGGATCCGAAATCACAGGATATTGCCGATTTGACGGGAAGCATAGACTTCTCCACCATCACGGAGTTTGGTTCCGAATCCGATCCGCGTGCCTATCGGTTCGACGGGGAGCTGAATAAGGCAAACCGGGGGATCATGGAGTTTCAGGAAATGCTGAAATGCGACGAGAAATTCCTCTGGAACTTACTGTCACTCACACAAGAGGGTAACTTTAAGGCAGGACGGTTCGCCCTCATTAGCGCCGATGAATTGATCATTGCGCATACGAATGAAACCGAGTATAAATCTTTTATTGCGAACAAGAAAAATGAGGCTTTGCAATCGCGGATGATTGTTATGCCAATTCCGTATAACCTTCGGGTTTCGGATGAAGAAAAAATTTACTACAAGCTCATCGGACAGAGTGATATGTCTCACATTCATATTGCTCCGCACGCGCTCAGAGTTGCTGCGATTTTCTCCATTCTTACCCGCTTGAAGGAAACGAAGAAGCAAGGGATGGATTTAGTCAAGAAAATGCGTATGTATGATGGTGAAGTTGTGGAAGGTTACAAAGAAGCGGACCTCAAGGAAATGCAAAATGAATACCAAGAAGAGGGCATGAGCGGCATCGATCCGCGTTATGTCATTAACCGAATTTCAAGTGCATTGATTCGCCAAGATCTTCAGTGCATCAACGCGCTGGATGTTCTGCGTGCCCTTAAGGATGGTTTGGATCAGCATCCGTCGATTACGAAGGATGAGCGTGAGCGGTTCCTCAATTTCATTTCCGTGGCGCGCAAGGAATACGACGATATTGCCAAGAAAGAAGTGCAGAAAGCGTTCGTTTACTCCTTCGAAGAATCAGCCAGAACTATTTTCGATAACTATCTCGATAATATTGAGGCTTATTGTAATTGGGGGAAAATTAAGGATCCTCTTACCGGTGAGGAAATGGATCCGGATGAGCGCCTGATGCGATCCATTGAAGAACAAATTGGCATTTCTGAAAATGCGAAGAAAGCATTCCGAGAAGAAATACTGATCCGCATTTCCTCCTATTCCCGTAAAGGTCGGAAATTCGATTACAGCAGTCACGAGCGGCTGCGTGAAGCGATTGAGAAGAAGCTCTTCGCTGATTTGAAAGATATCGTGAAAATAACGACTTCCACGAAAACACCGGATGAGAAGCAGTTGAAGAAAATTAATGATGTGACCAAACAATTGATTGATGAACATGGATATTGCCCTGTATGTGCGAATGAGCTGCTGCGTTATGTAGGGAGCTTGCTGAACAGATAAAACTTCATGGTGGAAGTAAAACGGACTTGAGGCGGTGACGATCCCTCAAGTCCGTTTTTTCATTTGTAAAGGAAACTGTCTACGGTCAATCACCGAATCTATCAATCTCTCATATACTATAAGATCTAACGAATAGGGAGGTGCAAGAGATTATGATAGGTAATTCAATGAAAAAGACAGGTGCATACCTTTTACTAGTAGTGAGTTTTCTAGCTTTCGTGATGACTTGGGAGGTGGGGTTATTATCTCCTTTGGGGGGAATATGTATAGCGGGATTTAGCTTCGGCGGAGCCATTCTGATGTGGCTGGATGTCCATGAGTCGAGGCAAGTTGCTGATAAGAAAGATGCAAAACGAGCAAAAGCCGATCTCTGATCGCCAACAAGACAATTCCCCCCAGAAAAAATCCAACGAGCCCGGAAGATGGTCAGACGTCTTTGGATTCGGCAAAATGTTGGACAAACTACCACTCCATAAGCTTTCAGCTCGCATGGCCTACTGTATGTTTTTTGATCTAGTACTGCTCTTATTTGTTCTTGTTCTCCGTGCTTCGGGTACTCAGGTGAATGATTTTCCGAACGCATGGGATATTCGTTTAATTGTGTTCACGACAATTGTTGTTTTTTTCGTCGGACTCTGCGATATCTGGAAAGATCGGAAGTAATAAGATGGTTACAAAGCATAAGAAATAACCGCCCAATTTTTGGAGAAGTGGTCACCAACTAGGCAATCGCACACATACAGTATTGTAGGCTGTTAACTATACAAGAATGTGAGTGATCCAGAAAATGACGAAACCAGAAGAGCAAGAATTTCGTCCACCACAAGGTGGGCACGGAGGCGGCGGCCATGGTGGACCGGGGCATGGCGGTCCAGGTCATGGTGGCCCCGGACATGGCGGTCCTGGTCATGGTGGGCCAGGATTCGGTGGTCCTGATCATCATGGCTTCCCAGGGCATGGCGGGTTTCCGCACTTTGGACATGGCGGAGTGAGCAATCTGCTGCCTTTGGTTGTAGCCCCTTATGTATTGAATGCGACACAGCCTTACTATCCATATCCATATCCAAATACATGTCCATGTCCATATCCATACCAGGATTATCTATGTCAATGTCCATATCCATACCAGACTTATCCATACCAGACTTATCCATACCCACCCTATTCCCCGGGTTATCCAGGTATTTAGACGGTATAATCTCAACACGATAAAGTTTAAGAACCGAGATGCTTTCTTATCAGAAAGTTTCTCGGTATTTTGTTACCACATTAGAGGTTTTCTCATTTATTACATAGTTTTGGATGGAATAACTCAAATTCCTTTATCAAATCTTAATATTTAAGTAGGAAATGCGTAGTTTTCGTGCTACAATTCATTTTGGATAGCGCTTACATAAATGACTCTCTCGTTTACTAATCCTCGCGATTTTCCCCATTGGCTTACATTCATCTAAATCATAGAATACTAATTCAGCTTTTTCAGCTATTGCCTGTTCAACTTTAAGGGGGAATGTGTATTGAGCCATCAACCCGTTCGGATCTTACATCATATTAGTGATATGAATCGTGGAGAAGCGCAAAGCTTTATTATGAATGTGTATCGGCACATGGATCGATCAAAGATTCAATTCGATTTCGTTGTCCACACGCATAATCCTTCTGATTATGATGAAGAAATACGAGCATTCGGTGGGAGAATATTCATCCTGCAGAAGCCTAGAGCGGGCTGGATGGGTTACATATATGAGTTAAAGTCGACGATTCAACATCACGGTCCTTTCCATGCTTTGCATAGTCATACCTATGAAGCTAGTGTCTTAACTTTGTTAACATCAAGGCTGTTTGGCATTGATATTCGTATTGTACATTGTCACAGCATAAGTGATTATACATACTCTTCCTCAACGACTAAGGTATCTCGATGGCTGAAGAGGAACATGATACGGCGATTTGCGACCAGTTGGGTAAGCAGCTCGATCACGGCAAGTCAGGCGCTATTCGGGTATTACTGGTTTAAAGATAATCGCGGCAGAATGGTGCGTAACGGGATAGATGTTGGTCGATTTACAAATAGATTACAGAAGCCCATGACGCTCCGCGAGCAATTGCAGATTCCACCCGAAGAGCCAATTATTGGTCATATTGGACGGTTTAGCGCAGCTAAGAATCATACATTCCTGATTGAGATTTTTGAAGAGCTGCTCTACCGTATGCCGAATGCGAGGCTTATTCTGGTGGGGGATGGTGCATTGCGACCTCAGATTATAGCGATGATCGAGCAAAAAGGGATCCAAAACCGTGTTCATCTATTAGGACGGCGAGACGATATTTCTGAGCTCCTTCAGGAATTTGATGTCATGGTCTTACCTTCATTCAAAGATGGTTTACCCATGGTTTTGATTGAAGCGCAAGCCGCAGGAGTTCCCTGCGTGGTATCCGATGTTTTACCAGAAGAAGCGAATCTGAGAGCAGGTTTTTTCGCATTCGTGTGTTTGAAGCAAGACATTGCCGTATGGGTACAATGGTTAATGAAGGCATTGCGCAGCGATCCTGTCCCGGTTGATGAGCGAATCCGAGCGATTCGACTAGCCGGCTATGATATTAAAGAGGTAGCTCTAGAGTTAGAACATGTCTACGCTGCTCAATAGGAAATAGTGAGAGCCCTTATGTTGATGACATGAGGGTTCTTTTCTTATTTATAATAATTATTAAAAAGGATTGACTTTTATTATTATTTATTTATAATAATTATTATCTGATATAAATTCTCATTGGACAAGCAGTCACTATGGGTTGAAAGGAGTGCACAGCGATGTATGATGTCATTATTATTGGAGCTGGACCGGCGGGAGCCTCAGCTGCTATCTATACTGCAAGAGGAAATCTGAAGACACTCGTGATTGACAAGGCACCGAATACAGGAGCTTTGGCTATTACTCACAAAATTGCGAATTACCCGGGTGTAATTGGAGAGCTGTCAGGTAAAGATTTGCTTGATACGATGCGGGAGCAAGCCAAAGGCTTTGGGGCTGAGTTCATCCAAACAACGATTACAGCCGTAGATGTGGAAGGTGATACGAAGTATGTATTTACGGCTGATGGTATCTATGAAAGCAAGTCGATCGTTATCGCGACGGGTTCCAAAGGACGCAATCGTATGCTGCCTGGAGAAGAAAGCTTGTTAGGGCGTGGCGTTAGTACGTGTGCAACGTGTGATGGAGCTTTTTTCGATGGGAAAACGGTCGCTGTCATTGGTGATTCAGAGGAAGCCTTAGAAGAAGCACAAGCGTTAAGTAAATTTACGGAAAAAATTCACTTCATAGTTCCACGACCAGAACTGCAAGGTGTTCATCACGTTCCAGAATTGCCGGGCACTGACTTTCTCTATAAAGCCAAACCGCTTGAAGTGCTTGGAGACAAGCACGTAGAGGGACTTAGAATACGTACGAGTTCTGGGGCAGAGGAAATACTCCAAGTGGATGGTGTGTTTGTCTTCCTATCCGGCAGTAAACCAGGCACAGATTTCCTACAGGATCAGGTTCCGCTGGACGCGGATGGTTTTATGATTCTGGATAGCTCGATGCAATCATCTATTGCTGGTGTATTCGGGGCTGGAGAAGTTAGACGCACACCGGTGAAGCAAGCGGTTGTTGCAGCTGCTGATGGAGCCATCGCAGCCATGGCGGTCGATAAATTTATTAATAAACGGGCTCAGCTGATCCCGCAATACAAATAATCTTAGCCACACAAGGAGATGAATTCCGATGTCTAATGTCATTGTATATTCAAGTACAAATTGCCCTTATTGCCAACAGTTGAAAAAGTATTTAACGGAACAAAATGTCTCCTACGAAGAAAGAAACATTGATCTGAATGATCAATTCGGACAAGAACTTCACGATTTAGGCCTGATGTCTTTGCCTGTGACGGTCATTGGCGAACACAAAATTTTGGGTCTCAACGTTACTAAACTCAAAAAAGCTTTGGCCGAAATCGCAAGCTAATAACATACTATATAAATAGATAGAGGAGAGCTAACCATGACACAATTAACCGTACAACCCTCACAATCTTTTGCCAAAATAGGGCTTCCTGCCCCTTCATTTTCATTGCTTTCGACGAAGAATATGGAAACCTTAGAAGAGAAAATAGCGCTTGAAGAATATAGAGGAAAATGGCTTGTTTTCTTCTTCTGGCCATTCGACTTTACGTTCGTGTGTCCAACCGAAATTACAGCTTTCAGTGACAATTACGAACAGTTCCTTGAATTGGATTGTGAAATCGTTGGAGCTTCTGTCGACAGTGTGTATACACACAGAGCTTGGACTCAAACGCCGCGCGACCAAAACGGCATCGGTCCTGTGAAATTCCCGTTGGTCAGTGATTTCTCCAAAGAAACAGCACGCGCATATGGCGTGTTAGACGATGAAAGCGGCGCCGCACATCGCGGATTATTCATCATTGATCCGGAAGGCGTGCTGCGCTACCAAGTGGTCACGGATATGAATGTTGGGCGCTCTGTAGATGAGACGCTGCGTGTGCTTCAAGCGCTTCAGGCTGGTGGACTTTGTCCAGCGAACTGGAAACCAGGCGATAAAACTCTATAAGCTGCAAAAGTAAACAAGCCTCAATCGACTCTCACTCGATTGGGGCTTTTGTGTGTATTCAAAGTCTGATTTGAAGTATAATAGAAGAACTATATAGGTGAAGACAGAGAGGTTAGATGCATGATGCAGTCCATATCGGACAAACTGTTTATGGGTTCTTTGATTTTACTCATGATTTCCATTGTGGTTAGCGGAATTGGCTTTCAATTCGTGAATTGGCGCACACAAGTGACAGATGAGTTAGATGGGGAGACGCAAGAAAGCGGCTCTCGCAAGAAAGCCGTATTGGACCGGCAAGATAAGAGCTTGGGACGTGTGCTTCGTTCCTACTTATTTTGGATCGCGATAGCAGGCATTCTAATTTCCATTGGACTTTCATGGTTTAGCTCTAAATAAAAATATAAGGCGTATAGCCCTCGGGATGAGTGTTATACGCCTTTGTTGTATCCTATTTTAGCCGGAATCATGATCTAAACAATTTCTTCTACGCAGGAGCTGCAGACCAGCTTGCCTTTGAAATAGGTCATATTTTCGAAATTACCGCAGAATACACAGGCTGGCATATACTTCTTGAGTGTAATGCGCTCCGGATCGACATAAACCTCGATCGCGTCACCGATATCGATATGAAGTGTTCGTCGCAGCTCAATCGGCAAAACAATCCGGCCTAACTCGTCTACTTTTCTCACTATTCCCGTCGATTTCATCTGAAAGCCTCCTATTTATTTCATTAAACTTCGATCATGTATGTTGTATAAACAATTCCACATATAAACTTGAATTCCTTTTATTTACTTCAAACATTTTAGGCAATTATCTGATACATGCATGAAGGTGGACGGCAAAAAAAGGACTTACACATGTTTCATTGAACACGTTTAAGCCCTTTATACTTATAAGAATCTAGTTTTTGTTCTCCTGTTGTTGTTGTTGTTGGTCTTTGGAGATTTGCTCTTTAAGTGCCGCATTTTTAAGAGCCAACTGTTTGGATAATTCAACTTGTAAAAGGTTGATTTTATTAATCTCATCCTTTAATTTGCTAAGTCGAGACATCTTGCTGCTTAAATCACTGGGTGAAGTACTTATTTTTATATCCCTTTGTAATTGATTTATTTTTGAAAGTGCTTTTTCCTTTTTTTTCTGTTCGTCGATACTTCTTTGTTGAGTTTCAGTAATTTCTTTTTTTAAGCGATTTATGATAGATAAAGTGAAACTTATAGCCATTCAAACACCTCTTAGCAGTTTAGTGTAGCTTCACACCATTCTACACTAAATAGTTGATCCGTGCCAAAAGGGGATGAAAAAGACGGGGAGTGAAGCGGGGCAGCAGCTCTGAATCTCACATGGAAGGAACTACTCAATCAGCTTTACATCAACAATGACTTCCAAATCTTGCTGACCGGCACCGCGATAGACGCCTTTGACGGGAACGATATCGTTGTAATCGCGGCCGTGTCCGAGCTTAATATAGCGCCAATTGACCTCACAGTTATTCGTAGGGTCGTAGCCGAACCAACCAGTTCCCGGGATTAGGCACTCAACCCACGCGTGGGAGGCTTGGGTGAATTCCGTGCTGCCTCCTTGTAGATCGCCAACAAAGTGATAACCGCTAACGTACCTAGCAGGAATCCCTTTATCTCGGCAAATGGCAATCATGAAATGAGAGTAGTCCTGGCAAACACCACGCTTAAATTGAAGCATTTCTCCGACAGTGGTCTGTACGGAAGTAGCTGAAGGATCATAGGTGAAGTCGCGATGAATCGTTGTGTAGATTGTACGCAGTAATTCGTATAAGCTTATATCTTGATCGGAAATGGCATCTGAGTAAGCCTTAAGTTCAGGGGTCAAACCCGTATAACTGGTAGGCAGTAAATATTCTGCATGCTGATTTTGGAAGTCATCGCTAAATCTCATCGCTTTCTCCTCTAAGGGAGATGCGATGCCTGACGGGATGTTATCGTTGTCGTTCGTGACGACAGTGGACACCATTTTAATAGTTAGCTCGCGATGAAGTTTATTGACGGTAAAAGCATGTACGCGATTATGAAAAAAATCCGAGTACGTAAAGAAAGCTGAAGCAGGCTCCGTGGTGATGGCGTGGTGATAACAGGCTTGACGATTGTCCGTGAGAGGCGTTAAACGAACTTCATTGACACTGTCCTGCGCTGTATCGGTGTAGGAATAGCGTGTGATATGCGTAATCTCCAGCTTTTTCATGCGATGACCTCTTCCCGGGAGGGAAAAAAGACTTTCGACATCCTTAAACCCATCACGTTACAGGATTCCCGAAGTGCACTTAACGTCATTTCCAATTTGCCGGATAAAATATCATCTTCTTCCATGCAAGCAAGGTTAGCCTTTACTTTTCCTGCGAGCTTAGCGAGCCTATGAACAGCAAGGTTTAAATCGGGGTCCTCCATTTGAATGCCCTGCAAGGAACGCTCCAATGATTGGAAAGAGAAGCTGACCGAGCGTGGAAATGTTTCGTGGAGCATCAGAAATTTAATTATGCTGCTTAGATTAACTGTATCTGCATGCTCCCTGCGATACGACTCATAACCGCTAACCGATTTCAATACGGACAGCATAAGCGGGTAAGAAGAGAGCTCTTCCCTAGCGTAATCATGACATAACGACTGGAGTAAGCGCAGCAAGTTCTCGGCACGCTCCAAATATCTTCCGGCTTCCACGAAGTGCCATTCATTTTGACGCGGCATGACGGATGTGGCCGCCCCTTGAAACATAGACAAGGTGTCACGAATGAAACGATAGAACAAATGAGGCGAATCGTTTGTAATATCCCGTACTTCTTTTTCTTTTAGCCACAAATATAGGCCATTCATAATATCCCACAGCTCTGCGGGCATTTTCTCGCGAATATTACGAAGATTGGAGCGGGCATGGTTGGTACAAGCGAGCAAAGAATTCGAATTATTTTTATCGAGAGTAATATAATGGAGAACATGCTGCTCGGTGAAGCTCCCATACTGCTCAGTAAATGCGGCCCGATCGCCAATCGTATCAATTAATCGGCTCCACGATTGATCGCTGCTAGTCTCCTTCTCCTCGCGAATATGATAATACACGTCGATTAGCCTCGCGTGATTCTCCGTTCTTTCCGTATATCTTCCGATCCAGAATAAAGCTTCCGCTGTACGTCCCATCATCACCATGAACGCTTGCCTCCAATCAATATTTGATTCTCTATGAATGAGTGACCCAAGTGTCCTTACATCCCCCGCCTTGTGAGGAGTTCACGACGAGTGAACCTTCTTTAAGCGCTACCCGCGTAAGTCCGCCAGGTATAACCTGAATGCTCTCGCCAGCGATGACGAAGGCCCGAAGATCGATATGCCGCGCAGCCATTTGACCGTCCATCATGACAGGAGCTCTGGAAAGCTGGATCGTTGGTTGAGCGATATAACGATCGGGATTCGCTATAATTTTAAGCCGGAAATCAGCCAACTCACTCTCAGAGGCCGAAGGTCCAATGAGCATGCCGTAACCGCCGGAGAGCGATGTCTCTTTGACGACCATTTCATCTAGATGCTGCAGCACGTGATCGCGTTCTTCCGGTCTAGAAAGGATATAAGTAGGCACATTATTCAGGATAGGTTCTTCATTCAAATAGTAACGAATCATGTCTGGAACATAGGCATAAATGGCTTTGTCGTCGGCCACGCCAGTTCCAGGGGCATTCACGATGTTAATATTACCCGCACGATAGGCATTCATGATCCCCGCGACACCTAACATCGAATTCGGATCAAAAGCGAGCGGATCCAAGAAATCGTCGTCAATTCTGCGATATAAGACATCGATTTGGCGGAGTCCCTTGATCCCGCGAATATATACCTTATGATCAATAACAACGAGATCGTGTCCTTCTACAAGCTGTATGCCCATTTGCTGCGCAAGGAACGTATGTTCGAAATAGGCTGAATTGTAGCAACCTGGGGTGAGTAAGCCAATGACAGGATCGGATTTGCCCGAAGGGCTTAGCCGACGTAAAGCGGATAGAAACACATTTAAGCTATGCTCAATATCTTGGATCGAATGGCTAAAAACGAGCTCAGGGAATAAGTGCGTCATGATGGAACGGCTTTTGTACAAATAGGAGAAGCCTGAAGGTGATCTCAGATTATCCTCCAGAACGAAATATTCTCCATGCTCGTCGCGAATTAAATCGATACCTGATACGGTTACGTACACATCATTCGGGATGGATAGACGCATCATTTCAGGTCTGAAATAGCAGTTGGAAAGAACCATTTTCCTAGGGATAATACCATCCTTTAAGATGCATTGGTCATGATAAATATCCTTGAGAAATAGATTAAGCGCCTTAACGCGCTGCTGAAGCCCTCGTTCTAGCTTGAGCCATTCATCCCGAGGAATGATTCGTGGGATCGGATCGAAAGGGATGGTTCTTTCCAATGCTTCAGCTTGATCAGGACTGTAGAGTGTAAACGTAATTCCTTCTTCCATCATGCGTTTCATGGTGGCCGTTTGGCGCTTGCTCAAATTCCCCGCCTTCATGGACATGAACTGAAGGAATACATTTTGATAATGTGATCTTACCGAGTATGAATTCACAAACATCTCATCAAAAAAAGGACGGGGATCATAGGGGGTGGTGACCAGATTCTCAGGTTTGGACATCGCAGCTCCTGGTTTCTTAGCTATACTTCGAGTGGAAGTTACGTTAGAGGGCCCGAAGCAGAAACCAGGCCTCCTTTCTGATCTAAGTTCTTATTTTGTGTTAGAAAATATGACGCGATTTGATGAAAGATTATTCGTTTTTCTTACATTGTAAATTTATCAGAAAATTATGTCAATATATCTTACGTATAAATTAACTGACATGAAATGCGCAAATAGATCGAATGTATGATAGTTTCAAGAATTTTCTGTTTATATCTTGATTTACGTCGAAATCAGCTATAGAATGTCGAATAAGTAGATGTTATATAAAGTCACAATAAAGTCACATGTGTAATGTGAATATAGGGGGTTGGGGTATGTTTGATTGGCTTGGATTTCGAAAGGGTCTACCCTTGTGGTGGTCGTATCGCCTGAATCGTCACCTCAAGGAAGATGTGGAACATATTTTCGAAGGGATTGCGCATACGAGAATTGAAATTTTACGATGCTGGGTAGAGGCCTATTGGTCCAATCTGGATCGTCTGCTTGAGCAGCTCTCTGAATCAGAATCTGGACCTACTGGCTTGACAGACGATGGTTCGATGGTTCAACGGCTGCTGGCAGCTGCTTCAAAGAGCGGGGCAGATTTCTCGGAGATTTTCATCGTAAATGATAAAGCAGAAGTGATATACTCCACGTCCCCCACTCATGTTGGGAAATCATATGATTCAGGAAGTGATCTTACAAAAGGGCTAGAGGAAACACGTAAAGGCAAGAAATGCTTATACGGACCTTATTCCGATCCCCTTACATTAAAGCTAGGTCCAAGCACTTCGCCGTTTCACGATGCTATGACACTTGCATTTATTACGCCTATAATGGTTAACGGAATATGGAAAGGGGCCATTTGCGGACGTGTCCCGAACGATGTGCTCGGCGATCTGATCCAGCGTGAATCAGGACATGTGTATCCAGACTCTGGAGATAATTATTTATTTATGGCGAAGCCTGTGTTGAATAAACAGATTGCCCCAGGCACAGCGTTATCTCGAAGCCGTTTTGAGGATCTTACTTTTACCTATGGTGACAATTTAAAAGATGGCGTGCGCACAGATTACGGCATTGTCGGTGTAAAGGAGCATACGGAGCTTGAGCTCATTTTTACGGATCCGGCAACGGGGCAGCTTCATCCGGGGGTTGCGGGAACGATTGCAAAGGGACATAATCTATTCGTGGAGTTCCCAGGTTATTCCGATTACCGGCATATTTCTGTCATTGGCAAAGGTGTTACCTTCCAGCTTGCGCATTGTCCTGATGTTTGGGGGATGATGTGTGAAGGCGATCTAGAGGAGGTATACCGAATTCGCAGTATTGACTGGAAATTGCTTAAGCTGCAGCTGCGTTTCATTGTAGGATATATATTACTCTCTGCAGGGGGCTTTTGGCTGCTGAATGGACATGTTTCTAGTAGCTGGGGATCAGTAATCTTGGCTGCTGTAAGTCTTGTGTATGGAGGAATAGGCGCAAGCATTATAAGGAAAAAAGGCAGCAGGCCGATTGTAAGGCAGCTCGCGCAAATAAATAAGTTCATCCGCATTAACGCAGAGGGCAGCGGAGATTTGACACAGCGCCTGCAAGTGCAGGAGTTCGCTGGCGATGAGACGCGGGAATTGGCGAAGTGGATTAATAATATGATCGATTCCCTTGAGGGTATTATGCTGCAGGTGAAGCAAGCCGCCGCTGAAGTTCAACTAAGCCAGGAACGAATGAATGAATCAACGAGTTCAACGGAACAATCAACTGGACGAATGAGCACCAAGATTCATGATATGATTCGTTCACTGCGCGGTCAGCTCAAGGACATCGATGTTGCGAAGGATGTAACGCAGAATATGAGTGGGACACTGCTCGAATTGGAAGAGAAGGCTTCGGGTCAAATTGCTGTGGCGCAGGATGAAGTGGATCGTATTGGCGAAAAGATGAATCATATTTCTGCGAAAGTAGCGGAAACGAATCGTACCATTCAAACTTTTTTGCAAACGACGCAAGAAATCCCGAAGCTGCTCAAGGTTATCGAAGAGATTTCCGCTCAGACGAATCTGCTTTCCCTGAATGCTTCTATTGAAGCCGCGAGGGTAGGCGAGCACGGGAAGGGCTTCGCTGTTGTAGCCGGAGAGATTCGCAAGCTGGCTGATTTGACCAAGAAGTCGACAATGGAGATCAATGACACCATTGAGCATATTGAACGTCATGCGAATGAAGCGTTCGTTTCGATGGAAGAAGGCACCAGAGTTGTTCTGGAGGGGACGCAAATAGTAGCGGCGGCGTCTGAAATTCTCAGCAGCGCGAACGCGCACGACACCATGAAGACACAGGTGGTGGATGAAGTGGTGGCGCTGATGGAGAAGGTAGCGGCGGTAAGCATGGAGAACCGCCAAATATCGGCGGAGGTTGAGCGTACCGTGCAAGAGCTGCTGCAGGATATGCTTCACGTGCGCCAAACGACGGGGGATGTTGGCGCGATTACGGACTCACTGCTCCTGCTTGTAAATCAATTTCATTTAACGGAGAGCCGCATTCGATAACGGTTTGATTCTAAGACATTTCCTGCGCATGTTAGCTAACCCATCCTGCATACAATGATAATGCGGATTGGGTTAGCTTTTTGCATGCTTTACGAAGTAAGTTTTCTAACGAAAACTCGAAGGAGGATGTCTAATGAATGACCGTTTGAGCATTCGAACGAATAGGGAGTACATGATGGATCCCGGCTATTTTCCAATGCTCGTAGAGCGTCTGAAGGAGGAGCATGTGCAGATGCGCGAGCAGCTCTCCGAGATCCGAACGATGGCTGCTTCCTTGTACTCCCTCGAGGATTGCTCAATAGGAATGTGTAAGCTGATTGAACTTCAAGATCTGATTCTTTCCCTTGTTGAAGAGCTGGAACAGCATTCAGAATGGGAAGAAAAAGAACTATTTCCTCTTCTGCAATCTTATTTACAACCAACAACAGCACTGTCTGTCTCTCGTTCCATGACTGTACTGGAGCAGGATCATGACTTGGCGAAAAGAGTTGTGCAAGCTTTCGTTGATGGTGTGAATGCGATGAAAGTGCCGATAGATGAGGAGTTTTTACATTTGATGGCATCGGAACTAATGACGGCTTGCTTAATACTGCTCAAACATTTCACCTTAGAAGAGGAGCTTGTGTATCCGCTCACCGATCGGATCGTGGAACAATTAGCCTAAGTACATAAAGAAGGGTCTTTTCAAGTCATTTGACTTGTAGAGGCCCTTTTTTTGTGCAGATAACGCGGTCGCTAGTTCGCTAGTTGACGAGATTTGTGCTATATCATCGCAAATAGAAGCTCTCAAAGGCTCTTATTCCGTTCCAATAGCCACTTTCATCGCAAATAGAAGCCTCCAAAGGCTCTTATTTCTCTGAGTAGCAAACTTTTCACCATTTCAACGACGAATAGAAGCCCCTAAAGGCTCTTATTCCGCTCGAATAGCCACTTTCGTCGCAAATAGAAGCTCCCAAAGGCTCCTATTTCTCTGAGTAGCAAGCTTTTTCACCGTTTCAGCGACAAATAAGAGCCCCTAAAGGCTCTTATTCTGCTCCATTAGCCACTTTCTTCGCAAATAAAAGCTTCCAAAGGCTCTTATTTCTCTGAGTAGCAAACTTTTCACCATTTCAACGACAAATAAGAGCCCCTAAAGGCTCTTATTCCGCTCCATTAGCCACTTTCATCGCAAATAGAAGCTCCCAAAGGCTCTTATTTCTCTAAGTAGCAAGCTTTTCACCATTTCAACGACAAATAAGAGCCCCTAAAGGCTCTTATTCCGCTCCATTAGCCACTTTCATCGCAAATAGAAGCTCCCATAGGCTCTTATTTCTTTGAGTAGCAAGCTTTTCACCCTATCAACGACAAATAAGAGCCCCCAAAGGCTCTTATTCCGCTCCATTAGCCACTTTCATCGCAAATAGAAGCTCTCAAAGTCTCTTATTTCTCTGAGTAGCAAACTTTTCACCATTTCAACGAATAAGAGCCCCTAAAGGCTCTTATTCCACTCCAATAGCCACTTTCTTCGCAAATAGTAGCTCTCAAAGTCTCTGATGTGTCTCAATTCCGGAACAAAACAACAAAATAGCGAATCGAAGTTCTTCCTGTACTCGAATTTAGGCGTTTTCGGCAAAATAGCGTACTCACGTTCCGCAAAAGCTGCTTCTCCCCCTGGTAGGTCGCTGTAACTTTGCACCTAAACAAATAACCCAAGGCAGCGCCTTAGGTTATTTGTTATCGATATGCTTAAGCCTCAAGCGTACTCATCGTTTTCTCTTCGCATTCCTTAGAACAGAAGCTATTATGCTTCTCTTCACAGGCTTCACAGCAGATATGCTTCAAGTGGCAAGCATCGTTGGCGCAGTTGATGTAGCGATCTTCAGCTGTTCCGCAGTGATAGCATTTACCTACGACGATATCTTCGTCTGTACGATTGATGGGGACTGAAATCCGCTCGTCGAAGACGTAGCATTTGCCATCGAATAAGCGGCCTTGAACATCTTCATCTTTCCCGTAGCTCACAATACCGCCATCCAGCTGATAAACCTCTTTGAAGCCTTCCTGTAAGAGGAATCCTGACAGCTTCTCACAGCGGATACCGCCGGTGCAATACGTGAGAATGGGTTTGTCCTTATATTCCTGGAGATTATTGCGAATCCATTCCGGGAATTCCTTCGTAGTCTCAACCTCTGGACGAATAGCGCCTCGGAAATGTCCGATATCGTACTCGTAATGGTTGCGTCCATCAAGGACGATGACATCTTCATGCTGGAGCTTCTCGTAGAATTCCTTCGGCTTCAGATGTGTGCCGGTTAGTTCGTTCGGATTCACGTCTTCTTCAAGTCGGAAAGTGACGAGTTCCTTTTTAGGACGAACAAATAACTTTTTGAAAGCATGCTGTTCACTTTCATCTATCTTGTAGATCATGTCTTTGAACAGCGGCATTTGACGCATCATCGCCATGTAAGCTTCGGTTTGCTCGACCGTTCCTGAAAGCGTCCCGTTAATGCCTTCGGGAGCGATAAGGATACGGCCTTTAATTCCGAGCTTTTTGCAATAAGCCAAATGTTCCTGTGCCAACGCTTCGTGATCTATTACAGTAACGAATTTATAATACAACAAAATGCGATATGGAGCGCCTTCTACTGTCATGATTAACTTAACCACCTATACGTATAAATTGCATGCTCAATCAGAAAAAGCATAAGCATATAGTGACATAAATCAGTGCATTTTTCAATCTAACAGCAATTTTTGGATGGAATGAAAAACTTCCTCCAGAGCTATGGCAACCGATTGAAGTTGGTTCTGGATCATGCTGGCATTTGATTCGTCGGGCCCAGCATGATGTTCTAACATTTCTTCTAGGGCAGTTGCCGCGGCGAATACCCGATTGGCTGACAGGTTGCTAGAAGAGCCGCGGAGTGCATGCAGCTGATTTATGGCTTCGGCATAGTCCCCTTTCTGAATCGCAAGGGTTAATTGCGCAACAATAGGAGCGGATTGACTATGAAATTTTCGCAGCATTTCGTGATAGATCTCGGTTTTTCCGCTAAGCCGTCCGAGTGCTTCTTCTATATCAAGTCCTGGGACAGCCATCCTATTCTTCTCGCTAAGAACAGCATCGACGGCTGCGAACAATCGGCTAGGAATGATAGGCTTGGAGATCACTTCGTTCATACCAGCGCGAATACAATCTAAACGCTTCTCCAAAGTAGAGTCCGCGGTTAAAGCAATAATAGGAATATGCATCCATTTAGGCTCAAGACGAATTCGTTTGGTTGTCTCAATGCCGTCCAGAACGGGCATATGGATATCCATTAGAATCAAGTCATAATCATTATTCTCTAAGTCATTTAATGCTTCGAAACCGTTGGAAGCCAATTGAACGTCACAATTCAACCTGCTTTCCAGCAGCGAACGAGCGACAGTCTGATTAATTTCGTTGTCTTCGACTAGCAGAATACGTTGAAATTTTGTCATTGTTTCCGCTGTTTGTGTGAAGTCTGTCGTAGATATGAGCTCCTTCTCGGCATGGGTGCCTGTTAGTGTTTGTAACGTTTGGTACAGTACGATCCGTGAGATCGGTTTGACCAGAATGGCATGCGGAGCCGATGGTGCAGGCAACTGCTCCAGGGCATCTCTGCCCGATAAGGTTGTGTAAATAATCGTTAAAATGTTCATTCGATTGCAGGCTTCAAGCATGCCCAGCCATACTTCCTCTCCGTACATATCAACAGCTTCCATATCAAGCAGGATCACATCTACGGGAATAACATCAATGGCATTCCTTGCTTCTTTCCAAGAATAAACGCCGGCCGCTTCTGTACACATGGATTGAAGGGTATGAGCAAGCACTTGGTTCAAACCAGGGTGATCTTCCACAATTAATGCGCGCAGCGGGAGGACTGCCTGAGACTTCATAGGTTGCAAGGACAACGAGAAAGGCAAGCTAATCCGGAATTCACTGCCGAGCTCTGGTTGGCTTGACACCTCGATGGTGCCGCCCATATTCTCAATGATGTTCTTGGAGATAACAAGACCGAGTCCCGTTCCTCCAAATTTCCGACTCGTTACTTCATCTACCTGAACAAATGGCTGGAAAAGCTTGGATAGGTGCTCTTCATCCATCCCGATGCCTGTATCGCTGACAGTAAAGCCAATTCTGACTTCTTCCTCACGGAGCTGTTCCACGTTAACACGCAGCATGACTGTTCCTTGCTCAGTAAATTTTATCGCATTGCTAGTTAGATTCAGCAAGACTTGATACATGCGTAGTGAATCCCCAATGAGTCCAAGCGGCACATTGTCATGGATATCACAAATAAAATCAACCGGCTTGTGGCCAAGCAGTACGCTAAGGGTTTCACAAACACGGTCAATGGTCTCATCCAACTGGAACGCATGATGTTCAATAGCTAGCTTGTCCACCTCGAGCTTCGAGAAGTCCAGAATGTCATTAATAATATTGGATAGGGACACCGAGGATCTCACTATTTTGCTTATATAATCCCTCTGAAGCGGTGACATGTGCGTTCGCTCCATCAAGTAGGAAAGTCCGACGATGCCATTTAAAGGTGTCCGAATTTCATGACTCATACGAGCCAGGAAAATTCCTTTAGCCAAATTGGCTTCATCCGCTTCTTGTTTCGCTCGAATGAGCTCCTCTTTGGAATGTACTTGGTCCGTAATATCTCGCGTAATGGCTGAGAAATATCGCTCTCCTTTGTCTGCGGGGAAGTGGGGCACGATGATAACGGAAATGAATATTTGCCGTTGTTCCTTCGTTAGGACCTCTGCTTCAAATTCCCAGAATCCTTCCCGAATAGCTGTGTTCAGACCCTCTTCAAAATTGATGTCATTCTGGATATCTACGTACTCACTGAAATGTTTGCCAACGGTTTGCTGTTTATCTAATCCAACGGTGCTCTTGCATGCTTGATTCATATAAAAAATAAAGCCTTTCTCATCAAATGAGAGAATGGAATCACGTGCGCTTTCTACAATCGTTAACAGCCTCTCCCTAAACTCATTGCTCTCCTTAATATCACTAATGTCTCGAGCGATGAATACGAACCCTTTCAGCTCGCCATTCGGATTTGTAATGCTGCTGACACTAACCTGAACGAAGAAACGAGTGCCATCTTTGTGATGCCAAATCCATTCAGAATCCTCTTTAAGGTGACGTAATGAACGAATCACGAGAGCTGTACAATCAGCTGGCACATATTCCCCAAGCTCTGATGAGTATTGCGCGGCTCTTTCTATCAGTTGTTCTTCATCCAACCACAGAAGGGGCGTTGCTTTCTTGTGAACTTCTGCTAAAGAATAGCCAAGAAGCTGTACAGCTCTACTGTTGAGATGATTAACGATAAAGGAAGGATCTGTCACGATCATGGCATATTGATTGTGATGAATAAAAGCTTCGAACGGCTCGAATAGTTCACGTAAGTTTTCTATCATGCCATTCACAGAATGGGCAAGAGCACCAAGCTCATCCTTGCTTTTGAAAATAAGCGGTTTTATGTAGAAATTACCCGCAGCGACGGATTCTGTGACATGGAGAATTTGCTTGATGCGTTTAATAATCAGTGTATTAGCGGTTAAGTAAATAAGGATAAAAATGACCACGGCCGTCATCACAATTAATCCGATGGTCGACCAAAGTAAGGGGCTCGTGGGAGCCTCGAATGCTGAAAGGGGCACGGAATAAGCGAGATACCAGTCTAATTTAGGTACACGCGCATAGAACCACCGAGCTTTTTGGCCACCGTTAAAAGATTCATCCAGAAAGCCTTCGTTCGTCTGCAGCGCATTTTGAAAGGCTGGCACAAGTGAAGGGTATTCGGTGAAAATATTAAGGTTCAAAATTAAAGGTGTATCGGTATGATACAGAACGAGTCCCTCATGATTCACGATAAGTATTTCGCCCTTCTCCAAAGGGGTATGAAGATGCTCGAAAAAGGTTTGTTCCGCATCAAGAGAGATGTTTATGATACTCGTCACTTCGTTTTTCTCATTGAAGACTGGTGCAGTAATAGAAATGATGTATTTGCCGGTTAATTTACCGATTTCAGGATCAGAGATGAATGTTTTCCCATTTAGAGCCTCTTGGAATCTTCGTTCCCCTGTTATATAAAGCGTTTGCCCGGAAGTAAGAGTCAAGTAGCCATTGAGATCTATAATTCCCATGGAATGATAGCGATTAGCGCCTGTTTTTAATTCTTGGGTCAAAAATTGGAGCCGCTCCTCAAGTGTCCCGTGCTTCATAACATCTACACGACTAATTAGCTCCACTTCTGCCAAACGAATGGATAAGAAATCGTATAAATTTTGTGCGGAATTGGTAACGGAAGTTATCGATTGCTCTTTCATTTGATGAATCAGTTTATCTTTCGAGAGCCGATAATTTGTAATCCCTACAACTGTTAAGGAAATACAAGTGATAAGAACAAGCAATGAGACAAGTTTGAAACGTAAAGATGATGACATGAGCAACCTCCGTGAAGTTTAAAACTGTTAGCAAATCTAACAGTTTCACAATGAATGTAAGGTAAGAAATTTAATGAATAAAATTATGATGATTGCAGTAGATGAATTGAGTATACATCATAGTTGGGTCATTCATTCATTATTTGGGGGGAATTGGTAACATGCGACTTACAGTGCGAACAAAAATGGTTGTGGTATTCACAATCATCTTTCTGATGATTGGAGGTTTAAGCTGGATAGATATGAGTCGAATGGGCGCGTTGAAGGACAATACGAAAAAGCTTGCTGAAAATTGGATGATGGGCATTCAAATTATTGAAGAGATTCACTATAACTCAGATCATATATTAGCAATCTACTATCAGAAGAAGCTAGAGCCAGATGTTAAAAAGCATGAGCCACTCGATGCTGGCATGGCAGCATCAATCGCGAGTATTGATAAATTGTTAGCGGATTATAAGGAATCCCTCGCTGGGGAAGAGGATGCCAATTACTTTAACGAGCTAAATAAGAATTGGGAAGATTTCAAAGCTGCTTTTATGAAAAATAAACAGATTGCCGCTGATCCTAATAAAGTAAAGGAAGCTGCAGAAAGCCTTCAGGTGATGGCAACCACTTTTGGAAAAGCGCAAAAAACGATGGCGGATATGGTTGTGTTTAATCAAGAGGGAGGAAGAAAAGCGGAGCTGGAAAGCTTAAATGTATACAAATCAAGTGTGAACACATCTCTTATCGTTCTTAGTGTCATCATTGCATTCATGCTAATTACTTGCTACATACTTGTTAGAAACATTTCCTCCCCTGTTCGTAAAGCATCACAATCCTTAAATCGGATAGCGAATGACTATTCTAGTAAAAAATAAGGACGAGATTGGCGATTTAGTCGGTTCTGTTAATCAAATGGTTAACCATTTGCGTAAGTCTGTAGAGCAAATGATGCAAGCCTCGAATAGCGTAGCAGCATCGTCTCAGCAGTTGTTTGCAAGCTCCGAGCAGAATACATCTGCCTCGCAGCGGTTGCAGAAGCTGTTCAGGATTTCGCAACTGGAGCTGATAAACAAGCCCAAAGTTCGATAGAATGCAGCAGAGCGATGGAAGAAATGGCTGTAGGTATTCAACGGATTGCAGAAACAACATCGGATGTATCTGATTTATCGATTTCTGCAACGCAGATTGCTGAGCAAGGGACCCATTCGATGGAGCGGGTGGTTAACAAGATGCAGGCAGTGAGTCATTCTGTGGATGCTGCGAACAAAGTCATCAATGAGCTGGAAAAACATACCCAGAGCATCGGTCAAATCTCGACGTTGATTGGAAATATTGCTTCGCAAACCAATCTTCTTGCCTTGAATGCAGCGATTGAGGCTGCACGTGCAGGAGAGAGCGGCAAAGGTTTTGCTGTTGTAGCCGGTGAAGTTCGGAAGTTAGCGTCTCAGACGGATGATTCTGTACGTGGTATATTTGAGCTCATTTCGAACATTCAAAGAGATTCTGCTCGTGCCGCTCTAGTTATGAATACGGGGTTGTCAGACGTAGAGGAAGGTCTTAAAGAGGTAGAGATCGCAGAGTTAGCATTCGGTAAGATCGTCAATGCATCGCAAGAAGTTGCCAGCAAGATTCAAGAAACCGCTGCGGCGGCTCAGCAAATGGCTGCAAGCTCGGAAGAGGTTTCGGCAACCGTAGCTAGTGTAGGCTCTGTTGCGCAGCAAACTTCGGGGACTGCTCAGTCAGTAGCGGCTGCAACGGAAGAGCAGTTAGCGTCCACGAAAGAGATTACAGCTTCTGCTGAAAGCCTTGCTGGAATTGCTCAAGATTTGCATCAAGTAGTGAGTTCATTCCGAATTTCATAAAAGAATGTTGAAGTTCAGACTTTCTGGAACGTTGGTGCGTCTTGTTATCGTGAAGGTTAATTCAACCGAAAGATACTCACGATAACGAATGAGGAGTGAACATGAAATGAAAAAAAATCCTTTTAACATGTTGAAACTTGGTGTAGTCGGATGTGCATTGCTGTTAGGAGTTAGTGGTGCCGTATTCCCATTAACAGGTATGGCATCAGCGGAAGCAGTTACCATAGTTCCAATACTTTCACCAGTTGCAGCTGAGTCAACTTCACCAGTTCAAATGAAAGAAGTAGATCTCACATCTAAAACGCAGGATCTAAAAACCAATATTAAAGTGCCGCAGCTTTCAGGTATGTTGGATACGAAATATCAAGAGCAAACGAATGACTTCATTTTATCCCAAGCAAACAAAGATTTGGCGAATTGGGAGAAAGAGGCTGCGGAAGCCGCTGCTGATGCAAAAACGAATGGTTTCACATATCGCCCCTACGAGCTGACGATTAATTATGTATTGAAATCGGATGGTTCGAGCAATCCGGCGGGTGTTATCTCGCTTGAAGTTACAACATATGCAGCTACAGGTGGTACAGGTATGCCGCGAGTTGATACGTATAATGTGCTAAATCGCGAACAAGGGCAGCGTGTTTCTTTGCAGGATCTGCTTGGAGATAACTTCAAAGAGAATGTAAATGCCGGAATTCAGGCCAAAATCAATGAAAAACCTGAGAATTATTTCAAAGATGCATTTAAAGGCATCAGTGAAGAGCAAACCTTTTATGTGGAAAAAGGCGAAGCGGTCATTGTATTCCCGAAATATTCGATTGCGCCAGGCTCCACAGGCACTCCGGAATTCCGTTTTAACTTGCCTGAGAAATGGCATATGACACCTAAACCCGTTGCCCCTATCCCGGTAGAGAAAATGAAGCTTGATTTAGCGGCAAGCGACAGCCTAACCAATGCCGAAGGCGTGAATCTGCTGCCCTTACGCAAAGTGGCTGAAGGACTTGGCTACGAAGTGAAGTGGAATCAAGAGACATACGCTGCCGAATTGAATAAGGGTGCTGGGTGGACGAGTGTTACTGTGGGTCGAGACAGCTATTTCTATGCGAAAATGGCTCCGGTTACGCTAGGGACAGCTCCAGTTATTCTGAACGACATGTTATATGTACCTTTGAAATTCGTAACGGACATCCTGCGTGCGAATGTGAAAACGGGCGATGCAGGCGCCATTCATATCGAACAATAAGACATTTGAGTCCGTCGATTCATTCATTCATTCATTCATTAATTAATTAATTCATTCATCCATTCAAGTTCTGCATGGAATGTCTTAAATCGGAATCAATCGGCACATATGTTCACTTAACAGTTCATGGATGATTGAATCCAAATTCTTTTGTTTAATGTTGTTGTAAAAAGTGCAACAATTGTTGCCTAGAAACCGCCTCTCACCGTTCTTTGTTGCATTATGTACAACAATTCTGCCCGATACAGGCGATTTTGCAACAAATGAGCTCGAATTGTTGTACGAAATACAACTCCAAGTTGGAATAGCCTATTGGCTTACAAATTGTTGCAGAAATTACAACATTGTAAACCTCAACCTCAATACCGTAACTCATCAGAAAACAGCTCAATGACCCTAAAATCACCTTTTAGAGTCATGCCTACAGTGTCAAGGAAGCATCATGAATCAATCGAAAGTCCTCATTTAGCAACATTAGCCTCTAGCTGCCTATTTATTTGGGTGAGCTGGAGGCTTTTCCATTTCACCATACTGAAAGCGTTTGCATATACTATCTCGTAAAATAGGAGGTGGCAGTAGACGATGTATTTGAAAAACTTATTGTCCGCTTGTATGGGCCTTTGGTTTCTGGTGAGTCCCTGGGTGTTCGGCTTTGAAGCTCATACGAATGCACTTTATACCTGCGCGCTGCTAGGCAGCTTACAATTCGTGGCATCTCTGATGGCCCTAGGGAAAACCGGTAAAAAAGTTTGGCAAAATTGGCTTTGTTTTATTATTGGTGCTGTTTTTATTGTCGTTCCCAACGTATATCATTTGGATTTAATGGCCTTTTTTTCATTTGTCGTGTTGGGCTTTATGACCATACTGGTCAATTACGCCAATCTATATGCCGATCATCAATGAAGTAGTCGAATGCGGAAACGTGAGATTGCCACGAGGTTAGTTTATACTAGTCATATAGTGATAGGTAGGATGGGAGGATCATATACCGGCATGTTAAGTTCATTAGAATTAATAAAAAGGTATCGGGCAGGGGAAACAAATGCCGCAGACCAACCTAAATGGTTAACCTATATCGTTTCGGCGGAGGAGCGCATCGTTAACTTCGAGCGGATTCAGTCGATCCAGGAGCTGGCACAGGCGAACCCTGTGCTTGATTATGTTGAGCGGACATTACAAATTTTGGACGGGCTAGCGTTGTCCTTTTGGAAGAAAGATTTACTAGAAGAGGTGTTGAGCTGGTCTGAAGTAGCGAAAGGCGGGACTTCAAGAGACCGTTTCATGTGGCAAGAAGCAGGTATTCATCTTTACGTCCATAACCTTGGTTCGGCCCAGCTGTACAAGCTCGATAAAGGAAATCCAAGCGAGAAGTCAACTGTCATACATACGTTAATCTACACTCATGGGCTAATTGGTCAAACCATCCGTGGCGAAGTACCGCTTAAAGAACATACACCGTTAATTCGTTTGATGATGGATAACTTGCTTTCAGCTGATGAATTAAGAGACTTGCTCTTGCCGCTGAATCAATGCATTATTGCAGGTGTTTCAGAAGAACTCTGGCAATCCGTTCGTAATGAAGTTGAGACAATGATTGAGCAGATCGTTTCCGATTCTTTGGAAAAAGAGCCTGCCATAAAGGATCGCCTTGCCAGACTGCGGGGAAACACGATTCAAAAAGGAGAAAATTTCGATGCCGAGTATGGGAAGCTGCTGAACGAAGTTCCATTAGATGCATTAACGGCATTTTTGGATGGTAGAACGCTGTGGTTCGTAGAAGCGGCCCTGCAAGAATTTTCTTTGGAGCAGTTGGTGAAAGTATTTCTGATTATCCAGGGTGGTCAAGAGGATTCCATTCAGCACATTAGCTTCGAACCTTTGATGAATACGATGTATTACGATTACAAGGGCAGCAAAAAGGTAAACGTGTATAAGAAGAGGATGATTGAGAAGTATTTGGGTGAGCTTTCTTGGAAGGATTTGATGAGGGATCCGTTGGAATTATCGCAAAAGTTCAAACCCGATGGTAAGTGGGGCAATGCCCATTTGAAGCACCTCATTGATCGAAAGCTGCAGCTCCCGGACACGATATTCTTTACCTTCCAATTTTCCCCTGCTGCTGAGAAACTGATTGATTTTTGTGTAGAAGCAGAGAAATCTCCTCTATATGAAAAGGCGGTTCTGCTACTGTTCGATCTGTTCGAATTGCGCAGAGATGCTTATGATCGGTTTCATAACGAGGAAGAGTACTTAGCCACGATGAACCAAACGGCTGACTATAAGAAGCTGATGCTTGATTACGTTGTAGGGAAGCGGGTTGTCGATATTGGACCTGGCGGCGGGGTTATGCTGGATCTCATTGAGCAGTATTTGCCGGACAAGCATCCGATTGGGATCGACATTTCGTCGAATGTCATTGAAGCGCTGGAACGCAAAAAGCAGCTGGAGGGGCATCGGTGGGACGTTATGAAGGGGGATGCACTTAATCTCAAACAGTATGTAGAGCCGGGCTCAATCGACACGGTTATTTTCTCTTCGATCCTGCACGAATTATATTCTTACATACCCTTTGGCGGAAAGAAATTCAACCATGCTACGGTTGCTGCAGCGCTGCGAAGCGCTTTTGATGTTCTCGCACCCGGAGGACGAATCGTTATCCGCGATGGTATTATGACGGAGCCTGCTGAGCAGAAACGGACCATTCAATTTCTGCAAGATGGGGCGATGGCTTGGCTGCAGCGGTATGCGAAGGATTTCGCAGGGCGAACGATTCAGTATGAGGTCGTAGCTAAGGATGAGGTCATCATGCCCGTGAATGATGCGATGGAATTCCTTTATACATATACGTGGGGAGAAGAAGCTTATGTGCATGAAGTACAGGAGCAATTCGGGTACTTTACTCCGAGCGAGTTTACTGCGTTCATCTTGGATACATTAGGTAATGAGGCCAAAATTGTGGAGAGCAAACACTTTCTACAGGAAGGGTATACGGACGCGTTGGCGGATAAAGTAAGGATCATGGATCAAGATGGAAACGTGGTTCCGCTGCCGGATAGCACGTGTTTGATTGTGATAGAGAAGTAAGCAGCAGACCGGCCGATGAATGCCTATTGCAAAAGAATTTTAATTATGTCATAATGAAATTATCAAATTGACAATATGAAAAGAAATGTGATTAAGCAGGTGATCAAATGAATATCCCAATAGAGAATGAAAGCAACTATCAAGCGAGTAAATATCGCACACCGGACGGCGCGCCTACGGATATCGTCATTTTTACAATTACCTCAGAAGGAAAAGGATCAGTGAAGAAGTCACTTCCTACTCGGGAGCTGCAAGTGTTATTGATTCAAAGAAAGCAATGGCCGTTCGAAGGCCAGTGGGCACTTCCTGGGGGCTTCTCGATGGAAACTGAAACGATCCAAGAGTGCGCACGGCGTGAGCTAACGGAGGAGACGGGTGTTTCGGACGTACACATTGAATATTTCAATGTGTATAGTACGCCGCAGCGCGATCCTCGGGGGTGGATGATCTCGCATGCGTTCTTCGCACTCGTGCACGAGCGCCATCTCGAGAAACGTCAAGCCGCTGATGATGCAGCTGATGTTCGCCTTTTCCCTATCGATGAGGCGCTGGCGATGGATCTCGCTTTTGACCATGAAATCATAATGAAAGATGCTCTTACTCAAATTCAGCAGAAGATGCTGACGACGACGATTGCCAGAGAGTTCCTGTCCGAAGAATTCACGATGAGTGAGCTGTATCAAGTCATTCAAACGGTCGTTCCGACGTTCAAGGAACGGAATTTCATTCGTAAAATTACTTCGACCCAGAGTCGTAAAGGGATAATCGAAGAGGTACTGGATCATAACGGACAGGGCAAAATGTCTAACCGTTACTCCCAACGAGCCGCTCAGTTGTACCGATTTACTGATTATGTGCCTCAGCTGTCTATTTACAGCTAGGCCTCTCTTTTCTATTTTGATATTGTCTTAATAATAATATCAAATATACAATGTGAAGGAGTGTTTAGGATGAGAGCTCTTATTATCATTGATTATACGGTGGATTTTGTTGTTGGGAAGCTTCCTTGCGGGGAACCAGGCGTTGCGATTGAAGCGAGAATTTGTGAAATTACAGAGCAATTTTTGGCCCAGCAGGACTTTGTGGTTATGGCTGTTGATCTCCACGACGAACAAGATCCTTTCCATCCAGAGACGAAGTTGTTTCCTCCACATAATATTCGCGGCACGGCGGGGCGCGATTTATATGGCAGATTGAAAACTGTACATGAGCATAATAACAGCGAGATTTATTGGATGGACAAAACAAGATACAGCGCCTTCTGCGGCACCGAGTTGGAGCTTAAGTTAAGGGCAAGAGGAATTCATGAGCTGCATTTGGTTGGCGTTTGTACGGATATTTGTGTCCTTCATACAGCGGTGGATGCTTACAACAAAGGCTACGAAATTATTGTTCATGAGGATGCAGTCGCTAGTTTTAATCAAACGGGCCATGAATGGGCCTTGCAGCATTTTCAAGGTACACTTGGGGCGAAAGTCGTTCGAGGTTAAAGTGGTAGCTGAGTTGGGTGCAAAGGTATGAATCGGACAGAAATCACGGAGAATGAGGAGATGGTGAATATGCGGAATCTTAAGCAAGAAGCGATTCAAGCTTCATTATTTGTGCAGGGGAACATTGACGTGACTTACGAAATCGATCGCCGAGTAAAATTCCTCAAGGCGTATCTGGTTCATACAGGATCCAAAGGCTACGTGCTTGGGCTGTCTGGAGGTCAAGACTCCACATTAACAGGCAAGCTGGCCCAAATAGCTATCGATGAGCTAAATGCCGAAGGCGGCACTGAAAGCTTTCAATTCATGGCTGTAAGGCTGCCTTACGGTATCCAGAAAGATGAAGATGATGCACAGGCAGCAATTCAGTTTATTCAACCTAGCCGTGTTGTTACGGTCAACATACAACCGGCAGTAGACGCGTCCGTACGGCAATTTGCCGAAGCTACAGGAGAAGTCTTGAGTGATTTTCACAAAGGGAATGTGAAGGCTCGCGAGCGTATGAAGGTGCAGTATGATTTGGCCGCGCACCATCAATTGCTTGTTTTGGGGACGGATCATGCGGCTGAGGCGATTACCGGATTTTTCACGAAACATGGAGATGGTGCATGCGATGTGGCTCCGATCTATGGCCTTAATAAGCGGCAAGGCAAGCTGCTGCTCGAGCGCTTGGGATGCCCAGAACATTTGTATTTGAAAAAGCCTACGGCAGATTTGGAAGATTTAAAACCAGGTCTTCCGGATGAAGAAGCGTTGGGACTCACTTACGATCAGTTGGATGACTACTTAGAAGGAAGCCCCCTACTCGCTTCTGCCGTACAGAAGATTGAGGAGCGCTACGCTGTTACTGAACATAAACGCAGGGGTCCAGTAACATGCTATGACAATTGGTGGAAAGGATGAATCCTATGAAATACGACAACTTGACGCTGCACACAGATAAATACCAAATTAATATGATGTACGCGCATTGGCTGCAGGGCACTTATCAGCAGAAGGCTGTTTTCGAAGTATACTTCCGTAAGCTGCCTTTCGGGAGCGGATATGCGGTCTTCGCTGGTTTAGAGCGGGTGATTCAGTACATTCAAAATCTGCATTTTGGCGATGAGGAGATCGCCTACTTGCGAACACAGGAAGAGAATTATCGGGAAGATTTCCTGGAGGCGCTTCGCGCATTTAAGTTTGGTGGAGACTTGCAAGCTGTACCGGAAGGTACACTTGTCTTCCCGAATGAGCCGCTCGTACGTGTAGTAGCGAGCATGTTCGAGGCGCAGCTGGTTGAGACGGCGATTCTCAACTTCGTGAACTACCAGACGCTTATCGCGACGAAAGCTTCGCGGATCAAACAAGTTGCTCCGCGCGATGTGCTGCTGGAGTTCGGCACAAGACGCGCCCAAGAGGCTGACGCCGCGATCTGGGGCGCAAGAGCGGCCTATGTCGCAGGGTTTCATGCGACATCCAATCTCAGAGCCGGGATGCTGTTCGGCATCCCGACCAAAGGCACGCACGCTCACGCATGGGTGCAGGCCCACGACACGGAAGAAGAAGCCTTCCGTGCTTATGCTGAGGCGCTGCCTGAGCAAGTGACGCTGCTCGTCGATACGTACGATACGCTGCGCAGCGGCGTACCGAACGCGATCAAGACGGCGCGTCTGCTGCAGAGCCGCGGCAAGAGCTTGAACGCCATTCGCCTGGATAGCGGCGATTTGGCTTATTTATCCCAGCAGGCTAGGCGCATGCTGGATGAAGCGGGCTTTCCCGAGGTGAAGATCGTCGCATCGAATGATCTGGATGAGAACATCATCGAGGGGCTGAAAGCCCAAGATGCGAAGATCGACGTCTGGGGTGTTGGCACCCAGCTCATTACTGCTGCGGATCAACCCGCGCTAGGCGGGGTTTACAAGCTGGTGGCCCGTGAGAAGAATGGCGAATTCGTGCCGGTCATTAAGATCTCGGGCAATCCTGAGAAAGTAACCAATCCCGGCTTCAAGGAAGCCTACCGGATCATAAACAAGAAGACAGGCAAAGCGGAAGCCGACTATTTGGCTCTTCAGCATGAAGTCGATATCAAGAAGGGTGAACGAATCAAGCTGTTCGACCCCATCCACCCTTATATCTACAAATATATTGATGACTATGAAGCAATTCCACTGCTCCACCCCATCTTTCTCCAAGGGAAGCTTGTCTATGAAGAGCCCGCATTGGATGAAATTCGTGATTATCATGCGCAGCAAATGCAGTCTGTTTGGCCGCAGTATTTGCGTAAGCTTAATCCGGAAGTTTATCGTGTGAATTTAAGCGCGGCATTATGGAAGCTGAAGATGGATTTGATTCATGAGCATCAAGGGTAGCTATCGCACATCTAGGTGGTCTGCCCCTTTCGTTCAATTCAACAACGCGATCATCTGATACACCTCGCGATGATCGCCGGGGAGCAAGTAATTGGCGACTTTGAGCTGGGAGGAACCATCGCCGTCCAGGAACAGCCCATCCACCAGCTGTCCATTTCCAACCTGATCTTGCACGGCTGTGCGGAACTGCTCCCCGGTGCATGGCGTTGGAGCCACGACTAGGTAAACGTTGTTATTCCTGTCGTAGACGATACCTGATCGCATGCGCTTCTCGTTAATGAGGGGCATCTCTTCCGCTATCGCTTGCTCCGCCCATCCGTCTGGATTCGTAAGTCCCATGCTCACGCCTCCCTGCGCCCAATAATGAGCGCGATCCATCACCTTCAGCTCGTCCGCATGTTCAACGACTTGAATGGTGAAGGTTTGAGCCTTTTCATCCCATACGAGCGTTCCCCGCTTGCGGTCAATATTAAACCAGCCAGAGCCGTAATCGCCGGCTTCCCCTTTGACGGGACGATCATTAATGACAGCGATGCTAAGGAGATAGCCCTGCCAGAAAAAACCGCCATTAATCCCATTTTCCTGCCTTTCAGTCACATTGCCTGTAATTGCCTTCAGCCCTATGTTCTGTGGCGGAGTCCTAATACTATGGAGCGTAACGCCGTTGCTGGCTTGGTGGATGCTATATTCGGAAACAGGGAGGTTTGGCGGTGGTTTCACCGCTGCATGGGTTCCCCAGATGATAGTCCATATAAAACTAGTTATCATAATAAGGAGATAGATAAGAAGGTAAGCTGCATTCATTTTTACAAGTCGTAACATGTACATGGGGCAACTACTCCTATTCTCTTAAATCAGATCCTTTCTATGAGTCTATGAAATTTAATTTCGAATTATGCTTGTAAATAAAAAAACAGTTGAGCGGGGGAATATAGATCCCGTGCAACTGTTTTTTTTTTGCTTATTTAAAATCGCCTAGCAAATAATTGTAGAAGGGTTCGTCCACCCAGAACTTATAGGAGTCGACGTTCAAGCTGGCATTGATTTTCTTTAGGCCAGTAACGACATCGTTAGATTTATCACTGAGCGAGAAGGACTGTGCATAATAATGGCCTTTACTAACTTTATTATTAGAAATTACTTTGTAGTCTTTCACATCGGTTAATGAATAGTAGAGTGGCTGCCACCAGGAAGAGTAAATAAGTCCTGTCTCGTCTTTACTGTTCTTTTTAGCATATTGGAAAATGACTTGCTGGAACTTGTTCTTTTGCTCGGCGTTATCGAATTCGAACTCAATGTCGTATTCCTTGGCGTAGGCAATGAAATTGCCATTCTCGATTTGGACGACTTGATAATCATCGGATTGTGTCGGCTCGCCCCATTCTTTCAAATAGATGAAGGCAGACGTTTTGGGCTCCAGCTGTACTTTCGCTTGAATGTTCTCGCTGCGCAGCAGTCCGATTAACTGAATCGCATGCGTAATGTCAGAATGTCCATAGGTGAGAGAAAGCTTAGGATCAAAGTTTGCGTCGAAACGAGAATCTTTCAAGTTATAGCCGGTAACTAGATTCTTTTTCAAGGCTTCATCGAAGACAGCACGCAATTCCGTTGATGAAATAAGATCCTCCGTACGCCAAGTATCGTTAATTTTGCGGAAAATATCATCATCGGAAGTCGTTCCAATATAGTGCTTGTATTGTCCTTGGAAAGTAAGAATCTTACCCAGCAGTTCATCCGCAAAGCTTTCGCCAGCCGCCGCATCCGCTTCGAAATCGGAGGAGACGAGGCCGGTATCAATAGCGGCGGCCAGTTCTTGGGCGGCTTGCAGCGTTAGTTGATTGTTTTGATCGTAGTCTATATGTACTTTAGCCAGAGCGGCTTTAATTTTATCCTTGGGATATGTATATGCGAGTTCCTTCAAGCCGGCGGCTTTTAAAGCGATGAAAGTTGCCTGCAGCTGGGTAAGCGTCTGATCACCTTGCAGCTTGCCTTCGGATAGAATGCCTTTTTCGTGCAGAGCAAGGGCTGCTTTGTAATAAGGGCTGTCCTTTTGCAAGTCTGTAAAGGCATTGGTTTGATCTTTCGCTTCCGCTTTCAAGATGCTGTTAACTGCGATAACGAAATCGCCTTTTGATATGGAGTCTGACAAGCTGATGGTATACTGGTTTTTCAAAAACTGTTTGTAAGCTACTGCAGAATCACTTGCTTCTGCGGCAGCGCTTAATGTGCTTACAGAGGCGAAGAGGACGGCTGTTAAAGCAGCTATTTGCAAAGATTTGCGGGATTTCAATGGTTTCATAAGAATAAAACACCTCCGAGTTTTTTTAATTCATATAGGAATAGTATGGTTTATTGAAATATATCAGTTAAGCCTATAGGTGTCAATAAATAATAGTTGTCGTTTTTATTCTTGACATGACCTATGGAATCTACTACTATCAGTCTTAGTTGAAAAGTCGCACTTTGTCGAATAGGATAAAAAAATCTTTGATAAAAACAGATCAAAAGGGGAGAGCCACACATGAAAAAAACGTTATTTTCTATTTTCGCCGTTACATTAATGCTGACTGGCTGCGGCACCGCTAAAAATGATACAGCAGCTCCGGCAGCTACGAAAGCTGCAGAAGCAACGAAAGCGCCTGAAACCAAATCATCCAAAAAAATCATTCTAATAACACCAGAAAAAATCGGTGTGAACCCTTTCTTTGCTCAAGAGGATGAAGGTGTTAAAAAAGCAGGTAAAGAATTTGGCGTTGATGTGAAAACAGTAGAATCTACGGATGCCAGCGCGATAGAGCAAAACCTGCGTGCTGCTGTTGCAGATAATTATGATCTTATTATTACCAGCTCCTTTGAATCCGAGGATGCTCTGAAAAAGGTAGCTGCTGAAAATCCAAAGAAATCTTTTGCAATTATTGATACCGTTGTTGATCTGCCGAACGTTAGAAGCGTAGTATTCCGTGAGCACGAGGCATCCTACTTGCTTGGTGCAGCTGCGGGTCTTGCAACTAAGAAAAATGTTGTCGGTATGGTAGCAGCACTTGATATTCCTTTGATCAAAAAGTTCACAGTCGGTTTCCAAGAAGGCTTGAAATCAACGAATCCGAATGCAAAATTCATCGTCAACTATGTAGGCAGCTTCACGGATCCAGCCAAAGCGAAAGAGCTGGCGTTGACGCAATTCTCTCAAGGAGCAGATTTCATCGCAGCCGCATCAGCTGTTGGCGATTTGGGCGTGTTCGAAGCGGCTAAGGAAAAAGGCTTCTACACATCTGGTCAAGATATCGACCGTACAGTGACAGATCCTGAGCACATCGTTCTCTCTCAATTGAAAGGTACAGACAGCGTTGCTTACCAAACTGTGAAAGATTTCGTGAATGGAACTTTTAAATTTGGCGCTATGGATTACGGCTTGAAAGAGGACGGAGTAGGTCTTACTTTTGTAACCAAAGAAAGCAAATCCAAACTAAGTCCATTTATTGGACAAGACGTTGTGACTAAAGTTAAAGCCATCAAAGACGATATCGTAGCTGGCAAAGTTACGGTTCCGAATCCTCTTAAATAGTAGTACGTCCTTACAATTATAATATGACCCTGGAAACTGTTTACGGCGACGTAGGCAGTTTCCGCATTTCTAGGAAAGGAGTGCGAAACCCGTTATGCTGCTTCAAATGAACCAAATTACCAAAACCTATGGAAGCTTGACAGCTAACTCCAACGTAGATTTTTCGCTGCGCGAAGGTGAAATTCATGCGTTAGTCGGCGAGAATGGGGCAGGTAAAACAACCTTAATGCGCATCCTTTACGGAATGGAACAGCCAACGTCGGGAACGATTATTTTACGAGGAAGAAAAATTCAGTTCGTGAATCCTACGGATGCTATTCGTCATGGCATCGGTATGGTGCATCAGCATTTCATGCTGTTTCCTTCATTTACGGTGGCTGAAAATATTGTCATCGGCAATGAACCGCAAGTCGGCATGAAGTTCGACCGAAAGAAAGCTGCCCTGCAAGTGAAGGCATTGTGTGACATGTACCGACTACCCATTGATCCACTCAGGAAAGTGGCTGACCTTCCGCTAGGATTACAACAGCGTGTTGAGATTTTGAAGGTGCTCTATCAAGGTGCGGATATCATTATTTTGGATGAGCCTACTGGTGTTTTGACTCCGCTGGAAGCGAAGGAACTGCTTGTCATTATGAAGAGCTTAGCGAGCCAGGGTAAAAGCTTCATTGTTATCACACACAAATTACATGAGGTCATGGAAGTTGCGGACCGAGTTACGGTGCTTCGAGACGGTAAAATCAGAGGGACAGTAGATACATCGGCAACTAACGCTGAAGAACTTTCTAGATTAATGGTAGGAAGAGAACTGGTGCAAACGAGCAAAAGTGCCGCAAGACTTGGTGAAACGGTTCTCGAAGTGAAAGAGATTACCATACAAGGCAAGAAAGGTAAGCCCGTACTGAGCCGTGTCAGTTTTGAGGTGAAGGCTGGCGAGATCTTAGGTGTCGCCGGTATTTCCGGTAACGGACAGTCTGAGCTAATCCAAAGCATTACAGGACTCCAATCGATTGATCAGGGTCACATTCGTCTGATGGGCAAGGATATTACAGGCTGTTTGGTTCGTGAGATCAGAGAAAGCGGGCTTTCGCATATTCCTGAGGATCGTTACCAATGGGGGGCTGCCAAGGAAGGCAACGTACTTGAAAACGGTACTATGGGGCATCACAGAACGCATCGGCGTAACGGATTATTGCAAGGCAAGTCACTGCGAAATATGGTTGACGGATTCATTCAGCAATTTCAGATTAAAACAGGTTCCCAGGATACGAAAGTCAAATTTCTATCTGGAGGCAATCTTCAAAAACTGATTGTGGCCAGGGAAATTGCCCAAAAACAACCGTTCCTTATCGCTGCCGAACCCACGCGTGGCGTTGATGTTGGAGCGATGGAAGTGATCCACGATGAGCTGTTGAAAAAACGAGATGAGCAGGGTGCAATTCTATTGGTATCTTCGGAATTGACGGAGATTCTTAAGCTTTCTGATCGCATTATCGTGATGTATGAAGGGCGAATTGCGGGAGAGCTGTCAGCACAGCACGCGACTGAGGAGCAAATCAGCCTGTTGATGGCAGGAGGTAATTCCCATGCTTAATTGGAAAGGAAACATTGGCGCGCTGCTGCAGCCGCTTATTGCGGTATGTATCGGTTTGTTGGGCGGGGCCATCGCCATCGTTTTGATTGGAGGCTCCATTTCGGACACATACGCACAAATGTGGAAAGGCGCTTTCGGCAATTTTTACTTTTTTACAAATACGTTGACGCGAGCGACACCGCTTATTTTAGTTGGATTAGGCGTTTCAATAGCCTTCCGCGCCGGATTTTTCAACATGGGTTCTGAAGGTCAAATGATCCTTGGTGCTTTAACAAGCGCGATGATTGCGCTCTATTTTCCTGGACCTCCATTATTTAAATTATTTGCCGCGCTGCTAGGCGGTATTGCAGTCGGCGGTATATGGTCAGCCTTAGCTGGCTGGCTTGATGCGCGATTTAAAATGAATTTGATTGTCACCACACTCTTGCTCAATTATATTGCAGCTTTGTTTGCAGGCTATTTGGTTGCTTATCCGCTCAAGGATAAAACGGGATCTGCTGCACTAGCGCAAACGATGATGGTGGATAAAAGCGTATGGCTGCCCAAGCTTTTCCAAGGGATGAGCATGCATGCGGGCTTCATCATAGCCATTGTTTTTGCGGTTCTCTTATTTTTGTTTATTAAATATAGTGCTGCCGGTTACGAAATCCGTATGCTTGGTTACAATCCGTTGTTTGCCGCTTATGGGGGCGTTAACCGTGGTAAATTAATGCTCACGAGCATGTTCGCGAGTGGTGGTTTTGCTGGTCTTGCAGGCGCAGTCGAAGTGCTTGGCATGCAGTACCGCTATACGGACGGCATGATAACAAATCCGGGTTTCGCTTGGTCTGGCATTATGGCTACGCTGCTTTCGGGCGCACATCCGCTCGGTACGACTGTTGCCGCAGTTCTTCTGGCTGCACTCCAGACAGGCGGTATGGGTGTTGAACGTAACACGAGCATCCCACTCGAAATATCAAGTGTCATTCAGTCTCTCTTGATCTTGTTCGTCACGGCTAAGTTCAGTTATACCCTATGGAAACGCAGGAAAGGAGGAGGAAGCGGTGCAGCATCTTCTTGATGTTTCGTTATTTAATTCCATGATTCGGATGGTTGCTCCGATTCTCCTCGCTGCGCTCGGCGGTGCGATATGCTCAAGAGTGGGGTTGTTCAATGTTGGTTTGGAAGGCTTCGTGCTAGTAGGTGCGTTCTCTGCTATTGTAGGCAATCATTATTCCGGGAATGTGTACCTAGCAGTCTTGATTGCGATTGCGGTGACTATTGTTTTTTCACTCGCATTTGCGTATATTAGCATCCATTTGCAAGCGAACGTGATCGTCGTCGGTATTTCATTTAATTTTCTGGCGCTCGGCTTAACAGCGTTCTGCCTAAAAGCCATTTTCCATGTGAAAGGCGCCTTTTACGATAAAAATATGGTTGGGCTTCCGAAATGGAATATTCCCATTGTTCAAGACATACCTGTGATTGGCGGTATTATTTCGGGCCATTCCCCTCTTATTTACTTGGCCTTTGCACTTGTCTTTGGCTTGCAGTACTTTTTGTTTAAATCAGTCCTTGGTTTCCGCTTGCTGGCCGTTGGTGAGAACCCGGTTGCAGCGAAAAGTATA
This sequence comes from Paenibacillus sp. Root444D2, assembly GCF_001426375.1. Taxonomy (GTDB): domain Bacteria; phylum Bacillota; class Bacilli; order Paenibacillales; family NBRC-103111; genus Paenibacillus_E. The sequence goes on from NZ_LMEO01000051.1 coordinate 65,238, forward strand.
GGCATTAAAGTAGGCCGAATGCAGTATCTGGCCGTTTTAATTTGCGGCTTGCTTTGCGGATTGGCAGGGGCTCAGCTGTCACTCGGTCAAGTCACGATGTTTACCGAAGGCATGACGGCGGGCAGAGGCTTTATCGCACTGGTCGCAACGATGTTAGGACAAGCGAATCCGCTTGGCGTCATGGCATCGAGCCTCCTATTTGGACTGATGGATGCATTCAGTATCAGGCTGCAGGGCTTCTCGCTGCCGACTCATTTCACACAAATGCTTCCTTATATTGTGACGCTGCTGGCGATGCTCTTTTTTAGAAAGAGCAGTTATATGGCAGATGCTCAGAAAGCTAACGGAAGCTCGCGCTAGGTTGCAAAAAGGAGATAATGAACAGATGGCTAAAGCTAAAGACACCAAAGCTGATCGAATCAGAAAGATGAAGGTCGCCTCCTTAGGTGCGGTAATGTCAGACCGAGTCCCGCCTGGGCAGGTTCTGACAGACCGGTTTCCTATTTTGCATGAAGGAGAAGTACCGGAATACAACATGGCGGAATGGACATTGCGAGTGTTTGGCGAGGTCGAAGAGGACAAAGTTGTTACGTATGAACAATTGCTCACGATGCCACAAACGCAAGTCCTCTGCGATATTCACTGCGTAACCCGTTGGTCTAAGCTTGACACGGCCTGGGAAGGGATTCTATTTCGCGATTTTCTTCGCCTGCTGGAAATCAAGCCGCAAGGCAAGTTCGTCATGCTGCATGCCGACAACGATTATGAAACGAACGTCCCGCTCGAAGATCTGATGGGCGATCACGTTTTGTTGGCTTTGAAATATGATGGAAAGCCGCTGACTCCTAAACATGGTTGGCCTCTACGGCTGATTGTACCTCACCTTTATTTTTGGAAAAGTCCTAAATGGATCCGAGGCGTCGAATTTATGACGGCTGACCGCGAAGGCTTCTGGGAGCAAAACGGCTTCCATAATGTGGCCGATCCATTCCAAGAGCAGCGCTTCTCGGGGGAAGCGATTCCGATTCCAGAAGATGAATGGGAAAAGAAGGAGTTTGATTGACATGCTATTACCAATTTTACAGGTTCATTCAGAGGATTTATCACCGTATGCAATCGTATGCGGTGATCCTTTACGTGCGGAAGTCATAGCCAGCAAGCTTGATCATAGCAAAGAACTCGCCTTCAGCCGTGAATATCGCACGTTTGTTGGTGAATCACAAGAAGTTCCGATTACAGTTGTAAGTCATGGCGTCGGATCGCCAGGTGCAGCGGTTTGCTTCGAGGAACTGATCAAGGGCGGCGTAAAGACACTGATTCGCGTTGGCACAGCAGGCTCCTATTCGGCTGATGTGCCGCCAGGCAGCTTAGTCGTCAGTACGGCAGCTGTGAGGGAAGAGGGCTTAACCCGCCAACTCGTTCCGCATGGCTTCCCTGCAGTTGCTGACTTAGATGTCGTGCAAGCGTTGTACGAAGCCGCATCAGAGACCGATGGCCTTGTGCGCAAAGGGATTACTGTGACCCTGGATGCCTTCTTCCAAGGTGTCGAGGAATTTCCACACCGCAAGTATAAGCAAGCCGGTGCTCTTGCCGTTGAGATGGAAATCGCAGCGCTCTATGTCATTGCTTCATTGCGCGGTGTTCGTGCGGGTGCGATTGTTGCGCTGGACGGTTATGCCGATGCTGATTTGAGAGAAGTTTACAACCCTCATACCGATGTTGTCGCACAAGCGGTTGAACGTGAAATTCTGACGGCGATTCATGCCGTTATTAAACTGCACGCTAAGGCGTAGAGACAATGGGATGACCGATGGCGCAGTTGTTGCTTTAGAAGAGGCTGCCCTCAAAAGGCGTTTTTGGAAGTTATGCTCTTTGCCCGTTACTATAATGTGCTATGGTTTGCTTTGCTTCGGTAATCAGAAGTTATCGAGGGAACGTAGAGGCGTTATTTGGTTGAAAAACACCCGAAATGATGAGGGAAAGGAACGAGGAGGCGTTATTTCACGGGTTTTTGTCTCCGAATCGCTCTTTTTAATCAAATAGCGCACATACGTTCCTCTTAGTCGATTTTATGCGAAGAATTCCCAAAATAGCGGCTCTACGTTCCGCTAACTAGAGTTCGGGGTGACTTTCTATTGCAGTTGTAACAAAACAAAAAAATGAGAAGGCAAGAATCTTGCCAACTCATTTTTTTTGTTTTCTGTACCCAAAGTAATCTACTTGGGTTAGAGCTTTATGCGTATGTAACGATTATGTAATTAAAAAATTGGGATTCTTGCTTTATTCCCATCTTTGGCATATAAAATGGCTTCTGAACTAAATAAATCAACGTGTTCTAACGGTTGAGCAAGGTTCATCGTTGTAAATTTGTTATAACGAAGAGCGTTGATCAGAGAGGGAATTAATTTGTGGTCCGTTCCAACGAAATTGACAGAAATCGGCGTTTTGTTAAATAAAATATTCATTCTCAACTTCAACTCATCTCCTATAAAAAAATAAATAATAATATTAACTGAGTATTAAGAATATCATCTATGAAATAATAAGTCCGTCGATTACCGTTGTCGGAATAACACTAGTTCTGTCGAGGCTCAGGGAAATAAAACACGTGCAAATAGAGGCCGCTTGAACCAATACGTTCAAGTGGCCTCTTCGTTTTAGAGAAAACGACGATGATGCTTCTTCCCGTCATAGGTGAACAAAACCGGCTTATCTTCGACGATGGTATGCATATGAATAGATTTGCCCCAGAGCTTGTAAATGTAGGGGAGCGTTCGCTCGACATACTTGAGATCAAGTTCGACCCCTTCGAATGCGTGCTTCAAATACAATTCGCCGCTGCGCTGGTAATCGCCATCTTCCACAACAATGTAGGGGAAGCCGCCATTTACACGTGAGTAAATGAGCTGATCCCGGGTGTTTTCCCACGTTTTATCGGTAATCTTCCACTCAGGACCTTTCTTTTCAAATACATATAAATCGAGTTCTTCCACGAGAGGTTTATTCAAATAATTCCGGATAAACGAGGTATCCGATTCGTATTCGCGGACTTCGAATATTTTGGCACGACCATTCCCGGGTTTGCGTCCATGCCTTCTTATTTCTTCCTCCGTCGGATTGTCCCAGTGCTTCTCGATATCTTCATAAATTTTGAGCCCGAGATAATAAGGATTTAAGGTATGACGGGACGGAACCACGACAGAGGAGTTGAGCTTGGAGTACTCAATCGTCTCCTCTTCAGTCAAATCCAGCTCGCGCAGTATGTGTTGGTGCCAGTACGAAGCCCAGCCTTCGTTCATGATTTTCGTTTCAAGCTGCGGCCAGAAATAGAGCATTTCATCGCGGAGCATCGTCAGAATATCCCGCTGCCATTCTTCCATATAGGGGGCATTCTCCTCGATGAAGAGCAAAATATCTTTTTCGGGTTGAGGTGGAAAGCGTTTGTTTTCGTCTTTTTCAGGTGCAGGGGGTCTATTCTTTACATCTAGATCCCATATATCCTCGTATCCATAGGTTGCTACGGAACGTGCGGCTGGTGTGGAGGCTTTGTGGGATTCCTGACGCTTACGCGTCTGTCGATAGGATAGGGTCAGAACAGGATCAATGTGCTCCTGAATAGCTAGCACGGCGTCAATGAATTGCTCGACTTCGTCAATGCCGTGTTCGATTTCATATTGCCGAATTCTTTCGGCGGTAGCGGACATACTCTCTACCATATTGCGGTTCGTGTTTGCGAAACGGGCGTTATTTTTGAAAAAATCACAATGGGCAAGAACGTGTGCGACGATCAGTTTATTCTGAATGAGCGAATTCCCATCTAACAAGAAGGCATAGCAGGGGTCAGAATTGATGACTAATTCGTAAATTTTACTTAAACCAAAATCATACTGTGTTTTCATACGGTGAAAATTTTTACCGAAACTCCAGTGACTGTAACGCGTCGGCATTCCATAGGCACCGAAGGTATATATAATTTCGGCGGGACAGATTTCATACCTCATCGGGAAGAAATCAAGTCCAAAGCCTTTAGCAATTTCCGTTATTTCATCAATGGCGTATTCGAGCTTTTGGATTTCGGTTTTACTCACTGAACAGCCACCCCTTCCTGCTTGGTAAAAAAGGTTTTCAGTGCTTTGTACACTTCACCTTTCTCACGAATGACATAATGAAGAAATTTAGGATCATGAATATGGCGGAAAGCGGACATGAGTGTACTGCTGCGATTGTACTGGTTGACTTCTCCGTATCCGAACATGTTGGAGCGCTCCATTAACTGCGTAATAAGCTTCACACAGCGTTCGTTATCTGACGTCAAATTATCTCCATCGGAGAAATGAAACGGATAAATATTAAATTGTGACGGTGGATACCGTTTGTCGATAATATCAATCGCTGCTTGGTAAGCCGAGGAGCAAATCGTACCTCCGCTTTCGCCTTTGGTGAAAAACTCTTCCTCCGTGACCTCTTTAGCTTCGGTATGGTGAGCAATAAATACAATCTCGACATTCTCATACTTCGTGCGCAAGAAGCGCGTCATCCAGAAAAAGAAGCTGCGGGCTATATATTTCTCAAAGGAACCCATGGAACCGGAGGTATCCATCATCGCAATAATCAGAGCATTCGAGTGAGGCTTCTCTATCTCTTCCCACGTTTTGAAGCGAAGGTCGTCTGGACTGATATGATGGATCCCAGGGGAGTTCGATTTTGAATTACGGCGCATATTCTCCAATATTGTCCGTTTCTTATCGATGTTGGACATAATCCCTTTTTTGCGGATATCGTTAAAAATCACTTCCGTCGTGGTCATATTGCGCTTATCTTTTTTCTGCAAATTGGGCAGCTCCAGCTCAGAGAACAACATGGCTTGCAGTTCCTCCATGCTCACTTCCGCTTCATAGTAATCTTCGCCAGCTTGATCGCCAGCACCCTCACCTTTCCCAGGGCCTTGGGCTGGCTGCGGATCTGTGCCCAACACATCGCCGACCTGAGAGTCCCCGTCTCCCTGACCAACATGCTTTCCTTTACTAAAGTTATAGCGGAATCGGTATTCATCCAGACTCTTAATAGGCACTTTTACGACCTGTTTTCCATTGGACATGACGATACTTTCGTCAGTAACCAGATCGGGAAGATTCTGTTTAATCGCATCTTTCACCTTCTCTTGGTGCCTGGTCTGATCCTGATATCCTTTGCGATGCAAGGACCAATCCTCTTTGGAAACGATAAAAAGGGGTTCTGTCATGAGGACACCTCCTTAGAGTTTTGCTTTAGCGAAATTTACGTCATAAGCTTTTGCTGAATTATTATGGCAAGCATAATGCTGAACGGACTAAGGTGAAAAAAAGCTTGTTATTAAATATATTCAAATATGGGTGGGATATGTGATGCTTTATAAGTTTGCCAGACCGAAGAGTTGACAGGTAGAAGAGAATTTCCATTACATGTCGAATAGTCAGGTTATTTAGTTCATTTTCCTCATTTTCACATCAATAGAAGGTGATATTGTCCTTATCTAGAATTATGTCTCAGAACATATCCGTTAAATGTCAATGTATGGAAGCGAGGTGAACCGTGATACGACGACGACCAATTCCTATCTTCATCCAGTTGCTGGCTGGTATGTTTCTCATTGCGGCTCTGGCTATTGCGCTCACCAATCTATTCAACTATCGCTTAACTTCACAGCTAGCGTTGAATCGTACGGCTGGATATACGCAGGAGTCTGTCGATCAATTGTCGGCAAAGATTGATGTGCTGCTGCGTCAATATGATCAAGCCTCTCAGATGATTGCGTTCGATGAAAAGGTGCAGACCGCTTTGAACAAGCCGATTACAAAGCAAGGAGGGCAAGAGCAGCTTGCGCTGAACCGCTACCTTGCGGAGAAAACGCGCTATATCGCAGGTGAAATGCTCATTCACCTTTTCGACCGGGAAGGCAATGCTTACTCGTCTAACGAGTCGCTCCAATTGTCTTGGCGGAAAGCGGATGACGCTGTGAGCGCCGTTACTTGGTACAGAAAAATGGAGGAGCTCGATGGTCATATGCTATGGGTGTATGGTCCGGCTTGGCGAGACGGTGAAATTCCTGCCATAATTGGGGCTCGAAAGCTGAAAGACTCTCGAAACCTTACCATACTGGGGGATCAGTTCGTGGTGTTTCCTGTGGAGAAAATGAACCGGATGATTGGTGAAACGGGCCAGCGCATCGAGCGAAAGGTGCAGGTGATGGATTCCATAGGGAATATCGTGTATTCGACAGAGCCTCGTGAGATTGGAACGGCGGCGGATCAAGGGCTCTTTGCCAAGTTCGGCGGGAATGCGCAGCCTTTCTTCGAATGGACGACAAGGGAGGATCGCAAGCGGATGCTTGTGGCCTATGCCAAGTCCAATTACAGCGATTGGACCACCATCGCTTATTTCAAACCCGAAGCGGTGTATAGTGACGCTTCACAGATGTGGGCGAATGCGCTGCTGACCATGGCTGCAGGTATCGGGATTGCCCTCGCGCTGGTAGCGTACTTCACTTGGACGTTAACGAGGCCAATCCGTCAATTGGCTGATGGGATGAACAAGCTGAGCAAGGAAGGCATTAAGCCGATCGACCGGCCTTTTACGAGCCGGGAGATCACGCAGCTGTATTCGAACTACAATGCCATGGTGCGTCAGCTGGAGGAAGTCGTTCAACGGCTCTCCGAGCAGCAGATTAGTGCCCAGAGAGCGGAGCTTGTCGCATTAAAAGCCCAGTTTCGCCCGCATTTCTTATACAATTCACTGAATCTGATTTACTGGACGATTGAGGACGAGAGGTCGGAGAAGGCACAGGAAATGACACTCGCGCTCGGAGAACTGCTTCGCTACAGCGTCCATCCATCGACCGATTTCGTGACGCTCGGTGAGGATCTGGCGCAGCTAGACCGGTATTTATTGCTCCAGCGGGCGCGCTTCGGAGAGAAATTCAACGTAAGTATCGACGTTGAGGAAGGATTGCAGCAGCAAAGCGTGATTCGGCTCGTCCTGCAGCCCCTCGTCGAGAATGCCTTCCACCATGGCTTAGAGCACAAGGACGAGGGGGATTGGCTAATTAGGGTCCAGATCTACCGGCAGGGAGGCAAGATCCTGTGCTCTGTGGAAGATAATGGCGTAGGCATGCCGCTTACGGCTCTGCAGACACTTGAAGACTCGATTCATAGGGAGCAAGGCTTTGAGAAGAAGGCAGGCGGCATCGGGTTAAGCAATCTGCATAAGCAGCTGCAGGCTTTCTTTGGTCCAGGCTACGGAATTCGCCTGATGACAAGTCAAATGGGAGGACTGCAGGTAGTATTATCGCTTCCTTTGCTGGACCCGCCGTCTCAGTTTGATAGGGAGCAAGGATTGTCGATGCTGGGTAAGAGAGGGGATGATGGCGCTGCTTAATTTATTTCTTCGGATTTCACTAGTACTGGCAATGATCAGCCTACTCTGCTCTTGCTCCCCCGAAATGGTCATGCCGAGTGTGAAAAGCTCTCCGAAGCCCAGTACGCTGCGTATCTGGCTGTGGCCGGGAAGCGGGCTGGAGCCGCTGATTAAGACGTATGTGGCAAACAATCCTCAGATGGATGTAGAAATGGTTACTTTTCAATACGACGATGTGGTGCCGAGTCTCATGACTTCGTTAGCCACGAAGGCTGACTCCCCGGATCTTGTTCTGTTGGAGGCTTCGCAGCTGAATCAATTAAAGCGCTTCCAGAGCCAGTTCTATAACCTCTATGAGTACGGCGACGAGCGAGTTCATTATCTGGACTGGAAATGGCGGCAAGCGGAAAGCAAGAATGGTGGCTTCTTGTTTGCCATGCCTGTCGATATCGGGCCAGTGGCGCTTGCGTACCGTCATGACTTATTTAAGGAGGCCGGTTTACCAACAGAGCGGGAGGAGGTGGCGGCTTATTTGTCCGATTGGGATGCGTTGGAGCAGGCAGGAGTCCAATTGAAGCAGCGGACGGGGGCTGTATTATTCGATAATATAACGAATATCTTCCTTAGCTATCTCAACCAGTTTGACGGTCAATATGTGCTGCCTGTGGAGCATGAATTAAGTCCGCATGTTAAGGAAGCTTGGGATCGGGCGGTGTATTTCCACAAGCGTGGCCTCAGTGCCGGGTTGCCGTCGCAGACCTCATCTTGGGCCGAAGGAGCGGTCAATCGAAAATTCGCCCTCGTATTGGCTCCCTCTTGGCTTCACGGCATGATGAAGAAGAATGCTCCTGCTACAGCGGGCAAGTGGGATCTGACGCGGGCACCTGGTCTGCCATCCAATTTAACGGGGACGTACTTAGCGGTACCGAAGACAAGCCCATCTCCCCATGCGGCGTATAAGCTGGCCTACTGGTTAACGGCTCCACAGCAGCAGTTGGCGAATTTTATCGGCAGCGGGAATTTTCCTTCCACACCGGAATCGTACTCCTCTTCTAATTTTCTGGAGGTTCACGATCCCTTTTTCAATGATGCGCCTGTCGGTCAAATTTATTCTTACACGGCGCTTCGCTACAAATCCGGTTACGATGATTACGATTATACGACGATTGAAAGATGGATTCGCGACGGTCTTCGGCGGGTTGAATCTGACGGTGCAGATCCTGAGTTAACGTGGAAAGGGATTATGCAGCAGTTTGAGACGCTAAACCATGTAGCGGGAGGAGGGTAACCGTATGTTTACTGTTCTGATTGTAGACGATGAAGCGAATGTACGTCTTCCAATGTGCAGAACATTGGCCCGATTCGAAGGCGTGGGTGAAGTACTGGACGCCTCTAGCGGGTTGGAGGCGATTGCAATACTGAAGCAGAGGACGGTGCAGCTCGTTATTACCGATATCCGCATGCCGGCGGGGGACGGCTTGCAGCTTGCCGAATATATACGGCAGCATTCACGGCAAACCGATGTGTATGTGCTGACAGGGCACGCGGAATTCGATTATGCAATGAAAGCAATGCAGCATCAAGTAGCAGCCTACCTGCTAAAACCTCTTTCCAAAGAGAAGCTGCTAGAGGTATACAACGAAGCTTACGGGAAGTACCGAAGACGGATGGAGTCCGAGCAGGTGAATGTGATCCGCAGCCGGGCGTTGCTGGAGAAACGCATGCACGACCTACTTCACGGGGTGCCGGTGCCAACCTTCGATGAAGGGTTGATTCCGCAATATGCCACCATCCGGCTCGTCTCCTTTTCGACCAAGGATTTGCGGTCTCTGGGAGAGACCTCGGTACGTTACTTTATCCGGGAATGTGCGCATGAATCGTTCAGCGGATTGGGGACGGCGGCAGTATGCGAAGAGGACCGGCTCATCACTGTGGTTCTGTTCACCGAGCACGATGATAAGATGGCCTGGGAGCAGCGGGTGCAGGAAATTTCGAAGTGGATGGAGGCAAAGCTCCGCATCGAAGTGAAGACAGGTCATGGCGGCTGCACCAAGGAGATAAGTGATCTTGGGTTGATGTATATGCGCAGTATGATGAGCCTGGGCTTCAACGAAATTACAAGGAAGGAAAGAGGGGACTCGTTTCCGCCAATTATTAAGGCGCTCTTGAAATACGTACATAATGAATATGCCAACGAAACGGCGAATTTGTCCGATTTTGCCCAGCAATTCCAAGTGAATGCCAATTATTTAAGCAATTTGTTTCATCAGGAGATAGGGCTCACCTACACCCAGTACTTGACACAGTTCAGGCTTACGGAGGCCAAGCGATGGCTGCGCGAGACGAACCTGAAGGTATATGAGGTATGCATTCGGGTAGGGTACAAGGACCCAGCCTATTTCAGCCGCATCTTCAAAACCTTCGTCGGTATGGCCCCCGGGGATTATCGGACGGTGGAACATTCCTGAGAAGAGTCCAAGAAATCGAAGATTTGTTACCTATACGAGCTGTATAGACCTGCCTATACTAAATGTAAGGGCTTACTTATTTGGAAGTCCAGTTGAAAATGGTGAAGGGAGCGTTTATCGAATGAATTGGGTGCCTAAACGCAAGTCCATGTTTCTGCTTTTGGTTTCTCTTCTAGTTCTTCTTAGTGCATGCAGCAGCGGAGGAACGCAAGACGCAGTAAAAAATGAAGCAGCAGGTGGAAACAACGGGAAAAAGGTTCAACTGCAAATGTGGTTTTGGCAGGGGGCATCATTTGAAAAGATTATACCGGAGTTTAACCGTACCCATCCGAACATCGAGATTATTCCACAGATTTATAAGTGGGAAGACGCCCACAAGAAGCTGTTGACGGCTATGTCGGCAGGTTCGGGGGCTCCGGACATTGCGATGATCGATATTTCACAGATGGACCAATTCTTGAAGTACCCTGATAAATTTTATGACCTGAACGAGTATGGAGCTAAGGATCTGTCCAAGGATTATCTGGATTGGAAATGGAAGCAAGGCAGCGTTGGCAGCAAGCAGCTTGGATTTCCAACGGATATAGGTCCGATGGTGCTTTATTACCGCCAAGATCTGTTCCAACAAGCCGGACTCCCTTCGGAGCCTAACGATGTTGCGGCCAAGATTAAGAATTGGGACGACTTCCTCGCTGCCGGCAAAACATTGAAGGAGAAAACAGGCGCCAGTATTTTATCTAACCCTTATGAATTGTATGGTGCGATTCGCGACCAGGGCAATGAACTGTACTTTGACAAAGACGAGAATTTGACAATGGAATCCAACCCGCAAATCAAGAAAGCGTTGGATTATTATAAAAAAGCCCGTGAAATGGGCATCGCTGGAGCTTATGACCAGAAAAATGCGCTGCAGGAGTACTCTGCCGCTCTGAATTCGGGCAAAATCGCGACATACATCTCTGCAGCTTGGGGCAAAGGGCACGTCGAAACCCGCGCACCGGATACGAAGGGCAAATGGCGCGCAGCCAAAATTCCAGAGGGCACTGGCAACATGGGCGGTTCGTTCTTACTTATTCCGAAAGAAACGAAGAATGCCAAGGAAGCTTACACAGCTATTAGTTGGATGCTGTCACCTCAGCAGCAGTTAGAAGTATTCAAGATTTCAGGCAATTTCCCTTCGACTCCGTCGGTCTATGGCGATAAAGCGTTCACAGAGGCGGGGTATGAATTCTGGGGCAACCAGAAGCTCGGTATCTTGTTCTCCGAGGTTGCCAAGGATGTAAAAGTGCAGCGTAAAGGACCTTTCTATCAAACCGTGGAAGATATTATTAGCGATGGCATGCAGGCAGTGACGGTCGATAAGTCCAAGGATCCTGACAAAGAATTCGCGGCCCTCATTGAGAAGGCCAAGACCAAATTGAAAAACAAATAGGGATGTGGCTGCAATGAGAGGGTTGAAGACGTATCTGGCGCCCTACCTGATGATATCTCCATTTTATATCTTGTTTATCGTATTCGGCTTGTTTCCGATCCTGTTCTCGCTGTACTTGGCTTTCCATTCGTGGGATGGGCTCGGGCCGATGGAGTTCGTGGGACTTCGCAATTTCCGTAATCTGCTGACCGATGATCCAGATTTCTGGAAATCGGTCGGCAACACCTTCGTCATCTGGTTTTTTTCGACCTTACCGCAGCTGTTTCTGGCACTGGTCGTAGCATTTCTGCTCAACGCCGCTTTCGTGCGGTTCAAGGACTTTTATCGAGCGGTCTATTTTCTGCCGAATATTACGTCCATTGTGGCTGTAGCCATTATCTTCGGCTCGTTCTTCGGCAGCCAGTTCGGACTGATTAATGGCCTGCTTCAGGTCGTTGGGCTGCCCCGAATTGAATGGATCAATGATCCCTTCTGGGTGAAGGTTGCCGTGTCGGTGATGGTCATTTGGCGGTGGACGGGCTATAATGCCATCATTTACTTGGCCGGGCTTCAGAGTATCCCGCATGATCTGTATGAAGCAGCTACGATTGACGGGGCGAGCCGGAAGCAGCAGTTTTTCAGCATTACGCTGCCTCTGTTAAAGCCGATCATTCTATTCACTGTGATCCTTTCGACGATCGGCGGTATGCAGCTGTTTACCGAGCCCTTAATTCTCGTCGGCAATACCGGCGGGGCAACCAAAGGCGGGCTGACGCTGGTGTTGTATCTGTATAACCAAGCCTTCGGCAATCAGCTGTTCGGCTATGCTTCCGCTATCGCTTGGATGCTGTTTCTGATCATTGGTATTTTCTCCTTCTTGAATTGGAAATTCGTTTCGAGAGGGGAGGGCATCTGATGAGCGCGGAATCTTCTAAAGTCACGGTCACTCGCCGAAGCAGAGATGCCGTCGTCCTAACCAAGACACCAGCGAAGTCCTCTTGGGCTTCAGGAACGATCCTTATTCACATAGGGATGCTGGTCGGTTCTTTATTGTCGCTATTTCCTTTTTACTGGCTGTTCGTGATGTCTACCGCAACGACTTCGGATATGTTCCGGTTTCCCCCAAGGTTTCTGCCGAGCGATCAATTGCTGGTTAATATCGGCAAGGTTATCGATCATGTCGGGTTTTTCCGGTCGTTCGGCAACAGCTTGATCGTAGCAGGTGTGCACACACTTCTGGTTTTGTTTTTTTGCTCGATGGCGGGCTTCGCCTTTGCGAAATTCCAGTTTCCAGGTAAGCCGTTCCTGTTCTTCTTCCTGCTAATGACCATGATGGTGCCGCAGCAGCTGGGGCTAATCCCCCAGTTCATCATTATTCAAAAGCTGGGCTGGATCAATGACCTGAAAGCCTTGATCATCCCGGGCGCGGCGAGTGCATTTGGCATCTTCTGGATGCGGCAGTATGCGGCATCCGTGCTGCATGATGAGCTTATCAATGCAGGACGCATTGACGGCTGTAATTCTTTCGACCTGTACTATCGCGTAGCGCTTCCGGTGCTTCGCCCGGCGTTAGCTACGCTAGGCATCATTACGTTCCTGAATTCTTGGAATGATTATTTGTGGCCGCTCGTCGTCATCTCGGTACAGAACAAATTTACGATCCAGATGCTGATCGCCTCAATGAATGGCGTGTACAGCACGGACTACTCCATGGTCATGGCTGCTACGCTAATGGCTACGGTACCGCTCATTGTTGTGTTCTCAATCTTCAGTCGGCAGTTTATTGCCGGGCTTATGCAGGGGTCAGTGAAAGATTGACAATAGCTGAGCTAGGAAGCTGCTCGGGTGTTGGATAGAGCTGCTATTGCAGGAAGGAGCCGTCCCAAAAAATGAACAGTGACCCGAAAGAAAGACACTTTGAAGAAAGTGACCTATTTCGGGTCTTTTTACATTTATATAATAATGAATAAGAAAGGTCGAGTCGAGGATTACACATGGGAAATAATTGGAGTAGGGAATCCTTCTTCTCGGTTGAAAGATGTTGTAAAAAGTGCAACAAATCTACCTAGATCCCGCCTTTCTCCCCTCGATGTTGCATAATGTACAACAATTGGGCTCTATACAGGTTATTTTGAAACGAATGGATTCGAAATGTTGTACAAACTGCAACTTCAACGTACAAAATAGCCTTTTGGCATATGAATTGTTGCAGAAAATGCAACATTGGTAATTACAATAGTCGATCGCATTAGCATTCAAGGCTAGCTGTGGTTAAAGCTAACCAAGAGGGCAGGGTACTTTCTGAGCACCATCTTTTAACAGCTTATTCCAGGTCTTCCTTTGAAGTGTCCACGAACGGGGGGGCAGTTCAGAAATGGCTGAGGGATAGCCCTTTTTTTGCGTTTAATGAGTACAAACATTCGCCCATGGTGCTATACTAAAACGTGACGAAAAAGATCGGTTGGAAATCGAATTGGAAACATCATTTTGATAAAGTCTACTTGGGCTTAATCGCTCAAACAGGCTTTTTTTATTGGATGGAACGACTTCCCAATAGCCTTCCAATCCATCAACCTTTGAAATTTTGATATAATAGGCATATATTCTCATACAGGAGCAATCGTACATGGATCCTATTTCCCAAATACGCACTTATTTACAATCCTACAAGAAAAGTAAAGTTTCACTCAAAGAACTAGAAGACATATTTCCAGTACAGCCAACCGATGAACAATTTGCTGGTGCAATATTGGAACTTGAAGCTGCAGGAATTCTTCAGATGGTTCCGAGTCTAGGCAGAACGGGGAAACGACTTTCTCTTGCCTATCAATATAACGTACAGAAGAATCGTTTAATGCAAGATACGCATAAGGAAATCAATCGAGCCAGACTGAATCTGCATCTCTTGATAAACCTCGATACCTACTATTCATTGAAATCTAGCATTTGGGAGGAAGATAGGCCTTTTATTGAACGAATAGATGCTTATTTGAAGAAGAATATGCTCCCAAGTACTCCAGCTCCGGAACCGGAGAGAAGCTTTGAGCTTGTTGCTGATGAGAAATGGATAACGGAGAAGCAAGGGAAAGAGATGCTGATCCGAATCGGTTTGTGGGATAAGTTGCTTATTCTACCTGTGGATGATCCCTTAATGTTCGCTGTTAATCCTTATGTTCTTACCAATTCGGTTCACAAGCATCTCATCGTTGAAAATAAAACAACCTATCAAGCGCTGCTGCAAGTTTTGCCGGATGTCCCGTTCGCGACGCTAATTTTTGGCGGCGGTTATCGTGTAACGAAGAGCATTGAGCTGCTGCCGATGCAGCTTCCGCTCAGGGATGCTGCGCATGAGTTTTACTATTTTGGAGATATCGATAAAGAAGGAATCCACATATGGCATCTATTCAATAAGCGGGTGCTTACTCTTTTCGGCAGACCCGCTAGTCTGGCCCTTCCCTTTTACAGAGCATGTCTGAGCAGGGAGTTTGCTTCTGGCAAAGAAAACCAACGTAATTTTGAGCAGGCTTTACAGGCATTTGTGTCTCATTTTACAGAGGAGGAACAAATTAAAATCGACCGTTGTTTCGCAGCCGGCGGTTACTTCCCGCAAGAAATATTACCTACACACGAGCTTTGTACGATTTGGAGGCACACAGCATGGATTACATAGAAATTGGTCAGGTTGTTTCCGGGTTTCGGGAACGTATGACCAAGCTGGCACTTTTTGATCCTCTCTATGAGCTTCAGAGAAAGCGGCAAACCGATCGGCAAAATAAACCGATAGATTTCATGGAGCTTGGGCTGTTGACGCTGCTTTACTTTTTTGAGCAGAAGTTGATGCGAAACAATAAGGCGGGTGTCAAAGACTTAGCCGAGTTTCTTTTGAAAGTGACTGGGATTTTCATCGATTTGGATGAAGCTGAATTTGAGGATCTGGCAAGGCAGATTACGCAAGTTTTTCGTCCAACGACAGGGAAAAAACGGGATTTCACCTTTATGAATTGGGAATCCGGCCAGTCGGAGCATATTTATATATCGATTCTGAAAGCGAATGCCTTCGACCTAAAAACGAATACGCAGTACTACACGCTCGACGAAGATGGGTTGGAGCTTATTTTTGCGACCAAGGAATTTTATACCGAATTTCAATTATCTATTCATCAGTTGGTACTGCGCAAGCAATTGGAAAAAGGCGAGTTCGAAGGAGCCCTGCGGCAAATTAATGAAATGCGGATTGATGTGGAAGCTTTGCAGGAGCGGATGGTCAAGCTGGAGCATGAGTTGAAAAGAAATATCGTGTCGGAAGAGACGTTCGGACGTTATAAAGGTCTGCTGGAAGATATCTATTTGCGCTTGCAGATGGAGAATGAAGAATTCGAAGAACTGCGGCAATTCGTGAAGGAGACGAAGGATCGCGTTCAGGCACAAACGGTTAGACAAGCAGATCAACGGCCTTATGAGTTAATTTTACGTATATCCAATGAGCTGGAGAAGGTTCATGGCGAGCATTCGGATCTATTTCATCAAAGTATGGTGTTAAAATCACATGCACTTGGCGCAGCGCAAGAATCCTTATATTACACCGGGTTGGATTCCTTTAATTTTGATCAGGATATTGCTTCTCTTATCTTTAGTACACCACTGCCTTTGGAGACGATGAAAGGTGTGCTGGCCCCGTTCTTACCGGTTCAAGAGACGAAGGCGTGGTCGCTTTTGACGGTGTGGGCTGAGCAAAATATGCTAGAAGACGGCAGTGGACAAGAACGGGATGACAAGTTCCTGGAACTTGGCGGAGACAGCGACGAAAACCGTTACCAAACGATGCAGAAAAAGTTGTACAAACTTCTGATGGAGCAGCTGCTGCAAATGATGGAAGAGCAGGGCCAAGTTGAATTGAAACTGTTTATTCAGCTGTTCAAAGAGAGCGAGCTTGCAAGATTGCTGGGCGAAAGAGCGTTCTATGATTTCTGGATCTATTTGCATCAAAGAAGTCCACTTCGGGCGGATGATAGGGATAAGCAGCAAAATGAAGAGCAGGGGACGTTGCTGGAAGATATGTATATGCTTCTGGGAAGCCGCTGTCTGGTCATCATAGAGCAAGAAGATATTATTAAGGTAAACGATAGATTTAGCATTCAGAATATGTTGATTTCGTGGGGAGAACAGGATGACAATTGGACTTGAAAATGGGACAGTAATGAGAGCTTTTCGCATCTATACCTTGTTAGCTCGCGATAACGCAGTTGGCAAAGAGCGGCTCCAAGAATACATGGCCGACGATGTGGTGCGAGGGCTAGTGGATCAATTCGCGCGAGAAGTCGATTGCGTAACGGTTATTGCCGGTGAGCAGCTGTATATGATTCCGGAGACACGGCTATCGCCTTTTCATATGAACAACGAAGTGATTAAACGTACCTATCTGCGGGCGAATGCCGTGAATGCGGATCTTTATCTGATGTATGTCAGCATCATCGTGTTGATTGGCGCCTTTTATGACAGCTACCAAACGATGGAGCCGACGAGAAGTTTTATCGGAATTGAAGAGTGGACGGAACTTGTGAATGAGCGAATAGCATTATTGAAGACGCATCCTGAAGCTGAACTAAGAGAGATGGAGCAGGAGTTTTCCTATAACTGGACGGCCTTGATTGAAAAATGGAGTGCCATGGACGATATCAAGGAAACAGCTGCGAGGCAAAGCGGGAATACGATTAGCCGTGTTAGCTTCATGGATTCTGTCCGCAAGTTTCTGGTTGCGCAAGAGTTAGTGATCGATATTGGCAACCAGGAAATTACGTTAACCGAAAAGGCGAAAGTGGTCGTGCAGCGTTATTTTATGGAGCTGGAATATAACCGTGGCATTTTGGAGTTTTTATATCAAAGCAATGCGTTTGAGGAGGAGGGAAGCGAACATGCCAGCCATCTCTAAAATACGTTTTACCAATGTGGTCTATGAGGATGGAAATAAGCGCTACAACGATGAATTGTTTCATTTCGATGGGCATAATGGCGCGATTCTTCTGGAAAATGGAGGGGGCAAGACGGTTTTTATCCAGTCTGCCATTCAAGCCATACTGCCGCATGCGGAACTTGCCGGACGTAAAATGAAGGATACGTTAAGTCTCGAAAACGGCCCTGCGCATATCGCGATCGAGTGGATTCTGAGTGAACGGCCACGGAGATATGTGGTCACTTGCATTAGTTTGTTTCTAACAGCAACAGGGATAGATTCCTATCGGTATGTCTATGATTATCCGGAGCTTGATGCCGATGCCATTGATCGGATACCTTTTGTCAAGGAAAGTGCAGGCAGCCTTCGAGCAGCCGATAAGGGCGAAATCCATGATTATTACCATCAAATGACGTCGAAACGGATGAACGCGAAGCTGCCGTCATCGATTAAAGAATACAAAAAAGTATTGGAAAACGATTACCACATTATCGCATCGGAGTGGGATCGCATTGCGAAGATCAATAGCTCAGAGGGCGGTGTAGAGAGCTTTTTTGATGAATGTAAAACGACGAGTCAATTGTTCGATCGCTTGTTGATCCCAACGGTAGAGGATGCGATGGCCGGGTATGAACAAGGCGAGTTCGCGAATAATTTTGAAATGCACAGGGACAGCTTCAAAAAATATAAAGAATTAAAAGAAAAAATCGAAGAAAATAAGAAGATCCTCGTTGAATTGGATGGCTATGTGCTTCATTTTGCCAAAATGGATGCCAAACAGATGGCTTATGCAGCTGCCCAGGCCGAAACGAAGGCCTATTGGTTATTAGTGAATGAGCATAAAAATGAGGAAGCCTCTAAGCTTTCACAATGGCACCGGCAAATGGCAGAATGCGATCAGCAGCTGCTGTTATTGGCTCGGAAGAAAGAATCCCTTCAGATTGCCAAGCAAAAACAAGAGCAATCCGCTTTGGAAACAAAGCTGAGATTGGTCGAGGAAGACGTTGAGCGGAAAGAGGCGCAAGTACGAAGTGCTAAGCAGCACTACTACTCTCTGCGTTTGGCAGATTACAAGCAGCAGTGGACCTCTGCAGAAGAGCGCATGAACTACTTGCAGCGCGAACTAGATCAGTTCGGTAATACCCAAGAAGAGGGGGATCTTCGCGAAGCATGGAACAATAATAGCGGGCAAATTCGCAGTATTTACAGCAAGATGGAGCAAGAGTGGCAGGTGGAAGAAGAGAAACTCAGGCAGGAATTAGATGCTCATCAGAATAGGACGGCTTTAGAGGAAACGATTCTGAGAGATCTGTCGAGCGAACTTGAGGGATTGAACAAGCAGCTCATTGAACATAGATCCATTGTGCAGGCCCGCGAGAAAGATAAAGAAGTGCTTAGAGCTAATGTTTTGGCAAATCCAGCAGTCGAGAGCATGGAAGGCAGTATGACGGATTGGATTCAGCGTTATCAGAAGTTGGATGACAGCAATGTGCTGCTTGTGCAGAATAACAAGGATTTGGCATTCGGTAAAGAGGAAAGCATGAGAGAGCTGGAACGAGTGAGTGAAAGCCTTAAGATCGCCTATGTGGGACGCGCCAGCTCGGAGCAAAATCTCGAAGCATTTAAAAAAGAGCATCAATCCATGCTTACCGAAATTTCTGCGTACAGGTCATCATGGGGGAGACTCTCATCCGTATATGAGAAGCAGAGTTCGATTGAAGAGCGGCTTAGGGAGGATTTGGAAAAGCTGCACCTGCAGAAAGAAGCATATTTGCTGAAAGAACGTCTCGCTTTCCGGTATATCGATGATTACAGCTACCAGCATACATTTTTTGCGGATACCTATGTGGCAGGCTTGGTAGACAAGTGGAGAAATCAATTCGCGTTATTGGAGACAGGCATTCAATATTTGCAGGGCTTAGACCTAAGCGAGCGGGCAATGACACATCCTCTGTGGTCAGTGACTTTGATTACGACAGAAGAAGAGGTTGGGTTATTAACGAGCAAGCTTGGGCAGTATGCGGAGGATATGCAGTTTCCGATTCAAGTCATCTCATCGCAGGAAGCATCACGTCTAGCCAATATGGATACGCCGATAGCTGTGCAAGACAAAGCTTGGGTTGAACCGCAGCATTGGCGTGAAAATGCCGATGTCGCTGAATTTGCGAGCTGGAAACGAGCGATATCTCAAAAAGGTGAAGAGGTCCTGACAGCACGTAAAGTAAAGGAAAGCGAATTGCAGCGTACTTCTGATTTACAAACCTCTTTCAGTCGATTCACTGCTTCATACCCGCTTGAGGTCGTACAAGAAATGGAAAGGCAAGTTGGACTTAAGCGCGAACAAGTGCGTGAATTAGAAAGCCAGGAGGATTCCATTAGGAAATCCGTTCGTCAGGCTGAGCAAACGATTCAGCAGCACAATAACATCATGGACGAGCAAAAAGGTGAAATGGTTCAGCTCCAACAGTGGATTGAAAAAGGACGGACATATGTCGAGCTGGGGAAAGAAATCGCTGCATTGAACGTGGCGATTGATCAGCTTGTTGAACAGGCAGAAGATCAGCAAAGCAAGTTGGATAGCAGGCAGCGCTCTATGGAGCAAGTGAAGCTGCAGATCGAATCAGTGAAAAGCAGTATGAACTATTTGAGGACCGAGAAAGCGAGTCTTCAAAGTCAAGATACGTATATAGAGACTCTCGATGTACAGCCGATTGAAACGAATCATAGTTTAGATTGGTTGAAAACAGAAAGAAAAGATTTGCATCTCAAGTTAAATCGCATATCTCAAGGACGTCAGCAGCTTGAAACGGAGTGGAATCATGCCAAGACCAGCAGAACAACGCTGGAGAAGGAGATGAACAAGCTTCGACTGGAACAATCGGACTTGGATTTGAATGAGGATCTTGCGTTTTCTGTGACCGGTGAAGACCAGATGTCGCAGCTGTTATCGGAGCTCAAGGATTTTGAATCTCGGTTGTCTCGTGACAAAGAAGAATTTACGCGAGTTGAGAAGCAATTTGATGCACTAGCGACGACAATTAAACTACTCATTGAGCAGTATGGCGCTGCGCATTCGGGTGGGCTGCCTGTAACCTTTACAGAGTCGCTGACAGTGGTGGATGATCAAGTTCAAAGCGAAGAAACACGCCTGCATCAGCAGAAGACGGGATTACAGCAGCAGCATACACAAATTCATGCCCAATTAGGTAAAATCGAAGACGTTATCCAATACTTAAATCAATATAAAATCATGCATGGGTTTGAAAATCCGCTCATTCAGGCGTCATTAATCACGCAAGAACTGAAAGCCGAGTTTCTGAATAACAGGATGAAAATGGTCCGAAAATCCGTGACTTTGTTATCCGCCGTTATGAAAGAACTGGAAGCCGAAGAGTCTTCTGTGAAAAAAGCCAGAGTTCATTTCGTTGAATTTTGCCGGAAACAAATCAAAGATATCAAAATGAGAGATATGGCCGAGCAAGGTGTCGAGAAAAAAGACAACTATCAGGAGCTAATGCAATTTCAACAGAAAATGCACAGCCGGATTGAACGTGTCAATCATGTCGCAGAAGAAACGATGCGTACACACAATCAACAGCTGGAACAGTATATTATTCATGTGCATAGCCATATCAAGCTAATTGCTTCTGAGCTT
Organism: Paenibacillus sp. Root444D2; assembly: GCF_001426375.1. Lineage (GTDB taxonomy): Bacteria > Bacillota > Bacilli > Paenibacillales > NBRC-103111 > Paenibacillus_E. Next base: position 86,114 of record NZ_LMEO01000051.1, read on the forward strand.
CGAGATATTCCTAACAAAACGAGAGTCAAGGTCGAGGATCAGTGGAAGCACATTTACTCGTTTCAAATTCCGGAATGGGATGAGCTTGAAGCCAAGGACCATCTGCGCAAGCATCTGGAGTGGATTTTGGCCGAACTGGACAAAGGTCATTACCTTGATGACAACGGTCAAGAAGTGAAATCGACGGTTCGCAAGGAGATCGAAAAATGGTTGGATACCAAGCAGCTACTGCACATTGTTTTGCAAGAAAGGCCGATGAAAGTATCCTGCCGCAAAGTAACCAATGAGAATAACGTGACGAAGGCCTCCTTCTCTTGGGAGCAGTCTAATAATTGGTCCGGCGGGGAAAAATGGAGCAAGAATATGACCTTATTCTTGGGATTACTTAACTATGTCGCCGAGAAACGTCAGCATATTCAAGCGAATATGAAAAGACATCGGACCGTGATCCTGGATAATCCCTTCGGAAAAGCATCGAGCGACCATGTATTAAGTCCTGTATTTTTTATAGCCGAACAGCTTGGGTTCCAAATTATCGCGCTCACCGCGCATGCGGAAGGGAAATTTCTTAAAGACTATTTCCCTGTCGTCTTTAGCTGCAGGCTTAGACAAGCGGCTAATGGAAGCAAACTAGTCATGACCAAAGAAAAGGAAATTAATCAGGCCTATTTCCGTGATTATGCGCCGATTTCACTGGAAAGATTAGGGGATGTCAAGCAGATGGAGTTATTTATATAGCGGCTTGAAAAGTAAATAAACCTTAAGAAAGTCTGCCTGATCTCCCGCAATTACGCATCGGAGATCAGGCAGACTTTTTGTTACTTCTGAAAAACCTTGATTAAGCAGACTACTAGGGGGATTATTATGTTAATTCTTGAAGAACAGCCTGTTTCTTCATTTCCCACTCATTTGTGTTACTTTTTTTTCCAAACTTTAACAACAGTTCAATCATCCAATCGTAGTACCTGATTTCATGCTTCCTTAAAAATATGGCATAACTAACGAAATTCATTGCTTTCTCATAGTTTAATTTTTCTTGGTGAAATAGTATGAAATATTCAGTTAATTTGAGTAATTTTCTTTCAATATTATCTCTTAAGGTTAAAATCCAATTATCATAATATCCGCTAAGCCAATCAAGTGGTAAGTTTTCGATGATATCTAAAACCAATTTTTCCTTTTTTTTAGGTATCTCTTCGTTAGCAGCTCGGTGAAGCATTTCAATTAAATCATTTAAGTCACATTGGATTTGCCCCTTGAGGTAAATATGCTCCCTGTCTGTGTGTAGAAAACTAAATTGGTCCGTATAAATTAATTTGTTTAAATAATTAAGCGATACCCTGAGATTATTTTGAGCTTTACCTATTTCTAGATCTGGCCAAAATTCATCATAAAGTTCTTCACGTGTGGATGTGGGATGCAACAATAGATATATAAGTATTTTTTTTGCATTTCTTTTATTCCATCCCTCTAGAACTTCGGTATCATTAATGTAAACACGAAAGGTCGTTAATACCTGGATTTTCAATATGCCTGTTTGTTGTTTCTTTTGTTTACGGTTTTTAATTATTTCAAATAATTCTTCTTTTGTATCAATAAGCAATGGATCATTATATTGAGTGCAAAGTGTTGACAGATCTGGTGATTCTAAAAATCCAATGATCTTTTGAGCAGTTTCCTGTGGTTGATCAATAAAAGTTACATTTGAAGAGTTGGCAATTGTGATAAAGGTTGATTTAGGAATTAGGCTGGACATAACTCCTGACAAATATGGTTGTAGCAAGAGATCTGAGGATCCTGCCATGACCAGCGTTGGTACATGGAGCAATGAAAAATCATCCAATGATGGTCTTGCATCAATAAATAAGTTGAAAAGTTCAAAGTATTTTGTGACTATAACTCGTTGATATGCATTGTGAAGTAAATGAACTTCTTGTGAATCGGATGGTTTATTCGAAATCGTTTTAACTAAAAGAGATGATAAGGGCTCAATAGATGTTCCGCTAGCTAGGGAATGTCGGAATTCAACGGATTTCTTGAGTACATTCTCAGAGTAAAATCCAGGTGTAGAAATAAGCGTTAGTGATAGGATAGAGTTTACATTTTTTAGAGAGTAGTATATTCCGATAATGCCCCCAATCGCATGCCCGACTAGATGAAAACACTTCATTTTTAAATCTGAAATAACTTCATTTAAATCCTCACACATTAAATCCCAAGTAAAAGGAATGTCTCCAGCAGAAGTTAATCCATGTCCCCTTAAATCGTACAAGACAATATTATATTCTCCTTTTAGAAAAGGGACAATGTAATGCCAAGTTGTTAGATCTAGGCCTAAGCCGTGTATAAATACAATGTATTCCGCATCTATTTTCTCAGTTAAGTGAATTTCTCTATGTATTGTCACGTCATTGTTATGTAAGTTATTCAAGTTGCCTCCGAAAAATGGGATATTCTTGTAATGATAGTGTAATGGTGGAACTGGTAGTATTGTACTATAGATATGACAAAATAACTAATATCTAATCAATTTTTATTGTTTGATAGTTCGTCGGTCGGTTTTACCTAAGTGAAAAGACCTAATTTACTGAGGGTATTTATTTTTTAAACTTTGTTTTACCAATTATTAGGTACTAAGGATCATGGAACATTCGTTCCTATTAATGAAAAGCTAAGTAGGGTATGTGAGCATTTTGTGTCGAAAAGTGCATGTATCCACGATGCTGCTGACTGAAAAGCTAGAGAAAAAAAGTTTCACGGAAGGGGATGGGTGGATGGGAATCGGGACATTTAAGCAAATTTGATTGAAATACAAGCGACAAGCCCTGTGGAGGAACTAAGTATGCATGAAAGCTCAAATGTCGAACAAGGTATTTGTGAGGATGTGGAGCAATCCGCAACATAGAGGATTTAAGAAGTTTTAAATCTGCAAACGAAGATATTCACGGCGAAAGCGAAAGCGGTTATTTCTGTAAGGATGCTTGTCCAAAGAAAGGTTAAGTTTTATTTTATAGAAGTTATGTCCAAATCATACAATTATAATAATCGGAGGAACACAAAAAAATGAAGAAAATTTTACCAACAATTGTATCAACAGCTATGCTATTATCCCTTACAATTCCTGCACTAGCAGAAGAAACTAATCAATTCTCAGACATTACTAATTCATTCGCTAAAGACGCAATCATTCAGCTTCAAAAAGATGGCGTTCTAACAGGTATGGACGCTGAACACTTTGATCCGAAAGGCACGCTTACACGCGCTCAATTCGTTACTATCCTAGTAAAAGCTTTAAAACTTCAAATTGATAATAGCGCTGTTTCTAGTTTCACTGACGTTGAAGGTTGGGCAGTACCTTACGTTGAAGCAGCTAAAAAATATGGCATCATTGATGGCATGGGTGACGGTACTTTCGCACCAAACGGAACTGTAACACGCGAACAAACGGCTGTAATTATGGTTAAGGCATTGCAAAAGCAAGGTAAAATCGAAGATTCAGCAGAATTGACATTCACGGATGCTGATAAAGTATCTGATTGGGCTAAAAAATATGTTGCACTTGCTCTTAAATACAAATTGGTTTCTGGTAATCCAGACGGTTCATTCAATCCGCAAGGCAATGCAACACGCGAACAAGCTGCACAAATGGGTTCAAACTTCATTAAAGGCGCAGAAGAAGTTAAAGACCAACAAAAACCAGAAACACCACAACCAACACCTTCGACGACACCTGCTCCAAGCGCAACTCCTGCACCTAGTACTGGTGGCGGTGGCGGTGGTAGCACAGGCGGTGGCGGCGGTGGCGGCGGTGGAAATAACACAACTCCGGCAACAACAAGCCTAACAATCACGGCACCTAATATTTCGAATGCTGTTCAAGGTACGCAATTTAATTTAGCCGTAACAATGAAAGGCGCAATAGAATCAGACCATGCAAATGATAAAGTAAGACATTATGTAGCCATTAGTGGTCTGACTTCAAGCGATATCGTCTTGACCGCAGTTAATGGTGTGGTTCCAGTAGTCGTTCAAGAAGGTACAGCGACTTTACCACTAATAATTGCAGCCGGATCAGCAGACGGTTTTAGATTGGGCGATTTTGTTTCCCAATATGCAGCAGGCGTAACAACTACGTACCCTGTCACTATTAAAAAAGTAGGCAATTATACATTTAATTATAGCCTAAAAACGGTTGGCGCTAGTCCAGTAAGTCTAGTAACGGGAGCAAGCACAGTGGCAGTTCAAGCTTCAACTACTACGCCTGCACCTGTAGTAGTTGACGGAGTAAGCATGAGAAATCTTACACAGTCCGAAGTAGCTGCAAATGGTAAAACTTCTTCTGGCGGTATTGAAGCCGTTGTTACTAATAGTGATGTTCCAGATTCCGTAAAAGACTTTAAATATATTGCTGTTCGCGGTTCTAGTAATGAACGCACAAACCTCACTTTAAATGATTTGGTACTAGGAGAGAATGAACGTACTGTAGAAAAAGGAAATAGTACAACAGTTTTTAATTGGGCTTTTTCAGTTTATAGCCTTGACCAAGAATGGTTTACAGTTATGTTCTATGATGCAAACAAAAATCCAATTGGTTACTACCAAAAAAATCAAGTTGTCGATTTCTTCCCTGCTGAACTAGGTTCGATATCATACCTAGTTGGCAAAGGGCTAGATGATGTTCTTTTTGCAGAAGACGTTGCTAGGGCGCGTGAGCGTTACGAAGAGTTAAACGAGCAACAAAAAGCATTAGTATCAAACTACAATGTTTTGTTAGCAGCAGAAGCTTTGCTTGAAAATCCAACGCCTGCAACTTTAGAATTGACTGCCATTGGTATCTTTTCAAGTAATGCTAATGACAAAACGATAGCAGTTAAAGGTGACACAGTTTCAGTATTGTTCCTATCCACAGAAGAAACGTTTATGCTTGACACTTTCAAGATCAACGGAAAAAATCCTACTTCATTTACATCAGAGCTAAAAAGCGGTAAATGGCTAAATCAAGCTAATTACGTTCTTGATGGAACTGAACCAGAAGGTCTTGTTACTTTCAAGATCAACGTAAAAAATAGTGCAGGCACATTATCAAAAACTATTGAAACTACAACAATTGGCGGTAGCGTTACAGTGGTAGTGCCTGTAGTAGAATTGCCTGATACAACAGCAATTGATACAGCTATTTCAGCAGCAAATGCAGCCAAAGCAAATGTTGAAATCAGTGTTAACGGATCAGATGTTGAAGTAACTTCTAAATGGGTAACAGAAGAAGTTAACGATGCATTAGTAGCTGCTATCACAGCGGCAACAACTGCTAAGGCTACAGCAACAACGGCACTTCAAGTAACGAACGCAGCAGCAGCATTAGATGCGGCGGTAGTAACGTATAATGCAGCTAAAACAAACGGAACAAAAGTATTGGTTGATACAACAGCACTTGACCAAGCAATTATTGCCGCTGAGATAGCTAAACAAGGTGTAGCAATCAGTGTAAATGGTACAGAAGTTCCAGTAGCATTCTCATGGGTTACAAAAGAGGTTTGCGATGTATTAGACGCAGCGATTGCAACGGCTAAACTTGCTAAAACAAATGCAACAACAACACAACAAGTAACAGATGCAGTTATTGAGCTGAATGACGCGGTACTAGTTTACAGCGCAGAAGTAAAAAATGGTACTTATGTAGCTCCTGTATTAGATACAACGGTAATCGACACAGCAATTTCAAATGCTAACACTATTAAAATGAGCTTCGAAATCAGCACAAACGGTAATGACGTTATACCTGCTGCTAAATGGGTAACACAAACAGACTTCAACACTTTACAAGCGGTAATACTAGCTGCTACGACTGTAAAAAATAATGCGGCTACCCAACAAGAACTAGATGATGCAGTAACATCATTGAATCTAGCCGTTGAAACCTTCACGGCTGCTGCACAATCTGGAACAAAGCCGCCGACTCCACTTGACACAACTTTGTTGGACGAAGAAATCACAAAAGCGCAGCTTCTACCTTCTTCGGTTCAAATTAGCTTAAATGGTTCTGACGTTGATCCGGCGAAACAATGGGTAACAACAGAAGTTAATGAGACATTGCTTGCTGCAATTACCGCTGCTCAAAACGCTAAATCAGCCGCAACAACGCAACATGAAATTACAGTAGCAGTAACAGATTTAAGTACTGCTCAACAGGTTTTCGAAAGTGCCAGAGCTTTTGGAACTAAAGTCCAACTAGACACAACATCACTTGAATTATCAATTCAGTCGGCTACTCTTAGTAGTGCCGCAATATCAGTTAGCGAAAACGGCTTAGACATTCCAACTACTAAATATTGGGTAACAGAAGACGTTATGAATACATTTAACGCGGCGATTCAAACCGCTACAGATGTAAAAACTAACGCAGATACGCAACAAGAAATTGACAATGCAATAATAGCGCTACAAATGGCTCAAGGTATGTTTTCAGTAAATCAGCAAAAGGGTACGCTTGCTGATCCAACGCTTACGACTGTAGCGACAGCGGAAGAATTAGCAACTGCTTTAACGGATACCTCTGTAAAAACAATTAAATTGAGCGATGATATTACTTTAGCTGCTGATTACTTGATGATTAATCGCGCAGTAACTATTGATGGAGGAAATTATCATTCAATCAATAAAGGTATCGCGGTAGAAGCTTCCAATGTTATCATCAAAAATATTCAAATCACTCCATCTAAGTTCTACACTGTAGAAGGTTTTGATTGGTTCTATGGAGTAATGGTTGGTGATGGTATGACAGGTGTACAAATTAATGATAGTCTTATTAATGGTATAAATGGGATTGATTCTATTGGTATCAGCGATAAAACAGGAAGCAATGGTACTCAATTTACTGTAAGCGGAACTAGCATCAGTAATGGATGGATTGGTATTATCGTTGATAGCCCAAACACTACTGCTACACTTACTGGTAACATCATTAATGATGAAAAACATGCAATCTCATTGGAAAATGCAACGTTAGGTAAATTAACCGTGACAGGAAATACGATTAATAGCCCGAAAAAGTTGAGTGATGGTGTTACAAATGGTGATGGAATCACATTGCCAAATGGTGCGCCAGAAACAGCGAAAGCTCCAGTACTAGCAGCTAACTTTTTCTCAGGTGTTGCAGAAGGTAGCGAAGTTGTAATTAAAGTTGCAGCAGTATTGCCAGTAACTATCAGCAATATTAGTATCACTTCAAGCAATGCAGACCCTAGATATGCTGTCACAGGCGACACAGTTACATTAACGTTCCGTACAGCAGAGCAAGTTACAAAGCTTGGTAGCTTTAAAATTAATGACAATGATCCTACTGATTTCACAAGCGTTTTGGATGGCAGCGACTATCTAAACACAGCTACATACACCGTAACTGATTCTGACCTTGATACACTAATGACTTTCAAAATCAACGTTCAAAATGCATCAGGCGTTAGTTCTGCAACAACAGAAGCAACAACAGACAATAGCAAAGTACAAGTATTGAAAGCAGCTATTATCTCCAATGTTCATATCGAATCTAACAATGCTGATACAACAAAAGCAGCAGCAGGCGACACAGTAACTTTAACATTCACATCATCGCAAGGAGTTTGGGCGTTAAATGATTTCTTGATTAGTGGAAAAACTCCTACTACGTTTAATCTTGCAGGTGACTTTGGTGGTATCAATACTGTAACATACGTCTTAGACGGAACTGATCTAGTAGGTCTTATGACGTTCCAGATCAACGTTAAGAATGTAGCAGGATTGAATTCTGCACCAACCGCAGCGACAACAGATAGCAGCTCTGTAACGGTTATAACATCTACACCATAAAGACTAGTCTTCAATATAATCACTTCCTATAAACGGGAAGTGGTTATATTTTGCCCAATTAAAGAACATTCGTTCCCATTTTGACTACTTCACAAAACTCGTTTTTATACATATGTATGGCTATAGCAACTTTTCGGTTTTTGTGAATTATTTGCGACGACAAACAAAAAAAAACACAACACACACTCACTGGTTGGTGTTCGCTAGGTAGATTGTTTAACGTTAAAAAATAATGTAATATTCAAAGGCTGTCCCGAAATCTGTAAAAGATTTTGGGGCAGTCTTATTTTTTTATCACCGTATGAAAAAGACAAGAAATGTGAGCCTACGACTGCTATTCATTTAGGTCTATTAATGGATAACACATAGAAATGCTATGCTATAATATACAGCAGGAGGGGTAATATGGAAGCGCTCGCACTTCTGCTTTTTGAGCGTATGGGTATTCTGTTGATCGTAACGTTTATCCTGACGCGAATTCCTATCGTTCGTCAACTGCTGGACAGAAAAATGTCCGTTATGAATACCATATATTTCATCTGTTTATTTGGCTTGTTCGGCATTCTTGGCACCTATGCAGGTGTGGTGATCGAGGGCGGAGTTATCTCGTCTTCCTTTTGGATCTTTCCTCTGCAAGCCAATCAAGCATTAGCCCATTCCGCTCTGGTTGGCGTTGTCATCGGAGGTTTAATGGGAGGTCCTATTGTGGGGATCGGTGCAGGTTTAATTACTGGAAGCCACTTATATGTGATGAGTGGATTTACAGGTTTTGCGGGTGGAATCGCCGCTCCTCTGACCGGATTATTAGCAGGCGGAGTGGCGAGATTCTTCTTGCAGGAACGGGTCATTTCTCCGGCTAAAGCCATTTTTATCGGCATGTTCGCGCCCATCGTGCAGATGGGAATTATCCTTATTGTATCAGTGCCATCTAAGATAGCGATTGAACTTGTGGACTTGATCGGAATTCCGATGGTGCTCACGAACAGCATCTCCATCGCGATTTTCACAACCATGCTGCGTGTTGTATTCCGGGAAGAGGAACGCGCGGTTGCTTATGAAACTCAGCGAGCCCTGCATATTGCAGAAGCTGCGCTGCCTCATCTGAAGCAGGGACTAACTTATCAATCGGCAGATGCGATCGCTAGGTTACTTCTAAGGGAGCATAAGACAGCTGCGGTTGCTATTACCGATACGGAGAACATTCTTGCCCACGCGGGGCTTGGTGATATGATTCTCATACCAGGTGAACCGATTCGCTCTGAGCTTTCGAGGCAGGCCATTGGCACAGGCAAGTTGCAAATCGCTCTTAACCACGAGGATATCCAACCGAATCATAGATTGCTTAGAGCTGCGATCATAGTTCCGATCAAGCAGGCTGGACAAGTTGCCGGTTTGATCAAGCTATATTTTAAGAAACCACAGGAAATTCGTTCGGTTGAGATCGTACTTGCAGAAGGATTAGGCAAACTATTGTCTTATCAACTTAGTGTAGCTATGCATGAGAGTATGGAGGCATTAATGAAGGAATCCGAACTAAGGATCCTGCAGTCGCAAATCAATCCTCATTTTTTATTCAATACGTTGAACTCCATTATCTCCCTGATTCGAATTGAACCTGATATGGCAAGGCATATTACCATGCAGCTTAGTACTTACATGAGGCTTAACATCAAGCTTATTGCGTCTCATACGATTTCGATCCAACAGGAAATCATGCATCTTAGCTCGTATTTGGAAATTATCCAGATTCGATTTAAGGATCAGATCACGATGGAAGTTCAGTTGGACTCTGATTTGCTAATAGCTATGATTCCTCCCGTTACGCTGCAGCCATTGGTTGAGAATTGTATCAAACATGGATTGAAAGATAGGAATCACGGGGGGCGAATCCGAATAGAAGTGTTGAACCATAAGGATACTTTACAAATATCAATCGAAGATAACGGAAGCGGCATACCTCCTGAATTGCTAGAGCAACTAGGCAATGAGCCGGTTAATAGCAGCGAGGGGAACGGGATTGGTGTTTACAATGTCAATCAACGGCTGATCGGCTTGTTTGGCGAGGAGTCTCGACTTTTTATCGAAAATAATGTAAATGGCGGATGTAGATTTTCATTTAACATTCCTGGGACAAGTACCGAGAGGAGGGGATACGTAGGTGAGAACCATGAAGGTCATGATTGCTGAAGATGAGTGGTTAGCCCGTAAAGAGCTGGTCTACCTGTTGGAGATGGAAGAGGATATAGAGCTGATGCCGCATGCCTCCAACGGTAAGGAGTTATTAGAGCTTGTAAATGAATGGGAGCCAGACGCTATATTTTTGGACATTCAAATGCCGGAATTAGATGGCATGCAAGCCGCCCGTATGCTGAAAACTGCTGCACAAGTACCCCTAATTGTATTCACAACGGCCCACGATGATCATGCGGTTGAAGCGTTCGGGTTGAATGCTGTTGATTATTTACTTAAACCTTATAGTCATGAGCGTCTAAAGGAATCACTGGCACGGATTCGCAGCAAGCTTTCCAATAGCCCACTAACGACATCACTGCCCAGCAAAATGCAATTTTCCTCCAAAGCAAGGAACTGGAATAAGCTATTGATCATAGATGGGGAAAAGCATGTCCTGCTTGATCCTGAGACCATCCTTTATGCCGAGAGGGAAGAGAAAAGCATCCATATCTATACGTATTCCAACCAGATTTATATGTCCAAAATGAGCCTGCAGGAATTGGAAAATAAGCTCGGGGAACTACCTTTTTTTCGTCCTCATCGCAGTTATTTGGTTAATTTAAATGGTATCGATGAATTAGTTCCATGGTTCAATGGCGCTTTTAATTTGATTTTGAAAAATGAAAAAAGAACGCAATTACCCGTTTCGCGGGAGATGGCCAAAGAGCTGTTTAGGCTGCTCAAATGAAAATGAAACCGTTTAAAGCTCCTTATTAGGCAATTCAGGCGGGGAATATGACGATTCGCGACAGTCTCGATACAGAGGGCAAAAAATCGCATATAATCAATTTGAAGACGCTTACATCGGGAGGGACGAAGCAAATGTCAAACGGCAAGCCTGTTCAATATGGGGAAGTGGCACAGTCAGAAAAATTCAAGAAATTAATCGGCAACAAAAAACGATTCATCATTCCAATGACAGTTTTTTTCCTCCTTTTTTACTTTACTCTACCCATCTTAACCTCTTACACCAAAGTATTGAATAATCCGGCAATCGGCCCTATTTCGTGGGCATGGGTGTACGCATTTGCCCAGTTTCTGATGACTTGGGCACTCTGTATCATTTACTCCAGGAAATCCAAGGAATTCGACCGACAAGTTGAAGAAATAAAATCGGAAATTGGAGGTAATCCGTCATGAGTCCAACTGCCGTCATTCTATTTCTTTGCATTATTTTATTAACGATGATAATTACGTATTATGCAGCTAAGAAAACCGATAGTTCGAATGAGTTCTATACGGGTGGCGGAGGATTAACGGGATGGCAGAACGGGCTTGCCATTGCCGGAGATTATATGTCGGCAGCCTCGTTCTTGGGAATCGCAGGGACGATTGCCTTGACTGGATTTGATGGATTCTTCTACAGTCTGGGTTTTCTAGTTGCTTATCTTGTCGTTCTTTATTTAGTGGCGGAACCGCTTCGGAATTTAGGGAAATATACGATGGCGGATATGATCGCGGCTCGATTTGCTAATCAGAATGTTCGTGGGGTTGCCGCATTAAACACGATCACCATTTCCATTTTCTATATGATCGCACAGCTTGTTGGTGCGGGTGCTTTGATCAAACTGTTATTCGGCTTTAATTACTATACCTCTGTATTAATTGTGGGCATCCTGATGACCATCTATGTGGTATTTGGCGGAATGCGGGCCACGAGTTGGGTGCAAATTACAAAAGCTGTTCTTCTGATGGGTGGGACGCTGATCCTGTCACTTATCGTTCTAGCTAAGTTTAATTTCAGTATTTCCGAAATGTTTACCCAATTGAAAACAGCAACACCCTTGAAAGAGGCGTTTTTAAATCCTGGCAACAAATATAAGATTCCGGTTGAAACGCTCTCCCTCAACCTTGCACTGGTGCTCGGAACTGCCGGATTACCGCATATTCTTACTCGCTTTTATACAGTAAAAAATGCGGCTACGGCAAGAAGTTCTGTCGTCTCGGCAACATGGGTCATCGGTATTTTCTATGTCATGACCTTATTCCTTGGCTTTGGAGCTGCAGCATTTGTTGGCGCAAAAGATATTACAGCGATAGATAAAGGTGGAAATATGGCTGCGCCGCTTTTGGCCAAAGCACTAGGCGGGGACTTCTTATTTGCTTTTATTTCCGCGGTTGCTTTTGCCACGATATTAGCGGTAGTTACCGGATTGGTGCTTTCTGCTGCTTCGGCCTTCTCCCATGATTTTTACGGACAAATCGTTCGTAAAGGCAAAGCGACGGATAAGGAAGAATTGAGAATAGCCCGTTTCGCTTCGATTGGTGTAGCCTTGCTCTCGATTATCTTGGCACTGTTTGCTCAAAAGCTCAATGTAGCTTTCTTGGTATCCATTGCCTTCGCTGTTGCGGCAAGCGCCAATTTGCCAGTCATTCTCTTCACCGTCTACTGGAAAAGGTTTAACACGACTGGCGCGATTGTCGGTATGTTAAGTGGACTATTAAGCTGTATCCTACTTGTTGCCGTGGGCCCAAATATTTGGGGAGAGGCAGGAAAGGCTATTCTGGTGGGCAATCCGCTTATTAATTTGGCCAATCCTGGTATTATCTCCATTCCGCTTGGATTCCTGGGAGCCTATATCGGAACAATGCTTTCCACACAAAGAGATGATGTCAAATATACGGAAATTAATGTAAAAGCAAATACGGGTATGTAAGCAGCCCATTCTTTTGAACGCCAAGAAACATGCAGTCAGCCTTTCCTAAGGCTTGCTGCATGTTTTTGCTTTTTTGTGGGCTTAAATATGCTATTCTTTTAGTAATAAATAAAGAGCACCCTAGGAAGGGATCGGGTCATTATGAATTTTTTCGCGTTTATCTTTTTTGTGGCCGTAGTGATTGGAACACTGGTTATTACGTACCATTCTGCTAAACGTACAATGAATACGAATGACTTTTACGTGGCTGGAAATCGACTCACTGGCTTGCAAAACGGGCTGGCCATTTCCGGTGATTATATGAGTGCCGCTTCTTTTCTTGGTATTACGGGGACCATTGCCATATATGGCTTTGATGGTTTTTTCTATTCAATAGGTTTTCTAGCATCCTACGTGATTGTTCTCTATATAATCGCAGAACCGCTGCATAATCTGGGACGTTTTACGATGGCAGACGCGATCGCAGTGAGGTTTCAAGAGAAGAATCTTAGAGGTTGGATGGCGATTAACAATATTTTGATCACGATCTTTTATATGATTGCTCAGTTGGTTGGGGCAGGGGGTATCATCCATTTACTGCTAGGGGTGGAATATTCCTCAGCAATCCTTGTAGTCGGCAGCTTGATGACCATTTATGTAGCTTTCGGTGGTATGCTTGCCACTTCTTGGGTGCAAATCATCAAGGCTATTTTACTCGTGTGCAGTACTTTTATGATCAGCCTGATGGTACTTGCCAGATTTAACTGGAATCTATTTGATCTGTATGTGTATGTTTCGCAAGCAACTCCGTTAAAGGAGAAATTTGTACAGCCTGGGAATTTTTTCTCGGGACCCTTGGATACGCTTTCCTTTAATCTGGCTTTGGTATTGGGGACAGCAGGGCTGCCGCACATCGTCTCCAGATTCTATACAGTCAAGGAGGCGCAGACCGTCAGGTCTTCCGTCATTCATGCAACTTGGCTAATCGGTGCTTTTTATGTGATGACCATCTTTCTTGGTTTTGGTGCTGCAGCCTTCGTTGATCGAACTTTATTATTGGGTGAGGACAATATGGCGGCACCTTTACTCGCAAAGGCGCTTGGCGGCGAGTTTTGGATGGCGTTCATTTCAGCGGTTGCTTTTGCCACCATTCTGGCTGTTGTTTCTGGGTTGGTGCTGGCGGCAACGTCCGCTTTTTCGCATGATATCTACAGCAGTATACTGAAAAAGGGAAAAGCAACAGAGGCCCAGCAGATGCTGGTTGCCAAATGTTCGGCTGTAGTGATCGGCGTATTGTCTATCGTACTTGCTTTAGGTGCTCAGCGGTTAAACGTGGCATTCCTAGTCTCGCTGGCTTTTGCGGTAGCCGCTTCCGCGAACTTGCCCTTACTGCTGCTAACGCTGTACTGGCGCCGATTCAATTCAACTGGTGCCATAATCGGGCTGTTAACGGGACTTATCACTTCGATCTTGTTTGTGATTCTAAGTCCCAATGTAATGGATCCATCGTCTGGTTGGATTCGTCGTGAAGCGCTGTTCCCTTTGAATAATCCAGGAATTGTTTCTATACCGCTTGGATTCCTTGGAGGGATTCTGGGTACTTTACTGACTTCGAAGAAGAATGATCCGGATCATTACGATAAGATGATGGTTCAATCCCAATTGGCGCGGGTGGAATTGAGAGAATAGGTGCGGGATACGAAATTTCAACAAGGAGGAAGGGGTTACTCCGGGTCGTTACCGAGAGATGAATGTTGCACATTTTTCTGTTGATCCGTGATAAATTTATAAAATAACACAAGGGCTGATTGTGAAAATAAATAGATGGGGAAGGAATAATAGATGAGGTAGGAATCTTTATAAGTAAACACTCCCGCCTTTAAACATACCCATTCAAACCCAGCGGAAAGTAATGAAAACAACGCGATATATCCGACGGCTAGTATTCCTTTTAATCGAAATAGATCATAAAAATACATAAATATATATCCAAACGGAGCATACATAAAATATACAACAAAATCCATGATTGAATACGCAGGTCCGTCCATAATATCATAAAGATCAAAAATATGGCCGCCAATTGAATTATCCAACATACTGGCAAGCGTGGAGCTGAAAAGCAATAATAATAAAGTAACAGATAGGGGGAATCGTTTCGGCATGAAGTAAATAAATCCATATGCGAAAACAATGCATATAAGCACAAAGTAGTCATTCATATCGAATGCGCGTTCATCAAATGGCATAAAACTTCTCATGCTAATAGGTACACATCCTTCTGAAACATTTTAAGGCAAGGATTGTAAGGTACAACAAAAACAATCGGTACCCGAATAAAACAGCCAAATGCCACATTCCGTCGTATGTAAACAAGCTCAAAGAACGACCTATGAATTCAAAGGCAAGAAGAGTAACTAGCGAAGTTAAAAAAAACGCCGTTTTTGTAAAATGAATGTAGGCATGAACAAGGATCACAATCATTGCAGGGATAACCAAGCTTTGATACAACGAAAATGAAACGTAAAGTAAAGGATTTTTCGATATCTGATAAAATTTGATGGGTTCCGCAAGCAGATACGCAATGCTGGTATTCACGAAATCTATGAATAAAAACACAAAGGCGAGATGTCTATGAGACGATTTTTTGGCTAATGTAGCTAGAATTCCGAATAGTAACCAGCAAAAGAACAAATATAAGGAAATGACCATTTAACCCCACCATTACATTACAGTTTCAATTTTCTGTATTATTGAAATAAATGGAATAAATTATACACAGGAATGAATGAATCCAATCGTGTATAGTGGGTTGGACTATAACTCCCCATACCTAGCCAAAGCTTTTTTGGCCGATTCAAGCATTCTCCTTTGCAAGTGCTCGCCTTGGCTAACGCGTATCCGCTTACCCAAGAAGCGAAGTTTGCTCAGGACATATTCGGCTTCATTATTTTGAAAGGTTAATCGGATTGTATACGTTTCTTGAATATCATCGTAATCAACTTGCTTCTCAAAGCAAGAGAAGGCATATAAAATCCGCGACAATTCTCGATTGTACTCCTTTATAACCTCAATCGTTGCATGAATCAGACGTTTTTGGAGCAGTTTCTCTATGTCTGAACCAATTTGGGCGACTCGCTCAGGAGAAATGGACAACTCTTTGATCGATTCAATTTTTTCGAGTTTCGTACTCATCATTGCTCGATGTCTGATGTGATACCAGAGCAAGTACCATTCTTTTTTCACCAAGGAATACTCAAGCTTATAGGGAAAGGCCATTTCATTGGTAAAAATCCGATCATCCTTCACTCTGTAAGTAAGTTGGATAGCGGCTTGACTCGTAATGAATCGACGTAATGCGCGAAGCATCGGGTGATAGACTAGCCTCTCCTTACTTCGAGCTTTCTCAATAAAGGCATCAGAAAAATCCAAGGTCTTCTCATCAACTAGCACAAATTCAAGTTTTTCCAGTGTTTCCGGTGTGAAAGCATAGGATGCAGAGGGATGGTTAAGCATAGTTTTGAGCCATGACCTTTCCTGTGAGGTGATCATGAAAGTGCCCGAGTTTTCTAGCCGCGTAATCATTTGATAGTTAAATATTTTCTCGAACAGGTTCATAATACGCCTCAAGCTCCTTCCACTCCGCGATCATCTCATTCCGAAAATAGATCGGTTCAAGCACTTCGCAGCTAGATCCGAAGCTTCTAATCCAAGGCTTAATTTCCGTAGTTCCATTCACCTTAATTTCGAAAATAAACGAATCGATCTGTTCTTCCGTGATCTCTCCCCACTGTCCTTGAAGAAGGACACGATCTTTAATGAAATTCGGCCCCGTATCACCTGGGTTAAAAAATCTTACTCTCAAGATAACCGGTCGTCCGGTATCAAGGACCCAACTATGCTTTATACTCTCTTCCAATATACTTTTCTTCTCATCAAATAAGGTTAAGTCGACAGTCTCGCCTTGCTCAATTTGAGTCATGCCTTCCATCCGATATTTCTTGATACCATGCCGGGAATCATGAGCAAGAAGGTACCATCGTCCATATTGGTGATCGTAGACAATTTTGAGTGGTAATGTTTTCTGCAGCTTCCCTTCCATTTCACGTTCGAACAATGGGTTTGTGTTTTTCGATGAATAGGATTGCGAATTTTTGGGCGAAAAGTATAGGAAATCGATCTTACGGCGATTTTGAATGGCTGATAGAAGGATGGAAAGATGCGCTTCATCCAAAATACGTGAGTGGTAATGATATTTAAAAAGGAATGGCTCTATGGATGCCGTTTCCGATGAGGTCCGATTCATCTGTTTTTTTAGCCCGTCTCGCAGTAAATAGCCTTGAACCGACGGTACCTGTGTATTCGACATCACATCAACAAAATCATAGAGATCAAGAAGCTCATCCTGACTAAGTTCATGGATTAAATCATTATGTATGCGATAACGATAGGGACGCGGTCCAGGCACTTTTTTAATGACACCGACTTCTTCGAGATATTTCAAGTCGTTTCGAATCGTTTTCTCATCAGGAAGTGAGGAATCGCTTTGGATATCTTTACAACATACGTCTAGAAGTTCAATAGCGGTAAGTGCCTGCTCATTCAAAGCGGTAAGAAGAGTAGAAATTCGCTGACTTTCGGATTCTTTCAATGACTTCGCTCGAAATAAGAACAACAGCATAGGATCCTTTGAATCGAAATAGCTGTAGCGCAGCATCTCGGCGAATTCTTTCCTTTGCGTATCCGGTGCTTGTTGATACATCGTCGCTACGATTTCTTTTAACCGGCGTAAGGTTTTATCAAAGGTATGTACCGAGATACCCAGCCTCTCCGCAAATTGCTGACGACTGTACGCCCCGCTTGTGAGGACAAGCATTCGCAGAAATTGAATTTCTTTATCAAAACTTTCCTTAGCCATTTGTACCCCTCGCTCTTCATTTCAACCTTATCTCATTGTAACAGGGGAGAGAAATGGAGAAAATGGAAAACTTTTCACCTGTCGTCATACTTTCACCATGTTCGTTCGCACGCAAATAAGCGAAGATAGCTTTAGAAGAAAAACGGAGGTTAATCAAATGGATATGAAAACAATTGTACACGGCGGTAATCATTACGAAAAGGAACTAGAGCATGGCAATCTTCATGTTTTTGCTAACCCGGATGTGTTCCAATCTTTTGAGAACAAAGTATTCGAAATGGCAGATAATAACCTGCGGATTCCGCGCAATGTGCATATGAGCTACACCCCTGACGCCCATGTCGGAATTGGAACTTGCATTGGGACAACGGCAGTTTGGAGCATGAAGGATGGGTTCGTTTCCCCTTCCATTGTTGGTGTAGATATCGGCTGCGGCATGCGTGTTCATACGACGTCCCTGCATAAACGTGATATTCAAGACAAGGGTGTTCGCAGGGCGCTAATCAAAGCAATCGAGAAATATGTTCCAACCAATGAGCGCACAAATACGAATTATTCAGATATTGATATCATGGATGTTGTCCAAAACGGGTTAAAGGGACTTCCTGAGAAATATATACCGAGCGAACAGTGGTTGACACATGTAGAAGAGTCTACGTTTAAGTTCGACCACGCCTACCTTGAGAATTTGCCAGCAAAAATTCGTAAATATGCCCACGGGCAGCTTGGGACGCTTGGTGGCGGGAACCATTTTATAGAGATTCAATATCTAGAAGTGGCGGAAGCTCATAAGGATTTGGCAGCAAAATGGGGCTTGTTCGACGGTCAGGTTGTCGTCATGATTCACTCCGGTTCTCGTGCATGGGGAGCTATGTTAGGTCAAGAATTCACCAAGGTTTTTAGAGAAGTAATGAACAGTTGGGGTGTCGTAAATCCGGATCGGAATCTCTTATATGCGCCAATTGCAAGTCATGAAGGGCAAACCTACTTAAATCTGATGTATTCCGCTCTAAACTTTGCAGTAAGTAATCGACATATGATTGCTTATGGTGTGCGTGAAGCTTTCAGAGAAGTTTTTGGCGAGAATGAAGAATTGCCTGTTCTATATGACCTTATGCATAACTATGCGCTAAAGGAATTTCACCGCAATCAGCCGATGCTTGTTCATCGGAAGGGAGCGACAAGAGCGCTGCCGCCAGGTCATTTCCTGAATTCAGCTGCCTATAAAGAAACGGGGCATCCGGCATTAATCCCAGGTTCTATGGGAACCTCATCGTACATTATGGTTGGGAAAGAAGAAGGGCTGAAAAACTTCTACTCCATCTGTCACGGTGCGGGCAGAGCAAGATCACGGAAAGCAACGAAAGAGCTCGTCACTGTTGATCAATTCGCGCAATCGATGAAAGTTGGAACAGATGATGAGATTCTGGTTAATCATCGCTCCCTGCAAACCATCCTTGATGAATGTCCGCAAGCCTATAAGGATGTGGATCAGATTATTGATAGTGTTGTGGGTGCATCGTTAGCGGATGTGGTGGCGATTTGTAAGCCGATGGTTGCGATTAAAGGCGTTTAGGAAAATAATAGGAGAGGTGAAAACAATGAAATTAGCAGAAGCTTTAATGAATAGAGCCGATTGCCAAAAGCGTGTGGAGCAATTGAAAGCTAGATTAACACGCAGCGCCAAAGTCCAAGAAGGCGAGCAACCTCCTGAGAATCCAACAGACCTTTTTCAAGAGTTGAACGACACTTTAAATGAATTTGAATCTTTAGTGACGGCCATCAATCGGACGAATTCTCAAGTCTCGTTGAGCACTGGGGTTACACTTGCCGAGGCATTAGCACAAAGAGATACATTATCCATTCGGAGATCTATCATTCAAGATGTTATAAATGCTGCAGCTATTAGACAGGACCGATTCAGCAAATCGGAAGTGAAGTTTTATTCGACTGTATCTATTGTGGTTTTGCAAAAGCAGGTTGATCTGTACTCGAAAGCTTTTCGCGAACTAGACACGACCATTCAAGAAGCGAATTGGAAAACAGAATTGTTGTAAGTTATTTCATTATGACGTTGGTAGCCTTTTGTCCGAAGGTGAGCACAACCCGCCAACTGGGTAAGTTGGAACTGATGGTGGATGTGAGGGGCCATGTCCTGTAGGTTCGAATCCTGCTTAAACAACTAATGCCCATTACAGTTACAATCGTATAAGTTATGTTTATTGTTACAACCAAGTGCTGATTCAGACGAAATGGTGAGGGTGGGAACGGGGACTTTCATAGTGGAAATAAAGGAACGTCGATTCGTTATTCTTCCTTAAAATGACTTAAAATGCTTGGACGCGGAAAGTCAGTATCTTATTTGTCCAAAATGAATAGTGAAACTTGTCAAATGGAGCATATAGAGCATCCTCGTTCCGCTTCATCACTAAAAGGGGCAGTATTCGAACAAATAGAGCACTGACGTTCCGCTATTAGTGAAAAGGTGACGGTTTATGCAGCAGATCCTTGCCAAATTGATCGTCATAGCTTCTGATTGCAATAGATTATATTTATGATAGTGATCATTATAATTAATCTTTCCGCCGCAACGGATTGACAGTTCTTGGGTTTGACTCGTATGATGTTTGTAAATGAATGGAAAGGAGGCCGACGATATGATTCGCAATCAAATTTCTATGAATAACCTGACAATTGAAAAGCACATCATTCCATCGGTCTCAACCGGACTTGTGACGAATACGTAGGTACTCTTTGAGTAGGCCTAGTTTAAATTTGACATGATAAAGCCGTAGACGATGTTGGTCTATGGCTTTTTTGCGTCCACATAATAAGAAGAAAGGGTGAGTCCCATGACATTTGATATAGGAAAAATAGATAGTGAGCTTAAAAGAATTGAGCAAGAGGAAGGTGTACGGATCCTCTATGCCTGTGAATCGGGTAGTAGAGCGTGGGGATTTCCATCGAAAGACAGTGATTATGATGTGAGATTTATCTACGTAAGACCTGTGGATTGGTACTTATCTCTATTCGAGAAACGAGATGTCATTGAACGTCCGATTAGCGATCAGCTGGACATCAACGGTTGGGATTTGAAAAAGGCGCTGAACTTGTTTCGTAAATCGAACCCACCTTTGCTCGAATGGCTTCAGTCGCCGATTCAATATATGGAGCAATACGGTGTAACGGAGCAAATCCGCGAGCTGTCACCGCTAACCTTTTCACCGCGGTCTAGTATGTATCACTACTTGCATATGGCGAAAGGGAACTTTCGGGAATATTTGCAGGGTGAATATGTGAAAATCAAAAAGTATTTTTATGTGTTACGCCCAATACTGGCTTGCCAGTGGATTGAAGAGCGCGGCAGTATGCCGCCGATGGATTTTGAAGAGCTGGTAGAGCAAATGCTGCTGGAATCGAAATTAAAACAAGAAGTATATACGTTGTTGGCGCGTAAGAAGGCTGGTGTCGAATTCGACTTAGAGCCGAAAATTACGGTAATCAACGATTATTTAGATCGACAAATCGCTTATTTTGAAGAAACTGCCAAACATATCGCTGTCTCTGGCGAAAAACAAGAAGCAGCATTAGATGCTTTATTCCGAGATGCGCTAAGGGAGGTTTGGGGTTCATAGAGAGGAACAAAACGAATGAAAGAAAATTATATTCAGCAGGTCCAGCTCCCATCGGGAGTTGTGCATGTATACGCAGGAACTGAGTTGTTTAAAGCTTTAGATTATCAAGTTTTTCAAATGGCCAATAACAATTTGCAGATTCCTAATCAAGTGTATATGAGCTATACGCCTGACGTACATGTGGGAGTTGGCACTTGCATTGGGACGACAGCAGTTTGGAATACGAATGACGGATATGTATCTCCATCCATTGTTGGTAGCGATATTGGCTGTGGGATGAGGGTACATATGACGAATTTGCATAAGGATGAGCTGAAGGATGTGAAGCTTCGCCGCAAGCTTGTGAAAACGATCGAGAAGTATTTACCCGTTGAAGATCACGCACGTGGGCATTTCTCGGACATCCGATTGGAAAACATCGTCACCAAAGGACTGCATGGACTTCCAAAGAAGTATATTCCCGATGGCTACACGCCTAGGAAGGCGACTTCGCTTACACATGTAGAAAGCAGCAAATTTACGATGGATGAAAATGCATTGAATCGATTTCCGAGCCATGTTTGGCATCGGTCACACCGCCAGCTTGGGACGCTTGGGAATGGGAACCATTTTGCGGAGATTCAGTCGATAGAGATTGCGGAAGAGAACCGTGAGGTGGCTGAAGCATGGGGACTATTTGATGGTCAAGTGGTCATTATGATTCACTCGGGCTCGCGTGCATGGGGTGGCTCTGTGAGTCAATATTGCAGCAGTGATATGTTGAAGGTGATGAGGATGAACGGATTAGGGACGGCTGATCCTAAGCTGTTATTTGCACCTTTAGATCATCCGGCGGCCCAGACCTATGTAAATTTGATGTATTCGGCGCTTAATTATGCTGTTGTAAATCGTCACCTCATTGCGTATGCCATTCGGGAGGCTGGCAAAGATGTGTTTGGGTCGAAGTTTGAAATGACCACCTTGTACGATCTTATGCATAACTATGCATGGGAGGAAGAGCATGAAGGGCAGCCCTATTTTGTTCATCGAAAAGGGGCGACGAGGTCGCTTCCGGCAGGCCATCCAAGCAATCCGCTGCCTTATCTAAACACGGGTCACCCTGCATTGATTCCAGGTTCAATGGGGACGGCTTCCTACATTATGGTAGGAGCTCAGGGTGGCAAAGCTAACTTTCATTCCATCTGTCATGGAGCAGGACGAATTCGCTCGCGTAGCGCGACGAAAAGATTGATAACGCTAAATGAATTTGCTTCTTCCCTGCGAGTAGGTACGGATGAGGAAATTGTCGTAAACCAAAGATCGTTAGAGTCGATTCTAGATGAATCGCCTCAGGCTTACAAAGATGTAGATCAAATTATTGAGAGTGTCGTCGGAGCGGGATTGGCAGAAGTTGTAGCCAAATGCAAACCTATGGCGGCAGTAAAAGGTGCCAAATGAAACAATTACAAAGCTTGAAAATTAATGAAGAATCCGCAGCTGTATCAGCTCCGATTAGGTCTGAAAGCGGCTCGCTTAAAGCATATGGGGACTATGCCTATGTATTAGAACGCATTCAATATGTGCTGGAAGAGAAATATGGTCACGACTTTGAACCCTATTTGAGTGATGATGGGAAAGAAGAGTATTGGGAGCTGCTTGAACAGGATGTGAAGACAGAGTCTAGTGATGTGCATTTCGTCACTAGGATCTTCGACCATATGGAATCACGTGCATTCGGAATAGATGAGGAAAGTGATGCTGCGTCTTATCGAACGTTTCGTACACTGCGTAATAACGTTTTTGCTTACCCGTCCTGGGGAATCGCTTTAGCTAGAGTACCTATCTTTCGAATGAATGGCGTCGGAGAAGAGGATTTTGTTTTTGCTGTGGATGATGCGAGTCTGTTGCATTTTCTAGAACACGCTCGGCAGCGGCGAAGAGACTTGGATCGGCGACAAGTGACCGTTTTCACGGATGGGCCTCATGGAATGGAAAAAGAACTGGCTCCAATTACACGTATGGTCGACCGTGCGGAGGTCATTATGAAGGATGAAGTGAAGACGGATATTTATCGTTCTATCGATCAGTTTTTTGCTGAGGATCGTGCCTTTTTCAAAGAATATGAGCTTCCTTACAAAAGAGGCATCCTGCTCTATGGGAAGCCTGGCAATGGAAAAACAACGCTCGTCAAATCGATTGCCGGCAGCGTAAAAGCTCCTGTTGCTTATTGGCAAATAACGGAGAACACCGGTAGCGAATCTATCCAAGAGGTATTTCAAGCTGCAGCTAAAATGGCGCCAATGATTCTTGTTATTGAAGATATCGACGCTATGCCTCAGCGGGCAAGGTCGTACTTTTTAAACATTCTGGATGGTGCGACTTCCAAAGAAGGTATATTCCTTATTGGGACAACGAATTATCCGGAGCAAATTGATCCGGCACTTATGAACCGGGCAGGGAGATTCGACCGTGCTTATGAAATCAAGCTCCCAGACCTAGAGCTGAGACAAATCTATTTGGAGCAAAAGGGGATAGGGAAGCTTCTGAGCGAAGAGTTGATTCGCGTAACGGCGAAGCAAACGGAAGGGTTTACTTTTGCCCAGTTAAATGAATTGTATGTATCGGCTGCGCTTCAGTGGCATTACGAGCAAAACGTGAATATCGAGAAGCTGGTGAAATCGATGAAGTCTGATCTGCACAAAGGGCAGACGATGTCATGGATGAAAGAGGATGCGGATGTGAGGGTTGGGTTTTTGGTTAGTTGAGAAATGTGATAACAAATATGAATTAGATTTTAGGACGTGATTGACATGTTACCTGATAAAGTACAAATCCAATTAAGTAAGTTTATGAGTAAAATACTTCGGCACTCACCAGAAGAGTTCGGACTTAGCATCGATCCTATTGATGGTTCATGTGCGATTGCTGATTTAATAGAAGTTCTTCGTGTACAAACGAAGTGGTCAGAGATTAGAGTGAGCAATATTGAAGAAGTTGTAGCGCGCTGTGAAAAGCAGCGTTTTGAAATTAACGGCGATCGGATTCGGGCCAGATATGGACATAGCCATGATAAAGTCAGCTATCCAATGGCTGTGACTCCTAATGTGCTCTACCATGGCACGAATGTGCAGGTTGCCCCTGTGATTTTAAAACAGGGGCTGCGTCCCATGAAGCGTCAATATGTCCATTTGTCCGAAGGGCTCCATTTTGCAATTCTTGCTGGTCAACGAAGAGGGAAATTAGTTATTTTAGCCATTGATACGGAGAAGGCTTCCCAAGCTGGAGTAGTCTTCTACTACGCGGGCAATGAAGTATGGCTTGCAGACATAGTTCCTGCTGAGTTTTGCAGCGTTTATGGGGACGAAAAGGAAGGACAGGTAGATGGATAATCAACTCATTGATATTGGAGTTAATTTGATGCATCGTTCTTTTGATCAGGACCGCGACGAGGTGGTTGCGAAGGCATTAGCAGCGGGAGTGTCTCCACTCCTTTTGACTGGCACAAGCGTGAGAAACAGCGAGGGAGCTGCGCGTTGCTCCAATAAATTTCCGGGGAAATTATTTTCAACGGCTGGGATTCATCCGCACGATACACGCAATTGTACGACGCATATCATTGATAAGCTGCGTCAACTAGCGAAGCTGCCTCAAGTCGTGGCCATTGGTGAATGCGGACTGGATTATAACCGTGACTTTTCACCACGCGATGTGCAGCGTAAATGGTTTGAGGAACAGATTCAGCTTGCCTGCGAGCTGGAAATGCCGCTTTTCCTACATGAGCGAGAAGCCCATTATGATTTCGTTCGCATAATAAAGCCTTATATTGGCTCAATGAAGGTAGTGGTCCATTGTTTTACAGGGTCCCTGCATGAGCTTCAAGTCTATCTGCAGCTAGGATTTTATATCGGAATCACAGGCTGGATCTGTGACGAACGTAGAGGTAAACACCTGCGTGAGCTTGTGAAGCATATACCTCTAGATCGTTTAATGCTAGAAACCGATGCCCCATTCCTTACACCGCGGGATTTACCCTCAAAGCCGCAGGGTGGCCGGAATGAGCCAGCTTTTCTACCACACATCGCAACGACAGTTGCTTCATGCCTTGGTATAACTGTTGAGGTAGTTGCCGAATCAACGACGCGGACAACAAAGGATTTTTTTGGATTAAACGAACGCAATATGTGAGGATTTCCTCTTTGGCTTCAACCTCCTAGACGTTTAGGTTTTAGGTGGTACAAATAGTCAAAGGGGATTTCCTCTTTTTTTGATTATATTACACGCCAGAAAGTATACGATTTCGGCATTCCGAAAGCCACTTCCATATTTGCAAATAAACCTTCTTCTTGGCATGGTCGCTCATCTTTGAAAGTCCCCGATAGAGAGGTTACCCTCTAAAGGTAAGATAAGTCATTATATCCGCGCCGTGTGCAACCTGTAACGATGTTTTACATCGTTACAGATGGCTCGCCGTGGCCGTCGCGCGCTGTAACGATGTTTTTCATCGTTACAGATGGCTCGCCGAGTCTGTCGCACGCTGTAACGATGTTTTTCATCGTTACAGATGGCTCGCCGTGTCCGTCACGCGCTGTAACGATGTTTTTCATCGTTACGGATGGCTTGCCGTGTCCGTCACGCGCTGTAACGATGTTTTTCATCGTTACGGATGGCTTGCCGTGTCAGTCGCGCGCTGTAACGATGTTTTTCATCGTTACAGATGGCTCGCCGAGTCTGTCGCGCGCTGTAACGATGTTTTTTTTCATCGTTACAGATTGTTCAGTGGGGGCTGTTAATCGAAAGACTTGCCTAATGGCCAAGTTTTTCTTGTTTTTCTACTCCTTCGTTCTATTCGCAACTGAAATTCCATACCCATGAAAAAGGAAAAATTAGGAATTGTGTGGAAACTGTTTGTATAACCAAGTTATGAGGGGTACAAGATGAATTATTTAACGGAGTCGTATGTAGATAGTTTGGCGCTTAACAGCAGTGCGATCAAGAATGGCAAGGATTTGGTGAAGAAAAATAGTTTTCCGCTGCTCTGTCAGTCGGAGGACGAAACGATCATTTTTGGGGAGTGTAAAGGTAGCGGAAAAGACCCGTATCGATGTTCGGTCGATGTGGCGAAAGAGGGGAATCCCGTATTCCGCTGTTCTTGTCCGAGCCGTCAGTTTCCGTGCAAACATAATCTCGGTTTAATGTATGCCTACACGTCAGGCAAGACGTTCATCACTGCACCTGTGCCACAAGATATTGTGGATAAAAGGGAAAAGGCGGAGAAGCGGGAAGAGAAGAAGAAAGAACCTGTCGACCCGGATGCTCCAGCAGTTAAGCGCAAGACGAACAAGTCAGCATTAATGAAGAAAATAGCTGCACAGCTGGAAGGGATCAGCATTGCTGAGAAGCTTATCTTGCAGCTTGTACAGTCAGGGCTAGGAAGCCTGGACAAAAAGGCGCTGCAAACTGCTGATGAGCAGGCAAAACAACTTGGCAACTATTATATCCCGGGGATCCAAAAGGCACTTCGTGATTTGACGCTTCAGTTAAGAGCAGAGGAAGATCGGGAGACCGTGTATACCAACGTGATTGAGCAGCTTACCACACTGCAAGCATTGATCAAGAAAAGCAGAGAATACCTCAACAGCAGATTGGAAAATCCAGATCATCCTATGGATACGGAATCAACGTTGGAAGAATGGATTGGGCATGCCTGGCAAATTGCAGAACTGAGGGAGTATGGTCGCGCTCGCAGCGAGTCCTCGGAATTGCTGCAGTTGTCGTTCCGATCCTATACGGATCAGGCGAGGGGCGAGTTCATAGATGAAGGGTACTGGTCGGACCTGCAAAATGGACAGATCCATTTTACAAGAACATATCGGCCATTCCGTGCAGCGAAATACATACGTGAAGAGGATTCTATGTTTCAAGTCGTCGAAGCGAAGGAACTTGCGCAATACCCCGGGGAGCTTAACACGAGGGTTCGTTGGGAGGAAGCGATGTTCCGCGAAGCCGACTCACAAGATTTTCAGAAAATCCGTGCTTCAGCTCACAAGTCATTCCCAGAAATCATTAAACAAGTGAAGAATCAGATTAAAAACCCGCTTTCGGACAAGCGCCCTGTCGTACTGCTGCAATTTGCTGAGATCAAGAAGACGGAAACTTCCTTTGTACTCTTAGATGAACAAGGTAAGCAGCTTCCACTTGCAGACATTCCATATCTCAGCGAGCCTACGACTCATTTGCTGCCTATGTTGAATAAGACGTACTTACAGAATCAGGCTCTTCTGGTTATGTTCGAACACAATTGGAAGCATAACAGGCTTGAGGCGCAGCCTTTAAGCATCGTAACGACAAATGAAGTCGTTCGCTTGCTGTATTGACGAATAGAATTAGGAGACGAACCCATGAGTATAGATCTATTGTTTGAGCTGCAGCATGAGGTGCGGCGTTTGTTTATAGCAGGTAGCGGGATGGCGGCAGGCGATTTACGTTTGCAGAAAATGCTTCCCCAACTTCAGAAGCTTGGCGAGTCAGCGCCGGTGTTTAACCGAATGGCTCAGGCGGTTAGTCAAGTTCTTGAGGCGGAGACGAGTGGCTCAGCGAGCAGACTTTTAGAGTTAGGAACAATCTTGAATTCCGTGCTGTACACGCAAGGGAAAACGGAGACGAAAGAGGAACTCGTACCTGTGGAAGGAACGGGAGTGAAACTTTCGACGTCAATCCCGTACCGCAAGCTGCATCCACTGATTGAGGCATTGACGCAAAAAGGTCAGGGTCGAATGGAGCAGATTCGTCAAGGGTACGACGATGGGTTGTTTCATGATTTCCGCGTCATACCTGCTGCTGTTTCTGCGTTAGAGGATAGTTATGTAGAAATACCCGATTTTCTTCATCGAAAGGTGCTGCCCGAACTCGGAATAGAGGCTCTCCCCGCGCTTCTGCAGCAATTTAAGCTAGATGGCGGGAAAGGTGACGCCCGCAGATTGGAGCTAATCCATGATTTGCTTGCCCTATCTGCCTTAGATCTCCTTCTTCAAGCAGCTAAACAGGGTTCTACGGAAGTCCGTTCCACGGCGATTGAGCTTCTGGGCGATTATCCTGAGCAAGAGGATTTTATTCTAGAGCAAGCTGATGATAAGAAAAAAGAGATACGCAGAGCCGCCTTATTCGCCTTATCTCGTCTTGGAACGGAGCAAGCCATCGCTCGCCTTTACAAGGCACTGGGTTCGAAGGATCAGGATCTTGCCATTGAGCCGATTCAATTATGCAAGGCCAACGATTTGACTCTCAGTGTCATCGGGCATGCGGAAAGCGTGTTGGAGCGAATCGTTCAACGTACAAACGTGGAAGATTCCGCACAACAGTTGTTGGCGGACATCCGCAGCTTACAAGGCAAAAGAGTACCGGAAGTCGTGGATTTCCTAGAAAAATTGCTGTCTACGACTAGTTTTATTGTTCCCGAAACGGAAGCCGTACAGGATGCTGCCGCTGATCTTCTATTGCAATTAGATCTGCCTGAGGCAGACCGTTTTGCTGTTACTTTACATGAGGTGTACAATCGCAAATTTATTGCTTACAGCTTTAGAGCGGCCATCAAGATTCTTCCTCCAGAAGACGTCTACGAACGCTTTTGCCATGATCTTAAGGATAAAAAGCAGCCGGCGGCTAAGGATTTATTGCGAGGATTGTATGAAGTGACACCGACGCTGCTATACCAAGCAGATGAACCCAATGAGGTTGCTTCAGCAAAACTTACAACATGGGATTCAAGATGGGTGCATCTGTTTGTGAAATTGGACGAGGAAGAGCTCGTGTGTAGATTTGCTCAAGACCCGGACCCGAAAGTCACGGCTTATCTAGTCAAAAAATGCGAAGAGCTGCATAATTTTAACCGAAATAAAACAGCTAATATGTTGTTGATTCTCTTCAGCCAAAACTATCCGGATGCGCCAAGGCTTCTCATGGATATATTGGAAAAAGGCGGAGCCAAGCAGTTCTATTATTTGGATCGAGTCCAGCTTACGTTGCTTTCATTACTGCCAAAGTCTTATGCAGAGAGATTGCAGCTATTCGCAGAAGGGCTATCCTATCAAGGCATGAAAAATCAACTGCTAGAAATCGCGGAAACAATAGCTGCGAAGCCGGAACAAAACGAACGCTCAGATAACGAAGAGAAGGGACAGGGATTATGGGGATGGATCAAAAGCAAGATGTCGTAAGGTTACCCGCTGAACGTTTATACATCGAAGAATTGGAAGCTTTAAAGAAATTGGATCAGGACACGAAGCCGGCTGGATGGCAGCTTTCTCCGAAGGCAGTACTGACGTTCCTGATAGGTGGAAATGTAAAAGGGGTCGCAATTACGTCGAAATATATCGGCAACAAGCGGCTGGTAGAAATGGCAATAGCCACGCTGTTGACAGACCGAGCTCTCATGCTGATCGGGGAACCAGGGACGGCTAAGTCTTGGCTTTCGGAAAATTTGACGGCAGCGATCCATGGGGATTCTGGCAAAGTCATTCAAGGAACGGCGGGTACGAGCGAGGAGCATATCCGTTATTCTTGGAATTATGCCATGCTGCTGGCACAAGGACCCTCCGACCAAGCGATTATCAAAAGCCCGATTTTCCGCGCAATGGAAACAGGCGGGATCGCCAGATTTGAAGAGATCTCGCGCTGCGCATCCGAAGTACAGGACGCTTTGATCTCCATCCTGTCGGAGAAGACGATCTCGATTCCGGAGCTGGGCAGAGAAGTGT
Organism: Paenibacillus sp. Root444D2; assembly: GCF_001426375.1. GTDB lineage: Bacteria > Bacillota > Bacilli > Paenibacillales > NBRC-103111 > Paenibacillus_E. Next base: position 116,112 of record NZ_LMEO01000051.1, read on the forward strand.
TCGCTGCAAGGGGATTCTCTATCATCGCAACGGCCAATACGCGCGATCGTGGAGTGAATGAGATGTCAGCCGCCTTGAAGCGGCGTTTTAACATCATCGTGCTTCCATCCCCTTCGGATATTGATACGGAAGTGGAGATTGTTCGCAAACGTGTCAGAGAAATTTCGACGAGCTATGAATTGAGAGCGTCGCTCCCAGAGGAGGAGGCGGTGCGCAAGGTTGTGACGATTTTCCGCGAGCTGCGCAGCGGGATGACACTCGACGGCAAAGAGAAGGTGAAAGGGCCGAGTGGCGTGATTTCGACTGCTGAAGCAATCTCGCTGTTAACGGGCAGTATGGCGCTTGCAGGAAGCTTTGGCAGCGGACAGATCAGTGAAGAAGATATTGCCGCTGGGCTCCAGGGAGCTATTGTGAAAGATGAAGAGAAAGACCGCCTCGTGTGGAAGGAATATCTCGAAAATGTGATGAAAAAGCGGGGATCGACATGGAGAAATCTGTACTTCGCGTGCTCGGAGATGAACAACTAGATCGCAGTCAGGGGTTTCATGTTTTTGGTATACGGCATTTATCTCCTGCAGGTGCTTTCCACCTGCTTGCTTTCTTAGATGAAGTGAAGCCTACGGCCGTGCTCGTTGAAGGACCTAGCGATGCAAGCGGTTTTATTACTGAACTGACTTCGCATGGCGTAGTCCCGCCGATTGCTATTTTGGCGTATACGGATCAACTGCCTGTGAGGACCCTTTTGTACCCGTATGCAGATTATTCACCGGAATATCAGGCGTTTCAATGGGCTAGCCGCAACGGTTCTCAGGCAGAATTTATCGATCTACCGTCCGAACACGCCTTGGCTATTTACGAGCAAAGGAAACGGAGGTCAACTTCTGCTGAAGGCGAGAGCAATCAGTCTGAGGTTGACGATTTTCAGGCTTATGTCCTTGGACAGAGGACGCTTTATCAGCAGCTTGCTGAATTGTCGGAAGAACCGGACTATGAAGCTTACTGGGAACGGCATTTTGAACATAATTTGCAAAAAGACGCCTACCGCCATGGCATTTATCAATTCTCGGCTCAAATGCGGGAGCTGACCGCGCAGCAGGAGTGGCAATTTGCGCCACAAGAAGCGGCTTACAATGAGATTCGGGAAGCTTACATGCGGCGCAGAATTCAGGATGCTATTGAAGCTGGGCACGCTCCTGAGAAAATAGTAGTCGTAACCGGCGCACATCATGCCTCCGCATTAGACTTCCGCTTTCCAGTGATGACGGATGAAGAGATGAAGGGGCTGCCCAAGACGACAACTAAGATTACTTTAATGCCTTATTCTTACTACAAGCTGTCTTCGCACTCGGGCTATGGGGCAGGGAACCAGGCTCCCGCTTATTTCGAATTGTTTTGGCAGTGCCTTCAAAAAGGTGATCTGAGCAGGCTTCCTTCCTTGTATTTTTCTCAGGTAGCTGCTTATCTCAGGGAACATGGCACTTATAGATCCACAGCCTCGCTCATCGAAGGTGTGAGGCTGGCAGAGGCTCTTGCTGCTTTGCACGAAGGTAATCATCCTACGTGGAAAGATCTTCGGGACGCAGCAATGGTATGTCTCGGTCATGGGGAGCTTTCGACAATTGTGGAAGCTTTGGCAAGAACGGACGTGGGTACGGCCATCGGCAGATTGCCAGAAGGAGTTAGCCAGACGCCGATTCAAGATGATTTGAACAGAGAACTCAAGCGGCTCAAGCTGGAGAAATTCAAGTCTACGGTTGCTTCAACCTTAGAGTTGGATTTACGTGAAAACCGCAGGGTGAAGTCAGAAGAAGCTGCATTTCTGGATTTGAAGCGGTCTGTTCTGCTGCACAGGCTGGAATTGCTTGGCATTAACTTTGCCAAGAAGCAAAGAGTGAATCAAGACTCCGCATCGTGGGCGGAGAATTGGGTGCTGCAGTGGACGCCGGAAGCTGAGATCCAAGCCGTGGAGTCGACCTTGAAGGGGGAGACGATTGAGCTGGCCGCGGCTTTCGTGCTGAAGGAGCGGCTCGATGTTTGCAGTGATATCGCGGAAGCTTCGCGCATCATTCGGGTCGCCTGCGACTGCACGTTGACGGAGCTGATGGAGCAGGCCAAATCTATGCTGCAAGGGCTTGCGGTGGATGCAGGCAACTTCGAGCAGGTCGCAGGGGCGGCCTACGAGCTGTCGGTGATGATCCGTTATGGATCGATTCGCCGAATCGAAACGGATACCCTTGTTCCGCTGCTCCAGCAGTTGTTCCTGCGGGGAACGCTGCTTCTTGTAGATAGCGCGGGTTGTAACGATGACGCCGCTCAGGGCATGGTTCGGGCGATTCAGTCGCTGCACACAATTGCCCAAGACCATTTTGAAGCGGTAGACGACGCTCTGTGGTTGAATAAACTGCAAGAGCTGGCTTCTCGCGATGACCGAAATGCAAAGCTGTCGGGCTTCGCTTTCGCTATATTACTTGAGCGAAATGAGATACCAGATGAGCGTGTTGCGATGGAAGTTTCGCGTCGCCTGTCACCGGGAATTCCTGTTGATCTGGGGGCGGGGTGGTTCGAAGGCATGTCGATGCGCAACCGATACGCGCTGCTGTCTAGGGTATCGTTGTGGCAGCAGCTCGATGCCTATATCGGATCGCTGGATAAAGAGGCATTCCAACGCTCGCTTGTGTTTCTGCGCCGAGCTTTCGGTTCATTCGAGCCGAGGGAGAAGGCAACAGTAGCAGAGATGATGGGCAATATTTGGGGTGTTGGTGCTGATAACGCCGGAACTGCTTTGCAGCAGCCGTTAAGCGAGGAAGAGAAGGAGAAGCTGGATGAGCTCAACGATTTTGATTTTGGGGATTTGTAGCCTATGACCATGATAGATCAAGAACAATTGAAGCGATGGCGGTTGATCCTAGGTGCTGCTTCCGAAGAGAAGCTGCAGTCTTTTGGCGCTGGAGACGGAATGCTCGACGAGGAGTCGAGACTCATGGATGAGGCGCTTGCCGCGATCTATGATGAGACATCCGGCATTAGTGCTGGTGACTCGAACGTAGGCGGCCCTCGCAAAGCGGGGCTGGGGCCTTCGTCCCCGAAGCTTGCCAAGTGGCTGGGCGATATCCGCACCTTTTTCCCTCCGGACGTGGTCTCCGTCATCCAGTCCGATGCTATTGAGCGCAAAGGCTTGAAGCAGCTGCTCTTCGAGCCGGAGCTTCTTTCCCAAGTGAAGCCGGACATCCAAATGGTAGCCACGTTAATGGCGCTCAAAGGGAAAATTCCGGAGAAAACGAAAGAAACAGCAAGGCAATTAGTGAAGGCTGTGGTAGATGAAATTGTGAAGCGGCTTTCTCAGGATTTGCGCCGGGCTGTCACTGGTGCCTTGAATCGCAGGCAGCATTCGCCGCTGCCGTCGTCCACGGGACTGGACTGGAACACAACCATCCGCAAAAATCTTAAGCACTACGACAAGGAGCGCGGTCTCCTGCTGCCCGAAAAAGTCTACTTCTTTGACCGAGCACGTCGAAGCAAAGAGTGGACGGTCATCCTGGATATTGATCAAAGCGGTTCGATGGCGGGCTCTGTCATTTACGCATCCATTATTGGTTCTATTTTCGCCAGTATGCCGGTTCTGGACACGCGAGTAGTTGCTTTTGACACCGAGGTCGTTGATTTAAGTGAGCAGTGTGCAGAAGATCCCGTCGATATGCTGTTTGGGATTCAGCTTGGCGGGGGAACAGATATTAACAAATCCATCGCTTATTGCGAGCCTTTTATCACGGAGCCGAAGAAAACGCTGTTTATCTTGGTCTCAGACTTATATGAAGGCGGCAATCGGACAGAGATGATTCAAAGACTTGTCGACATGCATCAGGCTGGCGTGAAGACGATCTGCTTACTCGCTTTATCTGACCAGGGCGTGCCTTCTTATGACGATGCTGTTGCTAAAAAATTGGCTCAATACGGTATCCCTTGTTTCGGATGTTCTCCCGAGAAGCTCCCGGAATTCATTGAAGGTGCATTGAAAGGGCATGATCTTACGTTGCTTGCGGAGAAGGTGAAGCATGGTAAGGGGATATAGCTTATAATGCTAGCAGCCGAACAGTCCTAAGCGTAAATTCAATGAGCAGTATTTTTGGGGAAAGGGAGTGTGCTCTTGAAAGGTAGGATTCACGGATTGCTGTGTTTTGTTTGTTTACTGGGTCTGTTTATCAGCTTTATGACGCCTAAGGCGTATGCTTGTTCCCGCGGGCCGACAACGTTTGAGGAAGATTTTCTGGAAGCGAGTGCGATCTTTACGGCTAAAGTCACGAGCGTGGATGCCGTGTATCCGTCGCAGAAAATAGCAGTGGTGGAACCAGATAAAGCATTCAAGGGGCAGTCTTCGACCTTTGTTGTGACCAATGATGATTCGGACCAATGCGGTGCTGGTATCGAAGTTGGGGAAACCTATCTATTTTACTCCCGCGGATGGGATTTACCCTACGTTAGTGTATTTGATACACATCTTCTAAGTACAGAAAGAGCAGAAATGCTGACGCACTGGCTCTTAAATAGGACTGAGAATCAACAACCAAAGCCTCCCCGAACGGAGACTATTCTTGCCTACAGACAAGGAGAGATCCGGATATTTGTTGAACATCATGATAGAGGGTACTCAAAAAAGTCCTTCATAACAAACAACTCCATTTATGTTCCTCTTTCCTTTTTCAACGATACACTTTGGCATTCGGCGGACTGGAATGAGGATAAGAATGAAATTGTCATCGATACAACCAACCGTCTAGAATTCGAAGAGCCAGATCCCAATGCCCTTCTTGCTCCCCATAGAGGGGCGCCTAAAGAAATTAGCGCAGCGTATAATGATATTAAAATCAAAGTGAAAAGTGAAACCCTAAAGGAACATCCGGAAGCGTTTGTTTCGGGTGATGAAATCTTTGTCCCTTTACGCGTCGTCGCAGAAAAGCTTGGTTATGAAGTCGAATGGGTAGACACTTCTTCTTCTGTCATACTCCACATCCCTCTTGAAAAGCAAGGTGGGCCCAAAACTTTGGCCATGAGATATATCAATAATACCGGGTTGGAAGGCAAGCTTGAGATAGAGCGGCTAACAGCGAATGAGATCACTTATCGGGTTTACCACGAGCTTCTTCCGAAAAGCATTGAAGTTAAGCCGGAAACGGTCCCTTTTGCGGAACTGTTAAAAGAAGAGCTTGGATATCGAAAGTATGGCGTACAATTTTATTTGAAAATGGATAAACAGGACATACGGCTGTTAGTGTCTCATGAACTCCTTCACAAAATCGAAAGTGACGCTTCATTTCGCGAAAAAGTCGGGGCAAAATTAGGACAGCCGATGAGCGAGATACCTCGCAACAGGATACTAGCTGTAAAAGACTTTGAGTGAGATTACAATCACAAATATATAAGGTATAGCAGGATAATGATGTATGGGTGGTGGGAGTCCCCCAAAACAAGGAGGACCGGGTTTGATGGATCAGAAAGCAAATTCTGACTTCAGTAAATCGCTTTTCAACGATTATCCCTTATTGACCACGAAATTGTATATTCCGCAGCAGCCATCGTATCATGTGTCCAGAGAACATTTGATGGAGAAGATGTCTAAGGCGTTGAATTGCAAAGTGACTCTGGTCACTTCCCCTCCGGGATTTGGTAAGACGACGATGGTAAGCCATTGGTCACAAAACCAACAGTTACCCGTAGCATGGGTCTCTTTAGATCAAGGCGAGAATGACGTGCTTAGGTTTTGGCTCATTTATGATTTTACGAGTGGATGTTGACCGACATAACGTCTCCTCAAATTTCTATCATTTTCTATTCATTAATTCGATCCTATTCGTAGTATAATGTTCCTAATGACATATGGAGGAACTAAAATGACGTTAATTAAGCAATTGCAAGCACCAGAAGAGTTTGTAGGTTACTACCTCATTAAAGAATTAGAAGTTAAACAAACGAATACCACACCTGCCAAAGATTTCATGGACATTGTGTTATGCGATGCTAGTGGGCAGATCTCTGCAAAACTATGGGATGTTAGCGCGACCGATAAAGAAACATTTTTCCCGATGACGTTGGTCAAAGTTCAAGGCTTAGTTCAAACCTATCGCGATAAATTACAGGTGAAAATCGGTAGATTACGCAAGGCGCTGCCAGAGGATGGCATACATATTACAGATTTCATCCGATCAGCACCGATTAGTCCGATCGATCTTATTCATACGATCAATCAAGTTTTAGAAAGTATTACAAATCCGACCATCAAGTCGATTGTTACGTTTTGTGTGAGCAAAGTGGAGGAGAAATTAAATCATTCCCCAGCCGCCAAGACTCATCATCATGCCTATTTCGGCGGCCTTGCTTATCATATTGTGCGGATGCTGGAAATTGGTGAATTTATTTGCAAACAGCGGCCATTTCTCAATCCCGATTTAATTAAAGCGGGCATCATCTTACATGATATCGCCAAACCCGAAGAGATGATCGCGCAGCTAGGAATTGTTTCGGATTACAGTGTGCAAGGAAAGCTGCTCGGACACATCTCGATGGCGTCGAACTGGATTACGGAAGCTGCCTTGCATCATGAGATTGATCTCCAATCCGATGTTGTCATTGGCCTGCAGCATATTGTGCTGTCCCACCACAACTTGCCTGAATGGGGGAGTCCGGTACTGCCTCAAATTCCAGAAGCTGTTGCCTTGCATTACATTGATTCGATGGATGCGAAGCTGCAAATGGTGGAGGATACCTTGCTAACAACGCCAGAGACAGAAGCATGGACACCAATGATCCGCGGACTTGAAAATAAGGCGATGTATCGTTTGAACTTATAATCTATCTCAAAATAACGAAAACTGCGTGAGCTCCGATGCTCGCGCAGTTTTTTTTGTCTTTTCTCACAGTTCCAATCCTGTCCCTTGTTTAAATCGTTTAATGACGACCTGCGTGTTAACGCGTACGACGCCTTTCAATTTGTAGATATTTTGGTAAAGGAAGTCTTCGAGCGCAGCATCATCTTTGAGCAAAGCATGCATATGCAGGGAGCTGCTCCCTGTCATTTGGTAAATACTGATAACGTTGGAGTCAGCGGAGAGCAGATTACCTACTTCCTCGGCAAAACGCGGCTCCACTTCGACTTCGAAAAAAGCGCTGACGACTTTACCTAATTTCGTTGCGTTCAACCGAATGGTAAAGTTTTCAATGACTTCCTTTTCGATGAGGTTTTCGACTCGTTTTTGAATCGCAACACGAGAGAGATTGAGTATTTCTCCGATTTTTGCATAGGATATCCGGCCGTTCTCATGTAGTAACTTGATGATTTCTTGATCTACTTGATCGAGGTGAGGAAGCTCCAACATAGGCAAGACTCCTTTTTCGTAAAATATATACAGATGTAAATATTATCATAGTATTCTCATAAAAAGAACCGATTTTTCGTTCGAAATCAAATTATGTTAATCGATATTACTAATATTATGTTAAAAACGTAACTATATCTATTTATTTCATTTACAAATGGAGTTGACGATAAAAAGCTTCATCCATATATTGATGTTAATTAACATAACACGTAAATAAAATAATAAAATTAATGTTAGATTATATAACGTACAAAAAGGTGGTAAAATGTCAAACAAATTAATTTACAACGGTACGGTGTTGACCATGAATGCCTCCAATCAGATTTTCAAACCTGGCTATGTATATATGGAACACGATGTGATCCGTGAAGTGGGGGAATGGAGGGCAGACGGGAGCTTAGACCATTTAATCTCACAATCTTCGTATACGTACAATGCTTCGGGTAAAGTCGTCATTCCTGGGATCATCAATGGCCACACCCATTTGTTTCAAACGTTCATGAGAGGGGTGTCGGATCACTCACCGCTCGCACAGTGGCTGAAGGAGATTATTTGGCCGATGAGTCTCGCGATGGAGCCAGAAGACTTTTACTTAGCTGCTTTAATCGGGTGTATCGAAAATTTAAAATCGGGTGCGACATATATGATGGATCACCATTATATCCACACGTATCCAGAGAATGATGCAAGTGTACTGCAAGCGATGGTGGATTCGGGGATTCGCGGACATTTAGCCAGAGGCGGCTCGGATTTGGCCGGAGAAGTCCGATTAAGGGAGACGGAGGAACAGATCTTTGACAGTACAGATCGATTGCTCGATGAATGGGATGGCGCTGCTTCCGGCCGGATTCGAATTGCATTGGGGCCGCTAAATTTATATGGATGTTCCCGAGGGTATCTAGAGCGGGCGGCTGTCTTTAGCCGGGATCGCAAGCTGATTTCTCACGTACATGTCGCTGAAACGAGTGAACAGATCGACACAACGATGACCCGCTATGGGCTTCGCAATTTGGAATTACTGAATGAAGTTGGTCTGCTCGGCGAGCAAACTCAAGTTGTTCATGGTGTGTGGCTCGATGATGGAGAACTAGAAATGATTCGTGCAAAGCAAGCTTCCGTCATCCATTGTCCAGTATCCAATATGTACTTAGCTTCTGGTGTTGCCAGAGTACCTGAAATGCTGCGAATGGGCATTAACGTTGCCCTAGGTACGGATGGTCCTGGCAGCAATAATTGCCAAGATAACTTAGAAGTGCTGAAGTTCACGGCATGCTTACATAAGGTAAATGAGCTGGATGCTACCTTATTGCCTCCGATGGATGTGCTGCGTATGGCTACAGTGAATGGTGCCAAGGCCGTTGGAAGGAGTGCTGATTTGGGCAGTCTTGAGCCAGGCAAGAAGGCAGATGTAGTGACCGTAGATATGATGAAAGCCCATATTAGTCCCGTGCATCGCGCTTCCTCAGCACTGGTTTATAACGCGAACGGCAATGATGTCGATCTCGTTATTGTTGGCGGTCAGGTTGTCGTAGAGAAGGGTAAAAGCACGTGGATCGATGAGCAGGAAGTTCTAGAGAGAGCACAAGCAAGGGTTGATCTTCTACGCAGTAAGCTGTCTGGTCAGTATCCTATTTTTTCAAATATAGAGTAATTCATCTTAAAGCTTGCGCTAAACAAATGTTCAGAAACCCAAAGGAGGATGATTTCAATGGCTTTACAACGTCTGCATGATCCTGTACTTGAAAATGATTGGCATGCTGTGTATCTCGCGTCTGAACTGAAAGACCAACCTGTAGGTGTCATCATTTTGGGGGAAAGAGTAGCCATTTACCGCTCTAGCAAAGGGGTTCATGCCCTGCAAGATCTATGCGTTCACCGTGGAGCCATGCTTTCCAAAGGGTGGGTACAAGATGATGTCCTAGTCTGTCCATACCATGGCTGGCAGTATGATTCATCTGGGCAATGTGTCTGTATTCCAGCTCAGCCTAAGGGAGAGAAGATTCCTCTCAGAGCTAAAGCGCAAACCTATGCCTGTGAAGAGAAGTACGGCTTTATCTGGGTATGTATGGGTGAACCCGTGGCGCCTTTGCCTCATTTCGAAGAGTTTGCTAATCCGGAGTTTCGTCCATTACCTTGCGGCCCATACAAAGTTGAAGCAGCTGGAACGAGAGTGATTGAGAATTTTACAGACTTCGCACATTTGATGTTCGTTCATCAGAATCTGCTCGGACACCCCGACTATGCGGAGCTGCCTGACTTTCAGGTTATCAAGGAGAAGGAACGCATTTATATCGAGAATATTCCGATCTTTCAACCCGTTGCCCATTCTGGCTCAGATAAGAGTGAAGGTACGACTTACGTCTATATGAAGGAAGTTTATCGGCCTCTATCCGCTCGATTATCCAAAGCAGATCCAAGTAATGGCCAAACCTTGTGGATTATGTTGACGGTATTGCCTGTGGCCGCAGAAGAATGTGTTGTGTTCATGATGGTATCGCGGAATTATGCCTATGACGTAGATGACGCGAATTTTATTCGCTTCCAGGATATCGTGTTTGAACAAGATGCGAGGGTAATCGAGACTCAGAAACCGGAGTTACTACCACTGGATCTACAGGTCGAACTCAATCACAAGGTAGATCGTTTCTCCATTGCGTATCGCCGATGGTTGAAAGAATTAGGTGTGGTGGTTGGTACAATCTGAATAATGTTCGTCTTTTGTGTAATTATAATGTGTTTTACTGAAATAACTCTTGTAAAAGTAATAAAAACACGTACTTTTGTTGTGTAAAAACACAAAACGTTAGTCTATTCGTTGACTTGAACTGGCCTTCAACTCTATATTTGACTAAAGATTGATAAGTGCTTTTGTAGAGAAAACCAAATATGGAGGGGAAGTTTATATGAAACCATTTAATCTTACTAATCCGCTTGCAGCGAAACGCCCAGTTGTTTTGTCCATTAGCTTAGTTATGATCTCAAGTATGCTTGCCGCATGCGGTAACGCAGGCTCCTCGGTTTCAACGTCAGCGCCATCTACACCACCATCGGCGCAAGCGACGGCTTCCGCCGCTCCAGCAGCTTCACCGGCTGCAACTGCAGCTACCAAGGCAGTCATACCTGCAACTGTTGTTTTAAACTGGTTCGCCGAACCAGAACATGGCGGGAACTTTGCGGCCGTGGCCAAAGGATTCTACAAAGACGCAGGATTTGATATGACGCTTATGCCGGGTGGTCCGCAGGTTTCTTCTACACAAATCGTCGCTTCTGGCAAAGCGCAGTTCGGAATGGCCAATGGCGATGATATCCTAGTAGCCAGACAAGAGGGTATTCCGATTGTAGCCATCGCGACCTCCATGCAAAAAAGTCCGCAAGCTGTGTTTTATCATAAAGAAGATGCTGCGATTAAAGATTTTGGTGATTTAAACGGACATAAGGTATATGTGGCATCAACGGCCAGTTTCTGGCAATTTATTAAGAAGAAATACAAATTAGACAGTGCCCAAGAAATGAAATACACAGGTCAATTAGTTAACTTTGTCAGCGATCCAAAAGCTCTTACGCAAGGGTATATAACTTCTGAACCGTTCACTCTTTCTCAGCAAAAGGTAGAGCACGGCACGCTCTTGGTTGCCGATTCCGGTTATAACATTTATGCTGGCGTATACTTCACAACGGAGAAAATGATTGCTGAACATCCAGACCAAGTGAAAGCTTTCGTCGAAGCTACGGTTAAAGGCTGGGATTATTACAAGGATCATTCCGATGAGATCAATCCTTCCATCCAAGTGAAGAATCCAGATATGGGCTTAGATATGATGAAATATAGCGCTGCTAAAGAGATGGACTTTGTATTCGGTGGAGATGCAGGAACCAAGGGCACAGGAGTAATGACCAAAGAGCGCTGGGCAGAAGTTCAGAAGCAGCTTGTTGATGTAGGTGTTTTGAAAACAGCAGAGAACATCGACAAAGTGTTCACAACGCAATTTTTACCTAAAAAGTAAGGGGTAAAGGATAAGAAATAATCAGGGGGTGGCGGCATTGGCTTCTAGCAAGAATATGGATTTAGTGAACGTTCGATTGCCAATGGAGGATGAGGGGCATTTGTTTCGTCTCTCGATTCGTGAAGGCGTCTGGACTCAGATTCAGAAGCAAGAAGCTAATGCTGCCTATTCTGGTGCAATGTCATTGGAACAATGGAAACCGCAGCTTGGAACAGGAGAATCGGGCGTCTCGTTCATTGACCTTGAAGGAAAAATAATACTGCCAGGCTTCGTAGATGCTCATATGCATTTAGACAAATCTTTCTCGCTAACGTCAGTTGAGAACCGGAGCGGGACCTTAGAAGAGGCTGTACGCAATTATTCAAGTGCATCACCGTCTTTTACCAAAAATGAGATTAAATCAAGAATCATGCGTTCGGCTTTGCAAGCTTTATCATTTGGTACAACACACATTCGTACACATCTTGATTTTAATTTGAGAGCCTCACGAGAGGTAGCCTTACGCACAATTGAGGCTGCTTTGGAAGCCAAAGAAGCATTATCGCCTTACATCAGCTTACAGCTGTTTCCGATGTGTCCTTATAATTTCATGTCACTAGATGTTGATGCTGTGGAGGAAGCACTAAAGATGGGCGTCGATGGGATTGGTGGAGCACCGCATTTGTCATTAACCCCTAAGGAAGATATCGATTATATATTCAAATTAGCAGAGAAATATGATGTGCCGATTGATCTGCATTGTGATGAAACAGACAATCCAGCTATGCGCACCATCGATCATATCGCTTTGCGAACGAAATCAGAGGGTTATTCTGGAAGAGTTACCGTCGATCATTTATGTGCATTAGCTTCAATGACGGATCAAGATGCTCACGGCATCATTGACCGTATGGCTGATGCAAGCCTCAAAGCAGTCTCATTACCAGCAGTCAATTTGTATTTGCAAGGAAGACATGACGGATTCCCCGTTAGACGTGGTGTAACTCGCTTGAAGGAAATCTGGGAAGCAGGCATTCCAATTGCAGTGGCTTCTGATAATATTCACGATCCCTTTCATCCTTTTGGCAGAGGCGACTTATTACAAATTGCTCTTATTGGCTCTTATGCCGCTCATATGGGGCGACCGAATGATCTTCGCACACTGCTGCGCATGATCACAGATGTGCCCGCCAAGGTGCTGGGTCTAACTTCCTATGAGGTAAAGGTTGGTAATTATGCGAATTTTATTATTATAGACGGAAGTACACCGGAAGAACTCTTTACCATGCTGCCTGAACGCCGTTGGGTTTATAGTCACGGAAGCTTTGTGCGAATGGCTTCAAATAAAGCAGAGTGGCAGGATAAGACCTTAGCTCATTATTGGCAAGAGGCAAGCGAGAGTGTATCCTTCCATAAACCTGAATTCGCGAAAGGGTGAGAGTCTTAATGGCTAACCTGTTGGTCATCTATTACAGCGCATTCGGTCACGTATTTCAAATGGCGCAGGCTGTTGCAGATGGAGCTAGCCAATCCGGAGCGCATCAGGTCAGGATCGTTCGTATTCCGGAAATGATTGCTGTTCAAAATCGTGTTATTCAGCAAGATAAAGAAAGATCCAGAGCGGGAAATGAGCAGTTGGCAAGCGCAGCGACGCTTTCTAAGCAATTTCGCTTAACAGATCGTTACAGTAAATATGAAGCTACACAAGCCTTACAGCAGGATATTCCTATTGCGACGAACGATGATTTGCGTTGGGCGGATGGCATTCTATGGGGATTTCCTACGTATTATGGCACGATGCCTGCCCAAGTTAAGCTATTTCTTGAAATGGCTGGAGAGCTTTGTATTGAAGGTGCTTTGGAAGGAAAACCGACAGGCATTTTTAATAGTACAGCTTCCATTCATACGGGACATGAAGCTGCTATTTTAACCGCTATGGTTCCGTTATTTCATTTTGGCATGATATTCGTTGGACTGCCATATTCGGAGAATCCCGAATATTTAACCGCGGATGCGATTGGTTGCTCGCCTTATGGGGCATCCACTTTAGCAGGGCCAGACAGTTCGCTATCTCCGGATCCAAGAGAGCTTCTGATGGCCGCTCGATTAGGAGAGAGGGTTGCTGATGTAGCCGCTGCTTTACAGCTATTCCAATCAAGATAAGCTTAATTTTCTTAATTTTGAACGATGCTAATTTGAAAACTTAGGATCCGCTCTTCACTTTGAGTCTGGGTCTTTTTTCATAAGAGCTTATGCGTACTATAATGTCCACTTACTTGGAGGTGCTCAGCTTGTCATTCAGTCGTTATCAAGGTAAGACGTGGGATCGCTGCTTTTTTCCCCGTTTAAGTAAGCTCGAGGTTGCTCAGGTTCCCAAAGATAATGCGCTCATCGTTCTGCCGGTTGGCGCGATTGAGCAGCATGGTCCGCATATGCCAGTGTTTACCGATACATTAATTTCCGAAGTGCTCTTGACCGAGGCTTTCGAACAGCTTCCCGATGATGCGAATATATGGTTGCTGCCGGCCATTCCGTATGGGAAAAGTACAGAGCACCTTGGCCATCCAGGGACAATAACTTTATCTGCTACTACGTTAATGGCTGTCGTGATGGATATAGCGAAAAGCGTGAGCAAAAGCGGATTTCAGAAATTAGTACTAGTGAATACGCACGGGGGCAACACGGATTTATTAAATATGATGGGCCGGGAAATTCGTATTGAAACGGGATTGGCTGTATTTCGATTAGATCCCGGCGGACTCGGTGGGGCTGATGAATGGATAACACCGCTGGAGAAGCAGGCTGGTATTCATGCGGGTGATATGGAAACTTCCTTAGTGATGTCTGCTAAGCCCGATTGGGTTCATATGGAGCTTGCTCCTACGGAATATCCGAATTACCCGGATTCGCGTTATTTGGGCCTTCGCAATCGTGCTTTTGCTTGGGTGATGGATGATTTATCCCATTCAGGCATTTCTGGCGATGCTACGCAAGCAACGATAACGAAAGGCCATGCGATGGCTGAAAGGTACGGTGCACATATTGCTGAGGCGCTGCTCATCTTCCAAGCTTTTGAGATGACGTCTTTGAAAAATTAGCCCCAAAAAACATATACAGGAGATGAAGAAAATGGCTATGAATTCTTCTCTGATCCATACATCCAACTCACAAGTATCCGGTTCAAAATTCGTAAGTATGGAGAATCTCTCTAAGACGTACCCAAATGGAACAATTGCCTTGCAAGATGTGAATCTAACGATACAAGAAGGGGAGTTCCTTTGTTTTGTTGGTCCGTCTGGTTGTGGGAAATCAACGATTTTCAAAATGATCACAGGGCTTGCCAAGCCGAGTAAAGGGACGTTAGATGTATTCGGAACGACGCCGAAAGAAGCACGAAAACAAAGTGATATCGCCTTTGTTTTCCAAGATCATACGCTGCTGCCTTGGTCTACGGTAGAAGCTAACGTAAGGTTACCGCTTGAATTGCGCGGTGTAGATAAGAAGACACAGAAAGAAGAGGCCCAGCGCGTATTGGAGCTAGTCGGCTTGAAGGACTATATGAAGGTGCTGCCTAGACAGCTCTCCGGAGGAATGAAGATGCGTGTCTCCATCGCGCGCGCTCTCATTTCAAGACCAAAGCTGCTTCTCATGGATGAGCCCTTCGGCGCCTTAGACGAAATTACGCGTCAAACCTTGCAAATGGAGCTGCTCAATATTTGGCAGCAGGATAAATCCATGACCGTGCTATTCGTTACGCATAACGTATTCGAATCGGTATTCTTATCCACAAGTGTTGTTGTGATGACACCGCGTCCCGGTAAAATATCAGCGAGGATGGATATCCCAGTCCACTTTCCTCGAGATGAAAGCTTCCGCACAACGACGCAGTTCAGTGATTTAGTTCGAGAAGTATCTGCAGCTTTGGATCATTGATATGAAAGGGTGAATAAGCTCATGGCCATGAATATTAGCTGGGAGAAAGAGATACAGGAGCAGCTTGCTAAAGAAATCGTGTTTGTCGATGGCGAAACGAGAGAAAAGCTCTCTAAAGATTATTACTGGTACTCCCCAGTGCTTAATCGCCAATTGCAGAATATAAAGGCGGCCGATGCCGTTGCCATACCGCGCAATGAAGCCGAGGTGGCGGAAGTATTAGCCTTTGGTTACCGCCATAACATTCCCGTTACGGTTCGTGGGGCTGGTACAGGTAACTATGGTCAAGCGGTCCCCTTGCAGGGCGGTATTGTCTTAGATTTAAGCCGAATGGATGAAATTCTTGAAATCGGACCTGGGTTTGCTCGTTTACAATGTGGAGTTCGTCTAGGTGTCATTGATAAAAAGGCTCGCGAAGTCGGGCAAGAAATTCGCATTTACCCCAGCACCTATGTGAAAGCGACGGTGGGCGGCTTTGTGAGCGGTGGTTCCGGTGGAATTGGCTCGATTACTCACGGAAACCTATGGGATGGCAATGTGCTGGAAGCCGTCATTTATACGATGGAAGAATCTCCGCAGCGTTTGGTTATCCAAGGCCGTGATTTATTTGATTATATTCACAATTATGGGACGACCGGCATTTTGACCGAGGTGACCATCCCGCTTTCTCCTCGAACCGAGTGGGCTCAGGCTATTGCTAATTTCGACACCTTCGAGCAGTCGATGCGATTCGGTGAGGCTCTTGCCAGAGAAGAAGCTATTCTGAAACGACTCATTGCTCCGATGGAGTGGCCAATTCCCTCGTATTTCGTTCCGTTTGCCAAAGTGATTAAGTCTGGTATGGCCGCTGTCATGCTTGAATTCGCTGAGGATTCACTGCCGTTAGTTGAAGCTCTAGCCCAAAGTTATGGCGGGCACATCGGCCATCTTATTGAGGCTAAAAATTACCGAAAAACGATCGGGGTATCGGATTTCACATGGAATCATACGACACTATGGGCAATGAAAACGGACCCTTCCATGACATATCTCCAAGCTGGATTTAAGCTGGATAGCTATATGGAACAAATTCAGAAGATTAAAGACAAATATGGGGAAGAGGTTTACCTGCATTTTGAATGGGTACGCAGCGGTGGAGAAATCTCGCCTAACTCGCTTCCAGTTGTTCGCTTTGAAAGCGAAGAACGTTTATACGAAATCATTCGATATTGTGAATCTATCGGCGTGAAAATATTTGATCCTCATACCTGGGTGTTGGATCATGGTGGACGTGGTGAAGTTGGCAGCATGGAGCGTAAGAAACGTGAGAATGACCCAAGAGGGCTGCTTAATCCAGGGAAAATCATTTGTGAGATGTAAATGAAGGAGGACGTACAATGGCTGTAGATTCTAAATACCTGCAAATACTGCCGGATGAAATATTCCCTGCCCGCGAACGGGCAGCTTGGGCTAGTCGATTGGAAGACGGGGCCTCGCCAGGGCGTCGACTCCTGATGCTGCTTAAGAATCTTTTGCCGCCCTTAGTTGCCTTTGTTGTTTTCATCGGAGGCTGGGAACTTATTGCTTATTTAGTGAAAGCTCCTGTTTATCTTGTACCGAAGCCTTCCGATATCGTAGCAGCAGCCGTAGAAAACAGACACGGACTATGGGTATCTGTAAGGACAACGACGCTGGAAGCTGTGCTTGGATTTTTCCTCAGTATTATATTAGGGATTACAGGTGCCATTCTATTGGCAAGCTCCAAATGGATTGAGAAGAGTGTTTATCCTTATGCGATTATTTTACAGACCATTCCGATTGTCGCCATTGCCCCTCTCATTGTGATATGGTTCGATGCGGGTGTGAATGCGATTGTCATTATTACATTCTTAATCGGATTCTTCCCCATGCTTTCGAATACGTTAATCGGTCTAAATTCCACGGATCAAAATATGAGTAACCTGTTTTATTTATACAATGCGAATGCGATTCAAACGATGTGGAGGCTGCGCATACCAGCTGCCCTTCCTTATATCGTAGCCGGTTTGAAAATCTCATGTACTTTATCCGTAGTCGGGGCTATTGTCGGTGAATACATTGCCGGTATTGGCGGAGGACAAGGCGGACTTGGTTATGCGATAACATATGCCGCTGCTCGATTAAAAACACCTTATTTATTCGCTTGTGGACTTTCAGCATCAGCACTGGGCATTATTTTCTTTCTATTAGTCAACGCTTTCGCCAAATGGCTGCTTAGTTCTTGGCATGAATCAGAGATGAAAAAGGATAACTAAATGGCACCAAAGTAAAGAGGGTGAGTTAGCTGCTTGATATTGTATTTCGTAATGTGCGAATGCTTGGACATTCGGAGGACCGAGGTCTTATAGATATCGGTGTAAAAAACGGGAAAATCGCCATACTTGGAAGTATTGCCGAGCATGGGGAACGTGAAATCGATGGTATCGGTCACCTGGTGCTCCCTCCTTTTGTGGAGTCCCATATTCATTTGGACACCGTCCTAACGGCGGGGGAGCCATCATGGAATGAGAGCGGGACCCTATACGAAGGTATAGGATTATGGCAAAAGCGGAAAAAAACGCTCACCTACGAAGATGTCACCGAACGAGCAGAGAAGGTGCTTCGGATGCAGATGGCTGCCGGCATCCTGCATGTGCGTACCCAAGCAGATATCTCTGACCCAAATTTGACTGCTCTACGTGCGCTTCTTGCCTTGCGCGAGCGCGTAAAGCCATACATGAACCTGCAGGTTATCGCGTTTCCTCAAGATGGTATTCGTGCTTGTCCGGATAATGAAAGCCGTCTGGAGCAGGCTTTGGAGCTTGGCGCAGATGGCATTGGAGCGATTCCGCATCTAGAGCCTACGCGTGAGGAAGGGCTATTATCGCTTGAAATTTGCTTCAATCTAGCAGAGAAGTATGGCTGCTTCGTTCATGTTTTTTGCGATGAAATGGACGATGCGCACTCCACTTTCCTAGAAAACGTGGCCCATCTCGCGATTCGTTCTGGACTACGCGAGCGAGTGACAGCTGCGCATGCGAACGCTGCAGCCTATTATGGTGAAGCTTATTACCAGAAGGTGCAGGGGGTGCTGGCGCGTTCAGGTGTGAATGTCGTTTGCTGTCCACTCATCAATAGTGCTATGCAGGGGAGATACGATGGCTATCCCAAAGGCCGAGGCATCACCCGGATAAAGGAATTATGGAAGGCTGGTGTGAATGTAAGCATCGCCCATGATGATATTCAGACGCCTTTCTACCCGCTGGGTACAGGGAATATGCTGCAAGCAGCCCATATCGCTGCTCATTTAGCACATATGACGGGGCGTGAAGAAGTGGCGGAGCTTGTGCGTATGATTACGACTCGTGCAGCGAAAACCTTGCAGCTCAAGGAATACGGGCTCGAGATTGGCCATCCTGCAAGCTTTATCTTGCTGCCTGGAGATGATGCTATGGCTCTTGTTCGTAAGCAGCCTGGTTGTCGTTATGTTGTGAGCCAAGGCAGCATTGTCGCTGAAACTGTGCCTGCAAGGAGTCAATTGTTCACTACATTATAAATGTAAAAATTTATACAATAAGCTGTACCCCCTGATGATATTTTGCAGGGGGTTGTTTATGTTTTGTTTTTCAAATGTTTACCGTGTAATAAAAAGGGAATGCAAAGAAACCTGTCGAATTTATTATATTGTTAATTACTTACAGTTTTCTTCGGGGGAGGATAATAAATGAAATGGATATCTCGAGAACTCTGGAAAACGATGTTGGTTATGATTATTTGTTGTGGATTTATGTCTTCCCATGCGTATGCCGATGATCAAGCGGATTTGAAACCGATTCCAGCGTGGAGTATATTGTGGAGTGATTCAGCCGAAGGAATTGATCATGTCGTGATTCCTTCACCTACCAATAAATGGATAACAGTCAGGAATGGCGACTTGCCTCCCGAGAAACCGAAAGAAATTTCCTCGGCATGGGTTCGATTCCAGCTTCCGCCTGATGTACCCAAAGACTATGGCATTTACATTGAACAAATTTATGCCCAGCAACTCTGGGTATATATTGGCGATCGATTAGTTCGAGAAATAAACTTTGATTTTCCAACTGATGAACAGAGAAGCTTATTTCCTGTAGGTAGTGAAGATGGGGGGGAATTCGTATATTTAAAGCTGGGGACATCAATGGATCGATTAGGTTTACATTCAGAAATTAAACTGGATCATTATTCAGCTTTGACTCGATCATTTATATTTCGGGATTTGCAGAACATCATTCTAGGCTGTGCATTTCTTTTTATTGCAGCGATTATGCTGATATGTTCTTTCTTTTTGAAGCAAATTCAACTTGCAAGTTGGGTTTCACTTAGTTTACTTATTTTAGCTCTAGGAACTATTTTTATTACGTATTCGCCTTTCATGTACGCAAATTTCACGAGTTATGGCGACCTATTTCTTGATTTATTTGATATTTCACTTGCTGTTTTTTTACCAACACTCACCTATTTCTTTGAAAAAATATTTGATAATGGGAATTTTAAGTGGATTAGAGCGTTTAGGAAATTCCAGATTATTTATTCCGCTATTTCAATTGCATTTATGTTTATTAATCAACTCAATGATTATCGATTTATCAAAGCGTATTTCTTTGCGTCTGTTACCGTTTTGGGGTCTATTATGATTATTCAATTCATTTTAATTATTGGCTTATCCATTGTATTCGTGAAAAGAGGGAACAAGGAAGCTGTTATTTTTTCAACCGGTTTTGCCTTATTGGCTCTAATGAGTGTCCTAGATTTAATGTGCTACTATGCCAGTTCTCAAAAATATCAATTTTTCTTGTGGAAATGGGGCGTAGTAGGATTTATAATTGCCCTCATTGTTATATTAGGTAGACGCTTTGCAATCAATCAAGAGCATATGATCAACTATTCTAAGGAATTAGAGTTTTACAACCATCAGCTTCAGCTCTCGGATAAGATGGAGATGATAAGCTCGTTGGCGGCATCTGTCGCGCATGAGGTGCGAAACCCTTTGCAAGTAACGAGAGGATTCTTACAGCTTGTCGCAGCTAGAACAGATGATAAGAACAAAGAATACATGGGAATAGCAATAGAAGAATTAGATCGGGCTTCGCTAATCATTACGGACTTCCTGACATTTGCAAAGCCACAGCTGGATGAACTCGTTGATTTAAATGTTTCGAAGGAAATTAGTCAAATTGAAGGTATTATAGTACCATTGGCCACATTACATGGTGGGCGGATTACGGTTAGTGTTCCTAATGATTTGTTTATACAAGGGAATTCATCAAAGTTGAAGCAAGTGCTTATAAATATTATCAAAAATAGTATCGAAGCCTTTCAGGTTGATGGCCAGATTCATATATGGGCATATGAGAAAGATGGAGAAGTATATATTCATTTCAAAGACAATGGAGAAGGAATTGAACCTGCGCAGTTAACCAAATTAGGAGAGCCTTACTATTCCACGAAAACGAAGGGGACCGGATTAGGACTCATGGTTACTTTCCGAATTATTGAAATTATGAAGGGCCACATTGAATTTAAAAGTCAAAAATACATAGGTACTGAGGTAGTCCTTAGGTTTCCATCCATAGCTGTAAAATAAAGAAGAGGTGCTGCGTAATTACGTGGCACCTCTTTTATATTTTGTTTTACCAGATACTTTCAACGGCATTCGAAGTAACTAATACTTTTGCAGGGTTCGTAGGAATGACGAGAACAAATTCAGTAGAAGTTTCTTCTACAGCTTTAACTTTGATGTCATCTGGGAGTGTGATGCCAAATGCTTGTTTTAATGCGGCTTTGGGATCAGCAATAAGTTGGTTCTTGAATGCTTCGTCTTCCCAAGCCTTTTGGATAATTTGAGCTTTCAATGTTTCATTGGATGACATGACTAATCACTCCTCAATTGGGTAAATTTACCTACAAAAAAATTATAGCACGAATATTCGGAATAATCTATCAAAATTAACTGGTTTTCGACAAAAAATAATAGAATCCCCCTGATGCTAACATTTTTCTATTTTCTTTGATTTCCAGTGCTACTTTTTGAATGTTTTGCACAAGCGAATCATGGAAATTGATCATTTGCGTCATAGATATTTGTAAGTCTAACAATTGCTCATGATGAGTAATTGCGATTTGCCCATAGAAATCCAGAAAGTCATGCACGTACAGCTGCTGCTTCACCATTTCAGGAGATATAGCACTATCCGTTGAAAGCCGCAACTGCTTACGCATCGAAGCTAATAAACAGTTGTAAGAACCTTCTTCCAAATCTTCTTCCCAGTCAGCCCAATCATCCAGCATTTGTAAAGTGATAAGCGTTTGTTCAACAGCCGCAGTAACGACAGGGATAAGGTGAGCTTGGTTAGCTAATAGAAGTGCTCCTGTGCTGGCATTTTTGACTGGACTTGCTTTCTTAGCGACTTTGCTAATGTCGTGATGGAAGTAATCGGATTGCTGCTCATTGGAAACAGCTTCAGACCATTCCATGATATACGTCTCATAGTTACCCCAGAAAGGCGACGCGGCAGGGAACATCTCTCTATAAATGGATATGAAATGCATATGGAATAAATTGGCGAGAGGCAGCTTGTCCTTATGCTCACCTTTGGCTGAATCCATAATATCATCTTGTATAAAATAGTAGAGCATGACGAAAACATTCGCTAATGAGAGTTTATTCATTGACTCTGGTGGCAGATCACTAATGTCTTTCATCCAATATGGTAGAAGGTAACAGATATAATTTTTAGTGCTTTCTTCTTTTCTTCCGTCAAATGTAGCAAGATAGGCAAGCCCGAGGTGATCTAACGGTGCTGGAAATGCGCTAATGATGCCCTCTGCCTCTGCAAATACGTCGGCAAGTTCTTTCTCATGAGCAAGAAACCAGTTCATAGGTCATTATCCCCTTTATTGGTATATTCTTGAAACTAGCCTAGCATGAATTCACAGAGTATACAATTAGTATTTTCTTGACAGAGGGGGTAATTTTATATACATTTGAAACAAATCGATTGTTCACAATATGACTGATAGAAAGGAAACCTATCCAATGAGCAGCAGTGAATTTTTAAAGCTAGAAAATCAACTGTGCTTTAGTCTATATGCAAGCTCGAGAGCCATTACTCGCATGTATCGCCCTTTTCTTGAAGGTTTGGGGATCACCTATCCGCAATATTTGGTGCTGTTGGTTCTCTGGGATCAAAAGGAAAGTACAGTTAAAGAGCTTAGCGAGAAGCTTGATCTTGATTCGGGTACTTTGACACCTATGCTTAAGCGGATGGAAGCTCAGCAATTGGTTCAAAGGAAACGATCTTCTGAAGATGAGCGTGTCGTGAATATTCAAATCACAGAAGCGGGTCTTGCCCTCTACGAGAAGGCGCTTTGTATCCCACAGTCGCTGCTTGCGTCAAGCGGGTTATCTCCTGAAGAAATTCACACGTTCAATGAACAGTTGAAACGTATTATCAGCAGCGTAAATGCGTTCGACTAAGGAACGACTATAGGTTTTTGAAGTGAGGCTCTGGAATGAGTTATTTCATATACATTTTGGTGAATAACATTGTACCTATTAGTATTATGATTGCTATCGGCGCGGCGATGTACCGAGCTTTCCACATTGATATTAAGACATTATCGAAGCTTAATTTCTACGTGTTTTCACCTGCGCTCGTTTTTGTTAAGCTGTATGAGTCCGAAATGAACTTGCATGTTTTAATGCAGGTTCTCTTGTTTTTTGTCCTTTTCTTTAGCCTCCTTTTTGCAAGCATTGAGGTTATTATTCGTTTGAAAAAGATGCAGCGCGGTATGCGTATTGCCATGCGTAATAGTGTGATCTTCTACAATAGTGCAAATTACGCACTGCCGCTGAATCAAACTGTTTTTGGTGGGAATGCTTATACCTTATCTATCCAAATTGTGATCATGATTTTGCAAACGCTAATTCCCAATACCTATGGCATTTATACCTTAAACGCACATAAATCAACATGGAAAGCTACGATGAAAACCATACTTTCCTTACCGGTCATTTATGCCATTCCAATTGCTCTGCTGCTGCGATATTTCCATTTGCCTGTTCCAGAATCGGTTCATATACCGCTGCAGTATATTTCAAACGCTTTTATGGCGACAGCCTTACTTACCCTGGGTGTGCAGCTTGGCGGCATGAAATGGGAATTTCATTTTTCTAACGTGCTCGTTTCTAATATACTAAGACTTGCCGCAGGACCATTGCTCGGATTTTTCGTTGTTTGGCTGCTCGGGATTGAAGGAATTACGGCCAAAGCATTGATTCTCTCGTGTGCTGTGCCCACCTCTTTAAGCAGCGTATTGCTGGCCATTGAATATGAGAATGAACCGGAGTTTTCTTCACAGGCTGTCTTTACTTCAACTTTATTTAGTATGTTTACAATTCCAGTTGTTATCTTTTGTTTGGATTTTATATGAACATGGATGGGAATCATGAAATTAGCAGGAATTTCGACATTTTTCGGCGAATGGGTAACCATACTTATCTATAAAGGGGGACTTCCTTCATGCGTTACCAATTTTGTCAGTATGTTACGATTGTGGATATGAATGAAGAAATTTTGTCAGAGGTATTATTTGAGCATGGCGAGTTTGAATCGAATGCATTAACGATTGGTTCATCTGTTGTGATTTATCAGCTTGGTCTGAAGCAATTTGATGTTGTTTATGACAAAAGAGAAGGCAAAACCGCTCGTAATAAGGTTGTAGACATTGAACTCGATCTTATCAAAAAGCCTTCGATAACACGTGTGTTTTTGGAGCCCGTGCGGTTAATTGTCGGTCAGCATGATATTGGCGAAGTGGAGTAAATAAATGAATCGTTACGGAAGGAAAGTAGAAGAAAATGATGAAACTTTTTTTGCTATTAGGTAGTGTGAATGCGTTTCTTTCAGTCGCTCTAGGCGCTTTTGGGGCTCATTACTTGAAACAAAGAATTCCGGATAAGATAGATGTGTTTCAGACCGGCGTTCAATATCACATGATTCATGCGATAGCTCTCATCCTTATTGCACTTTTGTCGGACAAGCTGGCAAATAGCTCTATGGTGAATGCATCGGGGTGGGCCATTTTTATCGGTATTATCCTGTTCTCAGGTAGTTTATATGGCCTGAGTTTGACTGGACTCAAGTTTTTTGGACCCATCACTCCGCTAGGCGGGTTGAGTTTCTTGGTTGGATGGATACTTCTGGCTGTGGCCGCTTACAAATAAAAAAATGGAAAGAGTCAGGGAATCTGACTCTTTTTTCATTGTCTTGTGTCTTCTTAGCAGGAAAAAGCGCGGATCATGTAGAAAGTAGTCATGACGGAAACGAACATTCTTCCTTAATTGAAAGGATGTGGCGCATGGCTGATTTCACGGGGAACCAATCAGAAACGGGTAAGTCAATTGCTTCGGAACTAAAGCTACTCACAAGCCATGAGCTATATCATCAATTGTTTGGTTGCGCAGTCATTGCAATGGCAATCGTTAGTCTGGACGGCAGGTTACTCATGGTGAATACATCATTATGCCGCCTCTTAGGCTACACAGAAGAAGAAATGATTGGTCTGCCTATTCAGGAGTTTTCGCATCTTGATGATGTGGAGACCTATGCAGAACTATGTGAGCAAACTCTTCGTGGTGAGCGGGAATCTTCCCAAAAAGAGAATTGCTACGTCCATAAGGATGGCTCCATGATTTGGGGAATAGTTCAAGTTTCCTTCATTCGTGATACGGATGCACAACCCCATCTTGCAGTGGTTCAGATTCAAGATGTATCAGAACGTAAGCGTTTGGAGCACAAGCTTGAGGAAAGCAGACGTGTTTATCAATCCCTGCTGAATCATAACCAAAATCAGCTCATTCTAAATGCCGTTTCAGAGGGGATGTTTGGCATCGATGAGCACTTTGGCACTACGTTTTGGAATAAGTCGGCTGAGTGCTTAACGGGTTACACCTATGAAGAAATGGTAGGGAAGAATCCTTATCTCGTATTGACACGTGCGTGTGGAATTGATGAAGATATGCAAAACAAGAATGCCAATATGTTATATCGAACGATGCTTGAAGGGGTTTGTGATTGTTCAAACGAGATCTTTTACAAAAAAAATGGAGACTCGTTTCCGGTTGAATACATAGCTTCGCCGATCTTGGATCAAGATCACATCATTGGAGTTGTCCTATCATTCAAGGATATTTCTGAGCGGCAGCGCACGGAAGAGCTGCTCCACAGGTCAGATAAGATGTCCCTTATCGGGCAGCTTGCTGCTGGGGTTGCTCATGAAATTCGTAATCCATTGACTACGCTCAAAGGATTTATGCAATTTCTGCACCAGGGTGCTGCAAATAAGAAAGAATACTACGATATTATGATGTCCGAACTAGAGCGGATCGAACTGATTACTACAGAAATGCTCGTTCTTGCTAAGCCGCATTTCATACATTACCAGCCCAAAAGCATCGAGAATATTATCAGAAGTGTCATTACCCTGCTTGAAACACACGCCTATATTAACAACATTGAATTCGTTGTCGCTTTGGAGCATCATTTGCCGCTTGTTCTGTGTGAGGAAAACCAGCTGAAGCAATCCTTCATTAATTTGATCAAAAATGCGATGGAAGCAATGCCAGATGGCGGACAAATCGATATTCAACTATTTTCAGTTGGAGACAAAGCGGTGCGTGTATTGTTTCAAGATAGAGGGCATGGGATACCGCAAGATGCATTGGCTAGGCTTGGAGAGCCCTTCTTTACAACGAAGGAAAAAGGGACTGGGCTTGGCATCATGATTACGAATAAAATCATTGAGGATCATCACGGCCAGTTTGTGGTTGAGAGTAAAGTGGGAGAAGGAACGGTTGTCAGTGTGACGCTTCCTAGTACCTAGAGTGAGCAGTAAGAGGAGGCTAATTTGTGAAAAACCGGCTCTATATTGGCGGATATCTGTTAGTCGCCATATTCGTAAGCTTTTACGTAAAGCCGTATGCTGCATGGATTTGTTTGCTTGCCTCACTAGTGCTGCTTATCGTGCTGCTTAGAAAAGGTGGAAGTACTCAGTCCTTAATAATGGAAATGCCGCGGGATCACACGTATTTAAATGTGCTTGATTCCTTATTCGAGCACAATCCGAATGCAATTGGTATATTTAATCAAGAAGGTAAATTTGTTCGGATTAATCTAGCGGCAGAAACCATTCTAGGATACTCCGTATCGGAGCTGCTCAATCAACCGTTTATCAGCTTTGTTACACAAGAGCAGCTGGAGCGGACAGGCAGCCAGCTTGAACAAGTGAGAAGCGGGTCTCCTGTTACCTTTGAAACTGCTGTCATACATAAAAGCGGCTATCGGGTGGATTTGAGTGTTACGGCCGTTCCTGTTGATTTGCAGCCTAATTCCAAAGGCAATATTCTCATTTGCCAGGATATCACAGAGCGTAAGCGCGGCGATGAGCAAGTTCGCTATATGGCTTATTATGATGATATGACAGGGCTGCCGAACAGGCGCATGTTCAGAGATAACTTGAATGAGCGGCTAAGTATTTCCAAATCCATTGGACAAAAGGTAGCTGTCTTTTACTTGGACATTGATCGCTTCAAGCTGGTCAATGATAGCTTCGGTTACGATTACGGAAACATGCTGTTGCTGCAGCTAGCAGAGCGTTTCACGAGATGTGTAACGGACAATGATTACTTGGCTCGCACAGAAGGCGATGAATTTGCCTTTTTCTATACGAATGTAGCCGATTCAAATGACGTAATTGCAGTTATCGCAGAGATTAATCGTGTCCTCGAAAAGCCGTTTCTTTTAGAGCAATATGAACTGCACATTACAGCTAGTATCGGCGTTGCGATATCTTCAGATGATGCCGACGAAGCGGAAATGCTTATGAAATATGCTGACATTGCACTAGCCAGAGCCAAAGAGAAGGGGCGCAACGACTTTCAGATCTTCAATACGGATATGAAGTCGGTTTCAATAAACCGACTCAAGCTGGAGAGTGAGCTTCGCAGGGCGATTGTCGGGGATGAGTTCGTCTTATACTATCAGCCTCAGGTCGATATTGAGACAGGGCGTATTGTCGGTGTTGAAGCTTTGATCCGCTGGGATCATCCGGAGAAAGGTCTCATCTCACCAAACTATTTCATTCCCTTTGCTGAGGAGTCTGGATTGATCGTGCCGATCGGCGAATGGGTACTGCGCGCTGCATGTAAACAAAATAAAGCATGGCAGAACCAAGGCTATGCGATGATGCCAGTATCGGTGAATCTGTCTATGCGGCAGTTTTTTCAACACAATCTCAAAGGCAAGATCAGACATGTTTTAGAACAAACAGGACTTGATCCGCAGTATTTGGAACTTGAAATCACCGAAAGCATGACGATGGATGTTGATCATGCTATTCAGTCCTTACTTGAGCTTAAGGAACTGGGTGTGAATGTAAGCATTGATGATTTTGGGACAGGCTACAGTTCGCTGTACTACTTAAAGAAATTTCCGATTGATAAGCTGAAGATCGATCGTTCCTTTGTTAGAGATATCATGGTGGATCCGAATGACGCGGCCATCGTGGCCACAATTATTGCGATGACCCACCATCTGAATTTGAAGGTCATTGCTGAAGGCGTAGAAACCGAAGATCAACTGCATTTCCTGCACCAGAACCGTTGTAATGAGGTGCAGGGCTATTGGTTTAGTCCACCCGTAAGTGCGGATGAACTAGAGAAAATGCTAAGAACGGGCATCCCGAATGCATCAGCTGCATCTGTCCATGCTAAATAAATAAAAGTAAGAGGGTATCCTTATTCTGGGATACCCTCTTACTTTTATTTAGAATGCGACATAATCATCAATTTCATTCAATTTGAATAAGTAGACCTTCTTCTCATCTACATGATACACCGATACATTTTGATTACTGCTATCATAATTCAAAATACGGCAAGGAAGATTAAGCTTGATTCCCTGACCTTTGATAACCGTTAAACGGATTAGCGTATTATTCACTTTGAAACTTTCCAATTGCTCAATAATTTTATCTGAAGCTCCACTGTTGGCGGTGGCTTTCGCCGTGGCTGTTACAGTTGAAGGCGGGACAGCAGCCGTTTTTTTGCTTTGTTGTAACGGAGGGGGGCTCTCTTTTGTCGTGTTAAGTTCAATCAGCTTGCCAAGTTGAATACCTTTAATAATTTGGTAATCCTTGACTGCATCCACATTCAGAAGATGAAGCAGCTTTTCCATGGCAAGGCCATTGGTGGCTTCTTCAATCAGAATTTCTACGGTGAATAAATGTCCATTCGGACTTGTGTCTGCTTTTCCTTGACTCATATAGCCTCCTTGCTGCCTAGAAACTGCTCTTGTACTTACTATATCATGATATCATACCCAAATATAGCTTGCTTCCCCCAAAGATCAAAAGTACTTTCAACATACACTACAAGAACCCTGTTGGAATGTTGGAGATGATTAATAAAATGAAGGTAATCAAAGTATGATATGATGTTTTAGTTATATGAGAATAAAAATCCATTTCAATAACAAATAAAGGCAGTGATAACAATGGAAAATGAAAATACAAAGGATTTAAAAGAGTATGCAGGTAGAATTCAACGATTGGTTGATAATTTTCAAAGCAATATCCATGAACATTTAAATGCGGATTATGTAAAATCAACAAAATGGTCGGATAGACTCGCCGATAATGTTGCAAGTTTTGTCGGAAGTTGGAAATTTATTAATATTTTCATGGTGTTTTTGGCTATTTGGGTTATTTTAAACTCTCTGGCGATCACGAAGGTTATTCATTTTGATGAACCGCCTTTTATTTTGTTAAATCTTCTATTATCCTTTCTTGCTGGATTCCAGGCTCCAATTATCATGATGAGTCAGAATAGACAGTCAGCAAGAGATAAACAAGAGGCTATTATTGATTTTGCGATTAACTATAAAGCTGAACAAGAAATAGTTGATATGCAAGGACATTTACATAGACTTGAGGCGGATTTTGCTGAGTTTAGAAATGAAGTGAAAGAAGAACTCTCAGAGATTAAAAAACTTTTACAAGGAAAATGAAAATCCATTTGAAGGTATGTCAATTGCTTTCCCCGCGAATTTGAAATTCAGCAGAAACTTTTCAAACCTTTCTCACACCGTACTAGCCGAGCGCGCATATACTAACGTAAGACTGCGAAGAGGAGCTGTGCAGAGCATGATGCGCGTTGAACCCATTCTCCTTGAAGGACGTACTGCAATTGCTATTGAAGTGAAGCTGCCGAAAACGACGCTGTTGGTTGTGACAACGGATAAAGGTTATATTATGTGTGGCGCTCTCGATGTTGCGCTGCTTAATGAACGCTTGAGCGACAGGAATATTGTAGCTGCACGGGCAACGGGGGTTCGTACGATTGAAGAACTTCTGGAAGCGCCGCTTGAATCGGTGACACACACGGCAGAAGATTTGGGCATTGTAGCTGGGATGACGGGACGGGAAGCTATTTTGAAAATGATGTAAAGGTGTTTTGAATGATGAAATTAGAACGCTTGGGATCTTAGGATCTCGGCGTTTTTATTTGTTTGAGCACGATGACCAACCAGCCACCTATTCATTGTGCACATTTCTAAAAATGAAAAAAAATAACCATTTTCAATATATTTCTAACGAATTTTCGCAATGAAGGCGTTGTTATTTTATTGACCAAGTGTTAAAATATGATTCGTCCATTACATAGAACGGGGGGAATTATTTTGAAAAAATTATTGTTTTTTGTATTAACTGTAGTTTTAGTTGTGGCGCTAGCAGGTTGTGGTTCTAAGGAAAGTGGTGGCACGAAGTACAAATTTGCTACTGATGCTGCCTATGCACCAATGGAATATATGGATAAAGATAAGATGACAGGCTTTGATATCGATTTTCTTGCTGAAGTGATGAAGGAAGCAGGTCTTTCCTACGAGGTCACGAACACAGGCTGGGATACTATGCTAACAAGTGTGAAGCAAGGTAAAGAGTTTCAAGCAGGAATTTCCAGTGTTTCAATTACAGATGAACGTAAACAAACTTACGATTACTCCATCCCTTACTTCGAATCTACGAACATGATTCTTGTTAAAGAAGGCAGCCCGATTAAAAGCGCGGCAGACTTGAAAGACAAGAAAGTAGCTGTTCAAATTTCTACAACGGCGGATACGCTGATGAGTAAAATTATGGGTGATAAGAACCCATCCTTGAAACGTCTGGATAATAACACATTAGCTTTAATGGAGCTTGAGAATAACGGTGTTGATGCGGTTGTAGCTGATATTGCTATTGTTCGTGAATATGTGAAAAATAATCCGAACAAGAAATTCACTACGATTTCTGATCCGAAAAGCTTTGAGTCCGAATACTACGGTATTCTGCTTCCAAAAGGGAGCGAGCTTAAAGCAAAGCTAGACCCGGCGATCAAGAAAGTTATTGAGAACGGTGCTTATGCAAAAGTGTACAAAAAATGGTTCGGTCAAGAGCCTGATACAAAGAAATTACTTGAACAAAAATAATAGGTCAACAGCATGCGTGACTTCAACCTTGCGCATGCTTTTGTTCTTTAAATAGCAAAATAATTGATGAAAGGAAGTGTGGAATGGATTTTCGTTTTGACATCATTATTGAATATATACCTTTATTACTGAAGGGTACACTTTGGACGATTGGTATATCCATTCTTTCCATCCTGTTCGGCTCTGTTTTAGGGCTAGCTGTTGGATTAGGCAAAATGTCGCACCGTGGTTACCTAAGATGGCCAACTAGTATTTATGTAAACTTTTTCCGCGGCACACCGCTGCTCGTTCAAATATTACTCGTCCACTTTGGAATCGTTCCATTATTCATAGGAACAACGAATGCGATCATCGCTTCAATCGTTGCTTTATCTCTGAATTCAGCAGGCTACATGGCCGAGATTTTCAGAGCTGGTATTCAATCCATCGATAAAGGACAAACAGAAGCCGCGCATTCGCTAGGATTGACCCATTTCCAAACCATGAAATCGGTTATTTTGCCTCAGGCGATCAAACGTATGATTCCTCCATTTGGAAATGAGTTTATCGTGCTAATTAAGGACTCTTCCTTATTCGCTGTTATTGCTGCACCAGAATTGATGTATTGGTCCAATGCGATGCGCAGCCAGTACTTTAAAGTCTGGGAACCTTATTTGACAGCTGCTCTTATTTATTTCATTCTCACTTACTCTCTAAGCAAGCTGCTTGCTTATCTGGAAAGGAAAGTGTAGACATATGACAGCTATGATCGAAGTTAAAAATCTTAAGAAATCGTTCGGGGATAATGTCGTCCTGCGAGATATTAGTGCCGATATTCAGAACCAAGAGGTTCTTGTTGTGATAGGACCTTCCGGATCAGGGAAATCGACATTTCTGCGTTGTCTGAACCTGTTAGAACAGCCGGATAGCGGCAGTATCTTGATTGATGGTAAGTCGATTATGGATCCGACGAATAAGATCAATGAGATCCGTATGGAGCTCGGGATGGTCTTCCAGCGATTTCATTTGTTCCCGCATATGAAAGTCATTGATAATATCATGTTAGCGCCTGTTCAGGTGAGAAAATGGCCGGAAGATAAAGCGCGTAAGAAAGCGCTAGAGCTTCTTGATAAAGTTGGGCTGGCGGATAAAGCCAACGCCCTTCCGGACTCGCTCTCGGGCGGTCAGGCGCAGCGTGTTGCTATTGCACGGGCACTCGCTATGGAGCCGAAGATTATGCTGTTCGATGAGCCTACATCGGCTCTTGATCCTGAAATGGTCGGGGAAGTGCTTGCTGTCATGAAGCAGCTGGCCAAAGAAGGGATGACAATGGTTGTCGTCACGCATGAAATGGGCTTCGCCCGCGAAGTTGGTGACCGCGTTATGTTTATGGAACAAGGCGTTATTGTCGAAGTAGGAAAGCCCGAGCAGATTTTTGAAAATGCCACGCAGGAACGTACGAAATCATTTCTGTCTAAAGTGCTATAGTACTTTATAAAAGAATAGAAGTAAGCAAGGAGGATCGCATGCCGATCCTCTTTTTTATTTGTATCTTTTTGGCAAAAGATAGTTTTATAATGAAGGTAACTTATCTTATATTGAAAATAAAGGTGATTTATTCCATCGCTTTCGGTCATTTATTTAAGCGCTTCCAAAGAAGTGTATTTCTCTATCCATTCTTGGTCATTTCGATTCCAATTCTAAAGAGGTGTTAGCATTGAAAACGTATGAAAATCAAGTGCCCATGGTACAAGCAATTGGCGTTACGCGTGTTTTTGGGAAAGGGCCGGGAGCTGTTCACGCATTGCGGGGAGCTCATTTAAGTATTCCCAGAGGCAGACTAGTGGCGTTGCGCGGGAGATCCGGATCTGGTAAAACAACGCTGCTCAATATATTAGGGGCGCTCGATCATCCGTCGGAAGGAACCGTTTA
The DNA here is from genome assembly GCF_001426375.1 of Paenibacillus sp. Root444D2. GTDB lineage: Bacteria > Bacillota > Bacilli > Paenibacillales > NBRC-103111 > Paenibacillus_E. The sequence goes on from NZ_LMEO01000051.1 coordinate 148,872, forward strand.
TTTAGAAGGCTTGGAGATTAGCCGTTTATCTGATTCCAAGCGCAATGAAGTCAGACGGAAGCAGATTGGTCTTATTTTTCAATCTTTTGCCTTGGTGCCGTATATGTCAGCCTACGAAAATGTAGAGTTTGGATTGCGCATTTCGGGTATTCACCCCAATCAATATAAGAGTTTGGCGGAAGAAGCGCTGGATTTCGTTGGATTGAAGCCGAGAATGAAGCATCGTCCCTATGAACTTTCCGGCGGAGAACAGCAGAGGGTTGCGATTGCCAGGGCCATTGCGCACAAGCCGAAGTTGATTTTGGCAGATGAGCCTACAGCTGAGTTAGATAGCAGAATGGGCCTCCAGGTGCTTAAATTGTTCAAAGATTTGGTGCAAGAAGGAATGACGATTATTTTGACCACGCATGATCTCGCTATTATGGAAATTGTAGATGAAGTGTATGCACTGGAGGATGGTACCATTGTCGACGAAGGTTAATAAATTCGCTTCTCAGCTCGTTCTATTAACAAGTGCTGTGTTTTTACTAGCGGGATGCTCTCTGTTGCCCAAAGAAGAGGAAGCGCTTAAACCGCCTTTAATCAAACCCGTGAAAGAAAATTTCGACCTTTACGAAGTGAAGAAAGGCAGTATAACGAAGAAAGTCAGTGTTATTGGGACCTTTAAGTCTAGTCAAACGACCAACTATTATTTTAAAGAGTCCGGTCATCGGTTAGCTGGATTGCGCGTTAAACTAGGAGATACCGTTAAGCCGGGGGATGTGCTCGCTGAACTGGAAAAAGGCGACTTAGAAACTCGGATTGCCCTTCAAAAACTGAATCTGGAGAAAGCCCAGATTGCTAGTGTGCAAACGAGACAGGTTGACCCCGATCAAGTGCTAGCCAATCGTTTGAAGGCCATAGATGTCGAAGCCGCGCAGCTTCAATTGGCAGCCCTCCAAGCCGAGCTGGACAAGACAAGGCTGACGGCCGATTCCGCAGGAGTAGTAACTTACTTAACCGATGCACAGCAAGGAAATGTCGTGGATGCCTTCAGTACGCTTGTCGTCATCGCTGATCCTACAAAGCTGCAGCTATCTTACGAATCTTCAGATACAAGCACTCTTTCCGGTATTGAAGTTGGCATGGATGTTGAAGTGAAGATTGGTTCCTCTGGAAATAAGATACAAGGTAAGGTGCTGCGGACGCCATCAAGCTCACCGCCAACGGACAACAAAGCGCAAGCCGAAAGAAATGCGAAAACGATTATCGTTGGGGTTCCCGATCGAACGGAAGGAGCAGCGATCGGTATATCCGGAGACATAACAATCATCGTCGAGAAAAGAGAAAATGTCATTGTCCTCCCAAGAACAGGTCTTCGAAGTTACCTAGGTAGGGATTACGTTCAAGTGTTGATTGGTGAAAGTCGGAAAGAAGTCGATGTTGAGAAAGGGCTTGTAACACCGACAGAAGTGGAAATCCGAACCGGACTAAAGGAAGGTCAGAATGTTATTTTAAATAACTAGCATCTTTAGGAGGATAGCAATGGCTTTATTTCTGATGATTCTCCGTAAAATGGTCAAAAACCGCTGGCTAGAGCTTAGTTTACTGGTGGGACTAATTATTTCGGTCGCACTTGCCAGCTCAATGCCCATTTATACACACGCCATTTTACAGCGTATGCTGATCAAAGATTTGGAAGTTCTACAAACCAACTCGCAGCAATATCCCGGGCATGCCTACAATTCTGCCTACATAATGGGAGAAAGCGGAGATCAATTTTTAACGGAAACGGATTCATTTATGGCAGAACAAAGCCAGCAATTCGGCTTGCCGATTCTCCTATCCACGATAACGCGCAGCACATCAAATTTCGAGCTTACACCTAGCGATCCAAGCAAGGTAGACCCTAAAGTAAGCCGCGCAGCTGAATTAACAGCGATGTCGGAGTTGGAAAAGCATATACGTATTGTTGACGGTGTCATGCCTTCTAAGGAACCTGTGGATGGTGTATATGAAGCGTGGGTATTTCCTGAGCTGCTGACTCAATTAAAAATCGTTCTGGGCAATGAATTAACCATCGCTAACAAAGATTTGAAACAAAATATTCGAATAAAGCCTGTTGCTGTTATTGATCGTACAGATTATGCCGATCTTTATTGGACGAATAATATGAGCGATTTGCGTTCAAAATTTTTCATTCCCTTTACCTTATTTGAAAAAGATTTTACGAAAAACAACAGTTTTCCCAATACATTTTCCTATTGGGATTACATTTTGGATTATCATCAATTAAAGTTGGAAGGGCTTGAAGCCTACACCAGCACAGATGAAAGGATAACCAGCTATTTAAGCAATCATTTCAACACATATACAGTCAAAAATCCAGCGATTACTACATTGAAATTGTATGGTGAGAAAGAGAAAAAACTCCGAATTATGCTGTGGTCGCTTAATGTGCCCATTAGTATTTTACTAGCCTTCTATTTATTCATGGTTGCCAATTTGATTACAGAACGACAGAAAACAGAGATTGCCGTGCTTCGCAGCAGAGGAGCAAGCCGGACTCAGATTCTGCTGGGTTATGTGCTGGAAGGTATTTTATTAGGGGGAGTTGCACTTCTAGTTGGTCCTCTAATTGGCCTTCAGTTAACCAAAATACTGGGTGCATCGAATGGATTCTTAACGTTTGTCCAGCGCACAGCGATGGAAGTTAAGCTGAATAAAGAGGCCTATCAATACGCTTTAATTGCTGTAATCGCATCGGTATGTATGACTCTTATTCCCGCTGTACTCGCCACTCGCGCTACAATTGTTAGCCATAAACAAACCATGGCGAGGAAGAACAAGCTCTCTTTTGTACATAAAATGTTTCTCGATGTTGTTTTATTGGCTGTTTCTATTTATTTATTACAAAGCTTTAACCGACGAATGAATGATCTCGTTGCCTTAGGGCTGGACTCTATGGACATGAAAGTAGATCCACTTCTTTTCGTAGTCCCTGCATTATTTATATTTGCCATGGGCCTATTCCTGCTTCGGATATATCCATGGGTCATTCAACTGTTGTATCTCATAGGTCGAAAATGGTGGCCTCCTTATTTGTACTCAACGCTGCTCCAAGTTGGCAGATCAACCACACAATATCAGTTCATTATGCTGTTTATCATCATGACACTTGCAACGGGGTTGTTTAGTGCCAGCGCAGCAAGGACGATGAACAAAAATATTGAAGAGAAGATCCGTTATAAGAATGGGGCCGATATCGTTCTGCAAACCAAATGGGACAATGATGCACCGCCCCCAGATTCAGGCCCATCTGGCCTTCAGTCAGAAGCGGGTTCCAGTGCTAGTCAACCCGTTATTAAGAAGCGAGTCCAATATACGGAGCCGCCGTTCTTGCCCTTCACACAGCTGGCAGGTGTGGAGTCAGCGGCGCGAGTGTTTAATAAGAAAGATGCTTATTTCGCGCTTGGCAAAGAAACGAAAAAAACAGCGTTCATGGGCATTGATACCGATGAATTTGGTCAAACGGCTTGGCTCCGCGACCATTTGCTCGATCATCACTTTTACGAGTATTTAAACCTATTGGCTGGCGATTCCAAAGCGGTGCTTATTTCCAAGTCTATTGCCGAGGAAACTGGAGCCAAAGTGGGCGATGTGGTGCATTTAGGATGGAATGATGTTGAGGGAGCTACTTGTGTTGTGTATGGGATTATCGATTACTGGCCGAGCTGGAATCCCAATCCGATCTTAACTGCTGGAACCCAAACAGGGAGCAGCTCTAACACGACGAAGCAAAGTAAAGTGGATGCGCCGAAGTTAGTGATTGGCCATCTCTCCTACATTCAAAATAATATGGCTGTAGAGCCGTATGATGTTTGGCTAAAGCTAAAACCGGATATGACAAGTCAAGCTTTGTATGAAGAGCTAGAGCTTAAACATATACCCCTCTCAAATTTAATGGATACGAAGCAAATGTTGGTTCTGTCCAAGAATGATCCATTCCAACTGGCTGTGAATGGCGTTATGACGCTTGGCTTCCTGATTGCTATTGGCATAAGCTTTATTGGGTTTCTCCTGTACTGGGTGCTTTCGTTGTCCGGACGGATCTTACAATTCGGCGTGCTACGGGCGATGGGAATTTCTTTTGCGCAGCTGATCGGAATGCTAATCGCTGAACAATTATTAACTTCTGGCGCAGCTGTTCTAATTGGCATGATAACGGGGAATACGGCCAGCAAACTGTTTGTTCCGTTATTCCAATTAACTTTCGATTCATCAAGTCAAGTGCCGCCTTTTCAAGTGAGCTTTGATCCGAATGATCAACTGCATTTGTACGTCATTGTCACTGTGATGATAGGGACGGGGCTATTACTACTCGGGACGATGCTTTCCAGAATTAAGATTCATCAAGCCGTTAAGCTTGGGGAGGATTAAGGATGATTCACTGTGAAAATCTAGTGAAAATTTATAAAGCGGCTGACATTGAAGTCGTCGCCCTGCAAGGGCTTGATCTCCATATTGAGGAGGGAGAGCTGATGGCGATTATCGGCAACAGTGGCAGTGGCAAATCGACTTTGTTGAATATGCTGGGAGGGTTAGATCGTCCTTCGGCGGGTAATCTCCACGTAGATGGGAAGGATTTGTTGAAATTTAAGGAATCGGATCTGGTGAGGTATAAAAGGGAAACCGTTGGCTTCGTCTGGCAAAATAATGCGCGTAACCTGATTCCCTATTTGACAGCTTTGGAAAATGTAGAGCTGCCTATCCTGCTGCAGGGACGACGCAAGCGTCATCGAGCACTAGATTTACTGGAAGCTGTAGGTTTGAGCCATCGAAGAAATAATAAGCTAAATGAGCTTTCTGGCGGAGAACAGCAGCGTGTGGCCATTGCTATTGCACTCGCTAATCAGCCGAGGCTCTTGCTCGCTGATGAGCCGACAGGTTCTGTCGATACGAAGATGGCGAATCAAATTCTGGATCTGTTCCGTGAGCTGAACCGCAGCTTCGGTTTAACGGTTGTTATCGTCACACACGATCCGCTTCTTGCTAAGAAAGTAGACCGTGTCGTTGCCATTCGTGACGGCAAAACCTCCTCGGAGATATTGCGGCGCAAATCCTACCAGGAGGAATTGCTGGAACTGGAGCAAGGCATCGTTGCTGCCGAAGATGATTCTCATATCGAATACGCGGTCATTGACAAGGCAGGCAGACTGCAAATTCCTGCAAACTTCCTCGAATCGATTGGTGCTTCGAATACGAATAAAATTCGCGTTGCGATGGAAGATGGACGAATTGTTCTCCTTCCGCCAGATCAATCTTGAGAAAGGCCCGCTCTTGCATGTACATTTTGGTATAGAAAAAAATCGCAATATGTTAATATTGACTTTACCTAGATATTTCCATTAGAATAATTGTATACTATTCCAGTAGGAATTATCAAATTTAATGTAAATGACTGCTATTATTCAATTTATTTTTATCCTAGGAGGCTTGTGCAATGTCAGATTCAGAACGCCAGTACTTACCGGAAACGTTAGCGATTCATGCAGGTCAACAGGTTGATCCAGCGACGAATTCAAGGGCTGTACCGATTTATCAAACGACGTCCTATGTGTTTAACGATACGGACCATGCTGCAAATTTATTTGCGCTCAAAGAATTTGGCAATATTTATACGCGTATAATGAACCCTACGACCGATGTATTTGAGAAACGGATTGCCGCGTTGGAAGGGGCCCCAGCCGCACTTGCTGTAGCATCCGGTCAGGCAGCCATCACCTTCTCCATTCTGAACATTGCTGAGGTAGGAGATGAAATCGTTTCAGCTTCTGCCTTGTATGGCGGTACATATAATTTATTTTCAAATACATTAGCTAAACTAGGCATTAAAGTGAAATTCGTTGATTCGAGCAATCCGGAAAACTTCCGAGGTGCGATTACGGACAAGACCAAAGCCATTTATGCGGAATCAATCGGTAATCCTAAAGGGGATATTCTCGATATTGAGGCTGTAGCGGCTATAGCTCATGAAAATGGAATTCCTTTGATTATTGATAATACATTCCCGAGCCCTTACCTGCTGAGACCGATTGAGCACGGGGCCGATATTGTTGTTCACTCCGCAACCAAGTTCATTGGTGGACATGGAACAACGATTGGCGGTGTTATTGTAGATAGTGGTAAATTTGATTGGGCTGCAAGCGGTAAATTTCCTGGTTTGACGAAGCCTGATCCAAGCTATAACGGCGTCGTCTATACCGAGGCTGTCGGTCCAATTGCCTACATCATTAAAGCACGGGTTCAACTGCTTCGAGATTTAGGGGCTTCGTTATCTCCTAACAGTTCGTTCCTTTTATTGCAAGGACTTGAGACACTGCATCTGCGTTTGGAACGCCATAGTTCCAATGCCCTTAAGGTTGCTCAATTTTTAGAGTCACATGACTCCGTCGAATGGGTTAGTTATGCTGGTTTAGAAAGCCATCCTTCCTATAAACTTGCTCTGAAGTATTTGCCGAAGGGTCAAGGCGCTATTTTGAGCTTTGGTATCAAAGGCGGTATTGAAGCCGGTAAGAAGCTGATACATTCCGTTAAACTATTCTCGCATTTGGCGAATGTCGGTGATTCGAAGTCATTGATTATTCATCCTGCCAGTACGACGCATGCACAATTGAACGAGCAGGAACAAGTATCTGCCGGTGTGTCTCCAGGACTTATTCGATTATCCGTTGGTACAGAAGCGATCGAAGATATTATCTATGATTTGGAACAAGCGATTGCATCAAGTCAAAGCTAGAAAATTAAAAAGAAGTTATTTTACGAATTCTAAGCTTGTAACCATACACGAATACGCATAAAATAAGAAGGCTGTGATTTAGGCTCAAAACCTAAAATTGCAGCCTTTCTCATTTGCGATGCAACTTTTGCACGCGATCAGAAGTCTATTCATGTGTAATTTTTTTTATTTGAGGAGGCAACTAGAAGATCATGAACAACAAGTCGACATATACGCTCGCCATACTCTTGGCGTTAAGCATAGCAACAGGATGCAGCAAGGGGGAAGTAGCTCCTTCAGGTAGTCCCACTGCAACGGCTACTCCGCCGGTTAGTTTGGGAAGTCCTACACCTTCTTCGAACCCATCTCCATCGCCTGTAGTAACCCCGAAACCCACAGTAGTTCCTACGGCTTCCCCATCAACCTCTACCGTTCCGCCAAAGAGTGGAGCTATCCAAGTTGTAGCCAAACCGGAGAGTATAACGGTTCTTGTAAATAAGCAAAATTCACTGCCTTCCAGCTATGAGCCGACTGATTTGGTATATCCTGACATTCCGTTTATTTTTTCTGAGAAAAATGAAAAACGTAAAATGCGTAAAGCCGCTGCAAGTGCGATCGAAAAACTCTTTGCTGGAGCTGAGAAGGACGGTATCCGCCTATCTGGAGTTTCGGCATATCGCTCTTATGCAACCCAGAAAGCTCTTTTCCAGCGTTATGTGCTTAAAGACGGCGAAGAGAAAGCCAAAATGTACAGTGCTGTCCCTGGGACGAGTGAGCATGAAACTGGGCTAGCCATAGATGTTACGGGCAGTGATGGGAAGTGTGCGGCGGAAGATTGCTTCGCTGGAACCAAGGAAGCGAAATGGCTTGAAACACATGTGGCGGAGTACGGGTTTATTATTCGTTATCCCAAAGGTAAATCAACGATTACCGGTTATCAATACGAGCCATGGCATATTCGTTATGTGGGTATAGATGTTTCGAAAGAATTGGTAGCCAAAAGCTTGACAATGGAGGAGTATTACAATGCGGTGCCTGTAACCAAGTAGTGAAGGTGTCACTATTTTGCACCTTATTCTGTCGTTAATTCGAAATTTATCAGGACGTTATGTCATGTTACAATGAAACCAAGTCACTTATTTGGAGGTTAACATGATTAAAGTAGCGATGTTAAGTTTTTGGCACGTGCATGCAAATGACTATGCAAAACAAGTAGAGGGGCATCCAGATACTCAGATTGTTGCAGTTTGGGATGAGCTTCCAGAACGTGGACAAGCGGAAGCCGCAAAGCGCGGTGTGAGCTTTTACTCAGATCTAGCAGAGTTATTAGCAAATAAGGAAATTGATGCTGTTGTTGTGGATACACCGACCAACCTACACCGAGACGTAATGATCGCCGCTGCGAAGGCAGGTAAACATATTTTCACAGAAAAAGTTATTGCACCAACCTTACATGAAGTGAATGAGATTCTGAATGCTGTTAATGAAGCGGGAGTGACATTGACAGTTTCATTGCCTCGTTTGAATCCAACGTATACGTTAGCGATTCAAGAAATTATCCAGAAAGAATTATTGGGCCAGATTACACTCGTTCGAACACGCTTATCACACAATGGCGGCATTTCCACGAATGAAAATCCGAACGGATGGCTGCCAGAGCATTTCTACAATGCAAAGCAATGTGGCGGAGGAGCCCTTATTGATCTCGGTTGTCATCCTATGTATTTAACTCGTTTATTGTTGGGGCTGCCTGAAGCTGTAAGCGCTTCTTATGGCTACGTAACAGGTAGAGAAGTTGAAGATAATGCGGTAGCAACCCTCCAGTATGCAAATGGTGCTCTTGGCATCGTAGAAGCTGGTTTTGTGAACGCATTTTCACCATTTGTAATTGAAGTTCACGGTACGGATGGCAGTGTCCTTTATTCCGACCATGATGGAAGAGTCTTACTTCGTACGAAAAAGCTTGCAGATGCAAGCACGCAATGGGTGGCGTATGAGAACGGTCCAGAAGCGAAGCCATCCGCGTTCGATCAATGGGTAGCTCATATTCAAAATGGGACAAAAGCGGTTGAAAATATTGAGCTTGCTGTGGATTTAACGAAGCTGATGGAGGCTTCTAATCGTTCCGTTGCAACCAAACAACAAGTGCGACTTGATTCACTGAACCAGTAATTTTTGCAGGAAAAAAAGGAGGGGCTACAGATGAGTCAGCCATTTTACTTTGAACCCATGGTCGAGAATCCAATGGCATTGGATCGCTTGGAATTAAGCTTCAGGTGGGGTTCTTATGGACTTCGAGTACTGCGTTGTCATCTGACCTCCTTTCCTGCAGGAACGATCATAGATTTCCACCAACATTCCGAGTATGAAATTCATTACATCCCCTATGGCAAAGGCAGGGTGATCCTGGACGGCGTCACGCATCCCCTTCAAGAAGGCATGCTTTATGTAACGGCACCAGGCGTTAGTCATCGCCAAGAAGCGGATGAGCGGGAAGCGATGGGTGAACTATGCCTGCATGTGGATATCGTAAAGCTGGATCAAGGTGAAGATGAGCGAGGGTCTATGCCCGTCCCAGAAGCATGGGGAGAAGCTTGGGAGATTGCTGAGGCAGATGCATGCTTAAGGCAGCTGAGCGAGCTTCCTCATGTCCCTGCTTTAGACCGACAGGAAGCCATGAAGTGCTTTCTTATCGCTTATGAAGCTTGGAGAAGCAATCAGCTGGGGCAGTACACGATCATTAAGCAGTCCATTGTGCAAATGTTGTTAAGGACAGTGGGGGCCTATAAGGCGGACCAGCAAGGTGTGAACCTGCCTGCACGTGATATGAAGAGCTATCGGTATCAGCTAGCCATTCAATTCATTGAGGATAACTTCCGTAGACCACTGACGCTTGAAGGAGTAGCTGAACGCTTACAGATCAGTTCGAGGCAGCTTCAGCGCATCTTTAAGGAGCAAGCGAACATCTCGTTCAGCGAATACTTGGAACAGGTGCGTTTGAAACATGTTTGCAGCGAGCTGCTTCAAACCTCATTGACCCTTGACAAAATTGCGGAAAGCAATGGTTTTGCTTCTAGTAATTATTTGCACTATGTCTTTAAGAAAGCGCATGGTGTCACTCCGAATCAATATCGTGATCAACTATTGAACCTTGTATAAAAGAAAAAGGCTGTTCCCTCGTAGTGTGAACTATCTACGCAGGGAACAGCCTTATTTTTATTCGAACAGCTTCCGCAAGTTTTCCGTATAAGGAGCTTGTATAATGCCTTTTTCGGTAATAATGGCTGTCACATATTCGTTAGGTGTCACGTCGAAGGCTGGGTTGAACACTTTTACCCCTAGCGGAGCTGTTCGTTTACCGAAGCCTTGTGTAATCTCATCCTCATGACGCTCTTCAATGGGGATGTCTCCGCCCGTAGGCGTATTCAGGTCGATCGTGGAGAGCGGGCTCGCCACGTAGAACGGTATGCCATGCGCTTTCGCCAGCACAGCTACGCTGTAGGTGCCGATTTTGTTGGCGACGTCACCGTTAGCCGCTACACGGTCTGTTCCTACGATGACCGCCTGGATCCAGCCCTTCGACATGACCGCGCCGGCCATGTTGTCACAGATCAGTGTCACGTCAACGCCTGCTTGCTGCAGTTCAAAGGCGGTCAGCCGCGCGCCTTGCAGCACCGGGCGGGTCTCATCTGCGAACACTTTGATGTTCATGCCTTTTTCTTTGGCCAAGTAGAACGGCGCTAGCGCCGTGCCGTACTTGGCTGTTGCTAAGCCCCCGGCGTTGCAGTGCGTCAGCACGCCGAACCCATCCTCGAACAGCGTTAGCGCATGTTCGCCGATAAGGCGGTTCGTCTCCTCGTCCTCGGCTTGAATCTTCTGCGCTTCGTCGAGGAGAGCTTCCTTGAAGGCAGCCGGGCTTCCGCCCGCTGCTGCCAAAGCAACAGCCTGCGCTCGCATGCGATCGAGCGCCCAGAACAAGTTCACGGCTGTCGGACGCGACGTCGCCAGGTAATCCGCTTGCTTCTGGACTTCCGCCAGAAGCCCGTCCAACTGAGCATCCACTTCACGGATGCCGAGGTATACCCCATACGCGGCGGCGATTCCTATCGCTGGTGCGCCGCGAACCTTCAAATGCCGGATGGCTTCCCACACCTCTATCGGTGTCTCCAGCGGCAAATACAGAATCTCTTCCGGCAGCAGCCGTTGATCGAGCAGATCAAGCTGCTGGCCATTCCAACGCAAGGATTGCAAGGCACCTTGGTTCTCAAGGTTTTGCACTTCTAAATCTTTGTTGTTATTGTTCGTCATAGGACTAAGCCTCTTTCTGCAGCAGATTCTTGGGTGGCGATGGCAATAAGCTCATCGATGGATTTCACTTGCCGATGGGTACGAATGAATGAAGTGCCAATGGCTAACGCCAAGCGCTGTGCACGCTCTCTTGCAGCTGCATCTTCGATTTTATCAATATCAGCCACATGTGCAAGTCCAACAATACGGCGCACCATTTTGGCTCCGGCGAATCCGATTGCGTCTTGCAGCAGATTGGCTAAGAAGTAGTTTTGATAGCCAGGTGTTTGGAATACACGATCTACACCGTGCTCATCCCATAACGCGCGGAAATTCGTTTCGAAATGGGTCCATACGTCCTTCACGGTTTGAAGTAAATACTCGCGGTAGGAAGCACGGCTCTCACTATCTTTACTCCAGCCCTCTTGGGCAGCGTAATTAAGGAGCAGATTCCCGAGTACAGCGCCAATATCGAAGCCCATCGGCCCGTAGTAAGCGAACTCAGGATCAATCACCTTCGTGGAATCAGGTTTGATAAAGATGCTTCCTGTGTGCAGATCGCCATGTAGAAGCGCTTGTGCACTCGTAAGGAATTTATTGCGAAGGATAGCTATCTCAAAGTGAAGCTCGCTGTCCACCCAAAGCTTTTCTGCCGCATCGCGGATGTGAGCTTCGATATTGTTCGTTTCTGCATCGCGATACGGATCATCGAAGATTAAGTCTTCTGTAATTTTGCAAAGCTCGGGGTTGATAAATCGACCCTGCTGGATTTTCTTTTCTTGTTGGTTTTTGCCTAGATCCGATGTGAAAAATAACGTATTTGCTAGAAAGCGACCGATATGCTCAGCAAAGAGTGGGTACTGGTTACGTTCAATCAACCCTCTGCGCATAATGACATGGTCACTCAGATCTTCCATTACGGTAAGCGCCAAATCAGCATCATAGGCATAAACGTGAGGTACGAGGTCTGGATTCAAGCCTTCTTCGATCAAGAGCGCTTCACTTTCAATTCGTGCGCGGTCCAGCGTTAACGGCCAGGATTCGCCGACAACTTTGGCATAAGGAAGGGCTTGTTTTAAAATAATACTTTTTCCTGTAGCTGTTTCCGATATGCGAAAAACGAGATTTAAGTTGCCGTCGCCGATTTCATGACTAGTTAAGTCTGAGCCCGGTTGAAACAGATTTGGAATTTGACGTGCGTATTCAATAGCTTGGGCTTCGCTTAAAGGATGATAAGTGGACATGTAGTAACCTCCTATGGTTCATTGGTTTAATTCCAACTAATTTACTGTGTTTTAATCGTCTTTTCCTAGTATAAGACAAAATGTAGCTGCTTGAAATACTAACTTAGGAAATGTTGCACAAATTACATAAAATAAGTGCTTCTAACGTAAATTAACGTGTACATGAACAGAATAAAACCAATTAATAAAAGATCAGGAGGCTTAATATGGTGACAACGTCCTTAACCCAATCTATCCAAGTTGTTCTGAATAAGCAAATTGCAAACTGGGGTTTACTTTATGTCAAGCTGCACAACTTTCATTGGTATGTAAAAGGCAATCAGTTTTTCACCCTGCATGTTAAGTTTGAAGAGCTATACAATGAAGCTGCCCTGCATGTGGACGAGCTGGCTGAACGGTTGCTTTCTATCGGTGGTCAGCCGGCAGCTACAATGAAGGCTTTTTTGGAAATATCGTCCCTAAAAGAGGCTTCAGGTACAGAAACCGCCACGAAAATGGTCGAAGCTGTTATTGAAGATTTCACGATCCTTACGCAAGAATTGAAAGCAGGTATGCAGGCTTGTGAAGAAGTTCAAGATGACACCACGTCCGATATGCTTCTAGCCATTCAAACTTCATTGGAAAAGCACCGCTGGATGCTGCAGTCGTTCCTAGGCTAGTCCAAGTTTACAAAATCTTTAACCAGAACAAACATGTACTTGATGAAACTTGGCTATACTTGGAGCAAAACAGTTCTGGAGGATGTCATTGTGATGAAAATCCTGAATCTGCTGCTTGTTGTGGCTGCTTGCTTCTTCTTGCTCCTGATCGCTTTCGATGCTGATGTTCCTAGCGCGACTGCTGATCCTAATCCCATGAAACAAAATCAAGATCAGTTTACGCGCATGCAACCAACATATTACGCTGAAACTTCGAAATAAAAGAGAGTAAAGGGATGGCCCAGTTTAGTAGGGCCATCCCTTTTTTACGCTGCATTCACTTATATGGAGCAACTTTAAGCGCCTATTCTTCGGTTTACGTGTAATGAAAATTTTGGTACCTACATCGGTAAATGATGTTTTGTTCACTGCCAAGTCGCAAGCCGAAACTTGGAGGCTCCCATCGTTTTGGACTAATAAACGAAATGATTTGCAAAACGCAAACCTGCCGATGATCTGTTCCCAGGTTTACTATCCCGCTCTAGTGGTGATGGAAATAGGAAATAAGCATAACCCAAAATTTTTTATTAGGGTCATTCAGCATTCGAGAGGGCTACAGTGGTTACCAATGTTGTATTTTCTACAACAATTCACACGCCTAAAGGCTATTTTGAAACTTGAAGTTGCAATTTGTACAACATTTTGTGCCCATTTATAACGAAATGGCCTGGATACGACCAAATTGTTGTACATGATGCAACAACGAAGGGGGAGAGGCGAGATTTAGGCCGCAATTGTTGTACTTACTACAACATCATTCAATCAAACATATGGATTTATTCATCGAACAACCCCAATTGAGCATAGATGACGATTGATCCCGATTTAAGACACATCAATCTAAGATCATATTGGTTGAATGAATCGACGGTCTCTAACGTCAAACAGGAGTTTCTAGTTTAGCCACACGTCTTTATGTCACATTGTTTTGCTTCTTGATATTCCTTATAATAAATAAGATTAATGAGGAGAACGAGGTGTTTGCGTCATGGGGAAACCAAAGGCTCTGAAAGAATGGGCATCGGCTGTTAAAGCATTGGAAGATGGGACACAAATATTTATTATGCGCAAGGGAGGAATTGTTGAGGAAACAAAAGATTTTCAAGTGGAATCTGCTGATTTCTTTCTCTATCCGACGTATGAACATCAAAGAAAAGAATTATTGAAGGAAGATTATCGCGGGGTTATCGATGAATCCCTCAACGGCTGGAGTGCAGAGGATACACACGTAACGATTAGCAGCTATGCTCGAATGGTCGAAGATATTGAGGTCAGCGATCAAGAGCAGTTGAATAAACTGTACCCTTATCACATTTGGACCGAAAATTTCACGGAAGAAAGATTAAAGTGGAAACGCAAGAATCCGCTTCATATCATGCTGTTAAGGGTATATACATGGGTACAACCCTTGCAGATTCCGATCGAACACGCCTATATAGGCTGCAAATCATGGATTGAGCTTGGGGCAGCTATCCCGGAAGAGTCTTCCTTGGTTCCAGTCTTGAGTAATGAGGAGTTTGCTGCGAGGGTTGCTGAAATTAAGCGCACTTTGGCGTAATTAAAAGGTAGCATTTTCAGAAAATGACCAGCTTTTTCATGCAAATGCCCTTTCTTGATTTAGCATAGTAAGTTATAATAGAATTATTCTAATGAGAATCAATGATAATCATTTGAAATGATTGTCGTTTATCTTGTACATTCAAACACATTATGGAGGCTTAAGAAATGGCGAATTCATCAACATTTACAATAGACGGTCTAAAAGCGAACGTCGAAGGGAAGGAAATTTTGAAGGGTCTTAGCCTGGAAATCAAAGGCGGCGAAATTCATGCCATCATGGGACCAAACGGTACAGGTAAAAGTACATTGGCTTCTGCATTGATGGGCCACCCGAAATATGAAGTAACCGAGGGCTCTGTAACATTAGACGGTGAAGATGTTCTAGAAATGGCTGTTGACGAGAGAGCACGCGCTGGTTTGTTCCTAGCTATGCAATATCCAAGCGAAATCACGGGTGTAACGAACGCTGACTTCTTGCGCAGTGCAATGAACGTTCGTCGCGGTGAGGGCAACGAAATTTCGTTGATCAAGTTCATTCGCCAAATGGAAGCGAAGATGAAGCAGCTGGAAATGAATCCAGAGTTCATGCACCGTTACCTAAACGAAGGCTTCTCCGGTGGTGAGAAGAAACGTAACGAGATTCTACAAATGCTTTTGCTTGAGCCAAAGTTCGTGATTCTAGATGAAATTGACTCCGGACTTGATATCGACGCATTGCGCATCGTAGCTGAAGGTGTTAATGCTATGCGCAGCGAAGAGCGCGGCTTCTTGATCATTACGCATTACCAACGTTTGCTGAACTACGTTAAACCCGATTTTGTACATGTTATGATGCAAGGTCGTATCGTGAAGTCCGGTGGTCCTGAGCTTGCAGAGCGTCTGGAAGCGGAAGGTTACGATTGGATCAAAGAAGAACTCGGTATCGTGGATGAAACGGTTGGTCAAGATACGGAAGAATTCAAAGTTCCAATGAACACGCCAGGACCGAAGTACTAAAGGAGGAGAGACTTTGGTCTTCGACCCAAGGTCCCAGAAAGGAGAGACTTTGATCTTCGATCAAAGATCCCTATAAATGGAGGAAATCATGAGCATTCAAACAACACTTTCCATAGATACTAATGCTGTCATCGAGCTCTCCCGCAGCAAACAAGAGCCGGAGTGGTTGACTGCCCTTCGTACAGAAGGGTTAGCGTTAGCGAATTCTTTGGAATTACCCGCACTAGAAAAGACGAGAATTGACCGTTGGAGCATCTCCTCCTATGGTTCATATAAAACGCAAGCTCCTTTGACAACCCTCGATGCTTTACCCGAAGTTGCCAAAGGATTAGCCAATTCCGACAACTTGATCGTACAACGCAACTCCGGTATCGTGTTCAACCAAGTATCGGCGGAATTGAAACAGCAAGGCGTTATTTTCACCGATTTGGAAACAGCAATTCGCGATCATGAGGAGCTTGTAAAGCCTTATTTCATGAAAGCTGTAGAATCAAATGAAAATCAATTAACAGCTTTGCACGCGGCTCTATGGAACGGTGGTATTTTCCTCTATGTTCCGAAAAACGTTCGTGTGGACCTTCCAGTTCAAGCGTTATTCGTAACCGATGATGCCGAAGCTACATTCGCGCCGCATGTCTTGATTGTTGCTGAGCAGTTTAGTTCAGTTACTTATGTAGATAATTTTGTATCTTCCGTATCAGGTGTTCCAATGGTACAAAATGGAATCGTTGAAGTAT
The DNA here is from genome assembly GCF_001426375.1 of Paenibacillus sp. Root444D2. Taxonomy (GTDB): domain Bacteria; phylum Bacillota; class Bacilli; order Paenibacillales; family NBRC-103111; genus Paenibacillus_E. The sequence goes on from NZ_LMEO01000051.1 coordinate 165,151, forward strand.
TCGTGAAGCCAGGTGCTCGCGTTAACTTTGCGTCCGTTCATAACTTGGAGGAATCCGTTACCGACTTGACATACCGCCGTGCGATCATTGATAACGATGCGAGCATTCAGTGGGTAGTTGGTGAAATGAACTACGGCAACACACTTTCTGATACAACTTCGATCCTCAAAGGCAAAGGTTCCGACTCCGATGCTAAAGTGATCTGTGTAGGAACTCAGGAGCAGAAGTTGAACCTGACAACACGCGCTGTTCATTGGGGCAAAGCTTCGACAAGCGACATGATTACTCGTGCCGTTATGAGAGATAGCTCAACAGCGATCATCAATGGGATTACGAAGATCGAAAAAGGCGCACAAGGCTGTAACGGTCAACAAACAGAAAAAGTGTTGATGCTTAGCCCGAAAGCACGCGGCGATGCGAATCCGATTCTCCTTATTGATGAGGACGATGTAAAAGCTGGTCACGCGGCGAGTGTTGGCCAAGTCAATGCTGAGCAAGTTCACTATCTGATGTCTCGCGGGATTACGAAGGAAGAAGCTCAGCGCTTAATTATTTACGGATTCTTGGCGCCAGTCGTTTCCGAAATTCCAATTAAGAGCGTTGAAGAACAGCTGCAAAGCTTAGTGGAGAGGAAGCTGGGACAATGAAACCTGCCGAGATACGTGAACTTTTTCCCATTCTGAAGCAAGAAGTGAACGGTCATCCGCTGGTGTACTTGGACAGTGCTGCTACTTCCCAGAAGCCTATTCAGGTGATTGAAGCGCTGAAGCACTACTATGAGTGGGACAATGCGAACGTTCACCGCGGGGTTCATACCTTAGGTTCCCGTGCAACGGATGCATACGAAGGAGCTAGAGCCAAAGTGGCTAAGTTCATTGGTGCATCCAGCGAGCAGGAAATCATTTTCACTAGAGGCACGACAACGGCAATCAACATTGTAGCAAGCAGTTATGCGAAATCTGTTCTGCGTGAAGGCGATGAAATCGTCCTTACACCGATGGAGCATCACAGCAACCTGATTCCTTGGCAGCAAGCTGCTAAGGCAACAGGCGCTACTTTAAAATATATTCCTTTACAGCCTGATGGTTCGATTTCGCTTACAGATGTTGAAAAAACAATAACTGATCGTACGAAAATCGTTTCGGTTGTGTATGTTTCGAACGTTCTGGGTGTCGTAAATCCGATCAAAGAAATCACCCAAATCGCCCATAAACATGGAGCGAAGATGATGGTCGATGGCGCACAAAGTACACCGCATATGAAGGTGGATGTACAGGATTTGGATTGCGACTTCTATGCGCTTTCCGGTCATAAAATGTGTGGTCCGACCGGAATCGGGGCATTGTATGGGAAGAAGGCATTGCTAGAAAATATGGAGCCTGTCGAGTTTGGCGGTGAAATGATTGATCATGTGGATCTCTATGAGTCCACTTGGAAGGAACTGCCTTGGAAGTTTGAAGGTGGAACACCAATCATCGCTGGAGCAGTAGGTCTTGGCGCGGCTATTGATTTTCTACAAGAAGTCGGTATGGACAATATTTATAAACATGATATTCAGCTTACGAACTATGCGATGGAGCGGATGGCTCAGATCGAAGATCTGACTATCTATGGTCCTACAGCTAATCGTGCAGGACTCGTTACGTTCAATCTAGGTGATGTTCATCCTCATGATGTGGCAACCGTCCTGGATGCGGAGGGAGTTGCTGTACGCGCTGGTCACCATTGTACTCAGCCTTTAATGAGATGGCTTGAAGTAAGTTCCACGGCTCGTGCTAGCTTTTATCTGTACAATACAGAAGCAGATATTGACCGTCTTGTGATGGCCTTACTAAAAACAAAGGAGTACTTCGGCCATGCAATTGGATGATTTATACCGTAGAGTGATTATGGATCACTATAAAACACCGCGCAACCGTGGGAAGTTTGAGTCAGGCGAAGCCGTTACGATTGATCTGAATAACCCAACGTGTGGTGATAAAATCTCGCTGCAAATGCAGGTTGAGGATGGAATCGTGAAAATGGCTAAGTTCACAGGTGAAGGCTGCTCGATTAGCTTATCTTCCGCATCGATGATGACGGATGCTGTCAAAGGTAAAACAATCGAAGAGGCGCTGAAGATGGCCGATAATTTTTCTGGCTTGATGAAAGGCGAACCTGTCGAATTTGAATATGAAGATATTGAGGCATTATCTGGGGTAAATAAATTCCCAGCACGCATTAAATGTGCAACCCTGGCTTGGAACGCACTTCGCAAAGGGATTGAACATTCTCAAAAAACCGATAACTAACGCAAAAGCGATGCATAGATTAGAAAGCTGTTTATGCTGCACAAAAATTCTAAGGAGGAATTAACCATGGCTAAACAAATGCCAGATCTCGAGGATTATAAATATGGTTTTAGAGATGAGCATAAATCGATTTTTCAATCGGGTAAAGGCTTAACTCGTGAAATCGTTGAAGAAATCTCCAGAATTAAAGGCGAACCTGAGTGGATGCTAGAGTTTCGTCTGAAATCCCTGGAGCAATTTTTCAAAATGCCAATGCCACGTTGGGGCGGAAACATGGATGATCTGGATTTCGATGATATCCAGTACTATGTACGACCGTCTGAGAAGCAAGGTAAAACGTGGGAAGAAGTTCCTACAGAAATTAAAGAGACATTCGACAAGCTCGGTATTCCTGAAGCGGAACAAAAATTCTTAGCTGGTGTATCGGCTCAGTATGAATCTGAAGTTGTTTACCACAGCATGCAAAAGGAACTAGAAGACCAAGGCGTTATCTTTACAGATACGGATACGGCGCTTCGTGAGTACCCAGAGCTGTTTAGACAATATTTCGGAACTATTATTCCGCCGAGCGACAATAAATTCGCTGCGTTGAATAGTGCGGTATGGTCCGGTGGTTCCTTCATTTATGTCCCTAAAGGCGTAAAATGTGAAGTTCCATTGCAGGCTTACTTCCGTATTAACTCCGAGAACATGGGACAATTCGAGCGTACTTTGATCATTACCGATGAGGAAAGCTTCGTGCACTACGTAGAGGGCTGTACAGCTCCTATTTACAGCACAAACTCCCTTCATAGCGCGGTAGTTGAAATCGTATGTCTCAAGAACTCCCGTGCACGTTACACAACGATTCAAAACTGGGCACCGAATATCTACAACCTCGTTACCAAACGTGCAGTTGCAGAAGAAGGAGCTACAATGGAATGGGTCGATGGTAACATCGGTTCCAAACTTACGATGAAGTACCCAGCTGTTGTGCTAAAAGGCCGCGGCGCTAAAGGGATGGTTCTTTCCATTGCTGTAGCTGGTAAAGGGCAGCACCAAGATGCTGGCGCGAAAATGACCCATCTGGCGCCTGACACAACTTCAACGATCGTATCCAAATCGATCTCCAAGCACGGTGGTAAAGTAACATACCGTGGTCTGGCTTCCTTCGGACGCAACTCCCAAGGTTCCAAAGCGAACATCAAATGTGATACCTTGATTCTCGATAACGAGTCAACGTCAGATACGATTCCATATAACGAAATCATGAACGACAACATTACGCTTGAGCATGAAGCAACAGTATCCAAAGTATCTGAGGACCAATTGTTCTACCTCATGAGCCGCGGACTTACTGAGGCTGAAGCGACGCAAATGATCGTTATGGGCTTCATCGAGCCGTTCACGAAAGAACTTCCAATGGAATATGCCGTAGAAATGAATCGTCTCATTAAATTTGAGATGGAAGGTTCCATCGGTTAATCGATATGTACAACTAAAAGCGTGCCCGAGTTTCTCGGGCACGCTTTTTTAAGTGCAAATAAGTCTCTCTGATTTAAGCGTTAATACGTTTACGATTCTGTGTCGCTAGAGTCAGAATTGCAACATAGAAAGGTTGTAGGTTGAATTTTTTACCGAACTCAAATTTATAGGAAGTCGTTACAGCATTGTTGGCTTTGTAATAAGGAGATGTAATGTAATGGATCGTTAATTCACTATCATCGAAGCCTGTGCCGCCTGTTTCCATCGTGACCTCATAGATGGAGTCAAGATCAATGGAAGCTATCCTTGTTTTTTTGCCAGTAACACCTTGATGGTCAATAAGAATGATTCTTTCGTCCGTCACGATAAATGTATCTCGGACTAACTTAAAGCCTGTTGTCACCTTTTCGCTGGGCATGAGATAGATGCCATACTGCTTTGTGAGCTCATCAACGGAAACCTCTGAAAAATTGCCTAAAAGTCCATTCAAAAAACCTGCCATTTCGATCACTCCTTCATTCAATATATTCCCATATTCGACAAATAGATTGGGATTACCTTCTTCTCTCCCTCCCTCGGTATGAGATGGTACAGCTAGCGTTCGGTCTAATCTAGAAGCTTCCAAGATGATCCAAGCTGTTCAAATGGCCCTTTATGCATATTTGCAAGCCACTTGTCTCACTCTATAGAGGATAATTATGAGTCCCCAAAGGAGAATAGAAGCGATGTGGAAAAGGCTAAAAGTAGCAGCAATTGGTAGCATAGTAGTCATGATGGCAACTACAACCGCTTGTGGGAGGAATAATGTTAGCCCCTATAATGCGGCACCAACGCAAAATCCTACCACACAGTCAGGTACAAGCAATATGCAGTCTCAGAGTTTGTCACAAGCTGGACAAGGAACGACATTAGGTAATGATGACGCAGTTGTGCCCATTAAGGTGATTAACAATGTAAATTATGTAGCCGCACGTGAACTCATCCAAACCCTAAAGTTCCAGTCAAACTGGGAAGATGGCAATCAGAAGCTGTTAATTGGCGATAATGATGCAAACTTTGAAGTGACCATGAATTCGACGAAAGCCATGAAGGATGGTTCAGAAATCAAAGTTAGCCAGCCCTTTATCAAGGAGGGGGATTCGGCCTATTTGCCAGTCTCCGCTTTGGCCGATTTGTTTCAAGAAGACATGTCTTATGAAGTGCAAAATGGCCAATTGTTGATTCATGCTGCTCCGGTTGCTCCAATTGAGCGTGAAGATGACAATGACCCCCGTGGTAACATACCGGAGCTTGAATTTGGCGATGATCCAACGGATCCTTTCAAAGGTGAAGGTACGGGAGCGAATCCGGCATCAATGCCACAAGATGAGGGTGATCTTGAAGTGTGGGCATCCACTAATCATGAAGAAGTAATTCCAGTCCTTAAGAACATTGATATTAATGCAATGATTAACAAAGGCAAGCAATATTTAGGTGTGAAATATCTATTCGGTTCAGGACCTTATCCGCAAACAGGAAAATTTGATTGCTCGACGTTTACCCAATATGTATTTGGAAAATATGGTGTAAAGCTACCGAGGCTTGCTCGTCAACAAGCGACGCAAGGACAATTAGTTAGCCGAAAATCCTTGCGCAAAGGTGATTTATTGTTTTTCTATGTACCAGGTCGATTCAAAACCAATAAAACAGTTGGACATGTAGGTATTTATATAGGCAACATGCAAATGCTAAATGCTTCACCTGCACCAAAGAATGGCGTTCAGATTATTAATATCAATAAACCGTATTGGAAATCAACATTTCTACGAGCAAAACGCGTCGCATATTAATCCAATAAAGTCTATCCTTAGGGATAGGCTTTATTTATTTTCACTAAATTGAAACAAAAGGTCTGTTCACGCGTTTTATTTAGTATACAGATTTGGATGGAGGAAGATGAATCGATGAATATTACACTTTTTGAAAAATTGGTGGACGGACAACTGCAAAAAATTAGTGAACGCCCGTGGGATGAGCAGCTCATTCAGGCCTTAAATGTAGCTAACTTTGTTCTTATTGGCGGTAAGGAATATGAGATGATTGAAGGAAGATTGAACTTAGATCTTAATGTTTTTGAACTTCTGCTGGTTACAGTAGGCTCAGAAGGGGGAGGGAACAGGCAGTGAAACGACCGCTTAAAGTACTTTCAGCTTCTATAGGCATCATGCTCGTTAGTCATATGCTGCTGCTATCTGCGCATGCTGTAGAGTCTCCTAATCCGAGTGCTGCTGGAGCCGGATCATCTAAGCTAGTTGAATGGTCATCAGAAGACGTCAAAGCTTATTATGACCCCTCGGTTGACTGGAGTTTGCCCGTACCCGTGTTATCGGATAATAAAGCGTCGTCGCCTTCTCCGTCTCCTACACCTGCAGCAGGGGGGAGCTCAACGAGCTCTGGAGGAAGTACGACCCCAATCATTGTGAACCAAGTAACTGGTGGCGGTGGTTTTGGTTGGGATGATCTATTACTGTATCATTTGATCTTTAATACAGTAAGTCCTTACTCATCGAGTAGTTGGGGAAGCAATCACCGTTCCTATCATTACCGTTCAAATACACCATATGTGACGAAAACCTATCAACCGAATTCATTCTCGAATCGATCCACAACGAAGACACCAACAACCTCAAGTGGAACAGGTTCGTTTACAACCAATAAGTCATCGTCAAACAGTACGAGCGGCGGAACAACATCAAGTTCCAAATCGACCTCAACCTCTTCCGGTAGTATTGGCGGTAAATCAAGTGGTTTCAGCTCTTCGTCAAGCTCCAGTTCGGGAGGTTAACTTCTGTGATATTTGAAGTTATAGGGACGCCATTTGCCGACAGAGATCATAGGGTGCAGCAGTTGGCGGACTTGGGATTTACATGGGCAGATATGGAAGAGGAAGCGTACTGGATTGACCAACTTGTGGTCATGGAGCGACATGCATATGAAGAACTTATCCATGCGGCTGGCGCTTTGTGGCTCGTGTTTGATAAGACCGTTCGTTATGTGAAAGGGAAAAGGGAGTTATATGAGCTCTTGTCTATTCCTGAAGTGCTGTGGGATGGGTTAGATCGGCTCGAACCGGGTGCCGCGGGCTTCATTAGTCGATATGCCAGATTTGACTTTACCGTGAATCAGCAAGGAGAAATTAAGCTTTTAGAGCTGAATGCAGATACACCAACAGGCTATGTAGAAGCAGCGATCGCTACACCTTGGTTATGTGATCAAATGGGAATAGAATCACCGAACCGTGCTATGAAAGAATTCATACGCTCAGCGTGGGAGATCGAAGCGCCTGACTTTGCTGCCTGCATCGCATATGGAAAGCATGTTGAAGATACAGGAACCATTGATGCTCTTGTAGCGCATAGCGGAAGAAGGGTAACCTGTGTCGATTGTTTGGATTTATGGATTGACGAAGGCGTCGTTAAGGTCGGAGAGAACCAAATCATCAGCAAAATGTTTGCACTATATCCGAAGGAATGGATGGGCATTGATGATGGAGGAGAGGCCTTCTCTTATGCAATTGAAGAACAATTCATACAACTTTTCAATCCATTACATGCGGTTATCTTGCAGTCAAAAGGCTTGCAAGCCATCATATGGGGCTTGCATGAGGAAGGCGCAGAATTGTTCACCTCAGATGAGCATGAGGCAATAAGGACCTATATGCTGCCTACTTATATGACGCCTGATCTTACAGGTGATTACGTGTCTAAATCCATGTTCGGTAGAGAAGGCGGCTCGGTTGAGTTGTATAACGCGCAGGGTGAATTAGAGGTCAAAGATGAAGTTGGCTTTGACACGAGTGTATTTTTCAAGCGTGTTTATCAGCAGCGAGCTGATTTGCCTGAGCTATCTTTTGCTCATGGAATTAAACATTTATTAACAGGTCTCTTTGTCCTTAATGGAACACCGTGCGGGCTATTAGGGAGAGCAGGCGGGAAAATTACAGGAAATGCGAGTCAATTTGTAGCGATAGGAGTGAAAACACCTTGAAACAAGGACGATTTTGGCTAATGGCCGCGGGCCTCATTGTATGTATCCTAATCATTTGGGGCATTAGCAGTGCTTTTCATAAGAAGCCAGCTGTTCTGAGTAAGGCGACGGTGGGAAGTCCGGCAAGCACAAGTGATAGGAGTGGTGAAGTGCCGTGGGATTATCAAGTACAGCAGGCGAAAGTAGGGGATTTATTGGATGGGGATATGGTCCTGCTGCCGAATAATGAACGGATTTCGAATGATCAGAATTTTGCTACAGGGGATCAAGTATGGGTGCTGAGCTATATGCAGGCAACAATGAAAACAAATGATCAAGGGAAGAACGATGTAACACTTTCGCAATGGAAGCCTATTAAGACGTTCAAAACGAAAGAAGAAGCTGAAAAAGATGCAGGGGAGTTAAAAATAGAAATAAAGACGGATGTAAAATTAGTAGGGGTTTACAAAACGGAGTTGGATGGCAAATTCCGCTATTTCGCGGTAGCTGATCTACCAACGGGACAGAAAGTGAAGCAGCCCATTCCAGAGGAGCGCTATGTAAGCTTTAAAAACAAGAAGGAAGTACAGGTTATTCTAGAGGAAGTACACGATTACAGCAATTTTGATCAATCCATGGCGAAATTTCGGGGGTGGGCAGAATGATTGTTTTGGATATTGTAATTAGTTTATTTGTGATTGTCCTGCTGCAATTCGCAGGTATGTATGTGTTTAGTTTAATGACGCCCTACCGCGATATGGAGGAAATAAACAATGGCAATGTAGCCGTCGGCATCACCATGGGTGGTAAATTTGTAGCTACGGCGATAGTATTAGGTATCTCAGCTTATACAAATTCATCGATTTGGCATATGAGCTTATGGTTCGCGGTAGGGTATGTATGTTTGGTTGCTACGTATTGGATCTTTGATTGGCTTACACCTGGTGTGAAGCTATCTGATCAACTAAAGCAAGGAAATGTAGCGGTTGGCACGCTGCTAGCTGCCGTCTATATTGGAATCGCAATTGCAGTCAGCAGTCTTATCATTTAATTAGATCGCGATTTTCGTTATTTCCACATCGCCAAGCTGTGATAGATCCAAGAATTGATTATTAATGTTAATGAGCGGTCGGAAGAAATCAGTTGGATTTGTCATAACAATTGTACCGACGCGTCCGTCACTGAGGGATACTTTCTTACCAATAAAATTAGGAATCATGTTGCGGATAAAGACTTGCGTTATTTTCGGATCAAGCTGGCCAAAACTCATGCGGTGCAGTTCCTTAAGAACGATCAGTAGATCACGTTTTTGCTGGTAAACCCGGTTGCAGATCATAGCACTATAAACGTCTGCAACCGAAATAATAAGCGAGTACGAATGGATTTCCGTACTCTTTTTGCGTAAAGGATAGCCTGTACCATCCATACGTTCATGGTGCTCTAGAGCAACGAGAGCAAGGGTATTGTCATTTAAGGATTTTTTGATGATTTCATAGCCATATATCGTATGCTTCTGAATTTCATTGTACTCATCATTGGTTAGCTTTGCGGGTTTATGTAGAATGTCCGAATGGATCTTGCTTTTGCCAATATCGTGGAGATAGCCTGCTTTTCCAATATGAAGGGCTTCTTTCTCACTTTTATTCATCCACTTGGCAATATAGTAGGATAACATACCTACTTGTACACTGTGTTGATATGTATAATCATCATTGCTGTTCAAAGAAATCAGCAGTGAAACAACGTCTTTCTCCTCCTGAAAGCTTTCTATCATCGGATTGAAAGCGGATTCTATAAGTTCATTATGAATAGATTCCCCGTTTTCGACGGCAGCAAATAAATCTTTTATACCGGTGATTGCATCGTTAAAAGTGTGTAATTGCGTGCTATTTGCTTGTCGGACTGTAGGCTCTTCAAGCACATTTACGGCTTCATTCCCTCTAGGGTGTATATCTACATATTCTACATTGTGGCGATTGAGCATCAAAATATCTCCGCTATCAACGACAGTACCTGATGAAAGAAGATGAAGTCCTACCATATTGTAGGAATCAGAACTAAGTTTATCACCAACAATAAGTTGAAGCACATGTATACGCATAGAAGCTCCTCTCCTAGTCCTATAATCCGTAGGTATATAGTTATACTACATCCCAATATATCGGCTGTAAAGACTTTTAGCCTGAATTAAATCGTCGGTTCCTTGGATGAGAACACGGCCATCTGGAAAGATGATCATGTGCAAATCGGGGGCTGCTTGGAACTTTAGAAGGAAGCGATTTCTCTCAACCGGACCAAGTGGTTTTAATCGTTCTTCCCAATATTCAAGCGGTTTATCGGATGGAATTATCGGATGAATCTGGACGGAATTACGGCCGCATAAGGATTGAATCGTGTCACTTTCTACACCGACTTCTAAGTAATCGTACTGCTTCATTGCGCAGGCGGGACAGTCTGATTTAAGCGCTCCTGCTACACTAATTGCTGAATTCTGATTGAACCATAAGTCCCATTGCTGCATTCTAAGATTAAGCTGTTCGTTCGCGCCAACAAGTAATTTAAGAGCTTCCGTTGCTTGAAAGGAAGCTACAACATGAATGATTCCGCCAATAACGCCAGCAGTATCGCAGGTTTCAGTCGTACCTGCGGCGGGGGCTTGTGTGAAAAGGCAGCGAAGGCATGGTGTTTGTCCTGGAATGATCGTCAAAGAGACTCCTCTAGAGGCGACCGCACCGCCATAAATCCAAGGAATCCCTAGTTTGATACTCACATCGTTAATCAGGAAGCGAACCGAGAAGTTATCGGTTCCATCTAGAATTAAATCTACATCACTTAACAGCTGTTCAGCATTCAAGGAATTCAGATCGGTTACATGAGGCTCAATCGTTACCTGTGAATTTACGAGTTGTAACCGTTTAGCTGCTGCAATCGCTTTGGGTGTGGTGGAAGCTGCATCCTCTTCGTCGTATAGCATTTGCCGTTGTAAGTTGCTAGTATCGACAAAGTCTCGATCAATCAGTCGTACATAACCGACCCCTGCGCGAACCATATGGTTGGCAAGAACGGTGCCTAGAGCACCCATGCCTACGATAGCTACTCGACTTCCTCCAAGTTTGCGCTGTCCTTCTTGGCCAATGGGGGAAAACAGGACTTGTCTGGAATAGCGCATGTCAACGTCATCATTTTGATCTATATGTAAATGTGTGTCCAAATGTGGTCATCTCCAGTCTGGTTTATTCGAATCGTGGCGTTTGGAGCGGGTTCCAGGGACCTGTTTGGCTGCCTTTCCACTCCGAACCATCTTCCCAAATTTCTTTTTTCCAAATGGGTACGATTTGTTTCAGGCGTTCAATCGCATACCGACTCGCTTCATAGCAATGGACACGATGCGGGGATGAAACGGCAATTACGACGCTAGCTTCGGCAATAGCGACCTTGCCCAAACGGTGTGTAATTGCACAAAGTGTGCCTGGCCACTGATTTTCTATCTCTTCACCTATGGTTTCCATGGTCTTGAGTGCCATCGGTATGTAAGCTTCGTATTCCAAAAGGACGGTCCGCTGCCCATAGGTCATCTCTCTTGTTGTCCCTATGAAGGCAAGCGAAGCGCCGTGATTGGGGTGGTTGACTTTAGAAGCTACCTCGGATGGATCAATCGTATCATGGGTGATTTCATATTTAGAAGGTTGACCGCCTGACACAGGGGGAATCAGTGCAATTTCATCTGCGGCTGTGACAATTTCCTGATCTCCGGCATAGGCTTGATTTTTAGCAAAAAAACAGGCTGCAAGTTGAGTGGAAGCCGCCGGATAAGCTGCTGAGATCTGCTGTTTGAGCTGCTCAATAGAAATGGATTCTTGTTCGATATCTATAATTAGGACGGAAGTCCCGAATAGGTCTACCAAACCTGCAAAGAGTTGGATGTGTATGTTCACGGCTCTGCTCCTAATGACTTAGTGTTGGAATCCTTTACAGCATATCATATTTTGACCTGAAAATGGTATAATGGGTAGAGCATTTGGATGACAAATGGCGCTTAGGGATGAAAGGGGAAATGTATTCATGCAAGAAGATTTACGCATACAAGTGTCAGACCTACATATAAAAAATGAAGCATTCACGATATCCGAGATGGTTGAACTTGCGGAGCAAAAGTTAGCGCTTCAGGAGCGTGTACCGAATGTGCAGGGGGACGCTTTTGATTTGAAATCATGGTATCGGAGCTGGAAGATCAGCCATAATGGGACGCATGCTGAAGAACCTACGCATCTAAAGGTGGAGGCAGTAGACGAATTTGAAGCTCTAATGCCTTGGTCACAATTAGATTCCGCTTTATTTCTATATGCTCAAGATGGACAGGCGCTCAAGAAAGGTTATCCGATTCGTCTTTATGTGCCGGATGGCAGCAGTGAATGTCTCAATGTCAAAAGTGTTATTAAAGTGTGGTTTCTTCATGATCAGGCGCTCGGGGAAGAAGCGACCTTCGGCTTCAAAAACAGAGTGGCGCTTGATGAGCTAAAATTCAAGAAATGAGAGGAGATTCTGCTGCATAAGATTAGACATGCTTCGGATCTGGTTTACAAAGAAAAGAGGTGAACGGTGTGTCTGAGCCCTTGCAAAGACTTGTTATTTTACATACGAATGACATTCATAGTCATTTTGAACAGATGCCCAAAATTAGCGCTTATTTTGATCGCGTACGTCGACTGTGGCCGGCTGATCAGGTGTTGACACTTGATATTGGCGATCATATGGACCGGATGCGCCCTGAAACGGAAGGCACGAATGCTTCTGCCAATTTGGAAATTATGAACGCGACCGGCTACGAAGCGATGGTCATGGGGAATAATGAAGGGCTAACGTTCACGCCGGAATTGTTAAGAACGGTAGTGAAGGAACATGCCAAATTTCCAATTATAGGCAGCAATATTGTAGAAGTGGCGACGAATAAAACGCCCGATTGGATGCTTTCTACACTTACGATTGAGAAATCGGGTCTCACCATTGGAATCATTGGGGTAACCGCGGCTTACCAAGCGTACTATGAACTGCTTGGATGGCATGTAACGGACCCAATCGAATCTGTAAAGGCCCATACTAGGCTTCTTCGCCCAAGTGTGGATATCATTGTTGTCATGTCCCACTTGGGATTGCGATCGGATCAACGAATGGCTGAGGAGCTGGAAGGCATCGATGTGATCCTCGGCGGCCATACGCATCACGTGCTTGAGGAGCCGCTCCTGCTCAGCGGCACCTATATTTGTGCGGCCGGCAAGTTCGGTCAGTATGCCGGCCATATTGAACTTGCCTACGACCCGGCGCAGCGCCGGATCGTAGAATTGAACGGCCGCGTCGTCCCTATGACGGACGCAAGTGAAGAAGACAGCAGCGTTACCACGCTGCTGGAGCACTACCGCATCGCCAGCGCGGCGGCGCTGGATGCGGAGGTGGCGCAGCTGCGGGAACCGCTGCGCCTGGATTGGTACGGCGAATCCCCGCTCGGCAACTTGCTTGCCGCAGGGATTCGCCGCTGGACCAGCGCCGAGATCGGGCTGGTCAATAGCGGCCAGCTCCTTCAGGGACTGAAGGAGGGGCGCCTGACACGCGGCAGATTGCTGGAAATCTGCCCGGGTCCGATCAACCCCTGCCGGCTGCTGCTCAGCGGGGCGGACCTGCTGCAAGCGCTCGAAGAGTCGCTGCTTGACGAGTTCATGGAGAAGCCGATTCGCGGCTTCGGCTTCCGTGGCGAGGTGCTGGGCGTACTGTGTGTCGACGGATTGACCGTCACGACCGACAGCACCCGTGCACCTTACGAACGTATCATCGCTGTGAACGTTGGCGATGAGCCTTTAGACCCTAACCGTGATTATGTTGTTGGCACGATCGATATGTTTACTTTCGGCTCAGGTTATTTATCGCTCAGCCGAGGTAAGCAGGTGACGTATATGCTGCCTGAATTTATCCGTGATGTACTTGCTTCTGAGCTTCGGGATGAAGACGCGATCCTAAGCAGTCATTTCCTAAGATTTACGGATAGAAGGCCTCCTGCTAATAATGAATAAGTCGAACAACCACGACCTTTGTCGAAGGAGTTGTCAGATCTACCAAGTTACAGGTAGAATAGATAATTGGACAGGAGTACAACTATAAACTCTCAATTCATAGGGGGAAAACATGCATACTATTTTTGAAGCGATCATTATCGGGATCGTAGAGGGGTTGACCGAGTTTTTACCGGTTTCTTCTACGGGGCATATGATTCTAGCACAAAGCTTATTAAACACCCAAAATGATGAAGTCATGAAAACCTTTGATTTTGTTATCCAGCTTGGCGCCATTATGGCCGTCGTCCTCATTTATTGGAAACGGATTTTATCTTTATTCGGGTTAGTGAAAAGAAAAAGCGAGAGTAAGTCAGGAAAGAAACTGAACTTGCTGCACATTCTTATCGGGATCATACCAGCTGGTATCATCGGAGTCTTGTTTAATGATTTCGTCGACGAGAAGCTTTTTAACTCAACAACCGTGTTAATTGGACTTGTTCTTGGCGGTATCCTATTGATCATCGCAGAGAAGAAGAAGGAACAGCCGAGTGCTGTCGTTTTGGATGATTTGACTTATCGTCAAGCGTTCTTCATCGGTTTGTGGCAATTGGTATCCATTTGGCCAGGATTCTCCCGGTCTGGATCGACAATTGCGGGTGGCATGCTGTCCGGCGTAAGCCGAGCTGCTTCTGCCGACTTCACGTTCATTATGGCGATTCCAATTATGTTTGGAGCTTCAGGTGTCTACTTTCTTAAAAACTACGAAGCACTCTCTTCGAATGACTTAGGTTTCTTTATAGTCGGTTTTGTCGTTGCATTCATCGTTGCATTGTTAGCGGTTGTTACTTTCATAAAGCTTGTTCAAAATATGAAATTAACGTATTTTGCCTACTATCGATTTGCAGTAGCCATCATTTTCGCACTTTATATGTACTTAAAGTAACCATAACTGTTTCGTTTATCGAACCGCGTCGAATGATGCGGTTTTTTTTATTGAACTTTTTTGTGAAATCTATTACATTTAGATAGAAAGTAACGCTCACCTATTCGGGGGTCCTGAAATGCTGTTAATGCCGATCAACATGTGTCATCCTGGAATGAGGTTGGCCAAGAATATTTACAACGACGATGGTATGGTCCTGCTGGCCGTTAATGTTGAGCTTTCTCAGAGACTCATTGATCGACTTTTTACATACGGGATCGACTACATATATATTCAAGATTCTCGGACCAATGACATCATTCAAGAGGATATTATTCAAGATGAAACGAGGACGAAGGCTGTTCTCGAAATCCGAAACACCTTTAAGAAAGTAATGGAAGATTCGAACAAACGCGGAGCCGTTAATTATTATGATATCGGACGTAACTTCCGCGATGTGATGAAAATGATTATTGACGATCTAAGCGCTCATCAAGGGGCAATGGTTATGCTCAATAATATGAATGTAAAAGATAATTACTTATTTCAGCATTCTGTGAATGTAAGTATTTATGCCATTATGCTGGGAATTAGCTTTGGGTACAGTCGTGAGAACCTAGAAACACTTGGATTAGGCGCTTTGCTTCACGATATTGGTAAGACGAAAGTACCACTTGGTATTCTTCGCAAGCCTTCGCAATTGACCGAACAAGAGTTTACTGAGATGAAGAATCATACGACATACGGGTTTAACATTTTGAAAGACGAACCAAACATTCCTCTTTTGTCAGCGCATTGTGCTCTTCAGCACCATGAGCGAATTAACGGAAGCGGTTATCCGCGTGGGATTCAAGGTACAGACATCAACGAATTTGCCAAATGGGTTGGGTTAGTCGATTCTTATGATGCTATGACGACAACAAGAGTATATAGAAGACCTTTACTGCCGCATGAAGCTATGGAGCAACTGTTCGGGGGCTCTGGCACGATGTATGATCAAAGTCAGATTGCCTTATTCCGTGATAAAATCGCGATTTACCCATTAGGCATAACCGTTCGATTGAATACCGGAGAGTTTGGCATCGTATCTAAGTTAAACGTGACCGTGCCTCATAGGCCGATCGTTCGCGTGCTGCAGGATGAATCCGGTCAAGAGCTAAAGGAACCGTACGAAATTGACCTGTCATCGAAGCTTTCTACATTAATTTCAGAAATTGGGGAAATTAAAGTAGGCGAGTTTGATACGGATGAAAGTATGCCGACCATATTTTAAGATAAAATATAGATAACAAGCACGAAGAACCTGGGAATCCAGGTTCTTTTTGCAAATTAGGGGGATGCGTGTGAGAGAATCAGCTGTGAAAGGAAAGTTCTGGAGATGGGGATATGCGATGCATCGTTTTCGATGGCTCGTGCTGGTAATTGGCGTACTCCTGCTTCTCAGCTTTGCTTTTTTTGCTCAGCAAACACCGGGTATGCTCAAAGACAACGGCTTTACGCCTAAAGGTAGTGAGTCTGATCGTGGCCTCATTCAAATGCGGGATGAACTGGGTGTCCCACTTACGATGTTGAACCTGGTTTATACGGGGGCAGGGCTTGATATGACGGACAAAGTCCATCAACAAGCCATTTTGGATTCGCTAAGCGAACTTACGAAGCTGCCGTATGTGGAAAGTGCGAAATTCGTCGCGACACCTCGTAACGAAGGTCATTTGGATGTACTAGCCGTAACCGTATCACTAAATCTAGATACCGACCCTGCTTTGGAGAAATATCCGGAGCTTAAAGAACGCGTGCACCCGCCAACTGGCATGAACGTATATGTGACTGGTGGACCTGCTATTTTGCATGATATGCAGGAAGCGAGTAAACATGATATTGCCAAATCAGAAGCCATTGGTTTGCCGATTGCGCTGATTGTATTATTAATCGTGTTTGGCACCCTAGTCGCGGCGCTATTACCGATGATCGTTGGGCTTATGAGCGTAACACTTACGTTAGGGATTACCTATTTTATCGCCCAGAACCAATCCTTATCGAACTTCCTTCCGAATATGGTGACGATGCTCGGTCTCGCCGTAGGAATTGATTACGCTTTGTTTCTAGTTAGTCGCTTTCGGGAGGAACTCAAGGTACAGAAGAATGTGGCTGAAGCTGTGGCCATGACTTGTCAGACGGCTGGGAAATCGATCTTTTTTTCCGGTATAGCGGTGCTGATTGGGCTGCTTGGCATGTTATTCGTAGATCTCACCTTTTTCCGCTCCTTGTGTTTGGGCGGTGTAATTGTCGTGTCGATATCCGTTATCGTTGCGAATACGATGCTGCTGTCACTCCTCGGTATACTTGGTGAAAGGATCAACTCTTTGCAGGTCGTTCCTAAACGCTTTCGCAAGCAAGAAACGTCCCGCTTTTGGGAACGGATCGCTTATGCTGTAATGAAACGACCCGTTCTGCTGGTTGTCATCGTCGGGGGTGCCCTGATCTACACGATGACTCCGATGGGGCAAATAAAGTTAAACGTACCGAATGCTGAGGTGCTGCCTCCCAGCTACGAATCCCGATATGGCTCGGAATTATTGAAAGCGGCCTATGATCCGCGTATGATGGGGCCCATCCAAATTGTTATTCATACAGAGGGAGAAGTGTGGGAAGAGGCTTCGATTCGTAAAATTCGGGCTTATGGTGAACAGGTTAAAGGGGTATCAGGTGTAAAAGAAGTACAGAGTTTCATCAGTTCACTGGGTCAACATTCAGATGCCGAGTTAGCAGTCATGCTAAGGAATTCAAATGTCAAAGCACAAATAGAAGGCAATAAATTGGCAAAAGGACACACGGCTCTGATGGTTGTAGTGCCTGAGAAAGATACCGATGATCCTTCGACGGATGGCCTTGTCCGAGAACTCCGCAGCTTAAGTAAGGACGGACTTGATATTGTAGTCACGGGTGGACCGGCCTATAGGCTGGATATTATAGATCGCATTCAGAATGAAATTCCTGAAGTATTAACTTTTGTGATGGGAATTACCTACATCGTTCTATTGCTTGCCTTTAGGTCCGTTTTGCTACCGCTCAAGGCTGTATTAATGAACATGCTCAGTCTTGGCGCGAGTCTAGGTGTTGTGGTGTTAGTGTTCCAGCATGGCTACATGGCTGATTTGCTGCACATAACGTCCATTGGTTATGTCAGTGCAACGCTGCCAGTTATCATTTTTTGTGTAGTATTTGGCATATCCATGGATTATGAAGTATTCCTGATTTCTCGCATTATGGAGGAGTATGAAGCAAGCGGTGACAATGATAAGAGTACGGCTGAAGGGCTTAAGAAAACGGGAAGTTTAATTACAAGTGCAGCTTTCATTCTAGTTGTAGTTGTAGGATCATTTATTTTTACAGATATCGAAATCATGAAGGCGCTGGGGCTTGGTCTAGGTCTCGCCGTGCTGATAGATGCGACCATAGTTCGAGTGATGCTCGTTCCGGCACTCATGAAACTGCTTGGGGATGCGAACTGGTGGGCACCTAAATGGCTGCGAATGGGTTCGCAATCGAAAGCAGAGAAGCGGTAGCGAAGCTTCACAATAACTTGCTGCCGTTTCCTTTTTTGCGAATCATAAGTTACAATAAAGGGCATAGGTATAGGCATGATAGGAACAATTAGCTTGTGAATAGGAAATGATAGGTCAGGTGTAAACAGCATGAATATGAATGGAACAAGCTCCATCCTACCGGAGCTAACCCCCGATTACGATCCATGGGACCCTATTCGGTCTTATCGCAAATACGGGAAACACGTACTAACAAGTGTAGAGCTTACCATAACGAATTTGTGCAATATGCGATGTGAGCATTGCGCGGTTGGGGATTCGTTAACCATGTCGGAAGGACCGCGTATTCCCTTGCCGATCATTTTGAAGCAGCTCGATCAGGTTGAGCATTTAGAAACGATCAGCTTGACCGGTGGAGAGCCTTCGTATCACATCAAGATCGTCAAAGACTATATGCTGCCAATCCTTAAATATGCTCGAGAGCGTGGTATTCGTACACAAATCAATTCCAATTTAACGCTTGACTTAGCCCGGTATGAACTTCTCGCTCCATATCTGGATGTCATGCATATTTCTTTCAATTACTTGAACGCTGACGATTTCCATCAAGTCGGCTTTGTGAATAGCGGGCATCCGGTTAGTCATGATACCGCGGCGCGCATGTATGAACGCATGGTTGATAACACGATCGCGCTTAGCAAAGGCGGACTTTATGTCTCAGCGGAATCGATGATCAATACACGCACACATGAGAAATTACCGCAGATTCATAAGCTCATTGAGGAGATGGGCTGCAAGCGCCATGAGGTTCACCCGATGTATGCCAGTTCCTTTGCCTCTCATCTTCCAATGGTATCTCTGGACGAGTTAAGAACGAGCATTCATCGGTTGTTAGACAGCCGGAATCGTGACATGTGGATGCTGTTTGGCACACTGCCATTCTTTGCTTGCAACGATCTTCAAGAGGATAGAATATTGGTTAAAAGGCTTCGCGAGGAGCCGAATGTAACCGTTCGTAATGATCCGGATGGACGCAACCGCTTGAATGTGAGCACTTTTACAGGAGAGGTGTTCGTCACGGATTTTGCAAATGAACCCGCTCTCGGTAACATTCATGACGACCAGTTAGATACCATTTTTGCCCGTTGGGAGAATAATCCGCTGAATCAGCGTGTAAATTGCTTCTGCAGCAGCGCTTCTTGTTGTGGTCCTAACCTGCTGGTAGCCGACTCGTATTACCGTTCTGTTGATTTCAAAAGCCGCAAAGCTATCATCTAATCATATTACTGAAGGAGATATACGCTTGCCACATACTTCGTTTGATTTCGGTTCCATTGTTCTTAACCTGATAGTAGTTATTATATTAGTCCTGCTCAATGGTTTCTTCGTTGCTGCTGAATTTGCGCTTGTGAAGGTTCGACAATCCCGCATTCAACAGTTAGTCAATGAAGGCAGCGGCAAAGCAAAGTATGCTATCAAAGTTACGTCGCAGTTAGATACTTATTTATCAGCAACACAATTGGGGATTACACTTGCCTCCCTGGGACTAGGCTGGGTTGGTGAGCCTGCCATCTCGGAGTTGATCATGGAACCCCTCTTACATAAGCTTCAAGTAGAGACTTCGGTTTATACGACGACATTATCTTTCATTGTTTCATTTGGATTTATTACGTTCCTGCACATTGTGCTTGGTGAGCTGGCTCCGAAATCGTTCGCGATTCAAAAAGCGGAATTAACCTCACTATGGCTCTCAGCGCCGCTGCTCTTCTTCTACAGGCTGTTTCGCCCGATTATCTGGGTGCTGAATGGTACGGCCAATAAATTTCTATCATGGATTGGTGTTGAGCCTGCAAGCGAGCATGAGGCCGCCCATACGGAGGAAGAGATTCGTATCCTGATGGATGAGAGTGTCAAAAGCGGCCATATCGATCAAGATGAAATGGTGCTTTTCGATAATATTTTTGAATTCTCAGAACGTATTGCCCGTGAGGTTATGCTGCCGCGGACAGATATGGATTGTCTATACCTTGAGCAGAGCTTCATTGATAATTTGCGTATGGTCCATGTGACGAAGCATACACGTTACCCTGTGGCTGATCAGAATAAGGATAACATCGTCGGTTTCGTTCACATTGCTGATTTACTGACAGCAGATCCGGATGAAGAACAGGAAATTAAAAATTTTATTCGTCCAATTCTTAATGTTCCAGAGTCGATGGAAGTCAGTCGCGTATTGAAATTAATGCAGAAAAAACATTCTCAACTTGCTATCGTTATTGATGAATACGGCGGTACTGCAGGACTTCTAGCACTAGGGGACATTCTGGAGGAAATTGTTGGCGAGATGCACGATGAGTTCGATATCGATGAGCGGCCAGGTGTTGAGGTGAAAGAAAAGTATACGTCCGTAGACGGCCGTGTCCTGATTGAAGACTTGAACGATATGCTGGATTTGGACATCGAGGACGAAGATGTAGACTCTATCGGTGGTTGGTTGTTTAAGAAGCTTGAAGGTGCACCTGTAAAAGGCAAAAGAGTGGCTTTCGGCAACCATGTGTTTGAAGTATCCGAAGTTGATCGACTGCGTATCGTACGCATTCACATAACGAAAATCAACTCTGTCAAACCTGTAGATGAATAAGCGGAGGAGTACTGATGTCGCCTAAGACGATCTTAATCATGGTGCTTGGATTGCTGCTATTGTACGGATTGTTCACCATAGGTTTGCCATTTTTACTCGCGCTCGTGACAGCTATTTTCTTGGACCCTTTAACCGTACTTCTCATGCGTGCTGCAAGGGTGAACCGATTAATTGCAGCTACGATCATTTGTACCGTCTTTACGCTGCTGACGCTGACCTTATTTTATTTCATTGGGTTAAATGTCGTCACAGAGCTCATTGATCTTGGCCGCAAAGCGCCAAATTATATGGATGAAGTGAATAAGTATATGGATCAAGCTGTCAACCGCACACAGTTGTTCTACGATTCCTTGTCACCAGACATGGCGGCACAAGTGCAAACTTGGCTGGAAAGCAGTACAGAAACCTTAACAGGGGCTTTAACCAATGTATTAAGCGGCATTTCTGGCTTCTTTTTAAATATGGCTGGAAAAATACCGAATTTATTTATCTTAATGCTCATGTACGTCATTGCTTTATACTTGTTTATGTTTAGTTTGCCAAAGCTTAGGATGTCTTTTCTGTCCATGTTTGAAGAGCATTCCAAAGGGAAGATGGAAAACGTGCTGACTTACCTGCGAGAAGCTATCTTTGGCTTCATTCGAGCGCAGCTCATCATGGCCGTGTTAACCTATTTGGTCACGTTTATAGGCTTGCTGGTCTTAAGCGCTGAATATCCGCTAGCCATTTCCTTATTAGTAATGGTTATGGAGTTCGTTCCTGTGATTGGTACCGGGCTTGTGTTTATTCCTTGGCTCGTCTATCAACTTCTGATTGGACATACGGGAATGGGTGTAGGATTGTTAATCCTTTTCCTTGCTTTGACGATATTCCGCCGCATTGTAGAGCCAAAAGTGCTCAGTGATGCTGTTGGAATTAATGCGCTCGCTGCTTTGATCAGTTTGTACGTTGGTTTCGAGTTATTAGGAATAACAGGTCTCTTTCTGGGGCCTTTGGTTGTTATTATTTATCAAGCTATGCGTAAAGCAGGCCTGTTGAACTTAAATATTAAGCTGGATTGAGCCACAGTAGATGAACAGGGTGGTAGGGTATGAAGTTAATTTTATTTGATTTGGATGATACGCTGTTTGACTTCTCAAGTACGTGGAATGTCGTGATGAAAAAGATGTTTGCGGAGCATGAGGTAACTAAAGAGTATGATAACGAGGCGTTCTTCTCCGCATTTCAAAAGAAAAGCGATGAATTATACTACCTATATGAACAGCGCATTTGCACGGTTGAAGCATATCGCAACCGAAGGCTGATCGAAACATTAGCAGACCACCAGTATACGATGTCGGAAGATGAGGCAGAAGCTTTCAACCTACAATACGTCCAACAATATGAAAAAAGCTTAGAGCCTGATCCTCACGTGTTGGAGCTGCTGCTAAAGCTCAAGGAGCGTTATCAGCTAGGAATTATTACGAATGGACCTCATGATATGCAAGAGGGTAAAATAGTGCGTCTAGGCCTGAAGGAATTATTTCCTCCTGAGCAGGTATGGATCTCTAATGTCGTTGGTATGGCCAAACCTGATCCACGTATTTATCAACTGGCGCTTGATTATTTCAATGTGCTGCCAGAGGACACCTTATTCGTTGGTGACTCATGGGAAGCGGATGTAGCTGGTCCGCTGCAAATAGGCATGAAGGCAGTTTGGCTCAATAAATATGGTAAAACGCCTCCCGCCTCTGCCTCCGATAAGAAACCGCTCGCGATCGTTAGTCAGCTTCATGAACTTATTGATTTTCTAAATTAGTAAGCCTCTGATTCATAAATTGAAGTCCCTGCTTAGTTGCCCGATGGCAACGCGGCAGGGACTTTTTTTTCAATATACGCGCTTGGCTCCTAAATATTTAGGTCCCAATACGAACTCATCATACTCTGAGGATAAATGCCAGCTGACCTAGTGGCTGATAAGAACTGTCCATTCCCCATGTAGAAGCCTACATAGTCTACCACTCCCGAAGCTGCAAATTGCAAAGAAATCCAAATCGCCTGGCCGTCAACGATTAACTCATACAATATGGAAATGTTGGAAAACATGTGATTTTGGCCAAGTCATGCCGCATATAACGAGCATATAGGCCTTTGTTGCTACGCCTGTTTACTCCCAAGACAGAAGAGGAGGAGAGATATGCATATGCATGCGGATTCACAATTCAAAAAATATTTTCCATTCATCGGTCCGTTTGATCCTTGTCCACCCATTCGAGTGAAATTGTATAACACACCGCCTCAATTATATATTACCTTTCAACCACCCGGCTTGCCACAGTTTAGCCCCTATGAAGCATTGAGAAAAGGAACGCTCTGGCCAGCGCTTTACGGGCCTTATGAGTCCAAAGCGGTAGAAGGAGGCCCATTGACATGAGTGAACCCATGTTACCAGACTCGTATTACAGACAGCTTCACGATCTACAAGCCGTAGATTTCGTCTTAGTCGAGCTGACGCTGTATTTAGATACTCATCCTGATGATCTGGGTGCCATTCAACAATACAACCAATTCGCACAGAAGAGGAAACAAATTGCTGGGCAGTTTGAGATGGAATTCGGCCCCCTCATGCATTTCGGTCATAGTTATACCAAACAACCTTGGCAGTGGTGTGAACCTCCATGGCCATGGCAAGTCTGAGAAGGAGGAGAGCGCATGTGGATTTATGAAAAAAAGCTGCAGTATCCAGTCAGAGTCAGTAAATGCGACCCTCGGATGGCAAAACTGCTCCTTGAACAATATGGGGGTGCTGACGGGGAGCTTGCTGCGGCATTGCGATACTTGAATCAACGCTATTCGATCCCAGATAAGGTGGTGGGGCTTCTAACGGACATTGGGACTGAGGAATTTGCCCATTTAGAAATGATTGCAACGATGGTGTATAAATAAACAATCGCTTAATTGCAACGAATATGATATACTCCTCTCAGGTAATACTGTACCGTGAGGAGAAGGAAAATCATGTCAATAAAGAAAGTGGCAATCTATTGCAGAAAGAGCCGTGAAGCTGATGACAAGACAACTGCATCAATAGATGGACAAGCTAATTCTCTGATAGAGCTATGTGAAAAGCGTGGATATGTTTATGATCTGTACAGTGAGACAGGATCGTCCCAAGAGTGGGATCGTCCTGAGTTCCAGAAGCTTCTGTCCAAGATCAAGCATTATGAATACGATGCCATCGTTTGTACTGAACAATCTCGCTTGACTCGGAACACGAAACATTACGAGGAAGTCAAAGAGATCATGATTAAGTCAGGTTGTGTCCTTGTTACACCAACATCTATGACGGACTATACCAATGAGGATCAAATGTTCAGCGGTGACATTATTGCACTAATCGAAAAGCGAGAATGGCAAACCACTAGAAAGCGTCTTATGAGAGGTTCTAGGGAATCGGCAAAGAAGGGCAATTGGATGGGCAAGAAAGTGCCTTTTGGTTACCAGTACAATCGTGACACCAAGAACCTTGAGATCGTCCCAGAGGATGCTCAGATCATTGTCCATATGTTCAATGAGTATGTGTCCGGGAAGTCCACCACTACTATAGCATACGACTTCAACAATCAGGGGATCACTACCATGCAATGGAGTTCATCCTCTGTGGCACGTATGATCGCCAATGTTGCATATGCTGGACATTCTTCTTACGGACGTACCAAGCAGTACAAACAAGATGGAAAGCGTATAACAGAACGGACTTCAACGGAAGATCAAATCTTGATTAAGGATGCCCACGAGCCAATCGTTCCTCAGGAGTTGTTTGATAAGGCACAGAGAATTAGAAATGAACGAAACACTCGTCCTCCTGCGCTGAAACTAGGGAGACATAAATTCTCAGGACTTGTCCGTTGTGGTCTGTGTAATGGCATCCACTCTTTCCAGACTGCACACGGCATGAAAAGAATCACAAGCTGTCAAACTCGGACTTACCTTGACAATGAGACGTATAGTACATGTACCAACGGGGGAATATACGTGAAGGATTTTGAGATTCTCTTTCACGAATACTTCGCCCAGTATATAGATCAATTGGAACAATACATTCACCTATTGTCCAATGACGATACCCAGAACTTTGATGAGGAGATCAATCGGAAAGAAAAGCAGATCGAGAAGCTCCGGAAGGATATTAAGAGGGTTCAACAGGGGTTCGTTATGGAAATATTCAGCCAAGAAGAGGCACGAGACCAGATCGCATCCTTTAAGGAACAGATCGCAATACTGGAAGACCAGATCGAATCCATGAAGGCAGAGAATAACATGTCCGAACATGATAAAGTCTCTGCTCGACTTGACAACATGAGACGTTTTTTAACACACGGCGACAACATTCCAGAACGTGAAGCGAATGAGATTTTACGAGATTTCATAGATACGATCATATACACCAAGAATGGAAATGAGATCGAATTGAAAATCATTATCAAGGATTGACCCGAGCGTTCCCGATTGACTGGTTAAAATTAGGATTCCGAGCAAAAGTTCGCCGGAATCCTTTTTTTGTTTGGAATAACATATATAGACTCGTTTTGAGAGCCTGTGATATACTGGAAATAAATCCGAAAGCATCGGTCGAAAAAGACTCCGCGCGTTCATTCGCCGGAGCCTTTTTCGTTACATATTGGGAGGGAATACTATGGCTCAGTCTAGACCGTGGTTGGATGAGATTATTGACGCATTGAAAGATTTAGGTGGACATGGAACGCTAGATGATATTTACGCAAGGATTCTTGATCGGGGTAAAATGGATTTCACTCCTTCGTGGAAGGACGGAGTAAGAGGAACGATATATCAATATTCAAGTGATAGCGAAGTTTATAAAGCAGGAAGAACGGATATTTTTTATGCGGTCTCAACTAAAGGATTAGGACGCTGGGGTATACGCGATTTTGAGCCTGACGAGGCTCATGTGGATATTACTGAGGACGACGCTGGATTCGTTGAAGGTAAAAAGAAATTGATTCAGCACGTTGTGAGGGAACGAAATCCTAAAGTAATCCGTTTGGCTAAACAGAAGTTTAAAGAAGAGCATAACGGGCAACTTTTCTGCGAGATCTGCAAGTTCAATTTTGTTGATTTCTATGGCGAGATCGGCGAGGATTTTATTGAGGGTCATCATACTATCCCTGTATCGGAATTGCAGGAAGGACAAAAGACAAAAGTTGAGGATATCGCTGTTGTTTGCTCGAATTGTCATCGGATGTTGCATAAGCGCAGGCCGTGGCTAACAAAAGAGCAGTTACAAAGTCTAATTTCTCGTTAGGATCTGGAGGGTATGGTTTTGAAAATAACTGATTGGATACAAGCAATAGGTTCAGTTGCATCCGTGGCTGTCGCGTATTTAGCATTTCGCATCTCTAAAAATGCGCTAAATATATCAAAAGAAACCTTAGACGTTTCAGAACAAGCTAAAAACATCGCTGAAGCTGGAGTTCGGATGGCCAATTCGTCATTGTATCTAACAAAGGAACTATCTCATATTGCCCATCGTTGCATTATTTATCCGGAACGATTCTATCTTCATAATGGACAATGGGCTATTACATTTAGAAATAATGGCGTCGGACTAGCTTTTAATGTTCGGGTGGAATTGTACGTTAGAGATCGGGAGAACGTTTTCGGTGATCCCAATAAAAAAACTGCCATTGGTTCGAGGGTCATAAATCCAAACTCGGAACAAACGTTTATAGTTGAAGAAAGCGGACTCTCGCTTCTAATTTTTGAAGAAACCCCTGCGACGATTTCGTGGGAGACACTAAGCGGAGCTAAGTATGAGGCAAAGTGGATCTTCTCTCAACGGGCATCAGGTGAAGAATTATTTTCTCTTTTAGAGGAAACAAAAATAGAAGAGTAAAGCTCGTGAAGATTCAGTATTGGAGGGCATATCAATGATCGGACAAGAGCCGAAAAACGAACGGGAGCGGCGCGCGGAGGATCAGGATGCTGGATCTCGTCAAACAAGACGACGAGCATTTATTAGTGATCGATGAGGATCCGCTCATCAATGATGTGTGGACTTGGGAAAGCGATCTCGGTAGCTTGATCGTAGCTATGCAGCGCGCCGGAGTCGCTAGGGAGCAGATTGCAGAGGTATTGAAACAAAAAAAGAAGGTCAATCGGTTGTCGTCTCAGGAAGCGACGCGGATCTATCGCGAGTTTATGGAAATGAAGAAATGACGTGTGGCGCTTGTGTGGCGCTTTCAGTAATCTAAATATTTAACAGTTAGATTTGTAATATACCAGATATTATAAGGAGAGGTTTTGATTTGTCTAGATTTTCGCAAAGAATAGGCATTAACAAAATTAAAGAAGTTCAAAGAGAAGGTATGGACGAGGCATTAAGAACTGGTTTGTGGAATGTTTTTTTTAATGATTTTTGGATACGGACTGGAGCATTTGCACCCTCTTTTTTAATTCATGTTTATAAGGAGTTCCTTAATGTACCACTGGATGATGGAATTAGAGCAGGTGAGCATGGAAAAATACTTAGAAGTTTATTTTTCGATTTTGATTGGTATGTAGTTTATGATTTTCTTGAATTTACCGTTGAGGTTCAATCTGAAGGGCCAAATTACACATTCTTCCAAGAACAGTGTAATAAAGTACTCACTAGGGAACAAGCAGCTTACCGCTTTTTGGATGGCTTGATTACACCTATAACTAGCGAAAGTGAGATCAATAGCATATACGAAACGATAAATAATACAGAACATTTAGCGCCCGTAAGAACTCACCTTAAAGATGCTTTACGTAAGTTATCTGATAGGTCTCAGCCTGATTATCGAAATTCAATAAAAGAATCCATTTCAGCGGTAGAAGCCTTATGTAAAATCATTTCAAAAGATGATTCAGCCACTTTAGGTGAAGCATTAAAGAAAATAAAAAAAGATGATAAAGTAAAAATTCATGGAGCTCTAAATGGTGCACTAAGCCAATTATATGGGTATACGAGCGATGCCAATGGAATACGGCATTCATTATTAGAAGATTCAGATCTGGACTTTGAAGATGCCCAATTTATGCTAGTTTCCTGTTCAGCCTTTATAAATTATCTACTAGTTAAATCGGCAAAATCAGGAATCCAATTGTGAAGGGGTGATATTCAATGATCGGACGCGAACCACTGAACAAACGCGAGCGCCGCGCTGAGGATCAAGCGCGTGAGCAGTTAGATAATCTACCGCCACTGCTAATTGATGAAATGGAGTCTAGTGTGAACGACGTTATGAGCTGGGATGCGGAACGAGGCTTCTTGATTGCAGCGCTTCAAAAAACCGGACACGACGATGGTTCCATTCTTGAGGTGCTGCGTGAGCTGGTGAAGGTCTATAAACAGAAGTCGCCACAATTTGGCTATAAGACATACTATACATTCTGCGAACGGACGGAAGTCATTCAATCTCTTGTTAAGGACAAGCATGAAGAAGCGGATCTGAATCTCGAGGCTAAATCAATAAATGGGGGTATAAACGTGCTGGACGAAGAGCGGGCACCGATTAAGGGCTATGAAGGGCTATATGAAATAACTGTATCTGGACGAGTTTTCAGCATAGCCAGAAACCGTTTTCGAGAGCGAGAAGGAGATGGATACGGCTTTAAGTGGGTTAAGTTATCTAAGGACGGAAAATCCCAAAACTTCCTAACAAAAGAGTTATGGGAAAAGGCGTTTGAGCGTCGTTTACCAGAATGTGATTATCGCGGCGAATAGGGTGTGTGCGAGGTAGCGGATACACTTCGATTATAATTACTACATGCTACGCACTCTCGACAGAACGTAACCATAATGACGGACGATGGCGAGCAGCTGCCGAACGGGATCATGTACATCCCGTTAAGTGAATCGAGGCATTTACATATGAAGAAGCGAGGGTAGTACCTCCTGTATCCTCGATCATACCCATGTTTAATACGTACGATTAAATAATTCTTTAACCGTTGTGATCGCGTCGACTGTCGATCTCACGAAACGATCCAGTTTAGTTACGATAAGTGTATCTCCAGCCTTTAGATTACTAAGGAGCTACTGAAATTCTTGGCGATCCTTCTTTGTTCCAGTAAACTTCTCCGAGTAGATCCGTTCAGCTCCGTCAGGCGGAGCTACGTTTCAAGATCTTCACAAAGTTACTATTTATCTTTCTTGCAACTCATTCTTTATAAATGGTTTTTTTATGATAAAAAGCAATTGCAATGCAATGTGTCATTCATATATGGTGTGGTGGAATGGCAGACACGCTAGTTTACCAAACTAGTGGGTAAAACCGTACGGGTTCGAGTCACGTCACCCTCATTAAACCTCGGACTTCGGTTCGAGCTTTTCATATTAAAGCAAAAGCGCCTCTACTTCCGAGGACGCTTTTTTTGTACGGGAGTTTTTCGGATAAGGACATACGAGACGTGTAACGCGGTTAATAGTATCTTTTCCATCGTACCGTAGATAGCTTCCAATCCATGTCCAGTAACCTCGAGGCAGCGAAATCATCCTATTCATGAAATTACTCTCCTCTATTAAAAATTTTTTGTGCCCGGGGGGAACGTCTACTTAATGCACCTGTATAGGAAGAAAACGACGCTCTAGTGCCAGGTCGAAGGAGTGAAAATTTGATTAGTGACATTATTTATTTCTAATTTGATAGATTTCGACTATAATCGTTATCAATGCCAAAAATAAATTACAACATTAAAGGAGAAAAAAATGGAGAAAGATGTCTGGAAGTGGTTCTTCAATGAGTTGTCTGATAAAAGTATTGTGAGCCTAATATGCGGTATCAACCAAACTTTAACTTCTAAGTTAAGAATAGCAGTCAAAGGGATTAGCGATATAAGTAAATTAAAAACAGATCAAATACGTTTGTTCCGAAGTCGAATTGAAACTGAATTAAACAAACCACAAAACACTAACAAAGTGAAGGTTTTCCTCCGCAAATCCAACGAACTAACTAATCCAAAAAACAAAGAAGCGATGAAAGCGCTAAGCGTGAAGGATGCTGACGTAATCTGGGAAGAGATTCAAGCTTTCGACAGTATAACTGTGAATGAGATGATCATGTATCTGATGATCCAGAATGATCAAGTGCCGATTAACAAGGGGATACAACTTCATGAAAAGATTATGGCAGAAGTAATAAATGATGACGATCGATCGGAGTTCGTATTGGAGGCAGAAGATACGGAATCAAAAGTTACGATATTCGATCTAGAAGAGAGGCAAGAATTACTAAATGAACTTGAGCGATTTAGGGAAGAAAACAAGATAATTCAAGAACAAATTAAGAAGCTTCAAGAAGAGAAAAAAGAAGCTCTTAAAATAAACAGAGACTTAAAAAAGAAAATCAGCCAAGTTGAAGGAGACAAAAATGAGGCAGACAAAACGATACAAAGGCTAGAGAAAGAGAACAAAACGAGAAAAGATGAGACAAATGTTTGGATTACTAAATATCAAGAACTTCAAGAAGAATTAAGACAATCGCAACAAGAGCAAGTTGAACTAAAAAACGAAACGGCTAATTTAAATCAGCATTTGAAAGAAGTAACTGAGGAAAAAAACTTGTTAGAAAAAAATGAAAAGTTGGTACCAAAAAGGTCGGTCATGATAATCGATAGAAATATGCCAGACGGATTAAAAACTCGTGAATCAACTAATATCCATTTAATTATGCCTAACCAATTAGAACAAATTATGCTTACTGATTCGTTAGATCATTCAGACGAAATTTGGTTTTTAACATTCAAATTGTCTGCTCAAAAACAGAGTTTGTTAAATAAGAAATATGGAACAAAGGTAATGGGCTTCAGTACGTACAACGAATTGAAAAATTACTGTAATTCACATTAAGGAGGAATTTAAATGTTACAGCGGAAAAAGTGGGACGTCGATTTTTTAGGTGTACTTTCAACAAATGAAGAAGTCTTTGAAAGCATTGGGCGACATAAAGCGGTATTTATCAACTCTCAGAACTATTTGCAATTTTTCATTAAAGTGATAAATGAGACACCTGAAAGCTTTCCTCGAAATCAAGTGCTTTTTACATGTTATTCGAGTGAACTTGAAAAATATGGATTTGAAGAGAATTACCAAAATCATGAATTTAATCGGATAAATGATCTAACGGAATTTTTGATGGATAGTCTTGTTTTGTTTAAGCCGGGTAAAAAGATTCTCAGTAATCGCGAAGAAGTATTTATTGCGACAGACATTCGCCTTATCCCAAAATTGGAAAGCTTTAAGGTGAACCAAAAATTTAAAGCGGTACCTATTTTCACTGAAATGGTACATAAGATGTCACAAGAAGAATTTGTTGAATCCTTAATGCAAGGGAAGTATGTTGGAACAGCTGATGGCATTTCAATAGAACCGGATGATACTCCGTCATTAGTGCTTTGGAAAGAGGATACTTCATTTACTGCTTATGGACTGTTCGATAAACACGAATATGCACACGGTGGCTTTTCGTTTGTCTCGAATAGCGGAGTGAGAGAGATTCAATATACCAACTGGTTGGATAGGGTATACCTAGAAGGTGATCAAACGTTATTGTTTATGGATCAAGAGGCGTACTCAGAGATAGAAAAGGAGCTTGAGGCTGTACGTCCAATTGTTGATGTTCTTCGCGAAACAATTCAGCCAGAGGAGCCTAAAGTGACTATCATAATGGAAGAAGAAAGAATGAAGAAGGAAGATAAGGAAGACGATAAGGATGATAGTAATATGGCAATAGAAGAGGAACTCCTTGATAAAGAAGAAGAATTTATGGAGCATTTCATCCAGATAACACGGGAAATGGGGCTTCAATATAGCGAAAAGGATTTGTATAATTTCCATACTGCAATGAAATCGAATGCTCTGACGATACTTGCTGGTATGAGCGGAACTGGGAAGTCACGTCTGGTGCAAGCTTATGGCAGAGCGCTTGGGCTTGATGCCAGTCAACTAGTTTTTGTTCCAGTACGGCCGTCATGGGCTGACGATGCGGATTTACTCGGATATGTGGACACCAAAAACATGTTATTCCGTCCTAGTAATTCCTCTCTTATTGACGCTTTATTCCAAGCGCAATCAGAGCGGAACAAGTTATTCATAATCTGCTTCGATGAGATGAACCTTTCTCGTGTTGAACATTACTTCTCTCAGTTTCTTTCAGTATTAGAAATGGAACCAAATCGTCGTATGCTAAGACTTTATAGTGATCGCATTGCACAACAAATCTATAACTCGGCACAATACGGGCCAGAGATAAATATAGGTGGTAACGTTGTGTTTGTCGGTACAGTAAATTTGGATGAATCGACGTATCATTTTTCAGACAAAGTACTCGACCGTGCGAATGTCATAACACTAGATGTGCAGCCGTATTCCATGCTTAAAAATCGAAACACTCGAGAAGCAAAAGAGAGAACTCGTAAACCATACACCTATGAGCAGTACAGTAAATTCAAAAAGCAAGAAAGCCCAGTATCTTTAAATGATGATGAATTAAATCTTTTATGGGAATTGCACACGATCATGCAAATTGAAAATAAAAACTTAGGTATCGGACCGCGTGTGGTGAAGCAGATTGACCATTATATTAAAAATCTTCCTTTAAACACATTCCTAAGTCGTGAAGAGGCGTTTGACATTCAAGTGGTGCAACGTATTTTAACAAAACTAAGGGGTCCGGAGGGATTGTTGAAAGGGCTTATTGGAAAAGTTGCAGAGGATAGGGTTGAAGGGTCTTTTTACGAACGGATAGAACGATACAGCGACGTTTCTAACTTCAAGAGAACCAAAAGTGTATTATTACAAAAAGCGAAAGAGTTGAAGGTCAATGGCTTTACTGTATAATTCCGAACCTATGGCTGAAGTGATCTCACTAGGTTCCGTCGACCTCTCTTTTCTTTATGATTATGAACAACCAGTAAAGGTACAACAATTTTATACAAATGAATACATTTTAGATGATGTGATTTCCTTCGAGTTGAAAGAGAACAAACCGGTCAGCATTTTGTTTCAGGCTAATGATAATAATGCTAGATTTTATATGTATGGTTTAGAATCCCTCTCAAACGAGAATCTGGAAATCGATGAGAATGGTGACGTTTTTCTGCAGCCTTCTGCTATTCCCATCGTTTTGTATGCGAAGGATTATTACCCACTAATTCCAGGTTCATATTTGGCAAAGGTAATAACAGGCGAATTTACTTATTACCTTCCTTTTACAGTACGTCCGAAACAGGTGACAGATGATCAGTTAAAGCTGATGAAAGAAGAATTGGAAGATGTTGTGAAAGGTCTTGCAATCGATTTCGTAAAAAAGGTGTATTCACCTGCAGATAACGATTTTAAAGCACTGCCTCCGCACCTTCTAAGACAATTTATGACTATTAAAAAACATTATCCATCTGTTATGGCTGCATTAACGGATATTTATAAGAAAGCCAACTATAGAATTAAAAAGGATTATCGTTGGACGAGGGAGAACCGCGCAAGTCAGGTTGACCATGTTACAGTGCGAACGGCGCAAACGAAATCCTTTTATGAGGATCAACTACTAACTCCATTTAGCTCAATTGATTATGATTTGCCGGAGAACCGTTGGGTCAAATTTATAATACGAAACGTTCTGACACTGCTGAATCAGTTTGTGGATTCATTGGACAATTATAACGAGCGAGTTATAAATGAGTTAAAGGAGCTGCAGCGTTTTCAATTTCAAGAGAGCACTAGAAGGGAATTAGTGGAGAAAGAACGAGTAACCATTTTGTTAGAGGATTACAGACAGTTGGTACATCGGATGAAGATAGGCTTTCAGATGATTGTTCATGCGTCTTGGTATCAAGAAATTACAAACAAAACGTTCACGCATATCCCTCACAATTTATTATCAGATTCTAGATATCGTGCGTTGTTTCAACTTCATCGGGATCTTAACGATGATGAGCTTGAGGTAACTATTGATCCAGCCTTCACGTATCAGTGGAAGCGAACCGATAAACTGTATGAAATGTGGGGATTTCTTCAAATTTTAAAACTTTTAAGAGATTTCGGTTTCCAGCCAATATCAGGTTGGGTTTTTGACCAAGCTGTTCAGGAGGACAAGATCTTGTTAATCCCTTATCTACCGAGCGGTGAGCAGATAGTATTGAGTAAGGGAGATTTGCTTATTCATTACGTTTATGACGGAGTACTTCCGCTTGCGAGTAGTGGAACCAATTTGGAGAGGGCACCACTCTATATGGGTAAGCATAATAGACCAGATGGGAGGATGGATTTTTATAAGAATGAAGTATATGTCGGAAGCCTGATCATAGATTTTAAGTATCGCCCGATCAACAACTTCTGGAAGAATGGTAAGTATAACTCGATGTCTCGACTCGGAGAGATGGAGCAGCTGATAGCATATAAACGAGACAGCAACTCCAAATATTTATATGGTGAAGAAAAAGGAAGGCATATTCGAGAACTACTCAGTCCTAGGCCGGTTCGTGAGGTGTGGGCGTTATACGCAGAAGCGAGAGACGAATGGCAAAGTCATCTTCATCTTATCGATGATTCAATTAGAATCATCCCAATGAATCCGGGACAAGAATATTCAGCGATACTAGAGCATTTACAAGCAGTTATTGAGTTTATGGATGGAATGCTAGACCGTATTTTGTAACTGAAAAACATTATTATACTGTAAACAAAAACAGCATCTACATTTGTTATTGGATGCTGTTTTTTGTGTTTATTTAATGTTTTCATTTCCGGAACGTTTAGTCGTGAGATTTATAGATTCGCTCAGTTCGTTTTCTCCTCAGCCTTAGGTCTCGTCGACAGCATTGAATATCAACCTTTCTATTTCGTTTATATCTAACGAATAAAGGAAAGGATTTAATAAAATTGCATGGCGCGAGCAAATCGAGTCGCCACGACGAGGGCGAAGCCTGAGGAGTATAAAGAACGCCGATCCCGAAGAACTGAAAATACTTTCAACGCAAAACCGGAAGTCGAAATTTTCCATTTGAATTCGAGATTGAATACTTTTGATATATCGTTCCCTGTTCCGAAATACGCAACGAAAAAGCTTGAAATACAAATGTTTTTATTGCAAATTGAATAGCTCTAAGAACATCAGGTGCTTGGAGAAACTGGCTCAGAAAGAATTTGATGAGGTGGTTAAATGATGATCGGACGAAGTGAACCGAATAACGACCGTGAGCGCCGCGCGAAGGCTCAAGCGAGGGAGCAGTTGAATAATCCGCCAAGTCCGAACGTTGAGATCGTTGCGCTGGAGGATGGGAGAGTTATGATCCGAGAGCTTGACGAGTCTGGCCAGTTGATCTGGGAGACGTTCGGATTCTTTGGAGGCGAAATCGAGTATAGAAAGGTTTGCGTTAGAAGAGACCGTGTACAAAATGTCTGATAAATATAGTCCCTTCAGCTACAGAAACGATGAAGTTGTGCGCCGTGCATATTCCCGTAAAAGCGAGTCCAGCTATAAGCTGTCTGTAAATAATTGCGAGCATTTTGTAAGATGGTGTAGGAATGGGAGTAATTAACGCCTCCAGCGAAGAAATGACGTGAATGACGAAAATGGAGATGGATCCAGATTCGTCTTTTTCTTTGTCTTTCCCCGTAATCTGAAAAATTTCATAAAAATTCTCGGTGTGGTTGAGCTGGGCGCTAAAAGGGGTGGCTCCCCCGTGCATACCCCCTTGACAAAGCAAAAACCCAGCCACTTAGGACTGAGCTTTTATCGCACGATATAGAACGGATTTACTGACTTGAGTCATCTCATGTATCTGTTTGATTGTGTACTGCATGGATGCGTGGAGTTTGAGTGCCTGAGCGAGCTTGTCGCTGTCCTGTGGCTTACGGCCTCCCACACGTCCGCGCGCTCTAGCGGCCTCTAATCCGTCTCTCGTCCGTTCCCTGATGAGATCTGCCTCTAGCTGGGCGAACGCGCTCAGGATCGTGAGCATCGCTTTCCCCATAGCTGTGGACGTGTCAATCTTGTCAGTGACACTGGCGAACATTATCTCGCGCTTATTCAAGTCATCAACGAGGTTGACGAGCTTTGCTGTGGAACGTCCTAGCCTATCGAGTTTATAGACGATAAGCGTGTCACCGGGACGGAGATAGTCGAGGCAAGCAGCCAGCTCCTCCCGGTCATCATTCCGTCCACTTTCCTTCTCTTGAAAAATCCGTTCGCATCCTTCTGCTTTCAATGCGTCGAGCTGGAGAGCGAGGCTCTGCTGGCTTGTACTTACGCGAGCATATCCAATTTTGGCCATTTTGTTTCCCTCCCGATATGTATATACCAAGTATTCCCTAAAACGTTTATTATGTCAAGTATAGGGAAAATGATTTAGGGACGGATATTGGGAAGGGAAAATAGCTGTTTTCGGCGATCCCTAGACTGCTGGAAGATGTTTCCCGGAAATCACCGTTTAAGGGAGATGGATCCCTTAACTGATCTGGTCTTTGGCAGGATTTCTGAAAACGGACATAAATGGCATCTTATTTGCTCTCTCTACATACATATTCATAGAGCGGAATGATCTCCTTGGGAGAGGAGAAGCCGGACTGAAGAGCTATCCTATTAAGATGGAGGAGAGCTGAATGAGTGTTTCAGAACTCATCGCTTTGCTTACGCTCATAGTCATGATCGTGGAGCTGGCTCGCAGAAAGGACTAATCGTAATGTTCCGGAAAAGGGAGGCACTCCTCTGAGTGACGCTCCCTTTTCTGTTTCTATAAGTTCGCTCCTCAGTATAAGCGGCGAAAGGCCGCTGAACGAATCAGCGACCTTCCCCTGTAAGCGAACACGCACATAGTACGGATCGGCCTCCAATATAGCATAAATTTGAAATACGTGTCCATACCCCCGATGTTTAATGAAACCGGAAGTATTCGGCAGCTCTTGCGGCTTTTTCAGCCTATCATAAGCTCGCTCCGCTCGCTTTCTCCTCAGCCTCCGGCTTCGTCGATAGCATTATTTCTTTTCTCCGTTTCGTTTGTTAACGAATAAAGGACAGTGTTCATAATAGCATGGCGCGAGCGAAGCGAGTCGCCACGACGAGGCCGGAGGCTGAGGAGATAATAGAACGGATATCCCTTCATATCCTCAACTCTGTTAGATAAAAGATTTATCAAGATAAAGAGAAAAGTCCGGATGGAAAAATGCTGAATTCCTTGCCGCTGTAAGGAAAAACGCTGATTTTCGCATAGGGATAAATGCACGATGTTAGCCTGATTTTAGGGGGTAAATGCACGATGTTAGCGGCGAGATTTTATCAGGAAGTCGGCTCGGAGCGTCACCGGAGCCTCACCGAATTGACGATAAAAGACGAATGGATTCAATTTGTAAAAACGTTCTTTCCCTCGCTTGACTTCCGCGAGGACGAACATTCCGTCAAATTGGAGTCTCGATATTTTACGATAGACGGTGCTTTCGTTCATCCCGGTTATTTCAGCGATTTCCTGCTTTGAAAGCGCCTCAATACTTTCGATTTCAGGCTCGTTCGGATTCCGACAGATTGTATTCGTCCAATAATGTACGAACGGCAGGAGCTTAAATATAAAGCCGAGATCGCGCGGATCGTATTTCCCATAAAGATCACGGACGCGAGTCGAGAACGATTTTATCACATGTGTATTATCCGTTTTTCCGCTGAAATGGTATCGGTCGTTTATGGCAAAGCCTCCATTTTCGACGGAGATAACTATTCTATACCGCTCCATTGCATTGAAGAACGCTCCGAAACTTTTATCGTCGAGGCCGAGCGTCTCCTTTATATCGCGTTTACTCATCGGCTTTTTACCTTTGACGAGCCGATTCGTGTTCCTCTCGACAAACGTTTGAAGGAATAGGAGGCGACCGCACTCTGTTTCGTTCAGTACTTCGATAACGGCGCGGATCTCGTCCATATCAGTAAAGACAAATTCTCGATCTCGACCGGGGGTTCGCTGGCGTTCCTTCTTTTGTTTAAAAGCCTCTCGCTGTTCTGGAGTCGTCCAGCGGATTCCACTCCCAAAAGGGATGTGGAGGCCGAGTTCACCTGTTTCGAGGCTGACTCCTTCTGTAATTTGCGATTTTCTGATTCTCATGGTCTATCTCCTCCGTCTTAAAACTGTTTGATTCACGATTCCAATATCGAATTAACATGTCTCCTGTGTCGTTCAGACAAAAAAAGAGCCAGAGGATTTCTCCCCCGGCGCGTTTATCTGCGGCTCTCTGCGAAGCTCATCGCTATTTCGAGTTGCAGCTCCTCGTCTTTGCTTTTCTGTTCGTCCTCAACAAACTCCTGAGCCGTGAAATAATCGTCCGGCGAATCCACGAACGAGGCCACTCTCCATCCCATCTCCTGCGAGATCGTGTCTTTGACAATCTGCGGATAGATTCGACTTTGCAGCATGGCCTCGGCTGTCTCATGCAGCTCGACCGCCTGACGTGCCTCCGCGGTCAATGCCTGAGCTTTCAGCTCCTCGAACGCGCTGGAAAGCTGCATCTTGAAGGATCCGGCCTGTGTCCCGGCTGCTGCAATGATTGGAGCCACTAACGATCCGTATTCCTGTTTAACTCGCATTGCTGCCCACGGATCATTGATTGATCCAATGAAGGAGCGGAGGTGTTCGCTGGCTCTCTCAGGAGTCGGGGCGATCAGGATCTCCGTCCGCACGTCTGCGAGGCGGTTCTCGAAGCGTTCGACGATCTCATCGGATGGACGAGGTGCGGCGCTGTGAGCGATCTGCTCGGCAGCTGCGGCGGCGGATCTCAGAGCACTCCTGTACTGATTCGTTTCATTTTGGATCATGCGGAACAGCTCACGGCGACTCTTGCGGTCGAAAATGCTGTTTGCTTGCTGGCGGCCTTCTCCGGGAAAAAGTCGGCTGATTCGCGCTTTCCCACTCCGGAAGCTGTCGAGGCTGCGGCGATAATTCCCTGTCGCGTGTTCACGGATTTCGCTCGCTTTCTCGATAAGTGATCGGATCTCTTTAATCTTGCTCATTGTCTATTTCCTCCTCGTTATTATCAATCTCGCCTAACTCAATTTTGAGGCGCTCGATCTCGGCCTCAATGCTTTCATTTGATCTATCATCTTCCAGCGCTGCCGGACGGATTACCATCTCAGCGGATAACAATCCCTGTGCTTTCAGCCACGTTTCGACTGCGCGGATCGATGAGCCTTCCATCGCTTTCCGAGTTAACGTGTCCATGACAGCTGGGAGATGTTCAGCGACGCGTTGCATCGTCCTGCGACGTACCTCAACCGCGAATACCTCAGAGGATCTCCAATCATATAAAGTACGGACGCTGATCCCTATCTCTGCCGAGATCTCCTCCAGTGAGCGTCCTCCGTTGCGTGGCATGGAAAGATACTCGATTGCTGTGAGTTGCTCATTTGTCAGCTCACCTTTTCTGACGATTTTCATTTCTGTTTCCTCCGTTTTCGTTGTACGTCATCGCCATATTGCTCCCGATCAACGAGCATCGGCAGTAGCGCGGAAATTCGTCGTTGACTGATATCAGGCGATAAGTTGAAATAATGTATCGTGCCATTCCCGAGCAATACCCTCGCGGCTACTGGCATGTTTCTGTCCCGGCATATTGTTACGCGTTCAATCATGGTCAGAGTCTCCTCTCGATTATTCGTAACGTGGAATGTTTCCGAGAATGTTCCCACGGTTGAGGGATTGGCTAAGCTCGTCCAGCTCGCGAACGTCATCATCAGTTAATCCAAGCTCAGAGCGGATTCTAGCATTCATTGACGGCGTGACAGAACGCTTTCCATTCTCCATATAAGCGATCAAGACGTCAGAACAGCCGACGCGATCTCCAAGCTCTCGCTGAGAAAATCCACGAAGGATGCGAACGATTCTTATCATGTTTCCGTTCATATTGATTCACCTCTTTTTGTCGTGAAATGAAAAAGAGCGCCTATCCGGTTAAGGAGAAGCGCTCAGGTACAGGGGGAAATCTTGCATGTGTTTTTATAAGACAAGAGGCGAAATGCTCTCCGTCTTCACTTACTAAAGGAGCTGTTCGTCTATCAAACAAGTATGTGATTGAAAAAAGTATGATTTTCTTTTTTACATAACGACACAATTAAAATCCCTTATCGATATTAAATCGCGCATGTACGACAGCGTTATCAGGACAACGTGGTTCGACATAGCTTGATATTATGGTGATGCAGCATGGTGGAAAAGCGCGACGAAAGTATTATCTCTGAGTCTTGGGGTATTAAGGAATCTTTACAAACATGGGACAATCGTGAACCTTCATATGCTCATTGTGGGGAGGCGATCTGACCATGACGACGGACAAAACATTGACATTTGAGAAGACCATCGAAGGCAAAGGAACTGTGCAAGTGTTCGGAACGCTTGATCTCGAAAAACTCATACAACGGTTATTATCATCAAAAGCCTTAGTAAAATAGGGCTTATTCTTTTACTGTTTTGTTGCATATAAGAAATAGTTTATAAGCTTACAAAAGACGCAACCATCGATCAACTGAAGGCCGCTGGTCTCGACGATCACTATGTAAGTCACGACAAAGCGCTCTTCTATCAGAATGCATCCGGTGTACCTTGGACAGCCGCTTACATACAAGCCAAAGGAGACCCCATCGCGGACCTCTATGAGGACATTGCCGCAGAGGAGAAAGCAAGAGCCACCTATCAATGGTTGATTGATGTAACCGATGACGTTGACCTGCAGGACAGTCTAAAGTTCCTCCGCGAGCGGGAGATTGTGCATTCCCTGCGATTTAGAGAAGCTGTTGAAATC
This sequence comes from Paenibacillus sp. Root444D2, assembly GCF_001426375.1. GTDB lineage: Bacteria > Bacillota > Bacilli > Paenibacillales > NBRC-103111 > Paenibacillus_E. The sequence goes on from NZ_LMEO01000051.1 coordinate 205,858, forward strand.
TTGAAGGATGATCGGGAGGCACAGAAGGTTTTTTAAAAAGGAGGAGCGGACAAGGACGAGGTAGCTAATTTAGGGATAAAAAAGCGGGCCGTGAGGCCTGCTTTTTGTTGTTGTGCGCAAGTTGTAGTAAGTGCAACAATTGGTGCCTAAAGCTCGCCTCTCTCCCTTCGTTGTTGCATCATGTACAACAATTTGGTCCTATACAGGTCATATCGCAACATATGGGCTCAAAATGTTGTACAAACGACAACTTCAAGTTGCAAAATAGCCTTTGGACGTGTGAATTGTTGTAGAGAATACAACATTGGTAACTACTATAACCCATTTGCCCTCACGAAGCTGGATGACTCTCAATCGAATAATGATACAAAAGGAATACCAGTGCTGTTATTGTATGAGTGGCAATAAGAGGATATCCGTCTAATTATTCCTAGCTGCAAACAAGCCTAAGAATTCCTTCAGCGCAATGGTTGTAGTGGATAAACCGCTGGAGGATGGAATGAATTTGCTGATACTTAGGAGCTGATTCTGCTGGGAAATATAGTCGGTAGGATATGGGACTACATCTATTTTGAGTTTTTGGAATTGCTTAACGGATCGGGCCATGTGGAAGGCAGATGTGATGAGAATTGGAGATTTCCAGCCTTTTTCTGTGAGAATCGCTTGTGTATTCACGGCATTTTCCTCGGTATTGCGACTCTTATCGTCCATAGCAATGGATGATTCGGGAACGCCAAGCGCGAGAAGGTGCCGTTTGGCAATTTGGGATTCATTGCCCGTATCACGAAACACTTGACCGCCAGACAAAAGGATAGGCAGCTTTGTGCTTCGGTATAGCTCAGCAACAGTTAATACACGCGCGGCCGTGTTTCCAGTCAGATATCCTTCCCCTTTGGTAAGAGGGTCTGGATTTTCCAAGGTTGCGCCTCCAGTTAGTAGAACTAGCACGTCGCCGGACACTTGAACTGGTGGTGTGTACCTTCTTTCAATGGAATTTAGTAATGCATTGCCGAAATAAGGCATGGAGGATACGCCTAAAAGAAGTGCGGCTAGACCCACAAGTAGCGTACCGAGGTACTCCTTTTTTTGCTTCAGCCATAAAGCTATAGCCAAGAGTAGAAGTATGATAATTCCAGGAGGGAATAATAGGGTGTAAGCGATTTTTATCAAATAAATCATATCAGGTGTCAGACCCTTTCTTATGAAAGCTTAAGTATGGTTTTAGGGGTTTTCGACAAAAGTTGGTACTTTCCTGCAAATTTACAAGAGCTTCAAAGAGGCGAAATGAAAAAAGCCCCGGCTTCGCGATTAGAACGAAGTCGGGGCTATATCAACGAATATGTGTGTCAAGCCTACTTATGCTGTAATTTCTTTGCCGCGAACCCATACTTGTTCGAGCTCTAATTCAGGGCTGACGAGCAGCAAGTCAGCCTGCTTGCCCTGCGCAATCGAGCCGTGCGACCCCTCGAGGCGCAGCAGCCTCGCAGGGTTGCCGCTCGCGAAGCGGCTCGCGTCTTCGACGCTGACACCGACCTCGCGCACCATAAACCGGAGCGCCTCGATCATCGTCAGCGTACTGCCGGCGAGCGCGCCGCCTTCCGTCAGCCGGGCTACGCCCGACTGTACGGTCACGGCTTGCCCGCCTAGCTTGTACTGCCCGTCGCCGAGTCCCGCGGCTGACATGGCGTCCGTGATCAGCAGCAAGCCATGCGGCTGCTTCACCATAGCCAGCAGGCGAATCGCTGCTGGGTGCACGTGGTGCCCATCAGCGATCACTTCGCCGCTGATACGTTCGTCGGTGAGTATCGCACCGACGGTTCCAGGTTCGCGATGATGCAGCGGCTTCATCGCGTTGTAGGTGTGCACCGCATGCGTAAGCCCCTCGCGAACCGCCGCCTGAATGTCGGCATAGGTCGAGTCCGTGTGGCCGCAGGCGGCAACGATGCCATGATCGCGCAGCCACGCGATCATCTCAAGGCCCCCCTCGCGTTCGGGGGCTAGGGTCAACTGCTTCATAAGCTGCGGATAGCGCTCGTGCCAGTCTTCGATCCATGAGAGCTGAGGCGGTACCATGAGGTTCGGATCTTGCGCGCCTGCCCATTTGGGTGAGATGAAAGGACCCTCTAGATGTACGCCGAGCAGCTGAGCATATGGCATCTCCTGGTTCTTATAGCGGTCTACTTCACCAAGGACCCGATCTATTGCATCTCGAGTCGCTGTCATCGTCGTAGCCAGCATGGAGGTTGTGCCGTGTAAGGCATGAAACCGAGTAATAATGTCAAGTGTCTCTGGATTCGCATCCATGAAATCGGCGCCGTATCCACCATGAACATGAACATCGATGAACCCTGGCAACAACCAGCTGCCATGGGCATCGATTGACCTAGCAGCAGAACCGGCAGCAGACGGGTCCCACTGTGACATATCGCCCACAAAAGCGATAAAGCCATCCTTCACATGAAGGATGCCTCGCTCGATGATTCCCTGCTCAGTTACGATTTTAGCCCCCGAAATCACAAGTTCACTCATTCAAAAAGCCTCCCCGCCTCAGCATCAAGAAGAACGACAAGGTGTGGGTGAGTTTGCAAAAGGGTTGCCGGAATTTCCGTTGTTATCGGACCTATAAGTGCGCGATGTACGATTTCGGCTTTATCGGCTCCACGAACGATCAAGAGGATCGTTTTGGCTTTCAAAATAGTACCTACCCCCATAGTTAAGGCATGAGTCGGAACTTCATCGATGGAGTTAAAGTAACGTGCATTCGCTTCGCGAGTTTCCTCTTTTAATTCTACGCGGTGTGTACCGCTGATTAAGGAATGATCAGGTTCATTAAAACCAATATGCCCGTTATGGCCTAACCCGAGAATTTGCAAATCGATTTGTTTCGCTTCTTCTAAAAGTTGGTTATAACGCTCGCATTCCGCTTCTAGATCCGCTGCATTTCCGTTTGGGATATGGGCTTTAGCAGCAGGTAAGTCAATATGTGCAAACAAATGCTGCTGCATATAAGCGTGATAACTTTCTGGGTGATCTACCGGTAAACCGCAATATTCATCCAAATTAAAGGTTGTGACGGATTTAAAGCTAACCCGTCCTTTATCGTAGGCTTTAACTAGCTCCTCATAAACGCCTACAGGTGTTCCACCTGTGGCTAGACCCAATACCGCTTTAGGCTGCATTTGGACAAGCGAGGTAATAATGCCAGCTCCAGCTTCATTCAGCTCTTGTTGATTTTGAAAAATATGAAGATTCATGATCGTCTTCCTCACTTTCAAGATAAGTTATCGAATAGGGATATTTGCAAGATGTGATGCCTATTTTGATTAATTATGATGGTATTTTGCATAAAAATATCATTTTCAAAACAAATTACTCTCATTTCAATCATAACTGAATTTTTTCTTATCGGCAACAGGCTTTTTCCTAAATATGAATATTGACTTACATGGGTATGTTTGCCATTCTTATCTAAGATCATAACAATTATTTTCTATACTGAGCATAAGAAGGAGCTTGATAATGAGTAATCAGAGAAACCAGCCCGAAGCGATGCTTTTTGACTTGGACGGAACATTATTTCAGACGGAGACCTTACTTCTGCCTGCTTACCATAAGACGTTCGATGAGCTTCGAGCTAAAGGCCTTTTTACTGGTGAGACTCCACCGGAAGAACGAGTCTTAGGGGCGCTAGGTATGCTTCTCGAGCATATCTGGGAGCGGGTCATGCCAAATGAGCAGATGGCAACTCGTCAGGAAGCCGATAAGCTGCTGATCAAGTATCAAGTGGAGGGACTGCAGCAGGGGCAAGGCGATCTTTATAAAGGAGTAGCTGAAACCTTAGAAGTTTTACATAGTAAAGGAATTCGTTTATTTGTCGCAAGCAATGGACTCGAAGATTATGTGCGGCATGTGATTGAAGCTAAAGGTGTAGCGCATTTATTTGAAGGATTGTACAGTGCAGGGCAATATCGAACGAGATCTAAGGTGGATTTAGTAAAAATACTGCTGGAAACACATCATATCCAATCAGCCTGGATGGTTGGCGATCGCTCATCCGACGTAGAGGCAGGACTCCAGAATAACCTAACCGTAGCGGCTTGCGATTATGCAGGCTTTCGTGAGTCGGGAGAGCTAGAGGGTGCGCATATACGAATCCGCAGCTTCGCCGAACTGCTTGAATATTTGTAAATAAGGGCTAGGCAGTCGCAAACATGGCTAGATGGGCATACACTGTAGAACTTTGATAGAAAAAGGGTGATCAGAATGCCTTCTTTTATAGGAATATTAAACGTTATTAGGAATGAAGGAAATCTGGTGAATGGCGATACTGGCATACTTGCTCCGACAAGTGCAACCAAATCCTATGCCGGCGGCGGCGGCGGAATAACGGGAGATTTCGGGGTAACCAATACGCTAGTTAGCGCAACGATCACGTTTGACCCGGATGGGATAGAGGCTGGAGCGAACAAAGCCGCAACGGTGGCATAGCAGTTAGACAAACATTCGTTAGATCGATTCAGGCTCAAGTGAAATTGAGCAAATGAATCGATCTTTTTTTTGCAGATACGATATTGACATCAGCATGTTTAACTTACTATTATGTATATATGAGCAATTGCTCATATATAGTGGTGCCATGTATAAAGCAAACGGCAGCATTTCATTCTAAAGGATTGAGAGACAGGGAGGGAAATCCATGCAGCATCATGAGTCTGAAGTACAATCAAATCAACACAAAGATCACTCTAATTGCAGCGGTCACGTGGGTCACCAAGGACACGATCACGCTCACCATGGACATCATCATGGACATCACCACCATGGCCACAGCGGAAATAAACAAGGACTCCTAATTGCACTATGTATTACAGCGGGCATCATGATTTTAGAGTTTGCAGGGGGATTATGGACCAATAGTTTAGCGCTGCTCTCGGATTCAGGCCATATGTTAAGTGATGCAGGCTCTCTTGTATTGAGTCTCACCGCCCTTTGGTTCGCTGCCAAGCCATCATCAGCTCATAAATCCTATGGTTTTCATAGAATTGAAATCTTAGCGGCTCTTTTCAATGCTGTCACCCTATTTGTAATAGCAGGGCTCATTATCTGGGAAGCAATTGGGCGATTTATGGATCCTCCTACTGTTGCCAGCGGTTCAATGATGCTCATTGCATGCGTCGGTTTAATGGCCAACTTACTTAGTGCTTGGGCACTTATGCGTAAAGGGGATGTGCATGGCAATATCAATCTGCGCAGCGCTTATCTGCATATTCTAGGTGATGCTTTGGGCTCTGTGGGCGCTATATTAGCCGGTGGGGCTATGCTGATCTTCGGTTGGTATGCGGCGGATCCAATCATTAGTATTATTGTATCTCTTCTTATTCTTAAGGGGGCTTGGACTGTCCTGAAATCGACGATCCATATATTGATGGAGGGAACTCCAGCAACTGTTTCTTATGGGGATGTCAAACACGTACTGGAGAGCATTGATGGTGTTATTAATGTTCATGATTTACATATTTGGACGATTACTTCAGGCCTTGATTCTCTGAGCTGCCATTTACTCATTGCCGATGATCATGATAGTCAGGTAGTCCTCCAGAAAGCTATTCATCAAATAGAGGAACGATTTCAAATCACTCACGCTACTATTCAAATTGAAAATTCGACTAACGCCCATCCGGAACTAAAAGTATAACGAATCAAAACGCTAAGGAGGGATGATCATGGAAAAAATAGAGATAGAAGCAATTGAAGATGAGGACACATGTACTTGTATAAGGGTTGATTCGGTACAGCTTATACAGGAACCTCAAATAACGGAGGAGCAGGCGGTAGGGATTGCGGAGGTATTCAAAGCCTTAGGCGATCCGACAAGGGTTAAAATGATCTATTACCTGCAGCAAAAGGAGCTATGCGTACATGATCTTTCAACGCTTCTTGCGATGGGGCAGTCGGCTGTTTCACATCAGCTCCGCTACTTGCGGGATTTGCACATTGTCAAAAGACGTAAAGTGGGGAAAACGGTCTTTTATTCGCTAGACGATGACCATATTGAGCAAATTTTTATTCAGACTTTGGGGCATCTTCAGCATATGTAAGCCGGAAGCTGGCTAGTTTTTTAGCTGACGCTTCCGATTGCTTGCCTTATGATTCGGCTTTTGTTTCTTCTATTTGTTGTTCTTCTATTTTTATTTTCTTTTGTTTCATCATCCAGACAGCATATTCAAGTGGCCTTGTAACCGCCTTCTGATAGATCGAATGTTGACCAATTTTGCGAAATACTTCTCGTGATGGCTTAGGATTGACTTCAAGCAGCCAAATATTTCCTTTGGGATCTACAGCAATATCCATGCCTAACTCGCATAACTTACCGAATTTACTTTCCAAATAGTTAGCGAGCTTATACGCGAAGCTGTTCATCTCTTTCTTAATTGCATCCATTTTTTCTTCAGAAGAAAAACGGTAGGCTAACAATTTATCCTGGGTGACTGCACTCCCGCCGCCATGAAGATTTGAAGTGATGCTGCGATGAGGACCAATACGGCCCGCACAACCAGTCACTTCCCACTCACCATGGCCATTTTTCTGAATTAGCAAACGATAATCGTGCACACGGCCATCCCTCAGTGTTAGCTGGATTCCTTGCTGAACCACATAATCGGGGCTCAATTTCAGGGTATGCAGTTTGATTGCAAGCTGTTTTTCCGTCGCACGGAATGGAGCGATGATAGTTCGTTGCTGATTCCTTCCTTGTAATAAATAAAGATCAGAACCGAGCTGTTCAATTCGTAATATTCCTCTTCCACCCGTGCCATTCTTTGGTTTTACATAGATTAGCTTATGCTTCTTTAGAACCTTTAGCAGCTCCTGCACGGAGCTATATCGGACAGTAGCAGGTAAATAGGGGCGAATACTCTCATTCTCTGAAAGGATTTGATGCATCGACCATTTGTTAGCTAAAGGTTTACTTAAATAGGTAAGCTTGGCATGTTGATTACGAAATGCTTTGAGCATCTGATAATTTGCGGCCGCTTTATACCGGCAGCGATCATAAATAATAGGTGGAAAAGAAGTCCGCTTGCGAATCCATTTCCCCAGACCGGAATCATACGTCAACGTACGAACGGAGTTGTCATCTTCGACGTCATCCGGGGTAAATACCTCAACTTGCACACCAAGTTTCTTTCCCTCCCTACTTAACCGCTGAAAGTAAGAGAGCTCTTCGAGCCGAGATTTACTTAAATAGATAGCGAGTACGCCCAGTCGTTTCGATGACAAGCATAATCACCTTCTTCTCCCATGATTGATCAAGTAAAGGCTGTAACGGATAATGCGTTCAAGTGACTTTTGACGAATTTTGGGTTCATCGAATTTCATTGGTTTAGAATTAGCTTCGAAGAACCAGATGTGTCCAGCGGTATCGACACCAATATCCATCGACATTTCGCCAAGTTGATTGCCGGATGATTTCTCAATTTGCGCAGCGAGTGTAACAGCGGCTTTGCGAACTCGTTTCAAAATATTTTTGGCTTCCGTGACACCAAACGCACTCGTAAGCAGCTTGAGTGGCTCGTCGATTGATCCGCCGCGAGGTACATGTGTCGTGATGCTAGCTTTACCAGCTACACGAGCTCCGATACCGGATACACTCCAGACGCCTTTGGACGTCTTCTGGACCAAAGCGCGTAAATCGTAAGCTCGCCCTTTGTATCTCGTTAAAGCGATACCTTGCTGCACAATGTAGTCATGGGTACCACGGTATTTATTCCATTCATTCCATAGTTCATCCGTGGAATTGTGGTAACTATAAGCCATCTTCTTATCTTCTTGGCGGCTCAGCCGATAACGGCGGCCATTTGCAGTCGTTAATCGATCAATGCGCATAATGCCTCTCCCTGCTTTACCTTTAACTGGTTTTAAGTAGAGAACGACATGTTTACGCAATAGCTGAGTCAGATCATTTGCCGAGTTTAATTGCTGCGTATCGGGCATATAGGGTTTGCTTTCTTTGGCACTATTTAACCACCCGAACAAGGTCCATTTGTTGAAGAAGGAAGGATTAAATAACTGAATGCTGGAGCTGCGATTGCATGATTGAATGGTTTGCTGGACCTCAGGCCTCATTTCCATCTTTCGATAGGGTATACGATTATATACGACTTGTGGAGCGGGAACGAGTTCCCTGCTCCATTTTTTGGTTTCGGCATTGAAGCGATAGCCGTATATTTCGGGGCTGGATAAGGTGAAGTCCTTCGTAGTCACGATGTATACATCAACGCCAAGCTGTTCGCCAGTTTGAATTAAATCCCGGAAATTGTCCAGATTGCCACGAAATACACGCTTACTATCCTTAACGGTGAGAATGGCCAGAGTAGGCTTCTTAAGTACTATCTCATGAAGGAAGAAGCCCATTAGTTTTCCCTCCTAGAGCGGAAGCGACTCAAAAAGAGGCAGTGCTCGTAAATATTTTGTAGGGTAGCGACGTCCCCTTCTTTCAAAGAGGGATGCTTGAAAATGGATCTCCCCGGTTTGGCATTTGCTTCGAACATCCAGATTTTCTCGCTTTGATCAATACCGATATCGAATCCGAGTTCTCCAAGTAGATGGTCATAGTTATTCTCGATACCCTCAGCGAGCTTAATAGCTGTTTCTTTGGCATTGGTAAGCACTTGCTCCGCGCGACTGCCGTAGATTTGACGCAGTACCTGTTCTGGCGTCATTAATTGACCGCCATTGCGGATATGGGTTGTGACGCTGCCTTTACCGGATTTCTTTGCGCCGATCGCTGCTACGACCCAATTGTTATTACCGTTCTTCGTTAAATGGAAGCGAAAATCAATAGGGCAGCTGTCAATTTCAATGAGACGAATTCCTTGCTGTGCGACATAATTCGTGAGGCGGCCACGTCCAGTTCCAAGCATTTGCATTAAACCGTCGAATTTTCCGTAACGGATGAGAACATTTTTACCGCCCTTGCGGTACCGAACGAAGTAGCCTCGCTTAGGGTTATAAGTCACACGGAAAATGCCGATGCCCAAAGAGCCTGCCGTTGGTTTCAAGTAAATGAATTTATGCTTATCAAGCATTTCCTTAATTTGATCAGCAGACGGATTGATCTTGGATTCTGGGACGAAGCGGAAAGCATCATCGCCATCTAACATCTTGTAAACGTCCCATTTATCAAAGAAGCTCCAGTTAAAGAGGGGAATCCCCCTTCGAACAAATCGGTCTTTAAAGCCTTCCATCCCGGCAGATTTCTCTGCTTTGCGGCTAGACATTCGATTATAGACAACATCAGGCAATGGGAATGTTTTACGTACCCAACCTCCGCCTTCTTTTGGAATAATGCCTGTAACCGTTTCTTGAATCCAATTTACGCTGCTGGGGCTGAAAGCGAAAGCGAAGGATTTCGATGAGGATGTACTCATAACTTGGCGAATGAATCCAGTTTTTGTACCGAATGGTGATGTACCGCTCGCTACGTTGGTCAAGATACCAATGACAGGACCAATACGAAGTTCTTTATTATTGTTATTGGTTACGAACACACTCCCTGTTCGAGGAATGCGTAAGGAGGCCATTAGGGAAAGCGGAATGTACATATGCTGACCACTTTTTTTGATCAGACGGATCGGTAGGGTCGCTTTTTTACTGCCAACTTTTACAGTTATCGATTTATTGCCGGTTAACCGTAAAGCTTTGACGAGTTCACTTGTTAAGTAGACCGATCTATCTGTTCGTTGTACGGCGTGGAGCATACACGTTGTCAAACTCATTAGGTTACCCTCCTAAACTTGTTGCCCTACGGGGCTTTCCGTGTCAAAACAGGCAGATATGACCATCTGCCTACTTTGGCACATACCAGCAAAGCCAAGCTCAACTCAGCTTTTTGTGGAGTAAGAATCCAGCATAATGTATAGGGTTTGCAATGGATGTCGTGCGTGCTTTCTCGTTACACATTCGTGCGAAAATCATCCTGCCCGGCTTCGAGTTCACTTCAAGAATCCACACGCGACCACAGGAATCAATCCCTAGATCTATACCAAGCTCAGCCAGTCGCCCGTGATGAGCTTCCAGAAAAGGGGGAATTCGGCTTGAAAGCATATCGAGTGTGGCTATAAGCTCATTTGCCTTCGAGTAACCAAACTCCTTGGTAAGGAACGAGGTCACATCTGCAGCAGTGCCTCCGCCATGTAGATTGGAGGTGATGCTTCCAGGTTTACCAATACGTACGGCCATGCCAGTACTTTCCCATAAGCCACGGCCGTTTTTTTGCACGAGGGAACGTACATCGTAAGCCATTCCCTCTGTTGAGTGGAGAGTTAGGTATTCTTGTATTAGATAGGGTCGCATACCAATCAGGTTGCGAAGCCAAAACCAGCACGAGTCAAAGTCTTTAAAATCACGCTCTATAGGGTGATTATGGGCGTCGCGCCCTTTTATATGAAAAGAGCAGTTATCGTGTATAGTACTTATCTTGTGAATGTGCAAGGCACCTCTGCCTTGGCTGCCACCCTGTGGTTTCAGGAAAACGTCGTTTCTTGTACGAAGCCACTTTCTTAGCTCGGTGCCACTTGTCAGCATACTCGTTTCAGGTAAGTAGAGATGCAAAGTGCTATCTTTCTGTAGGATCTGACCCACTTCCCATTTTCCGCTCAAACCGTAACCGAGAAAACGAATATGGGGTTTCGCACGCAGCTTGCCAACATGGTAACGGTACTGCCTATAGCTGTGTTTATTGCTAAAGAAGCATCGATCATAGATTAGTGAAGGAAGAGGGAAGAGTTTCATGACCCACTCGTGTGTGTCACTCAAGTAGGTGTAACCTTTCACCATATCTTGCTTCCAATCGATACGATTCGGTGAGAATACGAACACGTCGAGGCCCTCGCTATCACCATAAGAAATGAGATGTTCAAAAAAGCCCGAACTTGCAAAAGGCAGCTTTCGATTCTGTTCCGTCACCATGATCCCTAACAAGGGACGAGTTGCGCTAAACCGCATGTTTTCACCTCAGAACTTCGCTAAAAAACGCGCATACTGCACGATTTGTTTCACAGACGGTCTAATTTTCCGTTCATTGTTAAGAGGGGTATTATCATCCTTGGATGGTTTGGAGTTTACTTCAAGCAACCAAACTTTCCCCATTTTATCTACAGCAAGGTCGATTCCTAGCTCTCCAAAATGATTAGGAATTTGTGTTTCAATCCCTTTGGCGATGTCTAGAGATGCCTTGCGCAAACGTCCCGAGACTGAGACACGTGTAGCAGACGAAAACGATGATTTAGCAAGTGCTCCAGTCACGGTCGTAAGGCTTCCGCCACGAGCCAAGTTAGAGACAAAATGCTGCGTTCCTGCAACGCGGCCAACAATCGACGTTATCGCCCATTGCCCTAGGGCTCCCCTCTGTACAAGCGCTCGGAAATCAACTGGGTTACCGTCGGAAGTGATGAGATCGAGTCCTTGTTGTAATTGATAACGTTGTGTCTTGAGCTTGCCGGATAAGGCCTGGAACACAGCGGTTAGCGAAGGGAAAGATTGTTTGCGAACCCCAGCTAGGTTCGTAAAATGGCAGGTAAAGCCATCTCCTGCTTCCTTGCGAATGCGAATGATTCCTTTACCTAAACTTCCGGTAATCGGTTTAAGGAATAGGACCGGATGGCGTGCAGCCATGGATTTCAACATCTGATAGTTTTTGAAAAGATAGGATTCGGGTAAATATCCATGGAGGGTGTTATCTTTGCGCAAGGCCTCGAATACTTCGGTTTTGTTCAAATATTTCTCATTAAAGATGTCAGTGGCATGGCGAGCTTTGACGTCTTTCATGAATTGTTGAACATTTGTCATGTTTTCATATTTGCGCGAGGTGAGACGATTATAGATGACATTGGGGATCGGAAACGTTTTTTTGCTCCAGGAACCATTGGAATAAGAATACGCAGATAGAGTTTGGGCATTGGCATGCATTTCATCTGGCGGAAAAAAGCACACAATAGCCCCAAAAAGGTCACACGCGTCCGTCATTTCTCTACAAAAAGCAGTGATAGCACCGAATGGGCGATCATTTGAGCTAGCATAAACTCGGCTAATCATTACGCCAATCAAGGGTCCGATCGACAAGGTGCTTTCTTTTTGCCTATAATAAAGATTGAGTTGGGCCCCATGATGAAGACCGATTTTGGAAGCGAGAGCAGGGTTTATACGTAAACTGTTCGACGTTGATGCGGTGACAACTTTGACATCCTGCTTGGCAGAGCCAAATCGCATAGTAATCGTTTGATTGGACGGAACTTTCCATTTTTTTGCAATGGCTTCACTTAGAACAACGGTCCGATCATCCAAATAGATGCTGGTGCCTTGAATGGATATTCCAACTTTCGTCCGGGTCAATAGCGAACACTCCTTCCAGCATGAGAAAACCCCTATCGAGGCCATTCATGGATGATCGACCGCGTTTAAAGGTGGTTTTTATCGCCAATAAGAAAGCTGTTTTCGGTAACCGAAAACTTAATCTTTCTTATGTGGGCAAAAATGGCATTGCTGCTTAAGCAAAGTAAACTACTCCATCATATGAGGACATATTTCCCTTGGTGCCTAGGCATCTGTCCGAAAGTGCCTTTTATTCGTTGAGTAAGTACATAGGCCATTACAAATAAAAATGAGGAGGAAATAAAATGAATGTACATGATAAGGCTTACGAATTGGCAAAAGCAATTAAGGAAAGCAGCGAATATAAGGATATGAAGGAGTGCCGCTCCATCATTAACGGCGATGCATCCAGTAAGAGCTTGTTGGAAGATTTTCGCAATCGTCAAAATGAGCTGCAGCAGAAAATGGCGGGAGGCGAAATGCCAACGCAAGAGGATATGGATAAATTACAGAAACGATATGAGGAGCTCGCCCTCAATCCACGTATTAACCAATTATTCGATGCGGAGCGTCGATTGTCGATCATGCTGGAAGATGTGCAGCGGATTATTGCTGAGCCGTTAGAAGCAATGTTGAAATAAAAAAGAGTGTATCCCTGTAGAGAAGTCTAGTCATCTAGTCGTCTGGAAGTCTACTCCTGGGCTACACTCTTTTTTTAGTAAGCAATCTAAGAGCAGGGATACTTTTTTGCTAGGCCCGCTGTTGCGAAATAACTCGAAACTGTCTATAGTAAAAGGGTATTTATTAGGAAAAGAGGATTTGAAACCGTTATGGCAAAAGCAAAAATCACGGAGCTCGATCTCGTTAGAGCCTTCGCCATCCTTGCAGTCGTTATGATTCATGTTACCGCGGACTGGACAGTGGATCCGGCTTTGAAGGGGAGCAGCACAGAGCTAATCATTTTATTTTTGAACAAAATAAGCTATTTCGCTGTTCCGCTGTTTATTTTTTTGAGTGGCATTGTATTATTCTACATCTATACGGATAATTGGAGCGCGAAACAGGCCGGTATTTTCTACTGGAAACGTGTCCGCCAAGTGTTAGTTCCATATATTGTTTGGTCCTTCTTCTATTATATATATAATCCTTGGCTTTGGACGCCGGGGCACCCCATTAAGTTTGATCTGCGTGTTTTTCTAGAACAATTAAAATGGGCGGATTCCGGCTATCACTTGTATTTTATGATTATTATTGTACAGTTCTACCTGTTGTTTCCGCTGCTAGTTTGGGCTGTTAGAAATGCGCCATGGTTTCGCCGGACGTTGGCACTTTGGGGACTAGCCATTCAAGCGGGCGTTTACATTTACACCCACTGGTTCGGTACAATTAGTCATAAACCAGAGCTTTGCATAACGTACTTCGGGTATTTTCTCGTAGGCGGTGCAATTGGCATGAACTACGGTTCCTTTCGTTCTTGGATGGATCGGAACAAGGGTTGGGTGCTGCCAACTGCATTCCTCAGTGGTTTGGCCTATGTAATGCTTTACCTATTGGGACTAAAAGGATATAAGTTTGAAAATACGTGGTATGAAATTTTATGGCTGCTCTACAGCATTGGCATTGGTGTAAGCTTTATCTGGATCGCGAAATGGCTTCTCCAAAAATCAACCAAAGTTGCCCGCTTTTTCGTCTCGTTAGGTTCGGTATCGTTTGGTGTCTACTTAATGCATCCAGCGTTGTTATCACTTTGGAAATATAAGGTGAATACGCCCGGCTCGATTTTGCTTTTTAACGTGTATAATGGGATCGTTTTTGTGCTGATAATTGCGATACCGTGGGTACTCACGCTGTTATATAGAAAAGTAAGAAAAGTGTTGTCGATATGATGGAAGATTAAGACCCCGTTGGTTGGGTCTTTTTTTGTTTACTTCACAGTCGCACGTTTCCTACAACCAAAAGCGATTATTTATTGAAAATTCCTCTCGGGTGTCGGATAATTGCAAAGACGGATTGTTGGACAGTCTGGTTTCAGTGTAGTCGAGGTTGCTTCAATCGTGACAGTTTGTCGACCATATCGGTGGAGACTTTCTTAATATATTCTACATATAGAAGAAAGGTTGTTGAAGGATGAACGAAATCATTTCTTTATTGCAAAATCATCGCTCCATTCGTAAGTTTACGAATGAACCAGTAAGCTCGGAACAGCTGGATGCTATTCTGGCAGCCGCTCAAGCGGCATCTACATCCAGCAATATGCAAGCGTATAGCGTTATCCATGTAACGGATGACGGGCTGAAGAACCAGCTTGCCGCGCTAGCCGGCAATCAAGCTTACGTCAGCGAGTGTCCGCTGTTCATAGTGTGGTGCGCGGATCTGCATCGATACGCGCAGGCTGTCCACCGTCACGGGGACACTCCGGTTACTGGCAACGCTGAGAACTTCATCGTTGCCACGGTAGATGCTGCATTAGCTGCGCAAAATGCAGCCATCGCTGCCGAGTCACTCGGACTCGGCGTAGTGTACATCGGCGGGCTGCGCAATAAGCCCGCTGAGGTGTCTCAGCTGCTGGGCTTGCCGCAGCTGGTGTACCCGGTCTTCGGCATGTGCATCGGCATGCCGGATCAAGAGCCGCCGCAGCGCCCGCGGCTCCCGCGAGAAGCCGTA
The DNA here is from genome assembly GCF_001426375.1 of Paenibacillus sp. Root444D2. Lineage (GTDB taxonomy): Bacteria > Bacillota > Bacilli > Paenibacillales > NBRC-103111 > Paenibacillus_E. The sequence goes on from NZ_LMEO01000051.1 coordinate 220,891, forward strand.
TACCATGAGAATCGGTATACGGCTAACGAAGGAGCGGTCGACGTGTACGACGAGAGCATCCGCGACTATATGAAGGTTCGATCGGGCGGCAAAGTCGATACGACCTGGTCCAAGGACATGGCCGCCAAAGCGCAGCGGCCTAGAGAGCACATGAAACCCTTCCTTAGCTCCCAGGGTTTCGAGATTGAGTAAGCGAGACCGTCGATTCATTCGATCAATCGTGCTCTACATTAATTTGTCATAAATTGGGGCCAATCGCTATATAGGCAGAATTTGGGTTGCTGGATGAATTCTTATTCGCTGTTGAATGATGTTGTAGTAAGTACAACAATTTATGCCTAAATCTCGTCTCTCTCCCTTCATTGTTGCATCATGTACAACAATTTGGCCCAATATAGACCATTTCACAACAAATGTGCTCAAAATGTTGTACGGAATGCAACTTCAAGTTGTAAAATAGCCTTTTATCGTGTGAATTGTTGTAGAAAATGCAACATTGGTAACAACGATAGCCCATCTGCCCTCACGAAAGCTGAATGACGCTAAATTCGTATATTGGAGTTATGAATACCAGTTGTGAATCAATCGACAGTCTCTAAGCCTTAATCTTTCGCTTTGAACATATAACAAGAACTTGTCTCATACAATGAAAATAGGATGAGATAGGTTCTTGTTTATCTAAAGCGAAAGGAGTGATCATTTTGAAAGGCTTTAAAAATGTCGTTTACATGAGCTTAACGTTAGGTATGCTATTTTACTCCATTCCCCAATTGGAGTTTCGAGATGTAGGATCGCTGCCTATGGTGTTTAGTAGCATCTGGATCGTGATGGCCCTGCTGGTGACAGCCTCTCATTTGCACCAAATACTTGGTGTGGATGAAGAGAAACGCAAAGAGATGAACCGCATCAATCGGATGAAAAAATGGCAGTTGGAGCAGCTTGTTCAAGGTCGCCGGAAACTTCTGCAGTTTCGCAAGTAGCGAAGAAGAGATTTCCATTTTGACAACGAACGTATGTTTGCTATAATACAAATAAAGTATCCAATCCAATAGGGTTGGATTTTTTATTTAAGAAAAGCCGATTTCATTGTTCTTGCGCTTTGGAACGATTATACTAGTAGTACAGAGTAATACAGGAACAAGCGAATGAGGTGTAACAGTTGGATACACAATCCGTGGATACATTAACGAAGCATGAACAAATTTTACGCTATATTGAAAGCTTGAAGCTTGGCAGCCGGATCTCCGTTCGCAAAATTGCCAAGAACATGGAAGTCAGTGAAGGTACGGCTTACCGAGCTATTAAAGAGGCCGAGAATCAAGGTCTGGTCTCAACCAAAGAGCGAATCGGAACCGTAAGAGTCGAGAAAAAGCTGCGGCAGAACATTGATAAGCTCACATTTGCTGAGGTAGTGAACATGGTCGATGGGCAAGTACTCGGTGGCTCACGTGGACTCCATAAGACGCTGCACAAGTTCGTTATCGGCGCGATGGAACAGGATGCCATGATGCGTTACATTGAGGCCGGCAGCCTTCTAATCGTTGGTAACCGCAACCGTGCCCATATCTGTGCTTTGGAACAAGGCGCAGGCGTACTCATTACGGGGGGATTTAACACCAGTACAGAGGTGAAAGTCCTTGCAGATGAACTGGAGCTCCCCATTATTTCGAGCAGCTACGATACGTTTACAGTTGCCTCTATGATTAATAGAGCCATATACGATCGCTTGATCAAGAAGAAAATTATGCTTGTCGAGGACATCCTGGCATCAGGCGCTTCCCTTTATGCTCTTAAGGCAAATAGTACACTGAAGGACTGGCAGCGCATGTCAGAGGATACCGGGTACAGCCGTTTTCCTGTTGTAGACGAGTGGAACCGAATTATTGGAGTTGTGACCTCGAAGGATATGGTGGGAGCTAATTCTCTACAAACAGTAGATAAGCTTATGACGCGCAGTCCGCTTACTGTAACGCCCCAAACTTCAGTAGCATCAGCAGCCCATATGATGGTGTGGGAAGGTATTGAATTGCTTCCAGTCGTGGATACAAACCGCAAAATCCTTGGCGTTCTTAATCGCAGCGATGTGTTGAAAGCCATGCAGTATATTCAGAAGCAGCCGCAGAATGGTGAAACGTTCGAGGATTTAATCTGGTCCGGACTGGAAGAGGTCAGGGATGAAAAGGGGTCACTGCAGTTTCATGGCGTTATCACCCCACAGATGACGAATCATTTGGGGACGGTATCGGAAGGTGTTCTTACAACGCTGATGACCCAAGCGGCCTATCGCATCGTGCAGGAACATAAGAAAGGGGATCTCGTCATGGACAATATGTCGACCTATTTCTTAAAACCGCTGCAAATTGACTCCAAAATAGAAATACGACCCACCATCATTGAAGTGAGCCGTAAGTTTGGCAAAATTGATGTAGAAATTTATCATGCTGGGACTTTGGTTTCCAAAGCGATGCTAACCGCTCAAGTCATTTAACGCAGCATGCGATCGAAGTGCCCGTGGTTGCGAATGCCGGCGAATAAGTTGAACAGACCTAGCAAGACCAGCACGGTGCCGAAGATGCGGCGAAAGCTGGATTCACTAAAGAAGAAGATTTGGGTGATGGCAATAAGAACGAGCATCAAACCCATGCAAATATTCATGCGGGCCGAGAATAAACCGCGTCTAGCCGCAACCGTTTCACGTCGAGACCGGAAGCTGAAGTATACGGAAAGCCCAAGCAGTATGCAAATAAGAGAGAATAAAGTGATTTGAATGGCGAACATCTGGTTAATCCGTCCTTTAGGCGAGTTTACTGTTTACTTTAGCGATTTTAATGAAAGATTGCAATATTCTATCACCTAAAAAGTGCTCAGGGCGGTTATGTTCGCTTCTCTTGGGCTGTAATCCAGACAGTTAGTTCGGTTTGAATCAATATGATGGATTTGATCTCAACGACATATTTTTTATCATGCAAAATATAGGTCCGCTGGGTAATAATTCTTTCATAAAGGGGCTGTGAGTCCCGCACGAACGCGGCCTTTTGGCCAATAACGAGCTTGAGCTCACTCTTCACATCCACCTCGATTTCTTTCTGTATATCTTCACTGATGAGTTCATTTTGGTTTTTGGGAAGCAGATGAACATTGACTGTGTTAATTAATGCTTGTTTATTTTTTGTTTTATTTAAATTTTCGATATCATCAAGGAGATCGCGATTTTCCTCCAAATATTTATGCATTTGCACATAGAGCTGATTGTAGGTGTGCTGATGAATGCTCATATAAATTGCGCTCCCAATGATGGCTCCCGAAAGCATCAGTCCTAAACTCGAAAGCAGACGTTGATATCGGGCAAAAGGAGGGATCCTCAAGGCTGATTGCCCCCTTTGCAGATCATTTGAATAAGTGACGTGCCCATCTGAGCGCCTATAAAGGCAACAATAATCAGAATGATTTGCTTAATAGCGGGATTCAAATGCCCTATAGCTACATGGCTTTCAATATAGCGTATCGGATCAATCGTGCCGCCAACAGCAGCTACCATGGCCCAGATTTTAATGTTTTCTGAAATGGTTAGCATTTTTTCTGTCGGTGATTGAAGCGTGAGCACGGCTGCTATTCCACTTAACATGCTGCCTCCAAATACGACCCCGAATGCAATACAGAAATACACGATAATATTTGCCCAAAAGACATACATGTCCTTATCGCTTCCTTTCCAGCTAAGTTAAAGAGGACAAACTCTCTATACTTAATGTATGGGAATGCCTAGCTCCAATATGATAAAATATAAGGAATAAAATGAAAGAAGGGAGGACATGCTGATGAGTTCGTTTGTACACTTGCATGTTCATAGTGAATACAGTTTATTAGACGGTGCGGCACGTATGGAGGAGCTTGTTGCACAAGCAGCTAATCTTGGCATGACCTCTCTGGCATTGACGGATCACGGTGTCATGTACGGGGCCATTGCCTTCTACAAAGCCTGCAAACAAAGAGGCATTAAACCAATTATTGGTTGTGAAGTCTATTTCACAGCGGGATCTATTCGCGATAAAGGGACTAGACAGGAACAGCCGATTTATCACCTCATCCTGCTAGCCAAAAATTTCCAAGGCTATCAAAATTTAATGAAGCTCTGTTCAATCGGACATTTACAGGGCTTTCACTATAAACCGCGTATCGATTTGGAACATTTAGCCAAGCATTCAGAGGGACTTATTTGTCTGAGCTCCTGCTTAGGCAGCGAGGTTTCCCAGCATCTGCTTCACAATCGTCATGAAGAAGCCCGAAAAGCGGCTGAGCGCTATCGTGACATATTCGGAGATGATTTCTTTCTGGAAATTCAAGATCATGGGATGATTGAGCAGAAAAAAGTGATGGTCTCGATGATCGAGCTGAGCAAAGAAACCGGGATCCCGCTAATTGCCACGAATGATGTGCATTATGTGACTGAACCAGATCATGTGATGCAGGACATTCTCATCTGTATTGGAACAGGCAAAACGGTGGAGGACACCGATCGGCTTAAGATGGGTACAAGTCAGATGTATTTGAAAAGCGAGGAGGAGATGGGACGTTTATTCGTCCATGTCCCCGAAGCGCTTACGAATACAAGCGTTGTAGCTTCACGCTGTGAGCTCGAACTTACGTTCGGTAAATCGATTTTACCTAGCTTTCGTCCTATACCTGAGCACCTCACGGCTGGTGAATATTTACGAGAGCTTTGTATGCAGGGGCTGGAGCAGCGTTATTCTACTAAATCTGAGTGGCATACTGCGGATTCGCCGCTGCGGAAACAAGCTGAGGAACGTCTAGCTTATGAGCTCGGCGTCATTGAGAACATGGGTTTTTCTGATTACTTCTTAATCGTTTGGGATTTTATTCGTTTTGCGCACGAAAAGAATATCATGACCGGACCAGGTAGGGGATCTTCTGCCGGAAGTCTAGTTGCTTATGTACTCCGTATTACGAATGTCGATCCACTTAAATATAAGCTGCTGTTTGAACGTTTTCTTAACCCGGAACGGATTACGATGCCGGATATTGATATCGATTTTAGCGATGAACGCCGGGATGAAGTGATTGACTATGTGGTTGCCAAATATGGGCACGAGCATGTCGCGCAAATTATTACCTTCGGAACGATGGCGGCCAAAGCCGCGGTAAGGGACGTCGGACGCGTATTAAATGTACCCTATGGGGACGTTGACCGTGCGGCCAAGGCAATTCCGAATCAACTAGGTATGACTTTATCGGAAGCACTCCAGATTAGTTCTGATTTAAAGGGGCTGGTTGCAAGACAGCCCAAGACAGCAGAATTGCTGGAAATGGCGATGCGTGTTGAAGGAATGCCGCGCCATGCTTCAACGCATGCGGCAGGGGTTGTTATTTCCAGAGAACCGTTAACGCAGTATGTCCCTCTCCAAGAAGGCACGGCTCAGACAGCTCTTACCCAGTATACGATGGAGCATTTGGAGGCCATCGGACTGTTGAAAATGGATTTTCTCGGCTTGCGGACGCTGTCTATTATAGAACGAACGGTTGATTGGATAGCACAGATGGAAAATGTGCGTCTCAACTTTGATATGCTGGACATGGATGAGGATGCTGTGACCTACGGTATGCTTAGTAAGGGAGAAACGACGGGTGTCTTCCAATTGGAGTCATCGGGTGTACGCAAGGTGTTGAAGGATTTGAAGCCTTCTGTGTTTGAGGATATTATTTCCGTTGTGGCCTTGTACCGTCCAGGTCCGATGGAGTTTATACCTAAGTATATTTATGGGAAGCACGGACAGGTGGAGGTCGTTTATCCGCACCCCACGTTAGAGCCTATCCTTCGGGATACGTACGGCATTATCGTCTACCAAGAGCAAATTATGCAAATTGCCTCATCTATGGCTGGTTTTAGCTTAGGCGAAGCAGATTTGTTAAGACGAGCAGTGTCCAAGAAGAAGCGGGAAGTGCTGGATGAAGAACGGGCACATTTCGTTTCGGGCAGCTTGCGTCAAGGTTTTAATGCCAATGAGGCTAATCATGTGTATGATATGATCGTGCGTTTTGCTGATTATGGTTTTCCGCGTGCGCATGCAACGGCTTACGGGGTGTTGGCATTCCAAACGGCTTATTTAAAAGCGCACTATCCGATTTATTTTATGGCTTCTATGTTAACGGCTGTTATGGGGAATCATCGGAAGGTAGCCGAATATGTGGATGAGTGCCGGCGGGTGAAATTGGCTGTGCTGCCGCCTGATGTTAATGGCAGCGGAACGGTATTTACACCGGATCCTGCGGCCGGGGCTATCCGCTTCGGACTTGCAGCGATCAAAAATGTAGGCACTCAAGCTATCGATGCTATTCTTAATGAACGGAAAAAGTCACAGTTCGAGAGCTTGCTTGATTTCTGCAGACGTGTAGATTTACGCGTATGTAATAAACGAGTGATTGAATCGCTCATTCAAGGTGGAGCCTTTGACACTCTAGGCGGGCATCGCGCTCAGCTGATGGCTATTCTCGATGAAACCATCGCCTCCGCAACCAAATGGCGCAAGGAACGGGATGATCTGCAGCTTCACCTCTTTGGCTTCGTTGAAGAACCAAATTGGGAGGTGGAGGTTCCGAATATTCCTCCGATGCCGCAAAGTAAACAATTGGAGCTCGAGAAGGAACTTCTCGGCATGTATATATCTGGACATCCGCTTGATGCCTATGCGGAGCAGCTTAGTGAGATGGAAGCGGCTATGCTTCATCAATTAGCCGAGCTGCCAGATAACAGCGAGGTGCTTGTAGCGGGGATGATCCTCTCGAATAAGACGATTGTCACGAAGAAAGGGCAGCCCATGGCGTTCATGGAGCTGGAGGATCGCATTGACAAGATCGAGGTGGTGTTGTTCCCCGAGACCTGGAAGAATGCGGCTCCGCTCGTGCAGAAGGGCAGACTGGTCCTCGTCCGGGCGAAGCTGCAGCTTCAGGACGAGGACCCGCCCAAGCTGCTCGCGGAGCAGCTTGTCGCGCTGGACGACCCTGCAGGCGTCCAGCGGCTTCGCCGGCAGCCAGGGGCGCATAGGCGATCAGCTGACGTAGTCAGCGATCGGCCGGCGCGCACGGCTGCCATCTCAGGCGGCGCACGCAGCGCCGCCGCTGTCACACAGGCGGCCCCTGCGGCGGGCCGCCAGGAGTCCCGCGCCGCGGCGCAGCCGGCGCGCACGAACGCTGCGGAGCCGAAGGCGCAGCGGGTGTTCGTCAAGATCTCGGCTGACTGCGAGCAGCCGGATAAGCTTCTGCAGCTGAAGGCGCTGCTGAAGCTGCATAAGGGGGGGCTCGCAGTTGCGCTTTTCTACGAAAGGAGCAACAAGCTCTTGGCCCTGAGCGACCAATATTTGGTCGATCCTTCGAAGGATTTGTTCCGTATGATTGAGACCATAATGGGTAAAGATTCGGTCAGAGTGAAATAAAGATAGCATCCTTCGCATATGAATAGGAACCCGGTATTTCAAGGGCTTAATACATGCGTAGGAGGAGACTTATGACCGAACAACATATGATCCAGTTGCTGCAGAGACGTGGTGTAACGGTAGAGCAAATCTCTGAAATTGTGTTCAAGCTGCAAAAGCCCTATAATGATCAACTATCGCAAGAAGAGTGTATTGAGAGTGTGCTGGCTGTTCTCGCCAAGCGGGAAGTACAGTATACGCTTTATACGGGCATTGCTCTTGATGAATTGGCAGAGAAAAAGCTGTTGCCCGAGCCTTTGCAATCGATTCTTGAAGCGGATGAACCTCTGTTCGGCGTCGATGAAACTCTGGCCCTAGGCATTGTTCATGTATATGGGATGATTGGATTAACTAGCTTTGGCTATTTAGATAAAGAAAAAATGGGTATTATCCGAACATTGAATGATGATCGAAGTTCTGTTCATGTTTTTCTGGATGATTTGATCTGTGGTTTAGCGGCAGCGGCTTCTGCCAGAATCGCTCATCAGAATGAGCATGCGCCTGATTATAGCAGTAAATTACGTCTGGACTAGCTCAAAAAAGTTCAGACTTCACTTTTTTTCATGAACGTGCTCTGTTGCGGGAAAAAGAGAAATTATGATATCATTATTCCATTGTGTGCGCCTATGCTTATGTAGGATGTTAATTATCATCGTTGCTAACTTGCCCTAATCCATGTAGTTGCACGTCATAGGAGGTTTTTTTTTCATGTGGACGGTGATATACATAGCTCCTACCGCGAAGATTGCAGAGCGGATTAAACAGAGGCTGACGGAAGAAGGATTTCTCGTACAAGTTCGGGGTATATCCTTATCCAAAAATCAGTTCGAAATCGTCGTACCCGCAGGTGAAGTAGAGGAAGTTCAGGAAGTGCTCAATTCTATTTTACATAGATAATGAAAAGTAGAAGCAAGTAACGTGGCTTGTCAGAAGTTCAAGATAATAGCCAAGTAGAGGTGGAAATGTGCTAAAGGATTTATTTCAAAAGCGTAAATATGCAACGATTCCTTCCGAGAAAACAAAAAGGGATATTCCCGAAGGTTTAATGAATAAATGCCCGAAATGCGGTACGATCCAAACGAGTAAAGAGCTTGAGAAAAATCTAAAAGTCTGTACAGCTTGTGGCTATCATTATCGTTTAAGTGCCTTGGAACGAATCCAATTAACGCTCGATGAAGGTCAGTTTTTGGAATACGACGCAGACATGATCTCCGAGGATCCGTTGGAGTTCCCTGACTACGTTGAGAAATTGGATAAAGCGAAGAGCACAACGAAATTACAAGATGCAATTATGACCGGGGAAGGTACGATTGGTGGCTATCCGGTTATTGTTGCGGCTATGAGTTTTGACTTCATGGGTGGATCACTAGGCTCCGTTGTTGGGGAGAAAATAACCAGAGCAATCGAAGCTGCCATTCAAAAGAAAGTTCCAATTATCATTTACTCCACATCAGGTGGAGCTCGTATGCAAGAAAGCATTTTAAGCTTGATGCAAATGGCGAAGACAAGCGCTGCTTTGTCCAAGCTCGGCGCGGAAGGCGGATTGTTTATTTCTATTATTACAGATCCGACTTTCGGCGGTGTATCTGCGAGTTTTGCTATGCTAGGCGATATTATTATTGCTGAACCAGCTGCACCATTTGGATTTACAGGCCGTCGTGTTATTGAACAAACGATTAAACAAAAGCTGCCGGACAATTTCCAGACATCTGAATTCAATCTCGAGCATGGTCAGCTCGACAAGGTCGTGAGCCGTAAGGATATGCGTCCTACGTTAATCAAGCTGTTAGACATGCACGGAGTGAAGGGGGAGGCGACTTATGGCGGGTGAAATGCCGTTTGAACAGCCGCTGGCGGAACTAAAGAAGAAGATTGCGGAACTGCGTACTTTTGGCGCTGAGAAGCAAATTGACTTTTCAGAAGAAATCCGCCGTTTGGAAGAAAGATATGCTGAACTCGAAGATGATCTTTATGCGAATATGTCTTCTGCTGAGAAAATGCAGTTGGCTCGCCATCCGCAAAGGCCGACAACGATTGATTATATTGGAACCATTTTCACGGATTTCATAGAGTTTCATGGCGATCGCCTTTATGGGGATGACCTCGCGATTGTAGGTGGACTAGCCAAATTGAACGGCATTCCAGTTACGGTTGTCGGTCACCAAAAAGGGAAAGATACGAAGGATAATATCGCTCGTAACTTCGGCTGTCCGCATCCAGAAGGTTTCCGTAAAGCGCTGAGGTTGATGCGTCAAGCGAACAAATTTAAGCGTCCTATTGTGACGTTTATTGATACCAAAGGTGCATTCCCTGGGAATGCTGCAGAAGAGCGCGGCCAAGGAGAAGCGATTGCCAGAAATTTACTGGAAATGGCCTCTTTTCGTGTGCCGATTATCTGTATTGTTATTGGGGAAGGCGGCAGTGGCGGCGCACTTGGATTAGGTGTAGGTAACAAGGTATTGATGTTGGAGAATGCTATTTATTCGGTTATTAGTCCCGAAGGCGCGGCTTCCATCTTATATAAAGATGCTTCCAAAGCTTTACACGCGGCAGAAGCAATGAAAATTACTGCAGATCATATCTTGGAGCAAAAGGTGATCGACGGTATTATCCCGGAGCCTAAAGGTGGCGCACACCGGGATTTAGCAGCACAAGCAGAATTGATCAAAACAGCTATCTGGGAACAGCTTCAGCATTTGCTAAGTATGAACGAACAGGAGCTGCTCGAGGACCGTTACCGTAAATTTAGAGAGATCGGCCGGTTCACATTCACTCAGGAGGGAAACCATGCGTAAAACGAAAATTGTCTGTACCATTGGACCTGCAAGCGAATCACAAGAGAATTTGAAAAAGCTTCTAGAAGCGGGAATGAATGTTGCCCGTCTTAACTTCTCCCACGGAGATTTTGAGGAGCACGGCGCACGTATCCGCAACCTTCGCGCTGCATCCGCTGAGACAGGCAAAGTAGCAGCTATTTTGCTTGATACCAAAGGACCGGAAATTCGTACGGGAAAATTGAAAGAAGAGCCGATTGAGCTTGTTCAGGACAAGCACATCATTTTGACAACAGAAGAAATCTTAGGCGATGCAGATCGTATCTCAGTTACCTATTCGAATCTGCCGCGTGACGTTGCTGTTGGATCTACCATTCTAATCGATGATGGTTTAATTGGTCTTTCGGTTGTTGGTATTCGTGGAACCGAAATCGAGTGCCGCATTGTCAATGGTGGAACGATTAAAAGCAAAAAAGGCGTAAATGTGCCAGGTGTAAAAATCAGTCTTCCAGGGATCACGGAGAAGGATGCCAACGATATCGTTTTCGGTATTGAGCAGGGCGTAGATTTCATCGCCGCTTCTTTCGTACGTAAAGCAAGTGACGTTATGGAAATTCGTGAATTGTTGGAAAGACACAATGCTTCACACATTCAGATCATTAGTAAAATCGAGAACCAAGAGGGCGTTGACAACTTAGACGAGATCCTCGAAGTATCCGATGGTCTGATGGTTGCTCGTGGGGATCTTGGCGTTGAAATTCCAGCAGAAGATGTTCCTGTTGTCCAAAAACAGATGATCAAAAAATGTAACATCGTAGGTAAGCCGGTTATTACGGCAACGATGATGCTCGACTCCATGCAGCGTAACCCGCGTCCAACGCGTGCAGAAGCAAGTGACGTAGCCAATGCGGTGTTCGACGGAACGGATGCTGTGATGTTGTCCGGTGAAACAGCTGCTGGTAAATATCCAGTTGAGTCCGTGCAAACGATGGCTCGTATCGCTGAGCGTGCAGAAGAAGCATTAGAATATAAAGAAATTTTCCTTCGTCAGGCTCAAGCTCAGCAAGTTACAGTAACTGAAGCGATTTCGCAAGCGGTAGCTAACTCAGCTTTGGAGTTGGGTGCGAAAGCGATTTTAACAGCCACAGAAAGTGGATATACGGCTAGAATGGTGTCCAAATACCGTCCAAAATCACCAATCATCGCAGTTACGCCTAGCGAGCAAGTCATTCGCCGCTTGTCCCTCGTATGGGGTGTTATTCCAGTGATGGGTGTGCAAGCGAAAACGACGGACGAGCTGTTTAACCTTGCTGTGGATAGCAGTATTAAAACGGGTATCGTGTCTCTTGGGGATATCGTTGTTATTACAGCAGGCGTTCCTGTTGGACGCTCCGGAACTACGAACTTGATCAAGGTTCATCAAGTAGGCGAGATGATCGCCAAAGGAACAGGTATCGGCATGCAGACGGCAAGTGGTATCGTTGTAACAGCTCGTACACCAGAAGAAGCGAATGCGAAAATGGTAGACGGTGCTGTACTTGTAACGGTATCGACGGACAAAGAATATATGCCAGCTGTACAAAGAGCTTCAGCGTTGATTACCGAAGTTGGCGGGATCACTTCCCATGCGGCAGTAGTCGCTTTAAGCCTTGGTATTCCGGTCATTGTAGGCGTCGAGAACGCAGTCGAAATAATCAAAGACGGCACAGAAGTTTCGATCTATCCAGAAGTTGGCGTTATCTACTCTGGTCAAGCGAGCGTTCTGTAAGTAAAGCAAAGAGTGAAGCGAGATTAGTCTCGGCTTCACTCTTTTTATTTTGCTAACTATGGAAACTTAAGCATTCATACCCGTCTCGAAGGTGACAGTCGAACTCAAACCGACGCCAAACGGAACGAGAGAACGCTATTTACTGTTAAATCTCGATTTCAGATGATTAACGGAACGTACAAACGTTATTTTTTCGAAATGAAGGGTTAAAAGGCTCAATTTTGCCGAAATAGCGTCACGTAGTTCCGCTTCATCCTTCTAAAAGGCTGAATTCAGCGAAATAAGGCTTCTGGGTTCCCCTAAGCGTCAGAATGTTGCTAACGTACCGAACAAATCATCCCAAAGAGATCATATAGAGAGAATACGGGACTTAGCATACACACTAACCAAGTGCCTAGACCCCGTCTAGTAGGACTTGGGTAATACTTCCAATTTGAGTACATAAATTACTCCCAGCACTCCGCATCACTTGCATCATTACGCGCCACTCCCAGCTCCGTATCATTCGTCTGACTCCGCATCACTTGCATCACTATGCGCCACTCCCAGCACTCCGCCTCACTTGCATCACTACGCGCCACTCCCAGCTCCGTATCATTCGTCTGACTCCGACTCACTCCCCAGCACTCCGCATCACTTGCATCATTACGCGCCACTCCCAGCTCTCCGTATCCTCAGCCTCACTCTACCTCACTCCCAGCACTACCCATCCCTAACCCTAGCTGTGCTATAATTGTTCTAAGACTTGTATTTGGAGGCGTACATCATCATGACTCAGGAGCGCTGGCATCAGCATCAGTTTCGTGTGAGATATGAAGAAACGGATCAAATGGGGGTTGTGTACCATGCCAACTATTTGACGTGGTTCGAGATTGGGCGGACCGAACTTATCAGGGAGCTTGGATACCCATACAGGCGGATCGAGGAGAAGGGGCTGTTGCTGCCGCTTGTCGAAGCGGAGATTAAGTTTAAGAAGCCTGCTCGTTATGATGACTTGGTATGTGTGAACACGCGAGTGATTGACATGAGCAGTGTTCGGCTCCATTTTGCCTATGAAATCCGTAGAGTTTCAGAAGAAATGATGGCTCTAACCGCAGATTCTGCTGCACAACCTACCGGGGACTTACTTGTTACTGGAGCAACTCATCACGTTTGGGTGAATCCTTCTTGGAAGCCAATACGTATAGAGAAGGAAGCGCCAGAATTATGGCAGCTGTTAGCTAAGTATTCTTAAAGGGGCTGAGCTTATGTTTCGAATCATTCTTGCCATTTTTATTCTAGTACCTGCCATAGAAATTACGCTTCTCATCACATTGGGGCATTTTATAGGCGGCTGGACAACATTCGCGCTTATAATTATTAGCGGCTTCCTAGGTGCTTATTTCGCCAAGCGGGAAGGACGCAAAGTACTGGAGTATGCCAAGTTTGAATGGTCGCAGGGCCAACTGCCGGCACAGCACTTGTTAGATGGAATCTGTATTTTCATTGGCGGCATTTTATTAATTACGCCGGGATTCATCACGGATATTTTCGGATTTCTACTTGTTTTTCCTTACACGAGACCGATCTTCAAAGTGATGCTGCTTGCACTGATTAAAAAACAAATCGGCAGAGGCCGAATCAATATCATAAAGCGTAGATAAAGAATAAAGGCTCGGTCACCCCGCCTATTTGGGAGGAACCGAGCCTTTTTGTATGTAAGTCGCAATATCATGAAAGATTCTTGCGCGATAGAACGCTGCAATCAGAATGAGAGTCACAGGACCCACAATAAGTCCGAGGAGTCCGAATAGTTTCAATCCAACGAACATAGCGATTAACGTAGCCAGAGGGTCTAATCCGACTGAGGAAGCGAGCACCTTTGGTTCCATAATCTGTCTGGCAATCACGATGACGCCATACAGCACACTGAGACCGATTCCGAGAAAAAAGTCTCCCTGCGCAAAGAAAACGTACAAAATCCAAGGCACCATGACCGCACCTGTTCCCAAATAAGGCATCAGGTCTGCTAAGCCTGTTAATAAACCGATGGTTATAGCATAATCAACGCGCAAGACCAACAAGCCAATGATGACCACAAGAGCGGTTAGTGAAACAAGAATGAGTTGGGCACGCATGTAGCCGAACAATGCTTTTTGCAAATCCGTCCGTATCAATTGGGTGGTCTTCACAATCATGTCGGAGAAGATCCCTTTATACCGTTTGATAAGCTGATACCAATCTTTACTAATGAAAAAGGTGGCCAGCATAACAATAATGGTGATGGTCGCGATATTCGGTAAAGAAGTTAGAAATCTTTTCAAAGTATCAAAAACATAGCCAATAATGAACTTACTTACGTCTGCAATAGAGCCTGCTGTCGAGGATAAGTTATTGTTGACGGTTTCTTGATATTTCGGGTTATTTTCAAAAAACTGATTAATACGTTCAATCAAATCCTGGAAAGCTGTAGAATTAATGAAAACATTGAATTGCTCCACCCATAGGTTAATTTGAATCTGCAAGGTATCCGCAAGTGAACCTAATTCTACGACTATATTCGCAACTAGTAAGGTTATGGCCGTAACCATGGCACCTATAAATAACAACATAGATAAGGTAACGGCAAGCCAGCGCGGGAATTTCACTTTGAATTGGAAGAAGTTCACAAGGGGATTAAGCATAAGAGCTAGAATCCACCCGAAAATAAATGGGTAAATCAAAGGGATAACATAGTAGAAAGCGAGTCCGATTAGAACAATAATTAGTGCCACCCAAATGCCCCTGAAAATCTGGTGAACTAAACGTGGATTCAGGATACCCATGGTTTTTTCTCTCCTAGTTTCAAGTCTTTTCATTGTAACATGATCTTGGATAAATACGGAAATAACATCACCTTTACAAAATCTTCATATATTGAAACAGGGGATTCTGCATTGTCGGTGCAGAGCACGCATAGTACAATGAAGATATAAATGGCACAGATAACAGATAGAAAACATAAGAAAATATAAGTGGAGGCTTTATGAGTATTGCGCGTGAACCAGATTTGAAAGAAGTTAAAGAGCTCAAAGAAGTTAAGGAAGTCAAAGAGATTTCGACCAAGTACTTAAACCGGGATTTAAGTTGGATCGAGTTCAATTGGCGTGTTCTGGAGGAGGCTCAAGATGCGAGCACTCCACTGCTTGAGCGTGTGAAATTTCTGTCAATCGTATCCAGTAATCTCGATGAGTTCATGAGTGTTCGTGTCGCAGGACTGAAGGATCAAATCAAGGCTGGGTATACCAAAAAAGACTTCACAGGTTATACCCCCGCCGGACTTATTAAACGAATTATGAAGCGCACTGCCAAAATGGTAACAGAACAGTACAAAACGTACCGTGAAGTAACGAGACTGCTAACCAAAGAAGGCATTGTGTTTACGGAATTTGAAGATTTGAATACGACACAGAAAAAAGCTATGGATGCTTATTATCATGATATTATTTTTCCTGTATTAACACCGATGGCGGTGGATCAAAGTCGTCCATTTCCACTTGTACATAATCAATCCGTCTATTTAGCTGTCTTGCTTGTGCGGGAAGGGGATGATCCGGATGATGAGCCTTATTTTGCCATCGTTCAAGTACCGAGCAATTTATCCCGTTATATTCCCGTGCCAACACGGCCAAATAGTAAAAAAACAGAATTTATTCTTATTGAAGAATTGATCGAGCACCATATTGAATCGCTTTTCAGTGGATACATTCCGATTTCCGTTCACGGGTTCAGGGTAACTCGAAACGCCGATTTAACGCTCAATGAAGAAGGGGCTGAAGATCTGCTTGAGGAGATCGAGAAGGAGCTTAGACGCAGACGCTGGGGCTCTCCTGTTCGACTTGAAGTACAAGAAGGCATTCATCCATATGCGCTTGCACAGCTTCAGGATGAGTTCGAGATTGAAGAACAAATTTTTGAAATTGACGGGCCGCTGGACATCACCTATTTCATGAAGCTGGCCGGTACGTTGAATGGCTATGAAAATCTTCGCTATCCGCGTATTGCTGCCAAATACCCCATAGAATTTGAGGATACGACTGACTTCTTCGAAGTTCTTAAGCAAAAGGATGTATTGGTGCATCATCCCTATGAAACGTTCGACGCCGTAACAGACTTCATCATCCATGCTGCCTATGATCCGAAAGTGCTCGCGATCAAAATGACACTGTATAGAGCGAGCGGAAACTCGCCGATTATTCAAGCGTTAGCCAGAGCCGCGGAGTCCGGGAAGCAGGTCACAGTAGTTGTTGAGCTGAAAGCCAGGTTTGACGAAGAGCGTAATATTGCATGGGCTAGAATGCTTGAAAAGTCAGGCTGTCATGTGGTTTATGGACTTGTTGGGCTCAAAACGCATGCCAAGATTACACTCGTCGTGAGACAAGAAGAACAGACGCTCCGCAGATATGTTCATGTGGGAACAGGTAATTATAACGACAGCACAGCCCGTCTTTACACAGATGTAGGGCTATTCACTGCAAATAGTGTGATTGGAGAGGATGCCTCCGCGCTTTTCAATGAAATTACTGGCTACTCCGCGCCTCATGACTGGCAGTCTTTCGCTGTGGCTCCTACGGATTTGAAGGATAAGCTATTCGAGCTTATCGAACGTGAAGCTGAGCACGCTAGAGCGGGCAGACCAGCCCGAATTATTGCAAAAATGAACTCATTATCCAATCAAGAGATGGTAGATGCCTTATATGCGGCGTCGCAAGCAGGTGTAAAGATTGAATTAATTATTCGCGGCGTCTGCTGCTTGCGTCCAGGGGTTCCTGGGATTAGCGAGAATATTACAGTTCGGAGTATTGTAGATCGTTTCTTGGAGCATTCTCGCATTTATTATTTCGAAAATGGCGGACTAGTTGATGTATATTTATCTTCGGCTGACTGGATGACACGTAATTTGACACGTCGTATTGAGCTGATGTGTCCGGTACTTGATCGGGAAATGAAAAAAGTGATGATACAAATTCTGAATGTTACCCTGCATGATAACGTCAAAGCAAGAGAACTGATGCCCAACGGAATGTACAGTCGCATAAAAAATGAACTGACCCCTTATCGGAGCCAGTTCGAGGCGATGAAAATTACTTCTTGGAAAAAACTCCGGCTTGGGTCTTAAGCTTAAGCCCCCAGATTTTTTCAAAATCTTTACTGATAGCCGCGAGTTCCTTAAGCTCCATAATGGGGTTGTGGATACATAACAGCTTGAGAGTTAGGGCTGATTCGGTTTGCGTTGTTTGCAGCTCTTGAACAGGCTGCGTCTCACTATGATCCAAAGCGATAGCTAATTTAAGCAGCGTACCTAACTTTACTATTAATGCCGCGTCGGATTCCATCAAAAGGTCCTTGTAAGCTAGGACTTGTTGGTGGGTCCGGCTTTTTGTTTTGTAAGTAGCAATCAAAGAGCAAATAACAATTTCTCGATGACTGAGACCGTCGATATGCGCCCCTGTCATCATATATTGTGTATGTTTGAGGTAATGGTAATAATGGACGCTTGCTCCGATTCGATGCAAGAGAGCAGCGGTATGCAAGTATCTTTGGCTTCGATCTTCCGATTCGGGCGGAGCAGTGAGTGTGTGATAAAGCTGCATAGCGAATTTATCTACATGAGAGACATGCTTCACAGCGGCGTTCGGATGGAGCATAAGCAAATTATGGATACTTGCTTCAAGTACATCCGCCTTGATTGGGTGCTTAGGATTGAATGTTTCGTAGAAGAGTCCATCACGAAGTCCTGATCCGCTGATAATGCACGCTGATGAACCCGCTGCTTCGAATATGGTGTCCATAATGATCAGTCCAGGAACCATAATATCTGCGCGATCTTTGGAGAGACCATCTATTTTTTTTCGTTTTTCCAAGGGCATGGAGGATAACAAAAAGAGGAAATCACGAAGCTCCCCAGGTTTCAGCGTGTAATTGTGGGCAAGCTGAAGCGAGTATTTGCTTCGTTTTTGGCTGATTTTCCCAAGGGTTCGAATCGTTCCGCCTAGACCAATCATAGGCAGATTGGGAGAACCGGCAATCCAAGGATAAGCCAAAATCGCATCTTCAACCATCCGGCGAATATCGCCCATTTCCTGCTCGGTTAGATTGCCATTTTTCATAAATTGGCGTGTGGTGTTCACCGCACCGAATGGAAAGGAAACGCTGTGAAGCAATTTCCGGTTACGAAGCAAGGTGACTTCTGTACTCCCTCCGCCAATATCAATAATCAAGGCGTCCCGGATATCGATGGTATTGATTACGCCTAAATAGCCATATCGCGCTTCTTCTGCCCCACTCAGAACTTCAATATGAAGTCCGGTCTGTTCCTGGAGAATCCGCACAATTTCAGCTGAATTGGCCGCGTTACGTATGGCTGCCGTTGCTACGGCTCTTATTGTCGGAATCTCATGAACTTTGCATAACTGAGCATAGTGGGATAGAATTGGTACGATAGAGATAATGTCTTTGCTATGTAAGATGCCATCGGAACCGATGCGTTCGCTGAGTCTAGCGGAATCCTTATGCTCACTGACAACACGGTATGCCCCTTGGGCATTAATTTCGTAGATAACAAGTCGAATCGAGTTGGATCCGATATCAATGATGCCGATACTTGTGCTGCTGCTCATGTATTTGCTCCTTTTTCAGAGAAAAATCACTTTTACTTTGCCTACATTGTATCAATCTGGGCACGACTCGACAAACTTTTCCTACAGGGTTGTATAATTCGGGGAAATTAACAAAAACTTGTATCGTGTGTTTTGAAGAGATGGTTCAAAAAAACAGTGCCGATTTCCGCCAAAAAGATTCTTTATGATAGTGATAATGAAGTTTTATGTCTGCTTTTGTTCACTTATTAAACAAAATACTTTATTATTAAGTTAGGAAAAAAGCAATTTTTTGCTAATAGAGTAGCTAAGGAGAGATTCCCATGTCTGCAACCAAAGGTTTAGAAGGAATTGTAGCCACGACCTCGTCGATCAGCTCCATTGTAGATGGAGTGCTAACGTATCGCGGGATTGATATTGATGACCTCGCAGAAAATGCGACATTTGAAGAAGTTATTTATTTGCTTTGGTTCGGTAAATTGCCTAACCAAGCTGAGCTTGAGAAACTGCAAAGCGACCTGAACGCTTACAGCAAGGTGCCTGATGCGGTTATCAATCAGATTAAAGCATTCCCGAAAGATGTTAATTCCATGGCTGCTCTTCGTACAGCAGTATCGGCTCTTGCACTTTATGATGAAGAAGCGAACGATTTGAGCCCTGAATCCAATGTGCGTAAAGCGATCAAGCTGCAAGCACAAATTCCTGGCATTATCGCTGCTTTCGCTCGTATCCGTGAAGGTAAAGAACCATTAGCTTCCCCAGGATATGCTTCCGTTGCTGCTAACTTCTTGTTCCAGCTAACAGGTAACGAACCGGATAAAATCGCGATCGAAGCTTTGGACAAAGCATTGGTTTTACACGCTGACCATGAGCTGAATGCTTCCACATTCGCTGCACGCGTTACTGTTGCAACACTAACAGACATCTACTCAGGTATTACTTCAGCGATCGGCACGCTCAAAGGACCTCTTCACGGCGGTGCGAACGAAGCTGTTATGGCGATGCTGGAAGAAATCGGTACTGTAGAGAACGTAGTTCCTTACATCAACGATAAATTAGATCGGAAAGATAAAATCATGGGCTTTGGACACCGTGTTTACAAAAACGGAGATCCGCGTGCGAAGCACTTGCAAAAAATGTCCTATGAGCTTGGTAAACTAACTGGCAACCTGAAATGGTACGAAATGTCCATTAAAGCAGACGAATTGGTCACCAGCCTCAAAGGCTTGAAACCAAACGTTGATTTCTACTCTGCTTCCGTTTACACAACGTTGGAAATCCCACGCGACCTGTTCACGCCGATCTTCGCGATCAGCCGTACATCCGGTTGGGCTGCCCACATCTTGGAGCAGTACGAAAACAACCGTTTGATTCGTCCTCGTGCTGAGTACACGGGTCCGGTTAACCAAAAATACATTCCAATTAGCGCTCGCTAATTGTCACTTTAACTCTTTGTGCGGGCAGTTCGGTACCCGTCCTCGGCTCACCCCGGGGGAGTACCGCAACTCCCGTCACTTTTTGTGTGTTTACCTTCACTACTACGGTGACGAGTTAAATTTCTTAGGAAATTTCTCGCAGCAGTTATATAACAAAGTGGAGTGCTTGGCAGTGCCTGGAGAAACGTAAGTGTCCGCCTTTAGAATCCTACCCATACCTAATATAGGGATCTTTGATCGAGATCAAAGTCTCTCCTTAAAATCAATTCAATTGGACAGGATGATAACAGCGGTCGGAAGGCATTGCCAAAAGCATGCAACGTAACGCGCAACAGTAACTTTTTCGATAAACTAATCTACATAAATTTTAGGAGGAACTATCATGCCACAATTCGAATCTTACGAACTACCAAAAGAAGGTCAAAAAATCACCATCGAGAATGGTGTTCTGCAAGTACCTAACAACCCAATCATCCCTTACATTGAAGGTGACGGTACAGGTCCTGATATCTGGGCTGCTTCCGTACGCGTTCTGGATGCTGCAGTTGAGAAAGCATACAAAGGCGAGAAAAAAATCGCTTGGTACGAAGTTTTTGCCGGAGAGAAAGCTTTTAACAAATACAACAACTGGCTGCCTAACGATACATTAACAGCTATGCGCGAATACATCGTGTCCATCAAAGGACCTTTGACTACACCAATCGGCGGCGGTATTCGTTCCCTGAACGTTGCACTTCGTCAAGAATTAGATCTTTACGTATGTTCCCGTCCAGTTCGTTACTTCAATGGTGTTCCATCCCCAGTTAAACGTCCTGAGCTGGTTGACATGGTTATTTTCCGTGAAAATACAGAAGATATCTATGCTGGTATTGAGTGGGAAGCTGGTTCCGACGCAGTTAAGAAAGTTATTAAATTCCTTCAAGACGAAATGGGCGTTAACAAAATTCGTTTCCCAGAAACTTCAGGTATCGGTGTTAAACCAGTATCCTCCGAAGGTACTGAGCGTTTGGTACGTGCTGCAATCGAGTACGCGATCAAACATGGCCGTAAAACATTAACTTTGGTACACAAAGGTAACATCATGAAGTTCACAGAAGGCGCGTTCAAAAACTGGGGTTATGAGCTTGCAGAGCGTGAATATGCTGACAAAACATTTACATGGGCACAATACGATCGTATTAAAGAAGCAGAAGGCGCTGAAGCGGCTAACAAAGCTCAAAAAGACGCTGAAGCAGCTGGCAAAATCATCGTAAAAGATGCAATTGCTGACATCGCGTTGCAACAAGTATTGACTCGCCCAACTGACTTCGACGTAATCGCAACATTGAACTTGAACGGTGACTACCTGTCTGATGCACTTGCTGCACAAGTTGGCGGTATCGGTATCGCTCCAGGAGCAAACATCAACTACTTGACTGGTCACGCGATCTTCGAAGCTACGCATGGTACAGCTCCTAAATACGCAGGTCTTGACGTAGTTAACCCAGGTTCCGTAATCCTATCTGGCGTAATGCTTCTTGAGCACCTTGGCTGGTTGGAAGCGGCTGAATTGATCTACAAAGGTTTGGAAACATCCATCAATAACAAAACTGTAACATATGACTTTGCTCGTTTGATGGAAGGCGCGAAAGAAATCAAATGTTCCGAGTTCGCTAACGAAATCATCAAAAACATGGCTTAATTCTTTTGAGAAAAGTTGATCTACTAAAAACTATTAGGAGGTACATCTCAAATGGCAATTCGTCGTAATAAAATTACCGTTGTCGGCGCAGGTTTCACGGGAGCAACAACTGCTCTTATGTTAGCTCAAAAAGAACTTGGTGACGTTGTTCTTCTCGACATCCCGCAACTGGAAAACCCTACAAAAGGGAAAGCGCTCGACATGCTTGAAGCAGGTCCGGTTCAAGGATACGATAGCCAAATTACAGGTACTTCCAACTATGCGGATGCTGCTGATTCCGATATCGTCATCATTACAGCAGGTATCGCTCGTAAACCGGGTATGAGCCGCGACGATTTGGTAAACACGAATGCAGGTATCGTCAAATCCGTTTGTGAGAACGTGAGAGAAGTAGCTCCTAATTCCATCGTTATCATCTTGAGTAATCCTGTTGACGCGATGACTTACGTAGCATTCCAAGCACTTGGTTTCCCGAAAAACCGCGTAATCGGTCAATCCGGCGTACTCGATACAGCTCGTTACCTGACGTTCATCTCCCAAGAGTTGAATGTATCCGTTGAGGATGTTAAAGGTGTTGTTATCGGTGGACACGGCGATGACATGGTTCCACTCGTTCGTTACACATACGCTGGCGGCGTGCCAATCGAGAAGCTGATCCCAGCTGACCGTATTGAAGCGATCGTTCAACGTACACGTACTGGCGGCGGTGAAATCGTTAACCTACTTGGTAACGGTAGTGCATATTACGCACCAGCGGCTTCCCTTGTGCAAATGACTGAAGCAATCCTTAAAGATAAAAAACGTATCATCCCAACCATCGCTCTTCTTGAAGGCGAATATGGTTATGACAACTTGTTCATGGGCGTTTTAACTGTACTTGGTGCTAACGGTATCGAGAAAATTCTTGACATCGAGCTGACTGAGGAAGAGAAAACAGCTTTGGACAAAACAGCAAGCTCTGTTCGCAACGTAATCAAAGTTGTAACAGGTTAATAAGCTTTGGCAGAAGAATCAACTACCTGTGCGAATAGGTGGTTGGTTCTTTTTTTTGCTCATTTTATTGTGGCGATGCCCAATTTTTTGTTAATATTGTAAATTGTTTTCCAACCACTATTCCCAGTTAATGGTCTATGCTACGATAGGCATAAGCCAGCATAATTGGCTAAAAAATCCATAGGATGGTGGGATTTGATGTTGAAGAAAAGCTTGCTAGGGACAAGAAACTGGAGAAGACTCTGTTTAACCGCAGTATTATCCGTATCAATGTTAGGCATTGTTCCACAAGCTTTTGCGGAAGGTCCGAATGACCCCGCGCCATCGATAACGCCGACAACGGCGAATGGCAAAAAGGTGCTGTTTGACAATACGCACGGTCAAACGGCAGGCGCAGCTGATTGGGTTATTGACGGCGGTTTCTCTGATTTTGCTAACGCATTAGGAAATGCAGGCTATTTGGTAAAAGAACTGCGTAAGAGTACAGCGATTACACTCTCCGATTTATCAGCGTATGATGTGTTCGTTATTGGTGAGGCTAACATTCCATATAAGACATCTGAGCAAAGCGCCATGCTGCAGTATGTGCAAGGCGGCGGCAGCATCTTCTTCATTGGTGATCATTACAATGCAGATCGTAATAAAAATCGTTGGGACGCTTCAGAAGTATTCAATGGCTTTCGCCGCGGCGCGTGGACCAATCCAGCTGCGGGAATGAGTACAGCAGAAGCTGCTTCAGCAGCGATGCAGGGTGTTGCAAGCTCTGATTGGTTGTCGGCCAATTTCGGAGTGAAGTTCCGTTATAACGCATTAGGTGATATTACAGCGAATAATATCGTGAGCCCCTCTCAGGCTTTTAATATTACGAGTGGTGTCTCCACGGTTGCTATGCATGCAGGCTCGACTTTAGCGGTTACTGACCCTAACAAAGCCAAAGGTATTGTTTACCTGCCAGCGACAACGACCAAATGGGCTAGTGCAGTGGATCAAGGGGTATACAACGGCGGAGGAGTAGCAGAAGGTCCTTATGTCGCGGTCTCCAAAGTGAGTGCAGGCAAAGCCGGATTCATCGGCGATTCCTCACCAGTTGAAGATGCGACGCCAAAGTATAAGAGAGAAGAGACAGGCGGTACGAAAACGACGTATGCGGGATTCCAAGAGCAGAATGATGCTTCTCTTTTAGTAAATATGGTGAACTGGTTGGCGACCAAAGAAAGTTATACAAGTTTAACGCAAGTGCCAGGCCTTACCTTGGATTCAGCAACTACAATTTACTCATGGGAGCAGCCGGCTAACACAACAGAGCCGCAGGCCGAGCCTTGGGCAGCACCTGCAGCTGGTTATAATTGGTGGGATCCTTCAACGTTTAAAGTAGGATCTTACGGATATAATACCGCCACGAATACAACAGATCCGTTTGCATTTGTCCATCAAGCGCAATTGCCAAATCAGGCGGTTTTTCAAGTGAAGATTATTCTAAATGGCCTAACAGCAAATTCAACAACAACAGGCTATAATATTGGTATTTATAATGGTTCAGGTACCCAGGTCGCTAAGGTTCAAAATAGCAATGGCACATGGCCTTCCACTTACGGTTACAGCACGAGCTTCTCATTAACAGCTGACGCAAGCGGTCATGCGGAGAAGATTGTGAGTATTCAAATTAATCCAAGTATCTCCGGTTCTGCTAATATGCGCTTGAGACAGAACACGACTGCCAAATTTACTGAGGCCGTTACGATCGCTAATGTTCCAGTTGAGCCACTGCCTTAAAACGTTAAGCGTACAGGAATCAGCTCGATCTATAGGAAGTGAAAATAACCCTGCGATCCTGATGAGTTCGTTGGGTTATTTTGCGTAAAATTGGTCACAGTTTTGTGTAGATATAGTGAATTAGCAGGATTCATGGGATCGCTTTCTTGTCGGGACTGTTCCAGTTCGGTTATACTTAATAAAACCAATACATAAAATTGCGGAGGTTGTCAAAATGTATCCAGTTATGATTTTTTTACATGTCGTTAGTGCTTTATTGCTTGGTGCTTATATCATGTTCCCATTCTTAGTGGGACGAGCTGCAACATTGTCTGGAGCTGCCCAAGAGAGTTTTGTCGGCGTGATAGCTAAGATCAATCGCATCGGTCAATTTTCACTGATTGTAACCTTCCTTACAGGTGGCGCGATGATCAGTCAAGTGGATCCAAAGCCGTCCGTCCTATGGATGATCTCTTCCATTGTTCTTCTTCTGATTGTAGGAGCAATTACGGGTATGGTCGGTGGTAGAATCAAAAAGCTGATTGCGAATAGCAAAGCAGGTAAAAGCACAGCTTCTGATGCTGCCAAAATTAAAACCTTCAGCTGGATCGCAGCCATCGCTGTTATCGTAGCTGTACTGATTATGACGAATCCGCAGCTGTTGTCGTAAGCTTAAGGAAACAGAAAAGAAAGAGCATGTTCATCTTCTGGATGACATGCTCTTTCTGCATTTTCGGGATTCGGATCATGTTCGAACAGGGTGCTCTGATTAATCCAATGTGATTTCATCTAATGTTTTCTCAAATGATGCACTCATATGCTCGAGGAAATAATCAACTTCAGGCATGTTCATTTTCTGTAAGCTTTCCAGAATTTGCTGCTTCGCGACGACGAATTCTCGGTTGCCAGTGGAGAGCTCGGTTAAGCATTTAATATACGCTTCGAGCAAGTCGGCGGCTTTCACCCAGCGGTAGAGCTCAGGGTCTGGCTCTTGAATTAAGCTGCGGTAAATACCGCTGATTTCAGGTGGAATCGTTTGAATAAGCCGTTCGACTGCGACATCTTCGATCTCACGGAAATTCCGCAGTATTTGCTCATTGTTATGCTTCACAGGCTGGGGGATATCCCCCGTTAGTACTTCAGAAGCGTCGTGGAACAATGCGATGGACACTACGCGATCCGTTGGCACATTGCGTCCATATACTTCGTTGGCAATGGTGCATAACATATGCGCAATCGTCGAGACATAGAAAGAATGCTCTGCTACGTTTTCTCTACGCATGTTCCACATGAGACTCCAGCGATCAATATATTTAAGTCGATATAAGTAAGCGAAAAAGTGATGATTCATCGGGTTAACTCCTCTTTCTATTAAAGTAAAACAAAACGGCTTATTTGACGCTCGGCGTCACCCTCACTGCCACCTTCCCGGTGGCCGGGGTGAAGACGAGCGGTTGCCCGATCAGCGCGCCAAGATCATCGAGCGCGATCGTGACCAGCCCGTGCTCGCGCAGCACGGGCTGCCGCAGCGTGACGCGCGCGTTCCCGCGCGTCGCTGACTTCGCATTCACCTGCAGGGTGAATGCCTCTTGCCCGAGGCGGAGGCGAAGCGCTCCGCCTTCCATTACAGCGCTGCCGCCGAGCTGCGCTGCGGCAGCGGCCGCGTCCACGCGCAGCGGGGCGTTGCCCGGCTGCGCCAAGACCCGGCGCTGGACCTGCCGGTGCAGCAGCTCCGGCGTGATGCCGGGGCTGCCCGCGTTGATCCGCGGGATTAACAGATGATCGGCGCTTCGCGTCGCCATCTCTGGCGAAATCGTGAAGGCATAGCGGATGCCCGCCTTCGCTACTTGCTCTGTCGCCGCCGGTGACGTGATGCCGTATGGGTACGCCAACGTGTCCAGCGGCGCATCCGTTAAGCCCGCAAGCTTGCCGATGCAAGCTTGCGTATCCTTGTAAACACGCTGCGTATAAGCATCATCGCTCTCCGCATCCAATCTTCCTACAAGCGCTGCTTCACCACTTGGAAGCTTGTGGTGAAGATTGTTGGTATGGCAGCCAATATCGATAAAGTTCGTGGCATGCGTCATCTCACTGATTTGCTCCTTCGACATGGAAGGGATGTAGGACCCCAGCGGATTCGTTAAGTCATTGGTAATAACGAAATTCACAGCAGGAATTCGCAAGCTTTTCAAAATCGGATAGGCCGCTGTGTAAAAGCTTTGATAGCCATCATCGAACGTAACCAGGACAGCATTCGATGGAACGGTAGCGCCCTCCATGTACTGTTTGAACTCTTCTAAGGAAATAAAATGATAGCCTTTGCTAAGTAGGAATTGAAGCTGATTTTGAAAAAGCGAGCTTGTAATTGTGCTAGAGCTGGTGTCCTTTTCATGTACATGATGATACATAAGAACGGCCACTTGGTCCTGGTAGTAAATATCCTCTGAACGCTTAGCCTGCAGCGGCGTAAGCAAAAGGGTGAGCCCAATCAGGCTAACTAGAATCGAAATAGCGATTCTTTTGTACATGTCAGTGAATCTCCTTGTTTTCCTCACAAGAACCGTCGAACTCTTCATGGGAGGTATGTTATAATAGTTTGTAATTATTATTATGTGTGTATTTGAGAGAGGAGCCAGACCTAGTCATGCAGCATTTTTATCAAAGCGTCTACGATTTGATTGTCGAAACTTCCACAAACCTTCCCGGTGATGTGCGCCGTGCGGTGCAAGCCGCTCAGGAAAATGAGGACAAAGGCACGCGTTCTGCGTTATCTCTATCCCGCATTGCGGATAACATCCATATGGCGGAATGCAATGTATCCCCAATTTGTCAGGATACAGGTATGCCAACGTTTATTATACACTGTCCGGTTGGGGCAAACCAACTTATCATGAAGAAGCAAATCTTAGAAGCGGTTGCTAATGCAACCAAAGCCAGTAAGCTGCGCACGAACTCCGTAGACTCCCTTACAGGTACAAACAGCGGAGATAATCTTGGGCCTGGTACGCCGGTTGTTCATTTCGAGCAATGGGAACGTGACGATATCGAAGTGAAGTTGATTCTAAAAGGCGGCGGCTGTGAGAACAAAAATATTCAATACAGCTTGCCTGCTGATCTTGAAGGTGTAGGTAAAGCAGGACGTGATCTTGACGGCATTCGCAAATGTGTCATGCATGCGGTTTACCAAGCGCAAGGTCAAGGATGCAGTGCGGGTTTCATCGGCGTAGGTATTGGAGGCGACCGTACAAGCGGGTACGAGCTGGCTAAGCACCAATTATTCCGTCATGTTGACGATGTGAATCCACATCCGGAGCTGCGCAAGGTCGAAGAGTACGTCATGGAGCACGCCAATACGCTTGGTATTGGAACAATGGGATTCGGCGGTCAAGTGACTCTGCTTGGCTGTAAAGTTGGCGTAATGAACCGTTTGCCAGCAAGTTTCTTCGTTTCTGTTGCGTACAACTGTTGGGCTTTCCGTCGTCAAGGCGTAGTCTTGAATGCGGAAACTGGTGAAATCAATGGCTGGTCTTATCCAAGAGGGACAGAGGTTTCTTTCCAAGAGGCTTTCGAAGCGAGTGCAGAAGAAGCTAAGAATACGCCAAAAGAAGAGCGTCGTGAGATCGTATTGACAACGCCAATATCGGAAGAGCAAATCCGCAGCCTCAAAGTCGGTGATGTCGTAGTCATCAATGGTACGATGCACACGGGACGCGATGCGCTGCATAAATATTTGATGGATCATGATGCGCCGGTTGATCTCAATGGGGCTGCGATTTATCATTGCGGGCCGGTGATGAGTAAGGATGAAGCTGGCGAATGGCACGTTAAAGCGGCGGGACCAACGACTAGTATCCGTGAGGAACCTTACCAAGGTGATATTATCAAGAAATTTGGCATTCGAGCAGTCATTGGTAAAGGCGGAATGGGGCCGAAAACGTTAGCAGCTTTGAAAGAACATGGCGGTGTTTATTTGAACGCTATCGGTGGTGCTGCGCAATACTACGCACAGTGCTTTAAGAAGGTTGAAGGCGTAGATTACATGGAATTCGGAATTCCTGAAGCGATGTGGCACTTGGAAACAGAAGGATTCGCTGCTATCGTAACGATGGATTCACACGGCAACAGCCTACATGCTGACGTAGAGAAGAATTCACTTGAGAAGCTGGCAGCTCTGAAAGAGCCTGTATTCAAATAATTTTCTAAGCGATGCACTTAACCTTCATCTTTACAAAAAAAATACTGGATTAGGCACGGAAGAAAGGGTTACTATGTAGAGTAGCTCTTTTCTTTTTGTTTTTCACCCATGAAATGGACAGACTGAACCATCGGAGGCTAGTATCAGATGACCAAATTCCGTGCCAAACTAACTTTTATTTTGATTTTATTGATTGGTTGTTCGATGCTGATTGCGGGCATTTTCATGGCTAAGGTACTTGAGAATTCTCACATAAAGTCTTTACAAGACAATATGGAACGCGAGCTGCAAGTTATTACGGCAGCTTTGGATTGGAACCGAAAAGGGACCGATGTAGAGTTGATTTCTTACTATACGGAACAAGCCAAACATCTTAAAGAAGCAACGAATGAGAGACTGACGTATGTTCGAGCGGATGGCAAAGTATTAGGTGACTCTGATCAAAGGCCCGAACAGATGGACAATCACTTGAATCGACCGGAGATTGCTTCGGCAGCAGCGAATGGCGTCGGCTACGTTACGCGTTACAGCGATACATTGAAAGAAAATATGCTTTATGCCGCTATTCCAGTGAAGAATGAAGCGCAGGAGACAACAGGTTTTCTACGTATTTCTATGAGCTTGGAACAAGTAGGGAAGTCGATTCGCAGCTTATGGTACTTCCTGATTTCTGGGTTGATCATTTTATTTCTGATCGCAGGAATCGTTAGTTATCGAATTGCCAAAGGGATTACTCACCCCATTGAGAAGATGACGAAAGTAGCCCAGCAAATTACGAATATGAACTACCAATCTCGCGTTCCGGCTTACAGTAATGATGAGGTTGGACAGTTAGGTCAGGCGATAAATCGCATGTCCGAAAGCTTGCAGCAGCAAATGGCACGGATTCAGGAAAATGAACGCAGGCTTCAAGGCGTTATGGAAAATATGATGAGCGGCATTATGATGATTGACCGTGAAGAGCGGATTATGCTTTTAAATCCTGCTGCGGAATACATTTTAGGTTTCTCCTCACAGGAGCTTCTAGGGAAGAAATATAATGAAGCGAAGCAGCAATTTGAATTTACAAAGTTGATACAAGAATGTATTGAGACACAAGATCCAATTCGCGATGAGATGGTTTTCTATTATCCGGCAGAGCGAATTCTCGATATTCATTTGAGTCCAATTGCCCATGAAGATGAGGAATGGTCAGGTGTTCTTATCGTAATTCACGATATTACGGCTGTACGCAGACTTGAGCGGATGCGCAGTGAATTCGTCGCGAATGTATCGCATGAGTTAAAGACGCCAATTGCCGCGGTTAAAGGCTTTGCCGAAACGCTGCTGGCTGGTGCGCTTAACGATAAGGAAACGGCAGTGTCGTTCTTACAAATCATTTTTGATGAGAGTGAGCGGTTGAATCGATTAATAGGGGATATTCTAGAGTTATCCAAAATTGAATCAAAGCGGATTCCGATGAATTTTTCGCCAATTTACTTGCCTGAATTCCTAGAAAGATCGTTAAGTGTGTTGCGAAAAGAAGCGGAGAAGAAGCATATTGAACTAAGTATGCTGGTCGATGATGATATTTATATCGAGGCGGATGAAGACCGGTTACGGCAAATTATCATCAATCTCCTTTCCAATGGTATTGCTTACACCCATGATGGCGGCAAAGTGAAAGTGCGTGTAGAACCACTCGATATGAATGCTGATGGGGATTATGAACGGCTGCGATTAATTGTTTCGGATACGGGTATGGGCATACCTAAGAAGGATTTACCTCGAATTTTTGAGAGATTCTATCGTGTTGATAAAGCGCGCTCCAGAAGCTCAGGCGGAACGGGATTAGGATTATCGATTGTGAAACATTTAGTTGAGCTGCATAAAGGAACGATTCGGGTCGATAGTGAGGTTGGCGTCGGTACGAGGTTCACGATTGAATTGCCTGTTATACACTAATTTACACAGCGATGACGAAACATTTACATTGTTTTTACAATCATGTGGTAAAATGAGGTTGTGCAATGTAAATATACTGTAAACGCGGGGGATCCCATGGCACAAAAAATACTAGTTATTGAAGACGAGCCAACTCTAGCTCGATTGCTATCGTACAATCTATCTCAGGACGGGTATGATACGAAAGTTGTCGACCATGGTGGCGATGGACTTCAAGAGGCGTTGCAGCAGACTTATGACTTAATTATTCTGGATATCATGCTGCCTGGACTGAATGGCTTCGAGGTATTGGCGAAGCTAAGGCAGAAAGGAAACAGCACACCTGTTATTATTTTAACGGCACGCAATGCCGAGGATGAAGTGGTGCAAGGTCTTAAGCACGGTGCTGATGATTATATAACGAAGCCCTTTGGGGTGGCGGAATTGCTTGCCCGCGTCTCTGCCGTTCTGCGAAGAACACAATCGGAGGACGTGGCAGCGGACAAACTTAAGAGCAATGAGAAAGTGATTCAGGCGGGTGAATTGTTCATTTATCCGGAGAAATATGAAGTTGTCCTGAACGGGGATTCCATTCCGTTAAGACCGAAGGAGTTTGAGGTTCTGCTTTATCTCGTGCAGCGCCCGGGTGTCGTCGTAACAAGAGACGATCTAATGAATATCGTTTGGGGATTCGACTATATTGGCGGTCAGAGAACCGTAGATGTTCATGTGAGCTCGCTTCGTAAGAAGTTGGAAATGAATCAACAGTCTGTTCAAATCGATTCGATTCGTGGCGTTGGCTACAAGCTGGTAGCAAGTATGATCAAAAAATAATGAGCCTTGGGTGCTGGTTAACAGCGGCCCAGGCTCATTTTTGTGCGTAAACAACGTAAATGCTGTTCCCCAATGGCTCCGATTTGACTTGGCTTGTATGAGAGAGCAGCCATTCTGTTATATGAGTATGCGTCATGTAGAGGTCGACCTGCTCATGCATCATAGGCAGCTTGGTTGCCTTAGTCGAGATGAGGTTGGCTAGAAATACATCTGCCTCATTTCGATCTTGCATCATATAATCGGCTAAGCACACGATTCCGCCAGGCTTCAATACCCTCAGCATTTCACCCCATGCGAGTTCTCTTTGAGCTTCTGTCAGATGATGAAGGGCAAACGAACTGACAACATAATCAAATGTGTTATCCATAAACGGAATGGCCAGCACGTTACCAAGCTTGAGTTCAATGTCAGCATATTTGGCTGCGCAAAGCTTGAGCATTTGCTTGGATTGGTCGATGGCGGACATGGTTAGGCCGATCTGCTGCAGCTTGCCGGCTAAGTTGCCGGTACCTGTTCCTACATCAAGCCCCTTAAGGCCATGAGAAGGAGAGATAAGCTGGGCGATTTTGTCTAAAGCTGCTTCGTAGCTTGAATATACGGGAGGGCTGCTCATCTCAATGTCGTTCAGCAGGCCGTTTTCTGTGACATCTACAATCGAGGAAGCAGGATGCAGCAGCTCGTCAAACTGTAGGGCCTTTCGATCGAAATCCCAATGGTCGCGCCAGCTTGCTCTTAGGTCGCGCAGCTCCTTGCTTTGCTGGGCTAGCTCGTAGAGGAGCTCAGTCGGCAGTATGCTGCTTCCTTGAGCGGCTTGGATCATCTGATCCATTGTTCCGATAATTTGTTTCATTTCTGTCCACTGTTGAAATAGCATCGAACGCTGCATTTGCAGAGCGCTTAGCACTTCTTCTTGTTGATTTAAATCGGTTTGGGCTAAGGTTTGACGAATATCTTCAAGTGTCATCCCGACTTCCCTTAGAGAAATAATGGTTTGTAATCTCCACGCATCTTGTTCCGTATAGGTTCGATAGCCATTCTCTTTCTGCTTTGCAGGAGTTAATAGGCCTTTCTGCTCATAGAAGCGAATTGCTCTGGCTGTGATGCCAAGTTTGCGGGAAATTTCGTTAATCAGCATGTATGGTCCTCCATCATGGCACAATTGCATACAATTTTCGCCAGATCAGAAATTTTATTTTTGTGGGTTTTTGTTATACTCTTATATAGTACTAGCTATGAGCAATTGTGAGAAGCCTAACGGTTATACATATCTAAGGAGGATTATCATGTCAAAAACGTATCGTATAGCGATTATTGGATGTGGCGGTATTGCCAATGGCAAGCACATGCCAAGTTTGAACAAATTAAAGAATGTAGAGATGGTTGCATTCTGTGACATTATTTCTGAAAAAGCGCAGGAAGCTGCTGCTAAGTATGGCAAAGAAGACGCTCGTGTCTACGAAGATTACCGCGAGGTTCTGAAAGACAGTTCCATTGACATCGTTCATGTCTGTACGCCAAATGATTCACATGCGGAAATCACGATTGCTGCATTAGAAGCAGGCAAGCATGTCATGTCAGAGAAGCCGATGGCCAAAACAGCTGCAGATGCACGCCGTATGGTGGAAGCAGCTAAGCGTACAGGTAAGAAGCTGACAGTTGGTTACAACAATCGCTTCCGTGGCGATAGCCAGCATTTGCACCATTTGTGCTCGGAAGGCGAACTAGGTGAGATTTATTTTGCTAAGGCTCATGCGATTCGTCGCCGCGCAGTACCTACTTGGGGCGTTTTCCTTGATGAGGAGAAGCAAGGCGGTGGCCCGCTGATCGATATCGGTACGCATGCACTTGATTTAACGATGTGGATGATGAACAACTATGAGCCGAAGGTTGTACTGGGTACTTCTTATCATAAATTATCCCAACGAGAAAATGCAGCTAATGCTTGGGGACCTTGGGATCCTTCCAAGTTCACCGTTGAGGATTCCGCGTTTGGTATGATTACCATGAAAAATGGTGCTACGATTATTCTTGAATCGAGCTGGGCGCTGAATACACTTGAAGTGGATGAAGCGAAATGTACACTTAGCGGAACTGAGGGCGGCGCTGATATGAAAGGCGGTCTTCGCATTAATGGTGAGAAGCACAGCCGTTTATACACGACCGAAGTTGAATTAAATGCTGGCGGCGTAGCCTTCTACGATGGTGAAACAGAAAGTGCGCCGGATTTAGAAATGCGCTTATGGATTCAAGCGATCGAGAATGATACAGATCCGGTTGTAACTCCTGAGCAAGCATGTGTCGTATCCGAAATCTTAGAAGCCATTTATGAATCAGCCAAAACAGGGAAAGCCGTTTATTTCGACTAGTTTCGACTATTTCCTGGGAAATGAAGGAACCCCTTCTTCGATATGGTTATCGGAGGAAGGGGGTTTTTTTGTGCTACCACATAGGAAAGCCGTTTTCTGTTCCAGAAAACGGCTTTCCTATTGGCGATAAAAACTACATCTAAACGCGGTCGCTCATCTTTAAATGGCTTCGATAGAGGTTTTCTCATAAAATGCTCTTGTTAGCTTTCCGATATTCACCAGGTGTAGAGCCCGTTCTTTTCTTGAACATTTTGGAAAAATGGTGTAAATCAGCAAAACCGCAATAGAGTGCTATAGATTCGAGACTAAGATCTGTATTTGTGAGCAGCTCCTTGGCGTGATTAACCCTCATGTTGATTAAATACTGGTGAGGCGAGATGCCATATCGCTGCTTGAACATGAAACTGAATCTGGAAACAGAAAGGCTAGCTCGATTCGCCATGTCCTCTAATGAAATGGGTTCGCTTAGATGATTGGAAAAGTAAGAAGTAATCCAATTGAACGAATGTACAGGTGTCTGTGTCACCTGATAGTAAGTCTCTAGTAGAGAAATGATAATTTCCGTAACGAGATGTTGGGTTTTCAGCTGTATGAGCGGATCCTGCTGCTGGGCATACTCAATAACCTGAAAAAGCGTTTCTTTCAATTTAGAAGGGTTAGACGGATGGACATGAACTGGCATTTGAATCCCATACAGATCGTTGATTGTTGGCTGCATCAGGTTCATATAAGCTGATAAATCAATCTGACCGGGTCGGGTTGGAAAGCTATTTTCACGTTCGGAATTATAGCATAAATCAAAATGAATAAAAGGCGTAACTGTGTTAGTCAGTCCTTCGAGTGTTAGTAAGCTTCCCGGCTGTACGAGGCAGAATTGACCTGATTGAAACATATACTTCTTATGATCTACCCAAAAACAGCAAGTACCCTCTTGAATATAAACGAATAGGTAATCAAGCAACCTTCGCTCCGGATATGACCACGGCTTACGAACAGCAAACTCACTTTGCCTAACAAAAGGAACAATCGCATGTTGTTTCAATAATTCGGTGAGCATGCAGAATCCTTTCTTGTACCAATAATTCTTTCTTATGTCTTATTGTAGTACTTCATGGAACATCTAATCCAGTTGTTTTTGACAATAATAAAACCTTGTTTGACAAAGATTTCGCACCATTAGCCTCCTATAATAAAGCTATAATTATACAAGAGGTGAGCAGAAGATGAGCATTCCGGAAACAAATAATAGTCATGAATTACCCTCCATGGAAGACAACTATGAATTGTCTGAGCAACAGAAAGAAAGTTATCAGAAAAAAGGACATATTGCTCTTAGACAGGTGGCAAGTAAGTCAGAAATCGCTTCTTATGAGCCTATTATTAGTGACTTGGTGAAAGAGTTGAATAAGCATGATAAGCCGCTTGAGCAACGAGATACGTATGGTAAGGCCTTTATCCAGATCTCAAATCTATGGGAGAAAAGTGAAGCGATAAGGAGATTCGTGCTAGCAAAACGATTTGCCAAAATCGCAGCTGATTTAATGGGGGTGGATGGGGTACGAATTTATCATGATCAAGCCCTGTTTAAAGAACCTCACGGAGGTCATACGCCGTGGCATCAAGATCAAATCTATTGGCCGCTAGATACAGATAAGACGATTACCATGTGGATGCCGTTAGTTCCCATTTCCCAAGAGGTGGGATCTATGACCTTTGCATCGGAGTCTCATCTTATGGGCTACATTAATAAAATGGTCATCTCCGACGAATCTCACCGAACACTTGCCGGATACATTGAAGGCAAAGGATTCGAAACGATGTCTCACGGCGCCATGGAGGCAGGCGATGCAACGTTCCACTCCGGGTGGACACTGCACAGCGCGCCTGGCAACCCTACGGAAACCATGCGTAAAGTGATGACTGTGATTTATTATGCCGACGGAACAAGAGTGGCCGAACCGGATAGCAAAGCGCGTGAGAATGATTTGAAAGCATGGTTTCCCGGCATTCAACCAGGCGATGTGGCGGCAACTGCGTTAAATCCATTGGTTTACACCCATAGTAGCGCAAATTAAAAAAGGCTCGCTCCCCCTCATATTTTGAGAAGGGGAGCGAGCTTTGTTATGAAAAGAGCTACCATTTGCTCCCTTGCGGAGCCGGGCAACGGGCAGCCGTTAGTTTGGCCTTGATGGCCATGAGACAACCACACCAACGGCATGTTGTACCGAATTGATAGTCTTTGCAGCCATTGCATATCGCGATCCGCCGATCATACTCTTCTTCCGTAGTCAGCTTAAGATTACGTACTTTGAGGGTTTCGCCAAAAAGTTTGGTGATCTCTTCAGGCGTCACATGTACCGTTGTGGAACAACCTTTGCATGCAGGCATAGCTTCCATATTGTTATTCTGGCTTTCCATATCGGATAGGCTCCTTAAGAAAGACGAAGCGTGACAACAGATTTGGCAGGAAGTGTAACGATAAGCTGATTATTTTCAAATCTGTAGTTGGTGAAATCCGTTAGGTTTACTGTTTCAGGCTCATCGAAGGTATTATGTGATTGTATGGTATCCGAAGTTAGAATTTGACCCGCGACTGATCCCACCGAACGTCCGCGAACGTCACAGTTCACTTCGAGTTGGTCTGAATGGTGCAGATTACATAGCGAAATATGTAATTGGTTAGCCGTATCTAAGGAGGCGGATACGCTGAGTTGATCGATTTTTTTACCATCCATCTCATATGATGGGCTCTCTGCATGAGTGCTAATGAGGCTAGCACCTTGATGAACCTTGTACATATCAAAGACATGATAAGTAGGTGTAAGAAGCATGTCGGCGCCTTCGGTTAAAATGACAGATTGCAAGACATTGACGACCTGAGCAATGTTTGCCATGCGAACACGATCACTATGCTTATGGAAAATGTTTAAATTAATTCCAGCGACGAGCGCATCACGCATCGTATTTTGTTGATATAAGAAGCCAGGATTCGTTCCAGGCTCTACATTGAACCATGTTCCCCACTCATCGACAATAAGGGCAACTCGTTTCTCAGGATCATATTTGGTCATAATGGTATCATGGCGTGTGATGAGTTCGTCCATAAATAAGGTATTCTCAAGGGTTTGGAACCATTCTAGTTCCCCAAAGTCGGTAGCGGAGCCTTTATCCTTCCAATTCCCAGTAGGAAGGGTATAGTAATGAAGACTTAAGCCATCCATATGCTTAGCAGCTTCTCTCATTAATACTTCCGTCCAGTTGTAGTCGGCACTGTTTGCACCACATGCTATTTTGAAAATGCGGTTATCCCCATAATTTCGTACATAACACGCATATCGGCGATAAAGATCAGCGTAGTATTCCGGACGCATGTCACCGCCGCAACCCCAGTTCTCATTACCTACGCCAAAATAGGTAAGTTTCCACGGTTTTTCACGCCCATTTTCTTGACGCCAGTTCGCCATGGGGGACTCGCCATCGAAAGTCATATACTCAACCCATTCGGACATTTCAGCTACGGTACCGCTTCCAACATTTCCACTAATGTAGGGCTCCGCTTCAATTAGCTCGCATAAACGCAAGAATTCATGTGTCCCGAAATGATT
Source organism: Paenibacillus sp. Root444D2 (assembly GCF_001426375.1). Lineage (GTDB taxonomy): Bacteria > Bacillota > Bacilli > Paenibacillales > NBRC-103111 > Paenibacillus_E. The sequence continues at coordinate 258,322 of NZ_LMEO01000051.1, forward strand.
ATTTTCCAAGACACCGCCCCAGTGTGTGTTAATCATCCGCTTACGTTTCTCAGCTGGACCTACGCCGTCTTTCCAGTGATACTCATCGGCAAAACACCCGCCTGGCCAACGCAAAACAGGAATTTGAAGTTTTTTCAAAGCCTCGATCACATCGTTGCGCATACCTTCCGTGTTCGGAATCGGAGAATCCAGACCAACCCAGATTCCCTCATAAATACAGCGTCCCAGGTGCTCAGAGAAATGACCATAAATATTGCGATCGATCGTGCCATTCGGTGAATCCGCGTTTATAATCAGCTTGGCCATAGTGAGTATCTACTCCCTTAATTGTTTAATATTGGAAACCGACTCGCGACTAACGTAAGCAGCCGAAAGTACGATTTGTTCCCTAGAATCAGTCTGATTGGAAAGGTTCCGATGAATCGCCGAAAGCAGCTCTTCAACTAAATGCTTAGCATCCAAACTAAAAGTCGTAAGTCGTGGAGAAATTTGCGCAGCGAGTGGAATATCATCACATCCGATAACGGAAACATCCGCTGGGACTTGGTAACCATTTTCTCGCAGGCCTTGAATAAAACCAGCAGCCATCCAATCGTTGACGGCAAAGACGGCATCTGTAAGACCGCTTGAAAGCAAAGAGTCAGCTGCTCGCCGTCCGCCTTCCCAATTCATTTTCTCGGTAAAGACCTCTACATGGACACCTTGCTGCTGGCAATACTCTAGAAAGCCTTGTTTCCTTAAGCGCGACGAGTCGTATTTATCAGGTCCTCCAAGAAGGGTGAAGGTACGGTGACCGCTATCGTAAAGTGTTTTGGCTGCTTTGCTGCCGATGCGATAGTCATCAAAATAAATTTGGATGATATCATCACGATGCGCATAACGTTGAATGGCAAATAACTGCCCGGATGCTGACTTGATCTCATCCAATGTCTCGTCATCGATTTGACCGATGATAACAAGCGGACTAGGAATAGAAGATTCCATAGGATGCTCAGGATTAACCATAGAGATCTTAATGGCTTGTTTGGCAGCCAAGTTGGTAATCTCAACAAGGAAATTCGTAAAGAAGGGGTCATTTCCTTTAATATCCCTAGAGCACAATAGATACAGTGTGTCTAAGAGGACAGAAGGGACAATATAAGTTCCTTTGCCGCGCAGTTGGACCAATAGGCCCTCGTTAGCGAGAATTTTAATCGCAGCACGTACGCTGACTCGGCTAGCATCAAAGCTTTCGGCCAAATCACGCTCAGAAGGAATCTTAACAAGTTGATCGGTTTGTAAGGATTGAATCTGATGGCGCAGCTGTTCGATCAGTTTTTCTTTGACAAGCGGAGATTTTTCCATGCAAGCAGGACCACCATTCAATACCAAATTAAAGACTATTTAATACCAATAAGATACCACGTGGTGTGGGGTTAGTCCATCTTTATTTTGTTGTTGTTGTTGTTGTTGTTGTTGTTTGTGTTGAGAGGAAGTGTCGCAGGCGTGGTCGTCCTCGTTTACTGAGGGTCATCTGGCCTTTCCATTTTTACATGATCGCCTGTAACGAATAAAGAAAGATGCTATGCCGAATACGAAAAAAGAAGTCGACCATTTCGTTGGTCGACCTCTAATTTTTCTATTGCGCGGTCAAAATTTGTGGACCTTCAGCCGTGATGGCGATCGTATGCTCGTATTGGGCGGCGAGCTTGTTGTCCATCGTCCGTGCGGTCCAGCCGTCCGGATCGATTGTCATGAAGTAAGTGCCTTCGGTGATCATGGGCTCAATCGTGAACACCATACCTTCCTTGATACGGAGGCCTTTTCCAGGCTTGCCGACATGCATATAAGTCGGCTCCTCGTGCAGGTCGCGGCCGATGCCATGGGCGAGAAGGTCGCGCACAACGCCGAAACTGTGTGATTCCGCATGCCGCTGAATCGCGCTCGTCACGTCGCCGAGTCGATTGCCGGGCTGCGCCTGCTCGATGCCCAGGTCAAGACATTCTTTCGTGACACGCATCAACTTCTCGGCCGTCGGCGAGATCTGACCGACCGCATAACTCCAGGCCGAATCGCCGAGCCAGCCATCGAGCTCAGCGACCGTGTCGATCGTCACGATATCGCCTTCCTCAAGTGGCTTATTGCTAGGGAAGCCATGTGCGATCACATCGTTGGCGGAGGCACAGGTCGCATATTGATATCCCTTATAGCCTTTTTGGTATGGCTTTGCGCCGTGCTTCAACATAATGTCCTCGAATATGCGCTCAATCTCGTTGGTGGTAATACCCGGTTTGATAAGCGGTGCGATTGTACGATGGCATTCAGCCACCACTTGGCATGCCTTGCGGATAGCTTCAATTTCATGTTTGCTTTTTAAAATGACCATGTTTGTATCAGGACTCCTTCGTAATAGCTTGCATAGCGAGTCGGGCGATTCGATCGACGTCCAGGTCGGAATTGCTCGCATAGTAGTGCAGCCCACAGCAACCGACCAGCACGGCAAGCATATGGTCGACGCTGTCGTCTTCGCACTGGGCGATCGATTGGAGTGGAATGTACAGCCGTTCCATAAATTTACTTTTGGCGTGGTGTCGATCCCTTTCAGGCAAGCCTGCATAATGTTCCGCCGCCATTTTGTAGACGAGATATGCGCGGGCGTCCGACTGCCACAGCCGGAGCAGCGCTTTACAATACGTCAACAACTGCCAGTCATCCGGGGGGCTGCCGCTGATGTTCGCCCACTTTGCGATAACTTGCTCGCATCGCTCGAAGCCGCTTCCTAACACATCTTCAATTAATAAATGCCGGTTGGGGTAATAATGGTATACTGTGCCGTAACCAAGCCCTGCCTCGCGGGCGACGTCGCGAATATCAAAGCTGCCGCCCGTGCGAAAGTAGGAGCGCGCGGCGACGTCCAGGATCTGTTCTCTGCGCTGTATGCGTATGAGCTCATTTTGTTCTTTGGTACGGGGGCACATAGCGTGTTAACCTCCTTATATAGACCTGCAAATTTGTCGATATAAAAATAGTAACTCATGGGGTGGAGAAATGCAAAAGATTTGTTGGTGTTCGATAAAATGAAGTACTGAACAATAAAGAACTGTGATAATAAAGTTGTAGACTGGGCGCTGGCGTTAACCTAACTGAGAACGATAGCGCGGCGATGGAACCGATCCATCGCCGATTTGCATTGCTGCAGGCACCCCCCATTGGGGGATTTTATATATTAAAGTATACATATCCAAAGATCCGTGTGACGACAAGTCCTCAATCGATCTCCTGCACCGTCTCTTCCCGCAGCCTTCTGATGTCACTGATCGGCGGGAGTCCGAAAAGCTTTGCGTATTCGCGGCTGAAGTGCGAGGGGCTCTCGTAGCCGACACGGTAAGCGGCATCGGCGGCATCGAGGGATTCAGCCAACAGCAGACGGCGCGCCTCTTGAAGGCGAATCCGTTTCAGGTACTGCAGCGGGCTCAGCGCAGTCACTTCCTTGAAGTAACGGTGCAGCGACGAGGGACCCATATGGGCCATTCTTGCGAGCTCGTCTATATGAAGCGGCTGGGCATAATCCAGCTTGATGCGGGCGATGACTCTGGCGATCCGGCTAGTGCCGCTGCCGGCGAGGGCAAACTGCTTAAAGGCTCCACCTTGGCTTCCCTTCATTATCCGGTAATAGATTTCGCGGACGACCAGCGGCGCCAGATGAGGAATGTCCCCAGGCGTATCCAGCAACCGGACGAGCCGAACCGCCGCGTCCAGAAGCTCGGGACTCGTCCGGTCGACGAAGGCGCCCCGCTTCGCCTCCCTGCCGTCTTCCGCCTCCGGCTCCGCGCCTTTCATCACTTCCAGCACCTGAGCGGGATCCAGTCCAAGCCGAATGCACAAATAAGGCGCTTCGGGAGAAGCCTGAATAAGACGTGAGGTGACCGGCAGATCGACCGATACGACAAAATGCGAGGAGGGACCATATGTAAAGTTGTCTCCTCCCAGCATAACGACCTTCGTGCCTCTGGCGACGATGACGATTGCTGGCTCATAAACCGTATTGACCGGCAGTGTGGTCTTTGAGCTGCGAATCAAATGCAGCGATGGCACGGACGTTCCGAACATCCCGTCACTGCCCGTATGACGCTCGATCAACCAGACCAGCTCGGCGAGCCGGTCAACTGTCTTATGGCCAAAATCGAACGAATGCCTGTCTTGATCGTCGCCTAACAGCGGCACTGCGAGTTGCGGATGCGGCATTTTTTCCCCTCCATCGTTTATCCCCTTTGGTAAGTTCATTATAGCACCGATCGAGGGCACCGTCTGTTCGGTTGGAGGATTAGGCAATAACTTGGTACAAACCGGCTACCCGGTATGGCGCCCATCGTCGCATAATAAAGGCGAAGATCAAACTTACCTAAAAAGAGAGGCGAAACCGAATATGAAAAGAAGAACGTTAGGCAAGAGTGGCCTTGAAGTGTCGGCGCTCGGACTCGGCTGCATGGGAATGTCCGACTTTTACAGCGGCAGGGACGATGAGGAGTCCCTGCGCACGATCGAACGCGCATTGGAGCTAGGCATCAATCTGCTGGATACGGCGGATATGTATGGCGTCGGCAAAAATGAAGAATTGGTCGGCAAAGCGCTCAAGGGACGCCGCGACATGGTAGTAGTGGCGACCAAGTTTGGCAACGTGCGTAGCGAGGACGGCAAGTACCTAGGTATCAACGGCCGTCCGGAATATGTGAAGGCCGCCTGCGAAGCGAGCCTGCGTCGTCTCGGCGTCGACTATATTGATCTGTACTATCAGCACAGAGTCGATCCGAACACGCCGATCGAAGAGACGTTCGGCGCAATGGCCGAGTTGGTACGCGAAGGCAAGGTGCGATACCTTGGCATGTCCGAGGCGGCTCCGGCTACCATTCGCCGTGCGGCAGCCGTGCATCCGATCGCCGCGCTGCAGACGGAGTATTCGCTATGGAGCCGCGACGTCGAAGACGGCATCTTGGCTGTATGTCGGGAGCTTGGCATCGGCTTCGTGCCGTACAGCCCGCTCGGTCGCGGATTTCTGACCGGACAGATTCGCAAGTTCGAGGACCTGGCGGAGGATGATTACCGCCGATTCTCCCCCCGCTTCCAAGGAGAAAACTTCCAACGTAATCTGGATCTCGTCGAGCGGGTCTCCGAGGTGGCCGTCGATAAGGGCTGTGAGCCGTCACAGCTGGCACTTGCCTGGTTGCTGGCGCAGGGAGACGATATCGTGCCAATCCCTGGTACAAAGAGAATCAAGTACTTGGAGGAGAACATAGGCTCGCTTGCAGTCGAGTTGACAGCAACAGACTTGGCGCGCATCGACGAAGTGGCTCCGCGAGGAACAGCCTTTGGCTTGCGTTATCCCGAAGCTGCGATGAGTGGCCTCAACCTGTAAGGCTGGTTCTCACGATCTAATTAAATACGTTAAAGGCGGCCGATCTTTGAGGGAGGCCACTGAAAAACTTACGTTTTTTCGGAAGATCGTCGATTCTTATATGTGAAGTCAAATAAAAAACGAAAGCCGACCAGATAAACTGGTTGCGTGCGCTGGGAGGATTGAAGAATGAGTACAATGAATGAGCTAATGCAAAAACACTTCAAAATCTGGAGTGAAACAGATCACGAAAGAAGAAGAATGGCAATCGATGAGATTTACTCAGAAAACTGCCGTGTGTATGACCCTTTCTATGCAAATGTATTCGTTGGTCGCGATGCACTTATGACTTTGATAGATGAAGTACAAGGTAAGTTTCCGGGGTTTGGTTTCACTATTATTCCTGGATCTTTAGATGAACACCATGGTCATGTAAGGATTAGTTGGTATTACGGATCGACGGACAAGCCTCAAACTTTCACCGGGCAGGAATTTATGATTGTTGAAAATGGATCGATCCATTCTGTGACTGTCTATTTTGACGCACCTGCAGAATAAAGTTTTTTAATTTTATAAACTCGGGGAAATGTTTGAAACCAACTAAGGCTGGAACATATAATTGCGTACGTCCAGAGAAAAGCAAAAAAGCTGACGCCTGTTGCTCACAGACGCCAGCTTTATGCTTTTTAAGGAAGATCAATAAGCATAAATCTTGTATGATCTATTGCAGAAATGTCGGATGACAAGAACATTGTCCTAATCAAGTCCGTGTAAATTGCGGGCTTTTTAGTTATCGGATCAAGTTCTTGTCAATTGGCAATGTCAAGAACTTGATCCGATTGCCGATTTGTGACAAGAACATTGTCCGATTGCCGACAAATTAAAATAAACCGCTCCGCTAACGGGCAGGATACTTCCAATATGTGTTAATATAAAACTGCAATGATTAGAATGTTGAAACGGGGGAATCATATGCAATTTTACATAGCTTCTAGTCTCAAAAATATAGAAAATGTACGGCAAGTCGCAGAAAGTTTGAAAGCCCGTGGTTTTCAACAAACTTACGATTGGACAACGCATTCAAACATAGACTCCATAACCAAACTCCGTAACATAGGCCAAGAAGAAGTAGCAGGGGTTTTGGATGCAGATGTTGTAATTGTCATGTTTCCAGCAGGGAAAGGGAGTCATGTTGAGTTAGGAATTGCTCTGGGGGCTGGAAAGAAAATTTATTTATACTCCTCAACAAATGAACTGAATGAAATTGGAAACACATGTACGTTTTATCATGTTGATTCAGTTGAACAGCGGATTGGCTCATTAGGTGATTTGATAAACTCTGTATGCCTTGAATACCAGCATCATTAAACTAAAGGGCAGGAGAGTACGATAACCTAAACGAATATGTATTAAATCAATGTCTATGGCTTTTGTTTCCTTACTATTAATTAGAATGAGTGGTGTTAATGAAAAAGAAGTTAGCGATAACCGGAATTGTTGTTTGCACCCTTATTGTTTGCATCCTTACTATAAGTCTATATTTATGGTTCTCATTCAAACCGGGATTTGTATATGAAAATGGAACATGGAATTATGTTTCCTATGATGCGGGAGCTGGCAGAAGAGTTAATCCGATCAATGTAAAAAAGGATGAATTCAAGGTTTTAAAGTACAGTGATTTTGCAAGAGATAATAATAGTGTGTTTTTTAAAAACCATAAAGTAGAAGGGTCTGATCCGGAAACCTTCAAAATTATTAGCACCAAAGGCAGAAATCATTACGCAAAAGATAAGAATAATGTATATATTTACGATAGTAATGACTGGTCAATATTTAAAGTAATCAATGCAGACCCAGATAGTTTTAAAGTACTGGAGTATCCTTATTCAAAAGACAAAAACGACGCTTACTGTGGTAGCTTACCACTTTTTGTAGATGATGTTTCTAAATTTGAAGTCATCGAGAGAGCACGTTTTTCAACTCTGTCTTCGTTTAACAGCTTCTTGGGTAAAGAAAATGACCCGAGAGAAAAATCATCAGAGTATGAACGAAATAAGCACGAATATAATCGTAAAAAGTATGGGTTTATTACTGAGAGTGTTATTTATTCTGAGGATGGAAAAGCAAAAACGGATAAACTTACTTATATAGGATATAAATTAGTGGAAGATAAAAGATAAAGAATAAGTAAGATTAAAAGTTATTGAAGACAGATACTGCTGAGAACCATATCATTCATTAAACTAACGGAAACGATAGTTGAATAACACACATTAGATGAGCAGGCACTGCGGTGGCCTGATCATTTTATTAAGCTAGCTGGCAGGGTAGCTTAATAACAAAGGAGAAATTGATTGATAACATCATAAAAGCGAGGACCCCGCGAATTATATCGCAGAGTCCTCTTATAGTGGGAAGCGGTTAATTTCAAAAATGCACTTCTAATGCTAAGTCTTACTCAAAAAGTATCGAAGCAGAAATCTCGATCTTTTTATCCTTCTTAGTGTTTTCATGGTGAATCAACAACCTTTCGAAAACTAAAATTGAATTCCGTTTTTCGCTGGTTTTTAATACCACTTCCCACTTATCGTATGTTTACCCTTTTCCTAATATTTTGAATCAATAAGGGTAATATGGCTCTCAGAAAATAAAGTTTTAGATTGACTTTACCCATGCGACAGAGTGGATGGAAAATAGATATATGATTAATGCTCCTGCTATCTTCGTGGTGGCAGTATTTTTTTGTTTCCATCTTTACTTTTCTCTAGAATCATCTTTTTTCAATTTCAACGTATTACTCCAAGTAAATATGAAAAACGTAATTGTGATTGCAGTATTCTTGAACTTGGGAACAATAGATTATTACAGAGTGATTTATTCATCGTATGTTAGGAGTATAATAATGGAAATAAAGGAATTGCTTATAGCCTGGTTTATTGGCTTTGTGATGATGCTTGGTGGTGGTTTCTTTGGTTATAGAACTTTAAAAGATGTAATTGAACATGGTAAAAGGTACAAAGAAGAAAAAGCAAATAAAGAAACTTTACGGTTTTGGTATCTGGACTGGATTTTTTTATTATTGGAAGCGTTATTAGGGACGCTTACACGACCTGCTGTAGTAATATGTTTAATTTTTTTCTTGATTGGAGCAGTTACTTTCGTTCTATATACCATCAGGATTATTGCCAAATTATTTGGTTATGACCTTGTATTTTAACACTTTCACAGTCCAACTCATGTTTATGGCCTTCGCTCAACTAACGGGAGTTTTACGTAGACATTGTTATTTTTATCCAAATGAAATTTACAAATATTCCAAAAATTGTAGTATAATAAATAAAGCAGTAAGGTGTGTGGGTTGGCACAAGATGGTAAAACAAATTTCAGATTATTTATTTGTTTATGTGTTCCTTATTTTTTTGGTTACAATTTGTCTGTTTTATTTAGGCGGAGACAAAGGGTTGTCAAACAAGACTACGAATATTTAACCAAAAGGATGGGATTTCATCATGAAGTAGAATCAAATAGTTATCTGTCTAGCAAGTCTTATCTTAATGAGTGGGTGTTCTCAGGTAACTAATCAGGAATCTGAAACTGCAACCCCACAAACAACTCAAACGTCGGACAATAGACAAGCTTCACAAAAAGAACCAGTTATAGGAATGACTGCCGGTGAAGTATTAAACTCTAAATGGGGTATGCCTAATAGTATTATTGATGCTAATACTGGGGCTCCCGCCAACATGGATAATGCATCACAAAAATGGGTTTACTCAGGGCATAGATATGTTTATCTAGAAAATAATGTTGTTACATCAATCCAAAAGTAATGGCATGATCCAATCAAGGTATCTCAGCAGTGGTGCTTTTTTATTGTGTTTACTTTTAGAGGGTTATACTGGTAATTGAACATTACGCTAACGGGAAACGATAGTTGAAGAACAGAAAAAAGCAGCCCAAGGACTGCACATGAACTGTGACCCTAATTGTGGACGTTTTAAAAGAAAAACCCCCATGGCCTAATTAGGCCGCTAAAAGGTGGCTTCTGAATTCATCGAGACCACTGAAAAAGTCTTAAGTACAATTTAAATAGTCTTTCAGAACACAAAAAAATCCGTTTTCAGCCTGTGAGAGGGCTTTAAACGGATTTTTTCGTTTTTTATTTGACTTCAACATATAAAATCGATGATCTTCCGAAAAAACGTCAGTTTTTCAGTGGCCTCGAATTCATCAGGAGTCATCTTTTTTAATCCCCATTGGTAACGTTCCGAGTTGTAATACGAAATATAATCGTCCACACGTGCTCTTAATTCGTGTAGTGATTCTGAATCTTTGTATGTCAGATCATCTTTCATATGACCGAAAAATGATTCCATTGATGCATTGTCCCAACAGTTACCTTTGCGAGACATGGATTGGATGAATCCTGCTTTGCTTACTAAGTTTCGGATTTTAGGATGCGTATAGTGTATGCCTTGATCCGAGTGAAAGATGGCTGCAGGATGAATATTACCATCCAATCGCTCTAGGAGTCTGTAAATTGTTTGCTCGACAATAGAGAGCTCTAACGAAGATGAGAGATAGTGAGCTAGTATCTGTTTCGTCGCACCGTCTTTAACGCAAGAGAGGTATGCCCATTGCCCATTCCCATAACGTAGATAGGTAATGTCTGTAAGCAATACTTTCTCTGGTTCTCCTTGGTCAAATTGGCGCTTCAATAGATTTGGACATGTCTGGTGCTCTTGTGTCGATTTAGCCATTTTACGGTATGGATTAGAACGCCTAATGGTCGCAACGAGATTAAACTTACTCATTAACCTTCGGATCTTCTTGTGGTTCATAACGACGCAACTCTTGCGTTCTAATCTCATTTTAATCGCCTGAGCTCCTGCTTTTCCATTCAATGCAAAGTAGTGCTCTTTAATAAGGTAACCGTCACGTTCGTCTGCAAACGCCCTGAGCTGCCGCGATTCTTCAGCTCGTAACCATCTGTAATAACTACTTGGGACAGCACCTGTAAGCTTACAAAGGTAGCGCGTCATACGCTGTAATCCATGTTGACGAATGGTCTGATTGACCAACTGGAAGCGCTCGGAGGGTGTTAATGTTTCCTCAGCATCTTTTGCTTTTCGAGCGCTTCCAGCTTTTTTAAGAACTCATTCTCGACCTCAAGGAGCTTAATTTGTGCCTCGGCTTGCGATCTTGTTCCCGCCGAAGCCCTTGGTTATTACTCTCAGCCTCACACCAGAACGAAGCGTCGCTCGTCAGCCGCTCAGGTATCGAATCAACCGTCGTTCCAACGTTCACGTGTGGAGAGTTTCTTCATCCTCTTTGTGTTTTCTGATAAGATGAACAAATGGAACAGAATGTCTTGAAGCGGATCTTTTTCGATGAGAATAAGCACTGTGACAGATTTGTTCAAAAACATCAGTGGAAAATCCGAGTGAAAGTACTGATGTATATAAAGAAGACAAGGGGTTGAAAATAATGGCTGCAAAAAAAAAGATCGGCGGTATTCCACGTATTTCCTGGAACTCGATTCGCTTCAAGCTAGTCATCGCCGTTTTGCTCATCCTCGTGCCTCTGATCTCGCTGCTCATGTATTTGAGTGATTACGCCGTTCATGTCGTCCGAAATCAGATTGCCGAATCCAACAAAAACCTACTATCGCTATACATGGGACAGATCGATAATAGTTTACAGGTTGTCGACGAGTATTTGATTGGACTCGTGTTAGAGGATGCGGATTGGAAAGACTTGAGGTACTTTGCTGAAGACAAGGACCGTTATTATTTGGCCATTACACGGCTAAGCAACAAGATAACGAACATTCTATCCTATCAACCGATAGACGGCTTCTTTATCTACTCTGTCCCCGGGGATGATTATATAGAGGCGGTTTCAGCAAGAACAACTTTTGAGGAGAGGCAATACGTAAGGACATATATCGAACAGGCGTCCAAAACCGATGCCGCCCCCCAAAAATTATATCAAAATGGCTGGATTGTACAGCGATTTCAGGCCAATTATTACCTGTTTCGGCTGTTGAAAGAAAATGATACTTTTGTCGGCGCATGGATCAAAATGGACAACTTAATGATGCCCCTCAGGTTAATAAATATTGGCGAAAAGGGAGCATCTTTGTTTGTGACCGACCGCGGTGAGCCGATGGTCAACCCAGACTTCGTGTATAATAATGAAATTGATTTAAATCAAGACCTTCACAACTTTTATCTTACCGGAACCGACAATCGTTATTTGGCGGTTGCCGAACATTCCTCAAAAGGTAATTTCAGCTTATTTGCGTTTATACCGGATGAGAAAATACTCGAAAATTTGCCAAACTTGCGAAAAATCATTATTTTCATTCCTCTCGGGTCGGTCATTTTGTTGCCGATTTGTTTTTTGTTCTTGAGAAGATCCTTGATGATACCGATCAATCGTTTGCTACAAGCCATGAAGCGGATCAGGGACGGAAATCTGGACGTCCGTATTCAGCCGTTTCCCACCTCGAATGAGTTTCAAATCGTTAACGATACCTTCAATAATATGATGTCCCAAATTCAAGAGTTGAAAAATAATGTTTATGAGGAACAGTTGAATAAACAAAAGGCTGAGCTTCAGCATTTACAGCTCCAAATTAATCCCCATTTTTATATGAATTCGCTTAATATACTATATACGCTTGCACGGACGAAAAATATTGCGCTCATGGAAGAAATGTCGTTATGTTTAATCCAGTATTTCCGTTATATGTTCAAGAGCAATCTGACCTATGTCGCTTTAAACGATGAGCTGAAGCATGTTCGCAACTATATCCGGATTCAGGAGTTAAGATTTCCCGACTATTTGAAGTGCGATATCGAGGCTCCCGAATTTCTTCTTCCTACTCCCGTGCCTCCTCTGGTGATCCAGACTTTTGTCGAGAATACAATTAAGCACGCGGTTACGATGGATGAGCCGATCCTGCTGTCGATTCGGGTTGAATTGCACAGCTGTTCGGAGGAGCCCTGTTTGCTAATTAGGATTCGAGATACCGGAAAGGGTTTCAACGACGACGTTCTGAAGGAGATACGCAAAAGCATGCGTATAGTGGACGAAGAAGGAGACCATATCGGAATATGGAACGTTCAGCAAAGGCTTCGATTACTGTATCAAAACAGGGCACAAATTTCATTTGCGAATGCAACTCCTTCAGGTGCTGAAGTCGAGATCGTGGTGCCTTTACAACCGGATATCAGAAAAGGGGAATTTTAAAATGCTTCAACTGCTTATAGTGGATGATGAAATCCTCGTCGCAGAAGCGGCAAGAACTGTGATTAATTGGGAAAAGTTCGGTGTTACGTCTGTCTTTACCGCTTATAATATCCGACAAGCTAAAGAAAAATTCGACAGTCACTCGATTGACATTATGTTCTGTGATATCGAAATGCCTCAAGGGAATGGGCTGGAGTTAATGTCATGGGTAAGGGACCATTATCCGGAGACAGTATCAATCATCATGACCTGTCATGCCGATTTCAAATTTGCCCAGCAGGCTGTACAGTTAGGAAGCTTTGATTACTTGTTGAAGCCGGTTCCGCCGGATGATATGGAGAACATTGTTGTCAGAGTCATTGATAAAATCAACAAAGAGAGCGAATTAATGCACTACAGCCAGTTCGGCCACTATTGGTTCCAGCATCAACCGCTTCTTGTCGAGCGGTTTTGGCTGGATATCATTCATCAGTCGATCCCTCCGAACCCTGAGGCGATCAAAAACGCTGCCGAGGAAAGGAACATTCCCTTTTCGGAGCAGATGAAATTCATCCCTATCTTGATCAGTGTGCAGCGGTACTATAAAGAACTGAATTTGCGCGATGAGAAGCTCCTAGAATTCGCTTTAAAAAATTGTGCCGAAGAGGTGATTCTTGCCCAGCGGAACGGCCAAATCATTACATTAACAGAAAGAAAACTGCTTGCTATTTTACCGTTTGAAGGGGAAAACCCGACGATGAAAAAGCTAAAACAAAGCTGCGAATCTTATATCGCTTCTTGTAACCGGTTTTTCTATTGCGATATCTCATGCTACATCGGACATCCAGGATATAGCCACGAATTGTCCGTGGTGATGCATCAATTATCCCTACTGGAGAAAAATAATGTCGCTTGCAATAACAAAGCATTTTTGTTAAGCGGACAAGCCGATTCATGCGCCGTTATCCCGACGCCGGATATGAACCTATGGTCTGTCATGCTGAAAGATGGATCGGAGCAAAAACTGCTCGCCGAAGCGGAGGCGTTTCTCGAACGCCTCATCAATACGGAGGGATTGAACGCGAAGACGCTGTATCAATTTCAGCAGGATTTCCTGCAGATGGTGTATTACGTGCTAAAGCTCAAAGGTATTCAAGCCCGGCAGTTGTTCAGCGATACGTATTCTATGGATCTTACAGCTGATGCGACCCGTTCCGTGTTGGATATAATCGCGTGGATCAATCACATGATCAGCAAAGCGATACAGTATGTAACGGCGGTGGAACAGTCTCAATCCATCGTGGAGAAAGTCATCAAGTATATTTCGCTCCAACTGGATACACAGGACATGTCCCGAGAAGAAGTCGCGAACCATGTCTTTTTGAATCCGGATTATTTGGACAGGACCTTCAAGAAGGAAACAGGAATGTCGGTGACGGAATATTTGGTACAGGAGCGTCTCAAAATCGCGCAGGAGCTGCTTACCAAATCGGACATGACTGTGACCGCGATTGCCGCCCATGTCGGATATTCGAATGTGTCGCATTTTTCTAGGCGATTTAAAAAGCTTACCCGTATGAATCCCAATGAATATAGGCAGCTTAATAGTCGAAATCGGGCAAATGACAAGTCGAAAATGGAGCAGTAAGCTTCCAATGAAGGTGATACGATAAATACAGATTCGAAGCAATCGAGTCGAAATGAATAAATATGGGGGAGTAACATGAAAAAGTTTGGTTGGTTAAGTGTTCTTCTGGCATTGGTGCTACTCGTTTCAGCCTGTGGAGGAAACTCAAATGGCGGCGCAAGCACGAATGCGGGTAATTCAGGCTCTAAGGCCGCAAGTGAAGAGCCGTACGAAGTCGTTTACGCATTCCCTTTCTGGGGAAATATTCCGAAAGACCTTCAATTGGTACAAGATGAAATCAACAAAATTTCCAAAGCGAAAATTAATGTTAAAGTAAAATTTCTGCCTATCAACGGCAGCGCAATGGATCAACAAATCAACTTGATGATGACAAGTGGCGAGAAGCTTGACATGTTTTCAATGTTCAACTACAGCAACCAAGTTACGACTGGAAAACTCTATCCGATTGGCCAGATAATGGAGCAAAACGGCAAAGGCATTATGGATGCTTTGGGCCAGGCTTACTACAATGCAACCAAAATTAAGGGTGTGAGCTATGGTGTGCCTAGTAATCGCGATATGGCCCAAGAATTTGGATATGACATTAGAAAAGATTTGGTGGAGAAGTACAACATCGATTTAAGCCAAGTGAAAAAATTTGATGATTTAGAAAAGATCTTCCGTGTCATTAAAGAAAAAGAACCAGGCATTGCGGCTATGAAACCCTCTGCTTACAGTACAATAGACCCTCTGGATAACAACCTCGGAGTATTGCTGAATAACGGCCAATCCGACTTGAAAGTCGTGAACTGGTTCGCTACGGATGAATATGCTCAGTATCTGAAGACGATGAGAAAGTGGTACCTAGCAGGCTACGTCTTGAAAGATGCCGCGACTACCAAAGAAAGCGAAGAAACGCTTATTAAAGCAGGTAAAATCGCAGGCCATACGACAAATATGAAACCTGGATTCGAAGCTCAAGAGAACCGAGGAATAGGAAAGGAAATGGCCGTCGTCAGATATACTCCTGCAGTTGCAAAGACAACCACAGTAACGAACGTGATGCTGGGTGTATCAGCGAAAGCAGAGAAGCCTGAAAAAGTTGTCCAATTCTTGAATCTGATGTATACCGATAAAGATATCGTGAACTTGTTCGACTGGGGTATTGAAGGCAAGCACTACGTGAAAATAAATGGTCAACAGAACATGATTAAGTATCCGGATGGTGTTAATCCCGAAAATGTTGGATATTCTGGTTCCGGTTGGATGCATGGCAATCAGTTATTGTCTTATGTTTTCGAAGGCGATGATCCAGAAGTATACAAGAAACTAGCGGATTTTAACAAAACGGCCCTCAAATCGAAGGCGCTAGGTTTTTCGTTTAACGCTGAGTCCGTAAAAGCAGAAGTTGCAGCATGCACGGCGGTTCTGGGTGAATATGGAACACCTCTGAATACCGGTGTATTGGATGTAGACAAAATTCTTCCAGAATTATTGAAGAAACTTGAAGATGCGGGTATCAACAAAATTATCCAGGAGAAGCAAAAACAATTGGATGAGTGGGCGAAAGAGAACAACGTCAAGTAATAAAATATGGAATAGGTAAAACGACCGGAAACCTGTATGCACGATCCAATCGGCTGAATAGTTGATTGGATCGTGCACTTTAACCAAGCCAATTACATGGATCTTATAAAAAAAGGAATTGATGATAGTGGAACAAACAGGTCAAATGTATGATACATCTGCAGCTCAAATAACTTTGAAAAATATGTCAGGCATGAAGAAGCTCAAGAGATATCTCCCTTTATTTCTTCTTATGATTCCAGGCTTATTATACCTCATAGTGAACAACTATATGCCGATGTTCGGAATATTCATCGCTTTTAAAAACATCAACTACTCGAAGGGGCTTCTCGGCAGTGAATGGGTTGGTCTTAGGAATTTTGAATATTTGTTCAAGACCTCGGACGCCTTTATTATTACAAGAAATACGATTATGTATAACCTAGTTTTTATCGTGATCGGGACGATCCTCTCCATCGCGGTTGCACTTTTGTTGAACGATATCCGGAATAAAATTCTTAACCGCTTTTATCAAAGTATCATCGTATTGCCCCACTTGATTTCTTTCGTTATTGTTGGGTATCTCGTATATGCGCTGCTCAGTATTGATAGCGGCTTTATGAACAAGACCATTTTGCCAATGTTAGGCATTAGCGAAATTTCTTGGTACACGGAAGCGAAATATTGGCCATTCATTCTGACGATTGTTCATTTTTGGAAATCTGTTGGGTTATCTTGCATCATATACTTGGCTTCGATCATCAGTATAGATCCGGAGTATTATGAAGCGGCAAAGTTAGACGGCGCTTCCAGATGGCAACAAATCCGCTCGATTACACTTCCTCTCATCACACCGGTTATTACGATACTGACTCTGCTTGCGATCGGACGCATTTTTTACGCCGACTTCGGATTGTTCTATCAAGTGCCGATGAATTCCGGCGCCGTAGCGGAAACAACCAACGTTATCGATACGTATGTATTCCGCGCTCTGATGAACGCTGGCGATATCGGCATGTCCTCCGCAGCAGGCATCTATCAATCGATCGTCGGTTTTGTTCTCGTCATCTTATCAAACTATATCGTTCGTAAAGTAAATAAAGAGAATGCTTTATTCTAATTGTCGGGGGTGGGAAACGATGCAATTTGAAAGCAAAAGCTACCAATGGATCGCCAGCATCATCATGATGACCCTATCCATCACATGTATTATTCCTTTCGTTCTATTAATAATGTCCTCCGTAGCAAGTGAAGAAAGTATCATACAATATGGTTACTCCTTCTTTCCGGCGGAATTCAGCTTAAAAGCTTATGAGTATTTGTGGAATCATGCGTTGGAGCTGGGCAGGGCTTATGGTATTACCGTTTTTATAACGGTCTTCGGGACGGCTGTAAGTCTTACGATCACGTCCATGCTTGCTTATCCGATGTCCCGCAGCGATATGCCGCTGAAAAATTTATGGGCGTTTCTCGTATTCTTTACGCTTCTTTTCAATGGCGGATTCGTTTCGAGTTATTTGATCTATACGCAAATTTTTCACATCAAAAATACGATTTGGGCACTGCTATTTCCAGGTTTGCTGATGAATGGATTTAACGTTTTGCTCATGAGAACCTTCTTTAGGACTTCGATTCCGTCTGCTCTGATTGAAGCGGCGAGTATAGACGGAGCGAGCGAAATCAAAATTTTCTACCGCATCGTGCTGCCGTTATCGTTACCGATAATGGCGACGATCGGTTTGTTTCAAGCGATTACGTATTGGAATGATTGGTTCAACGGTCTAGCCTATATAACGGATCCGAAATATTTTAGTATTCAGATGATTCTTAACAAGATGATGGAGGATATTCAGTTCTTGACAAGCAACAGCAATATTTCTGGACGCGCCACCCATGAAATAGGTCAAATTCCAAGCACATCGGTACGTATGGCTATTGCCGTGATCGGAGTTCTGCCGATTCTGATCGCGTATCCGTTCTTCCAGAAGTATTTTATCAAAGGGATTACCATCGGCTCAGTGAAATAAGCGTTCAGATGTTCTTCTTCATGGACTGGAGGTATCGGCCGATTATTCTCCCAAAAAAATAAAAGACGGCGCATGCCGCCATGTGCCATCTTTCGATCTGCAAATGTTACGCCGACGTCGGAGGAGTGAACACGTGCAGGACGAACTCATTGTCAATCATGAAGAACGCGTTGCTTCTGACTACATCTATTGAAATCACATGAATGAATTTCATAATTCAAAAGCCTTACCACACCTGAGTTTTAAGACGCAAAAGAGGGAGTACCTCCCCAAATCTCGAAGTGTTTAGTACCACTACCACACACCTGAGAGAGGGTTGAACTCCCGATGTATAGTATTCGCTAAGAAGAGCTATTTTCCTTGCACGAATTATTAGAAATGTCACCCAAAGATACATACACCCTGGTGTTCGGAACACTCGACATTTCGCCTTTCCTGAAAGTAGTTTCCAAAAAGAGCTTAAACGGAAAACCAACGCAGCTAAATTATGCTGCAATGTTAGTTTCTTTGTTCGTTCGCGTCATGGAACGGATTCCAACAATGAAAGACCTCATTAAAAGATTGGCCCGAAGTGTGGAATTCAGCACGCAATGCGGATTTACCGGTTCAGACCGAATCCCGAGTGAAGCATCTTTCAGGAGAATGATCCGTAAACTGCAAAATTCAGCCGTCTTCCAGGAAACACATAACAAGCTTATCCATCAGGCATTCCAAGAAGGATTTATTGACGCTTCGATTGTTGCTATGGATGCTACTCATATCGAGGCCAGAGATCGCCAGCCGGAAAAGAAAGTGGAATTCACGGATAACACAGATGAATTGCCGACTGAACTTCCAAAGAAAAAGCGCGGACGCAAGTCCAAGACCGAGAGGGATCATGGTTGAAAGAGCAAGCAGAGTTAGAAGCCAATCGGCCTTTGTTTGAGAAAAAGGTTGAGGAACAGCTTCGACACTCGTATTTTGAGCTAGATAAGCAGATTCCACTTGCGCCTGAATGGGGCATTAAAAAGAACTCAGAAGGCAAGAATGTGTTTTGGTATGGCTTTAAAGGGCATCTACTAGTGGACTCTAAAAGTCAATATATCCTGACGGCCCTTCTATCTTCAGGCAACATCAATGATGGCAAAGTGGCGATTCCTTTGCTCAAATCGCTGAGGGAGTTTCATCCATACCTCAAAGTGAATTACGTGCTTTCAGATGCAGGCTACGATCTCGCACCCATTTACCAGCAAGTACAGGTCCTAGGAGCTTCAGCACTCATCGATTACAACAAACGAAATGAACAACCCATCGAAGGAAAAGATAAGTATTTTCGCCCTACCTGCAAAGAAGGAAAGAGCTACAGGTACGATAGTTTCGATCCAAAGTATGAAACGCTCAAGTACACGTCACCAAAGGAATGTGGGAGCTGTCCATTTAACGATAGAGAATGCCAGAAAGTACACAAAGTAAAAGTCGAATCTGATATTCGTAAATACACAGTTCCAGCTCGCGGAAGCGATCGTTACTAGGAGTTATACAAAAACGAACGGCTGTTGAGCGTGTAAATGCTTATCTGAAGGAGTGTTTTCAGCTCAATGATATCCGTCATCGAGGAAAACTAGCAAGCGTAGACTTTCAGTTATCTTGTTTAGTTTATACAGCATGCAAATTAACAGTAGACCGTGTTAGAAAGAGCCAATCTCACAAGGCTGCCGCTTAATTTTTTTAAAAATAGATCGTAAAATTTCGGATAACACTAGCTTCATTCAAAAACATTATGAAATTGATTCACATATATATTAATTTATTGGATTTAACCTGATCTTTCAACCCCTCTCCATTGCAATCATTTGTACGATGGTGTTTAATTTCTTTATCTGCTTATCATATTGAAATCTTATATTTGTGAATTTAAAAAAAGAGGTGGATCAATGAGATACAATAACCCGATCATTAAAGGTTTCTACCCGGATCCAAGCATCTGCAAAGTGGATGGCACCTATTATCTGGTTTGCAGTTCTTTCCAATATTTTCCTGGTGTCCCGTTATTTGAAAGTAAGGATCTGATTAATTGGAGACAAATCGGCCATTGCCTAACCCGAAAAAGCCAGATTCAGCTGGGCACCGTGAATAGCTCCGGCGGCGTGTTCGCTCCAACCATTCGGTACAACAACGGGCGGTTCTATATGATCACGACCAACGATACCACTCGTCAGAATTTCTATATATGGACTGATAATATTTACGGGGAATGGTCTGAACCGATCTATGTGGATCAAGGGGGAATCGATCCGGATTTGTATTTTGAAGACGGGAAGACTTTCTTTATGAGCAACGGGACAGACGATAACGGTATTGGCGGAATCGTTCAGTGTGAAATTGACATTGAAACGGGTGGCAAACTGACGCCGAGCCGTTCGGTATGGCAGGGATCAGGCGGGCGCTATTTGGAAAGCCCTCATTTGTTTAAAGTTTATGGACGTTATTACCTGTTGGCAGCTGAAGGCGGAACCGAATATGGCCATATGGTCACTTATGCAAGGGGAGATTCCCCTTCCGGCCCGTTCGAAGCCTATCCGAAGAATCCCGTACTGACTAATCGTAATTTGGGTGGTTACGAACTGCAAGGGGTTGGCCATGGCGACCTGATTCAGGACCACGAAGGAAATTGGTGGCTCTTTCATTTGGGATTCCGTCAGATTGGACGGTGGCTTCCCTATCATCACCTTGGCCGCGAAGTATTCCTTACGCCGGTTACCTTTGGCGAGGACGGCTGGTTTACGGCAGGAGATAAAGGCACTAGTCTTACCAGTTTCGAGACTGATCGTATCTTCAACACGGTGATTCAGCAGGAGAAAAAGATTTTTACGTTCGAGAACACGGATTGGAATCTGGATTGGTGCTATCTTCGTCATCCTGTTGCAGAACAATATCTGTTAGAACTCGACAAGGCAAAGCTGAAAGGAACCGAAGTGACACTGGATGTTCCGGCATCCCCGACATTTATCGGCATACGCCAAAAAGACTTTTACGTAACAATCTCTTGCGATGTAAGCCTTACGAACGGAGAGGCCGGCATCACGCTCTATATGGATGAACATCATCATTATGATTTGGCTATTCGCAAAGATGAGAACGGGTATAAAGTTATCGAGCGCCTTAATATCGGGGATATCAAATCAATCGAAAATGAAGTGGACCTGGGAAGTGAAAATCATGCCACACTGGTTATAAGGGCAAGCCCTGAACGATATAGCTTCTTCACTCATGCGGACGGCAAGGACATTCTTTTAGGCACGGCACACACGAAATATCTATCTTCGGAAGTTGCCGGAGGATTTACAGGCGTTATCATTGGATTATATGCCTATGGGGAAGACTCTTTGGCTGAGTTTTCTAAATTTAAGTGCGAGTATGTTTAAAGGCTTCATTAATGGTTTATAGTTCAACTGTCAATTTCAAAACCGTTGAAGGACATTAAAGTATTGAAATAGACAATAAAGTCTTGAAGTAACAAATTAAGCTTTGAAATTAAATAGGTGTTCACTCTATTGGGTGAACGCCTATTTAATTTTGTGTATGGAGGGAGGAGGAGGGAGTCCTTAGTCATATCCAGGGCATGGGAGATTAAACTAACGAGCAGGTTAACGCAACCTTTTCAGTTGTTCAACGTCCTATTTTATGGAAGATCTTCAAAGGAAAAGATGATTATAAGATGGGGGGGATGGTATGAAGCAGAAAACGGTTTTCAAGTTTGCTGTATTGATGCTTACTGTTTTACTATTGATTTTTCTTGCGGCTTGTTCTTCCGAAAAAGCCCAACAAGTTCAAGATATAAAAACCGCAATGGGCAACGCAAATATAACTTATGAATCCATTCATCATATCGAAATAATTGATGAAGGTGTTGTTGTTTTATTATATAACTAAAGGTGGTTTAAACGAGGGATTCATTGAACGAAAAACTGATGGATGGAAATGGGTTTTTGGTGGAGGAAGTGCTGAAGAGTTCCCTCAAAATGGTGTTTCCTGGAACGTAACAAATGTAATTGATCGGGGTATTGGTTTAGCTTGTGGTGTTATAACAAACGAAAAGATTATCGGAATAACTTTTAATGGTGAACCCGCTAAGGTAGTTTCTACTAGTGGAAAGACGATTTGGTTTACTATTACAAATTCTCCAATAACTAATTTTCAAGTGAAAGGCTATACAAGTGATAATCAAGAAATTGTAGTCAATTAATTAAATCAATTGCCTTTGTTCAACGAAGAACTATAGTTGAGGGGCTTGCTTCGCGGCAGCTCCTCCTTTTGTTCATTCAAGTAACGGGCAGATTAGTGTAATAACGAGTGTGGATTTAATAGCTTTTATGGAGGGATTATTGGGAGAATCTAGAAATTTATATGGAAGAAAAAGAAGGGTGCTGTGATGACGTATGTTTTTAGTTAATTCTCGTGCAATAATTGAAAGAACTTTGGATGGAACAATCGAAATTGTAGTTCAAACACGAAATAAACCTGGTGAATCTCAACGGATTGAACTTCCTGGTGGGAGAATAGAACAATACGAATCAGAGAAGTAAAGGAAGAGAGACTGGGCTTGATGTAGTAGAAATTGAAGGTGAGGAAACAAGGATTGATACAGTGGGTATCGATCCAAGTTTTGAAGTTGAATGTATAAAACCCTTCGGGGCTTATCAGACCATTAATGGACCCTTTGATACGGTTGGTGTGTACTTCCGTTGTAAGGTACAGGGTGAGTTATTAAAATTAGGTGATGAAACTAAGAACCCCAGATGGATTACCGTAGAAGAATTAAGACAACTAATGAATGAGGATCCCCTCCAATTTTCCAATGTAGACAGAGCAGGAATTATATTTTACTTAAAATATATTGAAATGTTGTAAAACTATACTAACATATGCTCTGATTCACTATCGGATTGTTAGGAGGTATTTTTTAAATTGAAAAATGTATATATAGTCAGACATTGTCAAGCAGAAGGACAATCTGCTGATGCACGATTATCGGATTTAGGTCTAAATCAGGCAAACAAACTTACTGAGTTTCTTATACCGAAAAACATTGATTATATTATTTCAAGTTCCCAAACGGTGATACGCGGTCCCAAGGATGGATAAAACATTGATTATATTATTTCAAGTCCTTATGAAAGGGCTTATCGAACAATTTCTCCATTAGCTGAAAGACTTGGTATCGAAATTGTAACAGATAATCGATTGACCGAAAGGATATTATCTGAAAAAAATCACCCCGATTGGCGTGAAATGCTTCGACAAACGTACTACGATTTAGATTTGTTTTATGAGGGTGGCGAGTCGAGCAATGTAGCTACGCACCGTGTAATTGCTGTGGTTAAAGAACTATTAAATAGTCGGTTTGAAAATATTATAATAGCTTCACATGGAAATCTCATATCTCTGCTCTTGAAATATTTTGATGATCGGATTGGGTATAAGGAGTGGGGAAACCTGTCTTATCCAGACGTGTTCCACCTCTCCTTTATGAAGGATACTCCAAATATAGAACGAATTTGGACTGACTAAGTGAACTATTTTAGTTAGTGGCTTCTTCAAATATCATTAAACTAACAGGTAACGATATTTGAATAAATACCCAAGAATAGACTGCCTGCATGAACGGCACCATTCTTGGCCCTTATAAACTGATTGCAACGTGCTACCTGGATCGTGGAATTAAACCTCCTCGTGATGTGCTTTACAACAGCTCACTGACCTTTAGATCGAAGAAGGCGTTTATAGCTTTTTTTAGTTGCGGGTACCATACCCATCTCATCGGTTCTATCTGTGACGGGTCGGCGCACCATTGGACAGCAACATAAAGGCTCTGCACTACACACAGCCTGTAATCTAGACAAAGCTGCTCCCATGAATAGTGGTTCACTCCATTGCTGCGTAGCACATCATGATACTGCTGTAAAACCTGAAACTCAAGCGCCCTTCGGCTCTCAGTGTCCCACCAATGAATCATAGCGTAAGACAGATCGCTTACGCCTAGCCAGCAGGTCAACGACCAGACAAACGGCTGGCGATCAATCAAAAACAAGGGTACTAGGCCGTTCTGACGAATCAGGATATTGCCAGGATTCAAATCTCCATGAATGATGGTGAAACCTTCAAGTGACCGGGTTCTCGCTAGCATCCGCTCCGGATGCTTCTTCATAATCAGCGGCAATGCTTCAGTCCAAAGGTTGGGAATATCCTGTCGGCATGCTTCAAGCAAAGGGTCAAGCCCAGGGCGGATTGCTGAAAGATAGCGCTCAATCTCCTCCCTCTCTGGAACGGGCTGTCTTCCCGGTCTTCCTGCCCCTTGTTCGTTCGTCACCCAGTGATGGGCATGCAGTTTGGCAACAGCTTCCGCGAGCGCTCTACCGTACTGCGGGGTTGGCGGAACTTCCCAGCTCGGTCTGTGGGTGTCTGTGACATCCTCCAGCAGCAGGTGGTAGCTTTCTTCCGCCGCGTCATACCCTACATCGTAGCATCTGAGCAGGGGCGCATTCTGCAGGGTGATGTAGTCACGGGCATAGTAGGCGGGTTCAGATGCGGCGACGAATTGTGCTGAATCGCACAATTTGAGGAACAGGCTCTGCGGAAGCACACCTTTTGCCTCTTCTGAATAGGACACCCGTACCCGGTAAACCCTTGAGTTGTCGCTCCGCGCCGGAAATACTTCGAGCCCAGCCACTTCCCCTACAGTCAGCGCGCCTGTCCTCCGGAGAATCTCCGTCAACTGTACTCGCGACAGTTCGTATGGATGCCTAATCATCTTACTTCTATTCATAATAAGACCTCCCATAAATTAAAACCTCGACTATTCATAGTCACACGGCCGAGCACGCGCAATGGCGCCGCAAGCAATTTGTCCTGATCGTTCATTTTACGTATGTATGAATTAGATATGCATGAGGAGGTTGCGTTTTTTATGCAAGTTTGGATTCCATATGAGAGAGTCAGAAATCATCCTCCTAACTTTAGATGAGACGCGAATTTTATACAATCGAATTAATTTAGGCATCACTGGCTATTTTGAAGATTGGGACAAGTCAAGGTAATTGAAATCCTTAGCATGAACCGAACGCGGGGACGTTTAACTAACGGAAACGTTAGCACAATAATAGAGAAATTTGATTAAGCCGCTGCATCGTTTGCGCGGCTTTTATTGATTAACCGAAGAAAGCTAAAACTTGAACCAGTAATTCACATTGCATGATAAAACGCCTGGAGGTTGATGAACCAAAAGATATTATTGATCCACCGTTTGGGCAACGAGCATTTCCGTCAAAATTGAAGTCGCCACAAGACATAATCAGAAATGGCAATCAGCCTCCGTATAAGGTATTGCTCGATAACCCTGATTGGAAGCGTCCAGTTTATAAGTCATACTGGCATAGCAGCGTTTCTGGCGGTAGATGGAGTTATGTGCCGACTCGCTTGTATTACGCTCAACACCGTTTGTTTACGGATATTACTGCTGGCGCATCAGAGTATTACGATTTTGTTCACGACATTGGCTTAGAAGAAGAATTAGGTCACAGTTCAACAGAGCCAAAAGACGAAAGTCAGATAATACGTCTTGGTCAAATTGTAGTTGTTGTCATGCAAGCGAAAATCGAAAAAGTGCTGACAAGTGGAAATCAAGTCGTGATTGTTGCAAGACCGAAGAGGAATGGCGTACAAGTGGTAACGGTGAATAAGGTAAATATGATGCTTGATGATCAGAAAGAAGCGATACTGTTTCAGCTTGTAACGCCGGAGGGTGATGAAATTGATTATTCGGTGTTATAGAAGTATCGTGTCGGGAACTTCTTGGATTATGAAGGTAACCTTCTAAGACAAATTGTTCAACTAACGGAAACGTTAGTTGAACAAGAAGGAGTAGTATGCTGCAGCAGCTGCTCCTTCTTGTTTTTTATTGCAAGAAGTACTTCACTTTTTTGAAGTAACAAGTGACAAATTAAGTTTTGAAGTAAAATATGCGTTCACACTATTGAGAGAAAGCATACGAACGGGCAGATTAGCGTATGTGGAAGCCATTATCGCACTTGCGCATAGTCTGGGACTTGATGTCGTGGCCGAGGGCGTGGAGACGGAGCAGCAGTATGCGATTTTGGATGCTCTGGGCTGCGACCATATTCAAGGCTACTATTCCACAGGCCGATGCTTGCGAAAGAAGCCGCTTCAAAACTGAAAGCATTGCATAACGGTAAGCCGCACGGTGTGTGACCTGATAGGTTGCGCACCGTGCGGCTTTTTTCGAATGGTGCCGCATGCCGGAGGATCATAAAGGGCGAAATTTTCAAAACGTTAATATAAAACATGAATGGTTCTTACAAACTGAAAATATAATTTACAAATAGACGCGGGGTGCGAAAAAAAATTTCAGACAAATCGACATAGAAGCGCCCCGACATGATCCCAAAGAAACAGGAGGTAAGCTACAGAATGAGACAGACGAATCGAAGAATTCTCCATGTGCTGCTCAGCCTAAGCATGGCCTTTGCCATGCTGGTTCCGCTGCAGACGGTACAAGCTGTCGACAGTGACCCGGCGGCTGCGCAATTACTGGACACAAGGAGCATGGAAATTGCACCGAACGCGACCTACAACTGGTACAGCATGAAGATGCCGAGAGGATTGGAAAAGGTCCATAGCGTAGAGTTCAGCCCGACCGATCCGAACTTGGAGCTGTTAGCAGGCACCAAAGGCGGAAAAGTATATGGGATGCAAGGGGTCACCGAGATGGCCCAATATTACGATAAACCCGGACAACGGGTGATTGCAGGTGTAAACGGTGATTTCTATGATTTGAGCGGCTACGGCTCCGGGGTTCCTGGCGGATTGTTCATGGGCGACGGCAAAATCCTTAATACGCCGGACTCGAACTATGCCGTCTTCCTTATGGACTACGACGGTACGACGCGTTATGTGCCTAACCCGAAGCTGACTCGAACGCTAACCATTAACGGAGCGACAAGCAATATCACGCATATTAACCGTTATCGTGGAAATGATGAGCTGATTCTATACACGTTCGACTACGCCGACACGACGAAGACGAACGAGTTCGGTGATGAAGTGGTGCTCGATGTTCTCGAGGGGGAAGCGAAGAGCGGCCAAACGATGAGGCTTAAGGTCTCGGAAGTGCGGAAGGATGCAGGCAATACTCCTCTTGCAGCGGGCAAAGTTGTGTTGTCGGCAAGCGGAACGGCAAGACCTGTTCTTGCTGGGCTTAAAGCCGGTGACGAGATAACGGCGAGCTTCAACTTCCCGGCAGGGTTCGAGAACGTGAAAGTCGCCATGAGCGGGTACCAACTGATGCAGAACGGCACCGTATTGAACAACGTCCCGCCTGCAGGCATTCACCCGCGCACGGCGATCGGCTCGAAAGCCGACGGGACCGTAGTGATGATCGAGATCGACGGACGACAGCCGGGCTTCAGCGAAGGGGTGGAGACGTCAGAGCTCGGTGATATCATGAAGAACATGGGTATCGTGAATGCGATCAACCTCGACGGCGGCGGCTCCTCGACCTTCATCGCCAGATTGCCCGGCGAGTCGAAGTTTAAGCTGCTCAATACGCCTTCCGACGGAGGCGAGCGGCAAACCGGCAACTCACTGCTGCTCGTGAACAAAGCATCAGAGGGGGCGGCGGCCAAGCTGGTCGTGCAGCCGCAGCTGGAGCGCGTGCTGGCCGGCACGAAGCTGCCTTTGAAGACGGCGGCGGTAGATGCCACAGGTCATCCTGCCGCCATGCCAGCGGGGACGCTCAGCTGGTCCGTCGATCCGGAATACGGAAGCATCGACGAGGCGGGTGTGTTCACCGCAGGTACGAAGGCCGGCATGGCTGCGATCCAGGTGACTGGCGGTGGCTTAACCGGTACAGGCACTGTGGAGGTTGTCACGGAGCTGACGGAGCTGAAGTTTCCGGACGTGGAAAAGGCGGTAGATACCGCAGCCTCCGTACCTTTGAAGGTACAGACGCTTCGCAACGGACAGCAGATTGTGGCTGAGAATCGCCTGCTCGAATGGAGAGTGGAGGGCGACATCGGCACGATCGATGCGAACGGAGTGCTTAAGGCGACAAGCGAGAGTGGCAAGAGCGGCAAAATTTTCGTCAAATACGGATCGGTAGAAACCTCTATGAATGTAAACGTCGGCACACCGCCGGTCATATTGGAGGATTTCGAAGGGGGTCTAAGTAAATATTTGACGACGGCGGGAGCCAGCTACAATAAAGCGGTAGCCAGCATCACCAACGAAGATGAATTTGTGCGCTTCGGGACGAAGGCGCTGAAGCTGGAATATGATTTTACAGGGAAGCCGAGCACTTCAGGGGTGTACTTGCAGTCGACGAATGCGTCGAACTACATTGACATCCCGGGCTATCCGAAGAAAATCAGCATGTGGGTGTACGGCGACGGCAGCGGCTACTGGCTGCGATCGCAGCTGCGTGCGAAGGACGGCACCGCGAGCGGTACGCCGATTAACTTCACGGACGATGTGACTGGCGTCAACTGGAAAGGCTGGAAATACGTCGAGGCGGACGTGCCGGCCGGATTAACTCCGGGGCTGAAGCTGGACATGCCGGTTCGTCTAATGGCTACAGCCGCTAAGGTAAAAGGTGCAGGCGCCATCTATGTCGATAACATCCGAGCGCTTTACGGACCATCAACTGATGACATCGAACCTCCTATTATCAAAAATCTAGAGCCCGTCGAGGGCAGCACCATCACCACGAACCTTCCGAACATTCGGGCGATCGCCGAGGATGCCGGGTACGATCGAACGCAGCATCCAGGTACGACGCTGATTGATCCGGAGAAGATTGCATTCTTCATCGATAACAATCCGGTGACGCATACGCTGTATCCTCCTGAAGGACGGATTTCGCACAAGGTTGACGTACCGTTGGTGGACGGCTTGCATAAGGCAAAGATCCAGGTTCGCGACCTGTTCGGAAATCGTACGGAGAAGGAATGGACCTTCAACGTTAATACCGGCTCAGCCAAATTTCAATACAGCGCACCTGCGGTTACGAACGCCGGAGGCACGTATTCGGTGGACATCAAAGGCGGCAATGTAGGGCTGATCGGAGGAGGCGAACTGAATTTCAAACTCGATCCGGCTAAGGTGGAGGCGCTGCAGTTCATTCCCGGCGGCAAGCTGAGCGGGAGTCAGGCGCAAGCGTCGGTGGACTCGGTTGCGGGTACGGCCAAAATTACGTTTGCAGGGTTGAATAGCCTCACGCTGACGGATTCCGATGTTCTCGGCAGCCTGCAATTCCGGGTGAAGTCGGATGCAGTCGGCAAGCATACGATTCAGTTCCAATCGGGCACGATCAAACTGGCATCGGATCCGAGTCGCGCTTGGCCATTCTTCGGACTTCCGCTCGAGGCGGATATTCAATACGGCCTGCAGGTCGGGTGGGATGAATTCGGTGTCGTGCAAGGTCATTCGACGAATTTTACGTTAACGGGTGAGTCCGGGGCGGCGGCCTCCGGGGCCAAGCTGCTGGTAGACGGGGTGGAGCGAGGTACCGCGGACGGCGCGGGCAAGCTGACGCTGTCCGACCTGACCGGGGCGCTGAAGACGTACAAAATCCAAGCGGTGAAGGATTCCGTCTACAGCCCAGTGATGACGCTGACGGTATCGAAGCTGTTCGGCACGATGACGCCGTACAACGTGAATGTGAGCATGGGCGGCGATCCGAAACACGAGCGCGGTTTTACATGGCATACGCATCCGAGCGTTGAGGGCACGGTGCTGGAGCTCGCGAAGAAGGACGGGTTCACCGGCTTTGATCAGGCAGGGGTTATGAAGGTAGAGGGCGACAGCTCGCTGTTCGTCACGTATGATATCGGTACCGTTCGCGTGCATAAAGCGACGGTCAGCGGTCTGGAGCCGGGAACAACGTATGTGTACCGGGTCGGCAATGGCAGTGGCGGCCAAGTTAGCGGTCAAGGCACATTCACGACGGCGCCGGAAAGCGGCGATCATTTGAAGTTTGTGTTCTTCGGCGACTCTCAGGCGTCGGACAGCGCGGGCTATGACAAGTGGGCGGCTACGGTGAACAAAGCGGTGGCGGAGCATCCGGATGCGGATTTCCTGGCTCATGCAGGCGATATGGTTGACTCCGGCCACTTGGAAGCGCAGTGGAACATGTTCTTTGACAAGGTCAAGGATCCGCTGATGAAGACGACATTGGTGTCCGTGCTCGGCAACCATGAGGTTACGGGAACGAAAGGCATCAGCGATTTTATGCAGCATTTCAATCAACCGGGGAACGGGTTGGATACGCTAAAGGGGACTCATTTTTCCTTCGACTATAAAGATGCGCACATTGTTGTTCTGAACAGCGAATACCAATATGCAGAGCAAAGAACATGGCTGCGTCAAGATCTCGCGGCGACGAAACAAAAGTGGAAGATCGTCCTGTTCCACCGCGGTCCATACGGCAGCATCTATGATACGGTGGAAACACGCGAGCAGTGGACGCCGGTGTTCGATGAGTTTAAGGTGGACTTAGTGTTGAACGGACACGATCATATTTATTTGCGCAGTTACATGAAGAACAACCAGCCGGCAGCTGCCGGGGAAGGTACGGCTTATGTGACCGCAGGTTCGACAGGGCCAAAGTTTTACGATTTGGTGCCGAAGCCTTGGACGCAATTTACCGATGGTGAGCAAACGCAAATGTACGTAACGGTGGAGACGGCCGGCGATGAAATGTCGGTTGTGACGAAAACGGTCGGCGGCCGTGAGGTGGATCGGTTTACCGTGTCTTCGAAGGCAGCCGATACCGCTCAGTCCGTCGTGATTAATAAGCCGGAGGTTCAGCTTCCGTTCGGCGGCTCCGTCAAGCTGGAAGCGACGGTACTACCGGAGACGGCTCAGGACCGCTCGGTGACGTGGTCGGTGTACAACTCGACGGCTCCAAATGTCGTTGAGGTGACAAATGATGGGGTCGTCCATGCGGTTGGGTTAGGTACTGCCGTCGTGCGGGCAACCAGTGTGAACGCAGATGTGTACGCGGACAGCGTGGTAATGGTGCTGGATGAGACGGCTCCGGTCACTACAGCCGAATTACCTCCGGCCAATGCCAACGGATGGTATCATTCGGATGTAAAGTTGACCTTAAATGCGTCGGATCCATTATCCGGTATCGATAAAGTTCAATATCGGATCAATGGCGGCCAATGGCAAACCTATGATGGCGCCATAGACGTTTCAGCTGAAGGAACGAATACAATTGAGTATCAAAGTAAGGACAAAGCAGGAAACACGGAAGAGCTAAAGAGTGTAGTCGTGAAACTAGATAAAACAGCACCGGAAATGCAAATGAATCAGAATAAAAACGAGCTGTGGCCGGCAAATCATAAAATGGTGACCGTAACGGTCGGAACTTACGGCGCAATAGACCTTTCCGGCATTCAGTCCATTGTTTTAAAATCCATCACCTCCAACGAACCGGAAAATGGTCTTGGGGACGGAAACACCTCGCTAGATATTCAAAATGCGGACTTTGACACACCGGATTATGTGTTCGATTTGAGGGCTGAGCGATCCGGAAACGGAGGAGGCCGTGTATACACCATTACTTACGCCGCTACGGATTATGCAGGTAACGTGAAAACAGTAACATTGACGGTAACAGTTCCGAAGAACCGATAACAAGAATGATCTGATAAATAATGGCTCCCGCTCTAATGGTGGGGGCCATTTATCGTTGTACTTTTACGATATTGGAGCTGATGCCAGCCATTTATGAGGGGTGTTGTTACGAAAACAGCAACTTTGCTTGAACGAGATTCAACTGTGACTTCTTTATTGCGGTTTCCCGAACAATATATATGATGATTGGGAGCGCACGAAAACAATAAATTTCAGAGCATTAGTAATAGTTTCTTCCTTCCGGCTTTGATAACCAAGTGTAAACCTCTTATTTTCCCGAAACCATGCTCGATTATGAAAAATTAAAAAAACAAACGTGGTTTCAGGAATATCAAGACAGTGATGCCAATATCAATGGAATACCAATGACCCAATCCTCAATCCTTATATAACTAAAGTCTTGAAGTAACAAACAAAGACTTGAAGTAAATTAGACGTTCACTCTATTGGGTGAACGTTTATTATTACTTCTTATGTAGAGGAGTCCTTAGTCGTATGGAAGCAACTCAGTCAACCCGTGGTGATTAAACTAACGGGCAGGATAGTTTGGAATTAAATAGAAGTATTAAAGGTTATAAAGAGGTCAATTTAAAAATTTTTATGACTATATAACAAATGGAGGAATAGCATGTATAAATATTTAGCACTTAATGATCAAAATTTATTAGGCGGTTCATTCTTTACATATCCAGGAGTTGAATATGGGAAAGAAAGTGCAAAGTTTAGGGGATCATTAATTACTTTATTTGCAGAACCTATATATAAAACAGATAATGCTTCCAATGCTTATACATATGTGATCCAAGTCAAAGATAACAATCAGAATTCATGGATTTTCACGATTTACGAAGGACCTAGCGGAACAGCAATTGGTTATAACGGTAAGGGAGATAAGGAAACGGAAAGGGCAGCTGAAGCCTTAATAAATGAAATTAAAATGACGATACCTAGTGATTTTGAAGAAGTTGTTTTTTATCATGATTTTGGTAATAAAATCACATATGGATGTAGTAATGGGGTTTGCTATTTTAATGAGGAATTAGGTGATACCTATTTCAACTAATTGAAACGCTGCCGTGCAGTTCACGCCGATGCGGTCGATAAACCGGGACAGCGGCATGAAGTCCATCATTTCAATTCCATCCTTTACAAAAAGTCTCCTCTCCATTATTGTGCAGGGAGAACCGTTTCTGCAAATCTCTTTACAAGCGAGCCATATCCAGACGTAATAGGAGGAAGAGGAATAGATGACGCGTTTTTATCGCCCCTTGCATGCTCCCCAATTGCAGCCGAAGCTGCATCGACCCTCGCACAGCTTCCGGGAGTTTGCGCCGAGCCACCGCCTGGCGTCGCATGTCGCTACCTATTGGACGGTGGATTTCCAGCCGGTACCGGGCAATCAGGGGCATCGAGTCATACCCGATGGCTGTGTTGATATTATCGTGGATCTGCTGGCTTCATCAAGCCGGCAGGCTGCTTATGTCGTAGGGCTAACGACGCAAGTCGAAGTTTTGCATTTTGCAAAAGCACGTTCGGTATGGGGCATCCGGCTGTATTCGGAGTCGGCCCGCACGATCCTAAAGTCTCCCATATCGGAATTTACGGCAAATCGTGTGTTTATGGAGGAACTCTGGGGACAGGAAGCGCTGGATTGGGTCGAAAAGCTGCTGACTGCCAAATCGATTCCGGACAGGATCGATGTCGTCGAGCAGCAATTGGGCCAAATGCTGGCTGGAGCCGAGGCGTCTGCTCCCACTTTGGTGTACCAGAGCATGCAGTATATATACGATTACAAAGGCAATCTTTCCGTAACGGATTTGGCGGATAAAGTGAATTTCAGCGAGAGGCATCTGCGGAGGGCCTTTGAACGAGAGCTTGGCCTCAGCCCTAAGGAAATGCTCGGTATCGTCCGCTTTCAAAGCGTGCTGGAGGAATTGTACAGCGGAAACTATTCCAGCTTGACGGATCTGGCGCTTCAACACGGGTACTACGATCAGTCGCACTTCGCCGGCGCTTTTATGCGTTATTACGGGCTGCCGCTCAAACGTTTGACCAGGCAGGAGTGAGGAAGTCCGTTTTTTACTATTTTTCGGTGCGGAACAATCGCTACAATGGGGGTGAAAATCTAACAAGGTGAGGGAGCTGCAAGACATGACGGTAAAGTTGAAGCGAGTTGGGATTTACGTAGAACAGATGAATAGGGCATTGGATTTTTATCGTGTGCTGGGGCTGGCTATTCCGGACGGTGCTGACGAAGCGCATCACGTAGACGTGGAGCAAGACGGAATTGTGTTTGCATTCGACATGGTGGAATCGGTAAAGAGCGTTTTTGAAGGTTGGGAAGTGCCTACCGGCTATCGGACCGAGCTCGCCTTTCAGCTCTCTAGCCGTGAAGTGCTAGATAACTTGTACCGTCAGCTGACGGCACTTGGACATGACGGCTACCTCGAGCCGCGTGATACGCCGTGGGGCGAGCGATATGCGATTGTAAAGGACCCCGACGACAATTTAATCAGTCTCGTCGCTTAACGGAGAGGAGGAATACGGCATCAAACAACAAGTAGATGGGAAGCACTGCCGCCAGTATTTCTCCGTCTGCTTATTTTCAACGTTTGTCGGAGGACAAGTACATCTATCAAAGGAAGTCGCATAAACTGCGGCTTTTTTATTTTTTGTATAGAAGTTCTTGTCGTTTGCTCAAGACAAGAACTTCAACTTCTATACAATCCCGTAATCCCCAGAATGCCAGCTTATTAAGCAAACGGGCAGTATACTTCCAATATGTGTTAAAATGAGCAAGCAAAGTATTAAAGGCAAAACGTAGGAATCTGTTAGGTTATTAACAACCCCAAATATGGTAGTATGTTGAAAAGATTCAGTTCCGGAGGTGGAAAGTTGAAAGTACTTGGAATTGTAGGAATTATCTCTGGCATCTTTCTATTAGGATTAAGTGGGTTGGAAAGGTATTGATATTTGTTGCTGTTGCCGATAAAACAATTCAAATGGACGCAGTGAGAAACTTAACTCCATCGTATATTTGGAATATAACAAACTGGACATTTGGAACCGGTTTATTTCTTTGTTTACTTGGGTGTGAATTATTTCCTCGTGTGCGCCGCATTGGATGATAATCAATGGAAGATAGTCTTAGCCCCAGTTAAATCAATAATTACAGATATGAGTGAGAGCCGCCATATCCCCTACCTCGATTTTCTTGGTGGATAATTCGAAACATTAACCCGTAAATCATTTTATCGTTCTTGATGAAGGAAAAATGCAGTGCATGGCTGAGTCTTGCCAAGCACTGCTTTTGTTGTTACTGGAAAAACTCATTAAACAGTTTAATGGTTTCCTGCGGTTTCTGCTCTGCGATCCAGTGTCCTGCTCCATCCAGTTTCACCGATTTTACATCAGTCGCATATTGACGCAAATGTGCATCAAGATTATTAAAAGTGGATTCAAAACCTCCAATACCGAGAACTGGCATTGATAGTTTTGGATAAGTTTTCAAATCTTCAATATCTTGCCTGAATGTTTTATACCACCCGTTACTTGCGCGAATTGCTTCAGCACTTGAATATGCCGCATAGTAGACTTCTTTGACCTCTTTGGTCATAGAAGGCTTGCCATAGGCCAAATAGTCAAAGAGCCAATCTTGATAAATACGCATTCCATTTCCTTGCAGCAATTTCTCAGGCAATTCTGGAACAGAATTGAGTCCAAACCACCAAGGGTAAATAGGATGGTCTTTAACGCTTGTATCGTACACTCCCGGTGGCGGCAAGAGAGGGAGTCCCAGATAGCGTTCAGATGGATGAGCAACATCCAACAAAGCTAGTTTTGTCGTAGCTTGAGGGTAATTAGCTGCATAAGCATAAGCAACAAATGCCCCAATGTCATGCCCTGCCATATTAACTTTCGTATAGCCAAGCTCTTTGACCAAGGCATAGACATCTGACGCCATTGTCTTCTTGTCATAGCCTGAGGCAGGCTTGTCAGAGCTGCCCATTCCACGATATTCAACGACATAAACATGATATTTCTTTGCTAGTTCCGGCATAATTTTGTGATACGCATACCATGTTTGCGGCCAGCCTGGAAGAAGGAATAGCGGTTCACCCTTACCCCCTTCAACATAGTGAAGCGTGATTCCATTTACCTTTTTGTATCCGTTTTTGAATCCTGGAAGTGTTTTGACGAGCTCCTTATCAGAATAAGCTTTGTTTGCGGATGCATCATTATTCTGGTTGTTGTTTGTTGTGAAAGCTGTAATAAGAGCAGACACAAGCGCTAACAACAGAAAAAATGCACTAAATTTGGCATACTTTCTCGTTGTTCCTTTTGACATAATAAATCCTCCATTAAAAATATTTTGGTAGTTACAACATAAAGCCTAGTTTCCCCCCACTTACAACGTCATTACAATTCCCAATTGCAAGGTAAGGTATGTATGAGTTCAGATACCGATTTGTTGCCTCATTTTGAAGGAGAATGTAGTGTGTTCGGGGATGGGGTTCTCATTAATTATGAAAATTACTCTTGATAAATCAAGGTTTTCCTATGCATTTTTCTCACTAAATATGACGCCACACACGTCGGTGAATCTAACGACACAATATGACCCCATAAAACTCATTGAAAAGACCACGCCAACGTGCTTTTGGCACTTTCGTGTCGCTCGCCGCGACATAAAAGTGCCGACATTGTACTCAAACGACACAAATGTGGTGACATTACAGATCCTCGAAACGGTCAGTATAGGTTGCGAAAAGGTCTTTTATCACAACCAAGTCTAATACTTTAACTTTAAGAAATCCTCTGGGCTGTTTTGCAGCTTAGAGGATTTCTTTTTTGAGACAAGATTCAAAATAGTCGTACATTCATAGGTTCAGTCTAAAACTTATTTTTCTTAGCCGACAAAAAAAAGACTCGGTATCCCTCTGAATAAAAGGAGCTCCAGTCTAACACTATATTTTCACTTAACACAAGGAAAGCTTCTTTGACACAGATCGAGCAGCATGGTGTTAATAGGTAATGTCGGAACTGTTTGCTTGTGTATTTTGATAATTGCAGGGACAATTAATATTTTAGCTTTATTATAGTGATGTTATGACCCTTCCTATAATCGTCTGTACGCAATTTTAAATTTTCCACTCGCGAATATGTGTGTTCTGTATCTGTAAATGGCTAGAAAGTGGCAACGAGCGCGTTAGATGAGGATGGAGAGGAGATTTTAATGAAGTGGATTAGACAATTGTTTTGCAGACACAAAGTTTGCAACTTACGATGGGGATGTGACGTTTCACTTGGGCAAAATGCGGTAAGAAGCAAGATATAGTCTGGTGAATGAAAATTAGACCTACAACTTTCTAGCGCTGTGAGTCCAATTTCCTATATGTTATAACTGGGTTTGGTAGAACACAACCCGCTTCTCATAATAAATAAGAAGCGGGTTATCTTGGGCTGCTTTTGTTTTTTACATCGCTCGAAGCTGGTAGGACTAGCTTTTGACAGACCGTTACTAATTGCTCCACAGAAATTTTATTGAAAGCATCTTCCAATAGAAGTATTATTTATATGACAAAATGTCAACTTTGGGGCAGCGGGAGGGATGGCTAATAGTGAACGGAAAGAAAAAAACAATGTACACAATATTAGGTGTATTACTATTTGTTTTGTTGTTTCCTGGTTGTTCTAATAATCTAAGATATAAATTTGAGAAAACCTTCGGTAACCCACATTCATTTTTTTATGGTCTAGGCCTTGGAATTGCGAAAGGTAATCACCAAAATTATTATGATGATGAGTTTAACATGGATGATCACAAATCAATCTCATTTAACCTTGGAACGAGTCATGTGACAGTCTATGGTAAAGTAACAAATAGTGCAGATCCTCTTATTGTTATTCTAAATCAGAAAGTAATATACAACGGGGGGATGTCAAACAGTGATGTGCCGGGATTTTGGAATCATTTTTACATTAACAAGTATTTCGCGGTACCACTTGAAAACGTAAGCGCCGGTATGAATGAGCTCATTCTAACTAGTGGCAATGCGTCCGAAAAGATTATGATTGATGCGAGAAAGTAATTCCTTTACAGGGGAATTGTAAACAGCCACCAACTACGACTGCCACGTCATCAACCAATCATAAATACTACCTTCAATCCGCTTGTAATGAACCAGATACTAGCAACCATAGATCTAAGCCCCACCACCTTAATGCGGATTCATACTGATTATATTGTACTAATGGTATTATAGTTTTTGTGATTCCACTAAATTAGCATGGGGGAGTAACTAAATGAATGAAAGACGTGAGGAAATAAAAAGAGCCCTTCAAGAAGAGAAGGCAGCGAGAAACAAAAAAGATTACTATAAAGGACTCTATAAGGATAAGAATCGAAATAGACGAACTGTTGGTACTATTTTAATAGGTGTTTCGGTACTAACTGTATTATATTTTATTTTCACCAAAACACACTCAGGCACTATTGCTGGCTATGCTTACGCTTGCTAAAAGGGGCAATAGAGATAGTAATCCCCTCGTATTGGTTTCGTCCGTAATTCCCTTCGCCCTGTTAATTTTCTTTGGTTTTGCGAACTATCAAGCCCACCAACTCCCTGATGCCCCACATGTAGTAACAGAAAACGAGCAAGATGAATTGAATTGGGAAGCCCAATGCTCAGAGGATTGGGACTTAAATTGTCAGGACCATTTTTATGGCTTACAGGATCCGCCAAGCTAAGGATCAAGTTCGGGTACCGGCACACACTCAGTACGTGGATATACGCGTAGCGATGGAACACGCGTTGACGGATAGACTAGGACTAATCCTGACGGTATAACTAGCAACAATATTAGGAAATAAATTAAGGAAATGTTGTTTGCTGACAACTAACGGGTCGCGCGACCGTGTTATAATGTCCAGTAAATAAAGCCGTTACTAACCCTAGAACGTTTTTCAAGTCTCTTTATTATGTACAAAACTTAAATCCTCTGGAAATAGCAAGATTAAGTGGAATATCTGAAGCCCAGTTATTAAGAAAATTTAAATACACGTATGAAAAAATCAAATGCAAGAAGGTGCAACTTGACGGAGACACCGATCCACTAATTGAAGACCTGCTAGTATCAAAGGCGATTAAATCAACTTTACTTAAGGCAGGATTTAAGCGACTTAGTGATATTAGAGATTATTCTGTTGAAGAACTCTCTCGAATTCGTCAACTGGGAATCAATTCGATTCGGGAGCTTAAGGAAGCCTTGAAAGATTACTACAATATTTCAATAATTGAAGAATCAAATGCTAGTGTAAAACTTAATAAAAAGACAGAAATAGGTAAAGAGATATGCTTATAAATTTATTGGGTGATCGGTAGAGCTGCTGACGTGACGAGCGGCTTTTTGTCGGGTGACAAGAACATTATCTCATTAATTACCGCGTAAATCGCGGTTTTTTTATTTTATGGGATCAAGTTCTTGTCAAAACCCAATGACAAGAACTTGATCCCATTCCCGATTTTGACAAGAACTTGATCTCATTCCCGACAGAGCCATTGTAAGAGCATTATTGTTACGCTAACTGGCAGCTTGGACAGGGCTTCAAAACCCTACATTACCAATCATTACGACAGTATCATCAGTTGCGTACTGGTAGTGCTTCTGATGGTTCTTTTGCTTTGCATGGATGTTGCAAGACTAGATTCATTTATCGAAACCAACTAATAAGAATAAGGTTTGGCATGTTGAGTGTACTTCGTAGGTTATGATAAGATTATTAGATATCAAGAGAGAAATTGAGGTGAGAAGCTTGGACCGACTTTATGATATGTTACACTTTAACTCGGAGTTTGTAGAGAAGAAGGAATTTGAAAAATATAAAGCATCTAGATTCAAAGATAGAAAGATGGTTGTTGTAACTTGTATGGACTCAAGGCTTACCGACCTTCTTCCCCGAGCGTTAAATATTAAGGATGGAAATTCCAAAATCATTAAAGATGCTGGAGCGATTGTTTTGCATCCATTTGGCAGCGTTATGCGTAGCGTTATTGTTGCTGTATATGAATTAAATGCCGATGAAGTGTTTGTGGTCGGACATCATGATTGCGGGATGAGCTGTATTGACCCTAGCGAAACCATTAATAAAATGAAGGAGAACGGCATATCTTCCGAAACTATCGACACCCTCGAAAGCTCCGGAATTAATTTGCAACAGTGGCTACACGGTTTCGATAGTGTTGAAGATTCCGTCAAAGGAAGCGTGCAAACGGTCAAGAACCATCCCCTCCTGCCAAAACACATTCCAGTTCATGGCCTTGTAATCGACCCGGAAACAGGAAAGTTGGATTTAATAGTTGACGGTTATAAACATAAGGAATCGTAGGGAAATCCGAATTGAATGAAGCCTTCCTAGATCACGAAACGCTATTCTGGGTAATACTGAGCTATCGAGAAACGTTAGTTACATACACTATCAAGATAAGGCTGCCGGCAAAATCGGCAGCCTTTGCTCAACTCCCTCAGAGAATAAGGATTTTCTCACGAATGCTCGCTCATTCGCAGGATTTCAATATGCATGTTAAATAGGAGTTCAGTTGTTAGAATAGTGTGTGGCAAGCAGTTCCGTTAGAGCGCATGCGGGAACAGAAGGTGCTGATCATATTTACAACATCTTCCATAAAAAGTTATACTGCACGCTTCTCTCCACAAGGTCCTCAGGGATTCACTCTCCCAAATCTCGACGGGTCTTTGCCCTCACATTCCTTCGTCCTATCTTTCCAAGGTGTGGAGTCCGATCAACGTTAACGGAACGGGTCTATGCCCTAAAGCTGAATAATCTCGGTACTCGTGCTTTCTTTGTGAGATCCTGCGAATGAGCCAATTTACGTGTCAGGGTTAGGATTTACCTATTATGCTGCTAATGATATTTGAGCCTTATCCATAGAGAATGTTTGTCCTTCTCTCGCCATGGCTACAAGCATCCGGGCCAGTTTCCCAATCAGCTTCATCATGGACTGCATTTTTGTCATTCGTTTCACTTCGGTATTGTGTGCATGCATGGCTTGGAACGCTTCATTGAAAGATAACAGGTGAAACACAGTGAAGTAGAGATGTTTGCGCAGTAGTGAGTTGCCTCGTTTGGTGAGCTTGATTTGCCCCTTATACTTGCCAGAACTTCGTTCTGCTAAGTTCAATCCTGCCTTGCGCAATAACTGATTTCCGTGAGACAGCTTACGTAAGTCCCCGCCAAATGCCAATATGGCAGCCGTTGCAGGAACGGAAGCACCGACAGATCGAATGAGATCTGAGCAAGGAATTTCAGGCAGTACCTTTTCAATCATCTCGTCCGCTTCATCAATGATTCGGCAGATTCTTACATACTCTTCAATGAGGTGCCTTAGCTCCCATTTATCTTCTTCAAGGGCAGTAGTATCTCCCACGCTATGTCTAGCGAGTGATTGAAGTTCCATCGCCTTGTTCTTACCTCGCACCCCGCCAGGTCTGACCATATACTCACCCCAGATCTGTACCATTTGCTCTGGAGTTAGCTGCAATAGGTCAGAAGGGGCTGGGAACCGGCGTAAAGTGGCCAACGAACGATCGCTAAAAATATCATCAAATGCTTGTCTGTATTCTGGAAAACGGATATCGAGCCAGCGGTGGATTCTATTCTTAATCCGTCCTGATTTAACAACCCAGTGCTCTCTGTTTGTAACCATGACCCGTATGCGGCGGAATGCTTCATCCTTAGGAGCGAAGGGTGTGTAGAACCCGCGACTCACCGCATCGGCGATGACCAGAGCATCCTTTGGGTCGTTCTTGGAAGGTGAGTTATCTCTATTTTCCTTATTGCGTTTGGTCGTCATTGGATTGACAAGAGCCACATCAATTCCTTGATCCACCAACCAGTTGGCAATATTGAACCAGTAGTGACCGGTGCTCTCCAATCCCACAACGAAGTCATTCATGCCGTGCATCTTCTGTAATTTCCGAATGCTGTGTTCTAAATGCTCATAGCCGGCTAGGTCATTCGAAAATAGAATAGGGCGCTTGGTGAGGACAATACCTCGAAAATTAATGGCTTGTGCAGCATGCTTCTCCTTGGCAATGTCGATGCCTATGACCAGAGTGGTAGTGGAGATACGTTCTACACGTTGATTTTGAGAATTAATTGGATTAGACTTCATAATAACGCCTCCTAAGGTGAGTTCTGAGGGCTGCAACCCAGTACATACTCATCCTAGCGAGGTGTTCTTTTTTCTGCAAGTTCAATCTACTAACACCTACAGGAATGTTAACGGGCAGATTAGTTTAATAATGATTAGCTAAACCATATCACAAGCAACGCCAAGATCTAGGGATAAAACATTAATACTAATAGTTTCAAGGAATACAGACTTCATCGAAACCTTCAGTTATAACCACGACTTCCGTTCCCAAATTGTTTTCTTACACTTGCGCCGTGGGACGATCTCGTTAACATCAATATCGTCCGGCTGCTCGATTGCGAAAGCAATCGCTCGCGCTACCGCTTCTGGCGGCATTCCCAAATCGTCTCTGACCCTTGCAAGTCGGTTTCTTACCTCTTGATTGGTTATACCCTCGATAAAATTTGTCCGTACGATGCCAGGTGAAATGATCGTTACACGCATGTGTTCGCCAGCCTCCTGCCGGAGCCCTTCGGATATCGTGCGAACGGCAAACTTACTGCCGGAATAGACCGATTGGTTCGCAACTGTTTTATGTCCTGCCGTAGAGGAGATTTTATGATTAACCCACCAATACGACCAGTACCTAAGTCTGCAGAGAGCTTACGAGGTTTTGTAAGTAGAGTTGCATTAAATTATTATTACTCTAATTCGTTCTACTTATATAAAATTTTAGAATTAACAAAAGGAAAACATCAAGAAAAGCTATACATGTTGCTAGAGGAACCGCTAGAGATAGTCATTGTAAAAGGCACGCCAGCTTGTTTAGGAGCAAGCTTAACAAACCATTGCCCCTACCGCTTCTGTCGATATCAACTCTCCGCAAAAAAGACACGATTGTGCTGGATGATATTTTGATAGAAGAAGTATGGATAGTAGGCGGACAGTCTAATATGGAATGGCCGCTTAAACGTTCCGAGGGTAGAAAAGAAGAGATTGCCAAAGCAGTAATTCAAGGGATCATGATGAAAGAAAGTTTTTCTCTGCGAAATCCTCAAATGCCGCATTCGTTACTGGATAAGCAGATAGAAAACATAAGCAATGCCTATATGTCACATAGATAAACTTGTATTGATAGATAGTAATCTTACTTATAGAATGATGGGGACTGAACTTTCCAGTCTAAGGGAGTTGTTCACGCATTCCTACGTTTA
This sequence comes from Paenibacillus sp. Root444D2, assembly GCF_001426375.1. Taxonomy (GTDB): domain Bacteria; phylum Bacillota; class Bacilli; order Paenibacillales; family NBRC-103111; genus Paenibacillus_E. Next base: position 301,212 of record NZ_LMEO01000051.1, read on the forward strand.
ATTTCTTTTTGTATGCTTTCATTTCACTTAATTGGTAATTTCATAATCTTAGAATGGGGTATCAAATGGAATTAAGACAACTAGATTATTTTATACACATATGCAAAGAGGGTAGCTTCACTAAAGCAGCGGAAGTATTAATGGTTTCCCAACCTACTTTAAGTCAACAAATTCGCGTTTTAGAGAATGAATTTTGTACTCCTTTATTTTATAGAGTCGGAAGAGGAATTCAGATTACGGAGGCAGGTCAAATTCTTCTTGATAAGGGGCTTTCAGTGAAGCAACTTATTGAAGAATCTCGAATAGAAATCTATGAGTTAAAAAATATTCAGAGAGGCGAGCTTACAATCGGTGTATTACCAGGCGATCTATTCTACCTTATGCCAATCTTTGATCAATTTCGTGAACATTATCCAGATATTTCTTTGAATTTTGTGGAGATTGAAGACTTTTCGGAACAGTTATTGCAAAATAAAATCGATATCGGAATAACTACGGGTTCGGAACAAAACAAGCATACTGAGAGTATTCACTTAACCAAAGAAGAGCAAGTACTTATTATTGCAGAAAACCATCCTTGGGCAGAAAAAAAGATGATTTCATTTCGAGAGCTACAGCATTTAGATATTGTATTGTTTTTTCAATCTACCATGTGCCGGGAAATTATTGATTCTTATGCTATGAAATTAGGTATGACCTTAAACTCAACAATTGTAGCAGTATCATCATCATCCCTTCTATCTATGGTGCATCATAGATATGGAGCAGCATTAATATCCTTACCCCTCGTTGAAAGCTACAACCATCCCAAAGTGAAAATTATTCGAGTAACTGATCCTACACCTACAAGAGAAATAAAGCTTAGCTATCGTAAAAATAAATTTCCAAAACTTGCGGTTCGAACTTTTATTAAAATAATGCTAATGCAAGCAAGAGTCAATTTCATAATTCAATTTATCCGAGGCGATACTAGCCCCCAAATAGAGTGACGTTAGAGAAAATATGCAGCTTGCTAGGCATGTCGTATTTTTTGTTCAGTATATCGAGGGCGTACTACCGCCATGTCCGCTTCTGCTTTCGGAACAAAGATTTGCGCTGGATTTTAGACCATGCCGAAACAATCCGAGAGAAGGATTTGGAACGTGTTATCGCATTAGGCCTGTCTGATGTTTTCTTCCGCGTCTCGGATGAAGAAGTCAAACGCATCGAATCGCTGCTTACGGTAATAGGCGGAAAGATTGTTTATGGATCTCTTGAATTCCAAAAATTGTCGCTTCCAGCTCCTAAAGCCAGTCCGGACTGGGCGCCACACAATTACTATGGCGGTTACTATAATGCCTCCAATCATGGAGGCGGTGGTACTGGGCTACATGTACCACAACAGGGACATCATCATTATAACTGCAATCATCATCATCACGGCAATGGTTTCTGCGACTTGGATTGTTTCGTCTTTTGATGGGACTATAGGAGCTTTCGCAGGGCACTAGGTTGCAGGTCATATAAGTTTGTTTATAAAAAGTAGATTCGAAATAGAAAGGGTTTGGGATACTTAAATAAAGAATAAGCTTAGGCCGGTTAACTCGAACACCGGACTAAGCGTTATTTACTTGGTTGAGCTATACCCGAAATGGTGGATTCCGTTCTGTATGTTACTGAGTTTCACCAGTATGCGGAAAGAGATCTGTTATGGTTTTGATAAACAAGTTTACCGCAATTGAAGATTCTTTTAATGAAGGACGTGCTAGGTTAATTTCTCTAAACAGTATAGGATCTAGGCTGCGTGTTATAACATTAGGTGGTAACGTTGATAATGATAGTTTTGGTAAGATAGAAACACCCAGTCCTTCTTGTATCATGTTTAGTACGATGTTAACGTTTTGGAACGCAAATTTTACTTGAAGAGTTAAATTGGCTCTCTCAAAAAGTTCGAAAATAAATGTATCATAACCACCTTTGCACATAATCATCGGTACATTATTTAGGTCTTGAATATGGATTGTAGAACAGCTTTGTAAAGGGTGGTTATCTCGAAAGACTACAAACATTTCTTCTTTATATAAGGGGATTATGTCCAGCCCATCGTTCGGTGGGATAATCAGTCCGATATCAATAGTGCGTGACACCAGCCATTCTTTAATTTCAAGGATCGTTCCTTCATAAAGATTAAATTTCAAATTAGGATAACTATCTTGAATTACACGAATAATTTTAGGCAAAATGACGGCTGAAGCAGTTGGAAATATTCCAATTCGGATCGTTCCGACTTCGAGTCCTTTTTCGGCGGCCACCTCTTGTTCAACTTTCTCTAAATCTTTCAATATGTTTCTAAACAAAATAAGGATCCGTTTTCCTATATCGGTGAGAATCAGCCCTTTTTTCCGATCACGGATAAAAAGCGCCACATCCAGCTCTGATTCAAGTGCAAGAATTGCACGACTTACAGCAGGTTGGGTCATATTAAGTTCATGTCCGGCTTTTGTAAAACTACCGGTTTCAGCAATTTTTACAAATAACTGTACTTGGCAATTCGTCATAACTAAATTGGTATACCCCTTATGATTAACTTTCATTTTATTAACTTTAAGTCATATTATATCATTTATATACATCAAATATTCATGACTTGATTTAATTGGTGAAAACAAAACTGGGGTGAATAAGTGGAATTTCGACAACTAGAGTATTTTATTCAGATCTGCAAAGAAGGAAGTTTCACTAAAGCTGCGGAAGTATTGATGGTTTCTCAACCTACATTAAGTCAACAAATTCGTGTGTTGGAGAAAGAATTTGGAACTCCATTATTTGATCGAGTCGGAAGAGGAATAGAGATTAATGAGGCTGGAAAAATACTTCTTGAAAAGGGAATTGAAGTGATGATGCTTATTGAAGATTCCCGAAAAGAAACATCTGAATTAATAAATATTCAGAAGAACGAGATGATAATTGGTATCTTACCTTCTGATCTGACCTATTTAATGCCAAGATTTGATCATTTTCATGAACAGTACCCGAATATTTCAATAAAATTTGTTGATTTGGAAGATAACCCGGGACAGTTACTGGAAAATAAAATCGATATAGGAATGTCTACCGATCTCGAACCGAACAAACATATCAATAGTATCCACTTATTCAACGAAGAACTAGCGTTAGTAGTTTCTAAAGACCATCCTTGGGCAGAAAAATTAGAGATTCCATTTCGAGAGCTTGAAAAGCTAGAAACTATACTTTTTGTAAAAGATACCAAACTCCGGAAACAACTTGATGCATATACAAATAAAACAGGTATTTCTCTGCATTTAAATGTAGAAGCAACATCACCATCAACCCTACTTAATATGGTACATCTAAGAGTCGGGGAAGCAATTTTATCCCACCGTCTTGTTAAAAGCTATAATTGTCCCAATATAAAAATCATCCGATTAATTGATCCTAAACCTACACGTGAGATTAAGCTTTTCATACGTAAAGATAAATTGATGCCTCATACAGTCCGAGCCTTTATTAATCATATTCCAGAATTCACCAAAGACTTATAAGAAGCGCAACCTGCAGATCTTGCTCGGATGAGCGTGTTTTTGAGTAATATTGTGGCACTCAGATAGACATGGAAAAACCCCTCAGGGTTATTATTTAGTAAATAAGTAAATTACTCTATATTGAAATTTAATTTTATATATATTTAGGGCTATCGAACATTGCCGATAGCCCTTTAATTTTTTGTTTAGTGAACATGACGTCAAAAAGAGAACTTGAGGTAAAGACATGAGGCGCTTTTTCATTGACTCCGATAAAACCAGTTTGGTAAGCTAGTAAAAAATCACGAGGCAAGTTTTTACTTCTTAATTTTTTTCATCAACGCAAAAAGGAAGGTATTGAGATGCTAGAGTGGAAGAACGTATCTTATTATAAGCTTGCGCGCAGCGCCGTTTTTGAATCTATGAATATAAGTTCGTGTCTTTTTTGGAGGACAGGAACTAATATACGAGCTGAGAAGCTTCTTTTTATTTTGAGAAATATATATTATTGATCTTATTAAAAACTGGGGAAGCTAAGTGATAATATTACCTATATTTCGGATTCAGAAGGAGGACGAATTAAATGAATACGTTTTCGAGAAAATTTTTGTTAATATACATGCCGATCTTCCTTCTGACGGTAACGGTGCTCATTTTCATGTCATTTCTTATTGTTAATGATATCTCTAGAAATGAAACTTCCAAAGCCAATCATATCTCGACAAGTTATATTGTGGACACTGTTGATCGCACGATGAGTGAAATGGAGATGAAAGTTTTGCAAGAGCTGGAACTGGAGAATTCCTATACCGATTTTCTTTATCCGTCCGCTGATGCAAGGTCGAACGAACGTTATTATGATGTAGTAAACAATATGAATACCTTAACAAACAATTACAGCTTAATTGATTCCATTTATATTTATCGCAAGCAAGGTGACATTGTGCTTACACAGAGCGGACTTGTCGAGCTTAACGCTTTCGCTGACGCGAACTTCCTTCGCCAAAGGCTGAAGGAGCCCGAAAGCCGTGGTTGGAGTAAGGTCCGCGATTATCCGGAAGCGAATGAGACAAATCCAGTGCCCGTTATTTCCCTCAGCAGATCCTTGCCAATTCCATTTGGCCAGGACGGGATGATGGTTATTAATATAAGCAAGTATAGACTAGAAAGAATGATTAACGACCTCCTAAGTGGGAACGTTTCTTATCTCGACGTATATGATGAAAGCGGTAATCAGGTGTTTGAATTCTTGGGTAGCGGTTATTTGAAGAAGGGCAAAGTGCTAACAACCATTCATGCGAAACACCTGAACTGGACATTTCAAAGCGGTATTCAGGCTGGGCAGCTATTTTCTTGGGTATCCTTGATCTCTTATATATGGATTGTAATTGGGATCTCTACCATTATTGGTGCTATGGTGTTTATCTTTTATATGACAAGGCGAAATTATCAGCCTATTACGAAAATGATGAAACGTTTACAATTTCTCCAACTACCAATTACAGACGCGAAGCTTACATTAAAGGACGACCTTACAGTAATCAGTTATGCATTGGATAATCTAATTGAGCAGACCACTGATTATGAGAAGGAGCGCCGGAGTAATGAACATGTCCTTCGCAGACAGCTATTCCGCGGTTTAATTGAAGGCGAACGTATGGAGGACCTAAGCGAACGTATCGAGAAAATGAAGCCCTTCGCCGGCGATGCCAAGCCTAAAGGATTCACGGTTTTTATCGTCGAATTGAACCGCTATGGTCAATTTCAACAGAATTTCTCCCTCTCTGATCAAAATATTCTGAAATACGCAGTGATGAATGTATTGAATGAAATCATCAATGACCATCATATGAGCGGCTGGTACGATTGGATAAGCAGTGATAAGCTGGGAACGATAGTTAGTATGAAAGAGGATAATCCCGATAAAACTGTACTCAGAGCCGTTGGTGAAAAGTGTCACAGTTGGATAAATGAACATTTGCGCATTTCATTAACGATGGGGATCGGAATCGTCGTGACGGAACCGGCAGAGATTTACTTATCGTATCAGGCTGCCGACTCAGCCCTCCATCATAAGCTGTCTCTTGGGCAAGAAGCCGTAGTCATGAGCGAGGAGCTGCCTGAACAATCACACTTTCATAGCTATCAATATTTTCAGTCCATGTCTCAGTTCGTTCGGGAGTTCCGATTGGCGGGAGATGGCTGGCGGTTAAGGTTGGATGCCATTTTTCAGTCTTTTGTAAATGATAATTTAAGAAATGAAGAAATACACCTGCAGCTTGAAACCTTGATGAAGATACTGGAGAGGGAGGTCGGAGAGTTATCTGACTCCTTAGCAAACAGGTTTAAGGGACAGCAGTGGGATGAGATGTGGACATCGGTCGTGCAGGCCTCCAGTCTTCATGAAGTTCAGAAGATTGTATCGGATTGGTTAACGGAGTTATTCCAGACTTATGTATCGGTGAACGAATCCAAGAGCTACAGGGCTTTGATTGAGGAAATCAAAAAGTACATTGAGAATAATTATTCCAACCCAGATCTGTCATTGAAGCATCTGAGCGACCAGTTCCAAATTTCCGGAAAGTATGCCAGCTACTTATTCAAAGAAGAATTCAATACGAAATTCGTTGATTTTCTTGTACATCTCCGGATGAATAGGGCAGAGTCGTTACTTGAAAACACCAACGATACGATTCAGGATATCGCCATGGACGTGGGATATGCCAACGCTATTACTTTCGGTAGAGTTTTCAAGAAGGTTGTTGGTGTAACGCCTGGGGATTTCCGCAAACTGAAAAATACAGAGAAAAAATAAAAAAAGGTGCTTATTCCCCAGAGTGATGGTTCATTCTGAGCGGAATAAGCTTTTTTTTGACCGCGAATGGCTTTTTGGTTTATCGGGAAAAAAGTTTATTCACGCCTTCTTTGAGTTTCCAACGGTTGAAGTTTATCATGTGAAACTAGTTTATTGTCGAAGTCAGCATAAAAGCGCAATAATGTGTTCCAGAGGCAGTTCCACAAACGGGATCGGCTTCGGAGCTCTAAAAAAATTTAAAAAGTGGGTAAGGTGAGGCATTCATGCAAGAAAGAAAAACGAAGAAGTTCGCTGTACTAAGTCTTTCCATGTTATTTGCAGGCATGACCGTATTGACCGCTTGTTCTTCTGATAAGAAAGAGCAGGCAGGCCAGAGCGCAGTTCCGGCAAGCAGCGGTGCGCCAGCCAAAGCCGGCAACCTGAAAGTAGAGCTTTGGGATCGCGGCAATCCGCCGGATGGAGTCACGATTACGAACTCGTTCCTAACCAACTATGTTAAAGAAAATTTCGGCAAGCCGAACAATATTAATGTTGAGTTTGTTCCGGTGCTGCGAAGTGAGGAAGTACCCAAACTTAATGTTTTGATGGCTAGCAATACGGATGTTCCTGATCTCGTGATCACATACGATAAAGGTACTTTTAGTAAATATGCGACTCAAGGCGGTTTAACAGAGGTTACAGATTTGTTGAAGCAATACGGCCCGAATGTCAGCAAACTCCTTGGACCTGAAATTTTGAGCGTTGGTCAATACAAAGGGAAGCAGTATGCGATTCCGGCGAAGCGAGCGGAAACAGGCAAGTATGCGTCTTTCATTCGTCAAGACTGGCTGGATAAATTGAATCTCCAGGCTCCGAAAACGACCGATGAACTTTATAACGTATTAAAAGCATTTAAAGAAAAAGATCCGGGACAAACAGGAGGCAAAGTGATTCCTCTTGGCATGAGTATTGCCCCTGCCCAGTACGAGCCTATTATCTGGTCCTTTATCGGTAATATGAGCGATCAAGAGCGCTTCGAGAAAACGCAAATTCGTGAAATTCCGATGCTGGATCCAGGTTTCAAGGAAGCCATCCGGTTTATGAACAAGCTGTACAACGAAGGCTTGATGAGCCCGGACTTCGCTTTGGATAGTAAAAAGGAAACATTGACTAAAGCTATTTCCAACGGTAAAGTTGGTTTCTTCAGTGAGGATACCATCAACATTTTCTACAACGATGGGACTTACGATGCTCTGAAGAAGAACGTCCCTTCTGCGTTACTGACTCCAGTGGATGCCTACACCAATAAAGACGGTAAACACGCTAAGCCGCTCGATGCTCCGAACGGTATGTACATCATGATTCCGAAGTCGAGCAAAAATGCCGTCGAAGCCGTTAAATATCTGGATTGGATAGCGACGGGCGACAATCTGTTAACCATGCTTAAAGGGGTTAAGGGCCAGAACTACAATCTGGATGCTAATGGAATTCCGGCTGTGATCGAGAACATGGATGATAAAGTTAAAAACAACACGTTCAGCGGCGGCGATATGGGTATTCTCGCTAACGGTCTTGTTCTTGATACACAAGAGAGAACTGACGCGGCATTTATTAAGAACTTCCCAGAAAGATATCAAAGCGATGTTAAAAAAGTGCTTAAATTCGCTGTCACAGACGGGATTAAACAGATTGTTTCTCCAAGTCCGATTGAAGCGGAAAACAAATACGGAACAACATTGAGTGCGAAAGAGGAAGAACTGATTGTGAAAGCAACGATGGCTAAGCCAGATAAATTCGACTCCGTATTTGACTCAATGATGAGTGGATACATGTCCAGCGGCGGTCAAGCTATTGCTGACGAACGCAAAGCAGCATGGAAGGAAATGCAAACAAAGTAACCGAAGGTTAAGCCCACGGTTACACCAAATCAAAGGAGCGTGAATCAGGCGCTCCTTTGATTTTAATAGACTGGGTGTAAGGGGAGGAAGCAGCGAATATGAACGTATACCTTCGACGATACTGGCAGCTGTATGCCTTAGTCGCATTGCCGATTGTTTACTTTTTCATCTTTAAATATGGACCGATGTATGGCGCACAAATTGCATTTAAGGATTTCAATTTTTTCAAAGGGATTAACGGAAGTGATTGGATAGGTTTTGAGGCATTTCGGGAAGTATTCAAAAATCCTGATTTTGTTATAGCGCTTCGTAATACGTTTATGCTGAATTTGCTTGATCTTCTGGTATCTTTTCCGGCACCGATTATTTTGGCTATCATCCTGTTTGAAATAAAGGTCGTATGGTTTAAGAAGCTTTCCCAAACGATTTTATATATTCCCCATTTTATATCCTGGGTCATTATTGGTGGTATCGTTTACCAAGTTTTCGGCAATGAATCCGGCATGATTAATAACATACTCACCGGTATGGGCTATCCATCCATCCCGTTTCTATCGGATAAAAATTACTGGCTGATCACCTATTTATTAACGGGGGTATGGCAAAGCGCCGGGTGGGGAACGATTCTATATCTGGCAGCCCTAACAGGAATCAACAAGGAATTATTTGAAGCAGCCGAGGTTGACGGAGCGGGAAGGATGAAGCGCATCTTGCATATCACGCTGCCGGGAATCAAAACAACCGTGGCAACGCTGTTGATTCTTAATCTAGGCAATATGGTATCCATCGGCTTTGACAGACCGTATATTATTGGAAATCTGATCGTCCGTGATTATTCGGAAGTTTTAAGTACGTTCGTGTATCGAGTCGGACTTGAATCCGGACAGTATACACTGGCGACCGTGGTCGGATTGTTCCAAGCCGTCGTAGGGTTGATTTTCTTGATTGGCGCTAACTTCGCTTCCAAAAAGTTGACTGGTGACGGCATTATTTAAGTGAGTTGTAGAGGGGAGTCAGTACGATGAATGAACGGGCAGTAAACCGAGTATATGATACAGTTTTTATTGCATGTATAGCAGTTAGCGTAGTGCTCTGTCTTATTCCTTTTATCCATATTATTGCAGTATCTTTGAGCGGAACAACACCTATTACATCCGGTAAAGTTTCCTTATGGCCGCTTGAAGCGAACTTGGAATCGTACAAGAAAGTGTTTACGAATATGTCGATGATTCGTTCTTTGGGCTTTACGATCTTCTTGACGGCGCTAAGTACGGTATTAAGCATGATCATGACCATCGCCGCCGCGTACCCTTTATCGAAGAAAGAGCTTAAGGGTCGTCAAATCCTTATGGTGATCATCATTTTTACCATGTTTTTTAGCGGAGGCATGATACCGGAATATATTTTAATGCGCAGCCTGAATCTGCTGAACACCGTATGGTCTTTAGTGCTTCCCGGTTTAGTCAGTGCATTTAATCTAATCATTCTCATTTCTTTCTTTAATGGCATCCCTAAGGCATTGGAAGAATCTGCGGAAATAGACGGATGCAGCTACTTCGGCATGCTGTGGCGGATTACCTTGCGCTTGTCCATGCCGGCGCTGGCCACACTGAGCCTTTTTTACGCGGTGGGAAGATGGAACGGATTTCAAGATGCTTTAATGTATATTACGAAGCAGGAGCTCTATCCGCTTCAATTGAAGCTTTATCAGATGATACAGAACAGTCAGGTCAACGACCTGATGAGACTGGAAGGCAGCCAAATGCAGTTGGTTGTGCCAGAAAGCTTAAAGGCCGCTACTGTCATATTCTCTACAGTTCCGATTCTCATTGTATACCCTTGGCTGCAGCGCTATTTTGTTTCCGGAGTCATGCTGGGCGCGGTTAAAGAGTAAAGGGGGAGAATAGCAACACAAACAGGATTCACTTCTAAAAAGAAAGAGGGTAAACCGTATGGTCTATCATAAGCTAGTGAAGATTAACGATCAATGGGTGAAAGAGGCGTTCGATCGTCAGGTGCTGGATAACGAAAGCCGCTATTTCGGAGGCGTTGTTGATCCGGCAACAGGGATCCCATGGCCTAGTCATACGAATTCTCTAATGATTATGGGTTTATGGGCAGCTGCTCTAATCAATCCGGATTCTACTTATTATCACGACAACATACTATTGGAACGACTGAAAAAACTGTCGCGGTTTATGTTGAATTTTCAGCATGATGACGGCACCATTTCACCGGGCTGGACCAACTATCACTCGCCACCTGACACAGCCTTCAACGTAGTAGGGCTATCCCAAATCTACAATCTGCTGTCGTCAAGCGAGTGGCAGCCGGCCGAGTCCGTTGCTGCCGATGTTCATCGTTTTCTGGAGCGGACGATTCCTGCCCTGCTGACAGGCGGCATTCATACGCCTAATCATCGTTGGGTGATCTGCTCAGCCCTCGGTTCCTTATACGATATCTTTGGCATTGAAGCGCTCAAAGAACGCGCCTCGGAATGGTTGTCCGAAGGGCTGGACATCACTCCGGACGGAGAATGGACGGAGCGCAGCAACGGTATTTATAACGCTGTCAGCGACATTAATCTTTACTATGCGGCTCGGTACCTGGACCGGCCGGAGCTGCTCGAGAGTGTGCGAGCTAATCTGAGGATGATGATGTATTTGGTTCACCCTGACGGCGAGATTGTGACGGACTATTCGGGACGTCAAGATTTTGGTCAAAAGTTCACGCTTGCCGACTATTATTCCATTTATCAGCTCATGGCGGTACATGACCGGGATCCTTTGTTTGCGGCCATGGCCAGCTTGGCGGGCGAAGCGATTACCCATCCCGGCGCCCTTCCGAACAACGCCATGCTGAACCTTTTGCTTCATCCGGCTTTGCGGGAGAGCTCGGTGCAACCGGCGGAGCTTCCTACCGAATATCGTAAAATCATCAATGGCGATTTCAATCGCTCCCTGTACTTATCCAAAATGGAGCAAGCCGGTCATAACGGAAAAATCTCGCATAGCAGCTTTCACCCGGAATTCGGCGCCCCGGTGGCTAGACACCGGAGCGGCAAAACCAGTGCGACCGTTATGACGGAGGCCACCTCTTTCTTTGCGTTACGGCACGGCCATGCTAGGCTGCTAGGCGTTCAAGTAGGCTCCAACTTTGAGCCAGGCACGACCAAATTCAAGGAGCTGAAGGAGCATAATGGCGCATACCTTTTGAAGTCGCAAGAGAAAAAGGGCTATTATGGCCCAATCCCGCAGGCGCAGCTTCCAGAAGATGCATCGGAAAATCTAAGCCCGTGGTACCTGCTTCCGCATCACAAAAGGTCCATGACCCATGAACAGACACATGAGACCTTCGTTGAAGCGGCAGAGACCAAGGAAGGATGGACTCTGCGTATTCGGTCAGACAAGCCGGCGGATGTGTTAACACAGGTTGTCTTTCTCTTCGGAGTGGAAGGGACGCTGCATACCGATGGCTGTGAGCCCGTCGGTGAAGATAAAATGATGTGGCGCAATGGCAGCGTCAGATACGAGAATAATGGAGATTGGATAGAAATAAAGGGTGCTGCTTCTGAGCATTCGTCAACAGCCATCCGCAATATGGTTTATCCGAGGGGCTGTCAGATGCTTCTTGTCAATCTGATTACACCGATCGATCATACATTCAATATTCGGGTTTCACCGAATTCTGCTTCGAATGGTTAGGAGAGATAACATGACTGTTTATTTTCAAGAACAAGAAAGCGCCCATTACCGCTTTGGCGACAATGACGCCGAAATCCTGAAGGTTCTGGCGCAGCGGTACATAGGGGCCAATCCGCAGGCTGGGTTTGTCTACCGTACATTTCATCAATCAGGCGTGCTGCAAAATAAGGAAGGTCTATTTGAAATCGACCTAAGCCAGCGGTTTCCAAGCGCCAAGCCAGGGCAATGGGCCTATGGTGCAGGCGTTGTTTGGAGCGATGAGGAGCGGAATCTGGATATCATCATCCGCTGCCTGGGTCCGGTCCGCTTTTTTTTTAACGGCAGTTTAACCTATCGCTCCAATGTCATAGACGAGATGAGTCCGGACGCAAGCGTGAAGCTGAATGTCACCTTTACAAAAGGCTGGAACACCTTGTTCATCAAAATGAAGCATACACCAGCCGGCTTTGGCTGTTTGATCGGATCGGACGAAGCGAAGGTCCGCATACTGAATGTACTGGCTCCGTTTAAGGAAAGACAGGGAAAGGCGGGATGGGTATTCTCCGCACCCGTCGACAAGGATGTTGTGCCAGATGAAACCAAGCTGCCCGATCTGTTTTCTTTCGAAAAGAACAGCGGATTAAGCTGGTTTCCCGAGTGCCAGTGGAACGAGGAAGAACGTAAGCTTCCTTCTTTAGAAAGAATGTATGGCCGCCAGTCGGGCAAGCTTGCTTTTGCTTGGACCCGCTTTCGTCAGCATTTAGCCGGAAGCCATCCTGTGAATATGGTTATCACTTCTTTGGGACCCATTACGGTATGGATTAACGGAAAAGAGACGGTGAAAGAAAATAAGGCCGGCCATTATGCTCTTGAGCTTCCGTTATTTAACGGAGTATACGATTTGCTTGTGAAAAGTATTTGCGGTGAAGGCGTTTGGGAGTATACGTTAACTGCTTCCATAGGCGGCGCTCCCATTGATCTATATGCTCCCCATCAAGTGCATGGATCAGGAGATGCGGCCTGGCTGTATGTCGGACCGTTCCAAGTGGAGGCGGATCCCGAGCTAAGCGACTTGCAGCGAACAGATCGTTTGTATGCGACAACAAGAGAAGTAAAGGAAAAGGCAAACTACGCTTACTGGCGGCTGGACCTTCCTCATGCTTGGATTCGTCCTTATTATGAGAACTCTATGCTGAGCAACAAATGGACAGTAGGCACAATGACCAATTATGCCCGTTGGGATTATCCGCTCGGTGTTACGATTTACGGGTTGCTTCAAACAGGACGTTTTCTCCATAGACCGGACATGATTCGTTATGCCACGGAACACGTTCAAGCATGTACGGATATGTTCGAGTATTCTCTCTGGGACGCTGAGCAATATGGCTTTCCCGCTATCAACCAGCAGCTGGTTATGATGAAAATGCTCGACAACTGCGGTTCCTTCGGCTCGGCTATGCTCGAAGCCTACCGGGAATGCGGCGATAACGCCTTTTTACCTGTGGCCTCCCGGATCGCGGACTTTATGCTGAACAAGCTGGAACGTCGTGAGGACGGAGCGTTTTACCGAACGTGTCCAGGGGAATATTCAGCGGATACCATGTGGGCCGATGATTTATACATGAGTACGCCGTTCTTGCGCCGTTACGCTGAAATATCGGGTGATGCCCGTGCGCTAGATGAAGCGGCAAAGCAGTTTTTACGATTTAGAAATTATTTATTCATGCCGGAGCAGCGGATTATGTCCCATGTTTATGATTTTAAGTATGGGCGTGCAACAGGCATACCATGGGGCCGCGGAAACGGTTGGGTGTTGTTCTCCTTGACGGAGGTTTTGGAAGTTTTGCCGGAGACGCACGAAGACCGACCGGCGCTGCTCGAATTTTTTAATGAGCTGTGTGAAGGCTATTTAGTCCTGCAATCGGACAGTGGTCTATGGCATCAGGTGTTGAATGCTTCCGAAACCTATTTGGAAGCGTCGTGCACTGCGATGTTTGCCTATGCTTTTGCTCGGGGCGTCCGTTTTTCTTGGCTTCGCGAATCAAATCGTTTTGCGGAGGCCGCCATTTTAGCTTGGAACGGTCTAAGCCGAATCGCCATAGACCGCCAAGGCAACGTACACGGTGTGTGCAGCGGCTCTAGATATGCGTTTCATCCCGAATATTACAATGAGGATCTTCGTACGGTAACCAATGATAATCATGGAATTGGCATTATGATGCTGGCCGGAACTGAAGTCGCGAAATTGAAGGGGTACTTGTCATTCGATTGACTTTGTGTAATGAGATCATTACTTAATATGATCAGTGGGAAAGGGTGCTTGTTTGAATATTTATGCATATATTGCATAAATGGAATTTTACTAACAAAACAAACGGAGTCACGCGGGTTTGCGGGCTCCGTTTTATAATTATTTATGAAACATCACACGAGGCGTGTTAATTTTTTAGGATCTTCTTCACCGTTTGCAATGGCGTTAAGCATGTCCTTAGATGAGACCCCCATAATATCTGAAACCACAAAGCCCTGTTTAATCAAGACGAATAGACTGCGTGGAGACAAATGGAATGGGGTTTTTGAACTTGATTTCTTTTATGAAAATGGTCTGCAACCAATTATTAAATGTGTATTTGATACATTTTCAAATAATAATTCTGTTTTAAGTATATAAATGTAATTTAAATAGATTGCTTAATATAAGAGAATTTGAAAAGCAAACACCCCGTAACTTATTTAATAAGTTACGGAATGTTTTGCGTGTATTTGTGGATTTAGTTTGAAGGAACAGTATTCATTTTTATGTATAGAGTTTACATTTTGTGAATGCTGATAGTCTCAACAATTATGAAAATTTAGATTAATTTGAACAACTCAGTTCATTCATTTTCTCACTCGTAGAAATCTTTTTAAGAGGCGGACTTTCTTGCTTGTGCACCAAGGAGACGCCGCGACAACAGCAAGGCAAAAGCCAGAAAAGCTAATACGATAAAACTAAACATCAGGAAATAGCCACCCATATGGTAGAATAGACTGCCAACGATCGGGCTACAAGCCATTCCCATATAGCGAAAAAAGTTATAAGCACCGACGGCGGTCGCACGGTTTTTCGTGAAAGCGCCCGTTAGCAGTGTCGTCTGCACGGGGAGCGAGAGCCCGAGGAATAACCCGAAGCAGATAATACCGGCCAACAACCAAGTTATTGAAATCGAGTAGAAGATCATGAAAAACAACACCGAAGACACATTTAGAAAAGTAGTCAGAACGATGACCTTTTTTCCGTCTATCCGTGCTTGGATTTTGCCACCGAAGAAGCTGCCGACCACGATGCAAAGGGACATCGGCAGAAATACGAGTCCCTTTTGCTCGGCCGACAAGCCGTAACGTTCGCTTAAGATGTTCGGCAGAAATACAAGAAAATTGTAAAACACGTAATATTGAATAAACCCAAGATAAATAACCGACGACCCGATCCGATTCTGTAGTATCGTTGCGAAATCCCGCAGTTGAAAGCGGGTGGCCTCGCCGCTGTCGGGCTTAGTTTCCTTCAGATAAAGGTAGTTGAGGATCAGCACAAGCATACCTGTAGCTGCAAGAGCGAGAAACACGGATTGAAAATTGAACAAACCGCTGAGGAAGCCGCCGATGACCGGCCCGAGCACAGGGCCTAATGAAACCATCATTTGAAATGTCCCCATAGCTTGGCCGCGTTCTTTTCCATCGAACAAGTCGCTGATGACTGTAACGGCAACGACTGATCCCGCAGCGATTCCGATCGCCTGCAACGCTCGGAAGACCAGCAGAAGCCCTATATTTTCGGAGAAAAAACACCCAACCGAAGCGATAACATACAGCGAAATCCCGAAAAGAATGACTTTGCGGCGCCCCTTCGAGTCAGTGAGCGGACCATAGATCACCTGCATGATGGCAAGAAATAAGGTAAACACCGAAATCGTCAAGTTTACGACGAATGAGGTGGTGTGGAGTTGACTGGCAACCTCGGGTAACACCGGGGTGTAAATGGTTTGCGTGAACGGCCCAAGAAATGCGGCAAACGCCACAATATAAACAACGAATTTACGATTCATGATGTGTAAACCTTTCTATGAAGTCTGTCCTATTTACTATTCAATAGTATCCCTAGACCAACTGAAATCATTAACCACCTGTTGGCGAGCACTCAATTTTGGTCCCCCACCCCCAACGCGTCTTATTGTCATCGTACTTGAAATCGATTATTTATTCCAACGCATTTCATGCTATAATCTCATTGACTTGAAGGAATGAATGGAGAGTGCGAAATGGAACTTCTTCAACTGCAATATTTTCTCGCGGTAGCTCGTTTGGAACATGTGACCGAAGCGGCACGAATTCTGCACGTTACTCAATCGTCACTAAGCAAAACGATTCAACGCTTGGAGGAGGATCTAGGGGTCCCTCTATTCGATCGAATAGGTAGGAAGCTGCGATTAAATGAGTTCGGAAGCAGATTCCTTCGACGTGCAGAAAGGGCTTTGTTTGAATTGGAACAGGGGAAGCTGGAGCTTAGCGATTTATCCAGCCCGGATCATGGTACACTAGAATTGGGGGTGACCACCGCTAGCATATTACCAAATATCCTTCGAGAGTTTCGGAAAAAGCGGCCCTATATTCAATTTCATGTGCAAATGCTGACCACGCAGGAAATGGTTACGCTTCTTGATAGAGGAGAGGTTGATTTTTGCTTGTCCTCACCTCCTATAGAAGGGGATGACATCGAATGTCAAATCGTGTTTATCGACCCAATCCTTGTAGCTGTTCCAAAGGGGCATCGACTGGCAGATCGAAGCAGCGTATCCTTGACAGAGCTAAAGGATGAATGGTTTGTAGGAGTAAAGAAGGGCTACGGTACTCGCGATTTAATGGACTCTGTATGCAAATCGGTTGGATTTGTACCTAAATATGTGTATGAGGGGGATGAACCTGCTAGGCTTATCACTCTTGTGGAAGCCGAAATTGGCATAGCCTTCATACCAAGCACGGCAAGGAATTCACGGGAACAAATCAAATATCTCCAAGTAGAAACTCACGAAGTGGTACGGGAGATAGCTTTATTATGGCACAGGAGTCGATATATTTCGCGGGCTGCTCTGGAATTCCGTGAGGTAGTTGTAGAATATTTTGGGGCGATATCCAAATAGACAATTTAATCCCATATGTAAGCGAAATAAAATTTTTGGGCATACCCAGTTTATGGGTTTATTGAAGTAACGGGTCTGGTTTACCCTTAATGAAAGCAAGCGTTTATAATCAATTCGCCAAGCAATTAAACTTGAAAACCGTGTCTATCCGTGAACAAGAAGCCATTAAAATCGTCCCCCCTGAGGAAAATGACGGCATAAATCGCCTAGAAATTGAAGGAAATAGCATCCAAATAACAGAAGACATACGTGTAAAGCTATTGCAGGATCTTGGCGTATTGTTCTTGTTTCCGTAAATCGTGGCAACCATTCATTCCGCCGTTGCTTTAGGAGCGCTGCAAAGGCTATTTAAAGTAGAAGTCGGCGCAGCCGCGGTTACCGTTATGGGTATCTTCTTGCTCCTTCAGATCGTTTATTTCTTGTTCATTAGAAGGAATTATTTGAATGTGATAAAAAAGCATCTCACCAACAGCTGAAGCAGGTTTATATTAAAAGGCATTCAATAGGAGTAATTGGATGCCTTTTTTGCTGCTTGTTTTATTTTGCTACTTTGATGATGAATCCTGAAGCAGGTCAATGAAGTGGGTCATCATTCCAAAATTCAACACAGCAGCATGCATTTCGCTAATCATTTATTTGTACCCAAGCAGACAAAACGCTTGAGTTTTTACTTCTTGAAGGCTCTGTTGAATAGAGCTCACAAACGATTCTTCTCCTGCTGTCGGAATTTGCCTGGTGGCAGCTTCTTCTCTTCCATAAAAGTACGAGAAAAATAATGGACAGAAGAAAAGCCGGTGACTTCGGCAATTTCTTTAATTGAAAGCTCACTTGTCAGAAGCAAGTGGGCTGCTTGGCGTATGCGTTCACTTCGAATGAAATCGGTGAAAGTCTCATGTATGCCCTCAGAAAACAAGCGGGATAGATGACGTTCTGAGACGTTGAGATAACCAGCAACATGTCCAAGATGAAGCGGCTGGGATAAGTTATCACGGATATAAAGCTTGGCGCGCTGCAGCAGAATATGTGTATTTTTACGGTGAAAGTAAGGTTTAGTCATGTCTTTTCCGAATAATGAAAGAAAGGATACTAGAAGTGCGTAGGCAAGCGAGGGAATCGCAGCAGAAGGCAAGCTCCCTTTCCCTTCTTGAATCAAAAGTGACTTCCACAAGTGGGCAGTTGGGTGATTGTCAGCTTCATGAATGCAAACCTCGGCATGCTCAGCTAGATCGCTGAAGGCTTCACGCATCGTATCGTCGCTCAGTGTTTCATCTAATTCGAATGCGACATAAACTATTAATAAGCCCTCTTTCGTACGAATTTGATGATTAATCCCCGGTCTCGAACAAAAGTGTGTACCTGCCCTGAGTGGATAGACAACACCTTTTTCCGTATACTCACCCTCACCATTAATGATATAACAAACCTCAAAGAAAGAATGCTTATGGGGCTGATTATCGAACAGGCAAGGGTTAACTCCCCAATATTGAATTTTGAAGCAAGCAGCGGGTCCGTGAATGACGTTTAGGACTTCATTAAGCATTGAATCGGTTTCTTTACATAGATACATAGGCTTCATCCTTATATTTAAATGTCCTTATTCTGCAAAAAGGTGTCCTTATGAGAAAAAGACAGAATCCATTGGTTTTCCTATAATTATAAATAAGAAAGCGAATAAATATCAATGGGATAAATGGAGGAATGGCCTGTGATCGAACAAAAAGATGTAGATTTTTATAAAGAAAATGGGTATTTGCTCGTTAAGGGAGTTTTCAATCAACAGGAAGTTGAAGAAATGAGACAAGGTGTAGAGGGGATCATTAGCCGTGCTGCACAATCAAAGGCTGATCATAATTCCCAATGGCAGGGGGACTTTCTTCCGGCAGCGGAGCTGAAAAAGCTTGTCTTAAAAGGCTTTCATGATGTGCATTATCACGATGCCGCGTTTATGCGAGCCGTGATTCATCCGAATATGACTGCTGTGCTGACGCAGATTATTGGTCCAAACGTACAGCTGCACCATTCCAAAATGCTTGTTAAACCGCCAGAGAATGGCGCAGCTTTCCCGATGCATCAAGATTACCCTTATTTTCCGCACGAAAAGCATTCCATGCTAGCTGCAAGTGTACATCTGGATCATGCCGATGAGGAGAACGGCTGCCTGCGTGTCATTCCGGGTTCGCACCGCACTGGCTCCTTGCCACATGTAGGCTCTTATTATTTGAATCATAAGGAATATCCGATTAAAGAGGGGACGCCTTGTGTAGCAGAAGCGGGTGATGTTCTGTTCTTCAATTACTTGACCATTCACGGCTCAGAGTCGAATAAGAGCTCTAGAACAAGAAGGAATGTATTGTTCCAATACCGTGAAGCCAGTGATTTTCCGACCGAAAATACGCATTTTGACTGGGGAATGGGTTTGATGGTTAGCGGGAAGAATCCGAATTTCACGAAGGTGAAACCTGATTTTAAAATCATCTAGTAGAAGGAAGTAGGAGGCGCCTTAGGGTGGCCTCTTTTTTTTCTCATTGCTTCTGTTTGGAGTCCGCTTTTGGTTCAAAGTTCATACAGGGCTTGCCAGAGGAAGAAAGTACACGAAGACTGGGCATTGTCTGTGTTTTGAAGCCGTATGCTTTGCAGCCTCTAGGGAAATTGGCATCCCATGTAATATAGAAATGTTCGCATTTCATGCAGTTGATACGTTGTGATTCCGTCATATCTGTCCCTCTTATTTTAAGATAAATCTATTATAACGTATTAAAATAGCGAATGGATAATAGGATTGAATCTGTCGACAAGAAGAGGCAAACCTCTCACAGCTATTGGGTTAGTATTATCCATGATGGAAGTTACTGTGAGGAGGGAATGGGAGTTGAAATCGTTCGATGTCATCCTAATTGGGAGTGGCCACAATGCTTTAATTACGGCTGCCTATTTAACACGTGCCGGGAGGAGCGTACTCGTTCTGGAGAAAAATGATCGTCCAGGCGGTTTCCTGCGTACAGAGGAGCTTACTTTACCGGGGTTCAAACATGATGTTTATGCAGCGGCACACCCTCTTCTATTGACAGGTCCGGCCTATGCAGATCTCGGCGAAGCTCTTGAAGCTCGCGGGTTACGCTACTTAAACACGGACTTGCCAACGGGAGTCTCCATGGAGGACGGGCAAACGGCTGTATTCTCACGATCGTTCGAGGCGTTAATTGCAGAAGCAGAGCGCCTTGCTCCTGGAGATGGAGCAGCCTTATCGGCCATGTTCGAGGCATTCAATCCTTATGCAGCGGATGTTTTTGCATTATTTAATCTGGATCTATCGCGCTCCAAAGCCTCAACTATCATCGAGAAACTATTACATAATAAGGGAAGTAAAGGATACTCCGAATTTGCGGCATCCATCTTCTCAACCGCTCGCAACACCGTAAGTTCCTTTCAATCACCTGTACTCCGAGCTATGTTGGCACCGTGGGTATCTCATCTTGGGCGTACACCTGATGAAGTCGGCAGCGGGATTTGGGTGCCTCTTACAGCAATGGCTTTAATGGGAGGGGGAATGCCAATTCCCGAGGGTGGAAGCGAAAAACTTGCTCAAGCACTTGCCAAGCTCATTCAGGACCAAGGCGGTATCATCCTCACGGAACAGGAAGCGGAACGAATTATAGTGAAAAACGGACGTGCAGTTGGTGTGCGAACTTCGAAGGGAGAGGAGTATCGGGCGAAGCAAGCCGTCGTTGCGTCAACAAGTCCAGATCGACTATATCTCTCACTTTTGTCTGATGCTGAGATTAGTCCTCCGTTGCGTGAACAGGCGAAGCGGTTCCGCTATGGCAGGGGTTGTGTGCAGATCCATCTCGCTCTGAGTGAACCGCCGCAATGGCCAGATGCTCGGTTTACCAAGGTCGGTCAGCCGCATTTAACGGATGGGCTGGATGGTTTCACACAAGCCATTGCACAAGGAATGGCGGATTTGCTTCCAGCCAAGCCGACTTTCACTGTGGATTGTTCCACGAATCTGGATCCGTCTCGTGCGCCAGAAGGAAAGGCTATCATGCGTATTCAGGTGCTCGAGGTACCATGTCGTCCTCGCGGCGATGCCGCTGGTCTTATCGATGTTGGTGATGGCAGTTGGACACCGGAGTTAACAGAGCGTTTCACTGAGCGAGTACTTTCGATTGTAGGTAAGCATATCCCTAATATCCCGAGTGCCATTATTGGCCATGCCGTTGTTACGCCAGACACGATTGCCAGATTCAATCCTAATTCTGGTCCAGGTGATCCTTATGGCGGAGCACATGATTTGGCGCAAAGCTACCTGTTTCGTCCCCTACCGGGGCAGCCGAGTCATCAAACAGAAATTTCAAACGTATATATGTTGGGTGCGGCAACTTGGCCAGGGCACGGGATCAATGGAGGATCGGGTTATATCGTCGCGCAAAAGCTGTTGAAATAAAAGGAATAGCAGAGTTCCTGAGGGTATATCGCTTTTCTGATTTATGCTGCACGTTAGGTGGTAAATATAGTAAGTATAGGGGGGCGGTAACTTGTATTGGACGCGTAGAGATTTAAAGATCAGAGCCAAGAACGTTCTGAGGACATCGTATTGGAAAGCTTTTTTGGTTAGTTTGGTACTGGCCGTGGTTAGTGGCGGGGTATCAAGCTGCTCATATAATTCGGGTGGAAGTACATCGATGAGTCTTCCTGGGTTTAGCGGCGGAATGGGTGATGTCTCCGACGGAGCAGGTCTTGCTATTATCCTTATCATTGCCTTCTTGGCAGTCGTGATTGGACTAGTGGCGTTAGCTTTTAATATCTTCGTTGTATCTCCGCTAAAAGTGAGCGTACAGCAATATTTTAAACAAGCTGCACAAGATGATGTAAACATGAACTATCTCGTTTATTCGTTTACGAAAGGCAATTACTTTGCAATTGTTAAAGGTATGTTTTGGAGCGGCCTGCTTAACTTCTTATGGTTTTTGCTGCTCATTATTCCAGGTATCGTGAAGTCGTATGCATACAGCATGACGCCTTATATTTTGGCGGACAATCCTGGGATTGGGATGAAGAGAGCTGTTGATCTCAGCAATCAAATGACAAGCGGGCAGAAGTGGAAGATGTTTGTGTTGGATCTTTCCTTTATTGGTTGGTTTATTCTAGGAACGATAGCACTGGGAATAGGTGTTTTATTCGTACTGCCTTACTATAACTCAACCAAAGCGGAGCTTTACTTGGTCCTTCGTAGGCAGGCGTTGCATGACGGTTTAAGCAGTAGTGCGGAGTTGAATTTGCCTTATGTTTAAAAAGAGACACTTGTGAGAGAGATAGCAAAAAGGAGCCTGCCGATGAAATCGATAGGCTCTTTTTTTGTATCTCCAAAAATAAAATTCCTCTTCAAGAGCCTCTAAAGTACTTAGCTGGGAGAGAAATATGTGTTCCAAGAGTCAGAACTTGAGCTTGAGCGGTTAATAGGATTAAATCCATTGGAGGAAATCCAATGAAATTCAACATGCTATTCGTGAATACATGATTCCATTGGACAATATGCAATGGGATTTTCTCTTAAGCCTACTCACGAGCCATTTTCGGAAAAAACATTGTATTTACTCCAATGGAATTGCTATGAACACTTCCTGTATGATATTCCATTGGATACTGTCCAACAGAATCTATCCGGACATCTATTCTTCTTATATAAAACAACCTCACAAACCCAAAACAATCTCAATATCGTCCTAATAAACTCACAAACCCAAAACAATCTCAATATCACCCTAATAAACTCACAAACCCAAAAACAAACTTCTTCTGTAGTCGACGGAATTCCTGAGTCAGCCGTAGCGCGACCTTAAACGGACTATTTAGCGGAACGTCAGTATTTAGAAGAACGTGGTGAGCTATTTGCTCCAATTGGTGGGTGTAGCACATGAAGCAGCATACCTCAGCTCATCCTTCGTTAACACTATCAGGTTCCAAAATACCCAGCAGTTCAGGTAATGTGGCTATTTCATAACTTGGGCGATTGTGAATAGGTGCCGTGCGGTTATGATGATTGATCCAAACATTCCGCATGCCAACCCCTAATGCCCCTCTAATATCCGTATCTAAATTATCGCCAACCATGATAGTTTCTTCCACAGTGGTTCCAAGCAAATTCAGAGCATGCTCAAATATTGTAGGATCAGGTTTCCCTTTGCCGAAGGTGCCGGATATAAGAATATGATCAAAGTAAGCCGCTAAACCAGGAATGCTGTCTACTTTCTCTTGCTGCAGGTCTGGAGCGCCGTTCGTCATTAGCAGTAGTTGATACTTGTGATGCAAAGCATTCAAGACCTCGAAAGTTGTCTCATAAACCAAGGGACGCTCTCTTCGCTCACGAGCAAATCGCTCGGCAAGCTTCTCACCTAATAAGGGATCATCGATACCTAATTTGAGCAAGCCCTGTGTCCACGATTCCTTCTGATAAATAGGGGCGAACTGTTCCAGTTCAAGAAAGGATGGATGCTCTTTCGAATCGAAGCGTCCCCAGAGTGCTTCCAAGTGAGTAACCTCAATCATTTTGGCAAATTCATAGCAGGCCATTGTACGAAATAGGTGCTCAGATGACTCTCGTACCGCACTTTCAAGTGCTTTAGGATCAACGTTGGCTGACTCAGAGGCTGCTTGGCAGGTTGCCTGAAAGGCTTCATTTATACTTTGTTCATCCCACAGCAACGTATTGTCTAAATCAAAAATAATCGCTTTGATAGGTCTCATTGTCCACAATCCTCCCCTATGTCCTATACATAATTTGCTTCATAAATAAAAGGAAGTCAACCGTAAAGTAAGGGAAAATCATTTAAAAAATTGTAAACAAATAACTAAACCAAAAGTATTGTGCTGGGTTTTCACTACAGTAATCTTGATTCCATTATTCCGTTAAAATGCTGCCGTAGATCCTGCCTTGCATGATCTCATATCCATTATCCTGTCTATGTCATTAGCTATGACATATAATATGTGTAAAGAGACAAATTTGAGGAGATGATGGGTTTGTCAGTCCTGGTACCAGTGCCGCAATCGAAAACGAATATCGGAAATTTCAAGCATACGATCACGATGTTGATGGGGATGTGGCTTATCATTGGTTTGTTTATTGACGGCTTTGCTCATAACCATGGTGCGGTTGAAACCTTTTTCACACCTTGGCATGCCATCTTGTATTCGGGATATCTGGCTTGCGCAGTGTGGATTTTCTATCTGACTTATCAGAACAAATCTAAGGCTAATCATGCAACTTGGGTGCAGGCGATCCCGACTGGTTACGAGCTTGGCGTAGCAGGAGTAATCATCTTTTTCTTAGGCGGCCTTGGTGATATGTATTGGCATACGGTGTTTGGAATTGAGAAGAATATCGAAGCATTGCTGAGCCCAACACATTTGATCTTATTGACAGGTGCACTTATGATCCTAACCAGTCCGTACCGTGCGATTAGTCACGCTGAAGATAAGGTCTCACCTTCCTTTCGCCAATTGCTGCCTGCTTTGACCTCGATTGCATTAACCTTTGCTGTCATGGCCTTCTTTCTCATGTATGCTTGGTCATTCCGTCAAAATCTATGGATGGCTAGGGAAGAAGATGCGGTCGCAAGAGCCGTCGTGGATTTCCTGATTACAACGATGCTGTTAGTCTTACCTGTTATGCTGGTTATAAGGAGATGGAAGCTTCCATTCGGTACCGCCACTTATTTCTTTGTTTTCCAAGCGGTGCTAATGGCGATACTGGATGGCTTTTCACAATACGGATCTATTGTGATTCTACTGATTAGCGGGATTGCTGCTGATTTGATGTTTAGGTCTATTAAACAGAGGGAAGCGAGCGATTGGCGATATAAGGTTGTTTTCTTTCTTATTCCTGTTTTAATCTGGGGCTTATACTTTGCGGATTTGAGCATTTATCATACATTGGATTGGGCGCCGGAGCTTTGGGGAGGAACGATGTTCATCTGTGGGCTCTGTTCACTGGGGTTAAGCATTCTCACGGCTCCAATTGTGCATAGAAAAAGCTAATGAAAACAACGTTAATTGTCCTTATGAGTATGACACTCCTTTTAACCGCATGCGGTACGCAGCCCTCAAAACATGACATGATGGGGATGCCGATTACAACTATATCTCCTACAACACATGTCCACCAAAATGACGCGATTGCTCATTTTTCCGTCGCGTCGAAGCAATATTTGCCTAATGAGGAAGCATCTGTGACGATTCTCATCCAAAATAAATGGAATAAACCGATTGATCAATTCGACATCATGCATGAAAAGCTGCTGCACTTGATTGTTGTCAGCAAGGATCTCACCTATTTTGACCATCTTCATCCCGAATACGTCGGTGGAGGTCGATTTGAAATCAAGACAAAGTTCCCGGCAGGTGGGCATTATCAGCTGATCGCCGATTTTACGCCGCAAGGCATGGGGGAGACGATTCAAACCCACTGGGTAACGATTAACGGGCAGCAAAAGAAAGAAGAGAAGCTTCTACCTGATACGAATCTTACGAAAATAGTCGGCGACAAAGAAGTAAATCTTTCTTTCGACCATTTGATGGCTGGGATGGATTTAAAAATGAACTTTACCATTAGAAATGCTGCAACGAAAGAACCTGTAACTGATTTGCAGCCTTATCTAGGCAGTCTAGGTCATGTGGTGGCTATAAGTTCAGATGCCAAGGAGTTCGTCCATGTGCATCCGAATGATTCGAAAGCTTCCGGACCTGATGCAGCGTTCACTATCCACTTTCCCAAAAGTGGCATCTACAAAATCTGGGGTCAATTTCAGCAGCATAATGAAGTGTTCATTGTTCCTTTTATCATAAAAGTATAATTTGTAATCAAAAAGAAATGTGTTATTCATCTGAGCTTAATGAAACAGGCTTATAATAAAACTCGACCCCCTTTAAAATATATATACCTTAAGACCCACGGCCCGTTGCTGTGGGTCTCTTTTTGCGTTTAGACGTGCATAGTCTAAGAATTTTTTGTATTTGTCGGGAATCCGACATTCTAACACGTTATCATGTGGTAATATAAATATAACACATCGGAATACTCAACATTAAAATATAGCGTCAAAGGAACTTGGCAAAGGGGTTTTCACATATGGACCAATTGAATGAACTTGCTGATCTTCAGGAGAAGGACCCTACCAAGGAAATCATGATTGAGGCATTTCGTAAACATGGAGCTATCCAAACCTACAGGAAAAACGAGTTTGTTTTTCAAGAGAATGATCAACCCAGCGGTGCTTATTATGTTGACTCGGGATTAATTAAGATTTCCCAATCCTCTGAAGAGGGGCAAGGGATTACCTTATTTCTACGCTATGAGGGAGAAGTATTCGGTAATGCGGAAATTTTGACGAACATTCCCAGGAAACGTTACGCCAAGTGTTTGGTAGACAGCCAAATCATTACGCTAGACAGGCGTAAATTTCTCGAATTGGCCAAGGAGAATGCCGAGTTTTCTTATTCTGTAGCCGTTCTAGGAGCACGCCGACTTCTGCAAACACAGAAGATGGTTGAAACGCTCATTTCCCGCCCCGTAGCTTGGAGGCTAGCGTGGTTCCTCATGCAGCTGGGCAAACAAACGGACATTAAGCTTGAAGTTCAGGTGCCGCTCAGTCATGAAGAAATCTCTTATGTCATTGGCTGCAGCAGACAAACGGTCACAGAAACACTCAATAAATGGCGCGATAAAGGGCTCATCGACTACGCCAAAAAGAAGATCGTTATTTTTCACCCGAACCGTTTCTTCACAGACATATGACGGACAGAGGTCTGGAGGGTATTCAAATGATTACGATAAACAATGTGAATAAATTCTTTTCGCAGCGGAAAGGCACTACCTATACGGCGTTGGATCAAGTATCGCTCACGATTAAGAAAGGGGAATTCGTCTCCGTGGTAGGCCCTTCAGGCTGTGGGAAGTCTACACTTTTGAACCTGATAGCAGGGTTTGAAAAAGTGAGCAGCGGCACCATTACCGTGGGTGGGCAAAAGGTTACGGCACCGGGGGCTGATCGGATCGTTGTTTTCCAAGAGCACGGCCTATTTCCTTGGCTTACGGTGCTCGATAATGTCGCCTTTGGTTTGAAGCAAAAGGGGTTATCGAAGAAAGAACGCTATGCACTCGCTTTTGAGCAGATTAAAGCCGTTCACTTGAGCAAGTTTGTCGATCGTTATCCACACGAGCTATCCGGGGGAATGAAACAAAGAGTAGCCATTGCCAGGGCGCTCGTTATGGATCCCGACATCCTGTTGATGGATGAACCTTTTGCGGCATTGGATGAACAAACGCGATTTATTTTACTGAAGGATTTGGAAGAGATCTGGCTCAAAACAGGGAAAACAATCCTGTTTATTACACATAACATTCGCGAAGCTGTCATTTTGTCAGATCGAGTTATCGTGATGGCAACGCAGCCAGGCAGGGTCAAGAAGGAATTTGCCGTACAAGCAGCAAGGCCTCATCAAAGCGGTGATCCGCTCATTCATGCCTTGGAAAATAAAATTATGGAAGCTCTGACGGATGAGCTCGAAAAGGTAGTCAGAGAGGAGCTCGGCCATGAATACAGCCTTAAGAAGAACCCTATTTCTAATTCTTCTGCTGATCATATGGGAGTTGGGATTTAGGGTTTTTCAGTGGGGGTGGAAGTTTCCTTCACCGCTGCAAACCTTTCAAGCCTTCTATGATGGCTTTACGCAGGGGCATCTCCTTAACGCGATTGCAGCTAGTCTTCGTCGCTTGCTCATTTCATTCGCTATTTCAATTGGGCTTGGTACGATTTTAGGCTATTTATTTGCCCGTTATCGGTATTTTGACGAAACCTTCGGCTTTGTGGTTGTTGCCCTTCAGACGGTTCCGAGTATAGCGTGGCTTCCTTTTGCGATTATTTGGTTTGGACTTAATGATACATCAGTTATTTTCATTACAACGATAGGTGCGACTTGGACGATGTCGATGGCGAGCAGGACGGGGATTTTGAACATTTCACCGATTCATCTGAGAGCTGCGCAAATGCTCGGAACAGGAAGTGGTTACCGCTTGTTCTTCCAAGTGCAGCTGCCAGCTGCATTTCCCCATTGGATCACAGGAATCCGAGTGGCTTGGGCCTTTGCTTGGCGGGCACTTGTAGCTGGGGAGCTTATTGCCAAGGGAGTGGGTCTCGGACAAATGCTGCAGGATGGACGCGGCCTTGGGGATACGGCATCCATTCTGTGCGTGGTCATTATTATCGCCGTTATAGGCACGATTTCGGACCATTTCTGTTTCAAACAGTTAGAGGATAAAATCGTGCTTCGCTTTCAGCTTAAGAAATAAATAGCGTTTCATAGAACAAATAAGGGGGAATTATTTTGAAAAAATTAGGATGGGTCATGAGTTTGGTATTAACCGGAGCACTGCTATTGTCAGCTTGCGGACAGAGTAAAGAAGCAGTTTCAAGCGCTGCGAGTACGACGGTGAAAATTGGTATTTTGAAAAATGTTACACATGCTCCGGGATTTGTAGCACTGCAAAATAACTACTTCCAACAAGGCTTTGGCCAAAATGCCAAGATTGAAGTCACGGCTTTTGACAACGGAGCGGACTTCGCAACGGCGATTGCGACCGATCAGATTGATCTTGGTTATGTTGGCCCGGGACCGGTCATTAATCAATATTTGAAAAGTAAAAATATCAAGGTGATCTCTGGCGCGAATAATGGTGGAGCGGTATTGGTGGCTCGTAAGGATGCTGGCATCCGATCGGTTAAGGATCTCGTAGGTAAAACCGTGGCTGTTGCCGCCAAAGGTGGGACACCTGATCTGTCCCTTCGCTTGCTGCTGAAACAGGAAGGATTAAAAGTATCCACAGATACTTCCGGTGTACAAATTGTTACACGTGCTCCAGCTGATACCTTGATAGCGATAAGGCAGAAAGAAGTGGATGCTACATTAATTGCAGAACCTTGGGGGACACAAATCATTCAAGAAGGTTCCGGAACGATTTTAGTCGATTGGAATAAAATCCCGCCAAAAGACGGGAATTACCCGTTAACGATTCTCGTAGCGAGCGATAAATTTCTCAAAGAGCACCGTGATTTGGCCAAAAAAGCCGTGAAAGCCAACAAACAAGGTATCGAATTCATTCAGCAAAACCCGAGTAAAGCCTATGGTCTGATTAGCGATGAATTAAAGCAGTTAACTGGAAAAGGGATGGATCCGGCGCTCATTAAAGCGGCCATCGATCATTTGAAACTAACGGAAGATATCACCTTAGAGGATATTAACGAGCAGGCTAAAGCCTCATTTGATGCTGGATATTTAAAAGTGAAAGCGGAAGAACTGGACTTCAGCAAATTCCTCGATTTAACGCTTTTGAATGAAGTGAAAAAAGAAAAATAATCATTGTTTACTTAGGAGGTCATTCATTTGCACATACAACCACAGGAAAACCTATTGCCGGATTTTCATGAGCATATCAAAGTAGTGATACTAGGCACAGGTACACCGAGGGCCTTTTATGGGAGAGCCAAAGCAGGGGTCGCCATTCTCGCAGGGGATAAAACCTTTCTGTTTGATTGCGGCGGTGCGACCGTTGATCAACTGATTAAGGCGGGGATCATGCCGCAACGGATCTCGGATGTCTTTTTCACTCATCATCATAGCGATCATAATTCTGGATTTTTCGATGTATTCATTACTAGCTGGCGAACACACGTAATTGCGGATCGGGTATTTGAAGGGCGTAAAGGTCCAATGAACGTGTATGGACCAACGACGACGAAAGCGATCATAAGTAAAATGAGAGAGTCTTTTGATTTCGACGTGAATCTTCGCGTGAATTATAATTTCTCAGCCGGGGCAGGTGCGGACATTCAATACTTTGAAAGCAATGAGGGTATTGTTTACGACCAGGGTGGTGTTAAAATTACCGCGTTCGAAGTGGATCATAAGCCTGTTTATCCAGCTATTGCTTATAAATTCGAATACAACGGCAAATCGGTTGTCATTTCGGGGGATACGATTCCTGTTGAAAATATGGTCAAACATAGTCAAGGTGTCGATTTACTTGTGCATGAATCTTACAACAAAACGTGGCTGGACGCGCTTATTGCCAAATTTCCCGAGCAGACGATTGGCTTGTCCAATCCTGCAAAGTATCATTCAACTACGCTGGAGGTCGCTGAAATCGCCCGTGCAGCTGGGGTTGCCCATCTGGTGCTCACCCACCATATCCCTGCGCCTGCGGCTAATGATGAAGCCGAGGCCGATTATACCGAAGGCATGCGAGATATCTACTCGGGTCGAATCACGATGGCTAGAGATTTAATGGCATTTGATCTTTCATAGTTATATTGGAAAAGCCGCCTCGATCTAATACTCGGGGCGGCTTTTCCATATAACTATTTGTTTTGGGATTGGGGTAAAGCGACTAAGCTTATCTTATTTAGGATAGTTAGCTATGGATTCTGCTAAGCTAAGTGAGATAGTGGATATGCATAATAGGTTATACACAATTTTAGCCATTTTTATAGGCTGCAGAGCTACGTAAGACTAGAATTGTTGTATGTTTAAGATCGTCTATTCACTCATCCAACCTAGTTATACAGTAGAGGTGGCTTATATCGGTATACATCGCCATACTTGCTCTCTTGAGGTTGCAGGATGAATGAATCTATATTTTCGGATGAAGTGATGTTGTAGAATGTACAACAATTTCTGCCAATATCCCGCATCTGCCCCTTCATTGTTGCATATTGTACAACAATTGGGCCCGATAAGGGCGATTTTGCAATCAATAGGCTCGAAATGTTGTACGGAGTGCAACATAAAGTTGCAAAATTGCCTTTTGGCATGTGAATTGTTGTAGAAATTACAACATTGGTAGCTTCGGCACGCATAGCTCTCGCTGTAAGCGTGGTTATCGCACTTATTTGCTCGGGCGCTCCAGATTAAGCGCTGTTTTCGCGCTTATTTGCTCCGCGAGAAATCTATTCCTTGCGCTTATAAAACAATCTAGAAATACCAACGCCAATGGCTCCAAGTCCAATGAACAGGATAGCGCGAACAGCCGTTGATACATCTGGTAAATCGATGAAAATAATTTTGAGTAAGGTAACGAATAAGAAGATGATACCTACAAGCCTGGCTTTAGGCTTTTGGACAATGAGTCCAAAGACAATGAGTAGAATGGCGTAAACAACCCACACTGCTGAAAGAATCAAATGCTGGTAATCGTATGTGATCGTTCGCGTCAGGGAATTGGTCAGTTGTGTGAGATAGACAAGTAAGAGAATTAACTCCATCCACAGCAGGATAAGACTAATTTCTGTTCGAGCGCGGCCTTCTTCAAGTATGGCACGGTAGAAAGCATACAAGCCGCCAATAGTTGCCACGAGTATAAGCCACGCAAAGGATTCGGATGATAATAGATCACGTATCGGATGCGTTAGGACGAATAACATCCCAATGAAATATGTGATAGCCCCGCTGATTTGCTGCAGTTTGCTTTTGAATTTAGCACCTAAACATAGCGCAATTGCACCCTCTACAAGAATGGCGGAGCCGGCTTGATCCGCGTGCAGTACGTAGATGAGCCAAAGGAATATGCTGAACGTTGCAATGGATAGCTGAACGGAAAAAGCTCTCTTTTGACGATACAGCCAGTAAGAAGTACCGCTATAGAGAAGCGACCATATCGCAAGCATCCATTCATAGAAGATACGATCTTTGGAACCGCCATATAGGCCATACGTCCACGCTGCGAGCATGCCGAAGCTTAGGAATAATGCGATTCGCTGCCCAATCAGGCTGTCTTTGGAACGGAGAATTGAAATCGCAAAGAGGAGCAAATGCTGCAAAATAACGACGGTAAGGATCGCGGGTCGGCTGCCGATGTCACCTGCGAACAAAGTTGAAAAGAGTAATGGCAGATGAAGGACTCCAAACGCAGTAAAATAAGCGCCACAAAAGGAATAACGTAACGATAAAACGATCATGACCATTGAAAATAACCCTTCATAGCCTGCAAATACCCAAATATTTGGTTTGGCTGAGTCGACTAGAAAAGGCACTAGATAACCGGCGAGCAGGGTAATGATCATGAGTGCTTGTGAGCGATGACGGACTGCAGTAAGTACGCTTGCAGCAATAGAAACGACATATAGAACGAACGCAAGTGTTGGCGGAATCAATGTGAATAGCATATGCGCTGCGAAAAGAGATAAAATAAGGACCCCGCTGGATCCGCCGAGCAGCACTTGCCCCAAAGCCATGCGTTTGCGGCGAATTTGGACTTCTCCTTGCCAATACATGAAGCCAGCGACGATGACGCCCAGTATGCAGCGAACTGGTTCGGTGATAATCCCCGCATTAACGGCAGCTGTAAAGGCCCATAGGACACCTAACAGAAAGACGACAATGAAAATCCGCGGCAGCCAGACGCGAGCGATCAAATGCTCCCAATCCCTTGGTGGCGGCGCCGGTTGCTTGATGGGTATTGTCACCTCATGCTGACGGTGCTGCTGCGTGGATTGCGATTTTTGATCAAATGTCGGTTGCGTCGTATGTACTTGCTGATCTTGTGACTTGGTGGTTTTTTCAAGCAGGATGCTCAGTTGTTCTTCGAGTTCTTTGACCTTCATTTCCAGTGCTTCAACGCGTAAATCCAAATTCATACAAGCCCCCCTTTTATTTATACTTTAATGCTAATCACGATGTGAAACAATTAGAAAATCCATATCTTGCTAATGATTTATGGGAATATGGGAATAGTATCAATAAATGGAATCGCTAGGTGAGGGAATTATATGTTGAAAGACGTTAAAATATCCGTACGCCAATTTGCTGTGCTTGTGATGATTTACACGATTGGGACTACAATTTTAGTTATTCCATCGGGGCTTGCTGCTGATGCTAAACAAGATGCCTGGCTCGCAGCAATTATTGGAGTTAGCTTAAGTTTGTTAATCGTATGCTTATACAACAAGGTTGGTAGTTATTTTCCCAACATGACCTTAACTGAATATAATGAAAAACTGTTTGGAAAATGGTTAGGGAAGTTACTGTCCCTATTCTTTGTTATTTTTTCTTTTATCGGAGCTGCCACGGTCTTGTTTTATATGGGGAATTTTGTGAACACACAAGTCATGCCTGAGACACCCATTCAATACATCAATATTATTTTCGCCATGGTGGTTGTAATGGGGATACGACTTGGACTCGAAACTTTAATACGAGCGGCAGAGATTTTTTTTCCATGGATCATATTACTTTTTATTATTCTGGTCGTAACGCTATTGCCAGAGATTCAATTTGAAAAATTGCAGCCTATATTTTCAGTGGGAAGTAAACCTTTGATCAAGGCAGCCCTATCCTTTATTGGGACTTCTGCGCTTCCCTTCATCGTGCTGCTCATGGTATTCCCGGCACATGTCAATAACTTTCAAAAAGGAAAAAAAGCGTTCCTAATTGCTACATTATTAGGTGGAGCTTGTATAGTAATTATTACCTTTTTGTGTATATCGGTATTGGGAACTAAAACGACCTTAAGACAAATGTTTCCAAGCTATGCGTTAGCCAAACAGATAAGCATTGGTGATTTTTTTGAAAGAATTGAAATTCTTATCGCGGGAATATGGTTTCTAACGGTTTATTTCAAGACAACCTTCTATTTTTATGGTTTCGTTATGGGACTAGCTCAAATTTTGAATGTAAAAGATTATCGCCCTCTTGTTCTCCCTTCAGGAATGCTTCTGGTTGTTTATTCGCTCGTTGTATATCCGAATGTTGCTTATATGGCAGAATTTGATAGCAAATCTTATATCCCCTACGCTCTAACGATTGGACTTCTGTACCCTCTCCTCATCTTAGGGGTTTCAGCAATTCGAAAGTCAATGACAAAAACGAAGATCACTTGAATAGGTTGGGATACCGTGGAGTTCATCAAGAAAATATTTCGGAGTAACGATAACCGATCAACGGACACAAGGCTCTTTCAAAGTGGCTCAACGATCTCAAAGGAATCACTTGAGGAGTCAATAGAACTTAACTTTGACAAGATCAAGAAAGATTTTGGAAATAGTAACGATATTGTTATGCAGACCATGCTTCTGAATGGAGCAGATCCGATTCATATTGGCGTCATTTACATCAATGGACTGATTAGTCCAACTTCCATTCAAACCCTGCTCACCGAAAATCTAAAAGTTGATTCAAGTGAGTTCCCGCTTAATGCTTTAAGAAATGCCATGAGCACACTCGGTCAAGTTCACGAAATTCCCAATTTTGAATCCTTATATCAGTCTATTTTATCGGGGTCAACGGTTATTTTGCTGGATGGCAGTGTACAGGGGTTGGCAGCGAATACACAAGGCGGGGAGCATCGATCCGTCGAAGAACCAACCACCCAATCGGTTGTGAGGGGGCCGCGGGAAGGGTTTACCGAGCTAATAAGCACCAACACCGCACTTATCAGACGTAAAATAAAAGACCCTAACTTATGGATGGAATCCATGACAATCGGACGTGTGAGCAAGACGGAGGTCGCCGTCATGTATATGAATGGCATTGTGAATGACAAGCTAGTGGAGGAAGTAAGAATTCGGCTCGGACGCATCGATATTGATGCGATTTTTGAAAGCAACAATATCGAAGAGTTGATCCAGGACGAAACATACACCCCTTTTCCTACTTTGTACAATACGGAACGCCCCGATGTTATCGCCGCCGGCTTAATGGAAGGGCGTATTGCTATTCTTGTCGATGGCACTCCCTTTGTGCTTATGGCACCTGCGTTATTCACTCAATTTTATCAATCTGCAGAGGATTATTACCAACGAGCGGATTTTGCAACACTTCTTCGGTTTCTACGTTACATATGTTTTTTTATATCTTTGTTGGCTCCCTCCTTATACATAGCCATAACCACCTTTCACCAAGAACTGCTGCCATCCACTCTTCTGATCAGTTTAGCCGCTCAAAGAGAAGGGATCCCTTTCCCAGCTTTTATCGAAGCGGTCGTCATGGAAATAACGTTCGAAATTCTTCGAGAAGCGGGTGTGAGGTTACCGAAGACGGTCGGACAAGCTGTTTCAATTGTAGGAGCGCTAGTCATCGGTCAAGCGGCAGTAGAAGCTGGTTTGGTGTCTCCTGCGATGGTGATTATAGTTGCCATCACGGCCATTGCTAA
The DNA here is from genome assembly GCF_001426375.1 of Paenibacillus sp. Root444D2. Classification (GTDB taxonomy): domain Bacteria; phylum Bacillota; class Bacilli; order Paenibacillales; family NBRC-103111; genus Paenibacillus_E. The sequence continues at coordinate 336,484 of NZ_LMEO01000051.1, forward strand.
TTTTGTCATTCCCTCATTTAATATGGGGATTACGATTCGGATTTTAAGATTTCTTTTAATGCTTATTGCTGCTTCCTTTGGTTTGTATGGCGTTACTGTGGGGGTTATCGCAATCGTTCTTCATCTGTGCAGTTTAAGGTCCTTCGGTGTTCCATATATGTCTCCAGTGGCACCGTTTATTTCTGCGGATCAGAAAGATACGATATTTCGCTTGCCGCAATGGGCGTTATCTACTAGGCCTCGACTCATCAGTCAGAAAAATAACATTCGAGAAAACAATGCTTCTTCGAATAAGCCTGAAACCAGGACCTAGATAAAGGAGTCATCTATAATGCGGAGATGTGTCATACCGTTTGTTGTTTTGCTCCTCATGATTGTATTACTCACGGGATGCTGGAGTCGGAGTGAACTTAATGATCTTGCCATATCGGTTGGTATGGGTTTTGACAAAAAAGATGATCAAGTGCAGGTGACGATTCAAATAGTTAACCCTGGTGCAGTCGCTTCAAAAAGGGGCGGAACGGGAGTGACTATACCTGTAAGCACCTTTAAAGCTACCTCCCAGACCATCTTTGAAGCTTTAAGAAAAATAGCCACACAAAGTCCGAGAAAGGTATATTCATCTCATCTTCGGATTCTTGTGATCAGCGAAGAATTGGCAAGGGAAGGCATTACGCCTATTCTGGATGGGATTTCTAGAAATCATGAAATGCGAACTGATTTCTATATTGTCGTAGCCAAAGGAACAACGGCTGAGCATATATTAAAAACACTTACCCCCCTCGAGAAAATTCCCTCAAATAATTTGTTCACTACATTAGAGGTGTCAGAAAAGACTTGGGCGCCTACGGTAAAAGTAAGATTAGATAATTTAATTTCTGATCTGCAGACAGAGGGAAAAGATCCTGTGTTAACAGGCATACAAATCAAGGGTGATCCCAGAAAAGGTCATACATTAAGTCATGTGAACCGAACAGACCCTACTACTTACCTTCAATATTCAGGTGTAGCAATTTTTAAAAATGATAAGCTTGTCGGCTGGCTTAATGAACAAGAAAGTAAAGGATACAATTACATTTTAAACAACGTTAAAAGCACAATCGGACATATTACTTGCCCAAAAGGCGGTATTTTAGCAGTAGAAGCGGTGCGAACTAAGTCGAAAATGAAAGGGAAAGTGGAGAATGGCAAACCGCAAATTGATATTGATATTTCCCTTGAAGAGAATGTGGGCGAAGTCCAATGCAAAATCGATCTTATGGATCCCAAAATCATGAAGGAACTGGAGAAAATAGAGGGAAAAGAGGTGGAAAAGATTGTTGATTCCGCTATTCAAAAAGCCAAAAAATATGATGTGGATATTTTCGGCTTTGGTGAAGCGATGTATCGCGCGGATCCTAAATATTGGGACAAAAACAAAGGCAACTGGAAGGAGACATTTCTTGATTTACCCGTACATGTGAATACAAAAGTGAAGATTCGTCGTGTGGGCACCGTAAATGATTCACTGGTACAAAAAACAAAGGAATGATCTAAATGTGGAATATTGCTGCGATACTTTCGATAACTACAGTTATCGCGATACTGGAAATTCCATCGCTTCTGAAGAAAAGGAAGTATAAAGAGTTCGTAATTGTTTGTTGTTTATTATTATTAGGTACTGTACTAAGTATTGCCCAAAGTTTACATATGAAGGTGCCTAACCCCTTAGATTTCATTACTTTTGTTTTTCAACCTTTTAGCAAGTTAATACTCAGGCTTCTGCAATAAGGTTTTGTGCTACAATAGTTATAAACAACCATTAGGAGATGACATCATATGACGGAGCAATTAAACGAACAAGAGCTATTACAATTCATCGTAGACAAAACGAAGGCTGATCCTAAGCAAATTCAATTGGTATTGAAATATGAGAAGGATTTTATTGTCAAAGCAGAAGAAAATGCCAAAGGGGAAGTTGATATTGATAGCGATGAACTGATCGATCATATTCTGGGCAGACCCGATGTGAAATTGACAGAACTAGCGGTAGATACCATTCTGGAAGCTGAGATGGACTATTTAATGAAAAAGGGATTTGCCGGATACATCGATTAACTATGTGGTAAAAAGGAACAGGACACCTCTGAGATGAGGTGTTCTTTTTTTCGTAACTTAAAAGTTAATTGAATAACGCATATTGACAATGAGAGAGCTTGATATGATAATAATCTAAGAGTTATTCATGTTATTTAGTTAACTTTTAAATTAATTATATGGAGGCATTGATTACCGATGACGAACCAACCACGAGCTGAGTACCCTAGACCTCAATTTGTTAGAGATAGCTGGATCAATCTGAATGGCGAATGGGAATTTGAATTTGATGATGATCGTGTGGGCAGTAAAGAGAAGTGGCATTTAGGGAATAGAAAGTTATCCAAGACCATTCAAGTGCCATTCGCTTTTCAAAGTAAATTGAGCGGCATTGGGAGTAATGAGTTTCACGATGTTGTATGGTACCGCCGAGATCTAACTCTGCCCGAAGCATTCCAGAATAAACGGATTCTGCTTCACTTTGGAGCGGTGGATTACGAAGCTTCAGTTTGGGTAAATGGGGTGCTGGTTGCTAAGCACGATGGCGGGCATACCCCTTTCCATGCAGACATCACGGATGCACTTCAGGCTGGAACGAACAAGCTGGTTGTCAAAGCAGTTGATTATAGCAAAGATGTTACACTGCCGAGAGGGAAGCAATATTGGCATACGGATTCGGCAAGTATTTTCTATACAAGAACGACAGGTATCTGGCAAACGGTATGGATGGAAGCGGTATCTGTCGACGGCTACTTGGATAAAGTGAAAATTACCCCGGATATCGATGAGAAACAAGTGGAATTCCAATTCTTTATCCAGGGTTCTGACGCAAATGCCAAGCAACAGCTGAAAGTAGAGATTTCATTTAATGGAGAACTCGTTTCTGAAGATACGTATGGGATGAGAAGCAGCTCTGGGGCGAGAAAAATTCGTCTGAATGATTTCAACGATCATGGACTTGGTGCCTGGTGGACACCGGAGCATCCAAATTTATATGACGTCACGTTCACGCTGCTGGTTGATAATAAAGCTGTAGATGTGGTAACGAGTTATTTCGGCATGCGTAAAGTATCCATCGAAGACGGTAAACTATGCTTGAACAACCGCCCTTATTTTTTGAAAATGGTTCTGGATCAGGGTTATTTCCCAGATGGCAATTTGACGCCGCCTAGTGATGAAGCGATCAAGCAAGATGTCGAGTTAACGAAGGCAATGGGCTTTAACGGTGCGCGGAAACATCAAAAGCTGGAGGATCCAAGATTTCTCTACTGGTGCGATAAGCTCGGACTTGTCGTTTGGAGTGAGGCGGCTAATGCATACGAATATACAGAGAAGTATGTGAGTCGATTTACGAATGAGTGGATAGCTTCTATGGATCGCGATTACAACCATCCTTCCATTATTGCTTGGGTTCCCTTGAATGAGAGCTGGGGAGTGCCTAATATTCAAATCGATAAATTGCAGCAGCAGCATGCCCTGACCATGTATCATTTGACCAAATCGCTTGATCCGATGCGTCCAGTTGTGTCGAACGATGGGTGGGAGCTAGTGAAAACGGATCTGTTCACCATTCATGACTATGAGTGGCGTGGAGATGTGTTGGAAGAGCGCTACAGTTCTAGCGATAAAGCTGTTCATGCGATGCCAGCGAATCGCCGACTATTTGTAGAGGGCTTCCCTTATGAAAATCAGCCGATTCTTGTTACCGAATTTGGCGGTATTGCTTACAAGAAAAGCGAATGGGAAGGTTGGGGATATTCCGGGGCGGATAATGACGAGGATTATGAGAAAAAGCTGCGCGCTGTCATACGTCCTCTGCTAAACTCCGGTGTTGTACAGGGTTATTGTTACACGCAGTTAACCGATGTTGAGCAGGAAATTAACGGCCTTCTCACGTATGATAGAAAGCCGAAAATTCCTGTAGAAATCATTAAAGCTATTAATGATCGTAAGTAATCTGGGTTAAATGATTGAATACAAGGGAATCCTTAGGGGTTCCCTTGTTTGCTTGTGTGATGGTGTAGGATTTAAAAGTGTAACTATGTTGACAGAGGCAAAAAAAGGGAATAATATCTATTTTATATATGTCTAGTAGACATGTCTGTTAGAAATAAAAGGAGGTGTCCATCATGCAGGACAAAATCATTCTGGGTTTGCTGCTGGACGGGGATAAGTCGTCCTATGATCTTAAGAAAAGCATGGAGGCAAGCACCGGATTTTTCTATAATTCCAGCCAAGGGAGCATACAACCAGCATTAAAGAAACTCGTTCAGAATGGGCATGTTCATCTTACGGAGGTGCGTCAGGGGGGGAGGAACAAGAAGGTTTACTCGATCACAGAAGAGGGAGAAAAGGAATTCCTAAGTTGGGCTGGTGAGCCGATTGCCTTAGACAAACCAAGGGATCCGGCACTTGTCAAAATGTTCTTCTTCAACTACGTCGAAGATTCCAGAAAACTAGAACTCATCGAAGTGTACTTGAATGAGATCGAAACGGTCCGGTCCACATTGAAGATGTTTCAGCAAATGAATCGGGAACAACTCGGGAAAAACCAAGAGCTTCTCAACAACCCGAAGGTGAAAAGCAGGCTGGATACTTTGGAGTTCGGAAGTGATTATTATGAATTCTTGAAGGCGTGGTACGAGAGGTATGCGCAGAAAATAAAAGAGGAGCTGGGATCTTGAAAATGAAGGATAACAGGACGCTGAGGAACGTGATTATTTTCTCGCTTGTTGCGTTATGCTGCGGCTGGATCGGCCGACTGGTTGATTTGCAGGCTGGAACGGATGCGAATGGGAGTCTGGGGCAATTGATTTGGATTGTGTCTCCCCTCCTGATAATGGTCGTTTTGCGCAGTTGGATGGGAGATGGGTGGAAAGATTTCGGCATCAAACCTCGAGTCAAAGGAAACGTATTTCTCTATGTATTCAGCCTGTTATTCTTTCCTTTAATGACGATGGTGATTGTCGGAATCAGTTCAAGCTTGGGGTGGACGGATGTGTCCCCGATGTCTTCTCACTATTTGACGGCAGTCGGTGTAGCTCTTATACCAAGCCTCATCAAAAACATTTTTGAGGAATTAGCATGGAGGGGCTATTTGGCTCCAAAGCTATATACGCTTGGTTATCATCGTTTTATCGTTCATATTGCCGTGGGGTTAATTTGGGGCGTATGGCATTTTCCTTATTTATTTCTATTCGTGGATACCACGGAAAGCATGATCACCTATATCCCTCGCATGATGCTTGGCGTAATCGTCATGGCGGTTCTATACGGTGAGATTCTGTTGATGACTCGAAGCGTTTGGCCTGCTGTCTTCATGCACATGGCTGGAAATGCCTTCATTGATACGTTGATTCTGAAAAAGTTCGTACTCGTGCAAGCAGAATTTAGTTATTTGGCTATGCCTAGTCCGGAAGGAATTATCGCCATTGTCTTAACGGCACTTGCCGGTCTATGGATGTATAAAAGAAGAAAAAGAACAACGCTTCGGCAAGGACCTCATGGCTTCCCAACACAGCCGGAGCTACCGGTCTAGAATAAAAGTAATCGCCGTCACCTCATTTAAGAGGCGAACGGCGTTTTGTTTTTACCCTTTGACAGCGCCAATCATGACGCCTTTGACGAAATACTTTTGCACGAAGGGATACAAGATTAGAATAGGCACCGAGGCTATCATGATAGTTGCATATTTGATCGTTTCCCCTATTTGAAATTGCTCGGCCGCATTAGCCCCTGATGACATGGAATCGGTATTATTCGCTATTAATATTTCTCGCAAAGTGAGCTGGAGCGGGTAGAGGTCACGATCCTTCAAGAAGATTGAGGCATAGAACCACCCGTTCCACTTCTCAACGGCATAGTACAAGATCATCACGGCAATGACAGGCATGGAGAGTGGGATGATGATACGAAAAAGAATCACGAAATGATTGGCCCCATCCATTTTAGCAGATTCCTCCAAGCTTTCTGGGACCGCCATGAAGGCTGTACGCATGATGATCAGATTAAATGTGTTGACGGCAAAGGGCAAAATGGTCGCCCAAAGCGAGTCAATTAAACCAACACCTTTTACAACCAGATAGAGCGGTATAAGTCCACCGCTGAAAAACATCGTTAATACGACAACGAAGATGAAGACACGATTCCACATCACATTTTTACGGGAGAGCACATAAGCGCCTAGAGCAGTAACAATAAGGTTCGTAATGACGCCGAAGAAAAGGATAAACAACGTATTTTGGTAGCCTTTTAGAATAGCAGGGTTATGAAAAACACTTTTGTAAGCTTCTAAACTGAAGCCTAGAGGCTTAATCAGGAACCCTTTATGCGTGATCAATTGGCCAGCGTCGCTAAACGAAGCAAAGGTGACATAAAGAAGAGGATACAGGGTAACAACAACAAGCATAAGCAACAAGATGTGGATTAACGTGACGAATAATCTGTCCGAATAGCTCGTTTTCATCTCAACACCACCTCCATCACCATAAGCTGTTTTCACTTATCTTTTTACTTATTTTGTTTGCTGCAATGAGTAAGGCTAGATTAATCAAAGAATTGAACAAACCAACCGCTGAGCTGTAGCTCCAACCAAATTCTACGAGCCCTTTACGATAAACGAAAGAAGAGATGACGTCCGCCGTATCGTAGGTGCTGGGGTTATAGAGCAAAATGATTTTCTCGAAACCAACGTTCAATAAATTCCCCATGCGTAGAATGAACATGATCGCAATAGTTGGTAGAATGCCCGGTAAGGTAATATGCCAAATTTGCTTGATTCTGTTGGCCCCGTCCATTTTCGCCGCTTCGTACTGCTCCTGGTCAATGCCCATGAGTGCGGCTAGATAAATAATGGATTCCCATCCGATTTTTTGCCATATTTCAGATAAAATATAGATCGTTCGGAACAATTCCGGTTTCTGCAGCATTGCCGTATCATTGAAGCCAAAGTAAGTCAGAAAGTTATTAATTAAACCGCCGTTATTCGTAAAGTCTTTGATCATCCCGACAATAACGATGAGTGAAATAAAATACGGCATGTAGGTGACCGTCTGAACGAAGCGTTGAAACTTTTTATTCGTAAGCTCATTAATAAGAATCGCCAAAATAATCGGAGCCGGGAATTCAAAACATAGCGAGTAAAGGGAAATAATGACGGTATTCTTGAGAATTCGCCAGAAATAATAGCTGCTGAAGAAATCATTAAAGTGCTGGAAGCCAACCCAGCTACTACCCAGAATGCCTTTATTAGGGGTATACTCTTTAAACGCAATCAAGGCTCCATACATCGGCGCGTAATGGAAGATAATGTAGTAAGCCAGAACGGGAACCATCATCAGGTATAAATATTTATTCAGCAGAAAATCGCGCTTGAAGCGTATTTGGAAGGTTGCTTCCCCTGCTTTACGCATGATATCTCTCCTTTCGCCGTGAGATTCTAGTAAAGTGGGGAGAGCCGCTGCCCTCCCCCTGGCCTGTCATCTACCTTTTGTTGTAACGATCTAAGGATGCCTTTTTAATTTCGAGTGCACGGCTTAGCTTAACGGATTTGAATTTTTCCATGTATTTATCAAAGCTATCCACTGGTTCTGTTCCTAAAATAATTTTGAGCGTCATTTCATCGACTAGTGTATTGAGGTCAGTCATGATTTTGGCAAGCTCTGTGCTTTCTTCCGGTGTAGCTGTAATAGGAGGCAATTTGTGTTTATCAACATCCGTTTTTTGCCAAGTGGTAACAGCATCGCGTTGTGTTTGCAAAGCCAGATATTGCTCGATATAGCGTTTATCTTGAACGAAAGGACCATTATAGTTACCACGGATGTACAGTGACAGAGCTTGTGCCGGAGCCAATTTATCCGGATTTTTCATGAGAAGGTCCGTATATTTCGGGTAGCCGTTTTCCATTTTATACGAAACGCCTTCGGTTCCAAAGTTGAAATAATTATGGCCATCTTCAGAGTAACCATAGTCAAGAAGCTTTGCTGCGGTCTCAATATTCTTGGAAGAAGCTGTAATAGCAACCATACCTCCAGGCGAATTCGCTGGATCCTTCTGACCATACATCGCGATGTCGCCTTTTTTGAGAACCGGATATGGAGCCCCGATGAGAACGCCTTTAGCATCTTTAGCTGTAATTAGCGGCTGCCATTTACCAATACCGCCACCCGCATTTTGTACGGTAACACCTGTTGCGCCGGAGGCCATGTTGGCATCTAAGGCTTTGCCATCCGCCGTTGCGAAGTTTTTATCGATAAGTCCTTCTTCATACCATTTGTGGAAGGTAGCCAGGAAGTCTTTGTAGCCTTTCTCAGCTGGACCAAATTTAATTGTTCCATTATCGATGTAGAAATCACGTGTCACACCGAAGGCACCGGCGAAAGCGCCGTTTCCTAGCTCGTTAAAAGGTCTGGGAACACTTACGACAGAGAAAGCGGCTGTAGCGCCTTTTTTCTCCTTGAAGGCTTTAAGTGTTGTGTACCATTCATCAATGGTTTGAGGGACAGGCAGACCTAGATCATCAAGCCAATCTTTCCGAATGATAGGACCTTGGTACACACGCAGATAATCATCGCCGCGGATAAAAGGGAACGAATAATAGCTGCCATTATCGGTTTTTACTTGTTTATCAACATCCGGATGCTCTTTGAGGAATTTTTTTAAATTTGGAGCAAATTTATCAATCGTATCGTTTAGTTTCAAAATGTAACCGTCTTTGATCGCTTTTTCAGGTCCGCCAGGGAATGCTCCCTGCCAATCAAACTCAATCATATCGGGCAGATCACCTGATGCTAACATAACATTAAGAGCCTGAGCGCCCTGGTTCGTAGGCGGAGCTAGGAATTTCAATGGAACGCCCGTTTTCTTCTGCCAATCCTGGAAGAAGGGAACATCTGCATGCGCTGCTTTTACACCCGTTAGGTTACCGGGAAGCTCGCCCCAGTAGGTCAATGTTTTGTCCACTTTTAGCGGATAAGTGACAGCGCCACCACTGGAAGCGGTCGTTCCACCGGCAGTTGCTTTGGGACTAGCGCTGTTGACTGTACTCGGGGTGTTGGATGAGCATGCGACGACTAAGCTCCCCATCAATGATGTTGTAACCAGCATGGTGAACATTTTTTTTCTGTTCTTTTTCATAGGTTGACCTCCTAAGCGTTTTTCGCCAGAAAAACTGGCCGTGTAAGCATTTCCGAATTTAGAAAACTGGTATCGAAGCAATACGGAGTTTCCCTGGAAAACTGTTATTAAGATTGTGTGAGGTGAAGAGCTGTATGTCTAACCTAACTATATGATAGCGTTTCCAATATAACTATCTGCAAAATATCCAATTGGTTCTCGAATTCTGTGCGTAGACTCTTCAAAATATCCAATTGCTTCATCAATTTAGCCAATATTACTTGTTACACAGCAGAAAGTTGCAAAAGTCTAACGTTGTATTCGGGGAAAGCCCGGTGATTGTACCGGATGGATGAATCCTACTCTCTCGAACTACAACATTTGCAGTTTTGTAAAAACAAACCAGCGAAATTGGTTGTAAGCTGTACAACTTTCACTATGTTAAAGAAGGGACAGCCCAGCGGCTATCCCAATCAAATGTGTGCTTTATTGCCTTATCTCTTTTATTTTTCAATCAGCTCTTTGTATTTCCCCGGAGTGATGCCCTCAACCTTTTTGAAAACACGAATAAAAGCATTAATATCATTGAACCCCACCCCGTATGCCGCATCACCGACCGACTGTTCTTGCTGCCCCAGCAGCTGCTTGGATTTCTCAATTCTGACCTTATTAATGCGATCAAGCAGCCCCTCTCCCACATAATCCTTGAATAGCTTCGAGAGGTAGGTGGCTTTGCGGTTAAAATGACTGCCAATCATCGTGACATTCAGATTGGCATCTGTGTAATTATGTTCGATGTAGGTCGTCACTTCATTTACCAATTGCTCCAGTGCTTTCTGTCGTGTAAGTGAAATCGTATGCTGCCGTTTGGCTGATGTGTAGGCACATACTTGCTCGAGCATATCACTGAGCTGGACCTGCATGTCTTGAACGGTTTTGCTGCATAGAAGGCGGTCGAGCAGTTTGGGGTTGCGTATAAAGAAGCTTTCCTGGATATCTCCGGTTTCGCTAAGGCTTTTCATCATGGTGGTTACCAGGTTGAGCATGAGGCACTTCATTAAGGAGACTGAAATGCCAGGATTATCAAAGTTTTTATTCATAATCTCGGTAAGAATCATCTGTGCTTCTTCAAGCTCCCCCAGCTTAACGGCATACATGAATTGCTGCTCAATCTGCGTTGGATAATAATAGCCGGTATTAGAGTCGCAAGTGGTATTTGATTGCAAATCGTCATACGATAGAATCTCTGGTCCACCCATAACAAGCTTGAAGGCCATGGAATCTAGAGCTTCTAAGAAAGCTTGCGGTACATTAGCGATACGATCATGGATACTGCTTATTGAAATTGTTAAGTTAATGTCGTAGGTGGAAGAGAGGAAAGTTTGCGCTTTGTCTGCAATTCTAAGTAACTCCAGCTTGGAGCTATTGCCATCTTCCGTAGTTAAATTGACTAAACAGGCGAGGGTATCATCAATCTCAGATGCATAGCCGCGGTGCCGTTCCGATATTAGTTCCTCCACGACATTCATAATAATAAATTGAAGAAGCTTCCATTTATCCCCTTCAGGCGTATGGTTAATCCGCTCAAAGAAGGTTGTACTCTTATCGACAACAAATAGCATAACGGCAAAATCCTGCCGGTCCAGCTTCATTTCAAAGGTCGTTAAGGCCTCATCGATCGGAAGCTGGCTGTCCAGTTTTCCTTTAAACAGCTTTTCGATAAAATGAGAGCGGACAATGTGCCGCTGCTGCTCCATTTTACTTTTGAAATTGGCAATTTCGATCAACGTACTGTCCACGGCTTCTTGAAGGAAATGAAATTCATTGTACCGTTTATTAGATTGTAAGGTTTGTTTTTTGGAAAACGCATGAACCAAGCGACGTACTGGGTTGTAATTTCTTCTTAGAAATACGTAGGTTAGAATACCCCCGCCAAGCAAACTGATTGCCATGCTTGTATAAGTCAGGTTACGGATGTGAGCCGCTTTTTTCCAATACATGGTGCTGGGCATCATAGACACATATTTTAGTTTGGAACGTGGTGACTGAATGTTGAAAACTTCATATTTCTCGCCACTAGAGTCGGTGTAATAGAAATTGGACGAGCTCTCTAATTGATCAAAAGGAAAATCAGTTGGAAGTGAATCTGTGGAGTTGGATGCCAGAATTTGATTTTCATTATTAAGGATGAGTACGTGACCTTTGTTGAAAATTTCCATATTTTGAATGGCGCCAATAATACGAGATTGATCGACCATAATGACATTGGTAGCTAGCGGTTTATTATGCTCTTCGGGGTATGTGCTGATGTAGGCTACCGTTTTTCGCAGCTTATTGTCGTCGCCAATTCGGTACATGGGAATAAAGCCTTTGAAATTGCTTCGAGTCACGATAGCTTGCCAAGCAGAGAACGAGAATTCATCGCTCATATGTAAAGTTTCATAGGCAAAGCTATTTGTTCTAACGGTGGTAGGAAGAATAGTAGATTGATCTTTATTCAAATAAATATAGAAAGAATCAATCAGCGGGTAGGAGGTTTTGTACATGGAAAGAATACGTGAGATTTGATAAGCATCATATCGATATTCTTTGGGAAATGCCTCATACTTATTTGAATAAAGCAGCTCCTGGACGCTTACATTCCACGTAATCTCGAAGTTCAGCTGCTCCATGGTTTTAAACTGATTGTCCATAATTTCCCGAACTTGTTTTAAAAGAGAATCATTAGCTTGCTGAATTTCTTCCTTCAGTGTTTTGCTGGATTCCATATACAATAATAACCCGATTGCCACGGGTAAAAGTAGAATGACGATATAGGAAATCATCCAGGTTAAGACAATACTTTGTCCATTAAAGAAGATTTTATTCCGCATAAGCAAATTCATCCCCTCACAATCGATCATCGATAAGGAGCACTAGGATATTGAAATGAATGCGCTCTCATGTATTGTATTTCCTTTCCATCGTTCAAGTCAACGATAGAAAGAACCCATTTTTTACCAAATGGGAATTTATAAGTTTCTAATTTAAATCGGAGAACGAAATTCTTATTGGCGAATAAACGTAATATAGGGATCTTTGGTCGTAGATCAAAGTCTCTCCTCGCTAAGCGCGGTCGCTCATCTTCGAAAGACCTTGATAGAGGTTTATCTCATGCGGATTCCTCAACGGGTTTAAACCGATTTTTTCCGAAAAAGAAGTAGAATAAATAGGAGATTACTGTATAGACTACAGCTGTGATGCAGAAAGCATACGCGTAGCCGTAGTAAGAGCCATAGCGGAAAACAAGGCCCGTACTTACTGGTGAAGCAAGGAACCAACCTAGATGAAAAACGGCTTCCCCTGAACTGGATGCTAACCCCCGAAGAGATCGGTTGACGTAACTCATTTTGATCGAATTATAAAAAGGATTAGCAGCGTTCATTAAGGCTTGCCGGAACAAGTACCCACCCGATGATAAGTAAAAGTTAGCAGAAAAAGCGGTCAGGAGGAGAAATGGGATTGAACATAACTGCAGGTAGACGACAGATTTAACCTCTCCGAATCTCTTTACAATCATGGGTCCAATGAGAAAAGCAACCGCCGTTGCAGCTTGACCTAAAGCTACAACGATACCAATTGCGGATTTCGAAGCGTCAAAGCGATCTTCAAAATACACATTTAAATAGGGGACAATCATACCCCCGCCCATGGATGACAACAAGCCTAATAAACAAAAAATACCAATTACCTGTAAAGATGGTTTATGTACACTCCACACTTGTTTCCAATTTAATGATTCGCCACGTGGCTGTATTTCTTGCTCACTTTTCTCAAATAAAGCCATAGGTATAAAACCAAGTGCTGCGATACCAACTCCAATTAATAAAGTAAATCTTAAGCTTCGAATTTCGTCTAAACCTATAATGAATTGAAAAAAGTCACAAAGAACGCCCCCCAGTGCAATACCAACTACATTCGCTAGCATGACAAGAGCCATATTAAAGCTAAATAGGTGAACGCGCTGCTGTGGGGTAGAGTTGTTGGCCATAAAAGGTAGAATGGTTGCAGAAACAACAGCAAGAGCCATACCGCCCAAGAATGACGAGATGAGCATCCCCTCTTTGACTTCAATAAGAGAGCGAGCCGTCAAAGTTACGATGGTAAAAATGAGACCAAATGTAATGACTCGCTTAGGTCCGAAACGATCATTCATTAGGCCCGCGGGAATGAGAATAATGGCCGCTGCCAGTGATGCCATTCCAACCATGCTGCCAACTGTCGTTTGGTCATAGCCGAGACTTCTAACATAAAGGTTATAGACGAGACCAAACATACCTAAACCTAAGTTCCATACAAAATTAAACCAAAAGAAGAGCATAATATTTCGGCTGTACCCCTGAAATTGTGACTTCCATTCACGTAGTAAGTTTGTCATTTATATTCCTGCCTTTGTATTCTGTGTCTAAATTGTAACCGCCTTATCCATTCTACCACTGGTAAATAATTTTGAACACGGGAAAGACTTGATATTCGATCTGATCTGTATAATAATAAGTAGTCTAATCTACGAAGCAGGGAGCACATAACTGAATGTCTACACCAACGAGTACCGTGACCGAAGATCAAAAGCCAGAAGTCGAACAGATAGAAATTTGGAAATGTAAAGAGACAGATTGTAAAGCATGGGTTCGCAAAGAATTCGTTACGGAAGCTTTACCAACTTGTCCATTATGTAAAAATCCGATGGTTCGCAGTTATAAGCATGTGCCTGTGACAGCTAAAAAAGGAAATAAAAAGTTTTTAGTTGGGAAAAAACGATTCTAGTAAAATTCAAAAGACCAGTAGCATCTTCGCCCTAGCGTGAAGAGAGATGCTCTTGGTCTTTTTTTTGGAAAGAATGGCAGTGTCCAAGCATAAGATGGTAGAGAGGGGGAGTGTGCCTAATGCAATGGCCTGAACTTAATCTAAGTGACGACGCGACCAAGATACTTTACAAACTTCGGGATAGGAAGCAGGAATGGGACAAACTCAAAGATACGCAACCTTTATTCGCCATTCTGACAGGTGGCCTGATTCTCTATTTCATTATCTCTTTCTATCGAAAGATCATATTGGTTTCAGGCGGCAATGCATTAGCCATCCTCGATTTGCTTATTTCTAATAAGCTTCTATCAGGTTCGCTTCTGGCTTGTATATCATTGTTCCTATTTACACAGAATCGTGTGACTAGGATTGAAAAAGCGAAAACAAAATACGAGAATTTAAGAATAGAAGTTATCGAAAAGTTTGACGCTTCCTGGTTAAAGGACGTGAAGTCGGAATCTCGGGATCAAATTTCTAGCTTTCTAGATAGCGAATATGATATTAATATTGTATATAAAAGTAAGTAGGGAGCGAGGATGACAGAACGGATGAGATATGAATGTCGCTATGTAGATGCAGAAAACGGAAAATTGAAGTGGGAAGATATTGAGGTTGAGACCCCTTATTTAAGGGAAGTTGTAACGGGAGAGAAGCCGCGGCTTAAGACTCGCTTTCGCGCATGTTGGACAGCTGATGCATTGCACATACGATTCGAATGTGAGGATGATCACGCCGTGGCAACGATGGAGCGGCGAGATGATCCTATTTATTTGGAAGATGTGGTTGAGGTGTTTATTGATAAAAGCGGAACCGGAGCGGTATATTACGAGTTCGAAGTGAGTCCACGAAACATCGTATTCGATGCTTTGATCCATTATAACGGTGGAGATAAAGAGATTGATGTTGCATGGGATGCGAAGGGAATGCATACTCAAGTTTTGGATGGGGCCGATGGGTGGAGGACTTACGATCTGCGGATTCCTTTTGCAGATTTGGATTGGGAGCGGGGGGAAAACTTTACACCTCATCATGGTGCTGAGTGGCGTTGGAATGTATATAGAATTGATGATGATCTTGAAGGGAATCGACATTATTGGGCTTGGTCCCCCACAGGGAAAGTCGATTTCCATATACCGCATCGATTTGGGACACTTGCTTTTGTGAAAGAATAGATAGAGTAGAATAGTAGGTGCGCTGTAACGATGTTTTACATCGTTAATGTGGGGAAGACGCGCGAAAGTGCCTCTGTAGTGATGAAAAACATTCTTAGAGTAGATGGAAAAGAGCGACGTCCCCAGAAATATGGGCTGTAACGATGTTTTACATCGTTAATGTGGGGAAGACGCGCGAAAGTGCCTCTGTAGTGATGAAAAACATTCTTAGAGTAGATGGAAAAGAGCAACTTCCCCAGAAATATGGGCTGTAACGATGTTTTACATCGCTAAAGTGGGGATGGTACGCGAAAGTAGCTCTGTAATGATGAAAAACATTCTTAGAGTAGATAGAAAAGAGCGACGTCCCCAGAAATATGGGCTGTAACGATGTTTTTCCTTGCTAATTTGGGAAAGACGCGCGAAAGTGGCTCTGTAGTGATGAAAAACATTCTTAGAGTAGATAGAAAAGAGCGACGTTCCTAGAAATATGGGCTGTAACGATGTTTTACATCGCTATTGTGGGAAAGGTGCGCGAAAGTGACTCTGTAGTGATGAAAAACATTCTTAGAGTAGATGGAAAAGAGCGACTTTCCTAGAAATATGGACAGTAACGATGTTTTACATCGCTACTGTGGGAAAGGTACGCGAAAGTGGCTCTGTAGTGATGAAAAACATTCTTAGAGTAGATGGAAAAGAGCGATGTCCCCTTAAAGCAAAAGCAAAGCCCTCCAGCTTTATTAAAAGCTAGAGGGCTTATTACATTTGAGCGCTAAGCTTCATTCAGCACGTCATTTACCTGCTGCCAAGCCCAATCGAGCTCTTCTTTCGTAATTGTAAGAGGCGGAGCCAAACGAATAATGTGCTCATGTGTCTCCTTGCATAGCAGACCCTTCGCTTTCAGCTCTTCACAGAATGGACGCGCTGAAACCTTAAGGTCAATGCCAATGAACAGCCCCCGACCGCGAATCTCCGTAATCTGCGGAGATTGAATTTCCTGAAGTCGCTTCAGGAAATAAGCGCCAAGCTCATCCGAGCGCTCTGCGAGCCGCTCGTTAAGGGTGACCTCAAGCGCCGCGATCGCGACGGCGCAGCCGAGCGGATTACCCCCGAATGTCGAGCCGTGGGAGCCCGGCTCGAAAACATCAAGAACCTCCCGATCACCGGCGACCGCCGAGATCGGGAACACGCCGCCGCCGAGGGCTTTGCCCATGATGTACAGGTTCGGCGTTACGCCTTCCCAGTCGCAGGCGAAGCGGCGACCCGTACGGCCGAATCCCGTCTGGATTTCGTCCGCGACGAACAACACCTTATTCGCCTGACATAGCTCATAGCATTCCCGCAGGTAACCGGCCTGCGGAATCACAATGCCAGCTTCGCCTTGAATAGGCTCAAACAGGAACCCCGCCGTGTTCGGCCCGATGGCCTCACGCAGTGCCGCCGCATCCCCGTAGGGAATAATGCGGAACCCTGGCGTAAAAGGCCCGAAGCCGCGTTGATATTCCGGCGAAGATGAGAAGGAAGTGATTGTCACCGTCCGACCGTGGAAATTTCCTTCACAAACGATAATTTCCGCTTGATCGGCGGGGATTCCTTTCACTTCGTAGCCCCAACGACGAATAGCCTTTAGAGCGGTTTCGACCGCTTCGGCCCCAGTATTCATCGGTAAAATCATCGGCTTACCAGTGTAATTCGCTAATTTTTCATAAAACGAACCTAACGTTTCGCTATGGAAAGCCCTAGATGTCAGTGTAACCTTCTCGGCTTGCTCATGAAGCGCTCTCAGAATGTGCGGATGACGATGTCCTTGATTTAAGGCGGAGTAAGCACTAAGCATATCCATGTAGCGGTTGCCTTCTGGATCCTCGACCCATACGCCTTCCGCTTTCGATATCACGATAGGCAGCGGATGGTAATTGCGTGCCCCGTATTTTTCCGTTTTATTAATAATCATCGCACTCTTCGTATCCATAAGTATTCCTCCCTGACGTGCAGCTTGTAAGCCAAACTCGCCGGTATTCACTGTATCCTTCTAATTGTCTCACATAGCGAGCTTGTTTAATCCATTGTATTCGTCAACTCATGAACGTTGCAATATAAATCCTAGGAGGTAAATCCCCTATGCTTTTGTGCTTCTCCTAGCATATATAAATACATAGCTGTAGACAGTGATACAAGTCTTCACGAAATTGGCCAAGTTCAATCATTATGTGCAAATCCTATTGTATGTTTGAGATTAGGAGAAGACTTGAATTGTTAAAATAGGAAATATTATTAGAAGTGGGCAAATTGATCAGTGGTCAAAAATTTATTACAGAACGTGTCAGATATTGCAGGATTCTTGAAAGCGGTCGCGAATTCTTCAGATGAGCGCTTATGAATGCCATGCATGGCGTTCAATTGTTCTAGCGGCAGAGAGTTAGAAGGAATTTCGGAACACCTACTTCGCAACGTCGAGCAATATACTTTGTAGAAAAAAGGAATGGTGTCTACGATGACTCATCGCATTGAAAAAGACTTTATTGGTGAAAAACAAGTTCCATCCCAAGCTTATTACGGCATTCAAACGATGCGTGCATTAGAGAATTTCCCGATTACGGGTGTTAAAATTCATGCAGAGCTCATTACAGCCTTAGCAGAAGTAAAAAGAGCAGCTGCAATAGCGAATATGGAAACACATATGCTCCCTAAAAAAATCGGCGAACAATTAGTCAAAGCAGCCGAAGAAGTGCGACAAGGTCAGCTCCTTGAGGAGTTTATTGTTGATTCTATTCAAGGCGGAGCGGGAACCTCCATTAATATGAACATGAACGAAGTGCTTGCTAACCGGACGTTGGAGCTGCTAGGCGAGGAAAAGGGCAATTATTTCCATTGTAATCCGAACAACCATGTCAATATGTCGCAATCCACAAACGACGTTATCCCTACCGCCATCAAAATTGCCGCTTACCGTTTATCTGAGCAGTTGACAGAGACTATGACTTCACTCCAGCGTGCTTTTGCCCGTAAGGAAACGGAATTTGATGATGTCATCAAAATGGGGCGAACGCATCTCCAGGATGCAGTTCCTATTCGTATGGGCCAAGAATTCGGCGCTTATGCACGTGTCATCCAGCGCGATATCAACCGTATTCGCCATGCTTCTAAGGGGCTTTTGACCGTTAATATGGGGGCTACTGCTGTAGGAACAGGGCTTAATGCAAAGCCTGAGTATGTGGAACGCGTTATGTTTCATCTAAAGGGACAGGTGGGAATCCCCATTGAACTAGCCGAGCATTTGGTTGATGGTACCCAAAATATGGATGCTTACACGGAGCTATCCGCTTCCTTGAAAGTATGCGCCGTTAACCTTTCGAAAATATGCAATGATATCCGATTAATGGCTTCAGGTCCTCGCGTAGGCTTAGGGGAGCTGAAACTGCCGCCTAGACAACCGGGGTCTTCCATAATGCCAGGTAAAGTAAACCCTGTTATGCCAGAAGTTGTGAATCAGGTGGCGTTTCAAGTCATTGGCAACGATCACACCATCTGCTTGGCCTGCGAAGCAGGTCAATTCGAACTTAACGTAATGGGCCCCGTACTTGCGTTTAACCTTCTACAATCGCTGAAAATACTGCGGAACGCGGCCGACGTGTTCGAGCGTTTTGCGATTGAGGGCTTGGAAGCTGACCGCGAGCGCTGCAAGACTTACGTTGAGCAAAGCTTTGGCATTGTCACAGCTTTGAACCCGCATCTCGGCTACGAAGTCGCCGCGCAATTAGTGAAAGAAGCTGTGCGCACTGGCATGACGCTCAAAGAGCTCATCCTAGAGCGTGGGCTGCTTACAACTGAGGAGATTGAAGAAATCCTCAATCCAATTCAGATGACTACTCCGGGCATCGCTGGTGAAAGATTGCTGCAGCCTGCCGACTAAGGCTGGGTGGTGGAAGCTTTGAAGTCTACGACTGTTGGCTAAAGCCTGCTCATAAAACGAACGCCCCCGACCCATCGGTTGATGAGTTGGGGGCGTTATTTTTGGATTTACAAGAATCGACTAGGCAACGCCTGCGAGGCCAGATGTACCAAGAGGAACGACGATGCCTTATTTATTTTAAATTGCATCTTTTTGAACATTAAAGGGAAGCTGGATACTTTATTTAGCCATTTTTGGACTAAATTGGACTCTTAAAGTGGAATAAGGCATTGACGTTCCGCCGCGCTAGCTTTTATAGCTAATTTCAGGCAAATAAGGCATCGACGTTCCCTTTCGAAAGTAAAAGACCCGAGATTTGACCATTCCACAGGATTAACTGTGTTATAGAAGTGAGGAATCAAACGTTTAACGATTCATAAAAGGTCAGCTTATTCCCGAACGGATCCGTGATGCAGACTTCTTTGGTCTGCCAGGGGCTCATTTCTATGCCGGGGCGAGAATAGGTATATTTTTTATTTGTCAAGCTAGTATGAAAGGCTACGATGTCCACGATTTCTATCCGAACCGCTGCACCCGGGCTGCAATCCCCATAATGCTCAGATAAGTGCAATTTGCATTCACCTAAACTGACCTCCATGTAAAGCGGCATATCACTCTCAAAGCGATGCTCCCACTCTAACGAAAAACCCAAATAATCTATGTAGAATTCCTTTGCCTTCATCTCGTCGAACATTCTAAAAATGGGCGTGACACCTTTAATAGTTGTTATAGCAATCATCTCCTTGTTTTATCGTTTGTGTAAGGACTTGAATGTTTTGAGCCGCCTATAGCATTTACGAGTACATAAAAGGTTAGGTAAACCGTCATGATAACAAACCCGACTAATAAGCAGAAAACGAAGGCTTCTTGATGCAAAGTTTCTCGCAGGATTTCAAGTATTCTGTTCGTGTGTAAAGCGTCCCAGCTGTTTAAGCGATATTCTCTTCCCAAAAGTATGCCGTACCCGCATAGAAATGCGGTCAATGCGATGATTAGCCAAGAAACAAAGTGATTGAATCGCTCTTTCCATATCTTTTGAATGATGTACATGGAGCTGCATCCTAGCAATAGACCGTTCCATGCAAATAAGAAGATGATGAAAAAATCATACCAATAGGCAAAGGAGAGCGTTCCCTTTTGTACATAAGAGTCTTTCAAAATCGTTAAATGAATGAAATCTGTAAGGACATATGGAGAGTTGGGCAGGAATAACAACCAGGCTAAACCTACTATGATTAAAATGAACTTTTGCAAGATCGTAGATTTTCGAGTGTGTATAAAATAGGCTGCGGCAGCAAGGATATACGGAATCCAAGCAAGGAATAAGTTCCAAATTAGAAATTCAAAGTAGGTTTGGTTTTTGAACAAAAAGTAGACCCCAATTGTGGAAAGCGAGAGCAAGATCAGAAAGAGATGCAGGTACCAGTGATTCAAGGTTTTCATTGTAGCTCCACGCTTGGTCTATGTATTTGGCAGTGAGTGATGCCGCCTTACCCAAGATTATGTCTATATCTTACATTTATTTCCTACCTGTAACAAGCAAATAACCCGTTATCCTCGCAGCTTGGCGGAGAGTAACGGGTTTTGTACATTCGATATGTGGTGAGCCTCGCGAAAATGACTATTAATAGTTTCAACCTATAGAATCTGCTTGCCCAATAAAGAGCTGATTAAGCCGACGGCTAATTGGGATGTTTTGTTATTGTCGTCGAGAAGAGGATTCACCTCAACGAATTCGGCTGATGTCACAATCCCTGCTTCATGCAGCATCTCAACAGCTAAGTGAGCTTCGCGGTAATGAAGTCCACCTTTTACAATCGTGCCTGTTCCAGGTGCTTCAATCGGATCCAGAGAATCGACGTCAAAACTAACATGCACGCCGTCTGTTTTACTGCTTATATAGTCAATGGCATCTTGCATAATGTAAGCCATTCCTTTGCGATCTATATCGTACATGGTATAGCATTTGATTCCCAAAGAGCGAATGAGTTTCTTCTCGCCCTCATCGAGAGATCTTGCTGCAATAAGGACGATATTCTCCGCTTTCACCTTATCATGGCTGCCCATAATGTTGGTTAATAAAGGATGACCCATCCCTAGACTGACGGCCAATGACATCCCATGAATATTACCGGATGGACTTGTATCCGCTGAATTTAGGTCGGAATGAGCATCGATCCAAATGACGCCCAAGTTTTGATAATGGCCGGATAATCCAGCTAAAGTCCCGATAGCTATGCTATGATCGCCGCCAATGACGAGAGGAAAACGTCCTTGTTCCACGACCTGAGAGACTTGTTTAGCCAGAAGTGTGTTTACTAGGGTAACCTCCGCCAAATACTTGAGGTTCGTTTGATCAATTTCAGCTGCCAAGGGAGTCGCCTTATCGTCCGGCAGACGGATATCAGCAATATGATCGACTGTGATATCCATTTGCTGTAGACCTCGAATTAAACCTGCTTGCAAAATGGCTTTCGGTCCTTTGCTGGCTCCGCGTCGACCTGCTCCAAGATCAAATGGCACAGTAATCGCAGCAATTGTCGGCTTGTTACTCATGCGATCAGCTCCTCTTGTTCGGGCTTCAGATAAAGCTTCGTTTGTAATTAGATTATCATAACCCAGCTCATAATTGGAGATTTTTAATTTGGTTCCTGTGGCAATTGCTGCCGTAAACAACAGGTTAACTCATTTACCAACATCGTTATATGTTAGGCAATATAACACAATGTGAATAATAAATATAAAATGCAAGTTCAAACAGTCTTTATTTATCATTATAAACAAAATGAAAGTGATATATTGTTCTGAATCCTAAAAGATAGTGTTTTATGTGTTATGTATATTGACATGATATCTCATTTTCATTACGATCATGGTGAATTAAACAATTCATCATGGGATTGGAGAACAGGTCCTTATGTTACAGGCAAATGAATTAGACATGTATACCGCGATTAAGGATGCCATTATCGAACAAAAGCTTCGTCCCAATATGCAGTTAGTCGAAGAGGTGCTGGCAGAGTCTTTTGGAGTGAGCCGCACTCCTGTGCGCAATGTACTCCGCCGACTGGCGAGTGAGAAGTTGGTAACTGTCATTCCTTACAAAGGAACTTTTGTTGCTTGCCCATCCACACACGAGGCTAAAGAAGTGTTTGAAATGCGCAGAGTGATTGAAGCGGCGGCGATCCGCAAAGTGTGCGATACGTTGACAGACGATCAGTTTCAACAATTGAAAATAATGCTGGATGATGAGCATGAAGCGCATCAGCAGGGTGATCTACTAGGAGCCCTACGAATTACGGGTGATTTCCATCTCCGCATTGCTGAGTTAGCGAGCAATTATTACTACTATCGTTATTTAGAAGAATTGATTGCTCTCACTTACGTGATTATCGCCTTTTATGGGATGAAGAAAAATAGGTATTGTCATGATCATGAGCAAATTTTAGCAGCTATTAAGCTTGGGGATGCGGATTTAGCTGAGCGATTGATGGTTGAACATTTAAGCGAGATTGAAGCATCTTTGGATTTCGAAGAACATAGTACGAAGCCGCATTCACTTACAGATATTTTCAAGTCCAGTAGTTATGCAGTTGTTAAAAGATAAATGAGTGGAGTCCATTTTTTTACGGTAGATTGTATACAATCTTGTGTGTGATGTGGAGTGCTAATTGCATACAACATGTGAAAGCTTCGAACAAAGTTGAGAACTACGGAAGGGGCGAGGGAATGAAATTAACGGCAAAGCAAGTGGGGAAGAGCTTTGGAGATCGAGTCGTGCTTAAACAAGTTGACTTGACGGTGTATTCTCATGAATTTATTTGCATCTTAGGGCATAGCGGCTGCGGTAAATCAACACTTTTGAATATGGTGGCCGGATATTTACTCCCTGATGAAGGTGAAATAAAGGTCGATGGCGAGATGATTAAAGGCCCATCGAAATCGAGGGGAATGGTCTTTCAGGATCATGCTTTGTTCCCTTGGTACAATGTTCTCGAAAATATTTCATTTGGGCCTGAAGTACAAGGCGCGTCCAAGGCAAAAGCCAAAGAAATCGGCAAGGAATTCCTGAGTCTGGTTGGACTTGAGGCTTATGCGAATCATTATCCAGCTGAATTGTCTGGGGGTATGAAGCAGAGAGTGGGAATTGCTAGAGCACTTGCGAGCTCACCGGAAATATTGTTGATGGATGAGCCGTTCGGTGCTCTCGATATTTTGACCAGGGATATGATGCGTAGAGAACTTAGGCGCATATGTGCGAAGCTAAGGCCGACTATCCTATTCGTTACACACAGTATTAGCGAAGCGGTCTATTTAGCTGATCGGGTTGTTGTGATGAAGGATGGCGAAATAGCAGAAACGTTTTCCATCCAAATTGAGCATCCCAGAACGTTTGAATCCCCTGGATTTAGTGAAGCGATGAGCAGCATTGAGCGAATTCTGATGGAAGATGAAACAGAGGAGGCAATCTGATGAGTAAAACATCGGTAACGGTCATTGCTGACAGTGATTTGCTTCCAACTGAGACTAAGTATGTCGAGCAGCCGAAGAAGCGCAAAAGGTTCAAAGAAAGTGTTATGCAGAGATGGAACATCATGCCGTTCGTTACCTTCTTCGTCATCTGGGAACTATTTGCTCAACTGAATGAGAGATTTGCTTGGTTTAATCCAATATTCCTGCCTCCACCATCCCTGATTGTGTCGGATGCCTGGGTATTGGCTAAGACGGGGATTGTGTTAGAAAGTTTAGTTTCCAGTTCTATTCGTATAGCTTTAGGATTCGTCATTGGCTGCTTATTCGCCGTATTGTTCGGAGTGTTAATGAGTAAATTTCGAACGTTTGAACGTTGGATGTCGCCAATCCTCAATCTCGTAAGCCCGATTCCAGCCTTGGCTTTGCTGCCGCTATTCATTATCTGGTTCGGTATCGGAGAGTTTCCCAAGGTACTCCTCATAGCTTGGACAACATTCGTTCCTGTACTTGTTTATACAGTTGACGGTTTTAAATCCGTGCCGTCTACACTCATTCGATCAGCCCTTAGTTTAGGCGCTTCAGAGAGGCAAATCTTTACCCGGGTTATGATTCCGTCTGCGATTCCGAATTTTATAGTAGGTGCGCGGGTCAGTCTGGGTCTGTCTTTCTCGGCTTTAATTGTCTCGGAAATGATGGGTGCGAAATCAGGGCTTGGTTATATCATCGTGGATGCCAGAAATTATTTCAAAATTTCCAACATGTTTGTCGCCATTATTTTAATTGGCTTGTCATACAGTTTGTTTTCAGGTTTAGTGAAAATTTTGGAGAGGAGGGTCTTGGCGTGGCGTAAGGGAGGCATGAGAGATGCTGTTGAGAAATAGAAGCAAATGATGACCAAAAAAAGAGAAGAAAAGTGGAGGGAAACACATGAAAAACAAAAGAATATGGGCTCAATCTTTCCTGGTATTCGTAACGGCAGCTATGGTAGTGACAGCATGTAGTTCCAAACAAACGACGACAAGTACAACGGCACCTGTGGCAACAACATCAGTTGCGGCAACGACAGCACCAGCAGCTGCAACTGCGGCTGCTACGGCGTCCGCTACAGTTCCGGAAGTGAAAGATATTACATTAGTCGGCGTACGCGATGCACAGATTTCCTCACAACAAATTATTGCAGATAAGCTTGGCTATTTCAAAGAAACGGGACTGAATGTGACCAGTCAATTGATTGAAAGCGGCCCGGATATCGGACCGATGGTTGCCGGCGGCAGCGCGCCACTATCGATTCAAACGAATTTTATGGACATTATTCTAAAATCATCGAATGTTCCTGTGAAAATTGTTACACCTCTGGCGCAAATTGCGGGTACGCAAGCTGTAGTCGGTTCCAAGAAATTAGAACTGAAGTCATCCAAAGACTTAGAAGGAAAGACAATTGGGATTCCTAACGGAGCAGATGTGAAGATCGCCATTGATAATATGGGCAAAGAACTTGGTGTAGATGTGAGCAAAATAAAATACGTCAACATAGCACCAAGCGATGCGGTAGTTGCTTTGCAAAAAGGGGATATCGATGCCCTAGCTTGTTGGGAACCGTTCATTACCAAGGCGATTCAAGGTGGAGGCAAATTCTTGTTTAGCGGTACGAAGAGTGAGCTGCCTGACAAAAAAGGCGATGTGAAATGGATGAGTGTACATACAACCATGCAGGTTTCTGACGATTTTATTAAGAAAAATCCGAATACGATTAAAGCCGTGCTCGCAGGCCTCAAAAAAGCAACAGATTATATTAACAAGAACCGCGATGAAGCGATCAAGATTCTTGCTCCTGAGCTTCACTTAAGCGTTGAAGAACTGACGCAAATTATGAGCCGAAATGTATATTCGATGGAAGTAGATGATACTTACGTGAATGGCAGCAACGGAGCGGCAGTAGGTGAATATCTAAAAGCTGTTGGTAATATTAAAATCATTCCGAAACCAGATACTTACCATGATTTGAGCTTGTTGAAAGCCGTAGATTCTACACTAGTTAAAGTTGAATTTAAATAAGTGAGTTCATTTTCAGGGCCGAGACAGCAGTACTTGTTTCGGTCCTGATGATTATGAATGTGAGTACAATTGAGGTGAACAGGGTGAGCGAACGATTAGATATGATCATTCGAAACGGATCCGTTGTTTTGCGAGATGAAGTCCGTTTATTGGATATAGGTATTAAGAATGGCAAGATTTCGCAATTGGATGAGCGGATAACGCTGGAAGCAGAGCAAGTTGTTGATGCTTCTGGCATGGTTATCATGGCTGGTATGGTAGATGTCCATGTCCATTTGAATGAACCGGGATTGGGAGAATGGGAAGGATTCGCCACGGGTTCTGCCGCATTAGCAGCGGGAGGATGTACCACATACATCGACATGCCGCTTAACGGCGTTCCGCCAACCGTTACCGTCTCCGCGATGGAGATGAAACTGGAAGCCGCCCGCGAACAATCATCGGTTGATTACGCCATATGGGGTGGACTGGTGCCAGGGCATCTGGATGATTTGGAGCCCATGAGCGAAGCTGGTGTCATTGGCTTCAAAGCTTTCATGTCTTCGCCGGGTGACCCGGACGAGGATGCATTTCGCGAGGTGGATGACCTCACCTTGTGGGAAGGGATGAAGCGAATTGCGCGAATGAACCGGGTGCTGGCGCTTCATGCTGAAAGCGAGTCGCTTGTTTCGCGCTTAGGGCGGGTGAAGCAAGCAGAAGGCAAAGTCACGGCCAAAGACTATACGTCCACACGCCCGATTCTTGCTGAGCTCGAAGCGGTGAATCGAGCACTGTTTTATGCAGAACAGACAGGGTGTCCGCTGCATTTCGTTCATATCAGCAGCGAGGCCGCAGTGATGATCATTATGGAGGCGAAAAGGCGCGGCGTTAACGTGACATTGGAGACTTGCCCGCACTATCTGATCCTAACGGAAGATGACTTAGAACGTATAGGGCCTACGGCCAAATGTGCGCCTCCGCTGCGTAGTGAAGCGGAGAAGGAGCGGTTGTGGGAAGTTTTGCGACTTGGTTATATTGATATGATTTCATCGGATCATTCCCCTTGTCCAAGCGTATTGAAGGAATCCCGCAATTACTTTGAAACCTGGGGCGGCATATCGGGAGCCCAAAGCTCGCTAGAGCTTATGATTGATGAAGGACACTTGAAGCGGGGAATCGGGCTTAGTCAGTTAAGTCATATGCTGTCCTACGCGCCGGCTGAGCGATTCGGTCTTCTTCCTAACAAAGGAGAGATCCGTCTAGGCGCTGATGCCGATCTAGTCATGATTTCACTGAATACCCCATATGTGCTGCAAATGGAGCATTTATTATATCGACATAAGCATAGTCCTTATGTAGGGAAAGAATTGGGGTGCAAAGTGCGGGCTACCTGGAGCAGAGGGAATCTTGTATATGAAGAAGCGAAGGGGATCGGTGATGTGAAGGCTGGGAAATGGTGTCAAAGGAAGATATAGTAGGTACATCAAATAAGCAGGCGCCGCGGCGACCTGCTTTATTCATTTAGGTATTATATCATTGGCTTAATCCGAGAACGCAATTGCATTGAAACTTTCCATTCCAATTCGGGTGGCTTCTATTGTACAGAATAGAAACAAGGTATATACGAGTTCATTTGTTGGAGGGTATTGCGGCCGATCCCGAAAAAATCATATTTTAGTAAACTTGACATTCCATGAAGTTGATGTAAAAATGAATTAACGTATTGTTCTTAATTAATTTAAATTCATTGACGAGTACGAGTAAGCTAATCGCCTTGATTTCCAGAGAGTTGGCCTAGAGCTGAAAGCCAACATTCGAGACTTAGCCGAAAATCCACTCTGAGAAGGAAAGCTGAAGGTATTCTAGTAAGCTGACCCGGGATCCCGCCGTTACAAGGGCCGCGTATGATAGTACGTAGTACGAGAGCTATGATGATCATATGTTTATGATCATTATGGAACTAGGGTGGTATCGCGAGATGTAATCTCGTCCCTTGCGGGACGGGATTTTTTTGTTTTTCATTAACAACGTTTCCGGATTTACCCCCATCATTTTAATAGAGGAGTGTGTGGTACACATGAGAAAAATTGATGTGAAAGAAAAAGCGAGAACCCGCGAACTGCGCGTTTTAGAGCAATGGAGATTGAATGGTACATTCCGCAAGTCGATCGAAAACCGCAAAGGTAAAGCGAACTTCGTCTTTTACGAAGGACCGCCGACGGCAAACGGATCACCCCATATCGGACACGTGCTTGGTCGTGTTGTGAAAGATTTCATCTGCCGCTATAAAACTATGTCAGGGTACCAAGTCATCCGCAAAGCGGGTTGGGACACGCATGGCTTGCCCGTCGAGCTTGGTGTTCAGAAGCAGCTTGGTATCTCGGGGAAACAAGAAATTGAAAAATACGGAGTAGCCGAATTTGTTGAGAAATGCAAAAGCAGCGTATTTGAATATGAAAAGCAGTGGCGTGAACTAACCGAAGCAATCGCTTACTGGACGGATATGGATAACCCTTATGTTACGTTGGATAACGACTATATCGAGAGCGTTTGGCATATTTTATCCGAAATCCATAACAAAGGACTGTTATACAAGGGGCACCGTGTGAGCCCTTATTGTCCGGACTGCCAAACAACGCTCAGTTCTCACGAAGTGGCGCAAGGCTATGAAGATGTGAAAGATTTAAGTGCCACTGTGAAATTCAGGAGTAAAAACGGACCGGAAATCTTTCTGGCTTGGACGACGACCCCGTGGACACTACCTGCGAACATAGCGTTAGCCGTAAATAAAGACATGGATTATGTCAAAGTGAAACAAAATAGCGAAGTGTACATCGTTGCAAAAAATCTTGTAGAAAAAGTATTCAAACAAGACTACGAAATCTTATCTGTGCATAAAGGCTTGGAATTCGTCGGCACTGCCTACGAGCCGCCTTTCGGCTATATTAGTCCAACCAAAGGACATATCGTCGTAGATGCTGACTATGTCATGGATACGAGTGGTACGGGTATCGTCCATATTGCTCCGGCGCATGGTGAAGATGATTACCGAACAGCCCGTCGACACGAGCTAGATTTTGTGAATGTAGTGAACTTGGCAGGTCGTTACAATGAACAGATCACTGACTTCGCCGGACGCTTCGTCAAAGATTGCGACGTCGATATCGTGAAAAACTTGTCTGAACGCAGCTTGTTATTTTCCAAAGAGCGCTATGAACATAGTTACCCTTTCTGCTGGCGCTGTAAATCCCCGCTGCTCTATTATGCGATGGAGAGCTGGTTTATCAAAACAACCGCAATTAAAGAGCAATTGATCGAAAACAACAGTAAAATCGACTGGTATCCTTCCCACATCCGCGAAGGGCGTTTCGGCAAGTTCCTTGAAGAGCTTGTCGATTGGAACATCAGCCGTAATCGTTATTGGGGTACCCCGCTTAATGTTTGGTTATGTGGGGATTGCGGAGCGGAATATGCACCGGGAAGCCACAAAGATTTGCGGGAGAAATCAGTAGAGCCAATTGACGAAAGCTTGGAGCTACATAAGCCCTACATCGATGAGGTGAAACTGCGCTGCACTTGTGGAGGCACTATGGAAAGAACCCCTGAGGTGATCGACGTCTGGTTCGATAGCGGTTCTATGCCTTTTGCACAGTATCATCATCCATTCGGAGATGAGACGTTGTTTAATGAGCAGTACCCAGCAGATATGATCTGCGAAGGGATTGACCAAACAAGGGGCTGGTTCTTCAGTCTGCTTGCTGTTTCAACGTTGTATAATGGCAAATCGCCTTACAAGGCCGTTCTTTCTACCGGACATGTACTCGACGAGAACGGACAGAAAATGTCGAAAAGCAAAGGTAACGGCATCGATCCATGGGAAATCATAGATGAATTTGGAACGGATGCGTTTCGATGGGCCCTGCTGTCAGACAGCGCACCTTGGAACAGCAAACGGTTCTCTAAGCAAATTGTTGCCGAAGCGAAATCCAAATTGGTTGATACGATCAATAACACACATGCTTTTTATGCGTTATATGCAACGATTGACCAATATAAGCACGAAGACCATCCGGCTCAAAAGCACACGAACGAATTGGATCGCTGGATACTATCAAGACTGAACAGCACATTGCAAAATGTATGTAAGGGCTTGGAAATTAACGACTTCCTAAACCCCGCGAAGCAAATCGAGATGTTTGTCGACGAGCTGAGCAACTGGTACATCCGTCGCTCTCGCGATCGTTTCTGGGGAAGTGAAATGACCGTTGATAAAGTGTCAGCGTATCAAACACTGCGTGAAGTGCTGCTGACGCTCTCGCGGATGATAGCACCATATGCGCCGCTCATTGCCGAGGACATTTACGGAAACCTTGGAGGAGAAGGCAGCGTTCATCTGGCTGATTATCCAAAAGTGATCCATTCAGCCATCGACATAACGCTCGAGAATGACATGGAAACCGCACGGCAGATCGTTGAGTTGGCTCGAACTATTCGGAATGATACAGGTATCAAGACACGTCAGCCTCTCTCCGAGTTGATCGTTTCGCTCGATAGCCATTTCGATCTAAGTCGTTTTGAGGCAATTATTAAAGATGAAATAAACATTAAAGGAATCCGAGTAGAACAAAGTGACAGCGGCTTTGTTGACTTCAACTTGAAGCTGAATCTTAAGGTGGCTGGGAAAAAATATGGCAAATTCGTTAGCCCTCTGCAAAACCACTTGAAGCAATTGTCTACTTCAGAAACCAAACAAGCGGTCGATAACGGTTTTCTTGAAGTAACGATCGATGGAGAGGAATTCCATATCCTACTTGATGAGATGCTTGTGGAAAAACAAGCCAAAGAAGGATTTGCTTCAGCTTCCAGTAACCAGATCACGGTAGCCTTAAACACATTAATAACGGAAGAATTGGAGCAAGAAGGTCTTGTACGGGAAATCATACGTGCCGTTCAGGATTATCGTAAAAAGCTGGAACTGCCTATTGATAAACGAGTTGATCTTGTTCTCGATGTCAATTTGACATTAAAAGACGCGTTGGAGCGTTTTGATCATGTTCTGCAAGAGAATGTACTGCTTTCCAGTGTAAGGTATGCTAAGGAAGAAAAAATGGAATCCATTTTGATTGGGGACAACAATTTCCGCTTGCTTATAGAGTAACTGAAAAAAGGGTAGCACCTAGAGACATGGTTATCATGACTCTCGGTACTACCCTTTTTTAATTTCTAGAATGCCCAATTCCCCTTACGGAAAATGGGTTCAATCGTGCCGTCTGCGTGTTCGCCATCAATATCCATCTCGGCAGAGCCGATCATGAAGTCAACGTGAATCAGACTGTTATTAAGGCCAGCTTTCTCTTGCTCTTCCTTGGACATCGAAGTACCGCCTTCGATGCATGTAGGAAAGGCTCTGCCAAGGGCCAAATGATTAGACGCGTTCTCATCATACAACGTATTAAAGAAGATCAAGTTGGAGTTCGAAATTGGCGATACATGCGGCACGAGTGCGATTTCACCCAGATAATGTGCTCCTTCATCCATTTCGATCATCGCTTGAAGCGACTCGAGTCCTTGTTCAGCTGTGTAGTCGACAACACGTCCGTTATCGAAGGTGATCGTGAAATTGTTGATCAAATTTCCTTGATAGCTTAATGGTTTCGTGCTGCGCACTGTACCCTGGGTACCCATTCGATGAGGAGAAATAAAGACTTCCTCCGTCGGGATATTCGGGTTGAAATCGAAGCCTCCCGTTCCGTTGGTGGCGGAACCGCCTCGCCATATATGATTAGCAGGCAGCTCAACCGTTAGTTCTGTGCCTGGTGCGCGGTAATGGATCTTAAGAAATTGCTTATCGTTAAGCTGTTCTCTTTTGCTCCGAAGCGTTGCATTGTGGTCGACCCAAGTCTGGATTGGATTTTCTTGATCTACGCGAGTGGCTTGGAAAATGGCATCCCATAGCGCGCTGATCGCAGCTTCTTCTTCCAAATCAGGAAACACTTTCTTCGCCCAAGCAGTAGAAGGCGCGGCGATGATCGACCATGTCATCTGATAGGAGGACATGCTTTCTCTCCATTTTACTAATTTCGCGCCTGCGGCTTTGGAATTTGCAGAAATGCGACCTGGGTCGATATCCTTCAGCAATTCAGGATCATCAGCATCGATCCATAAATAGGCGCCGTTATTATCAGCTAATTCATCTAGTGCTTGCGCTCTCCATGATGGATATTCATGAAACGCTTCATCAGGTGCGTAGGTATATTTGATTTGTGTGCAGATTTCATCTTGCCATTCAATATGTACATGTTTGGCTCCAGCTTGATAAGCTTTACGGGCAATGAGTCGAACGAATTCGGGATGATGAATAGGGGCGTTAATCCAAAGCGTTTGGCCGGATTGAATGTTCAGAGCGACGCGGACGGTTAGCTCCGCATATTTATCAAGATTACTTTCGAAAGACATAGGAATCCTCCTCTTTTTTCTAATCTTGCTTGCAGTTTATCCTGCCAAGAGTCAACTGTCAAATAAATTTTACCGTCGTTCTTTCATGAATGTACTTGGGTTCATACCATGCCATTTGCGGAACTGATTCGTGAAGTGATTATAGTTTTGAAAACCCACATCATAACAAACCTCCGAAGCGCTCCGTCCGGTATGTTCTAGCATTAGTACGGCTTGTTGTATCCGCATCCGATTGAGCGTATCGATAATGGAATACCCTGTGCTGGCTTTGAAAAGATGGGACAATCTCGAGGGGGAGAGCCCGACGGTCTGAGCCAAATCCTCAATCCGAATAGGATGACGCATCTGTTGGGACAGCAGGTGAAGAACCTCCTCGATTCGCGCATCGACTTTTTTGCTAGTTTTCTGAGCCATGATAAGGAGGATTTCCCGTAAAGAGCTGCTGCACAGTTCGAACCAATATTCACCGCGCTCACGGGAATCCTCCATGATGCGAATGAAAGCTTGATAAATGCGCTTGCGAATCGACTCACTTTCGATGGTAAGGATGAGCTGCTCTGTATCCGGCAATAAATTGGTTTCTGTGAAAAGCGAAGGGAAATGTACCCAGACAAACTGCCAGGTTTGATCTTTCCTAGTACCGTAGTGATGCGGTGTTCCAGGCTTCAGCAGGGTGAGATCACCAGGCTTGCAGCATTGTTCATTTCCTGAGTTGTTAAAGAAACCTTCACCTTCAAGTGTGAAAGTAAGGAGCCAATCGTCGCGTCCCTGCGGACGCTTGGTTACATACGTATCTTGCTCTATAAAATGTCCGGCTAAGAAGGTAAAGTCATCGAATATCATGGCCCTGTGGTTCCTTTCATCTTCTGCAGCAATTTACTACAAGTATATCAGGAAATAGCAGGATTGTATGAGTAATTAGCATCATTCTTACTTCAATGTCTGTGGAGCTTTCGATATGATTATGTCATAAGGAATACAATCCTAACTTACTCGTGGAGGGGACCAACATGTCACGGACAATGCTTAAGCTTTCAAATGAACAAAAACAGCAATTCGAATCGGAAGGTTATTTAATCGTAAAAGGATTGTTTTCTGAGCAAAATTTGGCCGAAATCGATCATACTTTTGAGGAGATTAGTCACCATACGGTACCCGGCTTATTTGAACCGGATTTACAAGCGGATGGATCTGATCCGTTAAAAAGATTTCCGCGAGTCATGCATCCACATCGCTTTAATGAGACAGCAAAGAAATATATGCTGCACCAGCCGGTTATGGATGTATTAGCAGATTTGTATGACGAAGAGGCACTAGCCGCGCAAAGTATGTTTTATTACAAGCCGCCGGGCTCCCGCGGCCAGGCGCTTCATCAGGATAATTTCTATCTGCAGGTCGAACCGGGTAATTGCATAGCGGCGTGGACGGCCATTGATGCTGCAGACGAAGAGAATGGCGGCTTACTCGTTGTACCCAAAACGAATGCATTAGAAATCACTTGTCCGGATATCGCGGATGCCAAAGAATCATTTACGACTCACTACGTGAAGCCGCCGAAAGATGAAAAAGCCATGCCAGTCATCATGCAGCGTGGCGACGTTCTTTTTTTTAACGGGAATCTCATTCATGGCTCTTATCGAAATAAAACGAAGGACAGATTCCGTCGAGCGTTCATTTGTCATTATGCGAACCAATCGGCAACCCATATCAGCGATCATTATCGCCCTTTGTATCGGCAGAATGGAGAGAATGTTGATTTAGAGGTTAACCCTAAAGGTGGGCCTTGCGGCGAAGAATTCCAAGTGGTTTATCCTCACTAATCTATTATGTAGCGATAAGGGATCGGTCTGACATCTGTGGATGTTGGCTGGTCCCATTTTACATAGTATGGAATCATTTCAATTGTTTACACTAGAGGAGGGGGTGATAGCATTCATGAGCTATAATTGGATACTGGGTTTGTTGCTTCTTGCGCAGCAGAATGAAGTGCCATTTCGAATAACGAATGACAATATGGGTCATAGCTTAGCGAATGTACAGAGGGAATCGTATACAATCAATCTTCTGGATATGCCAATCATTGATGATGGACGATTAGATCAGCTTACGAACGAACTTGATAAGAATATGTATCGTAAACCGATCAATGCAACCATTAATGCTGAAGGGACAATCGTGAAGGAGATTGCAGGTTCAAGGTTGAACCGTCAAGCTTTTGTTGAGCAATTTTATGAGCATTATTATCGTGAGGGTCCGATGCAATTTGAAGTGCCTCAGTTATCTGTATATCCCAAAGTAGACAGTGAGCTGCTAGCAAATATTCGTGTGCGACCTATTGGTTATTATGTAACCTATTTTAACTCGAATAATAAATATCGCTATACGAACATCAAGCTTGCAGCTCAAGCGATTAATAATTATGTTGTTCAACCAAATGAAACGTTCTCTTTCAACCGTGTTGTTGGTGTTCGGACGCGAGGAAAGGGGTATATGCCGGCGAAGATCATTGTAAGGGGAGAATTCTCTGAAGGGATTGGCGGAGGCATTTGCCAAATTTCTTCTACGCTGTATAACGCAGTGGATCGCGCGGGTCTCAAAATCGTAGAAAGATATTCGCACAGCAGGTCTGTCCCCTATGTACCGCCGGGCAGGGATGCTACTGTAAATTGGGGAGGGCCTGACTTCGCCTTTAAGAACAACTACAATCAACCTATCTTGATAAGGGCTCAGGCATTACCTGGTCGGGTTTTCGTTACTATTTCGTCCTCCGATGTCATTAACTATAAGCCGCGGCATGTTCCGAGTGCATCTGATAATCTGCCTGAGGAAATACAAGCGGGGACAAATGTAGGTCAGCCTGTTCCCTAAATGATAAGCTCCGTTCCAACGTGACTGTTGGTGTATGGGGCTTTTTGTTTGTTTGAGACTGAGATATGGCTGATATGAGGTCAATATATGCATATTTTATAAAATGAAAGCAAAAAATCACAAGATTTTCGGGTCACCTTTCGCTAGAATAGAGGGCAGATCATTCAGCTTGAGAAGGGTGGAATTTAGCTTTATGAAAACATTTTTAGATGAGAATTTTATGCTTACCAACGATACCGCGGTTCATCTATTCCACGAATTTGCCAAAGATCTGCCGATTATTGATTATCACTGCCATCTAAGTCCTAAGGAAATTTATGAAAATAAACAATTCAATAACATAACGGAAGCTTGGCTGTACGGCGACCATTATAAATGGAGAATGATGCGTGCCAACGGTGTGGAGGAAGCAAAAATCACTGGTGAAGCTAGCGATTACGATCGTTTCTTGGCATGGGCTGGAACAGTTCCAATGGCTATAGGCAACCCGCTGTATCACTGGTCTCATATGGAGCTTCGAACCTATTTCGGTGTTTATGACATTATTAACGAGCAGAACGCGCCTGCCATCTGGGAGAATGCGAATGCGAAGCTGGCAGAGGGCGGTTCACGCGCCAGAGATCTCATTACGAATTCCAAAGTAACCGTTATTTGTACAACGGACGATCCGGTCGATTCACTGGAATATCACATTAAAATTAAAGAGATCAAAGATTTTAATACGCAAGTCCTGCCTTCGTATCGTCCTGACAAAGCGCTTGAAATCAATCGCGCCACTTTCCTTCCATGGATCGGTCAATTGGAGCAATCCGCTGGCATCACGATCAGCTCGTACGATGACCTGCTGTCAGGCTTAGAGAGCAGAGCACAGTTTTTTGATTCGGTTGGTTGTAAGGTGTCTGATCATGCTTTGGATTATGTGCCATATGCGGCTGCAACCAAAGAAGAAGTGGATCAGATTTTTAAAACGGCTTTGGCTGGCAACACGGTTAGTTTGGAAGACGAGAAGAAATATAAAGCGTACACCTTGCTGTTCTTAGGAGCCGTGTACAAGAAGCTGGATTGGGCGATGCAGTACCATATTAATGCTTCCCGCAACAACAACGGACGAGCTTTCGCGAAGCTGGGCCCTGACACCGGATTCGACTCTGTTAATGATAGCCCGGTAGCAAGCGCATTAACAGGTTTGTTATCCTCACTTGCTGTTGCTGATTCGCTGCCTAGAACGATTCTGTACTCTTTAAATGCACGCGACAATGAAATTCTCGCTTCCCTCATGGGCAGCTTCCAAGGCGATGGTATTCCCGGCAAAATTCAATTAGGATCCGCTTGGTGGTTCAATGATACCAAGGATGGTATGGTTTCGCAGATGAAATCGCTAGCGAATTTTGGACTGCTTGGCCGATTCGTAGGGATGTTGACTGATTCCAGAAGCTTCTTGTCCTACACAAGACATGACTACTTCCGCAGAATCCTCTGTAACATGTTAGGCGAATGGGTCGAAGCGGGAGAATTCCCGAACGACGAACAGCTGCTGAAACAGCTGGTTCAAGGGATTTCCTATAATAATGCTAAGCAATATTTCGGCTTTTAAAATAGAAACCTTCGTGCGGGTTATTGCCTGCTCGAAGGTTTTTTAATATGTAGAGCTTACGGCAGTGGTGAGTAGCGTTGGAAGGTATCTCCGCACTTTTTACATACTATGTCGCATCAATTTGCGGCATTCCAGTGGCGTCTGTTTGGTCACTTGTTTGAACACGCGGCCAAAATGAGCCACACTATCGAAGCCGGATTGCTCGGCGATATGGATGACTTTCAACTTCGTTTCCCGCAGCAGCCGCTGAGCCTCGCGGATGCGAACATTGTTCAAGTATTCGATGAACGAAAAGCCAGTCGTTTCTTTGAAAGAACGGCAAAAGTAGCTTGGACTGATATAAAAACTTTCGGAAATCGAAGCTAACGTCAAACGGTTTCTAAACTGTTCGTTGATATAAGCGACAATTTCAAAAATTTTGGGATTGAGTGAT
Organism: Paenibacillus sp. Root444D2; assembly: GCF_001426375.1. GTDB lineage: Bacteria > Bacillota > Bacilli > Paenibacillales > NBRC-103111 > Paenibacillus_E. The sequence continues at coordinate 373,479 of NZ_LMEO01000051.1, forward strand.
TGCTGATGTTCCTGAACGGAGCTTATCTTATCCGTGAGACGCGAGCAGAAGATGAGTAGCTGCGTGAGTAGGGCTTTGCTGTTCAGTTGCCAGCCGCCAAGGGCCTGTTGCTGTTCGCGCAATAAGCTGAATAGAAGGTTCTCAACAAAAGTGCGATTCGTACCTGTTAGGGAAAAGATATGCTGTTTCTGCCCAAAAGGAACGAGTAAATGTGCCGATGCATCCTCATCGATAGAACGTATCCAACTATCATCAAAGCTGAGTAGAATCCGCTCGTGATGAAGGACATCCGCATTTCGTGTTTTATGAAGCTCATTTTTATCGATAAAGACGAGGTCGCCTTCTTGAATTAAATAGGAACGGTCCTGTATAAAATAATAGCGTTTCCCGCTGAGTAAATAATAGATTTCATAGTGATCATGAAAATGATTCACTGTCATAGAGTAGGGGCGATCTCTGCGCAGTCTTTCAATTTCGTAGAGTACCAAAAGTGGACACCTCTTCGTTCGGTCTTTTATGACTATTATATAGCAAGATATGCAAGGAATGAAAGTCATTAAGCAAGATTTGATTAGAAACACAACAAATATTGTATTAATCTTGAGGTAGGACATTGAACTTGAAGTCATATCCATACTCGAGAGGGGTTCACTTTTATGAAAAAGCGTTATGCACTAGTCGGTACCGGAGGAAGAGCAGAATTTTTCTATGGCGCTATCGTGAAGGATTTTCAAGAAACGTCAGAACTAGTTGCGATTTGCGATATAAATCAAACGAGAATGAATTTTACGAATGGCTTACTCGTCAATAAATATGAATATAACGCTGTCCCCACTTATAAAGCGGATCAGTTCGAGGAAATGATTCGTAAAGAAAAGCCCGATTATGTCATTGTCACCTCTGTTGATCGTACACATCATACTTACATAATTAAAGCAATGGAGCTTGGTTGCGATGTCATTTCGGAGAAACCGATGACTGTAGATGAAGAGAAATGTCAAGAAATTCTCGATACCATTAAACGCACAGGGCGGCAGCTTCGTGTGACATTCAATTACCGTTATGCACCGCATAATACGAAAATTCGTGAGTTAATCATGGATGGGACGATAGGTGATGTTCATTCTGTCCATTTCGAGTGGCTGCTGAATACCGAGCATGGGGCAGATTATTTCCGCAGATGGCATCGCGATAAACGCAATGGCGGAGGTTTGCTTGTACACAAATCAACGCATCATTTTGATCTCGTGAACTTCTGGTTAGGAACACGTCCGGAGACAGTATTTGCGATGGGCGGCTTGATGTTCTATGGCAGAGAAAATGCCGAAAAGCGCGGCGTGACCAACTTCTATCAACGTGCTACAGGGAATGAGAACGCGAAGGGCGATCCTTTTGCGCTTCATTTAGATAAAAATAAAAACCTCAAGGGTCTATATTTAGATGCGGAACACGAAGATGGCTACCAACGCGATCAGAGCGTTTTCGGAGATGGAATTAGTATTGAAGATACAATGGGCGTTATGGTTCGATATAAAAACAAAGCCATTCTCACCTACTCGCTTAATGCTTATATGCCTTGGGAAGGCTTTAGTGTACAAATCAATGGCAGCAAGGGTCGTATTGAAATGAAAGTTGTTGAGAAATCCTACGTAAATTCCGGTGGTCTTAAAGAGGATGAAGGTGCATTGAAGGAAAAGACGATCAGGGTATTTCCGATGTTCGCGGCTCCTTATAAAGTAGAAATTGAAGAAGGTGTCGGCGGCCATGGTGGCGGTGATCCTGTGCTCTTGAAAGATATTTTTGATAAGCCATCCGATGATCGCTTCGAGCGAGCTGCTTCACATGTTGATGGGGCGATGTCGATTTTGACGGGGATTGCCGGGAATATTTCTATGCGTACGGGGCAACCGGTTGCGGTGGATAAATTGGTTACTTTTTAAAAAGGTAGACGGAGGTGGGGTTGCTTGTGGAATCCAGATTCAATCATGGAAAATCTCTATCACTCCTACGAGAATAAACGTCTGTTGCAAAAGCAAGCCGAGAATGCGGAACATACTTGGGTTAGGTTGAAGCAGGGCCTAATCAAATCTCTAAGTGCAGGTATAGAAGAACAAGATGAGCTTCGTCCTGTTCTCATAGAGCGCACTGAGCTCGAAGATCATTTTCGAGAGCGTATCGAATTCGGTACGGTCTGGGGATTTCGAGTTCCGGCCTATGTGTTGTTACCTAAAGTGTTGACCGAACGAACAGCAGCTGTGCTGGCTCTGCACGGACATGGTTACGGTAGTCGGCAGATTGTTGGACTCCATCCGGATGGAACTGCAAACACAGGTAAGCCGGATCTTCACGGCAATTATGCCTTGGAATTAGTGAGACGCGGCTTCATCGTAGTCGTACCTGAGATCGTCGGATTCGGAGATCGGAGATTGGCTGCGGATCAGAAGGATGGGCAAGTCGGAAATTCATCGTGTCAGACACTTGCATCACATCTGCTTTTATATGGCATCTCGCTGGCAGGATTGCGTGTGCAAGAGGCGAGGCGGGCGCTCGATTATGTGTTATCACGCGAGGATGTGGATCCTGCAAGAGTGGGATGCTTCGGTTTCTCGGGAGGAGGACTTCTCGCCGCATATACCGCGGCGATAGATGAACGAATCAAAGCCACGGTACTGTGCGCCTTTGTGAATACATTCAAAGGAAGCATTATGCAGATCCGTCACTGCATCGACAATTACTTGCCAGGTGTCTTGGAGTATTCGGAGCTCCCCGAATTACTCGGGTTACTTGCTCCTCGTCCGCTATTCATTGAATCTGGCCAGCAGGATCCGATTTTCCCGATAGAAACAATGGAAGTGGCGATTCAGTATTTGCGGCAGGTGTACGCTGAAGCGGATGCGGATGAAAAGCTGGGGGTTCATCTCTTTGAAGGTGTTCATGAAGTGAATGGGAGTCAATCCTACCCTTGGCTGGTTGAGGCTTTAGAAACTTAATCGTATAGAAAAAGAAGAGCTGCGGCTCTTCTTTTTGCTGTATTTGTCTAACAATGCGCGATGGTTTAATTTCTTATTCCGTCCCGTTCATTCTCAAAGTATCATATTTCGGATCTCTTCACGCCAAGCGAATCCGCTCTCCATGGCCTTACCTTTATATCGAGGCATATCTATGTTAACCTGATAGGTAGAGTCTACAAGGTGGTGTACCTTTTTTGAAACGAGTCTTAATAACGGGTTATAAAGCATCTGAACTTGGCATCTTTTCATTAAAGCACCCAGGCATTCCGATTATCAAAAAAGCGATCAAAAAGAGACTCATCGCACTTATGGATGAAGGCTTAGAATGGGTCGTTGTGAGTGGACAATGGGGAGTTGAATTGTGGGCGGCAGAGGCTGTGCTTGAGCTTCGAGGAGGCGCCTACCCAGAGCTGAAATTAGCTGTCGTCACCCCTTTTCTTGAGCAAGAAGAAAAATGGAGCGACGATAAGAAAAATAGCTATAATAGCGTCATGGAACGCGCGAATTACGTGAACAGCGTGACAAAAACCAAATATGAAGGACCATGGCAGTTCAAGGAACGGGACAAGTTTCTGCTCCGTAATTCGGACGGCATCATCCTTGTTTATGATGAAGATACTGAGGGGTCACCCAAGTTTATGAAACAGCAGGCTGCGCAGATTGCTGCGAATCATGCCTACCCGATAATCATGATTAATGCTTATGATTTGCAGAATATCGCCGAAGATGAACAGGGTGACCAGTCGGGAGATCTGGCTGGAGACTTCGATTTCGCCGATGTCGGCAGCAATACGGATTTTGATGAGATATAAACAATAAATAGCCGTCTCAAAAGGTTATAGACCTTGAGGGACGGCTATTTTTTCATAATGGCATATAGCTTACTTTTTAAAAGAAGTCAGCAGCAGTTCGATATTCTTCCTGGCGTAGCCAACATGCTTGTTGTCGCGGGTCAAACGGCTTGCCATGATGCCGCCTTCAATGGATGAGAAGAGGAAGGAAGCGACGGATTCGGTGTCGATATCAGATCGGAATTCCCCGTCGTCGACTCCCTTTTGCAAAATCCCCTGGATGAAGGCCATCATTTGCTCGTAAGCGCCCAACGCACGATCTCGCAGAATGGGATAGGAATGATCGCTTTCTACAGCTGTATTGAGAAAAGGGCATCCACCTTTAATAGGGGGATTATGCACGGTATCGCTGTACACGTCACACATCGCTAGGACTTTATCCGTTGCTGTAGACGCACCTTCAATCGCCTCAGCGAAATGTTCCCAGAGCACTTGTCCGGCGTAGGCGAAAGCTTCAAGCGCAATCTCATCCTTATTCGCGAAGCTGCGATAAATCCCGCCTTTGGTTAGGCCGGTTACCGTCATAATATCCTGTATGGTTGAACCCGCGTAGCCCTTTTCGTTGAATAGTTCAGCGGATTTCATAATAATATGCAATCTTGTTTTTTCACCTTTACGCATGTGCAAAATCCTTTCACAGAGACAATGTCATTCTCGTAATATTGTAACATTTTATTAGTGAATCATAGCATAGAACGTTGTATAATTTTAAAAAAAGACCGTACGGTTCGGTCTCAAAACATCTAATCAGCAAACATATTAACGAAAAGGATGAGGTTTCTATGTCTAAAATGGCAAAACGGACTAAGAGCTACGCGTATCCGCTACTCCTGGCAGCAATAATTATTTACATGGTATACATTTTGTTGACTAATTTATTTTTTGATCCGCAAGCAACGGCTTTTCTGACTCATAAAATGAATCTCAAACGTCCTATGAATCTCCCAATTTGGTTAAACGTTATGCATATTCATGTAGGTGCTGCTTGTTTGGCTATGCTGACAGGGGCGCTTAATTTCTCAAGCACGATCTTACGCAAAGCTCGCATATTCCATAGAGTCAATGGTTATCTCTACGTTATCTTTGTCTTTGTCGTTGTTCTGACCTCGGGTTACATGGCTCCGTATTCAACAGGCGGAAAAATCAATAGCATGGCTTTCAATCTGGTGAGTATCGTCTGGCTCGCCATGACTATTACAGCGATTGTCCAAATTAAACGCAAGCAAGTCAGCAAACATCGGAAGTGGATGGTTCGCAGTTATGCTTTCTGTTTCACAAATATGTTCATTCATCTTATTAGTTTTATTCTCCATGAAGGAGTTGGTTTGAGGTATGAGTCGAGTTATACGTTTGGTATTTATGGAGCAATCCTGCTTAATTTCATACTAGCAGAACTTGTAATTCGTTATGTGTACGTCAAAGCTCCGAATGTAACAGTTAAATAAATAATGAAGGAAATATTAATTATGTAGGATAAAAGAGGTGGGGTGTTTGTACATTTATCATGTACAAAGCAACCCCACCCTTTTTTCTGCAACGAAAACGATGATCTTTAACTCAGCCATTCTCATGATGTAATTTCTAATCTTCAGATAATGATGATAAAATATACATATCTAAGCAAGGTTGTCGGGAGAACTTTAGATTTGTTCGTTCAGTCATCAAGCATCAGGGGGTAAACACATGGAATTTTCCTGGAAACGTAATCTCATCACTTTATGGATCGGTGTATTTTTCTGCGGCATGGCGTATACGATTTCGGTTCCTTTCTTACCTATCTTTCTGCACACGGAGCTCGGTATTGATAAAGGACTGGAAGCATGGTCAGGTATTACGTTTGGCATCACCTTTTTGGCTAGCGCTTTAATCGCACCTTATTGGGGCTCTTTGGCGGACAAGTATGGCCGCAAACCGATGCTGATTCGCTCAGGCTTCAGCCTAAGCGTTCTTTATTTTGCGACCTTTTTTGTCCATGATCCTTACGTATTTCTTGTCGTTCGGATTCTTCAGGGGTTGCTTGCCGGTTTTGTTCCTGCTTCCATTGCCTTAGTGGCCACGAACACGCCTGAAAAAGAAGTGGGTTATGCGCTGGGGGTGATGTCAACGGCAGGAGCCGCCGGAAGTGTCATCGGTCCGCTGGTTGGCGGATTCGTCAGCCACTGGGTGGGAAACCGAGAATCGTTCCTAGTCTCGGGGTGTGTTGTCTTAGTCGCAGCCTTTATCGGGCTGTTTGGGGCTAAGGAAACGAACTTTAACCGCTCGGCTGCGAGATCGGGTGTTATGGATGATTTGAAGTCGGCTGCTCATAATCGCCCTTTCATGATGATTCTAGGTGTCACCATGTTGGTAGCAACCTCAGTCATGATTGTCGAGCCGCTCCTTACCATCTATGTGCTGCAAATGGGCGGCAGCCAAAGCTCGGCTTCGCTGAGTTCAGGCATTATTTTCTCTGCGGTAGGCATTGCAACCGTCATTGCAGCACCGAGATGGGGGAAACTCGGACAGAAAATCACCTACTCCAAAACATTATTCATCGGCTTAATTGGCGGTGGAATAGGGAATCTGCTTCAGTTGGGCACTCACCACCTGCTGGCCTTTGGCATTCTGAGGTTTAGCTATGGGTTGTTTTTTGCTGCCGTCTATCCGGCGTTAAACGCGCTCATCGTTAAATTTACGGATTCCAGCTTTAGAGGCCGAGCATTTAGCTTAAATCAATCCGCTACGCAGCTTGGAACCATGAGCGGTCCGATTATCGGTGGCTTTTTGGGCGGCTGGATCGGTATTCCGCTCGTTTTTGCCATCAACGGCTTGGCGCTAATCTGTGTGGCCTTCTTCTTCAAATATCGCGGTCCCAAAGTGGCCGCTGTTTCATTATCTTCATCAGAGTAATGGCTGGCTAGATATACTCAGTCATTCCTTTTTCCTTCAGCAGGTCGACGATATCTTTAACAGATTGTGCTTTATCTTTGGGACATATTAGAAGTGCATCCCCAGTATCTGCAATGATGAAGCCGTCTACGCCAATTGTCGTGATTAGTCTGCCATTTCCATAAATGATCGAATTTCGTGTATCTATGCCCATATGATTTGCTTTAATAATGTTTCCCGATGGATCTGGAGGGAAGATCGCGCCGAGTGCATCCCAGCTGCCAATATCGTTCCAGCCAAATTGACCAGACAGTACAACGACTTCATCGGAGCGCTCAAGAATCCCGTAATCAATCGAAATGTTTTGAAGCGTTGGATAAATGTTATTAATGATTTCCTCTGCCTGATCCGTGCCCAGATAATCGCTGATTGGAAGCATGGTCTTATACAACCGAGGCAGGTAACGCTTGAAATTATCAATGATGACGGAAGTTTTCCAAATGAAAATGCCGCTATTCCATAAATAATTACCGGACGACAGATAGCCTTGTGCTTTCTGGAAGTTCGGCTTTTCTACAAATTCAGCTACTTCGTATACAGCTACAGGATTTGAAGAGATAGGTTCCTTGTCAAAGGCGATGTAACCGTACCCGGTAGAAGGAAACGTCGGTTTAATTCCGATGGTAACGATTTTGTCCGTCTTCATCGCGACCGTACAGGCTTCGTCTAACGTAAGCCGAAATTGTGCTTCATCCGTTATATAATGATCGGAAGGCAATACAACCATTAAGGAATCACCATGTGATTTTTCTATAGATAACGCCGCGAAAAGGATGCTTGCAGCTGTGTTTCTGGCGACGGGCTCGATCAAAATGTTGCTTTTTGAAACACTGCTATGCATGATGCTCTCCAGCAGAACCGCTTGAGAGCGATTCGTTACAATAACGGTATTTTCTTGAGGGATAATGCCTTTGAATCGTTCGATCGTATCGTTTAGCATAATATCATTTCCGCTAATATTTAGAAGCTGCTTTGGAATCTCTTGTCTAGACAGCGGCCAGAAGCGGGTTCCGCCCCCGCCTGCAAGGATGGTAGCAAATTTATTCATGATGCATCACCAAATGGGCAATAGAGAAGGAAATGATACTTTCGGAGCCTTGGTTAAGGTTCAATCCAGTGGCATGGATGCCATCATAACAAGCTCCTGTTTGAGGATCAATGAGAGAGATTTTTAATGAATTATGGCCTAAATACCATTCATAGCATAAGGCTGCTATCTTCAGATATGCTGGGTCTTGGAGTACGACCGCGGCTTCTTTACAAGCGAGAAGCATTTCACAAGCCTCAATCGGCTGTTCGTCGTAAAGAGCGGCCTTTTGGTCTCGCAGCTGCCAGCCATGGCTGCCAATCGGCTTATAATATCCTTCTTTAGCAAAGGTTTTGGATACTAGAAAATCCAAGCTTTCCTTAGCTGTTTCCTTCAAACTAATATTTTCCGCGATATGTGATGCTTTTAAAAGTGCCCATGGCAGCATGGAGTTTCCGTAGGTAAGGCTGTCTTCAAACCATTTCCAATCGTTACCCTTATTGCGAACATATTGATTGTGTAGCCTGACCGCTATTTTTTCGATCAAATTGATGATGAATGCTCTTGGTAGAAAAGCCTTTTCTTCTGCGGTGCTTGGCGTGTGGGGATAGGGGAAGGAGTAAGTTAGAGCATCAGGGGTTTCTATTAAATAACTTAGACCGATTATCGAATAGGCTCCAGCACGAGGAGAACCTAGCTTCTCGATATGCGGTAATGCCTGATTGATTAAATAACGGCAGGTATTAAGTACATTGTCGGGGAGCAAGGAGGAATGAGCGAGAGCGAATCCTAATGCCCATAGTGTGCGTCCTTGACAATCCTCAGAGCCGCTATCCTCCATGAATGTTCGGTTATAATCCATAAAGTTTCTAAAGTTTCCATCTGTATTCTGTGCGTGGTGAATGAAAGAAACATAAGTATGAATGAGGTCTAACGTTCTGGAATCTTTTTCGGTGCTGTACAATAAAACGGCTGCGATTAATGCCCGCGCGTTATCATCCGTTGTATAACCCTTCGACCGGTCGGGTACGCCAAACTTGGTATGTTGAAAAATGCCTGTATCATCGGTTATCCTGCGCATGTAATCGGACTTAAACTGCCGTATCGTTTGTACTTGCATTAAATCACTCCTAAGTGTTTTACTTTAGCAAAACTGGCATCGTAAGCCTGTACATTTGTTGACTCTGAATCTAGTATTTTTTCTTGGAAGATGACGGCATAGGTTTTGGCAATTTCGTTCCACAGCATGGTTCTTCCGAGTTCGAGCGTACGATTTTCCATTTCAGCTATTCTAGCGGGATCATTAAGTAATTGAAGGATGCAAGCTTCCAAGGAGGCTGAATCGCGGAAGTTTGCCAGTAAGCCCCTGCCCTCTGCCAGCATTTCCTCGGCATATCGGTAAGGTGTGGAGACAATAACCCTTCCGTAACCGACTCCGTAGGCCAAAGTTCCGCTAACGGCCTGATCCTTGCCTAAATAAGGAGTCATATAAATGTCTGACATGACCAACGATTGAATGACTTCATCCTGCGTCAAAAGCTTGTCGACGAAGCGAACGTTATGAGTTAAATCAAATTCTTCCACAAGACCCATCAACTTTTGTCTGTATACCTCGCCTGTTTCTTGTTTAACGACCGGATGTGTTTTCCCCCAAATGATATAGAGAGAATCCGGATGCTGTTTGACCACTCCGCGCATAGCCTCAATGCTGTATTCAATTCCTTTACCAGGACTTAAAAACCCAAAGGTGGATAAAATTTTTCGATCTGCAAAGCCATACTGCTCTTTAAGCTCTGATCTTGATCCGGTTTGGACATGAGGTACGCCATGATGAATGAAAGCGATTTTGGCGGCATCAACGCTATAAATGGAGATCAAATCGGTTACTGTAGACTGCGCCATCGTGACAACTTTAACACTTAGCTCGGCAACTCGATTCATGATGTGCAGCTGCTTGGCAGAAGGTTTGGTTAACACGGTATGAAAAATGACGACATACGGAATAGTCAGTCTTTCGACGAATGGAATCAAGTATTCACCGCTTTCTCCGCCGTAAATACCGAATTCATGCTGGATAACGAGAAGATCTATGTTAGACGTGCCAAGATAATCAGCCGTTTCTATATAATCTGATAGCTTATGTTGGTCAATTTCCCTCATCACTTGCTCCTGATAGTCGTAAGTTTCGTTGTTATTGATTGCAATGATACGAGGCTTGTTAAAGCCTTGGATGTGCTGGAGTTCATCTAATAAATCTTGTGTAAATGTAGCTATGCCGCATTCTCTCGGCAGGCTAGTGCCTAGAAAAACGATATTCCGATTGCTGCTTGTATACTTCATATAATGAGCCTCCATGTTGGTTCGCGATTTTTGGAACACAAAAAAAAGAATCTAAAGATAGATCTTTAATTCTTTTGGGGGAAGGGGTATTTTATTTTCAGAAAATTCCAAATTATTTCCTGTTTTCACTATAACATGACCATTTTTTCTTGTCAATTCATTGACTCTCTATCCCATACCCTATATATTTATGAAGGAGGTGTATGTGTGTCAGTCATACGCAGTAAACTAAAAGAAGTCATGGAAAATCACGACCCCAAATTATCGATACGTAAGCTTGCTAAAGAGATTAACTACCACTTTGACTCCGTTCGTCGTATGTATAAGGATGAGATGGTACAGTATCCTAGGGATTTATTGCTAAAGCTTTGTCTGTATTTTAATGTCCAGCCTGGACAGCTCATTGGCATCGAAATGGATGTGGAAAGTGATTGGACGATAGATGCATCGATGGATTATCAGGAGGAAGTAAATGACAAGGAAATCGATAACAACAGAGAGCTGTAAACAGCTTCTGGAAACCTTTTATGCAAACACTAGATTAACAAAAGTGAAGAAATTAGTGTTCTCTGGGGTTGGAAATCGCGATGTATACAATATAACGGCCCCGTTTCAGTACGACGGGGAGGAAGTCATCTTAGGAAGAGTTGAGGAACGGGATAGCGAGTTCTCTCAAGTCTTCTTTTTTACATGCAAGAATCAGGTTTGGAGTCCCCGAGTACATACTCACACTTATAACTTGCAGGATCCATGTATGACCATCATCAAAGGCGAACTAATAATTGGCGGAGTTGAAGTCATTACGGCTGTCGAGAATCCGAGTAAGATTGTATCGTGGGTTACCCAATTTTATCGCGGTTTTCAAATAGATTCCTTATGTCACTTCTCGTCCGGACCCGGTACGATGAAAGATATTCGTCTAATTGAGCTTAACGACGGTAGAGTAGGTGTCTTTACTAGACCGCAAGGAGCAAGAGGTGGAAGAGGACAAATCGGATTTACAATCATCAACTCGCTGGAGGAACTCAATGAGCAAACCTTCATCAATGCGGAAATTCTTAGTGAGCAGTTTGTCTCCGAAGAATGGGGCGGTGCGAACGAAGCACATTTACTGGGGAATGGTCATGTGGGCGTTCTAGGACATATAGCCTGCTTTGATACCGTAGGAAACAAGCATTATTATTCCATGGCTTTTTCGATAAACCCTGAGACCTGTGAGAAAACACCCATGAAAATTATTGCGGCAAGAAGTGATTTTCCAAGAGGCCCTGGCAAACGGCCTGATCTTGAAGATGTTATTTTTAGCGGTGGGCTTATACGGTCAGGCAATGGGCGAGCCATACTTTCTGTTGGCGTTAGTGATGCAGAGGCTTATCAGATTGAGATCCCTGATCCATTTATGGAGTATGAATAGTAACGAGTAGTTTTCATCAAAGTTTGACTAGATTTTATGGTCATGTTATAATTGCTTTGACAAGAATTTATGGTCAAAGAGAGCAGGAACAAGCAAATGAGTAAATTTATTCAATTGAACAAGCGCACTGGTGAAACAAAGTCCCACATGAATCAAGCAAGAAAACAGGGACGCATCCCGGCTGTGTTGTATGGGATTGGTAAAGATACTTTATCATTAGAAGTAAATGAAAAAGAAATGCTGGATATTTTGAAAAAAAATCCACGAGCTATCCTTCAAGGCAATACATCCGATGAAAAAGTAATTCCGGTTATTGTTCAGAGTGTCCAAAAGGATGCTATGTCTGGTAATCTGCTGCACATCGACTTTCATCATGTGAACATGACTGAAATCATGGACAGCAAAGTTACTATCCAGTTTTCTGGTGAAGCAATCGGAGTCAAATCGGGTGGCGTTCTGCAGATCGAAATCTACGAAGTAGAAGTTCGCTGTATGCCTGGCGATTTGCCGACTTCCATGGAAGTGGATATCAGCGGTCTTGATACTGGCGACAAGCTTCTTGTTTCCGACCTAATTTTCAAGGATGGCATTGAAGTGTTGACGGATCCGAATACGGTTATGATTCAAATCAAAACCGTGCATGAGGAAGTCGAAGCAACAGCGTAAAAGACTCGATATATCATATATGTAAATCCCCTTCTAGCAGAATGTGTGAAGATTCATGGTTCCATGAATGTAATCACGCTGCTAGAAGGGGATTTTTTATTTTCTAGGGCGATAAGCGTGCCGAGATAATTACGCGAGAACATCTTTAGCTGTAAAATGTGCACCTAATTTCGCACCAATGGCGCTTTTCAGCAAATTAGCTGCATTTCCGAGTCAATTTCATAATTCAAACCTCTTGCTACATAAGGACTTATAGCGCATTCAAAAACAGTCACCTACCCAAGGCATCCATTAGGTGCCAAGATATCATGTTATTCTCCCATAAGGACTTATAGCGCATTCAAAAACAGTCACCTACCCAAGGCATCCATTAGGTGCCAAGATATCATGTTATTCTCCGTTTAAGCATTACAAATCAGGGCATTWAAACGGATAAATCCCTTTCTGAATTCTGTAACTACCGAAWCTACACTTCACTTAAACGTTAAGAGTCTCTAGGGACTYCTATTTTTACAAAATACGGTGAAAATGAAGAAATAGCAGTCTCTAAAGGCTCTTATCCAACTGCATTTCTTCCGAAACCATACTTGGAAAAATCGGACTTTTATTATGAAATTGACTCTTTCCTACATCTAAACGTGCCAGAAAGGTAGGAATTTACTTTTTATGGCTGGATTTGGCTGCACTTTTTGCAGCAAGATCCCTCAAAAGCCACTGAGGATGCATATGAACTGCACTAAAGCAGTTCATGTATCACGGGTGTCTTCCAGCACAATTGCGATCAGCTAGAAATGCGGAGAGCAGCATTTTCTTCTATTCTCATTATGTTTGTATTATGCCCGTTTCATTTTTTCTTCTACCTTTTCTTCTAATTATGAATGTGATACATCACATTTATGTATTTAAATCCTTTGAAACAAAAATAAAAATAAATATTCAAAAATAAACAAAGATATGTTACGATGAATCCATCAAGAACAAACACATACTCATGGGATGTAAAAAGGAGAGACTTTGAGCTACGCTCAAAGATCCCTATATTAGGAGGATACTAATGATTGCGAATTTGTGGGAAGCGGAAAAAGCGAATGCAGTATCGAAAGGCGTAGAGGAATTGGTGTACCGTTCCAATTTATTAGGGACAGATCGCGCAGTTGCCAACTGGGGCGGCGGTAACACATCGTACAAAACAATCGAGAAGGATTTCCGCGGTCGTGATGTAGAAGTGATGTGGGTAAAGGGCAGCGGTTCTGACCTTGCTACTATGAAAGCAAAGAATTTCACAGGTCTTCGCATGGAAGACATTCGTCCGTTGTTCGAGAGAGATGAAATGTCCGACGAAGAAATGGTTGCTTACCTTGTGAATTGTATGATCGACAGCAAACATCCGCGTGCTTCCATTGAGACGCTTTTACATGCATTTTTGCCTTTCAAAAACGTTGACCACACGCATCCTGATGCGATTATCGGTCTATGCTGTGCACACAATGGTCGTGAGTTGGCGAAAGAAATTTACGGCGACCGTTTCGTGTGGGTACCTTATGTGCGTCCTGGCTTTACACTTTCCAAAATGATCGCGGAAGGCGTAAGAAACAATCCAAAGGCTGAGCTCGTGTTGATGGAGAAGCATGGTTTGGTTACTTGGGGCGAAACGTCGGAAGAAAGCTACCTCAAAACTTTGGCTATCATTCAAGAAGCAGAAAGCTTCATTGAAGCTCGTGTGAACGAGAGCAGCCTTTATGGCGGAGCGAAGTACGAGTCCCTTTCTGAATCCGAGCAAAAAGATATTTTGGCACAAGTCCTGCCTATCGTTCGTGGAGCAGTGAGCAATGAGAAGAAAATGATCCTGACCACTGACAGCGCGGATGATGTTCTGAAGTTCGTTAACAGTAAAGATGCTGCTGTGCTATCCCAAGTTGGAGCGGCTTGCCCGGATCACTTGGTTCATACGAAAATGAAGCCTCTTTACATTGATTGGAATCCAAACTCCCGTGATGTGGCCTCGTTAATTGAAGCTTTAAACGCTGGAATCGCGGCTTACAAAGAAGAGTACAAGGCTTATTTTGACCGCAACAAAAATGAAGGCGACGTCATGAACGAAGCGGCACCTCGCGTTATCCTGATCCCAGGTATCGGGATGATCAACACAGGTAAAAGCTGGTCCAATGCACAAGTAAGCGGAGCTCTCTATCACCGTGCGATTGCCGTAATGAGAGGCGCAACAGCTCTCGGAACGTTCGTTTCTTTAAGCGAAAATGAATCTTTTAATGTCGAGTACTGGCCTCTTGAACTTTATAAATTAACTTTGGCTCCGGCTGAAGCGGAGTTTTCCCGTAAAATTGCTTTCATCACAGGCGGCGCAGGCGGAATCGGAAGCGTAACGGCTCGTCAATTTTTAAAAGAAGGCGCGCACGTCGTTCTAGCTGACCTGAATCTTGAAGGCGCACAAAAATTAGCAGACGAATTGAACGGGCAGTATGGCGAAAACAGAGCCATTGCCGTTAAAATGGATGTAACGAAAGAAGAGGAAGTGGAAGCCGCTTACCGCGACTCGATTCTCAGCTATGGCGGTATCGATATTATTGTGAATAACGCAGGTCTTGCGACTTCTAGTCCTTTTGACGAAACATCACTTAAAGAGTGGAACCTAAACATGAACGTGCTCAGCACGGGTTATTTCCTCGTAGCTAGAGAAGCTTTTAAAATTATGAAAAAACAAAGCATCGGCGGCAGCATGGTATTCGTCGGCTCCAAAAACTCGGTATTCGCAGGCAAAAATGCCTCCGCCTACTCGACAGCCAAAGCGGCTGAAATTCACTTAGCACGCTGTATTGCCGCTGAGGGCGGGGAATTCGGCATTCGTGTAAACTCGGTATTGCCAGATGCGATTCTTCAAGGCTCCGCGATTTGGAATTCCGGTTGGCGCAATGAACGGGCTGCAGCTTACGGTATTGAACCGGATCAGTTGGAAGAGCATTACCGCAAAAGAACGACGCTGCTTGTCAACATTTTCCCGAAAGACGTTGCGGAGGCTATCGTATACTTCGCTTCTTCCAAAGCAGACAAAACGACAGGTTGTATGATCACAGTTGACGGCGGCGTTCCGGCTGCCTTCACTCGCTAATTACTTCCACAACCAAAAGGAGATATAATCCGATGAGCGATAAAGCATACGCCTTGTTCGAAGAGCTGCAAGCAAATAGAGGCATTGATCTAGCAGCCGTTAAAGCTAAGCTAAAAGCCCTTAAAGTAGAAACCCCATCATGGGGCTACGGAGATTCAGGAACTCGCTTCAAAGTTTATAAGCAAAATGGCGTTCCGCGTAATCCCTTCGAGAAATTCGAAGACGCTGCGCAGGTCCATAAACTGACGGGTGTTTGCCCGTCGGTTGCTATCCATATTCCATGGGACAAGGTGGACGATTACGCAAAGCTTAAGCAGCATGCAGCTAATCTCGGTGTTTCTATTGGAGCTGTAAACCCTAACCTTTTTCAAGAGGATGATTACATCTTTGGTAGTGTGACGAATTCGAACGAAGCCATCCGCCGCAAAGCGACGGATCATTTGCTGGAGTGTGTGGACATCGCTAAGACAGTAGGTTCTGATGTGCTGAGCCTATGGTTCGCAGATGGTTCCAACTATCCAGGACAAGTCGACATTCGAGCTCGTAAAACATGGATGTATGAAGCGCTTAAAGAAATGTACGGAGCCATGACGCCAAGCATGCGTATGCTGATTGAATACAAGTTCTATGAGCCTGCGTTTTATCACACAGATCTAGCAGACTGGGGGATGGCATTCAATTTGGCGAACAAATTGGGGCCTCAAGCTGAAGTGCTAGTTGATACAGGGCATCACCCGCAAGGAACGAACATTGAACATATCGTGACTTACTTGTTAGATGAAAATAAACTGGGCGGCTTCCACTTCAACTCCCGCAAATACGGGGATGATGATCTGATCGTTGGTTCGGTCAATCCGTATGAGTTGTTCCTTATTTTCTACCAAATCATTGATGCAGCGAACGATAAAAATCCACAAATCCGTCAGGCTGCTGACAATATTGCCTACATGATCGATCAAAGCCACAATATCGAGCGTAAAATCCCTGCAATGCTGCGTTCCGTGCTTAACGTTCAAACACAGTATGCCAAAGCTTTGCTGATCAATCTCGATGAAGTTAGAGATGCTCAAGAGCGTCAAGACGTTCTAGGCGCAGAAGACGCTGTGCGTAAGGCATTCGAATTCGATGTTACTCCGCTTCTTCAAGCAGTACGGGAAGAGATCGGTGTACCGGTAGATCCGATGAAAGCTTACCTAGAAAGCGGCTACGACGAAAGCATTAATGCTCGTGGCAAAGGCGGTGCCAGCTGGTGAGTAAGCCCTCCTGCGTACTGGCCTTTGATTTGGGAGCAAGCAGCGGCAGAGCGATCGTCGGACGACTTGATTCCGAAGCGGGCATCGTTACGATCGAGGAAATTCACCGCTTCTCGAATGATCCGGTGAAGGTGGGCAACCACCTTCATTGGGACATTTTGAGATTGTTTCATGAATTGAAACAAGGTATTTTACAGATGAAGCATCTGGGTTATACGGATATCGAGAGCTTGGCCATAGATTCATGGGCGGTTGATTTCGGGCTGCTTGCAGCAAATGGTGAGCTTCTCGGTAATCCCTACCACTATCGGGACCATCAAACGGACGGCATCATGGATAAGGTCATTGATCTTGTTGGCCGTGAAAAGCTGTATGCCAAAACAGGTCTTCAGTTCCTTCAATTTAATTCGATTTTTCAACTATATGCGTTAAAAGAAAGAAATCCAGAGCTTCTGCAGCGTGCAGATACATTCTTGATGATTCCTGACTTGCTCCGATACTTCTTAACGGGAGAAAAACATAGCGAGTACACCAATTCCACAACGACACAGCTTTTGAATGCGACAACGCAAACATGGGATACGGAGCTTTTAGAGCAGCTTGGTCTTCCAGGTGAGCTATTACTGAAACCGGTTTCGTCAGGGACTAGAGTCGGTGCCTTAACCAAAGAGATTTGTGATGAACTTGATGTTCCTTCGATTCCTGTCATTGCCGTAGGCGAGCATGATACAGCCTCTGCTGTTGTCGCGGTTCCCGCTTTAGAAGAAGATTTTGCTTTCTTAAGCTGCGGTACTTGGTCACTGCTCGGGACGGAGACGTTGGCGCCCGTGCTTACGGAACAGGCATTAGCTTGGAATTTCACCAATGAAGGCGGCGTTTATAGTACGAACCGATTGCTGAAGAACATCATGGGCTTATGGTTAATTCAGGAATGCAAGCGTACATGGGACAAGGAAGGCAAGAATATCAGCTTTGCTGAGCTAGTCAAGCTTGCCGAGCAGGTGAAGCCATTCCAATGCTTCATCGATCCGGATGATGACATGTTCTTGAATCCTGAGCATATGCCAAAGCAAATTCAGCAATACTGCCGGGAGACGGAACAGGTTGTACCGCAAACGGAAGGCGAAATTGTTCGTTGTATGTTGGAAAGCCTGGCTTTGAAGTATCGGTTTGTTTTAGAAAGAACAGAACTGCTATCGGGGAAGAAGTATCAAGGTCTTCACATCGTTGGTGGCGGCATTCAGAACGAGCTGCTTTGTCAATTCACGTCAAATGCTATACAGCGCGAGGTTTGGGCCGGTCCTGTTGAGGGTAGTGCCTTAGGTAACCTTGTAGTACAATGGATATCACTAGGGTATATCGCGAATTTGCGCGAAGCCAGGAAGCTGATTCGGAATTCGTTCCCGGTCAAAACGTACCTCCCTCAGGATGGAGCGGGTTGGCAGGTAGCGTATGCAACATTTTGTCAGGTGGCATCCCGATCGACGGTGAAATGAGGGAAGTACGATGCTGGTAGCGGAAAGATGGCAGAGAATCGTTCAGTTGGTGAATGAAAGAGGAAGTATTAGAGTGACTGAGCTAAGTGAGCTGTGTCAAGTGACGGAAGAAACGATACGACGTGATCTGGATCGGCTAGAAAGCGAAGGAAAGCTGATGCGCAGCCATGGCGGCGCTGTAAGTGTGAAGGAAGCGCAGTCGGAAGTCCCTTTTATGGAAAGGGAAACGGCGCAGTCGGATTTCAAGAACAGCATCGCGAGGGAAGCGGTATCGCATATTCGGGAGCATGATCGGATCATTTTAGATGCAAGTACAACGGCTTGGTATATGGCCAAAATAATTCCTGATATGCCGCTAACGATCATCACGAACTCGATGAAGGTTGCGCTTGAGGTGAGCAGTAAGGAGAAAATTCAGGTCATATCTACAGGTGGACTCCTTTCGCCAAAATCGTTGTCCTATGTAGGACCACTAGCGGAAAGATCCTTGGATATGTATCACGTTCATAAGCTGTTCCTGTCATGCAAAGGGGTTCATATCCAGCGTGGAATTAGCGAATCCAACGAGTTGCAAGCGCTCATTAAACGCAAAATGATAAGTATTGCTGATGAAACATACTTGCTAGCTGACCATAGTAAATTCGGCATGCAATCTTTGACGCAAGTAGCCGGCTGGCCTGAGATCAAGCACTTGATCACGGACGGTCAAACAAACAAGGATGACGTTGATCAGATTCGCGATAAAGGTGTATACGTTCTCCAATTAGATAAAGGTTAAAAAAGATGTTCCTCCCATCACCAGTATGTTCTCTCTCGTACTGAGGATGGTTTTTTGTATAACCAAATACCTCTGAGAGGGAACGATTAAGGAAGGGAGTTAGCTGCAATCATGAAAGTATCCTTATTCATTACGTGCTTGAGCGACCTTGTTTACCCCAAGGTTGGTGAGTCTATGGTTCATTTACTTGCAAAATACGGAGTCAAGCTAGACTTCCCTGCGACTCAGACATGCTGCGGTCAACCTGCCTTCAATAGCGGCTATTGGGATGAGGCGCGAGGTTCCGCATTGACACTGCTTCAAGCGTTTGAAGACAGTGATTTTGTGATATCACCTTCGGGTTCATGCACAAGTATGATTCATCATTATTATCCGAAGCTGTTTGAAAATGATCCTATCAATCTAGCAAGGGCTAACCGATTAGTAGAAAAAACATATGAATTCACGCAGTTCCTCGTGCAAGTATTAGGTGTGACTGATTTGGGGGCTGTGTTCCCGTACAAAGTGACCTATCATCCGTCCTGCCACGGCAGTCGACTATTAGGCGTCAAAGAAGAACCGATGCAATTGATGCAAAATATCCGTGATTTGGAGCTTGTTCCCCTTCCTCATGCGGAGGATTGCTGTGGATTTGGCGGGACTTTTGCGGTGAAAATGTGCGATATTTCAGGTGCTATGGTATCTGAGAAATCGGATCATGTGCTGGAAACGGAAGCAGAAGTACTTGTTGGACTGGATATGGGATGTTTAATGAATATTGCAGGCAATTTATCCTACCGTGGAAAACCCGTGAAGGTCATGCATCTAGCGGAATTACTGGCCGAAGGAGTGAAGCTGGCGCATGAGCGATCATAAACCTAGTGGGACCGTCAAGGAAAGATCCAAAGTCGCGCTGAACAATGACTTTCTTCGCAATGCGGTTAAGTTCACGACCGAACGGCTCAAAAACGGTAAACTGGGCGCCTCCGAAGAGCTTGGGAACTGGGAAGAGTGGCGTGAGCGAGGCAGGCAAATTAGGCTGCATACGATTGCACACTTGGACTACTATCTTGGCAAATTCGTTGAAAATGCGAGAGCGCAGGGCGTTCATGTTCACTTTGCAGCCGATGCAGCTGACGCTGTTCGTTTGACGATGCAAATCGCCGAGCACAAGAAGGCTAGAAGTGTTGTAAAGTCAAAGTCGATGGTTTCCGAAGAATTGCATATCAACCATGCGCTTGAACAAATCGGTGTCGAGGCGATTGAAACGGACCTTGGCGAATATATTATTCAGCTGGCAGGCGAGACGCCTTCGCATATTATTATTCCGGCGATCCACAAAAATCGCTATCAGATCGCCGATCTGCTTTCCGAGGATGCAGGTGAGAAGCTTGAGCCGGACACGGGTATATTGGCTGGCTATGTTAGAAGGAAGCTGCGCGAGAAGTTCCTTGAAGCCGACATTGGGATGACGGGCTGTAATTTTGCTATTGCAGAGACAGGGTCTATCGTTCTTTTTGAAAATGAGGGCAATGCGCGGATGGTTAGTACCATCCCTAAGACACAAATCACATTCATGGGTATGGAGCGAATCATTCCTACTTTGGACGATCTCGAAGTGATGGCGACTTTGCTGCCGCGTTCGGCTACTGGACAGAAACTTACGGTGTATATGTCTGTGATTTCTGGACCGCAACGGGAGCAGGACGGCGATGGACCGGAAGAAATGCACGTCATTATTTTGGATAATGGACGTTCCTTGCAGCTTGGAGATCCGCAATTCCAGGAATTGCTGAACTGCATTCGCTGTGGTGCATGCTTGAACGCCTGCCCGGTTTACCGTCACATCGGTGGTCATGCTTATGGCGGGGTGTACAGTGGCCCAATTGGTGCCGTGCTTACACCTGCACTTAACAAGAACGTCGACCAATGGGACGACATCGCGAGTGCTTCGAGCCTGTGCGGTGCCTGCTATGAGGCTTGTCCGGTGAAGATTCCGCTGCATGATATGCTCATTTATCTTCGTCAACGCAAAGTAGAGCGCGGGTCGACGGATTTTGTTGAGAAGACCGGCATGCAAGGCTTTAATTTCTTGATGTCCGACGCGAAGCGGGTTAAAGCGTTAATCAAAATCGGTCGCATTGGGCAGAAATTGTTAGTTCGCGATGGTCATATTAAAGCGAAGATAGGTCCGTTAAAAGGTTGGAATTCGTATCGTTATGCGCCAAGTATAGCGAAGAGGACATTCCGCGAATCGTGGAAAGACATTGAGCAGGGATTAGAAGGTACATTCCCTGAACTAGATTCTGTGATGAAAGCTCGCATGGAAAAGCTTGTGGCTGATCGCAAAGACGGCGGAGGAGGACATCATCATGGCTAAATCAGATGCAGCATTTCACCAAAAGCTTCACCAAGAAGCCCTTAAGGATCAAGAGGCCTTCTTTGCTAATATTTCGAATCGACTTGGCAGAGCTAAGCCATTGCAAACAGCTCCTTCGCATAGCACGAAGGGGGCTCCTGAATTCTGGGAGCAGGTGAATCTCCCGCTAGAACAGCGCATTCAGTTGTTCATGACGAATTGGCAGAAAGCTGGAGGCCATACGAAGCGTCTTGCTAGCATGGCTGAAGCAGAGGAGTTCATTGCTAACTTCATCGCAGAGACACAGGCCAAACACTTGATCATTCAGGATCAACCGGAGCTAGAGCCCCTTCGTGCTGCGCTTGCTGGCACGGAAACGGACATCACGGTGTGGAACGCAGAAGGTGCTGACCCTGCTGCCAAAGACGAGCTTGTCGCTAAAGCGGCAGGAGCGGACATCGGCATCGTAGCCGTAGAACACGCTGTCGCATATACAGGTTCACTAGTGGTAACTTCAGATGCGACTAGAGGCAGAAGTGTCAGCTTGCTGCCAACCACGTTCATTGCGATTATCCCGGTGGATCGTATAAAAACAAAGCTGGGCGAAGTTTTGCGCCCATTCGATGAACTTTCGGCCGAAGATAGACCGGCAGGTATTCATTTCATCTCGGGTCCAAGCCGCTCAGCCGACATCGAGAATGATTTGACCATTGGCGTCCATGGACCCGGCATCGTATATGCACTTATCATTGAGTAACCAAAGAGCTGTGAGGGAGTAATTTCCCTAGCGGCTCTTTTTTATTTATGTATGTGAGGGAAGTGTTTGAAGTAGTGGGAGTGTTGGAATTGCTGGAATTGCTGGAATTGATGGAAGTAATGGAAGTAATGGAAGTGGGAGGTGTGGAGAAGTGGTAGAAGTTAGTTGAATTGGTGGAAGGTGTTGAGAGTTTTAAAAGTGATGAAGGTGATGGAAGTTTTGAAGTAATGGAACTTGTGGGAGTGATGGAAGTGATGGAAGTAGTGGTAATGCTGGAAGTAATTTGAAGAGTTCGAAATAGTGCAAATAGTACAAGTAGTAGGAGTGTTGAAAGTGATAGCAGTGGAGGAAGTAGGAGAATTAGAGAACAAAATGGTAGGGAAGTTGTACTCCGTACAACAATTTCCTTGATATCTTCTTAGAAAGCTCAGGATGTTGTATTTTGTGCAACAATATAACCTTTTTTCCTCCAATAGAGCTAGTATCTCGTGAAATTGTTGTATGATTTGCAATATTCGTGGGGATAACGTGGATTAGCTTGCTAAATGTTGTACTAAATACAACTCCACTTGGATGGAGCTATCGAATACAACAAATATTAAAAGAAGTGTTGACCACTGCGTCAAGCGGCGGTGCTACAACGTGTGCCCTCGCGTCTGTTTGAGAATTATGTTGGGCGTAACTTGCTTTGCATCAACAATGAAAAACATGCTCGTCCATGGACGGCGTAAGCCGAGACAACTTACTGCTTAAAATGTTGTCAACATTGTTCATGACGAAAAGGGATTTTGATTTGATTGAATATGTAAGCGCTTTTGCATTACGATAGTAACATGAAACAGACAAAGGGAGGTTATCCTAATGAGTGCAACTGCTGCACAAAAGCAAGCATCCTCCGGAGGATTCCGGGTGAAAGTTCAAAGTTTCGGTCGTTTTTTGAGCGGCATGGTGATGCCTAATATTGGCGCATTTATCGCTTGGGGATTAATTACGGCTTTATTTATTCCGACAGGTTGGATTCCAAATGAATATTTGGCTAAGCTCGTCGGTCCCATGATTACTTATCTACTCCCTATTTTAATTGGTTATACGGGAGGTACGATGATACACGGAACACGCGGCGGCGTCATCGGCGCTGTAACCACGATGGGGGTTGTCATCGGAACGGATATTCCCATGTTTCTCGGGGCTATGATCGTAGGTCCGTTCGCCGCGTGGGTGCTCAAGAAGTTCGATAAATCGATTGAAGGAAAAGTGAAATCCGGCTTCGAAATGCTCGTCAACAATTTCTCTTCAGGCATTATCGGCGCTATACTTGCCGTTCTTGCTTACACAGTAGTTGGTCCTGCGGTTCAGGTCGTGAGTAAAGCTCTTGCTTCCGGAGTTCAAGCACTGGTGAATGCCGGTCTGCTCCCGCTTGCGAACGTTTTGATTGAACCAGGTAAAATATTGTTCTTGAACAATGCGATTAATCACGGAGTGTTAAGTCCGATTGCTTTGGATCAAGCCTCCAAAACAGGCAAGTCGATCTTGTTCATGCTGGAGTCCAATCCGGGTCCAGGACTAGGTATCCTGCTAGCGTATTGGATAGTAGGACGCGGTGCAGCGAAGCTTTCAGCCCCTGGTTCAGCTATTATTCACTTCTTTGGCGGTATTCATGAAATCTACTTCCCGTACATTCTCATGAATCCGCGTCTGATCCTGGCTGTAATCGCAGGCGGCGTAACAGGAACGTTCACGTTCTCCCTGTTCAATGCAGGTCTAGTTGCTCCGCCATCACCAGGAAGCATTTTCGCTTACATTGCCATGGCTCCTAAGGGTGGTATGCTGCCGATTTTCAGCGGGGTTATCACATCTACGATTGTCTCTTTTGCAGTCGGTGCATTGTTGTTGAAAACAACGAAACAAACCGAGAATGAAGAAGATTTGGAGCATGCTACTGCGAAAATGAAAGAAATGAAACAAGCTCCCGCCGCTGCGGCAGCTGAAAAAGTTAGCGCCTCAACGTTGACGCCAGCTTCCGAGGTGCAAAAAATTGTGTTCTCCTGTGATGCAGGCATGGGTTCAAGTGCGATGGGAGCTTCCATTTTAAGAAAGAAAATGAAAGAAGCTGCTATCGATGTCATCGTGGTCAACACAGCAATTAGTGAGATTCCATCTG
Source organism: Paenibacillus sp. Root444D2 (assembly GCF_001426375.1). GTDB lineage: Bacteria > Bacillota > Bacilli > Paenibacillales > NBRC-103111 > Paenibacillus_E. Next base: position 397,623 of record NZ_LMEO01000051.1, read on the forward strand.
ATGCAGATATCGTAATCACCCATAAATCATTAACTGATCGAGCACGTAATAAGGCTCCGGAGGCTGAACACATTTCCATCGAAAATTTCATGAAAAGTCCAGAATACGATGAACTTGTCAAACGATTAAGTTAATATACCTTACTAACGCTGGCTAATTGCCGGCGTTATCTCCATTTTGTTCGTGAGGAGAAATATCATGAGCCTGTCAAACAGGAATCGTCAAATTCTAGAGCTGTTAATGAATCGAACGGATGATATTACAGCAGGAGAAATCGCTGCCGAAATCAATGTAAGCACAAGAACGGTTCATCGGGAGCTGTCCGAGTTGGAGACGATTTTGGCAGCTTATGGATTAACTTTGCAAAAAAAGTCGGGGAAAGGGATTCAATTACAAGCAGAACCTGAAAAACTTGAGGCGTTCCGGCGCTTGTTATATGGGATGATGGACATTGAATTTTCTGCCGACGATCGCAAAATCATGATTCTTTGCACCTTGCTGCAAGAAGAGGAGCCTGTCAAGCTATTCAGTTTGGCTCATGATTTGGGCGTAACGGTTCCCACCATCACTCACGATCTCGATGAGCTGGATAGCTGGATACAGAAGTCTGACCTAATCCTTGTACGTAAACGAGGGTATGGCGTTGGTTTGAGCGGTTCCGAGGCGAATAAACGCAGGATGATGGTAAAGCTCGCCAAAAACGGTCTCGATGAAGCTGATCTATTTGGGAAAAATGTGAACTCGCATTCACCAGTTACACAAAGACTGTTGGAGCTCATTGGGAAAGAAAACTTTACGAAGGTGGAAGCAGCACTTTGGCTTGCTGAAGATGAAGGTTTAAGTGAACTATCGGAGCAGGATTACACCAATCTGCTCATTCATATTTCGATAACTATCGCTAGAATTCAGCAGGGTAGACAAATCGAGCTACATCCTGAACCGTACTCACTTCGCCCAAATAAGCTGCTTACACATACAATTGAACACCTATCTAAGGTAATTCCAATTGAATTAACAACACCAGAAATTTTCTATATAGCCGAATTACTGGAGCCCAATACACTGAAACATCCGAATCAACTGCTTCCTATGGAAGAACTAAGTTATATGGAAATTGTATGGAAGCTCATCCGAAACATGGAGAGCAGTATCTCGGTCCGTTTCAGCGATGATCGTTCATTACGAGAGGGGCTGCTGAGCCATTTGGAGTCCGCTTTGAAGCGGCTTCAAGCAGGAGCGACCATTCGTAATCCGCTTTTATCGCAAATCAAGAAAGATTATGAGACACTATTTGATGCTATACGGAGAGCTGTAGATAAAACAATAACCGAAATTGCCGTGCCAGATGAAGAAATTGGCTTTCTAGTCATGCATTTCGGAGCTTCTATCGAGAGGCAAAAGCAATTCAGGCGTAATGTAAAAGCGATTCTCGTATGTACAAGTGGGATCGGGACTTCCAAAATGTTAGCCGTAAGACTTACAAAGGAACTTCCGCAAATTGATATTATCGGTCATGCATCTTGGTTTGAAGCAGCGCGCATCCCCGAAAAGGAATACGATTTGATTATATCAACGGTAGATTTGCCTCTGGATGAAGATCAGTACTTGAAGTTAAGTCCGTTATTAACGAAGGAAGAAGCTGAGCGACTAAGACTATTTATTCAAAATGTTACGTTGCAAAAAGAAGCTGGAGATCGTAATGAATCGCTTCAAGACGCTGATTCAACGGACAGATTACATCGCATTCAACACTATGTAAACGAAATTGTCAGCATCATCGATCCATTCACGGTGTATCATATCGATCAATCCTTTCACAGTCTGAGAGAAACTCTGGAGGTCATTTGTGGATATGTTAGACACTCAGGTGTGATCGATGAAGTGGAGCCAATCGTCAACCTGCTGCTAGAAAGAGAACGATTAAGCAGTCAAGTTATCCCAGACACGGGCTTGGCCCTCTTTCACATTCGAAGCGAGCAGGTTAGGAAGCCATCTTTCACATTGTTTCGATTAAAAGAAGACTTGCTGTTAGACCAAGGTATCGGGTCAGACGTAAAGCAGCTGCTGCTCATGCTTGGTCCGAAGGAGCTTTCCAAAGAAAGCCTAGAAGTGCTCAGTGAAATAAGTTCTTTTCTATTGATTCCAGAAATGATCGAACTGTTGAAATCTGGGACGCAGTCCGAGATCAAGCACTTTTTATCCCAGGAACTCGCTGCCTTTTTAGAAAATAAAAAATAAATCGGATATAGGAGAGATAACCATGACGATCTTATCAACGAATAAAATTAAACTAAACGCTAAGCCCAAGGATAAATTCGAGGCTATTCGGATGGCAGGTCAACTATTGGTAGATGCAGGTCATGTATCAGCGGCTTACATCGATAAAATGCTGGAACGAGAACAAACTTTATCAACCTATATGGGAAATGGTCTGGCCATCCCGCACGGTACGCAGGATTCCAAATCATTGATTTTATCGACAGGATTGTCGATCGTACAAATTCCGGAGGGCGTGGATTTCGGTGAAGGTGAAAAAGCCAACTTAGTCATCGGTATTGCAGCTGCAGGTAATGATCATCTGGATATCTTAACGAATGTCGCGATGATTTGTTCCGAAGATGAGAACATAGAGCTGATCATGAAAGCGGCGACGCCTGAAGAAATGGTGAAAATTTTCGAAAGCGGGATGGAGTCATGAGGGCTGTCCATTTTGGTGCTGGGAATATCGGCAGGGGGTTTATTGGTTTAATTTTGTCCCAAGCCGGTTATGAGGTGATCTTCTCCGATGTGAACGATAGCTTAGTTGAGCTATTGCAGAAGAGGAAGTCATATTCAGTACGCTTAGCTAATGAGGAACAAGAAACGTTCAACGTTACTAATGTTACAGCGATTAATGGTAAGAACTTAGAAGATGTAGCTAGAGCCGTCGCTGAGGCTGATCTGGTTACAACCGCAGTGGGCGTAAATATTTTGAAACATATTGCCGCTGGCATCGCCAAGGGGATTGAAATACGGATCGAACGCGGAGCGGCGCCGCTGCACATCATTGCCTGTGAGAATGCAATTGGTGGAAGTACGCAGCTGAAAGAACAGGTATACGTTCATCTAAGTGAAGATCTGCGAGCTAAAGTAGATGGAAGTATCGCATTTCCTGATGCTGCTGTCGATCGGATTGTTCCAATCCAACATAATGAAGACCCACTGCAAGTCACGGTTGAGCCCTTCTACGAATGGGTCGTTGACGAGTCGCAAATGCTCGAGGGCTTCCCCCGCATTGAGGGTATCCATTATGTGAAGCATTTGGAGCCGTATATTGAGCGAAAGCTGTTTACTGTCAATACAGGGCACTGCAGCGCTGCGTATCTTGGATATTTACATGGCTTTACGACGATTCAAGATGCGATGGCGAACTCGCAAATCGCCTCGCTAGTGCGTCATGTAATGCATGAGACCGGCGCCCTGCTTATCAAAAAGCACGGCTTCGATCTTGCTCAGCATGAGCAGTATATCGATAAAATATTGAACAGATTCATAAACCCCCATTTGATCGACGAGGTTACTCGGGTAGGAAGGTCACCGATTCGCAAGTTATCCAGCAATGATCGTCTTGTTCGGCCCGCTTTACAGGCCTATAAGCTTGGTATGAAACCGACCTATTTAGCTATGGCAATGGCCGCTGCCTTCTTATTTAAGGATCAGGAAGATCCTGAAGCCGTAGAGATTCAAGCAGATTTACGAAAGCTTGGAATTGCCCAAACGATAACGAAGTATACGAGCATCGGTGAAGATCACCTAATCCATGAGATGATTAAAACCCAATATGAACAATTAAAACAATCAGATCGATCTTGAGAAAGGGGAGTTCCCTTATGGCTAAAATGATGACAAAACGACTATCAGGCATTGCTGCTTCCCCCGGCATTGCGATAGCGAAAGCTTTTCGGTTGAACAATGATCATTACGTACCTGCCCGTGAGAAGGTGGCAGATGCTCTTATAGAAGTAGAACGTTTCCGTAAAGCTGTTGAAGAAGCGAGACTAGAGTTAGAAGAGATTAAAGATTTGACTGAACAGCGCATGGGTGCAGCGAAAGCTGAAATTTTCGAAGCACATTTGATGCTTTTGGAAGATCCCGATTATATCGATGCTATTATCGAGGGCATTGAAGACGAAGGCTTGAATGCTGAATTTAAGCTGCATGAAGTTGCGAGCAGCTTCATCGAAGTGCTTAGCTCTATGGATAACGAGCTGCTCCGGGAACGCGCTAGTGACGTGCGTGACGTCACCGGACGGATCATGAGCCGGCTTCGCGGTGTCTCCTATGCGGCGATTGCGGCCATCAACGAGCCGTGCATTTTGATCGCGGAAGATTTGACGCCGTCCGATACCGCCCAATTAAATCTCGATTATGTGCTTGGCTTTGTAACGGAGATCGGCAGCCGTACTTCTCATTCCGCGATCATGGCTCGCTCGCTTGAGGTGCCAGCTATTGTTGGAGCAGGAGCAGCGGCCGCGGAAATCAAAACAGGCACAATGATTATTATGGATGCCGTAGAGGGCGCCGTACTCATCGCTCCAAACGATGAAGAGATGGAGACCTACAAAGCTCGTAAAGCAGCATACGACCAACGAAGATTCGAACTGCGCAAGCTATTGGATCAACCTACGATCTCAGCAGACGGGCGCCGCGTAGAATTGGCTGCCAACATCGGCAGTGTGGAAGATTTGCAAAAGGTTTTAGCTAACGGTGCGGAAGGTATCGGTTTGTTTAGGACGGAATTCCTTTATATGGGGCGCAGCTCTCTGCCTAGTGAAGAAGAACAATTCCAGGTCTATAAGCATGTATTGGAGCGAATGGACAATAAGCCTGTCGTCATACGAACACTCGATATAGGGGGAGATAAAGAACTGCCATATATGAAGCTCCCTGTTGAAAGCAATCCATTCCTAGGCTTGCGCGCGGTGCGTTTATGTCTGAGCAAGCAGGATCTGTTTCGTACACAGCTAAGGGCGCTTCTGAGAGCAAGCAGTTATGGAAAATTGAAAATCATGTTCCCTATGATTGCCGTTGTAGATGAGCTGCTGGCTGCCAAACAATTGCTTCAAGAAGAGAAAGAGAAGCTAGTTCAAGAAGGCATTGCCGTGCCCTCTAATATAGAGGTCGGTATTATGATTGAAGTGCCGGCGGCAGCGTTAGCTGCGGATTTCTTGGCGAAAGAGGCCGATTTCTTCAGTATTGGAACGAATGATCTTATCCAATATACAATGGCAGCTGATCGGATGAATGAAACCGTTTCTTACTTATACCAACCTTGCCATCCATCTATATTACGATTAATTCAAATGGTTATTCAGGCAGCTGCGAAAGAAGGGAAATGGGTTGGCATGTGTGGAGAAATGGCCGGTGACGAAACGGCCATACCGATTCTTCTCGGCATGGGACTCCATGAGTTCAGCATGAGTGCCAGCTCGATTTTGCCAGCGAGAGCTTTAATTAAACAAACCTCACATAGGGAGTGGGCGGGCTACACGGAGCAGATTTTATCCATGAGCAGTCAGGCCCTAATTAAACAATTCGTAGAACAGAAAACAAGGAGTGACTTGAAATGATATCTCAAACCTTTACTGTCTTAAATCCTTCCGGCTTTCACGCCCGTCCGACGAAAGTATTCGTTCAGAAGGTTGGCACCTTCCCATGCAAAGTGAATGTGATCAAAGGCGAAAAGAAGGTCAACGGCAAAAGCTCGCTTAGCATGCTCACACTTGGCATTCAACAGAATGACGAAGTCACTTTGGAAGTGGACGGCGAGCAAGAGGAACAAGCGATCAAAGAGCTAGGGGAGCTGCTGACTCACATCTTCGAAGAATAAGCGAATGACAACCCAGTTCAATTCAATTGAAAAAGCCAGCAGGTTAGTGCCGATAATCATGGCACTTAACTGCTGGCTTGTTTAATTAGTTACGAACGTACCATTCACCAGATACCCAATCGGTTGTTTTCCAACGCAGCACATCAGGGGTGGCGAGATGAGCAATTTCTTTGAGGAACTCAAGCTGCTCAAGCTCAGTCATAGGCTTGAAGCTTTTAGCAATGGCCAGATTTTGTTCCAGCTGCGCCATGGATTCCATGCCGACAATCGCCGTAGATATTGGCAGCGAGAACGTATATTGGAGCGCTTTCTCGTACCAGGGAGCCAGCTTACCGAGCGCCATAACCTTCATGCCAATGACAGCGACACCTTTCTCGTTCGCTTTAGGTAAAAACTCATGAGCGAAGCTGTAAATGAGATGATCCGCTGCAGATAAAGCTACAAGAGCGCTGTCAAAAGGGAACCGTTCAATCGCTTCCAGCTGAACTCTAGGGTTCGTGTGACCGCTGATCGAGATATGCTTGATGATCCCTTGTTCCTTCGCCTCAAGAAGCGCTTCTAACGCTCCGCCTTTGGCGAAGCACTTATCGAGCTCCTCCATTGTCATGATATTATGCAATCGCCATTCTTCAACGTGATCCGTTTGCAGTCGCTTCAGACTTGCTTCCAGCAGCTTCAGGGAACCGTCTCTTGTTCGATCATGCGTTTTGGTAGCAATCCATACGTCATTCCTTCGTCCATCGCGTGCTAATGCTTTACCAAGTCGTTCCTCGGATTGCCCATCCGAGTAGCTTGGTGCTGTATCGAAATAGGTGATTCCTTCGTCAATCGCACGATTGACAATTTGAATCGCTTCCTCTTCCGTACATTGGTGTTCGTCGACAATGCGCTGAGCACCAAAGCTCAGGACAGGAAATGGCTGGCCGGTCGAACCAAACGAACGTTTCTCCACATGATTCACTCCTCGTATGTAAGATGGCGACTTTCATTCTTTCCTATCGTTTCCAAAAGGGATACCTGGTCATACCAAATTGTATTATGAAACATGTTTCCTTCCTACTGATATCGGTTCAAGCAGGAATTAGTTCTCCTCAAGTATAAAATAAGTAAGAGAAGGACGCTAGCATTCGTCAAATTGCTAGCATATTCACAAAAAAAACATGACTTTAGTCCTAGTTTTCGACAAAAAATGATGTATAATAATAAATAAACTTATTATATGTACATATATAACTTTCTTGTTGAATTATTGGAGGGTCAATGACATTTGAACGCTTAAAGCCTTATGACAGCCCAGGATTTCATCTTTGGCAGGTTACGAATCTATGGCAAAAAAATCTTCGTCATGCCCTGCATGAGTTGGATCTTACGCATGTTCAATTTATTTTGCTAGCCACCACAGAGTGGTTAAATTCTCAGTCCCCTTTAGGGGATGTGACACAGGTTCAAATTGCCATGCATGCGCACATTGATCCCATGATGGCCTCACAAGTACTTCGTAGCTTAGAAAAGAAAGGGTTCCTCATTCGCAAGGAACATCCCACGGACACTAGAGCCAAGTCAATCTCTTTAACTCCAGCTGGAGAGAGTTTGATATCCAAGGCCTTAGACATTGTCGAGCAAGCCGATCGCCGTTTTTTTTCTAAACTGGGGGAAGAACAGGAAACGCTGGCAAGCTTGTTGAGATCCTTAGGGAGCTTGACAACTCACGAAAATTAGATCATAGGGAGAGGTGCCTTGAATATGGAGAAGTCATCACTAATCGGAATCGTTTTAGCTTTTATATCCATTGGTGTGGGTATGGTATTGAAAGGGGCAAGCCTGGTAGCACTGTTGAATCCAGCAGCTGCCTTAATTATTTTCGGAGGTACAGCATCGGCCTTATTTATCGCTTTTTCAATGGATGAAATAAAGAAGATTCCGACCTTATTGAAAATTATTTTTACCGAACAGAAATTAATGCCTAAAAAAGAGCTGATTGAGACATTCATCGACTGGGTGTCCATTACACGCCGTGAAGGATTACTTTCCTTGGAGAAGCAAGCAGAAGAGCTGTCAGACCCTTTTATGAAAAGCGGCATGCGCCTGATTATTGATGGGAATGACGCAGATTTTGTACGTGACGTATTGCTCGAAGATATTGCTGAAATGGAATCAAGACATAAGAAATTTGCAGGTATTTTTACGCAAGCTGGTACATATGCACCGACACTCGGCGTACTTGGCGCGGTTGTTGGACTCATCGCAGCTCTTGGTAATTTGAGTGAAGTAGAGAAACTAGGCCATCTGATTTCAGCGGCATTCGTTGCAACGATGTTCGGGATTTTCCTTGGTTACGTTATTTTTCACCCATTCGCAAATAAGCTGAAGCAGAAGTCTAAGAAAGAAGTTGAAATTAAGCTAATGATCGTAGAGGGGTTGCTCTCCATTCAATCCGGTGTATCTGCCAATTCCGTGAAGCAAAAAATGATGATCTTCGTTGCCAATAATGAACGTGCGTCGTATGACGAAGATTCGAAGGAGGCCGCTACACAGTGAGTAAAAAGAAGAAGCATGAGGATCATGAAGAACATATTGATGAAACCTGGCTCATTCCCTATGCGGATTTGCTTACCTTGCTTCTAGCCCTCTTTATCATTCTGTTTGCATCCAGTCAGTTGGATTCTAAGAAATACGACTCGATTATGCGGTCCTTGAATAATGCCTTTACCGGAGGGGAAGCGCCCTTCGCCATGTCAAATTTGATTCCGATTGATGATGCGGCGAATTCTACGAAAAATAATTACAAGAACCAGAATCCGCCAACGAAAGAAGAAAGTAAAACCGACAGCCAGCTGGCTGCTAAGCTGCAGAAGGAAGAGAAGGATCTCAAAGAATTAAAGCAAAGCATGGATGCTTACATTAAAGAAAACAACATGAGTGAGCAGCTAACCACGAAGCTGGATAATGAGAAGCTGACCATTACGATTAGTGACCGTGCACTGTTCGATTCAGGGTCGGCTATAATTAAACAGGAATCACAAAAGCTGGCTGTTTCGATGTCTAATCTGCTGGGTAGTTATCCAGGATATGAGGTTCAAGTCGCAGGTCATACGGATAATATCCCGATTCACCGGGCTGACTTTGAAACGAACTGGGATCTAAGCGCCAAGCGTGCGGTCAATTTTATGAAAATACTTCTGAATAACAGTAAAATTGAGCCTGCTTCCTACTCTTCAGTCGGATTCGGTGAATACCGGCCGATTTCAGAAAATGATACAACGGAAGGTAGAGCCAAGAACCGCCGAGTTGAAGTGAGCATCTTGCGCAACATTAAAGCGACGGATGAGATTGCGAAATAAGAGTAATTATCAATGAAGACTAATTAGGCTAAGAGTCGCTAGACTCTGGCCTTTTTTTGTTCAAAAACACATTTGATATCGAGAAGTACGGATTAATTTAACAGCGAAATGGGGATAGTAAAATGGAATTTGTATTGATGAGGAGAGGTTTACATGGAGCCAACAGAACATACATATGAGCATACGTATATCCCGTTAACTACATTATCCAGCGGTGAAGGCAAGGAGATAGCCATTGATATATATGGTTACTGCATTCAGATCGTGAATATTTGTTTCATTGGCAATCCAACAAGCAAGGATAAAGAATGGTTTTTAGTTGACGCTGGTATGCCGCAATCGGCAGATGAGATCATTCGTGTCGCTGAGGAGCGTTTTGGAGCACATAAGAAGCCTACGGCGATCATTTTGACGCATGGACATTTCGACCATGTCGGGGCCATTGAGAGTCTTTTGGAATACTGGGATGTTCCGGTATATGCGCATGAGTTGGAAATCCCTTATTTGACGGGAAAATCCAATTATCCAAAAGGGGATTCTACGGTAAATGGCGGGCTTGTTAGCGAGCTATCGCCACTATTTCCAAACCACGGTATTAACATAGGTAATCATGTACATCCTTTGCCCGCTAAGGGTATCGTTCCTGGACTGACAGGATGGCAATGGATTCATACGCCGGGACACACACCAGGACACATTTCTCTTTTTCGCGCCAAAGATGGTTCATTAATAGCAGGAGATGCCTTCGTTACCGTTAAGCAAGAGTCGCTTTACAAGGTGTTCACGCAAGAACAAGAAATAAGCGGACCGCCAAAGTATTTCACGACAGACTGGCAAGCAGCTGGCGATTCGGTTAGAAAGCTTCGAGATTTACATCCATCTTTAGCGCTAACGGGACATGGAAAACCGATGAACGGTGAAGAACTCAGTCGCGAATTAGGTCGTCTGGCGGAGGATTTCGAGAAGATAGCGATTCCGGAGGAAGGTCGGTTTGTGCATTAGGCTGCATGAATGTATGTCTTCAAAAGTATGGGGCTATCCCAAAAGCCGTGAAAATGGCTGAGGGAAGCCCCACATTATTTTTTATCTGTGTAAATGTAATATTAGGCTTGATATAGGGTATGGGGGTATGGTATATTCAAAATGTGAGGAGGTAATGTTAATGGAACAACATGATAAACAAGAATTACATGAGGACAGCTGCCATTCGGGCAGTGCTCGAAAAAGTCATCATTCTGATAAAACAAAAAACAATTTGATTTCTAGGCTCAATCGCATCGAAGGCCAAATTCGCGGTGTGAAAGGTCTTATTGAGAAGGATACGTATTGTGACGATGTGTTAAATCAAATCGCCGCGGTTCAATCAGCTTTAAACGGTGTTGGGAAACTGCTTCTCGAGCATCATCTAAACAGCTGTGTGATCGAACGCATTCAAGAAGGCGATAATGAGGTTATCAAAGAACTCATGATTACCATGAATAAATTAATGAAATAATAAAGGAGAGATTAGATATGCAAACAGTTACTCTTAAAGTTGAAGGTATGTCCTGCGGTCATTGTGTAAACTCCGTTGAAGGCGCAGTTAAGAAACTTGGAGCTTCCGGCAAAGTTGATTTGAGCGGTGGTTCCGTTACTGTAGATTTCGATGCGTCTAAAGTTTCTTTGGATGCTATTAAAGAAGCAATTGAAGATCAAGGCTATGACGTTGCGAAATAAGATAAATGAGCCGCTGCATGCGGCTCCAGTGTAACACCTATTTTTTTTCAAAAAAATATACCCCATAGGGGTATTTGTGGCAGGGGGAAATGAAATGGCGAAACAATTAGAGCAGCAACAGGCAAGTCTGCAAATTGCTGGCATGACTTGTGCGGCATGCGCGAACCGGATCGAAAAAGGCTTGAAAAAATTAGAAGGTGTTTCAGATGCCAATGTAAATTTTGCCCTCGAGAAGGCATCTGTGATTTATAATCCGACTCAAATCAGCGTATCTGCCATGGAAGAAAAAATACTGGATCTGGGTTACAGCACCGTAAAGGATGCAGTTGATTTTAATATCGTTGGCATGACCTGCGCAGCATGCGCTACACGTATTGAAAAAGGCTTAAATAAAATGCCAGGTGTTAGCAAAGCAACTGTTAACCTTGCATTAGAAACTGCCCATGTTGAGTTTAGCGCTGTCGAAGTGTCAGTAAGTGATATGGTTAATAAAGTTGATCAACTGGGATACAAAGCCATACGTAAAGAGGAGGCGGAAGCTAAAGGCGATTATAAACAAAAGGAGATACATCAAAAGAAAATACAGTTAGTGGTATCGGCAATCCTTTCGCTACCGCTTCTATGGGCCATGGTGAGCCACTTTACATTTACATCATGGATTTACTTGCCAGAATTCATGATGAATCCTTGGGTACAGCTTGTGCTGGCCACACCGGTACAGTTTATTATCGGTCGTCAATTTTATGTAGGAGCATACAAAGCCCTTCGTAATAAAAGCGCCAATATGGATGTACTTGTTTCTCTCGGAACATCAGCCGCGTACTTCTATAGTTTATACCTAACGCTTCAGTGGGCAACTTCTGCTGATGTCCACAACCATGCGCCAGATATGTATTACGAAACAAGCGCAATACTTATTACTTTGATTATCTTAGGGAAGTTATTTGAAGTGTTGGCAAAAGGGAGAACTTCTGAAGCCATCAAGAAATTGATGGGGCTCCAAGCGAAAACAGCATTAGTCATTCGAAATGGTGAAGAAATGGCTATACCGGTTGAGGAAGTTGTCATGGGAGACATTGTTCTTGTAAAACCGGGTGAGAAAATCCCAGTCGACGGTGTAGTTGTAGACGGTTTGTCCGCTGTTGATGAATCCATGCTTACTGGGGAAAGTATCCCAGTCGAGAAGAAAGCTAGTGACGCGGTTATTGGCGCTACAATTAATAAAAACGGAAGCTTAAAAATAAAAGCAACCCGTGTTGGGAAAGAGACAGCTCTCGCTCAAATTATCAAAGTTGTAGAAGAAGCCCAAGGCTCTAAAGCGCCTATTCAGCGTATCGCTGACGTGATTTCGGGTATCTTTGTCCCGATTGTTGTAGGAATTGCTATTGTAACCTTTCTGATTTGGTATATCTGGGTTGCTTCTGGTGAGTTTGCAACTGCGCTGGAAAAGGCTATTGCTGTCCTTGTCATTGCTTGCCCTTGTGCTTTAGGTCTTGCAACACCAACATCGATTATGGCCGGATCCGGCCGCGCGGCGGAATTTGGCATCCTATTTAAGGGCGGGGAACATTTAGAATCGATGCAAAAAGTGCAAACCATCGTGCTTGATAAAACGGGTACGGTAACGAAAGGCAAACCGGAACTTACAGACGTTAAAATTGAAAACATGGATGAAGAAGATACAATCCTTAGATTAATCGGCTCTGCCGAAAAACAATCTGAGCACCCGCTTGCTGAGGCGATTGTTGATGGGATTGTTGCTAAGGGTATCCTACTTACCGCTACTGAGCAGTTTGAAGCCATTCCCGGTTACGGCATTCGAGCCATCGTAGAAGGCAGGGAAGTGCTGGTTGGAACCCGTAAGCTCATGCAGCGTAAAACCATCGACTTCGGTAAAGCAGATACGGCTATGGAAAAGCTCGAATCCGAAGGTAAAACCGCTATGCTCGTAGCGGTGGATAACAAGTACGCAGGTATGGTAGCCGTAGCGGATACGATCAAGGACACATCGAAAGAAGCGGTCTCTCGTTTAAAACAAATGGGCATCGAAGTCATTATGATGACAGGTGACAACAATCGGACAGCGCATGCTATCGCGCAGCAAGTTGGTATTGATCATGTTCTTGCTGAGGTGCTTCCGGAAGGTAAAGCTGAGGAAGTGAAGAAGCTTCAAGGGCAAGGAAAAATAGTGGCGATGGTTGGCGATGGTATCAACGATGCTCCTGCTCTTGCGACTGCAGACGTCGGCATAGCGATTGGGACCGGCACTGACATTGCGATGGAAGCAGCAGACGTAACACTGATGCGCGGAGAACTTACAAGCATTACAGATGCCATTTATATGAGCCGTAAAACGATGACGAATATTAAACAAAACCTATTTTGGGCACTCGGTTACAATACGCTCGGGATTCCGATTGCGGCACTTGGCCTTTTAGCACCCTGGGTAGCCGGTGCTGCTATGGCACTAAGCTCGGTATCCGTTGTGTTAAACGCCTTACGCTTGCAACGCATGAAGTTATAATCGGCATACATGGGAGGGGGGAAAAGGCTTCGGCAAATTTTTTTTGCTGAAGCTCTTTTAATAAAGGCGTTTAAACCATAAGCAATTACTTAATCAAAATTAATTGATTAAGTAATTGCTTTTTAGCTTGTAATGTTATATATTGTTAATAAATCAAAAATAATTGATTAATAAAGCGGGTGAAATAAGTGAAAACAATCATTCCATTACAAACGATACATGCAAAATCCACACCAGACGATTCTTTTTTTGAAACGTATGAAGCAAAATTTAAAGCACTAGCAGATCACAAAAGACTACAGATCATGTATGAGTTAACACAGCGGGGAAAAACCTGCGTATGTGACCTTTGTGATATCTTTGATATGGCTCAGTCTAAACTGTCTTATCATTTGAAAATTCTTTTGGATGCGAAAATGATCACCAAAGAGATCATTGGTACTTGGAGTTACTACGAGATAAACAACTCTGAAGTAAACGGATTACTCTCAGCTGATCTTTGCTGCATATTTAGACCTACTCGTTCTTAATTTTTTTATTTTTAACATCAATTTTTTTTGATTAATAAATCAATTTAATTTGATTAATCAGTCTATAGCATGATATTGAGAGGGAGGTATATGCAATGAATGATAATAAGTTACCTGTGGCTATCATAGGTGGAGGGCCTGTTGGCCTTGCCGCGGCAGCACAGCTAGTTATGAGAGAGGAACCATTTGTTTTGTTTGAGGCGGGGGAAGAAGTGGGGGCTAATGTACGCAGCTGGGCTCATGTTCGAATGTTTTCCTCTTGGGAATACAATATGGATAAAGCTGCTAAGCAATTGCTTATTTCTCATGGTTGGCAAGTCCCGAATCCTTTAGGAATCCCTTCAGGACAAGAGATGATTGATAAATACTTCAATCCTTTTGCTGAATTGCCTGAAATCAAACCTTATCTATACTTAAATACTAAAGTTATTGCTGTTAGCCGTAAAGGTCTGAGCAAAGTGAAAACACATGGCCGTAAAGATCTTCCGTTTGTCCTGCATGTTGAGAAAAATGGGGAACGAATCCTTATTGAGGCTAAGGCTGTTATTGATGCATCCGGTACCTGGTCGAACCCGAATCCCATAATATCAGAAGGGATATGGACGACAGAAGAGCAGGCTTTAAATAAGCAAATTTACTATGGAATACCTGATGTTCTGGGTAAGCATAAGGAACGATATAGCGGCAAAAAAGTTATTGTTGTGGGGAGCGGTCACTCTGCAATCAATACCTTATTAGAATTAGGTAAACTGAAGGAACAAGTTCGAAGCACAGAAATCGTTTGGATTTTAAGGAAATCTAGGCTAGATGATGTTTATGGCGGTCAGGAGCAGGATCAACTTCCTGCAAGAGGAGAACTTGGTACGCGTATTCAAAAGCTAGTTGATTCAGGAAAAGTTAAGGTTCTGACGCCATTCCACATTCAAGAATTGAAACAGGAAAAAGATAAAATGGTTGTGATTGGCTCTTTAAACGGTTTATTGGTTCATCTAGATGCTGTCGATGAAATCGTGTCGAATACGGGTTCTCGTCCAGATCTGTCTTTTTTACGAGAAGTTAGAGTAATTGCCGACCCAACATTGGAAAGTGTTATGGAGTTAGCGCCATTGATCGATCCAAATGTTCATAGTTGCGGTACGGTAAGACCGCATGGCGAGAAGGAGCTGCGTCAACCTGAAAAGGATTTCTACATTGTTGGTTCCAAAAGTTATGGAAGAGCACCAACATTCCTAATGGCAACAGGATATGAACAAGTTAGATCCGTCGTAGCTGCTCTTGTCGGGGATCTGGCAGCAGCTGAACGAGTTGAGCTGGAACTGCCGGAAACGGGCGTTTGCGGTATCGGGACCCAAGAATGTTGCGGACCTTCACCAGTTGAGAAATCGGAGGCAGTGGTAAAATCATCTTGCTGCGGTTAACGGTTATACCAGTGTCGTCTTAGGTATAATAGGTTCGCTTTTGTTGTATTTCTCGAAATTAAAATCCCTCTAGGCTTCCAATTAGAAGTAGAGGGATTTTGGTGATAGCTATTATTTTCCTACGAGAACAAGCATTTTGTTCTCTTTCCTAGATTCACCTTTGTCCAGGTCATCCTGTGGTGTTTCCGTTGTTGAGTTATCTTGTTCCTTTTGAAACGAATCCATTTGATTATCTTCAAAAACCTCGAAGTGCACTTCATTCCTGACTTGAATAGGCTCCGATTGAAGATCAAATATTTCCTGATGATTTTCCATAGCACTCTCACCAATCTGGAATTTGCTAATCTCAGCAAATAACTGCTGAGAAAGAACAAGGATATCATCCGACTCTTCAGCAATTCGGCGGATGGATGCATCCTGCTGAATCGAGGTTGAGCTTACTTCCTCGACACCAGCAGCTGTTTCTTGCGCGATGGCTGCTACGAACTGAACGGAATTTACTAATCTGTCATTTTTGGATTGTACGTGCTCAATTTTTATATGGATTTGTTCAATTTGCCCGATAATACCCTTCATCGATTGTTCGATGCCTTCGAAAGAACCAAGTGTGTCTGTTACCCGATGGTTTTGTGCAACCGCAGATTCGCGAGCTTCGATCAGTGAGCTCTGTAATTCTTTGATTTGCTTCTGAAGCGCTTGAATGATGCCGCCGATTGTCTTGGAGGAATCATTCGTCTGCTGTGAAAGCTGACGCACTTCATCTGCAATCACAGAGAAGCCGCGGCCGTTTGCGCCGGCTCTTGCCGCTTCAATCGCAGCGTTCAAAGCAAGCACGTTCGTCTGTGTAGAAATTTCCGTGATCGAATGAATAATAGCGCCAATTTGCTTGGAGCTGTCAGACAAGGTCTTCATGGCAGCATCGACCTTCTGCAGGACAGCCTGGGACTGGTCAGACGATGACTTCAGCGCCCTTACGGATGCTGTCCCTTGTAATGTACCGGACGCTGCCTCTTCACTGGTACGCTTCATTTCATATGTATAAGCGGTTATTTCACGAATCTCCGCTTCCAATTCTGCAATGATCATCGAGCTTTGCTCCGTTTTCATGGCTTGCTCATCAGCACCGGTCGATATCTCTGTAATTGCCTTCAAGATATCTGTGTTGGCCGATGCCGTAAGCTTAGAAAAGCGGTGAAACTCATGGGAGTGCTCGGATAGTGACGATGCAATCTGCATCGCAGCATTCAGCATCTTGCGAACTTGAATGATCATATGGTCGAAACTGTTACTTAGCTTACCTAACTCATCTCTGGATGTAGAATTTATCGTATGGGACAAATCTCCTGCGGCAATAAGCGACACGGCATTTTGTAAAATTTGAATAGGCCTTGTGAAGGAGCTAATGATTAGAAAAGCGATAATAATGGTTACAATAACGACAATTGCGAATGCAATCAACATGACTCTACTGCTATCATTAAGTGCTTTCGTTGAGCTGGCAATTGCTTGTTCAGCTGACTCTGCATAAGTTACATAGAATTTATCAACAAGTTCAAAAATCTTATCCTTCAGTTCCTGAGACTCATTATATAGGTAGAGAAGGTTAATTTGCAGATCCGTCGGCTTCAAGTTAGGATCCTGGACCATTTTGCTGGCAGAATCGAAGTTATTTATGTAATCAACAGATAATTGAATTAATTGGCTTCGCCACTTCTTTTGATCAGCAGTTGAAGCCGTATCTCCAATCTTTTGAATGAAATCATTGTAGGGCTTTCGCTTTGCATTGTATTTTGCGATGTATTCCGGTTTCTTGGAAATCTCCAGCCCTGAGGCAATGATGTTCATTTCCTGTACCATATTTTTAAGCTCTAGAGCTAGCACCTTAAGCTCGACTTTATCGTTCTGGTCCGTCATATGGTTCTTGATTTGATTGACTTGATTCAGATTAAACAAAGCAACGGAAAGGAAAATGAGAAGCACTCCGCTGAAACTGGCAATTAATTTTAATCGCATGGTCATATTGATTTTGATCTTCTTCATAAGTCATTCCTCCTATATATTACTTGACAATATTCGACTGTTTTCGTATTGATACTTATTAATATAGGTTGCTTCTATTAACTAAAGCATCTAACTATGTTAAAGAAATGTAAATTTACCCAAATTTTTAACGAATGAAAGAAGAATTAAAAGTTTTACATTACGTTTACGTTTCGTGGGTTTGGATTTTACATTCGGTTGTTAAGATAGGGAAGTAAGTTAGTTCGACAGACAACAAAGTGGAATCGAGACTAACATAACAAGTAACATACAAATCAAAGGAGGACATGCTAACTATGTTTAAGTTCATGTCGAAAAAAGGAATTACATTCACACTTTCCGCGGTATTAATGATGGGGTCATTGGTTGGTTGCGGCGCAAAAACAGATACTAAAAATGCTGCTTCTCCAACACCTGCTGCTAGTGCAGCTGCTTCAGCTGCTCCAACAAAAACAGAACTAAGCGGTACGGTTACTGCTTCAGGTTCAAGCGCGCTTCTTCCATTAGTTAAACAAGCAGCTACTGAGTTTATGGAAAAAAATCCAAAGGTAACGATCAACGTTACTGCAGGCGGATCAGGCACAGGAATTAAAAACGTAGCGGACGGTACTTCAGACATCGGTAACTCCGACGTTGAGCCAGCTGCTGAATATAAAGATAAAGGTCTTGTTGACCACCAAGTAGCGATTGCTCCATTCGCATTGATCGTAAACAAAGATGTAAAAGTTGATAATGTTACAAAACAACAAGCAGCAGACATTTACATGGGTAAAGTTACGAACTGGAAAGAAGTTGGCGGCAATGATGCGAAAATCGTTCTTGTTCACCGTCCAGACAGCTCAGGTTCCCGTACATTAGTTAAACAAATCATTCTTGATGGCAAAGAGTTCACGAAAGATGGTATTACACAAGAAAACAGCGGTGCAATGAAAACAGCTGTTGCTGGTCAGTCCAGCTCCATTGGTTATGTTGATACGCCTTACGTTGATGATACTGTAAAAGCATTGAAAATTGATAATGTAGCGTTCTCCGAGGACAACATCAAAAACGGTACTTACAAATTGTTTGGTGTTGAGCATATGTACACGAAAGGTGAAGCGAAAGATCCTGCTAAAGCATTCATCGCTTACATCTCAAGCAAAGAATTCCAAGGTAAACAAGTTCGTGACTTGAAATTCTTACCTGCTGATTTGCTTAAAAAATAATAAATAGAACAAACTAAGAGCGCTGGCATCCTATGCCGCGCTCTTTTTTAATTTGAAACGTGAAACTTTTACATTCCCTTAACAATTCTTTGACGATCCAATTACAATCATGCTCTATCATTAAAGTAATGTGATTTAAGAGAAAGGGGAATTATCCATTGAATTCCGTAGCAGACAAACTAACGAACGCGAAATCAGACGAAAGCCGTCCAATCGTCACGAAATGGACCCAAGGACAACATAGACAAGATAACATCATGAGGTGGGTGTTTGTTGGAAGTGCTGCCCTAGTGTCTGCCATCATTTTTTCTATCATTGTTTTCGTGGGGATGCAGGGGATTAAGACTTTCCAAGGAGTCAGTCCTTTAGAATTTTTCTTTTCAACGGATTGGACGCCAGGTCAAAATAAATTCGGAGCTCTTCCATTTTTATACAGCACGCTGCTCATGACATTGGTTTCGGTTGTGTTTTCAGTGCCGCTTGCTTTGTCAGGGGCATTATTCATGGCTAAAATTGCGCCGAAATGGATGCGTGAAATCATGCGTCCTGCGACGGATCTATTCGTAGGTATCCCTTCGGTTGTTTATGGCCTAATCGGCTTGACGGTTATCGTTCCTGCACTCGGTAAAATTACAGGCGGGGTAGGTTACGGTATTTTACCAGCTTCCATCATTCTCGCTATCATGATCTTACCAACCATTCTCTCGATCTCAGAAGATGCTATCCGCGCATTGCCGAGTCGTCTGGAGGAAGCATCACTGGCATTAGGAGCAACACGTTGGCAAACTATGTGGCGGGTCCTTTTGCCTGCAGCTAGACCTGGTATTCTAACAGCAATCATCCTTGGCATGGGGCGTGCAATCGGGGAAACGATGGCTGTATTCATGGTTATTGGTAACTCTCCGCAAATGCCGAAATCACTCCTTGACTCAACCACGGTATTAACGACCGCGATTGTGAAGGATATGGGGAATACGAATTACGGCAGCACTTGGAATAATGCGCTCTATTTAATGGCGCTTCTTTTACTCGTGATCTCCTTGTCCTTAATTCTTATAATCCGTATCGTAGCCAAAAGGAGTGAACTTAAATGAAAAGCAAAACAACGGATCGTTTGGCCACGTTGTACTTCTGGGCATCGGGCATTGTTATTATATTGATTCTAGCTTGGTTTTTATTTCGAATATTAGGTGATGGTGTTCCACATCTATCATGGAATTTCATCTTTGGGAAGTCTGAGGAGATCAAAGCTGGCGGCGGTGTAGGTCCGCAATTGTTCAACTCCTTCTATGTCCTATTCTTATCTCTGGTGATATCCATTCCAATCGGTTTATTTTCGGGGATATACTTGGCAATTTACGCACAAAAAAATTGGTTTACTGATCTCGTGCGTATCTCGGTTGAAGCCCTAGCTTCTGTTCCTTCTATCGTATTTGGTTTGTTCGGGTTCTTACTATTTGCCAATTTGTTAGGTCTGAAGTTTTCCATTATTGGTGGGGCCGCGACAGTCGCCCTGCTTAATTTACCCGTTATGGTAAGGGTCACAGAGGTGGCTATCCGAACAGTTCCTGAATCTTATTGGGAGGCAAGTCTTGCCCTTGGCTCAACCAGATGGCAGGCCATTCGCAAAGTGCTCATCCCTGCGTCGCTGCCAAGCTTAATTACGGGGATTACTTTGATTGCAGGACGCGCGTTAGGCGAATCTGCCATTCTCATTTACACGGCCGGCTTATCGGTTTCTCGCTTCTTTCCGGATTTCAATCCACTGAAGATGGGGGAGACGCTATCCGTTCATCTGTGGTACGTTGGCGCTGAAGCGTTAGTTCCAGATGCCAAGGAGATTGCTAAAGGAAGCGCCGCGCTGCTCCTGATCGTTGTACTCATCTTTAACCTGCTTGTCAGTATTCCAAGCCGAATTTTACAAAAAAGACTTTCCGGGGGGAAATAAATCGTGGCGACCAAGCATAAGATTAAAGCGGACAAATTAAATTTATTTTACGGAGATAATCATGCTCTCCACGATATTGAATTAGCCATTGAAACGGGTACAATCGCCGCTTTGATCGGTCCTTCAGGCTGTGGGAAATCCACCTTCCTGCGCACCTTGAACCGTATGAATGATCTCATTGATAGTGTACGTATTACTGGAAAAGTTGCCGTTGATGGTCACAATATCTATGATTCCGATTCCGATGTTGTTTCACTGCGTAAGCGCGTAGGGATGGTATTTCAACGTCCAAATCCATTTCCCATGAGCATCTATGACAACATTGCCTATGGCCCTCGCATTCATGGAACTAAGAAGAAAGCGGTCCTAGACGAAATCGTAGAGCGCAGTCTTGTACAAGCAGCTTTGTGGGATGAAGTAAAGGATCGATTGCATAAATCTGCTCTAGGGCTGTCCGGTGGACAACAGCAGCGTTTATGTATCGCCCGGTTACTAGCTGTTGAACCCGACGTACTTCTTATGGATGAGCCTACATCAGCGTTAGATCCAATCTCAACGCTCAAAGTTGAAGAGTTGACACAAACACTGAAAGAGAAATATACCATCATTATCGTTACGCACAACATGCAGCAGGCGGCAAGGATTTCGGATATGACCTCCTTCTTCCTCAATGGATACTTAGTGGAAACGGACAAGACGGATAAAATTTTCACCAATCCGAATGATCAACGTACGGAAGATTACATTACGGGAAGATTCGGTTAACTACAACTGAGGGGAGAGACGTAAAATGGACGCAAGACCTGGGTTTCATCAATCATTGTCAGTTTTGCAAAGTGAATTGCAGGATATGGGGGAAAGAGTTAAGGATTTGATTCTTAATTCCGTAGAGTCGTTGGCCAAGTTCGATGAGAATATGGCACGGCAAGTCATTAAGAATGATGATCACATTGATGATTATTTAACGACAATCGATGAGCTTTGCCTTCGATTAATTGCTTTACAACAACCAATGGCAAGTGATCTGCGAATCATTGGAACGGCTATGAAAATCGCTACAGACTTGGAACGAATTGCTGATCATGCCGTAGATATTGCCAAGATTACGATCCGTCTGGCTGGAGAAGAGCTTGTTAAGCCGCTGGAAGTCATTCCTGAAATGGCCGATATTGCCATTGAGATGCTGCATGAGAGCCTCCTTTCTTATACGGAGCGCGATGTTCATAGGGCTGCGTCGCTTGCCGAGAAAGATGACCGTGTGGATAAGCTATACAGCTCGGTCATGCAGGAATTGATGGGGATGATGGGTTCGGATTACAATCGCAACCGTCAGTTGACCCATTTATTGTTTGTTGCCCATTTCTTAGAGCGCGTAGCTGATCACACAACGAATATCGGTGAAGGTGTTATTTATATGGTCACAGGGAAACGCAAAGACTTGAATGTGTAAGTAGATCCAAAAGGGACGCTCCTAAGTCATCATGACTTGTGAGCGTCCCTTTTTCATGTGCGTGCCGCTTTAATCGGAAAACGAATGAGGAAGGTTGTTCCGTTCTCACTTGACTGAACTTCAATCGATGCGTGATGCCTGGCAGCGATGCTGTAGCAAATAGCTAAACCGAGCCCTGTACCTTCATCTTTGGTCGTGAAGAAAGGTCTTCCTAGCTTCTCCAGATGTTCCTCATTAATTCCAATACCTTCATCAGCGATCAGAAGGACAACATGTTCTATCTCGGTATAGGTTTCAATTCTCAGCTTACCACCGAGGCTCATGGCTTCCAGTCCATTCATACACATATTCAAAATGAGTTGACGCATTTCTTTATCGTCGAGTTGAATGACAGGACAATCCTTGAATTGGAAATGAACATGCTTGCCGGACATGACGGCTTCTGCTTGGATGAGGGGGAGGAGCATTTCAATAATACGGTTGATGCTTTCAGGCTTTTGGTGGGACTGTTTATTTTTGGCTAGGGATAAATATTCGGTAATAATTTCGTTCGCTCGGTCCAACTCTTCCAGCATGATAGGGATGTATTCTTTTTGCATATGACGATCGTTCTCGCGAAATAATTGGAGGAAGCCGCGAATAGTCGTCATCGGGTTGCGAATCTCATGGGCAATACCGGCGGCCATTTCCCCAACTAGATTGAGTTGAGCTAGACGAGCCATTTCCGATTCAAATCGCAAGCTTTCCGTGATATCGACGGCAACTTCGAGCAAGCATCTTTCATTTTCTATATCAATGATTTCCGTTGAAAGCAGGGCCGTTCGAATTTCCTTAGACTTGGTTTCGTACTTGACCTTGCAATTATGGATGACATCATTAAAGTCTCTTGAATCACCGACTTCAATTCGTAAGAGATCTAGTGTTGTTCCAATGATTTCATCGCCGTAGCCTGTATATTGTTTCCAGCTTTCATTGATTTCGAGATAGGTGAGGTCTGGTAGGCGGCGAATAGCCATCAAAGAAGGAGAGAGCATGAACATTTTCTTGAAATGTTCCTGTGATTTTATCAGCTTTTCATGGGCATCCACTAATTCGGAGGTTCGCTCTTCCACCCATTGTTCCAAAAGAAAATTTTGCTGCTTTAGTTTCTCTTCCGCTTCAGCTAACTTGCGATTCGTCTCTTCGAGATCTATCGTTCGCTTATGCAGCAGTTCGCTTTGATATTTAATTTTTTGATGATTGAGGTGCATGTTAACGAAGCCATCGACTTTCATTCGCAGCATTTTAGGGTGAATAGGTTTGAATAAATAATCAATAGAGCCCACATGATAGCCCTTCAACACATGCTCGATAGAGGTGCTTAGAGCCGTTAGGAAGATGATGGGAATATCCTGACAAGCTTTCCGCTGCTTGATCAGTTCGGCCGTCTCGAAGCCGCTAAGTCCAGGCATTTGCACATCCATCAAGATGACAGCGATGTGATCAGCGGGTTCTTTTAATAAATATCTTAGAACTTCCTCGCCCGATTGCAGAGAAATAACGTCATAGTTGGAAGAGGCCAGAATGCTATTCAGAGCCAGCAAGTTCTCGTAGCGGTCATCTACCGCCAAGATTTTTACTTGTTGTTCCATTTCAAATCCTTTCCGTGCTTGTACAAGCTTGTACGCACCTAACAATCCATCCCTCTCTTTTTCGGGAAAAAGATTGAATTCCCTCTTTTTTTTTTGAAGTCTTTACATACATTTTACATATGGATAATAAAGCCAGTCATTTGATTTGATAGACTAGAGTAATAAGTATATTCAGGTAAGGGATGATGGACATGGATGCTCAGTCAGAAATGCTGGAACAATTTTATAATATGATAGATAAAGAGTACATTTATTCCGTTTATCAACCTATCATCTCACTGCAGGATGGTCAAGTAATGGGGTATGAAGCGTTAACGCGAGGTCCCAAAGATAGTCCATTTCATTCACCTTTGGCCATGTTTCAATTCGCAGAGCAGCAAGGTGAGCTCTATATGCTTGAGCAGCTTGCTCGTGAACAAGCGATCAAAGGATCCATTTTGGAGCATTCGCAGCAATTGCTTTTTATTAATATTTCATCCCAAGTGCTTTACGATCCGGGTTTTGTTCCTGGTAAAACGCTTGAGATTTTACAGAGATACGGACTCCGCCCAAGCAATGTCGTTTTTGAAATTACGGAAAGAAGTTCGATTGAGGATTTCTCCTTAGCGCAAAAGATTCTGGAGCATTACCGTAAACAAGGTTATCGAATTGCCATAGATGATGCTGGTGCAGGATACTCCTCTCTTCAAGCGATTGCGGAACTTCAACCGGATTTTATTAAAATTGATCGTTCCCTCATAGAAAATATACATAAAAACAAAGTAAAAGAGTATATCCTTGAAACGTTCGTAACTTTTGCCCATAAAATGAACATTTCCCTTATTGCTGAAGGCATTGAACATGCGGATGAACTGACCAAATTAACACGGCTCGGCGTGCATTATGCCCAAGGCTTTTTGCTTGGAAAGCCCAATGAATCTCCCGCGAAGGTGCAGGATATCCATAAAATGTTGATTTGGCAGCATCGCAAAGTACAAGGAGGCAGTATGACTTGGAGCATTGGCGACCTCAAAACGCCTGTGAAAGTGTTTGACAAGAAAAAGCTGATTTCGGAAGTGGCGGATTACTTCAAAAAAAATCAAGAGGCCGTGGGTGCTGTCATCGTGGATGAAGAAGTGCCGGTTGGCCTCATGATGAGAGACCGCTTATTTCAGCAACTAACCGGCCAATACGCCTTCTCCTTGTTCTGGAATCGAACTATTGACAACATCATGGATGAATCGCCACTAATTGTGGACGAGTTCATGCCTGTTGAGGAAGTATCGCAGATGGCTACTTCACGCGCAATCAACCACTTATACGACCTAGTCATCGTTACAAACAATGGCAAGTTGGGAGGAGTAGCCTCCATCAGAACGATTCTTGAGAGTATAACGAATGTACGAATGGAGTCTGCGCGTGTGGCTAATCCACTAACTGGACTGCCAGGGAATTTGCAAATCAATCGCGAATTGAACAAGAGGATAAGTGAGAACAAACCGTTTCATGTGGTTTATGCGGATCTGGATTACTTCAAATGGTTCAATGATCGGTTTGGATTTCAAAAAGGGGATCAACTGATTCAATATACAGCGGATGTTATGCAGCAATCCATTGCGGTTTGCGGGACACCGCATGATTTTGTCGGGCACGTGGGAGGCGATGATTTTATCGCGATCTCTGCCACTTTATCTCCAAAACAACTGTGTCAGGAAATCATTCGCCGCTTTGAACAAGGTGTGCAGATGTTCTATGAGGATGAGGAGTGGGAGTATGTATGGGATCGGAGCGGCAATAAGGTAAAGAGCGAGGGAGTTACGCTTTCGCTCTCTTTAGTCGTCTGTGTCTGCGAATCTCCCATTTCACTCGAACACATTTCCCAAACAGCCGCCTTACTCAAAAAGAAAGCCAAAGCACATCAAGGAAGTATTTATTATTTCGAAAAAATTGGCTGAGGAACTTGAATTAGAAAGTGTGTAACAATTGTTTAAAAGAACGGATAATGATGACCTTCTGTTTGCCGATTCGGCGCTCGGATATTTTCTTGATATTTCCCGGATGTATCCAGATTGCATCCATACCGCTTGACGCGGCCCCCACCACATCATTACGCCACGAATTTCCAACCATAACACTTTGGTTTGAAGCCGTGCTCATCGTCTTTAGGGCTCTCTCAAAGATAGCTGGGTGCGGCTTTCGCGGTCCATCCTTCTCTGAACTAAACAACCGATCTTGATCGAACCACCTCGTTAGTTTCATTTTCTCCAAATTGCTGTGAAGTCTTTTCCGATTTCCGTTACTGATGATAGCCAGTTTATAGTTATGTGATAACGCCTCAAGTGTTTCTTCAACGCCGGGAAAGAGGGCAACGAAGTTGTCTTCCTGTTCTTCTACCTGTTCGAAAAAAGACCGCGTAAAAGCAGGACTGACGTTCACCGGCATAGGCTGAAGAGCTTTGCGTAAACAAATGTGGCGCAGCTCATCAGGGGATATGGGACTCCTTATTGGCGCCTTTCGGTGACGGCTCCACTCCATCTTATAGCTTTGCAGGGCTTCTTGGCTGGTAAAAAGCATTTCGCCCGGATCCCATCTCGCCGTAAAGTCGTTCATGACCTCAAGGAATGCCGAATCAAAGCATTGTCTGCGATCCAGAATCGTATTATTCATATCGAAAAAAATAACCTTTTTGCGTATTGGTGAGAAAAAAGGGCTCATATGGAGAACCTCCTTCTGAAGACCGGCCCATTGAATAATGGATTCCATACATGTTTATGTGCGGAACCGTTTTTTTATTTTAATTTCGTATGCTATGATGAAGGAAGTATGTCAAAAATCGGGGTGCGAACTTATGGATAAGCTTATTATTATTGATGGTAACTCTATCGCGAATCGAGCTTTTTATGCTTTACCTTTGCTCAGTAATTCCAGTGGTTTACACACGAATGCGGTTTATGGATTTACAACGATGCTGCTGAAATTAATAGAAGAAGAAAAGCCTACGCATTTTCTCGTTGCGTTCGACGCGGGGAAAATAACGTTCAGACACAAAGAATATACGGAATATAAGGGTGGACGCGCCAAAACGCCGTCTGAGCTCTCCGAGCAGTTTCCGTTGATCAAAGAGCTGCTTAAAGCTTTCAAGATTCCACAGTTTGAGCTGACAGGCTATGAGGCTGACGATATTATTGGAACCTTGACCAAGGCAGCTGATGAAAGAGGTGAGAAGGTGCTTCTCGTTTCTGGAGATAAGGATATGCTGCAGCTGGCTTCCGAGCATGTGACCGTTGCGATCACACGTAAAGGAATTAGCGAAGTTGATCTTTATAATCCTACAGAAATCAAAGAGAAATACGGCCTCACGCCTGCGCAAATTATCGACCTCAAAGGGTTAATGGGCGATACGTCGGATAATATCCCAGGCATTCCGGGTGTTGGGGAAAAAACGGCACTCAAGATGCTGCATGAATTTGGAACCGTAGAAGAAGTGCTTGCTAATGCATCAAGCCTCAAAGGCAAAATGAAGGAAAAAGTCGAGGAGCATGCGCAAAGTGCTATCATGAGTAAAGAGCTAGCGACCATTTTCCGCGAAGTGCCGATGGAAACGGAGTGGGATGTTTTCCGTTACGATGGCTTTGATGGACAAGCTTTATCCAGTATGTTCCGCAAGCTGGAATTCAAATCCCTCCTGGAGAAGATGGATTTCGGCCCAAGCAGTGTCGATGAGGAACGAGTTGTCGAGAGTTTGGATGCGGTTGTTGTAACGGAAGACAACATGGATGAGTTGATTGGCAAAATAGGCGATAACGCTGCGATCCATGTTGAGGCGATTGGGGAAAATCCCCATCAAGCCGTGATGGTAGGCGTTGTCTGGTTTACGTATGATGGGGAAACGAATACATCATACTTCGTACCCATAGCGCTGCTGAAGTGCGAAGCGGGTGAGCCGCTGCGTACTTGGCTAAGCGATGATTCCAAGAAGAAGCAGCTCTTTGACCAGCATCGTGCCCAGCTGGTGCTGGCTTGGCAAGGCATCGATCTCAGAGGTGTGGATTTCGACGCTCTGCTGGCCGCTTACTTACTCGATCCGACAGAGTCGAATCTCAGCTTGAGCGGCTTGACGGGCAAGTACAGCCTGCCGGGCGTTAAGACCGACGAGGAAGTGTTCGGCAAGGGAGCGAAGTTTCGCTTGCCTGAGCTGGCTGCGCTTAGCGACCACTTGGGTCGCAAAGCGATGGCTATTGCGCGCATCGTGCCGGTGCTGCGCGAAGAGCTGGAGAAGAGCGAGATGCATAGCCTCTTCTACGAGCTGGAGCTGCCTCTCGCGGGCGTGCTCGCGGAGATGGAGCTGCGCGGCATCGCACTCGATGCCGAGGGGCTTAAAGCGTTCGGCGTGGAGCTTGCAAGCAAGCTGGATGCGATCATGACCCGCATCTACACACTCGCCGGCGTAGAGTTTAACATCAACTCGCCGAAGCAGCTTGGCGAGATCTTGTTTGAGAAGCTGGGGCTGCCAGCTTGGAAGAAGACCAAGACCGGCTACTCGACCGATGCCGAGGTGCTTGAGCGCCTTGCACCCTACCATGAAGTCGTAGGGGAGATTTTGAACTACCGTTCGCTAGCGAAGCTGCAATCGACGTACGTCGAGGGGCTGCTCAAAGAGGTGCGGCCGGAGACCGGTAAGGTGCACACCTATTACCGGCAGACGATTGCCGCCACGGGCCGGCTCAGCAGCCAGTTCCCGAACCTCCAGAATATTCCTATTCGTCTGGAGGAAGGCCGTAAGATCCGCAAGGTATTCGTTCCATCCGAGCCTGGATGGTACATTCTTGCTGCGGATTACTCGCAGATCGAGCTGCGCGTGCTTGCGCACATCTCGCAGGATGACAATCTGAAGGAAGCGTTCCTTCAGAATATGGACATCCACACGAAGACGGCTATGGATGTCTTCGGGGTGGAAGAGAGCGCCGTCGACGCGAACATGCGCCGCCAGGCCAAAGCCGTCAACTTCGGGATCGTTTACGGCATCAGCGACTATGGTTTGTCCCAGAACTTAGACATTACCCGCAGGGATGCAGCTCAGTTCATTGAACAGTATTTTGCTGTTTTCCAAGGGGTTCGCAAATATATGGATGAGATCGTGAAGGATGCTCGCAGGGACGGTTATGTCACGACCTTGCTGCAGCGACGCCGCTATCTTCCCGAGATCACGGCATCGAACTTTAATCTGCGTTCCTTCGCCGAACGAACAGCGATGAATACGCCGATACAGGGGACAGCCGCAGATATCATTAAACTAGCCATGGTCCAAATGGCCGACCGTTTGAAACAAGACGGACTCAAGAGCCGCATGCTGCTTCAGGTACACGATGAGCTCGTCTTTGAAGTCCCTGAAGAGGAACTTGAGACCATGCGCAGCTTAGTACCGGAAGTCATGGCTGCAGCGCTTAAGCTGGATGTCCCTCTGAGCGCGGATGTTGACTTCGGACTTACTTGGTACGATGCTAAGTAAGTCATGATCTTTTTGTAAGTGGTTTTCATCACGAGTTTCTGCAATACGGTGAATATTAGCTTGTTTAGGAAATTAGATGACTTGGACTAGCCATTCGCATTGGAAGCTATTCAACTAAAATTTGCTATACTTTTTGCAACAACTCATATTACACAAAAGAGGTGAACATCCATGCCTGAACTACCCGAAGTCGAAACGGTCAGACGTACGCTGAATACTTTAATCACCGGAAAAACGATTGAGCATGTTCAGGTCAGACTGCCTCGCATCATCCAAAAGCCGGACGATATTCAGATGTTTGAGGTTCTGCTGCAAGGTCAGACGGTTGAAACCATAGAACGCAGAGGGAAATTTCTGCGCTTCATTCTTACCGATTACGTCATGGTTTCGCATCTGCGGATGGAAGGACGATACGGTCTGTATGACGGTGAAGATCCGTTGGAGCCTCACACCCATGTGTTGTTCCGCTTCACCGATGGCAGCGAGCTCCGCTATAAGGATGTTAGACAATTTGGAACGATGCATCTGTTCCCCAAAGGCGAAGAGCTCACGCAGCCACCACTGCATAAGCTTGGACTTGAGCCGTTAGATGAAGGCTTCACCTTCGAGGCTTTTCGTGACCGGATCGCTCATCGTTCGACGAAGATAAAACCGCTGCTGCTGAATCAAGAATATATCGTGGGCATCGGGAATATTTATGTAGACGAGTCCCTTTTCTTGGCTGGTATTCATCCAGAACGCGAAGCCTCTTCACTGAGCAAGAAGGAGCTCGAACTTCTTCACTCAGCTATCATTCGTACACTTCGTGAATCGGTTGAAGTTGGAGGATCCTCCATCAAATCATATGTGAATGGACAAGGCGAAATTGGCTTGTTCCAGCATCAGCTGAACATTTATGGCAGACAGTCCGAACCCTGCAAAACATGCGGGAGCGAGATCTACAAAACCGTTGTTGGCGGCAGAGGAACGCATATTTGCCCAACTTGTCAACCGTTAAAGCGCAAGGTAATCCGAAAGAAGTCAGAGAAATAGGCACGTGAAGCCTCCCCTTCCCATATGATATGGAGTACTTAGCCTAGATAACGGCTTACAAGCTAGTTTCTAGGTAAAACTCTTAGGAGGGGTATTATGCTTCCTGTAGTTTCTCTACTTATTCTTGCTTTCGCAGTTTCTTTGGACGGCTTCGGCGTTGGTGTGATGTATGGATTACGTAAAATACGAATTCCGCTCCTATCCATTGGGATTATATCGCTTTGGTCTGGTATCATTATCTACAGCTCGATGCAGATCGGTGTATTGATGTCTTCCTTCATGTCTCCCTTGGTTGCTAAGCGTATCGGTGCTCTCATCTTGATTGGGATTGGCATCTGGGCACTGGCACAAACAAGACAACAGAAGCCTCAAGAGCATCAGGAACGTGGAGGAGTCACATCCTTAGATCAAGCATCGATAAGCGGTGTTCTTCCTTCATCAGAGGGTAAGCATCCTGGTTCTGGAGAGATTCTCACGTTTGATACTTTGCAGCGAACGAAGGAAATTCTGAATATCGAACTGAAACGCTTCGGACTGGTTATTCAAATTTTGCGAACGCCATCCATTGCAGACGTTGACAAATCGGGCAATATTTCTGCTTCAGAAGCTACATTGCTAGGTTTGGCGCTATCTTTGGATGCATTCGGTGCAGGCATTGGCGCAGCATTAATTGGTTTCGTTCCACTGTTAACGGCTTCTGTCATTTCGATATCAAGTGGTTCATTTATTGCATTAGGTTTGCGGTTTGGCTTACGGTATGCGGAGATGAATTGGATGAAGAAACTGTCTGTACTTCCGGGATGTGTACTCATTATTATGGGTCTTTTGAAAATGTTGTAGGACGCACGTTAGGAGAGATTTGCCCATGAATATCGGGTTAACAGGAGGAATCGCTTGCGGCAAAAGCACGGTTAGCGCCATGCTGGTCAGCCGCGGCGCCCTATTAGTAGATGCGGACACCATAGCCCGCGATGTCGTCGAGCCCGGCAGCCCTGTTCTTGAACAGGTTGCTGCACATTTTGGACAAGCCGTCCTTCTGGCAGACGGCTCGCTTCATCGCAAGAAGCTTGGCGAGATCATCTTTGGGAATACCGAAGCGCGCAAGCAGCTGGAAAGTATTCTGCATCCGCCAATTCGTGCACAAATACGTGAACAGATGGAAACCTATGAACGGCAATTTCCAGACAAGCTTGTTGTGGTTGATGTCCCTTTATTAATCGAATCTAATTTATCCTTCATGTTTCAAGAGGTTATGGTTGTTTATGTGCCACGTCCAGTTCAGTTGGAGCGGCTTATGCAGCGGGATGGACTGACGGAAAGTGCGGCGAATAATCGCATTGATGCTCAGATGTCCATTGAGGAGAAACGTAAATTCGCGGATGTTGTCATTGACAACAGCGGGACATGGGAAGAAACTAACGCTGAAGTGGAGCGGTTTTGGTTAGGGAAGGGGCTTTCATGACCTTTTTACGTAAAAAACGAGTTTTTGCCCTGCTTCTTGTTTGTTTTATTCTAGTTCTTTTTATGAATAGCGATTTTATCGGGAGAAAGCTGTACCCGATCTACTTTGAGCAGGAAATTAGGCAGAGCGCGGCGAAACACAATATAGATCCATTTTTAATTGCTGCGATTATTAGGGTGGAAACGAATTACAAATATCATTTGGAGTCAAGCAAAGGGGCATTAGGCCTTATGCAGCTTATGCCTGACACGGCAGAGTGGATTGTAGAATCCACGAATCTGGGACCTCATGTTCAGGGCGATTTATTAAAAGTGGACGTAAATATTAATCTTGGTTCTTGGTATTTGAGCTGGCTAAAGAAGCATTATAATGGTAATTTAATTTATGCGATTGCGGCTTATAATGCAGGTCAAGGGAATGTGAATAAATGGAAGCAAAATGACGTTTGGGATGGTTCGCAAGAACATATTAATCAAATTCCATTCGGAGAAACACGTCATTATGTACAGCGGGTGCTCTATTATTACGAGAAATACACGAAGCTTTATTCTCAGCAATGGGGAAAGAAGGATTAAGATTTCCTTCTCTCATAAACAAAGAAGCATTGGACTAGCTCCTTTTGGGGGCTTAGAGTCCAATACTTCCTGTTTTTGAGCTTCAGTAGCTAGGATTCAAGATTACTTGAATTGACCAGCCAAGGATTGCTCAGCGATTTGTACTAAGCGACGAGTGATGTTACCACCAATGGCACCAGCATCACGAGTAGCCATATTACCCATATAACCATCTTGTGGGATGGCGATACCAAGTTCTTGCGCTACTTCATATTTTAGCTGATCCAAGGCTGCGTTAGCTTGAGGAACAACTAAAGTATTGCTGTTACGGTTTTGTCCTGCGCCCATGTCTGTTCACCTCCTTGTCGTTTGGTAATAGTATTGTGTGCATATCTCCTAAGTTCATGACATGTAACATATGGTAATAGATCAAAGAAGAGAAGAGAGAAAGGAGAGATAGCGAATGAAGTGTCCGTTCTGTGACTATTCCGGTACGAAAGTTCTTGATTCACGTTCAGCCAATGAAAACAAATCGATTCGTCGTCGTCGAGAATGTGAGAAGTGCGCGAGAAGATTCACCACTTTTGAGATGGTGGAAGAAACGCCGTTAATCGTGATTAAGAAAGATGGAAGTAGGGAAGAATTTAGTCGAGAGAAGATATTAAGAGGCTTGATTCGAGCTTGTGAGAAGCGGCCGGTATCGATGGAAAGGCTTGAGATGATGGTATCTGAAGTGGAAATGCAGCTTCGCACCACGGCTCATGCTGAAGTGGATAGTTTAAGCATTGGAGAAATCGTCATGGAACAGCTGTACCCCGTCGATGAAGTGGCGTACATTCGCTTTGCCTCCGTATACCGACAGTTTAAGGACATTAATATGTTCCTGAAGGAGTTAACGCAAATATTGGGAAAGCATGACACCGGACTGCTCCGGGATAAATAATCTCTAAATATGACAAAAACTAAGAAAAAGACAGCGGGATTCCCGTTGTCTTTTCTTAGTTTTTCCCATGAAATCAACAATCATGCGATTAATATTTATTTGAAAAAAATAAATCTTTAGACATCAACCGACTGTATTTTTGTATGCTTTCGTGCATAATTCCTTTATTGAGTTCGTTTGTCCAGTTCACTTCTGAGAAAATGAATAAACCGAATAGCTTCATCTTGGGTTAAAACGTTGTTATTAAACTTAAAGGAGAACATGTTCAAAAGATCATTTTCTGAAAGGTGCAAGTTATCAATCAATTGCTGTACATCCATGCTCATTTTACCATCCACCATAATTTTTTCCATCATCTTTGTTCCCTCCTAGTCTTTCTACATGAATCGGACGGAGGCGGTAGCTGGCTGACATTTTGGACATTCATCGATGCCATTTTAGTCCCTTTAGCTTTGCGTCGCCACTTTTCAGTGGTTTTGCCTTTATCGTACCGATTTATGTTTGTAAGAAAACTATATCATATTTACGGATTGAGTATCCATTAATTACATTATTCGAAGGATGGTTGAAGCATATGTCCGTCAAGTCCAATCAAATTCCAAGTATTTCTTATGAATTAGACATCGTAAAAGTTGCTAGCTCTCTCGGAATTGATACAGATCGTTTATTGGCTTATGTGTATGCAAACTCGGACTCGAAGAAACAATATGAGGTAAAGGAAACCTTTCCCGATTATAAAAGTGGTTGATCATATAAAAAAGAAAATTCATGATTCTATTGGAAAAAATCCAATGGAAGTGACTTTTAGGTCGCCAAAATCCCTACTTCACTGGATTAATCCAATGAAAGTAGCATACAGTCTACAAAATACATAAAGTGGGATTTCATTTTTCTGAATATGACTTTTAGGGCACCCCCATTTAGCCTTCGTGACGATAGATGGGCTATAGGATTACGAATGTTGTATTTTCTACAACAATTCTCACGCCCAAAGGCTATTTTGCAACTTGAAGTTGCAGTTTGTGCAACATTTTGAGCCCATTTGTTGCGAAATGGCCTTTATTGGACCAAATTGTTGTACATAATGCAACAACGATGCGAGGACGGCGAGATTAGGCAGCTATTGTTGCACTTTCTACAACATCTTTCAACCGCGAATATGGATTGATTCATCAGAAACCTCAAAGAGAGCAAATTCTATCTATTAAATTAGCGCGATCAGCCAATTAGAGTGATAAAGTATAGTACACCGAGCATGTGGATCTGACATATGACGATGTCCTCGATTTAAGAAACATCCATATAAATCGAACGCGCGGCGTATAATCACTAGAACTTCTCTTTGTACGCAAAAGGGTCTGTCCCAAGACATAAATGACTTCAATGTAGATCTAACTTGCGAAAAATCCCTTAGGGTCAACTTGCTTCACGTGCAACTTGAGCTCTACTTTGTCGACGGCCAATTGAAGCCATTGCCAATCGGTATACCATTGTTTGAGGTAATGCCGCCCAGAAGCATAAGGCAAAGGGTTCGAAAATGTTCCTGCTTCGAGGCTTACCCAAAGCAAGGTCTGGAGGTCGGGTGGCATTCGCTTGCCCACACTCACTGCGGCGGTGGACGCCAAAAACAAAGGAGCTAAGCACATACAAGCCGCTTAGCTCCTTTTTCATTCAAATATTCACTATTTTAAACAATTAGATCTGTCCCATACATATCATGTTACTTTTGGGACAGCTTCTTTCATCCTATTAAACCATGATTTTGCAGATATCGTTCGTGAATTCAACCGGATCTTGAAGAGGCAAACCTTCGATCAAGAGAGCTTGATTATACAGCAGGGCCGTATAAAGATTCAGCTTCTCTTTGTCTTTGTCAAAAGCATCTTTTAAGGATGCGAATACTTCGTGATTGACGTTGATTTCCAGTACCTTCTCAGCCTTCACGTTAGGATTATTCGGCATCGCATTTAAGATTTTTTCCATCTCGATCGTTACATCGCCGTCTGTCGATAAGCACACAGGGTGTTTTTTAAGACGCTTAGATGCTTTTACATTTGTAACCTTGCCGGACAACAGATCTTTCATATAATCGAAAAGCTCTTTGTTGTCATTCTTGTCAGCATCGGTTTCCGTTTGGTTATCATCCACTTCAATCCCAAGATCGCCGCTTGAAACGGATTTAAATTCTTTTTCTTTGTAGGTCATGATCATTTTGATCGCGAATTCATCGATATCATCGGTGAAATACAAAATCTCATAGCCTTTATCTGTCACAAGCTCGGTTTGTGGAAGCTTATCGATTCTTTCCATCGATTCTCCAGAAGCGTAGTAAATGTACTTCTGATCTTCCGGCATTCTTGCCACGTATTCGTCCAATGTAACCAGTTTTTTCTCCTTGGAGGAATGGAACATTAATAGATCCTGCAAGACGTCCTTATGGCTTCCGTAATCGCTATAGACACCAAATTTGAGTTGTCGGCCGAATGATTTGTAGAATTGCTCATATTTTTCTCTTTCGTCTTTCAACAGGCTTTGCAGCTGGCCTTTGATCTTGCTCGAAATGTTTTTGGCAATCAGCTTCAATTGACGGTCATGCTGGAGCATTTCTCTGGAAATATTGAGCGATAGGCTCTCTGAATCAACCATTCCTTTAACGAAGCTGAAATAGTCAGGAAGCAGGTCCGCACATTTGTTCATGATCAATACGCCATTGGCGTAGAGCTCCAAGCCCTTTTCGTACTCTTTGGAATAATAGTCAAAAGGAATATTTTCCGGGATAAAGAGGATAGCTTGATAGACGACAGCTCCATCGGCGCTAACGTGAATATGTTTGAGCGGCTTGTCGAAGCCGTAATGTTTCTCGTGATAAAACTTCTCGTAATCTTCCGGAGTCAATTCACTTTTGTTTTTTCTCCAGATAGGAACCATGCTGTTGACATGCTGCTCTTCTTGGTAATCCTCGAATTCGCTTTCGCTGCCTTCTTTCAGCCTTTTTCCGGTAATGTCCATTTTAATAGGGTAACGAATGAAATCGGAATATTTTTTGATGATCGCTTTTAAACGATACTCGTCTAAAAATTCATCAAAGTTCTCATCTTCCGTATTATCCTT
The DNA here is from genome assembly GCF_001426375.1 of Paenibacillus sp. Root444D2. Classification (GTDB taxonomy): domain Bacteria; phylum Bacillota; class Bacilli; order Paenibacillales; family NBRC-103111; genus Paenibacillus_E. The sequence goes on from NZ_LMEO01000051.1 coordinate 433,885, forward strand.
AATTTTCAGGATGATCTCTGTGCCCACTTCGTCTTTCTCTGCTGTTTCGATCGTGTAGCCATCAGCACCGGTGGACTCCCACTTGTAGGCAACATCGCTGCCTAAAGCTCTACTAATAACCGTAACGACATCTGCAACCATAAACGCTGAATAGAAGCCAACACCGAACTGGCCAATGATATTGTGACCGTCTTTTGCTTCATTTTCTTTTTTGAAAGCCAAAGATCCGCTCTTCGCAATGATCCCCAGGTTATTCTCCAAATCTTCCTTCGTCATACCAATACCCGTATCACGCAGTGTGAGTGTACGATTCGTTTTGTCGGCAATCACTTTAATGAAATAACTATCTTTGTCAAAAACCAACGTGTCATCGGTCAAAGCTTTGTAGTAAATTTTGTCGATAGCATCGCTGGCATTGGAGATAAGCTCTCTTAGAAATATCTCTCTTTGCGTATAAATCGAATTGATCATCATTTCCAATAAGCGCTTGGATTCGGCTTGAAACTGTTTCTTTTCCAATGGGAGATCTCCTTTCAAATATGTAGAAATTAGTCAGAGATAATTATTAGCACTCTCAGTCTTCGAGTGCCATCCCTATCTTTATAACATTCCTCTTTTTCAATGTCAATTGGTATGGCAAAACAGAGCTCTATTTCGTAATAATCCGCATGAGAATATCCGCGCTTGGAAACCCATATTCTTCATATTCTTGTTCTTGCATAATCAGACTGTTGATGATGTTAAAATACCACGATAACAGTTCCCTAGGATCGCCTGCAGAGAATTCTCCAGCTTGCTGCCCTTTGATAAATATAGGGACTAGCTGATCTATAAGAACTTTCGGGGAATGCTGTTCAAGGGCTTGTTTGACCTCTTCGGGCACATCATCCGTTTTTCGTGCTTGTTGAATAAGCATGAAAGCATGCTTGTTTTCTTCATCCAGCATTCCTTGAGTCAACGCTTTAATTTGTTCCGCGGGAGTGCCAGGTATTTGAGCAATGTAAGCAATTTCCTTGCCTGCTTCTTCCATGAGTTCTTGAACGAGTGCAGTGAATAGCGAATCTTTGGAGCTATAGTAACGGTAGAAGAGGCCTTGACTGATGCCAGCCTCTGCCGCGATCATGCTCATTTTGGTTCCTGCGATTCCGTGGCGGGCAAATACGGTAAGAGCTGCTTTCTTAATTTGTTCTCTGCGATCATCACGAATTTGAGTCAATTGTTGTTCATTTAATGGGGACAATGGCCGTCAATCTCCGATCTGCATAATATCATTTCATTAAACTTATTATATAGGCTTCTCAAGTTGAAGTGAAATAGCATCCCTATTGCTTGCCGAGTCTACAAGCGGACATATCCTCATCCTAAGTTCATCTAGAAATTGTTCTGTTCGAGCAAAGGCTGCGAGATGGCCCGCATTCTGGATAAGAACGAATTCTTTATGAGGTGCTTTAATATCAGCGAAATAGGCTTGGGCTAATGCGGTTGGTGTTATGGCATCAGTATCACCTTGGAAGATGAAGAATGGTAAATCAAATGCTAACCCGAGGTTGCGGACGTCAAAGGCCATGAGTTCATCAAAAAGAAAGTCCAAGGAGAAGTTCATGCCTTTGAAAATGTCTATAATATCACGTATGGTGTGGCCCGGCGACGACAGAATAGCAGGCAGTATGATGTCCATAATCATATTAGGAACCGTTGTAATAGATTTAATGATCCATTTGTTCATTTCATCGAAGTCTTTGCGGCTCCACTGCGAGGGATCGGGCCCAATTCTCTCGATTGCCATCATGCCCTTATTGTTCCCAGCAGCGCGAAGTCCTTCCAGTGTCATCTGATATGACAGATGGTTCGGATCTGGGCCGACGTTCTGATCAGTCCCGACATAGGCATGGAAGAGGTCTGGTCGGCTCTTAACCATCATGACACCAATACAGCTGCCCACAGAGCTGCCAACAAGAATAATTTTTTCTTGATTGAGATGCTTACATAGGAATTCGGCAACCTCGAGTCCATCCTGTGCGAGTCTGGCAAAAGTAATTTCTCCGCTCCCATTCACGCCATTCCTGCGGAATGTCTTACCTGCACCGCGATGGTCCCATTGGACGATGGTAAAGTGCTTCTCCCATGAACGCAGCAATGGAGTGAAGACGGTATAAGTTGATGCGGGACCGCCGTGTATGAAGAACAGCACGGGCTTGCTGCGATCTTCCCCGCGAATGGTGATCCATTGATCAATGCCGCCAATCTGAATGAAGCGTTCCTGGGCGATGCCATTTGGTGTATGAAAGATAAGCTTCTTAGCATTTCTACGCTGATTTAGCTTTCGTAGGAGTAGATCCCAAACTAAATGTTTTTTATTCATTCGTGCACCTCGCTCTGATATTTTTAAATGAATAATTCATTCATCGATAAATCTTAACTGTAGCTTAATTCATTTTCAATCCGCAGTCAATAGGTTATTGACTATGCAAATAATAAAAAACGCTTGGGAACCCAAGCGTTAAGCAGCTGTTTATGTAAGTAAATCTTGTTTTAACTTTTACCCTTAGATGTTTCATTAAAAGCTTTTACGATCTTCGTAGGAGCTACAAGGCACCAGGCCAGCGTAAGCATATTACGACATTCCTCAGGATGGACACGATCCATTCGAATAATCATGAACGCTAAGTTGACAGCGCGATGCTTCTAATTTCATCCGCAGTAACCATAATTGTCTCCTCGAATTCTTCTCAAATGAGATTGATATCACTGCTCTCAATGATTGATTTTGGATAACCTTGCTTGGCAATTTTGATCATTGCGCGTCCGATCTTTTCTGAAGTCGTAATCGAATTCGGGAACCACTTTTCTAACAAAGGATAGAGAGGTTTCGATATGGTGTAAATGCTCTGGTACAGTTTAGTCTTGGACTTGACGCCATGCAATGGAAGAATGCCTCCTGGACGGAACATGTAAGCTGACTTGAAAGGCAGTTTAAGCAAATCATTCTCCGTTTTTCCCTTCACCCGTGCCCACATACTGCGACCCTTTTCCGTACTATCGGTTCCCATTCCTGTTACATAGAAGAACGACATGTTAGGGTTCAATCTCACTAATGTCTCAGCAACATGCATGGTAATATCATAGGTTATTGCCCGATATCGGTCTTCGGTCATACCCGCGGAAGAGACACCAAGGCAGAAAAAACAAGCATCAAAGCCCGACAGTTTATGCTCAATGACAGATAGATCCAGAAGATTAGCATGTACCTGTTCGTGTAATTTGGGATGATTCTGACCAGTGATGCTTCTACCTACCGATAGCACGCTATGAACTTGAGGATCGAGAAGGCATTCTCGCAGGACGCTTTGTCCCACCATGCCCGTAGCTCCAAAAAGAAGGACGTTCAATCTATCACACCTTTCAATTCAATTGTCTCAAATTTGCGTTAATGGTTATTTGCTTTCCCATCTCTTGGCCCATTTATCCATTTCTTTGAGAGCGGTCTGAAAATCAATTCCTTTTTCCGTCAATGAATATTCGACCATGATGGGTACAGTAGGGGTTACTTGGCGTAGAACAATCCCGTTCTGCTCTAAATGCCGCAGCACATCCGTTAAGGATTGTGTCTTGACGATTACTAAATCTCGATGAAGCTGCTTAAATCGTTTCGGGCCTTTTGATAGCTCAGCTATAACTAGGAATGCCCATTTGGCACCAAGTATGGTCAATACAGAACAGATGTTAGAGAAGTCATGCACTTCTTCTTGTAAAGGTTCCATGTGGCTTCACCTTCTTACTTATAGTTAGTTAGTCAAAATACTTGGATAATGTCCAAATACTTTGCCTTCTTACATTATTTTCGTAACCTTATTATACTTCAATAAAACGATCACGGAATAGCAGAAAGGAATGAATCGAATGAATCGACTGTCTATCTACATCCTTGCCCTAGGGGTATTTCTAACGGCGACCTCCGAGCTGGTTGTTGCCGGAATCCTTCATATCATCGCTGAAGATTTAAACATTTCTATCGCACTTGCGGGGCAGCTAATTACAGCCTATTCTCTTGCGTTTGCGATTGGAACCCCCATTGTGGTGTCACTTACTTCCCGGATGGGCCGCAGGAAAGTACTGCTCGGCTCACTGGCTGTATTTATCTTGGGCTGTCTAGCTTCTTTTGGGAGTTCAGAGATTTCGATCTTAATGGTTTCTCGTATAATTCTTGGGATAAGCGCAGGCGTCTATCTTGTTGTAGTGTTTGGTGCGGTTGCCAAATTAGTGCCTGCTGAGAAACTAGGAAGTGCGATCGGCACGATCGTTCTTGGGTTTAGCAGCGCTATGATCTTAGGGGTCCCGATTGGAATTGCTATTACCAACTGGTGGAGTTGGCAAGCGATTTTCATTATATTAGGCTTATTCAGCCTGTTAATTACTTTCATAATCTTCCGCCTTCTACCAGAAATTGAGGGGGACGCACCGGTTCCATTCGTGCAGCAATTTAAAGTGTTGGGAAGTCTCGTCATCGTAAGCGGTTTGTTCCTCACCTTTTTTAGAGAATCGGGTAACTCGATTTTATTTACGTATCTGACGCCGTTTATTCAAGACGTCCTTCATGTGAAGGCCTCCAACATAAGTATCATTATGCTTGTTTTCGGTATTTTCGGAGCCATCGGATCTCGTTTAGGCGGTTATGGCATTGATAGATGGGGAGCGGCTCGCATCATTACGCTGAGTATTATCGTTCATGTAGCAGTTTTAGCTCTACTGCCTTTTTTTTCCGAATCATTAGTTATCAGTTTAGTGTTAATCGCCCTTATGGTGTTCTCCATGTTCGTGACCGGTCCAGCTATCCAAACGTATTTTATTCAACAAGCGCCGCAGTCATCCAATTTCGTTCTCAGTTTGAATACATCCATCATTCATTTGGGAATAGCGATGGGAGCTGGCGCGGGGGGAGTGATGTCGAACGCGACTTCGACTGTCTTCTATCATCCATGGATGGCAAGTATCATTGTAGCGCTCGGGTTGGCGGCTGCCTTCGTCAGTTTTAGGGTAGGTAAGAGGTTTCAAAGTTATAGTCCTGAATAATTCTTGCCCTCCGTAACTATCCTTACAATTTACACAATTAACCATGATATCATTCCGAATGTCATTGCAGAGCAAACTGGTTATTTCATTCGCTTATCCGATCGAAAGAACCGTCAAGCAAGGGGTGCGAATAGTGGACGAAATGTCCAAAGATGTCTTAGAAAACGCTTCTAACGCTCAAGCAGTTTCGGATCATGCAACGCAAGCCACTCATATATCCATGGATGGTAATATGGATACCATTTTCAATGTTGTGGAGAAAAGCGCATCGGCACTACTCATAATGTCTCCGCAGCGGCATAGGAGCAGTTGGCATCGATGGAAGAAATCGCAGCTTCCTTAGAGTTATTATCTAAGATGGCTATTGAGCTTCAAGAGATAAATGAAAAATTTAAGACGTAAAATGGAGCAAGGACAACCTTTAACGGGTTGTCCTTGCTTGTATTTTAAATCCGAATAATTCTTTTGGCTGCGGCCTCTTTTAGCCATAACGGAAATTCATTCAAAAGATGATTATATAGCGTTTCATCCGAAATCGAAGCAATGTCTTCAATGTGAATAAAATTAGCGTTATCTACGATTCGTCCTTCCATCGTGTCCAACTGCTTCAGCACATCAAAATCAGAATCGCCAATGCCTACGAATTGCCAGAATATCGGTTGTACAGCAGATTCGGTGATGACTTTCTTGATGGGTTTTACGACACCGCCGTCATTGATGAACACCATAAATACGGGTATGGATGAATCTTCCTCAATGGTATATTTATGAATCACGTCCTGCATGACGGGCGGCTCATTATTACGGCCGAATTTATGTATCGTCTTGTTATTCATAATATGCTTTTGTACATATTGGTCGAAATCTTCCTCCGTAGCGGAAGGCAACCTGCTGAATTCATTGTCGTAGATCCAGACGTCTAGTGTCGCATTATCATCAAACTTACAAGCGACAGCCAGTATGCGCTCAACCACTTCCTGAACCGTTCCGTTCTTGTACAATGTCTGCATCGATCCTGAGATATCGAGAACTAAGCCTACTCTGGCGGTAAAGTTGGTCAACTTCTTCTTTTCCAATGTGATCTGAACGATTTTCTTACGTAAATCGATAGATGATAAGATCGTTTTCTCGTTGAATTTCCATTCCCCATTGTGCCTATATAACTCGCCGACAACAATGGCTGTCTCCTTGGAAAGATCTGAACCATATTCAAATCGGAATATTTCTTCACCATTATCGGCATTAACGAGTCGTAAATAAGAATTCGATATATCCTTCATCCTATGTCCATGCTTCTCGCCCTCGTGAATCGTTAGGGTAAAAGCCATTTTCGCAACACTATTCGGGAGCTTGGATAAAAAGATACTGATTGCTTCCTTGTCTATGCCATCTAATGGTTTATGATTCACTGCTCCGCTCTGGGCAGACGAATTGCCGTAAAATATAAAATCCTCATCCCGTTCGCATCGGTTACTATCCGATAACATAAAACAGGCAGCGTCAATGTTCATTGCGGCAACTGACGATGACCACCCGAATTGCAGGCTAAGGTTAGACAGACTTGTTCCTCTTGTGATATCAACTTTTTGTCCTTTCAACAGTAACATGTGTTCATCTCCTCAAATCATGGCCATTAGATAAGCTGTCATTCAATACTTGGAATATATTTTCGACAGTTTACAACCGTTTACCTCTTGATATCTTGCGCTACCTCGGATTTGGCAACAACTACAGTCAAGCAAACGTGCTCAGTTCTTTAATTTTTGGACAATTTATTGAAATGCGGTGCTATTTTCGGTTCTGGTTCGCACCTATAATTATTTATAGATAGCATTTGTAAGCGCTTCACAATTGAATTGACAATATCGGATCGTTCCGGAGATGGGGGAATTTCATGCAAGCCAGCAAGTTGACCATAACGGGACAAACTGTCGTAACGCCCAAAGATGCAAGGAGCGGTTTCTGGCGGACGATTGCCAAGTATCGCTGGCTTTACATACTGACAGCGCCGGGGCTGCTCTATTATCTAGTGTTTCATTATGCGCCGATGGTCGGCTTGGTTATTGCTTTCAAGGACTACAATCTGATGAAAGGATTCTGGGGGAGCGACTGGATAGGGCTGGACAACTTTCGGAAAATATTTAACTCGCCTGAATTTCCTCTGCTGCTCAAAAATACGGTATTGCTAAGTACTTACCGGATTTTATTCAATATGTTTCCTGACGTTATCCTCGCACTGCTGCTGAACGAGGTGCGGGTCAATTGGTTCAAACGGATCGTCCAGACAATCACGTATGGTCCGCACTTCTTGTCGTGGATTATCGTCTACGGCCTTGTGTTCTCGTTCTTCGCGCCTGGATCAGGTCTGGTGACGACACTGTTTCGTGACATGGGCTGGGGCAGTATCGACGTCATGACGAATTCCAATTCGTTCCGGCCGATGCTGTTAATAACGGACGTCTGGAAAAACACGGGCTTCGGGGCGATCATTTATTTGGCAGCCCTGTCATCGATCAATCCAGAGCTGTACGAGGCAGCTGTTATGGACGGAGCAGGCAGAGGGCGTCAAATGTGGCATGTTACACTACCCGGCATACGTGATGTGTTCATGCTGATGATCATTTTGCGAATCGGACATATTTTGGATGCGGGCTTCGATCAGGTGTACATTTTTCTCAATGCCAGGGTGTACGATGTTGGCGACATTCTCGATACCTGGATATTCCGGCGAGGCATTGAGCAGCTGGATTTCAGCGTCCCAACCGCAATGGGCGTATTTAAGTCGGTGATTGGGCTTATCCTGGTGCTTGGCGCAAACAAGCTCGCCAAACGGTTCGGAGGATCGGGTATATGGTGACAGGAGGATGCTGACATGTCGATTGTATTAAAGAAGAGAACACCCGACAGGATATTCGATGTCGTTCTGTACGCAGGGCTAGGCTTGTTCTGTCTAGCAACTCTTTTTCCGCTTTATTATGTTTTCATCGTATCTGTTACACCTTATACGGAGGTGCTGCGCAGTGGTGGATTCGTGCTATTCCCCAGTGTCTTCACACTCGATGCGTTCCGGACTGTGCTGGGCAGCAATGTTGTGCCAAACGCGCTGCAGGTGACCATATTTATTACCGTAGCAGGCACCATGCTCAATTTGATCGCCACGACGGCGCTTGCATACCCATTATCCAAAAAGTTTTTGCCAGGCAGGAACGCCATGCTGCTTGCTATCATTTTTACGATGCTGTTCTCAGGAGGTCTTATTCCCGTCTATATGATCGTCAAAGCGCTCGGAATGATGAATACCTTATGGGCACTTGTTATTCCCGGTATGATTTCGTCATTCAATTTGCTGATCATGAAGACGTATTTTGAAGGACTGCCGCACGAGGTTGAGGAGGCAGCGAAGGTGGATGGCGCCGGCGATTTGGCAACACTGCTGCGCATTGTACTGCCGCTTTCGCTGCCGATTCTCGCGACGCTCACGCTTTTTTTCGCAGTCGGGCATTGGAATACCTATTTCGCCGGCATCATGTATTTGCACGAGCGCGAGCTGTACCCTCTTCAAGTCGTGCTTCGCAACATGATCATAGCGCCAAGCGTCAGCCAGGAGCTGTCGGTGCCGCAATCGGAGTTGCAATCACTTCCTCCAGAAACAGTCAAAATGGCCGTCGTGGTCATAGCGATTGTACCGGTTCTAGTCCTGTATCCATTCCTGCAAAAATATTTCATGAAGGGCATGCTGATTGGTTCGATCAAAGGATGACGTGTCATCCTTTACCGGCTTGCCTACTTAAGCAGCAAACGAACCAAATACATAAAAAACATTAGGAGGTCTAAATGCGCATGAAAAAGACAACGACAATAACAGCGATTTTGCTGGCAACAGCCCTTATCGCAGCAGCGTGCAGCAATAAATCGGACGGTGGAACGAATGGCTCTCCTTCCGTTTCAGCGAAAGCGGGAGAGTCGCCTGCGGCCTCGGTGAAGAAAGAAAAGCTGGCGCTCACTTGGTTTGTCAACGCGGCTAACAGTTCGCAATTGCCCGCAGCGGACAAAGATTTCGTTAAAAAAGCAATCGCAGAAAAATTCAACGTCGATCTGAAACTTTTGTATATGGCGTCGGGACCTGATTATCTCAGTAAAATCAATACGATGATCGCTTCCGGCGACATCCCGGATCTGTTTTATATGGACGGACTGGAGTCGGTCAAGTACATCAAGGACGGCATAGCACGAGATATGACGAATCTCGTCACCCCTGAAGCGATGCCAAACTACTTCAAATATTGGATTTCGCCGACGGATCTGAAGCAGTATCAAGTGCAAGACGTTTTCAAACGCGCCCCGGTTCCGTATACGAAGAAGGTGTCTCGCTCGTATTACGTCCGGAAGGATTGGCTTGATAAGTTGGGCTTGAAGATGCCGGAAACGTACGACGAGATGGTTACCGTCATGAAAGCGTTCACTGAAAAAGATCCAGACGGCAATGGCAAGAACGATACCTTTGGCTTTTCGACAAGCGGTAACGGTACATCACTGCCTTTCGATTTCCCGGAATTCATTAAAAACGGGCTTGTAGGCGATTTCGTGCTCGAAAACGATCAGTTTATCGATGTCCGTACCGATATCCGGATGCAAAAAGTGCTGGACGACGTCCGAAAACTGTTAGCCATGAATGTGGTTGATCCCGACTGGCTGCTAAATAAAAGCGGACAACACATAGAGAAAGCGACGCAGGGTAAAGTCGGCATCGTGCTATCCGCAGGGGGCAACGACGCCTATGACAATAATGCAAACGGCTTACAGGTGAAGACGAAGGCGGTAACCGGTGTGGCGAATGTCGATTGGCAGCCGTTCCACATCGGAGCCAAGACCGGAACATGGGTCGAGCTGCTTCCGGGCAACCCATTCCTGATCAGTTCCAAAACGTCGGAGGAGAAGGCGAAGCGATCGATCGAGATTTTGGATTGGCTGGCTAGCGAAGAGGGGTACTTGTTAACTCAATATGGGTTAGAAGGCATTCACTACAAGCGTAATGGAAAGCAAATCGAACGGATCGAGGATGCATACAAGAGAGATGTTCTTGATAACGGCAATTTCCTCAATATTTATAATTGGTTTGCCAATTTTGTACAGGGTCAGACAGATAAATTCGGCCTCGAGATTATCGACAAAAACATCACAGCACGGGATAAAGCAATTTCTGAGAAGCTGAATGCTTACAAGCTGCTGCCGTCGGTCGGAACCAGCCTGACAATCAAGGATGGTATGGATTTGGCGACACTGCGTAAAAAAATGAGCGAGTATCATATCCAGATTTTATTCAAGGAAAAAGATGCCTCCAATTGGCCCCAATACCGGGCTGAGCTTATGAACAAATACGGCGGCAAAAACATCTTCGGTTATTACGCTGAGCAGGTCTCGCAAGCATCCGGAAAATCGATCAAATTTATGAGTGATAACTGAGACGCCGCTTGACATTGGAAGGGACTGTTTGGCAATGTGGCTATTGCGTAGGTTAAGGAACCGAAGGTATACAGGAATCAGTAGGAAGTTGTTCGTTCTCGTCTTTCTATCGGTGGTGGGTCTATTTTTCGTGATCGGATTGTTCGGCTATCAACGGCTGTTCAATCCGATTAAACAAAACAATGAGGCCGTACTTCAGGATTCAGTCGTACAGGTGGAAAATTATTTGAAAACGTTCATGAACAATATTCAAGGCCTACTGATGCTTTTGTCCAATCCAATCATTAACGACAGTCTGGGGAAAGAGGATATCGCAAGGCTGCTGGAAACCATGATGATCCAGCACCGGGAGGAATTCGAGGCTATTTACTTGATTGAGGGAGAGACTATTTCAAGCAGCTCTCCTTTTTCCTATCCATTTTTCGTCCCTGAAAAACAGGTTGCCGATATCGTGCGTCAAATGTCAGGCGACAGCGGTGTTTGGTGGAGTCCACCTTATCAATCGGGGGGGAGACAGTCGCTATCAGTCGCCAAACGGATCGATGCGAAGCGGATTATCGTGTTCGATTTGAATTTGTCCTCGCTGACGGGTCCTTCGGTGGTACAAAACAAGGAAAAGGCTGTATTTCTGTTTACCGGCCCCGGTCAGCCTATCGCCTTTAATATGCCGTTAACATCTCTTACCGCAATAAAGGAATATGAATCTATTGTCAGTCAACTGCAGTCTCTTACTGCTGCCAGTCAAATGTCCTACGATAGGGTCCACACAGAGACCGCTGCGTATAAAGTGCTAAGGAGCGATCAGAACCGCTGGAATTGGGTTGTCTTCTCGATCGTCAAGGAATCGGAAGCATATCCGTTGCTAACCTTACTGGAGCAGCAAATGGTGGTGGTGCTTCTTGTCGCGATTATCCTTGCGGCTTTCCTGTCCATGTGGATCGCGAGGTACATCCAAGTACCAGTTAGCGCGATAACTCAGCAAATGAAGGCGGGAGCACGAGGGGCGCTGAACGTGAGGGTATCGCTTAAGCGCAACGATGAGTTCGCCTACATTGCCGATGCGTTCAATCGGATGATGGACAGTATTCAGACGTTGTTTGATGATCTGCGATTGGTGGAGGAGAAGAAACGACAGCTCGAATTGAAAGCTTTGCAATCGCAAATTCATCCGCATTTTCTTCATAATACGCTGAGCGCGATCTATTGTTTGGATCAGGCGGGACGCGCAGCAGAGATGGCTGGAATGCTGCGTGCCCTGACTGGCCTGCTGCAGTATTCGACGGACAAGACGGGTGATATTGTAACGGTGGAGGAGGAATTGCGACAGCTGGAGCAATACGATGTGCTCATGAAGTTGCGGTACGGGGACGTCTTCCGGCTCGATCTCGTTGTACGCGACGAGTCGCTCGTCGCCCCGATACCTAAGCTCACGTTGATTACGCTCGTCGAGAATAGTATTTTCTATGGACTCGGCACAGGCGAAACGAATCATATTATCGTGGCAGGTATGGCTTCCAATGAAGGGGGAACATTGCTCGAAGTGTCGGATACGGGCCCTGGCGTCGATCCTTCTAAGCTGAGTTGCCTTCTTGCCGGTGTTCCTTCATTAGGGCGTCATAAAGGACTGAATAATTTGGGTTTGCGCAACATTCACGAGCGAATCCGGCTTCATTTTGGCGAGTCATACGGTTTAAGCTTTCCCGAGGAATCGGAGGAGGGGCTGCTGGTTTGCGTCAGACTACCCGAGCCGGATGGTCCTGAAGCATGCCAGGTTAAGAGTGAAGGGGGGAGAGAAGCATGCTGAAGCTGTTGCTGGTGGACGACGAGCAGTGGGTAAGGGAGCATTATTCGCAAAGGGTTGACTGGGCTTCTGCCGGTTTTACACTGATCGGACCAGCCTCCAGTGCGAAGGAAGCGATCCGCATCATGGAGCAGGAGAATCCCCACCTACTGCTAACCGACATCATGATGCCTGATATGGACGGACTGGAGTTAGCCGACTATGTACGGGAGAGATATCCGCAGATTCATATCATGATTTTGACCACTTACGGCGAATTCGATTTCGCCAAGCGCGCTATATCGATTGGCGTCTCAGGCTACATGATCAAGCAGGTACAGGAGGCGGATCAGCTTCTGAAAGCTTGTCGCAAGGTCGCCGAAGAGATCTACCGCGACATGGACGTAGCGCACCGGCTGCAGCTTCAAGGGCTTCAGCAGCGGCAAAGCGACTGGCAAGAAAGACGACACTGGCTGGAGCGGATGTTATCTGCTCCGGCATCCTTGGATGCACATCCACTGCCGCCGGGACTTGGCTCAATCGAAAGGCAGTCGGGCTTCGTCGCTTTACTGTCCGTCGGTTGGAGCGGGCGCGAGTTGTTCGGAATCGCGAGTCAGCAGGGCGAGCAGGCATTACGTCTGCAAGCGGAAGCCGGACAAGTTATCGAGCGTCGATACTTAGAGAGCGAGGGTGATGGCAAAGTCGTCGCTGTCACTGTACCTTGGAGAAGCGACAGGCTGTTTGTGTTCATGCGCTTGCCGAATATCCATAGCGCTGCAGCTAGGCTCAGCTTACTTCGTGTGGAAGCAGTGGCTGTTCTGGATGATATACGTGCCGTAATTGGCGTTCCGGGGCATGCGCATGCCCTGCTTAGACAGATCGGCGAAGTGACTTGGACGGAGTTGGTCCGCGCTGGAGCGGATGGTCTGGACGCTTTCTTCTATCATCCAACGCCGATGATTTCCGACGCGGTGCCTGAGCGGTTCACGGTGATACCCCCCTCACAGTATCGGGAATGGGCTGCTGCGGTACGAAAGGCACTGCAGCAGCGTTCTGCCATCTCGTTCCGCGAGGCGATCACGCCACTGCTGCAAGAGGGAGTTCCGCCCTTACGTCCTGCGGAGTTGATACATGTCTCGCACAAGCTGCTTGATCCGGCTTTGTCGGAAATCCCAGTTTCCGTAACGGAGCGAATGGACGATCTTGCATCGGTCGAGACCTGGGAGGAATTTGTCAGCTGGTGGGAGCAAACTTTCCAAGAGCTGGAGCGGGCATTCGGGGAGCATGTGAGGATGTCCTACCGCAAGGAGATTCAAAGCATGTGCCGCCTTATTCACGAAAGGTATGCAGAGGATATTCAGATTTCCGATCTTGCGGAGCGCGTACAGCTTCATCCTTCCTATGCGGGGCAATTGTTCAAGCAAGAGACGGGTGAGCATTTTACCGATTATTTGAACCGGTACCGAATGAAGAAGGCCGAAGAACTGCTGACGCAGACGACGATGAAAATATATGAGGTGGCGGAGGCTGTCGGCGTAGACAATTATCGTTACTTTTGCAAGCTGTTCAAAGCTTATACGGGGTTTACGCCGACGGAATATAAAAAAAATCAATAGTTAGGAGACCGCCCATCCTCTTATCCCGGATGAATGAAATTATATTCTCAGTAGAATATGTTTAGAAGGGAGTCAATTTCATAATAAAAGTCCGATTTTTCCAAGTATGGATTCGGGAGAAATGCAGTTGGATAAGAGCCTTTAGAGACTGCTATTTCTTCATTTCCAGCGTATTTTGTAAAAATANAAGTCCGATTTTTCCAAGTATGGATTCGGGAGAAATGCAGTTGGATAAGAGCCTTTAGAGACTGCTATTTCTTCATTTCCAGCGTATTTTGTAAAAATAAGAGTCCGTAGAGGCTCTTACCCGTCAAGTAAAGTGTGAACTCGGGAGAAAAGCAATCGGATAAGAGCCTTTAGAGACTGCTATCTCTTCATTTTCAGCGTATTATGTAAAAATAGAAGTCCCTAAAGACTCTTAACGTTCAAATGAAGTGTGGATTCGATAGAAATACCGTCGGATAAACCTTAAGGAGCTAATATCACTATTAAAGCACTATTTTCCCACAAGGCCCCATAAACATCGTACGAGCTATTGACATTCAAACCAATTACAGAATTCAGAAAGGGATTTATCCACTTAAATGCCCTGATTTCTAGTACTTAAACGGAGAATACCAATTACAGAATTCAGAAAGGGATTTATCCACTTAAATGCCCTGATTTCTAGTACTTAAACGGAGAATAACATGAAATTCTTGGCACCCAATGGATATTTTGGGTAGGTGACTGTTTTTGAATGCGCTAAAAATCCTTATGTAGCAAGGGTTTTGAATTACGAAATTGACTCGAAGGTGCAACAATTGTTACCTAGATCCCGCTTATCTCCCTACATTGTTGCATAATGGAGACCGTCGATTCATTCATCCAATCTAACTCTTTATTGAGGTGTCATAAATCGGGATCAATCGTAATATATGCCCAATTGAGGTTGCTGGATGAATGAATCCATACTTTCGGTTGAAGATGTTGTAGAAAGTACAACAATTGCTGTCTAGATCCCGCGATTCTCCCTTCGATGTTGCACAATGTACAACAATTCTATAAAGCCCCCTAATTAAGTTGGACACTTTTAGGCTAAGAAAATACAATGAAATTAGCCGGAGGTTGTTCGTATGAGGGTAAAGCATAGCAAGTTTGACG
>NZ_LMEO01000052.1:0-40219 GCF_001426375.1 Paenibacillus sp. Root444D2
CTCATTTGCGTTGCTAGCGAGATTTTGCAATCTCTTTTTTGAACGATTTCTCGTTCGTGCTTACTCACTCGTTGTTCAGTTTTCAAAGATCAATTTCTTTCGTTCTTCCGCCCTACTCTCTCGGCCGGATTTATAATATAGCATAGTCTCCTAACCAAATGCAAGCTTTTTTTACTTTTTTCGATAAAAAATTCAGCTCCATTTTGGCCGGAAAATGAATATATCTTGCTGAGATCAATCATGCAACCGCCTATTTTTACCAGCTTCATGTTCTTACACGGTCCAACATCGTTTCAACAAGCTCTTGCTCAAAACGCTCTTTAAGCGAATCGTTGCTGTGACTAATAGAAAGTTGTATCTCTTTAAATTCTCCAACCAAATTTTGAATGTCTGTCAGTTTCTCCTCTTGGGCCAATCGTCCTGTAAGCTCAATCACATGATATGCAATTGCTTGATACGCATCGGCAAAGCTTTGGTCAATATCAGCAGCAGCCCGATAATCTGCATAATATCGTTTAAACGTTTGAATGAGTGTTTCGTCCATCTGTCAACTCTCTCCTTTCAAGATAGGAGTCAGTTTGCCTCAAGCAAAGGAAAAATATGCAGCATAAAAAGCAAAAGCTCCCGCTGTCTGGCAGCAAGGAGCTTTTCGCATGATTCATGCCTTTTTCATTTTTTCTGTAAGGGAAAATTATTTGACTTCAATTGAAGTAATAACTTGATTATATCCTTTTAACTGAACCGGATGATTTTGCACTAGTTGAGTACGGTCGCCAGTTATTACTACATTCGGAGATACGTTGTAGATTGTTGCTGTGTTATTTTGCGTTAATGAAACTGTTGCGATCTTACCTTGTGCGTCTGGTGTCGAATAGTTAAATGTGCCAATTACATCAATTGCTTGATTATCTTGAGCTAACTTCGTCACTTGAATAGTAACTTGGTTACCGGAAGTTGTGATATTGACTACATCGCCAACTTGAAGCAAGGCAGCAGGTACCTGTACACCACCACGATAAATAACTACATTAGAGCTAAGTGTATATGGAGTTGTTGTTCCTGCTGAATTCGTCAAAGTCAACACATTATTATTGTTGTAAACTGCAGCACTAATCGTCCCGCTTGTAACGTTATTTTGTTGAGCCATTTTCGTTACTTCAATATAATTAACAATATTATTAAAACCATCAACTTTAACTTCATCGCCTACTTGCAGTTGAGCAGGGCTTACTTGTACACCATTACGTAGTATGAATACATTTGGGTGAAGCGTGTACGGAGTAGATACGCCATTTTTAGTAAGCGTTAGAACGTTATTAGCAACTACGGCGTTCACAGTTCCAGTGCTGACACTTTGATCTTCGTCAGGTAATTGGTTGCCTGCACGATCCAATAAAGCAGCCAATTGAGCGCGTGTTACGTTTTGATTTGGTTTAAATGTGTTATCCTCAAACCCATCAATCAGACCTTTTTCGATCGCTACAGCTACATAACCTACAGAACCAGCCGGGATTTTGTTCGCATCTTTAAATTGAAGGTTTGTATTCATTTTCGCTTTTGCTTCAGCTTCCAATTTCAAAGATTTGACCAAGAGTGTAGTCGCCCACAGACGGTCTGCAGGTTGATTCGGTTTAACGGAATCTTCACTTTCAGAGAACAAATCATTTTCAAGAGCTACAGCTACATAACCTACAGCCCATGCAGGAATTTGATTCGCATCTTTAAAGTTCAGCTTCGTTTGCATTTCAGCAGCAGATTCTGCTTGTTCACGTAATCCCATATTACGAACGGCTGCTACAATTGCTTGAATGCGGGGAACCGCAATGTCAGGCTTAAATGATCCATCTTCAAATCCTTCAAATACGCGTTTGGAAGATAAACTTGCTATGTAACGCAATGCCCATTTCGCGCCTTCCATATCGTTGAAGTTCAGATTAATATTGATGTTCGTATTAACTTTATTATTGTTGTTGCTTTTGTTTTCATATTTAAAATCTTTCTTATCATCACGGTCATGATCATTGCCTTTAGCGAACGCCGCAGCTCCGCCCCCCATTACCATTGTAAGTACAAGACCTGTTGCTACTGCTTTTTTCATTAAGTTCTTCTTCATTGTCAAGTTCCCTCTCCCTTATTCAAATAGTTAGTATTATAAAGTTGTGTGGAGCCTTCGCGAAGGGTTCCTGGTTATGCTACAAGAATTCGCCCATCCGAATATCTTTTGGGGGGTGACATCAAAATCTTTTATATCAACCTAATTTTCTGAGTCTATTAAATCCACTATGAAACTGCTAAACTTAAACCATATCAGACTATCACTAAAGGAGTTTACACATGCGTTTAAGGAATCCACGAGTTCAACTTATTGTCGCTTTAACCGTTCTGCTTATTGTTCTGTCCGCAATTTCTTATAGCAAGGTTTGGCACAAGCAAGGTAACTTGGAATCAGAAGCTGTTTCTGCGCCACCCATCACGCATCCAGACACTCCAATTGTTAGCGAAGCACCCACAGCAGCTGTTGTCGCACCAAATAATGAGAGCGCTAATACATATCCTACTGAACACATCGATGTAGTTGTGATCGGCAGCGAGCTTGAAGGTCTTTACCTTGCCAGAGCTGCAGCAGATGAAGGCTTGAAGGTTAAAGTACTGGATCCTCATAAAGCTTTTGGAGGTCAGATTCTCCAAAGTCAAATGCTATTTCTCGATGAAACCCGTGACGATCAAGGTCATTTACTTGTACAAGGCCGTGTTAAAGAATTATTCGACGGTTTCCGAAATGCCAAAATTCGTAAGCTTCCTGAATTCACTACATATATGAATAAATTAATGAAAGATATTCCTTTGGAATCTGGCATTGTCATTAATGAAATTGAACAAACGAATACACCTGATCATATGCACAAAATCGCTTCTATTGTTTACAGTACGGATCAAAATGAAAAGAAGAAAATTACAGCTTCCTATTGGGTCGACAACAGTGACTATGCAGCATTAATCAGTCGATTGGATGCCAAGCGATTGCCAGGTCTTGAGAAGTTCTATGGTCAAAAAGAAATCGAGTATATGAGTGCTGGCATGATGATGAAGTTCAAAAATGTCGACTGGAAAAAGTTTAATACCGCATTTAATCTATTAAAACCGGAAGAGAAATCGAAACAATTCGGTGGCGGTTATGTAAGTGATAGCTTCGCTATTGGGCTAAGCGGAATGACTAAAGCCTACCATCCTTCAAATGATCGAGTCTTTCTAAGAGGATTGAATGCGGTACATCAAAGGGATGGGGAAGTACTAATTAATGCCCTTCTTGTTTATACCGTAGATCCTTCTAAGCCTGAATCCATCCAAGAGGCTGTTAGCCTGGGTAATAAAGAAACTCCGCTGATTCTCAATCACTTCCGTAAAACGTTACCGGGTTGGGAACATGCTGAATTAGGCGAATTTCCTTCTTATCCCTATGTCCGAGAATATAATCACTATGAAATGGACTATGTTTTAAAACCATCTGATCTCCTTTCAGGCACGATGTTCTGGGATAATGTCAGTATTGGTGGGTATCCGCTTGATTTGCAGGGCACAAGTGCTAACAAGTGGGGTATTGAAATGGGACGGCCGGATAAATATGGCATGCCGCTGCGCAGCTTTTTGCTAAAAAATTATGATAATGTCATCGCGGCCGGAAAAAATGTAGGTTCCTCGGCTATCGCCTATGGAAGCACAAGAATTCAACCGAACACGAGTCTAGCCGCAGAATCTATCGGAGTTATATTAGGTCAACTACATGGCAAGCAAAAGCTCAGGGAAATAAAACCTGATGAAATGACCAAACTCCAACAGTACTTAGCTCACCACTATCAAATCAAGCTTACGGGTGTAGTCGGTACGAATAAAATTACCGGTTGGAACGAAGAAGAAATTAGAAAGCTCGACTCCGGAGAAATTACATATCCTAGCTATATTAAAACCAGAAAAAAACCTGCAGTTAAATAATCAGATAAATGGATCAGAAAACCGTGTATTCGTTCCTTGAACGAGTATACGGTTTTTGTTATGAATCAAAGCATAAATTTCTCGCAAACAAAATAGTTGAAAGAATGCATATTCAGCATTATAATAAGCCATATACTTATAATCACTTATAATCACTTAAGCGAAAGGAGTGAAACCCCCTTGTTTCAAGAAGAAAGACTTATCTCAATCGTCGAATACTTAAAATCAAATAAGCGAATTACCGTTGACCTTATTTGTGAGCTCTACGATGTTTCGAGGGACACAGCTAGACGTGACATGGTTAAGCTTGAAGAGCAAGGGACTATCGTTCGAACGCGCGGCGGTGCCATCCTCCCTACCCTTTCCAAAGAAGTGGGAGATTATGATCAAAGGCTGCAAGCAGAGTCTTCCTCGAAGCTAACGATTGGCAGGACAGCTGCGGCACTCGTTCAAGACGGCGATTATATCATGATGGATGCCTCGACCACAGTCCTTCATGCAGCCACCGCTCTAAGCTCTAAACAGAATATCGTCGTGACAAGTTCAATCGAAATTGCTGCTATTCTCACTCGTAAAGATGAAACGACGATCCATATTCTTGGCGGTGTGCTGGATAACAAGCACCATAGCGTATACGGAGCGAAAGCGATCGAAATGTTAAATGACTATCATGTCGATAAACTGCTCATCGGGACTTGCGGAATTACAGAAGAAGGGCTGTCTGCTCCAAACGAAGAGGATTGTTATCTGGTGAGAGCCATGATGCAGCATGCGGACCAAGTTATTGTACTAGCAGATCATTCCAAATTCGGAAAGCGATTGTTTCATCGCGTCGTGGGATTCGAGAGTATTGACATCCTCGTAACGGATCAAGCACTAACCCCTGAGATGAAAGAGAAATTACTTGCATGTGATGTCGAAATTGTATTAGCAGGAGGAGAAGAACAAGATGATTAAACTTATCGTAAGTGATTTAGACGGCACATTACTTGATCACAGTAAAAAAGTCAGCTCAAGAGAATTGGCTGCATTAAAGAAAGTCAAAGAAGCCGGTATTAGACTATGTTTGGCATCAGGAAGAATGAACATTGAAATGCAACAAGTATTGGCGGAAATTGGTCATCGCGCCTATTCAGTATCGCAAAATGGCGCATTCATCCATTTAGACGATGGTACGTTCATGAAGTCTCAGCTTTTTCAACCTGATTTGGCTTATCAAGTGTACCAGTTACTTAAGGATTTTGATCTCGTTAAGCTTGTTTGCTCGGGTGAAGCGAATTTTATCACGCATTTGACTCCTGCTTCCGATGAGGTGCAATCCCGAACATTCCAACCTTTTATCGTAAAAGAAGATGTGGAGCAGTCTTTGAAAGGTGACTTTGCTGTTTGTAAGTTCTCGATGTTTGGAAAAATTGAAACTCTCTTAGAGCTTAAGGCTCTTATGGAGGAAAAGCTTGGGGATCAGCTGGAGATGTTCATCTCTGACAAAGATTGTCTTGATATTATGCCTCTCGCTGTTTCCAAGGGCAGCTCACTGCTTGTTCTTATTGAACAATTGGGCTTGCAGCCAGAAGAGATCGCCTGTTTCGGGGATTCTTTCAACGATGTATCGATGTTCGGCATCACTCCTCATAGTTTTGCTATGAAAGGTGCTCATCCAGATGTCAAACAAAAGGCGTTGTACCATGTTGATTCTGTTGCAGAAGCCATTGGTCATGTATTTGCTTATAACGAGAACTATGCTGCTCAGCAAAAAGGAAGCCCTATCTTATGAAAAGACTATTAATTATGGCCTGCTTGTCTTACCTTTTAACAGGCTGTACCCACGTTATATTCGGAGCTGTATTGCCCGAGTTACTCTCCCATTACGGAAGAAGTTACAGTGACGGGGGGCTACTTGTTTTCATGGAATTCGGCGGTTTCCTTCTAGGTGTACTATGTATGCCTTATCTCATTCGTCGGATCAGTCGTAGAAGTACCATAACGACGGCTTTTGGTCTTCTCTTCTTAGCTATGATCACTATCGTTCTACTGCCCCCATGGCCCATTGCGGTTTGTCTGTCATTCATAGCCGGGGTTGCTTTCGGACTCGTTGAATCCAGCATCAGTACCTTCGTTTTAATTGCAGCAAAAGATCAACAAGCGATTGCTTTCAGCAAGCTTGAGGTTTTCTTTGGTCTTGGAGCATTATTCATGCCTATAGTGTCAAGTATCTTGATTGCTAATGGGTTATGGAAATACGGATTTATGCTGTTGGGATTAAGTGCGCTCACTGCGTGTATTGTCTGGTCGAAGCTGTCCTTAGGCGAGCATGACGAGCTGTTAGCTCATAAAGCGGATCGCTCGCAGCAGACAGAGAAACCCCCTGTACTCACTAAGAGCTCCTTGACGTTTCTTTGCTTACTCATGATTGTTTTCTTCTTATATGTAGGAATGGAAAACACCATCGTTAATTTCTTACCCTCGATCTTTACCGATCAATTACATGCTTCCAGCTCCGTTTCATCGCTTGCCGTAACAGCCTATTGGCTAGCCATGGTTGTAGGCCGACTGTTCGCAGGTGTTGCAGCAGAGAAAATGACTTATTTCCGTTACTTGGCGGTCTCTTTTGCAGGCAGTCTGCTCACCGTACTTATTTGGGTGTTTAGCACGAATCTATGGAGCAGCTTCGCCGTTGTACTATTACTTGGATTATTCATGTCCGGTATGTTTGCAGTAGCTCTCATTTATGCGAATCAACTGCTTCCAGGGCGTACGGAGCAAACAACGAGTACGCTTATCGCAGCAGGCGGATTAGGAGGTTCTATTCTTCCCTTAGGTGTCGGTTGGGGGATGGACCGTTTTGATGTGGGTGTGTCGATTTGGTTTGTACTGATTGGCATGTGCGTCGTGTTAGGTATCATTTTATATTCTCGGAGATGGAATGTTCAGACCACAAAGTCTGTATAAGTTAAAAAAAAGCTGAAATCCTTCGTGGATTCAGCTTTTTTATGTTATCGCAACGGCTTTAATTGGATGATGATGGCTTTTTCCTCGAACCGTATGTTCTTTACACCAATCAGTTTGGGCAAGTGATCTTCAATAGGGAGTTCAAAAGGCGCAAGTTGAACCCATTCACTTGGGACTTGCATGCCTTTAACACTCGTATTTCTATGTTGAACGACTAAATTCGGCGGGTTCCAAGCAAGGGTGAACATCATTTGTACACCGATGGGTATCTTCTCCCGCCACCTCACATTCACGTCAGCCACAAGGTTTGAACCTTGCAGTGTAAGCTTCGCCCCTTCAATTCGAAAACCGTTAGGCAGAACCTGATGTGCAGCTAGCTGCTTCTTTACCACATCATTAATGTCTTGTTCCGTTAGCTGTACCTCAAGCTTCCGATTCTTGACGATGTCTGCGATCTTACTGCTGATCGTGACTTCTTTATAATCTAGGTTTAATGTTTCAG
The DNA here is from genome assembly GCF_001426375.1 of Paenibacillus sp. Root444D2. GTDB lineage: Bacteria > Bacillota > Bacilli > Paenibacillales > NBRC-103111 > Paenibacillus_E. The sequence goes on from NZ_LMEO01000052.1 coordinate 7,442, forward strand.
TTGGTTTAACATGCCGAACGGCGATCACCAACGCAGCCGTAAGGATGATGACTACAGCTATGGCGAAAATGACTATTTTTTTCAGCACGTTTCACACCCCGCAGATCAATTTGTTGTTGCCCTCGTAGACAGGGCTACTCTTTGTTCTGCTGCTTTTCTTTGAGCCAGCGAGGAGCGCCCTTGCTCTTGCGATCTCGCTCGCGTTGGGCTTTACTCACAGCCTTGCCACCGGCGGCCGTGTTCGCCTGCGCCGCCGGCTTCGCCGGGGCAGCGCTGCTCTGGACGCGCGCGTCAGACGCCGCGGCACTAGTGCGCACCGCGCCCGCAGGCGCGGCAGCATCCCGCGCGCCTGCGAAGCTGCGTGCAGGTGCTGCGCCGCTCGGGCGCGCAGCTTCGCGGCGGCTGCGCATCGTCGCCGCACTGCGGTCTTGGGCCGGGTCGACGAGCCGGCCTTCGAACATCGCCTTCGGCACGATCGTGATGCCAAGCTGCTTCTCGAATTTCTCGAGAATGAACTGCTCCTTCGGCGTCACGATAGAAATGGTCGTGCCCTCGCGGCCCATCCGACCAGTCCTACCTACGCGGTGGAGATAATACTCCGCGTTGGTCGCAGGATCCAAGTGGAAGACGTGGGTCACGCCTTCAATATCAAGACCTCTTGCGGCAACGTCCGTTGCCAGCAGCAATTGAAATTTCCCATCCCGGAAATTCCCCATCACTCTGGCCCGATCTTGTTTGCTAGCTTCTCCATACAAGGCTTCAACAGATAATCCAACGTATTGGAGTTTGCCCACCACTTGGGCAATATCGTCCGTTACGTTGATAAACACGATAGCTGATGTAGGCTTAATCAGACGCACAAGTCTTCTTAGCGTATCAATCTTTTCACGTTCTTGACACACCACATACATATGTTCCAATGTTTCGGCTGTGCGTTGATTTGGATTGATTTTGATAATCACAGGATCTTTGAGCCATCTCCCAGCAGCTTGTTCGGTGCTTTGCGGGATCGTCGCGGAAACAAATACCATCTGACTGGACTTAAGCATTCCTTTAAGGACTGCTTCAACATCCTGCATGGAACCTAACTCGAACACTTGGTCCACTTCATCAACAATACCCATTTTCACATAATGCAAAGTTAACTTCTTTATTTTCATAAGTTCAAGCAAGCGACCCGGCGTACCTACAACTATATGAGGGTGAAGTCGAAGCTTTTCTACTTGTCTAACAATGGCTGCTCCGCCGATAAGAGATTGAGACCGAATCGGTCCACCATCAGTGAACTTCTCAATTTCCTGCATAATTTGCATACCAAGCTCCCTGGTGGGAACAACTACAAGCACCTGCAGTTGTTTTTGCGTAGGGTCGATTCGTTCCAATGCTGGAAGCAAATACGCTAAAGTTTTACCTGTACCCGTTTGAGACTGAATGATGGCATCTTTCCCTTGCTTTAAAACTGGGATACCTTCAGCTTGAATCGGTGTTGGCTCACCAATCCCTAATTCTTGCAATTTATCTAAATAGGACTGCGCGATCTGCAGTTGTTCAAAGCTTGTACTCAATTTACGAAAACCCCTTTTCTCATCCAATCTAATGTCCCTATTATATGCCACGCCGTAAAACGATACAAATCGACAACCACTAAAAGCAGAAATAAGAGTCCTTTAAGGACTCTTATCCGCCGGATCCCCACTCTTCAAACAGTCTCTGCTTAATCACATCACGTGCCCGGAATAAGCGTTGTCGAACGACGCCCTCCGTTACACCAAGCTCATTAGCCATATCTTTATAAGATAAATTATGGATCCATTTCATCGCAATAATTTGTCTGTAGGAGGGGCTAAGCTGATTGATGTAAGTGATAATAGCCTCACGCATTAGCTTTAGCTCAACTTCTTGATCCAGTGGGACTAAATATTCAGATGTTGGTGCAGCTTCCTTGATACAGAGCTTGAGTTCAGCTTCCAGCTCATCCCGGTTGCGCTTGTGCTTACGAAGATGATTGAGTGTAACATTCCGAGTTAACTTCTTAACCCAGCTTTCATATTTATCAATTTCAGTCAATAAAGGCGCTTTACGAACAGCCCTTAGAAATGACTCCTGAATAATGTCTTCCACCGCCGCATGATCCCTCAATATGAAGTAAATCATGGGATATACGAGGAGATAGAACTCCTGATATATCTGCTCCTGCACGCTCTTATCTAATGTATAAAAATCACTGCTGAATATCAGTCTCAGAGACTTCGAATTAAACGCCCCCTAGCCTACCAGGTAGAACCTACTTGTTGTGTTCCTACCTTATTTTAGGTCATAAATCGGGAGTAAACAATAATAATAATTAATTTAAGTGGAAATGACTTCCTGCATACTTCGTTTAAGCTTCTCATCAAGCCATGTAAATACGTCATCCAGAGCCTTTTCGTCGTCTATCCGAGGAAAACGGTGTTCAAGTCCTGTATATAATGCCATCGTATAATCTTTGCCGGCTTGATCCAGAGCATTAGCCAGTTTTCTTGCATGTCCAATGTCAACTTGTGAATCATTTGTTCCATGGATGATATAGATGGGCGAGTTAATTTCATTTACCCAATAGGCTGGGGACCGATCGAGGTAAGCCTCAACTTGTTTCTTCGGATGTCCGACAACCCGTTTGAGCATCCGCCGCAAATCCACACGCTGCTCATAGGTATCCAACATATCACTTACACCTCCCCATACGACAACAGGACCAACCCCACTGCACTCTCGGGCTGCTCGCATGGCCATAACAGCACCTCTGGAAAATCCAATCAATGGTATGGGACCTGGCAATACTTCCTCTAAAGATTGCACCATTGGAATGGCATGAAACAAATCAAACCTGTCTTCCCCGCCAAAGTCCTCACGTCCTTCACCGCCTTCATTCCCCCGATAATAGGGAGCAAAGACGACATAGCCGCGTTTAGCCATCGATATAATTCTTCGTTTACGAACCATCCCAACACGCTTAATGCCACCTCGGCAATAAATAACAGCAGGTCGCGGAGTTGTTCCATCTGGAACGGCTAAAAGGCCTTTCACTTTTAGGCCTTGACTAACATAAGTAAGGATATAAAGCGATATATGCTTCACGAAGCAGCGAATTTGCTCTTTTCCTAACAGTTGACCATCATGGATTTCATCTAGTGCTATGGACATAGGTTCCCCCTATTTTGACAGCTGTTATATCATCATATAAACTAAACGTACTCCACCTATTTTCCATCCGAAGGGATGAAACTATGAATACAGATTTTGAGAACGAATTTAATTCCTTAGTGTTCAAAACAGCTGAACTCATCACGGGTGATACTTCACCTGAAATGCTTGAGAAAATTAAGATTTGGGCATTTTTTAATCATGTTCATAAGTCGCTGCCGGCCTTAACCTCCCACTGGAATCAAACGCATCCAGAAGGCAAAGCCGAAGTACGTCGCATTTTCGAAGAAATTCGAGATTTGAACCAGGCCTTACAAGCGAAAAAGCCAGAACAGACTTAGATCGATAATTGATGAAAGAAAAAAAGCGGAATCCCGATCAATAACTGGGAGCCGCTTATTTTTTATTTAAAATGCCTGATGCCAACCGATCGAACATTCGCGGGAATAGATGAAATAATTTGATTCCTAATCCAGCCACAAAAGGAAGATCTTTCTCAGGAATATTTTTTTCTATCGCATGTATAAGTTCTTTAACGACTTTCTCTGGTTTAAGCATAAACCAAGCCACATTTTTGACATAGTTACCGCTCGGGTCTGCTTTATCAAAGAAAGGTGTTGAGATGGGTCCCGGGTTAATCGCTGTAATAGAGATCCCAGATCTTATAAGCTCCTGGCGCAAACTGTTCGTGAAGCCTAGTACTGCGTGCTTAGTCGCGGAATAACCCGTGGATTTGGCCGATCCGATCTTACCCGCCATAGAAGCCACGTTCACGATATGACCGCTCCTGGCCTTCAACATATGAGGCAATACTGCTTGGGTACATCGGACTAATCCCATGTAATTTACATTCATCATTTCTTCAAAATGAGCAAGCGGCGCCTCCGCAAACGACTCAAATATCCCGTACCCCGCGTTATTAATCAAAATATCAATACGGCCAAATTTGGCTATAATCTGTCCCACAACATGATTAACCTGCTCCGTATTCGTTACATCCATCTCATAAACGGCATGCTGCCCTTGCAAGCCCAAAGCAATTTCTTTAAGTTTATTTGTACTGCGTGCAGTTAATATAGGAATGGCTCCTTTAGCTGCAAATTGCTGTGCCATAACGGCCCCAATGCCGCTCGAAGCTCCTGTAATCAATACAATTTTATTCGAAATGTTCAAGCTTACCTTCTCCTTATTGCGTTATAAAAAAATGGAGATACCGCTTCAGCAGCACTCCAATTCATTTTAGCATATGTACCTATATTAGGTCTCTTATGTGATTAAAACTTGAATGTCCAGCTCGCCAATGTTATCCATAATCAAAGGAATGGTCAATGCTCTCTTCGGCACAAATCCTGCAGCCGTCGCAGATTGAACAATTTTCGGCGGTGTAATATCCACCCTGACCCCTTGATTGAAGAGCATCGTGCTTGCATTTCCACTAATCATATTACCCAGCTCAGAGATGGCGCTCTTACCCATTTCATCCATTTCTGTAATAACAAATCCACCCATCATGGCAGAAACCATTTTCAAAGCAACATCCTCAGCTAAGCCGAAAACAATATCGCCTTCCATCTGCCCGGTCATCCCGATTTGGATCCAGATATACTTTTCCACAAATTTGACGTCTTTGACGCCGAGCTGCCCCGTTGTTGGGCGAATGTTAGCAACTTGCTCGATGACAATTCTAGCCGACTCCAAAAAGGGATTAATGTACTCAGCCTTCATAGCTCCGCTCCGATCTCATTTGTGAATAAGTTCCACAGAAAAACGACCTTTTTCAACATTATACCTAAAAAATTAGGACAAGTATACTGTCTTTTTCGATAAAATAGTTCCTACTACTCAGATACACAAACTCGTCCTGCCTTCATACTTAAATTGTCGAACAACGATGCAATTGTTCATGAACAGAGGAAAACACAACATGAATATGGAAGAATATATATATTCGTGTCGAATCCTGATAATTTTACAGGGGAAAATTCCTTAAAAGGGGCGCTGAAAGTCTTTATGTTTAAACAGCATATTTCTGCTCGAAATTGGAATTTATATCAACTTGCACTTGTTTATCATATTACTGCTATATTTTTGATCGGAACAAATTTCTACTTTATACATCCTCTTGCTTTTGTGCATGATAATCAATTGGTTGGCCTGCTTATCGATGTCATCCTATTCGGCTTGATTCTCGGATTAGCTTTATTTGGTGTTAGTGTCGTTAAAAAAAGAGAATCTTCCATTAACGAAACCGCGAAGCGGTATAAATCACTTTATGATAATCATCCTGATTCTATTATCTCGTTTAGCTTGGACGGCGAGGTATTGTCGGCTAATCATGGTTTGGAAAGTCTTCTTGGACTTGCTCGTGAGACCACGATGTTAACTTCCTTCATTCCTATGATCAATCCACCCGATCTGCTTAAAGCGTTGCATCATTTTCAAGTGGCATCAGCCGGGATGCCGCAAAATTTCGAGGCTGCTTTTCTTCATCAGAAAGGATACCCTATCCAATCCAATGTAACGTTCGTCCCGACGATGGTAGACGGCAGTATTGTTGGGGTCTTCGCCATTCTTAAAGATTTGACTGAAGTCAAGGAACAGAAGAAGGTCATTGATAAGCTATATAAGCAAAATCAACTCATCCTGAATTCCGTTTCGGAAGGTATTTACGGGATTGATATGAGCGGTCGCACAATTTTCTGGAATAAGGCCGCCGAGGCTATAACCGGATGGAAAGTAGATGAAATGCTGGGCCGACAAATTCATAATCTCATTCGACCAGTTAAGAGCGATGGTTCACTATACCCACCTGAGGAAAGTCCTATTTTGAACATGATTCTGAATCATGAAGTATCTGATATGCAAGAGGATATGTTCTGGAAAAAAGACGAAACCACCTTCCCCGTTATGTACATGTCCAGTCCTATGCTGGAGGGAAAAGGTCAACTTCTAGGTACAGTTATTACTTTCAAGGATATTACCGAGTTGAAAAAGACGCAAGAGCTGCTAATCAAATCAGACAAGCTGTCTGCTGTCGGGCAGTTGGCTGCTGGCGTTGCGCATGAAATCCGTAATCCGCTAACGGCATTGAAGGGATTCTTACAGCTGCTCAAGACGAATAATGCCAAAGAGAAATATTATATAGAAATCATGCAAAATGAACTAAAGCGTATAGAGTTTATTGTGAATGAGTTCTTGTTTGTTTCCAAACCGCAGGCGACACATTTCGCAACTCAAACCTTGGATTGCATTGTCACAAGCACAATTGAACTCCTTCAACCTCAAGCACTGCTCGGAAATATTCAGATTGAAGCAGAACTTATGCCAGATCTGCCACCTGTCTCCTGTGATGAGCATCAGCTTAAGCAGGTTTTCATCAATATTATGAAAAATGCGTTGGAAGCTATGGCGCAAGGTGGTACAATGCGTATTCAAGCTCTACAGGAAAAAAACTCAAACTACATAACCATACGTTTCATCGATGAAGGTTGCGGCATTGCACCAGAACGGCTGCCCAAGCTTGGCGAACCGTTTTATAGTACGAAGGAAAAAGGAACTGGACTTGGTCTTATGGTCTGTTTCCGAATTATCGAAGCACATGGCGGCTTTATGGAAGTTCGCAGTAAATTAGAAGAAGGAACGACGGTAGAAATCACACTTCCTTCCACGCAATAAACAGATGAAAGGGAGCGTTAGCAAGATGAAAGGTTTTCTCATTGATTTAGACGGTACACTATACCGGGGGCATGAACCGATTCCCTATGCGGCGGCATTCATTCATTGGCTGCAAGGGCAGCACCTGCCGTATTTGCTTGTGACGAATAACTCGTCACGAACGCCTGAGCAGGTTGCCGAGCATCTGCAAGTGCTCGGCATAGAGGTTCCAGCGGCCGCCGTCTATACGTCATCGCAGGCGGCCGCTCAGTACTTGACCGAGCAGCGCGGAGGCAACCGCGTGCATATGGTCGGCGAAGCCGGACTACGGATCGCCTTGGAGGCGTCCGGCTTCGCCTTGGGTGCTGGGACGACGCCGGATTACGTCGTCCAAGGCATTGACCGCAGCTTCTCCTACGAGAAGCTGACCGAAGCGGTCCGCCATCTGAAGCATGGCGCGACCTATGTGTTAACCAATCCCGACCGCATGCTGCCGTCGGATGGTGGGCTAATGCCAGGAGCTGGCTCCCTGGCAGCTGCGATCACCGCCGCCTCGGGCGTGGAGCCCGTGGTGATCGGCAAGCCTTCGCCGATCATTATGGCTTACGCCATCGAGCGGCTCGGGCTGCCTGCCGCCGATGTCTGGGTCATCGGCGATAACGTGCATACCGACATCCGCGGAGGCATGCTGGCGGGATGTAATACGGCGCTCGTGTTGACGGGTGTCGCCACGGCGGATAACGTGCAAGAGCAGCTGGCGTCGGCGGGCTTGACGCCGGACTTGATCTGCGATGATTTGCAGCATTTCATCGAGCAGTTCAACGGAAGATAAGATATCACTACACCGTTATTTCCGCCTGGGACTATCATAAATCGGTTATTGCCAGCTAACTTATGCGAGGATCAGAGTGCCCTATGCGGTTGAAAGATGTTGCAGAAAGTGCAACTTTTGCTTCCTAAATTTCGTCTTTCTCCCTTTCTTCAAGTTGCGAAATATCCTTTGTGCGTGCGAATTGTTGCACAAAATACAACTTAGAGATAATCGAGTTACAAGATCTCACCAACTCTCGTAACGCAACTGTTATTATTCCCCCTCCAGAGATGAAATGGAGGCCCGCCACGTTCAAATAAAAAGCCGCAACTGCTCTCAAAAAGAGCAGCTGCGGCTTTCTTCTATTCAATACGGTCCCAATCAACTTCCAGAGGGGAGTTCTTCTCTTGCAAGCGACCCTCTCTTGCATCCTTCTGCAGCTGTTCCAGCCATTTCAGTTCAGTAAATGCACGCTTGTAGGTGCCCACCAACATCTGTAGGACAACTCTTGGAACAATGGAGATGTGTTCTTCGTATAAGCTTTTCATCTTGTTCATAAGCATTTTTTGGGCCAAAATTTTATTCTCGAGAATGTCAGCAATCTTCGCCTGATCCCCATGCACGGAAAAAGGCAGGGCAACATAAAGCGGATGATAGTGTCTGATTTCTTCATGAAATTGTTCAACTAACAGTTCTTGAAATTTTAATTTCCCGGCAGCGGTTATTTGATAGATCGTTTTCTCCGGGCGATTCGTATCCCGTACAACCTCATGTGCTTCTACGAGTCCATCCTTGTGAAGTTGGTCCATCGCATAATACAGAGAGCCGTCTTGCAGCTTCATGTAGTTGTTCATGCCTCTTTCTTTCATCGTCTGCCGAATTTCATAGGTATGCCGATTGGCTTCCATCAGTAGTCCGAGAATGACGAGCTTCATCGACATAGATGTTAACCTCCTAGTGTCCTACTGGTACGCTTTCTTTAACGGGAGCTCTTCCCACTTCAAGTTTAGCGTTACCCATGAAGAAAATGAACACAAGACCGATTACAGCAAGAACAATGGTTGTCTGGAAAACAACGGCAATGGAATCCGCCAATGCTGTTAGGAGCTTGTGAAGTACTTCAGCGGGAATGTTTGCACGAACCTGAGGTTGAAGCAGCATTCGAGCATCATGAAACTTTTCGGCCATCGCTGGATCCTGAAGGGAATTTGTGATGTTATCTCTTAGCGAGTTGACTTGAATGCTGCCAAACACAGCTACCCCGATTGCCGAACCTACGGAACGGAAGAAACCAACAAGTGAAGTCACTGTGCCTCTGCGGCGGAAGTCTATTTTATGCAGCGCAGACATCGATGTAATTGGGAAGCAAGCGCCGATACCAAGACCAAGGAGAATCATATAGGTTGTAATTAGCCAGCGCTTGGAATCGATAGAGAGTCCGCCTAAGAGCGAAGTTGCCAGCAGCAGCAAGGCTATGGAAACAAGCATGACATTGCGATAAGAGAATTTACCGATGAAGCGCCCGCCGAGTGCGCTGCTGACAACAACACCAAGCATCATTGGGGTTAAAGTAGAGCCTGCACTTGTAGCTGAGCCTTCAAATACCCCTTGAATGAATAAAGGAATGTATGTACCGGCTGAGATCAAAACCGCACCATAAGCGAAGCTGACACCCATGCTGGCGGTAAACAGGCGATTTTTGAACAAATCAAGCGGGATAATCGGTTCTGCTGCATATTTTTCAATCATAATAAATGTACCTAAGAGAACAGCAAAACCTACAAACAACCCGATAATTTGTAAGGAATCCCAAGCATATTCTTTACCGCCAAGTTCCAATGCGAACATGAGAGAAATAATCGATGCTGTCAGGAAAATAGTACCGCCCCAATCAATTTTCGCCTTACTGTGTTCCACGGACTCGTGATAAGAGAAAATGATTAAGATTAAGGATACAATGCCAAGGGGGAGATTAATAAAGAAAATCCATTCCCAAGTCACATGGTCAGTGAAGTACGCGCCAATGATCGGCCCCAGTACGCTGGATAATCCGAATACAGCCCCGAACAGCCCTTGCATTTTACCCCGTTTCTCTGGCGGGAAAATATCAAAAATGATCGCGAAAGTAATCGGCATAAGGGCACCGCCACCGATACCTTGAATGGCGCGGTAGATGATGAGCTCGGTCATCGATCCTGCCGTTCCACATAAGGCTGAGCCAATCATAAATACAATGATACCGATAATAAAAAATAGTTTTCGACCATACATATCGGATAGTTTACCGAAAATAGGCATGGCAGCCACATTCGCAATTAAATACGCAGAAAAAACCCAGACGAATTGGCTGAAACCTCCTAGTTTGGACACGATCGTTGGCATCGCTGTTGAAACAATGGTCTGATCCAGCGAAGCAAGTAAGAGTCCCAACATCAACGCCACAACGGTCCACGTTGTATTTGACTTACGGGTTAACGTCATAAAGTGAATCTCCTTCATCGTTTATTTATTATATATAAAATATTATAATCAAATTTGAGTATTTGGCAACGAAAATCGGTTGTATTCGTCTGAACTTCCTTGCTAGAATGTGTTCGGTTGTCCAACTTTATCCTAAAATGTTGCCGATTCAAGTACTCCTATCATATAATAGGGTTACAAAAGGTTTTTATGCCCTTTACAATTCCGATAAATTTTATTTTTATCTTTACTATGAAAAGCAGGAGGTATGCTCATGAATATGAACCAGTTAGAAACATTGCTCACCATATCCAAAACAATGAGCTTTCGAAAAGCTGGCGAAATTCTTAACTTGACCCAACCTGCCGTTTCCGCACAAATAAAGAGCCTTGAAGACGAATTCGGCACAATTCTCATTGATCGCAACCAGCCTGTTACTTTAACCGATAGTGGAAAGCTGTTCTTGGAGCATGCAGAAAAAATGCTGCGGATCGCCAGTGATCTCAAGCAGCGATTATCAGACTTACATCATACACCGCAAGGTCACATCCACATTGGCACGACAACGTCGATCGCCATGCAGATTTTGCCGAGGGTGCTGTCCTATTTCCAAGACCAATTCCCACTGATCAAGACGACCATTCACTCAATGACCTCTTCCCAAATCATGACTTCGGTGGAGAATAGCCAAATTGATATTGGAATTACCTATTTGTTCGAAAAAAATCAAGCCTTAGAAACTTCCGTGCTTTATTATGATACTTTCGAGCTGATTGTTTCCACGGCGCATCCACTTAGCCGTTTTGCCCATTTATCTATTGAGAAGCTGCGCAACATTCCCTTCATTATGCTTTCTCCGGAAACAGCCGGACGTCGATTCGTCGATCAAATCTTCAAAGCCTATGACGTCTCCCCACATATTGTGATGGAGCTATCCAGCAGCGAAGAAGTGAAGCGCATGGTGGAGTTAAATCTCGGGGTCGCTATCATCTCCAAGCTTTCTGTCGCTGATGAACTGCGGCATGGAACTTTGAAAATGGTCAAAGTGAACGAATTGGATATTACGCATCCTGTAGGTGTAGTATATAAGTCAGGGCGCTACTTAAATTCTGCGATGCAGCAGTTCCTACGAGATCTAAAAGGAATGCCGGAAACCCAGTTTCTCGGCTCAGAATAAGATTTGCTGCTTACGATACCAGTTTTGCTAAAGCAAAACTCTAAAGTTCATGCTTACGATGCCAGTTTTGCTAAAGCAAAACTCTAAGGAGGTTATTTTCGATGAAATTCGACCTACATACCCATCATGATCGATGTGGACACGCTAAGGATAAAATTCGCGATTATATTGAAGCCGCTATTGACGGCGGATTGCAAGTCATCGGGATTTCTGACCATTCCCCTTATTTTGCGAGCCCAGAAGATCAGGCACAACCTTTAATTGCTATGGCTAAGAGCGAATTCCCCCGTTATATCGAGGAAGTTCTGCAACTAAAAAAAGAATATGAAGGAAAAATTGATGTGCTTCTAGGTGTTGAGTCCGACTATTTTCCTGAGCATGTCGAAGTTTACCGGCAAGAATACGCGAAATATCCATTCGATTACATTATTGGCTCTGTTCATCTATCGGGTGGTGTCAGTATCTTCAATCGCAACAGGTGGAAAAAACTAAATGAAGAGCAGAAGATCCAGCATAAAGAAGAGTACTATGACCTTATTAAGGAGTCCGCACGTTCCGGCATGTTCCATATTCTTGGGCATATCGATGCAATGAAAGGCTTCTATCCAGCCTTCTCAGATATCGCTACACCGAAGGTTAACGAAACGTTAAAGATCATCGGAGAAGCTGGCGTAGCGATTGAAATTAATACTTCAGGAAAGACCAAGGACGTAGGCGGCTGGTACCCTTCCAATGAAATATTGGAGCAAGCGCTGCATTATGGCGTTGAAGTAACCTTCGGCTCTGATGCTCATCTGCCAAGCCGAGTTGCTGATGATTGGGAAGAAGTTAGCAAGACGTTAAAAGAGATCGGCTTCAAACATTGGGTCTATTTCAAAAATAAACAAAAACAAATCGTTCAACTCTAAACCAGAAAAAATCTCCTCCGCTGACTCCTATTTCAGCGGGGGAGATTTTTTTGTTCAATATTCAATATGGCCAGACGGGTTTGATTCAAGAAAGGCAAGCTTAGGCTGTAGACATTCCTGTAAAACAGGCAGCGCATTCTCGGCAGTCATAGGCCGGAAGAAATAGTAGCCTTGAATTTGACTGCAGCCATTAGCTACTAAGAAGCCCGCCTGTTCTTCTGTTTCAACACCTTCCGCAATAATTTGCAGTTGAAACGAATTGGCTACGGAAATAATCGCTTTAATCATCGCTCGATCCTTGTCATCCGTCTGAACGCCGCGGATAAACGATTGGTCCAATTTGATTTTGGTGACTGGGAACCTTTTTAAATAACTTAGAGAGGAGTAATGCGTTCCGAAATCATCGACGGATATCGCAATGCCTAGCCCGCGAAGCTTGCTAAGTGCGTCCAGCTGTTCATCCTGCATCGCGAAATTTTCGGTAATTTCCATTTCCAAGTACTTCGCTTCCAGGCCTGTCTCCTCTAAAATTTGTATTACTTTATCAACAAAACGTTCATCATTCAGCTGTTTGACTGATAGATTGACGGAAATTGCTAAAGGTTCAATCGTCATGCTGTGCCAAGCCTTCATCTGCTTGCAAGCACCTCTCAGCACCCATTCACCAATACTTGCAATCGTACCAATTTCTTCTGCTAACGGAATGAAGTCAGATGGAGAAATATAACCTTTGGTCGTATGATTCCAGCGCAGGAGGGCCTCAACGCCAATAACTTTGCCCAATAAACAATCTACTTGCGGTTGATACACAATTTCGAGTTCATTCCGGTCAAGCGACTGACGCAGATGATTTCCCATCTCTAGCTTTGATAGAGAATTCATTGCCATCTGCTGATTAAAGAAGCTGTATGAGCTGCCTCCCTCTTTTTTGGCCACGTACATGGCAATATCCGCATTCTTGAGCAATGCTTCCCAAGTCACACCCCCATAAGGATACTGTACAATACCAATACTGGCACTAATGAAAAAAGAGCGATTCGATAACAAACATGGGGGCTTTAAGATATCTATTAATTGTTCACAGAAGAGCTGAATCTCCTTCTCACTTGGACAATCTTCTACTAGGATGGCAAACTCGTCCCCACCGAATCTGGCAAACGTATGATAAGATAAATTAGATTGCCCAATACGATTAGCAACTTCCTGCAGCATAAGATCACCCATATGATGACCATGCGAATCATTAACCATCTTGAAGTTATCCAAATCAAAGAAAAGCAAAGCAAGGGATGTATGATTAATTTCGTTGTGTACAATTTGTTCTTTTAAGATCATTTGAAAATGGGCTCGATTATGTATCCCTGTCAGAACGTCATGATAAGCCATGTACGATAGCATTTGTTCGGATTCCAACAAGCGTTTGGTTGAATCGTGCAGTTCTTGTTGTCCTGCTAGAAGCTCTTCATTCGCAGCAGTCAAATCCTCATTTGCAAACTGTAACTCTTGTGTGCGCTCATTTACTGCTCGGCTTAACTTATCCCGCTGTCTAAGGATATAAAGGATAAAAATAAGACCGATTAGCAGAACAAGCATAAAAGAACTGCGTATTAATATGATTTGCTGCTTAATACTCTGAACTGCACTTGCCTGAGGCAGCGCAGCAAGCTCCCATTTGGTATCCGTATGCTCAATGGTGGCTATCAATGGATCAGCTTGAAAAACAGAATCGTCGCCATAGAACGCAGGCTCCCCAGGAATGCGGATGGAAATCTGCAAATCCTCTGTATCTCTATTCTTGATCCCTGCTTCTACAAGCAGTTGATCCAGATTTACCCCAACAGATACAAAGCCCCAAAAAACACCATCTTGATAGATTGGCTTTCGAGCGACTAAACCATTAATCCCTTGCAGTAATTTAAACGGGCCATTCATAGTCATTTTTTTAGTTCGCAAAGCTTTTGAAATTTGCTGTTGAATAATTTCACGGGGATCCTGCAATAAATCCCAATTATAGATACTTTCGTTGCCCTGAATCGGAAAAACGAACTTCATAACGCCTTTAGGCGCAATAATTAAATTAAATGTGGATCCCTGAGCGCCATGATAAAGAGATACCATGTATTCCATGACTTCTTTATCGTCTTTGTTTTGCAAGTAACTCGCATCCACATATGCTTCCAGGCTTACCATCATATTAAAATTACGGTCAATAACGGATTGTAAAGCCAATGCTCTTGAGGATAATTGGGACTGTTCCGTAATTTCAAGCTCATGGAGTAAGGTGTTCTTATACTTATTAAGAACAAACTCTGACGATGAAACTAATATGACGAAAATTAGAGCTATTATTGTGGTTTGAATCATTTTCATGCTACTCTACTCCTAAGTCATATGAAAGTTTTTATGTCACAATTCGACATCATCACCCTCTATTATTTCATCACTAAACCTTCCGATGCAATCTTTTTATTGAAGTTGGTATTACTTTGCAAAAATGGGTGAGAAACAACAAGAAAGACCTAACCTAGATTGGCTGGGTCCTTCTTGTTTTCCGATTTTACAACGCTCTGACAGCCGTGCCTGAACGGCGAATACGAACTGCCATTATGGCAGCAATCATACATACGAAGCCCGCCATAAGAAAAGGCAGCGAATAGCTGCCGAGCAAATCTCTCAGCAGACCCGCTTCATAGGCAGCAAAGGATGCCCCTAGCTGGTGAGCTACTACAATCCAACCAAAGACCATGCCAGCCTTCTCCTTGCCGAAAATATCCGATGCGATCTTCACGGTTGGCGGAACAGTTGCAATCCAATCCAAACCGTAGAAAACAGCAAAAACAAGAAGCTCTGTATAGCCTAAACCGAGCGCTTGCGGCAAAAAAATAAGTGAAATTCCGCGAAGCCCATAGTACCAAAACAGCAGCCAACGTCCGTCAAATCGGTCTGTCAACCAACCGGACATCGTCGTCCCGACCAGATCAAAGATGCCCATCAGCGCCAGCAATCCCGCTGCGGTTACTTCAGGAATACCAAAATCCCCACAGGCGGGAATAAGATGCGTACCAATTAACCCATTCGTAGAGAACCCGCAGAAAAAGAACGTCCCAGCTAGCAGCCAGAATGCTTTGTTCTTACTCGCATCTCGAAGTGTAAGCAGAGGGGTCATAAATAGGTTGCCTTTGAACTCAGCAGGTTTGACGACTTGATCAGACCCATAAGGAGCAGCACCTATGTCATAGGGATGATTCCGCATCCAGATCGCTACAACAGGGATTAACACCGCAATAACAGCGATCGCTGTATAAATGGCATAGCGCCAACCGACGTCCACCGTTATTTTAGCCAGAAGAGGTAGAAATAGCAGTTGCCCTGTCGCCGCGCTAGCTGTCAGAATGCCAACCACCACGCCTTTGTTCTTGGAGAACCATCGATTCGCGATCGTTACACCGAGCACGTTGGCAAGTGAACCCGTTCCAAGCCCCACAACGACCCCCCAAAGCAAATCAAACTGCCACAAAGCCGTGATCATAGGCGTCAGCGAAAGACTGGACGCGATGCAAATGAGAGAGATCAGCACCACCCGGCGGGTACCAAAACGCTCCATCAACGCAGCCGAGAAAGGCCCCATCAGACCATACAAGAAAATATTAATGGAGACAACCGAGGATACATCCGCGCGGCCCCATCCGAACTCTTTTTCAAAGGGAAGCATGAAGATGCTAGGCACCGAGCGTATACCTGCCGATACAATCAAGGTAAAGAAGGTCACCAGGACAACAATCCAGCCGTAATGCATTTTGGTGCGTTTTGCTAAAGTTCCCATTCTATTTACTCCCACTCCTCTGCCAAAATCCCATTAACCTCATGATCATGATAGGCGTTATAGCTGAACTCGGCCTGTCTAATTGTTCCTTCATGGCTTACTTCTAGTAGCTTTATTTCTAGTTCATCTCTTATTTTACACGCAAACATGATTGACCTCTGATCTAAGACTATGATTGGCAATTCCACGATTTTGTTCCTTGTTATATAATAATCCTAGAACAACTTGAACGAATGGAGAAATGAATATGGATATACATGAAATTCCCATGCATTTAATTGACGAGGATACGGATCAGCCCAGATATCAATTCGATGAAGAGGCGCTCCAAGAATTAATGAAAAGCATCGAGGAGATTGGCTTGCTTTCTCCGATTAAAGTGAGAACAACGGCTGACAACCGGTACAAAATTATTTACGGGAACCGAAGATATAAAGCTAGCAAAATGCTAGGACGCCCCACCATGTCCTGTATCGTATCGACCGTAACGGATGAGTTAGAGATTTATTTAGAACAGATTGCGGAGAATCTGACAAGGGAAGGCTTTTCCCCCATTGAGGAAGCCGAAGCCTTCCACAAACTTATGAATGATTCCAAATTCAGTTCCTCTATTAAATACCTTTCTAGCAAACTTGGCAAACCGGAAGCTTACATCAAAAACAAATGTGATTTGTTAAAGTTTGGAAACCCAATTAAGAAGCTGATCGTAAGCGGCACAGAAATACGAAAAGACAAGTTGACCGAAGATCAACTGCTGCCTATCAAAGATTTACCGATCGAGCACCGCGATCCGCTTGCTTTGATTATAGCCAGAGATGAAATGCCTGTCAGTGATGTCAAAAAGATTGCTCGCATGTTTAAAGATAAAGATATTTCAGAAAGCACCAAAGGGAAGCTTCTCTACAAAACAGGTCATGATCTGGTCGAAACTTGGTCCGTCTTCCAAAACAACCGAGCAGAACGAGCCAAGCCTGCAGCTGTAAAAGCTCCGACAAAAGTGGAGAAAGCGGAGAAATCCAAGGAAATAGTCTCGGAAAATAAAACAGAAATGCCGATACAAAGCGGGCTGCCTGCAGCTTCAATTATCCCAATTACTAGCCCAATTCAAGCTAAACTATTGCAAATGCTTAACGCATTTCCTGCAACTAGTGATTTTCAAGTTGAAGCCTTAGACGTCGATTCCCAAGATAAAGAACAATTTCTGAATGATCTCAATACCTTAGTCGGTAATTTGGAAAAGCATTTGGATGCGTGGAAAAAAGTTAGAGAACTTGCCGTTACCCACTAACATCCTAGTCCAGCAATTCAAGTACTTCAAGCTTCTTCGCATAGCAATGCCTTAGAAGACCGCCATACATCGGGCGAGTGAATTGAAGTGTGAAGCCTGCTGCTTGTAGGTTTTTCCGACTTATTCCATTGTCAGGATGCACGGTTGCGTAGAGGTATAACATACGTTGTTCCCGCGCTCGCTGTTCCCTCAAGGCATGAAAATGCCTCTGCAGCCCTTGTCCCCTGACTGATTCATGGACAATAGATCCTTCTAGAGAAGCAACTCTCGGCAGATCTGCTTCCGGCACTCCAAACTCTCGTCCGAGATTATTGGCACTTAGACCGGGAAATGCAATAACCGTATAAGCAACAAGCTTTTCGCCTTGAAAAGTGCCATACATCTCCCCCTTATCTTGGACATATTCGTAAAGTGCTTCCAAGCGGTCCATTGAATAAAGCGCGTCAGAAGGAAGACGTGACACCACGTCCATCATTAATGCTTGTACTTGCGGTATATCTTGTTGCCATAAACGCCTTATTTCCAAGTTATAATCCTCCTTGTGTGCTGCTGATCAGTAGGTTACCATGGGTTGCTGAAACCAAGTCTCATTTCGTCCGTCATTTTCATGAGCTTTAATTTCAATCCTGCATACCATGGTGGCGTATTGGATAGATCACTGTCCTCCAAAGCTGTTAAGATTCTTGAAAAGCTATAGAGCTTAGAAAACCTTAGGAACTTTGGAAAGTGTTCTATCATTTGTTTGTCTAATGGACATATCGCCGTATAGCCTCTCAGAAAGCATTCTACCTGATTGCTGGAATCCCTCTCTGTATGATCCAATACGTCAGCAAGAGCTGCAACAATATCCATCGCATACCAATGATACATTGCATCATCAAAATCAATAACATGAAATTGCGACTTACTTGCCTGCCAGAAAATGTTATCCTGTTGAAAATCATAATGAATGAGGCCATAATCATGCTTGGTTTGCTTTAAAGAATAAAGCCAAATCCTCAGGTTATCCAGCTCAATCAAAGCTTCTTTTTCATGTGAATGACGTTCTAATGCCGCTGCAATATGATCCAGTCCATCTCGCCAATCCTTACGCTTTAATTCTTTAGCAGGTTCATATACCTGTGACCATGCATGCAAGCAGCCAAGTGATTTCCCCCACGCCTCCATCTGCGAATCGTTCATTTGCTCACAATCTAAACTTTCCCCTTCCGCATCACTGAACACAACACCAATATATCCCCCTTCACTTGTCGTTACTCTTTCAACCAGCTTACCCTCGCTAGAATGTATAGGCACAATTGTAGGATAATGAGATGAGGCTAAGTATTTTATGAAATCAAGCTCAGCTTCTACTTGCTCCAGGGACTGTGCTCCTTCAAAAGAGAACCTCAAAAAGAATTTCTTACCTTTATTTTCAAATCGATATACGAAGTTGGAACTTGCCCGCCAAACTTTTAATGTTCCTTCCTCGTGCTCCCATAACCGCATGAATGCCTTTGCCACAAGATCATCGGTTAATCCAACGACCATCGTCCTTAGATTCATCATTTTATTCTACCTCTATTTTTGCAGCTGCTGCTAACTCGGGTTGTATGCGATGTTTCGTCGCCTGCTCAAACCCATAGGCAATTTTAATCAAGGTGGGTTCGCTAAATGCTGTTCCTACAAAGGTGATCCCTTGCGGTCCCTTCGTTGTGTACCCGCCTAGTGCAATAATCCCTGTTGCAGCATACCCTCCAGGTACAGTAATCGATGGGTAACCGGCTCTTGCCGCAAGATCTGCCCCACCCTCAGCCCCTAGAAATAAGAGTGCATCCAGGTGGTGCTCTTCTAATGCATAATCAATCCCCTGCTCACGCGACATCTCTTTATCTTTCTTTTTGCTGTCTAAATAGGTTTGTTCCGTTAGTGTCCCGCTCGTTTCCTCTGACCAAATTAAAGTTCCTTGCCCATATTTCAGTGCTTGATTTGCATGTGCATCATTGTAGGCAATGACATCAGCGAGAGAATGAACGGGAATCTCGCCAGACAACTGGGCTAAATAATCATTCAAGTCTTTCTTAAATTCATACCTCATGACATTGCCATCCCAAGGCGTCTGCTCGCACGGAAGCTCAACTGGATCAACGATTGTCGCACCATTTTGTTTCAAAACGGCGATAGCCGCCTCTACAATATCAAGCCGAGCCTTGTCTAATTCTTGATAATAAAATCTCGGGATCCCTATTCTAGCTTGCTGGAGATAATTGGCGTCTAAAAATGAGCTGTAGTCTTGGAAAGAACGCCCTTTACTCGCTAACGTCTCAACATCACGCTCATCTATGTTAGTCAAAGCGCCGAGCAAAATCGCTGCATCGCTGACCGTTCTTGCTATAGGCCCCGCTGTGTCCTGACTATGAGCAATGGGGATGATGCCCGTTCGGCTAACTAGTCCAATCGTTGGCTTAATGCCAACTAAGCTATTCTGACTAGAAGGGCTGATGATAGAGCCCGATGTTTCCGTTCCAATCGCTGCTGCTGTTAGATTCGCTGCCGTGGCCGCTGCTGAACCTGAGCTTGAACCGCCTACGAATAATTCGCCAGGGCCGTAAGGATTTAAAGTGAGACCACCTCTTGAGCTATAGCCCGCCCAAATATCACCTGACATGTAGCCTGCCCATTCGGTCATATTCGTTTTACCCAGCAGCACAGCTCCCGCCGCTCGAAGCTGTGCCGCCACGAAAGAATCGGCTGCCGCGAAGGATTCTGCTAATGCGATAGAACCGGCGCTAGTATGCATACGATCGTGTGTATCGATATTGTCCTTCAACAGAATAGGGATACCATGCAGGAATCCACGACTGCCCTTCACTATTCGTTCTTCATCTAAAGCTTTGGCTATGTTGATAGCGTCTGAATTTACTTCTAGAATGGTATTTAATATGGAGTCGTACTTTTCTATGCGAGTTAGATATATATGAACCAATTGTTCCGAAGTAACCCTACCTGTACTCATTGCATGCTGCATACTTGCTATATCTGCTTCTATGATCCATTTCTCCAACTCATTTTCCATTCGTCAATCTCCTTCTAGATATCAGTCTTATTAACACTGTTCTCTGTAGGGTATGAAGTTCCTGTATGTGTACGTTGGGGATTTTAGTTATAGTTATTTTTGATTAAATTGCTATCGCTTTACATTAGAAGGACAACTTGTACATGTGTAGTGTCGCACGCTTTGTTCATCGTATTGGGGATTGCTTCTGTTGATGATCGCTGCCGCTGGGGATTAGGTTGGTTTTCGAGTCTAACTCAGTCATTACCAAACTTAAGCTCGGAAAACAACTTCTCAGATTACCTATTACAACCTTAACATGGTTTTCGCTTACTTTAAGCTCAGCTGTAAGCATGTTTTTCATCGTTATGGAGGGTTTTCAAGCATTCCCCTTACTCAAACGATGAAATTTATCGTTTGAGACTTCACTTTTGTGGATGATGAGCACCTTTCTCGGATATAAGAATGTTTTTCATCGCTATAGAGGAATTTTCGAGCATTCACCTTACTCTAACGATGAATTTCATCGTTTCAGACTTCACTTTTGTGGATGATGAGCCCCATTCTCGGTTGTAAGCATGTTTTTCATCGCTATGGAGGTGTTTTCGAGCATTCACCTTACTCTAACGATGAATTTCATCGTTAGAGACTTCATTTTGTGGATGATGAGCACCTTTCTCGGATATAAGAATGTTTTTCATCGCTATGGAGGTGTTTTCGAGCATTCACCTTACTCTAACGATGAATTTCATCGTTAGAGACTTCATTTTTGTGGATAATGATCATCTTTCCCGGTTATAAGCATGTTTTTCATTGTTATGGACGTGTTTTCGAGCATTCCCATACTCTAACGATGAATTTCATCGTTTGAGACCAGTTGACCACGCCAACAGTCGTAGCGTGATCTGATACTTGCCCGTTAGGGCCAACGCTCATTATAAAATAAGCTAACCTTCTCCAGCCTTGGCTGTAAAAAAGTTAGCTTTCTTCTTCTCTGTGTTCTTATCTAGTACAACGGAAATTTTTCTCTCAAATCTTCCCTCTGAGTAACAAACGAATCCTCGCGAATGTAATGACAAACATAGGAACGTCGCCAACGGTCCTTGCTTCGATTCTTATTGGACGAATGGATGAGCAGCTCACTAAAGAATAGGATATCTCCTTTTTCCATCTCGACTGGGATCTGCTTGCTAAGGTCTGCGCCTTCTGTCTCGTCAGTCCATGATTCGTGCTCTTCAATATTTTTCACCGCGCCGTGAGGCAGCAGCCCAAGCTTGTGCGTGCCAGGGATGACCCAGAGGCATCCATTTTCGATATCGACAACTTCTTCCAAAGCGATCCAAGCAGCGATCATCGTCATGGGATCATTCTTAATGTAGTAGTAATCCTGATGCGAAGCTTGTCCCGGTGAACCTGGTTCCTTGTAAAAGTACATACTTTGCACACAGTTAGCCTCTTTGCCCATTAATTGAGCTAGTGCACCTCGGATGATGGGAAGCTTCATCATTTGGCGAGAAAAGCTGTCATGCTTATGCGGATTAAACAACCGCAGGGAGAATTTCTTGCTTTCTTCACAGGCTGCCCAATTCGGTATTTCCGCTTGGTTACGAATATCATAAATGTGTCCATTAAAGGCATCAATGAGATCGCTGCTGCAGCCTTTCTTAATAAGCAAATACCCATCTCTTTCGAACTGCTCATATTGCTCTTCCGTGATAGGTAACATACGATCTTTTTTCTTAACAAACATGGCAGCCATCCCCTCTCCTGTTTGTGAAAGTAATAGTCTTACCTTCATCATACTGCCGAGGTCACCACTCAACAATGGCTGGAATTATCACGTTTGTATCTGAAATTGATATAAGCAGTTCCATTTGCTAAGAGGCTACACTTGGGATAAATGTGGTAATACGCTTTATTTCCTCTGCTACTTCGATGAGCTGATCATGAAAATCATCTTTTTGCAAAATGGCAAGTTCCAGATAACTTGCAGCTTCATGTAAACGATTTGCGGAAATACTTCCGGCAACTCCGATAAGTGTGTGTATAGCCCTTTTGACAGCCTTCCAATCCTCATCAAGGATACTCTGCGTTAATTGCTCGGCAAAAGTTGTATAATTTTTCTTGAACAACTGAAGCATGACGATTAGAATACTTTCTTTTCCTTCTAGTCGGGCAAGTGCAGCTTGCCAATCTATCGCTTCAATATGCTTATAAAAATCGATTGCGTTCGTCTGACTAGCCTCTATGGAAGTAGATGGTTCTATCCATTTACTAATCACACTAAAGAGACGCTTTATATCCAAAGGCTTACTAATGACGTCATTCATGCCGTAACGGATATAATCTTCATGATCCTGTTTAACAACGTTGGCCGTCAGTCCGATGATGGGTATTTTCTTATAGTTGGGGATTTGACGAATGTGCGCTGTCGCTTCAACGCCATCCATGATCGGCATGTGAATATCCATCAAAATCAAGTCGTATTGGCCGATTTCGAGTTTTTCAATGGCTTCTTGGCCATTTTCCGCTACCGTGATCTCAAACCCATGCTCTATTAGAAACTCCAAGGCAACCTGCTGATTAATTTCGTTATCCTCCACGAGAAGAATTCGCCCTTTCTTGCTAGGGCTGGAGGACTTGGTCTGCAAAGGCCTGCCGCTTCTTGGAGATCGGTTATGCGGATTGAAGAGGGATTCCAACGTTTGATATAGATCTAGACGGCAAATCGGTTTAACCATGACGGCATCAGGTCTCGCGCTTATTGGAAGTTTCAGCATTTCTTCTTTGCCAAGCGGCGAAGTTAAGCATACAACAAGCGTCCGATCTCTTTGGATCGACTCAATAAATGTGTTCCATGTATCTATGCCATACATATCTTCAATTTCCATATCAAGCAGGATACAATCGTACTTGTCGTCATCGGTTCCTAACGTCTTCATCTGTTCAAACATAGCTTTCCAGGAAGGCACTTCCGAAACGATTAAGGCGAACGACTCCAAAGTGTCCCGTAAGCTGCTGCGCATCAGGGGATGATCTTCGACCAGCAAAACTTGATACGCCATATGATCTTTCGTTAAATCCCATTCATCTGGATCAGCGAGTTCTATGACTTGAAAAGGCAGTGTAAATTTAAATCTGCTTCCTTTACCCTCTACACTCTCAGCTGCTAAAGACCCGCCCATAAGCCCAATCAAATGCTGGCTGATCGTAAGTCCCAGTCCAGTTCCCCCATATTCACGGCTTATAGATCCATCTGCCTGAGAAAAAGGATCAAAAATAAAGGCTAAACGATCTGGAGATATACCTATTCCACTATCCTCTACGGTAAAGCTAAGCATGATTTCTTCTTTGGACGTGTGTGGTTCCAACTCAATTTGGAGCATCACATAGCCCTCTGAAGTAAATTTGATCGCATTGCTGCAAAGATTAAGCAGTACTTGCTTCAGTCTCAGCGGATCCCCGAGAATATGGTTGGGTAGTTCAGCGGCTGTATTAAAAATAAGCTCGATTTGGCGACTATCGGATAAGACACTCAGAATACTGGCGAGATCCTTGAGAAGCTCATCTAACTGAAAGCCGGTACGTTCAACTTCGAGTTTTCCCGCTTCTACTTTGGAAAGGTCAAGAACATCATTAATAATGCCAAGCAGTGTATGGGATGAAGATGTTATTTTATGTAGATAATCCTTTTGATGGTCGGAGAGTAAGGTTTTCCCGAGAAGTTGAGAAAGGCCAATGATACCGTTCAAGGGAGTTCTAATTTCGTGGCTCATTTTGGCAATAAATTGACTTTTGGCTTGGTTCGCTTGATCGGCGGCATGCCGCATGGTTACTTCTGTGAAATCGTGCACCGTTCCAACAATACCTTCCAATTCGCCACTCGCATCATGGCAGACCGAAAGCGTGACACAATAATCTCGAAGAACACCCGTAGAGGACGGAATGCTCATTTCAAAACGTACATTACCACCATTCAGAATAACTTCTTGGAAATGAGAATCCCAACGAATTTGCTCCGCTTCCGGGAGAAATTCGGTTATTTTTTTGCCTAACATGTCCGCAGCTGTCGCATGGGTCATTAGGGAAACAATTTGATTCACAGAGGTAATCTCGCCTTCCTTCGTGAACCCAAGAATTCCTTCCTGTGAATTCTCAACGAGGATACGATAACGTGCTTCACTCTCCTGAATACGCCGCTCTGCTGCTGTTCTCTCTGTAATATCTGTCGTAGAGCCGATGATCTCCACCACCTGCTCACCTTCAAATATAGGCTGTAAAGTTGTAAAGGCGATCTTGCCCATTATTTGATTCTCAAAAGCAACTTTGTTCCCTTTCCACGCTTCTTCGAATTTCCCAACTATAAAGGTTGTGAATTCAGTAGTAAAACCTTTGATGGATTGCATATTTCTACCTAATAAATCTTGTGGATGTAGTCCGAGATTTCGTAACAACCGGCCATCAACCATCGAATAAATGAATTGATTATGAATTTTCTTAAGTTTAAATGTAATGCCGGGCTGCAGCCGAAGAATATCCATTAGCTCTTGTTGGATATGACTTACTTGACTCCTTAGCTCCTCTGCCTTTAAGAAATAGCGGATTAGCGCTGCTGCGAATAAGCCCCCTCCCAAATGCAGAAGTAAAGCTGGAATGACTAGCTGGGCAACAGGAATATGATAGATGAGTACCATATCAACGAACAAAACGCTGATAGGACACATAATTAAAAATGTCCATTTTCTCCAATAACCTTGAACGAAATGATTGGTTAGTGCGGTTCCAGCAAATATGAGCAGACCCAATGTTGTGATTCGAAAGAAAACAGAAGGATCTATCATCGTCCTGCCAATAATCATAATCATCGTGGCAATAAAACCAGAAATTCCTCCACCAATGAATGTAGCCATCAGAATGGCAATCGCTTTTAAATCCAATATATGTCTTGCAGTAACATGTACGCCAAGAAAAGTCAGAATGACGCCATAGATCCCATGCATCAGACCTGCTATTAGGCGATATTTCCATCTTGATGCGGCTTTTAATCTAGGAGAATAGAAAATCTCGATAGACAAGAAAATAAAAACAGCCAGTATCGAGAAATTGTTCAGTAGATCTTTGAGCACTGCTATTCACCTCATCGCATAATTACACACCTTAAATAGCTGAAAGATGCACAAATTTATAACCAACACCCCAGACGGTTTTAATATACTGAGGTTCCTTTGGATTCTGTTCTATTTTTCTACGGAGATTCGTAATATGTACATCAATCGCGCGATCATTCACAATTTCGCCCATCCGATATAAAGTATCTATAAGCTCATCGCGTCTAAACACTCTGCCAGGATAGTGAATAAAACGTTTCATAATTTCAAATTCCGAATTGGTAATATCAATCTTTTGATCTTTGATCACAATCAACCTGCGCTCTACATCCAGAGTAAAGTCAGCATATTGTGACTCACACTCTGTCCCTTCCGAACCACCGGCAACAGGAACCTGTATGTCCGACATGCGTAGCGAGGCTTTGATGCGCGCTTTTAACTCCTGCATGCTAAACGGCTTACAAAGATAGTCATCAGCCCCAATATTAAAGGCCTCTACCTTCTCCTTAATGTTTGTTTTCGTGGATATCACAATAATTGGAACCGAACTTAGTTCCCTAATGGCCCCGCATAGCTCTAACCCCTCATAATCTGGCAAAACGAGATCCAATAAAATCACATCAGGTTGAAAATGAACGATTTCCCTTAATCCGTCATGTCCATTTACCGATTGCTTCACTTCGAATTGATCTTCCGAAAGATACATGCTTATCATTTGGCCTATAATGATGTCGTCTTCGATAATAAGCACCTTAATCACTAAAATCCCTCCTTTATACCTATTTCGTTTCTTACATCTATTATAATATGTCGAATTATGGCAGGTCTACACTATTTTTTACCAGAAATATGAAATAACAAAAACGCCACTGAACCGACAGTCGCTGTCATGGCGTTTGGATCATGCTTATGTATGTGCAATTCGATTGCATGCAAATCTATCAAAAATCTCGGGCACCTCGCTTGCTTCCACTGGGCGGCTGAATAAGTATCCCTGTACGGTGTCACAATTAAATTCCTGTAGAATCTTTAAATCGTCTTCGTTTTCTACCCCTTCTGCAATCACAACTAGCTTTAGGTTACGTGCTAGCGCAATGATCGTATTTACAATGGCTGCATTGGTAGGATTAACCGAGATATCCTTCACAAAGGATTGGTCGATTTTCAAATGATGAATCGGAAATTCTTTCAAATAGCTGAGCGAGCTGTAACCCGTTCCAAAGTCATCCATTGCAATCTTCAGACCCATGTTTCTGAAACTATTTAAAGTCGTTAAGGCAACTTGAACGTCCATCGTCATGCTTTCCGTTATCTCTAATTCTAGATATTGCGGTTCGAGCCCTGTCTCTTGCAGTATACTGTTAATCTGTTCTTTGAGAGACTGATCATAGAACTGTTTTGAAGACAAGTTGACAGCCATTGAAACCTTGGGAAAACCTAACTCCTGCCAGCTCTTATTCTGGCTGCATGCTTCGTTAAGGACCCATTTTCCAATCGGATAGATTAATCCCGTTTCCTCTGCGATAGGAATAAATTCTAACGGAGATACGCGCCCCAGTTCAGGGCTTTCCCACCGAATTAAACTTTCAAATCCAACGATCTGATTCACTAATAAATTGACTTGCGGTTGGTACACCAAAATAAACTCATTTTTCTCTAATGCTTTTCGCAAATGCTTTTCAATCTTAATTCTACGTTCTATTTTCGCATAAATTTGGGAATTAAAATATTGAACTTGATTCCCGCCTAGTTCCTTAGCGTATTCCATAGCAATATCTGCAAAGCGAATCAAATTGTCAGGGTCAATATCATCTTGTGGATACTGGCTTATCCCAATTGAAGGTGACATATATATTTCATGATCTTGGATGCGAATGGGCTGATTGATAGTCTGAACAATGGTATGTGCGAACCCTTCAAGTTCTTCTAACGAATGGTGCTTAACCAAACCGATAAATTCATCACTGCCCACTCTGAAAACAGAAACATCTTTGATCAAGGTGCTGTTCTTCAATCTGCGGGCCATAACTTGAAGAATTCTGTCTCCTGTATCATGACCTAACGTTTCATTGGCCAGTTTGAAGTGATCCAAATTCACGAATACAACGGCAAAACGTTCCTGCTGCGCAATGGCGTCCTCGATCCATTTACTTAACCCATGTCGATTGGGAAGGCCTGTCAGAGGGTCATGATGGATTAAATAGCGGATGCGTTCCTCCATGCTTCGCGACTCCGTAATATCTACTGTTAGCGAAATGACTTCTGTCATTACACCATCTCGTTTGATCGGACGAAGAACGGTTAAGTAATAATAACCATGCCATTCAGTTTCGAAATCAATAACTTCTTCATTGTCCCATGCCGCTTGATAGTAAGGAGCCATGAAGTCGGCCTTATCTTTCGGGAAAATCGTAAACAAATCCTTACCTACCGCGTTATTCTCTTTGATACCAAGCCGGTTGAATAGTGAACCCTGCCACGTTGTATAGATAAATTTATTATCCTCTAGATGAAATTTAACGAGAAGTCCATTCTGTTGTTTAATTTGATCCTGCAGCTCAGCGTGAAAATGGAGCATATCCTCTTCCATTTTCAGTAGAAATGTAAGCATTTCCAAGTGAATTTTGATCGACTGCTCTTTCCCCAGCATACTCGTCTCATTCCGTAGGAACAGTTTCTTCCTCATTGCGGTTTTACACCGTAATAGAAATTCTTCTTCCAACAGCGCGTTCTGTGTTCTTTGGAATAATGTCTCCTTCTTGAAAAAATCCAAAGCCCCTAGCTCCAGAGCATGCAAGGCAACATTTGAACATTCTTCCGTGCAGCTGCTCAGCATAATTACCGGCACAGGATGGAAGGTCATAATTTGACGCAAAGCGGCTAGTCCATCGAGCTCGGGCATTTCTACATCCAGTGTTACTAGGTCTGGTTGCAGCTCAACAATTTTATCAAGCGCATTGGCACCATTAACAGCGAATCCTACCACTGAAAAATGTTCATCTTGTTCAAAAAGATTCGCAATCCTATTTCTCATTTCGTTGGAATCATCAACGATTAACACCCGGTATTTCCTCATACTTATCACCTAAATTCTTATGAATTCGTCTAGACTCACATCTGAATCGCAGAGAAAACAAGATCAACGATTTCCCCTCGTGCTTGATTTACATAACCTAAAGTTGTCTGCTGCAGGCTTTCTATAGAAACACAAGAGGTTAAAAGAATCTTATCCGAGAACAAATACAAGGACAGCTCATAGGATGACGAAACATTTTTGACTACTTCACCAATATTCGTCCTTTTGTATTTTTCAGGAAGCTCAATCGTATACACTAAATACAAAGGTTCGTCCGGAAATTGAGTCATTTGAAAAATTTCTTTAAAAGAAGAATTCGCATACGAATTCCAACGAAATCCAAATCTATAGTTACGATTCTCTTCCCAATTGGGCTCGAACTGAGAAATTAATTCGAGAAACTGCTGGCGGTAAAAATGTATCAGGTTCATAGGTGGCCCCTCGCAATTCCTGAAAATGTTAGCTATTATTTCTGTACATCCATCATACTTTGTAATTGTTGTTAAACATCTATTTAAAATTTTAGCTAAACATTATTTTTCCTAATAGTTCGCTAACGAATCTAACACTTTAACTCTTCAGAAAAAAGCGAAAAGACCAAGCTCTGACCTCACTTGGGTCATAAACTCGGCCTTTATCTTATAGTTGTTACATATTCTGTCAGACATGCTTGCAATTCATGGCAACCGTTACAGTGAGCGCTGCTAGATAAAAGGCTAGAGGCGATTTTTTGCGCCTTACAAGTCCTTTTTTCACGTCATATCCCTCCTTACAATTGGAAATATCTTGATGAAGATTATTAACCAATTGTAAGGAAATCGCAACACAACTTTGTTTATGCGTTCGTCTGCAGTTTGACCCACATCGACTTATTTCGGAATTCTTCCTCCGCTCCTAACTCTCTCCCAAACCAAGAAGGTACTACAAAGAGCCGCGCAGCTTCAACATCAGGAAATTCGACTTCGACAACCAGGAGATCCACTTGTTTATATTCATCAATTTCAAAATGGAGTCCCTGAACATCAACCGTGGTGCGAATCTTCTCCAATGGGATCAACCCCGTACGTTCAAGAAGCTGCTTATATATAGGCTCCGATATGTTGTATTCAATCTCTTCCCGAACCATGCCATGCCCCGATTTGAACGTATGTGTAAAATGCGACAATCCAGAACGATCTACCAGCTGGCGCACTCTGATTTCTTGATCCTCCGAGAAGGCCAGATAGGTTTGATAGATGTACTGCTTTGAAATTAGCGTGATTTCATTATTGTCCAGTTCAGCCGCAGGGAACGCGGGTAATAGGAACTTTCTTTCAATTTCGGCACTCATTAGTGTGACCCCTCTCAAATAAATCATGTTCTTTTCACCATTTTACCACGCTATCATGAAAAAAACTCCCAAAAGGGAGCTCCCCCTTCCATCCTTCTCATCGATTGGACTTGTTCAAAGTTCGGAACCGTGCCGGAGATACCTCATTCCAAGCCCGAAACATTTTACCAAAATGAAATTCATCAGCAAATCCACATGCAGCCGCAATGGCTTTCATTGGTTCTTCCGTCAGCAGTAGCAGCGTTTTGGCTTTCTCATTGCGAATCCTGTTCAAGTACTCTTTGGGTGAAATGCCTACTTGCTGCATGAACATTTTGCGCAACTGAGAGACGGAGATATGGAATGTTCGCGCGAGTTCTTCCATCCTCAAGGGCCGATTATAGCAGGTTTCGATCCAATACTTCGCTTGCTGAAATGCTTTCATATACGGGTCCGTTGACGTGTTTGTATCCCTCATGAAATGGATCAATCGTGAAAGAATATATTGGAATTCAGCCTGTCCTTCGTGCGGGTCCGGACTCTGTATGGACCCTATCTGCTTGAACTGCTCTTGAATCCAGACCGCTTGCTCCGGAGAATACAACTTGTTAAAAGGCAATTGAAGGGAGTCCAAATGAACCGGCTGCTGCCAGGTTTGATTCTCATAGGGGATGTCGAAAGCATCAAACAGAAGCATACGAATATAGAGCGGTTTATCCACAGATGATGTCATGGTCATCGTAAAACCCGGCTTTAAATAGAGGAGCATACCCGAATGTACCTTTAGCAGCTCTTCGTCAAGCGAATGTGTAAATTCTCCTTCTCCACTCATAATCCAGTAAAGAGAATGAACATCTGTTGTATTCCGAATATCTTTCCAGCCTGGAACAGGAAGCTTCTCATAGGTCAATCGAAGATGATACATTCGGTGCTCATTGGTTTCCATTCATTCACCACCTTCGAAGCGATTTTGACAAATACTAAAGTTCTTTATCCATAGAAAATAACCTTTCTTCCATGATACGCTTTACTAAACATACATGAAAGGGGCTTTTACCTTTGATACGTACTTTTCAACAACACTCCCTGCGCCATACCCGACTTCTTGATGGATTATGGGACTTCATAACGGACCCAGGAAATGTAGGGATAACAGAACAATGGCATGCCAAGTTCCCTTCCGGCTCTCGAAAGCTTGTGGTTCCTTCTTGCTGGAATAACGAATTAGGTCATTACGATTATATCGGTGCTGCGTGGTACCGCACGTATTTCGATACCACACAAGAAGCCAATATCGGGCTATGCTTTGAGGGAATTCTCCACCATGCTGATGTCTATGTTGACGGTCATCACCTCGGTTACCACTTTGGCGGCTACACCCAGTTCTCCATGATAATCCCTCATTTAGCGCAAGGGAAACATGAATTAATCATTCGTGTTGATAGTACCCTGGACTGGCAGACACTGCCCACAGATATCGCAGATTGGTACTCTTATGGCGGAATTATTCGTTCTGTGGAGCTTCAGGAGCTGCCCGATGTTTATATTGAATCCTTGAAAATTGATTATCAACTTGAGGGCGACTCAGCAGATATCCAGCTGCAAGTAAGGTTAAACTCCTTAAGCTCGGTTGATCGTCAAATAGTTGTTAGCGCCTCTACAGAAGGACTAGCTATCTCAGATTCAACCATTCATATCGCGGCGGGCCAATCTTCACAGCTTTCTCTCCGAGGAAGCCTCGAAAACATCCGCAAATGGGATGTTGGGCATCCCGAATTATATATGTTCACGGTCCGAGCAGGAGAAGATGATCTTATCGATCGTACAGGATTCCGAACCATTGAAGTAAATAACGGTCAAATCCTCCTTAATGGCAAAGAGCTGTATTTGCAGGGAGTGAATCGGCACGAAGAGCATCCCGAATGGGGATTTGCTTTTCCACCTAAGCTCATGCTGAAGGATTTGGATATATTGACCGATATGGGCTGCAACATCGTTCGCGGTTCACACTATCCACAAAGCCAATTCTGGATCGATTTGCTTGATGAGCATGGATTGCTCCTGTGGAGCGAGATCCCCATGTGGGGCTGTTTTATGAGCAAAGAAACGCTGGCTAGTCCCCTATTCGCAGAACGCGGCTTGCAAATGTTAGACGAAATGATAAGCCGTGATTATCATCATCCTTCGATCATTTTCTGGGGGGCTCATAACGAAATTGATACACGCACAGATGAAGCGCTGGAGCTTACTAAGAAATTCGTTAGCAAAATACGCAGCATGGATACCAGCCGCCTAGTTACATACGCCACTATGCATCCTGAAGAAGACATTGTACTCTCCTATTTCGATGTCATCGGAATCAATAAATATTACGGTTGGTACCAAGGTAACGTGAACGGATTCCGCGACATGCTTCAGCAGTATTATCAACATGCAGAATCACAAGGTGCCAGTGATAAGCCCGTCATCATGAGCGAGTTTGGCGCTGCGGGCATCTTCGGAGATGCTGGCTGGGAGCCTCGCCTGTTCAGTGAGGATTATCAAGCTGATGTTGTGCAGCAGGCTTTACAGATCTTCCGCGAGGATCCTCGCATCGTCGGCACACTGATCTGGCACTTCGCCGACATTCGCGTCGATGTGCGCAGTGACCGTCCTTACTTCCGTGACCGGGCGCGGAGTTTTAACAACAAGGGGCTGCTTAATGAGTATCGCAAGCCTAAGCTGGCTTACCGATTGGTTAAGGAGATTTATCGATCCAAACGTTAAAGGAAAGAGACCTAGTAGATGGGGGCTAGGTCTCTTTTTGACCACATAAGAAAGTATAAGTTTTCGGTTCCCAAAAACCGCTTTCTTATTGGCGATAAAACCTAATATAGGGATCTTTGGTCGTAGACCAAAGTCTCTCCGCTTATAGGGATCTTTGGTCGTAGACCAAAGTCTCTCCGCT
>NZ_LMEO01000052.1:40260-312902 GCF_001426375.1 Paenibacillus sp. Root444D2
GTCGTAGACCAAAGTCTCTCCGCTTATAGGGATCTTTGGTCGTAGACCAAAGTCTCTCCGCTTATAGGGATCTTTGGTCGTAGACCAAAGTCTCTCCTCGTTAAACGCGGTCGCTTATCTTTGAATGGCCTCGATAGAGGTTTTCTCATTAGCGAGAGTCGCTTTCCAATATGGCAAACATCACGTGGTCCCGCTATACGCCTTGAATCTTCACATTCTCCCTCGCTAGGCCCTCCTGACGGAAACCAACCTTTTCCAACACCCGGATAGATCCGGTATTATGCGGCATAGCCCCAGCTTCGATCCGATGGAGTCCCGCTTCCCGGAAAGCGTAATCCAGAACAAGATGGATGGCTTCTGTCATATAACCTTTGCCATTATGACTTGCATCTAGGCAGTAACCTAGCATCGCTTTATGCAGTGGTCCGCGAATGATTTCGAAAAGGGAGGCTTCCCCTATGAGCTCATCCGTTCCTTTAAGGAAGATACCGAATGAATGACGCCGTCCCTCTTTATCCGCCTGCTGCCAGAGCTCAATGCTGCTGGCTTGGTGATCCAGCGTGTAGAACGAATCTAACCGAATCGGTACCACCTGTTCAAACAATTGCCGGTTGCGCACCATCAACGCCAGCAGAGCTTCCGAGTCTCCCATTTCAAAGTGGCGGATGTACAACCGTTCTCCTGTGCGAACCATTTTGTCATCATCCTTTCTCTTTAACAAAAAAAGGGACCTAGCCAACGGGGCCAGGTCCAAAGTTTATATTAAAAAAGGGGGGTCTTGTTTATTATAATACACCTACTATGTTAGAGAACTGTAACAGGAATGTTCCAATTGTGTTACAAAAAAAGCGAATCCATTCGAATCGCTTTTTTTGTATGCACTTTTGTACATACTACAGAATGTAAATCTTTAGGAATAGGAGTCAAACAAGTGAAAGTTGAAGACGTCATTGTGGAACAGATTAGACAGCAAGCTGTACAGCTGAGGACCCCCGAAGATTTGGATGTATTAGTTGAAGCAATCGGAGACAAGAAGTACGTATTACTCGGTGAGGCAACACATGGTACATCAGAATTTTATAAGCTGCGCATGGAGCTAAGCCGTAAATTAATTGAGACGAAAGGTTTTTCTTTTATTGCTGTCGAGGGCGACTGGCCGTCATGTTATGAGGTTAACCGTTATGTAAAGCAGTACAAGGATGCCAAGCCAAGCTCCCGCGAGGTCATGGAAACTTTTAATCGCTGGCCGACGTGGATGTGGGCCAATGAAGAGGTTGGCGAGTTGATGGAGTGGCTTAACCAGCACAATGCAAATAAGCCGATGGAAGAGCGAGTCGGGTTTTACGGTTTGGACGTTTATAGCTTATGGGAGTCACTAGAAGAGATCGAACGTTATTTACAGGAAAAAGGCACCCCTGAGCAGTTAGCTCTGGCGCGGAAGGCATTTGAGTGCTTCGACTCTTATGAAAAGGAGGGGCAAAATTATGGGGTTTCGGCGGCTTTTTACGGCGAAAGCTGCCAAGATGAGGTTGTGAAGCTGCTTCAAGCGCTTCACGCGAAACGCGTGCGGTATGAAGAAGACAGCGAAGCAGCTTTAAGCGCGGAATTGAACGCGCTTGTTGCTGTGAACGCTGAGGATTACTACCGCACCATGGTTCGTCACGACGCGGAATCGTGGAACGTCCGCGACCGGCACATGGTCGAGGCGCTGCGCCGCCTCGCCGACCACCACGGCCCAGACGCCAAAGTGATCGTCTGGGAGCACAACACGCACGTCGGCGATGCGCGTGCAACAGACATGTTGGCCGACGGTATGGTGAACGTCGGCCAACTCGTGCGCGAAGCGCACGGCGAAGCCGATGTGTTCGCCATCGGCTTCGGCACTTACCGCGGTACGGTCATCGCCGCGACATCCTGGGGCGCGCCGATGGCGACGATGCAAGTGCCACCTGCCCAGCCGGGCAGCTGGGAGGAGCTCATGCATCGCGCCGGCGCGCATGATCAGATCCTCCTGCTAAGCAAGGAGGATCCGATTCTCGGGCACGAGGTGCTCGGGCACCGTGCCATCGGGGTCGTGTACCGCTCTGGCCATGAGAGAGGGAATTACATTCCCTCTCTTATGGCTCGGCGGTACGACGCCTTCGTACATGTGGATGAAAGCCATGCGCTTCATCCGCTAACCATAAAAAAAGTGCTTGTGTGATTTCACACAAGCACTACCACCCAAAACGCCGATGCTTCACGCTATAGCAGAGTCGATATCAAGCTCAGTTCCTATGTATTTAAGATTGTTGTACGAAATACAACTTTATTGCTTCTATTTCCACAGCTTGGAAGGAAGAAATCAAGGATATTGTTGCACCGCGTACAACTTATGGCTTTCACTTGTCATTAATAAGATGTTTTAATCCAACACTCGGTTCCTCCAATGGAAAATACTCTAAACCGATATACCCAGTGAATCCAGTTTCATCAATGGCCTTGAAGATCTGCTCGTAATTCAACTCGCCATTATTCAGCTCATGTCGCCCTGGATTGCCAGCTGCATGAAAGTGACCTATCCAAGCCATATTTTCACGAATATTCGTAATAAGATGACCTTCGGTAATTTGTTGGTGATAAATATCGAACAGCACTTTCACATGCTGGCTCCCTACCTGCTTCACAATATCGAATGCTTCTTCAGATGAAGCTAAGAAATATCCTTTATGGTTCACAAGTGTGTTCAGCGGCTCTACCAATAATGTTATCCCTTCCCGCTCCAACAACGGAACGGATGCTTTTAATCCATCAATCAATGACTGACGCTGCGCTTCTCTGGACACACCTTCAAGTTCCTGACCCACTTGTGAAATGAGCTGAGAGCAATTTAATCGCTTCGCTGCCTCAATGGATTCGGCAAGTCCAACTATATAAGTTTCACGCATGGTTTCATCGACTAAGCTCACAAATTTGGTGCAAAAGGCGGCAATTGAAACCCCAGCATCCTTCGCCACATGTGCGACTTCGTCCAAATCCTTATTCCACCATGACCAGAATTCAATGGTATCATAGCCAATTTGCTTCACTTCCTTAACACTTTGAGCAAAATCATACTTGCTATAAACGGCATCCATACAGACGGAGAGCCTCATTGTCATCCTTCTTTCCCAATTTACGTTATTTGTGCTAGGGACCAAACATTTCTGAACTCTCCCTATTGTATGGTAAAATTAAGCAGATGAAAATATGACTCAAGGAGTTTTACTTATGATTCGTTCCCTTGCTATTACCATGGACTTCAAGGTGCTCCATAATGTCCCCTTCGAGGAGCTTCTAGACCCGAGCATTCAGTGGTATTGGGTCGACTTTCATAATCCGAGCGATGAGGAAGCGCTATATCTGAAGGAGCATTTCCATTTTCATCCGCTGGCCATAGAGGACTGCTTTTTCTTACTGCAGCGACCGAAGATGGATCACTATGAAAACGTTCACTTTTTTGTGATGCATGCGATTAATACTATGACACTGGATGCTGAAGAAGTGGACATGTTTCTGGGAAGTAACTACATTGTGACCTTTCATTTGCATGAATCAAGGGAAATTGAGGATGCTTGGGGCCGTATTTCAGAACAAGAAAACTTGCGGAATGAAGGTCATATTTATGCGGCTTATTTAATTCTTGATAATTTGGTGGATCAATATTTTCCAAGTGTTTACCAAATCGAAGATCAATTAGATGATATCGAGAATAATTTTGATGCCGAATCCATTGAAGCCTTAATGAAACATATTTTTGATATTCGGGCCAAATTGTTAAAATTGCGCCGCACCATCGTGCCCATGCGTGACTTGCTGTACAGGGTTATCAATACAGATCGAATCGAGCGTCTTCGCGATCAGCTCGTCTTCTTCACGGACATTCATGATCATCTGCTCAAGCTGTCAGAAATGATTGATTCAAACCGCGATATGACGGCTGATATGAGGGATAGCTACATCTCCCTGAATTCAAACCGAATGAATACCATCATGAAAACGTTGACCGTAATCACGACAATCTTCATGCCATTAACGTTCATTGCTGGTCTTTATGGGATGAATTTCG
Source organism: Paenibacillus sp. Root444D2 (assembly GCF_001426375.1). GTDB lineage: Bacteria > Bacillota > Bacilli > Paenibacillales > NBRC-103111 > Paenibacillus_E. Next base: position 44,348 of record NZ_LMEO01000052.1, read on the forward strand.
CTTATATGCCTGAACTGAAATGGCACGGCGGTTATTTTGCAATTCTCGTGATCATGTTCGGAATTGGATTCGGCATGTTCGCTTGGTTTTGGAAAAAGGGCTGGTTTAAATAAAAGACCTTACAGATTCTGAGCGATGCTCATCACGGAATTCTTTCCTAAAACCAGCAGGCGAAACCCCCACCTTCTTCTTAAAAGCTCGACTGAAGGCATGAATACCGGAAAATCCTAATTGATCTGCGATTTCCTGAAGCGGCATTAAGGTATGCCTGATCATATTCTTGGCTCGCTCGAGCCGGATTCTCTGGTGATATTGGATCGGACTTACATCGAATACTTTATTAAACAAATGGATCAAATAGTATTTACTGATATGGAATCGCTCCGATAGCTCATCCAATTTCAACTCACGGTGAACGTGAGCCGCGATGTAACGCTCAATATCCAATAAAAGCTCTTGGTGAAGACTGTTTTCATATAATCGTCCGTTCCACGCATGCTCCCTCACTATATAGGTAATTAATTCCAGTAGACTACCCTTTAGACGCCATTCATACAATGGCAGCTTCGCTTCAAATTCCGATATGATTCCAAAAAGCTGTTGTTCCACGCGACTCGGCTCCCTTAATCGAATATAGGTTGGAAGATCAACGAGTGCGCCCGACAGCTCATCCTTACGAAACCAGCTTCGCTCCGTCTCATCCATGTCTTGCAGCATTTTGAACGATACCTTAACGTCCCCGCTATCCGCCTGCTCGAACAAATCAAAATGCACGTGCGGCTGCCGAATCGGGTTATCACCTATGATCTGGATGGAGTGCCTCTTCCCAGGCTTAAATAGAAACAAGTCCCCCGGTCTGCCTTCATAGGTCTTGTCCTCGATCGTTATGTCAGCTCGGCCCTCCATTAGATATAATAGCTCGTAGTCCCAAAGCATTCTTTCTTTTAACATCCAAGGAGATTGTATGATACTATCCATCGCAATACGAATGTATGGGGAGACATTTTGAAAGCTCACGGCGGTAGAATCCTTCCTTTTCAGCAATAATAGTTAACTTTTAACTAACTTTGGCTAAATGAACACGCTTACCTTCATTATATAATGTTTTCAAGTTCATATAACAATAATGATAGAGGTGGATGTTCCTATGTCGCAAAATCAAGGCTTTATCCATGAACTCTCTGCAGCACCATTCCTGACACAAGGCCAAACCCGTTGGATCACGGCAGAGAATCCGACCGGTGAGAAGGGACAAGGCGGGAAAGCAGCAAGCAATTTAGGTATTGCCCGCAAAGGCAGGCCGTGCATCACTTTACCTCAAGGAGAAACAGTCGTTCTGGCCGATATTCAAGGAACTGGCATCCTGCAGCACTTCTGGATCACTTGTACGAATGCTACGCCTAAGGGGAACTTTGTCCTTAGAGATTTAGTGCTCCGCATCTACTGGGATGATGAAGCCTCGCCTTCCGTGGAAGTGCCGCTGGGCGATTTCTTTTGCAATGGGTTTGGTGAACGCTGCAAGGTGAATTCGCAGCCGATCGTCGTGAATCCTACAGGTGGCATGAACTGTTACTTCCCCATGCCTTTCCGACAATCAGCCAAAATTACGATTGAGAATCAGCATGCCGAGGATATTCAAGGCTTCTTCTATCAGTTTCATTATACACTCGTTGATTCGCTCCCGGAGAATACGGCTTATTTTCACGCCCAGTGGAGAAGAGAGAATATCACAACGGAAGGAAAAGATTACACTATTTTGGACGGAGTCAAAGGCAAGGGAACATATGTCGGTACCTATGTGGCATGGGCAGCCTTAGAACGTTATTGGTGGGGCGAAGGGGAAATTAAATTTTATTTGGATGGAGATGAAGAATGGCCAACCCTCTGCGGGACGGGGACGGAGGATTATTTCGGTGGAGCCTGGTGCTTTTACGAAAAAGAAAACGGGATCCCCGTCGAGGTGCCATACAGCACTCCCTATCTAGGATACCCGTTCTATTCCAAATCGGATTCGACCCTCAAAGAGAAGTTCGGCGAAGATTCCGTGCCTATGCATGGACTATATCGTTGGCATCTTCCAGACCCCATCCATTTCGAGAGCGATCTGCGCGTTACGATTCAACAGATTGGTCATAACAGCAGAGAGCTTTTCGAACGAACCGACGATGTTTCCTCCGTTGCCTATTGGTATCAGATGGAGCCTCATGCGGATTTCCCCATACTGCTTCCCGTTCACCGGAGATGGCCGCGATAATGAACACACCAACCTCTTTGCTTATTCTAAGAAATGGTTGGCTGAGAATTCATCGCTATAAACATACTAGGCATAACTCCGACCGTAGCCTTGAAAGATCGGCTGAATAAATAAATGCTTGAAAAGCCCACCTGCTCAGCAATAGCGGTTAATGTTTGATTACCTTCGATCATTCTTATCTTCGATTGCTCGATTCGAATATGGGTCAAATATTTATGAATCGTAATGCCAAGCTGATCTTTAAATAAAAAAGATAAATGATTGGTCGAAATTCCGACCTGTTTACTTATCGTATGATTATCCAGCTCAGGGTCCCCATATCTTTCATTGATCAAATGGATGGTTTTTTCAATAAACACCCAACCCTTTGTCATTTTACCTTCTTTATCGTTATGGCCCACTTGTCCCTTCATAAAAAGGACTAATAATTCCAAACAAATCCCCTTAAGGATCAACGAATAACCCGATCTCATATCTAGAAACTCTTTCTGCATGATCAGGAATCTTTTCTTTAACTCAATCCGGTCCGGCAGCTGCAGGTGGGAAATTGGAATGGTAGATGCTAGCTGCATCTCCTTGTTTGCAATTGCTTTACGCTCTTCCGTAATCGCTTGGTCCTTCCAAGAACTTCGTTCTTCGTCATAATACAAATCAAAATGAAAGATATATTGGATCAATGGCACCTCTGACGTAGAGCGAATAATATGCGCCATGAAGGGAGGCATAAGGAGAATGTCTCCTTCCTTCACCTGATATTTGATCCCGTCCAAAAAAAATTCAGCTTCCCCTTGCTCGATATACGTATACACATGGTCGTAATCCATCCATTCACCCGCCAGAGAGAAGGATTTATGAATTTTGACCATTCTGACGAAAGGCGAGATGTTGTTCAGCCAAGTCTCCATGTACTTCCCTCCTGCGAAATGATTGAGGACCTACTGCCTTATTTCTCAAGTATAACTGAAGCGTATTCACATTTTCCATATATTAACATGCCGATGCGAACTTTTCCCTTAAGACTCATGTCTCGCTCCAGTCAAATAAAACACCGCTGTACTGATCCTTATTCACTCGGAGTCCTTCGTAAGCTTCCTTCGCTTCCTCCGGCTTCAGTACATGGCTGATTAAAGGTTCGACCTGCAGCCGTTTCTGCTTCATCAGCTCGAATACGATGTTTGAGTTTCTAACCAAGGAATGTTTCACAAACTCATTAGGTTCGGTTGGATACCGCCATTCGTGTGCTCCCTTGAACGTAATACAACCTCGTCCATACAGATGGCAGTAGTTCAAAATTTCAGTAACATCCGTGTTATATTCACCTCGAGGACTGCCCAGGAAAATGATTTCGCCTAATTTAGCGATCCACTCGAGACTTTGAACAGCTACTTGAGGCACCCCTGTAGCCTCGATATGGGTTGAAACTCCTTTTCCATGCGTGATTTCGGCAATCTGCTCGTTCACGCTGTCTTTTCCACCACTAATAACATGAATAACACCGCATTGCTTAGCAATTCGAAGACGTTCCTCCGATAAATCAATACCAATCACAGTAGCACCCTGTAAATGCGCCAGTTGAGCTGCCATATTTCCTATAAGTCCAAGCCCCGTTACGCTTACATAATCTCCGAACTCAATATTCGATACACGAATTGCTGTCGTCGCGACGGTTGCCATCCGAGTAAACGGTACCCATTTCAAATCCAAGTTGTCTGGAACTTTAAGAAAAGTCCCTCTGATCGAAACAACCTCATACTGCGTGTGGTTCCCATAATGAAAAACAATATCACCGGAATTAAACCCCGTTACTCCTGCTCCTACTTCCACAATCTCACTTACAGCTGCATAGCCTGGAATACCCGGCATGCGAAACCAAGATTCGTTGCCTGACAGCATGGCCAATTCAGTTCCCGGGCTGATTAATGTATAAAGCTTCTTGACCAGAACTTCCTGATCGCCAATCTGTAGGGTGAACTTCTCTTCTACCGTTTCAACCTGCCATGGATTGAGGAACATTACCTTCCTATTCTTCATCGCAACGCACTCCTTTGTATTGAACTCATTTTCAATATAAATGTTTTTACTGGAGGCGTCTTTGACGTAAGAAATGATTTTTTATCGAAAACAACGATAGAAGGGATGTACAATGTAAAGAGCCGACTTTCCAGAGTTAATCGCTGGATTGTCGACCCGTCTATCGATCATATAAATCTACTTCTTCTTCGCATCATAGGCAGCTTGATAAATTTCCAGATAACGCTTCAGGTTCATATTATCCAAATTTTTGAGGTAGCCGTCCCATTCTTTCTCCAGATTCGCATCCCCGATGATGAAGCGTGCGGTCATCTCTTTGACATGATCGGTAATCGTCTTCTCGAGATCAGCTAGCTCCATCGCCTGCTCATTCGTGAAAAACAGCTGCGGAAGGACAGTATCCAGCTTCTGCTTATAAGGCTCGTATTTGTTTTTCGTTTCATTGTACAAAATAACTTCCAATGGGTTTTTCGGATCGGCGACCAAGCCTAAGCGGAAATCATTCGTTCTAAGCGATGGTCCGGTTTGAGACCATTTCACATTTTGAACATTTGCCATCTTGGCTTCGGTATATTTCCAAATGGCTTGCTTGCCATTGATGCCGAGTTCGCCTTGAGCCGCATATTTCCATTCCACATCAGGACGCCCTTCTGCATTACGCAGTGTCATCTCCTGCGTATACATCAGATCCGCTAGACGGAAGGCGGCTTCTGGATTTTTACTCGCTTTCGTAATCACGTAACGCCCTTGAGAGACACTATTGGTATAGGGCGCTACTTGCAAGCCTTTCGGCCCTTTGAGCACTGGAACGGCGGTAACCTCAAGCCATCTTCCGCTCGGTCCATTGAAGGCTGTAAACGTCCCGTTATGCTGAGCTATCGCCGCGCCCAATATATTAATGTTGGGGTTTTCCCCCATTTGCTTCGCTTGATCCCGATCCTGTGTGAAGGACTGCGGCGCGATCAAACCTTCGGCATACAGCTTGTGCAGGTACTTCAGGCCCTCTTGCCATTCCGGCTTGTTATAAGGCACATCCACCTTGCCGTTATTGAGGTACAAACGATTGGTATTATTAGGATTTAGTATAAAAGCATTCATAATGAACGAGTCGATATTGACCGCAGGTCCCACCGCTGCACCTGCAAGCGGAATCTCATCTGCTTTTCCGTTGCCGTTCGGATCCTTTGTTTTAAACTCCTTTAGCACCTTGTACAGCTCATCCGTCGTTGTTGGCACAGCTAACCCCAATTTATCCAGCCATGGCTTGTAAATCCACATTTTTTGCCCCATTGAACAGTGGAAACACTCATTCACGAGCGGCAGTCCATATATTTTACCACCTGGCGCCGTAATAGCATCTTTCACTCCATCCACCTGCTCAAACATCTTCTTGGTTTCGACGCCATACTTATCAATAAAGGGCTTTAAATCGAGGAAATCTCCTTGGCTGCCATAGATCAGCTGCTGCGTAGGGCTAACGTCAAAGCCCATGATCACATCAGGCAAATCTCCGCTTCCGAGCACCAAATTAAGCTTTTCTACCGCTGATTTCTCCGGGGCAACATCCCATTCAATATGAATGTTCGTCTTCTCCTCCAGGTACTTCGTATATTCATTCGTTGCAAAGTCTTCAACAAATGCGCTTCCCTTTACAAGAACCTTTAAGGTCGTTTTTTCCTTCGTGATAGGTAATTCCCCAGCTGCAGTCACCCGATCCTCTGACACTTTTGGAGTCGCATCTGATTGCGCTGCTTCCTTATCTGAACAACCGCTTAATACCGAGACTGTGCACAAGGCTAACCCTAAGCTTGCTACCATCCATTTTTTCATCAAAAAGAACCCTCCCTAGCATTTTTCGTTAGAAAATTTTCTTTGAATGACTAACCTTTCAACGAACCAATCATGACCCCCTTAACAAAATGCTTCTGTACAAAAGGGTAAATCATCATGAGCGGCAGCGATGAGACGACAATCAGAGAGTATTTAAGCAGTGCCCGCAGGCCCTCCCGATTCGCTTCCTGTCCCAAATCGGACAGCATGGCGGGATCTACCTCATTCTGAACGAGTATTTCCCTAAGCACTAGTTGGAGTGGATAAAGGCTCGGCTGTTTTAAATAGATCAGCGCATTGAAATATTGATTCCAATAGCCTACCGCCGAATAAAGGGTAATGACAGCAATGATCGGACCAGATAACGGAATAACGACATTCCATACAAACTTGAAATCGTTACAGCCGTCCAGCTGAGCGGCCTCCAACAACTCTTCCGGTATAGTCGTTTTGAAATAAGTTCTCGTAATAATGACATTAAAGACACTCATCGCCCCTGGCAAAATCATCGACCAAATCGTATTAAGCATGCCTAGATCTTTGACCAACAGGTAGCTCGGAATGAGCCCGCCAGAAAACATGGTAGTGAACACCAGCAAGAGCATGACGGCATTTTTCCCATACAAGTCTCTACGTGCGAGCGGATAAGCGGCCATAATCGTTAGTACGACATTGATGACTGTACCTAGAACCGTATAAATGACGGAATTGCGAAATGAGCTCCAAATCAACTTATGTTTAAAAACAGCCTCGTAACCGTCGAGTGTAGGTTGAACCGGCCATAGCCACACCTTCCCTGAGATAACCGCGTCTGGGCTGCTGAAGGATGCGCTTACAATAAAAACTAGCGGATACATCACTATAATGAGAAATAAGGTAAGCACCGTGTAATTGATCACGTTAAACCAACGGTCATTGCTGGCTTCCCGAATGTTAGCAAGCTCCATGATGACTTCCTCCTTTTGTCACACTTACCATAGGCTTTCCTGCTTAGCTTTCTTCGCCATTTGGTTAACCGAGATCAGTAAAATCAAACCAATGACCGATTTGAATAAATTGATGGCCGTGGAATAAGAGTAATTCATCGCCTGGGAGGCTAGACCGACCTTATAAACAAACGTATCAATGACTTCCGAGGTGCGTGCATTCAGCGGATTCTGCAATAGCAGTACCTTCTCAAAGCCCAGATCCAGAATATGTCCGGTGTTCAAAATAAGCAGGATAATCATAACCGGAACAATGCTTGGCAGATCGATATGCAGCATGCGCTGAAATTTACTTGCTCCATCAATGACAGCCGCTTCATGCTGCGCGGGATCAACACCCGCTAAAGCAGCTAAATAAATGATGCAGGAAAAGCCTACATTTTGCCAAATACCTGACCAGACATAGATCGAGCTGAAATATTCCGGCCTGGCCATAAAATTGATCGGTTCGAAGCCCAATTGACCGAGCAGCATGTTCACTAATCCATTGCGGGGGTCGAGCAGCTCCATAACGATCCCTACCATCACGACAACGGATATAAAATGGGGGGCGTAAGTGATCATCTGTACGGATTTTTTGAACAGCTGGTTTTTCACATAATTCAATGATAGAGCCAGAATAATCGGAAACGGAATCCCGGCAAGCAAGCTGTACAAGCTGATGATCAACGTGTTTTTCATCAATTTCACAAATTCATAAGAGTTGAAAAATCGGATGAAGTGTTTCAAGCCGACCCACTCGCTTCCAGCGACACCCTTGGAGGCAATATAATCCTTGAAGGCAATCTGCGCCCCGTACATTGGATAATATTTAAATACAAGGACATAGATAACTGGAAGCGCAAGCAGGGCATACAATTGCCAGCTTTTCTTCATTTGCTTCCTTGCAACAAGCAGCAGATTGCTTGCTCCGGTGCTTGCTTTGGTTAATACAACCTCTTTCATTGTGCGCTCTCCCCCCTTTCAATTGATACCTTAAGGTTACAAGAAATCGCCTCAAGCCGTATATCAGAAAGCGCTTTCTTTATGTGCAAATATTAAGATTCAGCCATGTGCACTTCTAAATGAATGTGCAAAACTAAAGAATACGACACAAAGTGCCGCATTCTTATCCATGTAATTTCTTATAGGAGGTCGCACTAACGCCATGCAGCCGCTTGAATGCCCGACAAAATGTATTGGAAGAGCTATAGCCAACCTTATCGGAAATTTCAAGGATGGTTAGCTCTGTTGTCTGCAGTAGATCTTTGGCCCGATTCATGCGCATATTTTCCAAATAGTCAGAGAAATTAATGCCCGTTTGCTCTTTGAAGAATTGGGAGAGATACACTTTCGAGATGCGAAAGCGATCGGCCACTACATCCAGGCAAAGGTCACTGTCCATATATGCGTTCTGCAGCATGCCAAGAATACTTTGGATCAGCTGCACATTTTGGCTTTTCTTATGATCGTTCACGCTTTCGCATATCCATTGATAGGTTGCGCGGATCGACTGATAATTTTTGCGCATATTTTCATAGGAGTCAATCTCGCTGCTCAGTGACTGGATCCGTCTGTAAACCTCTTGCTGATCAAGCTCCATTTGCGGCAGCAGCTTTACCAGACTTCCCCACATTTCGAACAAGAACAACTGCATAACAGCGAAGGAAAGATGCCTCAGTTGGAAATTTTCATGGTATATCTCATCAAGCATATGCTGAACCTCAGCATGGTCCCCAGCTTTCGCCAAATTGATTAAACGGATCTCCACATCTTGCGGAAAATAATAGTTATTCATATCCGTCGGGAGCTCGTCAAACCATACGATTTCATTCTCATTTTTCCACAATTGTACATTCAATGCTTCTCGAGCCTGTTCATACGATCTGGAGATGCTAGTGAGGCTGTCACATAAGCCGCCTACACCATAGACGGACACCAGCTTTATCTGGCTTTTCATCTCCCCACTTACTTCCTTCAGCTTCTGCTCAATAAGCTCTTTGTAGGGCTCTGGTTGCTCAGCTCTATAACAAAAAAGCAACCCGAACTGATCCTCCGCTATATCGTAAACAAAGCCTTCCTGATCAATCGCCCTTCTCAACATTTCTTTGGCCAGCAAACGCTTCATATCCAGTTCTTCCAACAGATCATCGTTGTAGCCGTTATCGAAGCCTCGCAAATGAACAACCGCGACCCGATAGGACATCCCTTGCAAATCCATACCAACATATTTTAAAAGTGCATCTGCATCACGTGCCGAAATAAATTGCCCGTTCAACAGCCGCTGAAAATACGCAGCCCGCAGCAAAGGAACCTGCTGCTCGATCTCGGACTTCATTCTATGGTTATTATGGAACAAACCGGTTACCGTTTCTCCGATTAATCCAAAGGCGTCTCTCTGGTGCGAAATTACGTCCGCTTTTTCCAGAATCAAGTTTACGATATTCCGTAATGGTTTACTGTTGCGATAAGCCAGCACATACGCGATGAAGACACCCACGACAAGAAAGACGAACGTCAAAGAGAAAATGATTTTCTGAATATAACGAACCTTCTCCAGTACAACATAGGTCGGCTGTCCCACCAGATACGTCCAACCGTTATAGGAGGATTTCGTATACGTAATCATCATCTGCTTCGATTGCAGCGATTGCTCGATTACGCCTCTATCGTCAATCAGATCGCCGATCTCGATCGGTAAGGGGGCTTTACTCGCCGAAAGCTCACTAACGATCTTCCCCTCGCCATCCACAATATAAGCCCATCCCCCTTCGGAAATGTTCAGCCCTTGAAACAGCTTCTGGATTTCCTTCTGGTCAATCATGACAGCAATAGCGCCCTGAGGATTGCCGGGGTACCCCAGCGATTGCATATACGTCAGCATGGAATAGGGCACACCCTGTACGATAACTTCCTCAGACGCAAAGGTTTTGCGTGTATGAAATTGCTTGGCGACGAAGTCATACCATGAATCATAATCATACTTGCTGTATTGAGCTACCCGATCAAAAAAATGCTGAAAAGAGTAACTAGCCCCCGGAGTTAACACCATTTCACTATTTTTGAACAAGACATAATAATTAAATATGAAATTGTTAGACATCCTGTAATCGTACAAGCTTTTATTCGTATCCAAAACCCGGTACGTATTCGTCCCCTCAAAAGGATCAGTGACAGACAGAAACCGCATAATTCTTGTATCTGCCGCTAACTGCTGGGTAATGGAGGCGATTTCCTCCAGTCTTCGATCGAGGATATCTTTACTCTGCTCCAACAGGTTCATATGGCTCGCGGTTGCTTCGCTTTCGATCAGCGCAGTCGTCTTCTGATAAATGACCCAGCCGATAATCATCGGCAGCATCAGAAAAACAAGATAAGGAACTAGAATACGCGCAAACACGCGGTGCCTTCCTTTGTTCACGTTAACATTAACGCTTCTCTCTCTCTTGAACAGCATAGTAAATGTCCCCATTTCCTTTACGATTCCCTGTTTCGATCATATCGAGAGTAATCCTTGCGCATGATTTGCATTTATGTATGCGTTTGCAATCTGTTGCGGCGTTCATCCCAAAAGGATAAGCTGTTACCTTAAGTATACCTTGCTAAGCGGGTAATCGGAAGCTTGAAATACATCGCTAGATATGCAATGAGACTTTTTTGTGCTTAACAAAAAAAAGGAACCCAGCCAACGGGGCGTGGGTTACAGATTTTGATGATTTTTAAAGGCTTGAGCTAGCGTATTTCACTTCAGGCAATGATAAACCGCCATCATATCTCGTTTATTCAACTCACGAATACGATTGAAGATAGGAATATCTGCAACTGCCTCAGTTAGTAAGTTTTCAGCAACAACATCACTTACTTTGCCAGTAAGCCATGTTTGTACATCTATACCATCGACGATTTCCTTGCGCCCTTCATCATTGATGCCACTTACATAACAGCTAACACATGGCACCGATAACTTAAATACGCCGTCATGAAGACCATCTTCTGAAATGACTTTCTTCCCGCCACAGAATGGGCATGGATGACTTGCTTTAATTTTATTAATCTGTGTAACAATTTTATTGTAACCAAACACTTCATAGACATAAGTTAGTTTTTTATATTTTCCATTGGTGAAATACTTATCAATAATGGTTTCTCTAGTTTCAGCAATATTGGCAAAGTCACAGATGGTAATCAAGTTATTACTGCTAATCGCCTCGAGGTTACCTTTAATCTTGTCCCAAAATGGTACGGCATTTTGTAAAACCACTTCATAGCCCACAAAGCTTGCAAGCTCCAGCTCCAGCATCTTCAGCGCAACTTGTGTTTCCCTTGGAAGTAAAGAGACATCTTCCGTAAGTGCAAGATCGCTGCCAACAATTGATTTTAGTTTTTCTAGTTCAGGTAACTTCCCTACGGTTTTTATCACCTGATCAATCGGCTGCTGAATAATCTCACGAATATCCGTGTCACCAAACTTTAGCTTTTTATGATGGTTTAACACGGTTCCATGACAAACTGGGCAGGTAATCATTTCTTTTGAGGCTTTCATTTGCTCTTTAAGAGGAATGTTCTTCGAAATAACCATATAACGCCCAAGGATGAGATTAAAGCCTTCCCATGTTCTCGAAGCCTTCCCTGCTTTATCATAAAATGATTTTTCCCAATAACCAAATAAGAAAGTACGCTTTTCTGCTTCTGACATCTCATTATAGCTTTTACTCATATCGTGACCCAGTTCATTCTTTATCTCTTCAAATAGGAAGTGCAATTTGGCATGTTGATAGTATTTCAAGACATCCATGACTTCTGGAAGTAACATACCATCCCAGAAAGGGACCGTTTTATCTTGAATGAGAACATCCATATCAAATTGTTCAATGACACGACGCCCCGAACAACTCGGACAGTGATTGTCTTGATAATAGAAATCGAAGCTTCTTGTATCTTTATTGGTCGGATGAGCAGCCACAATATGGTTGATCAGTCCACCTATTTCATAGAGAAAACTATATTGACTATACAGATGTCGTTCAAGATCAATGGCGATGACAGGTGCAATCTTTTCAGATTCATATTCACCATAAATCACATGGGCAATTGGCGATAAGCTTTTTAAGATACCACCCTTATAGACGTTTTCTGCCTTTTTAAAATAGTCCAGCTGATTTTCTTGTAAGTAGTGAATACCGTTTTGGGGCTTGAGTGTGGAAGAAATATGCATGGAGGCCTTGCTATCTTCCTTATCTTTTTGACGATAATAATCATCATGACTGACAACATCAAGCTGCTTCACAGGTTCAGGCTGCCTTTTTCCAAAATCAATGATAAAATCAGAGCTTTCCATCATATAGGCATTATGTTCAATCATCAGGATAGAGACAGATTCATCTACCAGAATGTCCCTAACACTATCAATGAATTGGTTTAAAATATTTTGTGATAAACCTTTTGAAGGCTCGTCAAAAATAAAAAGGGTATGTGGGTTTCTCGAATTAGCAAACAGCTCAGAAACTAAATGAACACATTGAAACTCGCCAGTCGATAAGGACTGTGTTTTTCTTTCCAACGTCAAATAACCAAGTCCAAGTTTAATCAATAAACTCAATCGTTTATGAGCGATGTCTTCATTTGGCAGTTCATCAATAATTTCTTCAATCGAGCGCTGAAAAATATCATCAATATCCTCACTATATTTGGTGAGTTTCTTTTTAATATCAAGAAAGGTCGCAACGGTCGACCTACTGGAAATCGATTGATTTCGATCTTGCCCAACCACGACCAGTTTATCTTTGGGATACCGCTTCTGAAAATCTTTAACTATACACTCATTGACAAGTGTAGATTTACCGCATCCCGACTCACCCGTAAAGGTTACAAGTCTATTCTTGGGAATCTGAATTTCAGCCATTTGAATATTACGGCAGTAAAGATCATGAAATTGATAGTAGTCTGTTGGCATTGCCTTATTTAGATCACAATGGATTGGTTTTGGACGTGGTGATTCTTCAACAATTTTCCCACCGTATTTACCACTACCAGGTCCAAAGAACAATTGCTCATCCGCTGTGCTCAGCACGGTGTCAGAATGGTCAATCAGCCAAATTTGATTCTTATACCCCAATTGTTTAATCTCATCTAAAATTTTCAATAATGTTTGGTGATCAAGACCCACGGAGATTTCATCAATGATAATAACCGTATTTTCACTAGTTGCCATGAATTCGGCCAAGTAAAGTCGTGTTATTTCCCCACCTGACAATGTACCCATAATGCGATTTATTGTTAAGTAACCCATATTCATATTGATTATATTTTGGAGAATATGCTGCTTCGCTTCACTAATTTGTAATTCCTTTGCAAGAGAAAGAATCGTTTCAATGCTTAAGTTATTCATATCGGAAATGCTATGTGGTTGATTAAATAATTCCATCTTATATTGCTCAACTTCTTGATTGTAGCGCCTACCCTTGCACTTGGGACAATCGACATTTTGGGTCATACTGCGCCCTTTACAATCTGGACACCAGCCTAAGGCATTATTAAAGGAAAAAACTTCTGGAGAAAGATTAAATTTTTCGGCAAGCGTTATACGAATCTCTTTAAACACACCCGTATGTGTGCCAATGGTTGAACGAGGATTGGATGAAATCGATGATTTTCCGAGAAAAAGGACTAAAGGCATTTCTTCCATCTTGATGGCACTGAAATTAGTTTCCATAATTTCAGGAAATAAATACTGATATTCAGCCTTTGGCAATAAAGAAACGAGACGCTTCTTGGATTCTTCACCAATGGTTTGACAAAATGTTGTTTTACCAGATCCAGATAAACCAGCAATTCCTAACGATTTATCTACCGGTAGTTCTGCATCTAATAGGTTAATATTGTTCGAAATTAATCGATTTATTTTCATACGTACATCCTCTCTATTCTTTTAAACTTAGTCTTTCCATGTTATCACAGAGTTAAATGTATAAACTGCTTTTTTTTCGAATCAAGAACTCGGCAGCTCCATTCTATTATTCTTTCACATTCTACCTTTTATATTAGCAATTCATTGTGGTATGCGTATGGGTGAAATTCGTGAGTTGAGGTTTTCAGATATCGATCTGAAAAGGGGGATTATATCTGTGAGGCATATTTTATAAGGGTTATTTGTCATACACAAAAAAAAGGAACCCAGCCAACGGGGCCGGGTTCAAAAGTTTATATTAAAAAGGGGGTCTTGGTTATTATAATACCTCACCAACATTATGAAACCATAACAGAAACATTTCAATTATGTTACAAATTAGAAAGCGCTTTATTCACTTCCCTTCTAACCTCTAAGATTCGATCCCTCAACGCGAGGGTAATGACCTTATACATGCATTCCATTCATTTAGGAGGTTTTTTCCAATGACCGCACAAGAACAAAACCATCCAGAATCATACGATATTTCAAAGAAAGTCGCCATTGTGACCGGCGCATCCTCCGGCATTGGCTTAGCATCCGTTATACGTTTAGCTGAATCAGGGTTCAAAATCGGGCTGCTCAACCGCCCAGGCAGTGAGCTTAAAGCAGCAGTAGCCAAAGTGCAGGCTGCCGGTGGAGAAGCGATCTCCTTAGAAGCCGATATTTCCGTCGAAGAAGAAGTGAAACAGGCCGTTCAAACCGTCATGGACCATTGGGGTCGTCTCGATGTTCTGGTAGCCAACGCAGGGATTAACGGCGTTCTCTCTCCCATCGCACATATGGGACTAGAGGATTGGAACCAAACGATTAATATCAACTTAACCGGCACATTCTTGTGCGTCAAACATACTATTGAGCCTCTTAAACAGCATGGTGGCAGCATCATCATTACTAGCTCCGTTAACGGCAACCGGGTTTTCTCCAATTTTGGGATGAGCGCTTACAGCACTTCCAAAGCCGGACAAGTGGCTTTCATGAAAATGGCTGCGCTTGAATTGGCGCGTTATAAGATTCGTGTAAACGCCATCTGTCCTGGCGCGATCGAAACGAATATTGATGAGAATACGGATCGCAGACCCGAGTTGGAAGAAATCACGATCCCTATTGAATTTCCCGAAGGAGATCATCCACTGAGACACAAATCCGGAACCGCTAGTCAAGTCGCGAATCTGGTGCTTTTTCTCGCTTCGGATCAATCCGACCATATTACCGGAACTTCCGTCTTCATCGACGGCGCCGAATCGTTAATCCACGGATGATAAAGGAGAACTTCCCATGCAGATCGAGAGCTTTTACCATTCCCCCCATACCAAATGGGCTTATTCCTATAACAAGGATACATTTCATCTTCGAGTCCGCACCAAAAAGAATGATGTAGACCAAGTAACCGCGGTGACGGGCGATAAATATGATTGGGCGAATTATCACAATGATTATGCTATGAAGAAAATAGCTACGGATCGCTATTTCGACTACTGGGCAACGGAATTGTCGCCGGCACAGAAAAGGTTCTCTTATGCATTTCAACTGCAATCTGGTGATGAAAAGTTATGGATGAGCGAAGCCGGTATTTTCGAAGAGCAGCCGGGCCCGCCCGCAGGCTATTATGAAATGCCCTATATGCATGAAATCGATGGATTTAAGGCGCCAGAATGGGCAAAATCCGCTGTATTTTATCAAATTATGCCGGACCGATTTGCTAATGGTAATCAAAGCATTGATCCCGATGGGGTACTCGAATGGGGCGAACAGCCAACGCATGATTCTCATTTCGGAGGCGACCTGCAGGGCATTATGGACCATCTCGATTACTTGACGGAATTAGGCATAACGGCCATCTATCTCACCCCGATCTTTGAAGCACCGAGCAATCATAAATACGATACGATCGATTATAAAAAGGTAGACCCTCATTTCGGAGACACTGCCTTATTAAAAAAGCTGGTTGAGGCTTGCCACGCAAGCAATGTGAAAGTTGTTCTAGATGCGGTCTTTAATCATTCGAGTGTGGACTTCCCTCCCTTCCAAGATGTGCTAGCTGAGGGTGAAAATTCTGCCTTCGTCGATTGGTTTCACATTCGTGATTTCCCAGTTGAAGTGAAGGAGGGTCCGCTCAACTATGCTACGTTCGGGTTTTTCGCTTCGATGCCCAAACTTAACACCACGAATCCAGAAGTAAAGCAATATTTGCTGGATGTGGCTGAGTATTGGTTGAAGGAAGTGAACATCGACGGTTGGCGTCTCGATGTTGCCAATGAAATAGACCATTCCTTCTGGAGAGATTTCCGTAAAGTGGTCAAATCGGTCAATCCGGAAGCCTACATCATCGGTGAAGCTTGGAGCGATTCGCTGCGCTGGCTTCTTGGTGATCAATTCGATTCGGTCATGAATTACCCTTTCTCTGAACGGGTACTGGCATTTTTCCAGTCAGATCAACCGAACGGTCTCTCTTTTGCCGAAAATATGAATCATATTCTTATGCGCTACCCGCTGCAAACGAATGAAGTTTTGTTTAATCTGCTTGGCAGTCATGACACACCGCGTGTATTGACTATGTTTAATGAGAATAAGGACAGACTAAAGCTTGCTGTTATTTTCCTTCTCACTTATATTGGAACTCCCTGCATTTTCTACGGCGACGAAATCGGCTTGAAGGGTCAGCAGGACCCAGACTGCCGACAATGTATGGAATGGGACAAAGCTAAGCAGGACAGGGACTTATTCGAATTTTACAAGCAGCTTATCCAGCTGCGCAACGACCATGATGTGCTTCGTTTCGGCCGATTCTCTTTCCTTCGGGCGGACGCCGAGGATGGCAGGATCATTTATGAACGTAAGAATGAGCAGGAACATTTTACAATCTGGATGAATCATTCGGAAAATACGGCCATTCTTGCCCATCCCGCGGACGCGGAAATGGAAGATTGGCAGGATGCGTTCAGCGGCGGGTCCCTGAAGCCTGTTGATGGTTTTATTCGTATGGAAATCGAGCCATTCGGCTATCGGATTTTATACAGATCCCTGCTGGAAACATAGATAAATAGAAGCCTAAGAAATCAGGCTTTTACTATGCCCGATGCGACCTCTCACACTCTTCATATACTCTTTACACAAAATCAGTTGCGCCTGACGAAGGTCTAGCATATAATAGTTTAATTAGAATAATTATAAATAAGGAGGAACCGTATGAGTATCGAATACGACTATCACCATCTCCATCATGTTAAAGAACAGAGCAAATCCAGAAAAACGTTATGGGTGACTCTCATACTGACCGCCTTTTTTACTATTGTAGAAATTGTTGGCGGGGTGCTTTCGAATTCCCTTGCTTTGCTATCCGACTCTGCGCATATGATCTCCGATGTTATCGCTTTAGGACTTAGTATGGTTGCTCTGAAGCTGGCTACTCGTCAGCCTAATGCGCGATTCACCTTTGGTTTCCTGCGGTTTGAGATTATCGCTTCGTTTCTAAATGGATTAGCCCTATGTATCATTGCTTTGGGAATTTTCATCGAAGGGATTCAACGTATCATTGACCCGCAGCCAATTAAATTGGCTCTTATGCTTGGAATTGCCTCCATCGGTTTCGTTGTCAATCTTGTGCTTACATTGGTTCTCCATAACAGTGTGAAAGAAGAGGACAATCTGAATGTGAAAAGCGCGCTGTGGCACTTTTTCGGTGATTTACTCAGCTCGGTAGGCGTCATTATCTCTTCTATTATCATTTATTACACAGGTCTTCTCTTGTTCGATCCACTGATTTCGATGGTCATTGGCGGCATTATTTTTACTGGCGGAAGCAAAATCATTCGAGAATCTTACCTGATTCTGATGGAGTCCGTGCCTGAACGCTTCAACTTAGATGAAATTCGCAGCGACATCGCGCGTGTTGAAGGTGTCGAAGATGTGCATGAGATGCATCTGTGGGCGGTTTCGACCGATCATTACTCTTTAACCGCACATGTGTTCATCAATCCCAACATTCAACCCTTCTGTGTTATTCTAGCGATTAATGAAACGCTGAAAAGTAAATATGGCATCGAGCACTCCACCATCCAAATCGAACATGCAGACATTAATCCACATGGAGATTATGGCAAAGAGTTCTTGAAGCATCAAAGACAAACGAATAGAAATGGGCTTCGATTGTAATAAGGGACATGCCAAAAAGACCGCTATACTTCTCATCTTAATGAGAGTATAACGGTCTTTTCATGTTGTTGTAGACTTACGGGTAATCATCTCCAGATCAATCAACAGCTCATGTCCGAGAATTCGCGGAAGGTGCTCTTCCAGCAGCTGTGTATCCTCCTCGTCCAAGTCTTCACCAATCTGCTGCATCAGAAAAGCGGCAACTAAGCTCGTTTGCAAATCGACAGGCATGTCGAAGCTTGTTATTGAGGGGAAGCTAGCCTTAGAAAATAGTTCATTGTCCATGCCAATCAACTGCACGTCCTCTGGCACACGAATACCTCGCTCATGACACACAGCTAGAAGCTCCAATGCTAATGCATCATTAAAGGTGTAGATGCCGATAGGTCGCTGCTCGCCGCTTATGCGCAGAGCTTCCTCCAGTGTACCTTCAATACCGAGCTCTCCAGCATCTAGAAGCGCATGCACCGTCGACTCGGCATGATCACCTAACCCTGCCATAAACCCTTGAATACGCTGCTCATTGGCCCCCATCCCTTTACGCCTGCCGGCATAAATAATGGAGCGGCAGCCGCTCCCGAGGAAATGCTGAACAGCTTCCGTCGAAGCCTTCGCGAAATCCAAATTAACCGCCAATTTAACGATATCACTAGGCCAGCCCCAGCCATTAAAGATAACCAGCGGTGTGCCCTCACCGACTAATTGCTGGGTCGATTGCATACTCATCGCTAAACCATGGCTCACTAAACCGTCTACTCTTCGCTGCAGCAAGTGCTCCAGGTGACGCTTCTCGATCACTGGATCCATACCCGCTGCTGAAAATACGGATAAATGATAGCCGAAACTATGTACTCTCTGCTCCAGCTTCTCTGCAAATCGGCCATAATAGCCGCCGAAATGCGGTATGATAAGGCCTAACTCATAGGATCGGCGCCGGCTAAGGTTCGTTGCCATCACATTGCGGCGATAACCCAGCTGTACAACGGCTTCCTCCACTTTCCGTATCGTCTCCGGCGACATTGGCACCTTTCTCCGATTCAAAACATTGGAAACCGTCGCAATGGAAACGCCCGCTTCGGAAGCAACATCGACAATGGTGGGCTGTTTACTTTTCTTCATAGGAAATCCCTCATTCTTGAAATGCTTTAACTCATTTTATCGATAAGCAAATCGCTCGTCAAATTTCGATAATCTGTGCATTCCTATTGCAATTCGCTATAATGAAAAGATTCGTGTGTATTCGAAAAAGCAAAGGCTTGGGGATGCATGCAGCCTATGAAAAGAAAACGTAAGGAGTTCACACATCATGTGGTTTATTGCAGCAGTCGGCAGTGCCGTACTATTTGGTCTAACCGGCTTTTTTATGAAAGTGAGTCAAATGCGCCAAGGCTCTACACCGCACCTATTACTCGGACTCTATCTCACAGGAACACTTGGCTTCGCTGTGAACAGCTTATGGGAAGGCTCCCTCTTCTTAGACGATTGGCGTGTTTGGTTAGCTGGCATCATCATTGGCGTTGGGTCAGGTTGGGGCAATGTTGTGTTCATGAAGGCTCTCGAGAATGGTCCGGCAAGCTTGACAGCTCCGCTAATGAACTTAAATATTTTGCTAGTCATTCTCATGTCCGTCACCATCTACAATGAACACATAAATAGCACGGAGGCTGGCGGCATCGTCCTGCTCATTGCTTCAGCGGTACTTGTATCGATAAAGCTCAAAGAGCCTCTCACAATCAAAGAGAAGAAATGGTTCGCACTCGTTGCGCTGGGCGGACTTCTGTTCTTCTTCCGCAATGGCGGTTTGAAAGTCACTGCCGAGCTAGCTTTAGCGAATACGCCTATTCTGCTCATCAGTTATCTGCTCTCTGCTATCTGGTTCGCCATAGCCGCAGCTAACCACACCAAGAAGCAGCAAAAGCCTGTCCAACAAGGACTCATAGCTACCTATGATGCGTTACCAAGTCGCACAGGACTTCTATGGGGGCTGCTTTCGGGCTGCTTCTCTTACGGTGGCCTTCAGCTTTACTCCGTCGCGCTGCAAATGGGGCCAGGTTCCATCGTTGCTCCCATTTTCTCTACCTATGGACTTGTTGTCGTTATCGGCTCTGTACTGGTTTACAAAGAACGTCTTACCCTCTTTCAAACCATTGCCCTATTCCTTCTCTTTGCCGGTCTTGTCCTGGTCAAACTGTAGCGTCTAGCTTGTTTATTGTGCGTAGATCCGTCTGTGGTCTGTGGCCTGTAGTCTGTGGTCTGTTCTTGCTGCTCCAGGATTCACAATTATCTGCAATTTGTACATTTATATTTCAGGTTGAACGTACTCAGGATGGATTACCTGCAAAAAGTGCAGCTAATTTCCTCCATAAGGTCTAAATCCCTCATTCCCTGGGGGGGGGTTTTAGATGTAGGAAATGCAGCTATTCCATGTAAAATGGTGATTTGAGCACAATTAGCTGATCTTTTTACATCTAAGTAGGGTGGCGGGGTTGGGAATTCTCCGAGGGTCTGTCTCTGCCGTCTCAAGACAAACCACACTCGCCACCCCAAACACAAAAAAACTCGGCCATTAAGGCCAAGTCTCTTTCAATTCCTTACTCCTCATGATCCCCGATAAGCGAAATAATTTGCTTCTTCAGCTTAATAAACGACTCCGTATCTTTACACTCCAAGGTCTCACGAAGTCCTTGTGGAATCACGATTTCTTGGCGAATCCTTCCTGGATGCGCCTGCATCACATACACGCGTTGTGATAAGAAGATAGCCTCCTCGATGTCGTGGGTAATGAAAACGACGGTGGTTTTTTCCTTTTCCCAAATACGTAATAACAGCTCCTGCATCGAGTTCTTCGTCTGCGGATCGAGCGCACCGAATGGCTCATCCATCAGCAGGACTTCCGGATTGTTCGCGAGGGCCCGAGCGATGGCGACCCGCTGCTTCATGCCGCCCGAAAGCTCCTTCGGTAGCGATCTGGCGAACTTCTGCAGCCCGACAAGTTCCATGAAGTGGTCGGAAATGGCCCTCTTTTCGAATAATGGTACGCCTTTTAGTGTCAGCCCGAACTCGATATTCTCCCTTACAGAAAGCCATGGGAATAGAGTGTACGACTGGAATACCATCCCACGGTCAGCACCAGGACCATCAATCTCATGTCCAGAAATGCTCAGCGATCCTGTCGTCATCGATTCTAATCCCGCAAGGATCCTCAATAGCGAGGACTTGCCGCAACCTGAAGGACCAACAAAGCTAACAAACTCATGTGCATCTACGTGGAACGAAACTCTGTCCAAAGCAACAAACTGGGATTTCTTCGTGCTATATACCTTCGTTACATCCGTCGCCGTAATTTTACTCATAGCCATAACTCTATCATCAGAGGGCGCCATATTATTCAAAGCATGCATGATTTAACGCCCTCCTTCCAACCACGGGAAAAATCTGCGGTGACAATAAGCAAATGTGCGATCCGTTAGTAATCCAAGCAAGCCAATGGCGATAATCCCTACGAAAATCAGATCTGTATTGAGGAACCGCTGCGCTTTCATAATAGAGAACCCTAGTCCGCTGCTAGCCGCAACCAACTCAGCTACAACGAGATATGTCCAAGCCCAACCAATGATTAATCGCATAGTGTTCATTAAATCCGGCAGTAGAGCAGGAATAAGCACCCTCTCGATGACTTGCCAACGGTTCGCACCAAGGGTATAGGAGGTTTGAAGCAAATCATTGGATACCGAACGTGTATTATCGGCCACCATCAGCATGAGTTGGAAGAAGCAGCCGATGAAAATGACGATAACCTTTGCCCATTCACCAATCCCTGCCCAAACCATAATGAGCGGGATGAAAGCCGTCGCAGGCATATACCGGATAAACTCTGTCGGAGGAACGAGCAGCGCTTCAGCGAAGCGAAACGTACCAGCCAAAATGCCAAGCGGAATACCCAGTAAACAAGCAAGCAGAAAACCTGCCCCTACTCGAAAAATACTAATACCAACATGGTTCCAGAAAACAGAGCTCTGTAGCTGAATTGCAAACTGACGAAGTACTTGATCCGGTGTAGGCAAGAACGTGCGATTTACAAAATCACCATAACTGAGCACACTCCAGAAGAGCATAGCTATCACAACAACGAGCACGACACCGGATGTATATGTTCTACGGCTAATATCGCCCCGTATGGCAAACAAAGTTGATTTGCGTCTTTTTTTCACCATGGTGTCCATTTAGAGCCCTCGCTCTCCAGTTGTTATTTCTTGCGTTCCTTCAGCACTTCTTCTACAAAGTGTCCATCTAAGAAGCTTTCCGCCTTCGGAATGGAAGTTAGCATGTCTAATCCCTTCAAGAACTCAGCTGTCTTCTGCGAAGTGAATTGCAGGGATTCTAAGTTATCACCCTTTTGAAAGGCTTTTACATTATCTTCAAGTTGGAAAATCTTAACGCTATCCACACCAGCTTTATATTCATCAACCGGCGTCTCTGCCGCTTTGGCCATAATTTTCAAAGACTCTTCTGGATTGGCCTTCCAGTAATCCAAAGCATCGAACCAAGCGTTGATGATTTTTTTCACATCTTCCGGACGATTCTTCGTTATTTCTTCTTTGAAAACTAGCAGATCAGGGATAAGTCCCGGTGTATCCTTGGAGGAAAATAATAGCTTGCCTTTGCCCTCCTGAATCGCCTTGCTTAGGAACGGCTCCCATAGCACCGCGGCATCCAAATTGCCTGAAATGAAAGCAGGTCCTGCATCGTTAACCGTCATATTCGTGTAAGCAACATCTTTCTCGGCAAGCCCCGCCTTTTCAAGTGCGGTAAGCATCAGAAGGTGATCAACCGTTCCCAGCTCAGTCGCTACTTTCTTACCCTTCAAATCCTTCAATGAATTAATGCTCGGCTTCACAACAACACCGTCTCCGCCATTGGAGTTATCGTTCACCAGCACAGCCTTGAGTTTAATCCCTTTACTTGCTGGAGCAAGCGTATCGCTTAAAGTTTGGCTGTTCGCATCGACTTTACCAGACGCCAATGCCGATAAGGAATCACTGTATACCGGGAACCAAACGAGGTCAACGTTAACCCCATTTTTCTCAAAGAAACCCTTTTCCTTCACTAAATACCATACAAACCAACCCGGCCATGGACTGAGTGCCAATTTAATCGGTTCTCCGCTTTTTCCTGTTGTCGTGCTTGTTGCCCCTTTGCCCGTACATCCGCTAACTACTGTAAAAACCAACAGCATCGCCATCATCAGAAATATTACTCTTTGTCTCATTCCGATCTCCCTCTCCATTTGTACTGGTAAAAAGAAAAACCCGGAACGATATCATATTCTGATATCCTCCCGGGCTTTTATCCCTCCGTGTGCACGATGAAGCTCACCGTGTGTCTTCTCTTGGACCTGACCAACAGCCTTCATTCTGTCGCGGAACCCTAGAAAACAAGTTTGCTATAAGGTTGGTACTTCGATGTCTTACATTTGTCTTAATCATACTTACATCCGACTTGTATGTCAATATATATAACACAAATAAATAATGGGTTGTCAAAATAGCTATTTGTGTAATAATATATAACATATATTGCGAATAACGGAGGTGTATACGATGTACTCGATTCATTTCCACATCACGATGTTAGATAATCAGCCTATTCAACCTAAACCTGTTGCATTAGCGGAACCTTCTGTTTCTGATATTCAAGAAGGACATCCCCTATCCGAGCATCCTCTCCTGATTTCCCCTATAAATAATCAAGCAGCCACCCAAGCTGATAGCCTGCCCGCTGACTAGCCTCATACCCCTACAAAGCCCATCAGGGAGATCCTCCTGATGTGCTTTTTCTGTGTGCGGGGTTTTATCGAAAATACCCAATTCTCCCTCTTTGTACAACATTTTGAGCCTTTTGTTGCAAAACGGTCTGTTTATGGCTGAATTGTTGTACATTAGAGACCGTCGATTCATTCATTCGCGGTAGAATACTGTTGTAAAAAGTGCAACAATTACTGCCTAGATCCAGCCTTTCACCTCTCGATGTTGAATATTGTACAACAATTTGGCCCAATATAGACGATTTCACAACAACTGTGCTCAAAATGTTGTACGAAATGCAACTTCAAGTTGCAAAATAGCCTTTTGGCGTGTGAATTGTTGTAGAAAATACAACATTGGTAATCACTATAGCCCAACTGCCCTCACGAAAGCTGAATGACTCTAAAATCACATTTTAGAGTTGTGAATCAATCGATAGTGTCCATTATGCAACAAAGTAGGGAGAGGCGCGATTGGTAGAAATATGACGATGGATTCCTATATAAGACACATCAGTGTAAAACAAAATTTGACGAATGAAATCCGTGGTTACCAGTGTCAGAGGTCTAGCTGAATTCTTCCGGCGTAAAAAAAAGCCCGACACCCTGAAGATCAGGGTATCGGGCTTTATCCTTATTAAGCGGAGTTTACACGCCTAACCATTTTTTGAACATATGTTTCGTTGTATCTGCATTCAGTGCTGCGATCGAAGTCGTCAGTGGAATGCCTTTCGGACAGGAGCGTACGCAGTTCTGCGAGTTACCGCAGCCTTCGATACCGCCATCTGTCATCAACGTATCCAGACGCTCGTCTTTGTTCATTTCACCCGTTGGATGAGCATTGAACAGACGAACTTGTGAAAGCGCGGATGGTCCGATAAAGGAGTTCTTGTCGTTCACGTTCGGACAAGCCTCAAGACAAACGCCGCATGTCATACATTTGGAAAGCTCGTATGCCCATTGACGTTTCGACTCCGCCATACGAGGTCCTGGTCCAAGATCATACGTACCGTCGATAGGAACCCATGCTTTGACTTTCTTCAAAGCAGTGAACATGCGTCCACGGTCGATAACAAGGTCACGCATAACAGGGAACGTGCTCATTGGAGCTACGCGAATCGGCTGCTCCAGCTTATCAACAAGAGCCGAACAAGCTTGACGCGGCTTACCGTTGATAACCATGGAACAAGCTCCGCAAACTTCCTCGAGACAGTTGGACTCCCAGCATACAGGCGTCGTCTTGTCACCCTTCGCATTCTTCGGATTACGCTGTACTTCCATCAAACCGCTGATGACATTCATATTGGAGCGATAAGGAATTTCAAATTCCTCGGTATAAGGTTTGGAATCTGGACTCTCTTGACGAGTCACGATAAACTTCACTGTTTTTTGTGCGCTTAGTGTCTCAGCCATGATTAATGTCCTCCCTTTTTCTTCTCCGTGGAGTAATCACGTTTCCGCGGTGCAATCAAAGATACATCGATATCTTCATAGCTGATTTTCGGACCATCTGGCGTCCAATCGGCAATTGTTGTTTTCATGAAGTTTTCATCATCACGCTCAGTGAATTCTGGCTTGTAATGCGCGCCACGGCTCTCGTTACGCAGCAAGGCGCCAAGTGTCATCGCTTCAGCCAACTCGAACATGTTCCAGAGCTGACGTGTGAACGCAACCCCTTGATTGTTCCAACGAGCTGTATCTGTGATGTTAATGTTGTTGTATCTTTCTTTCAAATCCTTGATCTTGCCAATCGTATCTTCGAGACGATCATTGTAACGAACAACCGTCATGTTAGCATTCATCATGTCGCCAAGCTCTTTATGGAGAACATAGGCATTCTCCGTACCATTGTTCATTTTGAGCAAGTTCTCGTAACGGTCTGTATGACGTTTCTTCTCGCGATCGTATACGATCGAGGACGTATCATCAGCGTGCTTCTCTAAGCCGCGGATATACTCAACCGCTTTAGGACCGGAAACCATTCCGTCATAGATGGCCGAAACGAGCGAGTTTGCACCAAGACGGTTCGCACCGTGATGTTGATACTCACACTCACCAGCAGCGAATAAGCCGGGAATGTTCGTCATCATGTTGTAATCAACCCAGATTCCGCCCATGGAATAGTGAACCGCAGGGAAAATTTTCATCGGAATTTTACGCGGATCGTCGCCCATGAATTTCTCGTAGATTTCCATAATTCCGCCAAGCTTAATATCAAGCTCCTTCGGATCTTTATGAGAAAGATCGAGGTAAACCATGTTCTCGCCATTAATACCAAGCTTCTGGTCTACGCACACCGAGAAGATCTCACGAGTTGCAATATCACGCGGCACCAAGTTACCGTACGCCGGATATTTCTCTTCTAGGAAGTACCAAGGCTTCCCGTCTTTGTATGTCCAAATACGTCCGCCTTCACCACGCGCAGATTCAGACATCAAGCGAAGCTTGTCATCTCCGGGAATCGCCGTCGGGTGAATTTGGATCATTTCACCATTCGCATATTTAACACCTTGTTGATATACAGCACTTGCTGCCGTACCTGTGTTAATAACTGAGTTCGTTGTTTTGCCGAAAATGATACCAGGACCGCCTGTAGCCAAGATGACCGCGTCGGATGGGAATGTTTGAATTTCCATGCTCCGCAAATCTTGTGCTGCAATACCACGGCAAACGCCATCATCATCGAGAACGGAACCAAGGAACTCCCAATGCTCGAATTTCGTTACAAGACCAGCTGTTTCCCAGCGGCGTACTTGCTCATCGAGTGCGTACAAAAGCTGCTGCCCTGTAGTAGCGCCTGCGAATGCCGTACGATGATATTTGGTACCGCCGAAACGACGGAAGTCCAGAAGACCCTCTGGTGTACGGTTGAACATAACGCCCATACGGTCCATTAAGTGAATAATGCCTGGAGCCGCATCGCACAAAGCTTTAACAGGTGGTTGATTTGCTAAGAAATCTCCACCGTAAACTGTATCATCAAAGTGCTCCCACGTGGAGTCGCCTTCGCCCTTCGTATTCACCGCACCGTTAATGCCGCCTTGCGCACATACGGAGTGGGAACGTTTAACAGGAACCAAGGAGAACAATTGCACATGTACCCCGGCCTCTGCTGCCTTAATTGTCGCCATGAGTCCCGCAAGGCCTCCGCCGACGACGATAATTTTTGAATTAGCCACTTCTGTTCACCCTCCCTTAATGCCCCGTATGCGCTTCTACCGGAAGCTGAAATTGCGTATCTGTAAATGCAGTCAATGACATAATAAACATCACGGCCATGACAACGAACAAAGCCATCCAGATGATGGATGAAAAGCGCTGCGCGCGCGGTCCAATTGTAATTCCCCAGCTAACCAAGAACGACCACATGCCGTTACAGAAATGGAATGCTGCGGATAGCGTACCGATGACATAGATCGTAAACATAACCGGATTCGTCACGATATCATGCATCGTCCTGCCAAGCTCTTCGTGCGCTACGTTACCGAATGCAACTTGCAAGCGGGTCTCGAAGAAATGCCAAGCAACGAACAAGAATGTGATGACACCAGTAACACGTTGAAGCATGAACATTTGATTACGGAAATAACCATACTGCGAAACGTTGTTACGCGCTTGATACGCTACATACAGACCATATACCGCATGATAAAGAAGCGGTATCCAGATTCCGAAGATTTCTAGAAACAGCACCAATGGCAAGCCATTTAACCAGTTAATTTGATCCACGAACGCGCCTGGTCCCTTTGTTGCTTCATAGTTCGTGAGCAAATGCTCAATAAGAAAGAAGCCCACAGGAATTACGCCAAGCAAAGAGTGGATCTTTCGAAAGTAATACGAATTACCCATAATTGAACCAATTCCCCCCTCATAAAAATTCATTCATCATTTATCCGACATTATCAGACAAGACAAGCCACATACCATTGTACTCTCGCCGCAAACGAGCGTCAACCCATAATCATCCAAGCCTATTTTGCCAAATCAGTGAATGATTATACACCTTCGTCCAAGAAATGTGAATAAAAAGTGACATGTACATCGTACCTCTTTCATGCTTATAATGGAAGTGCCGTTTTTTTATATACACTTATAACTAATACACATATGCATTGCGCTGAAGGAGACGATAGAAACATGGAACTCTTGGATGTTTTTGCTGTTGTTGTCGAACAAGTAAGCCTCAATAAAGCATCTCAGTTATTAAACATCTCACAACCGGCTCTCTCTCGCAAAATAATGAAGCTCGAGGAAGAGCTGGGCGTAGAACTTTTTAACCGTAAAGGTAAAAGGCTGGAGCTGACCAAAGTCGGTCAAATTTGCTATGACCATGCCTTAGAACTGCGTCATCTGGAGCGCAAGTTCAAGCAAGCGATCCAAACCTATAAAGCGGCGGGCAGCCACACCTCGATTACCATAGGAGCAAGCCTGACAACGCTGCAAACAACGCTACCGGATCTCATCACGGACTACTTGCAGGATTACCCACTGACAGAAATTAAGCTGCTTACGGGTAAGACGCACGAGATTGTTACCATGGCGAAAGAAAACAAAGTGGATATCGGTATCGTCGCTTCCCAAATTAATGCTTCCAGCCTCCATTGCGAGCCTTTATTCGATGATCACTTATGTCTGGTACTTCCTCTAGGGCATTCTCTTATCGATCACACCACCATCACAATGAACGACTTAAATGAATTGCCGATGATTCTCTTCTCCAAAGGCACTTGGTATCGCATTTTGATGGATGAGCTATTCAACCGTTATACCATATTGCCCAACGTACAAATGGAGATAGACTCCTTCGAAGCCATCATCCGACTCGTTTCAACCTGCAAAACGGCAACATTGCTTCCAAGATCCTATTTACGAGAAGATTTAATACGTAATAATGAATTGATTTTGCGCAATCTTGTCGAATTAGAACAGACCAAGCGAACGACTTCACTCATTTACTCGGACCATACAGCGGATAATATGACGTCTATGAAATTTATAAATCAGGCAATCAATTACTTCGCCAAGCAGAAATAAAACCTGCATTGGTTAATGAAAAAAAGCGGTAAATGGGGATTCACCCTATTTATCGCCTTTTCATCTTTATTTTAACCTTTCTAATAAACAAACTTGTAACCTACACCCCAAACCGTCCGAATCCACTTAGGTTCTTTGGGATTGTCCTCAATCTTTTTACGAAGGTTAGCAATATGCACATCAATGGCCCGGTCCGTCACCAAACTGTCGAATCCGCGAACCGTTTGCAGTAAATCTTCTCGGCTATATACGCGACCAGGATGATTCACAAAGCATTTCATAATTTCGAATTCCGAGTAAGTCGTCTCTACGAGAGTACCATGAACACGCATAGAACGCGTATTCGGATTGAGTGTAATTTTCTTATCGATATCCAAGACTGCCTCTAGTACCGCAGTTGTTGATCCCCCAGCTGCTCCCGTTACTTGACGAGTGTTCATACTCGATTTCAAATACAAGTTGGAGCGCCGAATAAGAGCGTGAACTCTCGCACTCATTTCATGCATACTGAACGGTTTACACATATAGTCGTCCGCACCTGCCCCGAGCGCGTTAACGCGTTCAACGACTTTATTTTTCATCGAGACGATCATAATAGGTATTTTGGAGGTTTCCCGAACTTGTCTGCATAAGGTAAGACCATCCATATCAGGCAGCATCAGATCAAGCAAAATTACATCCGGATTAAACTGAGAGACTGCTGCAATGCCTTCTGCCCCATTTGCTTTTCTTATGACATGAAATCCTTCTTCACTTAAATACATAGTGACCATATCGCCGATCATGGCATCGTCTTCAATTATTAATACCTTATACATGGGGAGTCCACCTTCAGTTAGAAATTCTCTTGTTGTATATGTACTCGCAAATTTATTA
Source organism: Paenibacillus sp. Root444D2 (assembly GCF_001426375.1). Lineage (GTDB taxonomy): Bacteria > Bacillota > Bacilli > Paenibacillales > NBRC-103111 > Paenibacillus_E. The sequence goes on from NZ_LMEO01000052.1 coordinate 74,242, forward strand.
ATTGAATAGTCGAATGGCGATCAAAGAAATTTATATTAATCATGGTTGTCGGGATCGTCGGGCTTTATTTCAAGACCCAGTTTACGCGCCACATAAGCAGTTGTGCTTGCCTGAAACAAAATGGTTATAAGCACGGCCATGAACGTAACACTGGCAATAAGATCACTGTGCTGAACGCCCATCCCAGCTACCATTCCGGATAACGCCGCGGGTATAACACCTGTCTCTCGAACCCAGAACATGAACAGAATTTCATTTCGTTTCCACTTTGCTTTACGATCCGGCCATGTACAGATCAGAACTGTAAGCGGCCGCGCGATAAACATAAATACAAAGATAACGCCTAGGCTTGTCCAGAAATGCTCAAAGATTAATGGGAAGTTCACTTGACTGCCTAGTAAGATGAAAATGAGCATGCGCATGATGACCGTAATATTTTCTGAAAAATGCTCCATTTCAAGCTGTTTATCATTCATTTCCAGCTTAAAAGTACCTGCATTCCCCCAGATCAATCCCGCTGTAAAGGTCGCCATAAAACCGCTTACACCAATTGCTTCTCCCGCGATATAAGCACCAAGTGAAGTCACAACCATCGCTATTGTTGCATAGTCTCTTAGGTGACCAAGCTTCAAATGTGCCGTCAGGAAAGTCATCACATACCCAATGACCGCACCAACTAGAAGCCCCCCCAGTGCTGTCTTCACAAAATCAATGACACCCGAAGCAACAGAAACCTCTTGTGTACCCAGAATAATCGCTAATAAAGAAAAAGTTAGAATCGAAGCCGTCGCGTCATTAAAAGCAGATTCACTTTCAACCGTTTCACGCACTTTCGGACGGATTTTGACTTGTTTAAACACTGGGATCAGGGTTGCAGGATCCGTTGAAGCAATAATAGCTCCCAGCAATAAGGCATAAAGCCAAGGCAAATCCAGCAGCAAATGCGCGACTACCGCTACTGCGCCGCATGTGATAAGAACGCCAGGAACACTGAGTAAACTTACAGTAAGCCATACCTTGCGAAGACCAGAGAGTCTGATATTGCGCCCTCCATCGAAGAGGATTAAGGTAGAGCCAACGACAAGGATGAATTGATTCGTAAAAGATGTGCTGGATTCTGTAATCCAATGAAAGGCTTGTCCCACCAGCATACCTGCAATAAGGAACAGAGCAACGTCAGGAAGCTTCAACCATTGTGCCACTTTCCCAGATATCATGCCCAATCCAAAAATAAGCACAAGCAAAATAATAACATGTTCAATTAGGATCGAGGTTGTATTTTCCATTATCCGATGACTTCACTTTCAAATTTATCAATTTGATTGTTGGTTCCGATGATGACCATCACATCATTCTCATTTACGATATCACCCGCTGTAGGTGCAATGATAATCCCATTTTGTTTATTGATAGCCACAATGCTGCAGCCATACTTAGCACGAGGGTCCAGCTCTCTAAGAGCAAAGCCACATAGATTCTTAGGGACAGACAATTCCACGATCGTATACTCTTTGGAAATCTCAATATAGTCCAGAAGGTTAGGGGACACCAGTTGATGGGCAACACGAATTCCCATATCTCGCTCCGGATAAATGACGCGGTCAACACCAAGCTTATTCAGTACTTTGCCATGCAATTCGGACAATGCCTTAGCGACAACCTTTTTGATCCCCAAATCTTTAAGAACAATGGCCGCTAGGATACTCGATTGAATATCATCTCCAATGGCTACAACAGCGCAGTCGAAATTTCGTACGCCTAATGATTTCAATACCTCTTCATCCGTCGCATCCGCAACTACCGTATGGGTAAGCACAGAACTCAGCTCATCAACGACTTCTTCATCTTTATCAATACCCAACACTTCATAACCAAGCTTTATGAGTTCTTTGGAAATACTGGCTCCAAAACGACCCAGCCCGATTACGACATATTGATTTTTTTTCATGTTTCTAGTTCCCCTTATCCAATCGTGATTTTACCCTCTGGGTATCTAAATAGTTCTTTCTCTTGCTTTGGCTGTAAAGCATAGGCTAGTGTGATGGGTCCTAGTCGCCCAGCAAACATCGTCAAACTTATGAGGATCTTCCCAAATGTTGTTAATTCAGGCGTCAAACCCATAGTCAAACCTACGGTCCCGAAGGCGGATGTCACTTCAAACAAAATTTTCAATAACTGTGCATCCTCTGTCGTCGATAAGAGCATCGTGACAATGATAACTAAAAATAAAGCCATCATTGTTAAGGTAATAGCCTTGAGAATACGATCCTTAGCCAAACGATATCGGAAAATAACAATATCCTCTTTCCCACGGATCATCGTCACTATAGCACTAATTAGAATCGTAAATGTCGTTGTTTTAATGCCCCCGCCTGTTGAACCGGGAGAAGCTCCAATAAACATAAGAATGACAATGAAAAATTGAGAAGCTTGGCGAAGTGCCCCAATATCAACCGTATTCGGCCCAGCCGTACGAGGGGCAACCGATTGGAAGAAGGAGGCTAATATTTTCCCGCCTAAATCCAGCGAACCCATGGTTCTGATATTGGTATATTCGAATATAAAGATGATAATAGCTCCAAACACAATAAGGAAACCTGTCATGCTAAGTACCACTTTGGAATGCAGGGAAAGCTTCTTCTTAGTCTTATAGTCCATCAAATCAGACATAACAATGAAACCAATCCCCCCAAGCACGATAAGCGCCATAGCAACAAAGTTTACTACGAAATCATTCACATAGCCGGTTAGGGATACGAATGGCGCATCGACCGTCCCAAATAAATCAAAACCAGCGTTATTAAACATGGAGATGGCGTGCCAAATACCGAAGTAAAGGGCTTTTGTAAATCCCAAGTCAAACGTCCAACGAATCGTAAAAATCACGGCTGCAATCGCTTCAATCGATAACGAATAAATAATTACTTTACGGATGAGTCGAACAATACCTTCCATACTGCCTTGGTTAAAAGCCTCTTGCAGAACTAGCCGTTCTTTTAACGTGATTTTTTTACGGAAGGCAAAAGCGATTAGAGTCGACATTGTCATGAAACCCAATCCGCCGATTTGAATCAAGCTCACAATGACGATTTGCCCAAACATCGTGTAGGCACTCCCTGTATCCACGACGACCAAACCTGTCACACATGTTGCCGAAGTCGCTGTAAACAACGCATCAATGAAAGCAATCGAATGTCCCGTTGCCGAAGCAAAGGGAAGCGTCAAAAGCCCTGCTCCTAAGAAAATAATCGCAGCAAATCCGAGAACGAGAATTTGTGGAGGCGTTAATCGCCAAATATTCATTTTTTTAATCATAATGCCTCCTGTGTTTGCAAAAACGACATAAGGATTTCCAATACGTTAACGGTAGGGTTCCCCCGTTATTATTTAGAAATTCCGAACGTATCCAATTGATAGGTATTATATAATTGTTTTTAATTCTTTACCACTAAATTGGCTTTCTTTTTAAACTATGATAACGTGAAAGATGTGATTTCAGAATCGGAAATGTAGAAGGGAACTCACTATGATTAGGCCAAAATTAAATCGTTTTCTCCTCTTCCTTGCATGCATTGGAGTTGCTCTTTACTTGGGAATATCCGCATTATACGGCCTTCAGGCCGAAGAGCCGACGGCAGCAGACAACCCTTCTATCACGAAGCAGCAGGCTGCGGATCATGCAGCTCAATTTGTAAGTGAGCGCTACAATTTGCATAACCCGCAAACCTACGTTGTTTATCAGTCCAAGAAGGACCGAAGCGGTTATTTGCAAAAGGAGCATTTGTTAGAAAACTATTTGAAGGACTATGGGGAGCGTTACCCCATTGATTATTATCAAGTAAGCGTAGAAGACACCAAGACCAACCGTCAATTTGAAGTTGAGATTAATTACATGAATGCTTCCGTTATTGGATGGCGTGAAACGCAAAAAACCTCCGATCAAGCAATCATCAGTAAGCAGAAAGCAGACATTTTGGCCAAGCAGGAGATTCGGCAGCAAGGATTTGAACCGGAAGACTTTGCACTCATAGATAAACGGACTGCCGAAGACGACCCAAACCATGGAACAACCTTATTTTATGAAAAGCAAACAAAACCGCTCGGTGAAGCAAAGTTACAGGTTCGAGTTGATTTCGATGACAAAAATCTGACCGGTTTTAACGTGTTGTTCAGCTTACCTGCGTCACATCAAGTCTGGATCGATCAGCAGGATCGCTCCGCATCTATCATGACTTGGATTTCCATGGGCTTCACACTCATCATGACCATTGCCGCGATTGTATTTGCCATCATCTATAGAAAACATATGAAATTCAGTAGAGGCCTGCTATTAACAGCCATTTTTTTAGCCATTTATATCACCAACAACTTTAATATGTACCCTGCTTTTAGATCTATGAGTGGAGCTCTGAACGATCAATTCGCAACATGGGCTGCTATTATTTTCATGAATGTAGTGACTGTCCTGCTCGGCATCTCTCTCTACCTAGCTCTTGTAGCAGGTAATGGATTGTGGAATTCAATCGGAGAGCGGAAATGGCCGGCTTGGAAGGAATCATCGTTTGGAGCTGAGGTTTATAGCGGCATGGGGCGCGGCTATTTGCTGGCTTTCTTCATCCTAGGCATTCAGCAGGTGCTCTTTTACACAGGTGAAGTGAATTTTGATGTTTGGGCTGTGAACGATCCGTCCGATTCTGTTCTTAATATGGTAGAACCTCGATTCTTCCCGCTTATGGCCTGGGTTGCTGCCATATCTGAAGAGGCGACTTACAGGCTGCTCGGCATCATTCTATTCAAAAAGCTGTTTCGCTCCAACTTTATTGCGATTGCCATTCCCAGCGTGATTTGGGCGGCAAGTCATACCCAGTATCCAATTTATCCAGTCTATACTCGGCTAATCGAGGTCACAATCATAGGCATTATTCTAGGTTATGTCTTCCTAAAGTATGGTTTCATTACCGCCGTTTTCGCCCATGCCTGCATGGATAGCATCCTCATGGGGATGTCCCTCTTCTACCTCGGACATGTAAGCGATGTGCTTGCTGGTATTTTCTACATCCTGCTGCCTGGTTTGATCGGCTTGCTGCTAGCCTGGCTGCATGCAAAAAGGCGGGGTCCCCTTATTCCTGGGGAGCCGCCGCCTCGCCTTGAAGCGCTTTGAGAATTTCGTTAGCTAATTTCTCACCTATACCCAGAGGCTTGAAGTCTTGAACTTCAGCCTCTTTTATTTTGCGCACGGAGCCAAAGTGCTTAAGCAATGCCTTCCGGCGCTTCTCCCCGATGCCGGGAATCGCGTCGAGCTGTGAGACAACCATCGACTTCGCCCTTGTTTCGCGGTGGAACGTAATCGCGAAGCGGTGAACCTCGTCTTGAATCCGCTGCAGCAAATAAAACTCCTGGCTATCACGCGGCAATGGCACAACTTCTGCGGGATCTCCGATCATGAGCTGCGCTGTTTTGTGCTTCGCGTCCTTCACGAGTCCACAGATCGGAATGAACAGGCCTAATTCATTCTCCAGCACGTCGACTGCCGCTGAGATCTGCCCTTTCCCTCCGTCTACGACGATCAGATCAGGCATTGTTAGATTGTCCTTAAGCACACGCTCATACCGCCGGCGAATGACCTCTCGCATCGTTTCGTAGTCATCCGGGCCAACGACCGTTTTGACTTTGTACTTGCGGTACTCCTTACGATCGGGCCTGCCGTCCACGAAGACGACCATTGCCGAAACCGGGTTCGTCCCTTGTATGTTCGAGTTATCGAATGCTTCGATGCGTCGAATCGTTCCCGTGCCGAGCCACTCTCCAAGATTCTCGACCGCCTTGGTCGTGCGGCGCTCATCGCGCTCTACCAAGCGGAATTTCTCATCCAGCGCATTGCGGGCGTTGTCTTTGGCCATATCGACCATTTGCTTCTTCAACCCTCGCTGCGGGATATGCACTTTGACCTTGAGCCAGGATTCCAATGCTTCGCGGACATCCTTCTCTTCGGCCTCTACTTGAGCTACAACTTCAGCAGGGACCTCAGCTGGAATTTCAATTGTGGCTTCAGCGGAAGGTTCAGCATCAGTAGGAGCAGTAGTAGGAGCGACTGCCACCTGTACCGGCATCGTCGGCAGGAAGATCTCCTTAGGCAACGCCGGATTATCGCTGTAGACCTGAGTAACGTAGGTGATGAAGTCATTGTACTCATCACCGTAATATGGGAACAGCGAGACGTGACGCTCGATGAGCTTCCCTTGACGCATGTACTGGATATGCACAGCCATCCAGCCCTTGTCGACCGCGTAACCAAAGACATCGCGGTCTAGCGCATCTGCCGTCGTGATCTTCTGTTTCTCCATCACGGCGTCGATGTTCATGATATGATCGCGCAGTTCCTTGGCGCGCTCAAAGTTCAGTTCCTCCGCTGCGGCCAACATTTTGGCCGTCAGCTCTTCCTTAATAACGTCGTGTCCCCCGTTCAGGAAACGGCTGATCTCTTGCACCATCCGCTCGTTCGTTTCGGCGGATACGTCGAATTCGCAAGGCGCCAGACACTGCCCGATATGATAGTATAGGCATACTTTCTCGGGCATTGTCTTGCACTTGCGCAGTGGATAAAGCCGGTCCAGCAGCTTCTTCGTCTGCTGGGCCGCAAAGGCATTTGGATAAGGGCCGAAGTACTTGCCCTTATCTTTAAACACCCGCCGCGTGACTTCTAAGCGCGGCTGCTCTTCATGTGTAATCTTGATGTACGGGAACGTCTTATCATCCTTCAAGAGTACGTTGTAGCGAGGATGATGCTGCTTAATCAGATTACACTCAAGAATTAAAGCCTCCATGTTTGAGGAGGTAATTATATATTCAAAGTCGCGGATTTCGCTGACTAGTTTTTGCGTCTTCGCACTGTGGCTGCCCGTGAAGTAGGAGCGCACACGATTCTTCAGTACTTTCGCTTTTCCAACATAAATGATCGTACCTTCGCGGTTTTTCATGATATAGCAACCTGGCTTATCCGGTAATAAGCTCAGCTTGTGTTTAATTACTTCCAGACTCTGTTCGCGGACTCCAGCGTCCTCATGCTCATGCTCGGTCATGCATCCAATCTCCTCTCGCACAAAAACTTACCCCATATTTCCCCGTTAAGTTCGTACTTTCTAAGCCCTCTAAGTACCTAAGTTCTAAGTTTCCAAGTTCACAATTCCTAAACTCCAAGTTCCCAAGCGCTTAAGCTACAAGTTCCCAAGCTCCTAATTTCCCAAGTTCCCAAGTTCCTAAGTTCCCAAGTTCCCTAGCTCCTAAGTTCCCAAGTTCCCAAGTTCCCAAGCTCCCAAGCTCCCAAGCTCCTAAGTTCCCAAGCTGCAAGTTCCCAAGCTCCCAAGCTCCTAAGTTCCCAAGTTCTCAAGCTCCTAAGTTTCCTTGCTCCTAACTCTTCCTAAGTTCCTAGGTCCCCAATGTTGTACTACGTACAACATTTACACCTTAAAACAAGCCATTCCGCCGCTAATCTTGCATTTCATACAACAATTTCAGCTAAATATGAGAGTTACAGAGGAATTGAGCCATTTTTGTTGTACAAAATACAACATAATCGTCTAAGCAGCCGCCAATTATAAACGCTCCCCTACAGAAAACAAAAAAAAGCTCCTTTTCAGCATAGCAGAAAAAGAGCTTTTTCTCACGAACAATTGTTTCTAGTTTGTAACAAATTATTGATGACGAGAAACCACATTTTTCAGTGCTTCTTTGGATTGGAAACCAACCACTTTATCAACAGGCTGTCCGTCTTTGAAAACGATCAATGTTGGGATACTCATAACACCAAAGCGCGCAGCAGACTCTGGATTGTCATCCACGTTTACTTTTGCAATTTTCAAGGACTCAATTTCTTTATCAAGCTCTTCCAAAACGGGAGCGATCATTTTACAAGGTCCGCACCAAGGTGCCCAGAAGTCTACAAGTACTGTACCTTCTCCTTCAACTTCGGCTTTAAAGCTGTTATCAGAAACATTCACGATTGACATGATAGTTCCTCCTTCTAAGAATGGATTTGATTTATAACATCAAGTAGTACCTAGCTACCGATGAACGTCAACATGTAAAGTATACCACACCAGTGGGTCATTTCAACCAAGCCATAAGTTAGCAAAAAGGTTGAAGTTGGATCTACTTAGCTGGTAAACCTACAGGCAGCCCCTGAAGTCTTTGCTGCTCGATATAAGCAATACGATCCTTCAAATTAGCTTGCAGCAGCTGCAGCATTTGCATCTGTTGTTCGATTTCTTCGAGCTTCTCTGTGTAGAGTGGCAGCAAATCATCGCACATCGACTCCTGATTTTTCATGACACAGTTGAGAAAGCTTTCAATCTGTTCGGTCGTAAAGCCTAAGCTCAAATAAAACTGAATGGTCTTCACGCGCTCAACAGCCATCTGGTTGAACACCCGATATCCGTTTTCTTCACGCTGCGTCGCGATTAGCCCCTTCGCCTCATAATACCGCAAAGAACGAATACTGGCTCCGGTAAGCTTGGATAACTCACTAATCCGCATGGCCTTCACCTTTTTCCTTTTCCTTGATCAAGTAAGGATGATTTCATTGTAAACCATGACACTAATGTTAGAGTCAAGTCTTATTTAATACTTTCCGCTACTATCTGTTATTGTTTGCACAATTGTCACTTTGATTAGCTTTACAACTTTCGACGAATTTGGGTATACTAAACTTAAACATACGAATGTCGGACGTAGGGGGTAACCACATGAGCGATCCTAAACACCCTGAGCTTCACGTGTACGAAGAACCGCGTAATGATTTCATGGATGTAGGCATTGGCTTTGGCGCTTTCTTTGGCTTTTTGTTTCTAATTGCAGCCATTGCAACCGTGATTCAAGTTATGAAATAGGAATGTCCAAGCCTGCAAGAGAACCGCTTTGCACTCCGTGTGAAGCGGTTTTTCATGCAGTTTTCATTTGAAAAAACTTATACTTTCTTATTTGATCAAAAAAGCTGCACAGATGAACTCATCTGTACAGCTTTTTATTATTTCCCACGCTTGTTCGTACCTGTTACCACAACCACATCGACAAAAGGACGAATACGGTCCATAATCCGCTGTCCCTTGTACTCCTCGTCACCATCTTTATTCGTGAAGCTGAAATGCTTCTCCAAATCAGAGAGCGCATAATTGGATGTGAAAAAGGTCGGTTTACGATTCATACGATGATTCACGATAGCGCCAATGACATGATCTCGCAGCCACGGATTCAAATTCTCCGCGCCAATATCATCGAAAACTAATAGATCCGTTTCCTTCAGAAGATCAATCGTTTCCTTCAGCTTGTAGGGCTCCTGGAACATCCCCTTCAAGTCCTCAGCAAAATCCGGCATATAGACGATTGCGCCTGTCATACCGACTTTGGCCAGCTGATGCAGCATATAACCCATCAGGAACGTCTTCCCCGTCCCAAACGATCCGGATAAGTAGAGTCCTCTAGTCTGAAGCCCCTCTTCCATCGTCAAGCTGACATAGTCGTTAATTTGCATAACGGCTTTCGCTCGATCCAGATCCGTTTCAAGGATATCTCCAAAAGAGTAGCTGCGCGAAATCATCCGCGGATCCACGTGAAAGGTGCGGATTCGGCTGCTTATGGCATCCTGCAGCTGCTTCGCGTTGAACTTCTTGCAAGCTACCTTTTCCTCATGAACAAACGGCTTTTCATTGACGGAGTCGGCTGTTAACATCGTATAATGCCCCGTCATATCATTCGGACAATTTTCTAAACCTGGACAGTTCGAACAGTTTTTGAACTCTGTCACATATTGATACAGCTTGTTCATATTAATCTTTATGGTATAGTCATCAACAAATGGGTACTTTTGGCGAAATTTGTGAACTAAGACGTCGTCCATGACAACTTTAATTTTCGCTTCTGCCTTCCGTCTCCATTCAGACTGCGGCATTGATTTGAGTAAGTGAGACAGGGAATCCATGCTTCCTGCACCTCCTTATGATTCTCTTGTACGTTGTTTAAAACAGCATTCTCCGTTACTTTTCTTTACGCTTGGGTTAGTTTTCTTTACATCAAAGGCAGTGTGAGACCTATAACCATCAGCTCTTCCGATTAAAGCGCTCGTCCAGCTTCTGCGCCATCCTTCTCGCGGCTTCCAGCTCTTCATCCGTCAGCCTTGAAGCCGCTGCTGTGCCGGCATCTGGAACAACGATCGGAATGTGAGGCTTCTGCGTCTTGCCTTGTCGGCCTCTAGTTACAGAACCACCGCTAGCTTTAGCGGCCTCCACCTTGGATGCTGCCTTTTGTTTGTAGCTGATTTTCTCACGCACATATTCCACCGCTTGTTCGTAAGTGATAATTTGCTTGCCCAGCATATCCGATGCGACTGCTTCAATCGAGGACTTGGCCCACGAGCGGCGGTCGATATGTAGGAAGTGGATCAAGACATTAATGACTTCCTCTTTCAATCTATAATTCAAATCAATCTTCTCAAATATATTAAGTACACCGTCCGGAATGGAGCCCTGAGTGAAGAACATTTTCAGAACTGCCGTGTACGGCTCATTTCGCATAATGTAATTGTATTGATGATCTGTACATTCCCCGCGCAGCTGCTGCGGCACTTCTAGGTAATAAGCCATTTCAACTGACTTGTCTCCAGATGTGTCTAGCGCATCGTCATTCGCTTCACCTTGTGACTTCTCTTCCGATCTAGACAACGTGCGCTCTCGTTCCTCATCCCGCTTCTTGCTCTGTCTGTAGAACAGATTCGCATTATACTGCATAAGATCCATTTGCAGCTCACCCTCTTCGGTGAATGCGCCATCCTCATCCAGCAAACGGCATGTTTCCTGTAGCGATAGGTTGTACTTCTTCGCCACAATATTAATTGCAGCCATCTGATCCGGTTTATGTTTGAGAGCCTCAACGAAAACACGATTGCTCGCTCCTCGCGGAAACCTCATGATAATATCCGCATACTGGAAGCCTTTGGTTGTCACGTCCATACGAGCGTCTCCCTGTTTACTGGCAGAGGCCTCATACAGGGCTTGCTCCAGCTCATAATCAACCACCTGGGTATTGAGACGGAATAGATCATAGAACGGAACAGACAGGTTCTCTTCACTCGCGTCACGACATTCTTCCGGCTCTGACGAGAGCAGCTCTTCCCGAAGGGACAGGAGCATGAACTTGCCGACCTTATCGCGGAGCAGCAGCGTCAAATGCTGATTCCGGAAAAACTCATTGGGGCCAAGTGGAGGGAACAAGGTGTATACGAAGACATAGTCTTCTTCGCCCGGCAGAAACTTGCGAGTGGTCTGCAGGAGCCCTATGGCTTCAAGCTTCGAAGATTGCTCAATGAGATATTTGCGCCCTCGCTCCCCCTGCTCAAGCTCGAGCAGCAGAAACAGCTTTCGCTGCTGTTCCAGCGGCGAATATCCGACTTTTTCTGCACTCATCTGCAGATAGAGTGCTTGATAGAGGCTAATAGCCAATCCGCCAATCATAGGCTGATACATAATAGCTAACATTTTATAATCCAGACTGCTCAAAGAAAACTCACGGTTCACACAAAACCTGTGGTTCTCGGTGAAATGCAGCATATTCGTCATTCTCATTCCGTTACAGCACCATCCTGCCTCAACCGATTGAAGCTACGAAAGCTTCTCGGTTTCTCTCTATTAGTCTACCACAAAAATCGACACGCTTGGTATCTACGAGAGAAAGATAATATTACCTAATATGAAAAAACCAACCTTTCGGACGGCAAAATTCCGACAACTTTGCCGTTAGAGGCGACATTCCGACTTGTTTTTGTAAGCATTGCCCCATTCTTTCATAAGTAAAATAATAGGGACCAATGTTTGCCCGAAGTCAGTCAACGAATATTCGACCTTTGGAGGCACTTGATGATACACCTCGCGGTGGACTATGCCGTCCTCTTCCAGCTCCCTTAGTTGTAGGGTCAGCATTCTCTGAGTAATGGACGGACAGATTCTTTTGAATTCATTAAATCTTTTGGTCCCTCCAATGAGGTGATATAAAAGGACACCTTTCCATTTGCCCCCAATAACATCCAATGTATATTCAACTGGACAGCCCTCATCATTATGAAGGTTGCCGTACCCGCTTTTACGATCCCGCATTCACATTCAACTCCTTATAGTATACAAATTGATACTACATAACACGATTGTGCGTACTTACTATTTTAAAACGGAACGATTAAACTAACAACATAAAAACAATTATTTAAATGAGGAGATGGGAAAATGATTGCAAGAGAGACTATGAAAGCAGTAGGTCTATATAAGTATTTAAAAGTGGAGCATTCGGAAAGCTTGATTGATGTGGAAATTGAAAAGCCGGTTCCTACAGGTAAAGATCTACTTGTTAAAGTTAAGGCTATTTCTGTAAACCCAGTCGATACCAAAGTAAGGGCTCCAAAAGATAAGACGGAGGCATCACCAAGAATCTTAGGGTGGGACGTCGCGGGAATAGTGGAACAAACAGGACCGGAATGCACATTATTTCAACCAGGCGATGAGGTTTATTATGCAGGCAGCATTACACGCCCGGGTGGAAATAGCGAGTTTCATCTCGTCGATGAACGTATCGTCGGAACGAAACCTTCAACGCTTGATTTCGCTCAATCCGCAGCGCTGCCTTTAACAGCCATCACAGCTTGGGAGGCACTTTATGACCGATTGGGTGTGTCCCACAATAAAGACATGAACGCAGGTAAGGTTATTTTGATTATAGGTGCTGCTGGAGGTGTAGGATCCATTGCAACACAACTGGCGAAGTATGCCGGCCTGACGGTGATCGGTACGGCTTCCCGCCCCGCATCAATCAATTGGGTGAAAACAATGGGCGCAGATCATATCATCAACCACTACCATTCTTTCATTCCTCAATTGCAAGCTATCGGATTACAGAATGCCGACTATATTTTTTGTTTAAATAGTACAGAGCAGCACTGGCAGAACATGGCCGAATCGATTGCGCCGCAAGGCAAAATTTGCTCCATCGTTGAGACAGACCAACCACTGAATTTGACTTTGCTTAAAAATAAAAGTGTAACGTTTGTATGGGAATTAATGTTCACTCGCTCCATGTTCCAAACAGCCGATATGATTGAACAGCATAAGCTGCTGAATGAGGTTGCTAGACTAATCGATAATGGTACCATCCGTACCACTTTGGCCGAAAGGTTGGAGCCAATCGATGCTACGAATTTGCGGAAAGCCCATGCTATGATTGAAGCAGGCAACACAGTTGGAAAAGTGGTTTTGGAACATTTTTAACATGTGATAAAAATAGAGCCTGTTGAGTTTCCTCAACAGACTCTTCCTTCTATCAGCTGGTTTAATGAAGCGGCAGCTGACTTACCTGAACATCCTGGCCATACATGACCGGATTCAACTTCTTTGCAATCGCTAAGTCCAATAGTAGACGCTGTGTCTGATTATCTTCCAGGCTTTCCACCCAAAGCCGGATTAAGTCATTCATCTTTGAAGGGTTTTTAATCGGAATTTGATGCTTAGCATCCTTTATGAAATAGAGGGAGCTATGCGGCAGCTCTTCATGGAGTATGTTCGCATACCGATGAAATGTGCGGTCCTTTTGACCATAAATCAATAGGATCGGATGCTGGATCCCCCGAAGACGGCGCGTACAGGTGTAGGTAAGGGCCTGTTCATAATACGGCTTCACATTTTTTGCATCATCGCTAACGGAGCTTTGGTACAGTTCCTGATAAGTAGCAGCATTATCCGCATTCCCGAAGGTGATCGCTTTTTTCAACAAATTCATAAAGAGACCAGAACCGGCCATCTGCGCGGCGAGCCATACCCTGCTTTTGTTATAAGGATCTGTTAACTCGGACATCCCGCTGACCACTATTCCCCCTAAGAAACGTTTCGGATATGTAAGCAGGGCTTCCAGCAGCACCGAGCTGCCTGTGGAATAACCACATAGGAACGCTTTTTCAATACCCAGGTAATCTAGCATCTGCCTTATATCTTCAACGATGAGCGCATAGCTAAATGCACGTTCTGACGACTTGCTCGCGCCGTGCCCTCTGATATCAAAAGTAATGACTTGATAATGGTCCGAAAGCTGCTCTCTTTGATAAGCAAAAGTCTGTAAGGTTAATAAAGGTGGATGAATAAAGACGATTGGGGTACCAGTCCCCGTAATCTCAACATTCAATTGGGTTCCGTTCACATGAGCCAAGGGCAAAATAGTCTCCTCCGAAAGGTCAATTTAGGCAACTCAACCTTAGAATGACCAGTTCTGCCTTTTTCTATGAGAACCTTAAAACATTTTGAAGCCTCTAATCCGCAGGGCTTTAATGGCCGATCCACTTAAAATAGCGCCAATTAAACCACCGATAGCTGGAATAATATCAACAATGGTGAAGCTATCTCCGCTGGAAAGAAAAGACGCCTCTCCAATTGAACCATAAATAACAACACCGATAACCAAAGCAATAAAAGCATAAAGCGGAAACCATGTTGTTTTCATTAGCATATTTAATATAAACCCGATCCCAAAAAATAACACTATCATTAAGACAGTGGCAATGACCATTTGTAACAATGTACGTTCCCCCTTAACAATGTAAGAAGCCTGTTCATCTATCTGACTTCCTTATAATTGTAATCCACGAAATGTCACAGGTAAAGTGTACACAAATTGAACATTTCCTTCTTCACCCTTTGTTCATTTGCCCTTTCCCCATGAATTGGATACAATGTAGGGGATATTAGCCCTTGAATGGAGGAAAACCAATGAGTGAAGCCGTACAAACGCTGGAAGGCTGGTATGCGCTCCATGATTTCCGTCTGATCGACTGGAACGCATGGCATGCTGCAACCCCGCAGGAGCGTAAGCACGCAACGGACGAGCTGAATACATTTCTGTCCCAGTGGCAGCAATTCGAGAATGATAAACTAGGCAGTACTGCCGTTTATAGCATCGTTGGTCAGAAAGCCGACTTTGTATTCATGCAAATGCGCGAAACGCTTGAAGAACTGAATGAATTGGAAAATACGTTTAATAAATCAAGCTTCGCCGCTTTTACAATCCCGGTCTATTCCTACGTATCCATTGTAGAATTAAGCAGTTATCTGGCAAAGCCAGGCGTGGATCCTTCGGAAGATCCGGATATTCAAGCCCGCTTGAAGCCTATCCTGCCTAAATCGAAGCACATCTGCTTCTATCCGATGAATAAGCGTCGCGATGGCAATGACAACTGGTACATGCTCCCTGCCGAAGATCGCAAAACGATGATGCGCAGCCATGGCATGATTGGACGCACATATGCGGGTAAAGTTAAACAAATCATTACTGGTTCCGTAGGACTGGATGATTGGGAGTGGGGCGTAACCCTGTTCTCCGACGATCCTCTCCATTTCAAAAAGCTTGTTTATGAAATGCGTTTCGACGAAGTGAGCGCACGTTTCGGTGAATTCGGCGACTTCTACGTCGGCAACCTGCTGACACCTGATAAATTTGCTAAATTAATTCAAATTTAAGATAATCATACAAACCCCACTGGCGCTAGAATAGAAGCCTCTAACAGCTTCTATTTGTACAAAATGCTGCCTTTTCGGTAAAATAAGAGTCCCTAGGGACTCTTATTTCTGTAAATTTGGGCTTAGACCCCCATGGATTAGCAGAATAGAAGTCTTTAGCAGCTTCTATTTTTGCAAAATGCGATACTTTCAGTAAAATATGAGTCCCCAAAGACTCTTATTTCTGTAAATTGGGCTAAAACGCCCACTGGCTAGCCACTAATGGCATTAGCAAAATGAAATAAAGAAGCTTCGCTCATAAGAGCAAAGCTTCTTCGTCTTTTATTCCTCATCCTCGTCGTCACGCAGGGCAGCCTCTAATTCAGCTTCCATCTGCGCTTTACGAGCCAGATACACTTCCGTATCACGGTCACGCTGACGACCTTTTTCCTTCAAGCGTTCAATCGCAGGAAGAATGAGAATATCAATTTCCTTTTGCACAACAGCTACATGATCATAACGTTTCTCAGTCTCTAGAAAGTGACCGACCTCGATCAGGGCATTGTAACGATCCAGTTCATCCCGGGTAAGAAGTCCTCTTACTTGGACACTGCAGTGCCGCATGGCGATCCCCCCGTTAAATAATGATGACTAGACTAGAAACGTCCCTTACGTATAACAAGTGGAATACCGCCAATAATGTAGAGGTATCTCATATCAACCACTTTTTTCATCATGGCTGCAACGTTACCTTTGAGTTTACGGGATCCTACGATACCGATGGCTTGACCTTTACCTAAGGAAGCAACAGTACCTTTGTTGGAGTATTTGAAAGTTTTCATTTGCGAACCGCGAATGGAAGCAATCAGGTTGTGCGCAACAGCTTCACCTTGCTGCATAGCGATTTGAGCTGTTGGAGGGTATGGTCTGCCTTCATCGTTCATCACGATGGAACAGTCACCAACGACATAGATGTTATCGAACCCTGGCGCATGCAGGTGCTCATCGACTTTAATTCTGCCGCGCATCGTTTCGAAGCCAGCTTCATCAAGCATATGGTTACCGCGGATACCGCCTGTCCAAACAACTGTAGCAGCTTTGATAAACTCATCGCCAGCAATCAGAACACCCTCAGGCGTACATTCTTTAATCGCTGTACCGATTTTGAAAGTAATGCCTTTGTCAGTCAAAACTTTCATCGCATACTCAACAAGCTCAGGATCGAATCCTGGAAGTGCCGTTGGAGCTGCTTCAATATTATAGATCTTCACAAGGGAAGGATCGACGTCGAACTCTTTGCAAAGCTGTGGGATACGGTCAGCAAGCTCACCAATGAACTCGATTCCAGTAAATCCTGCTCCACCGATAACGAATGTCAGGTAATCTTTGCGGTCTGGCTCACGCTTGTACTTCGCGAATTGATACTCAATATGTTCACGAATGAAACGAACGCTGTTGATACTGCGAATGTTCAATGCGTTTTCTTTAAGCCCAGGAATACCGAAAGTTTCAGCTTCGCCACCAAGACCAATAACCAAGTAGTCATAGGAAAGCGTACCGTCTTCGAGAATAACCTTTTTCTCGTGCGGACGGATTTGTGTAACTGTGGATTTCACGAAATCAACTTTAAATTCATCAATCAATTTCAAAATGTTCACGCGTGCATTTTCAGGATTATCGGTTCCTGCAGCAGGCATGTGGAGATGGGTAGTAATGTAATGATAATCATGCTTGTTTACAAGCGTTACATCGGCTTCATTGTAGTTTAATTCTTTTTGCAAACGAATTGCGGATAGGATTCCGCCATAGCCTGCTCCTAAAATAACGATTCTTGGTATTCTACTCATTTCTCTCTCACTTCCATATCCGTATTTATAGTCCTATGGTTTCTCTATCTTGTGAAAAATTACACAAACAGCTTCAAAAGTAGTATACTGCCTCTAGTTTGCACCCAGCTGCAGCGAATTATGATGAAACAGGATGAAATTAGTCACAACATGCGTAAACCGATTCTCATGATATAATATAATTTTCATAAGTAAATATCAAGTGCTATTTTGGCTTAAAATAAGGCATAAGGGCCTTTCTAGCTTGCCCAACTATTGCAAACATAATTTATCGTATCTATAAGCGATTTATATAAAGAAATCTCATTTTTCTGTTTCCTTCAATAGAAGAGACGTTTATAATGAAATAATGATTATGGCAATACACATATATTTACCACATCAAAAGTACTGAATCGGAGGAGTCTAAGAATGAACGAGAGAGAAACAAATCAAGATATCGTTGATATCATAGTAATTGGTGGAGGCCCTGCTGGAATGTTCGCATCTTTCTATGCGGGTATGCGCCAAGCGTCAGTAAAAATTATCGAAAGTATGCCGCAGCTTGGTGGTCAGCTTGCAGCTTTATATCCTGAGAAATACATTTATGATGTAGCTGGATTCCCGAAAGTAACCGCACAAGAATTAGTGGACAACTTGTTAGCTCAAATGAAACACTTTCAGATCAACACTTGCCTGGAAGAGAAAGTACACCAAGTCATCAAAAAAGAAGAGCGTCTCTTCGAAATAACAACTGACAAAGGCACACATTTCAGCCGCGCCGTTATTATTTCAGGCGGGGTTGGCGCATTCGAACCGCGCCGTCTTGAGTTACCCGAAGCCGCGCAATTCGAGAAGAAAAACCTGCATTACTTCGTTAGCGATTTGAATGCTTTCGCTGGCCAAAAAGTGTTAATCAGCGGTGGCGGCGATTCAGCAGTTGACTGGGCCTTAATGCTTGAGCCTATCGCGGATAAAGTCACACTTATCCACCGTAGAGATAAATTCCGTGCACATGAGCACAGTGTAGAAAACCTGATGAACTCCAAAGTAAACGTTGTAACTCCAACGGAAATCACCAAACTTCACGGTAATGACCGCATCGAGCAAGTAACGCTTAAAGATATCAAATCGGGCGAAGAAACTGTACATGATGTCGATGCTGTTATCATTAACTTCGGCTTCGTTTCTTCCCTTGGACCGATCTCCGAATGGGGCCTTGAGATTGAAAACGGCTCAATCGTTGTTGACTCCAGAATGGAAACAAACATTCCAGGCATCTTCGCTGCCGGGGATATCACAACTTATCCGGGAAAATTGAAACTGATTGCTGTTGGCTTTGGTGAAGCACCTACTGCGATTAATAACGCTAAAGTCTATATCGACCCTAATGCAAAACTTTCACCAGGACACAGCAGTAACTTAAAATTTTAATCTTCTTAAATATAATGGGGTATTCTAAACCTAATCTACGGATTAGGAGGAATACCCCTTTGTCATATATATGTCCGGTTTGCAACGGCCTACAGGAGCTAAATACCGTGTGTCCTGTTTGTTCACAACAGATGAATGATTGCGGGAAATGGAGTGACTATCTAGGTCCCTACTCTCCTTACAGAGAGATTGATGATATCTCCATGTCAGATGGGACACTAGGCTCACAGAATAATCAATGCCTTCATCTGGTAAACTGCGCTGACTGCCACCAGAATTTTACCATTGAAATAACTACATGAAGAAACGCTCTAGTTTAGTGGGGTTTCATCTTTGATGTAAACGTGAAGTTTTAAATTACGTCTCTGTATTTCTGCGAGCAACAGGTCAACAAAATCTGATTCCAATCTCAAATCCAATGCTTTGTAATAAGAGTCGATCAATGTTTCGTCACTAATTTGTCTCACTGAAATCACCTTTATTCTATAATTTGTAATTATATTATCATGGGGGCAAAATTAGAACAAGCGTTCCGTTATCCACAGATACCTGTGCATATCCTGTGGGTAGATTGTTAATATGTCCCATAAACACGCTGTATTTATAGGGGATACTGTGCATAAAGTTATGCACACGCTAAACTCTCAGTCAGCCGATAAAAAAAATTGATCGAAACATCGGAATTATTTTACTCTCAGTTAACAAATCCTTAAGCTTGTTCACACAATTGAAAAGAAATTTTAATCGTGACTTAATATTCATAGCCTACAATGATAGTAGAAAGACAAAATAAAGGAGCGAATGACATGATCGTTTACGATATTGTACTAAATGGTGAAATTAAAGAAACGATTAAACCTCGTAAGAACCGTTTGAAAGAGATTTACACATTCATGCTAGAGCAAAGTAAGCTCATGAAAGCCAAGTATGGTGATAATGTTAAAATTAAAGGCCGCATGGTGTATTAGGGATAAAGAACCCGTTATACACTAGCGGCCTTTTTTTCTTCCATGCCATTAGATGATCCCTTTCCGATGCAGAACCGTTAATAATCGATAGAAATCATAGCTCCCTTTCTCCGGAGTATCGATTAATGAGGCTTGGATCGCAGCGTCTACAGCAGTTTTCGCCCATTGCGGTACGACCTCCATCGCTGCTTGCTCCTCTAGGGAACTAACTCTATTTTGTAAGGCTGCAATTTGTTCCTCCAGTTTCTCTAACATACGCACGACCTCCTCATCAAAGTGAATTAAACCATAAGATTGAATTATCGCATTCAGTTTACTTGCATAAGAGGGATCCGATGCATAACCACTGCTTTGCAAAGCTTTCACTTGCTCACCAGGACTTCTCGCCATCCTGACGCTAGCATAACGAGGGGATCCAAAAAGGTAATCCTGATCACGAAAACCTGCCTCAACCGTAGGGTATGCGCGAAAATCTCCTGGTACGTTATCATAGCGTATACTCCCAATAACTTCCCATGTCGTTGTTGAAACGCGATCTCCCTGCCAATATGGGGTCAGTATGCCATTACCAACCTTATAACCGACTAGATTGTTCCACGCGTTCATATTGCCCCCAGTCTCCTGAATGGCTTGCGCGATTCTCACGGAAGGATAGATCGGTGAGTTCTCTAGACGAAGCTTCACAGCAATAGGCGCAATGATCTCAATAAATTCCTGCCTAGTTGCCATAGACACACCTCCTTCTTATATCACTAGTAAAGTAAACCTTTCAATCTATTCTATTCTCTCAATGCTTAAAAGGGTTCCGCTAGTTTTTTGTTTTTTGCGAATAATGTAAAAAAGGCTCCCGCAAGTGCAACGATCCTGCACTCGGGGAGCTAAAATATCCAATGACCAAGCAACATCATAAGTAATCCAAATATAGCCGAATATCGCTTTATCGTTCGGTTCGTCTTCGGGTGAAACAAAAGCAGCCAAATAATAAATCCAATAGGAATTAAAATACCAACTTTTAAATTGAATGTACCTAGAATGTAATATCCAACTAATTTCAACCCTAAATATCCTTCGTCCTCATCTCTATTTCTGTAAAACAGTATTAATACGAAAATGACAACAATTGTAGAGATGATTGAAACATTAAAATTCCAATTCACTTATAGGATACAACTCCTCTCATCAACTGCAGGAATTCCTTTTTATGTATATTATATCATTTGAAATTACATGCATAAGACTAATCCTTGATCTCTATCCTGTTTCCTTCTGGATCAATGAATACGCCAATTTTCCCCCAATTAAATGAATGTACATCAACATTCACACCGCGACTTAATAGCTCCGAAATAGTATCTTCAAAATCATTTACGTTGAACCTTATCACTGTTGGATTTTGCGCTCTAGTCTTTTGTGTTGTTGATGCAGTGCCATTATCCTCAATCATTAAATAACTGCCACCAAAATCAAGTACAGCTAAATTACTTTTTTGTTCACGAATAGGAAGACCAATTTTCTCCGTGTAAAAATTTAAGGCTCGTTCGTAATCTTCGCAAAATAAAATGACACCAGATTCGCGTAGTTGCATGATTTAATCCTCCACTTCCCTATTTATCCCTATTGTACCATTCGACACTCTTCTTTCTTTGTTCTTTAACATAAAAAAACCTCCAAGCTTCTGTGTATTAACATCGCACATAAGCTTGGAGGTCGTAATCACGTATTAAGCCTCGACTTTATCGTCGCACTTCTCAACTAAGCCCTCTTCATCCTTCACTTTGAAGGAAGAGCCGCATCCACACGATGCTACGGCATTCGGGTTATTGATGGAGAACCCGCCGCCCATGCCTGCGTCTGTGTAGTCAATTTCAACACCGTATAAATATTTGGAGCTATCTTCGTCCACAACGACCTTGAGGCCATGTATGGTGAATACTTTATCGTCATCCTTCTGCTCATCATCGAAGCCCATGCCGTAAGAGAAACCGCTACAGCCTCCAGCTTTGACTCCTAGACGCAAGAATAGGTTCGGTGACTCTTCAGAAGATAGAAGCTCTTTAATCTTATCTGACGCTGATTCACTAATGTTAATCATAACGGAAATCCCTCCCTAAAGTTCTCCTTATGGAAAACTGGCATTATACTAAGTTTTCGTAATGCTTACTATCAAGTATACTCCTATCTGACGCATTGCTCAAGGGCAGTTGCGCAGTCATTCATAGCCATTTCAGCCATAAACTTTACGGTTATGTCTTATCGCATAATATTGTAACAGCAATTGATCGAGCTCTCGACTGCACTGCTGCACTTCTGGATGAAGGAAGCCGTATGCCGTACCTAAGGAAACCATATGGCCTCTAAGCTGTTCTATTTCTATATTTAATCGTTCCTGTGGTTCGGTCACGAATACTGATATCACGATTTAATCACCTTTAGCCCTACGTAATCACATTGCAATAGTATACAGGAATTTGTTAATATTGGGAATAACATTTCCTCATATAGCAGGAAAAATAATGTCATATTTGTATATTGTCAATTTATCTCCATCTAATGATATTGCCCCTCCCAACACGGAGGTTTATAATGGATGTGATGGATTACACGTATAATAGAAGAAACAAGACGAAGAGACTTTGAACTACGCTCAAAGATCCCTAAGCAGAGAGACTTTAAACTCCGTTTAAAGATCCCTATATTAAGAGTGTGAATTCCTGACCGAACTGGATGAACAGGTACGCGAGCGTCTCACACCACATAACGCATTTAGTCCTTATCTAGCTGAATGCGTCGATTCAGTATGGACTTTATTTACTATTCAGAGGAGGAATAATGATGAGTGTTGTCACTACAGACCCGGTCAAACGGATGGCCGAAATTGCAGACAAAGTTGAGAATGGTCAACGTCTATCTATGGAAGATGGGCTATTTTTGTATGAATCGGACGATTTGCTAACCATCGGTCAATTAGCGAACAAAGTAAATACGCGAATGAACGGAAACAAGGTTTATTTTGTCCAAAATATGAGTTTGTACTTTACGAATGTGTGCGAGGAGCATTGTGCTTTTTGTCATTTCCGCCGCGACGAAGGTGAAGAAGGCTCATACACACTGACACCTAGTCAAATGTTAGATTATGTAGCTGAAAATTTTAATCCAGAAATTAAAGAATTTCATATTAGCCAAGGGCATAACCCGCATTTGCCTTTTGAATATTACGTGGATTGCATCCGCCAACTGAAGCAAGCTTACCCTGACGTTACGATTAAAGCTCATACAGCGGCTGAAATTGAATTCTTCTCGCGTATCAGTGGTCTTAGCTTCCGAGATGTCCTCAAGACGCTAATGGATGCAGGTTTGTCCACTCTTCCAGGAGGAGGAGCCGAAATTCTGACGGAGCGCTACCGAACGAAAATGAAAGTAGAAAAAGCATCCTCGGAGGAATGGATTGACGTACATCGTAACGCTCATTTGCTCGGTATGAAAACTCACGCAACGATGCTGTACGGCTCAATTGAAACGAAAGAGGAACGCATTCGTCATATGATGCTGCTGCGTGAGCTTCAAGATGAAACAGGCGGCTTCTTAGTATTCATTCCTAATTCCATTCAGCCAGCAAGCAAAAACGCAGGCCTCAAACATCGGGTAGCAGCTTGGGATGAACTGAAAACCATTGCGATTAGCCGTTTGATGCTGGATAATTTCCCGCATATTAAGGCTTATTTCATCAACATTGGTACGAAATTGACCCAGCTATCCTTCACTTTCGGTGCTTCGGACGCACATGGTACGATCGTGAAAGAGAAGATTTCCCATGCTGCCGGCGCATTATCACCAGAAGGTCTTACACGAGATGAGCTCGTTTATCTTATTAAAGGCGCAGGACGCATTCCTGTTGAACGTGACACCTTTTATAATGAAATCAGGGTATATTAGTCATACTAGAGAAGAGATATTGTTCAGAAGGGATATTGGATGGGATGAAAAAGTTTGTAATTCTCGGAGGCGGTTATGGCGGTTTGACCATAGCCTTAAACATGCTGGAGAAGGATTTGCCAGAAGATACACTGCTAGTACTTATTGACCGAAGCCCTTTTCAAGGATTAAAAACGGAATATTATGCATTAGCTTCAGGTACGATTGCTGAAACACATATTCGTGTTGCCTATCCAAATGACCCGCGGTTGCTTCTAACATTCGGTGAGGTTTCTAGCGTCGATTTGAACAACAAGCAAATTCATTTTGAAGATCAAGAACCGCTATCGTATGACTGGTTAGTTATCGGTCTCGGCTGTGTGGATAGTTATCATGGAATTGTCGGTGCTAAAGAGTACTCTTCCAGCATCCAGACTCTTTGCCAAACACGTGCTACCTACCAGCGCATTAACGACATTGCGCCATATGGACAAGTCTCCATTATTGGAGGAGGTCTAAGCGGAGTTGAAATGGCAGCTGAGCTCCGTGAAAGCCGGGCTGATTTGAACATTCGATTGATTGATCGTGGCCCAAGCTTACTTTCCGCTTTCCCGAGCAATCTGCAGCAGTACGTCCGCGAATGGATGACGGAGCATCATATTGAACTCCGTCCGGGGGTATCGTTAGTCCGACTAGATGGTGGAGATTTGTACAACGGGGATGAAATTATTAAAACCGATGCTACAATCTGGACAGCAGGCATTCAGCCCAATCCAATCGTTGAGGCATTGAATGTGCCCAAAGACCGTCAGGGCCGTATCATGCTTAATGAGTATCATCAAATTCCAGATTATCAAGAAGTGTTCGTCGTAGGGGACTGCGCTTCCCTGCCGTTCTCTCCAAGTGCGCAAGCGGCGCAAGCCCAAGGCAAGCAGATTGCCGAAGCCATGCTGTCGATTTGGAAAGGCGATACGCCTCGTCTTGGTAAAATTAAACTCAGAGGTACGCTCGGTTCTCTGGGTAAAAAGGCCGGCTTCGGCATCATGGGTAAACGTACGTTAATGACGGGCAAAATCGCTCGTGTGCTCAAAAGCGGTGTACTGTGGAAGTCGAAACGCCACTTCGGGTAAGATTAGTCTCCAAGAAGTTCGTACATTGCTTCAATTTCTTTAATGCGGTTTAAAATGCGCTCGTGAAGAGCATCGGCGCTTTCAGCTGCAATGATTTCGCCATTCACAAGCGCATAAGGTTCCATATAGCACTGTCCGCAATTGCCTAGACAGCCGTATTCCATGACGTCGAAGTCAGGATTTTGTTCCAAAGCTTTCATGACTTTATCGGTTCCATGATGCATATTACTGGCACAAAACTCAATGATTGGTCTCATTATATAAATTCCACCTTATGTTGATATTCAAGTTGAAAACCATTTTCATTTAATCATTATTGTAATATAATAATAGAAGAAAGGAGATGAATCAAATGACTGAAAAAACAAAAGAAGTAATTTATGATGAAGTCCTTGAAGTTTTAGATAAACTCCGTCCTTTTCTACAACGCGATGGCGGTGACGTAGATCTCGTTGATGTAGAAGACGGTGTTGTGAAGCTGAAACTGATGGGTGCCTGCGGCAGCTGCCCAAGCTCAACAATCACGTTGAAAGCTGGTATTGAACGCGCATTGGTTGAAGAGGTTGAAGGCATAACAGAAGTCGTACAGGTATTCTAAATACGACTATATCATAAGAAAGAGCTTACCTCTATGGTAAGCTCTTTTTGCCTATGTATTAAGGGCTAGTTTTTACGCTGGTTAAGCACTGGCAAAGGCTGGATCGGATCGAGCCCACCAGAAATATCCATTATATTTCCAGTAATGAAATCAGATGCAGGTAAACAAAGGAAATCAATAACTCTAGCTACATCTTCGCCCGTCCCCGGTCTTCCTACCGGTGTTTCCCCATCAACCTCCAGACGAGCTTCTTGCATCGTCCGTTCTTTGTTCTTACCTCGAATATCGCCAGGACATATCATATTGACAGTGATCCCATGGCTCGCCTCTTCTTCGGCCAACGTTTTCGTGAAGGAAACTAAGCCTACCTTAGCCGCCGCGTATACGGCGCGATGCGTCCAGCCCCTTGCTTCAGCCGCCTTACCGAATCCAAAATGGATGATTCGCCCCCATCGTCTCTCCCGCATCATAGGCAGAACTAGATGATCAAGCTCCATGACGCCGAGCAAATTGCCGCGCATCAGATACTCAATCTCATCGACGTTATAATCAGCGAAAAAGCGCCGCTCTCTGAAGAAAGGTCCAGCATTATTCACGAGAATATCAATCGGACCGAGCGCAGATGTTGTTTGTTCCACCATACGTATAATATCATCGCGTTTGGCGACATCCCCTTGGACGGCCACGCTGCGAACACCCAGATCTTCCAATCGAAGGACGAGCTCAGCAGCTTCCTTTTCACTATTTACATAATTGACAGCTACCTGACAGCCCCGCTGCGCTAGGGTGATCGCGGTCATTTTCCCCAAGCCCTTGGCGCTGCCTGTAATAAGAACCGTTCGGCCTCTTAATTCCATGGTCCTCTTACCCCTTTGCAATACTTGCCGTAATATAAGAGAAAGCTATTGTTAAGGTTCGGCACACCATTTCAAATCCCTGCTGCAGATCGGCGATATTTGATTTCACATTTTCAACGTGAATACGCTCACCGGGAATCGGCTCTTTTTGCATAAGATCATCCAGCATTTCAGCGTTAATATAATGAATCTCCATATTCCGTTGATTGCGCAGTCGATCTAGAGACGATTTATAATCCATTTTGAGATTATAAAGCTGGAGCTCTAGTGAACCGTGGATTTGCTTTTCATGCATACGGCGCAGTACGGTAAAGTACGAGAAACGAGACTTAAGCGTCTCTGTTTTCAGCTCGAAAAGATCATTCATAAACGTGCCCAATTTGTCCAAGATCGAAAACAAGCGAATGAAGGCATTTTTATAAAAATAAACAAATCGATGATATTCTTCGATCTCTTGCGGATTCATTTCCTCCAAGAATGCCTTACTGATATGCTCAGCGTAACGCTCACAGCAATATTTGCTCTGTTCAAGCTCATCCAAGGCATCAATAAACCCCTTGCTCCAGATCGCCCGTCTATGATACTTGGGATACTCTGAAGCTAGGCGGCTATGTTCCTTAGATTCCAACAGCTCAATATACGTTCTAACCGCGTTACCGGCTTCTAGAAGAAGTCCGCTATCTATTCGTTTCGGTTCATTGAACAATACTCGCAGCACGGGCACACCCCTTTTTCATCTAGCAAATTTGTTCGGTTATAGACTTGTTGTTTGTTCGCTTAGGGTCTGTTTCACCTTCTGTGAACGATCCCGCTGTACCAAATACATAGCTGCCAAAACCCCAACACCACCCAAACATTGATACAGGGAAATCGACTCATGCAAAAAGATGTAGCCCGCAATAGCTGCAGTTACAGGAAGTAAATACCCATAAGCAGAAGATTTGAACGGCCCTAACTTAGCTAAGCTCCAGTTGTGTATAGAAAATCCTAATGCAGTAGCCATCAAGGAAGTATAAATTAAGCTGATCCAGCCTGTCGAAGAAATGGCCGCAAAATAGGCGGCGTCAGCACGCCAGAGAACGAAAGGCAGTAGCGAGAGCGCCCCTGCTGTCATTTCGAGTGAAATCAGCAGCGGCAGCGGATAGCGCAACACAAGTCGATTCATACCGATGAGATAAATGGCTCCCATAACACTGCGCATCAATAATAGAATATCCCCTCGGAACGTTTCTCCTCCAAGATGGAATCCATCAACCCCGCCTGAGACAATGACGATTACACTGCATAAAGCTAATGGAATTCCGATAAGGATGCGCCATGTGAGCCTCACTTGACCGGCAATTAAAGCGAAAAGAACGGTTATGACGGGCATGAAGCCGCGCCCTAATACAGCGCCATTCGCGGAGTTAGAGAACTGCAAGGCATACTGCAGAAGAGCTTCCATGCCAATGGCATTGAGAATGCCTAACCCACATATAAGGAGCAGATCTCTACCGGCAATCTGCATCTTCAGCGAACGCGATCGATAATAAAAGTAAGTATAAACCCACAGCAACGGAATCATACTCGCGAAGCGCAACCCGTTAAAAACGAGGGAATCCCACTCTCTTCCCCCAATCTTCAGCGAAGCTAGATTAATGCCCCAAAGGATATACACCAGAACAAACCCTGCATGTGGATAAAAGGAACGGAACCGATACTCATTCATGCGAAATATTCCTTCCAGCGGCGATCCACGAGTTCCCCGATATCTTCCCGCGGGAACAACTCATCTGGATATCCTGGTTTCATACGAGCATCAATCACAATCGGAACCTCGTAGACGATGTGATGACGATTCACGCTGGACTGCGCGTACATGTCACTTGCCGGATTGAACCGAGTGAACACGGTCCATAAGAATTTGGTTTGGTCGTTCGCGATGCCGCTGGCGTCATCCACTAAGAGGACCAGCGGCCACTCAGCTAAGCGGCTGGCTGCATTCGCCAGCAGACGCTGTGGCAGCTCCAAGGCTGGACCTTGCTCGTCGATGACACTCCGATGAATTTCGGCAAGTTCTAGATTAGGGTCTACTGGAGAGGAGATTTCAATCAGTTCATTTTCGCGGCGCAAAATATCTAGAAAAGCTCTTAAATTCGTTGGTACCATGTAGGTTCCACCTTTGACTGTGGGATTGTAGATGAGTAATTGGAAGTAAAAAGGAAATAGCCTTCCGCGTCAGAAGGCATCCTCTACCGCAAAGATAGCCCTGCCGTGCTTCCAAGGAGCTCGTCCGTCAGGTATTAAGCTTTGCGGTCATATAGCGTAAGTACGCATAGATAACATAAGAATCCAAACATGCAAGAAACAATAACCGCGTGAATCATGCCGGTAAATAAATAAGCGACTTCATTCCCCATTGACCAGGTCACAACGGCTCCGCTAAACACTTGCAGAGACACTAAAATTAGCGCCCATTTGCTGCCAAACCTCAGCTTGTCTGAGCCCTGATAATAACGTTTGGCTTGTAAGTAAAGAAACAAAATACATATAAAGAGCAGTAATGCCGCTACACGGTGGGTAAAGACAATACCCGTTGCCCCGCTGAGTTCAGGGACTACTTCCCCATTGCATAAAGGCCAGCCCGAACATCCGCCTGATGAAACCGTGTGACGAACGAATGCACCCAGATAAACAACGACATAGCTGTATATCGTCGTTATCCATACAAGGGCTTTAAAACTGCTACGAATGGCCGTATCACGCTGGAATTGCCCCCATGGCGTAAAAACAATGGCTAGCAGCAAAGAAAAAGCAAAGGCCAATAAGGATAATCCGAAATGTAAGGCCAAGACGAGTGAAGATTGCGGCCATACGACAGCCATAGCCCCCATTGCTGCTTGAATGAGCGTCATCAATACCGTAGCGGAGATAAAAAATTTGGCATCTCTACGTTTCACATAACGAAATACAAGAATGAATGTAGCAACCAGGATTAACGTCACAATGCCTACCACCAATCGATGGCTGTACTCAATTAGTGAAGAAATCGTATGTGCCGGGACGAATGTCCCATGACACAGGGGCCACTCATCTCCGCAGCCTCTACCTGCGTCAGCCTTCGTAACTAAGGCACCCATTGCAAGAATAAGAAACATGCCAATGGCCGAAAGATTCGCTAATCTTTGAATCAATTTTTGCATGATTGCACCTACTTTTATGTCATTACTTCTGTTAATCATGTCGAATGATGTTGCTCCGCTTTCAATTATAGCTGTAATAAGTAGGCAAATCCATTCGCAATTGTTACAAAGCTCCGAAACCGCGCGGAAGGCCGTCCTGAAGTTCAAAAGTCATTCAATGTTTCAACTTTTGGGACGAGGGTAAATAAAAGATGAGCACCAAATTATTGCTGTTCAACCAAAATCGATTGCAGGAGGTTTTATCTATGGGTAAGCACATTATTGGAGTATTCAATTCGGAAGAAGAAGCCATTCGCGTGATTAACCAACTCAAGGCAGAAGGCTACAGAGCAGATGATATCTCAGTTATCGGCAGGAATAACGAGGGTTTAAGTCAAATCGAGGATGAAACAGAAACCAAAGCGGAAGAAGGACTAGCAACCGGTGCTGCTGCTGGCGGTGTATTAGGTGGCGTTACGGGATTACTGCTGGGTATTGGTGCACTTGCCATTCCAGGTATAGGCCCTATCATAGCAGCCGGCCCTATTGTCGCGACATTGACCGGCGCAGCCGTTGGCGCGGGTGCAGGCGGCCTTGTCGGCGGCTTAATCGGTTTAGGTATTCCCGAGAATGAGGCCAAAGATTATGATAATTACGTCAAGGATGGGAAAATTCTAGTCCTCGTCGAATCTGACTCCACCCGCGATCATAAAGCCTATGAAACATTTCGCAATAACAAATCGCTGAATGCTAACACCTATACCCCTGAGTATGGCTATCGATCATAAATCATAAATATATGCTTGGTTATAAAAAAATCTCTCTTTGGTTAAATGGGGTCAATCTTGACCCCATTTAACTCAGAAGAGAGATTTTTTGTGCTTACGACTTTAACGCATCGGACACTTCGATTGCACGGCCCAGGAACTCCTCAATTTCTTCGCGTGTTTTACGCAATTTACTGACGAAACGAACCAGCTCTTGGCCTTCACGGAAAGCAATAAAACTTGGAATACCAAGGATATTCAACTGCTCACAAAGATCAGGCACTTCGTCGCGGTCTAACTCGATGAACGTGATACGTCCAGAATAAGCTTGCTCCACTGCCGGCATGAAGGGTTCGATATAGTGGCAGTCTTTGCACCAACTTGCTTTGAATACAGCAATGGTCAACGTGGGCTGCGAGATTTGTTCTTGAAAAGCTTGTTCATTGGATACTTTAATCATGACGAGCACCTCATTGCTTAGAATTTATTAACTTATAGCATGTCCAAACAATTGTATCAAGATTAAAGATAGGCTGCAATTTATTTGAAATATATTTACAGTAAAAGTAAAAAGTGATATCATATAAATATCAAAAAGATATACTTTGAAAGGGTGCTGCAAGAATGAAAGAAACGAATGCTTGGTCGTTAAATGGTTTTCTCGGTTTATTGTTATTTATTATCGGCGGTGGGATTGGCGTTTTCCTTCTTACGCAGGAACGAATTGTGCCGGGCATCATCCTTATTATTCTGGGACTGATATTCGTCTCGACAATCACTGCTGTTAATCCGAATGAAGCTTCTGTCATCACTTTCTTCGGCAGCTACTTGGGTACAATTCGCAAGAACGGCCTATGGCTCATTGTTCCTTTTTCAAACAGAAAGAAAATTTCATTGCGGGTGCGCAATTTTAACAGTGTGAAACTCAAAGTAAACGATATTGAAGGAAATCCTATCGAGATCGCGGCCGTCATCGTGTTTAAAGTAGTCGATACCTACAAGGCCCTCTTTGATGTGGACAGCTACGAAAAATTCGTTGAAATTCAAAGTGAAACGGCGCTGCGTCATGTCGCCAGCAAATATCCTTATGACCGTTTTGAAAGCGAAGGCTACTCGCTTAGAGGCAATGCAGATGAGGTTGCCGCTGAGCTTAGCCTTGAACTGCAGCAGCGTCTGTCTGTAGCAGGTGTAGAAGTCATTGAGTCTCGCCTGACCCACCTCGCCTATTCGACTGAAATTGCCAGTGCTATGCTTCAACGCCAGCAGGCTTCTGCTATTTTATCCGCTCGCCAAATTATTGTTGATGGCGCTGTGGGTATGGTTCAGATGGCTATCTCTCGGTTGGAGTCCGAGGGCTTGCACCTAGATGAGGAAAGAAAAGCGGCTATGATAAACAATTTGCTTGTTGCGATTGTATCGGACCGCTCAGCGAGCCCGGTCATTAATACCGGTTCGTTGTACTAACGGGACCAGGGCTATGGCTCCTAAGAAGAATTTCCCGCTCCGACTTGATCCTAAGCTGTACGAGGCTCTGGAGCGTTGGGCGGAGGATGAATTCCGCAGTGTGAACGGTCATATCGAGTATTTGCTGCGTGAAGCGCTCCAACGAACTGGACGTATGATTAAACCCGGAACAGAGCAAGCCAATTTGGAAAAGACGGATGAGTGATTTCTGCCACGCGGGCTGTCCGCAAGTACACTTATGAACTACGACCTGAAAGATGGACACTTTGAAAAAGTGACCTCTCTCGGGTCTTTTTACATTTATAATTACACGTCTGATATAAGGTTTGAATGAATCCATCTTCTAGGTTGAATGATGTTGTATATAGTGCAACAATTCCGCCTAGATTCCGCCGATTTCGCTTCGCTGTTGTATAATGTACAACAATTGGGCCACATAAAGGCCATTTCTACAATAAATAGGCTAGAAATGTTGTACAAAATACAACTTCCACTTACAAAATAGCCTTTCCACGTGTGAATTGTTGTATAAATTACAACAATTGGCAACCACTATAACCGATCTACCTTTATAAAGCTGCTGATCGGCTCTATTATCAAATTTTGGAGTTATGCTACCTGTTTTGAGGCAGCACAATGAATAGGGTCTTTCTTTTAAGTATCAAGCGAGGGGGCAATGTTCATTATCTACTTTTGAGATAGCCCCTTTTCTATTTATAAGTTTCTAAGCATCGACTTCCGGGTAAATAGTAATAAAGATGAGATAAGGAGTGATACAGCATGCCAAGAACAACATATTGGGTTAGCGTCGGACGGCAAGAAGTCGTGCCAGCCAGTGAAGTGCTCATTCGAGACCATTATGAGTTCGAGATCCGCGCCGATGAAGCTGAGCTTCTCCAGCTCATTGAACAATTCCGGGAAATCAATCTGGTAGATAAACAATTGATGAAACGGGCAAGTACTCCGTACGAGGCGTTCCCAGAAAAAGATCAGGACATGAAAAATCGCACTTATGATGAGCGGCTTAAGGATATTTATTTTCTTGTGTACCAGTTGGGGACGACAGAAACCAAGAAGCATATTGAAGCTATGAATCTGGGGGATTTACCGGAATACCAGAATATCAACAGCAAACCGGAATAGTTAAAATAAACGGTTTATACCAACCTTGGGTAAAAGTGTTTGTAAAGGGTTGATGCAAACCCCGCTACACCCAAAATGTAAATGCATTAAAATTTTCTTGCTTAGCCGTCAGTGTAAAGTTGTAATTTGTACAACACTAGGCAAGCTATTCCTCATTTTCCAACCGAATGTTGTACTAAATACAACAAATTTCAATCTAAAGTAGCTCTATAGCACATAAAAAGGATAAATTGTTGTAGAACATACAGCATCTTGAGCTTTTCAAGAAGAAATCAAGAAAATTGTTGCACGTTGTACAACTTGCCTTCCTAATCCCCACTTCTCCCAAAAACGCAAGGAAAACATAGTCATTTAACAAATAATTATGCATATATATCCACAATCTCACTTAGCTTGCAAAAATCCGTAACTATCTAGCCTAAATAAACTTTTATGATGAAAAATGGGGCCTCACGGCCCCTTCCCTATCAGTTAAAGTATTAGGCAACAGTGCTACCTAACTGATATATTTTCAAATGATAACCTATTGCTTCCTAATTCGTCTTTCTTTTCAATCACACCCTGATACACGATCTTCCCTGTATCCAAGTCAGCAATAACTACCCCCGGATCTTTCCTTCCTAAAGCGAGCATGTATAAACGATTATTGGCAATTTGGGTGTTGTGTGCTCTGCCCCATTCTGTTTGCCAATCTTGAAGAGTAAGCTTGACGTCATGCTTAAGCTTATTCTCCACTAACTGGTACTGAAGAACTCGAGATTCCGAAGACTCTGACAACAAGGTGAGAAAGAGATCATCGCCAATATATCGAATGGACAGGTTTTCCGGGTTTCCCTTTATCAGCATGTCATGTACCGGATCGCTTTGAATCGTCGTCATTTGACCATTCCATATATCATAAACAAGAATATCACGGTTCACGATTACTTGATTTTTTGCCTCTGCAGTATCCTCTTTCGTACCGTTTAGTTGGTATGAGGTTCGATCAAAGATTGCGTAGTTGCTCGGCTTGATCAAGCCGCTTGACCAGATATTGGTAATTACTGTCCGTATCGATTTGTCTTGGGTGGTAACGGCAGCAACCAACTTCTTCTCCACAATACTCTTCTTATCGAGGTCCAGTGTATACATATAGTATTCTGAATTATTGGGTGTCGAATATTTACCTGACTGCTGATATTGAGATATCATCAGCTTCATCGTCCGCTCTTTCACCTGAACATCCAAGATACTGACGTACTCATCTTTATTCTTCTGCACCTTCACCTGGAAGGATTCGCTTTTTTTAGTTCCTTTTTGATAAAACGAGATGTCGAGGAGATCATATTGAATTTTGTCCAAATCGAACCCCGTTTCAAAACCTACGTAAGCAATACCTTTTTCATCTTCAAAAAATGCATTCACATTCCTCTTCCCTCTCAGGAAGGAGCGATGTTCTTCGAGTAGACCACCTAATTCCTCTAAATAATAGAAGGATGAATCCAATCTTTTCATATAGGACTGCTGTTCGCTTGGATAGCTGCTCCCGTTCGTTTGAATATCAACCCTCTCGTTTTCATATCGAGCTTGAACGGTCATAGGTAAAGCTTCTTTTTCCTCGCCCCCAAGCGTTTTCAGATAATAATCTGGCTTAACATCCTCAGCAGCTGTAACGTAATATATACTAATCGACAAGGCAGTAAACGGAATAAGCAACGCAAGTATCCAGTAACGTTTCATGGGCGCACCTCCTTAAATGGTCACTTTTTTTCGTAATAAGTAGGAACTGAACCACAAAGAAAAACCTGTGATGCAGATACTAATGATAATTTGTAGAATGAGAACCTCGCTGGGGAATAAGTAATCCCGAAGCCAGTCTTCCGCAAGTAGGATGGGGATTAACATAAGCAGAAGAGCCGCGCCGCAATAAACAACTCCAGCTGCGATGCCTTTATATCGGAAGCTGCGTTCTAGTAAAATCACCGTAAACAGGACAACCACACCCATCACACCCGCTCCGTAATAGAGGACAAATTCAATGAAATAGGACGGCAGCAGTGTTTGCAAAAAAGGATGGCTATGAATTAGAGACGAGATGGTCACGGCTTGTTTGAATTCACCGGGAATCATTGCGTCAAATACCGCCATTTGAATAGGAATCAACATTAATTGAAAGGCTACCAGCCCTAATACGAACAGGACAATGGTGCTTAACTTGGACAGATATACATTCATTCTGGATGTGGGGAGCATGAGAAGTCGATAAGCAAACGTACTTTTACCGAACCATTCCTTATACCAAATTAGAAAAATATATAGGATGAGCGCCGCAGCGCATAGACTAATGGGTCCTTCAAACCAAATGGATTGATAGCCATTTGAAATACTGATCTTACCGAACTGCTCTGCATACTGGACAGGCGAAATCGAATTCCTATCCATTATTTCTTCAGCCCTACTCATATAGCTATTCGCCTGTAACCAAATGCCGAGAAATTGCGAAAGCAGCGTTATTACCAATAATGCGCCATAAAATTTGCTAAATCGGACGATTTCCCAATTCAGCAGTTTACCATAACGATTCATGCCAGATACACCTCTCTCATGACATCTACAACAGACTTGCCTTCCTTGGAACGCATCTCCTCAGCATAAAACTGCTTCATCACTCGGCCCTGATCGAGTAGAACAACCTTATCAATCAAGTGCTCGATATCATGGATTTCATGTGTCGTTATCAGGACTCCGCGGTCCTCGACGAGATGACTGGTGAAAACGTCCGTGATCTGCTCCCTGCTAAAGATATCAATCCCAGAAAAAGGCTCGTCCATAAGTAAATAATCAGCATCAAGCGATAGACCAAGCAGTAGATTGGCTTTAGCTGAATTCCCTTTGGATAAGCTGCCTATCCGATCTTCGGCTTTAAGCTTAAAAAAAGTTAGAAGCTCCTGCGCTCGTTTACTATTCCAATTCGAATAGAAATCCTGCATAAACTGCATCGCCTCTGCAATTCTCAAATGGGTAGGCATGGTCAAAGTATCAGGAATAAATACAACCTTTTTGTACGTGTGTTTATCTAAAAGCTGACCGTCAATCCGAATCTGACCGCTACTGATGGGTGTTAGACCCATGATGGATTTCATAATGGTCGATTTACCGACGCCATTTATGCCAATAAGACAAGTGATTTGGCCTTTCTCAGCCGTGAATGAAACTTCATCCAGCACTCTTCTCCTGCCGTATTTCTTAACGATCTTATCTACTTCGATCATTTGTTGACCTCCTTCGAGTGTTGCTTAACAAAAAAATCTTCGTAAACATGCGGCATTACCCTCTAGCACGCTCCGATTCATACTTCTCTTTCACAAAGCGAAGCAGTTCATCCGTTGGCAGCTCGATTTTCTTAATCGATTGGACGAATACCTCAACAGCCTCCTGTATGAGCTCCTCACGAATCGAATTCAAAATTCGTCCATCCGTCGTTATCCGGCTAGGGGAATTTCCTTCTGTTGTGATCAACTTCTGCTCCTCCATCTCTTTGTAAGCTCTTTGTGCGGTATTGGGATTGATCTGAAGCAAACCCGCCAATTCACGCCTAGACGGGATCTCCTGTCCTGAAGCTAGCTTGCCTGTGGCGATTTCTTCTTTAAAATACTTCACAACTTGCAGATAAACCGGATCGCGGTTGTTAAACGTAATGTTCATCTACCCATCTCCTATGTCCCTTCCTTAGTAAAACTGGATAAATTTAGTGTGTGTATTAACTGGTTCATACATCATGAAGTGTACTATACACTTCATACACTTAGTCTGTCAAGAGATGATTGGAAGCCATAGCCATAATTGGCCGCGTTCCCACATACCTGTAAGTGAATAAGCAAACACTAGAGGCATGGATTTCTTGAAGGTCGGGGAGGTAATTGGTGTTGGGAGGAACAGTTAAACCAAGAGGTAAGAACATGAAAGGTGTTCTAAGCAAAATGAGAGGACTGCCGAACGCAGTTGCACAGCTGTTCAAGCAGCAAGCATCGCTTCTTTTGCATTCCACTGCTAAAATAGTTGGCCCTTTGGAAGAAATTCCTGTCACGACAGCATTCATAGGACGGTTGGAAAAGGGTTTAAAACATCAATTAGATCTGCACCAAAGCGGTGTCGTAAGTGCTCCTCTCTCGACAGATGAGAGGGCGATTGTTCATCGAATTAAGGAACGGACCCAGCGGGAAAACCGAAATAATGTGACACGAACTAACGCGTATTGGTCTTGTTATCAGGATCATCCGGAGCTTCACTGGGCACTGCTTGCCCATATGGTTTCACGCAACGGGGGCTGGTGTATGACCGATCTTCGCGGGGAGCTGCTGCCACATTTGATAAGCAATGAAATGGCTCAGCATCTATTTGCTTTTCTGGAAAGAGCGAACGGTCTTATTTTTCAAGATGCTTATCCTCAACTCCTGCTCTACGGCGAAAGCAAGAAGCGAAAGATGAGTTTGTTTCACCTCCTGCCGCATATGGATATTTCGTCCTGGATGGTCCCTGTTTGGAGCGACTTCTGGACGAATCAAGAATCGGCCGCCCTAACGATTGCACTTATTGTTAATGAACAAAACTACATCGAACAACGAATCGTAAAGAATAAGCAGATTCAGCAGAACGTGTTGAATACGCCTTTGTTCAAAACACAAGCATGGTTACAATTGAATCAAATCGGGTTTCCCTTTTTTCCCGCTTCCGACCAAACCCACGCACCTCAGCCGCATCTGGCTGGACTTATACTTGAGAATTTCGCTAGTTTAACAGAACGCATCGAATTCGGAAAAAGCTTGTATGCGATACTTTTCGGAGCACCGGAAGTACTTCAAAGCGTACTTAGATTTGCGGCCGCAACTCCCCATACTGGATCACGTTCCGATTATTGGCCACACCTGTTTGCCCAAATAAGAAAAACCCCTCCCGATATGAAATATCAGGAGAGGTTGGATGGCAGCGCCCTTAAGAAAGGAACACAGCCGTTTTATAGTCCTAAGCTTACATCGGTATGGCCTGACAGGAGCTTGGCCCCTGTAGAGCCTGGTGACTGGTTCACGAGCGTGAAGGAGCCACTGGTGCATATGCGCTCCATTCCTGTACCGATTCCTTATGATTTAACGAAAGAGGTGTACTTTGGTTTAAGCAAGATTGAGTTAGGCATTGTAGCTGCCCAAGCGATTAAGAAAGTGATCCGGTGACTAAGCTTGGCTATGGCTAGGAACGTTTGATAAGACGACTCACTTTGGCGATTAGCTTTTGCACAGGGGATGGGAAGTTTTTCACATCGTCCTTCGTTACAACACGTGTTACCATCAGCATCAATGGATACAAGGCAGCCGAGAAGCCACAAACAAGTACTGCATTTATTCCTTCATTTAGTCGATACCAACTAGTAGGATGCACATACGTATGTGTGAGCCATTCTGCCCCTAGACCAAGGACACCAATGACAACGATGGAAAACAGTAATCCGATGAAACGACGTCCGAGGATCGTAAAGTCGACTTCTTTACGAAGCGAGCGTAAATTGAGCCAAGACATGACAATGAAACAAAGACCCGTTGAGCCGATGATTCCATAGATGCCAAACCACTGCGCAAGTAAGAAGCTACCAGCTAGTTTGACCGCAATACCAACAGCAACATGCAACATCAGCGGTTTCATTCGGCCCATGCCCATAAGGACAGCGCCTGATGTCTGCATCACAATTTGAAACATAGCTCCTAATGTGAGCAGTGAAATCATGTGAGGTCCATGACTCATGCCAAAAGCGGTATCTTCATGCCCGAACATGAAGAAGTCTAATGGACGGGCAGCAATGGCGATCACCAATACAGCCGGTAACCCAGAAAGTATCGAGAGTTGAAGCACCCTTGTTGTCTGGTGGCCAACCTGTTTCAAATCTTTGCGTGAATAGGCTGCTGAGATGATGGGAACGACCGATTGGCTAAGCGCAATGGCCAAAATAATCGGAATCCCCGCCAGAGACTGGGCACGTCCTCCTATAATACCAACAAGTCCAAGCGCTTCACTTCTGCCAATGGTCCCTTCTAAGAGCGGGATAATGATCGAGGTATCGATCGCATACACAAGTGTAACCGTCACTGAGAAAATAACGATCGGAATCGACAGCTTCAATAAGCTGCGATAGATTTCACTATATCGAACTGGCGTATGTGATTGGGTCGATTGCGTGCTTCCAGCAGCTATCTGCTCGGCCGCTATGTTTGACTGCGCATCTCTACGCTTCAGCTTCATAGCATAGTAAAGCATAACGGCAAGTGCCGCAATCCCGCCCATGACCCCTCCAAAAGATGCACCCGCAACTCCCCAACCTAAGCTGATGTTCAATAAAATAAATGCGAGTCCGATTGAGGTTACGAGTCTGAATATTTGTTCCACAACCTGGGAAATCCCGTTAGGCATCATGTTTTGCCTACCTTGGAAATAGCCCCGCATAATGGCAATAAGCGGGAAGAACAGCATAGCTGGCGCTATTGCGCGAGTAGCTAGGGTGGCATCCGGTCCACCATGTGAAATGTTCTCGGCATAGATCGGTGCAAAGACATATAGAATCACCGTCATTACGACTCCCGCAACGACTGCAAACCATATGGCCGCGTGATAAATCCTCTGTGCTTCTGCAGGTCTTCCGATTGCATACTTCTCGGACACCATTTTGCTTAGTGCGCTTGGGATACCTGCTGTTGCTACAACAAGTAAGATCGAATATAGATTAAAAGCAATGGAATAACTGCCCATTCCTTCCTCATGAAGCAAGTGTACCAGTGGAATTCGCTGGAAAACGCCGAGAAACCGCGCTATTAGCGCGGCCACGGTGAGAATGAGCGTCCCTTTTACTAGAGAATCTTTGGTTTCCTTCGTCAAGTCCGTTCCTACTCTCTTACAGTATTCATTCCATTAAAAAACCCAGATAAAAAAGATAATAATCATCGCCAGCTGAAGCGCAATTTTCACCGCACTGCTCGCAAAGAAACCGAGTACAGAGCCGACACCGGCACTTATCGCCTTTTTCCACGATGTACCGATGATGATTTCACCAATCACTGCGCCTAAGAAGGGGCCAATGATTAAGCCGAAAGCTGGAATAACAAAAGGCCCAATGAGTAGACCAATTGTACTTCCGATGATAGCCGCCCTCGAGCCTCCAAACTTCTTTACCCCTAGTGCACCTACTGCGTAATCGGCCACCATGATGATAATGACAATCAAGGATTGGATAAGCCAGAACCAGAATCCGAACGGCTCAAAGCTGATCAACCAACCATAGATGAAAAAAGCTCCATAAATCGCTAACACACCGGGCAGCACCGGATAAACCGCACCAATCATGCCCACTACAAATAAAAGGATAACTAATGTCCAGCCTAAGGTGATCATAAAAACGCATCTCCTCCAATCCAAGATGGTTTATCACTTCACTTCTACTTCTACAACATATAGGTGCGAATTACTTTAGCAATGGCATGTTCATTGTTGGTAACGGTCGTAATGTCAGCAATACGCTTCACTTCATCCTGTGCATTGCCCATAGCTACACCAAGACCTACTTCACGAATCATCGCGATGTCGTTCTCACTATCCCCCATCGCAATGACTTCAGACATGCTAATGCCTAGAAGCTGACATACAGTCTCCACACCGCTCGCCTTACTAATGCCTAATGGGTTAAGTTCAATATTAGAGGGATGGGAATTCGTTATTTCAAGTGTTCCCCATCCTTCTACGATGTCCCGGATTTGCTGCAATTTCTCCATATTTTCAGTGAAATAACCGAATTTTAGCCATTCTTGGCTGTCAATGTCCATGGTTTCGCTCTCGCGATTGAACACACCTTGCACCGAATAAGCCCACCACCAACAATCATGCGTTTGAGCTAGACTATGCAAATTACGTACTGTGTCAACTGGAAGCAGGGTCCGCTTAAGCAATTTAGACGGAGACTCCCATACTTCACTCCCATTGACCACGACAAGCGGTGAGTTAAGCCCCAGCTCCTGAATATACGGCATGGCACTTACAGCTCCGCGTCCTGTAGACATAATAACGATCTTACCCGCTTTAGTAGCTTCCTGAATCGCTTCTCGGTTTTCAACTGATATTTTTTTGTCATCGTCCAGCAAGGTGCCGTCCATATCGAGGGCGATTAATTTATAAGATCCCACGGTTTCCCATCCCCTGTCTCTACGTCATTAGTAGATCTAGTAAGCAGCGAGCACTTTCTTAGGCAGTTCTTCCATGAATGTCACATGCCAGAGGGCAAATATATAGATGGTCCAAATGCGTCGAGCATAGTCGCCCTGATTATTACGATGCTTATGCAGCATGCGTTCCACAGCGTTGATGTCAATATAATCCTCAATCCCGCTGAACTTAATTTGCTCCAAAACCATATCGCCCATAGAGCCTTTCATCCAATCGCGCAGCGGCACTGGGAAGCCCAGCTTCGGACGGTTCAGGATGGGATCAGGAATGATACCTTCCATCGCCTTGCGGAAAATGTACTTCGTCGTTCCATTCGCGATTCGGTACTTTGCCGGAATGCGGCGTGCCACTTCGAATAGTTCCTTATCGAGGAAAGGAACACGCAGCTCGAGTGAGTGAGCCATCGTCATCTTGTCAGCCTTCATCAGAATATCGCCAGGCATCCATAGATTCATATCGATATACTGCATCCGGCTAACTGGATCAAGATGCTTCGTCTTGCTGTAATAATCGCCAGCAATTTGCACGGGATTCTTATAGTTGCGCAGCATCTCGCTATCAAGGCGCAGTACCTCCGCTTTCATATCCTCGGAGAAAATCTTGGCGTTGCCGAGGAAACGCTCTTCAAGCGGTGTCGTGCCGCGCAGCAAATAGTTGCGGCCCTTCACACTGCTTGGCAGTATCCGAGCG
This sequence comes from Paenibacillus sp. Root444D2, assembly GCF_001426375.1. GTDB lineage: Bacteria > Bacillota > Bacilli > Paenibacillales > NBRC-103111 > Paenibacillus_E. The sequence continues at coordinate 115,942 of NZ_LMEO01000052.1, forward strand.
AAGCGGTTCAGCATGCGCTTCACCGATGCCGGCAGCTGGTCGATCGGACGCAAGGATTGCGGCTCGCGATAAATGCGGTAGCCGCCGAACAGCTCGTCCGCGCCTTCGCCGGACAGTACAACCGTCACGTGTTCGCGCGCAAGCTTCGCCACGTGATAAAGGGCAATGGCCGAAGGATCGGCGACAGGCTCGTCCTGGTGCCAGATCGCTTTCGGCATCGTGCCGAAGAAATCATCCTGCGTGATGATTTTGTCGTAATGCTCTGTACCGAGTGCTGCAGCCGTTTGGGCGGCAATCGGCGTTTCATTGTTGGCGCCTTCGAAGCCAACGGAGAACGTGCGGATCGGTTCGATATTCCGCATATGTGTAGCAATCGCCGTCGAGTCAATCCCGCTCGACAAGAAGCAGCCGCGATCCACATCACTGACCATGTGGAGCTTGACCGAATCCTTCAATGTTTCCCGAATTTGCTCTACATAATAGTCAAACGGACGATCCTCCGGCTCAAACATGGGATCCCAATACTTATGTATCGACATTTCTCCGTCAAACGTTATTTTGACCGTATGCCCTGGTGGAAGCTTATGAATGCCATGGAACATCGTGTTAGGCTCAGGTACGTATTGAAAGGTCAAATAGTTCAGCAAGCTGTCCGTGTGAATCAACCGATTCATGCCGTCTGCAGCCAGCAGGCTCTTAATTTCGGAGCCGAACAAGAACTGGCGGTCATTGACATGATAGTAAAACGGCTTAATGCCGAAGTGGTCTCTCGCTCCGAACAGCTGCTTCTTTTTCTTGTCCCAAATTACGAAGCCAAACATGCCGCGCATGTATTTGACGCATTCCTCTCCATACTCCTCATAAAGGTGAACGATAACCTCCGTATCACTTTGCGTGCGGAATTGATGCCCGCGCTCCTGCAGCATACTGCGCAGGGCTTTATAGTTATAAATTTCCCCGTTGAAAATGATCCACACAGAATCATCCTCATTAGCCAAAGGCTGATGCCCTTCTTTCAGGTCAATAACAGACAAGCGGCGAAAGCCAAGACCAATACGATTATCCGTCCAAAAACCGGAATCGTTCGGACCCCGATGAACAATAACATCTGTCATTTGCTGCAACATTGCAGTGGTTGGTTCTCTATCTTCAAAATACATCACACCCGTAATACCACACATGGTGAAACTCACTCCTCCGTACCATTCATCAATCTTTCTATTCGACAACCGATATATTAGTATACCATATCTGTCCGTCATTCTGGAAATGCGATGAAAGTACGTGAAGGCGCTGTATCCTATAGAAAAATGATGGAAATCAGAAGTCGCTTTAATGAAGCTGATAACCTGGTTTTTTTCATGCCTTCCTCCACCTTTCCTCTGCGCATAAAAGTTTGCCTTGTGCAACTTTTGGGTTAGGAAATGTTCCTTCCCCTACACTAGGATATGCTCAAGGGTGCCAAACGGTTCCTGCACACGCGTACTGCTTAACTAGGTGTTATCCAACCGAATGTTGCTAAAAATACAACAATGAAGGGAGATAGACGAGACTTGGGCAGAAATTGTTGTACTTTTTACAACATCATTCAACCTCGAATATTCATTCATCCAGCAACTTCAATTCAGCATATAGGACATTTGATCCCGATTTAAGACACCTCCATGTAGAGCAATATTGGACGAATGAATCGACAGTCTCGAGCATTCAATATTCTTTGAGAGGTCTTTTTCAGACGTCTCACGCCACTTTAGCTGCATTCTCACACTTTAGTATTGAATCTCATCGCTTCAGCAGACATTAAGGAGGCTCCGGATGTATCCTCCGATTTTAAGCGTGTTTTCTCACTATCAAGTCACTTCCACGCGCTCCCCACTTTAGCGATGCATACATTCGTTTACCGCAGCAGCCCTATAAATAAGGGGTAAGCTTTGCTTACCCTTAACCCAAAAACATATGAAAAAAAGGACCTGCTTCTGCAGATCCCCTTTTATAATCACTTTTTTTCCTGTAATCCTAATCACTTACCACGGCCTTTTCCCGCCGCCGAGCTTCGTCAGAATACCGTCGTTCGCCGCGTCATATGCCTGAAAAATTTTGGCTGCTATCGGGGATGCCCCGTAGCGTCCGAATCCGCCTTCTGGTACAACAACAGCTACGGCTAGCTTTGGATTCTCTACAGGAGCGAATGCGATAAACACAGCATTTTCTACCGTGCCTCCCGAAACTGCTTGCGTCGATGTACCTGTTTTGCGTGCTACATTATACGGTAATTCATCAATGCCCTCGGCGCCACTTTTCATACCATGGATAATGGTATTCCAATCTTCTTTAGAAAATTCAGAGGAGGAATCCTCAATAACCTCTGGCTCAATTTTTTTAACTAATTCACCTTGGTAATCTCGAATTTCATCTACAAAAAGAGGCTTCATACGTTTACCGCGACTAGCCAATGTAGCTGTATATTGAGCAAGCTGCAGCGTAGTCGTTTTTTCATTTTGTCCCCATGAAGCGTAGACCATTGCTGATTGGTAACTGTCTTTTTGGGCATTTTTAACGAAATCATTAGAACCTGCGAACTCACCTGGAAGACCGCTCCCTGTTTTCACACCCATGCCAAATTTCGCAAGGTATTCTGCCCATTTCGTCGTGACCTTTGGTGTTTCTCCCCCATATTTCAAATAGAAGGGAATGCCCACTTTCTCGGACATATACGTGTTAGAAGAGTGTTCAATAGCCCCAGAAGCATTAATATATCCGTAAGCTGCTTTCCCCGAGTTTGTGATGGTACTAGACCCGCCCTTACCAAAACTAAACGATCCTGAATCGTAATAGTTCTCATAAGCGCCGAATAATTTCTCCTTAAGTCCAATTAATACCGACAAAGGCTTAATCGTTGAACCCATAAAAACAATGGAAGACGGATGCTTCGCATTCTCTTTTTCATCTGGATATTTGGATTTAGCTGTCATGATAGATCCATTGGAAATATACGTACCAATTTCTTTGTAAATATCCGGCGAAATCCCTCCGGTCCATGCATTAGCATCGTAATCCGGATAGTTCGCCATCGTAACGACACGCCCTGTATCCACTTCCATCGCAACAGCAAAACCAGAGGAGGCCTTCATCCCTGTTTTCATATACAGATCATTGGCATGAGTCGGACTGCGTAAATATTTGATATGATCCTCCAGTATCCTCTCGGTTGCCTTCTGGATATCTTTATTAATTGACAAGTATAGATTATTCCCTTTGACAGGTGCTGTCACTTCGGCTCTTCCGATAATTTTCATAGCCGCGTTGACGGGATATTTCCTACTCCCATTTTTACCGCGCAGCTCATCCTGATACATGCGTTCAATGCCGTCAAATCCTACATTTTCTGAGTTCAGGTATTCTTCGCTATTTGGGCTGTCTTTATAAATATCCTTGGCTGTTTGTGTAGAAAATGATTTCAAATATCCAACCAAATGTGTGGCTATCGTGGTCTTGTTATCATCATCCATTTCATAAGTACGGATACTCTCCTCCGTTACTTCTAGCCACTTAAATTCATCTCTATGTTCAAGTAAATAGGCCATTTCTCCCTTGGACAAATCGGCTTTAATCCGCCGCGGAACCCAGTAGTAACTTGGGTCTTTCACCTTATTTTTATTGATATCGTAACCTAAATCCATCGCTAGAACGATCTCTTCCGGAGTTGGACTGACCGAATTCGGTTTGGCATATTTATCAAAAACATCTACTTTTAGCCGCTGAGCAAGCGCAATTACTTCATCCTTGTTTTGTTGACCTGGTTCAATACGGAAAAACAAGGACTGAACAGGAATTGTATAAGCCAGAGGAGATTTTGTAGAGTCATAGATATTGCCTCGAATGGGGGCGATACTCGTTGTCTGATTCGTATTCGTATTTTCCGCCGCTTTAAGATCTTTGGCTTGAACGAATTGTAAGATAGCCAATCGTACGATTAATATCGAAAATAATAAAAAGGTTATAAAGAAAAATATATTGATCCGAAACGAAAAGTGCCGCTTTTTGGTAATTTCTTTTTTCTTCGGATCATCCATAATGGATGACTTCATCACTTCTCAGATCCTTTCTTATGCTATGGCTTGTTCATGGAACAACTCAAGCAGGGAATGAATACCCTCTCCTGTATGATAGGAATAACGGATAATTCGCACAGCATCGATACCGACTTGATTTGGCGCCCAAATATCATTCGTTTCATGGTCGCCGATATAAAGAATATCCTTAGCCTCTAGCCCCGCCCTGTCCAGGGCAAGTTGGAAAATCGCCGGATCTGGCTTCTCTAGACCAACTTCAGTTGAAACAATGACGGGATCGAAATCATGCAAAATCCCCTTATCCTCCAGTATGGCTTTCAAGGTGGGAGCAAAATTGCTGATAATCCCAATTCGAAACCCTCGAGCCTTCAAACCGTCTAAAAATGGCTTAACATCATCAAATAATTCATAATACTCGGGTGCCGTGTAAATGTCGTAGAGCTCGTGGCAGCAGGAATAAATCTCATCCTCTGTCCACACCTCGTGAATGCCCAATTTATGAAGTACGTATTTATATAGATTAACCCAGAACTCACGGTCTGAATCTGGACTGCAAACCACGAAATTATCCTGCTTATTCACATAATAAAAAAGACGAAAAGCTTCCGTAAATAGTTCACTAATATGAGCTTCATCACGATCCACAGATCGCAATTGCAAATACTGTTTGAGTATCGTTTGAGCTGCTGGAATCGTAAGTAAAGTGTCCCCAGCATCTAAGTAAATCATCTTGTATTCCTGAAGTGGTTTCCGCATACAATCTCCCTTATTCTTATAAACAATCCTATCTTATTAGTGTACCACATTTAATCATCATATGAGAAAACCCGCCAGATCTATCCATGATTTCCCTTAAATGATCGGTCGCCTTATATAAAAAGAAGCCCTCCTTTGATCTCCAAAGGAAAGGCTTCATACTGATACTTTTCTAAGCGTCCTTGACATGAGTTTGGTCGAAGTTAGGCGGATTGAACCAGTTGCCTCCGCTTGCCACCCAGGTGGAATCTAGCGGTACCCAGCGATCCGACTCTTTCAGGTAAACCTCATTCCAAGCGTGAGGACCGTAGCTGCCCTGCCCATCGTAGCCTAGTCCAGTCACTACTTTCACATCAAGGCCGATGGATCTGGCCATCTGTGCATACAACCTGGAGTAGTCTATACAAACTCCTTCGCGGGTGTTGAAGGTATCCTCCGGCGTCTGTTCCTTCCAGATTCGTTTCTCTTCATAAAGGGTTACCTTATTCCAATCATATTTGACGTAGTTGCCTACCCATTTATACAACAGCTTGGCCTTCTCTTCATCCGTCTTCCCACTGGCGGTTACTTCTTTGGCTGTATCTGAAATATTGCCTGGAATTTTCGCGTCTAGAACTTCATACTTACGCTGCAGGATATTCGTAAATTCCTGTTCAACAGCACGTGTGAACACTGGCACTTTGTCGGCAATGAAGTCACCCGTGAAGGGTGAAATGACTTCTTTTGCACCTTTCTGATACATCTGGGATGATTCAATATAAGGTGTGACCAAAGAGTGCGGGAATAACGTTACATAAATGAAAAGCACAGCAATAAGTATGAGGGCCCTAGCGAATCCTGCGACAGAACCAATGGCTCCACCAGACACAGAACTAATAAAAGAGTTGCTGCGCTCTCTGTAAGGATCACGATTAGCCAACCAACCTCCTAGCAAAGGATCAACCAATAGGTTCAGCAATTGCTTCACGATCATATAGCCAAGTAAAAACAGTACACCGAAACGCAGCAGCGGGAAATCACGGATACTCGTCATGACTGTATAATAAGTTTGTTTAAGCATGCTTATCTCTACGGATGGAATTTGTAAATTCTGTCCTTTCAGCCAGGTTTGAATCATTGGCGATACCCACTGGACCCCTTTCCACGCGATAAACATGGACAGGATGACGATAACCGCCTCCACGAGCATAGACAGAAGATGTTTGGCAGAACCTGAACCTCCCCGGAAAAATCCTTGAACGACAGAGCCTGCAAATGTGAGAACGATCACGATGGATATTAAATTTATCGAAGTTGATTGTAACCACGTCATATCCGTCATGATTCCTCACCATCCTATTTTAATAATCATATTACTCTACTTACTGCTTAGCGTTTTTCTTTGCTTCCTCGATGAAAGCATTAACGGCTGCGTTCGCGTTCATCTTAAACGTTTTACCAAGAAAGGTGACTTGTACTTCATCCGTCCCAGCTTTGCCTTCCACCTTCAAGCTCTTCGTCGTAATGAGGAAGGAACCATCGGGATTCGCTTTAAATTGGGCATCTTTAGCTTCCGAGGTCAACGTACTGACCGCCTTATCTTTGATTTCATCCCCAACTTGCGAGACCACGCTTGCCCCAATATCCTTTATTTTATCCTTATAGCTCGCTCCATAAACGACAAGAGCCCCAACAATCGCAATGACCAGAATCCATTTCACCACAGTTTTCACAATACCGATCACGATAAAAAGCACAATAATAGCGGCCACAATTAAGTACCAACGATCCTGCGCAAAGGAAATCCACTGATCCAAACTAACCCCTCCTATTTATCCAAAAGTCCCTTCCTATCATACTACAGGGAATCCTTAATCTTCATCTCTTTTTTTCCTTAACAGGGCTAACTTACGTTCGATCTCCTCTGTTTTATCGATTCTACTTCTCGTCTTTCGAAAAGACTGTCTCAACCGAAAAACCAGGAAAATAGCCACGCCGGCAAGTAAAACAATCACATATGCATCCATAAAGCCTCCTAAAAACAGAATTGTGTCATTTGTATGGAAAGGTCATATCTATGGGACGAGCGGCGTACATCTTAAGAAGAGACAAGTCTAAAAGATTGAGGTGGTGAGAACATGCGAACGGCTATTTGGTTGTACTTATTTATGTTTGTTGCTTTTTTTGATTTACACGCGCAGTACCCGATTCTTTCTCCCTTCGCCTTATCTTTAGGAGCAGCTCCTTCCTTTATAGGGCTAATTATGGGCGTATACTCGATCACACACTTGCCTGGGAATCTGATCGCTGGTTATGGCGTAGACAAATACGGAAGTAAAATCTTTATCGTCTTTAGCCTGATTGTAGCAGGGATCATCTTACTTTTTCAATCCAATGTGAAAGATCCTTGGCACTTGCTATACATTCGTTCGATTAGCGGATTCGTGCTCGCCTTCTTATCTCCTGCCTGCTTATCGTTGCTTGCACGCATAGCTAGGGATCGCATACATCAAAGTAAACTGATGGCTGGCAACGGTCTCATACATACCCTTGCTTCCGTGGTATCTCCAGCGGCAGGCGCTGTATTAGTTGCCAAAATCGGTTTCACAACTGCCTTCTCCGTCTTAGGTTGGATTCTGATTATCACAGGCATACTTGCCATCTTCGGTGTGAAAGAAAAGCAGCTTTTAGCCCAAACAGGGAGCAAATCTCCCATCTTAGATCACCATGGTCATGGCATGCTGGGTGATGAATCAGATGTACCCGCCAGCGTAACGATTCCATGGTTATTCTTTCTCATTCCGATGGCACTCTCCTGCTCACAAGGCATTCTTTTCTTTGAGCTTCCACTTATGCAGTCGGCCAGAGACTCTATTCTAACGTCCGGCGTTTTTTTCACTTTAATCAGCTTAGGCGCCCTGTTAAGCATCAGCTTCTGGTTCTTAAATAAGATTCCTCCGTTTATTCGAACGGTCTGTGGAAGTTTATCACTTGCAGTCGTTTTCTTCGGTTTAGCCATTCAGTGGCCGATACCGCTCACCGTTTCTCTTTTCCTAATCGGAATGGCGAAAGGAGTCATTTATCCCGCTCTTGCTGCTCTTCTTGCCGGCATAACAAGCAGCAATCGATATGGACGCGTCTTTTCCCTTCTTTCCATCTCCTATTCCGTCGGCGCTTTTATCGGTCCAATGATGGCCGGACAGCTTCGCGACCACATTTCCTCTTACTTCATCGCGTTTTTCGTCTTAATGTTAGCACTTTCCCTCTTACCGCTGCGCACATTTAAAACGCCAATCACAACGTAATTGCCAGTTAAATGGCGGCTTGAGCTTATCAAGCCGTCTTTTGCGCTGTCAATCCCTGTCATTTCCCGGGAAATGAGAGCATCATATTTGCCTAATCGTCGAATGAAATTCTTGGATCACTTGCGAAAACGGGTTATACTACAAAAAAACCTAAAGCGAGGAAATCTCATGTCGATTGTAATCATAGTAGAAGGAAAAAATGATAAAAGCCGATTAAAACGCGTGGTTGATGAAAGTGTCCTGATCTTGTGTACATTCGGTACCCCCAGCTCATTAACTCTCGAAGACCTGAGGAAAAAAGCGGACGACAATCATGTGTTCATATTTACGGATAATGATGCTTCCGGCAAAAAGATCCGATTTCTATTGCGAGAAACGTTTCCAGATGCAGAACACATATATACGCGTAGAGGGTATGCTGGCGTGGAAGGAACACCTGAGGAATACATCATTCAGCAATTAGAAAAAGCAGGGCTGGATGAGTATATCAAATACCCTGCTCCAGACCCTGCTTTTGAATAGTTAATACGATGAAGGATTGACTTACTTTCCTTTAGATAAGGTCACGACATCTTTGACAATATGGTCAACATCCAACTCTGGATTGCTTGCATCATAATAATTCCGGAGTTTTCCTTTTGGGTCAACCAGCAAAATTGCATTGGAATGCGAGAAATTACCATCTTTCTCTTTAACCACCATAATGCCAAAATCTTCAGCAAGCTTGTGAATCTTCGATTCCTCACCACGGAGGAATGTCCACCCGCCCGGAACTGGCTTCGATTCAAATCGGTTACCGAATTCTTTAAGCACTTCCGGTGTATCTCGCTTTGGATCGACTGTTATGGAGACAATTTCCGCTTTAGTACCCAGTAAGTCTTTTTTCTTCAAGGATTCCTGAACCTGAGAAAGCAAGAATGTCGTCGGCATACAAACATCCGGGCAAAAGGAATAAAAGAAGTAGACAAGTCTAACCTTACCATCCATATCTTGCGAGGTAACAGTTTTGCCATCTAAGTCCTGCAGTTGAAACGAAGGAGCTTGTTTCATTGCTGTTAAACGTTGGTCCGGTTCACTGCTGTTAGCCCATAATTTATAGGCAAATGATGCAATCATGGCAATTAAAATAGCGCCCAGCGCTAGCTTAAACCAATTTTTCCCTAAAAACGTACTCATGACTTCAGCCCTCAATTCTAACTAATTTTCACGGTATCTATGACCATGAGGAACGATAAGAGAGTTAAATACAATAGTGAAAACAAGAACATACGCTTAGCCCATACCACTTCGGCCTCACCTGTTGCCTTAAAGCCTTTGATACTCATGAAAGCCCAAATCAATCCTAAGATGGTTGATGCGAATAAAAACATGTAACCTACATATCCGTAAGCCGTTAACATCACAGTTACAGGTACAAGTAAAACCACATAACGCACCATACTGATTTTGGTTACGTAAGTCCCCTTCACGACGGGTAAAAGCGGGAATCCTGCAGCGCGATATTCTTCCATTCGGCGAATCCCAAGAGCCCAGAAATGCGGAGGCTGCCAGAGGAATAAGAAAGCAAAAAGGAGAATAGCACCTAGATCAACCGTACCACTTACAGCACAGTATCCAATAACGGGAGGAGTAGCGCCAGAGAATGCCCCAACGAATGTACTCCAAACCGAAGTTCTCTTAAACCATGCTGTATAAAGCCAAACATACAAGAACAATCCAATCAGTCCGATCAACGTTGCAAGCGGGGATTCCGCTCCAAAATATAGGACTCCTAAACCGATGGTCCCTAAAATAATACCGTACCATAGAACGACATTCGCACTCATTCTCCCACTTGGAAGAGCTCTATTTTGCGTCCGCTCCATCTTTGCATCCATTTCACGGTCCAAATAATTGTTGAGTACCGTTCCTCCTGCCATGACAAGAGCAGTTCCTAGCATGGTCATAATAAGGTGTACCCAGCTTACATCCCAATGGGCAGCAACCCAGTAGCCAGCAAAGGCCGTCATTAAATTAGAATAAATAATGCCTGGCTTTACCAAGCGGTAGAAATCTTTCAAGGTCACCGGCTCAGCCGATGCTTGTATATTGCTAGCTTCTATGGATTCTGTCCCAATGGACCCTTGTGACGAACCGTTCGAAACGCTTTCGTAGCTAACTTGATTTTCCACGTAAACGTCCTCCTCTATGTCGAATTTCCGAGCAAACTGAATAATGAACATTCTCATCATACCAACCCTTACATCGTTTGACAATGAAGTGCAGTCAGTTGTCATCATATTGTCGATTCTCCTTCCAGTATGCGTGGAAAATGATCGGAACATTCGATTGTTATATAAAAAGGAGCCCCCAAGGGCCCCTTCCATGTTTAATCCTATTATTTATTAACCAAGAGTGGCGTTAATGCAAATAAGTTTCGGCGAATATCATGCCATGCCTTCGTCATAGCCAGTTGTAATTCCCAAGCATGTCTTCCCATGACGGTGACGATTAAACCGTATTTATACGTAAGACTGGCTCCAATGCGGACCTCTATACCCTCAAGCTTTTCAAGACTCTCCAGTACTTTCTCGAGATGCAGCTGTTTAAGTCGATCCGAGAAAATGTATAGATTGCCGAGATGTGTTTCCCGCTCCCAGCAACCTGGCGCTGATAGCTGCATAGTTTGCGGTTCAATTCTTTGATTCTGATAAAAAATCAATTCCTTGCCATGACAAACTTTCATACGATTCACATAACGGGAGTACTGAAATATTTCGCCTCGCTGCGTTCGTCCCGGGCAACATACGTCCGAGAAAATCAAGGCTGACCCTGGTGATAAATGAACATCCATTTCTGCGACTAGGCTTGCTTCCTTATAGAGCATTATAGGTTCTGGGATGTATTCCAGCAGCGCGTCAGCTTCCAAATGCAGCGTCTGACGCTGCGTACTTCCGTGACCAACCTCAGACGGATGAACCTTCGTGAACGATTGGTTCGTTAGAAAAACACGTGCGCCCTCCCTAAGGCGCACGTTGATTTCGTAATGATCTCCCGACATGAGTCCTGGGGAGCAGTCCATCATATAGACGCCCAATTGATCCGCAGGATGGGCGTCCTGGATGAGCGTTTCGTTCTCGTAACGAAACGTTTTGGCGATTTTGAGCGGGGAGGCGTGGTATTTGTGGACGAGCTGCGTCAAGCCGCTGCGTACTGCAAATTCCGCCTTAATCTCCCCGGTCACACTAGGCATGGCTGAACTCCTGTTCCACCCATGTGACAATATCGTTAAGCCCTGTGCCGCCCATCAGGTTTGAGAAAATATACGGACGGTCGCCGCGCATCTTCTTCGTATCCGAATCCATCACTTCCAGGCTGGCGCCTACATACGGTGCTAGATCGATTTTGTTGATTATGAGCATATCAGAACGCATAATGCCAGGTCCGCCTTTGCGCGGTATTTTCTCCCCTTGGGCGACATCTATAATATAGATGAAGCGATCCACCAGCTCTGGGCTGAACGCTGCAGCCAAGTTATCGCCGCCGCTCTCGATGAAAATAATATCGAGATTATCGAATCGCTTCTCCAGCTCTTCAATAGCTTCGAAATTCATCGAAGCATCCTCACGAATCGCTGTATGCGGGCATCCGCCTGTTTCTACCCCAATAATGCGGTCCTCGGGCAGTGCCTCGGAGCTAATCAAAATTCGGGCATCTTCCTTTGTGTAGATATCATTCGTAATCACCGCAATACTGTAGCGGTTGTTGAGTTTCCGAGCCAGACGCTCCACTAGCGCTGTTTTACCAGAACCAACAGGCCCGCCGATCCCAATACGCATGGGGCGACTCCGATCCACCGCTGGTTTTTCCCATTGGTGGTGATGGTGACCTTGACCTTGACCTTGACACATAGTCATTCCTCCTAAAATTATGATTAGGGCAAAATTGCCTTTACGAGTTACAACATTAAGACATGAATAAACGCGAATACAGCGTTTCGTGCTGCATCATGGCCAGATCTGCGGCTGGTGAATTTGTGTAAGCATCCAAGGGATCCAAATGCGCTACACGCTGCCACTCGCTTCCGGTCAAAGGAATCAGTTTCGCAAGAAGAATTTGTCCTTGAGTTTGCCCCATGGACATGAGTCTGAGCGCACTGTTGATGCAGGTCATGATACAGCTGTAAAGATAGCCTTCCGCCGCTTGATGTAAGGGCACACCGAGGTGATAGCTCACCCATGCATGAACAATCGGATGATTGGAGCTGCAGCGACCGGCTTTCACAGCTTCGTCCAGAGGCTGCCAGTTCAGCTCGGGGTACATCGAGCGCGATAGTTGGAGAAGCCTGCGGCCCATCTTTTGAACGCCGCTCCTCGCTTCACTCGATACACGCTGCACATGCAGCATGTGATCGATCTCCCAGAGCTGATCCCATTCCTCCCTTGGAATATGGGTATAGGCAGCTTTGATTACCATCGCATCTGACGTTGCCCAGCTATTAGCGAGCATTGTGCGAATATAAGCTTCGAGCTCTTCAATCGTTGTTAATCGCTCTTGCTGAACGAGCGTTTCCAAACCAAAGGAATGTGAGAATCCGCCAATAGGCAATGCTGAATCTAGAAGTTGTTGATAAGCAAGCCAGTGAAACCTCGGCGTCATCTCTTCAATGAATGTCGTTGTCTTTGTTGCCATCGCTTTTATGTCGTCACCTCGATCGCGGACTTCCCACTCTTTTAAAATAAGAAATATAACTGCGCCATTGGCAGCTCGGTCGCCGGTTCACATGTAATGGCTTCCCCATCAACTTTCACTTTATAGGTCTCTGGGTTTACTTCAATGGAAGGTGTGCCGTTATTATGAATCATGTCTTTCTTCGATATATGACGACACCCTTTCACAGGCTCAACACGCTTTTGGAGCCCTAATTTCTCAGCGATGCCGCGATCATAAGCTGCTTGAGAGACGAAGGTAATCGAGCTCTGCGTCAAAGCTTTACCAAAAGCAGCAAACATCGGACGTCCAAATACAGGCTGCGGCGTTGGAATTGATGCGTTCGGATCTCCCATTTGCGCATAAGCAATGCTGCCGCCTTTGAGCACAAGATCCGGCTTAACCCCGAAGAACATCGGGCTCCATATGACAAGATCTGCGAACTTTCCAGGCTCAATGGAACCGACAAGGTGCGAAATCCCATGCGTAATCGCTGGATTAATCGTGTACTTGGCGATATAACGTTTAATCCGGAAATTGTCGCCTTCTTCTGTATCGGGAGCCAGCGGCCCACGCTGTTTCTTCATCTTATCGGCCGTTTGCCATGTACGAATAATGACCTCGCCAACCCGCCCCATTGCTTGGGAATCTGAGCTTAACATGCTGAAGACACCTAGATCATGAAGAATATCCTCCGCAGCAATCGTTTCCGGGCGAATTCGAGAATCCGCGAAAGCAACATCCTCGGGAATACGGCTGTCCAAATGATGACACACCATGAGCATATCCAAATGCTCTTCAATCGTGTTGATCGTATACGGACGTGTCGGGTTTGTTGAAGACGGGAGTACGTTAAGCTCAGCAGCCGCACGGATAATATCCGGCGCGTGCCCCCCGCCTGCTCCTTCAGTATGATACGTATGAATCGTACGGCCCTTAATGGCTGCGAGCGTATCCTCGAGAAATCCCGCTTCATTTAATGTATCGGTATGAATAGCTACTTGAACATCATAGTGGTCCGCTGCTTCGAGACAAGTGTCGATTGCTGCCGGCGTCGTTCCCCAATCTTCATGAAGCTTCAAACCAATAGCTCCCGCTTCAATTTGTTCCGTCAACGGAGCTAGAAAAGAAGCATTACCTTTGCCCGTAAAGCCCAAGTTCATGGGAAAAGCTTCTGCTGCCTCCAGCATACGCTGCAGGTGCCATGCTCCTGGTGTGCAAGTTGTGGCATTCGTACCTGTAGCAGGCCCTGTTCCTCCACCAATCATCGTCGTCACGCCAGAAGAAAGCGCCGTTTCAATTTGCTGGGGACAAATAAAATGAATGTGAGCATCGATCCCGCCCGCGGTTACAATTTTACCTTCACCCGCAATGACTTCCGTACTTGCGCCCACGATCATATTGGGATGCACGCCATCCATGATGTCCGGGTTCCCCGCTTTACCGATACCCACGATATGACCGTCCTTGATGCCGATGTCACCTTTGACAATACCCCAGTGGTCAATGATGACAGCATTCGTTATCAGGGTATCTAGAACGCCTTGGCCACGGGTTGCACCGCTAGATTGCCCCATCCCGTCGCGAATGACCTTACCGCCGCCAAATTTACATTCATCACCGTAGACGGTGTAATCATGTTCGATTTGTGCCCAAAGCTCGGTATCAGCCAAACGAATGGCATCTCCCGTTGTAGGCCCGAACATCAGCGCATAACTTTTACGATCTATTCGATTCACCAGGCTTTCCCTCCCACGCTTGCCATCTTTCTCTCGCAGCACTTGACATATTCCCCTTAGCTGCTAAGCCTTTACTTAAGTTATTTAGTCCATAAGAAAGTTTGGCTCCGCCAAGTTCAACGAGCTGTATAGGTTTCTGTTCCCCCGGCTCAAAACGGACAGCCGTTCCAGCGGGAATGTCCAATCGCATGCCGTAGGCTTGTTCTCTCGTGAATTCCAATGCTCTGTTCACTTCAAAAAAATGAAAATGCGAACCCACCTGAACGGGACGATCTCCTGTATTCGTAACGATAAGATCAATCGTTTGTCTTCCTATATTCATTTCAATATATCCCTTGACTGTTCGATATTCTCCTGGAACCATCTTCTCGCCCCTTTCGATTATTCATTATAGTTAGGTTATTGGTTCGTGTACGGTAACTAATTTAGTACCATCAGGAAACGTAGCCTCTACCTGAACCTCATGAATCATTTGAGGTACACCTTCCATAACTTGCTCCGCTCTCAGAATCGTTGTGCCGAATGCCATTAATTGTGCAACGGTCAATCCATCCCTTGCTCCTTCCATAATCTCGGATGTTAGCAGCGCTATGCTTTCGGGATAATTCAGCTTCAAGCCTCTGGCAAGTCTTCGGCGTGCAAGATCAGCAGCCACAGTAATGAGCAGCTTTTCTTTTTCTCTCTCCGTTAAATGCACATCTTCACCTCATTAAAATCCGAATATTGGTAATCCTTTATCCTTATTATATTCGTGTATTCCAAGATTGTAAATCATTAATGTTAGATATAATGACATCAAACCAACAATTTCTGAAGTTATTTTCCGTATTTTATGTGATTTTCACAAAGGAATAACTAATTTTTGTGCGCCACTAACAAAAAAACCTTTATAAATGTCATATATGTTGACACTAACTTGTTTCGCACTTTATCATAAGCCTTGTAATCCAAATCTTGTAAACAAAGGGAGTGGGACGTGAATGAGAGAGATACGAAACAAAGGTAAGCTCACAGTCGCTTTGAGTATGGCTTTGATGATGGTCATGGCTGGCTGTGCAAAGACGGAGCCAACTGCATCCACGACAACTACACCTATGGCTACCAAAGCCGCAGAAGCTAAAGCGGAGACGAAGGATGAAACAGTACCTGTTGGGATTCTTCACTCACTCACAGGCACCATGTCCATTAGCGAAGTATCTGTAAGAGATGCTGAACTTATGGCGATTGACGAAATTAATGCAGCTGGGGGACTCTTAGGTAAAAAAATCAAGCCTGTGATTGAAGACGGTGCATCCGATTGGCCGACTTTTGCAGAGAAAACGAAGAAGCTACTGCAAAAAGACAGCGTCGTAACGATATTTGGCTGCTGGACATCTGCCAGCCGCAAAGCCGTGCTTCCGGTCGTCGAACAAAACAAAGGCTTGTTGTGGTATCCGGTACAGTATGAAGGCGTGGAATCATCACCTAATATCTTCTACATTGGCGCAACAACGAACCAACAAATTATTCCAGCAGTAACTTGGCTTCTGCAAAACAAAGGCAAGAAATTCTACCTTCTCGGCTCGGACTATGTATTCCCAAGAACAGCCAACAAAATTATTAAAGAGCAGTTGAAAGCTGAAGGCGGATCGCTAGTTGCCGAAGAATACACACCACTTGGACACACGGACTACAATACAATCATTAGTAAAATCAAAAAAGAGAAGCCAGACGTTATTTTCAATACGCTGAACGGCGACAGTAACGTAGCCTTCTTCAAGCAATTGAAAGATGCAGGCATTTCATCCAAGGATCTAACAACAATGTCCGTAAGTATCGCTGAGGAAGAGGTTCGCGGTATTGGAGCATCCGTTCTAGATGGACACTATACAGCTTGGAATTACTACCAAACAACAGATACACCTGAGAATAAAAAATTCGTCGAAGCTTACAAAGCTAAATACGGCAAAGACCGTGTTACGGATGATCCGATCGAAGCTGGTTACACAGCCGTGTACTTATGGGCTGCTGCTGTTAAGAAAGCAGGATCCTTTGACGTAGAGAAAGTGAAAGCTGCTGCCAAAGGTATCGAGTTTAACGCACCTGAAGGTAAAGTGGTTATTGATGGAGAGAATCAACATATTTCCAAAACGGCACGTATCGGTCAAATTACGGCTGATGGCCAAATCAAAGAAATATGGAACTCCGGCCAACCACTCAAACCAGATCCTTTCCTCAAAACATACCCTTGGGGCGGAGAAGTAACGAAAAAATAAAGGTAGTTATTGAGGCCAGGACTGCCTAACAGCAGTCCTGGATTTCACCAAATATAAGAATTTATATGTTTCACACGATAAGTCGGCTATATTTCTGGATAAACGCCCCCGTCCAAGAAGGACGGCGTAGACGTTTATTTTGTTTACTCGGGGTTCACTGGGAGGGATTGACATGAGTCTGCTGTTTCTTCAATTATTTAACGGTCTAAGCCTTAGCTCCATTTTGCTGTTGATCGCCATAGGTCTTGCGATTACATTCGGCTTGATGAATGTTATGAATATGGCACATGGCGAATTCATCATGATTGGCGCCTACATGGCTTATCTAGTCCAGCAGTGGTTCCAGAAGTTTCTACCGGCTTCCGCTTTCGGATGGTATTTCATCGTATCGATAGGTGTTGCGTTTGCGGTAGCCTTCTTTGTCGGTTGGCTGCTCGAAGTTTTTCTCATTCGATTCATGTACGGCAGACCGCTAGACAGCCTGCTTGCTACTTGGGGAGTAAGCCTTGCGTTGCAGCAGCTTGCGCGCACCATCTTCGGTGCTCCTAATGTGGCTGTTAAAGCACCCGAATGGTTGGAAGGCGGACTTCATCTATCGGCCGACCTCATTCTCCCCTACAAGCGCCTCTTTATTATTGCTTTGGTTGCGTTATGTATCTTGGTGATTTATATGTACCTGTACCACTCTGCCGGAGGAAGACGCATGAGAGCTGTTATGCAAAATCGCGAAATGGCTGCTTGTCTCGGTATTTCCACACGGAGAGTAGATGCTCAGTCCTTCGCTTTTGGCTCCGCTATGGCAGGAATTGCCGGATGCGCCTTAACGCTGCTTGGACCTATTGGACCAACCATAGGCACTTACTATATTGTGGATGCGTTCATGGTTGTTGTACTTGGTGGAATCGGCAAACTGATTGGAACCGTTGCGGGAGCATTAGGTATTGGGGTTTTCAATACAGCATTGGAATACACAACTAGTGCTACGCTTGGTAAAGTACTTGTCTTTACGCTCATAATCGCCTTCTTGCAATGGAAACCGATGGGACTTGTGACGATCCGTTCAAGATCCTTAGATTGAAGAAAGGATGTGGCATCTTCCATGCTCTTAACGGGACAATCCAAGCTTAAATTGTTTGTCTATGCCGTTTTTTTGATCGCTATCGCATTGGCTCCTCTGTTCATGTCAGACTTCCGTCTTTCCCTTCTTGGCAAGTTTCTCGCTTATGCCATCATTGCCATGGGAATTGATCTCATTTGGGGATATACCGGGATTCTTAGCCTCGGCCATGGCGTCTACTTTGGACTTGGCGCTTATTGTATGGCCATGCATCTTAAGCTCGCCGCGACGCCAGATCAGCTGCCCGATTTCATGTCATGGAGCGGTGTTGAGAGATTACCCTGGTTCTGGGTTCCTTTCCATAACGCAGGCGCTGCATTTCTTCTCGCTCTCATCGTTCCAATGATCGTTGCATTCATTTTAGGATACTTTACATTCCGCAATCGCATTAAAGGTGCTTTCTTCTCCATATTATCTCAAGCGCTAGTCATTATTACCGTCACGTTATTTGTTGGTCAACAAGGCTATACAGGTGGAACTAACGGACTAACCAATTTCACCACCTTTCTTGGCTTAAATCTGCAATCACAATCTACGAAATTATTATTTTTCTATCTCACTTTAGCTATTGTTATTGTCGTTCTTATCCTATGCAGCCTGCTCGTTACCAGTCGCATGGGAAACATCCTCACAGCCATTCGTGATGGGGAAAATCGGGTTCGCTTTATTGGCTACAATCCAGTCACCTTTAAAGTATTCATTTACTGCGCTTCAGCAGGATTAGCCGGACTTGCCGGTGTTCTCTTCGTCCTTCAGGAAGGCATTATCTCACCCGCACAAATGGGCATTGTCCCTTCCATTGAAATGGTTCTTTGGGTGGCAATCGGGGGGCGCTCAACGATCGGAGGCGCCGTTCTTGGAGCATTAATCACCAACGCAGCTAAAACAACGTTTAGCGAAGCTTACCCCGCTTGGTGGCCTATTATGCTCGGTGCCATGTTCATTATTGTAGTACTGCTCCTACCTAAAGGTATCGTTGGTACAATTGCACACTACACCTCCAATTGGAAAAAACCCGTGCTTCCTAAGCCGATTTCTTCATCGCAAGAAGCAAGCTAACCATACACCACATCCTTAATGTTATGAAATTTGAAGGGGGAACATCCCAATGCTAGGACAATTAGCGAAACAACAACCTGTAACCGGAGAGAAAATCCTTAGCGTTAAAGGGCTTGAAGTGAGCTTTGATGGATTTAAAGCCTTACGCAATCTGGACTTTTCCCTGCAATATGGCGAGCTTCGGTTTCTCATTGGGCCGAACGGAGCAGGTAAAACAACGCTCTTGGATGTCATCTGCGGGAAAGTGAAGCCTTCACAAGGTCATGTTTATTTCAAAGAATCAATTGATCTTACCAGACACCAAGAACACCAAATTGCACAGCTCGGCATTGGTCGTAAATTCCAAGCACCTTCCGTCTTCTCAACATTAACCGTTTTTGAAAATCTGGCTCTTTCTATGAAACAGCAGCGCGGCCTCCTTAGCGCACTGTGGACCAAGACGACGAGTGAACAGCGAGAACGCTTGCATCTCCGACTCGAGATGATTGGCCTGCAAAGCAAAGTCAATGAGCGAGCAGGATCACTCTCTCACGGCGAGAAACAGTGGCTTGAAATCGGGATGCTGCTTATGCAGGAGCCCGATCTACTGCTGCTGGATGAACCTGCCGCTGGCATGACAGATAGCGAAACTGAGAAAACAGGTGAGCTGCTTCACGAAATAGCGGCTAATCAGACGATCATCGTAGTTGAACACGATATGGAGTTTGTTCGTAAGTTCGCTAGAACGGTCACGGTACTTCATGAAGGCACCGTGCTTCGGGAAGGCACGATGCAGGATATTCAGAATGATGATAAGGTTGCTGAAGTTTATCTAGGAAGGAGAGTGGAGCGAGGTGCTTAACCTTCAGAAGATAGAAGCCGGTTACGGTGAGAGTATGGTTGTACGCCATGTCAACCTTCAGGTGAAGCCTGGGCAAATCGTTTGTCTAATGGGCCGCAACGGTGTAGGGAAATCCACACTCATGAAGAGCATTATGGGACTCATTCAGCCGAAGTCCGGCGCGATCCACTATAATGAACGGGATATAACGTCATTCCCACCGGATCGACGGGCTAAATTAGGGATCGGCTACGTGCCGCAAGGCCGCGAGATTTTCCCACAGCTTACGGTCGAGGAAAACCTGCTGCTTGGGCTTGAAGCTGCAACAGATGGAAGAAAAAAGCTCCCTGATTCTCTTTTCGACACCTTCCCCGTGCTTCGTCAGATGCTTCAACGCAAAGGCGGCGACCTTAGCGGCGGGCAGCAGCAGCAATTAGCGATAGCCCGTGCCTTAGCCCCAGGCCCCAAGCTGCTGCTGCTGGATGAACCGATGGAGGGTATCCAACCTTCTATCGTCATGGAGATTGAAGCCATCATTGAATCAATTAAACGTAATCGAGAAATTGCTGTATTGCTGGTCGAACAAAGCTTAGAGTTCGCTACAAGCATCGCTGATTACTATTATGTATTGGACCGAGGGACAATAGCTGCCGAAGGTCATGCCGAGCATTTGAGCGAAGATCAAGTCCGAAAGCATTTAACGGTATGATTCTCCTTACATGGACTCACATTATAGAAGGAAGCTGGATTACTTGACCTATGAAATTAGGCGTCAAGTACCGTCCAGCTTCTTTTTTTTCATACGAAGGAACTAATTATGAAGTTAAACTGGACGTCACAAAATGTATAATGATAACATGGATATATAGGATCGAATGTTGCGTCCGGCATATCGAGCACCGAACCTTTGGAAGGAAAAGGAGGGGGAACGTTTATGTCTAAGATTTTAATTATTGAAGATGATTTAAGCATTGGTGAAATGATGTCGATTTATCTGTACGAAGAAGGCTATCAAGTCATGCGTGCGGAAAATGGCCGTCAAGGTGTAGTGTTATTCCGAGATTTCGAACCTGATGTCATCGTGCTTGATATTATGCTGCCTGATGTTGACGGAATTCAACTATGCACTGACTTCCGAAATTCGTCAACCATCCCCATTCTTATGGTATCCGCCAAAAATGAGGTCTCCGATCGCGTCAAAGGCCTGCAGACTGGCGCTGATGATTACCTATGCAAACCATTCTCAATGAGGGAATTATCGGCAAGAATACAAGCTTTACTGCGACGTTCACATGCTTTCCCTCCGCCAGTTCAATCTACAGATACGACCGAGCAAGTCGTTCAACTGGATCTAGAGAAACGCTGCCTTTTTGTACATAGCAAACTAATAGAGACCACTTTCTCTGAATTCGAAATTATGAAACTTTTTTGGCAGAATCAAGGACGAGTATACAGCCGGGAGGAGCTTTTGAACCGGGTCCGCGGTTTCGATTCCTATGTAACTGAACGTGCAATCGATGTACATATCGCAAACCTTCGCAAAAAAATAGAAGCTGATCCCAAAGAACCGAAATATATTAAGACGGTTTGGGGTGTCGGTTATAAATTTCTACTTATGTGAGCTCCCATTGGGGCTTTTTTTGTTTGGGTAATCCAGCAAAAACCAGTCACCAAATAGGCAGATGCACAATATGATGATTATGGATAATGACACGCACTAAGAATTTGTTTCAAATTTCAATTATGAAGAAAGCTTTCTCAAGGAAAGCTCAAGGAGGAAACACAAAAATGTTGAATAGCCCTTACAGAATCGGTAATCAAGGAAACCAAGGCATGACCTCACAAGCCCCTTACGGATATCCTTTTCCGGCTTATCCCGTTCCAACAACGGGTGCGAATAAACCTGCACCAAGTGGAGCTGGATTTCCACCTGCTGGAACTGCTTTTCCACCGACGGGAGCGGCATTTCCACCTACTGGCGGTCTGCAAACCGGTGTAAATGTACCAGGTCTTCTCCCCATGGAAGAATCTTATATCGAAAATATTCTCCGTTTGAACCTTGGTAAAATGGCTACAATCTACATGACATACGAAAATAACTCGCAATGGAATGCCAAAATTTTCAAAGGCAAACTTGAGGCAGCTGGCCGCGATCATATTATCATCAGCGATCCAGCCACTGGTATGCGTTTCTTATTGCTCATGGTGAATCTAGACTACATTACATTCGACGAGGAACTTCAGTATTACTATCCATACTCTGGCGGCGGACCCGGCCAACAGAGAGCATAAATTAGATCACACATAAAGCCGTTTGCTCTTTCGTTAGAGCAGCGGCTTTTTTTTGTCATGTAGAGGTTACTTCTGTGAAATGCCACATATGCAGTTTGCGCAGGCCGCCTTCAACCCACTCTTCCCATACGGCTTGGTGTGAAGCATTTTCGGTTCCATGCAAACGTTCTTGTTTTAACGAGAGATACTCCTCATAGGTAACTTCCTTCCAAATTTCCACAAAAAGCCCTTCCTGATCCGTTCCCTTCAGCAGTTCAAATCGCCCTTCCCTCCGCTGCCATTCCTGCATATAGATGAGAAAAGACGCCCGAAAAGCGGGTTTTATGGCATACTCTACAAAAACTTTGGACATTTTTAGATCTCCCTCTGATTTATTTTTTGCTCCAAAATGGTAAACTAATAAAAAGACGGAAAAATGACCAGACTTACAAGGATAAATGATTCCGTCGTCTTATAAGGTCGAGCGCGTTTTGAAGTAAGTTATTCTATGGAAAACTCAGCCCATGCTTACGAAGAAAATTTTCTACGGAAAATTCTTAGGAGGAAACCCATTTGGACACAGGCACTCATCTCGTAATTGGTTTAGGGTTAGCGGGACTGTCACAAATTGACCCTAGCGTTTCTGCGGACACAGCGGCAACTACTGCAGTCTTCATAGGAACTGTTATTGGCTCGCAGATTCCGGATGTGGACGGGCTGCTTCGTTTTAAGGGGAACGCCACTTACATTCGAAATCACCGTGGTCGTTCTCACTCTTTGCCAGCTTTACTTTTATGGACGCTGCTGATCACTGGAGCTCTCGCTCTTTTCTTCCATGGAATCCCTCTGCTGCACCTTGGTATGTGGGTAGGAATCGCCGTTTGTTTTCACGTCTTCACAGATTGTTTCAACACATATGGTACACAAGCGTTCCGGCCATTCTCTGAAAAGTGGGTGTCATGGAACATCATACACATCTTTGATCCCTTTATCTTCTCAAGCCACATCGCTGCTATTTTCATGTGGTCTTTCCATGTTGCGAGTCCAAAGCTCGTGTTCCCGACTTTGTACGGGGTTATCGCTCTATATTATATCTGGCGCTCTCTCGACCATTATATCGTAGAAAAAGGGCTCTATCGCAAAGACCCCACCCATATGCCCGGGGATAAATACACACTAATTGTAACATTCAACCTCTATGTGTGGAACGTAGTGAAACGAAGAACAGACGGTACCTTTCAGTTGGGTGAGCTGAAGAATTCGAAGCTAAGGTGGATCGACACTGTCAAATGTGAAGACCATCCAGCCATCGAGGTGTCCAAAAGTCACGAAGACATCCAAGCCTTACTCTACTTCTCATCCTTCACATGTGCTGAAGTGAAAGAACACCGCTTCGGGTACGAAGTAAGATGGGCTGATGTGCGTTATCGTCACCGCAAGCAGTATCCTTTCGTAGGTGTTGTCCGGATGGATCACAATTTCCAAACACTCGATTCTTATGTGGGCTGGGTAAGTGACACTAGGCTTGAAAAGAAGCTGAAAGTGGATCTTTATTAGAAAAGAGGCGCGTTGACCAAACGCGTCTTTTCTTTACTTTAAAAAAGACAGAAAAAACCCAGAGGTTTTTAGGCCCCTGGGCTTTATTGTTACATTAAACAGGAAAAGCTATGAACGAAGTCAGGCTAAACTAGCTGCGGAAGCCAGATTGTCCTGCCAGCGTTTGCTCAGCAATTTGCACCAAGCGACGAGTAATGTTACCCCCGATTGCACCAGCATCGCGAGTAGCCATATAACCCATGTAACCATCTTGAGGAATTTGGATGCCCAGCTCTTGAGCTACCTCATATTTCAATTGATCTAAAGCTTGGTTGGCTTGTGGAACTACCAATGTGTTACTGCTACGATTTTGTGCCATAAGGATTCAAACTCCTTTCAGTCAGCTATGATCTTTGATGTATTTGCAAGCTTGCAAAGATAGTATGTGGAGGAAATGAATTTATATGCACAGCGATCAAAAAAGTTTAAAATAAGAAGACACTGTTCAATCTTCTAGAAAGTAGGTCACATTCATGAGCAAACCACTCGCTCTTCTTTTCGCTTTTGTTGGCACCCTGCTGCTTGCCTCCATCAGCTTATTCATTGCCCTCAGGCAGCCTTGGATGGTCTTTGCCTGTTCCATCATCTCCTTAGGCTTTATTGGATATGGATTTGTAGTTAAAGCGAAGATTCGCAAAAAAAATACGCGGTCTTAACGACGGAATCAACAATTGCGTCAAAAGAGAAAGAGCCCAAACAGCTATATTAGCTGTTCGAGCTCTTTTTTGCTTTTTATATAACGACAAAGCCCATCCGCTTTTTCACTTCGAGCAGGGTTTGATCAGCCACTTCAGCTGCTTCCTGCGCACCTTTTTTCAAAATGTCGAAAATTTCGCCTGAGCTGCGAATTTCACGATAGCGTTGTTGGATCGGCTCGAGAACAGCCACGAGGTGTTCAGCTAGATCCTTTTTGAAAGGACCATAGCCTTGCCCATCGTATTTGGCTTCAATCTCAACTAAACTCATCTCAGCAAAGTGTGAGTAAATGGACATCAAATTACTTACCTCAGGCTTGTTTTGCGGATCATATTTCACTTCACGGCCTGAATCAGTGACCGCACGGCTCAGCTTCTTACGGATCACATCCGGCTCATCCAGCATGGCGATGTAACTACCTGCATTCGGACTGCTTTTGCTCATTTTTTTGGATGCATCATCCAAAGACATGATTCTCGCACCAATCTCAGGCATATAAGGCTGCGGCATGACGAACATTTCACCAAAACGGTTATTGAAGCGGTTCGCCAAATCGCGCGTCAACTCCAAATGCTGCTTCTGATCATCTCCAACCGGAATTAAGTCGGCATTGTACAGCAAAATATCAGCAGCCATCAAAGATGGATACGTAAATAGGCCTGCACCAACGGAATCCTTACCTTCAGACTTGTCCTTGAACTGTGTCATACGCTCAAGTTCTCCCATATGCGTCAGCGTCGTCATAATCCAGCCGAGCTCAGCGTGCGCATGAACATGGGATTGTAGGAAAATGGATGCTTTACTAGGATCTAGTCCCGCAGCAATATAAAGCGAAGCTATGGACTCTGTTTGCTCCTTCAGCGCTGCCGGATCCTGAGGAACCGTGATGGCGTGCATATCAACAACCATAAAATAACAGCGATGCAAATGCTGCAGCTTCACATAATTGCGAAGTGCGCCAATATAATTGCCAATCGTCAGCTGTCCGCTGGATTGCATACCGGATAGTACTCGTTTCATTGGATAATCCCTCCAGAATTCTTAACTTCGTATGGTCTAAAAAAACAACAAAAAGGCCTCTCCCCGCAAGGGACGAGAGACCGTGGTACCACCCTAATTTGTCCGTGAACAATTGTTCAATAAGACCTTCAGGCTCTGATAACGGGGAGCTGCCGTTTGGCATACTTGGACAGATGAGGAATGTTCTCCGGCCTAGGTTCCGGCAACCTGCATACTGTGTTCAGCCTCATGCTCAAGGATCCATTCGGTTTGCTTGTTTCACCGGTTCACACCAACCACCGGCTCTCTGAGAAACGAAAGACAAACTTACTTGTTCCTATCATCGCGATTGATTTTATATTATTATACACCCTTACAATCCATTGTCAATCAAGGACATTGTCCTATCTGAACCTGCATGTACATAGGATAGATCATACTAGCCTTTCCATGGGTAAAATAACTTCGCGTCCTTCGGGGACGCATCAACGGACAAAGGGGTGTCAACGAATTGCCATCGACTCTATACCGCTGGAGCCTTCCTATCTCCACCGTGATTTGCGCGTTTCTCCTCATCTTAATCATGACAACGCGAGAGCTTCCTCCTATGGGTTTGGTCATTTATGAATTCAAGCACGTCTTTAAAGCCTTCATGAGTATTTTTCTCGACGCTTTGCCTTTTATGTTACTAGGCGTACTTCTATCCACAGTCGTTGAAAACTTTATTCCTGAAGCGTTCATCAGACGCATGACGCCGCGGCACCCGCTAGGAGGCATCTTATTTGCCTGCGTACTCGGCATCATGTTCCCGCTCTGTGAATGCGGAATGATTCCTTTCGTTCGTCGGCTCATGCGGAAAGGAATGCCAGTGTACATAGCCGTCATCTTCATTCTAGTCGGTCCGATTCTGAATCCTATCGTCTTCGCCTCGACGTTCATGGCTTTCCGTGGCGAGACTTCGATGGCCTATTCGCGAATGGGGCTTACATTTGGCGTTGCACTCATCGTAGGATTGCTGCTGACACGTTTCCTGAAAGGCAGTCCTTTGCGTCATCCTATCGAAATTCAGGCAAACACACTGCACCACCACGGGGGTTCCAGCCCTGGACATCACGCCGACCACATTCACGCTCACGACCATGACCATGATAACCACCAAGGCCATAATCATAACCATCATGATCATGGACATCATCATGATCATCACCAAGGCCACAATCACTCCCACGACGGTGGTCGCATGATGGTTATGCTCAGCCACGGTACGACCGAGCTGTTCGAAATGAGTAAATACTTGATGCTGGGCGCTTTCCTGACCGCCCTTATCCAAACCTTCGTTGCCCAAGACAGCTTATCCGCGATCGGTCAGGGACCTTTCATTTCACATGTGTTCATGATGGGCTTTGCCTACCTGCTCTCCCTGTGTTCCACAACAGATGCTTTCGTGGCTGCCTCCTTCGCCAATTCCTTCTCTCCAGGCTCCTTGCTGGCTTTCCTTGTGTTCGGCCCTATGATTGACGTGAAAAGTACGCTGATGATGCTCTCCATCTTTAAAGCCCGTTTCGTGCTGACTCTCTCCATCGTCGTCGCAGTTACGGTATTGGCGGGATCATTGCTTATTATGCATTTCTTTTTAGCTTAAAAGGAGATTTGGAACTTGCATATCGGGATTCTCAACCAATTAATCAATCAACAGCATAAGCCTCAAATAAATAAGCACGGAAAACGCGCGCGCTTAAACTGGAGCACCCGAACAATTAAGTACGAAAACCGCGCTTTCAGCGAGAGCTCGCTGAGCCGACAGTGTTTGAGAAGCTTTGCTGCCCCAAACCCAAAACATATAAAAAGGAGCTCGCATCAATCGCGAACTCCCTTTTTTGATACATCAATAATTAAAACTTCAGAATGGCGCCTGCACTAGCATTTGTCACCATTTTCGTATAACGCGCCAAATATCCAGTTTGGATTTTCGGTTGGAACTCTGTCCAGCTCTCGCGGCGTTTCGCGAATTCTTCATCGCTGATTTGCAGTTCGATTTTACGGCCGTCCATGTCCACATCAATGATGTCGCCATCATGTACGAATGCTAAAGGTCCGCCCTCAGCCGCTTCCGGTGAGATATGACCGATCGAGATCCCGCGGGATGCGCCGGAGAAACGTCCGTCAGTAATCAATGCAACCTTCGCGCCAAGACCCATACCAACGATTTGGGAAGTAGGAGCCAGCATTTCCGGCATACCAGGTCCACCCTTCGGACCTTCGTAACGGATAACAACGACATGGCCTTCTTTAACAAGACCGTTCGCAATACCGTACAAAGCTTCGTCTTGCGAGTTGAAACAAATCGCTGGACCAACGTGACGTCCGCCAACGGATTTATCAACCGCGCCGACCTTAACGATACTGCCTTCAGGTGCAAGGTTACCAAACAGAACAGCTAGTCCGCCTCTTTCGCTGTGCGGGTTCGACAACGGACGGATAACGTCTGTATTTTGAATTTCGCGGCCAGCTACATTCTCGCGAAGCGTCTGCGCTGTTACGGAAAGACAGTCACCGTTGAAAGCGCCCGGTTTTTTGAGCAGCTCATTAATTACCGCGCTCACACCGCCTGCCAAGTGCACATCTTCAATATGGTAATCTGAAGCCGGAGCGATTTTAGCTAGGTGAGGTACGCGTTCTGCCACTTCATTAATTCGGTAAATCGGATAGTGTATACCAGCTTCGTGCGCAATAGCAAGTGTGTGAAGAACTGTGTTCGTGGAACCGCCCATCGCCATATCAAGAGCAAATGCATTATCGATCGCTTCGATCGTAACGATATCACGAGGCTTGATGTCTTTTTCAATCAGGACCATCAATTGTTTGGCGCAATCTTTCACGAATTGCTTACGCTCTTCCGCAACAGCCAGAATTGTACCGTTACCCGGCATAGCCAGGCCAAGGCCTTCAGCCAAACAGTTCATGGAGTTCGCTGTAAACATACCGGAACAAGATCCGCATGTCGGACAACCGTATTGCTCTAACTCTTCTAAGCCAGCTTCATCTAATTTACCAGCTTGGAAAGCACCCACGCCTTCGAATACGGAGGAAAGGGAAATCGATTTACCGTTTTTATCTTTACCGGCTTTCATTGGACCGCCGCTCACTAACATCGTAGGGATGTTAACGCGGAGGGCCCCCATGATCATACCAGGTGTAATTTTATCACAGTTAGGAATACAGACCATTCCGTCGAACCAGTGTGCATTAACAACCGTTTCCAAGGAATCCGCAATAATTTCACGGCTTGGCAAGGAGTAACGCATGCCGATATGGCCCATAGCAATCCCATCGTCAACACCAATAGTGTTGAATTCGAAAGGAACACCACCAGCTTCGCGAATTGCTTCCTTCACGAGCTTACCAAATTCTTGCAAGTGGACGTGTCCAGGAATAATGTCTATATAAGAGTTACAAACCGCAATAAACGGCTTGCCGAAATCTTCTTCTTTAACGCCGGCTGCACGCAGCAAGCTGCGGTGTGGAGCACGGTCGAATCCTTTTTTAATCATGTCACTGCGCTGTTTCGGATGTGCCATTCTATATTCCTCCTAGATTTCATTTCATATATGAAAATAATGAATCTATCATACCACACTTCTCGTAAAATTTCTTTCTTTAGTGTGATAACGCGTCAATGTAATACCAATACTTACCTCTTTAGGCTTTGCGTCGATTCAAATGAACGAAAGTTATGGCCAAAGCCAGCACTAACACTCCGCCTTTGATAATATCAAATCCGAAATAAGGCACATTCAGCATCGTAAGTCCATTGAGCAATACGCCAATCAATACTGCACCAAAGAAAGTCCCTATGACATTAGGCTTCCCTGCACCAAGCACGGAATACCCGACGAACACCGAGGCAACAGCTTCCATCAAAAGCGGAGCACCGGCATCAATCTGTCCTGAACCGACACGAGAAGCATACAGAATACCACCGAACGCTGCGAAAATGCCTGATAGCACATAGGCCGCTAAGCGGATTTTATTAACGGAAATCCCGGAGAGACGTGCTGCCTCCCGATTGCCCCCCG
Source organism: Paenibacillus sp. Root444D2 (assembly GCF_001426375.1). Taxonomy (GTDB): domain Bacteria; phylum Bacillota; class Bacilli; order Paenibacillales; family NBRC-103111; genus Paenibacillus_E. Next base: position 145,372 of record NZ_LMEO01000052.1, read on the forward strand.
TAATGTAGAGCTGGCGCCCCCAGCGGGTGTATGTCAGAAAGACATGCACAGCGATAACAGCCACAATCATAAGAATAACAGGTACAGGTACACCAAGGAGCTTACCTTGACCGATCCACAGAAATTCCGGCGTAAACTTTCCTTTGGCCACCGTACCGTCTTGGAATCTCATATTATTATAGATGGAAAAGCCTTTCGTATACGTTTTTTGCACGCCACCGATGATATACATCACCGCTAAAGTAGCAAGTAAATCGGGAATGCGAATTTTTACGATGAGCCATGAATTTATGAGACCGATGACAGCACCTATAACAAGAGGAACAATGATGACCAGAATGAGTGGCTGTTGGTACCAAACCATCAAAGCAGCCGCAGCTACTGTTGATAATGAAACCGTAGAACCTACGGATAAATCAAACCCGTCCACAATTTGCGATAACGTGACCCCAATAGCGACAAACATCACAATCGATATCGACCTTAAAATATCCGCGATATTATCATAAGTCATAAAATTTTCATTAATGAACGAAAAGACGATAACCACCAACGCAATGATGAACAAAGCGCCGTATTTAAACGTAAAATCCAAACTTCTTTCCTTCATGCTATTCAGCCTCCCCCGCACTCGCATACGTTAAAATGAGATCCTGCGTCGCTTCCGCGCGGGAGAGCTCCTTCACCACAGAACCGTAGCTCATTACTAAAATGCGATCGGCAATTCCTATAATTTCATTTAGCTCGCAGGATAAATAAATAATGCCTTTACCTTCCGACGCCAATTGACCGATTAAGCGGAAAATATCGCTTTTCGCGCCAACATCGACCCCTTTGGTCGGCTCATCAAACATATAGACATCGGCATTCGTCGGCAGCCATTTGCCCACGGCCACCTTCTGCTGGTTGCCGCCGCTTAGATGCTTCACCACGCGATTCGGATCGCTGGGCTGCACGCCCAGCTGTTCTACCATCTTCGCCGCGTGCACACTCTCCGCGCCGCGCTGCACAAAGCCGAGCGAGCTCAGCTTGCGCAATATCGGAAGCGACAGATTGTGCTTCACCGTCTCCTCCACGAGGACGCCCTGCTTGCGCCGCTCCTCGGGCACGAGCGCGATGCCGGCGCGCACGGCATCCTCCGGCTGGCGCAGCGCGAGCTTGCGCCCGGCGAGCCACACCTCGCCGCCGTCCGCGGCGTCGGCGCCGAAGATCAGCCGGCTCAGCTCCGTCTTGCCGGCGCCGACCAACCCCACAACGCCGAGAATTTCACCTCGGCGGAGGGCAAAGCTGACGCCGCGCACCTTGGTGCCGCGGCGCAGCCCTTTCACCTCGAGGAGGGTATCGCCGATTGGAACATCGGCTTTGGGGAACTCCTCGGTGAAGGTCTTGCCCAGCATCGCCTCAATGACCCCGGCGATGTCCATGTCTGCGGCCGCCTGCGTGAGCACGTGGCGGCCGTCGCGCATGATCGTGATCCGGTCAGCGACACGGAACACTTCCTGCAAGCGGTGGGAGATGAAGATAATCCCCACCCCTTCGCGCTTGAGGCTGTCCATGATCTGGAACAGCCACTCTGACTCCTCCAGACTAAGCGGGGCTGTCGGCTCGTCGAAAATGATGATCTTGGCCTTATGAGCCATCGCTCTTGCGATAAGTACTAGCTGCTTCTGGGAGATGCTCAGCTCGTCCACCTTGCTGCGAACAGAGAACGCAGCCCCGATCTTTGCTAGAATCCCTTCAGCCTCCCGATGCAGCTTTCTCCAGCTGACCCAGGCACCGCCTTGAACCATTTTATCCATCATGACATTTTCGGTCACCGTAAGCCCAGCCACCAAGGCTGTATCAACTTCTTGATAGACGCAATAGATACCTTGGTTCATAGCTTCCTTAGGCGTCTGTATATGGAGAGACTGGCCGTTTATCGAAATTTGCCCCGTATCATGGGTATAAGCGCCGGATAAAATCTTCATCAAGGTGCTCTTGCCAGCACCGTTAGCCCCGAGCAAGGCATGAATTTCTTTGGTTTGCAGGTCAAAATCAACCTCCTGAAGCGCCTTCACACCGGGGAACGATTTGGAGATGCCTCTCATATGCAGCAAAGATCCGTTGTTTACCGACATCATCATTCACCTCTCATCTTAATCTGAAAGTCCCATCGCATATTGACGATGGGACCGCATTGGACAACACTATTTTTTTTCTGCAGCTTTTAACCAGTCGGTATAGCCTTGTTGGCTTCCGCCCCAGCCTTTGACATATTCGCTAAGCTGTGTTGTATTTACTTGCTTGTCCTTCGGCAGTTGGTCTCTGGATACATAAACAGGCTCCAGTACCACTTTCTCAGGCGTTTGATCACCATGCAGCTTCTGATACAGGTAACGCACTTGCACGCGACCGATATCCTTCGGATCTACCGCAGCTGATGCTACCCATGGGCTTTTTGGATCTTGCAGCAATTGCAAGTCTTCATCGCTCAAGTCAATCCCGTATACTTTAATTTCTGTACGACCTGCTTGTTGAATGGCACGGGACGCGCCTTTCGCAAACTCATCCCAAGCTGTCCATACCGCTGTAATATCGCCTTTGTTCGGGTATTTCTTCAGAATCGCTTCCATTTGCGTTTGTGTATCTAACGCAGGATCTTTGGCTGTACCGAAAGCAGCGACTTCTTTAATGTCTGGATATTTCTTTTGGAAAGCTTGGTAAGCGAGTTGTCTGCGTTCCATCGGTGCAAAGCCGGCTACCCATACTTTCACGATGTTCCCTTTACCGCCGGCATCCTTCGCAAGCTGCTCTAGCGTAGCTTCAGCCATCTTCTGATCGCCTTGCTCTAAGGACGTAACACCCGGAACAGAAAGGATCGAATCGAAACTTACAACTGGGATTTTCTTTTCAAGTGCTTTCTTCACGCCTGCTTCCAATGCTTCAGCTGTTCCATGATCGATGAGAATACCATCGAATTTCTGATTAATCGCTGCATCCAGATTGGATGACATTTTCGCCAGATCCGTATCAGCAACGAATACCGTTACCTTACCGCCAAGTTTCTCTACTTGTTCCTTCACGCCTTCTACATACTGAGACGAAAATGTACCTGTATTGAATTGCATCACGAGTGCAATTTTCTTTCCGCTTAAATCTGCTGCTTTAGCTGCGTCAGTTGCCTTCGCACTTGCTGCAGGTGTTGCCGTCGCGCCGCTGTTCTCTGTTTGTCCGCAGGCTGCAAGCAAGCTTCCTACTAAAGCCAAAATGATGAATAAACCGCCTAATTTCGTTCTTTTCATGAGTTACCCTCCCGATCTAATGCTTGACTCTATTTCCTATTAACTCTATCAAAACATTATACCGAGTAATTTAATAGGAATTACTGTATATTAGCATTGGGAGGATTTCCCGTCAATACATTTGAAGATATTTTTTCTTAAATTTCGACTTTTTTTACCACATAAGAAAGTATAAGCTTTCGGTTCCCGAAAACCACTTTCTTATTGGCGATAAAACCTAATATAGGGATCTTTGGTCGTAGACCAAAGTCTCTCCTCGTTAAACGCGGTCGCTCATCCTTGAATAGCCTCGATAGAGGTTTTCTCATTTCCTTCCAAAGTCAGCCTTGATTTCTCCCCATTTCCGCGTATCCCACTTCACAATTTTATTGGAATAGGTGTTTGTTTTGAGCCATTTCAACGCTCGATCAACTAATATCCATATTTCTTCTGTGGAAGCATCCCTAACTAGATTGGTGGAAACCTCCTTTTTACGTATCCAGCTCAAAGCTGTAACTGAATCGGTATAAATGGTTTTATCACTTCCTTGCTTCTGCAAATAAGCGAGCCCATGAACAATAGCAAGAAACTCACCTAAATTATTCGTCCCTTTGGAAATAGGGCCTTGATAGAAAATAATCTCACCCGTCTTCGTGTCAACGCCTTTGTATTCTACAATTCCTGGATTCCCGGAACAGCCAACATCGACAGAGATACTGTTATAATCAACTTCTGGAGCTGTCTCAGGGGTAGCAGACTTCCCTTTTGCAGTCGCTGCTGTCCCCCCATTTCCAGAGAAATTCAGCGACTTCTGCCACCCCTTCTCCAGCGCTTGACGTGCTTCCAGCTCCGATTCATACGATTTAAATCTAGCTTGCGGATAACCTTTAGTCTGAGCCTGACAATCCGCCCATGTTCGGTAGATCCCTGGTTGATGTCCCACCCAAACAACATAATATTTCACTGCCGCCATCTTATTCACTCCATAATTGTTGATGTATTTGATGTACAAGATCCTCGACCACTTTCACTGTATCACCGAAATAAGGCCGATAGTCCAAACCTTTAATAAACGCAAGATACGCTTCGCCTACCGCCAAAACCTTCTTACTGTACTCCAAGCTAGGGAGGATATGCGTTTCAAGCTCGCGATACGTTCCGTTAGAGCGCTCCTCAACGGATACGAGTTCCACTTGATCATCCGCCAGATGACGGACAACGAACGAAAAACCTCTACACTCCGGATCTCCGCAGCCGCATACAAAGAACGGCATTCGCTCCCATTGATCCGCTGGCGCAAAACGATTCGGCGCGGTATCATGTAGGGCACTGTACAAGAACGCCGGAAGCCCCACATCTACACAGAGAGGCTCTTCAATAATGATACTATCGTCCACCGCCATGAGGACATCTGCCTGAATAATTTGTAAATCCTTATCTAGGGACCAGCCCTTTATGGATATATCAAACATAACTCCTGCCTCCGCTCTCCCATTTATTCGGTTTTCTCATTATAGCAAAGACTGTGCATTCCTGCTTTTAAGGTTTATTAATGTGGTTAAAATTTCCAGTTTAGGTTATGAGTATAATTCCTAAAAAAGATTATACTACCATTACTGGAGGTGATATCAGATGGCATCAGGACAATCTCGTAGCAGCAACCAACTAGTTGTTCCACAAGCTACACAAGCACTAGACCAATTGAAGTATGAAGTTGCTCAAGAATTGGGCATCCAAATTCCTCAAGACGGCTACTATGGCTACATGGCTTCTCGTGATACAGGAGCAATCGGTGGTAACATCACTCGTCGTCTCGTGCAAATTGCTGAACAGCAACTTGCTGGCGGCGCTGCCGGTAAATTCAGCAGATAACAGTTTCCCCTATACTTACGTTTTAAAAGGGCTTTCTTTAAGTAGCAACCTACTTGGAAGAAGCCCTTCTTTTATGCTTATGGAAGTAAATAAACGGCTGAGACTTTCGATTCATACATTATGCTCGCTAACCTCTGATAGGCATGACTCCAAGATTTGATCTTGAGTCTTTCCGCACTTGTGAGGATAGATTGGGCTATTGTGATATCAATGTTGTATTATCTACAACAATTCACACGCCTAGAGGCTATTTTTCTGCTTGAAGTTGCAGTTCGTACAACATTTCGAGCCCAATTGCTAAGAAATCGCCTATATTTGGCCTAATTGTTGTACATTATGCAACAATGAAGGGAGAAAGGCTGGATTGGCAGCGATTGTTGCACTATCTACAACAATAGCTAACTATCCTAATTAAGCTAAGGTTCATCACCTTACCCCCAAACCAAAAATAAAGGAAGCCCATGCACAAGTGCATAGGCCTCTATAGATCAGTATGGCGAGTTGTCGCATACGGTTCCTCCGAGCTTATACCCTCGGGGCATGATATTCATAGTAAGGTAGCCGCAGCCGCATCGTCTATATCCCGAATCAGTTCTTGCGGATCCTCAAGGCCCACGTAAAGGCGGACAATGTGCCGCTCGGTATCTCTGCTCCGCACCACATTTACATTGACTAGACTTTCAAATCCGCCCCAACTAACGCCAATTACGAGAATAAGCTGCTGAACCCAATTAGTTGCTGAAGCGCCAATTCATTCACATACAGGCCATTTTGCAACAAATGAGCTCGAAAAGTTGTACAAACTGCAACTTCAAGTTGCTAAATAGCCTTTTGGCGTGTGAATTGTTGTAGAGAATACAACATTGGTAATCTCTAAAGCAATCTCTATAGCCTTTCTTCACTCACGAAAGCTAAATGGCTCTAAAATCGAATTTTGGAGTAATTCCTACCAAAGAACTAGCAAACAAACGATAAGAAAATCTAATAACTTACCGTTTGATTATGTAAATCTATCACCTTACCCCCGTCCCCCAAAAAAATAAAGGACTGCTCATAATAAGCAGTCCCTTCGTTTTAAGGCTTCACTTGATATAGGTTATACAAATCATCCAGCATGATGTTAGCCGCTTTGACACCGCCAGCTGTATTCCAAGTCGCATCATTCACTTTGATTAACTTATTTTCTTTAACCACTTTAAGATTTTTCCAGAGCGGGTCATTCATCCATTCCTGCTCTTGCTTGGTCCCTTTGCCATCTCCGGTCTCATAAGTAAAATAAAATACTTTATCCGCAGCATCAAGCTCCGTTAGACGCTCCTTGGTAATGTCTTCGAACGATTTCTCATCACTCTTAGCATCCGAGCGAACGATACCGATTTGTTTAAAAATAACACCCGTGAACATATTGCCGTAATAGTATCTGGTTTTGCCACCCATAAAACGAACGACAGCCACTTTCTCTTTCAGCTTATCGCCTGCTTTGCTTTTGAAATCCTCAATGCGTTTATCGAAAGCTGCGATGACTTTATCGCCTTCGGCTTTTTTATTTAGTGTATCAGCGTATAAAAGGAAATTACTTTTCCACTCACCGCGCAGCGTCTCCGAATAGACCGTTGGAGCAATGGCTTTTAATTGATCGTAGACTTTCTCATGACGCATCTTATTGCCAATGATCAAATCGGGTTTAAGCGATGCGATCAATTCCAAATTCGGCTGTGATTCACCGCCAACTGTCGTTACACCCTGCATATCAGCTTTAATATGATCAAACCATGGGTTTCCATAATAAGATTCAACCGCACCTACCGGTTTTATGCCTAACGCAAGAAGTGCTTCCGTTCCTTCATTGGTCAAAATGACAACACGCTTTGGATTCGCTGGTACAGCTGTTTCTCCCATGGCATGTTTAATGGTTCGAGTACTTTCCGCCTTCGCTGTTTCTTGAGCTGCTGCAGATGCCGAAGGCTGTGAACCTGGCTTATCACCACAAGCCGTCAAAACAACGGACAAAATAAACATAAGTGCAATAAGAGCCCAAGCTCTTCCTTGTTGACGATTTCTTTTTCCAAACATATAAATGAGTTCCCTCCACGCAGTCAATTGATGATAACGATTATCATTATCTATCATATATTACTAATTTATCACCTGCCTGTCAATCTATATTGATAATGATTATCATATTCGTTGACTTCGCTAGTCAGACTCATTAAAATAAATGAAGCAGCATTTAAGGAAGCAGGCACTCATTCATGAACCATTCAAGTTATTCAAGCAAAGAACGTCTTCACCATTTCTATAAAAGTATTGGATTACTCGCAGCTTGCTGCTTGTTGGCTGCAATGATGCTCAGCAGCGTCATGTTCGGACTACATACGTATTCATGGGATCAAATTGTGACCTCCTTTGCGCAAGCAGCCAAACCAACAAACGAGGCTATCATCATCCAAACCGTACGCATCCCAAGAGCCTTGATAGCTGCCCTCGTAGGAGGAAGCTTGGCCGTTGCAGGCGCGCTTATGCAAGCTATTACACGGAATCCGCTGGCTTCCCCAAGTTTGTTCGGCATTAATTCAGGCGCTGCCTTTGCCATCGTGTTATCCGTTGGATTTTTTAATGTTTCCAGCCTTACTCAGTTTACATGGATTGCATTTGTCGGTGCTGCATTCAGCTCTGCGCTTGTCTATGGACTCGGTTCCTTAGGCCGCGATGGCTTAACCCCAATGAAAATTACGCTAGCAGGCTCAGCAATGACGGCATTTTTCGCTTCGTTAACCCAAGGTATCTTGCTTGGAAATGGCAAAGCCTTTGACCAGGTCTTATATTGGCTTGTCGGATCCGTCGAAGGACGGACAATGGCCATGCTCCAATCCGTTTACCCTTATATCCTAATCGCTTGGATTGGTGCTATATTCTTATCGCCGCACATCAACATATTATCTATGGGGGATGATGTAGCCAAAGGGCTTGGACAACGCACCGTATACGTGAAATTCATTGCCGCTGTTATGATTGTCATTCTTGCGGGAGGCTCTGTTGCTGTTGCGGGTCCAATTGTTTTCGTAGGGATTATCATTCCGCATATCGTTCGCTTTCTTGTTGGAATCGACTATCGCTGGGTCATTCCGTATTGTGCGGTTCTAGGCGGCATTCTCTTAGTTGGTGCAGACATTATAGCTCGTTTCATTGTTATGCCTAAGGAAGTTCATGTCGGTGTTGCTACAGCCATTCTCGGAGTACCCTTCTTCATCTACATCGCTCGCAAAGGGGGACTTCTGAAATGAGTCATTCCCATCGTTATGTCACCATACGAAACAAAGGGTTCTCTTATCTAATCAGTAAGAAATCTCTGATTGTTTCTCTTTTCCTGCTCCTTGCCGTCATCATCGTGATGATTCTGAGTACAGGAATAGGAAGCATTTATATCAAACCTGCTGAAGTCGTTCGTGCTGTCTTTGGTTACGGGACTGATCCAAACATGATGATCGTCAGAACTTTACGTCTACCTAGAGTCATTGTTGCTGTCTTAATTGGTGCATCGCTTGGTGTAGCTGGAGCCATTCTGCAAGGCATTGTACGAAATCCGCTAACCTCGCCGGACACGATTGGCACTACGGGCGGAGCTACACTTGGGGCTGTTTCTTTTTTCTTTTTTTTCTCAGATAAAATCAGTATTCACTGGCTGCCAGTTGCCGCTATTATTGGCGCTTTCGCCGCTACCTTACTGGTCTATTCACTGTCATGGAAAAATGGGATCACGCCTCTGCGGCTTGTCCTGATTGGGACGGGACTTACTGCTGCGATGAGCGCACTATCCTATCTCATGCTGCTTTCCGGACCAATTATTCTAGCTAATCAATCTCTAACCTTTATGACTGGCAGTATTTACGGAGTTTCCTGGAAAAAAGCGGTTTACCCGCTCTTACCATGGGTCTCACTGTTAATTCCCATCATCTTCTTGTATGCGCGTCACATTACCATACAGTCCTTGGGTGAAGATATCGCCCGCAGTGTTGGAAGCAGCGTCCAACGTCAACGCTTCCTTCTGATTATCCTTAGCGTTGCACTGTCAGGGGCTGCAGTCGCCTTCGGAGGTGCGATCAATTTCATTGGTCTCATGGCTCCGCATATTTCCCGCAAGCTCGTAGGTCCAAGCTTCGGCGCGCTTATCCCTGTGTCCGCGTTGACAGGTTCCCTGCTTTTGCTGTTAGCTGATTTAGCAGGACGCTTCTTGTTCAAACCGCTCGATATTCCGGCAGGTGTTTTCACAGCAGCTATCGGCGCCCCTATCTTCATCTATGTGCTATATCGCAGTAGAAATCGCGGTTAACAACAGCGGTTTTACTTAAAGGAGAATAGACCTATGCCCACCCTGGAAAAAGAAAAAGCACTGGAAGCACAATCGCTTCAGTTAACATACGGAGAGACGACCATCTTTCACAGCTTGAATTTACAAATACCTAAAGGCAAAATCACCGTATTTATTGGCAGCAATGGCTGTGGGAAATCAACACTTCTACGCTCACTTGCTAGACTGCTGAAGCCGAAATCAGGTGCAATCCTACTGGATAGCACGGAAATTGCCAAACTCTCAACCAAAGAGGTAGCTCGGCGAATGGCCATCCTCCCTCAAGGACCTTCAGCGCCCGAAGGACTTACCGTACGACAGCTCGTGAAGCAAGGACGCTACCCCTATCAAAGTTGGCTGCAGCAGTGGTCTTCAGAAGATGAGAGCAAAGTCATGCATGCCCTCCAGCTTACGAATATGCTCACATACGCGGATCGCAGTGTGGATTCCTTATCTGGCGGGCAGCGCCAAAGAGCTTGGATCGCCATGACACTGGCGCAGGACACCCCTACACTGCTACTTGATGAGCCCACTACCTATCTGGACTTAACCCATCAGATTGAGGTACTGGACTTGCTTTTCGAGCTGAATGAGAACGAACAACGCACGATCGTGATGGTACTGCATGACATCAATCTGGCTTGCCGTTATGCCCATCATATCGTCGCCATTAAGGATAGTTCTGTTTATGCAGAGGGTAAGCCAGAAGACATCGTGAACGAGCAGCTGCTTCTAGATGTGTTCGATATGAAATGCAGCGTTGCGCCTGATCCTATCTTCCGTACACCTATGTGTATCCCTTACGGAAAGGGTCGCATTCTTCCCCATAAATAAGAACAACCCCGGTCATCTACGTGACTGGGGTTGTTTACAATTAAAAGGTATAAGTGCTAAATCGTTCTTGCAAAATTAGCCATATTATAGTTGCTTTCGAACATAATACTTGCTGAAACTAGGTTTTGTCTAATTGTGAAATCGAACAAAATTTCACCATGGGTCCAGCTTTTCTTCCGTTTCAAAGATTCAATAGCCATCTGCCGGAAGGATTGATACTGCAGCTCCGTCAAACCTTTGGTCGTGGTTGCAGGCAATACGCCGTCCTTACTTTCAAACGGAAGGTGCTTAATCCCAAATTTACCAATTTCGTTGTTGCGAATGTGCACAAACACGGTACCAGAATTCACATGCGATAATTCTTCTTTGATCTTTCTAAACACCAAATCGATTTGTCTAGCGAGTGGTATTTGATCCAAATTCATTACTTTCCTCCTTAAGTTTTAATTTTTTACTTATTATGTAATTTATGCGACTGTAGACCTATTATACTAACACCATTTACATAATTCAACAGTAAATTTACATTATTCACACAATTCTTACTATTTTTTATGTAATGTTAATGTAAATCCCATTTCGCATGTAAGAAACGAACGATATTTGTCGAAATGATGTAGAATATTTCCAGATTCAATGTTATAATTTGCAAGCATACATCATGGATTCCAACACAAATAAACAAATTTCGCAGAGGAGTCGGTCGGATTGGATAAAGTATCATCCTTATCGTTCAGAAAGAAACTACAACTTGGTTGTTATGCACTTATTGGTTTGAACTCAATCTTCATGCTGATTGTTACATTTGCCTCAGATTGGAATCGCTTACTTGGTATCATATTCCTACTTATTATTCTTGGAGGAAGCTACCCGTTCATTCGATGGTTCGAGAATCAGCTAACGGAACCCATTGCTGATTTATCCCGAATAGCGCTCAACATTTCCAAAGGGGACTTCTCTCAAAAAGTAACCGTAACCTCAGATGATACCCTTGGACAGCTTGGCCAATCTTTTAACAAAATGATAGATAAACTCCGCGAAATTCTTCGCGACACAGGAACAATTTCGAAGCAGGTTTTTCAAACAAGCCGCGATATTTATGTTAAAAATGAAAGCTTCCGTACTGTCCTAGAACAAGTGAGCATTTCGGCCCACGAGCTGGCCTCAGGTGCCGGGCAAATTTCAGAAGAAGTTTCTGGTGTTTCGATCACCTCCAAAGATATTGAAGTGAGAATCGAGGGCTATGCCGGATCTGCAAAAGAAATGAAAGACCGCTCGGATCAGATGATGACCCTTGTAGAGAAAGGACGCACGTCCGTTGAAAGCCAAGGCATCGGTATGAAACGAAACGTAGAAGTTACACAGCAGGTATCCGATACAATCGACATGCTGGCTCGTCAAGCTGAAGGCATCAGCAGCGTTACTCGTTCCATTTCCGAGATTGCTGAGCAAACAAACCTCTTATCCCTAAACGCTTCCATCGAAGCGGCTAGAGCTGGCGAACATGGCCGGGGCTTTGCAGTCGTCGCTCAGGAAGTGCGCAAGTTAGCTGAAGAATCAACCTCTCTTACACGTGAAGTATTCGGTTTCGTGAAAAGCATTGAGCAAGGCATACAAGAAGCCATTCGCAGCATTCAAGTGAACGAAGATGTCGTGAAGAAACAAACCGTGTTAATCGAGCAAACCGAAATTGTTTTCGCAGAGATCGTCGGAAGCGTAGGCTTTATTTCGGAAGAAATTACCCGTTTCGCGGAAGAAAGCGAACAAATGCTGACAAGCTCCGAACAAATCGCTGCGGCAATGGAGAACATATCGGCGATCACGGAGGAATCCGCGGCTGGCACGCAAGAAGTTTCTGCTTCTATGAATGAGCAGATCGCTACAGTACAAGGAATCGTGACACAAGCCGAAGAGATGACGCGTGTAGTCACACAGTTACAACAGACAATTCAAATTTTCAAATTATAAGCTTTATTCGCACAAAAAAGGCTTTCCCACTTCAATCATGGGAAAGCCTTTTATTCTTTACACTTGAACTTTAGCTTCTGTCAGTTCCATGAACTGCTTCACATCTTGAGCTGCCATATCCACAGCACTTTGCCAGAAATCCGGCTCTGTCAGATCAACGCCGAGATGCTTCTGAGCAAGCTCCTCCACGTTCATGCTACCTGTGTCTCTAAGCAAAGAGATGTACTTTTCTTCAAAGGCTGTGCCCTCCTGCACCGCTCTTGCATAAATCCCTGCACTAAACAGGTAACCAAACGTGTAGGGGAAATTATAGAAAGGTACATCAGTCGCATAGAAATGCAGCTTAGCTGCCCAGAAATGCGGGTGATAGCTGCTTAAAGCATCTTTGTAAGCCAGCTTCTGCGCATCCACCATGAGCTCATTCAAACGCTCAACGCTAACTAAACCTTGACTACGTGCTTCGTAAAAGTTCGTTTCGAAGATGAATCTCGCATGGATGTTCATGAAGAAAGCGATTGCCCGTTGGATTTTATCCTCGAGTAAAATGATGCGTTCTTCATCTGTAGAGGCACTCTTCACAACTGCGTCCGCTACAATCATTTCAGCGAAGGTAGAGGCTGTCTCAGCGACGTTCATCGCGTACTCCTGCGCTAGCGCAGGCATATCTGTCATGACGTGCTGATGGTAGCCGTGACCTAGCTCATGAGCTAATGTAGATACATTGTTTAGCGTTCCGCCGTAAGTCATGAAGATACGCGTCTCACCCGCAATCGGGAAAGATGTACAGAAGCCACCAGGCCGCTTCCCTGCTCGATCCTCAGCTTCGATCCAGCGCTTCTCAAAAGCTTCTTCCGAAAAGGCAGCCAGCTTCGGACTGAACCGTTTGAATTGATCTACAATCAGAGTAGCGCCTTCGTCGTAAGAAATTTTCTTCGAGGAATCGCCCAGTGGTGCATCCACATCAACCCAAGCCAACTTTTCAACACCTAACAGTTTCGCTTTACGGTTCAAATAGGCAACGAAAATATCCTTGTTTCGGTCAATCACGTCCCACATGACATTCAGCGTTTTCTCTTCCATACGATTGATAGCAAGCGGCTCTTTATGTATATTTTTCCAACCTCTGTATTTATAAATCTGAAGACGAAAGCCCGCCAAATGGTTTAATGCTTCGGCACAATATTCCTCTTTATCCGTCCATGCTTGTTCCCATTTTTCAAATAGATCCAGTCGTTCTTCACGATTCTCCGTATGCAGTTTATTAAACGCTTGACCGGCGGATAGCTCCACCTGTTTACCGTCAACCTCTACAGGCATGCGGAATTGACCAACGGTCGTATTATACAGATCTCCCCACCCATGATAGCCATCTACAGCCAAATCATTAATTAAGGCTTCCTGTTCAGGCGGCAACTTCTCTTGGGCCAAGGCACGTCGCTCATGGAGCGGAAAAGCTATGGCTTTGAACGGCTCTTTCTGCAGTAGAGCTGACCATACATCGTCTGGGATCCCCGTCAGAACTTGATCAAAATGGGTGAGCGATGACAGATGCTCTGCAAACAAGCTTTTGACCTGTCCGCTAAGTACAGGCGCTTTCTTATCCTTCTGATTATCCGCTAATAAGCAGCCTACGAAAGAATCCGCCTCATGGATATGCTTCAAATTATGCTGAAACAATTCGATCAGTTTCACTAGCGAATCTGTATCTTCTGCCTGTTGTGGTGAAGGGGTATTTCGTACTTGTTCTTGAAAAGCAGCAATCGATGCTTGAAGCTCCTTCAGATGAGCTGCGAATGCTGGAGATTCGCTTCCCCCAGGAAAAAAGGTTTCTAAATTCCATGTTTGATTAAGAGGTAAATTAAGCAAAGCTATCACCTTTCCTTTCCATCTTTTATTAAATCATAAACGCCAGCTGATCGCCAATCATACTCATCTTGCTCATTGCTTATAGATAAAAAGTATGATTCAATTATAGATAGTTCCCACACTATATATTCGGAACAGGATGGGTGATTTTCAATTATGAAACCGTTACAAATTTCTCCAGAAACGGCCGTTAAGCTAGCTGAACAACTTAAGGTGCCTTTAGAACATCTCATGCATATGCCACAACATATTTTACTGCAAAAATTAGCGGAGCTCGCTAAAGCTTCCTCTACGGAAAATAGCGATCCTGAATCGAAGTAAGCTTTGATCCCTTTCGCTAACACTTGGCCTTATGACATTATTATGAAGGACATTTATGTGGCCCAATGTCCCTTTTGCCATAGCCCCAATGTGCTGCTGCCGTTGAAAATCCACGAACTGACTTCTATTCACGAAGGTAAAAAAAAGCTGCTTGTTTTTCCTTGCTGCCATAATAAGCTGACGCTCGTCGATACAGATCGCGATTATTTATTGGCGGACACCGCAATACGCAAATGATTCCTAGCTTCCAAGCGCAAGGAGTAGAAAGCGTCCCTATGAATGAGTACCTCGTTCCTTTGACAAGCGCATGTACGTTAGTTACGTTAAATTACATGGCAATGAAAGTTCGCAGGTGCAACTAAAAATAACCAATGAAAAAATGAACGCTTAATCATTCAAGGGCAGAAGTCAACTCCCAGAATGGATAAGCGTTCATTTGATTTATCGGCAATATTCACTATGTAGCTTGTTTCATTTCGTCTGGGAGCTCCATACGAATTGCAAGCATATCTTCACGGGTTGCTATCCATTGTTCACGACTTGCTCTAATCATACCAGCATCCATAATCTTGCGGTCATTAATAATGCGGGAGAACCATTTGACCGCCTCATTGAAGCGGCTTAATCTGCGATTCAGCTCTCCTATTAAGTACATGAGTCGTGCATTATTGAGATCCAAACCTTCTGTTTCATACACACTGACATATGCGTCCAAGGCAAACGTTAGGAAACGCTCCTCCTGCTCCCAATCTCCCTTGGAACGATACAACCATGCCAAATGGTGTAGAAGCCCTGCAACAACACGCGATTTCTCTTCTCTAATCTGCGCACTAAGAAGAGCTAACTTGTAACTCAGAAGCGTATCTTCCCAAGTTCTTTCTCCGCAATAATTGCGCATGGACCAGTTTTGAGCCACTCTCTCGTAAAAGACTTCCCTCTGCGCTGGTTTCCATTTATCCGAAAAATTTTCCGTATGTGCATATCCACAAAACGGACAGACCCTCACGACATAAAAGTCGGGGTTGATGTCTTTATAATGAACACAGAAATCTGTATCCGTTTTGCTAGCTTTCTTGAAGCTTGGGCGAACCTTCATCGTTTTGTAGGAATTCTCGCAATATGTACATTTCACTGAAATATCATATAAAGGTTCGACCATCCTTGAAACCCCGCCTTCACAATATTGTATGTAGGAAAGAAGAACTATTCTTCTTCTGATGTGTTAATAAAATGATAGGCAGAGCCTTTCAGCCGTTCCAGTAAAAAATCCCGTAAATCAGGCGGTAGTCCTACTTCAATCATAGCTTCCGACATACAGCTTAACCATGCATCTGCACGTTCTACTGTAATAGGAAATGCCATATGTCTTGCTCTCATCATCGGATGTCCATGCGCATCTGAATACAAGGTTGGACCACCAAAAAACTGACTTAAAAACATGAACTGTTTATCTATAACGGGTCCTATATCCGAAGGGAACAGAGGCGACAGTAGTGGATTTTGCTGAACTTTTGGATAAAAGGCTTCCACGAGTCTGCGTACCGTCTCCGCTCCCCCCATCAATTCGTACAACGTGCTGCGATTACTTTCTGACATTAGGGTAAACCTCGCTATTCGTATTACTTAATAATTTTCTAAATCCTCATCCCCTGCATGCATGAGCGTTTCCCGAATGACAAATACGAACATACATACAACCAAACCAGCAATGACACCTGTCATTTGAATCACTCCCGCTGCCTAGGATATAAGACTTCACTAGTTCTATTTTACCATAAAACTAGGCTATGAACAGTACCAAAGTCTAAGTATTTTGGGACGGCATGTATGTCCCATCCTGTTCATATAGTTGAGTAGGAGGAGGTATCCAATCTCATGCAGAAACGAAATTTCACGGCTGCGTTACTTATGGCTTTTGTTGTTGTTGCCATTATTCTATGCTTATTTGCGTTCCCTCATGACGGCCTTCAAGCAGCCTTACGCGGCGTTTCCATTTGGTGGGATGTGCTCTTCCCAGCACTTTTCCCTTTCTTCGTTATATCCGAAATTATGCTTGGCTTCGGTATCGTTCATTTCTTCGGCACACTGCTCGATCCGATGATGCGTCCCGTCTTCCGTATCCCTGGCATTGGCGGCTTCGTAATGGCTATGGGCTTCGCTGCCGGTTATCCGGTCGGAGCTAAGTTGACCTCCCAGCTGTGGGAGCAGAAGCTTGTCAACCGTGAGGAAGGTGAGCGACTCGTTGCGTTCACAACAAGCTCTGATCCGATTTTCTTAATCGGAGCCGTTTCAATAGGCTTCTTCCACGATCCTTCTTTGGCTATGATCTTGGCTATTGCTCATTATGGAGGCTCCGTGCTTATAGGTTTAATGATGCGATTTCACGGCAGAAAGAGCTTGCCTACAGAGCAGGAACCCAAGAGCAAGGGCTGGGTCTGGAAACGTGCTTTTGAAGCGATGCACAGCGCTCGAACCAACGATGGCAGATCCATAGGCACACTGCTGAGTCAATCCATCCTACAGTCGCTCAGCTTGATTTTCGTAGTAGGTGGATTAGTTGTTTTCTTCTCTGTTGTTTTAGAAGTCTTAACAGCAGCTAAGATCATGAACGCTATTTACCTGCTTATATCCTCCATCCTAGAAATCGCAGGACTCCCTCATGAGTTATCACAAGCTGTTATGAACGGTTTGTTTGAGGTGACACTGGGGGCGAAGGCTGCCGGGAATGCTCCCGCGTCGTTAGCTCTCTCCAGCAAAGTAGCTATCGGCGCTTTTATTTTGTCATGGGGCGGCATGTCCGTTCATGCTCAAATTATTAGCCTATTAAGTCATACGAATCTGCGTTACTTGCCATTTGTCACCGCGCGCTTCATCCATGCCTTGCTCTCCGCTGCTATTGTTCTCGTTTTTTGGGAGCCTATGCAAATTTTCCGAGAATCCAAAACTGTTTTCTTACCTCAATATGATTCGGCTTCTCCTGTTCTCAGCTATCTCAGGTTAATGCTGCCAATTAGCGGAACGGTCTTCCTTGGTGCTTTTTCTGTCATTGCCGGACTCTTTGCTGCATATTCCTTACTTAAACTCGTGTATGAAAAGGTTGGTGGAACAAGATAATATGGGTAATCACGATCATGATCATAAAGGGAGAGAACATCCAGATATGCAAATAGCCTTCCCCCAAGATGCGAAACATTTGCCTCCTGCGATTGAGCGTTTGAATGAGTTATCATTCAACTTATGGTTCAGTTGGAACCATGACGCCTTGCAGCTTTTTGCACAAATGGATCCTGTAAAATGGGATCAATGCGGCCACAATCCTGTTCTTTTACTTCACCTGTTGGACAATTCACAGATTGAGGCCCTCAGCGGAAACCAAGATTTTGCAGCAAATTATCAACAAGTAATTGCCAAGTTCGATGCTTATATGAATGGCACCACTTGGTTTCAAGAGAAGCATCCGGATCAAGGTTATGTACAAATTGCTTACTTCTCAGCAGAGTTCGGCTTTCATGAATCTTTGCCGATTTATTCAGGAGGACTGGGAATCTTAGCTGGTGACCATACGAAATCTGCTAGTGATTTGGGTATCCCTTTGATCGGTGTTGGACTGCTTTATAAAAAAGGTTATTTCACGCAGAAAATCGATACCTCCGGTGGTCAGCAAAGTGAATTATACCCCTATGACTTCAGCAAGCTTCCAATCGAACCTGTGCAGCAAAACGGCCAACAGCTCACCGTTTCCATTGATATGCCTGGTCGCGCCATCACCCTACAGGTTTGGCGTGTGCGTGTCGGCCGTAATTCAATCTATTTGCTGGATGCCGATCACGAAGCTAACAATACAGCGGACAAAGAGCTGACCGCTCAGTTGTATGGGGGCAATCAAGATACCCGGATTGCACAGGAAATGGTTCTTGGCATTGGAGGTGTTAAGGCGCTTCGACTGCTTAACATCTACCCTAACGTGTACCATATCAACGAAGGGCATGCTGCTTTCCTCACGCTGGAGCGACTGAAGGAGCTTCTGCATCTAGGTCTTCCGTTTCATGTGGCGGTTGAAACCGTTCGATCAGCCACTGTATTTACTACCCATACGCCTGTACCTGCAGGGCATGACACATTCTCCATCGAGATGGTGGAACACTATCTCGGGCCTCTTCTAAGTGAGCTGTCACGGCACAAACAGGACATTGTAGCATTAGGTCTCGACCACCATACGGGGCAATTCAATATGACCCACTTGGCCATGAATACAGCCGGACTGCGCAATGGGGTCAGTAAGCTGCACGGTCAAGTATCTCGAGAAATGTTCAAAGAATTTCACGGTCACATCGATGCAAGCGAAGTTCCCATTAGCTCCATTACAAATGGTGTACACATGGACACATGGACAGCGCCGCAATGGAAAGAACTGCTTGATCGTTTCCTGCCCGGTTCATGGCGAGAAGAACAAGCCAATAAGCATCAGTGGGCGCAGATCGAGGTCATTCCAGACGAATCCATCTGGAAAGTGCACCAACAACTGAAAGAAAATTTAGTTCGTTACGCAAGGCGAAATTTGCTCGAGCAGCGAAAACGCAACGGAGAATCTGAAGAGCGGATTGAGGAAGTCAGACAATATTTAAATCCCAAGGCATTAACCATCGGATTCGCCAGAAGGTTTGCGACCTATAAGCGAGCTAATCTCATTTTTAATGATTTGTACCGACTTAAGAAGCTCATCAATGATCCCGATCGACCCGTACAATTTATTTTTGCTGGCAAGGCTCACCCTGCCGATTACCCAGGTCAAGAGCTTATCCGTGAAATTTATCGCGTCTCGCAAATGAAAGAGTTCGTCGGAAAAATCGTTATTCTCGAAAACTATGACATGAATATGGCCCGTTACCTCGTACAAGGCGTAGACGTCTGGTTAAATAACCCCCGTAGACCTCTTGAGGCAAGTGGAACGAGCGGTCAGAAGGCGGCCATGAACGGGGTACTTAATTTTAGTGTACTCGACGGCTGGTGGGAGGAAGGGTACAACGGTACGAACGGCTGGGCTATCGGTTCCACAGGAGCAGCGGACTGGGCTGCACAAGAGAAAGAAAATACGCAAGCCATCTATCACATTTTAGAGAAAGAAATTATTCCGCTGTACTACAATCAAGGAGCACTCCCGCATCAATGGATCAGCCGCATGAAGCGTTCTATCCAATCGCTGAGCCCGGTCTATAACACGCATCGCATGGTGCAAGACTACACAGAGCTCACCTATTTGCCGACAGCGCAGCGAGCCCGTCTCTTTGTTTCTAATCACTATGAAGTTGCAACGAAGGTTGCCGATTACAAACAGTTCATCCGTTCGAACTGGTATCACGTGAAAATCATTGGCATCGATGACCGCTCTGCCAAATTATCAACGGAAGTACCGTTAAACGAAATAAAACCATCAACGAAGGAAATTACGACACAAGTTCACTTCGGCCCCATTTGGCCGCAAGATACGGCAGTAGAAGTCATTTATTACGAGGAAAATGGCGAAACATGGGAGCAAAAAATTATTCCAATGGTGCCGATAGGTGAACTAATTGAACAGATGCAGAGCTATAAAGCGACCATTCCATCGCATCTCATTCATGGGCCTCACTTCTCTATTCGCGTGCGACCCATCTCATCTAACTTCGCACATTCCTTTGAACTTTCCCTAGTCACCACCACATTATCGTGGCAGTAAATACGTGAATTCCTAGATAAAGCCCCGTTTGGGGCTTTTCTTATTTTCTTTTATAAATTATTATGAATAGAGAACTTACGGTATGTGCATGCGTTCATGAATGCAAATCTAACCACTTGGTGATGCTATGGATTGGAATAAGGCACTGGAATTGGCATATATCGCACCGAATACGGATTGTCATTTGATCATTGTCGGAGAATCCAAAGATGGGCAGCCTTTTTGCTATGAAGAAAATTTCTCCGTTGATAAAATAGGTGAAGCTTCATTCACTGTTTGTTTAGAGCTATCTGGAATTTTTCCATTCGACAAATTAGAGCATATTTCTTTCATTGAGTTTTCTTTTAAAGACAGTGGAATTTTATATTACGCCTATGTCGATTTAATTCAACTTGAATTAAAGAAGACGATATGTTACCTTTCGCTATCCATTCCCGAAGAAATTCATCATCATCAGAACAGAAGGTACAGCCGAGCTAAGCTCTCCCTTCGAACACCGATCACACTGCGTATTGTTGGCATTCGCGGCATATCCGCAAGTAAGGGAGTCGCCTTTTCCGGACAACTGCTTGATATTAGTGCCAGCGGGCTTTCTTTCGTTACGACGAATCGGCTCTTCTTTCCCTTATTTCTGGAATTCAGCTTCATTCTCCCTGGGTATCCCCATCCTATTACGGCTTATGGTGAAATCATTAGAGTGACGAATTTCAGTAATGATTCTTATCGGGTCGCTGCCGAATTCCGACATACACCTGAATCGATACTTCAGGACATTGATAAATATTGCTCGATTACTTCTTAGGAGGAAACCAATTGAAATACAACGTCATTGAACGAGGCGATGACATCTCCAAGGGGCTGACAGAGCGGTTCCACAAACTCGCCGCACAGCAAGGCATGCCTAGGGATGAAGAAAATCCGGACATTGTCCTTTCTATTGGCGGAGACGGCACGATGCTGCAAGCTTTTCATAAATACGTGCAGCAGCTTGATCACATCGCTTTCGTTGGTATCCATACTGGACACTTAGGTTTCTTCGCAGATTGGAAACCAGATGAGTTGGACCATCTAGCTTCATTGATGTTCAGCGTCACTACCCCCGAGGAGCTGCGTGTTGTACAGTACCCCGTCGTTGAGATTGAAATTACGACAGAAAAGGGCTCCGAGACGCATCTGGCACTCAACGAATTTACAATACGAGGAATCGAAGTATCGCTAGTCGCGCGACTTCACGTTAACGATGAAATGTTCGAAATGTTCCGCGGTGACGGGATTTGCATCTCCTCGCCTGCCGGCAGCACAGCTTACAACAAAAGCTTAGGCGGGGCAATGGTTCACCCTTCGCTCGAAGCCATTCAAATTGCAGAGATTGCTTCGATTAACAATAGGGTCTACCGCACACTCGGCTCTTCCATGATTTTACCGAAGCATCATCACTGTGACATTTATCCCAAGGCGCAGCAGAATATGCTTTTATCACTTGATCACTTGTACTTGCAGCGAAACGACGTTGTTTCTATCCGCTGCCGTGTAGCAGCCAACGTGAAAGTTAAGTTTGCCAGGTTCCGTCCATTTCCTTTCTGGAATAGGGTTCGGGAAGCTTTTGTTGGGTTAGAAGTGAAATAAAAAGTAAGAAGACGCCCCTCACTCCGTTGGAGAATGAGAGGCGTCTTTTGGTTTCAACTACATTAAGTAGTAGTTGTAATCACTTCAGAGGGCACTTGCTGCTTTGCGCCATTCACTTTTTCGATAATGAAATAAGCGCAGCCGAAGTTGCAGTACTCATTCAAGTAATCTTGAAGAGCCGCGATCGATGATTCTTTTGTCGCTTTAGGATGGATTTCTTTAAAAAAGCCTCTTAGCCTTAGCTGGCTGTAACCCCAATCGCCGACAATATAGTCGTATCGCTCCAACACTTCGCTAAAACGTTCTTTAAAAACTTCAAAATTCCAGCCATTCTTATGGTCTGTAACGAGCTCGTATGTTTTGTTTGCAATATGAATCATGATGGTAGGAAGCTCTCCTTTCTATGATCCGTTCGTTAATTTAAACGTTTGATGCGGCTTGAACCTGTTCATGCGCATGGTAAGAGCTGCGTACCAACGGCCCCGACTCAACGTGCTTAAAGCCACGTTTCATGCCCTCTTCTTTGAGCATAGCAAACTGCTCAGGCGTATAATACTTGGCTACAGCCAAATGCGTTGTAGACGGCTGCAGGTACTGCCCAATCGTCATAATGTCGCAGCCAACTGCGCGTAAATCCTCCATCGTTTGCAGCAGCTCGTCCCACTCCTCGCCAACGCCAATCATGACGCTGGATTTGGTTGGGATGTTCGGAGCAATACGCTTCGAACGCTCCAGCAGTTCCAGAGAACGGCGATATTTCGCCTTCGAGCGAACGCGGTCTGACATGCGTTCAACAGTCTCCATATTATGGTTCAAGATATCAGGCTTAGCCTCTAGAACCGTGGCCAGTGACTCTTCCCGACCTAAGAAATCGGGGATCAGCACTTCGACTGTGCACATTGGCAATTTGCGGCGAATCGCTTTGATGGTCTCAGCGAATATCATCGCGCCGCCATCGGCCAAATCATCGCGCGCTACGGAAGTGACGACACAGTGACGCAGTCCCATTTGCAAAGCGGCATCCGCTACACGTTCTGGCTCTTCCAGATCCAGCTCGGTAGGCAGCCCTGTTTTGACTGCACAGAAACGGCATGCTCGGGTACAAATATCGCCCAAAATCATAAAAGTGGCTGTACGATTCGCCCAGCACTCATGAATGTTTGGACACTTGGCTTCTTCGCAAACCGTATGCAGCGTCTTGGAACGCATCATTGACTTTATTTCTTTGAAATTCTCGTCTGTCTTGAGATTGATTTTTAACCAGTCTGGTTTTCTCTCTAATGGCTTTGTAGGCACTATATTTCCCGCCTTTTATTTGGTTTCTCGTTCTTGTTATTATAACATGAATGACTGACAAAACAATCCACTTTGCCACTCAGTTGTGATACACTTATCAAGATGGCCAAAACAGCTTAACCTATCACGTAAAGGCTGTATGGGAGGGAAGAAACATGAGCATACAAGAAGTAACGCGAGAGAAAGACCGCAAGCTTGGAGAAATTTTAAGAGGTATGGGCCGAGTATTAATCGCCTTCTCCGGAGGGGTTGACAGTACATTCGTCCTCAAACGTGCGCAGCAGGAGCTCGGAGATCAAGTCTTAGCCGTCACTGCAGCATCCGAAACGTTCCCTTCTCGGGAATTTGATGCCGCCGTTGAACTAGCAGAACAAATCGGTGTCCCACTGTACAAAACAGAGGTCAAGGAACTAGAGAATGCGAATTTCGTCGCTAACAATCCAGATCGCTGTTACCATTGCAAAACGGGACTTTATTCACATTTGCAGCAACTAGCCAAAGAGTTAGGATACCCCTATATTCTTGATGGTTCGAACATGGACGATCTCGGTGATTACAGACCGGGTCTACAAGCCAAGAACGAGCAAGGCGTCCGTAGTACTTTGCAGGAGTCCGGAATGACCAAAGACGAGATCAGACAGCTTTCCAAAGAGCTAGGACTGCGTACTTGGAATAAACCGTCTTTTGCTTGCTTGTCTTCTCGTATCCCTTATGGGACGCAAATTGAGAAGTGGAAAATCGATCAACTCGACGAAGGCGAATACTTCTTGTCCCAGCTTGGATTGTATCAGGTGCGCGTACGTCACCACGAGAAAATTGCCCGGATCGAGGTTATGCCGGATGAGATTCATAAAGTCGTCGAACACCGTGATGCGATCTATGAAAAGTTCAGCAAGCTCGGCTTCACTTACGTGACGCTCGATTTACAAGGTTACCGCACGGGCAGCATGAACGAAGTGCTGTCCAAGGAGACGAAAGACAAGGTGAAAGAAGCATCCCTATGATGGACTTAGAGAAAATCTTAAAGCTCGTCCAGGCGGGCGATCTGGACGTAGAAGAAGCCAAAAAGCAAATCATCAAGGAAGGCAGCGCCGCTGGCCCAGCTAACCTTGATCTTGGATTTGCTCAGCTCGACATCGATCGCGAGAAGCGAACGGGCTTCCCCGAGGTCATTTTCGGGGAAGGCAAGACCGCGGAGCAGATCGAGGCAATTTTCCGGCGGCTGATGGAGCACACCGACCGCGTGCTCGCTACGCGCGTAGACGCGGCCAAAGCCGCCCATGTTACCGCTGCCGTGGAAGGTGTCACCTACCACGAAACTGCGAGGTCGCTGACCTGGTTCAAGCGGCCCATGCTCAAAGTCCACGACGGCTATATCGCCGTCGTGTGTGCAGGTACCTCCGACCTCCCCGTGGCGGAGGAGGCGGCTCTTACAGCAGAATGCCTGGGCAGCCACGTTGAACGTATATTCGACGTGGGTGTAGCAGGCATTCACCGACTCTTCCGCCGGCTAGAGCTCATTCGCGGTGCAAACGCGATTGTGGTCGTTGCCGGCATGGAAGGCGCGCTCGCCAGCGTCGTCGGCGGGCTTGTAGCCAAACCGATCGTGGCTGTGCCGACAAGCATCGGTTATGGCGCGAATCTTGCAGGTATCGCCCCCTTGTTGTCGATGCTAAATAGCTGCTCTCCAGGAATCTCAGTAGTGAACATCGACAACGGCTTCGGAGCTGGTTACTATGCAGGGCTCATTAACAAAAATATGTCGAAACGAGCGTGAGATCCTACAATGCGCATTTTATATTTAGACTGCTTCTCCGGAATCAGCGGCGATATGACCCTTGGTGCTTTAGTAGATGCGGGAGCAGATCGAGCTTACATTGAAGAAGAGCTTACCAAAATCAAGCTAGAGCCGTACATGTTGGAATGGAAGCGCGTTGTTAAGCGTGGTATTTCCGCCTTAAAGCTAGATGTCATTCTAGACCCACAGCATCCGCCGAAACATCATCGTCATTACTCAGAAATCGTACAAGTCATTCAACAGGCAGGATTCAATGAGCGTGTAACAGCTCTCAGCTTAGCTATCTTTGAAAAAATCGGTATTGCTGAAGCTAAAATCCATGGTATCCCCGTTGAAAAAGTGCACTTCCACGAAGTCGGAGCCATAGATTCCATTGTAGATATCGTAGGTGTGGCTTTAGCCATTGACTCCCTACAAGTCGAGCGCATCTTTGCCTCTCCAGTACCACTAGGTTCAGGAACGATACATATCGATCATGGTATATATCCCGTACCCGCTCCAGCAACACTGGAAATGATGCGAGGGTTACCTATTGCTTCAACCAACTATAGCCTAGAGATGACTACCCCAACTGGTGCCGGTATTATTTCCGGAATCGTGGACGAGTTCTCTAAAAGCTTTCCGCCTATGATCGTTGATACCATCGGTTACGGTGCAGGCACAAGAGATTTACCGAATCAACCTAATGTGCTTCGTGTCGTAGTCGGTAAAGTTGATCCTTATATTGGAAAATGGCAAGTAAGCCACGAGCACCTTGCACATGAGCATGGTCATGGACATACCCATGATGATCATCATCACCACCAACATGAACATTCACATACACACCCACACCATACATGAGCCTCTAAGGCGACTATTTGTAAAATCAAAAACGCCTCTTCCTTCAAATCAGGAGGAGACGTTTTTTTGTTTTTGCTGTATAAACTGCATCCTAACTTCCTCGTATACCTGCTTCAAAGGTACTTGATGCTCCTTAGCGATTTGTTCGCATTCTTTGAACTCTGGTGCATATTGTACCAATTTCCCCTGATGATAACCGACTTTTACCGTTAAAATTCCCCATCGTGTTAGCACTTGCTCGAATTCTCTAGCCAATCTATGACAGGAAGCGTGCATATACCGGATGCCAAGTGTCGTTGTCTCGCTAAAAATAACTTCCTCTACAAGAGAAAGCCGTTCATTTTCAACCAGCACATTCAGCATTATCCCTGGTCTGCCTCTCTTCATAATTATCGGAACTACAAATACATCATTCGCACCTACTTCAAAAAGCTTATCCATTATATAAGAAACCCACTCCGGATTCATATCATCCAGATTTGCCTGAATTAACAACATACTATCGTCAACATGCTCATCCCTATGATTAAAACTCACGTTCCTCACCTCTTACAGGCATCATAGCAAAAATCGGATAACAACGAAAGATGCAGGGATAAACATTCATAGAAGAGTACATCCTAAGAACTAACATTTCAGGAAGGATGATAGAGATGAAAAGCAGACCGTATTGGTCGCGGGTTCTTGTTCTTAGCCTCCTCCTATCAGCAACCGAATCCGTGACTCTTTCAGGCAGTGCTGAATCCCATGCCGCTGCATCTGACCAATTCTTTACCGCAGCTCCATCTAAGGTTAACCCGAGCTTGAACGCTGAGCGGAAAGAGCTTTTTGAAAAAACAAGCATCTTGTCAGGCATTCCATGGGCATACCTTGCCGCAGTTGATCAGTACGAAAGAACGATGAATTTCGCTAAAAAAAGACCCGTGCATCAAGGGATTACCAGCATTTACTTCCCTGAATCAGATTGGGTGGGCTTATTGAATCCAGACCAGCAAGATACGAATCCTAGAAGCATCTCCTTCTTTCATGGTTACGGTCGAGATGGTTCAGGTGACGGCATCGCAGATCGAAACAACGATTTAGACGTACTGGCAGCTATGGCCACACTAATGAGTAATAATGGAAACCAAGAAGAAAATATACAAATCAACTTATGGAATTATTATCAAAACTCGCGCAGTGTTGAACGTATCAAACAATTCGCTACAATCTATGCCACACTAGGTACCCTTGATGTTGGTGAGCATGCTTTTCCACTGCCGGTGAACGCAGACTACTCCTATCGCAGCACATGGGGAGACAGTCGCGGATGGGGTGGGCATCGTTCTCATGAAGGAACAGATTTATTCGCGGGTTATGGTGTTCCTGTACGAAGCACTTGCTATGGCATTGTGGAAATTAAAGGCTGGAATCCCTACGGAGGCTGGCGGATTGGTATTCGAGATGTGAACAATATTTATCACTACTACGCCCATCTCTCTGGTTTTCAAAAAGGAATCAAAGAAAACGATATTGTAAAACCTGGACAAACCATCGGCTGGGTAGGTAGTTCTGGTTATGGTAAGCCGGGAACATCAGGTAAATTTCCACCTCATCTTCATTTTGGACTTTATCGTGATAATGGGCTAACCGAATGGAGCTTCGATCCTTACCCCTCCCTTCGCAAATGGGAACGTGAAGATCGGATGAAAAAGAAAAAATAAAACCGCTCCATTATTGGGGCGGCTCTTTTTGTATCTTGCTTTCTTGCGTTGTAACTCCCTCTACCTTTGGTGTTGTTGTTCCGGTATTCGGTATACTAGGCAACGATAAACTCGGTGGACCCGCATCCTTATTACTACCCACAGGATTTCCCTTATTATCATAATAATAGGTAGGGACATCCCCAACCACGAGAGAATATGAAATAGGAATTTCAGTTTCCACAATTTCAGTATCGGAATCAAAGGGTATAATCACAGATACTTCAGCAATAATGCGAACATACACTTCAAACATAACCATATTAATTCCCGCATTTTGAGAACGTGTATTCAGATCAACCTTAACATTACCAACTGGCAGCAGCCGAATCGGAATATCAGGGCCAAATGAGGAGAGAATCGCACTATTCATCGCTTGCCCAACCGGAATATGCTCTGAAATACTTTGTAAATCTTTTAGTTCACCTTGCACAGTTTTAATCGTATCCGCAGTTATACGCATATGCTCATTATAATTAAGCATGAATCCTGTTATTTTACCGTTTTTATCCATCTTCCAATCAATTAATTGCTCCGCACTCGTACTTCCAGCCACATGATCCGCAATAGCACTATTAATCGCCTGTGTTGCTATCTGCTTTATGCGTACTTTTGCCAAATTCATCAGTGGAGGTCTAAGATTACGTTCTACGAAAATAAAAAACTGCACGCCAAATAAGACAAAGATGAGAAGACCGATCAACAGCACCTTTTTGCGGTTTGTTTTCCCTGTAGGTCTGCTTCTCCAGCGTCGCCTTAGCAGCATCCCATTCCCTCCCCTAGCCACTCAAATCAATTAGTACTACCTTATGCGGACATGGAGTGAAAAAGAAGACACGTTCCCAACAGCAAGTCCCCTCAACGGTCATACGTTCATCTCCTTTGTTAATCTAACTCAACTCCCTCCCGATTCCACTTATATCCCAACCCATGCGCATCCATATCATTATCGTGTCTGAACCCCAATGGGTCTAGCCTACTTACGACTGCTCAGTTATCCCCATCATTAGTATTCGCTCACATCTGCGACCCATCATCTCAGTTTCTTTCCACATACGTCTCATTAATTCCCTATCTTCTCACGCCTAGGCCCCATCAGCTTAACATCTTCCCACGGGTGTCTCATCCATCTCGTATCTATTCACACCGCGACCCATCATCATTGCTACTTCCCACATCCGTCTCATCCATTTCGTATCTACTCACACTGCGGCCCATCCTCTTAGCATCTTTCCACGTCCATCTCATCCACTACCTATCTACTCACACTGCGACTCATCATCATTGCTACTTCCCACGTCCGTCTCATCCACTTCGTATCTACTCACACTGCGACCCATCATCATGTTTACTCCCACGTCCGTCTCTTCAATTCCTTATCTACTAACGTCTGCACCTCAGCGATTTGATCTCACTAACTTACCCACCACATCCTTCAGCTGACAGAACTTGTCCTGTCCAAGTCCTTTCCGTCCTGGTTTGTCTCAAAACATGTATCTCAACTCATTAGTATCTTCTCTCCCATGCCACCTCACTTTGCATCCAATCCAACTTTTCACCACCTCTATGGACACTATCCCCATCACTCAGAAATTAGAAAACAATCCGAGTTCCAATCAAATATTTTCCATCTTCCCTTGAAATAAGACCATATGTTTGGTATATTATTAATAGGAACACACATTCCCATTTCAACACAAACGGAGAGATGCATATGAATTTTGCAAGTATGTCACTTAATCAATTTCAAAATCATTTTTCCAACGATAATGCTTGCATCCAGTATATTTTTCATACTAAGTGGCCTAAAGGTTTTAGCTGTCCGCGTTGTAATCACTACCATGCTTATGTGACAACTACCCGTCGTCTTCCACTTTACGAATGCAGTCAATGTCGCCATCAAACGTCTTTAATATCCGGGACAATTATGGAGGGAAGCCGAACTGATCTAAGTAAATGGATGCTCGCTCTTTTTCTTTTCTCCCGTTCAAATAAAGGTACGACCGCAATCGAACTTTCTAAATTTATTAAGGTTACTTATAAAACTGCCTGGCTAATCTTATATAAAATCCGTTCTATGATTCATAATACCGATAATGAAACTCCGCTTTCGGGCTCAGTTTGTATTCATTCAGCTATCTATGGACGACCTTATAATCCTTCTGTTCACAAACACAAGCAAGAGCACCTTCTTCTCATAGGCTCATCAGTTAATGAATGGAATGAATCTACCTACCTCAAAATAAAGCACGTTCTTCTTACGAATCCAAAAGAAAGACATATTCCTCGTTTTGAAACAAAAGCCTTCCAACAACAGCACATAGAATCCGATACACACAATATTGAGATTGTTACAGGTTTTTATACCCCCACACGACTTCGCCCTTTACTCGTATTCGCTAAACAGGCTAGTAAATGGATAAATAACACCTTCCATGGCCTCGGCCCCAAACATTTACAAAAGTACTTAGACGAATTTAGTTATCGACTAAATCTTTCTTCAAAAAACATACCTATTTTTGCCCATTTAATTCAACTCTGCTTCACCCATTAGCTACAATAAGACTAACAGTAGTATGCTATTTGGCTATTCAATTTCTTGTAATTATAGAAATAAATAAAATTTAGTTTCCTCCGACAAGCAGCTTGATCTTGCGTACATACATACATACATACATACATACATACATACATACATACATACATGCAATCATTTAATCATTCAATCATTCAATCATTCGATCAATCATTCATATCTGCGCTCATTCTGAGTTAAAGGGATAGTGAACATAGTAGGACTGGAAGAGAAAGACCACCTTTGTTGAAAGGTGGTAGAGTGTTGAATTCATGGGTTGGGGTTGGGGTTGGGGTTGGGGTTGGGGTTGGGGTTGGGGTTGGGGTTGGGGGTTGGTTCCGGAGTTCCGGGGTTCTGGGTTCTCGGTTCTGGGATCTCGTTTTGGGTTCTTGGGTCGCGGCCCCCGATTCTCGGATCTTGGGTTCGCGTTCTTTGTGCTTCGCGCTTGTTTTTCGCTCTTGGCTATTGGTTCTTTGTTCTTTGTTCTTTGTTCTTAGCTCTTGGCTCTCGGCTGGCTCTTGTTCTTAGCTCTTGGTGCTATATCTTGATACGTCTTGGTTCGTTTTATGGTCGGTGTCCTATAGATAATCTTTTTAATACCGATCCATGATTAGTTGTGTTTTCAGTGAATCTTGTGCGAGGAACCAGCCTTTACTTTGCAGATAGGTAATTAATTCATCGTGTTTAGTGGATGCTGTCGATTCACTATTTGTTTTAAATGAAGCTTCAACAATGTATTCAGTGTCCGTACCAGCTGCATTAACAATTGGCCACACTTCGATATAAAGCTGTTGGCCGCTCCACGTTCCGACTGAACGTTTGGCTAGAACCGGGCCGTAGACACGGGAAGAAGAAAGCTTGCTAGTCCCCCATCCACTGTATAGCCAATTATTAAACTTATCAGGAGCATTATTAATCAGAAGACTGCGGGAATCGGTTTGGTTTGGGAGGTCCATACCGCTATAGCCTGATTTAGTACCTGTCTTTGGACGTGTAATACTAAGTGTTTTCTTCTGATATCCCCACTCGACTTGCGCCTCATAGCCAATATCGCTTGAATCAAGGCCCTGTTGGTTTGCAAGTGTTAAGGCACCATTAATATCGTTGCCAATAATTGCATAGCGCTTTTTGTAGGTAAGCTCGAAATCGCTCTCTCCCTCTGTCTTACGAATCCGCGGACTCCACCCATTGTTATAAATGTCCTTGGCGTTCGTATCCAGGAATTGGACGTTCATCTTGGTCACGCTATCAGGCATGCCAAATGCAGTCTTTACGCTGCTTGTAAGTTTAAAGTCAGATCCAAGAACTGCAATTGGATTAAGGAGAAGCTTCACTTCATAATTCGGTACCATGTTGCTCGCAGCTGCGGCAGGCTTAGGTGCTCCGCCTAGACCAGCAAGTAAACTTGTTCCTACTACGGCCACTAGGACGGCCATCAGAGCATTTTTCTTTAACATCCATTCATCTCCTCTACCCATATGGAAGGTTCACCCTCATAGACTGACATTAAAGGAAGAATGTCATTGGATGATTATCTACACTTGTATTTATTGTAAATCTAGTAAAATGTGTAAAAAAGCTGAACCCCTTAACAATTAGGAGTTCAGCTGTGTTTCATTTTATAATTTCTCTGAGTTCATCCCAAGATACAATCCTAGGCAGGTTCAAGTGCTGATTATACGATCTATCTTTCACATATAAGTTCAATGGGAGGTGAGACAAGGTTTCCAGAACGGCCGGTTTATCGTCAAAATAATAATCCAAGTTCAGTTTTTCAATAATATGTACTTTCTCGGAATCACTCATCCCACAATAAAAATGTCCTTCAACCACCGGGAAACCATTGGCTATTAACCAGTTTTTCGTTCGGTCTGTATGTTCTTTAGCCCTTGCCGTGATATAGTACACCTCATGACCTTGATGCACTAGTTCCTGTAAGATGTCTACGGCGTGAGGAAAAGAAGGACACTGAGAATAATATATGTCGTCGCGGAGACTAGACCATAGCTTGCCTCCTTCTTCTTTCGTCAAACCAAAGGCACTGTGAATTTCCATCGTCGTTAAGGCATGGAACGCATCTAAGCCAATATTTTGCTTTAGCTTATGGTTATAAATATGAAAGGCATGTTCTCTTAAATTAATAAGTGTATCATCAATATCAAAGCCGAGTTTCAAGGTTAACTCCTCATTTCACGGATATACTAGACTGCCGGAGCAATTTCCTTTATTATTTTCTCCTTATTCCTTCAATATAAGTCCGAAGAGACTTGCAAAAACAGAGGCTTGTCCCCTCGAAATGATGCAGCCGCGCAAATCCTCTATACTCACACCTAAACTTGTAAATTCACAGCTGCTGATATCAATACCCGCAAGCTTCACACCCGTGAATTGTGCCCGGTCCAGCTGACAGTTATCGAAATACACTTTTTGCAGCGTAGATTCGTAGAAATCGGCATTTAAAAGCGAACATTCCTGAAAAACAACCTGCTTGAAATTAGCCATTCGAAAGGTCGCATAGTCGGCCAAGCATGTATGAAATAAGACGTTTCGGACGGTTGCTTCTGTCAGGTCAATGCCAATGATTTTGCAATTTCTAAATTCAGTCCGATGGATCGTAGCTTCACCAAAATCAACGTTGGATAGATCGCATTTCTCGAAAATAACATCTGTCAGCTCTATGTTTTTCATCGATATCCGAGTAAAAGTGACATTACGAAATATTACTTTATCAAACGCGACTTTATATCCGGACTGATTGTCAATGATACAATCACTTATAATACCCGTATGAAAGCTATCTTCCGGCTGCATTTCCTCGTTCGGCAGTGTTATGGCTGGTATTTCTTTGGGGATTTTCGGTGTTTCAATTTTGGTAATGCTCATCTGGTACTCCTTTGTAATCAAGTGATAGGGCAAAAAAATAAGCCTTACGGCTTTATGAACATTTACTCTTTGGTATTTAAGTCTCCCTTTATACTACCATCTCTTCTTCCCACCAGACAAATCTTGATCGCTTAACCCTTTCAATTTCTCATACGATTCTTTCCACATCATATAAATGGATTGAATCTGGATAAATTCCTGGTCTGCCGGTCCTGCCCCTTGCATGAACATGGCCTCTAACATTTGTTTATAAAAAGTCATTCGCTTATAAATAATTTGTTTCTCCAAGTCTATAATTTCATCCAAGGTATGATAATCCATAAATGACTTTATATCGTCTGGGAGCTCATCATCCAGTTCTTCTCTAGGTGAAGGAGAAGGTCTAGGTGTAGACATGCTCGTTCTACTACTTAAATCAACTGTCGTCCTCAGCTCCGACAATAGGATATTCTCTTTCGCGCACATGACATGAAAATATTTATTTTTGAGCAGCTCATTAATCACAAGCTGACACATATCTTTATTCCGTATTAACATACCATCAAAGGGATGAAGTGTCCAAACATGATCTTTCTCATATATATTGAAAGTGAACCATTCGTTGGCATACAAAATTCTGGTATTAATTGTAGACTCGTCAACAATCTCAAATGTAAAATCCAGCAACGTACAGCCCCCTCCCCAGCATCACAAATCTATTCTTATATTCTACCAAATCATAACAAAAAAAAGAAACCTTTTCAGGTTTCATAGATGACTATTTTTCAAGAAATTTAGACACATATTCTGCTTTTTCAGCGCTTGCTACGACAATGAGCACAATGATTATTCCAGAAAGTATAATCCCGCTTATTATCATCCTTTGCACCTTCTTTGACAGATTTGTTCATCTTATTCAAAGATATGATGCACGGTTTCTTTTATTCGCCTAAATCCATAATAACGTATTTCTCAATATGACTGGCCAGAATGCCATAATTAGGCTTTTGGTTGTCCACATGCCCACCCAAAATTGATTTCACTGCTAAATAAGGGAAATTAATACCTGATAGACAAGTCACATGCAACCCGCCAGACATTCTCGGATTAATCTCAAGTAATTTAGGCACACCCTGATTGTACTTCACTTGAATGTTGTAATTAAACGGGATCTTGTAGGTGGCAGCAACCTGATGTGCAATTTCAATTAGCTCAGGCACTTCCTCAAGCAGCCTTAGCCTTCCATCCGCTTTGCGACGCGGTACAGCGGCAAGTAATTCCCCAGAAGCCGATGCTAAGCAATCGATACTGTACTCAAAGCCGTTTAATAGTTCCATCACCATCAAGTCCTCGAAACGATCTACGGATGATAAGGTCTTGTATACCTGTTCCGTAGAGAGATATGGAGTAACTGTACCGAACAGGTCACTTAATGTATCCCGCCCATTGCTGATGATTCTGAAGCCCATACCACCTTCAGCATTCGTTGGCTTCATACAAACCTTATGACCTGCACTAACGAGCGCCTCGTAGGCTGTCATAAATTCATCTGCTGTATTGACCACATGATAATCAGGGATTGAAATAATGTTCCTTTCCCTAATGGATTCATAAAACTTTTGCTTCTCCAGCAAGTTCTCTAATAGCTCAAGGTCACGACAAACCGTTACTTTCGTTCCTACTTTTTCGAACAAATCAATATGCTTCGCAATTGCATACATATGCAATCTGGGAATGAATACATCAATGCCGTGCTTTTTGCAAAAATCTAGGGCAAACTCCACATAATCATCATCACCTAAAACAGGCTCGGTATCCGCGAAATCAGCCGCCTGTAGAGCCATGTGAGTACGGTCCGGATGTGTAGCGTACATTTTGAATTGGACGCCATCCTCATTATTGCGAATGCTATTCATATAATGAAAGGCTACTGAAAACCAACGGTTAAACCATACTTTTTTCATGAGGACTCCTTAATGACAAATAGATTCGCTTGTTCTATGTTTACGGATTCAACATACTTAAGTATTTCGTCCGTAGCGAAAATCCCGGATTCCTCGGTAAATAAATAATTCCCCGTCGATTGAAGCTGCTCTTGTCGAAATAATTCTCCGTGCCTAGGAGCGATAGAGAAATCAGAGAAATCAATCAAGATCCGATCCAAAAGGGAATCACCAGATGCCACAACTTGGCTCTCCCCTGTTAATTGCTTGAGATGCTGAACAGCATCTCTTTTATTAACGGCTTGGGGAACGACATAGACCTTTCTTCCTTGAATGGAAGTGCTCCAACCCATAAGCTGAAGTTCTGCACTCATCTGGGTAATTTCTTCCAGTGGCAGCTTTGCCCGGTC
Organism: Paenibacillus sp. Root444D2; assembly: GCF_001426375.1. Classification (GTDB taxonomy): domain Bacteria; phylum Bacillota; class Bacilli; order Paenibacillales; family NBRC-103111; genus Paenibacillus_E. The sequence goes on from NZ_LMEO01000052.1 coordinate 180,655, forward strand.
AATGATATGGGAAAAAAATAGCTCGTCGCAATAGCTGGAACTGATGACCCATTCCGGACTAAGGACACGATCTAGCAGTATCCTGACATCCTGCACATGGTCACTTGATTCACTAACGCGAGCAACTACAGAGGCTTGCCATTCCAGGTCGGGATGTCCATCTATCAGAATATTCCCGCCGTTGCTCGTAACGGCATAGGTGGGCTTTAACATTTGACTAATTAAATGTATACGATTGTACTGCTGCATGGTTCGTGTCGTAACAGGGATGAAAATGAGCTCCGTCATCAACTTTTGAAGCAGCTGGTAGGAACTTGTGGACATATACGATCTCACTTTACCGTCAATGAGCTCTGCTGTAATAATGCGATCGCCTAATTCTTCGGCACGCTCTAAAGGCTGTGAATAGATTAACGTTTGATCTAAATCGCTTGCAAATATCATTCGGCATCTCCTTTCACGGATTTAATAATACCACAACAGGAATAAGTGAGACCTGGGTACACTTCTATTGGTACTTCCCTAGCTTCAGCTAAAAGGAGAATATGGCGTATATTCGGGTTATCTAAACGGTCTACTAATATCCGCCATGGCACTCTACGGAGCAGCACACGGGTCGTTTCTCCAACACCGGGCTTGATTAAGTTGATATCCGCAATCTGATATTCGTTCTGAATCGCCTGAATATCTCGCAAACCCTTCCATGAAATTGTCGGAGGATGCTGGAGTAATTCACGAGCACTATGCTCTGCTTCTTTCACGACCTCGCCAAAAAAGGGTACAATCTCCGCAATAAAATGATTGGAGAGATCTTGGTCCAACCACTCTTTATAATATTTGGAACCATGAAAGTCATATGGCCCAATGAGATCCTCGCGCAGCACCGTTCGACTCATTAAACCGGATACCACCGCATTCAAGCATGCACTCGGAATCAAGAAGTCTTCCCTCGTTCCAAACATATCCGTGCAATGGCCAGGATCAGCAAGTACAGCAAGATCATGGTCCAGCTTGATCCCGTAATCTCGTTCCAGCTTGCTGCAAGCCTCTATAAGCACTTTACGGATTGCTCCCTTGCCGGTCCACCCGTCGACGAATTGAAGCTTCGTGTCTGGATGCTTTTGCAGGATATAAAACAGAGCGTTCTCGTCAATCCCTTTACCTCGAATAATTGAGATGCTGTAATGAGGCAAGTCCAACTGATGCACCTCTTGCAGGTAACGTTTTATTAGAATACCGACCGGTGTGCCCGCTCTCGCAAGAGAGACCAGCACCGTATTCGGTCCTTTCTTAATTCGAATAAGCTCTGCGGTAGTACCGACGGCTAATGCTACCTTCTTGGCTGACATCTGCAGCGTCTCTCGGTACAATTTTAAATAATCGGACGTTGGCAGATGCTCCTGCGGCAGCATTTCTGAATAATGAGTACCCGATTGAATGGCTAGCTCTCTCGCATCCATCGACTTTTCCAGCTGAACCTCGCTCAAATCCTTAAGAAGGAATGTCACATCAGAAGCTGGATAGCTTCCCAAGTGCCTAGGCTCCTTTATTGGTCTAGCTCGCCAATCTTCCATACTGCATTCTCCTTCCATTCAAACGTTTGAGGAGAGAAAAAGACAATATGAATCCTTTTCAGCCCTCTCGTTTGAAGAATTTGGAGCAATGGCTGCATTGAAGCTGGATCAGCTTCTCGTTCCATGAATACATAGAGATCGTCATACATGCCTACCGGAACGTTGTATAGGAAATGAGTAACTTCGGGATCCTCTGGAGATGAGTATGGATAGCCTACCTTGACTGCGTAATCATCTGTATCAATGGTATGAATTGGACTCCTCGTCGTCGATTGGTAAGACACACCCTCTCCCATTTCTGCGGCAATTCGCATGGGGATATACATAAACTCACCTGTGCCTACGCACAACGTCTTCTTACCTATGCGAGTAAGTTTCAACTGCTTGGCGGCTTGAGATATCGAATGACTGGATTGTTCGCTTTCCTCCGGAGTAAGACCAAATCTTCCGCTCTGCTGTAAATATGGATGTTGGCTCACGTAAGGAGCATGAGCAAATAGATGATCTATATACGTGAAGTGAATGGGTCCCATTTGATTTGGAATAGGAAGGACAGGAACTTGAGGAGTTAAACTTTCTGATGAACCCGTTACTTTTACCTCACCTTTGACTAAGGAAAGCACGTGGATGGAGATTCCTAGCTCGAGCTCTAGCTTCAGAAACTGCTGCTGATCCTCTGGGGTTCTCCAATCAAGCAGAGCAAGGATATAATAGGTTTTCTTCGGAAATTTCCCCTGCATATCTCGAATAATGTTCAAAGATGTCTTACCTGTCGTAATTTCATCATCTACAAGGACAACAATCTCAGGATGTGTAAGCATCTTAGGATCCTTCGCATAACAATAATGAGCTACAGCGTGGGAATGCTCCTCACTGAAATTAATGATGGATGCCGATCCTTCGATCACTTCACGCGTGGTATGAATATAGCTGCCACCCTGACCAAAGGTTTCATACACGGCATGTCCGATGGCTGTAGCCGTTTCAGCAAACCCTATAAAAACAACAGATTGCGGTAAACTTAATCGATAGGACATAATTTCTTTATAGGCCGCCTCGGCCTGAGAAGGATCTATAATGCCTTGAATGGCTTGAGGGATTAATTGCTGCGGCATAGAACCTTTTAAGGCTTGTTGTAAAAGTAGTGCTAATGAAGCCCCGCTTAATAAGGAGGAATATGGGTTCACAGGGATATGTTTACCCAGCACTTTGCTAACAAACAGAAACGATCGTTTCTTATTGATTCTTGCCGCCATGGCGAACAGAGAGTCGAGAGGAATCTCAAAAGGATTAGAGGTCAATGTCACTTGAAGCTCTAAATCACCTGCGATCTTATACGTATGCTCGATTATGCTTGAGCAATAATCCGTCATATTGTTGTTCTTCATGCAGCACCCCATAAATTTGTGATCGTAAAAGAATACGTCTGGCCCAGCTTAAATGAGGTTTGATTTCATTCATTTTATTGGCATACGCGCTCTTAATAACGCCATGATCGCCATTATTGCTCGTAATAATGCTTGTAGCATCCGTATACTCTTCATGGGTCACCGCGTATAGCGATTGAACGGGTTTAATATGAGTTGGATGAATAATTGTCTTGCCAATCATGCCATTCTCTTTATCCATAATCACTTCGCGAACTAAACCCTTTTGGGGAAAATATTCCCATACAGGTCCAGAAATAACGTAAGAGGCATCAACACGTCCAAATATATTAATAATGTCAGCTACACAGTCTCTAATCGGCGTTATGTCATAAATGGTCATGTCTGGGCTGCGTCTCAAACCAAATAAGCTGGAGAAATCCGTGGCGCCAATTCTTACATTGAGGACTAAATTCTTATATTGCTCTAGGATCTCCTTTATCGTTTGAAGCGTATGAGTACGGCTTTCCTTATAAATCACAGGTCCGGACTCTAGAATTGGCAGACCATATAGCATGGGTGCGGAAGGCGGTCTCTCATCATTATAATTTTCTAGTATTTGAAAATAAGCCTCACCATTGTCTGCGGTAAATTTCGGGAATACAAATCCCGTTAAAAGGGCTACATTTTCTTCTAATCTTTCGATCAAATAATTTAACTGATTCACACTTCTTACTCGTACGAATAAAAGCGGAAGATTATCCGTATGAAGAATTCCGACTTCAATGAAGGTGGCTAGTTTATTCATTTGATTCACCAAGGATTCTTCCGCGGCATGAACCTCATTTTCACCAACGGCATCTTCCAAATCAAGAATTACTGAAACTAGACCTTCAATTTTACCAAAAGCGATATCTTCTGCGAACGTGGTACGTGTAGCCGGCATATAAAGAGCAGCACCAATGGAATAAGCAAGGATTTCTTTGCGCGAATGATTATGGAAGGAAGTCGGAGGTAAATAAAATAGAGCTTTCTCTTCATCCGCTGTTAAATAATTAAAATATCTCATTCCCGATTCCTCCCTCTTTCGTTTAAGAAACAATCCCCCCGTAAAGGAGGGATTGTCAATGTATAAGTCGGTATTATTAGTTAGCTGATTCCTGCTTGTCCTTTTTGCGAAGCAAGCTAAGAACTATCGTGCCTCCAAATATGACAATAAGGGTTGAGAAGAAAAGAACATGTGAAATATGGACACCGAATGCGCCTGCAATCATCTTAAGACCAATGATGATAATAAGGATGAAGGCTGCTTTCTCCAACTCTGGAATCTTGTCAATGAGCTTTAAGAAGACTTGCGCCACGCCTCTCATCATAAGTACACCTATGATGCCTCCAAGGAACAATACCCAAACCTTGTCACTTACGCCAAAGGCAGCAAGTACGCTATCGACACTAAAAGCAATATCCATGACTTCTACAGCAAGAACAGTTCGCCAGAAGGAAAGTCCTTTATTCTTAACCTCCCCTTCCTCTTCCTTCTTCTTGAAGAAAAGATTACTGATGGCAATCCAAAGGAGATAGGCACCGCCGAGCACTTTAATCCAAGTAATTTGAACAAGGAACGTACCTACTCCAATAGCTATGAACCTGAAGATGTAGGCACCTAGGAGTCCGTAGAATAAAGCTTTTTTCTGCTGCTCCTTCGGTAAATGCTTTACCATTACTGCCAGTACCAATGCGTTATCAGCGGATAAAAGCCCCTCTAAGATAACTAGTGTCCCGATAATTCCCCAGCTAACCGGATCTGAAAGTGTTGTTGAAAGCACTTCCCAATTGAAAAAGTTAAGGAAGTTGTTGATAAAACTTTGAAAAAAATCTGACATGCCTTGACCCTCCTGTATTTTTCGCTAATTATTTACTTATTTCCTGCAACCCATCTCATTCCCCATCCAAAGGCTTCATCTAGCGCCTTATGTCCGGAGAAATATTGAACAAGCCGTTCAATGCTAAATGTTTCATTATTTTGGTTACGAATTAATGCAATGGCACACATGCCGTGACGATTATCATGTTCATTCAATTTCACTTCGATGTCAGGTCCGCCATCTTGTTTGATGGACACTACGCCATCTGCTTCAGACCAAGTGGTTGCACCTTCGTAAATGAAAGTGAAAATTAGAATGCGGTCAAATTCAGAGAGCTTATTCCCATTAATTCGAATGTTCTCTCCTGTTGTTACCGAGCCCGTACGATCATCACCGTCTAAGGCAATATACGGCTCTCTATGAAGTGAACCAAATCGGTTGCCAAGCGCTTGAATAACGCCCTTCTCACCGTTCTTTAATTCATATAAACAAGCCAGATCCAGATCGATACCTTTGCTTTTCCCAAAAAATCCACCAGGTTTCTTCTTCTGATTCCAGTTTAAATTAATAACAATTTCCCCTAGATTGCCTGTTGTCTTCTTCTCAAGACTAATGCGATCGCCCTTCTTCTTCAATTCAATCTTATTCAGATTAATTGGAGCCGGAGGGATAAGAGGAGGTTTACTCGCTTGCGCCGGAGTTGAAACTGGGGGAGGCGTCGGTGTCGGATTAGGTACAGGGTTAGGTGTAGGTTCATCCTTAACCTCGATTCCGAAATTACCGCACAGCGCTTTCAGCCCACCGGAAAAGCCAGATCCAATCGCACTGAATTTCCATTCTGTGCCGTATCTATATAGTTCCCCTACAACAATAGCTGTCTCAACGGAGAATTGATTTCCTAATTCATATCGCAACATATCTTGCCCTGTGCTAGGATGAAAAATCCGTAAATAAGCTTGTGTCACTTGGCTGAATTGCTGCTTTAACTTCTCACCCTCATGAATGGTTAGTGTGATAGCAACTTTCTCAACATTGGCTGGAACGCCCAAAAATTGAATAGAAAATTGCTTCTTATCGGACCCTTGAGAGGGTTGATCGATGAAATTCACACCGCTTTTGGTAGGGTTGTTGTAGAATACCAACTGTTCGTCATTATCTACCTTCCCATTAGCGCCTAGTAAGAATGCTGAAGTATCCAGATCTATGTTCGCAGGAGAGTTCCATCCGAGTCCAATACCAATCTGTGAGAGTCCCGGATTTGTTTTTGTAACATCCGTCTTTTGGCCTTTTACAAGAGATATATGCATAAGGGCTGTCCCTTCCGTACTCAATAATTGAAGGGTGATGCCTTACTTGCACCACCCCACCTGTTCTGAATTTACTGGGCATCAAGTCCGTAGTTTTTACAAAGGGCTTGAAGACCACCTTGAAAACCACTTCCAACAGCTTGGAACTTCCATTCTTGGCCTTGGCTGTCTCGGTACAATTCACAAATGACTACAGCCGTTTCTACAGAAAAATCCTCACCCAAGTCATAACGTAAAATCTCCCGATTCGTTACCTCATCAACAAGCCGAACGAACGCATTCGATACTTGTCCGAAATTTTGGTTGCGGTTCGCTCCATCATGAATCGTGACAGCTATTCCTACTCGGTGAATATGTGCAGGGATTTTGGAGAAATCAACTTTGATTTGCTCGTCATCCCCATCGCCATCACCTGTACGATTATCGCCGGTATGCTGGACACAACCATTAACACCAACCAAGTTGTTGTAAAAAATGAAGTCCTCTAGCCCTTTGGCTTTACCTTCAGCATGAAGCAAAAAGGCTGATGCATCCAAATCGAATGAATGCCCACCACTATATTTGTTCGTATCCCAACCTAATCCGATGATAGCCTTGCTGAGGCCAGGGTTCGTCTTGGTTAAGTCAATTCTTTGACCTTTTGACAAGCTGATTGTCATTGCTGCATCTCCTTAGAGTTTTCGCAAGAAAACTAGCATCGTAAGCATGATAATAAAAATCTTAGGAAGTTTGTAAACCGTAATCGCGAGCTAATCCTGCAAGACCGTCTTTGTAGCCGCTACCGATTGCGCTGAATTTCCACTCGCCGTTGTTACGGTACAATTCACCGATGACTACGCCTGTTTCAATGGAGAAATCTTCTCCAAGATCAAAACGGATCAATTCTGCGCCTGAACCTTCGTTAAGAATACGAACGTAAGCATTGGAAACTTGTCCAAAGTTTTGCGCTCTTGCTTCAGCATCATGAATTGTGATGCAGAAAGCAATTTTCTCAGTTTCAGCTGGAACTGCACTTAGATCAACACTTACTTGCTCATCATCGCCATCGCCAGCACCTGTACGGTTGTCGCCGTTATGTACGATTGAACCATTCGCATTCTTCGGGTTGTTGTAGAAGATGAAATCCGATTCAGATCCTACTTTACCAGAAGCATTAACAGCGAAAATGGAAGCGTCTAGATCGAAGTCTTTACCGCCATCATATTTGTTCGTGTCCCAACCTAGACCAACAACAACTTTAGTTAGACCTGGGTTTGATTTTGTTAAATCGACTTTTTGACCTTTGGATAGTGAAATTGCCATTGAATATAACCTCGCTTTATAAGGGGATTTGGTGTTGCTATTATTGATAGCGTTTAACTAATTGTCCAACCGTTGTATCCGTGCTGCCTTCACCAATGGCGTTGAATTTCCATTCGCCGCTATGACGGTAAAGTTCACCAACAATAAGAGATGTTTTACCTGAATAATCTTCGGTCAGATTAAATTTAATCAATTCTTGGTTATTCGAATCATTCACTAACCGGATATAGGCGGATTGAACGAGACCGAAATCTTGTTTTCTATTGACGCAGTCGTAGATATTAACAACGAAAACGATTTTACTCACATCCGCAGGAACTTGTCCTAAATTAACAGATACTTGCTCATCATCGCCATCGCCTTCCCCCGTGCGGTTATCACCGGAGTGAACCACTGAACCGTCAGGGCTTTGCAAGTTTGCGAAGAAAACAACATTTTTCTCTTTCGTCAATTTCCCATTCTCATCTAGTAAGATGACGGAAGCGTCGCAATCAATTTCAACTGCTGTTTTTTTGGATCCGAAGAAACCTTTCTTCTCCACAACTGCAGGATCCCAACCTAGTCCAACTACAACTTTGGAAAGACCCGCATTACCTTTTGTTAAATCAATCTTTTGACCTTTGACCAAACTAATTGTCAACGAGGTCACCTCCCTTCATATCCTGTATTCGTACACTCTTTCATTTGATACGGATGAAGTTCGAACACGTTTCATTTTTCCGATTAAATGTTTTGTAAACCGACGATCACAGACTAAATTCGCTAGGATTGAGGTTCAGCGCTGTACAAATATCTTTGACAACCTTCTTCTCTTGATCATCAAAATCTCCGTCTGCAGCACCAATTGCGCAGCATACCGCAATGATAATTCGTCCAACTTCCGGCTTATTGTTAAACTTGGAAATAACTTTAAGCGCCTCTTGCTTGCCTACAATGTTTGAGAACTCAAAGTTGCCAGCAAAGTGATTGAAGCGAGCGATGACATTACTGACATCAAATACTTTAAGCTCTTCGCTACGGCTGATGTAACCAATCATCTTTTCCTTTTCTGAATTACCAATACTGCCGTCAGCTGCCGCTACAATCGCACAACCCGCTACAACGGCATCCAGAAAATCTTTGTTTTGAAATTTTTTGACTTGATCGGATAAGCCTGTTTTTGCATTTGAAAACCATGATTTAAACGTACTCATTTCAGCACCACCTATAAGATTTAGTAACACATTTTGACTATAGGCTACATTTTTCTCCACAATAGTCTATGTTCACAGTTTATACGATTACACATTTGTTTTCAAATTTTGGAATTTCGGAGCTGCTTTGGAAAATAATTCAACCTAAACGCCATAAAACCGCCCAAAACGGGCGGTTAAAGACTAAGTAAATAAAATGGAAATGAGTACAACTAACTGATTTCTAGATAGTAGCCTCTACCTTCGTGTAACGATTTGCAGGAATCGGTACGCCTAGGTTTCCCCGCAGCGTGTCAGATTCATACTCTTTTCGGTAAATACCGCGCTCTTGCAGGATTGGCACAACGAGATCGACGAAATCGTCCAATCCTTTGGGAAGAGCTGCAGCTATAATAAAGCCGTCTGCCGCTTCTTCTTTGAACCAGAGTTCGACACGATCCGCTACTTGTTCAGCTGTTCCTGTGAACTCATTACGTGGAGTAGCAACGCTAAGCGCCACTTGTCTCAAAGTAAGGTTTTTCTCTTTCGCTGTTTGCTTGATTTTATCCGTACCGCTGCGGAAACTGTTGCTGCCGAAATCACCGAGATCAGGGAACGGTTCATCAAGTGGATATTGAGAGAAATCGTGGTGCTCAAAGAAGCGCCCCAGAAAATCCAATGCTTTATCGATCGTAACTAAATTAGCAATTTCTTGATACTTACTTTCCGCTTCTTCTTCTGTGTGTCCGATAATCGGGCTAATCCCAGGAAGAATAACGAGATCTTCGGCTGAACGGCCATAAGCTACTGCTCTGCTTTTTATATCCTGATAATAAGCCTTAGCTTCTTCAATCGTTTCGTGTCCGGCAAATATGGCATCAGCGACTTTAGCCGCGAAAGCCCGACCATCCTCAGAAGCCCCTGCCTGGAAGATAACCGGCTGACCTTGCTTCGAACGCGCAATATTGAGTGGACCCTGTACAGAGAAAAACTCCCCTTTGTGGTTCAACGTATGCAGTTTGCTCGGATCAAAGAATACGCCGCTTTCTTTATCCCGGACAAAGGCATCGTCTTCCCAGGAATCCCAAAGTCCACGCGCTACTTCCAAGAATTCATTCGCGATTCGATATCGTTCAGGATGTGTGGGGTGTTGGTCTTTGCTATAATTTCTAGCCGATCCCTCTAGAGGTGAAGTCACGATGTTCCAGCCTGCACGCCCATCACTAATCAGATCAATCGATCCGAATTGTCTGGACACTGTAAATGGCTCGCTGTAGGAAGTTGAAAGTGTACCAACGAGTCCGATGTTGGACGTGACAGCAGCCAGCGCCGAAAGAATCGTAATCGGTTCAAACCGATTCAAAAAGTGAGGGATGGATTTCTCGGTAATATACAGACCGTCCGCAATGAAAACCAGATCAAATTTACCGGTCTCAGCTTTCTGGGCTTGCTGTTTATAAAAGCCAAAATTGACGCTGGCATCTGTAATCGCCTCAGGATGGCGCCATCCTGATATGTTTCCACCGACACCATGAATGATAGCTCCAAGCTTCAATTGCTTTTGTTTTGACATCGTCATCACGTCCTTATGATAATTATTGAAGAATCGCTGTTTCTTTGAGCTGCAGACGGTAGCTTTTTACTACGTTTTCGCCTTTTAGAATATCCTTATCAAATGCCCGTTCGAAGCCTAAACGCTCATAAAGCTTCACGGCAGATTCCATCATATCGGAAGTGTGCAGATGCAGCGTAGATGCCCCCAATTCCAGCGCTCGTCTGGCGCTTTCTTTAATGAGCTCCGTTGCGATTCCCTTACCTCTAGCTCGCGGGGAAACAGCCAATAAGCGAATAATCGGCGTATGGATATCCAATTCAGGAAGCCCATAGGCAACCTGAGATGACAGGAACAAGAGGGAGCTGCCCACGATTTCCCCATTGATTTCCGCAATTAGTCGTGCAGAAGGAGCGTCGCCATCTACAGAGGCAAGAATGTTGTCTTTGTACTGCTGCCATCCTTCGGGTGGAAGAACTGCTTCGTACTGACTGTAGGCATCAATAAGAAGCTGCCTAATCACCTCACGGTCTTCCGTACGAGCTTCACGAATCCGAATCCTAATTGTACTCATATCCCCCACACCTCTTTCTATCACATATAGGTTTAGTCGGCTTTATATCATGAAAGATCCGTTGCTTGATTAGCTTGTTTAATCCGCTCTATTTGGGCTAGATGCACCTGCACATGTGCGGTAAAAGATTGAACGACATCCGTCAATGCTAACGTCTGTCCTTTGAAGTTAACTCCCGTTTTCTCCCAGTCTTGTGGGGATAATCTTCGCAATAATAGACTGTTATAGGTCAACAACGCTTGGAAAGCGTCCAAAATATCTATAGCTGCGCCTTCATTCGCCTTGGCACTACTTACCCAAGCATCTTGCCCAAAGGCAGGCAGTGGGACCGTGGATCCAGAAATGATCTCGCGGATACGAAAGGAAACAACGATGTTGTGATCGGTCAAATGAGATAGAACTTCCATCACACTCCATTTATCCGCGTTCTCCTTCCATTTCAACTGCTCTTCCGTAAGACCTTCAATCGCTGTTCTCAACTGTTTATACGTATCTAAATAAGGCCTAATATCGATTACAAGTTGGCTCATCCTGAAACCTCCACTTCGAATTTGGAGCTAATTTGCTCAAGAGCTTGCTCCGCTAATATGGCAAAATAGTTGGCACTGATTGGCAGCGCGCGCTCATCGAGATCAAAAGCGGGATGATGCCACTCCTGCGTACCCGACGTACCCATGAATAAGAAGATACCTGGCACCTTCTTCTGATAGAAAGCAAAGTCTTCCCCTGCTAGAGATGGTGTAGGCGCGATGACTTTCAAGCCTGCAAAATCCGCAGCTCGTGCTGCTAATTCCACTAACCCCGCATCGTTCTGCACGGCTGGTGGACCCTTGATCCATCGTACTGATGCCTTCGTACCAAAAGCAGCCGCTACACCATGAACCACCTGATCGAACCTGCTCAGAACCGTGGCTCGAACCTCCTCGTCAAAAGTCCTCACCGTTCCATCTAAGACAGCTTTATCCGGTATAACATTCCAAGCGGTTCCACTGTGTATCTTGGTGACGCTTATCACAGCGCTTTGCAGCGCACTCACATTCCGGCTTACAATCGCTTGGAGTGCTGTGACGATATGTGCGCCGGTTACAATGGGATCTACCCCCGCTTCAGGCACCGCAGCATGTGTACCCTTTCCCTCGATTTCAACAACGAACCCATCAGCAGATGCCATAAGGGGTCCCGGTTTAATGCCGATTGTGCCCACAGGAAGATCAGGTTTATTGTGCATCCCAAATACTGCACGAACCCCCTCTAATGCTCCGCTCCTGATGACCTGCTCTGCTCCTTGCGCTTTCTCCTCTGCCGGTTGGAAAATGAAGCGAACCGTGCCCTGCAGCTCTTTCTCTTGCTGCTTTAATAAGAAAGCGGCGCCCAGAATGGCTGCGGTATGAAAATCATGTCCGCAAGCATGCATGGTGCCCGGAACCAATGAGGCATAAGCCAGTCCAGTAGCTTCCTGGACAGGCAAAGCATCAATATCGGCTCGCAGCGCAATAATCGGGCCTTCGTGCAGACCACCAACCTCCGCGACAAGACCGGATTTCAGCGGAAAGTTAGCCACTCGGATACCCGCTTCCTGCAGCCAGCCTCGGATCGATGCAGTGGTTCGAACTTCTTCGTTCGATAATTCCGGATTTTGATGCAGATGACGCCGAATCGCGATCAGCTTCTGCTCAAATGCCGACTGTGATTGTTCCGATAGCGCTTCGCTCATGCTCATTCCCCTCCAAAAAGATGTATGGCGTTTTTACCTACACAAGCAGCTCCGAGAACGCCTCACTAAGCAATTCAAATGACCGCAAACGCTTGGCGAAATCTTTCACCGACGTGGTAACAATAAACTCATTTACCCCATATGTTTGCTGGATGTCCAGCAGCTTTTGGCGGACGGATTCTTTGGTCCCTTTCGTTATCTCCGCTTCCTTCTCTTCTACGGTGAATTTAGCTTGTGTTTGCCGTCCATACTCCTCGGCCTGTTCAAGCGTTCCAACCGTCAGTGTTTTACCGTTTTCCAAATGAATTTTGACATTCTTATACTCGCCAGCCAGCACTTTGGCCTCTTCTTCTGTGTCAGCCACAATTAAGGACAGTGCCAGGATCGCCTTCGGCTGTCCGCCATGTTCTCGATTAAATCCATTGTGATACGCTTCAAAAGCAGCAGCTGCCACAGCATGATCACCATTAATGAATTGGGCAAATACATAGGGAAGCCCTAATTCAGCAGCTAATTCTGCACTAGCCGCAGTGGCGCCAAGCAGATAGATATCCGCTGGTTGTGTCGGAATCGGAGATACCCGAAGTCCTGTAAGCGGATGATCAGCATCCAATCGATTATGAACAAATTGTTTGAGTTCCTTCAGCTTCTCCGGCAAAGTAGCTGGCTCTGTGATGCCCTGCTGCAGAGCTTTCGTAGAACGAGGAAGCCCGCCTGGCGCCCTTCCGATACCGAGATCTACTCTTCCAGGTGCTAATGTTGCAAGGACATTAAAGTTTTCAGCTACTTTGTACGGGCTGTAGTGCTGCAGCATGATGCCGCCAGAGCCAATGCGAATGCGCTCTGTTTTCGCTAATAAATGAGAGATTAGCACCTCGGGTGAAGAACCGGCCAATTGATCGGAATCGTGATGCTCCGACACCCAAAAGCGATGATAATCCAGCTTTTCCGCTAATTGCACAAGCTCTATTGTATGCTGCAGAGCGGCTTCCGCATTCTCCCCCGGGAAAATAACGCTTTGATCCAAAATACTAAGTTTGATCCCCATGTCATCCACTCCGTATTCGTTGTAAATTTAAATGTTAAACGTATACTCCGGCGTAATTCGTTTCAGAAATTGTCTCGTACGTTCTTCCTTCGCATCGCTAAAAATATCCTGAGGCCTTCCTTCTTCCACAATCACACCTTGATCCATAAAAACAACATGATTCGAAACTTCACGAGCAAAGCCCATTTCGTGCGTAACGACGATCATCGTAATGCCTTCTTTGGCGATTTTCTGAATTACCTCGAGCACCTCACCGACTAACTCAGGATCAAGGGCAGAGGTTGGTTCATCGAATAAAATTACTTCTGGATTAAGAGCCAGCGCACGAGCAATACCTACTCTCTGCTGCTGTCCGCCTGACAATTGGCTTGGATAAGCGTCCAGCTTACTGCCCAGCCCCACTTTTTCCAGCATTTGAATACTTGTTTGCCGTGCAGTATCCTTGGATTGCTTCTGTACAATGACAAGGCCTTCCATCACATTTTCTAGCACCGTTTTATGTTTAAATAAATTGTAATGTTGAAATACCATCGCCGTTTTCTTGCGCAGCGTGTGAATATCCTGTTTGCTCGGGCGCTTGCAATTGATGGTGAAATCCCCAATCGTTACCTCACCTTGGTTCGGCTTCTCCAAGTAATTGATGCAGCGAAGCAGCGTCGTTTTGCCTGAACCGCTTGGACCAAGGATGCAGACGACTTCTCCTTTTTTCACCGTCAAATTGATACCTTTCAGCACCTCATGCTTGCCGAATGCTTTGGTGATATTTGCCATTTTGATCATCGTACACCACCTCGGTTATAAATATTTATCCGTTTCTCAAGCAGCTCCGTTATCTTCTCAATCAGGATCGTCACTCCCCAGAACAAGAATGCCGCGGCAATATAAGATTCAAAGAATTTCCAATTTGTCGTAGCAACGATTTGCGCTTTGGCGTTAATTTCAACAACGGATACCGTGAAAGCCAGTGTAGAACCGTGAAGCATTCCAATGAACGAATTGGATAAGTTAGGCAAGCTAACAGCTAATGCCTGAGGAAGCACGATGCGCCTTAACGCTTGCGGTGTTGTCATGCCGATGGAATAGGCAGCTTCGATTTGCCCCTTATTCACCGCTAGAATGCCTGATCTTACTACTTCAGCCAAATAGGCTCCTGCTGTAATCGAGAAGGAAAGAAAGGCGAAACCGATCATTGGAATAGAAGTCGACCGGAAGCTCCAACCGATGGCTGTTGCCAAAGAATCAATAATCACTGGTAATCCGAAATAAATGAGCAGCAAGTGCATCAGCATCGGTGTTCCTCGGATGAACGTCACATAGCCGCTTGCGATGTAATGGATAACGGGTACGCGGTATATTCGGATGATCGCCACGGCCGATCCAATCAGAAATCCGAAAAAAACCGATACGAACGTAATTAGCAGCGTAATGGGCAAAGCAGAGAGCAGCTGAATAAAGGCGGAACCGATAAACCCTAGATCGAGCTTCATGGTTGATACCCTCCTTTATCCGTTTGAGCGGATGCAGCCCAAGGTGTCTTAAATAACCGCTTAAAGGTAAACTTCGATTCACGTTGAACAATGGCTTGTTCATGCCGCAGCAGTCTTTTTTCGATATCCAAGAACAACTTCTCCAGCCCGTAACAAATGACAAAGTAGATGAGCGATAAACAAATGTAAGTTTCAATAAAATGCTGTGTTGCCGCTCCAAGTGTCTGGGCTTTCCCCATCAATTCCATCGCGCCTAACGAAAACGCTAGCGAAGTATCCTTCAAATTGGCGATAAGCAGATTCGCAAAGTTCGGTATCGATATAGCAAGCGCTTGTGGCATGATGATACGTGTAAAAGCTTGGTAACCTGTCATACCAATCGCATAGGCAGCCTCCATTTGCCCTCGATCCACGGCTTTCACGGCTGCCCGAATGACTTCAGAGATATAAGCACCGCCATGCAGGCCAAAAGTCAAAATGACGAAAGTCAGGACGGGGGCTTTAGAGACGTCGACGTTAATGAGCTTCAATATCTCGGGAAGACCATAATAGATGAGGAACAACTGTATGAGGATCGGTGTCCCCCGGAAAAATGACACATAGATTTGGGATATCCTTCTTAACACGGGAACCTCATACAGCCTTGGCAGCGCTATGAGGAATCCGATTAGCACACCCAGCAGCATAGAACTAGCTACAATAAACAATGTGATATGCAGATAAGAGACTAATTTGGGTAAAAAATCAAAGACATAGGTGATTTCAAATTGTTGTTCCATTCGGACGATCTCACCTTTCTGTACCGTTCTTACTCAAAGCTTTATTAATCTTTCTTCGTATAGTCTCCGCCTAGCCATTGAATGCTAAGTTTGGAAAGCGTTCCATCTGCCTTCACAGCCTTTAACGCCACGTCGATTTTATCCGCAAGATCTTGCCCGTCTTTATCATTTTTACGGAAGAGGAAGCGAACCTCAGCTTCTTCAATAATCGGTCCCACTGCTTTTAATTTACTTTGCGGGTCGACGAGCGGAAGCAAGAAATCCGCTCCTAATGATCCGTCCGCACGTCCTGTTGTAAGCTGACTAACCAAATCGTTGGCAGCACCGCTTTGATAAACAATTTTGATCGCGTTATCGTTTGTTTTATTATAATTTTCTAATAGCGTTGCTTCGGCACTAGTCGCTGTCGTTAACGCTTTTTTACCTTTCAAGTCATCAATCGATTTAATGTTGGTATTGTCTTTAGCCACGATAACTTTTGTTTTCCAGTAGGCATAGGGCTCGTTGTTGAAAAGGTATTTTTGCTCTCTTTCTTTGTTTTTCTCGATTTCGTGGGCAACAAAGTCAACTTTGTTCGTTTCCAAGCTGAGAAGCAGGTTAGCGAAGTCCATCGTTTTGAATTCAAATTCGTAATCAGGAAGCCGATTATCCAGTTCTTTGACAAGCTCAATATCATAACCGGTAAGCTTACCGTCTTTATCTAGGAAAGCTACGTTCGGAAATTTGGTGCCTGTTCCAACAATGATCTTCTTCACTTTGACAGGCTCCGCTGCAGAAGCTGTAGCTGCAGCAGCCTTCGTACCTTCAGCGGCTGCCTTTGGTGATGCGATTGTTTCTGTATTTTTCGCCCCGCAGCCTGCTGCTACGATAGCCAAAGTTAGTGTTGTTCCAAGGATTGTTAATTTTCTCATCTGTATATACCCTCCATTTTTCGGTTACAAAATATTAAGCTTATAATTCCTACTTGTTTTGTATGAATTAACCTAGCATTAATTTATCATCTAGTTTCACAACTGGATAATAGAGTTTTTCTATAAGCATATATAAGAATCTGATATTACCCTTTCGCTCGGCCCCATAACCCTTTGCAAATATCCAAAATACTGTTGAAGAATAACGTATTCTCCCCATTTAACGTAATCAAGTTCGTCTGTAAAGCAATGCCTGCTGTCTCTGGAAAGTCGATTGGAAATAGCTTGTTGTCCTTAACTTCCTGACTGACGCTAAGCCCAGGCAAGAAAGCGATACCTGCACGCTGTAGAACCAGCTTCTTGGCTGTTTCGGAGTTATCCGTCTGAATCTGGATGTTGGGCGACTCCTTCAAACTATCAAATACACGGTGAATTCGCATCCAATCTAACGAGCCGCACTCAAAGAAAATAAGAGCCTGACGTCCGATATCTTGAATCGTTAAGTTTTCTTTTCCAATAAAGGGATGCCCTTCATAAACATAGAGTCGAATAGGATCTTCATAAAATTTCGCTGACAAAATACTTGGATGGGTGATTCCCCGCACAAAGCTGATATCCACATCTCGGTTCAGAACCTTGTTGACGAGATCATCCGTTATTCCGGTCGTTAGTTTAAAATTGATTTCCGGGTATTTATGCTTCAGCTTGGGGATGATTGCTGGCATCATGTAATTAGATACAGATACCGTACAGCCAATTCGCAGCTCATTAGGCAGCGCCTTTTTCTGCTTAAGATGGATTTTACTCTTCTGGAAGGTTTGCAGTAATTGCTGCGCGTAAGGGAGAAACTTCCTGCCATCATCCGTTAAATGAACTTGCTTGCCAATTCGATCAAAGAGCTGACAATCCAGTTCCCGTTCTAACGATTGAATTCTAGCTGTTACTGAAGGCTGGGAAAGGAATAATACTTCCGATGCCTTGTTAAAGCTGCCATAGTGGATGACATACACGAACGCTTCTATATTCTCAATATTCATCGTAGTGCCCCTCCAGATGAGAAAAAATAGTCATGCACATTATTCCAATCAATTAACTCGGAATTAAATATTTTAATAACTATAAGCGATCTTCCAATCACTGTCAATACAAGAAATGCTGTTTCATTAGAAAAAGACCTTAGCTCGTTCCGCAAATTCTTGCGGGTGAACTAAGGTCCTTGACTATGTATACTTAGGATCGTAAACAACGGTACAATTCCGCCCTTTTCCTTTGGCAAAATAGAGCGCTTGATCCGCATGTTCTAGCACTTCATGTGCCGTCACTCCGTCTGTTGGGAATGATGACACTCCCAGAGATACCGTGATGGGTTGCCCTACTGGGCTTATTGTCAATTCCAACTTATTACGGATTTTCTCTGCATATAGATACGCATCCTCTTTCGTCATATGGGGCATTAGAACAATGAATTCCTCTCCGCCAAACCGGAAGTAGTGCTCGTTCTCACTTGCCATTGCAAGCAAAAGCTTTCCTAAATATTTCAGAACTTTATCTCCTGCAAGATGCCCGTGCGTATCATTAATCACTTTGAAATGGTCAATATCCAGTACAATGAGAGAAAAACCCGTACCTTCTTCCAACCAGTCGAGCATTTGTGTTTCCATGCTCCTTCTGTTGGCAAGACCCGTTAAATTATCCGTTTGAGCTTCCAGTTCATATTGATTCGCTTTCTTTTGCAAAGCATCGATCGTGATTAACATGGTTTTGTACAAATGATAGGCTTCATACGTATTCGTTCTAACCTTTGGCAGATCTGCGACTTGCTTGCCATTCAAGATTTTATAGGCGGTCGCAGCCAATCGAGCAAAGGGAAGAGTCAGCTTCTTAGCCAACCATGCTGTTAGTATAAGTATTAGCAGGAGAAAGGGTAATGAATACAGAATGGCATTTTGAATCAAACGCATCGATTTTTCATTTATCTCCTCCAGCGGCGATTGCACAACGATTCCCCACCCGTTAGCAGGGACATAAGAATATCCAGCAAGCATCGGCACTCCCAAGGTATTCACGACTTTCTCCTTACCGCTATGTCCATTAATGAGCTTGGCTACCACTGGATTGGCACTTACGTTCTCACCTAACCGATTGTGATCTGGATGATAAATAAGATTTCCAGCCCCATCAACAACATAGATATATGAACCTGATGGAGAGTAGCTGTTGGAACCGAATATATCATTTAACACATTGTTTTCTCGTAAATAAATAGCGCCTCCTAATGAACCCAAATACTGGCCTGAGGAATTAAATATGGGATTTGTCATTAATACAATAAGCCTATTCGTTACAGATTCAAAAGGTGCTGAGATCGCAGCCTTTCGCTGCTCAATCGCATCTAATATGGCTTTCGATGTCAGTTTTTTGCTTGTGAGACCTACCGAAACAGGAGAAATGGCTAAGACATTCCCATTGGCGTCATTGACCATTTGTGAATTAAAGTAATTGCTGCTCCTCGTTACCAAATCCAATTGGGCTTGGATAGAATCTGGTGTTTGCATACTCTTCTCCAGGTGTTCAGAGGTCACTTTCAAACTTCTCTCCATCGCTTTGAAAAGGGAGTTCATAGTCACGCTCATTTTTTTGGCGCTTTCATAATTAAGCTCTAGTGTCGTTTCATACAAGGAATCTCGTTCCGCCTTAAACGAAGCAGCTATTTGAATGATAGAAATGATTGAAATAGATACAAGCATCAATAGAATTATAAAATGAACAAGTCGTATCCGCGGAGCAGCATCGGTTGTTCTCATACTCCTCATCTCCTAAAAAAGATAGATACGAGTCGTTTCGACAACTTTCGACAGATCTCCTTCATTTTTAATGCCATGCATACAATTAAACCTAAATAATGATATAACCCGCTCGCGCCAATCTTAATCGAGAGTATTTGAAAGGTTGCGTTGTACATGATGCAACAACGAGGAGTGAGAGGCAAGATTAAGGCAGCAATTGTTGTACTTTATACAACATCATTCAACCGCTAATATTCATACTTCACCACTGAACCTATCGCTAAAGCAATTAGCTTATTTAAGCAAGATTTTGCTGAGCCTTTGCGTATCGAACAATTAGCGATGGCTGTTAATATGAGTGCTTCTTCGAAATTAAGCGGTTTCGTGGTAACTAAACCTTCCAGTTCAAAACAGTTTCCAGCATGGACTTCAGAAGCTTCACCCGGTGCAGCTCAGGTTTTACTTTTACTAGTTTAAGTTCATTCCTGATATGCTCGATGAAATCAATCCGTAAACATTCTAGCTGCTCCTCCGTTAAAACGTACAAATAATCTAGGACTGATTCGTACGTATGATACCATTCGCTTTTTTCTAAAAACGTATAGGTTGAACGTTGGTACCACTCTTTTACATGACTCTTCAATGCAGCTGTAATGGTATCATCGTTCCCCGACATTGCATAAAGTCTATCGGAGGACAGAAGGCTTCTGTATTTGATCATGCTATCATCAAGGAACGAATTGGGAAGTGCATAGAACTGGATTACATGGTCCAAAATTTCAATATAAGCATGTGGTCCAGCCAGTTTTGGACTAAATTGACACTTAACCGCGGCATGGGCGATACGCTTAAGCAAATGCAGTGCTTCTGCGGCTTCCTTTTTATCAGGCGAACCTTCAAAAAATAACCCTTGCTTTCCCGCACGAATTTCAGCCCGGTCAATCACATCATGGAGCGCATCTTCAAATTGATCTTTGCTGTATGGTGCCCACTGATCGATATGATCTGTAAGTTCCACGCTCATGCCAAACTCCCTACGGATAATACTCAACAGGTTAATCCCGCCGCTGCCATTAACTACAGCAAATATATCGTATAAGAATCTTTCCAAGTTTTTCGCCTTTTTCGTGGCCCCCATAATTTCACTGGGAATCGTATAACGGGTCTCAGCCTTTTTTTGCTCCAGATTGGTAATAAGCTCCTTCAACTCTGAGAGTAATGAATGCTCCATTCTTATAACCTCCGCTTTATTCTTTTTTATTGAATAGTTCCCCCTACTGACTATTTTTATCAAACATTACAGAAGCATTCCCTTCGACATCAGCGAGGAATATGAGAACACATCGTCGAGAACGTAAATTTTACATATGCAGGGGTCACAATTGACGACGGAAACCGATAGAAAAAGATTAACCGACTTAGCGGTTTTTTGGGGTCAAAAAAGTTCTAATGCTACTTTAAACATATCCGCAATCAAATTGTCACTACTGTTCGGTTATGAAAAAAATATAAACTTAAGTATATATAAGACATCATTATGACTTTATAATATTTTAAATAGTACACACTATTTAAATATAGTGTATACTATTTATGAGATCATAAAGCAGACTATGAGTACAAGAAAGGATTGAGAAGTGTGATAAACAACATCCATTCAATGGCTGAGGAAATTATTATTTCCGCCCAACCCGATCGAACGATCGATAAGGAAGCTAATAAGAACGGACATCTGCTATGTCCAAGGTGCAACAGCAAAACCGGGGAGTTCCTAATACTAGGTGAAGTCTGCACTCTTTGCTTGGACGAATTGGAGTTTGGCTATCCTTCCTTTCCCTCTTATCCATTAAGTGAATACAATAAAGGCGGCTAATATGAGCCGCCTCTTTTTAATATTCTTACAGCAATAAAGTTTATTCCGCATTGTGTTTAGGGGTTGTATCTTATTCGCTTACTTGACTTGCTCCTCCCCTTCTTGGATCGGCAGCACCAACTATTTGTCCTGTTTCATGCCATCTCATTAATCCGTGAATCCCCCCGTAAAACATAGGATCCTCATTGTTCACTACCTCATATCCGAGCTTGGCTAAATCATCTGCCACAGCAGCCGGAAGCGGGCTCTCAACAGATATCATTCTTTCATCTATAAAAAACCGCGAGGCAGCTACTGCTTCTTCGAGGCCGATCTTTTTTTTAATAACGTTTTCCAAAATGACAGATAGTATCATAGGGATACGCTTGCCTCCTGCCGAGCCAATCACAATGGTTCTTTCACGGTTTCGTACGATCGTCGGACACACGTAACTTTGAGGCCTTTTTCCCGGCTGCACCTGATTAGGGGAGATTGCATCATTCGTAAAATTACGCATTTGATTATTGAGAAAAAATCCGCCTGTTTCAATGCCCGGACCAAAAAAACCGCCTATTGTATTTGTCGCAGACACACACATTCCATCTTTATCCACAATGGAAAAATGAGTTGTATTAGCAACATCGTCCAGAGTAGCCGGTATCTCTGATATGATGTCCGGTCTGATGTTGTCAGCCAAAAAGCCGATCAGCTCACGGCTAATCAGCCTTTCTACCGGCGGAGAACAAAAGTCCGGGTCGCCCATTGTGCTTTTTCTCAGCTCATAGCATTTCCTTATGACCTCGCCCCATTGATGTATATAAGGGATAGATTGCTTCTGCTGCTCGTGCAGCTCCAGCAACTCACTGATCTTTAACGCTTGGATCAACGTTACACCTCCGAAAGGCGGAGGTGTTGTGATCACATCGTAATTGTCGTATTCACTGTAGATCGGCTTTTTCATGGACACGCGATAGTCCCGAAAGTCGTCTTGTGTCATTCCGTCTACCATAGCCGAAATTTGTTGCCCCAGCTCGCCCTGATACAACCAATCGGAGCCGTTATCACGAATTGCTCTCATCGTCTTTGCAAGTACTGGCTGCTTCAGCCATTCTCCTTGACGAATAGCTTCCCCCTTAGGAAAAAAGCTTGGATGCTGTTCTGCAATCAATTGTGGAGAATTCACCAATTGCCGATGTAAGGCTCCACCGGAGGCAAAACCCGCTTCAGCAGCTCTTATAGCAGGATCCATTAAGGTTACCATATCCAAAGTACCGAATAATTCATTCACCTTCTCCATGCCTTTTACAAAGCCCGGGACCCCAATCTCTGTTGGCGAGATAATTCCCGACAAAGGTGCAACTTCCCGGTAATCACACACTACCGATTCTTCTATCTTTGCAGGCAATATTAGCATGACACCGCCTCCCCCGATCCCGGAAGCATAAGGTTCGACCACGCTCAACATATACGAAACCGCGATAGCGGCATCTGCCGCATTGCCTCCGGCCTTTATTACGGACATCCCCGCTTCCGTCGCCAGAGGATGTGCTGAACTGATACCATACTGATGCTGATTACCCATAAAGTGACGCCTCTATTTCCCCAAGTGGATAATGGCATGAAACGGATCGATCCAAACCTATCTGACGTAACTGCGGTTCCTCTACGCGGCACCGATCCTGTACGTAGGGACAGCGGGTATGAAATCTGCAGCCTGAAGGTGGATTTAACGGATTTGGAGTTTCCCCCTCCAATGCTTTCTTCTCTTTTCCGCGAAGTTCCGGATCCGAAACGGGTACGGAGGCAAGAAGCCCTTCGGTATAAGGATGTAAAGGACGGTTAAGCAAATCTTCCTTTTTGCTAATTTCCATAATTTTTCCAAGATACATAACTGCAATGCGATCGCTAATATAGGCAACTGCCGGAAGGCCGTGAGCGATGAAAATGTATGTCAGCTTATAACGCTTCTGTAAAACGGAAAGAAGATTAAGTATTTGTGATTGTATGGACACATCCAGAGCGGACACCGGTTCATCGCAAACGATCAATTTAGGTTTCAAGGATAATGCTCGTCCTATTCCTATTCTTTGACGCTGCCCGCCGCTAAATTGATGAGGGAACCTCTTTGCAAAATCCGCAGATAAGCCCACCGCTTCCAGAAGCTTATGTACTTCTTCTTCCAATTTATCCCCACTAGCAATCCCGTGAGTACGGAGCGGTTCAGCTATGATATCAAATATTTTCAAACGAGGATTTAATGATGAAAACGGATCTTGAAAAATCATTTGAATATCCTTTCGTTTTTTGCGAAGCGTTTCGCGTGACATTTCGCTAAGATCAGTATCCTCAAACAATATTTTCCCGGAGGAAGGCTCTATTAAGTGCATAATCATATTCCCCAACGTCGATTTTCCGCATCCCGATTCACCCACAATACCAAGAGTTTCACCCTCATAAACAGTGAGGCTCACTTGATCTACCGCTTTTAATATTTGCGTTTTTCTTTTTATGAAGCCCTTGGTAATTTCGAAATGCTTGCTCAACTCGTGGACTTTCAGGAGCACTTTGCGTTGTTCTTTCGTATCCACTATCATCACCTCTTCTCCGTCCATTCTTTTTCGAATTCTTCCTGATACATTAAGCATCTAACCTGATGATCCGACGCTAATTCTGTTAAACGCGGCTCATTACGGCTGCATGCCCCGGTTGCTAAGGAACAACGCGGATGAAAGCGGCAACCTTCCGGCATGTTCAACGGGTTAGGGACCGAGCCTTCTATGGAATCCAAGGTTTCCAGGATATTGTGCAACTTTGGTATGCTTTTTAACAACCCCCGCGTATAAGGGTGCTTTGGATGCTTGAATAATGTATATACGCTGCATTGTTCGACAACTTGGCCTGCGTACATAACGACAACTCTGTCTGCCATTTCAGCAATTACACCCAAATCATGAGTAATCAAGACTATGGAATTACCTTCATTCTGAATAATTTCTTTCATTATTTTCAAAATTTGCGCTTGTATAGAAACGTCCAAGGCGGTTGTCGGTTCGTCAGCGATCAACACTTTAGGATTGCAGGAAATCGCCATCGCAATCATCGCTCTTTGACGCATACCACCGCTTAGTTCGTGGGGATATGATTCGTATACACTTTCAGGCCGGGGTATTTTAACTTTGTTCAACAGCTCCAAAGCGTGTTGCTTTGCCTCTGTCTTGTTCATGTTATTGTGGTTCATAAGTGATTCCTGAATTTGATGGCCGATACGGAAAACCGGATTTAATGCGGTCAGAGGCTCTTGAAAGATCATACCGATTTCCTTGCCTCTAATCTTCCGCATCTCATGATGACTTAATTTCAATAAATCCCGGTCCCGAAAACGAATTTCTCCCTCAACAATTTTTCCCGGACTTTCAATCAACCCCATAATAGAAAGGGAGGTTACGCTTTTGCCTGATCCAGATTCCCCCACAATACCAAGTGTTTCCCCCTCTTGTAATGTGAAAGTAACGTTGTCAACAGACGGCACTGCGCCTTTATCCGTGAAGAAGTAAGTTTTTAATCCATTAACTTGTAAAATAGGTTGTTTCAATGTATTTCTCCTCCCTCCATGAATGATGCCTACTATTAGATGTCTTGAGAACGAGGGTCGAAAATATCACGCAACCAGTCGCCCAAAAATATGATACCTAGCGTCGTGATAGTTATGGCTATTCCAGGGAAAGTTGCGAGCCCCCAATTAGTAGCCAAGTATTCACGTCCGGTGCTCAGCATTCCGCCCCAAGAAATAGTAGGAGGTTGAATGCCTAAACCCAAGAAACTCAGTGAAGCTTCCGAAATAATGGTGGTCGCCATGCTTAATGTCCCAAGCACACAAAAGGATGAAAACACATTTGGTAATAAATGTCGGATCATAATCATCCCATCACGTACTCCAATCGATTTTGCGGCTCTGACAAATTCTCTTTCTTTTAGACTTAATACCTCGCTTCGGATAACCCTTGCATAAACTACCCAATTCGTGACACCCAACACAACAATAAGAGTAAACATACCGGGTCCGGTTACTTTCAATATAACTAGAGTGAACAGAATATTAGGAATAGCCAAAAAAGAATCAACTAATCTCATAAAAACATTATCCAGCCATCCGCCGTAATAACCTGAAATCAAACCAATGGATAAACCGATAGCACCCGCCACAATAATCGCGAATAATCCTACAACCAAAGAAACCTGGGAGCCGTATATGATTCTGCTTAATAAATCTCTGCCCAAGTTATCGGTACCAAGAACATACTGCATGCTTCCGCCATCCAACCAGAAAGGAGGGGCAAGCATATCGGTTATATGTTGTTCTGAAGGATCATAAGGAGCCAACCACGGTGCAAATAACGCCGTAAAGATAACAATTGACATAATTACAAAGCCGATCGTACCTGTTTTACTTTTGAGCAATAATCTAAACCAAAAGAAGATACGGTGATTTTCTTTTTTATTTTCCTTTATGAGTCGACTCGCCGGAACTGCTTGCTCACTACTTATCATCCGTCTTCTCCCCTTATCTGTACTTGATACGCGGATCGAGCCATCCGACAAGAATATCCGTTACTATATTAATCAATATGACGGACACAGCAACAACAAATATAGCTGCTTGTACTACTGCCATGTCTTTTGAATTAACAGATTGTACAATTAATTGGCCTAATCCTGGCCATGCAAAGATGGCTTCCGTAACTAGAGCACCGCCGATCATACCGCCAATCTGCATCATAATGATCGTAACGACCGGAATCAAAGCATTTCTGAATGCATGTTTGTAGACGACAACAGAATTCTTTAATCCCTTACTCTTTGCCGTTCTAACGTAATCCTGATGTAAGGAGTCAAGTAAACTCGAACGGGTTAACCGGGCAATATAAGCGGCATTACCGAATCCAAGCGTAATAGCCGGCAGAATGAGATGTAAGAATGTGCCGCTTCCCGAAACCGGTAACCACTGAAGGTTGACACCGAACACGAGAACAAGCATAATCCCAAACCAAAAATGGGGCATCGCCTTTCCGAGAACGGTCCCTGTCGTTACAAAAAGTTCGAGAATAGAGTTTTTGTGTGTTGCGGACAAGATTCCAAGCGGTACTGCCAAACAAATTGCGATTATTTTGGCGGCTACAGCCAACTCTAATGTAACAGGCAGCCTTTCAAGCACCAACTCCAGCGCATCCTGATTAAACCGGAATGATTTACCGAAATCACCATGCAGCACATTCCATAAGTAGGTCGCATATTGAACATAGAATGGTTTATCTAAATTTAAAGCTTTCCGGAGTGCATCCATATCTTCTTGGGTAGCGTCCTCCGGAAGCATTAATGCAACAGGATCCCCGGATAAGTGCATCAAGACAAATACGATAGAAACGATGATCAACAACACGGGAGCCATCTGTGCCAATCGTCTTAGGGCATAACTTCTCATGGAATTCACTTCCTTATGTTATTATGCGAACAAGCTGTTAAGTAATATTGAAAAGATAGGGGCATAAATATTGCCCCTATTGAAAGATCAGCTTTTAAATAAGCAAATATCAGCGTTTTGAAATTTCGTATACTTTATACATTTCATCTAAACGAGGGGTGAAGTTCACAGATTTACTTACTCCGTAGCTGTTATGCTCCAGATACAGGTACAATCTCAAAAATTGATTCGCTTCCACTTGTTGTGCCATTTGATACTGAGAGTCCCTTTCATCTTGATTCATGTTCTTTTCAGCTTTTTTCAATATCTCTTCCAACTCCGGACTGCTAAGACCCAAATTAGTTAAGCTTCTAACCGAAGTGAGATGCTCGCTGACCATAGTGAAAGCATCGAAGTTAGAGTTAGCCAACCAAACCATATGTAAATCACTGACTTTGTTTACTTTTCTTATTTCTTCATAAACACTAAATTCAAGTAATTCCAATTTCACCTTAATACCTACTTTAGCCAGCATACCGACTATCATCTCAGTAACTTCCTTATCTTTTGCATAACGTCCTGTGGTCGATTGCATCGTCAGTTCCAAGCCATTCTCGTATCCTGCTTCTTTCAATAATTCCTTAGCACGCTTTTCATCATATACAGCAACATTGAACAATTTTGGATTTGCCCCGAAATTACCTGGCGTAATGCGTGTTCGCGTCGTAGTACCCAAACCGCCTAATAATTTATCAATGATCAGCTTTTTATCTATTGCCAACTCAACGGCTTCCCTGACTCTCTGATCTGCCATTGGAGATTTTGGACTAGTAACTTTTGGAACAAGAAATGCTACACGGTTCGAAGCACCGCTTACGATCCCGGTTTTATCATTTCCTTTCACACGTGGCCAATCATTGCTGCCGACTGAGGGAATAATATCCACTCCACCCGTTAAAAGCTCTCCAACTCTTGTCGAGCCTTCAGGAAGAATACGGAACACTACCTGGCTCCAATCTTTTGCGGCACCTTCGAAGTATTGCTCATAAGGCTCCAACTTAAGGTAGCTGCCTTTTTTCCACTCAACAAACTTAAACGGTCCTGTTCCAACAGGCTGCTGGTTGAAGGAATCCATTCCTTTTTCTTCTATGTATTTTTTAGGTAAAATTGCAGCACTTGTGCGGGCAATGACACTCAAGAAAAGTGGGTTTGGTCCGTCCGTAATAAATTGTACCTTGTACGGATCAATAATCTTCACTTCTTTAATTGATTTGTAATACACACTTTCGCCCAGCGTTTTCTCAGCAACTGCTCTTTCGAAGGAAAACTTGACATCCTCTGCAGTCATTTCTGTGCCGTTATGAAACTTAATGCCCTTTTTAAGATCAAATTCCCATGTCGTATCGTTTACTTTTTTATAACTTTCTGCCAAATCAGTGCTGATGTTTCCTTTAGCGTCGCGTTTTAATAATGTATTGTACATGTTATTGACTGCCATCCATGTTACAAAATCATTATGGGCGTAAAGATCCATGGATTTGACCTCTGTAGGCAGCGCGATTGTCAGTGGACGCTTTTCATCCTTCTTGTCGGGTTGAGCCGTATTATTTTTACTAGTGGTACAACCCGCCAGCAAAACTGCAAATGCAATAAAACATAAAAGAGCTGCTTTAATAGAATGCTTCATATATATATATCCCCCTATTATTTTTTTCACAACATAACAACAGCCACAATAAAGAAAAGCCGGATAACTAAAATTGACAAGCCTGGACGAAAGCATTAAACAGTTTCAGAGAGTAAATATCGTTCTTGTCGGTCAAATTTTCTGGATGCCATTGCACGCCCAAAACAAAACGGTGCGTCTTGCACTCAAATGCCTCAATGATACCATCACTGGCTCTTGCGCATACTTCAAAACCTTCAGCAACTTTTCTTACCGCTTGATGGTGGTAGCTGTTCACCTTAAAACGGGTGGATTGAACAGCTTGATGGAGCAGCGAGTTTTCATCAACATCTACAAAATGCGTTAAGTGGCTCCGGGGCGCGTTTTGTCTATGCTGCAAAAGCTGATGATCATGTTGGGCATAAATGTCCTGAAAGAGATCCCCGCCAGCAGAAACGTTAATCATTTGACTGCCTCTGCAGATGCCCAGGATTGGTTTATCTAATTTCAAAAATTTGCTTATCATCATAATTTCGAAATGATCCCTTTCAGGGCATACTTCACCTAATTCCGGATGAGGTTCTTCTCCGAAAATATTGGGGTCAACATCTCCTCCTCCAGTAACCAATAAGCCGTCAATTGATTCTACCAGTCGGTCTACTTCTGAATCCTCCGACAAATTAGGCAGTACGATCGGCACTCCGCCCGCTTTTACAATTGCACGAATATTACTCAACCCGGTGGTCAGCAGTTTCTCATCTCTGATATTCGATGTAATTCCAATAATAGGTTTCAATTCATACACTCCTTCTGCAAAATACCACGAGTTTATATATCTTTGTTAGCGGAAATCCTTCGGCACTTTTTTGGCTACACCCGTTCGAATAGCCGCTTCAATTACCCGGTTCCGAACTGCGCTAACTACTTTATGATTAAATACGCTTGGTATAATATGACTCTTACTTCTGTCCTCGTCAGTAATGATCGAGGCGATAGCTTCGGCTGCTGCAAACTTCATTTCTTCATTAATTGTGACTGCTCTGCAATCCAAGGCCGCACGAAATATTCCTGGAAAACAAAGCACGTTGTTGATTTGATTCGGATAATCCGATCGACCTGTTGCAATTACCGCAGCTATATCTTCGATATCCTCTGGGACAATCTCCGGATCGGGATTGGCCATGGCGAACACGATTGGATTTGCCGCCATCGTCATGACATCCTCTCTCGTTAACAAACCTCCAGAGGAAAGGCCAATAAATACATCTGCTCCTCTTAACGCATCGCGTAAGGTACCCGAAAGCCGCTTTGGATTCGTTTCCATTGCGAACCATTCCTTCATCGGATTATCATACTTTTGGTCAGCGGTCAGTATCCCCCGCCGGTCAACGCCCACGATCTCCTTTACACCTGCCGCAAGCAGCATACGGGTACAAGCCACCCCGGCAGCGCCAACTCCGCATACAACAACCTTGATCTCCTCCATAGATCTGTTCACGAGTTTCAAAGCATTGAGCAACCCTGCATACATGACAACCGCTGTCCCATGCTGGTCATCATGAAAAACCGGAATATCCAATTCTTCACGCAGCCGTTGTTCAATCTCAAAACACCGTGGCGCTGAAATGTCCTCAAGGTTAATCCCGCCGAATACGGTGGCTATATGCTTTACAGTTTGGATAATTTCTTCCGAATCCTGCGTGCTGATACAGATCGGAAATGCGTCTACTCCCGCAAATTGTTTAAACAAGACCGCCTTTCCTTCCATGACCGGCATAGCTGCACTGGGCCCAATGTTTCCAAGCCCGAGAACAGCACTTCCGTCAGAGACCACAGCTACTGTATTTTTCTTGATGCTGAGGGTAAATGCTTTGGCAGGATCTTCTTTGATCGCCATACATACTCTGGCTACATCCGGTGTATACACCCGGGACAAATCGTCGCGGTTTTGAACCGGGCTTTTGGGCACTGTCGAAATTTTCCCACCAAGATGCAGCAGAAAGGTACGGTCGGATACATGAATCAGCTTTATCCCTGGGATTCTAGAAACCGCTTTCTCAATTTCACCGATTTGCCCCGCTTCGGCGACGTTTATCGTGAGGTCTCTTACTGAAATATTCTTTCCCGCGTCCACCAGATCAATGGCTATGATGTCCCCCCCTGCCCTTGTAATGCCTGTCGCAACCTCACCGAATTTGATATGAGAGTCCATTTCAATACGCAGTATAATATTTTCTCCTTTATTAAAGGCTATTTTCCCCATACTCTTTCCCCTCTCACAGCGCTTATGAAAACGCTTTAATATGTTTATAGTTTAATACGACATGAGAGAAATTGGAAATACTGCTTCCTTATAAATATATAAGTAGAAATTATTAATTATCGTTATCCTGATAGCGTTTCGAACAATTCCGGTTACAAAAGCAGATTGAAATGCTATAATAAATTGTCGAATCATATTGTCATATATTAGGAGATATCTCATATGCAAGTAAGTTATTTGTCATTACGTTATTTTATGGAAGTCGCTTTTTGTCTTAACTTCAGCCATGCAGCCCAGAAATTGCATATTTCCCAGCCCGGATTGAGCCAGCAAATCACAGCGCTCGAAAAAGAACTCGGCATTAAACTGTTAAACCGTTCGACCCGAAACGTTACATTGACCGCAGAAGGCGATTATCTTCATAAGAATCTTTTACCCTCATTCGATAACATTGAAAAAACCATCTCTCAGCTTGTGGAATCCGGAACTGTCCCGCAAACGACTATTCGAATCGCAACCGTTCCATCCGCTGCAAGCAATATGGTCCCTTACCTTATTAAAAAATTAAAAGAAGAGCATCCGTTAATCGAATTTTATATCAAGGAAACAACCTCCGTTCACGCAGCCGAGCTTGTACAGAAAAGCGAATATGATCTCGCCTTTATCCGAACTCCGATAGACCTCAAACAGACGATACAGCCGCCGCTTAAGTGGATAGAGTTTTCCAAGCATCCTATGAAGGTGGCTTTATCCTGCCAGCATCCGGCAGCCGTACAAGATGAGATCGATCTTTACGAGCTTAAAAACGAAACTTTTTTACATTATGACCCTAAGCATTCGCCATCTCTTTATTATTTGCTGGAGCATGCCTGCCTTACCGCTGGATTCATTCCAAAAACCATCGGGGCCGGGCCGGAAATTTTGACCATTGCCAATCTGATCTCCAATGGAATCGGGATTACCTTAATGCCGCAGGATATGCTGGAACTTTTAAATTCTTACAAGATCAAAGCTATTGCATTGAAAAACCTGTCTCTTTTCAGTTCGATTTCTGTCATTTGGAACGACGTAAGCGTACCTTTAATTACGAAGGACGCATTGTCTATATTGGAGCATTTACCACATTACACTACAAAAGAGTCTATGAAATCCAAGACATTATCATCTCAAACCGTAGGACAGCATCTATCATGAATCGGGATGCTGTTTTTTTAATGGCGAATACCGACTCTCAACCTTGAGGACCTGGCATAATTCTACTTATAACCCCTGATTATAAATGTATAATATATTCATATTTTCGCATTATTTCTGATGATGTTACATTGTTCATGAAAACCAATTAAGAGAGGGGTAAGGTTCATGAATACTGTAAAAATGAATGTCATTTCCTATGGCTTAGGTCCAATAGGCATCAAAATTATGCAAAGCTGTTTGCAATCCGATCATATTCGGTTAATTGGTGCGGTTGATATTGATCCTCAAAAAATCGGAAGGGATGTCGGAGAACTAGCAGAGAGCACTGCTGTGGGGATTCATGTTGTTCAGAATTTAGATGAAATCGATACGGCACGGCTAGAGGGGCGCAAACTTGCACTCCATGCAACAGGATCCAACCTGCCACAGGTTTGGCCGCAAATAAAGCAGTTACTTGATCAAGGATATTCCGTCATTTCTACCTGTGAACAATTAGCTTATCCATGGCACCGCTATTCGGATTTGTCCAAAGAAATTGATCTTTATGCTCGCGATAAAAGACAGTTTGTCATTGGTACCGGAGTTAATCCGGGATATATCATGGATTCTATGACTTTATTTTCCACTTCTGTGACGCAATCGTTGTCCAAAATTAAAGTTTACCGTAAGGTAGATGTCTCCAAACGCCGTATTCCCCTGCAGAAAAAAGTGGGTATTGGTATGTCACCGGAAGAATTTCACCAGCTTGCACAAAACGACCGCATAGGTCATGTCGGACTTGAGGAATCATTGCGTCTTGTTGCTTATGGTTTGAATCTGACCTTAACCGAAGTTATTAATAAAATTGAACCAACCATTTCCCAAGAAGACACTGTCTTAGCAATAGGACCCTTAAGTAAAAATGAAGTAAACGGCTTGCATCAAAATTCAACGGGTTCTACGAAGGAAGGAATACCCATTGAATTGGACCTGATCATGTCTGTAGACGTTGTTACGGAGGACAGGATCATTCTGGAAACGAATGATATGGGTACTGTAGAGTTTGTAGTCCCACAAGGTATTTTTGGCGACACCGCTACCATCAATGTTGTAGTTAACACTGCAAAAACGATGCATTCGTCTAATCAGGTTGGTTTGTTAACCATGGCAGATATTCGACTTACTAGAAATTTAATGTAAGGTACACTTTCTACTTTTAAAAATATCATTTCAAACATATCAACTAATCCCATGCCTTTCATAAAGGCATGGGGTTATTTTTTTGAAAATGATTAGGCGAATATATAACCCCTAATTATAGAAATATAAGTATTTCGTATTTCATATAAGAAATTTTCAATGTTACAATTCAAAAAAAGAAAGCGTTTACAAGATTCTCCTGTTCAATTCTTGCTTATTAGAAAGGAGGTGAGGCCATGAGCTCTACATTAGTTTTCCAGTTTTACTAACGTCTATTCTATGGATTTGTAAGTTAGGTCGTTTTACAGGATCTATAGTTCGATACGATTAGGAGGAGATTTTATGTCTACGTTACAGAAGCAGAAGCGCTTATTAAAGAAAAGCATTTCTTGGAGTTTATTGATGAGCGTACTTTTCCTTGTATTATTTAATACGAATGTCCTTGCTGCACTTCCCGCACCCACCGGACTTAAGGCTAATTCCGGGAATGGCGAAGTGACTCTGTATTGGAATGCCGTATCCGGCGCTGTTAAACATAAGATTTCACGGGCTACCTCCAGCGATGGCAAATACAAGCACATTGCCAACAATATTACATCGACGTCTTTTACCAATACCGGGGTAGACAACGAGACTACATACTGGTATAAGGTGGCGGCTATCGATTCCGAGGGTAACACAAGTGAGTATTCCAGCGCTGTTTCAGCCAAACCAAGTGCGGTTCCAGCTGCACCGACCGCATTGATAGCAGTAGCGGGTGATGGACAAGCTGTTCTCGCTTGGGAAGCATCGGGCAGTAATACGAGCTATACGGTTAAGATGAAAACATCCTCGACCGGGTCTTATTCGACTGTGGCAAGCGGAGTAAACAATACGACATTTACCAAATCAGGCTTGACAAACGGCTCTATATATTACTTTGCCATCAACGCTACCAACTCCGCCGGCACAAGTGCCGATTCGAATGTTGCTAGAGTTACTCCTGTGGCCCCGCCTACAGGCAGCGTCTATTGGCCTCTAAGCTTTTCAACTGCTATCAATGGGGACGAAATCCGCTATCCATACGGTCCCCGCAGGCCCGGGGATTATGATTACCATGCCGGGATCGACATAAATGCTCCGGAAGGCACCCCTGTCTATGCCATGATGGATGGAACCGTAACTAATATTACTCCGGATAACGGCAGCTCAGGTCCTGGCAACAAAGTCCTTGTCAATCACGGAAATAAACATTGGACCGGTTATTTACATCTTAGCGCATTCGCTTCGGGATTGACGGTGGGTCAAACGGTTCAAGCCGGCGATCTGATTGGATATGTGGGGCACACCGGCGCGAATTCCGACCATTTACACATTACTTACATGGTAGGACTAACCTCCGAAACCAATAACGAATCCAGAAGCAAGAACCCGATGGAAATACTGCCTCATAGCCAACCGACGGTCACCGCAGCGTTCCGCACCGATACAAGCAATACAGTTGACATCAACATCCCAGTCCAGCAGAACACTATTCGCTGGATCATTCTGAAGGGCCAAGGACAAACAAAAATCGCAGATTACTATGATATCGTTGGCCAAGGTTCAACGAACCGCAACAATCAGAGCCAGTATGGCATGTATATTGACGTTGACACTCCTGTCGATCCATACCCGGCAGGCGGAGGAAATCTGCATCTCTTTGTCCGGCCTGATCCTGTTTCCTCCTTCATCGCTGACAGAATTATCATTAAAGACTTTAACGGTAACACACTGATTGACAAGGCAAAATAAAAAAGTCTGCATCAAAAAGGAGCTGTCCTAGTCATGTTTGACTTTTGGGACAGCTCCTTGCAGCTAATGGGCTTGAAACTGTTGGTTAGCGTGGAAGCTCCATACGCTCGGTCACTAAATGGTACTTTGGATGCTCCCCATCAATGATTCGAAATCGCACCTGGTAAGGTTCTTGGATTGTAAGCTACATAACCGTGAGCGATTTTGTCGTAACTCATTTTTGTACGTTTTCAGTGCCTAAACTTCATTCTCAAAAATTTCAGCGCATAGCTGGATCATCTGACAAAAGGAACGGTTGTGGCCTATGTAAAAGGATGAAAGATCGTATCGGTTCCTTGCGGGTTCAAAGGAAATCAATAAGCGATGTCTCATGCGCTTCATGGTCAATTGGACAAATTGCTCGGCTCGCTCAGAGGCTATGATCGTGAGATAAGCATACAGGGAATGGTCTTCCGGTTCGTCAAGCGGGCTTACACCTGCACAAGAGAATTCAGTTGCTATTTGCTTCTGCTGAAGCAGTATCAAGGCAGGGAACAATTCGGTATCCACGTTGATATGTCCGAGAAGTTTGGTCTTCTTAGCGTGCTTGCGCTGTTTCTCACGTGCTGCCCATTGCAATAATTCCTGCTCGCGGCGGTGCCAATGAGCATCCGTGTGATGACTTAGAATGACATCTCTTGCCTCATTGGTATTCAAACTCATCAAACCCATCAACCTCCTTTGGGATATTATAATCCCTTTCGTAAAGCAGAAAACCCGGACAAGTAAGCCCGGACTTTCTTGGTTTATTAACGTGTTTCACGATGAAGCGTGTGACGCTTCAGACGCGGACAATACTTTTTCAGCTCCAAACGAGAGGTTTGGGTTCTTTTATTCTTCGTCGTTGTATAGTTTCTGTCACCAGTTTCGGTACACGCCAATGTAATAATGACTCTCATACTGTTCACCTCCTATCATACATCATTACTGAATTTATTGTGGCAAAGGGCAGGCTTCCTCCAACTCCATTATGGCATTCGGCAGCTCATCCTCGAAACGATTCCAATCTCCTTGCATTTCATCATCCGTTAACAAGCAGGCATCCAAAGATGCCACTATACTAACCCGGTCCATCTCAATGCCTATAAATACAACCTTGTTAATGCGATCTCCATAGGTATCATCCCAATGCTTGATTTGTTCCGCGTCTTCTTCGAGATCGGCTCCTCTTTCACCATCTGGCAGCGCCGCCACCCAATACCCTGCTGGACCGAAGCGAATAGAAGGACCTGCTTGGCTTAAGTTCTGAGCGTGATCATTGCGAGTTGCAAGCCACATGATCCCTTTAGCTCGGATGATCTCCGCCGGCCAATCTTCCATCCAACTCATCAGCCGCGAAGGCTCGAACGGGCGAATTCTTTCGTAGACAAAAGAGGAAATGCCATATTCTTCGGTTTCTGGTGTATGGGTTTCCTTCTCCATTTCCCGCATCCAGCCTGCGGACGTACTTGCTTCATCGAAATTAAATAAATGAGTATTCAAAATATCTGTTGGAGCTACCTTCCCGTGAACCGAACGAATGAATTTGGCTCTAGGTTGTAAGGAGCGCAGCACGCCCTCTAGCTCAATCAGCTCATCTTCTTCCAGCATGTCACATTTATTCAAAATCAGGACATCACAAAACTCAATTTGGTCAATCAGAAGATCAACAACTTCGCGAGTATCATCTTCGCCCACAGCTTGACTGCGTTCAAGGAGCGTTTCTCCAGAGGAGTAGTCCGTCCAGAAACGATAGGCGTCTACGACGGTTACCATCGTGTCGAGACGGCAAACTTGCGTAAGATCAATCCCTTGCTCTTCATCTATATAGGTGAACGTTTGCGCAACTGGTAAAGGTTCACCTACACCTGTTGATTCAATAAGAATATAGTCAAATTTATTCTCTTTAGCAAGCCGCTCTACTTCCTTCAACAGGTCTTCACGTAATGTACAGCAGATACAGCCATTGGACATTTCAACCAAGCTCTCATTCGTTCGGGAAAGCCCGCTTCCTTCTCTAATCAGCTCAGCGTCGATGTTGACCTCACTTAAATCGTTGACAATGACTGCAATTTTTAAGCCATCACGATTATGTAGGACGTGGTTTAATAATGTTGTTTTGCCTGCTCCCAAATAACCGCTTAAGACGGTTACAGGTATTTTATGATCTACCAAAGTCCCAACCTCTTTCTATTCGTAAATTTTACGTATTTGAACGATTAAAAAAAAGCACTACATGTTTCTATTTATTCATTTAACGCTTTTTTCAATGCTTCCAGGTTATTCGTCATAACACCGATGTAATCAAGGTTTTTCTTTTTGTCATCGTCCGTTAATCCCTCAATTGGGTTCAGCACAGCCGTTTTCGCACCGACTTCTTTGGCAATTGTACTCGCAACCTTTGGATCTACTAAAGTTTCAAAGAAAATCGTTTGTACCTTATTATCCTTCGCAAATTTAATAATATCGGCCATTTTATCAGGAGCTGGCTCTTCTTCAGGGGAAAGTCCAGCAATAGGGACCTGTGTTAGCCCGTATTCTTTGGCCAAATAACCAAAAGCAGCATGCTGCGTGACGAATTCTTTACGCTTAACATTTTTAAGACCTGTTTTAAATGACTCGTCCAAGGCTTTGAGCTTTCCGATATAAGCATCCGCATTTTTCCGATAATCCTCTTTGTTAGCAGGGTCAGCTTGCGTTAATCCAACTACAATGGCCTTAACCTCTTGAACAGCAAGAACTGGATTTAACCAAACATGCGGATCTTGGATTTTGTCACCATGCGCTTCGTTCTTGTGATCCTCTTGATGCTCTTCTTCCGGTAAGCCTTCCATGAATTCAATTCCTTTACTTGCTTCAACAACAACACGATTCTTATTGTCAGCGCTCTTAAGTGATTGCTCCGCCCATCCTTCAACGATACCGTTGTAAACGAACACATTGGCGTTCTTCAATTGTTGCATATCTTTCGCACTAGGCTCCCAATCATGGGGTTCAGCCCCCGGCGGGATTAAAGCAATCACATTGGCATGATCACCTGCAACCTGCTTAGTGAATTCATACATGGGATAGAAGCTTGTAACGACGTTTAATTTGCCATCGCTTGAAGCGGTGTTAGATGCACAGCCCGATAAGAGAGCAGCTGATAGTACGGTAAAAGCAACTGATTTCGTTACCCAGATTTTTTTCATTACCTTGTTCCTCCTACTATTTGTTGAATGATGAAATTGTCGTTTCTTTGGAAAAACGAGGGATGATGTCACCTGCATTTTTTGCTTTGCTTTTGCTAAATGTCAGAACGACCTTTTTTAATCCCAAGCCAGTAATAAGAATAAATAAGAGAAGCAGCGCTATCGTTCCTCCCGGGGGTGTACTAAGCTGATAGGAAGCGGTAAGTCCGGAAATGACACCAAGTAACCCAATACTCATAGCTATAAAAAGTGCGGATGTAAAACTAGGAGCAATTCGAATGGCAAGTGCCGCGGGCAGCACGATTAATGCCGAAACGAGAAGTACTCCAACAATTGGCATAGCCGCAGATACAATCATACCTGTTATGATGCTAAAGCCAAGTGAGATCCATTTCACCGGGAGGCCACTAGTCTTAGCCGTATCTTCATCGAATGTAATCTGATAAAGCGGACGACGGAATAGATAGAAAAAGATGCCCCCGAATATCGCTACCACAAACATAAGGAGAAGCTCGGTTTCATTCACAGCAACAACAGAGCCGAATAAATAAGCGGAGAAGCCTTTATTAATGCTTTGCTTGAGACTCATGATGATCACAGCTGTAGATAATCCACCCACCATGATGATGGCAACCGAAATTTCACTATAGGTTTTATATGACCTCCTTACATATTCAACAGCTATAGCTCCCAGCGTAGCTACGACGAATCCAGTCAAGGTTGGATTGATGTTTAGATACGCACCTCCTGCAACCCCTGCTAAAGAAACATGGGAGAGCATGTCAGCCATCAATGCTTGCCTCCGTAGCATCAGATATACCCCCAGAATCGAAGCCAGGATAGCAATTAACCCACCGGCACAAAATGCCCGCTGCATGAAGTCGTAGTGCAGCATTTCCATCCGCCATCCTCCTTCCTCTCCAACTCAATAATACGATCCAGATAGGGTGCAACCTCACTAAGGCCATGCGTCACCATAACAACAGTTCGCCCGTGAGCTTTCACTTGATGATGCATCAACTCGTAAAAGCCAAATCGGCTGTCCTGATCCATCCCTGTTGTCGGTTCATCGAGAACAAGCATATCGGGCTCCTGTGCAAGCGCTCTGGCTATGCAAATACGCTGCTTTTGGCCACCTGAGAGCTCACCGATCTTGCGCTTGCGCAAATCCCACATCCCAACCTGACGAAGTGCTTTCTCCGTCTGCACTTCATCTTCTTTGTCGAGTTTACGAAACCATGAGCGGCTTGCATATCTGCCTGATTGGACAAACTCCATTATCGTGCTAGGAAATCCACTGTTGAAGGCGGAGATTTGCTGAGATACGTAACCCACTCTCAGCTTGCTCCCCTCTTTATTGGTTGAAGACAAGAAAATACTCCCTTTCCAAGGATCAAGCAAGCCAAGAAGTAATTTCAGCAAGGTCGACTTGGCTGCACCATTGGGGCCCGTAATAGCTACAAATTCACCAGACTGAATCTCTACACTCGCGTCTTGAATACACGGGACGTCATTGTAACCGAATTCCACCTCATCCATGGAGGCAACTAGCATAAGAACAAATCCTTTCCGGCTTTATATGTAAAAATTACGATTTTAAATTGTGACAATCCTCGATTCATCTGTCGAAGCCCAAACTACAAGTAAGTTATTAGACTATACGTTCGATTAATCGTAATAATTACTTATTACACTGAAGAATATATCTTTTTCCAGCGGTTGTGTCAAGAGCAAATAAGCGCGGAAAACGCGCTTAATCTAGATTGCTCGAACCATTAAGCGCGAAAAACGCGCTTTCCGCGAGAGCTCCCTGACCCGACAGAGTCTGAGAAGTCGAAAATCGACTTCTCAGTAGACCACCCTGCGCGTCCGCGCTGATTAAGCGCGGAAAACGCGCTTAATCTAGATTGCTCGAACCATTAAGCGCGAAAAACGCGCTTTCCGCGAGAGCTCGCTAAGTCGACAGAATCTGAGAAGCTGAAAAACGCGCTTAATCTAGATGCCCGAACCAATTAAGCGCGAAAACCGCGCTCAATCTGAAACTCACGAATAAGAAAGAGACTGTCCAAAGTCTATTTGGAAAGTTCAGCCCCTACCTCATGCATTTCGCAGTCTGCCTGCAATTTCCATTGGAGTTAATCCAACGGAAATGGTGATTTAGGACCCTAAAAGTCAATTCTATTGGAGTTATTCCAATAGAATTACGAAAATCGAAGCTTGAGAGTCGATTCCATTGGAAAAGATCCAATGGAAATATGATTTTCGTGCTGAAAACGATTACGAATGTCCAATTAGGTCAAAAGACAATAAGGGCTGTCCACAAGTAGATTTATCTACTTATGGGACAACCCCAAACCCAGAACATATAAATGCCTATATGTATAAGAAAAAACATTCACCCCAAGGAGTGAACGCCATATGATGTGCCACCGTCTTTACTAAAAGCGAATACGGTTTTATTTTTTCATCAATCCAAACGAGGTATTTAGAATGGTTTCGATTTGCTCCACCGGCACCCCTGTTTTCTCTAGAATACGGGTACCACGCAAGGCATTTGCCAAGAAGGCTCCTAATTCTTTGCTTGTGAAGCGTGTCGTAATCTCTCCAATTGCTTGCCCTTTACTAATCACTTCCTCGAGCACAAGCTGGACGTCACTGAACATTCTTTCAACTTCATTAGTTACTTCCTCATCGCTCATTCCAAATTCCAACGCTGTGTTGACCATTAGACATCCGTTGCGGCTATCTTCGTTTTTCGAATAAAGTGAAGCGGACTTAACGGCGTTTAGAATTTCCGTTGGCGACCCGCCTTGATCGACCATTTCTCGAAGTGACTCGAGATTTTGCGCTCGATACAGAGCAAGTGCTTTTAGAAAAAGTGAGCGTTTGTCTTCAAAGACGCCATACAGACTTTGTTTTTTGACATGAGTTTTATTGGTGAGGTCTTCGAATGAGGTTGCTTTATAACCTTTTGCCCAAAAAACTTCCATCGACTGATTCAATACCTTATCAACATCAAATTCTCTTGGTCTGCTCATAAGGAAATCATACTCTTAGTTGACTACGCAATCAAGAACTTAGCCGCAGCTTCTGGCTCATATCGCGTATATGCAATAAGTAGATGATTTCCTGTTGCGAAAATAATTTATGTAAGATGAATAAAAAACCATTTAATCCACAAAATACTTCTACACCACAAAAAAGGAGTGAATCAAATGGCTAGAAGAAACAGCAATACATTAGTCGTGCAACAAGCAAGAGCAGCTCTTGACCAAATGAAATACGAAGTCGCTCAAGAATTAGGTATTCAGATTCCTCAAGACGGTTATTACGGCTACATGGCTACTCGTGATACTGGCGCAATCGGCGGTAACATTACGAGAAGATTAGTTCAATTGGCCGAACAACAATTAACCGGCGGAATTAGACGCTAATTCCTTTGGTGATGTGCAAGCAAACAAAAAGACTGTAACCACCACTTCCTCCTTTGGTGATTCAGTCTTTTTTATTTAGATAACGAATTCGATGAATACTGGCGACCTCAGTTTTCCGCTTTTGGTCCAATTTCTTGTCTTAATCTTTGCCATGATTCGTGGTTCCATATAAGCAAAACTCTGATCTTCCTTGAATACTAATCGATTCTTCACACTATCTAGGGCTTTCTGGTGAATTGGTGTTACACCTGACTCTATAACCCCGACTGGGAATTTGGAGCCATCAGCTGCATCAATAGAGGCCAATAACGCAAAATTATTTTTTCTGTAACCG
This sequence comes from Paenibacillus sp. Root444D2, assembly GCF_001426375.1. Classification (GTDB taxonomy): domain Bacteria; phylum Bacillota; class Bacilli; order Paenibacillales; family NBRC-103111; genus Paenibacillus_E. The sequence goes on from NZ_LMEO01000052.1 coordinate 222,458, forward strand.
GATATGTACACATCCGCATAAGTCCAATTGATCACCTTTTGCCACTGTTTGGAGCGTTTTTCTATTTCATATTTGGAATTTTCTTTTTTAGATTTCATGATGATGCCCTCAAGTCCCCGCCCACGAACCTGCTCAAAATATTCTACTGCGTTCCCTTCAAACACGTTAACCTTTTTATAGTTCTCATTTTCAATGAAAGCCTTGTCCAACAGTTCTTTACGCCCCATTAAGGTTAGACCCGTGACATCGATTCCCTTGTATCTTAAGATGTCGAATGCGCAGAATATCACAGGTGTTTTGTTTTTCCTAGATAAAAATCTGGCCGACATGGCTTCAAAGTCTGGTTTCCCTTGCTCATCAATAATCATTAATGCACCATCAAGTATGGTTCCTTCAGGCAGGGGGCATTTATACAACTCCGGGAATTTATTTGTGATCAAGTTATTATGTCTGGTATAAACATAGAGTTTATCCATATTGGAAATAATACACCTAAGACCCTCTAATTTTAATTCCGCTATATGATTTTTACTGTAAAATGGTTTATTATCTTTTGCATTGTATGCAAGCATAGGAGAAATGAACATTTTTAATCACCCTAAGCTAAATGATACTTCACTGTTATTCATCTGCCTAATGGAACTTGGAGGAAAACTCATTTAAGGTAAGGATGCAAAAGGTTTTCCAGTAGCGGTTTTAGTGCTTCACTCATTCTCTTGTAGCCTAAATCAGACGGATGTATGCCATCTACTGTGCATTCCCCGTATGCTATTCCAAGCATCTCTTCTCCATTAAAAAAATGGATGTGATCATCTCCGCTTTGCCGCAATCGTTCTACTATTTCCTGTTGGAATTGCTTCCGCTCCTCCCGTTGTCGAAACATATGGACGTCGAATGCCTCCTTCGCAAGCCGGATTTGTGAAACCAGCAGAATGGGCAGTAGACAGCATCTTGCTTCAGCCAAGGCAGTCCCATAACCCGAAAAGGTTCTTTCAGAGGTGAGTACCAACTCCAAGCTTTATCCTGATTGTCATCGACCCTCAAAGCTGAGTCTAATTTGCTAACGTCCTTGCTCATCCCTTCACACTCCCCATCACAATTCCTTTGGTGAAATAACGCTATAAGAATGGATACAACAGCAGAATCGGCAATGCGCCGAGAAAAATTTGCGCCGCTCTCGCCGTTCGATCCGAAACCAGATTAATCAGCTCCAGATCCGTCACGAAAATCGCCATTTCGGACAAATTCAGGATTGGGGTAGCAGCAGTCGAAGACGTCACATAAGTGCTCAAGAAGCAAAATAGGAAATCAACATCTTGGCTTTTCAAATATGACGATGCGGCAAAAGACTTATCTACACCATCGACAAAGCCTGCCGAAACCACCTCGACGTCGTGTTTCCGAAGCATTTCCTCAAATTCACGGCCGTAGCCCTCTAACTCCTCTTTTAATCCCGGAAATTGTGCCCAATAAGGCTCGTGACCAACCGTCATAACGCCGACTCGCGCTTTTGCTTTTTTGAATAAAGTACTCATTTCACTCATCATCCTCCTCGGTAAGTTTACCCTTTAAGCTTAGTGAAATCGGTCTATTGAAACAATGAACAATCCAATAATTATTTCAATTATTCTACGATTTCAGTTACAATAAGAAGATGATCATCAACCTCAACAAAGACAAGAGAATTTGTCAAAGGAGCCTTCTATGATCGAACCGGTTGCTATCTATTTCGAGCATTGTGAGCCAAACAACTGGCATGTACCAAAAAGTATGACAAATAACCATATTTTAATCCTCATTACAAATGGAACCATTCTCTACACGGTTGAAGACCATACCTTTACTATGCAAAAAGGCGATCTTATATTTGTTCCCCAAGGCGTTTGGCGCAGTGCGTTGAATGCGAGCAAAGAAGCTCATGACATGTATGTCGCTCACTTTCATTATCAAGGCGACGGGGATGGACTTCCTATGCTTATTGCACCTGATCGTTGTTTAACCACGCCTTTTAACTTTGACTATATCAAGCAGAGATTTTCACTGCTGACCCAGCATTGGCTGCGCAAATCTGCCTACTCGGACACCATTTGCCACAGCATCCTGCTTGAAATGCTTGCTATCATCAACGAAGAAATCGATTCTCAATCGATACAGGGCAAATCCTATAGTATCGTTATGCTGCTTCAAGCCTATATTCTTAATCATTATCACCGCACCATCTCCGTTACCGAATTAGCTAAACACGTGGAGCGAACCCCTAACTATGTCAGCACCATTTTCAAACAGGTTACCGGACAATCCGTCACTGACTACATGCAGCAAATCCGCATTGCCGCCGCCTGCGACCTGTTGACCAACTCACAGATGAACGTAGGAGAAATCTCCGATTTTCTCGGATTTTGCGAGCAGTCGTATTTTAACAAAGTGTTTAAAAAGTGTACCGGCACCCTGCCCTCGACCTACGTGAAGGAAAAGGTGAAGATATGGAAATCTTAAGCTGTTACAGAAAAAGGGGGTTGTCATGCCATGTACTACGCTCTGTCTCGATTATCCAAGCTTGATGTCAAATGGGCGGATCTTTTCGACGCGAATAACAGCACCTTTTTCGGTCGGCATCATAACCCCTATTACGAGCTGATCGTCATTGCCGATGGTACGGTTCATTTGCAAACTAACGAAGTCCGCACAACTCTACAAGTCGGTGAATCGCTGCTTATGATGCCTTGGGAGTCACATTCCGGTTGGAATTCGCATGAACGACAGGGCCAATTTTTTTGGGTGCAATTTTCTTGCGAACCTTACCTCAATGAATTCGTGCTGGATCGGGCGTCCGAACTTAATATTGTCCATGCCGAACGTACGGAACTAAGAACCACTGAAATCCTTCACGAGGATTTGCTTGTAGTGCCTCGTCAGTTTCGTTCCTTACAGCGTTATAAACTGCTCGGTTTGTTTGAAGAACTAGTGGAGACTATGAAACGACCGAACGCTTACTTTCGTTTTCATGCTACCCTTTTGCTTGGCGAAATACTTCGGCTCATGGCAAGTAGTTTCTTGGAGCAAAGCCATTTGGACACGTCTTTCCCCACTTCATACCTGACATTCCGCAAGCTGGTCAACCATTTGAACAATTTTTACGAGTCCGATATTTCCAAAGAAACGTTGGAGCGGGTGCTGGAGCGAAAATATGAATACCTTTGTCAGGTGTTTAAAAAATATGCTGGAACGAACATCCATCACTACATCCATGAGCTTAAAACCCAACATGCCAAACACCTGCTGCGCAATACAGCTAAAAGCGTTAAGGAAATTGCTGAGGAAGTCGGATATCCAGATCCTTTCTACTTCAGCCGGATGTTTAAAAAGATCGCAGGAGTCGCTCCTCAGCATTATCGGAACAATGGACCAGTGGGGTAGTATGGCGCATGAACGCGGCAAAACGACAGGGAAAGATAATCTCCTGCCGTTTCAAATAATGCATTTATTTCTGAAATTCGGGGAGGGGGATAATAAAAAAAGACACATTCCTGTGTCTTTTTAACCTATCTGTTATTGTCTGATAACTAAAATATCACGAGGAGGTCTACCCGTACTTTGGATCTGTTGAATTTGGGAATTTGTAAGGTTGCGTCCTACTAAAATTAAGGAAGAAGTTAGATTATTGAAACTACCTAAATTCGCCACGCTTTGGCGTCCACGAAATACGCGAATGGATCCCTGGAAGTTAATTCGTGAAAACAAAACTAGTGTCACAGAATCTGTGGTTGAAACATTTCTTAGGCGGAAACTGGAAAGTACGTTATCAAAACGGAATGCACCCAGATCTCTAACTGCTACACCTCCACGTCTAAGAACAATCCGCCGATTTGTAAAATTAATACCAGAGAAAAGTTGGAGCCTTACATCTGTGTTTGCCAATTCTATCATCCTCTCTTTTGGAATGATATATTCTATGATTGATTCATAGAAAAGGTTTGGACAAACATGCGTGGCAAAACAACCATTTTCCTGTATAAAGCTTGATGGAACAAAATGAATACGGAGGATCATGGGAGAGCGATTGAAAGAGAAAAAGCCCCTGATAGGGGTATATTTAATGTAGCTGATCTTCATTATCCTAATTGATTTAATTCAGCTTTGTTGAAAGATGTAAGAGCCGCTACTTGGTCCTTTTAGTTCTAATCGCGACTTTTGTGGTAACCCGCCCGCCAAACTGCCAATTCTAGCGATACCGTAGTGCGTAACGGGTTTCATTGAAGTATGAAGGATAGATAAAAAAAGCATTTGCCCCCGAAGAGATCAAATACTTTGGCCCTTTCCATATTTTTCTCCATATTTCCATTCGCCAATATAATCTTCGAGACCCAAAACCTAACATGAAAGTCAATACCATTTCAGGGCGACAGGCAGGCATTGGATAAACAAAACAAGGCTTTCAAAGCGCTTCATCATCGTATTCACCCTTTCAAAAAGACAGAAAACGCCTATCCGTGTAGGATAGGCGCCATTGCCTTAAGTATTAGTTGCACATTGTTGTGCGGTTAATTGAATTATACTTCCAGTCGGATTTAGTGTCAACTATATTAACGTTAAATAATGTTATTCTTGTATTTTTATTAATATAAAGACATGAATGGTATATAACATAACATAAAATCATGAAGGGAAACCAAAAGCGGTTGTAACTGGCACGATTTCAGTCACCGCCTAAAAACCTATTTGAATTATTACGAATAACTTTAGCTTCTTTTATTAATTATATTGAAGGGTACACCCAATTAAAGGAGGCGAACAAATTGTATAACCAAAATAATAATCAAGACAAAACTAAACAAGTCATTGACGCAGCAGCTCAAGCCGCATCAAATGCTGTAACACAAGCTGCATCTAATGCTGTAACACAAGCTGCAAACCAATCATCGACTTCTATTCAAACAGAAGCTTTAACTTCTCAGGTAACAACTCAAACTGCAAAAACAATCAACCCTCATCAAACAGCTCAACAGGTTGAGCAACAAGCTCAGCAAACTATTCAGAAATCGCAGCAATTGAATCAGCAGGTACAACAACAATCTCTGCAAGTAACCCAACAAGCAACCCAAGCCCTTGAAACTGCAGTTCAAGCGGACCAATTAGCGCAGCAAGCTCATCAGCTAGCTGCTACAAGTGCACAACAACTACAACAAGCAGAACAAGAGCTCCAACAAGCACAAACAACTTTACAACAAGAACAGTCTACTGCCACCACCATACAAAATCTTCAATAAAAAAGTAGAAGTTCCCTTCCTAAACCGAGGGGACTTCTTTTCATTTAACTTAGAAACTTCTAAAAACCCTTCAAACACCGGCAGCTGCTTGCGACGTTCTAACGGTATTCCTTTCAAGCATTGGAGGAATAAACATTTTCTTCATAACCCATAATAATGATACACCATCCTTAGAGCTATTTGCGACTAATGGAAATTCGAAGGAAGTAAGGAGCCTTGTAAAATGAAGAAATTAATAACCCCCAGTTCCTTTATTTGTTTGAGCATTGCAACTGCCATATCATTTCCAGTTTACTTCGCTCTTAAAGGAAGATGAATGACATAGGTGAATAAACCCGGAGGCAATACGTTTTACAAGTCTATGACAAACTATTTTACAAACGGTGACAAAGTGAATTATAACTCGCAACATTTGTTATTGTTAGTTGTAATTCACTCTGGCATTGGAAACACCCTTAAAGGGGTGTTTTGTAACATTTAGCGTATTTCGTTGAATTATTTTGGATTATTCTACTTTTCAGCGGCAATGACATGAATATAGCACCACCGATCGCACATAAACGGTTACGAATCAATTTCCGTAAGCCAAACCGGGCGATTTTCTTCCATAGACCGATAAGCAGCAAACAGCGTCTGCATTGTGAGCAAATTATCTTGAACACTATTTTCCGGCTCGCGCTCTTCTTCAATCGCACACAACAATTCTCCCATCGTGCCTAAAAACGCATCCGGAAACCATCTGCCTTCAAGTTGCGGTGTAAACCAGTAAGCTGGATCAATCTGGCGGGAAGTAAAGCTTAAAGTATCTTTCTGACCGATAGGGTAATTATATAAAGCCCCGTTGGTACCTTTGATCACCCCTTCAGTTCCTTCAAAACGGAATGTAGCATACCAATCATCTTGTCCAGCAATATTGTTATGATTGTCGTGAATGAGTCCTCTTATCACGTCACCAGGAAATTTCATATGAATCAATGTGCGTGTTTCACCAATACAAACTTGACCTGGGAATTTAGCTCCATCAGCGTATACATAATCTGGCGTTCCCAATAATGAGCGGATGGCATCAATATAATGGATACTGTGATACATCAACTCTGGATGATCAATTTTCGTTATCCATGGCCAAAGCGACCAATCCGTATTCACATTCACTTGAATCGAGGCTTGTGTAACCTGTCCTAACCAACCTCTTTGAATGATTGTACGGCTTGCCCGAATTCCCGGCGCCCAGCGCAATTGCTGATTAACGGCTCCTTTAACACCCGCTAACTCACATGCTTCCACAATGCGTTTGGCATCTGCATAGGATTCGCTTAGCGGCTTTTGACAAAGGATATGTTTGCCTTTCGCTACTGCACGCTCGGCCACTTCAGGTTGAAATTTAGAAGGGATGGCAATATCAACAACTTCAATTTCGGGATGATCCAATAACTCGTCTAGCGTTCCAAAAACGTTTTTGAGTGTAAATTCACTTCCGACTTTTTCTGCTTGACCGCGATTAGTGTCATAAATCCCGACAACGTTCAGACCGCCCATTCGATAAGCTGGCAGATGGCAGTTCTCTACAATAGCACCAGCTCCAACAATACCGATTCCCTTGCCTTTATTCTGAGGTACCTTGGGTTTGTAGTCTAAATCTAGTAAAGCACTTTGCTTCAGTTCCATTGTGATCAACACCCTTCGCCTATTTCTTCTTCACCAACAATAAGTGAGCGCAAGCCAAGACTACTTGATTATGTTGATTTAGTACTTCTACTTGTTCAGTCACGATTCCGTAAGCTGGACGCTTCGGATATTCGGCTTTGGTGGAAATTGTTGTGCGAACACGAATCGTATCCCCGATATGCACAGGTTTAACAAACCGAAGCCGATCGTAACCATACGAGAACGCCTCTGGATTCATTACGCCTGCAGACATTCCGATCCCTACACTAAATATGAGTGTTCCATGTGCGATGCGCTCTCCAAAATCCTGCGTTTTACACCATTCGGCATCCATATGGTGCGGGAAAAAGTCCCCCGTTTGACCCGCGTGCATAACAATATCTGTTTCGGTAATCGTTCTGCCTAATGTTATCCGTGAAGAGTCTACTTCATAATCCTCGAAAAATTGAGTCTGGATCATTTCATTATTCTCCATTCTATTTTTATAGACGATAAAAGTTTGCAGCTGTATGTCCAAGCACGGCATCAATTTCGGATTTCGAACGACCTTCTAGCGCTTTGTTTGTTTCTTTCCATACTTTAGCATAATCACCGGCCAAATTCGCTACAGGCCAATCACTGCCGAACATGAGACGTTCCGCTCCGAATATCTCGAATGCATAATCAATATATGGTTTAATATCTGCAGCCGACCAGCTCTCCCAATCCGCAGCAGTATTCAGCCCAGATAATTTGGCGTATACATTCGGATAAGAAGCCGCTTTCTTCATCTGACTTGCCCAAGGCTCCATCTGCCCATCCTTAATTGGCGGTTTAGCTAAATGATCAATGACAATTTTTAGATTGGGTACTTTTTCAGCAAGCGTCGGTACATGCTCTAGATGTCTTGGTAATACTGCCACGACATCAAAAGTCATACCGAATGATGCTAACACCTTTAATCCTTCTATGACATTATCCTGTACGACCCAATCTGGATCCTGCTCCTCATGAATCAGATGGCGGACGCCTTTATATACAGGATTTTTTGTATACAGCTCTAGCTTCTTCGCAGCTTCGTCCGGTTTATTCAGCGGTACCCAGCCTACTACACCCGCTACCCAATCATACTTGGCAGCGGTTTCAAGCATATAATCAGTATCTTCGTAGGAATCCATCGCTTGTACGAGGACCGTTTTATCAATCCCAGCGTCATTAATTAGCGGTTCGAGCTCAGGTGCTTCAATTGTACGGTATAGAGGTCCATAAGCAGGTACTAGCCACGGGTAGGCAACTTTATCCAAATTCCAAAAATGCTGATGGGCATCAATTCTCATCTCTCATCATCCCTTTTTCTCGATTTGATCTTGCCATTGTTCCGGATTACGGTACTTCACCGTTTGTAAATGTTCACAGTAGAGGGCGAGCTCGCCTTCATTTTTATAAACTTCGTAACTGACTTTGACTAACCCTAACTCTTTGTACTTAGGACGCTTTTCCATATGCGTGCGCACCGTGTAAATGGTGTCTCCGATAAATACAGGTTTAATGAAACGAAGCTTATCATAACCATAGCTAAATGTGTGAATATTGTTATGTGCCATCAATCCTAGACCTACACTGAACACAAAAGCCCCAGCAACTAATCTACGCTGAAAAATGCCTTCTTCTTTGGCAAAAATTTCGTCAGCTACGTACGGGTGCATATCCATCACTAATGCGTTAAATTGCATGCTCTCCCCCTCTGATAGCGTACGACGCATGGAACGGATCTTTTTACCTACCTCAAACTCTTCATACATCCAATCTTCCGTATTAAACAAAGGGAGTTCTTGGTGTGGACGGTTACCCTTTTTCGATTCGTTCATTTCCTGCCAGCTCCTTCATGATTGATAGATTATCCTGACCGAGCTTCGGTGAACCAATGGTCGATGTGAACATTTGTCCGTCTATTCGGATTGGACATCTCGTAGTTAAGAGGCTTGTGCCATTGTTACGAGTGATCAGTTGGGTCATGTTTAATGTTTTGAATCCTTCGTGCAGCAATAACTGATCCCAAGACATCACGTCAGCACACCAATAATCTGCGGGTTCAAGGATGGAGAGCCATCGCTGCGTTGATTCGTTCTGTAGATGCTCCGCAAGGATTCGCTTGATTTCATCGCGCTTCGTCGCCCATTCATTCGGATCGGTATAGGTCATTAAAGCTTTACATTCCAGTAACTTGCCAAGTTCTAGAACGGACCCCATTGCCAGTGCGATATAGCCATCTTTAGTCTTGTAGATACTATAAGGAGCCCTCAAATAAGCATGCGCATTATGAATACTGCTCCTTTCGGGAAGCTTGCCTCCATCATTCAAATACGTTGTTAACACCTCGAATTGAAAATCCAGCGTAGCCTCAAGCAAACTCGCTTGAACGAAAGACCCTTCACTCGAAAGCCCACGTCGCACTAAGCAAGCTAAAATCCCTTGAACAAGTTGTGCGCCTGCCATCATATCCGCAATAGCTAAACCAAATGGCATAGGGGGCTGGTCTGCATCACCGTTAAGCCACGCGAGGCCTGTTAACGATTGTACGAGTAAATCCTGCCCAGGCCTGTCGCGCCATGGACCTTCATGGCCATAGCCTGTAATTTCACCGTATATGAGCGAAGGGTTTATTTCTTGAACTTGCTTGTAGTCCAGTCCAAGTCGTTCCATAACACCCGGCCGAAAGTTTTCAATAAGTACATCTGCTTTACGAATTAAGGTTTTAACGGTTTCAAGTTCATCCGTATTTTTCAAATCCACAGCGAAACTTTCTTTATTCCGATTAATGGAATGAAATAACGTGCTATCTCCGTCTAACTCCATATTGGAAATATATAAAGTTCGACATATATCACCGGTTCCGGAACGCTCTATTTTGATCACCCTTGCACCGAGGTCGGCTAATCGCAAAGCAGCAGAAGGTCCGGAAAGGAACTGACTGAAGTCCAGAACGAGAATACCATCCAGCGGTTTGTGGATTGTTGTTATTGTCATGCCGTCAACTCCATTTATAGGGATCTTTGCGTGCGCGCAAAATCTCTCTGCTTTAATGGCTCACTTCACTCAGAAGAAATTCTTTATCCAAGCTTTCATTATCTTCACCGATGCGTGGGGCCCACTTGTCTGATTCAAGTCGGGTTCCGTTAATCCGAATTGGACATCGTGTCATTCGTAGGCTAGGGGTTCCGGGTCTCGTGATTTCCTGAATCATGTTCAGCGTTTTAAATCCTTCGTGTTCAAGCAATCGATCCCATGTATAAACATCGGCGCACCAATAGTCAGCAGGTTCTAGTCTCCCTAGCCATGCCTGCGTCGTTCGTGTCTTGAGGTGAGCTGCTAAGATGCTCTTGATTTCATCTCGGCACGTGAACCAAGTTTTCGGATCGCTAAATGACGCTAATGCATCACATTCTAGAAGCTCCCCAACCCGGATAATCGAACCCATGGCAAGCGCAAGATAACCATCTGCCGTTTCATAAATTCCGTATGGAGCCCCTAAATAGGCATGCGCGTTATTCACAGAGCTGCGCACAGGAAGTTGTCCGCCATCATTCAAATGCGTCGTCAGTACCTCAAACTGGAAATCCAAAATCGATTCAAGCAGACTAACTTCCACTAGCCCTCCAATGCCTGTGCGTCCACGACGTACAAGACAAGCAAGAATGCCTTGAACTAGATGTGCGCCAGTAAATAAATCGACTACAGCAAGTGCAAAAGGAACAGGAGGTTGATCTCCATTTCCGTTTAGCCAAGCTAAGCCGGATAACGATTGGATTAACAAATCTTGACCTGGCTTCCCTTTCCAGGGTCCTTCTTTCCCATATCCGGTAACACTGCCATAGACTATTTTCGGATTGATTCGTTTCACACTTTCATAATCTAATCCTAGTTTTCCCATCGTTCCCGGGCGGAAATTTTCTATCATCACGTCGGCCTGTTCAATTAGCTTTTTAACTTTGATGAGATCATCAGAGTCTTTTAAATCCGCTTGATAGCTTTCCTTATTTCGGTTGATCGTATGGAATAGCACGCTATCGCCATCCGATAACAAGTTATTTAAGGACAATTGACGGCAAGAGTCACCGGTTTCAGGCCTTTCTATCTTAATTACTCGCGCACCAAGATCCGCAAGACGGAGTGCAGCAGATGGCCCGGAAAGATATTGACTGAAATCGAGCACGACGAGTCCTTCAAGCGGTTTCATGGATGATCCTCCTTTAGCGATTCGCGATATAGACTATCCATCTTTGCCAATACTTCTTTGGGATTACTGCCATAACGAATATAATCTCGGATAACATCACCTGCATGATCTTGGAAGTGAAAATATCCGCTATAACGAGGACGCATATAAGCGCGATCCAATGCGGGTAACGTGTCTTTGTAATAATTTTGCGTTTGGCGATTGACCTCTTCATCAAGCCAAGCGGCTCTGTGTCCGGGCTGGCCGCCGCTCTCGAAATAAATGGTTTTTTGAATACCCGCGCTTGCCGTAAACATGGCGAAATTTAACGCATCATCCATTTGCGCGCATTTGACTGAAATAGCGAGCCCCGTTCCGCCTAAGGTTGATCTCAGTTTCCCATGATCCCCTATAGACACCATATCAGTAGAGCTTACTACATATTTGGAGTAGCCTCGTCTGGCGTAATTGGAATATCCGTAAGCAAAAGGACAATAATAAATATCATTGCGCGTAGACATCGCTTCCATGACCTTAATTGGATTCCAATCTAACATTTCTGGAGTGCAGTAATTCGTAAGTTCTCGAAGCTGATCCAGCACTTGAAGACCTATATCTGTACTGATAACGCTTTCTTTACTGATAAAAGGCTCTTCGCCTTGCGTGTAGCAAAGCATATAAAAATTCATCAGTGTATCAATCGGAATTCCTGCAAAAGCAACCTTGCTTTGCTTAGCTAACGCAATTAAATCTTCCCACGTTTCTGGCAATGAAAGCCCGTCATTTGCAAATAAATCCGCGCGGTACGAAGCCACAGGAGTTGCCGCGTCAACAGCTAACGCGCTTTGATAGCCATCAAAATTGTAGCTCAGATGCGATTTACCAACTGTATTTGCAGCTTGATCGGCCATAAACTCGCTTGGAAGCACCTGATCCAAAGGGACCAAAATGTTTTTATCCGCAGCAAACCCAGCCCATGGATGATCGATAATTAATAAATCGTATTCCTCGGCTAGCTTTTGAATCGGATAATCCGCAAAATGCTGCAGCGAACGTTTATCCCACGTAATTTCCACATCTGCATGCAGCTCCATATATCGTTGTGAAGCAGCTACAACTGAAACATAACCTCTTGTATGATTCCAAGTAATGCCACGAAGTTTCTTGATCATTGTTTACCTCACCCTTGGTTTTCTGGTACTACCAGAGTACCGATATTTGTACGATACCATAAATCCTTGTTACCCTCAATCATTTTCAGTATAGTTTAAGTATTAAAGATGATTTCAATGATTTCTAGGAGGTCCTACCTGAATGTTAGATATAAAAGCAGTCAAAAAAGTTACGGTTACTGAGCAGATTATGGAGCAAATTGCCGGTATCATTACTTCAGGTCAACTTAAACCAGGTGATCAGCTCCCTAATGAAAGAGATCTTGCCGAGAGATTCAATGTAACTCGGGGCCGCGTTCGTGAAGCGCTCCGCGCTTTGTCTCTTGTCGGTTTGCTTACCATAAAAGCAGGTGAGGGCAGCTTCGTAAACGAACAACAAGCTCCTTTTTCACCTGAAACGATTACTTGGATGTTTTATAGCGAAATTCATAACTTGGATGAGGTGTATGCAGCTCGAAAACTAATCGAATCCGAGGTATATCTCCTTGCTGCGGGTAGAGCAACACAAGATGAACAAGATCATCTTCTCCTGATTCTTGATGCACTTGTCCAAGCAAAAAACAAACAAGATCCGGCTGAGTTTTTAGATCTTTTAGATCAGTTTGATATTTACATGGGAGAAATTTGCGGTAATCGCATTTATGCCAAATTGATGCAAACCGTTGTTCATTTACGCAGAGAAACAAGTTTAAAGCTATTGAAAGTACCTGGAGCGGTCGAAAGCAGTACGGAAATACGCAGCTCGTTAATGCTTGCTATTCAGTCTAAGGATAAGAAACGGATCGAAGATTCTATTCATGCATTTTTCGAAAAATCAAAACTATTCTATGACAACATTATCGGTAAATCATAGCTCGCTATAACTTTTGAATGATACCGCTGCTTAAAGCGGCATTTAGAGAAGGTCAAAACGGCTTAGTCGAAAAAAGTGGTTGATCAGAATACACCCTGTCAACCACTTTTCGTTTAATATCTCATTTATTAAAATTTAAAAACAGTAAATGAAAAGCTACTAGGAAGCCAAATTGAAACGGTTCTCCTAACCGTTCTTGATCATTGCTGTAAACTAAATTTCTGTCTCCATCCATAATATAATATTGGTTATTATTGTTTTGAAGTGGAGTTACAATCTTCTGTATGGCATCCAAGTCAAGATCAACGTAGATAACACCGATTTCATCTTTATTTTCCTTACTTAGGATACTTCGCCCGATGGAGAAGATATATCGCGGTGTTTGAGTGACGTAATAGTCGGATTTATGGGTAGGGATAATAACACGTTCCCCTTTCAACTCTTTCATCTTTCTAAATGATGGCTGATCGAAAAATGAGCTTCCTTTCTTTGAATCCCAACCTTATATTTCAAACTCTGCAGGGTCTGTTGGATCTCCGTGGAATAGTCGGGGGCTTTCGTAATCTTCTCTATCTCATTCATGTAGTTTTCAATGTTGGAATTTACAATACCCGTCATATCAAACTTGTCCTGTAATAGAAGGGTTTGCACGGTTTCGACGGATTTATTGTAATACAAAAAGGCCGGAATCAAGGGCTGGAATCGGGATGAGGGTTGGTATGTATAAGTCGCATAGGCGTCCTCCAAGCACTAAAAGATACAACTATCATAGAGTGTTAGAATTTTTTTTGCCATACCAATAATTAGGATATTTTGAAACAAATTGATTTTAATTGTCTCCGCGGTAGCCCCTTCATCAAGTTTGTCGTTCGTTACGTGAAGCAAACCTGCTTTAAACACCATGATCATAACCGCCTACGAAGTTATAATGTGGATTGATAGATGCTAATTCCTCGGTATAGGTGCAAGCAAGACAAAAAGACTGAAATCACCACTTCCTCCTTTGGTGATTTCAGTCTTTTCATACATTATATAATGAATTCCATGAAAATCGGTGATTGTAATTCCACTTTTGGTGCAGTTTCTTTTCTTTGATCTTACATAGGAGAAATGAAAATTTTATATCACTTTAATCTAAATGACACTCCACTGTTATTTCATCGTTATGTGAGTTGTTATTCACTTTGTCATACAAAACACCCCATTTCGGGGTGTTTTGTAATATCTATTTGGCATACGCTGTAAAATGGCTATCAACGTCCTTACTATACATCTTATGATAAAATAATGTATACTATAAATACACTAAGTTTCTTAATAGTGAATTATTACGGAGGAATGTCAAGATGAACTTACAAAAACACTGGAGAATCGCTATCTTAACCGTTTTGGCCATTGGGCCAGGTTTAATGATTAATAGCGCCTTAATCCCCAGTCAAAGACTTGTCCAGGATTCATTTCATCTTGGAAATAACGCGATGTTCAGCCCTGCTATTATTGGCATCATCGCCTTTACGTTATTCATTCCGTTGGGTCCCCTTCTTCGACATAGATTAGGAGTTCGAGCCACTTACTCTATTTCCATGATCCTTTTTATTATTGGCTCGCTCTCGGCAGCATTCTCCGTCGATGATCAATGGATGTCTGTAGGTAGATTTCTACAAGGGATCGGTATGGGCGTGATGCTCATGATTATGGTTCCCATGCTTTTGCTTTCCTTCCCTATCGAGAAACGAAATCTTTCCTTATCCGTTCTTATAGGCGGTTTTTTCGGTTCGGTAATTGCAGGTTTATTGATCGGAAATGTGGCTATTATTTATCATCATTGGAGATGGATTTTTTATTTGGGAAGTGGTTTAGCATTAGCTGGATTCATTATGAACCATATTTTCCTGCGAAATGAGCACCATACAGAGAGTAAACATTTAAATTGGGATATATTGGGTATATCTCTGATCTTGATTTGTTCAGTTATTTCTTTGGCAACCTTAAACCATCTCGAGCAATGGTTTGGTTCTCCGGGTAATCTCTGGGTCGTAATCGGAGGAGCCTTACTTACACTGATTCTTTTTATTATTGCACAACGCAAGATTAATCATCCTGTTATATCCTTCAAATTGATCATGCATCCCAAACCGGTACTAGGAATACTAATGGCTGTATCAAGCAATGTCGTCATGGCGTTGAGCCTACCGGCAGTCCAAGGACTACTGCATATCGTTTCAAGCAAACAACTCTTATCATTGTTGCCATGCATGTTTATTGGCGTAGTATTATCAGCCATAATTTGTACATTGCTTTATGATAAATTAGGGCCCGGTCTCCTTGGCCTTATAGGATCAGTCGCAATTGCTCTCGTTCTGATTCAATGGTTTTATTTGAACGACTCTTATTCATTAGTAATAATGGCTTGTAATTTAATTCTCTTATCGAGCGGTCTTGGAATCACGATTGGGGCAGGTCTTACGGGCGCCGCTTTAGGAGGTCCATTGCCTGAATTGGTAAGTCGGATGACTGCTGTTCAATTCATTCGCTTTTTAGCTAATATTATAGTAATATTATTGGTTGGATGGTATTTGAACTTCGATTATTCACACAAACTTAAAGATGTTGTCCAGTCTGGCAGGATTGGTGATGACCAGAAGCAACAATCCCTATCTCTATTAATGACTTATCATGACCTTTTCTTCATTGCTTTTATTGCTGCAGCAGTCCTTGCTTGCTTGTCTATTGGACTTCATTTAACCGGAAAAGGTCATAAACTAGCACATAAGCCTCATCATGAGCATGAATTAGCTAAGTAGTTCTTGGAAAGGTGAATGATATGGCAACGGAATCAAAGGGGCATGGCATCCAGTCTGTTGAATTGGGATTGGGTATTCTAAAGAAGATTTCGGAGGAAAGAAAGCCACTAACCGCAACGGAAATATCCATTTTATGCGACATTTCCAAGAGCAAGCTTCATAAATATCTCACGAGTTTTACAAGAGCAGGATTTCTTCAAAAAAACCAAGATCTCAAGTATTCGTTAGGTACGGAGTTGATTCTTCTTGGGCTCAAAGCATCTGAAAAACTTGATATCCAAGATATTTGTCTCCCTTATATAACTAAGCTCAGAGAAGCGCTAAATGAAACCGTTGCGCTTGCCATTTGGGGAGAAAGTGGTCCCTTCTTTGTCAGATGGGAACAAAGTAACCGAGCCGTAAATTTAGGAATCAAAGCTGGTTCTCGGGTGAGCGTGACTGAAAGTGCTCCCGGAAGATTATTTAGCGCTTATTTGCCAAAAGATAAAACACAATCGCTAATATTAAGTGAGCTAAAAACGGATCAAATTCAAGATCTGTTACTTAAGGAGCTAGAGGAGGTTAAGCGCAAGGGCTTTGCCTTAACCTCCGGAACCCTAGTTGCTGGAATCACGGCTGTTAGCTGTCCGGTATTGGATCTGAATGGATCTATCTTAGCCGCATTGACGGTGGTGTTTATGAATGATGTACTTGATACATCCGAACATTCCGATTTCATCATGAAATTAAAGCAGACAGCTTTAGAACTGTCACAAGCATTAGGATTTAAACCTTAACTCCCCCATTCATAAGCAAGAGGCTGAGGATGTTCCCATTCGGACGATCCCAGCCTCTTTTTGTATACTGCTGTCTGCAAAGGCTGTCGCCGTCTCTACAGATAATGCTATGGTATGGACTCAGGAAAATCGGTTTGTTTTATTATCTTCTTCGCTCTTACTAGATACTGGAATCAAGCCAACCACACTTGATATTTACATGAAATATCGAAATCCTAAAGGGTTCTCTTACTATCTTTATGTACTACTGGCAAGTGTGAAATCCCGCGAATAAGCGAAGCGGGTATTCGTCGTGAGAAAACTGAATCGGACTGAGGGAGCTGAATGGGTTATAGTTAAGCCACAACGCTAAATTGCGAAAGCTGAACCCCAGCCTGATCTGATGAATTCCGAATCGCTCGGAGTCAGTAATTAATCACTCGCTTCTGCACTTCAAAAGGCCGTAGGGAATGGACAATGTTATTGTCTTCCGACAGGTGATATTTACAGCTTCTTGTGTCACAATCAAGTATTTCATTTTTATTGTTTATTTTATCACTTCACTCAAATGCCCCTGCTAATTGTCCGATGACAATCTGAATCGTACCCATTTATAAAATATTATCTCTCAAACTCATTGAAATCTTGAATTGAAATAATTCTTTATCTCTCTTACTCTTGGCTAAATATTCTGGATCCTTATCTGGGCAGGTAAACAGCAAAATTGAATCATCGAAATAATTCTCAATATGCTCGATATACTTACATTCTTTCGTTTTACAGACATCGTATATACCACATTTCAACGAAAATGCAGTCGCTCATTCTGGTCGGCTGCCGCAAATCTATAGAAGGTTTACTTTTACCTGATTCAATATCACTTAGACTGCCTTGAGAAACACCGATCAGGTTGGAAAATTCAACTTGGGTTTAAGTTATGTATCTTTCTCAATCTTTTTACGTTTTCTCCTATAATGTTCTTGTAATCCTCCTTGAAGAAAACCGGTTTATGACAATAGTCATTACAGAGATTTAAATGATAAATTTCAAGAACTTTTGTTTGGTGTCCTTGCAAATTCAAATATATTCCCACTCATTCATTGCACAAAAAAGCCCGATGTATCAAGGCTTTGAGCCACATCGGGACTGAATTAGTTGTGACAAATCTACGTTCCAAATCTATGACAAACTATATTACAAACGGTGACAAAGTGAATTACAACTCACAGTTATGAGTTTATTTTCGATGGAACCAACCGCTGCCGCGAAGCCTCAAACAGCAGCACCGTCGCGGCCATCGCGACGTTCAGCGATTCCGCTTTGCCCTGCATCGGAATGATCACCTGCACATCCGACTGTGCAGCGACCTCCGGCGACACGCCCTTGGCTTCGTTGCCGAGGATCAGCCACGTCGGCTGCCGCAGGTTCGTGTCGTAGCACGAGCTCTGCGCCTGCAGGCTCGTGGTCACCAGCCGCACGCCGCGCTCACGCGCCCGCGGCAGCAGCTCGAGCAGATCTGCCTCCACAATCGGCAGATGATACATCGATCCCATCGTCGAGCGGATCGTCTTGGGATTGTACAGATCGACCGTGCCGCGGCCGAGCACAACAGCCTTGGCCCCGACGGCATCCGCGCTGCGGATGATCGTGCCCAGGTTGCCTGGGTCCTGAACGCCGTCCAGGACGACCACAAGATCATGCTCGCCGGCGAGCAGCTCGTCCATGCCAAGCTGCGGCCGAGCCACAACAGCCAAAACCCCCTGCGGCGTCTGCGTATCTGAGCATTTTTCCAGCACAGCCTGGCTGACGCCGATCCATTCCACAGATGGGGTGACCTGCTCAGCTAACCCAGCAGGAACCCCTTTTTCCAAGCTATACATAATGGTCTCCACCGGAGCTCCCGCACGCAATGCTTCCTCAACCAGATGGTAACCCTCAATGATATATTTTCCTTGTTTGTCCCTGCCCTTGCGTTCTAAAAGCTGCGCCCATTCTTTGACTCTGGCATTCTGAACAGACATAATTTCCGTATGTGCACTTGTCATTTATCTTTACCTACTCTGCAAAAGTCACTTCAAAAGTTTGAAGATTTGAATTTTTTCCAACAATAACCAAGATATCGTCCATTCGAAGCGGCTCTTCCGCAATTGGCGGAATAATCAGCTGTTCATTTTGTTTGATCGCTATAACATTGCAGCCATATTTAGCCCGGATATCCAGCTGTTTGAGGCTTTTACCTATCATTTGTGTAGATACCTTAATCTCAACGATACTGTAATCGGCAGAAAGCTCTATGTAATCAATAATATTAGATGAGATCAGATGATGCGCCACACGCTGTCCCATATCTCTTTCTGGATAAACGACTTTGTCTGCGCCAATTTTCTTTAACACTTTTCCATGCAAATCATTAACAGCTTTCACTATAATCGTAGGTATGCCCATTTCTTTGAGGATTAATGTAGTCAGAATACTCGCTTGAATATCCTCACCAATAGCCACAACCACAACGTCAAAATTACGAATACCTAGAGCTCGCAGCGCTTCTTCATCCGTAGAATCTGCTTGAACGGCATGTGTGACGAAAGCTGAAACCTCTTGAACCGTCTCTTCACGATGATCAATAGCAAGGACCTCAAACCCTAATTGTGACAATGTTTTAGCGACGCTAGACCCGAATCTTCCCATTCCAATAATCGCAAATTGCTTTCTCACCGTTGGCGTGTCCTCCAAATTCCTAAGATGATTATATTATAACATACACACGGTACCCATCTCACTATGCATGAAAAGGTGGCGAAGTATGGAAGGATGAACGACTAGAAACTTGCGCATATTAATAACGATAACGAAATGGAAGCGAGGTCCACGAATGAACATCACCTTAAGACAGGCCATCGTCCAGCGAGTCCAGAATAAATCGAATAATGAGCTTCAGGAAGTTATTGAGGATTCCATCGGCGGAGAAGAACGGGTTTTGCCCGGACTTGGTGTGCTTTTCGAAATCATATGGCAGCATAGTGAGGCAAATATTCAAAACCAACTCGTAGAAACACTCAAAGAACATCTCGAATGACTACAACATCTAGCTGGCTAGGGGGTTGCCTGTGGCATTCCCTTAGCTGGTTTTATCCTATTCCGGAAATTTACAGGCAGCAGGAAATCTCCCTTCAAGACGGTGAATTGCGGTGCCACTCAGAAACGAATCCCAAGCTGATCTTAGTATGTTTAAAATATCATGAAACGTCTCAAAAGGATAATAGGCCGTTCCTTCCTCATTTAAATATCTAGCAAGACTCGCTCGCGCAAAAATCCAATCGGCAAAGCCGGAGCCATAATAGTCACTGCTGCCATCACCGATGTAAATGACAAGCCATCCTTCCTCTTTGAGCTGCTTAACAACACTTGCTTTGCAGCACCCGCACCATTTGCATGCTTGATTCATATTCTGAACCCCGAACTGAAATTGACCATCCTCCAAATAGGTAATCGGATTCCCGATAACTCGGTCCACTATTACCTGCTCACGACCTAAAATTTGCTCAATATAATAAAGCATCCCATCACTTAAAACCGTAACGGGCACATCTTTCTGCTGGCAAAAATCAATAAAATGGCGTGCTCCTTCGCGCAAATTCACATGTTCTATCAGCTGATCAACCTGCTCCTGCCGACCCGCAAACATAGGGTATGCCGCTTCAATCCAAGCCAAGGAACCGACCTTTTTCTCTCGAAAAAGTCTCGATGCTTCAATTACCTTCGGTTTATTTAGCACATCTAATCCTTCCATTAATACATCGCCAACATCCTGATCCATCAATGTTCCGTCAAAGTCTGTCACGACAGCAATTTTTTGCATGGCCAGCCCCCCCCTTTTTAAACTCACAATCCGATAATCATAGTTTCTAGATAACAACAAAAAAACCTGCCCAAAGGACAGGTTCCTACACTAACTATTCTACTCTCACCATTTCAACTTATAACTTAGCCCACTCAAGACCGCAGAAAGCATCAATTGGAGACTCACCACGAAATGGCTGCTTGCCAACCATACAACTAATAATTTCCTTCTGTACCGCCAAAGTAGCGTTATATGCATTAATCATCGTAGGCATAGATGGGAGTTCATAAAGTGTGTACGGATTTCCCAGCGAGATAAAGACTGTCGGCACCTGTGTAGGGTACCATTTGAAGAGTCCTCCTGTCTCCTGGGGTGAGAGACGCATGGAGTTTTGCATGAATCCGGGCGATTTCTGAACAAGAAAGACTACCGCATCTATTTCGTTGCCCTCTTCTTTCACGTCATATTCCCGAACAACCGTGAAGCCTTCCTCACTCAGCATCCGGGCGAATTCATCCCCCGTTGCGGCTTTATCTGCAAAAAAGGAAGCCTCATCCGAAGCAGCTAATAATAAAATACGCTTCTGCTTTTGCGGGGTTAGAGGTAGAAGGCCCTGAGTGTCCTTAACCAGCGTTACCGATTTGCTCGCAATTTCCGCTGCAAGCTGCAGATGGTCGGCTGAACCTACCACGTCAAGATCCCTCTCATCCGCCAGAGTCAAATGTAGACCAAGTGACGCTTTCAGAGCCAGTATTCTGGTAACCGCCTCATTCAGCCGTTCCTCCGTGAGCACACCGTCCTGGACGCCCTGAAGCATAGCCTGAAAATCTTCCTGCATATTATTCGTAAACAGGAACATGTCAACACCCGACGCAATACATTGCGGAATGATATCTTTACGTCGGCCAAAGCTCGTCATGCCAATCATCGAGGTAGCATCGGAAACGATAAGTCCGTTAAACCCAAGCTCCTCCCGTAGAAGCTTCATGTTCAATTCAGGCGATAAGGATCCCGGTGTATGTTTAGTTCTTACGTCTGTGATTCCCAATTCTTCATAATAGCTTGGCAGCGTGATGTGAGCACTCATGACTGTTTTGACCCCGTTCTCGATCGCCGATCTATACACACGGCCGTAGGTCTCACGCCACTCTTTCATCGTTAATGTATTATTCGTGAGCACCTTATGCTGGTCTCGGTCATCCATGCCGTCACCAGGCCAGTGCTTCACGCAGGCAGCCATCCGGTTGTTCTTCTGAATAGCATTCATAACAGGTAGCGCAGTCTGTTCCACGATACCTGGCGTATCACCGAATGCGCGAATGTTGACGATGGGATTTTGATAGTTGTAATTGATATCAATGACCGGTCCGTACACCCAGTTGAACCCCATAGCGTGACCCTCGGCTTCTATTGCAGCTCCAAACGAGGTTGCTAGGTCTGGATCGTTTGCGGCAGCTAACTGCATGTTTGAAGCCAAATTCGTTCCATCGGCTGCCCCGCCTTGTCCGCCATTTTCAAGATCGCCTGAAACCAGCAGCGGTACTTTACTGCGCTTTTGCAAGTCACGGATGATAGCTGCCTGATGCTGCTTCGTTGCATTTGGGGAAAATCCAAATACATGGACTCCCCCTGGGCCAATACTAAGCAAATCCTTTTTGGCTCCAGTATCAAACGGTAGATCGACAGTAATGAACAGTTGGCCCACTTTTTCTTCCAAAGATAATTCACGTAATGTTTCGTTGACCCATTGAATCGCTTCTTCGTCCAAATGAAACGGTTTTGCTTTCAGATTAACCATGCCTGTGTCCCCCCTTTTATCGCGTACTAACATTTACTTTTCTTTCCGAGATGGCGTTCAAGTTCTTTAAATCGTCAGCCAACATCTCTTCCGAATATTGCCCTTGCCCAAAGCCAATCATTGCACGCAGCGGCATATATCTCATCATAGCCATCAGCATGTCTGGGTTATCGCCCAAGAGAGCGTCAAAGCCGAATTTCCCTATAAATTCTTTGGCTTTATTGACCGTGAGCGGATTAGCCATCAAGTCGCCGATTAGCGAGTTGCGATTATACGTCCCCGGCAGGGTGACCGTAGATTCGACCTCAATCGTTACACGAAGGTCGATATCTCGCGAAGATTTTCCAAGTAAGATGTCAAATGCCCCGGTTTCCACATGCCAATCGGCAATTTGAACGTTGTAATATGCGAAAGCCCTTTGATTCAACACAAAGGTAACGGTTTGTTGCTCTCCTGGCTGCAGCTCGATTTTTTGGAAGCCTTTCAGTTCTTTTTGCGGACGATTGACACTGCTCTGAACATCCTTGACGTAAAGTTGAACGATTTCTTTTCCGGCATAGTCCCCTGTATTTTTCACAGTCGCTTGAACGGTAACCGTCTCATTATCTTTGATCGCTGATTTGTCTACCCGCAGATCACTGTATGCGAAATTGGTATAGCTGAGGCCGAACCCGAATGGGAATAGAGGCTCAATCTCTTTGGTGTCGTAATAACGATAACCGACAAATACGCCTTCTTTATATTCAACCTTGTCGCCTTCACCTGGGAAATTCAAGAAGGAAGGGTTGTCACTTAGTTTCACCGGGAACGTTTCCGCAAGCTTGCCGCTTGGGTTCGCAATGCCAAACAACAAGTCTGTTACCCCACCGCCAAAAGCTTGACCGCCTAGATATCCTTCCAACACGGCTTTCGCTTTGTCAATCCAAGGCATTTCAACCGGCGAGCCATTGCTTAAAATAATAATGAGATTGCTTTGGACTTCCGCCACCGCTTCGATCAGTGCGCGATGATTGACTGGAATGGCCATGTGCGTACGATCATATCCTTCCGATTCGTAACGATCAGGCAATCCAACAAATAGTACCGCTACATCCGCCATTGCCGCTGTTACCTTGGCCTCCCTTACCAAATCTTCATCGATTTCATCGCTATCCAGCTTGTAGCCTTGTGAATAAATGATTTGCGCAGCATCTCCTGCCACATTCATCATTTCTTCAAGCGCATCGTCCAGCTTGGTCGGATTGACGTGGGAGCTGCCGCCGCCTTGGTAACGCGGATTCTTAGCAAATTCACCGATGACTGCAATCTTCCCTTGCTTGCGAAGCGGTAGAATCCCCCCTTCATTCTTGAGAAGCACCATGCTTTCATGTGCAGCCTCTCGAGCCAACCGATGATGGGCTGCAGTATCATAAATAGCGTCTGTCTTACTGCTATCTGCAGCTTTAAAGATGAAGGTCAACATCCGTTCAACCGCAAGATTCAGCGTTTCCTCCGAAAGCTCGCCGGTTCTTACTGCCGCAACAATCTTAGCATCTCCGATGCCAGCGCTTGAAGGCATTTCCAGTTCCAAGCCAGCCTGGAGAGATTTTACACGTTCGTTAACCGCACCCCAGTCTGAAACTACAAAGCCTTCAAAACCCCATTCATCCCGCAAAACCTCTGTTAGCAAAAAAGCGTTCTCCGAAGCATATTCGCCATTGACTTGATTGTACGAACACATCACACTCCACGGCTGTGACTGCTTAACAGCGCCTTCAAAGCTGGCCAAATAAATTTCCCGCAGCGTGCGCTCGTCAATAACGGCATCAACGGACATTCTCCGATGCTCCTGGTTATTCGCGGCATAGTGCTTAAGCGAAGTGCCTACACCCTGACTTTGTACGCCTTTAATGTGATTGGCCGCCATTTCCGATGAAAGGTACGGATCTTCCGAAAAGTATTCGAAATTTCTACCGCACAGAGGCGACCTTTTGATATTAGCCCCGGGCCCAAGTAGAACCGCAACGTCTTCCGCCTGACATTCTTTCCCTAATGCCTCGCCCACTTTGCCGATTAGCTCCCGATTCCACGAAGCGGCCATGCCCGCGGCCGATGGGAAGCAGGTAGCTGGCACACTGTTATGAAGGCCTAGGTGATCCGCGTCTTTTTTTTGTTTCCGTAAGCCGTGAGGGCCATCTGTCACCATGAGTGACGGGATTCCAAGCCGCTCTATCCCTTTGGTATGCCAGAAATCCAAACCCGAGCATAAGCCGGCCTTTTCCTCCAGCGTTAATTGGGAAATTAGTTCTTGAATTTTCGAATTCATAGCTATTCCTCCAGTAATTAATAATTAGTTTTATGCCACACCCTAGTGAGAGCGGAAAATGCATGCCATATTTCTTGTCTTTTCAGCCATTGAGGAACGTAGATGCCTTATTTCTCAATTATTCAGACATTGTTCAGTGAAAAGGAACGTCAGTTCGTTATTTTCTCAAATATCCTTGAAAAAAGAGAAATTGCGGCAAATAGCGAATCGTCGTTCTCTTTCATCGCAAATTCACGGTTTTTCAGTGAAATAGCGAACCATTGTTCCTTTTGAAGCATCATTGACCGAGGAAATGCTATACCTGTCGAGCGTGCATAGTAAGAACTCATGTTTTTAACTAGATCACCTTCACCCCAATCAATCAAATGAACCTACTTAGCCAAATACAAACGGCTTCACTTGCGGAAGCGGCGGAATAGGTTGCGTCAACATATAGCTGAAGCTGTATGTCCCTGAACCCGCTTCCAACGTTACGCCCATATCCGCAGCCTTAACATTCGAAATGCCTGCAGCCTCGTTAAGAGCTGTTCCACTTTCTGTCACACCATCCGCACTAGCATAGGGCAGGCGAATTTCAGCCGTTGTATTCGGCGGAATCACCACCTGCATGTCCAATCGTTCACCATCCAATTTCGTCCAGCGGCAGCTAACCTCTCCGTACATCGTGTCGATACACCCCTCTGCAAATGTCAGACCATCGCCAGGCTGAGGACGGATAATCACCCGTTTATAGCCCGGCTGCTGCTCATCCGTATCAATTCCGGCAACAACACGGTACAACCAGTCTCCAATGGCTCCGTAGGCATAATGGTTAAATGAATTCATATCCGGGCTCCATAAACTGCCATCCGGCTTAATTCCATCCCAGTGCTCCCAAATGGTTGTCGCGCCTTTGGTCACTTGATACAGCCAGGAGGGATAATCCTGCTGAAGTAACAGCTTATAAGCGAATTCCGATTTGCCGTTATCGCTCAGCACGTGGTTCAAATAAGGAGTTCCGACAAAACCGGTTGTAAGATGGTACTTCTCCTCTTCGAGCAATTTCAGCAGCTTGTGCACGGCACGTTCCTTGGCTTCGCCCTCGACAAGTCCAAACATAAGGGACAGCACCTGTCCCGTCTGAGTAGGCACAGATAAACGACCCGTAGGCGTGACGAACTCCTGCGTAAAAGCATCGAGTATGTGCGTATGCAGATCTGCATAACCTTCCGCTTCCTCTGACCTCCCCAGCACCACAGCTGCTTTCTGCACCAACGACACGGAATAGGCATAGTACGCTGTTGCGACAAAATCTCGTGCCGTAGCCCCTATATAGCTGTCTTGCCGAGAATCTAAAGCAAGCCAATCCCCGAAGTGAAAGCCGGAATTCCACAAATATTCATTGTCACCTTGACGTTTGATGAATTCTACCCATGCTTTCATACTGTCGTATTGTTCTTCTAGCACACGCTTATCTCCGTAGCATAAATAGAGTGTCCACGGAATGATGACCGCCGCATCCCCCCAAGCAGAAGCAGACTGTGCCTTCTCACTCAAAACATTCGGAACCACAAACGGTACGCCTCCATCAAGCTCCGCTTGCTCGACCTTCAAATCATGAAGCCACTTCCGAAAAAAAGGTACGACATTCGACAAATAGGCGGACGTACGGGCAAACACCTGAGCATCCCCAGTCCAACCCAGCCTCTCGTCTCTTTGCGGGCAGTCCGTAGGAACATCCAGAAAATTCCCTTTCAGCCCCCACCGAATGTTATGCTGAAGCTGGTTGACAAGCGGATCGGAGCATGTGAACTCTCCTGTTGTTTCCATATCTGAGTGCAGCACGATACCCGTAAAATCTTCAAGACGGATCGGTTCCTGAAACCCATCAAGCCGTATATACCGGAAACCTTGGAAAGTAAAATGAGGCTCGAAAGTTTCTCTTCCTCCTCCTTTGAGCACATAGTGGATCGTTTGCTTTGCCTTACGGATGTTGTCCAAGTAGAAGTTGCCTTCATGATCCAAAATCTCGGCATGACGGATGCTGACCTCATGACCAGCGTCTCCCTGCACGGTAAACCGAATCCATCCGACCATGTTTTGGCCCATGTCGATGACAGTTTCGCCCTTGGGGGTCGTGATGAGCTCGATAGGTTGGATGCTCTCAATTTTACGTACTGGCACATTCTCCTGAGCCACTAAAATATCTTTGCTTTGTTCGATCACATCGGCAGGATACCATCCGCTGTCATCGTAATCTCCAAGACTCCAATTGGATCGCTCCAACCGGGCATCGTATGTTTCACCATCATAGATTTCCGACATCAAGATTGGACTTCCTGACACTTTCCAACTGTTATCAGAAACGATGACCTCTTGCCTTCCATCCGCATAATCAATATGGATTTGCACCAAAAGTGCTGTTCGGTTTCCGTAATGCTCGTTTTTCCCGTCCCAGCCAAGAACGCCTTTGTACCAGCCGCTGCCTAATAAGGCGCCAA
The DNA here is from genome assembly GCF_001426375.1 of Paenibacillus sp. Root444D2. GTDB lineage: Bacteria > Bacillota > Bacilli > Paenibacillales > NBRC-103111 > Paenibacillus_E. The sequence continues at coordinate 249,596 of NZ_LMEO01000052.1, forward strand.
TCCCGTTCTTTCCGCTGCTCAGCAGTTCCGTAACATCATAAGTTTGGTATTGTAGACGGTGCTTATAGCTGGTCCATCCTGGGGCAAAATAGTGGTCACCCACCCTTTTCCCATTCAACTCTAATTCATAGATACCAAGCGCTGAGGCGTAAACACGGGCTGCACTTACTTCTCCATCAATGTGAAAATCGCGTCGAAACATTGGAACCTGATCGGAGCCCGCTAGCAGGGCTGCGGGAGCACTGATCCATTCAGCCGACCACTCCGAAGAATCTATGAATCCGGTTTCAAAGATGGCCTGATCAGACCAGTCAGAACATAGTCCTTGCTGGTTCCAAGCTTGAACGCGGTAGTGATACCGTTTGCGCGCAGCCATTTGAAGCTCTTCCAATTCCACATGAACCGATTGATCTGAATCCACTTTCCCGGAGTCCCAAACCGTCTGCTGAAAATCTGCGTCTTCCGCCACTTCTATGCGGTAAGCCGACTGTACAGCGGCTCTTTCAGTGGCATGCAATCGCCAGCTAATCCTTGGAGACCTGTGATCCAATCCAATCGGATTCACTTGATATTCACAACGAAGATCCTTTACTTTAAACATGACTATGTAACCTCCTACTCTGAATGCACGATCTAATTAATAAAAACCGTACCCCACCTGTTGTAGAGTACGGTTCATGTTCATCCTTATTTACCTGCCGTTTTAGCCCAAGCATCAATTTGCTTTTGTTTCTCAGCGATGATCTTGTCAAGACCGGCCGTTTTGAGCTTTCCGTTGAATTCAGCAGTCAATGCCGGATCTAACGTACCGCTTTCCAGACCTACTTTATATTGATTGATCACATTAGTCGCAGCAGCAAGTTCTGTTTTAACCGGATCTACGTTAAATGTGAATCCGACTGCTTTCGATTTAATAGCCTTGTCGTTGTGCGCTTTCGTCAAATCCCAAATTTTCGGGTCCGTACCTTCCCATACATAGGTTAGGAAGTTATTGCCGACTTCCCATTGGTTGAATTGGTAACCGCTTTGTTTGACGCCATCTGGAAGCGTAATGATGTTATCCGCTTTCTTCACATAGTGTTTTCCTTCAATACCAAGGGAGACCAAGTTAGCAATGTCCTTATCTGTGTACATCATATTCATGAATTGCATAGCTCTCTCAGGGTCTTGACTGTTTTTAGTAATCGACATCATGAAACCTGTGATCGAAACGGAAGTTTGCAAAGGTTTTGTCAAACGAACAGCAACCATTTCTTTTCCGGACAAATTCTTTTCCTGCTGCTCAAATCCAGGCTTCATATTCGATGTATATGAGAATGCCTTGCCCGCTTTGACCAAGTTAACTCCTGTTTCTTGCGAAGTAGCGATATCTTTCAAAATATAGCCGGCTTGATACCATTTACGAGCTAACGCAATAGCATCTGTAAATTCCTTCGTTTCGAACAAATTCACGATTTTGGTGCTGTTCCCCGGATCGGCAAGTACACCCAGGTTGTCCCCTAATGTATCCACGATAGAGTTGTACATATTGGTTCCCGGCATAGAAGTGTTCGTTTGCTGAACCAATGGCGCCAGTCCTGGCTCGTTCTCTTTGATCGTTTGGAACACAGGGTCCAGATCCGCCCAAGTTTTGATTTTGCTCAAATCAATCTTGTACTTGTCCACCAAATCTTTTCTCATAATGATGCCATTATCGGAGCCAATGTCCCTCAAGCTTGGAACCCCGTATACTTTTCCGTCGATCTTGGATCCATTAATCAAATCCATTCCCACCGTGTCTACAAGACCTTTTCCATGCTTCTTAAGCAAATCGTCTAATGGCTCTAATTGTCCTTTAGCGACTTGGCTGCCAAAGTTGCCAATAATTGAGGAGGAGACCATCAGATCAAGCTTCTCGCTTCCTGCCAGCATCAAATTCATTTGTTGGGTCCAAGCAGAAATGCTGATCGGCACCAGTTTAACGGTTGCATTGATTTTTTCTTTGGTAATTTTGCTGATTGCCTCAGACACGAGATTCGCTTCAGGCATATCATTTAGCTGTATATACGCCATCGTGATTTCATATGGCTTGGAGTTGGCAGGCTTAGCGCTATCTGTCGCTGCTTTATTCCCATCATCACTACTGCTGCTGCCGCAAGCTGAAAGCAAGGTCGACGTTGCAAGAACAACACTTAGTAATCCACTAGCTCTTTTCCATTTCTTTTCCATGGTTCATAATCCCCCTAATGTATATGAATAATGGTTGATCTATACTAATCGAATCCGAAGGGATTCAAGAGTAGCCTCGGTCGTTAACCTTTTACAGCACCAAGCGTAAGACCTTTGACAAAAAATTTCTGGAAGAATGGATAGGCGCAGAAGATCGGAACGATTCCGATAACAGCAATAGCCATGCGAACCGAATCTGTCGGTATGTTCGAAGAAGCTTGTGCAGCATTGGTCATGCTGCTCTTCTGAAGGAACTGAATATCGCTGAGCATCCGATTCAGCATATTTTGAATACTGAAGAGCTTGCTGTCGGTTACAAAGATCAATCCATTAAACCAATCGTTCCAATAGGATATACCCAGCATCAGTCCGATGGTAGCCAGAATCGGCAGCGAAAGCGGGAGCACGATACGGTAAAAAATCTTAAATTCAGAAGCGCCGTCAATATACGCCGATTCAATTATCGCTGCCGGAATCGAAGTACTGAAGAACGTTCTGATTAGTAAAATGTAAAAGCCGTTCGTCAGCAATCCAGGGATGATAAGCGCCCAAATCGTATTTTTAATATGGAAAAATTCCGTGTAGATCAGATAGGTCGACACAAGTCCGCCGTTAAAGAGCAAGGTGAAAAATACGAGAAACGACATCACTTTGCGAAGCGGCATATCACTACGTGATAAAGGATAGGCGAGCATCGTCGAGATAGCCAAACCCACAACAGTTCCGATAATCGTAATGAACACCGTGATGCCATAAGCCCGAAACAACGAAGTTGAGCTCTTCATCATATACTTGTACGCTTCTAGACTAAACACACTTGGTAAGAGTGAATAACCATCGTTGATAATTGCTTTCTGATCGGTAAAGGAGGCCATAACAAGCAGGACAAACGGGAAGATGCTGGCACAGGCCATGAGAATAAAGATCAGGTTGACCGCGTATTGATTCATGTGATTCGATTTCATGGTAGCACGCTCCTTTCTTTTAGAATAAAGCTTGTTCCGGGCTTTTGCGGCGAATGATAAAGTTAGATACTAACACCAGAACGAATCCCACGACTGACTGGTAGAATCCTGCTGCTGAAGACATTCCAATGTCGCCGAGCGTCATTAACCCCCGGTATACATACGTGTCAATAACATCCGTTGTTGGCTGTAACGGGCCTGAATTAAGAGGTACTTGATAGAATAAACCGAAATCAGAGTAGAAGATGCGACCAATGCTTAGCAAGGCCATGATAATGATTGCCGGTGATAGAAGCGGTAGTGTTATCGTCCGGATTTGTTGCCATTTGTTCGCGCCATCTAGCGTCGCTGCCTCATAATATTCGTTATCGATCCCAACAATGGCTGCCAAGAAGATGATACATAAGTAACCAACATTTTTCCAAATGTTCACAAGTGTTAAGATGTATGGCCAATATTTAGGTTCTGAATACCAGGAGATAGGCTCGATTCCGAAAAGCGGTAAAATATGATGATTAAGAAATCCGTTCTCCCCATTCAACATGGCAAGTGCCAAATATCCGACGATAACCATCGAGATCAGATAGGGTAATAGAATGATACTCTGGTAAAAACGGGAAATGAACCGATTTTTCACTTCATTCAGTAAAATAGCTACAGCGACTGCCAGAGCCAAATTGATGATAATGAAGAGCCCATTGTATAGAATCGTATTTCGGGTAATGACCCAGGCATCAGCGGTTTTAAACAAATATTCGAAATTCTTGAGACCAGCCCAATCACTTCCGAATATCCCTTTGCGGTAGTTGATATTTTTAAATGCGATCACAATCCCAAACATAGGGAGATAATTATTAATAATTAAATAAATCATACCAGGCAAGACCATTAGAAATAGCGCACGGTAGCGTTTAAACGTTTTCAACGTCTTCTGCAGCGTACCCGGCTTCCTTACAACCTTTGCTTTTTCGTATAGGACTTCTGCTTTGGTGTTCATCCGGTGTCAACTCCTTCTCTTTATAGGTTTAGTATAGAAGAAGTTGAGCTAGGCTGCTCACCACGAATACGACTTTATACTTTAGGTTTTCCGACATTTTCGAAAAAAAAGACTCCACGCCTATGTTTTAGGGCAGAGTCTTTCTATCTTTTCTCAAATTGCTTTCTATATTCATTAGGATTCATACATACAGCCTTTTTGAAAAGCGTCGAGAAGTAAGAAACATTTGAATAACCCGCTAATAGCGCTATATCGATAATGGATTTATCCGAGCCCGCAAGTAAATCCTTGGCATATTGGATCCGCTGCTGCTGCAAATAGTCGGAAATGGATAAGCCTGTTTCTTTTTTGAACACCCGTGTCAAATAATCAGGGTTTAAAAATACGTGTGCCGCGATAACATCCCTGGATAATTCCGATACGGAAATATGCGCCGCAACGTATTGTTTCACCTTTTCAACAACAGACATGCCCCCTTCCGTTGAATGGATCTGATTCATAGCCACCTCGATGACGTATTGCACCCATTCTTCCAAAGCGATAATAGATCTTAGTACTAATTCCGGCTTTTCCGTGAATAGATTAGCTGCAAACACTTTATTCGCATGTAATCCCTTCATCTGAAGAACGAAGAAAAGCATTTGAAGAAAATCTTGATAGAAGCTATGCAAGAGCGGAGCGCCAATTCCTTCTCTGGTCTCCCTTAACGATTTGAACAATAACTTAACTTCAGTTAGCAGTTTTTCCTTTGACCCCTGCTTCATCCACTCTGCCCAGTCATTCAAAGATGGGAGCTCTATCCTGCTCTCCCCTTTTCGCACATCCCAAAGCACAATGGTTTCATTAACCATAGAGACATTGTCTCGATCCAAATCGTCCATTCTACGCACCATAGGAACGACTTCATGAAGAGAGGCGGGTTCGCTGATGTAACAGCATAGATCACAGTAAAAGTATTGGTTGCAAGATTGCACGTATTCCTCGCATACCTCTCGAAGCTCCTTCATTTGATGTTGGCGTTCGTAAGGAATCATGATCAGCAAACATCCATTGTCCGGAGAGATGATCGCTGTATGCTGATTGTTTCGCGTAATCTTCTCTTCCGCAGCATTCTTCAAAGCATACTCCATAATTCGTTCATCCCGCTGATTCAGATTCTTATGCCAACGCCTAACGCGAATCATAATCAGCACAAACCGCATGGCATCCAAAGATAATAAATTATACTTTTGTAAATGCTCCGTTATTTTGTCCTTGGTGGAGGGAATCGTTTGTTGGATCAGATCCTGCCAAAAACGTTCTTTCATCAGTGGCTGATGGGACTCCCATAGCTGGTAATAATGCTTATACGTTTCCTCGAAAGAAAGAAGCTCCTGATCTTTTTTAATTTTGGCCAAAACCTTCAGGATCACATCTTCAAGCTCCTCGTAATCCACAGGCTTGAGTAAGTACTCGAAGCTGTCCAATTGGATCGCACGCTTTGCATACGAGAAATCGGAATGACACGTTAAAAATATCGTCTCTGTGCGGGAATAATGTTCTCTGACCCAGCTCAATAAATCCATGCCGGAGCCCTGAGGCATTTCGATATCGCAGATCATCAAATCAATCGGAGATGTGGCAAAGATCTCTTGTGCCTGCTTCATACTATGAGCTGTGTGAACCGTAGAAATATGGAGCTTATCCCAGTCAACGCCAGCCTGTAATCCCCTCACTGCGTGCACTTCGTCGTCGACGATTAACACCTGAACCATTTTACTCACCTCCTGTAGGTGGAACATCTGCGGGTATGCGGATTCGCACGCAAGCGCCTTTGCCGACTTCATTATAGAAATCAATAGCGGCTTTATCGGAATACAACAAGTGTAGTCTACGTTTGACATTCCAGATCCCGATGTGCTCCCCTTCTTCACTAGTCAAATCCATATTGCTCTTCAATAATTCCAAAATAGGATCTGGAAAGCCTGCTCCTGTATCCTCAATATGAATAACCACCCATTGGTTTTCTTCGTCTTCCTCCGTATTCACCCGGATATCGATCCGAATCTGTTCATCCATATTAACAGCATGTTTAATGGCATTCTCGACCATCGTCTGAATGACAAGCGGAGGAATCTGCAGCGAAAGAACAGCATCTGGCGCTTCGATCTGATACGATAAAATCCCCGGAAATCGAAGCTCTTGAATACGCAAGTAGTTCTGGGTATGAAGCAGTTCATCCTTGAGTGTTACCAAATAGGAATTACTTCGGAACATAAACCGGAAGTAAGCAACCAGACACTTCGTCATCTCCTGAATTAATTTGAAATCCTTTACCGTTGCCAAGTTGTAGACGATGTTCAACGAATTCAAAAAGAAGTGAGGATTGATCTGAAGCTGCAAATGCTTAAGCTCAGCATGCTGATGCATTAACTTTTCTTCATAGACATTAATTTTCAGATGTTGAATTTCAGTAATCATACGGTTATAGGTTTCGTTCATCATACTAAACTCAGTAGATGTCGGGTAATGCTCGATTTGCGAATTCCAACGGCCATCGCCTAACTTTCTCATTGCTAGGATGATTCGATTGATCGGCAGCAAGAACACTTTTCTCATGTAAAAGACAAACATCAGCAGAAATGCAATGGCTCCCATCGATATGATGGAAGAAATACGTTGAAGATAAGGTAAATTCTCTAGTGCGGTTTCCTCGGGGATTAAAGCGAATAAATAAAAGTTACCTTTCTTCGACGGTTCCCCCATGACTAAATAATCCGCATTCGTTCCCGAAAGTGTGTAGGCCTGATTGGTTAGAGCTAATTGAATGCCTTTCTGTTCAATTAATTCTCCGTGACTCATGGGTTCTAGTTGATCTGAGGTTAAAAGCGCCGCACCGTTAGATCCCAGGTTAATGAGTTGAAGAGGGATCATCAGCTTATTGGCATCTACCCATGCCCCAACATAGACATTACCGGTTTTAATCACATGATAGACATAATGGTTGCCTTCCGATTGCCAAGTATACCAGCGATAAACATTTGGAGTCACCGTGGTATCCTGCAGCATCTTTACAATTTCATTTGCCACCTGATTTCGTTCATCAAAGCTGCTTCCGAAACCTTGAGTCATTAGCAGATCTTTGTTTAGGCTGGAATATATAAAGAACGAATCGATTCCTTTGTAATAGCTGACACTGGTATTAATTGTTTGAAACAGACGAAGCTTAGCTTTCATGTAATTATTTTCGTTGGCAATCCTGTCCGTATCCAAATCAAGTAAATCCAAATTCGTTTGGGATAAGTTGATCAAGAAGTTGTCTACTTCCTGCAAATTGCGGTCGATCTGCCCCATGTATAAGCTCAGCATGTTTTTATTGGACTGGGCCACTTGGTTGCGAACGACTTGAGCCGAGTAATGGTTGATTATAAGCAAAACGATGATAAGAGGAACAATCGTGAATAATAATCCAGAGAAAAGCTTGAAACGTAAGGAGTTCAGCCATAATTTCATTTTTCGCATGAAGACGCTCTCCTCTATAAGGTGTAAGGTCTCCCTATTGTACAACGAAGACAGGAACAAAATCACCCTGCGGTGTTCATTGCAAAAAATGACAAGCAAACTGTTGTCAGCTTGCATGTCATTATTGTTGTCAATCAATCTCTATACCTTCCTAAATCTAACGGCAATATACGATGTCCCAGGCAGCTCGATCCGGAAGTCTCCCTCATAAGTTCCAGGCTGCTCATTGATGAGCATATTCCACGTGTCGATAACATCCACTTTGTAACGGATGCCTGGCTTCATGCTGTACTTCCTGAAACTGGGTTGGTTAAAGCCATAGTAGTACAAGTAATATTCATCTGGAACGCCCGCTGACGGAGCATCCCACTCGGACTTTAACGGATTCAGGCCTTCTGCAGGGCCCTCTGCCATAATTTTGTGCAGGAAGGAGATCCGTTCAGGGCTGCTTCCGTAAAGCTTCCCACCCTTGGACCACCAAAGGATGTCCTCGTCATGCAAATAGGTTTCACCATGACCGACATAGCCGCCTCTAATGGCGCCTTCCCAGAAGCGGCGCACCATTTCCAGTCCGGAAATGTTCCCCCAGCCCTGATCAATGTTCCCTTCATACGCGCATTCGTCAATGACAATTGGCTTCTGCCACCGCTCACGCCATTCGTTGGTATTTTCCGCAGTTCGATAAACATCGACCCGCTGGATGCTGCAGTGAGTGATCCAAGGCCGACTGTAATCGTAGAAACCGAAGCAGTTATGAATGGATATTAAATGATGATTCGGATCATTCTCTGTTACGATCTTAGCGAAGCGTTCCCAATCCTCCGTCTCCTTCTTCCACATCAAATCATACTCATTGGCGAGTGACCACCAAACATGACGATAAGCCGATAACCGGGCTGTCAGATATCGCAGGTAACGGTCATCTGCGGACTTGGACATTTCGGAGAAGCCCCAACGGTCATACCCATGGAATAATATCAAGTCTGCTTCGATGCCAAGCTTCCCAAGGTCAGAGATTCTATTTTCCAAGTGTTGAAAGAAGGCAGGATTGAATCGCGTATAATCCCAACCTTCCTCTAGGGAGCCCTCGTAAGGGTAATACACTGGCTCATTCGCGTTAAACTGGTAGGATTTCGGGAAGACACACATGCGCATCTTATTGAAAGGGGCAGATTTAAGCGTAGTCAGCGTCTCTTCCTCCAACTCATCGCCTTGATGGGTCCAGACGTAACTAGTGGTCCCGACCGGAATATAAGGAGTCCCGTCCTCGTATGCGAAATGGAAGGTATTCTTGATCCGTACCGGTCCATGGTTCCCCTCATCCGGGGCTGTACATATAAATTGCCCTGTCAGTCCACTAAGGGAGCGCGCGTTACTATTGGTACTGTACGTCCACGTACCTTCCGCATCCGGCATAAAACGGATCCGATAAATACCTTGCCCGTCATAAAAACCTAGAGTACGGACAACTCGGCCTTCGAAATTGAATTCAGCCTCCAAGCTTACATCCACGAACGGATTACCGTGTTGCGGCCCTTGAAGCGTTAGCTCGTAAACGCCCCATTTTTCAATTTGATCGGGCGCATTGGTCCTCGCTGACCCCAAAGCTACATCATCGTTCTCATAATCGACGGCTGGAGTGATTCCTTCATCCGTTTCTGCTTCAACTTCGATTAGGGACAACTCTGTGAGTATTGTCTCCATCAATTCCGGTGCTATTGTCCAAGCTGGATTGAACGCATTGTACGATGGCAACGTATTTTTCTTAATGAACGAAAGAAATGGGGAATCCTTGAGATGAGGTAAATATGTCAAAAGCAAGGCTCTACCTGCTGGACTCGCCCAAATTTGACCTATCTTCGACTCTTCATTAAACGTCATTGTCTAAGCCTCCGCCTTTTTAGTTGTGCATAGTACCAAAGCTACCGCATGTTTCCATCCATTGATATGCTGTTCACGTATGTTTTCCTGCATCTTTGACTCATAGGCAGAATAAATTTGGCCCCGGTTCTTAAGCTCGTCAAGCGATAACCAAAATCCGACCCCAAGCCCCCCTAGATAAACAGAACCCATCGCAGAAAGCTCGGCAACCTCCGATTTAATGACGCTGCGTTCCAGCACATCTGCTTGAAACTGCATAAGCGTGGTATTATCGGAAGCGCCTCCATCTGCGCGCAGTTCTTTCAGCCGGATGCCGGATTCAGCTTGCATCAACTCTACCGCATCCTTCACTTGATAGGCTATGCTTTCCAGTGCGGCGCGGATGATATGTGATTTCCCGGTTCCCCGGCTCATCCCCGTAATAGCTGCCCTGGCATAGGGGTCCCAATAAGGAGCGCCTAGTCCGACGAATGCCGGTACTAGATATACACCTTCGTTATTCGGAGCTTGAGCAATCAATTCCTCCATCTCATTAAAACTGCTAAAAAGGCCCAATTGGTCACGAACCCATTTGATCGTATCGCCAGAGGTGCGAATGATTGCTTCAAGAGCATAGGTGATCTCTCCGCTCATTCCCCATGCAATGGTAGTCACCAAGCCATTTCCAAGCTGATCATGTTTCTCGCCAATGTTCATGAGTACAGAGGTGCCGGTACCGTACGTCGCTTTGGCCATACCGGTATCAAAACATTGATTGCCAAATAAAGCGGCTTGAGAGTCACCAATGATGCCCGAGATAGGAATGTTTGCTGAGAATAGCTCAGGATCCTGTGTATAGCCGAAAATCTCATCGGAGGATTTAACCTCCGGCAGTATGGCAGATGGAATGTGGAACCATTCGCATAACTCTTTGTCCCACTCTAGCGTATGAATATTGAATAATGACGTTCGGCTAGCATTCGTAAAATCAGTGGCATGAACGCTGCCCCCCGTGAGCTTCCACAGGAGCCAGCTGTCTACCGTCCCGGCCAGAAGCTTCCCTTGTCCAAGCTTCTCCTCAGCGCCTTCAGCATGCTCCAATATCCACCCCCACTTGGTTGCAGAAAAGTAGGGGTCTAGAAGCAGGCCCGTCTTGGCGCGAACGATCTCTTCCATATTAGCAGCTTTATATGCCGCGCATCGATCCGCTGTCCGCTGACATTGCCAAACGATAGCTGGATAGACCGGCAGACCTGATGTTCGATCCCAGACCACAGCCGTTTCACGCTGATTAGTAATGGTCAGACCGGCTAACTGATTGGCGTCAATGCCGGCCAATTCCATGACATGATGAGCTGTTTTTTTCACATTGTTATAAATCTCAAGAGGATCATGCTCCACCCAGCCAGATTGCGGGTAACTCTGCTTATGTTCGGCCGTACTGCGGGCGATGATACTTCCGGAACGATCTATGATCAAAGCCTTCGTACCCGATGTACTTTGATCTATGGCTAGGATAAAGGTTTCAATCATGGGCTGCCCACCTACTTGCCAAGCATCTCAAGCGCTACACGCTTAAGATTATCTGTATGGATCCCGTAATGCTTGAATACTTCCGAGCTTTTGCCCGCGATGGCTGGTTCATCCGGAATGCCGATAATACGCATCGGAACAAGTTGATGCTGGACGACTACCTCTGCGACTGCGGCTCCGAGCCCTCCGTAGATACTGTGCTCCTCAACCGTAATGATATGCCCCGTTTCCCCGGCAGCACGAATGATCGCTTCTTCGTCTAACGGCTTAATCGTGTGCATATTGATGACTCGGCAGGATACGCCGACCTCTTGGAGAGCTTTCTCCGTATCGAGAGCTACCCGAACGGTTTCTCCAGTAGCAATGATCGTCAGATCCGTGCCATCACGCAACGTCACCGCTTTGCCAATGACGAATTCATAGTCATCGGATTCGTAGACATCCTCTACAGCATTTCTTCCAATACGAACATAAACGCCGCCTTGGTGCTTAACTAAAGCCTCAGTCATTCTCTTCGTTTCATGACGATCGGCAGGCAATACGACCGCAAGTCCCGGAATTGCTCGGGCTACAGCTATATCCTGAACAGAATGGTGTGACATGCCGAGGGCGCCATAGCTAACTCCTCCGCTTATGCCTACAAGCTTCACATTGGTTCCAGAATAAGCCACGTCCACTTTGATCTGCTCAATGGAGCGCATACTTAAGAAACAAGCCGGCGAAGTGACAAAGGGCTTCTTCCCGCTATGGGCTAGACCAGCCGAGATGCCGACAATATTTTGCTCGGCGATGCCGACCTCAACGAATTGATTAGGAAACGCATTGGCGAAAGGCGCCATAGCCGCGGAACCTCGGGAATCGCTAGTTAGAACCATAATATCCGGATCGGTTTCCGCCAATTTCAATAGTGTCTCGCAAATAACCTGACGGTTAGGGATCGTATTCATGTTTAGCGCACCTGCCCTTCTTGACTCAATAGCTCAAGCGCCGCGGAAAGCTCTTCCAATGCTTGCGAAAGCTGTGTATCGTTAGGCACATGATGGTGCCACGCAGGATTATTTTCGGCAAAGGAAACGCCCTTGCCTTTCACCGTATTGGCCATGACCAAGGTAGGTTTTCCAGGTACAGTTGGCACTGACCCGAAAGCCTCAACCAGAGATTCCATATCGTTTCCGTCAATGGAAACAACGTTCCAACCGAATGCCGCCCACTTCTCTTCAAGTGGCTCCAGCCCCATGACTTCTTCCGTGCTGCCGCTGATTTGCAGGCGATTTCGGTCAATAATACCCACGAGATTGTCAAGCTTAAAATGGGGACCAGCCATAGCCGCCTCCCAAACAGAGCCTTCTGCCTGCTCGCCATCACCCATGAGGCAAAATACACGATAGCTTTTACCATCTCGTTTAGCCGCAAGTGCCATGCCTACCGAAATAGCAAGCCCATGCCCAAGAGCACCGGTGTTCATTTCAATCCCAGGCACTTTATTATTAGGATGGCCGATCAAACGTGTACCGAATTGACTGAAGGTCTCAAGCTCTTCTTTCGGGAAAAAGCCTAGATCGGCAAGGATGCACCACAGTGATTCCACCGAGTGGCCCTTGCTAGCGATGAAGCGGTCCCGCTCCGCCCATTTCGGATTCTGTAGATCGATTTTCATGATTTTATAATATAATGCCGTCAAAATATCCGTATTACTGAGGGAGCCTCCGGTATGTCCTGTCTTGGCTCCGTGTATCATCTTCAGCAGATCCATACGGATCTGGATAGCCTTTGCTTTCAGTTCTGTATGATTCATGTTATCCTCCTTTGAGTTTTCCGTAGGAAAACTAGCTTCGTAAGCTCTAACTGAGTTTTGCTTTAGCAAAACTGGCTTCGTAAGCAAACGCTTGGTTTACAGATCAGAGCCGCGCAGCCACGCCTGAATTTCTTGTACCGTCGGATCCACGGGATCCGGGGAAAGACCTGGTATATATTGGCACGCTTCATATAGTGCAGGAATCACATTAGCGTGTATACCGACGGCATGGTGAACATAAGGACCTTTCACCAACTTCTCTTCCCATAACGACCAGTCATTGACTTCAACCCAAACATAGGAACCGCGTGTATAAGGACCTTTGATACCCTGTGCACGCCCTAAAAATAACTGATATTCCCCATGGTCGCCGTCAAAACGGGCCAGCGTTATTCCGCCGCCTTTGATTTCCCCTTCGTGAGTACCTGGCGCATGGTCATCGAACAAGAAGTGCTTGCGCAGCTTTGGCTTATCCTCAACCGAGAGAGAAACAGGGAAATTACCGCAGTGAAAGAGCAGCTCTCCGTTCGGATTCTCAGGATGACGGACCGTCAAGTCGGCGAAGAATGTCGGAGCTTGGTTCATCGAAGCTGCTTGCACCATGATGGAGGTAATCGCTCCGTGAATGTCGGTTTCGCAGGTTACCGGAATCTGTTCATCCGTTAGAATCGCATTAGCCAGACAAGGCATAATTCCCATAGCATCTTGAAGAGAAGACCAGCATTGGATAGCGATAGCTGTACTGCCGGTTTTGGTTGCGTATTGTTTCATAGCTACTTTCAGTGCTGCGATACGTTTCACGTCATCCTCAGTAACTTCGCTGTAATCAAGCTTTTCTTTGATGTAGGCAATAGCATCATTCAGCTCAGCACTGCTTCCTTTTTCAATCTGTTTCGATGTCCGTTGAATATCGATCAGCGTAATGGGATGAATCTCGATGCCGAAGCGCTCCAGCAGTTCCCCTTCGTTACACATCATCGTTAAGAAAGACGCTGGCCGTGGTCCAATTTGCAAAATACGCAGGTTACGCATTTGACGAACCACATTCGCAGCCGCAATGAAATTGATAAATCCACGTTCAAATACTGGATCATTCACCCGACTGTTGGTCACATACGTAAAAGGCACATTAAACCGGCGCAGCACTTTACCTGTGGCGAATAGCCCGCATTGGGTATCCCTCAAACGCATACCGTCCTCTAGAGGCGATTCATCGCGAGGTCCCCATAACAACACAGGCTTTCCAAGCGCTTTACCAACCCGTGCCACGGTATCCTCGGTACCAAAGTTACAATGCGGAAAAAAGACAGCGTCCACCTTTTCTTCTTTGAAGCGTTCAATAATCGCATCCGCATTGATATGATCATCATAAAGCAGCCCCTCGGAATTCAGACCCTCTAAGTCCACGATGTCGATGTCCAAACCGAAGCTCTCGATTTTCTCCCGGATTTGAACCTTATACTTGAAAGCATCTTCAGCACTAAATACAAAACGACGGGTAGGGGCGTAGCCCAGTTTAAATTTCTTCATGTCATGTCTCTCCTCTAAAAATCAAATGATAAATGGATGAATAAAGAACTAAACATTGTAAGAAAGAATTCAACGAAATAACTAAACTTTAATTAATTTTAGTGTTTAATGATGTAAACAATTTACTTAACAAACTTTATGAAATCATCCTATCACCCTGAATTTCAGGTGTCAACGACTTATTTTAGCTATTTTAAAATAAAATTTAGTCCATTATCAACTAAACCAAACTAAACAAATTAGATTCAACTTGTATATGTTAATCAATCGTTGTAAACTAAACTTACTTAACGAATTAGTTAACATGAAATGAGGAATCCGATAATGAAGATGGAAGATATTGCTAAATTAGCAGGCGTTTCCAAATCTGCCGTATCCTTTGCTTTCAGTGGAAAGCCTGGAATCAGTCCAGAAACACGGGAACGCATCCTGCAAATCGCACAGGAAAGCGGATACCTCCCTAGAGCAAAATCCCCATCCATTGACCATACAGCTAAATCGCTTACCTTTTTAGTCATATCAAACTCTGGCATCGTACTAGAGCAGTTTTATCAACAACCATTTTTTAGGGAACTTATCCAATTCATTGAGGAACGATGCCGTACGAAAGGCTATTCCTTACTTTTTTCCTCCATCGATATGGAGTTTTTGGAGAGGGATATTCGGATGGTTGCAGAGGAAAAGAAAAGTAATGGCGTCGTCCTTTTAGGTACGAACTTAAATAAGGAGCAAATCGCAGATATTGCCAACAAACTTCAATCGCATCTCGTTGTTTTAGACACCTGCTTTGATACACTGCCGATTCATTTTGTAGAAATCAACAATTTTATGGGTGCCTATCAGGCAGGCACTCATCTCTGTGAGATAGGACATACCGATATTGGCTATATTGAATCGAATGTGAGAATTCATAATTTCGAGGAAAGAAAACGTGGCTTTACCGCAGCCATTCAAGAACATGGCAGGGAGATTCTGAATACCCACAAATTTTCCGTAGCGCCTACCATCCTATCCTCCCAAGATTCGCTCAAAGCTCAGTTGCTCGCATTCCTGAAGGAAGGGCATCGTTTGCCGACTGCTCTATTTTGCGAATGCGATTATATCGCCATCAGCGCTATGAAGACCCTTCAAGAACTCGGATACCGAATACCAGATGACGTGTCCGTTATCGGTTTTGACAATATCTCCGAAGCGGTAATTGTTTCGCCAGAATTAACGACCGTCCATGTGGAAAAGCAGCGCATGGCTTATCTCGCTGTGGATCTGCTAATTGAATCGATTGAATTAGAGCAAAGTGCTGGCACTAAGATCAAAGTCGATACTCATTTCATCGAGAGACTTTCCTCGCGAGCGAATCTTGCATCGATAAACTAGGTCAAAGTGTACCTAGCCTATTACGGCTTTTCAATTCAAATACCTTTAACCACTTTTTCACAATTTAGAAGCTTCTGGGGGCTTATTTCTGCGGAATAATCCAAATGGGCTGCATTCACGGTCAAATAAGAGTCTTTAAAGACTCTTATCGCCCAACATTATCCACTTTTTCACGAAATAGAAGCTTCTGGGGGCTCTTATTTCCGCCGAATAACCCAAATGAGCTACGTTCGCGGTCCAATAAGAGTCTTTAGAGACTCCTATCGCCCAACATTATCCACTTTTTCACGAAATAGAAGCCTCTGTGGGCTCTTATTTCCGTGGAATGATCCTATGTGGTCAAGATCATCACTTTAACGATGAATTTCATCTTTATACTTTCATCTACTCTGCTTTTATGTGAATTTTCCTGCTCGTAAGCATGTTTTTCATCGTTAAAGTTGGGCTTCTGCTCAAGACCAATACTTTAACGATNTTC
Organism: Paenibacillus sp. Root444D2; assembly: GCF_001426375.1. Taxonomy (GTDB): domain Bacteria; phylum Bacillota; class Bacilli; order Paenibacillales; family NBRC-103111; genus Paenibacillus_E. The sequence continues at coordinate 265,837 of NZ_LMEO01000052.1, forward strand.
ATCGTTATACTTTCATCTACTCTGCTTTTATGTGAATTTTCCTGCTCGTAAGCATGTTTTTCATCGTTAAAGTTGGGCTTCTGCTCAAGACCAATACTTTAACGATGAATTTCATCGTTATACTTTCATCTACTCTGCTTTTATGTGAATTTTCCTGCTCGTAAGCATGTTTTTCATCGTTAAAGTTGGGCTTCTGCTCAAGACCAATACTTTAACGATGAATTTCATCGTTATACTTTCATCTACTCTGCTTTTATGTGAATTTTCCTGCTCGTAAGCATGTTTTTCATCGTTAAAGTTGGGCTTCTGCTCAAGACCAATATTTTAACGATTAATTTCATCGTTATACTTCCATCTACCCTGCCTTTATGTGAATTATCGTGCTCGTAAGCATGTTTTTCATCGTTAAAGTTGGGCTTCTGCTCAAGACCAATACTTTAACGATGAATTTCATCGTTATATTTACATCTACTCTGCTTTTATGCAAACTCCCCTGATCGTAAGGCTGTTTTTCATAGCTATAGTACTGTTCCATACTAAAAAGCCCCCCCTCAAATGTGGGAGGCGCCAAACTCACTTCATGCTCACGCGGTTCTACTCTCCGTGGATACTTGCATAGCCGCTGATAATCTGAGCTGTGTTCGGCATCAAATAAGAGTCTCCAGAGACTCCCATTTTCCACACTAGCCATTTCTTCTCGAAATAGAAGCTTCTACGAATTCTTATTGGGCATTTCCGAACGTTTAGTCAATTATGCATTTTCTCCAATCGATACGTAGCCACGCGCAACAAAAGAAGACTACCTCTCTAGTTAGTCTTCTTTGTATAACCTCATCAGTTACGCTTCTTCGATAATCGCAATTCCCCAGCGAGTCAGCTCCCTGACCTCACCTTGCTTCACAGCCTGTCCACTCAACAATTCTTTCCCCTCACCGTGCGGATACTTCAACGTCTCGCTACGGTCCGAGTAATTGAAATAGTAACGAATGGTCTTCCCTTGGTCATTAACGCCCGATTTAACAATAAGAGGATACTGGATATCTTGATCCTTCCCCCATAGACCGGCATCTTTGACCGTCATTTCCAACACCTTACTCATCACGGCAGCCCTCGGCAGACAGCCAATATAAGTCACAGTGCCTTTCCCGTAGCGGTTCTTTGTAATAGCCGCATATGCTCCCCAATGAGGATGTTCATATGAGGCCAATACCTCTGCTGTTGTAGGAGTAAGCAGTTCCATCCATGTGTTCACGTTGTTGTCCTCCGGTCCAACTTCAAAAGGGTCACCCTTGAATGAAACAGATTTCGGCTCCACAAACATACTGTAGTGGATACCGCAAGCTTCATCGATAGCACCTGGTTGATGTGTGGTGCGGACTTTGACATTTTCGTTGGTAAAGCCACTTTTAAACGTATAGACGACATGCCCGCCATTTCGGACGAAAGCGTTCAACCGCTCAAGCAGTTCATCTGACGCTGCATATAATGCCGGAACAAGAATCAGCTCATAATTCTCCAACGCATCACTGTCCGGATGAACGATATCACAACCGATATTCATTTTATATAACTGGTCGTACATAAGCCGAACAATATCGTTATAGTTGACTTGACGCCCGGGCAGAGGGAACCATTCCATCGCCGTCAAAGCCTCATTGCTGACCAGCATCGCGGCCCGATTCGATTTTTGCAGATTCACAAGCTGCGGCGACAATCGGTTAAAATCTCTACCGATGGTCTTAGCTTCTTCATAAACGGGATTCGACTCCAAATCGTGACTTAGCAGGCCCTTCCAGTAGGTTTCAGCTGAATTGTGGATCGAATGCCAATGCCAATAAGAGACCATGTTAGCTCCAGAGGCCAGATGGCTGAATGCCTGAAGCCTTAATTGTCCTGGGTAAGGAGTCCAGTTAGGAAAAGCTTGCGCCTGAGTTTCCAATACGAAATAATTGGTTCCTTTTAGAGAACGGGTAACGTCTCCACCAAATGAAATTTCGGTTCCTGTCAGCTCATCCTGGGACGGATGATAAATATCCACTCCGGCAATATCCAAAGACGATGACGCAGCGAAATGGTCTACATCCGGTTGAACACCGTAGGAGTAACCTCTCCACTCGAAATCAAAGTTATGCGTGACGAACTGACCTGGTCGCTTATACTCATTAACGATAGATGCTTGCCACGCCAGAAAATCGGTGACGAGCTTCCTTTGGAATCGGGCGAATTCCACCCCCAGACTGCCGTTGATCGTACCAACGACGGAAGGGAAATCCTCCCAACTGTTAATTCGGTTGCTCCAGTAGTCCAGCCCGAATTCCTGATTGAGACGTTCTAGGGTCCCGAACTTGTCTTTCATATATTTCACGAACATGAACTGGACGTTGGAACCCGCAGTTTGATAATGTTTGGTCTCGTTATCTACCTGATAACCAATAATCGCAGGGTGATTTTGAACATGACCGATCAGCTTCCGTATGATTCTTTCGGCATAAAACAAATACGTTGGATTCGTAATATCCATAATTTGACGAGCACCGTAACGCCCTGGCCCCTTAGGAGTTACAGCCAGAACGTCAGGATGCTCCTTCACCATCCATGTAGGAATTGCATATGTGGGAGTTCCGACAATGACCTTAATGCCGGCTTCATGCATCGCATCCAACACGCGATCTACATGAGAGAACTCGAATACCCCGTTCTGCGGTTCATGCGTACTCCATGTCGATTCGGCAATTCGCACCAAATTAATACCGGCATCCTTCATCATCTGGATATCTTGGTCCAATCGTTCATAGGGCATGTATTCTCTATAATATGCAACACCATATAGCAACTCTTTCATCGCCCATTTCCTCCACTAAAAACAATTGTATTGAACGAATCCGGTTCAAGTTCAAATGTATATACCTTTGCTCCGTCTGATAAACAAACATTCTTTGTTTCTGCAAACGGATTGGCGATCACGACCACTTTTTCTCCGTTCGGCTTTTCAAATGCAAGCGCATTTCCGGTCCAAGGACCTTTTAACCCTATGCGTATAGATTCTGGAGAAACAAAGTGGGAGAAGTGCTTCATCACATAATATTCTGGGTTGAAAGTCGCTGCCTTGGTCGCTGGATCTACCGTGATCATCGAGTTTTGCTCCCAGCCCCACGTGCTGCGTCCCTTCGGCTCAAGCACCATGTTCCAATAGATGTAGGCATTCACGCCGTTCGTGAAATAGTGCTGATACAAATTAAAGATGTATTTAGCATAATCCCACGTATTCGTGCCGTCTCCACATTCATTTTCCGTCTGCATATAACGAAGTTCCGGATAGCTTTGAACGGTTCGCTGGATTCCATATTTTCCGGCCCACTGGTAGCCGACACCTTTAATATACTTGTAAGCATCAGGATCACTCAGCACGGTAAAAGCATAGGCATTGAAATCAGATGACGATTTTTTCAACCATTCCTGCCAAGGTTCTGGCGCGTTAATCGTTCCCAGCCAAATTTCAGCATCAATCCCATGCTTCTCGAATGCAGGGCCCAAGTAATCTCGAATGAAATCGCGGAGCTGTTCCCCTGTCCACAAACAGGATGGGAATTTTTGATCAGCCACAACTTCGTTTTGAACGTGAATTTGATGAATCGTAATCCCTTCATTGCGGTAGGCTTCTACATATTTGACGAAATAAAGCGCATATGCCGCTAGTATTTCCTTCTCCCAACGTAATGTGCCATAGTTATAGGCTCTAGGGAACTTCATCCAAGTTGGAGGGCTCCAAGGGGAGGCGAAAAACTTCAAATCCGGATTATAGCTTAAGGCTTCTTTGATATATGGAATCAAATATTTCAGATCCCTTTCGATGGAGAAATGCTTCATTTCAAAATCTCCATCTGTCTCATTTAGACTATACCACTCAAGTGCGTAATCACTGGCGCCGATCGGAAGACGGCAAATACTAAACTTATGGTCACCATCCGGGTGAAACAGCGAGTGTAAAACCTGCCCGCGTTCCTTTTCCGACAAATGAGCAAGCGCGGCGAAACCCAACTCATTGAAACATCCGCCGAAGCCCTCAACCAATTGAAATTTTTCATCTGTGAATGCAAGGTTTGCAGCGTCACTGCCATTATTAGAGACTGGCTTTTCTTGCCACACGGATTCTTTCGTACTTGATATCCACTGTATGTTAGCGTTTTCCATGATCTATAGCCTCCATCCGTTTTTCGTACAACTTGATCCTTTTCTCTCTTTATTATAGATTGAGAATAGATCTATACGCGATTGTCCAAACAACGTGAAATTTACCCAAAACCAAGGTGAACCCATATGGCTAATGAAAAACAGTATTTGTCTTGGGAAAAAGCCAATTGGCTTCCCATGTTTGATTGGAATGTCAAATTTTTTGGAGCTCACTTACAGCAAGTGGAAAACAATTGGGAAATGCCCATAGAATCTCATATTGGCTTTGAAGTTAATCTAATTCTAAAGGGCTGTCAAGAAACGGTCATGGAAAAGAATCGTTACTTGCTGCAAGCCGGAGATATCATTCTGATTCCGCCAGGATTCAAACATGCTAACCGTTGTATATCCAGGGAAGGCATGACGTATTTCACAGCCCATTTCAACGTAGATGACCCCCTATTTCGCCAAGAAATGATCAAAAACTCTAAGATTCTCTTCTTATCTGAAACCGAGGAAAATGGTAAACTGCGAAAAGTTCTCGATGATTGGGTTGAAATGGCCATGCAACCTCGCGACTATACGACAACTGATCGATTTCGCTTGCAAGCTGCTTTATTTGAGTTATTTGGAATCTTGTCTCAATTTGTCTGTCCGGCACAGGATCAGGATCAGAATGAAAGCATCCCTCCCACTTCCGTTCAGTATGCCAAAGCAATTGCTGAGGCCATCAAAGCATCCTTTAATCCATATTCACCGATAGACGAAGAAACGCTAGAAAAGAAATTTCGGATCGAGGACATTGTTTCCTCACTTGGGATCAGCTCTGGTTACGGACTTGAGGTTTTTCGCAAAGTGTTTGGGATGTCTCCCCGGCAATATTTGTCCGATCTTAAATTGCATGAAGCGAAGGTCCTCATTGCGCAGCCCGATCTACCTCTCAAAAAAATCGCCTCCTTATTGGGTTATTCTCATTTATCACATTTCAGTAGACAATTTAAACGGTGGAGTGGGATGAGCCCCTTGCAGTACCGACAATCCAAAAAAGCTGCCCATCATTAGGCAGCTTTCTCTTTCTCTATGACATTAACCGTCAAGATTGTTCCGATATTGGCTGGGAGTCATACCCATGTACTTTTTAAAAACCTGAAAAAAGTACTTCTCGTCGTTGTAACCGACCTCATGTGCAATATCGCTTAATTTTTGACTGCGATTATTCAGCCTTTCACAAGCATGCTCCATGCGGATTTTATGCAAATACTCCAAAAAATTTGTTTTTAATTCCTGTTTAAACAATAGATTTAAATACCCTGGTGTGATGAAGACTTCACGCGCCACCTGCGTTAGTTCTGCCAAGTTTTGCCCGAAAACTTCATTTGTGTTAATGTTTTTTTCGATGCAGAATCTATACAAGGCAAAAACCAAAGCAAGCGTTGATTTCAGAACATGCTCTTTTGAGGTGCTTTCCGGTTTTAGTGCCTCGTTAAATGCTTTTAATGATGACAAAATAGTCTTCGAATCCCCAATCAAAACGGCTCGAAGAATGGAATTCTCTTGTGATAAGGGATATGACGTATAGACGGGATCGTCGTCTACGGTTTCTTTGTAAAATATTGTGTTGAACTTTCTCTACGTGTGGAATCAATCCCTCCGTTCCCGTCCATTCCTCCCTCACCGATAATCGGTTGAGGCGCTTTTGCATTCACATATCCCAAAACTTTTACCTTCGTGTCAACACAAAAAAAGTGGCTGTCCCAAGTGTAGATAAATCTACCTGGGACAGCCACTTATAGTCATTGAACTTTTGGGACATTCGAAGCAGTATTCAAACGAAGCTCATACTTCCATTGGATTTTTTCCAATGGAATTGATCTTCAGGCTTCAAAATTCGTGCTTCTATTGGAGTAACCCCAATGAAATCGACGTTTAGGGCGCTAAAACCCTACTTCCACTGGATTAACTCCAATAGAAGTAGCAGCAGACTGAGAAATTTATAAGTAGGAGCTGAATTTTCCAAATATGACATAGGAACAGTCCCGCATCTAAAACTTTTTATAGTACCGAATCAGGTGACAGCGGGGCTGGTCTTTCACAGCTGCTTTGCATCACATAATGCTTCCCAGAGTCAGACGCGTCGTGGAAGCCATGCATTGCTTCGAGCACGTGGTACGCCAGCTCCCCATTCGCGCGATGTGCATCACTTTGGCCGCTTATCAGGGCCTCAGCCATGGCTGCAACACCTAAACCGCGGTGGTTTTCTTTGTAACCGTGCGACAGAGGAATCGGCTCCCAATCTGAACCTCCTTTGCGAATAAGCACCTGACCGCCGAATGTATTCGGATCCGGAACACGTAAAGACCCTTGACTGCCGTAGATTTCAATGTTCGGCAGCTGAGTGCCGCCCATAATATCAAAGCTTGTTACAAGCGTTGCAATCGCTCCGCTATGGAAATCCAGTACACCCGCAATATGCGTTGGTGTTTCTACCGTTATTTTTTGCCCACGTTTCTTCTCACTAGAAATGGTGCGCTCCGGGAAACTAGCGGCAGCCGATCCGGTTACTCGGCGGATAGGACCCAGCAAAGCCACAAGCGCAGTTAAGTAGTAAGGACCCATATCGAACATAGGGCCGCCGCCTTTTGCATAATAAAATTCAGGATCCGGATGCCAATGCTCATGGCCTTTACCCATCATGAATGCCGTTGCTGCAATTGGTGTGCCAATCCAGCCGTCATTTATCAGCTTCACACACGTTTGGATACCTCCTCCGAGGAATGTATCCGGTGCACTGCCAACCAGTAATCCCTTACGGCGCGCAACTTCTAGGATCTGCAAACCTTCTTCACGGGTAACAGCAAGCGGCTTCTCCACATACACGTGTTTACCCGCTTCCAACACTTGAATACAGACTTCGGCATGCGCTGCCGGAATCGTCAAATTAATCACAATATCAATATTCGAATCATTCAATAGCTCTTGAACCGTGTACGCATGAGGAATGCTGAATTCCTCCGCACGAGCCTTTGCTCTGTCCAAATCAATATCGGCACACGCGAGCAGCTCCAAATGCTCAAAGTTAGGAATATTTTTCATATAGGCTGCACTAATATTTCCGCAACCGATAATACCAACTTTCTTCTTACTCATCTCTTACTTCCCCCTAATCATTATCGTGTTGCCCACAGTAAGCCGCGACGCATTAATTCTAGTGTTTCTGGCATCCGAACGATGTTAGCTTGGTGACCCAGCGAGTTATAATATACCTTGCCCGCTCCATAGGTTTTGGTCCAAACAACCGGCATCTCCACATCGTCAAAGTCTGTAACCGCATGTACGTGAATGGCTGGATCCACATGCATGTAATACTTTTCCGAGACAACAACGAAATCTTCCATGCCCTCCGTCAATAGATGCCCCCGATCCTTGATTCGAACCGTATACGTAACGCCGTCATTCCCAGGATGCGCTACCCATTGACCGCCAACCATGTATTGATATTCCACTTCATTACGGAAGGAATCTCCCATGCCGCCATGACAACCTGCAATGCCAGTTCCGCCTTCTTTTACCGCAGCGATTAACGGATTCAACTGCTCACTTTCGATTTTACCCATGGTCCATACTGGAACGATAAGATCAACGCCCGCCAAGCGCTCTGCATCTTTGAAGCTGTCCAGTGTATCCGAAACTTCTACGCCAAAGCCTTCCTCACGCAGTAACCCTGCGAAAATACCAGCCACCTCTTCAGGCTGATGACCGTCCCAGCCACCCCACACAATCAATGCTTGTTTACTCACTGCCCAAATCCCCTCTCCCTACTTATCTATCCTTAGACTTCGCTAATACTCACCCAACGACGCTGCGCAATGGATTGATCCACCGCTTCCAGCACCTCTTGACACTTCACACCATCTACGAAATTCGGAACCGGCTGACGGTCTTCCGAAAGTGCGTTCATCAGCTCAACGACTTCGTGGACAAATGTGTGCTCATACCCAATCGTATGTCCTGCAGGCCACCATGCATCCATATAAGCATGGGACGGATCCGTCGCCAGAACGCGTCTGAAACCCTGTACATCCTCATCATCGCTTGTAAAATAAACCTGCAATTCATTCAACCGTTCAAAATCAAACTTCACACTGCCCTTACTGCCATTAATTTCAAAAGAATTCGTGCACCGGTGCCCTGGCGCAAAACGAGTGGCCTCGAAGCTGCCGAGCGCCCCGTTCGCGAAGCGTGCCATGAACAGCGTCGCATCATCGACCGTGACTGGTCCGTGCGGTGCATCCTTGCTGCCTTTGGCGCTAAGCCCCGTCATCGAAGTCGGCAGTGGCCGCTCCTTAATGAAAGTCTCACTCATGCCGATAACCTCCGTCATGTCACCGACTAAGAAGTGCGCGAGATCGATCAGATGCGCGCCTAAGTCGCCGTGCGACCCAGAGCCGGCAATCTCCTTCTGCAACCGCCAGACCAGCGGGAACGTTGGATCTACGATCCAGTCCTGCAGGAACCAAGCGCGGAAGTGATAGATGTCTCCGAGGCGGCCGCTCTCGACGAGCTTCTTCGCGAGCTGCACCGCAGGTGCAAACCTGTAGTTGAAGCCCACCATGTGCTTCACCCCGGCTGCTTCAGCCGCCTCCAGCATTTCCCTTGAATCGGCAAGGGTCAGCGCCAGCGGCTTCTCACAGAATAGATGCTTGCCGGCCTTCGCCGCAGCAATCGCGATTTCCTTGTGCGCATCACTGGGCGCATTGATATCGACGATGTCGATATCGGGATGCGTGACCAGCTCGCGCCAGTCGGTGACATACCCGTCCCAGCCGAATTGTTCGGCTGCACTGCTGACACCGCTTTCATCTCTACCGCAGATTAGCTTCATCTTCGGTACCGCTGTCTGCGGGAAAAACATATGCAAATCCTTATAAGCATGACTATGTGCTTTACCCATAAACTTATAGCCAACCATACCGATATTGAATGATTTCATAAAAGTGCGCCTCCTTAGAGTGATGCCTTAGCAAAACTAGCTAAGCATTAACTTGAGTTCTTTCATCCTTATAACAATTAATCATTTATGATGATTGCTCTCGATGATTTTCGCACAACCAATCGGGTTGGCAGCTTGATTCGTGTTTCCTTCGTGCCTTCCCCATGCAGCAAACCCGCCAGCACACTGCGTGCCGCCTCTTTGCCCATCTCGTAGAAAGGCACATTGATGCTGCTTAGCGGTGGATCGCTGAGCTTAGCAGCATCCGAATCATCGCAGCCAATAATAGCGAAATCGCGCCCAGCGATCCAACCACGCTCACGGAGCCCTTGCATCAAACCGATCGCCATCCGATCATTGGCCGCAAATACCGCTTCCACCTGATCCCGATGTTCCCATAGCCCTGATGCCGCTTCATAACCGCTTTTACGGCTGTAATTGCCTTCAAGAAGCAGCTCAGGCGGAACTGCTAATCCTGCTTCACTCATTGCTTTCCTATAGCCCTGAAGTCTATCGCCAGAGTTCGAATACTGGGGCGAACCGTTCAGAAAAGCAATCTTCCGATAGCCCTCTTCCTGTAAATGCCGAACAGCGCTATAACTGCCTTCTACATGATCCGCATCCACCTCATGAAAGGTTAACCCCTCGAAGCTTTGATTGACCAAACAAAAAGGTAATCCCTGCGCCTGCAGCTGCATTAGCGATTCCCGCTGCTGAGGAGTATCCCTTGAACCCAGGATGACACAAGCATCCACCTTCTGCGAGCGATAAAGTCGGGTGTAATCCAAACTCTCATCCGGTGTTAAAAGTGACAGCAGCATGTCGTAGCCCTGCTCCCTTACTTGTTCCCCTATGCCGCTTAATATTTCCGCGAAATAAAAGGCTGAGAAGAGATGCACTTTGGGCATATAGGGCAGCACAACGCCAAGATTACCACTGCGCCTCCGAGCGAAGCTTTGCGCAATAGCATTTGGATGATAGTTGAGCTGTTTAGCAGATTCAAGTACACGCTCTTTCGTAGCAGGCTTCATGGGGCCTAACCCATTGAATACACGGGATACGGTCGCCTCTGAAACACCTGCTAGTTCAGCAACCTCTTTTCTCGTCACCATGCATAAGCCTCCGATAATTCATTCATTAAACTAACAATGTACACGCGTACATTTTCTCATTCAACAGCCATTCATGTCAATACAAAATTATTGAGTATTTTATTCAACAGAATTCGACATTTTCATCAATTTTACATAAAGTTAACCAAGAAATTTGCTATTATTTGTAAAAATAACTAATTTATAATCTTGTCTACTGTTCGCATTTGGACTTATGATAAGGGGTACAGTGGACAACTATGATGTGGGAATGAGTGATAGCAATGAAAGCAGTCTGGCGCCTTTTTCACTTCGCCGCATCGGCAGCATTAGGTATTCTTAGGGGTAAGAAAATAATCACTCGCATTCACCATCGACAGCGACTTCAAGCATTATTAAAGCAGGCTATTGAAAGTCAATATCATGTTAAGCGCACAGCCCTTTTACGTTCTCTTCTCATCCTTGATATTGACCGGTTTCGCCAAGTTAATTTCTCGCTCGGATACAAGTCTGGCGATCTCCTTTTGGAAGCAGTGGGCAATCGTCTGCGGACCATACACGGCTGTGATCTTGTTGTTCAATCAGGAGATGATGAATTTGCTCTCCTTATACATGCTAATACCCAAGATCAGCTTTCCCAAACCATTCAAAGCATCCAGCACGTTTTTGTTACATCCTTCATCGTAATGGATCAAGAATGTTATATTACCGTGAGTATAGGTATGAGTGCTGTCGACATATCGCTTGCTACGATCGAACAAGCCTTGCATCAAGCTGATCAAGCTCTCCTAGCCGCTAAGCGTACAGGTAAGAACAAGCTTGTCACCTATCATTCATCGCACGTGCAGCGGTTCTCCAATCAGGTTCAGATGGAAACTGAGCTGAGGAAGGCTATACTTGAGAATCAACTCATCTTATACTATCAACCACGTCTTGAACTCTCCACTGGAAACATTATTTGTTTGGAAGCGTTGGTGCGCTGGAATCACCCGAAGCTCGGCTTAATTGCTCCAAACGAGTTTATTCCGCTTGCTGAAGAGAGCGGTTTGATTTTACAGCTTGGTGAATGGGTGCTCCGCGAGGCTTGTCTCCAAAAAGCGAGATGGCTGGAGGCCGGTATTTTGAACTATCAAATTGCTGTAAATATCTCCCCTTGTCAATTTCAAGATGAGTCCTTTTCTGATAAGGCCATTCAGATTATTGAGCAAACCGGCGTCGACCCTGCCTTTCTTGAATTTGAAATTACCGAAAGCTCCATTATGCAAAATATGGATACAACCGTCGCGGTACTGGATAAGCTATGTACGAAAGGGATTTCGATCTCGATCGATGACTTCGGAATTGGCTATTCATCACTTAATTACTTGAAACAATTCCCTATCCATTGTCTGAAAATTGACCGTTCTTTCGTTAAAAATATACATAGCAATAAAGATGATTGGGCCATTACAAATGCTATTATCCATCTCGGCCATGCTCTTGAAGTGCAGGTGGTTGCAGAAGGCGTAGAAGAATGGAGCCAGCTTGAAATATTGAAAGAAACAACCTGCACGACGATTCAAGGCTATTTATTAAGTCCTCCCGTATCCGCTATAGAAATTGAGCAAACCTTTCATAGGAATAACAACAGACCGGTTATGATTTCATAACCGGCTGTAAGCTTTGGCATAACGTCTCATTTTGGCAAAAATACGTTTGTCGCTCAATCTTCGAAAAATATAGGGATCAGGACTCGTATTTACTTCAAGAATCCATGGATGCAGCTTATCGTCCAAGGCAACATCGACACCGATCTCCTTAACCCCTTTATAACGCGTGTTAATCGCCTTAGCAATCTGCAACCCCAGAACATGCAGCTTCTTGACATAAACCTTTCGCTTACTTGAAGGCAAATACTTGTGGAGCAGCGTTTCCACCGGCTTCAATGTTCCCCCATTGTGGAAATTAGTAACCACTTTTTTAGGATGGGCTACTCTGCCTATTACACCCGTAGTCTCCCATTTGTGAAGAGGCGTTTGTTGAACCATAACACGAAGATCGAACCGGTTTCCTTTGTATTTGAGCAGATGAATCCCTTTTTGTACTAAATAATGCCGTTTTTTCGTCACTTTACTGATGGATGCATACATCTCATCAAATGTTCTAAACTGTTTTAATCGAACGCCTGACTGATACGAATATGGCTTTTCTGCCCCCTCCTCCGCCATTTCCACACGTATAACACCGTTTCCAAACATACCTACATTGGGTTTAATATACACCATTTTGTATTGGTTAAGCATTTCCCTTAGTGTCTCTTGATTCATTCGTTTAGTGGTCGGAACATATTGACGCAGCTTTTCCTTTGATTCAATTGCTTTTGTTTTGCCAATTTTGCTAGTGACGTACCTTGCTCTACTAAGACGAACCGGTTTCCTTGACGTATTTTTCATGTTTTGCCTCCAGCTTCAGTCTATAGAAGTCGGCCAAAGATTGTGCTGTGGCCTGCCAGCTGAATTGCTTTTTGACATCGCTCCGCGCCTGTTTGGCTAAACCCTCTGCCCATTCTTTCCGTTCGGCCACCGCCACAATACTCCGTGCGAATGCGCGAGGATCTCGAAATTCTTTAATCAGAACCCCGTTATGTTCATGCTGAATGACCTCTTTAATTCCTCCAATATCCGAGGCGATAACTGGAAGTCCAGAAGCCATCGCTTCCACATTCACCAATCCAAATGCCTCATGCTTTTGTGAAGGACAAACGAAACAATTCGCGAGTCCATATACTTCATGTATCTTTCGATGCGGAATATTACCTAGAAACTTTGTTGGCACTCCAAGCGTATTAGCCTTCCTTTTAAGCAGCTCCTTGAAACCCTTACCTTGCTCGCCCCCAGCAATCAACAGCTTCAACCCAGGGATCGATTTTCTAGCCAGATGAACAGCACGAATTAAAGTAGGGATGCCTTTGCGCTGGATAAGTCGGCCGACATAAAGGATCTGAAAACCGTTATTGCTAACCCGATACTTTCTTCTTAAACGTCTCCTCGCTTTCTCCGATTTTGGGCAAAATCTAGCCAATTCGGTCCCGAGGTAAATCTTGTGAAGCTGATCTCGCTGTTTCGGATACAGTCTTGTTAGCTCCTCTGCGAGTGAACTGCTGTTAGTTATAATCCAATCCACTTTATTCAAATGCTTGGAGCATCTACGAACAGAAGCATAGGGCGGCTTTACGAAAGTTAAGGAATGTAAGAATAAAGATACTGGCGTTTTCGGAAAATGGCGTTTGATGACGGCAGCATACTGGGGTCTGTTATCGACTTGAATCCAATCAAATGTCTTTCCTTTGGTTGCCTTAAGCACTTCCTTCAAGTACGTATGAGAGCTTCCCGTAGGTACTCTTATTATCGTAAGTTGACCTCGCCGCGAAATATGGCTATACCTAGGATGCTGCCGCGAAATAACGGTAACTTGATGCATTTTGGCAAGCTCCCGTGCAATGGAATGAATGCATATTTCGACGGAACCACCTAGAATTGGCGGTACTGGAATTTGTTCAGGAGCAATGATTAAGAGGTGCACGTCTCTAATTCACTTCCTTAGGGCTAGCTTAATGACAACTTATTAACCCGTACCTATTGTATGAAGCAAACCATCCATTGGCGACAAAATTGAAAGAAGAGGCTGTTCCCAGATTAAGTTCTGGAAACAGCCTCTTCTTCAATTACAACACTTATGGAGCGCTAGTTAAAAATTTAGCAGTCGGGTTTTTCTCGATCGAAGATCGCAGCGCATACTCGCTCTCGAACAAGCCTACGAAATTCCCTTTTTTATCTTTTACCAGCTGTGAGTTAATGCGGAATTTACTCGGATCCAGCTTCTCGTCTATAATCCAACGAGCGAACTGATAGTTCTGACGTTGTAGTAAAATGTCTACGCCATATTCGGATTTCATCCGGTGTTCAAGCACTTCGAATTGCAGTTGACCGACTACGCCAAGAATCATATCCTCGAAACCAATCGTGGTAAATACTTGAATCATACCTTCTTCGGTCAATTGATCAATCCCTTTGAGGAACTGCTTTTGCTTCAAAGCATTCTTGATCGAAACTTTGCTGAACAGCTCCGGAGAGAACGTAGGCAGCTCGTCGAAAACGACCGCTTCCCCTTCACTTAAGGAATCCCCGATCCGGAAAATACCGGGATCAAACAAGCCGATGATATCGCCCGGGAATGCCTCTTCAACGATGTCACGGTCTTGCGCCAAAAATTGCTGCGGCTGAGCTAACTTAATGTCTTTGCCAAGTCGAACATGTTTCACGGACATACCACGCTCGAACTTACCAGAAACGATACGCAAGAAAGCCACACGGTCGCGGTGAGCTGGATTCATATTCGCTTGAATCTTGAATACATAACCTGAGAATTTCTCTTTGGTAGGCTCTATGATGCCTACTGTGCTGTTGCGCGGCTCAGGCGCTGGCGCAAGCTGAAGGAAGTTCTCTAGAAACGTCTGCACACCAAAGTTGTTCACGGCACTGCCGAAGAAAACAGGTGTAAGCTCGCCTTGCAGCACTTTCTCCATATCAAACGGATCACCGGCTATATCGAGCAGCTCGATATCCTGGCTTAATTGTTTGTGCAAGAATTCGCCGGCAATTTGCTTCACTAATGGATCATCAACACCATCCACCTTGCGCACTTGAATCTCTTTGTGGTCTTCACCTTGATACAGCTCTAATTGTGATTTCCCGCGGTCGTAAACCCCACAGAACTGTTTACCCGAACCAATCGGCCAGTTCATTGGATACGAACGAATACCCAGTACTTCTTCTAATTCCTCTAAGAGTTCAAACGGATCGCGGCCCTCGCGATCCATTTTGTTAATAAACGTGAAGATCGGAATTCCGCGCATTCTACACACCTGGAATAGCTTCTTCGTCTGCATCTCGACCCCTTTGGCTACGTCGATCAGCATCACCGCGCTATCTGCAGCGGTAAGTGTTCGGTACGTATCCTCACTGAAGTCTTGGTGACCAGGTGTATCCAGAATATTCACGCGATGCCCTTCGTAGTCGAACTGCATAACGCTGGACGTTACCGAAATTCCACGCTGCTTCTCGATTTCCATCCAGTCGGATGTCGCATGTTTGCTAGCCTTACGTCCTTTGACCGTTCCGGCTAAGCGAATCGCGCCTCCGAATAACAGCAGTTTCTCGGTTAATGTTGTTTTACCCGCATCCGGGTGAGAAATAATCGCGAACGTACGTCGCTTAGCGACTTCTGTTGCGAGAAGTTTAGTGAGTTGAGTTGTCATCTGTTAGATTATTCCCTTCTTGTTTTACATATAGAGGTAGTTTAAAAAGTTCACTTTGATAACGAAGTTATTCAGGAAGCATCTCGGCATCGAATCTTGAACGAAACCGGGAAGTCCGGTACTCACGTAGCAAATCTCTACGCTCCGTTCCTCCTTCTCCGGACTTCGTCCAACCTTCTCGGTTCTGAAAGCGAGCTTTTTAAACACGCATATAATAGCTTACTATGAATCAGGCTTGAACTTTCTGCAAATCAATACTCCAATTCGCTTCATCTAGGAAAGTTCGATTGCTAAACTCTCGGCCGCGCACGACGACCTTATCCGCAAATACTTGCACATAGATGCCCTGTGCTTTATTTTTGGCTTCTTGCTGGTACGCACGGTTAAGCGTTCTTCCAACCGAAGCATTGTGGAAATAATGGAAAGATTCCTTCACATAATGCGGTGTCCCATTCTGGAAATCTTGGTGGCGATGTCCGCAGAACACGAACACATTCTTATAAGGCTTTAACGTCTCGCGGAACTTGATTGCACGTATTAATTGATGTGATCCCCCATCTGTGCCACTGGCCGGCAGCGGTTGATGCGTCATCACGAACAGTGGTCTTCCTGGTTGATAGAGGCTTTTTACCCGTTCTTTGAACCATTCCAGCTGCTCATCGGAATACCAAGCTCCCTCACCGACCTCTGGCTTCTCCTGCACGTACGCTTCTTGTGAAAGCAGCAAGATGGAGTGACCCTTGGTCGTAAAATCATTGTAGAGTTGCTTGTAACCAAAAAACTTCTTGAACGACTCTCGGCTCATCGCGTCACTTTTGCCGTTAGGAACAGCTGCTTGATCCCAGTTATTCGCTTTATTAATCCAGATGGAGTAATAATCGTGATTTCCCATGTTCGCATGAACAGGCGGAAGTTTATATTCACTTACAATGGTACGCAGCTCCTTATAATCTTGTTCCGTTCCTGTGTCCGTCAGATCGCCTGTTAGCATGATAGCATCAACAGGTCCGTCAAAATGTGTAATATCATCAAGCGCTTGTCTTAATTTCTTACCCGTAAGTGCATCACCTATACTGATATGAAGGTCGCTTAATATAAAATAAGACATGAGGGGACCTGTCGGCAAGGGTTCTGCCGAAGATTGTGCCACGGATTGAGAAGGCTCTGGTTTCACAGATGATAGGGCGGGCTGAGCATCTGGAATAAACTTTTTCTTCACCATTTGACTAAAAATCGCACTTAAACCAACGAGTGCAGCCCCTATTGCCAGCAGCCATCTGATAAAAGCTCTTCGTGACATATACGCACCTCATGTAATGAATAGTAAAATTTACTCCGTAATATTTATTATACCACAAAAAAAATCCAACAGGCAGAGTCGCCAGTTGGATGTTAAGCTTGTTACCTCAAGGATAAACGGCTTACGCCGTCCATAACGAGCGCGTTTGTCAAGGTTGAATCAACTAGGTTAAAACCGTTGTTTTTTGAACGGCTTCCCAATCAACTTCACCTTCATTTTGACCGTTAATCGGCCACCACTTGAAGCCGTCATCGCTTAGGAGTTTCGATGCCTCTTCAGGCCCCCAAGATCCGGCTGGGTAGTGTTTCAGATCTTCCGTCTTCTCACTCCATGCTGCTGCAATACGATCCACATAGGACCAAGCAAGCGCCACTTCATCCCAGCGGGTAAAGTACGTGGAATCTCCACGCGTTGCATCATAAAGCAAACGTTCGTAAGCCTCCGGTGTATTGATACCGATCTGACAGCTTTGGCAGAAATCCATCGCTACTGGTACGATGACGCCTTCCGACCCTGGCTGCTTCGCATTCATTTTCAGATAGATGCCTTCCATCGGATTCACACGGAAAACAAGCAAATTCGGCTCCAACTCATGCTTCTTAGCCAAATACACATTATTCGGGATATTCTTAAATTCTACAACGACCTCCGTCGTTTTAACTGGCAGCCTTTTACCCGTACGAATGTAAAAAGGTACACCTGCCCAGCGGAAATTATCCACGTGAACCCTGGCTGCGAAATAAGTCTCTGTTGTCGATTGCGGATTCACCGAATCTTCTTCGCGGTAAGCTGGCAGTCCTTTGCCTTTGGACGAGCCACCCGCATATTGACCGCGGACCACATTCGCACGGACATCTTCGCCGGATTCGAATAAGCGGAGGGAACGCAGGACCTTCACCTTCTCATCACGGATATCTTCCGGATGCAGACGGCTTGGCGGTTCCATTGCCATCATCATCAGCATTTGCAGCATATGATTCTGACCCATGTCTCGCAGGGCGCCAGAGTGATCATAATAACCGCCGCGTTCTTCAACGCCGACAGTTTCACTTAACGTAATTTGAATGTTAGCTATGTATCTGTTGTTCCAAAGTGGTTCAAAGAAGGCATTCGCGAAACGAACGAACTCAATATTTTGTACCATTTCTTTACCTAAGTAGTGATCAATGCGGTAAATATCTTGCTCTTCAAATACTTGACGAAGTTGTCCATTCAAGCGCTCAGCAGATGGCAGGTCGTAACCGAACGGCTTCTCAATAACGAGACGGTGCCAGCCATTGGTTTTGAGCAATCCACCTTCACTTAAGTTGTACGATACGTTACCGAAAAGCTCTGGAGCCAGAGCCAGGTAGAACAAGCGGTTCCCGCCGGTCTGATACTTCTCATCCAGTTTAGCTGTCAGTACATTAAGTTCATGGAAACCAGCAACATTATTGATATCCAATGACATGTATTCAAAACGCTGCGCGAATCGATCCCATTCCGCCTCATCCGTCACTTTATAACGGGCAAAATCCTCAATCGAATGCTTTACATCATCACGAAATTGTTCATTCGTACGAGGTCTTCTAGCCAAACCAACTACGGCAAAATTTTCTCCTAACTTTCCTTCACGATATAGGCTATAAAAAGCAGGAAACAGTTTTCTTTTCGCCAAATCGCCCGTTGCTCCGAAAATATAAAACACAGCTCCACTCATCTATGCATCATTCTTTCTCTATTAGGATTAGTTAATATGCTTAGCATACCTAAAATAGTCAAGCTATTCAACTTTTCTGAGAACTTTCTCTCATAACTTTTTCTTATGAGAATATAGACATTCGTCTATACCGTTCCGCCCGGCCATGAATAGGCTGAAAGTACACAATAACACGGAGGTGCTAAGATACGATGCAGCCTATATATCCGATTACTGATAAAACTTGTCAAAGCTTTTACGGAAAGCCTGTTCTAATATTTTTAAACGATGGCTCCGAAATCTTTGGTGTATTAAGTCGTATTGAAAAAAACAAGCTGATTCTGAATGATGATGCCACTCCAAAGCTCAACACGACAACGAAGAAAACCAAAAAAAACATTTCCAAATCAAAAACAGTTAAAGCGAAGCAAGCAAAATCACCAGATCAAACCTCATTCTCGGGTACAGCAGCAGAGGGGTATTCTTCCTTTGGCCTTCCTCTCTTAAGCTTCGGTGGCGCGGCCCCTGGCTATCGAGGCGCAATCGATATTCAACTCGAAAACGTTGCAGCTATGTTCAGTGAATGATGAAAGGGCTGTGGATGAAACCATCATCTGCAGCCCTTTGTCTTATCTTCTCAATTTCTTACTCATTTTATAGCAGCTTAGCTCGGGAATAAACGAATGGACTTCGTAACCTTTGCGTAAGTAAAATTGAATCGCTTTAGGATTGCTTTCATCAACAAAAAGTTCAGCAGTCACACAGCGCTCACTTTTCCCGTACTCTTCGGCGACCTTCATAAGCTGCTGCCCCCAGCCTCTCCCTTGCTCACGAGAATCGATGGCTAGCATATCAATGAATAACACACTCGATTTACGAATCATCGTGATGAATCCGAACGGCTGTTTATACCCTTTGGCAGTAACAAACGTTTTGTTCTGATTCAGTCTCTTCCGTATTTCTGAAAATGTTACAGAAGTACCTGTGTCATAAAGTCTAGAAAAAGGTACTAACTGTTCAACGACTAATCGATGAATCGCTCGATCGTCAATGGAAGCCATTCGTTTGCGTATCACTTGGCACCGCCTCCACAAGAAGCAATAATGCTATCTTATGTTGGCAAGACTGCAAATGACTCCGCTTGATTAGGCAGCTTTTTTTAACTATTCTAACAAAGCAAGTACCAATTTACCCCAGCCCTTACGAATGCTATACTATGATTAAGCGAAAATGAGGTGATCTCCATGATTTATGCGTATCCTCCAATCATGGCTTTGAACAGCTATCAAACTCACAAAGACTACTACCGGGTAAGCGCGGTAAGCGGTATTGCTGGAGGTAAATCAAGTACCATTCGACGTCCTCTTGACATGCCTTATGAAGAGTTAGCCTATAAACAACACGCTCAGTCTGCCGCGAAAGGTGTAGCCGAATTTGTTCAATCTGCACAGAACGTTAAACAATCGGCACAATCCTTGGTGGAGTCTCGACTTTCTGCTATTGCTTACAAGGCAACACCACTTTCGTCAGAAGCCGATAGCGAATCCATCATTGAACCTATACGTCAATTCGTACATACATATAATGAATTTCAGGACAGTTTGCGGGATTCTCCTGAGTATTTGAATCGTTCTCTTCTCATAGGACTAGAGCAAGCCGCTAAGCCCTATTCTCTGAAAGAGATTGGGATAACAAAGCTGGATGACGGAAGCTTAGAACTCAAAGAAGATCAACTTCAAGATCAAATTAAGAACCAATCTAGCTCTACGTTAAAAAGTCTTGGCAGTATTACAAACTTCGCCGCCACACTCTCGAATTCGATAGGACAATTGCAGCAATTGCCATCGGAGTCGTTGTTCCAAATGTCTCGTTCACAGCTTAAGCCTTACGGCCAATATCGATCTCAGCTCCAAGCTTATCTGCCGGTACCGATGAGTGGATTGCTGCTTGATATTCAGATGTGAGTGACAATTCAGAATTGTATAAATCTTATTAGAAATGTTCTGGATGGTACACAGGTACACTTGATCGTGTCGAGATAAACCTCTATTGATGTCGTTCGAAGATGATCGACCGCAATGAGAATCCCTATTTGCCGTTGATTGATGTTGTAGAAAATGCAACAATTACTGCCTAAATCTCTCCTTTTCCCCTCTATTGTT
This sequence comes from Paenibacillus sp. Root444D2, assembly GCF_001426375.1. Taxonomy (GTDB): domain Bacteria; phylum Bacillota; class Bacilli; order Paenibacillales; family NBRC-103111; genus Paenibacillus_E. The sequence goes on from NZ_LMEO01000052.1 coordinate 286,524, forward strand.
GCATCATGTACAACAATTTAGTCCTATAAAGGTCATTTTGCAAGAAATGGGCTCAAAATGTTGTACAAACTGCAACTTCAAGTTGCAAAATCGCCTTTAGGCGCGCAAATTGTTGTACGCAGTACAACTTATCTTTCCAATTTTTAAAAATCAGAAACTAAACGCTAGAGAAGCAATACTTACTTACCGAATGCTATGCCTATCATATTATTAAATTATATCAATTTCTCAAAAAAACAACCCTGATTTTATACTTTCTGATATAAACAAAAAACAACCCTCGAATGAGCCCATGCACATGCATGCTCACCCAGAGGGTCGCTTTTATTAGAATAGCTTCTTACCTAATACATGATCAAGAGGGATGTATCCGATCACTCTGCTATCCATACTATTATTTCGGTTATCTCCCATCACGAAAATATGATCGGCAGGCACTGTCCATTTCTTGTTCCCATTAGCTCTCATTGCCTCGTTAATGTAAGGCTCATCAAGGGGCACGCCGTTGCGGTACATCTTATCGTCCTTAAGCTCCAATTGATCTCCCGGCTTACCAATCACCCGTTTGATCCAGACATGTTTATCATCACCACTCGTAAATAAACTGAGCAATGGGCTGTCTAACAAGTCGTTCTTGAATGTTCTCTTAAGATCGACTCTAGAGTCGATAATAACAATATCCTCATAGTTAGGTTCATATTTAAACGTATGAGAAAGCTTTGATACATACACGCGTTGACTGTCATGCAGCGTCGGATCCATGGAATGTCCCATTACCTTTGTGGATTGGAACACGAAAACACCAAGAAATACGACTAAAATAAACGAAATGGCAATGGAACCAAACCAGCTCCAAATTTGCTTTAATAAATTCATTCGTATCGCTCCCTTGTGACTATTTGCTATTCAGCCAAACCATGTTTAAAGGCATAGATGGCGGCTTGTGTTCGATCTTCTACACCTAGCTTGGCCAGAACATTGGTGACGTGAAACTTTACCGTCTTCACACCGATAAACAAATCATCCGCCAGCTCTTGATTGGATTTACCTTTCGCAATCAAGCGAAGCACTTCCATTTCACGATCGGTTAACTCCTCATGCGGTTCTGCAGCCGGCTTAGGCTGACGAAAACGATTCATGATCTTGGAGGCGACCTGTGACTCCAGAATGGACTGCCCTTTAGCCGCCGCTCTGATCGCTTGGGCGATCTCGGAGGCACGTGATGTTTTGAGCAAATAGCTGAAAGCCCCTGCTTCAATCACTGGATACATTTTCTCATCATCTAAGAAGCTCGTCAACACAATGACTTTGCAATCCGGGTAAAGTTGCAGCAGCTTCCTTGTCGTTTCGATACCGTCCATGCCTTCCATGACCAAATCCATGAGCACGACATCCGGTCGATATTCCTGTGCTAGCCGAATGCCATCATGACCATTACTGGCTTCCCCGACCACTTCAATACCATCCTCTGTCCCTAGTACAGCTGCCAGTCCGATCCTGACCATCTCGTGGTCATCGACAAGTAAAACCTTGATCAACGCGTCTTCCATTTGCTTCTCCTCTCGATAGAAACTATTTTTACCAGGCAATCTATGATAATGGATTAACTTTCAACCGAATATTCAGTAGCCAGTATAGGCACACGAATTTCAATACGCGTACCTCGATCAGGCGCCGTAATGATATCCACAGAGCCGCCAATTTCATTAACCCGCTCCTTCATGGACACTATACCATACGATGTAAGCTTCTTAGCATCTAATTCAAATCCGACCCCGTCATCGCGTATCGCAAGCCGAACACCGTCAGGACGATGCAGCAGCTTCACTTCCAGCTTATTCGCCTTAGAATGACGCAGAGCATTAGAAAGCGCCTCCTGTACAATACGGAACAGATGGTCCTCAATCCCCTTATTCAAGCGGATATCCTCGTCCATATCCCAAGTAATCGCCATGGGTACTTTAGCCGCAAGCTCCTTCAGAAGCTCGACAAGTCCTTCGGACAGTCGTTTTCCTTCCAGGTGGATAGGTCTTAAATGCAAAAGCAAGGCTCTCATTTCCGATTGGGCAACAGAAGCCATCTCCTCGATGAGATGAATTTGCCGTTTAGCCTTCTCGAAATCTTTATCCAAGGTCCGCCCTACTGCTGTTGCCGTCATCGATATCGCAAATAATTGCTGGCTCACTGCATCATGAAGCTCACGCGCCAATCGCTGTCTTTCTTCAATTACGGCAGACAGCTTTGCTTTCTCCGCAAGCTCCGCATTATCATTGGATAAGCGTTGTAGGGAAGTAACCTGCTCTTCCCACCTTTTCATAATACGGCCTAACTGATCCCCTAGGCGTCCGATTTCATCTTCACCGTGTTGGAAGCCGCCGCGGGCAAACGTCCCTTTTTCGAGCAAAATCATCGTTTCCATCATCGGCTCAAGCCTCCGAGTAATTCGGTTGCTATTCCAGAAGCCATACACAGCGCCAATGCCGCCTATTACCAAAATCGCCATGAATGTAAATTTAACGCCCTCTTGCCAACTCGCAAAGGGCAATATCAGATTGCGTGAATTCAAAAAATAAATGATCGCGCCAAACACAACGAAACTAAAGATGATCGATTCACTCATGCTGCGCCATATCATATTCGTTAATCGCCGTTTATAGCCGTCCAATTGGTGATGAACCTCCTCGAGATCTTTACGCGTGCCTAAGCGCACATTCTCACAATACTTTGATCTTGATATCTCCTATGATGTAAGAAAGCACAAGTTTCACGCGGTGATCGCAAAGTTCATAGTTAGGGGACTGCCAAATCAGCTTGTTCATAACCCCTGACTCACGCTCATTCGCAACTTGAATCTGCCCAAATGAGATGGAAGCCGTCACAGCGACACCGATATCCTCCGGCACTTTTATATCTACATCCCCTACAACGCCTTGCAGGATGACCGTGGTTTCCTTTTGCTCCAAAATCGCAAGTGAAAGATCAATGTAGGTTTCTCCAATAATGTACCAAGTTGAACTGTTCCGTAAAATCCAAGGCTCACGGCCTAAACGGACGCTATCCACCAATTTCTGCTTTTGCATGTACGTATCGTCTTTGTGTACTTGCTTAGATCGTATGAAAAACAAACCTAGCGAAATTAAAACAATAGAGAACACGATAGTAATGTGATCACCGAATAAAATCACTGCCCCTACGCCGATCAGTACATAACCTTTGCGCTCTTTGCGTGAACGGACCCGATGAATGCCTAGCAAGATGAGGATAATGGCAAGAATGGGGAAAAAGCCTATCGTATGATCTAGAAGCAAAAAAAGACCGGCTCCAATCAGCACTAGTGCTGTATTGCGGTTACGGTTGCTTTTAGTTTCTTCTCCCATCGCTGCACCTCCTCTGGCTGACTTTTAATTAGTTCATATAGATTCCTAGCATACCATAAGAATGGACGACCTCCAAGATGCAAATCCTTGCGCGGCAAGGCTTCCGTATGAATCATGGAGGTCAAGGGCTCCTCAGCGCCTACTTATCAGGCGCTGGAGGGATAACACGCGGCTATTTCTTGCCGCGCGGATCGGTATCATCACTTGAGCGATGCTGCTGCCACTCTTGCTGGAACTTGCCGCGCAGCGTGCGCAGTTCCTGCTGAAGGTTGCCGCCGGCTTCCTTCAGCGTCTCTTGCGACAGGCGGCCCGCTTCGCGGAGCCCCTGAAGCGCTTCCCGGCCGAGCTCGCGGCCGGTCACTTCCAGCTCGCGCCAAGTATCGCGAGCCTCTTTCTCGTGCAGCCCGCCGCTCGGCGGCTGCACCCCCTCGGCTGCGTGCCCCGCACGCAGCCCGCGCAGTTCATCCGCGAGCGCCAGGCACACGTCCTGGCTGCTCGCGTACTGCGCGCGGTAGTGCTCGCAAGCGGCTTCCTCGCGCTGCTTCTCTTGCAGCGCTAGCCGCGCGAGCTCTTCATCGCCGGCGCGCATCGCCAGCTCGGCCTGCTCGCCGCGCAGCTGCGCCATCTCCTCTGCGTTCACACTGTGGCTTCGCAGTTCAATAGTTCGCTGCAGCGCATCCTGATAGCGCTGTTCCAGCTTCTCGATCATGCTGCTCCCCCGATCATGGTGATCAAGCTTGCCGGCCGTTTCATGCCATGCTGCTTCTGCCATCTTTCCAATGCGATCCAATATACTCATGTTGTTACACCCCCATTACTGTTGATTTAAAATTCATTTCGTTTCTTCAATAAATGAATACCATACACCACTAAACATGCTGCGAACGCAATCGCGATGAAGCCCGATAGTTTAATAGTCAGTATCAAGCCGCCCAAGCCGGCGAAAAACCATCCAATTTTCTTCCCATTCTTAATCCCTACATAGCCTAATCCAAGCATAGCTGCCGGGAATAAAAAGCCCATTAAATGAACATGACCACCCAAATGATGCAGACAAATAAGTAAACCTGCCGTGATTAAAACTAGTGCCAACCCTTTTGATCGATCCATACTCATTCTGTTTACCGCCCTTCACGTGTTCTTCATGCTTCTATCGTACCTGAAACAGCTATACGTCAAAACGGACTCGCGACTGTTTTTGTACCTAGACCTAAGTCCAGTACGTGCTAAGACCTCCATCCATATTTTGGTCGTTGTCCCGCCGAGCCTCGAATGCTAAACTATTTGAAGCCGAGTCCGGTGCACAGACAAAGTGCCGGTACGGGGGACGATTTACATGGGGTGAATATTTGCTCTTCAAAGGAGCAGACTAGGGAGAACCTTCTTCCCGAACCCGTCAACTAACCTCGAAGGCTCATTGAAGGAGGATTACCAATTGCATACAATTACTAAAGGGTTAACTAGCCTTGCTGTGTCTTTAACAGTGTTGGCAGGAGGCTTTCTTTCCCCATTTACGGCGCATGCCGCTGAGATGGACGTGAAAGTGCAAGTCAATGATGACTTGGTTCAATTTCCGGATGCTCAACCATTTCTAGATGACAATCATTCTACCCAAGTACCGATTCGTTTCGTAACGGAGAAGCTTGGTTATGACGTGAAGTGGCAAAGAGAAGGCGATGAGATCAAGGTCACGCTAAATAACGACAAACATTCGATTACCTTAGTATCGGGACAAAAGGAAGCTGAAATCGATAGCAACCGTGTCGAGATGGACACACATGCGGAATTCCAAAATGGACGCGTATACGTTCCTCTTCGTTTTTTAAGCAAAGCATCCGATATTCCCGTTCAGTGGGACGCTAGCAGCAAATTAGCTATTCTAAGTAAAGATGGCAATAAGCATGCGCCAGATTATGAATTGTTTCAATCTACTGCCTATTCAGCAGATCCATCTGAGAATGGCGGCTACGGAGCTTTTGATTATATGGGGAATCCATTAGGTATTGGAACCGTTGCTGTTGATCCCTCGGTGATTCCTCTTGGATCTAAGCTCTATATAGAAGGTTATAATTTCAATGGCCTACCTGCAGGCGGCATGTATGCTTATGCAACAGACACAGGCGGTGCAATCAAAGGCAAACGTGTTGATATCTTTATCCCAGGATCCAAGAAATCCTTGCAGAAGTTTGGTATCCAAACCATTAAAGTTTACAAACTATCCAATTAAAATAGCTTATAAGAAAAAGCTTGATTTCTGAGATTTACTTCTCAAGAAATCAGCTTTTTTTATTTAGGGCAGAACAACCAGAAAAAAACTAGAAAGGCTGCTCTCCATCCTATTGGGATGAGAAGAGCAGCCTGCAGTTACTTAAACTTGATTCTTGGGGATACCATTTAAACTTGGGACGTAATCAGGTGCCTCGTTGCTCGATAGCGTTTGAGCTTCTTCCATGAAATTAGCGTTATTTTGCTGATTGTTTTTCTTATCTGCTTTGTTATCTTCACGGTCATACTTGGGATCGGCGTCATTTTTGGGCATAGCGTTCACCTCCATTGTCTCATAGTTAGTATGAGAAGGTGGCTTGCATTCTATCCCAGTTATCTGGATCTGGTGCTGCCCCTTATTTGACTGAACTACCCTCGAGGGTTTTTGTTTTTCTTATTTCGTGTTAAATGTATTTTTGTTCGCATCAGCGCGAATGGGCTCCATCGGAAATGGCTTCGCTGCATACCATTGACAGGCTATTCATCGCCTTTCAGCAATAGTTTACTTTGCCGGTTAGCCGGATCAATGGAAAATAGATAGAAAAAAGGTACAATCGCTTCTTCTTTGGAAGTGATTGTACCTTTTTCTATTCCGACGAATTTTATCAGGAACCTCTCATTTTGAGGCTATTTTTCGCTTTTGCTATTCTTGGGACAATAATCTTTTATAAGTGGAAAGGATTCCGAAGTGCAATCCTTCATGGTATAGGTTATAGCGGAGCGATTGCTCTGGAGTTACTAGAGCGAGTCCCGTGGACGTATTAATCGCAGCTACATTTTCGTTCAAGCGGTCCATCGGATACTGCTTGCGAATTCTATCCAGCTGTTCTGTCAGCAGGGTTTTCAGTTCTGGCAATGTCGGATTAGGAAGCGAAGCGGGGTACGTGTCCAATGGCGACTTTCCGGAAACGAACCGATCAGTAAACCCTTCTGGCAGATGAAGCGGGATATTCAGCTGCGATAGCGCCAAGTAATCCGTAACGAAATAGATGTGACCAAGGTGCCAACGGATATTATTGCGAAAACCAGCAGGAATGCGGTCCGCGAGTTCCTCAGTTAGGCCTTCCAATTTTCCCAGTGTTTGTGCTCTAATATTGATCAATTCTTCGAAAATAGTTGTTTTCATTTAGTATCGCTCCTCGATTGTTTATGAAATAAAGTTACTACGGCGTATCCCGGAACCGCTCTAAACGGTTTTGCCACGAGAAATCTTGCGACAACCTGATGAAGGTTGAAGGTTCCGAGCACGAAAAGAGCCGCGATCGAAATCTGATTTTCCCGAAACAACCGTTGTGGCTATCTCGGGCGGTTCTTTGAACAGAGGAGTTACGCCCGGTCGTTCTGAACTGTTCTACCTTCATAGAACATGCGATCCGGGATTTCTTCTTTCTCTTTGGCTGTCAAGGACTCCGCGCTTAATTTAAAGATGGCGGTTTTACTACCTAGTGGGGAAACGTACCGATCCAAATGACTCCGCCCCAGCGGCCGATCATAATAGCCTGGCACATATTTGTCCAGCATGACCTGCATGGCGGCCGTAGCTTCGTCTAAATCGGTTACGCGTTCCAAGTTGCCTTCGATGATGATACTCATAAAGGCGGTATCCGTTTTAGCGGGTATCGGGCTCGTGATGGTTCCGTAATTTTCGCTGATGGTGAAACAGGCTCGAGGGTTTTGCTTGATATAAGTGATTTTTCTTCCTTCTTCCGCCCCATGAAAATAAATGGCGTTGTTCAGCCAAGAGAAATTGAGTGGAATGACATAAGGAACATCTTCTGAAGATAGGCCGAGAAATCCAATCTGGGCTTGTTTAAGAAAGTGCTGGATTTTGTCGGCATCCGTCGAGCTGCGTTTCACATTGCGAAGTGGAAACATCGTATTCATCACCTTTCAAATAGTGGGGATTGGTAAATAAGAAAACGTTCGATATTGGGTTAATGTTACGAATTAATTGATCGTATCCAAATACTCTCGGATTTGTGCAGGGGTCTTTGCAAATTTGCTGTGCAGATGAGCTAATTTCTCCCCACTCTTAAATACGAGCAAGCTGGGAATTCCTCTGACGTCATATTTTTCGGTAAGCTCTTCGAATTGCTCGGAATCTACAGCATAGAATTGCTTATCCGAATGTTCGTTTATAATATCACCGATAAACAGTTCCAAGTTTTTACAATCATGACACCAAGTCGCATCGAATTTCATAATTGTGTAGCCTTCACCGTTGATTTTCTCCTGAAATTGCTGTTGTGTTTGAATACGTTCCATGGTTATCGATCCCTTCTCCATATATTGTGAATTAATGGTTTTCGTTATGCTCCAAAAATTTCTCGACATCGATAGCTGCCATTGCACCGCTACCCACGGCCGTAATCGCCTGACGATATTTGTTGTCCTTGACATCTCCACATGCAAACACGCCAGGGATGCTTGTTTCGGAAGTGCCCGGTTTAACAATTAGATAACCGACTTCATCAAGTTCCAATTGTCCGTTTAGGAATTTCGTATTCGGCGTGTGACCGATTGTGACGAAAATGCCATCCGTCTCGATAATTTCTTCCTCACCCGTCGTATTATTTCTTACTTTCAACCCGTTTACTCCGTTGCTGCCTGCTACTACCTCAAGCGGTGTTTTGTTCAAGCTCCACGTAATTCTACTGTTATTGCAAGCGCGGTCCTGCATAATTTTCGAAGCTCTAAGCACCTCGCGACGATTGACAACACGTACTTCGGAAGTAAATTTCGTAAGGAAATGAGCTTCCTCCATGGCGGAGTCGCCACCGCCTACAACGATGATCTTTTTCCCTCGGAAGAAGAAACCGTCACAAGTGGCACAGGTGCTCACGCCATGCCCAATATTTTCTTTCTCGCCGGGAATACCCAGATATTTAGCCGAAGCACCGGTCGAAAGTACCAATGTTTTGGTTATAAGCTCTTCTCTGCCTTAAAGCATCAGCTTAAATGGACGAATAGATAAATCGACGCTATTAACCCAGCCTGTACGAAATCTAGCACCAAAGCGCTCTGCTTGCTTTCGCATGTTAGCCATGAGTTCCGGTCCCATAATTCCGTCCGGGAACCCTGGAAAGTTTTCAACCTCTGTTGTGGTGGTTAACTGCCCGCCTGGTTCGGGGCCTTCAATGACAAGTGGATCCAGATTGGCACGTGCTAAATAAATAGCAGCGGTCAATCCTGCAGGACCTGTTCCTATCACGATTGCGTTATACATAATGTGAACTCCTCCTTTGAATAATAGGATAACTAAATTATCAGCGAAATTCTGGATTCACCGTATGTTCCATCCGGTATAATGGGGCCAACGAATTCCTCCTTCATTTACGTAACCATTTATTTTAATAACGATGGTTACGAAATGTACTATATCATGAACCATGACGATTGGCAAGTAACTAGATAAATAATATTTTGGTTGTTACAACACAGACGCATCACATAAAAGAAATGGAGATGAAGCACAATGTTATGGGACGATTTTATGAAAAGCGATTTTCACGACTGAAGAGGCAGCAGTTACACCGAAGACCGACTGAACAAGCCGGGCTGGCTGGAACAATGGCTGACCATTCATGACCTTCCTATCGGGACATTTCATCGGCGGAAGAATTGGATGATCTGAAACAGTTGAGGGGCAACGATAAAGTTTGCAGCAATCCGATGCAACCATTCTAAGTCACTCTTTAGTCCGAAGTTGCATGATTTTCTGGAAATACCGCCAAAGGTAGCAAGCCACTTTATTCGGTAAAGGACAGAGAAACTTCGCCGAAATGGTCTCGTAACTAAAAACGGCCCCTATGGTTTTATACCAAAGGTGCCGTCTTTTTTTATTTATTTAAAAGAAATCCGCTAAATAGGTAATCCGCCGCGGAATCGCATCTTCCAACCGGCTAACAAGTTCCTCAGAGCCTTGAAGACGCTCGATTCGGGCCATAAATCCTGCTTTCTGATAACCCATGAACAAAGCCGTCAACGTCTGTATGTTACAGCTTAGTAGATGGTCGCCAGCAGGTATTTCATCTTCAGATAACTTCGCTACAACGGCCGCCTTCCCATTGTCAGTAAACTGCAATCGATAGACACCTTTGTTCCAATCCGCATGCGTGTCTGAAATATGTAGATATATGGTCTCCGCCCCATCGCGGGCTTCAAACACATACTCCGTCAGAAAAGCTTCTACATCCACAATTCTCGCCGAGAAATAAGTAATCTTCTCTTGTTTGAACTTTGGATCGTGCAACAGAAATGGAAGTTGGTCATCTACAGGTGCTTTCACTTCGACTTTGGTGATCATCGAATCATGATCTGCTATGAATTTCCATAAGCCGCGTCTTGCTTCCTCGTCAAGAAAAACCAACTCATGGATGGTCGCCAACGAGTCCTTTATCTGGTAAAATACATAGCCCCGCTGTTCCCCTTGAGCGTTCGTGTAGACAGCAGCTGTACCCTTTTTAAACTTCAAATAGCGATTATTCCACCAGTCCGCATCCCGCTCCATCATACCATTGTATGCTTTTGCAAACTTAGCGTAGATCGGATCCAAAATCTCTCCGCTTTTCGCTACACGTAAGATCGAGCTGCCCTCAGCAGCTTGAAACTTAGGAAGCTTATCTACAGGAATTTCATATTTCAAATAATCCACGTAGGTTTCCCAGCCATATTTCCGATAAAATTCAAACTTAAACGGCGCAAGAAAGGAAATTGTCTGCCCCTGTTCTCTCATCGCTTTAAGCGCTTGAACTAGAAGCTGCCCCACCATCCCATTGCGTCGGTACTCAGGCCATGTTGCAACGCCCGCAATACCGCCCATTGCGAAGCTCTTCCCGTTTAACCAAGTCCGAAAGTTAAGTACGGTGAGCTTTGCAGCCATAGCGCCGTCAACGAAATAACCCCACACTTGATTAGGATCTGTAGAGCCTATCCGCTCTGCCTTTTCCTCTGCGGTAAGCTCATATTGAAAAGCAAATTCAGATAGAGAAAAACTCTCTAGAAGCTCCTCTTGTCGTAATGTGCGAATTTCATTCATCTCAAATCACCTCATTTAGAATAGATTAGCTTTTTAACAATGCAGCAGCCAGAACTGGCTTTCCTCTGGGCATAACGCCATGAGCATCGGGCTCTAACGTAATGGCAATCGTGTCATAATTATTCGGATTAAAGGTGTAATATAACCCGCCTGCACCGTTATGTGTCATGAAAGTGCCAGCATTCACAGGGGTTTCTTTCCCCTATAGAAATTTGAGCGCATCGGCATCTTTATCCACGATTTGTATCATTAATTCTTGGTCGGTACGCGTACCATTCATGAAGGATCCCCTTTCCCAAGCCTCCTAACTATTATATACTTCGCAAAATCTCTTGTATTGGATGATATAAAAAAATAAAAATAGTTCATGTCTCCTGGAATGATGCTGACTGGTCTATCACATTAACCAAAGCAATAGTAATGGGTACTCACTCGCATTGACTGTTCAAGCATAAAATGGCCTACCCTCAATGACTTCTTAACGGAAGTTCAGCGATAGGTAGGCCATCTTTATTTTATAGGATACACAATTACACGTTCGTCTCTTACGAACCCCTTACCTCCGGCAGGTAAGTAAATCAAACAATCAGCGTCTTTAATAGAAACCATAATACTGGACTTATCAATACCTGATGGCTTAACCTTCAGACTCCCGTTGTTGTCCACATGAGTCGTTCCTCTAACATAACGCGGGTAAGCGGAGCCTTTATCATAATCTACATCCAACTGAGCCGTGACCGCTTCTGGATAAGGCGAGTGATCCCCTGCCATCGCTTTAATCAGCGGTTTGGCAAACAGCTCAAACCCAACGAATGAGGCGCCCGGATTACCAGACAAAGCTAAGAGCAACCGATTGTTCCATAAGGCTGCACTCGTTGGAGTACCTGGCCGCATGGCCACTTTGTTGAACAGCAGTTTGCCCTCAAATCGTTCAAAGACATCAACAAGCACGTCGTAATCGCCAACGGAAACACCGCCGGAGGTGAGGACTAAGTCCACTTTAGGGAAAGTATCCTGCAGCGCCGCTTCTACCTCTGCTACATCATCCGAAAGCGCCTGCATAATAACCGCCGATCCCCCAGCAGCCTCCACCTGCGCCGCCAGCATGTAGCTGTTACTGTTACGAATTCGTCCCGGCTGCAGCGCTTCTGCCACATTCAACAACTCAGAGCCTGTTGAGAAAATGGCGACCCTTGGCTGCCGATAAACGGATACATCCGAGTAGCCGAAAGTGGCTAATATCGCCGCTTCACCAGGCCCAATCTGTGTTCCTCGCTCAAGCAATATATCCCCTAAACCGATTTCACCGGCTATTGGGGTTATATTGCTTGCTGCGGTTATGTTTTTTTTGATACTCACCTGGTAGGAGCTTGTCCCCTTATCTTGCAAGGAATCCGTCATCTCCAGCATAACGACAGTATCCGCACCATCAGGAACTGGGGCTCCCGTCATAATACGAGCAGCCATACCAGATTGGATGGTATGCTGAGGAACCGTTCCGCTAGGAATTCGCTCTATAACACGCAATACAACAGGAGCTTCTGGTGTGGCCTGTTCAATATCCTTTGAACATACGGCATAGCCATCAACACCTGATCTGCGAAAATGAGGCACCGGATGATCGGCAACTATGTCCACAGCCAGCCGTCTACCGAAAGCGGAAGATAGCGGAACTGACTCTATGGGGGTGTGTTTAACGTATTCGAAAAGCATGCTTCGGGCTTCCTCAACGGAAATCACTTTGCGCCCAAACTTAAGCTTAGTATCACTGCTCACTAGCGTCTGTTCCTCCTAAGGTCAACCGCCAATTTGCGACATCCGGCGAAGTGTTGGTGTATGGGATTGCTCTTCATTCATAAGTGCCTGGGCCATCTCATGATTTTGTGGTTTGATATCCAAAGCGCGGAAGAACAAATCTTCCATCGCAGCGTCATCTCCAATATATTTTCGCACATTAAATTCATCTGACCAATATAGACATGGTTTCACATTGCCATCCGCTGTTATTCGCAGACGATTACAGGTCTCACAGAAATGATCGCTAATCGGGTGTATGAGCCCAAATGAGCCTAACGCCCCGTCAATTCGAAAGTTCTGTGAAGGACCATTTCCATAAACCGCATCCGAGGCAGCAGCATTCCACCCCTTTGCTTTACAGCGATCTAAGACTGTGGTCAGGGATAAATAGCGGCTTTTCCAATTCTCGTCTTGGTGACCGATTGGCATGTATTCAATAAATCGAACCTGAATAGGACGGTCAATCGTCATTTGCAAAAAGTCTTCAATTTCGTCATCGTTAATGCCTTTCATCAAGACCACATTGAGCTTAATCGGGGTGATGCCCACACGGTAAGCTTCTTCAATGCTAGCGAGAACACGATGAATATCGCCGCCTCTGGTTATCAAAGAGAACCGATCTGCTTTCAAAGAATCCAAGCTTATATTAACACGGGTTAACCCAGCAGCACGAAGCTTTTCAGCTCTCGATGCAAAGTATATCCCATTCGTAGTCAGAGCAATATCTTCAATTCCAGGAATTTGAGAAAGCATACCGATCAATTGCTCCAAGTTTTTGCGCACAAGGGGCTCTCCGCCGGTTAATCTCAACTTACGAACACCAAGCCCTGCAAGCACACGGACGACTTCAGTAATTTCCTCGAAAGTTAACAACTTTTCATCCGGTTCAAATTCCATTCCGTCTTCTGGCATGCAGTATACACAGCGTAGATTACAACGATCTGTAACAGAAATGCGCAAGTAATCATGCATCCGTCCGAATCGATCCATAAGCAGCTTCGGCATAGGAATTCACCTCTCTCTACGTACATTATGGCATATTTCATAACAAATTCCTAGATTCCTTAGCGAGAACTAAATAAAAAACAACTTCTATGGCAGATTATCTGACATTCGTTCATATTCTTCCGGAGTATTCACATTTGTTGCAAAATGGATAGGGATATTTTGCCGTTCAAAAAAATCATTCTCTACAGCGTTCCAGTCTATATGATCCAGCAGCCCCATTAACCGGTACTGTTCTTTCTTCAATAACACCTCGGCTTCGGAGCCTACCAAACTTGAATATATGCCATGTAGAGGATGAACGCGACCGTCCAGCACAGGGATAACTGCATCCAAATTAGCTTCTTGGCATAAAATGGCCATTGCCTTTGCCGCTTCTGCTGAAATAAAAGGCATATCACAGCCCACAATCCACATATGCTGCTCTGATGCAATCATAGAGGCAGCATGAATGCCGCTTAAGGGCCCTCTCTGTACATAATGGTCAGTGACACATTGTACGTCTAAATCGGGAACCGAAGACAAGTGAGGCAGCAAAACCTCAGGTTCATTGGTTACGACAATGACTTGCTGACAGATGCTCGACATTTCCTTCAACTGCCTAAGAAGTAAGGGCTGCCCTTGCACGGGGAGAAGCGCCTTTAACCTTCCTCCCATACGGCGATTGAGGCCCCCGGCAAGAATAACACCTGTGATCATGCTCCAAGCTCCGCCAACCTTTTTAAGAAGGATTGTTTCCAACTTGCCGATAACGCTTGTATTGCTGCAATGCGCTGAGCAGCATCTATATTCGTTTTTTCGTGATACTTGATTTGGTTGGCATAGGCGACAGTTAATCCCGCTTCATCTTTGGCGATAAGTCTCACTTGTGAATTCTTAGAGATTACACCTTCTTTAAGGACCCTAAAATAGTAGCCAGTATAGCCAGTTTCCTGGACTTGAAAGGCCGCGTCCGCCCAATCCAAACGTTTCGCAAGTTTATGACAAGGCTGACGAGGCTGCGAGACCTGAACGATTACGTCACCAATAGCGTAGATGTCACCAATACAGACCTCATCTTCAAGCAGACCGCGTACCGTTAGATTCTCACCGAACGTGCCTGCTTCCAATTTCTGACCCAGCACTTCCTCCCAGTGTGCATAATGCTCCTCCGGGTAAACACACAGCGCTTTGTCGGCTCCTCCATGCACAGTCAAATCCGCTTGCCCATCCCCATCCAACTGTGTCTTCGATACATACAAAGATGAGCTGACCGGATATTTGAAAATACCCGTGACCAGCTCTTTCCCTTGATACATGATTGTTTGTGGTAAACCAACGTTCACTGATACGATTTCCATTACAATGTCCCTCATTTCCGAGAAAATTCTTAGTATCCACTATACCAAAATCCTCCCGGAAAGTCAGTTACCAGCTTACGTGAATACAAGTAAATTACGCTTTTGACCTATCTACCCATGCGTCGTTATCATAACCCCTTACTTCCCAGTAGCCCATGTGCTCCTTCTCGATGAGCTCAATCCCTTGGAGCCATTTGACGGATTTGTAGGCATACATTTGCGGAACGATGAGTCGGACCGGGCCTCCTAATTTTTGCGGAATGGGCTTACCATCCATGAGCACAGCGACCATAATATCATCCCCATTTGCCTGGCTTAGGGACAACGCATCCGTATATACCTTATCACCTGAATAGAATTTCACATATTTCCCTTTGGCTTGAACTCCAGCAGCAGCTAATAATTGCTTAAGCGGGATGCCCTCCCATGTACATTTATAAACTGACCAGCCAGTCACACAGTGGAAATCACTAACCTGCACAGTCCTCTTCAACTTCAAGAACTCTTCCCAGTTCCATACACTGGGATTATCGACCAAACCGGATATCGCGAATTTCCACGTATCCGAGGAAAAAGCCGGAATTTCCGTCACGGTGTATATCCGGAAATTCCCTTGCGCTCCTCCGCCCACGACAGCGGCGGAGTCCGGCAGTGGCGCCGGCGGCGGAAGCATCCGGTTGCCGTCAGTTGCGATATATTCGGCGGTCGCGGCGCCGCCGGTATCGAATGCGCCTTTTATCCACCGATAAAAGGCGGGACCGATCGCGATCACGAGCAGCAGTCCTGCGGCTATCCGCAGGAACGATGCGCGTGTGATCGGCGACTCCTTCAGCGCGGCGATGACCGCCTGCGCTGCTGTGCGCCTTGCCGTGGCGTCCTCTGTCGCCACGGGGGCCTGGTTCGGCGCCGCTGCGATAGCGCTGGCGGCGGCTGGGGTTTGGACCGCCTGCTCAGCGGGCGGTCTTGCCGTGGCAGCGGCTTGATCAAGCCGCTGCTGGCGCTTGAGCCATCTGCTGCGCGAGATGGCGTGGTACACAGCATACGGCACTCCGACCCAGGTGAGCAGGTCATGCACGAAGAGTGCCGAATTGTTCAAAGCTGGTGGCAGATTGCGGAACTGCCACAAAATCACCCCTGATCCGGCCCAGCCGATCAGGAGCGCAAGGACGAACACCAGATTCGCGCGTTGATTGCGGCGCGCGCGAATCTGGTGCCAATGCTTACGAATCATCGGCGCGTAAAGCGCGATGAGCAGAATCGATGCGACACCCAAGTAAATGTGAAGCTGCTTGATCGTCACACGGAAGCTCCCCAGATCTCCCCTAATCGCACCTATACTCAGCACGATGCCCGTCACAGTAAGCAGCAGCAAAATCCAAGCATTCCAGCTATGAATAGCGTTCAATCGCTTCCCAAAAGATTGCTTCAGCCATCCTCTTTTTGAATCCATACCGTCACCGCCTTCATTCTTTTACGATCTTTACGTTATTCTTATCATAACGTATAAATATTAAAAAAGGCTTACAAATCCGCTAATATTTCGAGTAGCTCTCCACCTAAGAAACCCCCAAACTCCACTTTCATCGTGGCGGTGGGGGCTAGTTTATACATATTAGACTACTTCACTAAATAAATATCAACCAATTCCTTCGGCACATAAGTCATATCATTCAAAATGGTCGGTGCAATCATGAGCATATCATCCATCATACCTACCTTAATTGTCTTACTATCAATTTGAATCACGAACGTGTTCCCCATCTCCATCATGTTTTCTTTCGACGTCTTATCTTCCATCATACCTTTGTCTTCCATCATCATCTTCATTAAAGTAACCGAGCGGGCTTCCCCATTCCATGTCACCTTAAATCCTAATGATTCAGCAATTTGGCGCAGAGGAACGAGCTCCGTCCCCTCCTTCATCATCATTTCAATACCGCTGTAGTTAAACTTCTTAGCACTCATTTCCTCTGCACTTGCCAACCCTGGAAGTGCTAGAGTACAAGCTGCCAGTGAAACAACCATCGCTTTTTTCCATGTTTTCATCGTTTCATTCCTCCTAAGATTTGGTCATGTCTTTCTATTCCTTAAATTAACGTGCCAAGCTTAAGAACTAACGTAACCATTACGAAATACTTACAAGAGACTAACAAAAAAAGCCCAGCAACCTTACATGCCAGGCTTCCAAATCATTAAAATTAGCGAAATTAGAGGCAAAATTGTACCTATTGTCCCGTTAATATAAAAAAGATTGTAAGGTGAGCAAGGTCATGACCCGACGGTGATCTAAGTCACGATGATAATCCCTCTATCAAATCTCCCCACAAACGGTGCTCAAACACAAGCAAAGTTGTATTAAGTACAACATTAATCAATCAATTCTAGCGTTACCTCTGCGATTGTTGTACTAAATACAATATTTCTGCCCCAAATTGGACGTTTAGGATAATAATAAGACTAAATTGTTGTACAACATACAACATCTCTGTCTAGGAAGGTAGAAACCAATCGTATTGTTGTACACCGTACAATTTACCCGCCTTCAAACAAAAAAAGCGATCATAAAGGCATCCTAATCTGACCCCTCCTCCCCCTTGGCCTAAAACCAAAAGAAAATCCGCCCGCACAAAAAAACCACAAGAAGGGACAATCCCTCTTGCGGTCCATAATTGTTTCACTTGCGGCCTATCCGATCAATAAGTGTTTCATTTGCAGTCAAGATGTGGTTTATATGCGGTCAACTTGTGTTCTATTTGCGGACTACTATCTGCCTACTTACGATCCTTACAATTCTTGCTCGGCAATAATCTCTAGTTGCCAATTTCAGCCTCTTCCCCCACTAATAAATCGGCAACGTAAACCAGAATCGGCTGCCGCGCCCTTTATCGCCTGTATGACTATCAACACCAATCGCTCCTCCATGCAGGTGAACAATCGATTTGGCAATCGCAAGTCCGAGACCTGCGCCTCCGCTTGCACGAGTTCTGGACGGATCCGCACGATAGAAGCGATCGAAAATCTTACTGCTATCCTCTTCGTCGATCCCTTGACCATGATCCTGAATATCAAGCTTCACATACTGCTCCGAGATCTGCTCAACTTTAATTTCAATGGTCCCGCCGACAGGTGAATGCCGTATAGCGTTATCCAAAATGTTCGAAAGGACCCGCTTCATTTCCTGGGGCATAATCGCCACCGGTGGCAATCGATCAGGCAAGTCTACGTCGACTTGCAGCTGTTTTTCCTCCAACTGAAAAGCCAAACTTTGCAAGCCGTCTACCAGCAAATGATCGACATGATACCGTTCAGGAGCAAATTCAGTTCCTCCAGCATCCAGCTGCGACAGCTTAAATAATTCTTGAATTAGTCCGTCTAATCGTCCTGTTTCAAGCCGGATGGTTTGTAGATACCGGGCAAACGTTTCTTTATCTTGAATGACATCGTCCTGCAAAGCTTCTACGAATGCTTGAATGGAAGCCATTGGTGTCCTCAAATCATGTGAAACATTCGCTACGAGTTCTTTACGGGATGCCTCAGCTGTTCGCAATTTCTGAAAGCTTTCATTCAACTTGCCCGTCATTCGATTGAATTGATCTGCCAGTCTTTGGAATTCAGCAGGTCCAATCTGAGGCACTTTTCCCTCAAAATGCCCTTCCGAAATATGCGTCGTTTCCTCCGTAATCGCATGAATGGCTTTCTCAAGAGGGCGCGTCATGAAGTAATGGACGAGCATTGATACACTCGCTGCGCCAAGCGTTACCGTCGTCAACAGCACGACGTCTTTCCAGTTCAATAACATATATCGATAGCAAATAAACAAGGTGAGCAAAATCATACTCGTACTCACTCCACTTGCAATGAGCAAATAAATACGAAGCTTCATGATGGCTCCCTACCCTCAAATTTATAGCCAATACCCCATACGGTCTTAATGTATCGAGGCTGAGAGGGATTGGGCTCAATCTTCTCTCTCAGCCTGCGAATGTGGACAGTGACCGTTGTTGTATCGCCATAATAGTCAATATCCCACACTTTACTTAACAGCTGATTGCGTGAAAATACTTGCTCCGGATGCCCTGCAAACAGGTGCAGCAGTTCAAATTCCTTGACGGTCAGCTCGATTTCCTTCCCGTTGACCCGAACACTCCGGTGCAGAACATTGAGCTCTAGCCCCGGAAACTTCATGATATGCGCAGGTGGCACAGCGCCTGCACGGTTAGCCCCTTCCGCTTGGCCGCGCTGCTGCCTCCGCAAAATCGCTTTCGCTCGCAGCACCAGCTCTCGCGGCGAGAAAGGCTTCGTCAAGTAGTCGTCTGCGCCCATCGTTAAGCCCATGAGGCGATCCATTTCATCGCCTAGAGCCGTCAACATGATGATGGGCACGTCCTGCTCGTTTCGAATTTCTTCGCACACTTGCCAACCGTTTTTGCCCGGCATCATGAGGTCAAGAACAATCAACTGCGGGTTGTGCAGTCTCCATAAGCGGATGGCTTCGTCGCCACTCACCGCCGAGATAACCTGGTAACCCTCCCGCTGCAAATAGACGGTGCACACATCAATAATATTCGTTTCATCATCCACCACGAGAACCAGTGAACCCATACGGCATACCTCCTCAAGCATTCATTCTATTATACCGCAGAGCCATGAAATGAAGCTTACGTATGTATTACAAAAGTATAAAAGCTCCCTAGATTGCGGGGAGCTTCATTCCTTTAGGTTTGCAAAGCAGCCTCAATAATAGGCTCCTCTTTTTTGTGATTAAGACTTCGAATATATCGCGACTGAGCAATACCGGCTAGCAGTATGATCACAGCTAAGACGGCGAACATCATCTTCCCGCCATAGTGACTGAATAGCAAGCCTCCTAGAATAGGCCCAATCGCGCGCGATAGCTGCCAATTCATACCGAACACAGAGAAATACCAACCTCTATGCTCCTCAGGTGCAATGACGGAGATCACCTTCTGAATATGAGGACCGTTTAACATTTCACCAATGGTAAATAAAAATTCAACAAAAAGTAGTATCGCAAAGATAGGTACAAATCCATAACCAACTGACACAATGGCAAACAACAGATAGGATGCAGCAACTACCATATAAGCGGAAATGTGCTCAGTTCGCTTAGCAATCCATAATTGCAGCGCAATAACGATACAACCGTTGAAGGTAATGATCGTAGCAAAAACTGTCTTGTAATTCTCAAATTGCTGCTGCAAATGCAGCGGAAACGTAGATTCAACTTGTGCATACAACAGAGATACCGGCATGGCTAGAAGTGTTATCCAAAGGAGCTGCTTATGATCCCGCCATCTGATTTTCGGCTTTGTCTTAGACAATTCCTGCTCCGCAGCGCTCTTTACAGGCATTGTCTCTGGAACCTTCCAGACGACCAACCCTGCGTATGCAAGAAGAGCTATCGAGCAAGTTAGGAAAATAATTGTCGGATTCCAGGTGAAAAGAAGCAGCCCAAGGAGCGGTCCGAATGCTGAACCCATATTTAAGGCCGTATGCAGCAAAGCAAACACTTCAGCGCGCTTCTCCTGCGGGACAACATCCGTAATCTGTGCATTAGCAGCAGGTCCAAACATAGCATGACCAATGCCGTTAATGATCGAAATGACAGCAAATTCCCAAACGTGACTAGCAAACATATAACCGCCAATGGCGAAAGCTTGGATAATTAGCGCAGACAGTATCATAGGCTTCCGTCCATAACGATCGCTCAAGCTGCCTGCATACAAATTCACGAAAATTCCGCATAACGGCTGTAATCCGACAATCAACATAGATAAGAAAATAGAACCATCCAACTTGTCATACAAATAAAAAACCAAATAGGGTCTCATCATAAATCCAGCTAATGAAGTTAGAATCGTCCCAACGACTCGAACCCATATCGCCGTATCATACTTGCTAATCAGTGAAAACAAAGGAATCCTGTGCATACAACCTCCTAGATGTTATTGGTCTTCTCAGTTTAGAGGTATTTGGACAAAAGAAAAAGGTAAAATCTCGTTATAACGGATTTCACCTTTTATGAATAATTACCTATATAGTTATCCGCCAATACGAATTTTGCGGTATGTATCGATAAATGAGAGGACATCTACTCTTTTCCCCCTCTTTTTCGCGACTCTGGCCATTTTCACGAGTGTTGTCCAGAATTCATCTAGAACAGGAGATTCGAATTCATTTTCTTTGGGTGCTTGTGTAAGGTTATGTTTATTTTTATAGGTCGTGCCCTCATCAGAAATGAGATACTGAATTTGACTTTTTTTCCATTGCTCCCCGGTTACATAACTTACTCCAATTTCGCGCATTTTTTTGCGTACAGAAGTTACAGGACGAGATAATTCTCTGGCAATTACAACTGGAGGACACTCAGAGGAAAGGCGAATCAACTTGTCCAATTCCTGTGTGGACCAAGGCTTTTTAGTCATATGAATAACCCCACTTCGATAAAATGAATGTTTCGTTCTGCCTGTTAATGGTTACTAACTAAAGGTATAATAAGAGAATACCAACGAAATGTTAAAGAAGTATGAGTTAACCATAATGAAAGTATGAAGACATAACTATTTCGATAATTTTCCCTATTTTATGCCCATAGCACTATGATCGGGTAACAAATTAGGACTTTATGTGTGGTAAATTTATCTAATGGAGAGTGAAGAACTATGAAACATCATATTAACGGAGCCGAACAGTTCGTCGAAGAAAAAGGGCTTGGAGCACCTGTTATTTTACTGCACGGCTTTCCATTGGATCATCGCATGTGGCAATCGCAGATAGACGAGTTGTCAGCGAACTATCGTGTCATTACACCTGATTTACGCGGCATGGGGCAATCTGATGTGCCCGTATCTAATATTTCCATAAACCAATATGCCGATGACATTATAACTTTAATGGATAAAATGGGCATAGAAAAAGCCGCACTTGGCGGCTTCTCCATGGGTGGTTATGTGGCGTTTGCACTTCTACGCAAAGCTCCAAAACGGTTCACAGGTCTTATATTGGCCAATACTCGTCCTGAAGCAGATGAACAAGAGGCTCGTAAGAATCGTTTAAACATGGCAGTCTCTCTCTATGAAAAAGGCTCCGTAGTGGCAAGAGACGCTATGCTGCCTAAACTTATTACAGAACCTTCAAAGGAAGCGCATCCTAAGCTCGTCGATACCTTGAGCATGGTAATGGAATCGATGCCTGCAGAGGGACTTGTCCATGCTTGTCTTGCGATGGCATTCCGTGAAGACTCTGTAGACTTGCTTAGCTCTATTTCGGTGCCAACGCTCGTCATTGCTGGCGAACAAGACCCTATCGCGCCTCCGGATGTCATGAAGAAAATGGCCGACCAAATTACAGGTGCCAGCTATCATGTCATACCAGCTGCCTCACATTTGACGCCGATGGAAAAGCCGGAAGCTTTCAATGCGCTGCTGATTGATTTTCTGAAGGGCATTAAAGCCTAACCAACTGGTCCATGACCATCACAGCTGCACCAATCGCTAGAGCTTCCTCACCAAGCTGCCCTTTGCTGAAGACAACCTGATAGGCGGGGTAGTAGTACGTTTTCCGAATCGCTACCTGTGTAGCGGTTTGGAAAAATAACTCCCCTCCCGCAATTAACGGCCCCCCTAAGATTACCTTCTCGGGATGTAAAATATTGAGCAAGTTAGCTAGTCCAATACCAAAATAGGTAGCAGCTTCCGTGATGATCTCCACAACTAGGGGATCATTTTTTTTGAGCGCCTCCATAACATGCAGATACGTGACATGCTCGGGGTCATCAACCAAATGGGACAAAATCGTGGATCGACCCTTCTTTAATGCAGATCGAGCCGCTTTCTCGATGGCATATAAAGAAGCATATGACTCCAATGCTCCGTAATTGCCTGACGTATTACGATGGGGAACACCATCCGTTTGAATAATCATTTGACCCACAGAGCCTTCCATATCGACGGCACCATAAATAACCTTTCCTTCCGACACCATGGAGGAACGTAAGCCAATTCCAGCATGAATATATAGCAGATGCTTAAAGCTCTGCGTACGTTGATGCCATGATTCCGCTAGGATGGCCGTGTTAGCTCCATTATCCAGCAATGCGGGAATACCTAATTCTTCCGTTAACTGCCTGCAAATCTCAACATTTCTCCATCCTTTTGCTGGAAAATAAGACGGCTCTAAGATGGTTCCTGACAAGCGATCCACAGGACCAACCGCACCAATCCCTATTCCCAGCACCGATGAAGGATTTATGTTGTGTTTGGATAACATCTTTTGTACTTCGTCCACGATTAGACGAATCAACACATCCGGCGTCATCTCAGCCGTCATCGTCCAACTCCGTGTATCCATTTTCTTCATTCCCAGATCGACAAGGACAAGCTTGGATAACGTTCTGGATATTTCCAAACCAAATACATAAGCATAGGCCGGATTCTTTTCATACAGAATCGGCCTACGCCCTCCTGTTGAAGCACCGAAACCAGATTCAAGGATAAGCCCTTGAACCGTCAGTTCCTCCAAAAGCCGCGTCAACGTAGATACCGTCATCCCGCTTTGCTCTAACAACTCCGTTTTGGAAACCGTTGTTTGACGACAAATTCGCTCATAGATTTCTTTCGCCTTACGATTCGGAATTCGTTCCGTTATGACATCTACATTCAAAGAAGCAGCCCCCAATGATAATCTTTCTCATATATTTCGCCATTGGAAAGCCAAAATCCTTCCTTGTCTTCCCTTATTCCTTTGATCCAATCATGAGGGTATAGCCCATATAGGGATGATATTTATTGACAAGCTCATCGTATTTTGCAGTAATTTGCCAAATCCGCGGATCCATAAAAGATTGCTTATCAGACAAGTGAACAGGATCTGGATGTTGAACTTGATCTTCGAACATCGTAAGCGGGAATGGATGTATCCCTGAGAAGTCCACGGGGCTAAACCTGCCCTTTTCTAACAGCTCCCGCCATTCATCCATACTATATATTTTACTTACCCCATAGAAGCTGCATAGCGCCCGTTGAACTCCCGGTGACATCTGTTTGATTCGGATGACTTCTCGATCATAGAGCTTGCCTTCGGATTTAAGCACCCTATAATACTCGGATACTGCTTTCTGAGCATCTGCAAAATTCGTCACTGACTCCACCATCACGACATCAAAAGTATGATCTTCAAAGGGTAACTGGCATACATCCCCAACCATGAATTTCACCTGTACCCCCTGCTTCTCAGCTCTTATGATCGCTTTCGCAATCATTTCCGGACGAATATCGACCGCTGTTACTTCGCATCCTTGCTCGGCCAGGAAACATGCCGTTCTTCCAGTTCCGCAGCCAACCTCTAGCACGCGCTTCCCTTTCTCAATGGGATACTTTTTCAATTGCTCAATCGTTTCTCCAAAACCCCCGGGATGCGCATTGCCCACTCCTAATTTGGCTAACATATCTAAGTACTCGATAGCACTTACACCTCCACAATGGCATACAATTCTCTTTTCTACCATATGGAGGGCTGCCGCCTCTTGTTCAGATTCTTGAGCCATTTTTGGAAAAAGAGGCGCTCGCCTAAAGGCGCATGTTTTCAACTTCTTTTAGGCTATTCTTCCTCTGCTGTTGTTCTCGTATTATTCATTTTACTCGAACTATCACTTTTTTTCGAAATTCTCATTTTTCCGCAGAGCTAGAATTCATCCAGCTGTTTGTTTTCACCAATAGTCTTGTCTAACAAAGCTGTTTTCATTTTGATATTTAGGCTAGGAAGTAAAATAGAAAAAGCTCATGAAATCATTAGATTTCATGAGCTTTTTCTATTCGTTATACCGGCAAGAGGACTCGAACCTCCACCCTTTCGGACTCGATTTTGAGTCGAGCGCGTCTGCCATTCCGCCATGCCGGCATATGAACTTGTAAAGATAATGGTGCCGAAGACCAGACTTGAACTGGTACGGTAGTCACCTACCGCAGGATTTTAAGTCCTGTGCGTCTGCCGATTCCGCCACTCCGGCTAATAAATGTGGAGGCGCCACCCAGATTCGAACTGGGGGTAAAGCTTTTGCAGAGCTCTGCCTTACCACTTGGCTATGGCGCCTTAGTAATAATGGAGCGGAAGACGGGGATCGAACCCGCGACCCTCGCCTTGGCAAGGCGATGCTCTACCGCTGAGCCACTTCCGCATATAAAACTGGGGATCAAGGATTTGAACCTTGGCATGACGGAGTCAAAGTCCGTTGCCTTACCGCTTGGCTAATCCCCATTATGTTACTTGGGTAATAATGGGCGGACGACGGGACTTGAACCCGCGAATGCTGGATCCACAAACCAGTGCGTTAACCCCTTCGCCACGACCGCCACAATATTAAGTTTCTTACTTTTTTGGCAGGGGCAGCAGGAATTGAACCCACACCAAAGGTTTTGGAGACCTTTGTTCTACCCTTAAACTATGCCCCTAGAAAAAGTAAATGGAGGCTGATGGATTCGAACCACCGAACTCGAAGAGAGCAGATTTACAGTCTGCCGTGTTTAGCCACTTCACTAAGCCTCCACAAAGCAATGGTGCCGTCGAGAGGACTTGAACCCCCAACCTACTGATTACAAGTCAGTTGCTCTACCAGTTGAGCTACAACGGCTTATTCATTTAGAAAAATGGTGGCTTTGGACGGAATCGAACCGCCGACACGAGGATTTTCAGTCCTCTGCTCTACCGACTGAGCTACAAAGCCTTACTTGATTCGGAAAAAAATGGCGGAGCTGACGGGATTCGAACCCGCGGTCTCCTGCGTGACAGGCAGGCATGTTAGGCCACTACACCACAGCTCCATGCTAAGTACAATATCTTCGGCTAAGAAGATTGGTTGCGGGGGCAGGATTTGAACCTGCGGCCTTCGGGTTATGAGCCCGACGAGCTACCGGGCTGCTCCACCCCGCGTCATTAATCATATATGATGAATCCGAGCAAAGCAAGTCTTGCTTAAGAAATCATGGTGGAGGCTGACGGGATCGAACCGCCGACCCTCTGCTTGTAAGGCAGATGCTCTCCCAGCTGAGCTAAGCCTCCATGGGATAAAACTAAAAATTTATGGTGACCCGTAGGGGACTCGAACCCCTGTTACCTCCGTGAAAGGGAGGTGTCTTAACCACTTGACCAACGGGCCTTACTAGAAAGATAGTGGCGGAGAGAGAGGGATTCGAACCCTCGAGACGCTTGTGACGCCTACACGATTTCCAATCGTGCTCCTTAGGCCAGCTCGGACACCTCTCCATATGGCTCCCCGAACAGGACTCGAACCTGTGACAACTCGATTAACAGTCGAGTGCTCTACCAACTGAGCTATCAGGGAATAGAAACAATACTTCATTCAAGGATTTATTCCTTGAAAACTAGATACGAAACTTGCGTAAAGTTAGATTGCTTAGATTTTCTGGGCGAATCTGAGAGACTTTGACTTTCGTCAAAGATCCCTATATTAGGTTAAGCCCTCGACCGATTAGTATTCGTCAGCTGCATGCATTGCTGCACTTCCACCTCGAACCTATCA
>NZ_LMEO01000053.1:0-210151 GCF_001426375.1 Paenibacillus sp. Root444D2
CCTAACACATAGACGAACAGCAGCATCATCGCAATTGGAGTGATGCAGACCGTGATGATGGTGTCCATACTGCGGAAAATATGGCGCATGGAACGTCCGAGCATAACGCTAATATCGGTGAAGAAATGATTCTTTGCCGTCTCCATTTACTTTCCCTCCTTTTTGCCGATGATTGAGAGGAATATTTCCTCTAATGTCGGCTGTTTTTCAACATACTCCACCTTTGCGGATGGGAACAGCTTTTTTAGCTCCGAGAGCGTGCCGCTGGCGATAATCTTACCCTCATGCAGAATAGCAATTCGGTCGGCAAGTTGCTCAGCTTCTTCCAAATACTGCGTGGTCAGCAGTACTGTCGTGCCACCGTCAGAAAGCTCCTTGACAATCTTCCAAACCTCGATACGCGACTCGGGATCAAGTCCAGTGGTCGGTTCGTCGAGGAAAATGATCTGCGGTTTTCCCACAAGGCTCAAGGCGATGTCGAGCCTGCGGCGCATACCNTCGTCCGCTACCTGACGCGGATTTTTGAGGTATCGCAGCTTGGCAATCATGATCAGATTTTCCCGTCCGGTCAAAATTTCGTCCACGGCGGCAAATTGCCCGGTCAGACTGATCGCCTGCCGCACATTCTCGGGTTTTGACGCAACATCGAATCCGTTTACGGTCGCGGTTCCGCTGTCTTGTTTGAGCAACGTGGTGAGGATTTTGACAACCGTTGTTTTGCCAGCTCCGTTGGAGCCGAGCAGGGCGAAAATACTGCCCTTTTCCACCTCGAAATCTACGCCTTTTAGGACTTGAAGCTGCTTGTAGGACTTTTGCAGCCCTGTCACTTTAATGGATTTAGTTTGCATGTTTTTCCCTCCTTATCGAATAGTAACCTTGGACAAGTCTGCCCCCATTCCTTTAAGCGAAGCATAGGTCAACTTATCCATGACTGCACCGTCAAAGCAGATGGTTTTGAAGGCACGGTAATACTTATTGGTTAATGAAAAGAACGCCTGAAAAGACACATTCTTAAGTATAGCGCCCCTAAATGAAACTTCGTTTACTGCCGATTTCTCAAACTTAACGCCGATAAAGGTTTGACCGTCAAAATTCAGCCCGCTCAGGTCGGAATATTCGAAGTCCACGCCGTCAAAGATACAACCTTCAAAGGATGTTTTTCTAAGGTCGATCTTGCTTATCGTGGCGTCGGTCAGTTTTACACCTGTGAATTTGGCTCCTTCCATCCCCGAAACGCTGAAGTTGGTTCGTACAAGGATCGATTCATTGAAGGTTACATTCGTAAGGTCAGTTGCTGTTAGGATACAGTCCGTCAGATTTGCGCCGTCAAAATTGGCATCACGTAAATCACTACTCTTAAATGAACTTCCCGTCAAGTCAGCGCCCGCAAAGTCGGCACCGCGTAACGCGCTAGCATTAAATTGACCTTTATGGGCCCTAACGCCTGCAAAGTCGCTCATTGCCAGGTTGCTGGCGCTAAAGTTTGTCACTACTTGCCGTTCCAGCGATCGGGAGAGGTTGGCGACTTCCAATATCGTTTGCTCAATGTCGCCGATGCTCTCAACGGTCATCATAAACGCGGTTTCATCGTCTTTGCCTTCGGCTTTGAGTTCACGATATCGCTCCTGCAAATCGGAGTGAAGGTCCGTCTTTAATTCGGTGACGCTTTTTACCCCATCGTATGGCGTAAACACGCCGTTCAAATAGTTCGTTAATTTCTGATTCATCATAATAATCTCTCCCTTATAATAAATTTTCTAGTACGCGCTTGGAATACTCCCAATTGCTTTTGTTGCGTGCGTAAGCACCTTTGCCTTTTTCGGTAATCCTAAAATATTTTCGACGTCCGCCTTGAGATTCATCGCCCCAATACCACTCGATATCGCCGTCAGTCTCTAGCCGCCGGACGCTGGAGTACATCGTGGCTTCCTTTAATTCATATTCGCCGCCCGAGCGCTCGGCAATTAATTTGACAATCTCGTACCCGTAGCGGTCAGCTTCGGATAAAAGCCGTAAAATCATCGTATCGGTATGTCCGCGCAGCAGGTCTGATGTAATTTTGTTCTCGCTCATATAATCACCTCCGCATCTCCATAATACGACACACTACTATGTCTGTCAAGGTAGTATTTCAAATAAAATACTTTGTTTGAAAAGCATGATGTATTCAAAACGATATCTAACGGATTCATTCTATTTTTTTGTGCTTTATCAGCCAGTATAAAGAACATAAAAATACCGATGCCCACTCCGACTTATGCATCGGTGTAGGCATCGGTATGAATGTAGTCATTTGCACAATATAACCCTCAACTTCCGAGCAGACAGATCCTTGATACTCTATCTGATCTTTCGAAATATCGATTATTAGATATCAAGTTTACGGGTACCGATCCATTTGACCATTTCAGGATCGCGATGTGAAAAGAACAGGCTCTGTTTCGTATCTAACGTAGTAATCGACTCCATATCCTCTTGGCTTAATTCAAAATCAAAGATGTTGAAGTTTTCGATAATTCTTTCTTTACGAACAGACTTAGGAATCACAACGACTTCTCTTTGTGTCAACCAACGTAAAACCACCTGAGCAACGGATTTATTAACCTTTTCAGCTATGGATACCAATACCTCGTTCTGGAACAAGTTATTTTTCCCTTCAGCAAAAGGCGCCCAGGATTCGATCTGAACATTATTATCTTTCATGAATTTTGCATTTTCAATTTGCTGGTTGAAAGGGTGCGTTTCAACTTGGTTTACGGCAGGAACGACATCATTATGAATAATCAAATCGATCAGACGATCCTCATGGAAGTTACTAACGCCAATTGCGCGGACCTTTCCTTCACGATTCAATTCCTCCATAGCGCGCCAAGACCCATGCACATCGCCAAATGGCTGGTGAATTAAATACAAATCCAAATAATCCAATTGCAGTCTTTCCATTGATTTTTCAAATGCTTTTTTTGTGCGCTCATAACCAGCATCCTGAACCCAAAGTTTCGTAGTGATAAATAATTCCTCTCTTGCCACGCCACTCCGTTTGATCGCTCTGCCAACTGCTTCTTCATTTTGATAAGAAGCAGCGGTATCAATCAGCCGATAGCCTGCCATAATAGCGTCATAAACGCTTTGTTCACACTCATTTTGATCTGCAATCTGAAAAACACCAAAACCGAGTATAGGCATCTCAACACCATTGTTCAAAATTACTTTTTGCATATAAAATCCTCCATTTTCGAAAATTATTTGTAAGTCGATACAGAGATCACGAATTGTGAAGTACCGACTAAAAGGTTGATAAGGGTCAGCATGTAAATTTTTCAGGTGTTGCTCATTGCGATGTATTATCTCCCCTCTTCACTTCCTTATTATGTACCAGATAACAAAGAGACTGGTATCCCATTCGTGCCAAATGTTTGCCTAATCCTCTCACTACCACTTATGTAACAGACAAATATGGACTATAATCGAACTATAAATCTGAGAAAAAGTTTCAAGCAATTTGGGAGTCGGTGTGGATCGGCACGCCTCCCAACCCTATTTCGCATCGTGAAATATAATACCCAAACTGTATCTTGTACCTGTGGTAACTGTGTTTACACCATGTCGAAGAGTCGTTCTATAATAGCCGCGCGTTCCCAAAACCGGACGATGATTGGTTGGAAAAATCAGACCCTCTCCTTCTTTCAGCGTGATGACATGGCCTCTACTTTGCGCCCTCGGACGCTGCTCCACCAAAAGTAACTCCCCGCCTGTGAAATCTTCTTCTCTTTGATTAAGAGCGAATACGACCTGAAAGGGAAAGAATACTTTCCCATACAAATCCTGATGCAGACAATTGTATCCCCCAGCTTCATATTTCAGGATCAATGGGGTTGGACGGTTCTGCCCCTCCTGATGGCATTGATCGAGGAATTCCGCTAATGCTGCCGGATAAGAAGCATTGTGGCCCAATTGTTCTAGCCAGCGATTAGCTGTTAGGGCAAGTTCCGGATACAATCCTTCGCGCAGCTGTTGAAGCAAAAATGGCAAGGGAGAGTTGTAATACTTGTACTCTCCGACCCCGAAGCGATATCTGGCCATGTCTATGGTCGTTCGAAAGTTACCTTCTTCCTCATACGTGCTTATGGTTTCCTTACATTCCATATTGCTTAACAAGCCAGGTAGTTTGGCATAACCGTGCTCGTCCAGCGACTGCTGGATGAAATTCCAATCCAGATCAGCTAATCTTTGCGACAGATTCTCAGGCATGCTGTAAGCCTCCTATTTGCTTCGCCATTTTTGTTAACCTCTGCGAACAGTATAACCCCGAAAATGAGCTTTTGTACGCATTCTCGAATGTAACAGCAAGATTACGAAATTACTAAATGTCGTTTTATGTTCGCGTATTTTTCGAGAATGAAGAAATCGCTATAGCCGCTGGATACAGACCTTGTGCAGGATGTTTACCGGAACATTATGCAAGATGGAAAGCGGAACTATCGAAGGAGGGTTAATGAATCTAGCTGCCTTCTTGGCAATAACTGAAATATTTTTTAAATATTCCTTTACAGGAATATTCCAGTTGTGGTATATTTAAAACACAAAGAACAAAAACAATTTGGAGGATGATTATTATGAATAACGCTAAGGACACAGACAACACGCGCACGTCAATCGCAGGTCAGGAACTCCGCGTCACCCGTATCTTTCATGCGCCGCGGGAACTGGTTTTCAAGGCTTGGACAGATCCGGAGCATTTGCCGAAATGGTGGGGACCCAAGGGCTTTACGAATACGGTTCAAGAAATCGATGTTAGACCAGGCGGGGTATGGCGTTACGTTATGCACGGTCCGGACGGCGTCGATTACGATAATAAAATCACCTACCACAAGATAGTAAGCCCAGAGCAACTCGTATACTCCCATGGCGACGGCGATGACGACGAACAATTTCATGTGACGGTCACGTTTGCCGAGCAAGCTAATTCGACGACAGAGCTAACCATGACGAGTCGATTCAAAACAGCTGCTGACCTTGAAAAAGTGGTCAAGGAATACGGAGCTATCGAAGGCGCTAAATCGACACTTGATCGTCTCGAGGAACAACTGGCCACTATGTAAGGGCCAAAATAAAATCAAATTATAAATTGAAGGGAGTAATTAATTCATGAAAAAAACCAAAGTTATGTATTGGATTTTTACAGCTTTGTTGGTAGCCTTGATGGGCATTGGTGCTATCCCGGATATCCTCTATGCATCAGATGCGGTTGCCTTATTTGCTCATTTAGGCTATCCCTCTTACCTCCTGCCCTTTCTTGGGGTGGCCAAATTATTAGGTCTTGTAGCGATACTGATTCCCGGCTTTCCGAGAATGAAGGAATGGGCTTATGCCGGGCTTACATTTGACCTTGTGGGTGCGATGTATTCAAGTATCGCGGTGGGCGATCCTGTTGGCGGCTTGGCATTTTTCATCATCGGATTTGTTATCATCGGCGGGTCCTATGTGTGCTATCATAGGAAACAAAGAGCTGCATCTTTAAGTCAGCCACCACGCTTAGCGGCATAAAAAAACTCCCTTGCCTGGTATATGTTGAAGGAAGGAGTGCATGAACATGGGCTTGATCACAACAACCTGGAGCGCACTTTCAGAGCCCAACCGATTGTACATCGTCGAACTCCTGCGGGGCGGTCCCCTCACCGTAGGGGAAATCGCCGAGCGCCTCAGCCTCCAGCAGCCACAAGTTTCCAAACATCTCCGCGTCCTAAGCGACGCGGGGTTTGTTGAAGTACAGCCCAGCGCCAATCGGCGCATTTATAAGCTTCGGGCCCAGCCCTTCATAGACATGAACAACTGGCTGGAATCTTACCGCCGCATGTGGGAGGAGCGCTTCGATCGATTGGACGAATATTTGAACGAATTGCAGGGAAAGGGGAAGCAGTAGGAGTTCTCTCCCCGTTCCCGCATAAGAAAAGACACCCTCTCGGGTGTCTTTTTCGTCTATTTACATACAAATATTGCAAATACCCCACCGGAGGCAGGAGAAACTCGCTAGCGACGCATACTCCTCCCTTAAATCGAAAAATTTTTCATCAATGGCATGATAAAGGAAATTACTCCCATCCCCAATTTAAAAAAACTACCTATGTTACCAAAGAAACCTCCACCTCCACCCCCACCAATACCTTTAGCGGCACCGCCTTTACCAAGACCACCCAATAATCCCCCAGAACCCCCGCCACCAAAAAGACCAAGCATGCTTCCTAATCCACCTCCACCAAGTAAGCCTCCCAAACCTCCTAAATTGGATATTTGCGCTTTGGCTTTGGTTTTGTTTCGGGGGAGTTTCTGATCTCCCTTGAATCCTTGAAGAATGACTTGGTTGCCTTGTATTTCGTTTAGAACCCCGTAATACAGAGAACCGTTCTTGAGCACTACACATACCGGTGTTCCTAAGTTGTCTTTAACTTGCGAAGAGATAGAGGGCGATGATGCAGGAATGGCTTTTTGCCCGACTTTCACGCGTCCGTGCTTTTTATTACGTTGCTGTAAAGTTTTCATTCCAGCTCACTCATCCTTTTAAATGAAATCATACTACTTGTCATCTTATGTTGATACGACATGTTTGGACTATGCTCTCTTGAACATTTTCCGCTAATTTGATAACTGCCCACTCACGGTTAATGGAGAGTTATCAAATTTTCGAAGGAAGCTTTCTGGTATTGAGGGTAAGTAACAGAGAAAGACGGCGGCCATTATTGGCTTCCGTCTTTTGCGTCCCCCTTAGCTGACTACACTTTACTTTGAATCTGTAATTGATTCTTAATACCTAACAAAACCTGTTCTGTACTGGATTATGGGATATCCAAAGGCATAGCTGTACGGAAAGCCCAAATACATTGGTGTAATCATAGGATAGGGTGCATAAGAATAGCCGTGAATAGGGCCAAATAATTGCGTTCCTAGATGAGGACTTTGATAGTTTATTTTGAGACCAGTTATGCCAGGTGGCCATACCGTTCCAATATTGCCAACTGCCTCAGGTCGCCCAAAATTCATTTCTTTTATAAAGTTTTCCTTTATCATTCAGTAGGTCACCTAATTCCCTGCAGCAAATTTGTTCGGGCTGTCATCAATTTGGTCGGACTCCTCCGTTATCCTTATGATATCCCTAATATATGTGTGCCTGTCCTTTTTGCATGCTTGCTTGGACGTAAATACGGCTATATTGGAGGACCGGGTGAAGTTGGAATATACGGTTTGAATAAAGACCAGTCCGCCAAAAAAAAGTCCGTCAAAAAAGCCAAGCAAGTAAAAACATCCGCTTTTTTACCTGGTTTCGGTTTTGAAAGATTCTTCTTTCCATTTGCAGCTTCACTTGCGTTTTTATTTGCCATACCGTTTCTTGGGTTCCCGTTTTTCTTTTAATTAAGTAAGTAAATTCTATGTAAACAAGAAAGACGGCGGCCATTATTAGCTTCCGTCTTTTCTTTTTGGATTAAGGAATATTTAAATTGCAAAAGCTGATGTGATGATAACCAAAAGAATAAAAAGAACCAAAATAAATGCTACGTTGCGGCCCATACCATAACCTTCACCATAACCTACGCTCATGTATACTCATTCCCTTCATTGATTTTTCACTACGGTATAATTATACGTTCGGTACATAAGGTATGCTTGTATACATACCACGGAGGCAATCGCCAATTGTTTTGTATGAAGATTTGGCGACGGATATCCGTCCGAATAAGAAGGGCAGCAGCTTGCTTATACCGCTTCAGCTCTTGCTCACTAGATGCAGCGGAAGCCTCTGCAAGCCCAGGATATTAAAGTTGGTCAGCGTTCCAGCCATGTTGACGCCTCCTTTTTGGAAATGAAAAAGAGCCCTGCGTCGTGGGCTCTCCTACATTTTGCTATAACAAATTTACATACTCACCTTTGGTGGAAAATAGGCTCTCCGGAAAGGAGTGTAAATACTTTCCAATCACTCAGGGTCATATTTGCGTTTGGAGGATTTTGACGTGTTCAGTGCAATGGCACGCGGACGAGAGCTATTAGAGCATCCTCATCCAGTCGCCTAGCTCCTCGATTTTTACGTCTATCAGCTCTGATGGCGATTCGAGTTTCATTGACCCGCTCTTCTTCATGCTACCTGGTGCACGACTACCAGAGTCACTGCAATCAAAGTAATCACAAAAGCCGGTATCGCACTTCCAACAGGATGCTTGACTCTGAAATGTGAAAGGCATGCCACTAGCATCGTAATGCCAATCCAAATGCCTGCCCATACGGCTGCTACCGGATTCCAGTATCCGATAACAAGTCCGGCTGCCCCGACTAGTTGAACGAGCCCAGTAACAACTCGAAACCATTGCGGCAGTTTAATCGACTCGAACATTTCAACAAAATTTTTCGCACCAGCCAGCTTGCTTCCGCCGCCAAAGGCCATGGAGACGAGCAGAAAGCTTTGTAAAATAATAAAAATGATATTCATAAGGCTCCCCTTCCTTTTACAACTAGGCCAATACCTTTTCAAGCTCGCCGCACCATTTACCCCAGCCATACCTAGCACCTTCGAGACCTTGAGCATTGGCGAATCCGGTTTGTTCGAGATGAAGGTTAACCTTGCCGTCCCCTAAATCCTGCAGCGTCCAGGTGACCGTGTGCTTCTCCCCTCCGCTGGCCCAAGTATAGGACACCCGGTTTGGTGCGTCCACGATAAGCACTTCGCCGTCAATAATGCCATCCCAATATTCGGACGGCTGCGTGCGAAACTGAAAACGGTGTCCTATGACGGGCTCAAAATCATTATCCATCGCCTGACCATTGTGGATGTTGACCACCCACTTGGCAAGCTTGCTTGAATCGGTTATTGCGGACCAAAGCTTCTCGATCGATGTCGTGTACTGAAAATCCAAGGATAATGCTAAACTCATTCTTCTTCCTCCTCTAATAGTTGGTTCAAGCGCAACATATTCGTACGCCAAAAATTGCTGTAGAAAGCCACCCAATCTTGAATTTCTCTGAGTGGAGAGGCGTTTAACCTAAATCGCGTTTCTCTACCGACTTTTCGGTCAAGTACCAGTCCAGCTTCTTTAAGGATTGTCAAATGCTTGGATACCGCTGTACGGCCCATTTGAAACTGTGCCGTTAATTCATGAAGAGGTATCTCCTCTGCCTCTGCTAACAGACGAATTAGCCCGCGCCTAGTCGGATCTGCAATCGCGTCAAAAACATCCCGCAATTGGTTGTTCTCGCTCATAACGCCCCCTCCTAAAAATCTTATTTTCTGTATTATAAATCTACTGATGTATGAAGGGACCGCCGTTTATTTCAACACCTCCTCCTAATTGGACACCATTTAGTGACACTTTGATTATAGGTCACCATTTGGTGTCGTGTCAACTATTGATTTTAAGCCATTTGGCTCCTTGATTACATATTAAAAAGCCTCCGAGCGATAATGCCGAAGCTTTATGATCATGACTCAGTTTTGTTGGGTGTCAGGATTGCTTAATTAATCTCATTCGCTTCTAGATAACTGCCTGCTACTTCAACAGGCTGCCGAGTAAGCCGGCAGCCTGGATATTGTGCTATTGTTCACCGTTAGAGTAACAGTTAATCACTTTCAAATTTCAAAGCGAAAATAAAAATAAGGGTAAGCTACGCTTACCCTTACCCAAGTTTAAATCATAAAGCCTCCGTTAATATCGAGCGACGCACCGGTAATATAGCTTGCTTCCGGGCTGGATAAGAATGAAACCAAGCTAGCGATGTCATTTGCGGTACCATAGCGGCCAAGAGCAATCATATTCTTTAATATGGAAGCCATAGAACCTTCAGCAGGATTCATGTCGGTATCAACCGGACCTGGCTGAATATTATTAACTGTTACCCCTTGCGCTGCCAGATCCCTTGCAAGACCGCGAGTCATAGCAGCGACTGCGGCTTTGGACATGCTATATAGACTCATTCCGGGAAAACCGGTTACATCGGCATTTACACTGCCTATATTAATGATTCTGTCACCACTCTGCATGTGGGGTCCGGCTGCTTGAATGGCAGCAAAAACCGCTCGAATATTAACAGCAACGGTGCGGTCGAACTCTTCCATTGTAAATTGGTCATATGGTTTAACATCTAGAATCCCAGCGTTATTAACCAGTATATTTAAATGACCAAAAGTGTTAATCGCCTCAGCAACTGCTGACTTAACCGAGTTAGTATTTTCACTGTTTGCTCTAATGGCTAAAGCTCTCCCACCTTCAGCCTCAATGCTCTTGACCAATTCATTAGCTTTCTCAGCAGAATTGGCATACGTGAAGGCTACGGCCGCGCCATCTTTAACCAACCTTCTAACAATTGATGCCCCTATACCTCGAGAACCGCCTGTAACAAATGCCGTTTTTCCATTTAAGAAATATAAATTCATGATATTTAGTCTCCTTTAGTGTGGATTATATATAAGTTTTAAGGGAATGATCGTTCCAAATTAGAACAAAAAAAATTATCGTAAAAAGTAAAGAGACGTCTCTAAAATGGTATCCAATGTTTTTCGATCTGCAGCTGCAGAGGTGATGGTTATTCCATTCGTAACGTTTACAAGGTATTGAGAAAGATCACGTAAATTGGGATTACCTTTTATTTCGCCATTGGCAATTCCGCGTGTAAGCAATTGAAAGAAAGCTCTTTCTCTTAAGTTATTGTTCGTACTAACTCTTGCTCGAACTTCCGGATGCTCACTCATCTCCAAGGATGCATAGATTAGTAAGCAAGTTCTAATACTATTATGTTCAAACAATTTATTGAAAAACCTCAATAACACTTCTTTACAAGTGCCCGGTTCATATAAGATGGAAGTAATATCACTCGTTTTCTCCCCATAACGATCCAGTGCCACTAAATACAAGTCTTCCTTACTTCGGAATGTCTGGTAGATGCTGCTCCGGTTTAGAGACAACGCACTGACCAAATCCTGCATGGATGTTCCCTGGTAACCTTTTTCACGAAAAACATCAATTGCCTTATCGATTGTCTCTTCGATCTGAAATGTTTTTAGTCTGGACATTATTCATCATCCCCTGTAACGTATGCTATCTCAATTTAGATTCACTGTCAATACTTTTGGAAACGATCATTCCAATTCAAGCGTTGTCAAAAGATGCTACGGCCATATTCTCCGTTATGTTGAACGATTAGAAGCTTTTTCATTCATCGATCATCGGGTGAGAGAGGCATTGGAGAACTAATCTACATTCAGCAAGCGCCCTCTCCTATCTGCCTTCGTATTTTCATTGTGCTAACTTTCTCCTCAACCCCTCGACTTAGAAAACAAAAAGGCTTACCCGACTTAGGGCAAGCTCATGGTTTAAGAGTTAATAAATTTAGATGATGCTTTATTATGAAAAGGGAAGTATCAGACCGCCGCATTAACGATGCTTAGAATGATAATTAACGCAGTAAACAGGAGGGCCGGTGCCGTTTTGCCGATCGGATCTTTGACCCTGAAATGTGCGAGACACGCCAGTAACATTGTAATTCCAAGCCAAATGCAAGCCCACGTGACCGCCGCTGAATACCAGTAGCCGATGATGAGTATAGCGGCACCGACTAACTGGACGACTCCTGTGACGACACGAAACCACTGTGGTATTCCAAGATTGTTGAAAATATCGACCCAATATTTGGCCCCTATGGTCTTTGCAGTGCCTGAAAATACATAGTATAAGGCCAGCAAGCTTTGAAGAACGATGAAAAGAACAGTCATTAGGATTTCCTCCCTTAATTTTATTTAGTAACAGTGATTGATCACTGGTGTCCTCTTGTGAGAATTCGAAACGTGACGCCGAATTTATCCGTTACATTGCCGTAAGCGGGGCTGAAAAAACTTGCCTGCAGCGGCTCATTTACTTGACCGCCCTGCTTCAGTGCTTCAAAATATTGGGTAGCCTTGTCTTTGTCATTGGTTTGAACAACTATGGTCACTTGCGTTCCCTTCTGGTAGCTGCTGCCGGTAACATTGTCGGTGAGCTGAAGCTCCGATTCGCCGATTTTCAAGATGGCGTAGCCTATCAAATCTTTCTTTTCTGGAGGCAGCGGAGATTCCGGATTTCCCGGCAAATCGCCGAATCGCAACGTATAGACAACCTTGGCATCCAGCGCTTTCATGTAAAAATCAATAGCCTCATTAGCGCTGCCGTTCATTTCAAGAAAAGGGATCAAACTCGTACTCACAACAATCATCTCCTTAGTTTAAATGTTCTTTTGCCAGGACACCCGGTATGGCCTCTTATTTCGTAGTGGCGTATTTCACTTGTCACTAACTATGTCGGAAGTCAGTAAGGAAACGTGACCGATTCGGTGAAAAAAATTTTTAGGATGCGTAACTCAGAAAAAACTGCAGATATCGTACATCTCTGTCACATCTGTTGAGTTTCATACGACATATAAGTAAAAATGAAAACGAAGGAAGGGATGTAACGTATGAACGATCATCATTGGCTTGTGGAACAATTCGAGGCGCATCGGAATCACCTGCAAGCGGTGTCTTATCGGATGCTCGGATCTCTGAGCGAAGCGGATGACGCTGTACAGGAGTCATGGATACGCCTTAGCCGCTCCGATACTAGTGGAGTCGAGAATATGGGAGGATGGCTGACAACAATAGTCTCCAGGGTGTGTCTGGATATGTTGCGATCTCGCAAATCGCGGCGTGAGGAGCTTACGCTGGTAAGTGTACCTGAACCGGTTGCTAGCCGCCAAGATGGAAGCGATCCCGAGCACGAAGCACTGCTGGCTGACTCTGTTGGTCTTGCGATGCTTATGGTCCTCGGAAATTTGAATCCCGCCGAACGCATTGCGTTCGTATTGCACGATATTTTCGCCTTGTCTTTCTCGGACATCGCCCCGATTATAGGGCGTAACGAGGTTGCAGCAAGACAGCTTGCGAGTCGTGCGCGGCGTCGGGTTCAGGGGGCGAAAACGACCGCTGATTCAGAGGATTTCAAGCGAAAACGGGAGCTAGTAGATGCTTTCCTAGCTGCGTCGCGCTCCGGAGATTTCGAGAAACTTCTTGCGGTATTAGACCCCGATGTCGTGCTCCGGAACGATCCTGCATTTCCACCGGTCGCCGCATGGCCAGTTGTTCACGGTGCGCATGATGTGGCCATGGGATTCGTTGGTCGCGCCCAAGGTGCACGGCCGGTGCTCGTGAACGGATCTGTGGGCGCAGTCGTGGCTCCTCGCGGTCGACTACTTTTCGTACTCGAACTCAAGATTGTGGATGGGAAGATCACCGAGATCGACATGATAGCCGAACAAACTCGTCTTCGCCAGCTCGACATAGCAGAAATGAACGATTGATAGGGCTAGCTTCAAAGAGCAGCAATAATAACAATAAAATAGAAATACAAAAGCAAAAAAACGCTCTGTCGCAGACCGCAGACAATGCGTTTTTTTGCTTTGTTCAGTAGACAATGTTTTTATTACTTATACCAATGACTCGTTCGTGTGAATACTTTATAAATACGAATTGAACTTCTTTATGAAATTTTTTTGGTCCTTTGTAAACATGTAGCCACGTCGTTCGTAGAACTGGTGAGCATGTAATCGAGTTGGATGGGATAACAATTTAATCCCAGAAAATCCATTATTCATTGCCCACTGCTCAAGACGCCCTATCAACATGCTGCCTAAACCTTGATTTCTATACTCTTCTTTAACAACAAATCCTAAGATGTTTACTAAAGAGTCAGAAAAAAGCAACTCATATGGGCTACCATGAATATAACCAATTACCTCGTTTTCTTGTTCATAAACATAGATGATATCTTTTGTTTTCTTTGTGATGATTTCAATCTTCTCTTTTACTTTTTCTTCAGAAAAGAAATATAAATTCGGATTAAAGATTTGGTTTAACAAATAAATATCATGATAATCAGTTACCCTAATTTCCCGAACGTTTTTTTCTCTCATTTTTGTACACCTCAATTCGTTATACCAGAATGAACATCTGAAATAATGCTAGATATCTTTGCATGTTTTGGCAAGACCCTACTCTTGAACTAGCCTACCTATGACCTCAATTAGTGTCGTGTTGAATACCAGTCCAGCACTCGTAAGGCGCGGAGAGTGTTCCAGCGGCTAGGCTCGCCTTCCACACCTTCCATGTCGAAGTGAACTCGATCGGGGTGAGAGTTCTCGAGCGGCCATTTCCCGTTTTGGTCTTGTTTCTTCGCCACCAGACCGACGGCCTCGGTGACGCGTTCATCGGGTTCTACACCAGCGCTGCGTAAGTAATCCAGACCCCGCAGCACGTCATAATGCCACGTAGTCGGGAACGAGGAACGCATCCAATTTGGATCGATCACCTCGCCGGATGACAGGGACCTCAACATGCGACGCTCCAGAAGGTACTCTTGTGCCCGGATGCGGGCTTCGGTCACCGCAGCAGTTTCACCCTTAGCCTTCTCGTACTCTAATAGTCCTTCCAAGACACAAATGGTGCTGTGGAACGAGGATCGTCGACTTTGAGGGGCGTCGCAATTCCAGCCTCCGTCCTCAAGCTGCTCACCGAGGAGTCGATCGACTAGCCGACCGCTTGCCTCTCCGAAGTAGGCACCCACTCCAAGGATCCAACCATTGACACAGGGCTCGGTCTCACCGTCGAAGTAGGGCCGGCCGCCCATTTGCAGCGGCCAGGTGATCTGGTCACGCACGAGGCCGATCGATCTGCGGGCTTCCTCACCCGACGGATCCAAGCCTAGGTCCTTCAAAAGCAGCAAAGTGTAGCTCGTGCATAGCCAGTTCCGTGCGTCGGCGTCACCGCCCCAGTTGCCCTCGGAAGATTGCAGGCCGAGGATCCGGGCACCCCAACCTTCCGAAGCAATCCGCGACCGCTCTGCGGCAACACAGTCATCGGGCTCTTCGGTTAAGTCACGCATCACCTGCCAACGGATCGCAGGATCCCCGCCAAGCAGCCAATCTATTACTGATTTCTTTGGCTTCGGGATTTGCCATTCGGAATTTTTTGTAGTCATCTAATGGTCCTCCTTAATTTGGTCAAGTTTATACTACGTATCCTCCTTGGCTGTTTTTGACCATCGCTAAATATTTATATTTTTATATTCGCGAAGTGATTAAACTATCCTGCCCTGCCCGTATTAATCACCCCCTGGAGTGAACGAAGAAAGAGCCAAGGAGCCCAGAATTGGATCCCGCTTCTCGCTCGGCTCTTAGGCAAACATATAACGCCGCCCCGCGTGAGAGTAGGAAAGGGTACCGGATTCAAGAAAAGATTTAAATAAAAAAACAAGAGCCATTGACGGCCCTTATTTATTACTGACACTTTTTCTTTGGTACTGCTGTTGGGTGACAAATAAGTTGAGAATTAGATATGATATTGACTTTTAAATTGGAAAATCTCATCAACAGCTTGATGATACCCACCTGTTTTTCGAAAGGATTCCCTCATATCTGCAACAGCTTTCTTGAAAGATGAGAGGCCTAACACATGATCTACGGCATCACGTAGTTGATTTGCAGTCAAGCTTTGCATTTGCAATTGAATGCCTGCTCCGATTTCTGCGACTTGCCCGGCAATGATCGGCTGATCCGCACTTTGCGGGATTACAATTAGCGGAACCCCGTAATAGAGGCCTTCATGGGTACTGTTCATTCCGCCATGTGTAATAAATAATTTAGTGTATTGCAGGACGTCCGTTTGTGGGACATAATTTTTTACGATGAAGTTTTTGGGGATTTCCCCTAAGTCAAAAATTTGGACTTTATTCCCAATTGACATGACAATGGTATGATCCGTGTTCCCAAATGCCTCAAAACAAAGCTTATAGAAATCGATTGCTTGGTTAAAGACAGTACCCAGTGAAATGTAAATTGGGTTTTTCCCCTTGATTGCAGTAAAGTCGAAGTTTTCTTGCGTTAATCGTGAAGAGATGGATGGACCTACAAATTTATAAGTTTGGTCGAATGCTTCTCCATAAGGTTGAAACTCCCTTGTTGTATAAACGATTGAAAGTGGTGCAGGATTACAAAACACTTCGTAAGGAGAATGGACCTCCACATCATATTTTTCCTTCACCATTGCCGTCAGGCTTTGAAATTTATCGTTTATAGGTTTAACTATTTCTGTAGGGACTTTTATGGAAAATTGCTCCAACATTTTATCGAATGAACCTTTTGTCTGTGCAAAAGAAGTACAAGAGTTGATTGCAGGAAGTTTAAGAATTTGAGCAAGTAAACGTCCACAACCAAACATGGAATCATGGATGATGTAATCAAAATGCTCATCTTTGATCTGTTCAAGAACGCTTGGTATGACGATATCTGCCGTAAGTAAAAGACCGTTGATTCTTTCGGGCAAATAATCTCTTCCACCTGAGATAAAGGCTCTTATAAATTTTTGATCGTCAAATGTTCGTACTGAAGCTCCCGTCTTCTCAATACGTTCCCGAAAAGCTTCTATAGAAAAGTACACTACCTCTTCTCCACGTGAAATAAGCTCTTGCACAACGCCAATAGTTGGATTGATATGTCCCTCTGATCCACCATTAATAAATAAAACACGCGCCATTTCTACAACTCCTTAGGTATACTGTTCTCTTGAAAAACTCAAAACTTTAATCACCATATTTTTCACTATTCTGCCCGTCCCTCGGTTCAATAAAAAGAGCAGGTCAATAATTGCCTGCTCTTTCCTAATTTTAATTTTGTCATCTTGTAGAATAGCAAGTCAACTTATGACCGCCTCTTCCACATTTCTCTCTAGTTCAAATATCAATATTATTTCTTCTTTTTACTAGCGTCGAGTTCTGCTTCGATTTGGGAGACTTTTGAAGACTCCCCCATACGCCAGTAGACGAAAAAACTAATGGCAATACAAGCAGCTACGTAATAGTAGAAAAGCGACTCAGCCCCAATGCTCTTGAACCATAATGCAATGAACTCCGCAGTTCCACCGAATACCGCGACGGTGAGTCCGTAGGGAAAACCCACGCCAAGAGCACGAACTTCTGTCGGGAAGAGTTCGGCTTTCACGATTGCATTGATGGAAGTATATCCAGTGACAATAATGAGACCCACCAGCATGAGCAAAAAAGCACCGATAGGGTTCTTCGCATCCTCCAGGATCAGGAACAGCGGCACTGTCAGCAATGTTCCAAAGATTCCGAAACAGAGCAATAACGGGCGCCGTCCAATCCGGTCGGATAACATGCCAGCAAGCGGCTGAAGTACGACGAATACCAGCAGGGCAATAAAGTTGATCCAACTGACAACCTCCTTTTGGAGCCCCACCGTATTTACCATGTACTTCTGTAAATACGTCGTGTAGGTATAGAAGGCGACGGTTCCGCCGAGTGTTAGTCCAATTACTGTCAGCACCGCCTTAGGGTGCTTCATCAAAGCCCGAACCGTTCCAGCGCTAGCCCGGCTTTCAGAACTCATTTTTGAAAACTGTTCCGATTCATCCATCGTGCGGCGCAGCCATAATACGGCCAAAGCTCCCAATGCTCCGATAACGAAAGGAATACGCCAGCCCCAAGACTTCAGATCAGGTTCACTGAGTACTTGCTGGAGGATGATCTGCACTCCCAGTGCCACCAGCTGTCCGGCAATAAGTGTGACGTACTGGAAGCTCGAGTAGAAGCCTCGGCGGCCACTGGTAGCCATCTCGGACAAGTACGTTGCCGAGGTTCCATACTCTCCTCCTAGCGACAACCCTTGGAGCAGACGGGCAAGAACCAAAATA
Organism: Paenibacillus sp. Root444D2; assembly: GCF_001426375.1. Taxonomy (GTDB): domain Bacteria; phylum Bacillota; class Bacilli; order Paenibacillales; family NBRC-103111; genus Paenibacillus_E. The sequence goes on from NZ_LMEO01000053.1 coordinate 17,750, forward strand.
ATAGGAGCCAGCACGCCAATGGTACCATAACTCGGGGTGCAGGCAATGATCAGGGAACCACCGGCCATGACGGAGATGGAAAGCGTCAGCGCTGCACGCCGGCCATTACGATCAGCGTAACGGCCTAGCAGCAGGCTCCCTATCGGGCGCATTAAAAAGCCGACGGCGAAGATCGCAGCTGTGTTTAGCAGTTGGCTAGTCGGATCTCCCTTGGGGAAGAACTGGGACGAGAAATACACTGCGAAAGCAGTATAAACGTACCAGTCGTACCATTCTATCAGATTTCCAACCGATCCTTTGAAGATGTTGCCTGTGATCCTTCGTATCTTTGCGCGCTCAATGGACTGAGTCATAGTTATATTCTCCTCCTGAATTGTCGGTGTTAGATCACTAATGAGCTCATTATAACAAGGTTTTAATCGGTTGGAAGCGCTTTATATCCAAGATGTATGATAGTCAACCTAAGATGTTATAGTTCGATCCTGAAACGCAATTCCCTTACTTTGTTAATTCATTCAATTAAACTTCCCTTTGATTTGAACTATTATTCTCAGTTAGCGCCATAGAGAAATCGGCTATGCGATGAAGCTTCTCTTTGTCGGTGGAGGTTCGGCAATAATCTGCTACGTTCGGTTAAAGCTTTCTTCAACCTCGACGTCTACTTCGGTTGCTGCTAGACTTTACATTGGACATGGAGAATCGAGAATGCGACAAAAAAAGAAAACCCGCTTTTTAGAGCGGGTTTCCTTCGTTTTGGTAGCTGATACATTAACCAATATTAAGTGCTTATCAGCGCCGAACATTTTGCAAAAGCTCTTTTCTTTTCCAGATCAAAAGCATTAACCCAGCGAGATACCAATCGAAGCATTATCGTCGGGGGTACCGAGCCAATAGCCATAAGCTATGGCTACCTCAACAAAATGTTGTAAAACATCTGGCGCAGGAGGGCCCGGTGGCACAGTATCAACGGGACGGCCAATTTCATTAAAAAATTCTCCCATTCTCACAGTCGATACGACTAACAATGTTACTATTTCGTTAGAGGAATTTCTCCAAGCGTGCTTTACATTTCCCGGAATATCAATAGTATCACCCGCCTTAACAGCTTTCCAACTGTCTTCCGTGAAAGCTTCGAGTTCACCTGAGAGAACAACAAAGGTTTCGCGATCTCCATGACTGTGAACAGGAACAATAACACCTGGTGGAACTTCAGCCTTCATAATGGAATAATCCCTATTTTCTGATAACTCCGTTAAGAGTTGAATACGTGGTCCCATTACATCCAAAAATGTTGACATAAATATTAGCCTCCTATTTTAAACATATTATAATACAGTCGACATGAATGATTTCCCCTCGTGGTTAACTAATATTTGAAATTATATGATTAAAGCTTGTAGTATTCTTGTCCGCGAACAAATGCTATTATGAATCAAAAGTAACATTTTGAAAAGTACACACCTTTTTGTTATATAGTAACTAAAAGGTGATAATTGAAATCGGGAGATGGTTATCAAACATGAAAACTTATTATTGTGACCTAGAGGTTTCTTTGGAGATAATCGGAGGGAAATGGAAGGGACTTATTTTGTACTATTTGATAAAGGGCCCTAAACGAACAAGCGAATTAAAAAGACTTGTGCACAGTATTTCTCAAAAAATGCTTATTCAAACACTTCGAGAACTAGAAACTGACGGACTCATACGTAGGAAGATGTACAATCAAGTACCTCCTAAAGTTGAATATTCAACTACTGAACTTGGTCAATCGCTTGAACCAATCCTGAGAGAGCTTTGCAGTTGGGGAGGAAATTATGCAGAGAAAACGTTTGCTCAGGGTGAGTATCAAATTTTGTATGTAGATTAAGAAAATAACAATATATCCATGTACTGCTTTCCCAAAGGATGTCATTTTTAACGATGACATCCTTTGGGATTTTCATTTCATACATGGTCATATAACCTAAGTATACTTCTTCTTACATTTCCAAATAATAATATTAAAAGACAAATAGTAAACATTGTTGTGCCTCCATTTATCCGTAAAATTTACCAATTAAGATTTTGCATGCATTAGGTCTTAAATATCACTTTTTAGTTACTATATAACCAAAAAGTATGTACTTTTTTTATTGTTACTTTTGATCCATAATGGCACTTGTGGCTACGAAAGCATGAAAAAAAATATACAAACCCAAGGAGTGTGTGATTATGTCCACAAACTTAAATCAAGTTATTCTCAATATCCGTTTTAAAATAAAACCCGGTAAGAAAGAGACATTCCGCGACAGTCTCTTTGCAATGATTAACAATTTTAGAAATGAGCCTACTTTTGTAAATGCAATTGTCTCTGATGATCTAGATAATCCCCATGATCTTGTCATCTATGAGATTTGGCAAGGTACTAGAGATAGTTGGATAAAAGAAGAGCTTCCAAAGTCTTATCGTACTGAGTACGAAGGGACACTTACAAGCTTAATTGATGATAGAATAGTAAGCTGGCTTGAACCTATCGGTGAATGGGGAAGCAAACTAACAAATGTGCCACGTTAAATAAACAACAAAATAGGCATTCTAACCTACACGGCCTTTTAGAATTAGTTGGTATTACGGACCGTCTGATCAGCCAAAAACTATCACCAGGCAAGATTTCATGCTCGTTGAAAATGGTTTGATCCATTCCATGACTGTATTTATTGAAACTCCTGGCGGATAAATCCTCTTCATTCAGGAATCGGACCGTCCAAAGCCGACTATGCCCCACCCATAAAAACAGAAGCCGCCCTCAAAGGTTCTTATCGAACTTCCTTTGAGAGCGGCTTTTGGCCATCTACCTACGTTACATCTCTAAGAGTTACAGCATTCCAACACGAACGGATTGCACTACTGACGCTCTCGCTGCTTAACTCAAAGATTCCGTGTAGGTGGGCCTTCAACATATAAACAAATGTGCCGTAATGCATCTGCACCATCATTTTCGGATTCATCGCGATAAACAGCTTCTCCTGAATGGCTTCTTCATATAAATCGTTCATTGGCCCACACCATCCGCCGGTATAGACTTCTTGCTTTACCTCTTCGTAAATGTATGGCGAGAACGAATACTGCTCAATAAATTGAAAGCCCTGAGGATATTGTTTCCCCAATTCGATAACCCGATTCCAACCTAATTCAAACTTTTCACGAATCGTTGTGCCCTTTAGCAAGCCTCCACGCACATACTCTCCGTTAAACGTAACAATGGCTCTATACAATTCGTTAACGATATCTTCTTTACTTTTGAAATAATGATAAATATTCCCGGTCGATACACCAGACTCCTTGGCGATAAGCGCCATTGAGGTAGCCTGTAATTCTTTTCGGATGATGATGTTAAGTGTTGTTTCAAGGACAGCCTGCTGCACCTTGTTATAGTTCTCAAACATTAAGTTATCCCGCTCCCACCATAAGATCGAATGATCATTCTAATCAACAAACATACACCTCATACAATCCGTAGTCAAGATTGTCAGATCGACCTGGCGTTATGACGAAGCGTTTCATAATGGGCTTACATATAATTCTTAGCGATCGTCTCCAAATATTCTTCTATGGACACAGAATTTCTAAGCGCCATCAGATCATTGCCAGCTGTTCCGATGACAGTGCGAAATTTATTACTCTCTCCAGTCGCCACAGCGGCTATGGCATCCACGATAATCAGAGGATCATCCAATGTAGAGCTAGATTCCGCATGATTCATTAAATTCTGCACTTTTGTCATCAGATTATCGTAATCTTGTATGTTATCATCTCGGTTCCAAGTGATACTGTTCTTGAAATTATTTCCTGTAGAACCTCCCTGCTCGATTAATCTAAGCTCGATATTCAACGGCTTCAGTTCGTAATAAAGACCTTCCGTCAGTCCTTCCAAAGCAAATTTCGACATATTATAGAGAGATCCGAGCGGCACCGCTGTCGTGATTCCCATGAAAGAGCTAATATTGATGAACATGCCTCCGCCATTGGCTCTGAAATGTGGTATAAATTCACGAATGACATTGATCGGTCCTCGCGTATTAACGGCGAATTGCCAGTCGATCGCTTCCTCTTGGGCTAATTCCAACGGACCGTAAGTCCCCATACCTGCATTATTGATAACGACGTCGATCTTACCGAACGCGGCAACGGCTTGATCTACCGATGTTTGAACTTCATTCACATTGGTGACGTCCAGTTTGAAAATTTTGATATTATCGTAACCGGTAAGCTCCGTTTCTTTGTCGGGATTACGCATGGTTGCAGCTACGTTCCAGCCCATTTCAGCAAACCGAATCGCCGTAAGTTTTCCCAAGCCTGAACTGGTTCCCGTAATAAAAACAGTTTTACTCATGTTAATACCTCCAAATCATAAATTGAACGTTCATTCTATTCCAATTAAACGGTTTAGATCGAATGTTCATTCTATTATGATACGGGATTCGTTTTCTGTCAAATACAAGATTACATAGCCATCCATATCTAGTAGCGCGATCCGCCCGGATGTCCTAATGTTCTTGTCAAAATCGGGAATGTCCTCAAGTTCTAGTCATCTGATTTTCACAAGCTAAAATAAAAAAGCTCCCGCCTCTTAAAAGACGAGAGCACGATTCCCGTGATACAGTTGCCACAAATGTGACGTTTTACTGTTGATAACGGGGCCTCCCCGACGTTCCTTCTAAATAGCGGAACATTAGAACGCCTTGTGCCTTTGTCGATAAACTGGTAAATCCCCGAGATTATATTTTCGTGAACCTTCTCATTCGAAATGAACAGGTTCACAAAATCATCTACAACCTCAACTTCAACCTCAATCATCATTGCCCTCATCCTCCAAGAAAGGTTAGTTTGTCAGTTCTACAATCTTTGTCGCGATATTCTTGCAAAACTCGCTGTCATGCTCCACGAATAGAATGGTTGGGGTATGCTCAAGCAGCAGTTCTTCGATTTGCATCCGCGAGATGACGTCAATAAAGTTAAGCGGTTCGTCCCAAATATGCAAATGCACTTGCTCGCTCAGGCTTTTGGCGATCAGCACCTTTTTCTTCTGGCCGCCGCTAAACGCCGACATATCCTTTTCAAACTGGGGTCTGGAGAAATCAAGCTTCCTAAGAATCGATTTAAACAAACTTTCGTCAATTCCATGCTCCCTAGCATAGTCCGACAAATTTCCACGAAGGTGGGAAGTATCCTGCGATACGTACGATATTCGAAGCTGGCTATCCTTCCGTAAGCTTCCGGTGTAGCTTAGCCCCTCACCACATATCAGCTTAAGAATCGAAGATTTTCCCGAACCGTTTGGGCCTATTAGCGCAATGCTTTCGCCCGGCTCAATCGTAAAGCTTACATTCTCGCATACCTGTCTTTCCCCGTAATAAATCGAAACTGCATCCAACTCCACAAGTTGAGGCTTATGATAAGAGAGCTGTGTAATCTCCAGATTTTCTGAGCTTTCAATATTTTTCAGAAGCTTGGATTTCTCTTCGATGGCCGATTGCTGCCTTTGTTCAATCGATTTCGAGCGTTTCATCATTTTGGCGGCTTTGTGGCCTACATAGCCTTTGTCGATTTTGGAGCCGGAATTTCTTGTGCCGTTTTTGCTTTTTTCTACTGCATGCGCCCAATTCCCAGTACGTCTGGCCGAATCGGACAACCGTTTGATGTCCTTACGGAGTTTTTCGTCCGTCGCAAGTTCGAACTGATCCTGCCTCCGTTTATTTTCCCACCAGCTCGAAAAATTGCCTTTCTGGATCTCGATATTGGTTTTGTTGATGGAGAGAATGTGATCGACGCAATGATCGAGAAACGCTCTGTCATGAGAAATAAGAATGAACCCACTCTTTGATCTTAAATATTGGCTTACAAGCTTCCTCGCATTCATATCTAGGTGGTTTGTCGGCTCGTCAATGAGCAGGAAGCTGTTTTCCTTAATGACCAAGGTCGCTAGCAGCACCTTGGTCTGTTCGCCGTTGGACAACGAATTGAAAGGGCGATACAACACGTCCTCGGACACTTTTAGTAGCGAAAACTCCCGTATTAATTGCCAGTGCTCATAGTCCGGGAAAATATCTTCAATTACTTCATACGTAAGACTTTCCTTGCGCTCCACATGGAATGGAAAATATTCAAACTCTACCTGCGACGAAATATAGCCGCTGTATTCATGTTTGCCGAGTAATAGTTGGAGAAACGTCGTTTTCCCACGGCCATTTCTCCCTGTAAAGCCCAATTTCCAGTCAGTATCCATCTGAAAACTGACGTTCTCAAAGATGTTGTCATAGCTGCCTTCATAGGCAAATGTCAGGTTTGATACGTTAATAGTAGACACTCTGATATCCTCCTTTGTCGAAAAAAAATTAAGCTGCAAGAAAGTTACCTTTCTTGCAGCTCAAAAAAATACGACAAATTCAACCCGGGCAAGGGTATGAAAAAGGATCTATTTTGAGAGAGAAGAATAAGGTAACTTTCTTGCCAATCAGGAATAAAACAAGCACTGTTCTATTCTTAGAATAAGGGCAAGAAATATTACATTATCCTCTTCATCTCCAATCGTTAAATGTAGCTGAATATTATCATATTCTTTTCCTTGTTGCAACTTCCGAATTCCGCGCGGCCTCCGCCCGGAGTGACTGCCCGCAGCGCGGACAATAACGTGTTTTTGGCGGGCACTGCGTGTCACATGCTTGGCAGTTTAGCGGACGCTCGACGTCCGCATCGTCTATCAACCGGTCCGCGCTCAGCGCAGGATTCAGCAGCGTGAGCGCTTGTATTTCTTCCACTGTGCCGGAACGGATAAGCAGGAATAGCAACAGGAGTCCAGCTGCACCGACTGCAGCCATGCCAACCACCCTCAGCGCTCCGCTTGCGAACTGGAAATCCCAGAGCGTGTGCAGCAAAATGCTCGCGCTAACCAGTCCAGCCACCTTTAGCCATACGCTTAACCTGCCAGACGATGTCGAGGCCTTCGACAATCCGATCCCAATGCCTGCTGCCGCAATAGCCGTCCAAGTCCCGTGCCCAAATGGTAATAGCAAGGCTCTCAACCATAAGACAGCAAGCATGCTGCCGGTCGCTCCCTTATCGGCAGCACGCTGCCCAACAATAAAACAATAGCGAGTACGAGAGACAGCCTTCTTTTAAAATGTTTCATCAAGAATGCTTGAACGCTCATTTGATTAGTAACTCCGAGATTATTATTAATTTCGATACATATTGTATCACAATAAACGTAGATGTAAGGTTTATCCAATCTTGGTTCCCAAAAAATTCAATCACTTACCCAACACTATACCAACATCATCATGTCCTGTGTATTTTCCGAAAGTATATTCTGCTCAAGTTTACCAACCATAAATAAATTTATATCTTAATGCTCGTTGGGCTAAGTGTTCATCATATCCCTCCAAAAAAATCGCAGCCTCTCCAAATAGGAGAGGCTGTGTGCTAACAGTACAGCAGATTTTCCAGCAAATGCTAAGGAAGTTTGACTACAAACTCGCTTATATAGTAGGAAGTGGTTATGGATTCGCCAAATTCGAATTCGGCAGAATCCGCATATTTACCGCCCTTAACACTAATCTGCATGGGCAATGGTTCGTGACCTTCTGGCAGCCATCTGGCACTCGCCTTGTATCGGCCGATCGGCACATGATCGATACCCGCGCCGCCTGGGACCGGGCCGCCCCGTTTAATCAACGTTTGGCCTGTGCTTCCGTCAAGCAATGGTCCTACAGGCGTAAGTGTAATTTCAAGATCGCTCATATCGAACTCAGGCAGGCTGTCATCGAAGGATGAAAAATTAGGATAAACAAAAATATGACCGTCGAATTTCTTCCAAGTAAAATCTCGGACAGCTCCTGTGCTTCCCGCAAGCGGACGATCGACGTCAGCTGCTAAATGGAATGTGAAGTTTTTGCCGTTAAACTCTTTGGTGATGTTAGCTCCCATTCGATAGGTTGTTGCGATTTGCGGTAATTCAATCCGATAGTGTCCTGATTCATCGGTGACTGCAAGGAGATTGCTGTCATAAAGCAAGGTGTTATCCGCAAAGATCTCAACGTCTGGTATCGGATTGCCCTTCGCGTCTCGTACGTAGCCTTTCACGACGTATGGTTCAACTTCCTCTACAGATGGTACGGGCGCCGGCGTTGGTTCCGGTGTTGGTGCTGGCGTCGGTGCCGGTGTTGGTGCTGGCGTCGGAGCCGGTGCAGGGTCCGGATTCGTGCCAGGGGCGGCATCCTCGATCCGAATCGTCCAAACATTGCCGCTACTGGAGAAGACAACATTGTAGCCGCTGCTCTCCGACACGAAGCGCAATGGTACCATCGTGCTTCCGTCAATGATCTGGGCAGGTACATCCAGGGCGACAGCTTTTCCGTTTACGATTGCATTCGTATTATTAATCGTCAATTCGATGGAAAGGCCGTTCTTCGTTCCAATCGCCTTCCGGACAGCTCCCTCTTCCACCCATTGCACCGTAAAGCCTAGGGTTTCAAACAGTTTGCGGAATGGGACAAGCGTGCGACCGTCTTTAACGATCGGTTGCGCATCGTTAAAGTGAAGCTCTGCCCCTTTGAAAAGCACATGGATCGCAATATCTTTCGTTCCATCCTCAGAAGCAGGGACGGGAGCCGGAGCAGGGTTCGGCGTCGGTGCTGGCGTTGGGTTTGGCGTCGGGTTTGGGTTTGGCGCCGGTGAGGGTGCCGGACTCGGTAACGGCGCTGGCGTCGTAGTAGGAGCAGGCGTCCCATCCGAAATCATTGGCTTCTTGTATTTAATCGGTTTGGAAACTATCGCACCTTGCGGTGTCTCGATTTCCAGCACATAAGACTGCGTTTCCTTAATCGTGCCGTTGTCGCTGGCATACAAGTCGAACGTAAGCTGCCCTTGGAACTCGCCAACCGACTCCTTCACATCTTTTCGAAAGCCCGGGTTAATAATTTCGCTTTCATGGGTTATCGCGCCGTCTGCAGATGTAACCGTTTTGTCCTTTACGATGCCGAGCAGCCAGCCGGTCGTAGCACGGTTTGTTCTCCACACCCCTTGATAATTATCCTTGCCGTAATCATCGGTAGAGCGGAGTACAACCGCATTAATGACCGTTTTCTGTGCTAAGTTCAGCACAAGCTTGAAGTGGCCATCCTTATTGCCCTCCGGCTTGAAGTCAGCAGCGCCGACAACATCAGACGCCGTATCGAGCAGACTAAACTCCTTGATCGCAACTCCCGCAGGTGAGGTTTCTCCGAAAGCGCCAGCGACTCCGCCATACGACAAGCAGCCCGCCAGCACAAGGGATAGAGCTGAATTCCAAATTTTTTGTTTTTTAACCGTAACCATCATGATCATTCTCCTTCTCCCAATTCATTTTTACAAAGAAATAATTCCTTTAATTTTTGCAGCCGGCCCTTTATTATATCTCCCTGTACAAATTAGAAAGCCCATTCCTACATACGATAGACCCCAGAAGAAGGCAAACCACTTGTCGAGCCATGGAAGTCCAAATGAGACCAGCATAATGACCATCAGGATAACCGTCCAACGCGGAAACACTTTTGCGCGGAAGGTTAGAATCGCAAGTATAATTGTCCCCAGCAGCATCCCCATGCCCGAAACGCCTCCCATAATACTTGCGAATGCTCCTTCTTTGGCGTAAAAGCCGTATGCGAACAAACCATAAAAATTAGATGCTACCAACAAATTCCCAATCATAAGGAGTAAGGCTGCAATAAATCCAAGTACCCCGGTTTCACGTGACTGGGACATGTAAAGCGCGATGGAGCTGATGGCCATCAACATACAGGCCATAAATCCGCAAATAACCTCCGGCGTACTATCATCTCCCCAAATGAGGGACGACGGCGTCATCCCCATTCTGATGATTCCCGCCAATAGGCAAAGAAACCCAAGCCACTTGACTACTCTCTCCAATGTCATTCTTTCATCCTCCGTTTGATTTCGATTTATGTAATTATCATAACAAACCTGTATTCCCGTTTTGGAGAGTAGCTCTTCCTGAGTGCTGCGGGAAGTTTCATAGGTAATTTCGGGAAACGATCTTAATGACAGAGCCACTATGAAAGTCTACGCACTAAATGCGTATTGCAATTATGCGGTCCTATGACTCCCGCTCCACCGACAACAATAGAGGCTCTAAACCGCTATCATTTTACGCCCGATACCTATGCGATGCCTTCGTCGTTATCGACTGTATACCCGGCACTGTTGAAGGACAATATAGTTTTGAAGTGCAAGAAGCCAGCAAACTCAAGGGTTTGCTGGCTTTTTCTTGAAAGTAAAATGACAAATTATGTTTTGAAGTAGTGGAGGTGTTCAAAATGTCTAACATACAATTAAGTTTTGAAGTACTTATATTAACTTCGAATTGAATAACCTCGCCATCATGCAAATTGCTCTATTACACACCTTCGTACCGCACGCCATACATAAAAACGAGCGAAATCAATCCTTTTGTAGGTCGGCCTTGTGATGTAATTTCAATAATTAGATCGTATCTGGCTTCTTGCAGTCCAGAAGTCGTAAACTGAAATTCCAGCTCGGTCCGGCCAACGTGGCAATCCTACTGCTCCAAGGAAGCCGCAATTTGTGATCCTGGTGCTATCACCCATCCGTTTGGCAAATGCCATTTCACTTACAGCCATTGCTGCATAAACAGCTGATTTTCTACAATAAGCTTAATGAATTTTGGAACACCATCTTGAATAAACGGCACTTACTTGTAATCGACGATTACCGCGAAAATAGTGAAGTCGTACGCCATTTGAAAAGGGCTTTGCTGCAGCTTGTAGGCAAAGCTCCGCTGCACCCAGGCAATCACTCGTTCTCCAAATATGGGAAACACTATAAAAAGAGGCACTTCCATCGCTAGGAAGCACCCAAAAAATTAGAAACTTTGGAACAAAAACTACCACCAAAACATAGTTGAATATATTATTTATGCTCCTGGTGTTGGAGTGGCTCTGAATGCATTTACAGTCTTGTCCATAACAACCTGTGCATCACTTCCCGAATCAAGAATCGTATTTTGAAGCGATTCTTTTTCTACCAATACTGTTGTTACGGTAAGCGGCTCTGATGCTTCGGTAGTCAACAAAGCGTCTACTTGCGCAGAGAAACAAGAATCACTTATCTTGGCATGAACCTCCGTGGCAACAACATGATTATTAGAAATATAATTTCCCTTACCCGAAACAATACGTATGATTACAGGTGTTGCACCTACCGGCTTGATGTTCTGAGTATTAATTCCTTCAGAAAAGTGATTAGCAATTACAGAATTATTATTGCCACTGATATATAGGAGACCATACAAATCATCTAAACCATTGTCAATTCCCAGAAAAGGGGTCCAAGGTTCATGGTCACGTAAAAAGTGATTTGAAGAAACCAAGTTTTCCGAACAATTTTCCCTGAATACCACCATTCCTGGATAAAATGAATGAAGTCTATTATTTGTGATACTGGAACGTGTCACACCATCAAAATAGATACTGCTCGCACCTCGTGGAAAAACATTATTCGCTGTAATCAAAAGTCCACCAAAATTTTGAGCGTAAATTGAATATCCTTTAAAACCGGCTCCTATCAAGTTATCGGTTATTTTTGAAGCCTGTCCCCAACCTCGTAGTTCTATACAGTTACCACATTCAGCTATGAAATTATCATGTATAGTCAGTGCATCTGCATGATAAATAGTAATTCCATGCTCTAAATACACAAACCCCATGCCTGTAATCCGAAATGAGTCACAAGCACTTGCAACATAAATACCCGTTTTCCCGTTAGTGTATGTGTTTTCCGGATTTGTTTCTCCTGAACCATCTTCAATAAAATGCAAACCATCAATACAAAAGTCAGAAAACTCTACCGAACTTATTCGGGGATTTCCACTTCGTTCAACATAAAATGCAGCTCCTTTATATTCCTCGTCATTTACTTCTAGGGGAATATCTACGAGTATGCGACTTCCTCCCGGCCACAATTCATGCAAATCCGCCCATTCATTCTCAGAAGTATTAAAACGAATACTCGAAGATGTAAACCCGTGTCCAGAACCCATAATTTTAAGATAACTGATGTCTATAACTACTTGACTGCCAAGATGATAATCTCCCGGTGGAATATAGATAACCGCACCCGGCTTTCCGCCTTTATTCACATCAGTGTCCGTTTGCCTACTTTTAATATCTGCTATAATGCTATTGATTACCTCACCAATATCCTCATACGGATTACCGACAGGCCACTCTGTTACGTCGTAATAATTTTTACTAGCCATAAATAAATTCTCCTATCCATTTAGTGTAAATTCTTATATGGTCAAAAAGATCGCTAATATCCTTGCCAAGAAGGCAGGATGAGGCGATTTTCTTACTTTCACAGAAACAATAGGCCCTTCGGTTTATTCGTTAGATGTTTTCAACGCCTTCAAACCAAGCGCCAACGCCCAGCACAGTCCGGCATTATCCCCTTTTGGATGAGATCTCGAAATCTCTGGAATTAGCAAACATTACTTGGTTCGTCTCTTTCAAAAAGCGTTTAGTATGAGTCCGATTCAATACCATGCGTGTGCATGCAGCACGCCATTTGATCCAATTTACCACCGACCCGCTTACCATCATCGCCGAGAAGATGGGCTTTCCAAGCATTCATGCATTCAGGCAGATACGCATCATACTACTTATGATCACCGCCAAATCGATTCGAGTTTCCAAACGTTTAATGAAAGCATTTTAACCTTTCCTCCACGGCAAAAAATGTCAATCCCCGTACTCGCCGGATCAGGATAGATATTGTTTGACATCACGGAGCGCCCTTCATTTGCATAGATTTCTATACATGTAGTATCAACAAAAATTTGCAATGCTACCAAACCATTAGCCGTTGTCTCGAGCATGCACGTTCGCACGCCTTCACTAAACGAATCTGAACGGGATCTATCAAACCGGAGTACCTTGGAGTTGACATCGTAGGATATCAAGGTTTCTTTACCGTCTTCAGAACATCTCAATCGCAATCCGAATTCTTCCGCATCGCAATCTTCCAATGAAAACTTCACCATGATCTCCAAACAATCGCCATTCATTTCTTTAGGAACGGGTCTTCGTCCTTCCTCAACCAACACATTCTCTACTACGTAATGCTCTTTACGCAAAGTTTGCAATTGTTCAACCGGAAGAAACTTCAAACGTCCGCCTGTATCCAATTCAACCGTTCTCGGAAGAGACATGGCCCCGCACCAATAGTTTGCTTTTGTCGGACCGAACGACTTAAACCACGGCATCCAATCCCAAGCGTTCAACCAACCTATAATAATTCGTCTTCCATTATCATCAAGGAAGGATTGAGGAGCATAGTACTCGAACCCGCAATCCACTTCTCCACAATAATCCCAAGTAAATTTCCCGCTACTATAATCTAATGAACCAGTTAAATAACTCGCTTTTTTTTCACCCATTCCCATTGGGGAGAACATTAGTACATAACGATCGCCAAGCTGAAAAATATCCGGACATTCCCACATCGTACCCATCGTACCGTCACTCTCAGCCAATACACTTACATACTCCCATACATACAGGTCATTCGAGCGATAAAGCAAAGCTCTTCCTTTTCCATCTTTACTTGAACCTACGACCATATACCATTTATCTTCGTGTTTCCATACTTTCGGATCCCTGAAATCAGAGGAACTCCCTTCTGGAGGAACAGAGATAACCGGATTTCCTACATATTTTTGAAATGTCACGCTATCGGTACTGGAAGCTAAACATTGGGTTTGAATGACACGCCCTTCCTTCATAATCGTGCCGGTGTAGATCAAAGTCAATATCCCGTTGTCATCGACGGCGCTTCCGGAAAAACATCCGCCTTTTTGGTCAAGATCATAGACTTCACTTGGCGCAAGTGCAATAGGAAGGTGTTCCCAATGAACCAAATCTTTACTTTTTGCATGGCCCCAATGCATCGGACCCCACTCGGCTGAATAGGGGTGGAACTGGTAAAACATATGATATTCTCCTTGATAGTATATAAGCCCGTTAGGATCGTTCATCCAATAGGCGGGAGGCATAAAATGAAACTTTAAGCGCATAGGGTCTTTACCCACATGTTCCTTTATAGTTGCAGCCGATTGTTCTGCTTTACCTAACATGAGATTATGGAACGTATGGTGATCATATTGCATCAATATTTCCTCCACTCTTTATTTCATCATTCAAATTTTCTCTATTCTTTAACAGCACCCATTGTCATTCCGCGAACAATGTATTTTTGCATGACAAACGAAAACAGCATGACAGGCACGCTAAATATGGTTGCCGCAGCCGTCATGGGGCCTAGATCCAAACCGTAAGCTGTTAAAAACTCTGAAATTCCTACTGGCACCGTTTTGGCCGAAGTGCTTGTTAAAAGTAATGCGAACAAGAAATCATTCCAGGAAAGCATAAAGCTAAAAATTGAGGTAGTTGCGATTCCAGGCAGCGAGATCGGTAAGATAATACGCATAAAAGTTCCAAACATCCCGCATCCGTCGACACGCGCAGATTCATCAAGTTCTTTTGGCAAATTGTCAAAAAAACCAATCATCATCCAGATAACAAACGGAATGTTTATGCTGGTATAGACTAAAACTAATGCTAATTTTGTATCCATTAAACCTAATTGCCCAATAATGCGATACATCGGTATTGCAACACTAATCAGAGGCGTCATACGAACACCTAAAGTAAAAAGTAGAAATAAATTCCCTAACTTTGATGCAAATCTGGTTAAGCCATAAGCAGCTAATGAACCCAGAAAAACACTCAATAATGTACCTGACATTGCAGTTATAAGACTGTTAACAAAATATTTTCCGATTGCCAGTTGATGAAACAAGGCATTGTAATTGGCTAAAGTAAACACAGAAGGCAACAACGTAGGGGTTGTGGAAATCACTTCCCTTGGCGGTTTCAGTGAAGATAACACAAGGTAAGCGTATGGAAATAAAGTAACAACCAAAAAAATACATGAGATGACGAATACAAATAAACCGGCAACTCTGGATTTTTGTTTACTCATGGTAATAACCATCTTGCTGATCTCCTTCCTATCGAACCGCTTTCTTATTTGGATTCCAGAATTGTTTAAAAAAGAATGAACAGATTGCCAGCAAGATAATCATAAAGATTACAGCCATTGCGCTTGCAAAGCCCTCTTGATTGTATCTGGCTACCGATTTATAAATTAATGTGCTTACTAAGGAAGAGGAACCATTCGGACCGCCTTGTGTCATCACCCAAATAATATCAAAGGATTTAGCTGCATCAATCATACGTATAACAACTGCAACTAAAATGACCGGTTTTAAACTTGGCAGTGTGATATGCAAAAAGTTTTGAAACTTATTTGCTCCGTCCATGCGGGCAGCTTCGTATAAACTTTCAGGTATACCTTGTATGCCCGCTAATAATATCAACATCATAAATGGCGTGGTAAGCCATACATCGGCAATCATACAGGAAATTAAAGCCAACTTGCTGTCAGATAACCACAAGATACTTTGAGGATTCTTAATCATGCCCAATTTGTATATAATTACATTTAAGATACCAAATTGATCGTTTAGCATAAATTTCCATATCAAACCGCAAACCAAAGGAGAAATCATTAACGGACTCAACAGCAAAGTACGAATGACGTTGGCGCCTTTAAACCCTGTACTTAGCAGAAGAGCAAGAAGCATGCCCAATATTAACTCAATTGCAACTGCACCTATCACATACACAATTGTGTTGTTTAAGGATTGATAGAATGTGTCCGAAGTTAAAGCGTGAGAATAATGCCGAAGACCAATAAATTTTGAAGGATCTTCATCATCAAAAAAACTATCTTTAAAAAGCAATATCATTGGGTAAACAAAAAACAAGACCATGAAGACGAAAGCCGGTAGAAAAAATAAGAAAGAAAGCTTCTGATCTCTTAGGGACATATCCATCATCCTTCTGTGAGAATTGGAATTCGGTTAAAAAGGGGCTCGAACCTGAGCCCCTTTTTCCATTTATTTTCCTTGTATCTCGTTAATTTTTGCTGCGGCTCTGTTTAATGCTTCTTGCGGTGTTTCCTTTCCGGAGAGAGCTACTTGAATGGCAGAGACTAATGCTTCATTTTCGATTTCGTTCCAATGTGGCAATATTGGACGATTTTGTGTTTGGCTGGCAGCCAGTGTAGTTTCAAGCGCTTTCAGGTGTGCATATTCAGGTTTTTGGCCGTATTTGTCAAAGACCGATTTTCGTGCAGCCACTCCTAATGCTTTCATAAACAATTCATTTTTTTCATAAATAAATTTCACGTATTGTTTTGCGATATCTTGTTTTTTGGAAGTGCTCGGGATCACTTGATACCAAGGTCCTGGTACAACCCCTACCCCGGATTCTCCGGCAATCATTGGCGCCGCCCCCACTTTCCCCGCTACTTTCGATTTGGCTGGATCGTTAGAAGGGACAAAGAAATGAGCCCACTCAAGCATCATAGCCATTTTTCCATTCCAGAACATTTCAGAAATCTCAGAAGAGGCCATGTTTAGTGCACCTTCTGGTGCAGACTTGTCTTCACGTAAAATCTTTGTTTCAAATTCCAGAGCTTTTACATATGGCTCCGAGTTGACTAATGCTTTATTATCTTTACCCACAACCAACGGTTTGGCTCCTGCTTGCGCGGCATGATCCAACCAACTGGCAACTGAATCCCCGTTATTCATTCCTAATACGCCTGTACCATATAGATCAGTAGTCCCATCATTATTCGTATCACGAGTAAAGAACTTGGCGACATCCCTGTATTGCTGCCAATTCGTAGGCGGCTTCAAATCATATCCATATTTAGCCTTAAATGCATCTTGTTCCTTCGGATCATTAAACAAATCGGTTCGATACAATAAAATTTTTGAGTTCGTCCAAACCGGCATGCCCAGAATTTTACCGTTCACTTTACCGCCATCGACTACATTAGGTACAAAATCATTTTTGACCTCATCCGTCATTAAGTCATCCATAGCTACCAAGTTTTTTGCCAAAGCAGGAAACCACAAGATATCGATCGTGGCAACATCGTATGCTCCTGAGTTAGCTTTCATTTCTACATTCAATTTGTCATAGACACCGATGTAGGGAACCGTTTCAATCTTCACTTCATAGCCAGTCTTTTGCTTAAATTCTTCCGCCGTTTGGCTGGCGACCGTATTGGCCGGACTTCCGCCCTCAACCAGAACCGTGATGGATTTATCCGACGAGCCAGATGCTCCTTTCTCAGAAGTTTGTTGTCCTTTATTGGACGCAGAGCTTTCAGGGTTCTTTTCATTACTAGAACATCCAACCAAAATCGCTGAAAAAGACATGCATAGTACAAGAACACCAGATAATAATTTACCTTTTAATTTCATAAAAAGTTACCCCCTCATTATTATTTAACAAATGGTAGTCTCCCTAAAGGACTATTAGATTGCCAAACGTTCATAGTAAGTTCCTCCAGGCAATCCCCCCAAGTAAAAGTAAAGATTATCCAAAATTGTGTTTCTCGAAAACGTTTGATTTTCTCGGGTAAACGTTTTCTTTTCTCAGGTAAACGTTTTCTTTTCCACAAAATCAATGATATACTAATATTCAAGCATTGTCGTTGGCTTAAATTATTATTAATTTGTCAAATATTTTGGTTGGAGGTTCATACTTGAACATACACAATCTGTCGCCCTATTTACGAATTGCTATGGATAGCTATGTCTCATTTCCTTGGTATTTGGAGGAAAGGGTATTATTTGACTATGAGATCCTTTATCTCAAAGAAGGCAGATTAAAAGTTACTGTTGAGGATGATGTTTATTTTGGAGAACCAGGTGACATCTTTTTCTTTCGCCCCAAACAAAGGCATTCGATTAGCAAAGTTGGAACAGATTTAGTTCGGCAACCCCATTTACATTTTGATTTGTTCTATCAAGAAGATAGTCACGATGTTAAAGTTTCTTTTAAAAAATTTGAAAATATGACGAAAGAAGAAATGAAGTGGTTCCGAAGCGACGAGATTGACGTATTAACTATTCCTTTAGCAAGTCATATACGCTTACGGCATCATTTAGTTATCGAGAAAATACTTTTTGAAATTATAAGAGAATTCCAAATGAAGCTGCCATTTTATGAATTGAATATGAAGGGATTATTTATTCAATTATTCACCGCATTATTACGCGAAAACTATTGGAACAGAAATCCTCACTTACTTTCCAATATCAATGAGCTGGAGCAAGTCAGAATTTTCTTAAAGCATAACACGGGTCAAAAGGTGACTTTAGATGAACTGGCCAAAATATCTGGAATCAGCAAGTACTATTTAATCACCCTGTTTAATCAAACATTTGGGATGAGTCCTATCCAATATCACCAATTAATGAGAATAGAAAAAGCCAGAGAGATGATCCAATTCACTAATGAACCTTTAAAACGAATTGCGGAACTTATCGGGTTTCCGGATATTCATTCTTTTAGTAAAGCATTCAAAAAAATAGAAGGCGTTAATCCTTCTTTTTATCGAAAAAAGAAACCATCTAGCTCATAATTACATAGCCTCTCGGCATTGATTAGGGTGAATACGAAATAGAGTCATAGGGCGTCTTGGGGAATAGCCTTAGACCATCTACGATATTGCAACGGATTGGGAGCAGATGCGGAGCTGACGCTTGGTGAGCGGAAGCGCCCATTTCCCTCTTTATCGGTTCCGATCGGATCATGCAAGGACACATCCTTGCGCGTTTTCTTCAACGAAAGCAGATGCATCAAAATCTCGTTCTCGATGAAGCGTTCCGCTAACGTTGCGAGTTTCGTTCCCTTGTTTGGCGAAAATGATTAGATCACCTTGATCAGCCCTATCGTCCGGGGAGGAGGGACTGCTGTTCTGTTCTTCTGTTCTTCTGTTCTTCTTCTCTCTTCTAGTTGGGTGACAAATAAGTTTTGAAGTGCAAGAAGCCAGCAAACACAAGGGTTTGCTGGCTTTTTCGTGAAAAATAAAATGACAAATGAAGTTTTGAAATGGTTTTATGGCCAAATTTACTGATTTACAAATTAGTTTTAAATTACTTCTGACAAAATAATTTTAAACAGATAGCTTCTTTAATGGTACGCTGCCATCAGCCGCACGTATGGACGGCTGCCGTCATGTCGTGATTGAGTTATCGTACATCATTACACGCATGAATCGCCCATGGTCGCATATCGGTTGATTTTCTGCAGCAAAACTTCTTTACTTTGTTGCCCAACCAATGTTTCCACTTGATAGCCATCTTTAAACAGCATTAAAGTTGGCACGCTCAACACACCGTATTCCGTGGCAAGTTCTTTTTCCTGATCGATATTAACTTTGGCAATGATAGCTTGATATCTTACGTCTCGAGCCAGCTTCTCAGCAATGAGAAGCTGCTCTTGACAAGATTCGCTCTTAGGCGAATAAAAATCAACGAGCGTGATCCCATGATTTATCTGTCCTCGGAGTGTTTCTTTTATTAATGAAATAACCTCCACCCTTTTACCACCTTATGTTCGAAGTATTTTTATCATTTACCACACTGCTCGCTTGATTTATTGATAAGATTCTCTCTTGCGTCACCTTTTATTCCGTAAGCACTTGCTACACCTGTAAAAGCCCCGTAAGCAATAACTTGCCAAATACTGATTCGAAGTACCCGCTTCAATCCCCAGTAACTCCCTCGCGCTGCCACAATTAGCAATGTTGGAAGTAGGATTGCAGCATAAACGACAAACAAAATTGTAATTTCTAAACTACTGAGCTTATAATGCTCCCCATAAACAGGGAATGGAATGTACGTCGCCGCACAAGACATAATAAGTACGATCAATAGCATTCTTTTCATTCAAGCTCTCCTTTTAAAATTAAGAAGAACTGATATTTTCCTTTATCCTGAGCAACTTCTTTTGCTGCTCCGGGTGATCTGTCAAAATCTAGTTTATTAGTTATCTAACATAACCTTTGCGACTTGGTCAGGAATATCCACTTGCAACCAGTGACCTGCTGGCAAAACATGCAGTTGCGGTTTTTTTAGAAGCGTAGTGAGATGTCTCGCAATACCATAGTTAAGGTACGGGTCATTTTCGCCCCAAATAAGTTTGACTGGCATATCAAGCTGCCACATCTTATTAATTCGTTTCGTATTTCTTGCAAGTTCATCAAAGTGTTGTGAAGTCATTTGTGCGAACGCTGGTCCAGAGCTCGGCTGCTGGCGGAAGTTGGCGTCTATTATAGGGCCAAGGAACTTTGAGTAGTATTCCTTCTGTTCCTCTATAAGATGCTCTTGGAATTTGCTTCTTTGGAATTGAAGGACCCATGCGAATTGTTCTGGGCTTCTAAGAATGGCTTGTGTGAGTGCTTTTAGATTCGTAGTGGCAAACAACTCGATGAATTCGGGATATTTTGCCGTTGGCGACTCTATATAAAAGGAGTTGAGTAGGCAAACGGAATCAACGTGTTGTGGATACTCGATGGCATAGTTGACCGCTGCTGGACCTGAGGAGTCGTGACCTACAGGTACGATTTTGTCTAGTTTCAAGGCCTCCACTACTGCATGCAGATCGCCTATTTGTTGTTCAAAGCTATATTTCCCACCAACTGGTTTGTCAGATGCACCAAATCCTAGGAAGTCGAATACAACGACTCTACGACCGCCAGCTACCAGGTGAGGAACCAAGTCATCGTAAATATGCAAATTATCAGGGTATCCATGCATCAGTACAAATGCTGGACCTTTACCTGCGTAATCACGGACGTAGATACTACCTTGTCCACGGTCAATGCGTTGCTCTTGGAAGTTCGTATTCGTTGTTGTCATTTATTAACTCTCCTCTTGTTTTGTTGATTTACTTTAGTGTGCCCTACAATAAAGTAAAGTTGAGAATATAGTCTCATATGCACATATATCACAAAATAGTCTCATATGCACGTATGTTACGTATCCATGAATTCTCTATTAACAAAGGCTGATGTATTAAAGCAGCCCGTTCATTTTATGTTAAAGGGAAGGTTAGTAATCTCATCCATCATATCCCTCATTGACTTGGCGTGATCGGTGCCGAAAAGCCTCTCAAATTCAGCTTGAGCACGATCCCATCCAGGTCTGCCGATTTCGACTCGTCTAAGACCTTCATCGGTTATTGAAATAATTCGGGCACGTCGATCTGATTCGCTAACCTCTATACGAACCAAACCATCGCGCTCAAGTGGCTTTAAATTATGTCCAATTGTAGCACGATCCATAGTCATCAGTTCGGCTAGTTCCATCATCGTCTTCGGGCCTCCAGTCTTAAGATAACCCAATATGGAGAATTGAGTCGCTCGCAGCCCTGCCCCAGACTCTGCTAGGTTGGTATCATAGAGACGTGTAATATGACGTTGAGCGCGTCTTAACTTCGTACAGTTGCATAGCTCTGGGATATTGATATCTACCGGCATTTTTTCACCTCCTGAATCGTAACCTTATTGTGCTCAGTTCAATAAATCAACTTGCTAAACAAATTTTAGTCTCATATGCACATAAACGCAAGAGGAAAATTTTCCTCAGCTTTATAGTCTTATTGTGACCACAAATTTTTCTACATATTCGGCAAAGATAAAACAAATTGAAAGGCATACTACTGATTATCATTTCAATTAACCAATTTGGTCTTATAATATCTTTTTACTTTAACCAAAAGATTGGTACTGACTTGGGTTATCGTTTGATTTGAAGGGGGTTAGTTAAACTATCCTCCCTCTATGGAAAAAACCATTACCTCTTAAATTGCTCTCATTTTCTCAGATTCTATGGAACTCCACTCGGGCTTTCAAAACCAATTTGTCATCTAAAAACTCTTGTTGGTTGACAAATTGGTTTTGAAGTACTTCTGACAAAATAATTGTAAAGAGATAGCTTCTTTAATGGCACCCAGCCATCAGCCGCGGCAACCTGCTCCCTTATATTGAGCTAACGTTACTACGCTAGCGTAATGACCTCACTTGTTATCTATGGTACGGTTCACCGCGCTGTCTGTAGCGGCAAGTTTTTTGGTACTTTCAAAACCGTGATAAACCACGTTTTTTTGTTTTAGGTATTATTTACAACTAGTTTGCTGTATGTTAAGATATACGTAATTACGTAACTACGTATTTAAATAATTCGGTGAAAGGGTGATCCATTTGACAGTGTCTAGAGACTTCGGCGCAGAATTGGATAATTTAACAAAGCAACTGGGTGATCTTCAACAGCTAGTAAGTCAAATCGTAAATGATAGCTCGCCTAAAATATCTCGAAACCAGATAGTCGACAAAAGTTCCGTGTTAATCGAAATGAACAACAATGAATTGGAACTTGGCGAGGTTTTTTACTCAGGGCAATACCGTGGGGAGAAATGGCGGTACAGATGGGAACCCCAAGAAAGACGTGTTAGTCAATTGATGGATCTGGATGGCGAGAAAGTCGCCAAAGTTTTAGCAGCACTTGGTCACAAACAGCGCTTGGACATCCTTAGATCGG
Source organism: Paenibacillus sp. Root444D2 (assembly GCF_001426375.1). Lineage (GTDB taxonomy): Bacteria > Bacillota > Bacilli > Paenibacillales > NBRC-103111 > Paenibacillus_E. Next base: position 40,332 of record NZ_LMEO01000053.1, read on the forward strand.
TGTTGAAAGAACCCCTTTCGGGTTCAGAAATTGTTGAACGTTTAAACATGGGGACAACCGGACAACTCTACCATCACATTAAAGCGTTGCTTGGGGCTGACCTCCTTGTCCAAGAAGAAAGAGGTGGAATGTACTCTCTTGCCTCCCACCGAGCACTACCACTACTTTTGTTACTAGCAGCGACTTCCGACTTACTTGATACAAGTGACTATATGGAATTAGCTGAAACAAGAAACAACGCTAGTGCCTATTTGGGTAACACTCAGGATGGTTACGACCCGCACCATCTTCTCTGGGCCGTGTTAGAGAATTCCATCCTAGAGCATCGAGCCGGATTTAGCAGCGAAGTAGGCATTTTCCTTCAAGGTGATGGTAGCATCACAGTTTCTGACAACGGGCGAGGAATCCCTGTTCAAGTCCTTCCGAACACAGAGAAATCCCGTGTGCAAGCAGTTCTCACTGAATTGAGCCATTTTACCAACGACTCTTTCGTTGCTCCGGGAGGAGAAAAAGGTATTAACATTGCGGTTGTTAATGCTCTCTCTCAAAAGCTTTCGATCGAAGTTCGTCGAGAAGGAAAAGTCTTCAGGCAAGACTATAAACATGGAATTCCTCAAACGGGTTTGTTGACAGTAGGTGTTACAAAAGAAACGGGAACAAGTGTTACTTTTCTACCAGATCAAGAAATTTTTAAATCCACTTTTGACAGGGATATTGTAGCGAAACGTATCCCTGAAATTTTTGCAACTTATCCCGACCTAACAATTCACTTTCACTGAGACTAAAAGAACCTGTACCTGAAACAGCAAGAGTGAAAAACATAATTATTTCTACGAGGCTCCTCATTTTGAGGAGCCATTTTCTTTTCAGGAGGAATGCAAGATGAGAATTTTCAAGACACAGCAGGATTTTGACGTACTGCGCCACACCGAGGCACTTCCGGCGGCACTCCTCGATCAAGTCGAGGGCTACTTTAACCAACTAATGGTTGAGCTTGAAGACGAAGCGGAGAGCGAATTTTACTTGGGCAGGCACGGCTACATTGTCGTTCTCGAAAGCAGGAGACAATGTCCGTGACAGGGCTACATTTTAAGGATATTTCTTCAATCTCCAGATTACCCAGTTCACGAATCAACATGTTAAGTTGTAGAAAGTATGCTTTCATTGTATGCGAGCTGAACCCAAGGATACGTTTGTCAGCTTCAGACAGCATCCATAACTCCTTCAATGTCATAATAAAAACCCTCCCAAATATAATTATCTCTAGCTTTGCTAGAATTGGGAGGGTTTAATCTTAACGCTTAAGTTGTGTGTTGTGCTATCGTTTCCGTTAGTTCAATAGTTGAATGCTACTTTATATACTCTATTATGGATTTGAATGCCTGATACTCTTGAAAAAATTTAAGATAATCACCATTTGAAAATATAGCGGAAACAGATAAACGGAAAATAATTGCTCGAATAATCATTTCTTTATATAATTCATTATCTGGAAGCAAATCTATCTCAGAAATATTGCTTCCTTGCCATGCTATACAATCACAAACCAAAATGGCTTCTGCATATTCTACTGGAGCAATTGTAGGAGAAAAATCAATCACTAAAGGACTCAAAACATGGTCAAAAAGAATATTTCCCGACAAATCACTATGAACAATCTGCATCTTATAGTGTTCTTTTAGGCTTACCCTACTTAGTAATTTATTAATAATTTCTTGTGTTTCTCTCGGTAATTCCCCTGGTAATTCATCTATTTGCCATGCTATACGATGACCCTTGGACCAAGGATTATCAGTATGAGGGAAGTTCCCAAAATCAATGGAAGATAGGTCACGATGAAATAACTTCGATACCAGAAGTTTTTCTTCAATTCGCCCTTTTACATCCTTACCTACCTCATACTGAGTGCAAGCCCATCCTCTACTTACGAAGGTGCCGTATTTACTTCTAATAGGCTTTGATACTCTATAACCTTGAGGGATTATATTGTAAATAATATTCAGTAACCATTCAGAATGTTGTATGTCATCCACAGGTTTTAATACAGCATTACTGACTCTTACTGATGTATTCTGTCCGCCACTCAATGGCACAATATCCCCGCTAAGATGAAAAGAATTTATTATTTCTTCTGATAGCCCCATTGCTCACCTTCCTTACATACCAATTTAAAGATGAATATGTATATCGTACGTTTGTCCTACGTGTGCCATGCGTCATACGATATCATCCAAAAGTAAGCGTTCACCGTCGTACTAATATTTCATTATATATCTTAAAGAATCCTGCCCGTTACTTGAATGAACAAAAAAAGGAGATGCCACGAGACAAGATTGCCTCTATGTTCTCATGTGAACGCGTGGTTGAAGGCGGGTTGGATGTGACGTTTACTGTTAAAGTGTTGGCGGGAACCTCTTTCTGCTATAATCTGGCTGGCTTAAAGTTTTGAAAATTGCCCCAGAGCATCTTAATTATCTAGTAGACGTCCATTATCATTCCATTGACCGTACATTTTGTTTTCTCTAGTATTTGTTATGAATTTTGTCTAATCTGCTCCTGAACAATTCTGGCTGATTCTTATTGCTTTGTACCGTATCGATCCGAACTCTTGGACGGCTGAATTGGAGATTTCACTTCGTTCCCGCTTGGCTGGACCAACGACTCGCACTCCCTTTTTGTTACTCGTTTGTCACTAATATCTATAAAAATGAGTACACGCATACTTATTGTGGAAAGCTATAAAAAGGGTGATATCCAAAAAAATCGACATTACAAACCGATTTATGTGAGCAATTTTACTCGCGATATTCGAAACGGTGCAGCCAAGGAAGCAGCGAGCGCAGTAGTTGTGAGCTGGGCAAGGGACTCGTTGCTGACGGCAAACGATACAGCCAAACAAATCGTTGACCGAATTGTAAGCGAGGCGGCCGCACGAATTTACTCATAAAAGCAAAGGAGCTGTTACCAATTCGTATGTACAAACAACTTTCGATAACACGCAAAACGTCATCTTACTGGCGAGTGACATTTCATAACCCTCCGATTAACCTTTTGGATCCGGATACGATATTTGAGTTTTCGACGCTTATGGATCAAATCGAGGTGGACCCGGAATTGAAAATTGTTGTATTCGATAGTGCTGATCCTGAATATTTTATCTCGCACTACGATTTGACGCGAGCTGGAGAAAAGCTAAAAACGCCGAAAGAGACTGAGCTTCCGGCGTGGTTGGATTTCATAACGCGCCTTGCCAAGGCATCAGTCGTAAGCATTGCTGAAATACGGGGACGAGCCCGGGGTGTGGGGAGCGAGTTTGCGCTTGCTTGCGATATGCGGTTCGCAAGCCTAGAAAAGGCTGTTTTCGGACAGTTTGAAGTGGGCGTAGGCTTCGTGCCTGGAGGTGGCGGCAATGAGATGCTGCCCCGATTGGTGGGCCGGTCCCGCGCCCTTGAAATCGTTCTTAGCGCAGACGATTACGACGCCGCAATGGCTGAGCGCTACGGGTGGATTAACAGATCGATTCCTGACGCCCAATTAACCGAATTCGTGGAAAATTTGGCGCAAAGAATATCCTCATTCAAGAAAGAAACATTAATAGAGGCTAAAACGCTTCTTAGCCGCAGCGGACTTCCGGAAGCTTCCGAATTACTAGAATCCCGCACAGCTTTCATCTCTGGGGTAATGTCCAAATATACGCAAGAAATATTGCCGAAAGTACTTGAGCGAGGCCTTAATCAACGAAGCGATTTCGAACTTCATTTAGGTCAACATCTGGGCAATGTAGATTAATAAACGACGAAAGTGGGTGTTCCGAATGTACATTGAAAATAAGTATTAGACTCGATTGCGATGCTAAGTCAGGGATTGACGGCAAATACGAAGAAGAGGATGAGAGCTGTGAATCCAGTCATTGGTCTGGATGTTTCTAAAGGAGAAAAGCAGCCGAACGAAATCCGTTTAAAGAAGCCACGAGGACCAGCCACTTTGTTGATCTTTTGATATGTAAAGGAAAATGATCCACGAATTATCCCGTGGATCAACGATTATGTTTGTGCCGCCGAACAAGAAAAAAAACCCGCAGCATGAAGCATGCCGCAGGTCTCTAACTCGTATTACTTTAGATCGTTCCATGCCGAAGCTCAACTTAGGAACTGACATCCGTATCAATGATTTCATCCAGTTCTGAACTATGTTACTCCTTGATGTCCTCTACTGGATGTCATTGTATTTATCCTCCAAATTCGAAAGTTGATCTCCCTACTATATGATGATGCTATTTTCCACCATTATTCCACATAGAGCCTCATTGGTTCGTTTTCGCCTCATGCAATTGTGTAATCGACACCAACAGATTCAGCTACTGTTAATTGAATGGTTCGCTGAAATGTTTTTAAGCATCACCTGGTTGATCGTGTGTATTATTTTGTGCAGACTGGTCAGGCGATTTTCGAGTTCGAGATTGCAGTTCCTTATCTAGGGTTCGCTGAGATTTGGTTATCTTAGTTTTAGTTTTATCGGACATTGAGATTACCTCCTTTCTATCTTGATGAAATAAGCTAAAAAATTTAGCCTGTTAACTTTAGCACACCCCTTTGAGTAATTTGAAACATATATATTGTACTCACTTAGGAAGTAATATAAGCAGACACATTGTGCCAATCAATTAGTTGGTCGGCGAAATTAAACAATAATTTCTTACTGGGAACTAATGCTTTTCAAATGAGATTATTCTTACATAATCCGCCCTTAATCTCCACAAAATAAAGCACATTGAGAAAAAGAGTGATTTTATCCCATGGCAAATAACAGCACTTTACTCGTACCACAGGCTAAAGCGGCAATTAACCAACTAAAGTATGAAGTAGCTCAAGAATTGGGCATCCCTCTTCAGCCAAATGGCTACAATGGAAATCTCCTTACAAGGGATGCAGGCTCTATCGGAGGAACAATTACAAAGCGTCTTGTACAAATTGCTGAGCAGCAGTTAAATGGATTTAAACGCTAAATCAATAATGTAAGCCTAGTAAAAAAGACTACGATCACCTTTCGTTCAAACTGGCAAACCTTACATTGCTATCATTGAACAAACGTTTCCAGTTAGTGTAACGAATCATTGATTCATTCTTCGAAAGCTTACAGGTTCTTTCGCTTAACGTATCGCACGACCCAGAAAATTGCTGCATAAACCGTGAAAGTAATCACAGCCAATACGGGATACACGTATGGATCAATATGTATCAAGACGAAGTAAGAATCGTGATATTGAAAATCTTCTGGAGGCCCCTGCACGTTACCGAGATTAGTAATAGCTACAATTGCGAAAAACACAATCATCGGTACAGACAAGGATAAAAGTATCCCGGCAACCACGCTTTTCCTGCTCATTCAAATCTTTTCCTTTCCTCTAAAAACCTGCAGACTTACTTTGTGTAGATTGAGCTATCGTTCCCAGTTAGCGCAATTGCTAATGGAAATTAATCACCATTGCGGTCTTATCGTCTGATTTCTTAAAGCGAATATGTTGAATACACTCAGGATCGCTATCCTCAAGTTCTAATAATTCTTGAGTATAAAGTTTTATACCTTTATTCAATATTCTTTGCGCAACAAAGCTCCAATACGAACTCTGTTCGGGTACGATATTTGTTGGTAAAAACATCCCATCAGTCAACAAAATGATATGTTTTAAATACGTCAGATTAATTTTCCCGTATTCGAAAAAACGAACTGCATCCTTTTCCCCATTTAAAACCCCGTAACCACCATCTGTATTAGCGCGATATCGGTTCTTTCTTATTGTATCAATAACGGTTTCATGAAGCTCTTTCTGGCTTTTTAAGCCTTTTGTTATTCCTTCCTGCCATTTAGCGAATGCTGGAGCTTCTAAGTGAGAAACTTGTCTCCATGTTAATGGGCGAACCTCTTCATTAGCATACACGGCTAGAATCATGCAATCCCCTGTCTGTATGAACTCCACACCATCATCCTGAATACGAACAATTGCCAATGCCGCTCCCCAGAGTTCTTCCTTTTTCTCCAGATCAATATTAGCGAGCACCATTTGTTCCCTAAGAAGATCATTCACCTCAATCATGTGGTCCTTTAAACTTCCAGGATCAGTAACAGATTCGAAGTAGTTTTTCACCAGATTCGCCGCAATAAAACCGCCAGTTTCTTTTTTGGAATTTAGATAAGGTACCAAGGAAGATACACCATCCAAAGCTCCATACAAATTTGCTTTCGGATGCATAATAATAGCATCCTCATTTAGTACCCCAACGCCTTTCTTGGTGATCTCCTCATAAGTAACATTCAAGTTGTTCACCCCTTTCTCAAATTAATCTGTAATATCCTCGATCTATTTTACCATTTTCTCCACTACCAAGTATTGGAACTATTCTGCCTGTTAGTTGAATGAGCAAAAAAAGGAGCTGCAGCGAGCTCCTTCACTATCATTCCTCATTAGTTCAACGTTTCTTTGCCAATTCTATAACCGAATGAATGAATGGTGCTTTCAGAAGACACCAATTATAACGGCATCAGCGTATTCCACCTAATTCCGATTAGCGTAGCGACTTGAATGCGGCGCGGAGTTCTGCAGTGAAAAGTTCAGGCTGCTCCCACGCCGCGAAGTGTCCGCCCTTGTCGAGCTTGTTGTAATATATGAGTTTGGGATACGCCCGCTCTGCCCAACTCTTAGGTGCTTGATAGAGCTCATCAGGAAAGACGCTCACGGCAACCGGGATGGAGACGCCCTTGACGGTGAAAAAGGGGTACTTGTTCTCCCAGTAGAGACGAGCCGAAGAAATCGCCGTGTTAGTCAGCCAGTAGAGCGTGATGTTGTCGAGGACATCGTCTCGCGTAAGGCCTCCGGGGTGTCCGGCAAAGGCCTTCGAGATCAGCTCCAGACTACGCGCGTCATGGTCAATCATAAAGGCTGCCAGACCGACGGGCGAATCCGCCAGTCCGGTCAGCGTCTGCGGGCGCGTCCCCATCAATTGGGCGTAGCCGCTGTGCTTGTAAAAGAAGTCCAGCTGCTTGTACGCGCGCTTTTCGTCATCTGAGAGACCGGAGGGCGGCGGGCTATCGCACTTGAGCGACTTATCAATGTAGGCCGGAACCGTGCCAGGCATGTTGGAGTGAATGCCAACCAGTCCCGGAGGCGCCTGTACAGCCATCAAGTCCGTGACAAGCGCACCCCAGTCGCCTCCCTGCGCCACATACTTTGTGTATCCAAGGCGCTTCATCAGCTCTGCCCAGGCACGTGCTATATGGTCGGGATCCCAGCCGATCGTGGTTGGCTTGCCCGAAAATCCGTAGCCAGGCATCGATGGAATCACCAGATCGAAAGCGTCCGATGCCTTCCCGCCATATGCCGTAGGATTGGTAAGCGGCTCGATAATCTTCAGCAACTCGATGATCGAGCCGGGCCATCCGTGCGTGACGATGAGCGGCATAGCACCTTTATGCTTCGAACGAACGTGAATGAAGTGAATGTCCAGACCATCGATCTCGGTGATGAACTGCGGAAGGGCGTTCAGCTTCACCTCGATCTTGCGCCAGTCGTAATCTGTCGCCCAATAGCGCGCGAGTTCCTGAATCGTCGCGAGCTGCACGCCTTGCGATTGATCCGAGACCGTTTCCTTATCAGGCCATTTTGTCGTGTTTATGCGCCTGCGCAATTCAGTAAGTTCCGCTTCCGGAACATTCACATGAAACGGACGAATGGCGTTCTTGTCTGTAGGTAGCTTTTTTATCTCCTTTTGATTAGTTTTGGAATTTTGGGGATTTGCTTGCGGATTCCCGCCTTTAGCATTGGCATTAGTACCGCAGACCGTCAATCCTAGGGACAGGACCAAAATCATTGCCAAACGAAACCAGTATCTGCTGCTCATAAGTAGTAACGCTCCAATCGGAAAGTTTTTTATGGATACCCTTCCGTTAGATTCCATCCGAAGTACAATTCTTATTCCATTTTTCGGAGTAAATGCTGAAACACCCAGCAGTCTAATACTTTATTTACTCAGTTTAGGGATTACGAAAAGAACATTGGCTTAGACCCCCAATACTTATTTCCCCGCAGCGAGGTATATGTGTGGTGGACATTTTGTCTAAATCATTCCATTAGGAGCCGGATGTAAGAGGTGTGCCAGTAGTAAACCTAGAAGAAGAAGAAGTTAGCGTCAGTGATTAAGCCTGTCAAAGGATTGGATACGATAACATCGATTATACCGTTTATAGAAGCGGTAACGCACCGCCGATAGGTACCCATAAGAAACCCACTCGCATTCTCATAAGAGAAGAACGGAGGTTTCTTTTTGTTGGAAATTTTCTTTGCTCATAAGATTTCCTAAATATTGAGTGTGGTGTGACTTCCGTCACATAAGCTTCCTCCCGTTTCTGATAAGCTAATCGGTGTAAGAGAAAATAGCAAATCACCGGATGGAGGATGTATCATGTTTTGTTACCAATGCGAACAAACGCCGAACGGCGGCTGCAAGGTTATCGGGGTATGCGGAAAAGACGAGACGATCGCCAGCTTGCAGGATACGATCATTTTTGCATTGAAGGGAATTGCCGCTTATGCGACGCACGCCAGACAACTTGGATATACCGACCCGGAAGTGGATAAAATTACGCACGAAGCACTTTATCTGACATTGACAAACTCAAATTTCAATCTGCAGGAGCACCTGGATATGGCCATGAAGGTCGGCAATGCCGCAGTGCGAATAATGGATGTGCTCGACCGTGCGCATACGACGCACTTTGGTATTCCGCGGCCGGTTACGGTACCGCAGAATAAGATCGAGGGCAAATGCATCGTCGTGACGGGGCACAACCTGTATGCACTAGAAGAGTTGCTGAAGCAGACGGAAGGCAAAGGCGTCAATATCTATACCCACTCCGAAATGCTTCCGGCCCACGGTTATCCGAAGCTAAAGCAATATACACACTTAAAAGGAAACATCGGGAAAGCCTGGTATGACCAACGCCGGCTGTTCGAGCAGTTCCCGGGAGCGATACTCGCAACGACAAACTGCGTTATGCCGATTAAGGGCACGTATGCGGATCGCTTCTTCTCCTATGAGGTAGCCGGACTTGAGAACGTCACGAAAATCGTCGGTGAGAACTTCTCTCCGCTGATCGAGCGTGCACTCGAGCTGCCGGAGGCGAATATTGACTCTGAGCAGGTGTTGACCACCGGCTACCACCACGAAACTGTCATCGGTCTTGCGCCGGAAATCATTCAAGCGGTCAAAGACGGCCTTATCAAGCGTTTCTTCGTCATCGCCGGCTGCGATGCTCCAGGCAAGGACGGCGAGTATTACCGCGAGCTGGCGACATCGCTACCGAATGATACGGTTATCTTGACGACGTCCTGCGGCAAGTTCCGCTTTAATGATGTGGATTACGGTACGGTTGCCGGCACCGGTATCCCACGGTACATCGATTTGGGCCAGTGCAACAACTCCGGCTCCACGGTCAAAATCGCGTTGGCGCTCTCCGACGCCTTTGGCTGCAGTGTCAACGAACTGCCGGTGAGCATCGTGCTGTCGTGGTTCGAGCAGAAGGCCGTCGCCATTCTGTTAGGCTTGTTCAGCCTCGGAATCCAAGATATCCGTATTGGCCCGAAGGCACCGGAGTTTATTAACGAAGGTGTCATGAACGTACTCATCGAGAAATTCGGACTGAAGCTGATCGGCAATGCACAAGAGGACATGGCGGCCATGCTTTCGCTGCACTAAGCATTATAGCGTTACATAGACGAAAATCCCCCGGCTTTGGCAACTGCGCGCTGTGAAGTGCACCCCTTAGAATAGACATTGGATAAACCCCTTGGTTAATCCGATGAATTCTAAAGGGTGTATTATTATGGCAACTTGTGGTCCTCCAAAGTTGAAAATTTGTCGACCTTCCCATCTTTGCAGTTCTTTCGAGGCTCAATTACACGGCCTACTAGCTGACTGTCTACGCTTAAACCGTAAGGTTACCCTTACCGCTCCAAGACTCGCTATTGGTGACTTGGCTAGAGTCTTTCCAAACAGGATTTCCACCTGCTAAATGACATGACTTATCTTTCAAATTATTATGCCGCTTACGATGCCAGCATCAACGTTTCTGACTTGCTGGAATGAATTTATTATGGCATCCACATTTTTAAGTAAAGATTCACTTAAAACGTTGATTCTCTGTCATGAATTTCACCGGCCAATATTCATCCGATTATGGATCACAATTTGCCGTCATGGTGTTAACTTCGATACCGGCTATTATCATCTACGCCATATTTAATGAGAAGATTACAAAAGGCGTTACCGCAGGTGCAGTCAAGGGCTGATGTCGGAGGACAAGAACATGGGGTTAGTTAACAAACAAAAAGCAGGTACCGCTACCTGCTTTTTTTTCTACGAAATCTAAATCCCCCATAATCAATGACTACGATCTGTTTACTCCGCTTTAAACGCAAGTGCCGCTTTAAACGCAGGTTAAGGGCATACGATTTATAATATTGGCCTGTACCCTTGGATGGAATGATTCCATTGTCCAAAAATTTCTTTACTAATTTCATAAGCAATCGTCTATTTATTCGGGAATTCCGGAATTTCCGATCATATTTTTTCATAGTTACCCAGCGATAATCCGTGTCGTAATCGATAATTCGCGCAAAATATTTTCTTATCGGTTTCAAAGATGATTTATACATGTCTACTTCCCTCTTGTTGCATTTGATCCCTTTTTTTGATTTTGCTATCTTCATAACATAGCCGTTACCTAAATCGTATACAACTCGCGTTACACCAGACCCAATGAATTTCTTCCCTTTTATTTTCCTTTTCATGTACGGATTCATCTTAATCAAGACAGCTCAGCTCCCCCTCATTCTCAATAATGTAATGCCCTCCAAATGCGCCATTTACGGATTTAATTATAAATTTAGTATATGTCGAGAACCTTGACCCGAACTGGTTGTACATATAGATTGTAAAAAAATGGCCTTTACGTGACACATTTCCACAGAAAAAAGTAGAACATGTTGTTCCCTGTGTAGCAACATGTTCTACTTTTTTACGAATCACATCGTTTCTCGAATTGGGATAACTTCGTTGTTTTAGTTACTTTTGATGATCCCATCCAGAAAAATTCACTCCCTCTAATTAAACTACGATTTAGTGGGCTTACTTTGAATTGAGACGGTTCTAATCGAAACGCCCTCTCTTTTCCCCTTAGTTCGGAAGCATTTACTATCAATTGTCGAAGTCGTACACGATTTAGAATGGTGCGAATGAGCTGAACAACAACCATTTTGAGTAAGGCGCATTCCGAACAAAAGCAAATGGATAAGAAGCAGATGATAAAAGAGTGCGCTTGGAACGAAACACTTTTCCTGGAGTTGGACTTTGGGCTATTTGCAACGTTCCTCCATCCGGGAATGAAACGAAGAAAAGATGACTTCGAGGTATCCCTAAAGTAGCTTCGGCCTTAATTGCCTCGCTATGTCGAATTCGACCAAGACGAATGAATGATTGAGTGGTCAAGGGATCTTTAAGAAATCTGGTAACGGAAGCCTTATTCGCGTCACCGTTGGTGATGTATATAACATAAATTTGCTTTCCGAGACCGCGTGCGTGTTGGATTAAGCCGGCTGATCCTAAAATATCGTCGTCCGGGTGCGGTGAAATGATGAGAATCGGGCTATTGAGACTCTGAACACTGAGTTTTCGAAACATTTCCACTACTCCTTCATATTTCAATCTGCAATATACGTTATGCCTATTGTTTCTTTAACGACTGGACCCTGAAAAATTCACTTAATCCTACTACTTATTCCTTCTTGCCAACCAAGGATAAACGACTTCGTCGTCCATTAGGACGAGCGTGTTTGTCAAGGTAGATACGAAGCAAAAGTATTAAACTTCTTATCAACTAAAAAAAGCAGGGAACGAGTCTCTGCTTACTTTAAGCGTAAAAGCAATTGTTCATTATTTGATTCGGACATTCTTTGCTCGAGCGGCCGATAGAATGGAACTTCATTCTTCATGAGCTGCCTCAGAATAAGACTGTACCTGTCGGAACGCTGTGGGTTGTTATAAGTCTTTAAAATACGAACTAATTCTTCAATAAGTGTTTCCTCGTCTTCCAAAAGGATATCCTTACGCTCAATAAATACGACATTACCATCTTGACGTTTAGCACGATAGGCAGAAGAGTGTAATGTCTTAGGCCGGGTAGTTACCGGGCATTTGACAACCTCAACTCGTTCCTCGCGAGATAACCAGTTTGCAGGAATGGAAGTCATTGGTCTTCCTCCTCGCACTCATCGTCCCACTCATCTTCATCAGATTCGGGATTAGAGCCATCATCCTGTTTTGCAGGACGCTTTGCAACGCTTGGCCTATCGACAGTTTGTTTAAGGGAAGCCATTTCTTTCAGCGTATCCTTAAACAGTTCCTGCTGGGCCAAGCTTATAAACTCTGGTCGTACTCCACACATCCGAGAGTTGAAGATGGTTTGATGAACAAGGATCATTTTCTCTGTGAGCAAGGTGTTTATGATATTGTTTGCTAGTTGTGCTGCCATTTTATTGGTTGCGCAGCGCTGTGGTGCGGATTGGATTACTTCACCACATCCCGGAATCCGAGACTCGGTATCCGTCAAAATCTCCGGATATAGGCTGCCGACTGGCTCTAAAATGGTCCGTCCGTTATACTTTAGCCCAACCACAATTTGACCGCTGTTGGGTGACAATTTACAAATTAAGTTTTGAAGTGGTGCTTTCGAGTGAAAAACCTGAATTACAAATAAGTTTTGAAGTACTTTTTACATACATGTATCTATAAGTCTCATTCAACTAATGTGTCCTGTTAGAGTAATAACATGTTTGCAGATCTCCTAATATCTACTCCATCGAGATTAAAAAAACAAAGCTCATAAGACTCGTATCGGCCAACATCTACGTTGAAAATTTTTTCTCCCCTCGGGGAGAAGTCTTTTAAAAGAGTTTACACAAAAGATTTGACAGATCCCCTTAAAATAATAAAACCGCGCTGAGCGCGGGTATCTAACGATATATGTTCTTGTCTAAAACTTTCAACTAATAAAAGGTGTATTTCAACAGTATCATTTTCAATATGTTTCATTGGAATAACAATGTTACTCAATACATTAGTTGGACAACTTAATTAACTCCTGTTCTAGGGTTTGAAGGGGTCTTACTTGAATTCATTTATATCCATCCCTCACAAACATCGGCATACTTATACTTTGTCCGTCACTAATGATATTGAAAATAGCATCCGCGAATTCCATGTAAACTCCCCCATACGCACAATGGTAAAGCCGATTTCCCGCATCTCATCGGCCCACATCTTCTCCGGCCAATGCTTGGGATAGTAGCCCACGCGCAGATCAAATTTCTCTCCCGGAATGGTTTTGTCCACGTTCACTTCGTCACCTTATCGTTTGGTATGATATTTGAATTATTCAAAACGGATGTTGCCAGCAAACGGAAGCACCCGGATGTTGCCCGATTCGGCGTCCGTCACCGGCTTCCCGTTAATTGTGACATTCTTGAATTCGATATGATCGACTGTCCTGTCCGCATCGTATCCGCCGATCTGCGACGGATTGCCGCAGTCCCCGACACAGGAAATATTCTCGTAGCGAATCTGTTCGATCCGTTTGCCCGGCACCGGATTGTACTTCGGGTTGAAGAGCACGCGGATATCGAACAGCCGTCCGAGCTCGAACGGTTCAACCCGAATGTTCCTGTAGGTGACATTTCTGACCGTATTGTTATCGCCGGCATTAATCGACATACAGCCCTGATAGTCGGGCTGCGGCTCATGATGCTCGAGCACATCGATATTTTCGAACAGGACGTTCTCGATGACGTCTCCTATATGGTGATTGCCATGCCCGCCGAGATTCATCGGATGGGCCACATCCGCCCATAAGACGGAATTGCGGACGGTAACATTCCGTGTGTCCCCTTGATAATCCCACCGGCTGGCGTAAACCGCGATGCAATCATCGGAATTGCGCATAAACACGTCCTCGATCTCGATATCCGAGCTGGCCATCATATCGATCCCGTCCGACCACCCTTTCGTACTGAACGCTTTAAAGTTCGCAATCCGGATCTGCTCGGACTTACCGATATAGATGCTATAATGCGGAGGATCGATAAGTGCAATTCCCTCGACGCGAATCCGCTTGGAGAAGATGATACGCACCCCGCGGAAAGCGGAAAAACGCCCGAATTCAGTCAAGTAAAGAACGCCTCTACCGCGGACAGTGACATCGCTGACGGAGTCGCAGACCATAGAGCCCGCGACCGCCGCTCCGCCGGCTATGTAAACCGTCTTCCCCGACGGGATGCGCAAAATCACTTCCTCCAAATGATGCATGCCCGGCCCAAAATAGAGCGTATGCGTCTCGCAGTCGTCTGTTCCCGCAGCCGTCAGCAGCGCAAGAAGGTCCTCGATCCGGTGGATGCCCGGCTTGACGAAAGCGACGCCCGGCTCGTCAGGGGACGGCGCATCCTGCTCGAGCGGATTGGCAAACAGATGCAAATTATGGAACCTGTCACCGTTCACTTCCACCGACAGCTTTTGCGGGCCGTCAATGGTAAAAGTGATCGTGTTGCCGTTAAGCGTGTAAGAAATACCGCGCGACAACGGACGAATCACGCAGTCGTTTACTGTCCCCTCGTTCTTCGTAACCTCAATCTCAGTCGTGCCCGAGCAATCGAACATCGCCATGGAGGCATGCCGTACCTGATGCATGTCGACTTTGACATCATAGACGAAGAGCTGCTCCCATTCGCCGCCCGCCGGTCTTGCCCTAACCGAGAAATCGTGATTTTCCGCTAACCCCGAGGGGCCCGAATACGTAATTAGCTTTGTTACCTTCGACATGTTGGTACCTCCAACTGAGTTCATTTTGATGTTATGCGACTATGCCCACGCGATCCGAAATCATGATTATTGGATTTTCACGTCGAAAGTCGGCTCGGATGATGCTTATTATATTTTTTAGGTTCCCTTATTGGGGGCCTTTTTTATATGACAGCATATGGTCCATCAGAGAAGCCACTCATCCCCAATCGGAAATGAGCGGCTTAAGCTCAATCAATTATCTTAGCTTAATGTTACGAGCTTCCACTGCTGGTTGGTGCTGAGTGCTATCGTTGAAAGAAGTGGCCTGACGACCGTTTCCGTAATCTTTAGTCAAACGCTCAGTCCAAATAGAGAAAATGCTTTAGGTCATCTTTGTACATTACATAGGTTTTAAATAAATTGCTGTTCCTCCCGAGCTTTCCAAATGAAACTCAAGTATGGAATCTTTGGTAACCTCGACAGATCTAATACCCACCTTTGTGCGAGTATCAAGTTCCGATACATCTTCATAAATCTGTGCACTATATTTATTCTCAGCATCCAGAAAATGTAGAGGAATTTTCACAGCACGGGCTTTCTCATTATTAATGCATCCAATAAACCATTCGCTATCCTTGCGTCTTGCAATAATTGCATACTCTCCGATCTCACCCGATATTCCAATTGACTCATCCCAAGTTACCGGTATTTTCTCCCAGAATTCAATTTCCT
Organism: Paenibacillus sp. Root444D2; assembly: GCF_001426375.1. Classification (GTDB taxonomy): domain Bacteria; phylum Bacillota; class Bacilli; order Paenibacillales; family NBRC-103111; genus Paenibacillus_E. The sequence goes on from NZ_LMEO01000053.1 coordinate 55,946, forward strand.
CCTCACCATGCCAATCCGACGGCTTATCATACCAAAACATCATCTGCATAGGACTATACACAATAACGCCCATAGCCAGCATATGTGCATTCGTCACTTTTAACCGTTTATCAAAATAGCAAAGCGTATAATCGCCTGCTCCAGCCTGAAACCGTACGAAGGGCAATGTCGTGTTATGTGTGGCTGTGGGAAAATGCTCGTTTCCCCGAATCCCCTCCTGTGTAAGCACATTGGGATAGGTACGTGAAAGGCCTGTAGGGCGATAGGCATCGTGTATATTTACCATCAAACCATATTCATGACACTTTTTTACTGCATCTACCACCCAACGTGTCCACTCTTGAGGTCCTACTTTAATAAACCCTAATTTAATGCCTGCAATACCCCAATCTTTCCATAAAGGGAGTGAAGCATCCAAATACGGTTCTGCAGCGGTTCTATCAACGTAAAGGAAAATCCCAATACCTTTCTCTTTGCCATATGAAATGACTTTCCTTAGACCCAAATCCCGTTCGGGGTCTTCTCTTCTAGGATCGATTGCTTTATTTTCCGAATCAAGCGATCCATACCAGCCTCCATCAAAAAGAACGTATTGAAAATGATGGTCTACACAAAAATCGATACATTCAAACGCGCTTTTTGTAGACAGCATCATATCCCTTAATGCTTTTCCGGGCTTTACATAAGTAAGATCTTCAGCCTTGCAGGGCTCACTTAGATTAAGTACCATATTGCTCCGACATAGCAATTCCGCTGCGTGATCTGCAAGTATGAAAGTTCGCCATGGTGTTGCAAAGGGCGCTTTTCCTTCTACATTTGAAACTAGACTATCCGTTTCGTCTTTATTTAAAGTAAACCCATATCCTACATAATCATTCTCACTGAAAAGCCCACACAAATGTCCTGACAAATGCACTTTTAATGTGTTTTCGGCTTCTTCATCCTTTACAATCAACATTCTTGCGTAATCTGTCAGCCCTGCTTCATGAATAAGAACATATCCGCTTTCCGGTAATTGCACAGCGAATGGACGTTCACAATAGCCGCTCACATCACCAACTCGTTTTACAGCATATTCCCCTTCTACTCCATGCTCTTCCCATGCAAGACTTCCTTCCGGAAAGGCAAAGCTTGTATCCTCGTGAATAATGGTAAAATTATTTAACTTTTCCTGCTCCGGTATAAAGTATTGCAATGCAGTACCTTCAAAATAGGCACGTAAACGGATTTCCATTCTCCGTCCCAGGTCATCTTCTACGCAAACAATTGCCTCTTCGAAACTCTCATCAATCTTAGCCCGCTCTCCATATATAGGTTTCCATGCACCTACCACATTTCTTTTGGTTACTTTTGTTATAGTAAACCTGTCACATAATGGACGGGAATTGGCAAAGTGCAGTCCAAGCCTTGAAGGCAGAACAACCTCAGCTCCGTTACGCTTAACGGTATACCATATTTTTCCATCACTATCTAAACGTAAGCAAATACTATTCTCTCCATATGATGCTTCTACCATCGTACTTTCACCTCAAAATATATATTCATTCCGCGTTTGAGTAGATCGGATTAACCCAAAGGAATGTGGCAGGCCTAGCTTAGCAAATCATGCTCATTTCATCAATTTCAAAATCATTCATTTTATTTTGATTTCTTTAGAATCTCCAGTTGAAGCGTACAAAACCGCTCACCCCCGAACGGAAATGAGCGGCATAATCTCAAGCAGTCCGTATACTTAGTTTACGATCTGCCACCTTTGGTTAGCGCTGCTGCCTCCTCCGTATTGGCCCAAGTCCGCCCCGTTGGACGTGCGACCAACCCCATCAAGATATAACCCCGTTGCACGGTTTTGGATCCGCACATTGTTGCCGTCTATCGTGACGGACCATTGCTGATTTGTGCTGGTGCTGCTGCTCCATTGTCCGGCAGCGGAGCCGCCCGTCGTGCGGCCTAACCCGTCCAAATATAATCCGGTCGCAACATTCTTAAATCGCACATAGTTCCCGTTAGTTTCCTCAATCAACCGCTGATTTGCGCTGGTGCTGTCGCTCCATTGTCCGGCAGCGGAGCCATTGGCAGTGCGGCCCATCCCATCGATATACAAGCCGGTGGCGGCGTTTTTGAATCTGACCGAAGCAGTCCCCAAAGTTCCTCCCGTAGCTGCAGATACGGCAGAGGATTTCGATCCTCCGGCTACTTCTACCTGATAATAGTAGGTCGTATCAGGGGTCAAGTTTGTATCGCGATATACTGTCGCTGCAGTAGGGGCGCTGCTAATCTTTACAAAAGTGCCATTCGGATCTGTGGACCGGTAGATGTTATACCCCAGCGCACCTGACACGCCCGACCAGCTTAAGTAGATCGTATTCGCACCGGCCGCCGTTGCCGTCAATCCCGTAATCGAGCCTAACGTGATCTTGTTGCTCAAATCGACCGTCTTTGCTGCATCCGGCGTGTACAGCAGCATCGCAAGCGGATAATCCTTTCCCGCAACCTCCGGCATTCTCGTTTCGTAGGCATAGGCCAAATATTTGTACTTCTCTTGGGTCATATCTCTATTTTCGATATACTTGTAATAGTTATATAAAACACTGTAGAAAGCATCGATTCTGCCTCTGCCGTCTGCGTTGATCGTATCAAAATATTGAATCGTACTGCTTTGGTTTGCCCATGCAGGCGTCCATAACATATCGTAACCCAGATGATACTTGAGCAGATAAGTGGTTCCTGCCAACAGCCGGTCGTCCAGGAAGTTGAACACATTCACCGCACTGGTGGCTGTAGACCTCGCGCCGGTTATTGGGTCAACCTTTGTGCCTTGGGCATAGATGGTCTGGGCCAATGTTGACAGTCCGGCGACATCGGCATAGGAATGCCCCACATCGCGCCCCATTTCGATAGCCTGCACATGGTAATCCGCCGGATCCAATGCCGCTCCTGTTCGCTCATTTTTCGTCATCCACCGCATCTGTTGTTTTATGGAACCGTTTTTCCCCCCTTGATCGCCTGCAGCATTCACGGCCGCTGCTTCTATAGCCTCATCATAAAGCTGAAGATTATTGGTGAAGATCGCTCTTCCCATCGTTCCCATCACTGCGAACTGGTGCTGATTCATAAACATGTTATGCGTATTATACGTAACCGAAACAAGATTCATCGCATTGGCAAGGTTCGCCGTATCCGTAGCCGGCCATTTCAGACTCTGCGTAGGCGTATCGGAATAGCGCAAGATTTCCGCTGCTGCCGAGAGAAAATAACTCATTGTAGCAAAACGGAAGTTCACATGGGTAACGCAATCTTGAATGGCAGAATACTTTCTGATGATATCCATGGCATTGGAACGATACGTTTCATCGCCGGTAATATACCACATAATAGCCTGCATGAAAGCGGTTTCAGAATCGGTATTGGCACGCGCTCCTACATATTCGCTGGGATTATCGTAAACTTTGCCTGTCTCGGGGTCAGTAAACCTCCAAGGACCTTGAATGTGCTTGAAGATATAATTTCCTTCATAATAAATTCTTGGTGATTTGCTGGAACGGGAGTTGCCGGCAAAGGCATTAAACGCCGTATTCCAAGGCTCATCCCCCGCTCTTACGTGATCGCGCATGTTGTCCAAATCCGTCTGTCTCAGCGCAATGCCCGGATGGTGGATGGTTCCCGATACCGTGTTCCCGGAGGAATCGGTATAGGACACATTTGCATCCGAATTGATGACCTGCGGTTTATAAGAAGTAATCAGCGGTGAAATAGCCGCTTTCGCCGTTTGGCTGCCAATACTGAGGAAGCTCGTGAGTGCCAGCATAAAACAAAGAATGCCGAATAACCAGCTCTCACAGCGCTTACTTTTCTTAAAGTAATTCATTGCAATTTTCCTCCCTTCAAATAAACACATCATGTTTTGCTCAGCCGCCAAAATCGAATCATTTCGGAACACGGTCAGAACCAATTATTCCCATCGCCCTCTTATGTTCACCCCCCACATCAACATTCTGCTGCACTTTCATATTCCTGCTGTATCCGTTTTCACATGGGAAACACCCCCTTAAATTTCCAAGCCGGCACAGAGGACTTGCTAACTTGTGCCGGCTTGGGATGAATCCATGATTACGAAACAATTTTATTGTTTGTTTAACAAGTACTCGGCATCCCGAAGCAAGTAATCAGCGGCTTTCTCAGTAATATGCTTTCCTCTAAGCGCCTGTACTTGATTCACAAGGGCTGCCAGTTCATTCGCCGCCAATTTGCTTTGCAAGCTCTTTGCAATACCCATGTTATCGATCCAGATATACTCGCCATTGATCCATCCGGCTTCCGTAAAGCGTCTGACCAGGGCCTGCATAGACTCCATGCTGGCGGTAGTCTGGAAGATGACCGTTTGACTGCTCGTATTCCCTGCCATATCGCTAGCCGTTACGACCAACGAATGTGAACCGAGAGGCAAGGATAAGAGCGGAATGCCAGCTCCTTCCCGCACGCTATACGTATCCAGCGTGACCGTAATCTTGCTGTTGTCTACACCGGATAGATTATCGTTGAGCGTCAGAACCGGCGTTATCTCCAAGGAATCGTTATACGCACCGTACACGATACCAGATACGGTAATTGCCGGGGCAGTCGTATCCAGATTGAAGGCGGTCAATTGTACGTTCCCCGCAATCCCTGCTTCGTTCCTTGAACGGTAGCTGACCGTATACTTGCCGTCTTGGTTGAACGTTATCGGCTCTGTGTAACTTTGCCATGTATTGCCGCCCAGACTATATTCCGCATGACCGGAAGTCGACAATTCGACGGTAACCGGCGTCGTGTACCACCCGTTCGTCCCATTCGGGTCCGCAGGATCTTCGGATGCCACGATTTTGTAGATCAAGTTGTCCAGCGCTGTCTTCAAGCTATCGGCAGCTGCGTCAAGTTGGCTTTGGGTTGCTTGTGCAGTTGCATCAACCAACATGGCGCTGGTAAACGCCGTTTGCAATCCTGCATAGCTGTCGTCCGTATAACGCTCGGCAGCAACTTGAACCACTTGCCCCAGCAAGAGGGTAATCCGCTCGCGATCGATCGTCTTTTCGTAGAATTCCAGCTCGCCGACATTGGCAAAGCCAGTCGAAGTGGTATATCGCAAATAATGGTATGGTAAATTTTTGTTAATCTCTTGCGAGTACCATTTTACATCCGTAACGCCATTGATCGTATACAAGTCAGTATAGTTAACCCCATCGTTAGAGCCCTGGATTCGCGCCCCGTTCATCCGGGATGCAGAACCTGGCCGTGGGATATACTTGATGCCGACAATGGTCTTGGCATTTCCCGCACCCAAGTCAACGGTAACCCAACCGGCGGCAGTCTTCGTGTCTGGGTACGTGTTCGGATCGCCGTCAAATGCGCGCCATCCATTCGCTGCTGCGCTTAATTTCCCGTCCCACGAAATACTGGATGCCGTCACCATGGAAGAGGTTATGGCAACTTTCCGGGTCAAAGCGCTGACCGGCACGAGCATCGCCTTGGAATCCTGCATTTGTTGAAGAATGGCTATCTTGTTGACGCCCGGTTTCGACAAGTCGGCCTTGAGCTGGTTCACTCTCAGTTGATACAGGGCATAGCTTTGCTCCGTGTAACCCGCCGGTGGAACCATCTTAGAATCGAGATAGGCGGCATCATAATCCAGTTCGCCATGGAATCTCACTTCCGACATATTCCCGAACCAGGCGTTCCCGTTGAATATGCGGATATACCGGTAAGGAGTATTGTCGGTAATCGACAAGTTCTGCCAATCCTTCGTAGATGCCGCTAATGGAGAGATCGTCGTCCAGTTCGAATTGTCGTTGGATCCCTGAATGGTTGCACCTTTGATCCTGGTGTAGTAGCTGTCTTGCCTTGCCAGCAACTCCACAACCTTTAATTTCGCCTTGGCGCCTCGGAAGTCAAATTTGACCCACGACCCGGCTCCGTTGCCATTCAGCCGGTAATCGGTAACCGAACCGGGATTGCCATCGAAAAGAGCGTTCGCCGTTGCGATTGCGTCTGCCGGGGATCTGCCGTTAGAATCGGTCACATCCGTAATGGATGTCACATTGCGGATCAAGTCCGATTCATCAGCCAAGGTCAAGGAAGATCCGTCGGTAGTCGATGTTTTTGCCGGCGCGTCCAGCCCTTCGGATGTTTTGTATTGGATGCCGAAATTCACCGGTCCCGGAGCAGCATTGGACCCCATCACCGCTTTCGCTGTCCAGTTGATTTGGTCATCCGACATGACCGTCGCATCTTGGCCTTGAATCTTCACGTTCACCGTGTTGATCGGTTCCATCGAAGTGAATGCGAGATTCACCGTATCGCCGGTTTCAATCCGGTCGAGTAAGGCTTGCTCCGAGCTGATGGACACCGAGCTGATCTTCGTCAGTACCTTGGCCGATCCATGGAATCTCACTTCCGCCATATTCCCGAACCAGGCGTTCCCATTGATGATTCGGATATACCGGTAAGGCTGATTGTCGTTAACTGATAAAATTTGCCAATCCTTCGTGGACACAGCACCCGAAGAGATGGTTTTCCAGGTTGTATTGTCATTGGAGCCTTGAATGACCGCGCCATTGATTCGGGTATAGTATCCGTCCTGCCTTGCCAGCAGCTCCACATACTTCAATTGGGCATAGCTGCCTTGCCCGAAGTCGAATTGGACCCACGAATCGGCTCCGTTGCCGTTCAGGCGGTAATCGGTCGATGATGCAGGATTGTTATCGAACAAAACGTTCGCCGTTGCAATAGCGTCTGCCGGCGATCTGCCGTTGGAATCGGTAACCGCAGCGATGGACGTCACATTTGGAATGACATCCGATTCATCCACCAGAATCAAGCGAGACCCGTCGGTTACGAACATCGTTTCCGGGGCATCGGTCCCTTCCGCCGTCTGATAATGAAGCTTGAATGTCACATTGCCCGGCGACGTCCCCTGCTGCATGACCGCTTCGGCCGTCCAGCCCAGGCCATCCTCCGAATGAACGGTCGCGGGTACACCCTGAATCGCAACCTTCACGTTCTGAATGGCTTCCGTCGATTGGAAGGACAATTTCGCTGTGTCTCCCATGACGATCCGCCCTCCGATGACCTGATCCGAACCGATGGAGACCGATGCGATCTTGTTGATGACCTCGTGACGCTTCCCGAAGATATGGAACTCGGACAATTCAATGAAGGGAGCGTCGTACGGTTTTTGAATCAATTCGATCTTCAGAAAACGGAATGGCTCATTCTGGAGCTCTGGCGACACCGCCAACATATTCATGGCTGTCGAAACGGGGGTCACTCCCGGCGTCAACCGGGTCCAGTTTTCTTTGTCGTTGGATCCGTATATGGTAATGCCGCCGCCGCGTTCAGGAAATCCTCCTCGTGCTTGAATCCCGAACGCACTGGCCGAAACCCGAAAATTGGGCCCCATGTCCATATCAACGTCCCTACCGGACGAGCTCGGGTCATTATCCATGTAAGTTCCCGTATTGAAGCCCGCAGACAAGAACATCCCCTGATAATTGATACTGCCGTCGCCCAGCAACGGCGTGGTTAACTGAAGTCCTTGCACGACGCCATGCAGAACCGCCAGCTTCTGATAGAATTCGGCGTCCGTTGCAGTATTCATAACGCTCATGATTTCGTTGTATGCTTGTTTATACGTATCGAGCGTGGCCCAGATATAATCCGTGTTGGCGTCATAGGGCGCAATGACGGCATCCACCGCCGACTGCCGATCATTTGCGACGGTAACCGTGACATCTCTTGTGGATACCGTTGTGCCGTCGGAAGCTTCCACGCTGAAGGCATACGTTCCGGCTTGCGCCGGTTTCCAGGAAAATGTGCCGGTGCTTGTATCGAACACGGCGCCTTCGGGCGCACCCGCGATCCGATAGGTCACGACATCGGACGTGCCTGCGTCCGTTGCCGAGAAATCATAATGGAGCGCCGCATCGGACCCAACATAGGCAAACAGGTTCAAAGCGGTTTTTCCTTCATTAAACACCGGCGGCGTCAGTTCATTGGCCGCGTTGACATTGATATGGTCGATATCGACCGTCGTTCCGTTGCCTATAATCGTGAAATAACTCAGGGTCCAGAGCCCACCGCCTTCAGAATATACATATCTCCATTGCTCCTGGGTATCCGGCAACGTGATCGTTTGGCCCGAGGCTACAAGCTTCGCCGCACCGTTCGTCCGAATCTTGTATCCGAGCACGCTCGAACCGCTGCCGGATTCAACCAAAGCGATTTTGCTGCCGGATTCCGTGGCCTGGATGCGGACGAAGGAAACATCGCCCTCTTGCATGGCGGTCGAGTTGCCGTCCAAGTTGGTGAACCGATCCTCGACCTCCTTCCAATTCGGATTCGGGTTCACCTTCGGGAGATGGGCCGTTCCTTCGGCCTCGGCTTCCTTAGGGATGTACAGCCAATATTCCCCTCCGGAATCCCGTGATGCCCAACTGTAATCCGTCCTCTTGTTGAACATCTCCGTGTAGTAGGGAGCAACTTGCTCCATGTCCAAGCCTTGCTCATATTTATAGTAATAGTACAGATCATAGGCATTGCCGCCGATTCTTCCCCGATATCCGGTATTCAATACCTGGTAAATGACCGGGCTGCCATCCTCGCGCATACGCGCCTCTGTCGGGATCCAAGGCGTATCATAGCCGTTCATATACCGGGCAAAGTAGTCGGTACCCGCCAGAATACGTTTGCCAAGAAAATCGTATGTGGTAACCGCATTCGCTGCAGTGGAAACCGTACCATCTGCCGGGTCCACCTTGGTTCCTTGAGCCTGCAACAGACGCGACAATATGGCAACATTGATGACGTCGCCGGTGCTGTGAGCCTGATCCCTGCCCATCTCCGTTATCTGCACCTGCGGGTTATCTACCTTCTCGCCTGTCTCCGCATTCGTATCGACCAACCGGAACAATCTCAGAATGGAACCGTTTATGTGCTGGTCTAGAGCTGTCTTATTCACCGTGAACCACTCTACGGCCTCGCGATAGCGCTCCACATTGCCGGTGAAGATATAGCCGGAGGTGGAACCTACGAGCGGATACAAATGCTGGTTCATGAAGCGGCCATTCGTATGATTGAAGGTATCGGTGACCGGAACGATCACATTATTCGTGAGCTTGCCCGTATCCTGGTCTGTCCATGCCAGTTCCGGCGTCTGCGTGCTGGTATACCTCATGATCTCTGCGGCGGTAACCATCCGGTAGAGCGGGATACCCGTATGGATGTGCGCATCGGTAAAATACGCGTAATCCGCAGGGTTCTTCTGCTCCCATTTCCGGATAATATACATCGTATTGGCCCGATAAACCTCATCGCCCGTGATCACATACATAAGAGCCTGCGTATACGCTGTTAAGCCATCCCATATAAATTTTTCGTTATAGCCCTGGCTGCACCAACAGCCTTCGGAAAATTTGGACGAGACCGTCTTGGTTGCAAGCGGGACTCCCCACGGGTCAGTCGACGTGGCCATCTGGTTGAAATAGGTTTTCCAAGGCTCCTTATTCGCCCGTATTTGAGTTTGCAAATTCTCGAGTGTTTCCTTGGTCAGCCCGATACCGGGATGTTTGAATCCGCTTTCATCTATGGTTTCATAAATAGTTGGCACATAATCCGTCATGAGCGATGGTGAGGCCGTTTCCGCCGCCGCAGTTCCTGCCGTCAGAGGCAGGAACATGACGGTCATGCTCGCGATAACGAGGATGGATAGGTATTGTTTCAATTTTAGACGAAAACTAGTATGATGCACCTTCATCTGAACTCCCCCATTCCAATGATTTTATTCGACTGCATTAGGTGAATTCAACGTCATATGCATGTTCTCCTACCCGAATATTTCCAGACTCCGGATGGAGAAGGTGCCGACCGTTGATTCGAACATTCCGGAACATCACCCCCTTGACGATTCTGGACTCATCGAATCCGGCAATAACCGACGGATTATCGCAGGCTCCGTTGTAAACGATATTGTCGAACAAAATATTTTCCACCCGGTAACCGGGACATGGATTATATTTGGGATTGAAAAGCACGCGAATATCGATCAATTGTCCGAGCTCGAATGGTTCGACCCGGATATTTCGATAAGTGACATTCCTGACCGTATTGTTGTCGCCGCAATTTATTGACATACATCCCCAATAATACGGCTGCGGCTCATGATGCTCGAGCACATCAATATTTTCGAAAAGGATGTTCTCGACGATGTCCCCTTTCTCATGATTGCCGTGCCCGCCGACATTCATCGGATGAGCCACATCCGCCCATAAGACGGAATTGCGGACGGTGACATTCCGTGTGTCGCCCTGGTAATCCCCACGACTGGCGTAAACCGCAATGCAATCGTCGGAATTGCGCATAAACACATCTAGAATCTCGATATCCGTGCTGGACATCATATCGATCCCGTCCGACCACCCTCGGGTGCTGAATGACTTGATGTTGCGGATCGTGATATGCTCGGAATTCCCGATCATAACGGTATAATGTGGGGGATCGACCGCGATGATTCCTTCAATCTGAACGTTTCTGGAGAACAGGATCTCAACGGTGCGGTAATAGGTTGTCTTCTCGAAATCGGACATGTAGATGATCCCGCGCCCCCGGATCGTCACATCCTGTACATGGTCGCAGACGAACGATCCGGCCACGACTGCTCCGCCGGCGATATATACCGTCATGCCGGAAGGGATATGAAGCTTCGGCTGTTCCAGGACATGCATGCCGGATTCGAAATAAAGAACAGAACCCTCACGGGAAACCAGCTGTTGAAGCTCATCCGTCTGATGTCTGCCTGGCTGAACAACGACAACGCCGGGATCGGCAGGGTTCGGCGAGTCTTCCTCGATCGGATTGGCGAAAATGTGCAAATTATGAAACCGGTCTCCATTCACTTCGAACGACAATTTACGGGGGCCGTCCAATTTGAACGTCACCCGGTTTTCGTTCACAACGCCGTGAATCCCCGCAGATACAGGGCGGATCTCCACGCTTCGAATGTCCCCGTAATTCTTGGTCACTTCGACTTCAACCGCACCGGCGCAATCGAAATAGACCATCGAGGCGTTCCGCACATTGTGCATGTCAACCTTCACGTTGTAACAGAACAAGGGCTGCCATTCGCCCTGATCTTGTCGAACACGCACGGTATAGTCGGAATTACCTGCCGCCCCCCCAGGAGCCGGGTATGTGATCATTCGCTTCGACGAAACGGTCATCGATATCCCACCTTGCTTTGAATAGTATCAGTTTGACCGGAACACGTGAGACGTGTTCCGGTCAAATTAGATCATGCTTTGTCCAGATTACTTCGCAGCCTTACGCTCTGTATATACCTTGTTGGCTTCGTCCGTCAATTCCTGGCCGCCGGCCTTCAACCATTCCGCCTTGAAAGTGTCGAATTCTTTGTCCGTATCTGCTGCGCCTGTGATTGCCTTTATCAAGTACTTATCCTGCAGCGTCTGAAGATTTGCCCAGTACTTCGCCTTGGCCGACAATACAGCAGGTACAATAACATCTTTCAACGGCTCATAACCGACATCCAGCTTCGCCTTCAGCTCCCGCAGTTCATTACTCGTATTAAATTTCTGCTTGGCAGTATCTACGGCATTAAGCGGGTTGTAGAAGCTGCCGGCGCCGACTTTAGCAGTTGCGGCTTCAGGATCCGTCTTGGCGACGACAAAGTCGCCGTTCGGCTGATCATAGTTTTTGCCCTTTTCGCCGTATACAGTCAACAGCCAGTATTCGTCGTTAGTAGCAAGGAAGTCCAGGATTTGCTCAATCTTAACCCGTTTCGCTTCATCTTTCTCAAGATGTACGCCCAAGAGTACGGGGGCTTGACGCGCGCCGTAAGACCAGCTGTACGGTTTGCCGGCCGGGCCTACAACCGGCTTTCCTGCGATGACGTTCTGTCCCTTGTCCGCTGCGGGCTTCGCAATAAACCCGGAGGTATTGACAAAGTTACCCCATCCCATGTTTTCGACCATACCGACCTTTTGGTTGGCGAATTTTTCATTGAGCTGGCCGTTGTCGGTCGTCAGAAACTCGGGATCGATAAGCCCTGACTTATACCACTTGTCCAGAAGCTTGAGCGCCGTGCGGGTTTCTTCAGTGATGCCTCCATACACAACCTTGCCGTCTGCGTCCAGCTTGAACGCGTACGGATTAACGCCGTGAGCAGCGAAAATGGAAGTGAACATCTGGATGGGGAGCTTGCCTCGGGCCGACATACCGTATGTATCCTTCTTGCCGTTGCCGTCCGGATCGTTATTGACGAATTTGGTGAGTACATCCTCCAGCTCCGCAAGCGTCTTCGGCGGCTCGTTGTAGCCGACCTTCTTCAACCAAGCTTCATTGTAACCGGGGATGAAGCTGGAGTTGCCGTTCGGCCACACCTTCGGAATCCCCCAGTCCTTCCCTTTGTAGAAGCCGACATCCCAAGCGCCGGCATCCGTTAATTCCAGCGCTTTCATATAATTCGGCATGTTCTTTTTGAGCTCATCCCGAGAAAGACTGGTAATAACACCTTGGTCAGCCCAAGCGGCCATATCGGTTTCATTCGCATCGATCGGGAAGATATCCGGCACTTGTCCGGAGGCAAGCAGAACATTGAATTTTTCCTTCCAGCTTTGGCGTTCGAACTTAACCGTTTTGATCTTGACATTGAATTTCTCTTCAATCTTCTTCTGCACCAGATTTTCTTCGGATTCCGGGGAATTGAAGTTGTTCGACCAAACAATCTCGATCGGTTTCGCATTGGCCGCCGTTGTCGCTGCACCCCCGCTAGCTTGCGGTGAAGCAGTACCTTCGATTCCAGTTTTGCTGCTGCAACCGGTTGTGACGGCAAGCGACATCGACAATACAACTACCGTCAAGCCCAACAGTTTCTTCTTTCTTTGACTCATTGCTTTGTCCTCCCTTTTCATCGTACTCACATTATTTTATTTAAACGGAACGCTTCTGAAGCGCACCGGTTAAACCAACTATCCCTTAATCGAACCGACCAAGGTGCCTTTGACAAAATATTTCTGAAGAAACGGATATATGATCAGGATTGGCAGCGCGGTAAACATAATTACGGCGGCCTTGACGGTCTCCGCAGCCATATTTTCATCCTTGGGGGGCAGGAGCGGATCGCTCTCGGCAGCGATGACAAGCCGCCTCAAGAAGGTCTGAAGCACGTACAGCTTTTGATCCTGCAGATAGATCATGGCATCGAACCATGCGTTCCAATGCCCGACAGCGGACCAAAGCGCCAAAGTTGCGAGCACCGGCTTCGACAGCGGAATGACAATGGTAAACAATATCCGCAGGTCGCTGGCACCATCCATTTTCGCCGAATCCTCAAGCTCTTCCGGCATGGTCATGAAGAAATTGCGGAGAATCAGAAGTGAAAACGTGCTGATCAAGCCGGGGATGATCAAGACCCAGCGGGAATCGATGAGTCCGAGCGATTTGATCAAGAGATAAGATGGAATAAGACCTCCGCTAAAAAACATCGTGACGACGATAAACATCATGTAAAAGCTGCGATGCGGCAGATGCTTCTTCGAAAGTGGATAAGCCGCCATCGACAAGGCAAGGAGCGTCAGAAAGGTCCCGACTAGGGTACGAAAAACGGTGTTTCCTAAAGCACGCCAAACATTGATGTCTTCCACAACCCGCTCCCAGGCTAACCAAGATATCTCGTGCGGGTACCAGTGCAAGCCAGGCCGGACTGCCTCCGCCGTCGTGCTCAGCGATATCGAGAGCACATGCGCAAACGGATAAAGCATAGCGGCACACACCATAAAGATAAATCCGATCAGGAAAACCTGAAACACTTTCTCACCGGAACTGAGTCTCATGCTTGTTCATCCCTTTCGGGTCATGGAGTTATGTAATTCCTTCCTGACCCAATTTTTTCACAATATAGTTGGCAGACAATACCAGAATCAGTGCGACCACATTTTTGAATATGCCGACAGCCGTCGTCAAGCTGTACTGTGCGTTCTGCAAGCCTACGCGATATACGTAAGTGTCCAGCACATCGGCAACATCATATACGGCAGGCGTATATAACGTGAAGATCTGGTCGAAGCCGGCATCCAGAATGTGGCCTACCCTAAGGATCAACAAGATGGTGATCACCGGAAGAATGGACGGAATCGTAATGTGCAGCGTTTGCTTCCATCGGTTCGCTCCGTCGATGACGGCGGCTTCGTACAATTGCTGATCAATGCCGGCCAAAGCTGCCAAATAGATAATCATGCCCCATCCGACTTCTTTCCATATAGCGGATACCACCAGTGTAAACCGGAACCAGCTTTCATCTGCCAGAAAATAGATCGACTTAAAACCGAGCCCCTTGATGAAATAGTTTACAACCCCGCTTTCCGGTGACAAAAGGGAAATCATAATGCCCCCGAGAACGATCCACGATAAAAAGTGCGGCAAGTACGAGATCGTTTGGGCGACCTTCTTAAACATCGTCAGCCGGACTTCATTAAACAGCAGCGCCAGTATGATTGGAGCCGGGAAACCGAATACGATTTGATAGAAGCTGATCAAAAGCGTATTCTTCATGATTTTCCAAAAGTCGGGGGACATCACAAACATATAATGAAAGTGTTTAAACCCCACCCATGGACTATCCACTATCCCTTTCATTACATAAAAATCTTTAAATGCCAGTTGAATGCCGTACATCGGTGCGTAATGAAAAACGGCGTACCAGATTAGCACAGGAGCCAATAACAGAAACAAAGCTTTGTTCTTTTTATATTGTCTCCAGGTGTAGCCCCACTTGGATTCCGTTTTTCTTCCGGTCTCTTTGGTAACGCTTACTTCGGAGGCGTGTGCCGGATTCATATTTGCATCTCCTTTCCAAGTTTGAGTTGGTGTGACCCTGCTGCTATGCTCCAAATGTAAACGATTGAAAGCGCTCTTTCCATGTCAATTTCATTTGAATTTTTTTGAATTCTTTCAAAATCGGATGTTAATTTCTTTAGAAATGAAAAAAAACAGCCTGAAATCGGCTGTTTGGGAAATATTGGGGACGGAAATGCGCTATTCTGCCACATTGAGCTTCCTATTCGATTACTTCTTTTGCCGCTGTGCATATACCTTGTTGGCTTCGTCCGTCAATTCTTGGCCTCCGGATTTCAGCCAATTCGCCTTAAAATCGTCGAACCCTTTATCCGTATCCGCTTTACCGATGACGGCTTTAATCAAATAATTGTCCATCAGCGTCTGCAAACTCGCCCAATATTTTGCCTTGGCGGTCAATACGGTCGGGCCAATAACGTCCCTGAGTGGTTCATAACCACTGTCCAGCTTCGCCTTCAGATTCAGCGATTCCCTGGTCGTGTTATATTTCACCATGGAAGTATCAACATACACAAGCGGGTTGTAGAAGCTGCCGGCGCCGGCTTTTGAGGCCTCCGGTGTCAGCCTTGCAACGACAAAGTCGCCGTTCATATCGTAGTTGACGCCCTTCTCACCGTAATTCGTAAGCAGCCAGCCTTCCGGATTTGTTGCCACGTATTCGAGAATTTGCTCAATCCTGGCCCGTTTCGCTGCATCCTTCTCAAGCTGCACACCTAACAATACAGGGGCTTGACGCGCGCCGTAGGAGAAGGCATACGCTTTGCCGGCTGGCCCGATAACCGGCTTTCCTGCAATAACGTGTTGGCCCTTTTCCAATGCGGATTTCGTAATATATCCGGATTCGACGTCAAAGTTGCGCCAACCCATGTTATCGACCATGCCGATCTTTTGGTTGGCGAATTTATCATTGAGCTGACCGTTATCCGCCGTGATGAACTCCGGATCGATAAGTCCGGCTTCGAACCACTTGTTCAGGAGCTTGAGCGCCGAGCGAGTTTCTTCCGTGATACCGCCATATACGACTTTGCCGTCGGCACCTAGCATGAACTGATACGGCGATACGCCGTAAGCCGAGAATACGGAAGTGAACATTTGGAACGGGAGCTTGCCTCGGCCCGACATGCCGTACGTATCCTTCTTGCCGTTGCCGTCCGGATCGTTGTTGAGGAATTTGGTGAGCACATCCTCCAGCTCCGCGAGCGTCTTCGGAGGCTCGGTATAGCCGATCTTCTTCAGCCATGCTTCATTGTAACCGGGGATCATACCTGAATTGCCGGTAGGCCATACTTTAGGAATCCCCCAGTTATTTCCATTATAGTAACCGACATTCCATGAGCCGGCGTCAATCGATTCCAGCGCCTTCGTATACTTCGGCATATTGTTTCTGATTTCATCTGGGGAAATACTGGCAATGATGCCCTGATCCGCCCATGCGGCCATATCGGTTTCATCTGCATCGATCGGGAAAATGTCGGGAATTTGTCCGGAAGCAAGCAGGACGTTGAACTTATCCTTCCATCCCTGGCGGTCAAGTTTGACGTTTTTGATTTTAACGTCGAATTTTTGCTCCAGCTGCTTCTGCACATAGTTGCCGTCAGCTTCAGGAGGACTGAAGTTGTTCGCCCACGTAATCTCGATCGGTTTGTCGCCGGCCTCGGGCTTCGCCGTTTCTACGAATGCCTTCGGTGTAGTCTTGCTATCGCTTTCTTTGCCGCAACCGGCCGCGACGAGAGACATCGACAAGACGATGCTCATCAGACCAAGCAAAGTCTGCTTTCTTTGGTTCATTGTTTTGTCCTCCCCTTTTAATTTCTTTATTTAGAAATGGAAGAAACAGCCGTTAAAAGGCTGTTTAAGGAAAAAACCCGCTAGTTGGTCGCACTCGCCGTTGGTTTCGTTTGTCTGAACTGAACCGGAGTAATGCCAAAACGTGCTTTGAATTTAACATGAAAATATTGCAAGTTACGATATCCGACAAGTGAAGCGATTTCCGTAACGGACAACTTATCGTCCTCCCGCAGCAAGCAAGCGGCTTTTTCGAGTCTGATTCGGGTCACGTATTCGGTAAACGATTCGTTCATCACTTCGCCGAACAAGGTGGAAATGTAGGCAGGAGCGAGCGAAGCAACTTCGGAAAGAACGTTGAGCGAAAGCTCTTCGTGCAAATGCTCATCGATATAGGCTTTCAGCTTGAAAATGACTTCCGCTTGCTTATGCTTGACTGAATCCCGCACATGGACCCCAATCCGTTCGGAAAGTCTGCGAATTGATGCCATCGTGTCCGCCAGCGTATCTTTCTTCAGTTCGTCAAACAGATTGGAAGGAGGAACGATTTGCTGCAGCCCCAGCTCAATGATCGTTTCGTACAGTGCGGAAACGAGCTGAAGAAGCGCGAGTTCCACCGATTCAAGCTGCATATTCCGTTCCATCAGAATCGCAGCGAATTCATCGATAAATAGATTAGCGCCCTCTACATCCCCGGCCTTAAGCGTATTCTGAAATGTAGCCAGAGGAATTAGTGGCGGCTTCGGATCAAAAGCGGAAATTTTCGAATGAAGAATGATTGCTTCAGGACCGTACATAAAGCGATATCGATACGCTTGATGAGCAACTCGATAGGAAAGAGGAATTTTTTCGGGCGATACGACCGAAGTACCGATACCCGCTCCGAATCGAAGCTCTCCCCGTACTTCGTCCTTGATTTTGTCCAATTCCGCTGCTACCATCTCATCATCCATCTCGGTACGTGAATCCAGGAAGTAAATGATGGCCACTTCCTGCGAATTCAAGCAAACAACCTCGTATGGCACGGTGCGATCGAATTGCTCGTATCGCATCTTAAGCTTCTCGCTATCGCCTTCGATGAGTTGGGCATGTACCACCTGATAACGGCATTCCTGTTGCAGACCATCCACATGTACTAGACCGAGACTGGCGCCCAACACCAGGTTTTTCATCTCATTCTTTTTGGCCTGAGATTCCAAACTCACGATTTTTTGTCCCATGAAGTTGAGCGCACTGCCTATAATCATATATTCATTCGCATGGCCGGGGTTCAGACCCGGTTGATACAGGTTGCGAACATGTTGGATCAGCTTTTTCATCGGGAGATAGAAACGTTTGGAAATCAGGTAGGAAACCGCAAGCCCGAACACGAGCACAAGACAGCAGGCTACGAAAATTTTGGTTTTCATTCGTTTTGAATCCAGCACGAATGAATTCATCGGCCGAACCATCGCATAAGTCCAACCAAGTTCCGACTTCGAGCCGGCGAGATGCGATAATACGATGGTACCGCGCACACTGTCGCTGATCTTTGAGACGGTCTTGCCGGATCCGACGGCTTGCTGAAGCAGCCCGACTTCTTCCGGATTCTCCCCGGCTGTTTGCAGGAGTACATTCCCGTTCGCATCGAATATATAGAACCTCTCGAATGAGGAGGTAATGATTTTAGCTACAGCCTGCTTCAGGTACTCCAGATCGACGTCAACATATAGGTATCCTTTCGGCGAAGAGCTGCCAATCCCATATGGGAGCTTAACGACATACGTCATCACTTGTTTTCCGTCCGGCAATGTGCGGATCATCCACCGGTTCGGAGCAATTTGCGAAAGTTGCCCTATAAAACCGAAGTCCTTGGAGTTTTCAGGATTTTCAATGAAAAGATCGCTGTTTACAACATAATTTCCTTTATGAAAATACACGGTTATATTGGAAGCGCCTTCAGATGTTTTCCTAAAACTGTCAAGATCTTGTTGCAAGGATAAAATTAGATCAAGGTTTCCTACCCATTCATTATCCAGCAAATAATTTAAATTAGAGTTGTTCCGAGTGAAAATGGTGGGTATGACCTTATTTTGTAGATTGTCTTCGTATTTTTGCAGCAAGCTCCGTTCCACATAATCCTTTGCCGTAACGAGACGGCTTTGGCTATCCCTGGCGATTTCGTTCACCATCATCTGATTGGCCTGCGTGTACAGGTAGCCCCCCGCAAGTCCGAGCAGCACGATAGCTAATGCCGTATGCGATAAGATGAGGCGGTTAAAAAAGGTATCTCTATAAAAAGACAAGAATTTCATGAGTATCCTCCCGCACAATCCTTGATACCGTACAACTTCTGAATGTTTCTCTTCCATTGCCCTCGGGTAAAACCAATATACCAATCTTTTGCTTGATTTGCCATAGGTTCGTAGATTGCAAGTGTCGGAAATCAATGAACAAACAACTATACAAATAATAAGCGTTCACCATAGAGTGAACGCCTAATTACTTAAAAACTTTATTCTTCAAAATTTTGTTTGTTACTTCAAGACTTTATTTGTTTGCTCAAATTGATTTCGAGAATTAAGCGTTGTGGGCTTATTCCATAATTTGAAGATCTGCAATGGAAAATAAAACTGCTGATCCGCTGATGGTTACCCTGTCACCGACTAATCCACAATACAATGTTCCACCACGCTTGGAAAGCTGCCTCGCCACCATTTCGTTCTTACCTAGGCGTTTTGCCCAGAAAGGGATAAAATTACAATCCGCCTTCAATTGCTCCTAATAACACGTTCTTCCCCTCGCAACTTTAGTCGTTTTTCTTTGTTTTTCTTGCCCTACTATCTGATATTTAGTTCGTACCGCCAACCGGCGACTTTCACTGATGAATCATGTGATCCTCTCGATACTGACCTGGGCTAATGCCGACATGCTTTTTGAATACATGACCGAAATACCTTTGGTTATCGTATCCAACAGATTTTGATATTCTGGAAATTTTGAGACTGCTTTCCCTCAGCAGTTGTTTCGACTTTTGGATTCGCAAGGAAGTGATGTACTCCAAGATTGTCTGTCCGGTCGATTTGGAATATAAGTTGCTAATATAAGAGGCACTGAGGTCAACGTGCTCCGCCAATTGATCCAACTGAATATTCTCACAGTAGTGTGTCTCGAGATAAGTTTTAATCTCTTGAACCAATTTTTCTTTTAGGGTAGTTTTAGTCACATTCAGAAAGAACTGGACACTCTTCAACAATTCGTGACATTCCTTTTTCAACGACAACCAGCTTGATGCTTGCAGCATATTATCGAGCACCGTTGACCGGTCTCCAATTACTTTCTCGATTTTCACGCCATAATCTTCCTCAATCTTATTAAGCATCCAGTTTGTCCACTGTACAGCCGTCTTCTTTATGATGAAGGGAGTGATCAAACCACTCGATCCCTTATCCGTCCACAAATCGAGCATTTCCTCAAATTTTCGGGAGTAAGGGATTATTACCTCGAGCCACTCCGATGCAAATTGATCGGAAACGTAAGAGAGTTCTAGCCACCTTTTGCCATCAACCACAGCAATATTGAAAAATAGCCCCATTTGGCATGCCCCATCCGCAGCTAAAAAAGATTTGTGAGCATCCATAATATCCCCGACTATAGTGCCGGTCCCGAACACCAATGACAAGCAATCCGGAGTAATGCCATACGAGAATCTGGATGCTGCAAGCTTAAGGATTTCCCTCAAATGGTTTGGATCATCTAATGAAACCATACAAAATAAGATGATCTTTTGCTTTTCATAAAGGAGTTCAACCGTTATTCCTTTTGTGGAGAAAAAATCCAATATGGAATCTGTAATACCATCGGCTTTCAAACGTTCTAGCCAATGCGTTGTCGCACTGCTTATTACAATTGCGGAATACTGGGTATATTGCTCAAACGGCTTATGGTCGAACGAAGGATCCTTCCCGTGAACAACAAGATCAGTAAGTACGGCCCGATCCAATGCCTCAGCAATCCGACGTTCTGGACGAATTACGTTTTTTTCAAATTTCCGTTCTAAACGATCAATGGCTCTCTTAACTGTATTAGCGACCTCATCCAATTCCACCGGCTTAATGAGATAATCAACGGCCTCTAATTCAATCGCTTCCTTGGCGTATTCAAACTCTGAATATCCACTCTCGATTATGAACTCCGCCTTGATTCCATGTTTCTTAACCGCACGGATTAACTCAAGTCCGTTTAGACCTGGCATCCGTATATCCGTTAAAACGATATCCGGCTCCGTTTGGATAATCTGGTTCAGGGCTTGTTTACCATTGTACGCTGTTCCCACAATCTGAACTCCGTAATCGTTCCAGTTGATCATGGTTGATAATGTTTCCACAACCAACTGTTCATCATCCACTATGAAAAGTCTATACATGTTGTACTCCCACCTTCACTTCGTGAGTCATTTCATAATGCCGATTACAAGTTTGACTTTGGTACCGACGCCCGGTGAACTGTCTACGTAGATTCCGTATTCCTGACCATAATGCAGCTGAATTCTTTCCTGGATATTTTTTAATGCATATCCCCTTGGTCGAGCTATCGTTGGATCAAAACCCACGCCATCATCCTCAACTTCAAACAGCAGTTCGCTCTCATTCATTCGGCCCCGAATGAATATACTCCCCTTGTCTTCTTTCAATTCGATTCCATGATAAATAGCGTTCTCCACCAGTGGTTGAATTAGCAGCTTAAGCATACTTACCTTTTCAATTCCCGGTTCCAAATCAATCTCGACATCGAATTTCCCGTAATAGCGGATATTCTGAATCTCCAAATAATTTTTTACTTGTTCAATTTCATTGCCGACTGTGGTAATATACTCGCCGTTGTTCAAACTGAGCTTGAAAATGTTGGATAGTGACATAACCATTTTCGAAATGTTCTTGGCCCCGATCTTCTCCGCCATCATATAGACGGAATTCAGCGTATTATATAGAAAATGAGGATTAATGTGACTTTGCAAGGCTATCAGTTCCGCTTCTTTTTCTTTCAGTTTCGCTTCCATTAGCTTATCCGTCAACTCCGAATTATTCCGGAAAATCCGGATAAACTGGTTGCCGATTCTGCCGATTTCATCTTTTTCTTTAAAGTGGATGCCTTCGATTTCTTCCCGCCTTGCCGCTTTCCACGCCACAGATGTGAGGAGAGTCAATTGCTTGGTAATTCTATCAGAAATTAAGAACGCGCCTCCTGCTGCCAGCAGGAAAGCCACCAGCGTCAATCCGATCGTCAGGTTTCGAATGAATGCGATTTCGGAGTTGATGCTGTTATATGGAATCATACTGACCACTTTCCACTTGGTGCTTGCGTTCGTATCGAACGTAATCACGTATTGTTCTCCGTCTATCGTTTGGATTTGGGTCCCTTTGTCAGGCAAAGCAGAAATCGCCTTTAAGTCCTGTTCATTCAGCGGGTTTTGCGTCCCGGTCTGCGCGTTGTAATAAATCACTCTTCCTTGCTCAAGAATCAGTAGGTTCCCGTTTGCCGGTTTATTGATATCGCGAAACATATCATCAAATACTCTGCGGTCGATGGAGATGATCATCAAGCCAATCGGTTCCAGCGTGTCGAGGTTGTTGAGCCTTTTCCCATAGAGAAGCAGGTCCGGCGTTTTGAGAATGTGAAACTCGTCGCTATTCAGCCATATGCCTCGGCCTTGTATATCATCGACTTGACTGTACCACTGGGAATGAGTGACCGCCCCGTAAATGTTGTCGTTCGTTAGGGCGTCCCACTGATTAGTTACGATTAATTCCCGCTGCGGGCTACCGACATACAGGTACCTGATATACGATTTATTATTAGTCATGTTGATGGCAAAATCCCGGGTCACGGTCTGCAGACGATAAATTTCCTTTGAATTGTCTTTGTTATACGTCAGGAAAGACTGAACATCCCGTGAAGACAGCATCAGCTTGGAGATGCCTTCAACATCGTTAACGAACGTCTGAATGTTCCAGTTGATCGAACTGAGCAGATTAGTGGTTGTGTCCGAGAATTTGTGCTCAATGGCCTTACTTAGATATATAAATGTGAATGAAGCGATTAAAACGAGCGGCACCAACGAACTGATAATGCATAAGATGATAATTTTGCTTCGAATGCTGATCGCAAGGAATGGCTTAGTCCATTTCATAATGTCTCCTTCTCGGCAGTAGATGGGTGATAGCTTCATCACTTATTATAACTCCAACCGTGAAGGCACGGGATGTCAACCTTTGGTAGCTCCTGCCGTCATCCCAGAAATTACACTCTTGTTAAAGACGAAATACACGAGCAACGTCGGAACCGTGGTTAGACTGATCGCCGCGAACGTTGCGCCCCAATCCGTCAATCCGTACTGCCCAATGAAGTCCATCAGTCCGACGGGGATAGTCCGGAATTTTAAATTGTGGATAAACGTATTGGCGAAAATGAACTCGTTCCAAATAAAGATCAGATTCATGATGGCGACCGTCACGATCGTATTTCTGGACAATGGAAAGATAATTCGCAAAAACACCTGATATATCCCGCATCCGTCCATGACAGCTGCTTCAATGATCTCATTGGAGATGTACTTATAAAAGCTAACAAACAAATATACGGAAATCGGCAGCGCGAATCCAACCTGAGGCAGGATTAAGGAAAGCAGCGTATTCATGAGTCCAGTCTTGTTATAAATCATAAACAGCGGGATCAAAACCACCTGAATCGGAATCATGATGCCACACAGAAAAAAGAAAAGCAATCCGTTACTCCACTTGAATCGCATCTTTTCAAGCACGAATGCCGCCATCGCGCTAAGCACGATAATGAGCACGATCGACGAAATGGCCACAATGAGGCTGTTCATAAAGTACGTACCGAGGTTTCCTTTGTTCCAAACGTTCAAGTAGTTCTGAAGTGTGAACTGGCTTGGCAAACTAAGCGGATTATTGCTGGAAAATTCTCGCGGGTCCTTAAAGCTGGATATAAAGATCCAGAAAAGTGGGTATATTTGGATAATCAACAAGGCTAAGGAAACGAGCACCAAGATAGCCCTAGACTTTTGGGAAAGTTTCATCTACTTTGTCTCCTTACGATTTTTCGTCCATCATTTTGCGGATAAAAGCGACTGCGATCAAACTTTCAATTACGATAAACACTGCCATCGCGCTCCCGTACCCATAGTCTAAGCTGGAGAATGCCGTTTTGTACATGTAGGTAGGAAGAAGCTCTGTCACTCGTCCAGGTCCCCCGTTCGTCAATAGGAACGGAATGTCAAAGCCTTTGAGCGCACCTGTTGTCGCCATTATGATCGATACCATCAATACAGGCTTGATCATCGGGAATTTGATGCGAAAGAATAAGCTCCACTTGGAAGCCCCATCAATGCGCGCCGCCTCTTCAATATCCGAAGGGATCGAAATCAGGGCCGTGTACAAGATAATCATATACAGTCCGATAAATCTCCAGCCTTCCTGTACCGACACGGCGACGAGCGCCAATTTCAAATCTGCCAGCCACGGCCGATTCCACGCTTCCAAGCCGATCTTTTGAAGGACATAATTCAGCAAGCCGATCGGTTCGAACGAGAACACGTTTTGGAACAACTGGGAGATCGCGACGGATGTAATAATAGCAGGTGTGAAATAAAGTGTCTTGAACAGCTCTCTACCCTTACGAATGTTGGTCAACAGCATCGCAACGAGCAGTCCAAGGCAAACTTGCATAAATACGATAATAACGACGTACACCATGTTGTTCTCAAAAGCTTTCCAAAACGTTTTGTCGCGAGTCAGCATTCTGACGTAATTATCCAATCCAATATACTTCATTGGAGCGACGCCATCCCATGAGAAGAAGCTATAATAAATGGACCATAGGATGGGGGCCATTACGGTAAACAAATACACAACAAGCGTTGGAAGTAAGAAGACAAGTATGGCTTTCCGATCTCGAAGTATTTTTTCCATGCCCTCACTCATTCCTTATCGAAAATCTTGAATGGAGCCAACCGGGAGATCTCGGTTGGCCAATTGCTATTTGAAATATTTCGGTGCGTTTTCTTTAATGGCATCGTCCATCTCACGAGCAAAATCCTTCGGATCGATAGCACCCATGCCCAAGGCATTCAGTTCATTGCCCAGCGTTTCGTTCGTCGCAGGGTCGAGTCTAGTATCCCACGGTACAGCGAATACAGTACCCGATTTCGAGATTTCGTCCTGGATATTGTAGAAGATATCCGGCATACCGTCCATTTTGGCCAGCGAATACTTAAATGGGGAGAATTGTCCTTTCTTCGTATAGGCCTCTGGATATTTATCTAGCAAATACTTCACGAATCCCTTCATATTATCGTCGAAGGTATTCTTGTTGAAAGCGAGACCGATACCCGAGTTAATGAAATAATCGTTCGAAGCTGTTTTAGCGCTATCCATAGTCGGCATCAGGAAGTACCCGATATTGTCTTTCATCTCCGGGCTAATTTTGTCATTGGCGAAATTCATCGTTTCCCAGGAACCCATGTAGTAGATTCCCGTTTTGCCTGCCAGGAACAAGTCCCGTGCCGCCGTGTAATCCGTCGTAGAGAATCCTTGTTGGAAGTATCCCTTCGAACCTAGATCATGGACAAAGTTAATCGCTTCCATTCCGGCAGGATCTTTGAACGACGCTTTTCCTTGTTTTACATTCTCGATGAAATCGTTGCCCGTCATGCGGAATGGTTTGAAGGCCAAGTATCGCAGAACCGGCCATTTATCCTTTCCGTCGACTGCAATCGGTGTAATCTTGTTGCTCTTGATCGTGTCTGCAACTTTCATGAATTCGTCGAATGTTTTCGGCGGCGTGATACCGAGGTTCTTGAACATTTTGATGTTGTACCAGAATACCTCAATACCGAATTCCAGCGGAAGCGTGTACATGCTTCCGTCCGCAAATTGCTGGTATTGAAGCGCAATTGGGCGGAAATCATTATATTTGTCTAGTTCCTGAAGCATCTGTTTCGTGTCGACGAGCTTGCCTTGCTTGGTCAACTGCGCTGCGTAAGCATCGGAATCCGTGTCGAACATATCCGGCATTTCGTTGCTCGCGATCAGTGTATGAAGCTTCTGTAAGTAAGACGGTCGATCGCCAGTCCCTTCAAGAACGAGTTGGAATTCTGGATGCGTCTTCGAGTATTCA
Organism: Paenibacillus sp. Root444D2; assembly: GCF_001426375.1. Taxonomy (GTDB): domain Bacteria; phylum Bacillota; class Bacilli; order Paenibacillales; family NBRC-103111; genus Paenibacillus_E. Next base: position 81,803 of record NZ_LMEO01000053.1, read on the forward strand.
TCTGCGATCTCTTTAACAGTAACGGCCGGAGCACTGTCTACACCTCGACCCACGAACCATTTGTACGTTTTCTTCGTGGCATTGCCAGCGGTAGCGGCCGGACTTGCTTTTCCCGTGTCCGCGTTCTGTTTTGCACTGCATGCACTAAGTAGAGGAATTGAGATCACAACCGAAAGGGCAAGCACAGACCATTTAGTAAAGCGTTTCATTGGATAACCCCCTTATGAATTTGGAACTGATAGTTCTACTTGTTCAAATATGGCGCGTCCTTCCTGGACGAAGAATCCCCAGTCGCCTTCTTTCATGTTGTAAATCCTCGTGGTCATCGCTACTTGATTGTTCAAATAAACAACGCATACGGAATTTTCGACGATAACCTTGATTTCATACGCGATGCCGGCTTGTAAATCGATAGGTATTTCCAGCTCTACCGCATACGGCTTATCTCCCGCAATGTGCCATTGAGCTTCTCCCTTAATTCTTCTTGGCCAGAAGTCGAATACGAGCCGGTTATGCATCGGTTCGATGCGAATGTAATAGCACTCGTCCATATTTGAGTTTGCTCTTAGCATAACGCCACAGCCGCGTGTCTGGTCTGTGAACGTCACATTCGCCTTGATTTTGCAAGTGGCAGGCATCGCCCCTGCCGAAATGGAAGCGAATGTTTCATCAGCTTCCACGAATGCGGAAACGTCTATTGTATGCCAATTTCCAATCCGCGCTTGATATAGGATAGGTTGCTGGCTACCAAAATGTCGATCCAAGGCCTCCGGGGTGTGGACTGTCAACGTCCCGTCGGTCTGCTGGGCCACCTCATGTACAACTAGATTGCCGGCCCATTGCCAATCGCCAAAATCATTTTCATGTTCCTTGCTTGGGACCCAACCGAACGCGTACCGTTTTTCTCCATCGCCCCACGTTTTGGCAGCATAGAATGCGCGCCCGTCGAACGCATCATGTTTCGGCGCCGTCCAAGGACCACTAAGGGATTTGCTCATCCGGTAATGAGTGACAAAACGTTCAGAGAACGTGGAGTACACCAGGTACCACCATTCGCCTATTCGGAACAAATCTGGACATTCGTGGGTCACATACAGCTTTGGATCCCAGAAAGGCTCGCGAATTTCCCATGACTTCAGATCCTTCGACGAGCAAAGTGCAATGCAGCCTCTTCGTCTCGCGAGTCCTTCTTTAAGTCTGGCAGCAAGCAGCATCCAGTATTCCCCTGCTTCTTCGTTCCAAATCACATGTGGGTCCCTCCAATCATGCCGCTCATACCGAACCCCATCTGAATAGAACGTGTCCTCAGGAAGTTTCGTCCATGTCTCCATATCCTTGCTGACAGCATGCATAACACACTCGAGCGGTATGCCATCCTCGCAAAAATTCGGATAAAGATTTTTGCCAGTATAGAAGAGATGATATTCGCCATTCGCTTCAATGATAGAGCCTGTATAGCAATTCATATCCTGCTCTTCATTACTGCCGTGCTTCAACTTTTCCCCCATCTCTTCATATGTAACGAAATCGTTAGAGCGAAGCTCGAACCAGGAAGTGCCTTCTCCGTACATTTGCTTGTTCTCTCTCCAATCATGAAGATAGAACAGTCTGAACGTCCCGTCCTTGTAGAAGGGAATTAAATCTCCTACCCAAGCTTTATCGGGTTTATAAAATCTGTTTGACATGTAGCGACTCCTTTCGGTTGTTGTAATTCTATTATAGAACGACTTAGAAAGCGCTTTAAATTCAAACATTTTTTTTATATGTTCAATATTTTTAGATTTGAACTCTACAGGTCCGAAGTCGTGTTTATTTAGCATGTTGAGAGAGGATTTCTCGTTGTTGTAACAAAGTACCTAATGCCAGAATGAAGCTATTTTTTCATTTCTTCATCATAATTGATGGCCTATCGATGTCTCGCAACGGTGTGACTTATCTAGCTTCCATACGACTAAACCACTCTCTCTTCCTCAATGTAACGTTGATTTTCTACTTCAGAACTTGTTTGTCACCCAACACTGGGCTACTTCATTTCAAGCGTCCGGGAGCTCCTGACAAGATAAGAAAAGACAGAGAAGTGGGCTAAAGCCACCATGTCGGAGCTCGTCCTTCACGGAGCGAAGCTGCTTCTTGCCAATCCGATGCTGTCTGTACAGAAGATTTCCTCGGTTCTTGGCTACAGGGATAACGCCCATTTCAGCCGACAATTCAAACGGTGGTCGGGGATCTCTCCAAGCGAGTATAGAAAGCTATGTTCCATATACGAATAGAGGTGCCAACAACACTGACTGTTCCGGAAATAGAACAAGCACTGCCTTTTGTATGAAAAAGGACAGTGCATGTGCGGAATTTATGCTTTTTTTATACAGTCTTGCTTCCTTTTGTGCTATGACTTACCATGTGTCGGACACGTAATCCGACATTAGTGAGGATAAGAATACGGCTGGACCGACAGGTACAGTAAAGATTGAGCTGCAAACTTTAGAATGTTTAAAATGCTTACACGCCCGAGTAAGCCATAAATCCGCCATCCACAGGGATGGTGGCACCGGTAACGAAGCCAGACAAATTGGCGTCCGTCAACCATAGAAGCGTGCCAAGCAGATCCTCGGGCTTGCCGAAGCGGCGCATCGGCGTATGGTTTATGATCTTGTGTGAGCGTTCGGTTAGCGAACCGTCTTCTTTGAGCAGCAGCCTCTCATTCTGCTTCGTCAAGAAGAAGCCGGGCGCAATGGCGTTGACGCGGATGCCGCTTTCGGCCAAGTGCACGGCCAGCCACTGCGTGAAGTTGTCGATCGCTGCCTTCGCGGCACTGTAAGCCGGAACCTTCGTCATCGGCGAAGGGGCGCTCATTGATGAAATGTTGATGACGGTAACATCTGATCTGCCGATCATCTGTCTCGTGAAGATCTGCGTCGGAATGAGGGTTCCAACGAAATTCAGGTCAAGTACATTACGGAAGCCTGTCACGCTAAGATCATAAAACGTTTGGATGTCCGGGTTGGCTAAGTCTTCCAATTTAAACGTTTCATTCGTCGTGTTTGCGCTGGCATGGTTGCCGCCTGCGCCATTTATCAGGATGTCGCACGGGCCAAACTGCTCCATAACCGCTTCGGCAGCTAGCGTTACACTATCTGCGTCGGTCACATCGCAAGATAACGCAATGGCTTCGCCGCCAGCGGCTGTGATCTCGGTCACGACTTCTAGGCCCTTGTCCAGCGAGCGATTCAGAATCGCAACACGCCCGCCTTGACGCGCCAGTTCCAGAGCCATGACCCGGCATAGCACGCCGGCCCCTCCTGTAATAACGATGATTTTTCCTTGTAACGATGGAAAATAAGTGATATCGATCATGTCTAGTTGACCATCCTTTCTGCTTTTTCGCTTCTGCGGTTAGCGTCCCATAATCCCCACAAATACATGATGCCCAGTGCCCGATCGTAAAGGCCGTACCCGGGTCTGCACTGCTCATCCCAGATATGTCTACCGTGATCCGGGCGGCAATAACCATCGTAATCATTTGCGTGCAGCGCGTTTACAATGCCGGCAATATCCACAGTCCCGTCCGTCGAACGATGGGAAGTTTCAATAAAATCGCCATTCTCATAGACACGAACATTGCGAATATGCGCAAACGGAATACGGTCGGCAAACTCATGAACGATTCCTATAATATCATTGGACGGGTTCGCTCCGAGCGATCCGCTACACATTGTAAGACCATTATAGGGACTGTCAAATAGCCCTAGAAAACGACGAATATTCGCTTGACTGGTAATGATGCGCGGCAATCCGAAGATAGGCCAAGGCGGATCATCTGGATGGATAGCCATACGGATGTCATGTTCAGCAGCGAATGGAATGATTTCATCCAGAAAGTACTTAGCATTCACCCAAAGATGCTCTTCCGTCACTTCTTGGTAGGCTTCGAACAATTCTGTTAAACGAGCCAGCCGCTCCGGCTCCCAGCCCGGCATCGTGAACTTTGGATTAGCGTTAATCCTCTCCACCTGCTCGAACAGATTGAGATTAGCGACTTTACTTTTCTCATAAAATAGCGCTGTTGATCCATCTTCCAACGCTTTGTGCAGATCGGTTCGTATCCAGTCAAACACGGGCATGAAATTATAGCAAATCACCTTAACACCGACCTTTGCCAGTTTAACGATAGTCTTCTTATAATTAGCGATGTAGGTGTCACGGCTCGGAAGCCCAAGTTTGATATCTTCATGAATGTTGACGCTTTCAACAACTTTCATATGAAGACCGGCCTGGTCGGCAGCAGCCTTGACCTTCATGATTTTATCCATCGGCCACTCTTCACCGGCCGGAGCATCATGCAGAGCCCAAACAATGCCCTCCACACCGGGAATTTGTCTAATTTGATCCAATGTCACTGTATCGTTGCCCTCGCCAAACCAGCGAAAAACCATTTTCATCGAACACTTCCGCCTCCTATCAGCTATTTATTGCAACTTTTGATTTCCTAATCGGCTTCATTTAAAATAAGCCGGAAATTTCTCCTTAAGTATGGCTTGATCAGCAATCGTGAGGTGCAGATGAGTGTTCATCAATTGCTCAGCCTTTCCGACCTGATGAAGTTCGATCGCTTCCACCATCTGTTGATGATGATCATACAGCTCATCCCAACGGTGATCTGCTGCCAGTCTGAGCATACGGGTGCGATTGAGATGAACATTGATTTGCTGGATCACAGCCCATGTATTCAGCTTCCTACAGCCTACAAATATCGTCCGATGAAACGCTTCGTCAAGCTCGAACATCATTTTGAAGTCCTGCTCACGCATACTAATTTGCTGCTGCGCCAGATTGGACAGAAGCATCTGGAAAGACTCTGCTGGGAAGTTAGCGCAAGCTAGGCTGATGACGGCTCGTTCCAACTGTTCCCGGATGAAACGAGCCTCTTCCACTAGCTGCAAGTCGATGAGTGACACGACCGTGCCGCGCTGGGGATAGATATCCAGTAGACCTTCCTGTGATAATTGAACGAAACTTTCGCGTACCGGGGTCCGGCTCACATTAAATTTAACTGATATTTCTTTCTCGGAGATAACAGTGCCCGGCAGCAGATCGAGTTGAAGTATTTGCTCTTTTAGCTCATGATAGACTGCATCACGGGAAGTACTTATATGTGGTTTTATATACAATGTTGTGATTCACCTCCCTGATTTATCTTATACCCTTCATACTACCATACTTGTATGGTAGTATGAAGGGTATTTCTTGTATTGTTTGATGATCCTTACTCTCTGAAGAGAATCCTAAGTAAATCAAATGCTTTAATCTCTTCTCCCCCCGCCCATTGACATTTCATCTCCCACGTAATAAAATATTTTTACGTAACACATACTTTGTATTGGAGGCTATCCACTCCATGCTAAAAGATATTCAAGACAGCTATTACATCGAGTCTCCAGAGCAAGCTACCGTCTTGTTGAACCCTATTCGCGGGGAGATCATTGCTCAGCTGCTGGAACCTGGCTCTGCTGCTGAAGTGGCTCGAACACTCGGGGAAACGGCCCAACGCATTAACTATCACCTCAAAGCTTTGGAAAAAGCTGGCTTGGTTCAACGCGTTGGCACTCGTCAGGTGCGCAATCTGGTCGAAGTATTGTACAGAGCGATAGCCAAAACATTCGTATTGGCCGAATCGTTAAGTATGAAGCCTGAAACCTTGCAGAGGTTGAAGGACCAGAGCTCTTTGGCTCACCTTGTGACCACATCCGAGCGGATTCGTAGAGATGCGATGCTGCTTATGGAGCAATCCGATGTGGGCGAAGTGATTCCTAGTGCTACGCTTCAGCTGCAGGTCCATCTGTCTGATGAACAGCAAAGGCAAACATTCGTTGAGGAGTACGCTGCCATGGTGCAGCAATTGGTTGATCGATACTCGGGCTGCAAAGACGGAAATGATGCTTATCAAGTCTTTTTAGCCGTATATCCCAAACCGAAAGAATGAGGAGGCAAACGCCATGAATCATGAACAACAAACAAGTAAACCGCAGAATGACGCAGTACCTGCAACACCTGTTATTGCTTGGGAGCAAGCCGTTGATCGTACTCCTGAAACCTCAGGAAGCAACGTGATCTCGATCGACTCTTATCGTCGTCAAGGCACCTCGCCTTATGAATCAGAAGCTACCTTCACCGTTCGTGAATTTCAAACCACCCCTGGCGAAGAACCGATCCGTTTAATCATGGTATCCTCTGGTTTTGGTCAAAAACGTACTGTCCACAGTCATACCGTCCAAAGCAAAGCTTCTTAAATATAATACTTAAAAATGAAAGGATGATTCCTATGAGTTTCATACCTATGGTAGTCGAACAATCTTCGCGCGGCGAGCGCTCTTACGACATTTATTCCAGATTGCTCAAAGATCGCATTGTGTTCCTTGGCACGGAGGTTAACGATCAAGTGGCGAATGCGATTGTTGCCCAATTGTTGTTCCTTTCCGCGGAAGATCCGGAGAAGGATATTTCTCTCTACATCAACTCACCCGGCGGTTCAACATCTGCAGGACTCGCGATTTTCGATACGATGCATTTCATTAAACCTGACGTTTCCACCATCTGCGTAGGTATGGCCGCATCCATGGGTGCCATTCTCTTAACGGCAGGTGCACCTGGCAAAAGGTTCGCTCTCCCTAATGCCGAGGTCATGATTCACCAACCATGGGGAGGCGCGCAAGGCCAAGCCAGCGATATTCATATTCGTGCCCAGCACATTCTCAAAACACGGCGAACACTCAATCGTATACTTGCTGATACAACTAAGCAGCCGATCGAGAAGATTGAACTAGATACAGACCGTGATTATTTCCTAACCGCTGAAGATGCGAAAACGTATGGGTTGATTGATAAGGTAATTGAGAAAATCTAATCGTTCATTTTATAAATCAAGATTGAAAAACCCTAGCCACTGGCTAGGGTTTTTCAATTGAGTCCCTTAAGGGAATGTACGTCTCCTATCAACCCTTAACCTTTTACCGCGGAACCCGTAATCCCTTGAATGATATATTTTTGTCCAATAAGAAATACAAGCAGCATGGGAACAATGCCAGCAGATGTTGCCGCCATCATCCCGTTATAGTCAATATTGAATTCTAGAATGAAATTCTGCATGCCCAATGGGACTGTATACAGATCACGGTCAAGCAGGAAAACGAGGGCATTCTCATAGTCATTCCAGTTCCAGGAGAAATCAATAATCGCTAAGGTAGCCAATGCCGGTTTGGCCAGTGGCAGCATGAGCTGAAAGAAAATACGGAAGTGACCAGCCCCGTCTACAAAGGCCGATTCAGTAATCTCCTGCGGGATCGACATGAAAAATTGTCTCATCAGAAATACCCCGAAAATGGTAAACAAGCCAGGAAGAATAAGTGCCCAGTGCGTATTATAAATCCCTATTTTATCAAACAAAATAAATTTCGGAACAAATAACACTTGGGGTGGAACCATCATCATCGACAAGTAAAACATGAAGAGCAGGTTTCTTCCCTTAAACTCAATTCGCGAAAATCCATAAGCCGCTAAGGAGGATAAGAATGTAGCTCCAATCATGCAAATCAGCGCTATTTTCAACGAATTCATATAATAAATAAGAAAGCTTTCCTTGCCTGTCCACACTTTAAGATGATGTTCAAACGTCACCTTTTGGGGTATCCACTGGATCGGGTACTGGAACACTTCATTGGGTGTTTTAAAAGATGTACTTATCATCCAAAGAAACGGCAAAATCATGAAAAGACCCAGTACCAGCATGGCAATCGTATATAGTAATTTTGTTGATTTTATCTCCATAATGTCTCAACTCCGGTTTTTACTTAATAGTGAACCCATCGCTTCTGGCCAACCCATTGAATCATCGTAATCAAGAAGATGATAGCGAATAAGACCCATGAGATGGCTGAAGCATAGCCCATTTCATAGTAACGAAACGCATTGTGGTAAATAAACAAGGATAAAATCGTTGTACTGCCTCCAGGTCCGCCTTGCGTAACAGCTTCAATCATACCAAACGTCTTCATTGACGTAATTAAGCCCGTAATCATTAATAAGAACGTGGAGGGACTCACTAGCGGGAAGATGATTTTCCAAACTGTCGTCCATGAGCTTGCTCCATCGATTTTTGCGGCTTCCAGTTGTTCTTGCGGTATTTCTTGAAAAGCCGCCAAATAAATGATCATATTATAACCAAGAAGAAACCAGATCCAAATAATGTCTATGGCATACATCGAAGAGGTCGTCGTAGACATCCATCCTGGCGGATTATCAATGCCAATGGAACGGAGAAAACTGTTAATAGGTCCCTGCGACGGCTGAAACAGAAGCATCCATACAAAAGCTACAGCTACACCGCTCGTAATGTACGGCATGAAAAACATAGCCCTTAGCAGACTCTTTACATACACATTGCGATTCAATACAAGAGCTACAAGAAAGGCCAATCCGATTGAAACAGGGACAGCGGCAAGAAATAAGGCTGTTTTCTTCAATGAAACATAGAATACGGGGTCATGAAATAATCTATTGAAATTATCGAGGCCGATCCATTCGATATCTGGCGATGTGTATTTATAATTCGTGAACATAATCCCCAGCGAGAATATGGCAGGGATTACAAAGAATAAGATGACGCCTAGCATATTAGGTAAAATGAACAAGTACCCTAATCTACGTTGTTTTTTTGCCCAGTTCATTCCATAAATCACTCCTTTTTTGAACAAAAAAGGGAGGTGCCTCTTTCTTGATGCATCCCCCCATCTTTCTTGCTATTTCTTATTTTTGGATAAGTAGTCGTTATGGCGCTTGACCGAATTCTTAAGGGTGTCATCTAAGGATTGTGCCTTCAAAAAATATTTCTCATATTCTTCTCTTCGCGCATCCACAACCTGTTGCGGAAGCGTTGCTGTAAACGTAGGGAACTTGCCGAATACAACCTTTTTGAGCGAATCCACATCATATGTTTTTTCATTATCTCCAAGGAGAAGTTTAATGGCTTCTTCCACATTCGCGTCTTTAGAAGAGGGAATGCGACCGCCAGCAGCAAGCGGCATCATTCCACCATCTGCATACCATTTCAAAAACTTCCAAGCTTGCTCTTTGTTCTTCGAGTTTGGATTAATGGAAATAACATCGCCAAGTCCTCCCGGATATTTAAAAGTAGTCTGTTCTTTCGTCACTTTAGGAACCGTGGCAAAAGCAATCTTGAAGTCACGCGGGAAATCTTTCATGTTGTTTGAACTGCGGAATATAAACTCGCCCGCTCCCAGCATGGCTGTTTCGCCTTTTAAAAACATCGAATCGGTTGGCATTTTGCTCGTCATTTGTTCACCAAGAAGAGGCATTGATTTATCATTATGCATCATGTCAAACATCGCTTCGTATGCCTTACGAACAGTCGGTTCGTCGAGGTTGGATGTCCCATCCGCTTTCGTGAATCCCGCTCCGGCACTGGCTCCATCAAAAAAGTTGGTGTATCCAGAAATATGTTCTGTAAAGCCCCAACGTGTGCCTTTTTTGAGCTTCGTCGCATATTGCTGCAAATCAGCCATCGTCCAATCTAACGCAGGAACGGCCAGCCCCGCTTCATCGAGTGCATTTTTGTTCAACCACACGAAAGATACATTCTTTTTGGTGGGAAGACCGTAATACTTATCTTTTACTTTCCAGTCCTTTGCATCGGAGCCCATTTTATCGTCAATATTGTAGTCTTTAAATTCACTGAGATCGAGTGCTGTTCCAGCATCAACACGTTTCGATAAACCCGATAAGGTATAGTTGACATATAAATCAATACCTTGATTTGTCGTAAGAGCCGTATCTAGCTTCAGATTGCCAGCATCATCATTGACAAAACGCTCATATTTCACCTGAATATCGGGGTTCTTTGCGTTCCAATTATCAACAACCAACTGCGGACCGGCTTCGGCTGGTACGCCTCCCCACATCGTAAGCGTGACTGCTTTCTTAGCTTCTGAAGAAGCAGCAGGACTATTTTTAGCGGCGTTCTCCCCCGACGAACCGCAGCCTGCTGCAACTCCTAACACAATAGCCGCAGAGAGTAGACTTAGCGTTGTTTTCTTCATATTCATCATTTGACCCTCCTGTATTTCATATCCTTACTGGTTACAAATCAACTATATCACCAGCTTTTTAGGGTTCGAAGGAACAATGTATTGTTCTTTTAGCACAAAAGTTTGATTTGATTCTTCATAACTTCGCATTTTGTTGTCTGAAAATACTTGGCGGCATGCCGACTTCTCTCCGAAATATGCGAGCGAAGTAATTCTCATTAGCAAAACCAACATTGGCCCCGATTTGAGCAACAGGTTGATCCGTGTGCAGAAGCAGGTGACATGCCTTTTCAATGCGCAGCCCCATAATGTATTCCGTTATAGTTTTACCGGTTTTTTTCTTAAAAAGGACACTCAAATATTTATCGTCCATCGTTGCAATACCAGCAAGCAGCGACAGCGGCATCTCTTCTTCAAAATGCTGATTCATATAGGCAATGACTTTATTGATTTCAGCATGATCCGTAACCTCATAGTTCGTTGCCTTCCATTGTGCCATGTATATATCGATTCTCTGTTTAAAAAGAGTCCCCGCCTCCCTATGAGAAAGAGCCTCTACAAAGGCATTTGACGAGTCAATTGTCGTGAATGCGAGCTCTGCAAATTTGCGATCCAAACGCAGCATTATTTCTTTTACACGAAGTAAAGACAGTTCTATGTCCCTCATCCACAACCAGATTTCCTGCCATGAAAGATCCAGTAATCCTTGGTTCATCTGTTCAAAAGCTTGGATTAGGTTCTTCTCCAAGGACCAAGGCAGGTTTGAATAGACATTAGACTTCAAGGTTTTGGGCTGGTGGAAGAAAATGCCCGATCTACCTGCATACCATAGTTCACTCAACCGAGAAACCATGGTTTTCCAAACCGTATGAATATGCTCATCCGACAACCGCTCTGAGATTAAAACAACGAAATCGCTACTCTGTTCAGTGTTCCTTATTCTAATCTTTGTTTCCTCAGGAACGCAGCAGAAGACAGTGGTCATCCCCATCCTGGTAAAAAGATGCATCCTTGCATTCATTTCCGTGTCGAATAAAGGCAGTTGCAGCAAATCTGGCTTATCGAAATTGGTTTGTCCATGCAAAACAAGGATAAGTAGATCGGGGTTAAAAGAATCCCGAATAAAAGCCGGGCTTTCAATCGTCCGCACCTGATCATTAGGTTCGTTATATAAAATCTCACAGTAATCGTCTATTTCTTGAGAAATAAGACGTAAATTTCTTTCTAACTCCCGTTTTACCTTCGTCAGCGCCTCTGTCATTTTCTCCGGAGTCAAATAAAGCTTAAGCACATAGCCCGATGCCCCTAGCTCCATCGCTTGCTGGATAAACTTAAAATCATTCATGACAGTGAGCATAATGAAGGCTGTTCCTAAATTCTCCCGGCGAACCTGCACAAGAAGCTCTACACCATTCATGACAGGCATCATAATATCGCAAATAACTAAATCCGGCTGTTTTTTCCTGATGAATTCCAAGGCTTCTTGTCCATTTCCGCATTCCTCTATCACCTTGAAGCCATTTTCTTCCCAGGGCATTCCCTTTCGGATACTTCGTCTCACGAAGGCTTCATCTTCTACCAAGAGAACTGTCCACATGTAAGCTTTCCCCTTTCGAATAGGGTGGAGACAACAAGAACGGAATGCGAATGCGAACTAATGTCCCAATTGGGATGGATTCTATCGCCAAAGTTCCTTCTTTTCGAAACAGGAGCACGAGTCTCTCTTCGAGATTTTTCAAGGCAATGCCATTTCCTGTACTGGTTGTTGACCCTGCGTTACCTACTCCGACTCCATTATCTTCCACTTCGATAACAAGCTTATTTTCTTGTTTTTGAACTCTAATTTGGATGCTGCCTGCCCTCTCGATCTTCGCAAACCCATGATAAATGCTATTCTCAATTAGCGGCTGCAAACTCAACTTAGGAACAAGCGCATGGCGAAGCTCTGGGTCAAATGTGATATGAACATCAAATTCGCGGTCATAGCGAAGCTGCTGAATACGAATGTATCTTTGGGCAAGTTCCATCTCATGCTCCAGGTGAATTAAATCCACATCCAATCGCATTCCTGCTTCCAATAACTTACCGAGTGACTCGCATACTTCAGGAATTTGATGATTACCGAGTTCAATGGCAAGCCATTTCACCGTATTTAACGTATTTAACAGAAAGTGCGGATTCATCTGTGACAAAAGCATTTGGAAACGCATAGCCTCTTTGTGGCGTTCTTCCTCTTTTAAACGGTTAAGAAGACTTTCCACATCCCTAACCATCTTATTAAAAGCCTGAATAAAGGTTAGAATTTCCCCCTTATAGCTTTCCTCAGGCAATTGAATCTTCAAATTCCGCTTCACGACATCAGACATTTTTCTCTGCAAAAGCTGCAGGGGTCTCGTGATGGTGGTCGAGATCAGAAAGGTCATGACAATAAAGAGAACGGCAATAATCAGCGTTGTCAAAAAGTAGGATTGCTGAAGCTGATTCACTTTATGGAACAGATATTTGGTCGGGATACTCTTGATCAGATACCAATTCAAGCTCGGAATTTTAGAATAGCTAATGATGTGGTCATTCTCGACCTTGCTTCCAGTCGGCTCCCAACCTAACGTATTCATTGGGTTTGGCAGCGCAAGAGCGTTGGATGTGTTGCTTCGCCCATAGATTTCTCCTTCTGTAGAAGCCAATACATACAATTCATCATTCATCGGGCTTGGAATAGCACTTCGAAGCCAGCTTTGATAGTCAACGCCAATTCTTACAACGGCATATACCTGATTATTTTCGTCTCGTAATCCTTTATACATGGTTAATAAAGAGGGTTGGATACCAAAGGCTGAGGTTAGCCCGCCTTCTTCTAACTGCCATTTGGAAAGGGACTTTCCAAGGAAAGCATCCTGTATCACTGGCATTGCCGAAAGAGCAGCGTGGCTTAATATATGAGTAGGTCCATAGGAGGTGTAAACATGATCTTCCGTATCGAGAACGGTATAGTAGACGTAGGAATTAGCAATAAACACACTATTATTAATAGCATTAAACTTCTCTTCAATTTTCTGTCTTTGTTGGAAAGAGGCATAAGAGCCCCCCGCTTCGGGGTTTCTCAAAATCGCAGTTACAAAAGAATCCTGTTCAATCAGGGTAAAGGTCTTCTCTGAAACACTTAATAAACTGCCAAGCGAGGATGTAATCGTTGTCATTTGTTCGAGATTTTGGCTGCTAACTTGTTCTCTCATTAACGTCTCAAACTTTTGAACGTGCGTCATATTTAAGATGATGATGGGCAGCAGAATAACAAGTAGAAAAGCTAAGAACAGCTTGTACTTTAACGTTTGTGGTATGAAATGTCTCAATTTCATTGTCCATTGTCCCCTTATGATTTTCATATGGGTCAAGTATACTTGCTTGTTAATTAAAAACAAAGAGACTGGCATGAATTTCCGCCAGTCTCTCATTTATGGAAAATTAGTTATACTCGGAGAATGCCGTCCCTCGAGATTGTCAGCTTTTCATAACCATTCTCGGTAATCAAATACGTATCCTCAATACCAACCACCCCGCGACCGGGGAAGGTGAATTTAGGTTCGATCGCGATGACCATGCCGGGCGCCAGCGGGTATTTGAAGCCTTTGGCGAGAACGGGCAGTTCGTCGATTTCGAGCCCAATGCCATGACCAAGGAATTTCACTTGGTCGGCGCCGTACCCCATGAAGTGAGCGCTTAGCCCCGCTTCCTGCACTTGATCCAACGCGAGCAGATACAGATGCTCGGCGATAATGCCAGGCTGCAGCCTGGCTTCCGTGGCGCGAAGCACCTGCTCCGCCACGTTATAGGCCCGCTGCAGCTCAGGGTCTAGATCGCCGATCACGAGCGTGCGCGTCTGATCGATCAGATAGCCGTCGATCGAGCAGCCGATATCGACGAGAATCGGTTCGCCGCGCCCAATCAGCGCGCGGCCCGAGCTTTGCGGGCTGGACGGGTGAAGCCCCGTGCCCCCGGCCGGCCCGTCAAAATAGGTGGGCACCGCTGCCGCCGCGCCTGCCGCTACCATTCCGGTTATCAACTCGGAATTGTACGCGCGCATGCGCATCAGCCCTTGGTGCCCGCGCAGCCGGAGCTGATGCTCGATGAGCGCCATCAGCTCAAACTCCGCCATCCCCTCACGAATGTGGGGGATGACCGCTTCCAGCGCTGCGTCGACGACGCGCGCAGCCGCTCGAATCGCCGTGACTTCGTCCGGCGATTTGATCATCCGCTGCTCGCGCACGAGCAGCGAGCCGTCCTCCCAGGCCGCGCCGGGCAGCGCGGCCTGCAGCCGCAAGTACAGCTGGACGGGTAACACGTCCAGCTCTGTCCCGATCCGCAGCGGCGAAGCCGCGGATCCGCCGCCGCCCGCGCAGCGCGCGCGAAGACGCTCACCCAGCGTCTTCAAAGACCCCAGCGCTTCCACGTCCGCTGACGCTTCCTCCTCCGCTCGGACCAAACTTCGGCGTACGAGGTAAAGCGCGTCTCCCTCCGCCGGAATAAACAAATACCCCGTCTGCATGGATCCGCAGTAGTAATATATATCGACGTTGTTCGTGACCAAGAAGCCCGACCAACCTCGCTCGATCATCTCACGCTGCAGTGCCTGCTGCCGCTGCTGAAAAATAGTCATATGTATCGCTCCTCGTAACCCTGAATTTCACACCTCACCCTCTCATTATACTTACATATGTGGTCAAAATACCATCTCCGCAGAAGACTTAATCGTCCAAGTAATCGGCTGCAAAACCGTATAAGTCCGCGGAAACTCCAACCGGATGAACATAATCACACCAGGTCGATCCAGCGTTACAGAGTAGCCATTTCCCGCATTCACATACGTATAAGGAAATACCTCATTATCATTAATAATCTTAAATAATTCCACGACAACCCTGCTGCGCAAAAACGTACTCGGCAGCGGATCATTCGCCGTATTTAATCTTAAATTAGCTTGCAAATATTGCATGGCCACAGCTCTAGCCTTCGTCTCATCAATACTGTGAATACCGCTTGCCAGCTTTACTTGATCACTTTGCTGAGCCGCCGCATGCACCGAATTATTCAATGCATGCTTCCCGTGAAAAACCGTATGCATCGCCAATTCCTCGTCGGTTTGCAGCCCATATAGCGACATAAAAACGACGCTCATCAAGACGATTAAAAGCAGTTTATACAAGACATCACCTCAGGCCTTTAAGGTACGTACTCACTCATCTTCATGCCTGTTGCCCCCATACGATCAGATCCGGAAGGAACCGTAATCCCCACAAGCTGATCAATGACAAAAAGTCGATGATACGGATACGTCATTTTCAAACTCAATCCCGTTCCTCGCCAAACGGGCATTCCTGGATCCATTCCCCCGACCCCCGTAGTCGTATTTACCGTGTAAACGAGATCTCCCGGAATGAAGCCTCTTTCCGCCATCCGATCCCTAGACTCCTGAATCATGGTGCTATTAATATAACCGTGTCTGCCATTAGCACCGATTTCAAGCAAATAATCGACTTCTTTTTGCAAAACAGCCTGCCGAACAATAATGACATGCTTATAAACCGGCGCAAACATAAACCAACAAAGCATCGTCGCAAATAAGATAAACACCAAAATCTGCTTCATGGATTAATCCGCTCAATCGTCCCATTGATCCTTGCCCCGCTGTTGCTTACTTGCTTCCGAGTACCTGTGCCGCCGCCAACCACATTGTTATATATGACAATCACCACCATAATCAACATCACCGTAACTAGGATCGATCTCACAGCAAATCTTCCATCATTATGGCCTTAATGCCGTTATATCCGTATTTGCCTGCGTTCCGTGCGTCGAAATATTCCGCCTCATACCTGTCGATCCATCATTAATAATCGATGTAAAAAGTAATGCCACAACAATTAGCATCATAACTGTAATCAAAATATTTCTCATAACTTCCCTCTCCCCTTAGTTAATCGCATTAAATAATCGCTGGCCTTCAGCAATCCACGGGTACATGAATACCCGAAATGTGTTCAAAATCGGCAATCCTGCTAATACAAACAAAAGATAAGACACGGTTTCTTTTCTACTATCTCGAACCAGTTCCATTTTTTCTTTGTAGTCCTGAATTCTTTGCTTCAACAACTCGTAATAGCTGCCATGCTCATTCAGTCTCAAAGCATTCAGCGTTTCTCCAAAACTGTGTGCTTCGTCTGTCCCTAGTCTGATTTTAAAATGGTTAATAGCCTCTTCCGAGCCTTGATACCATTCATTCAACATCAATTGAAAGTGCGACCGGATGGAGCGCGTTTGTGAAACACATAAAGATAGCTTGGCATGTAAATTCAGCCCAGAATCGTTATAGTAGAGAAGATGATGACTTATCACGTAAATCTCTCGGACTATTCGATGTGCTCGTTTTTCTTTCAATTGAGCCAGCACCTTTTTGTCAAAAAACAAAAAAATGAGTACGCAAGCAGTCCCAACCATGACATAAATCGGCTGTATATACAAAGTTAGCATCGGATACTGCAGAGCTAAATAAGCAACACTACCAAGCAAAAGTGCGCCACCCATCCCTATCCTTCTCACACCTTCATACAGGTTAGCATTCATCCAAATACCGCACCCCAGCAGCAGTTGACGCTTTTCCTCCACAATTTTCGTACTCATACCTAAGCATATAAACAGCCATGAAGGAAGTTTTGTTTCTTGCAGTGCTTTTTTGACATGTAATGATCTCCATCTCTTCTTACGTGCAGGCATTTGCATGAAAAAGTGATAAAAAACAGTCATGAAAAGAAGAAAGAGCAGCAAATTAGAAACCATCTGCAGATTAGCTAGTTGCGTGCTTTCAATAATCATGGAAGT
Organism: Paenibacillus sp. Root444D2; assembly: GCF_001426375.1. GTDB lineage: Bacteria > Bacillota > Bacilli > Paenibacillales > NBRC-103111 > Paenibacillus_E. The sequence goes on from NZ_LMEO01000053.1 coordinate 98,773, forward strand.
AAATCCCTCACATTCTGCGCATAGATAAGTACATGCCCATTAGAAACGAGACGAAAATGAGCAGAAGCGCATCGAGAATCATGTTTCGCCCGCCAGGGTCAACCATATAATACAAATAAGCGTTCTCCGTGTTTACCTTGAAATTAATAAATAAGAATAAGGCAAGAAATAATATCGGCGTAAAATTAGCAATACGTATCTCCAGAAGTCGATTTCTTTCCAACTGATCGAATCGCTGCGCTTTCCGCATATCGACAATCAAATCCTTTAAGCTTTCACCGACAAAGCTACCTTCCGTCAAAGCAACACGCATGACACCGATAAAATAATCGGCCCATGTATGGCCCAAAGTGAGTGAAAAAATGCGCAAGCTCTCCTCCGTATCCCTTTGCGTCATGAGATTCCGGTATAATTGCTCAAATACGGGCTTGATCGGATAAAGAATGCGATTCTCTTCTAAACAATATTTAAGAGCCATTTTCATATTTTTATTTGGATCCACCATATAGTACTGATAAAACACTTCAATGGCCGGAAGAAACTCCAATCGGGTTTGCAGTCTGACACTGACCAGCTTCAACCGAAGCAGCAGATAAGGAAGTGAAACACAGATAGAAGTAATGATAACGACCCCTTTTAACGTCTGAAAAAACAACGTCCCCGCCAATAATCCGACTAAAAACAAAACGAAACTGACTGTCATAATGCCTCGCATGCTCATTTTGGATTCGACGGATTCCATCATTTCCTTTATATGCTTAAATAAAGAGCTCCTATTTCCCAAATATTCGCTGAATCTAGCGACGAACGTGGAGGTTTTGACATAATGCAGCCTATATCTGGCTTTGCGTTGTCGGATAAGTACGTGTAAAAGCGATTGAATAAGTACAAAAACTAGAACAAATAACAACAAGAGAAATACATATTTGGCGAAAATCATGGATAATACTCGCCTTCTTTCTCAATAAATCCGAGTTCCCTCAACAAAGCTAGCGCCTCTTTGTCGTACTTAACAATTTTCCGCGATGCATGATGCGACAATTTCCCGGGAAATGTCCATTCCTCTGTCGACTTGTCATAAACTGCGAGATCCGTGACGCAAACCTCCTCATTTTCATAACGATATTCGACGATCCGCACAATCTTTCTTTTTCCATCAACGACAGCCATCTCCATACCGATTTGTGTCACAAACTCTGTAATCCGTTTTGTTAGTCGAAGCGGATTCATCCCCCTGCCATCCAGCATACACATATCTGTAATCGCATCAGGCACATCCTCAAGTTCACTCACATGAACCGACGTAATACTGCCCTCGTGCCCCCGCGTACAAGCCCTCACATAAAGGTTCGCGTCATCGTCCCGAATTTCAGCATGACAAATGCGCTTTGGCGATTGCCTCAATGCCAATTTAAAAGCTTGCAGCCCAGAATGCCGCGGATCTTCCTCGTCAATTTCGTATTCGACGATATTTTTATGCGGAAAATCGCGTTTTAAATTCAACTCGAATCTCGATTCGATCGTAATAATTCGTTCATTATCGTCCATTTCGGCAATAATCGCTTTGATTAAATTTGTCTTCCCCGAGTTGGTAGGACCGATAACCACCATATTAAAATAGGATCGGATCAAGATCAGAATCAGCTTTTCCATCCTTTTATCCATTGTGGCTAGTTCCGTAGCAGCAAGGGACGCCAAATCAAACCGCTTAATCGTATAAAAGCGAATCGTTAATGTCGGTTCAGCCGTGAACCCGAACCCCGTCATCGTAACGCGGGATCCGTCCCGCAGAACAACCTCTGCCCATCGCTTCCTAGGATTCAAAGTGTCATTGTTAAAAAGAACCAAATTCTGCTGAATCCTCTCTAATTCACGCACAGAAGGCAACGAATAGGCAGACGGCATTGCCACCCCGCCACGCACTTCAAAAATTTGCCTTCCCACAACCTGTATCTCTTCAAGTCCCTCCTTTTGCTTTAGTACAAGTTCAAGAACGTTCAGCCCAATAATCTCTGCAAAAATGGCTTCTGGCAAAGTCGTATAACCACTCGTCCTCGGAGGCACATCTGAAAGCCTTCTTTTCGAAACCAGATCATGGATAATCGCAAGAAGCTTGCCCCGATCCTCGTCATAACCAAGAATCGCACGATTCAACGTCTCGTTATACAGCTGCTTTTCGGTCTCAGTCCTGCCCTTCATCGAAACAAGTTCGCTTCGAATATCCTGTACCCATTGGTTAAAAAGAGCATCCCCCTGCATTTGCAGTTCAGCTCTTTCAGCGCTGATAGCTCTTGCACTTCCCTCGCCATCTTCCTCTTCTCCCAAAGAGCCCAGAGTCCGACCACCATGCTCTGCCCCAAAACCAGATCTCACCGAGCCATAATCTGATCCTCTTCTCTTTTCCAGCTCAGTTCTTGGAGTCAAATCAACTACTTCGCCTTCGCTTTTGCGTTCATGCATGTATGTAATGATTGAAAACCTTACCTCGCTCACTCCCTTAACCTCTTCCCTACTTGATTTAAGTTGCAGCACGTCTGCCTGTTATGATCTTTTGCAGCCATGTTACTTGTCGTAAACTCACCTTCCTTGGCAGCTTATAGTAATCAATGAATTTTCGAGAAACCGCCCTAACCTCCTCATGCATGGCGTGGGTCGGCACGAACATGTCCAACAGTTTACCTTGATTACAACGAGAAAGCGCATCAGCATGCCAGGATACTTGACCTATCAGATGCAGCTGTGTCTCCTTGCGAATATCTTTAATCGTGAACTCGCTATGCTTGGCATGCCGATCCGTTTGAACAGCCATTAACTCAAAGCCATCCGGTTGAAGACCAAAAACAGCGCCAACCTGCCTAATCCACCTCGAAAAATCCTCTTGAAAATGAGCGATATCCGCTGTCGTTACCACAATTTTGCTATCTGCTTCGAGCAGTCCGCAAACAGTCGCCGCATTGTCCCAATAAGCGCTCACTTCTATGATGCATACATCAAAAGTGCCCCGTGCGATACGCAACAAATGAATAATCTCCGATGGCGTAAAAAACTCCGCCTGTTCTCGAAGCATATTCCCATATAGGATATGCAGCCCCTGTGCCTCTTTCGGCTTATCGCATACCTGCTGCAGCCTTTCCGGTGTCAGACTTTGCGCTTTCAACTCCGCTCTCAGACCATCCAAAGTAAAAACATGCTCATCTCGACCTAAATAACGATGAAGTTTAGAACTTTTTAGATTAAGGCACAAATATCCGACTTTCATTGATGTCTCTAAGGCTAGCGCATGTGCTACACCAAATGAAGCCAACGTTGTACCTATATTCGGTGTTGAGCCGATGAAAGTAATTAACTTTCCTGACGATTGTTGATTCGCATGATCTGTCCCATAACCATCAACCCAAGCCCGAATATCGTCAGCAATAACAGCGGTGCTGCGCCCTGGCTGAACATAATCAAGCTTCATCAGCTTGCACATTTTTAAATACTTTTCATTAATGGAAGCATCGTGATAGTTCGAGAGCAGAACAATAATTTTTAAATCCTCATACTGGTGCTGTAATTCCTCAAGAAACTCTTCAAAGTCTCCAAAATCCATTTCCCGATCCGAAATAATCGTATGCGAGTAAGGTATCTCCGTTAATTTACTACGTAAATCATCCGCAGCCGGGCAGATCATCCAGTTTAATGGCTTCGAATAAACCACATTCGTAATCTCATCAATTAATCGTTGATCCGATGATAGAAGCCCTATATGCACATCTCTTACCTCCCTTCATTCCTCACTGTTCTCATACACCTTTTCATTCTTCTGCCTTCCATCTTACTCTCGTTAAATCTCCTACCTTCGTTCCTCCACATTCAACCATACTCCCCTTCATTCCCCCTCCAAAATAGAAGAGGAACTGAACGCGATGACTAACCTCGCTTTCTTCGAGCTGCATAATTGATCAATCTGAAGCCACTCACTCTCCGCTAAATTAAGGTTGATCTGGTCGATAGCACCGTTCGCTTCCAATCGGGAAGCATACATCTTTTCCTTATCGCCTTCCACTTTGGATAGCAGATTAGAACTCTTCGGGTTGTCCACCTCCACATTTGCCGAGGACTTCACGGAAGCAACCGTAATTTCCTTTTCATCAAAAAGCCTGCGCGAGCTGCCGTCGGCACCAGATACATAAATACGCACCCGATCCCCGGCACGAATACCATTTGAAACTGACAATAAATATTCTTTAGGAATTTGAAAAGTTGCCTGCTGCTCATTGGGGAGCAGATGATAACGATTCACCTTCCATTTCAAAATAGGCTCTTGCTTACCAAGCGGTATCAACGTCTCCAGCCCAACCACCTCCGTCAGCTTCGTCATCATGCCTTCAGTGTAACTGCCCTTCTGAACAGCTTTAAATTCCACCATATCCTCACGAATCAAGACACCTGCCCGAATAAAGTCCTTCGGAACCACAACCTGAACAGTCTGCTGCAGCTCGACCTGATTCACTTGCATGACATACACCCCATACACAAGCAACCCCGCCATAACCGCAGCAAGCAAACTAATAAGCAGGCTTCTCCTGCGATTCAAAACCTCACCCCCTTTTTCTCACCAAAATAAAAAAGAACGCAAACCCCGGATATAAATCCGAAATCTGCGTTCTTCGCAAATAAAACATATTTGATTGAGTAAATAAAACGATATATTTAAAATAGCATATGATCTTCCATTTTTCAACATATTTTTACAATCGTTCTGAAAACCACGCCTAGTATGCGTCCTTTTGTTCAAGGAAAATAAAGTATTAGACTGGATGTGTTGATCCCACGCGGCTTTTCTACTTCCCCTTAAGCGCCAACATCTTCATCAAAACCGTTACGGCTTCCGCTCTCGTTGCTTGTTCACTAGGATTGAAACGGTTCGTGCCCGTTCCTTCCATAAGGTTATGTTCCTTTATTACGGCTACTGCGCCTCTCGACCATGACGGAATGCTCTTGTCATCCGAGAATCCGGTTGCGGCGTCCGGCACGATGGATAACTTTAGCGCCTTCGCGATCATTACTGCCATCTCGGCGCGCGTAATTTCTGCGGTCGGACGGAATGAGCCGTCCGAATAACCATTAATAATGTCCGCTTGTACCGCTTGCCCGACCGCTTTCCGGGCCCAGGATCCGATCTTCGCGGTATCTGTGAAAGTCAACTCTGTGCCCGCTTCTTGCGACTTCAACGCATTCATCAACATGACAGCAAATTCGGCTCGACTCACGGATTTGCTCGGTTTGAACGTTCCGTCGGCGTACCCATTAACAAGGCCAATACTAACCGCTTGCTTGATGCTTGACTCCGCCCAGTGTCCGGAGATATCGCTGAAGTCGGCCGAAGGATCCTTAACAGGTTCTTTCCCTTGATTTAAGGTGAATACCGCATACTTGGTAAAGTGATCTACTTCTACGGTGATCTGGTTGCCGCTTACCAGACCGCCGACTTCCAACCATTCCTTCTTCGTTTCATCATAGTAGAAGACAACGGGCTTTTGATTCCCCTTTATTTGTTTCGGATCAAAGGTGAAGATCAGCTTTACCGGCTTCATGAAGTTTTCCGGGAAGTTCTTCAGAATCTCGAATACCGCGCTGACTAGAACTTCATTATTCACGAGAAGCTTCTGAGAGTCCGTTACTTTATCGATGGTGACTTTTATTTCTTTGTCTGTCGCATTGGCCGGGATCGAGACGACGACTTCATTGTCTAAGCTAACCTCTCCCGCTTTACCTGCCGGAAGCGTCAGCCTGCCATCCGTCGATCTTACGAGAGTATCACTTGGCGAACCGCCGCTTCCACTATTTCCGCTCGGCGCCGCAGCGTTCACCGACACCGTGTAGATCACCTTCGTTAACCCGTCCTCCGCGATGACGATCACCTTCTTGCCCGTCGCAAGCTCGATCGCTACGGACGTTCCGTCCGTGTCGTAGATCTCGAACGTTGCACTTGTAGCCGGCGTGATCGCTGCCTTGAAAGCAGCTAACGAAGTCCCGTTCGGAATGTTCGTGATGCTTTCATTAGCCGTTCCTCCCGTGCTTACGGTCCCGATCGTCGAAGTCAGCGTGGCCGCACTACTTATCGGTGCATTCACCATCACCGCATACGTAACCGTAGTGATTCGATCCTTGGCGGTGACGATCACCTTCTTGCCCGTCGCAAGCTCGGTCGCAACGGTCGTTCCATCCGCATCGTAGATCTCAAACGAGGCTCCCGCGGCCGGAGTAATTGCCGCCTTGAATGCGGCTAACGTCGTTCCGTTCGGAACGCTCTTAATCCTTTCGTTCGCCGTTCCTCCCGTGCTTACGGTCCCGATCGTCGAAGTCAGCGTGGCTATCGCACTGGCCGCCTTCCATTTCGCATACAAAATTTCATTGGACGTAATGCGGAAGGAATCCCCCGGCAAGTAGGAATCACCATCGCCGTCAGCCTGCGTGTTCCATCCATCGAGGAGATATCCCGTTTTGCGTAAATCCACAGTTCCCGAATAAATGTCGGCTACCACGCCCGGCATGAAAGAGACGCTGGCCGGAACGGCCCCGATGGCACTTCCATTCCCGTCATAGGTTAAAAATACCTGAATGTCTCGCAAGTAAGGATACCCGCCGTTAAGCGACGAATCTATTGCCCAGAAATCCACAAAATCCCAAGCATTAGCGCTGTCTTCTTCGTAGGTAGCTCTATCCTTCATGACTTCGGTTGATTTACCTACCCCTCCGGCAGATACGGATTGTCCGGTAGTTACTGAGTCGTAGAAGCTATTCGTGATGATTCCCAAGTTGTCTTTTCCTATTAACCCACCCAGAGCCCCGCTATACATTTCTCTTCCGTTCACGGCACCTGACGCGTAACTGTTGATAATCTCTCCGCCAGAACTGTTATTGTTAACCCCGATCATGCCTCCTACGCCATAACTTCCGCTAGCTGCGGCAGAAGCGTAGCTGTTGCTAATCTCTCCATTGCTATTGAAACCGACTAAGCCTCCTACTCCAAAGCTTCCGTTCATTTTCCCCGAGGCGTAGCTATAGCTGATCTTTCCCATGAAGTTGAATCCGACCAAGCCGCCTATATCCTGCATATTCGTCCCCGTTACATTCCCCGTGGCAAAGCTGTAAAGGATCTCTCCACTGTTTATACCGACTAGTCCTCCTGCTTCTTGACCGCTCACGTTTCCTGTGGCATAGCTATGGCTGATTGTTCCATCAAGTGATCCAGCCAAGCCGCCGATATAGTTCAATCCGCTCACATCCGCCGAGGAAAGGCTGTTGCTGATCTCCATTGCGCCGCTACCGCCAACCAATCCGCCGACGTAGTATTCTCCGCTCACCGTCCCCGTAACGGAGCAATTTTCTATGATGCCGGTATTGGTGCCAACCAATCCACCGACGCTATATCCACCTGTAATATTCACGTTGCGCAGCTTCGTGTTCTTAATCGAACTAGTCGTCCACGTCCTCCCGAATAGTCCTACATTTCCGCCAACGCTAGTGATCGTTAGTCCCGAGATGATTTTCCCATTGCCGTCCAAGTGTCCGTAGAAGGGGGCGTTACTGGTGCCAATCGGAACCCAGTTCGGGTAACCGCTCAAATCGATATCGTTTTTCAACCGATAATGCTCGAGGTACCCCATATTCTCTCTAACGCCATCCAATTGTTCGGGAGTTGCAATAATATACGGATCGGCTTCCGTACCCGTTCCCGATTCCGGTTCTTCGTAAAACTTGATAACGGATTGATTCAGCGTCACATCCGAATACCCCGCTGCCTTGATCAGGAGGTTATAAGTGCCACTGGCAAGCACGCCGGCTTTGATCGTAATGAGACCTGGCGTGACAACGTATTGCGTCCCCTCGATTAACGAGAATCCCCCGTTCCATACTGCCGTGATCGCCCCGCGCCACAGCGGATCGTCCGCGAACGCGATTTCGATGTCGTTAACGGTATAATTATCGGTCGCGTCGGGGACGAGAACCGGCGGGGCAAATCGGAGCGGTGCAATCTCGATCGATTGACTGTATAGAGAGCCCGAGCTATCTACGAACGCCCCGCCATCTATTCGAATTGCATTTTCCGAACCAGTTACAGTATCTTCAAAATGAATCTCAAGCTTACTCGATGTAGGGGTATAGGTTGCATTCACCACCGTATCGGCTTGACCTAACGCCGCGAAGCTGCCTCCACTCGTCTTTTTCACGGTAATCTTACTCTTCAAATCATCCGCGGTTCCCGCCTGCAAGGCATATACACTAAAGGTAACTGTAACAATCTTGTTGAGTCCGCTAATCGTTGTAGTTATCCCCCCGCTGTCCAACTGCACGCCGCTATAATAGCACCTTTTTACAACTCCGTTCGCGGGATCGCTTCCGCCGAAAGCAGCCGTTGTACAATCAATATTGTTCGTTGCGACGCTTGTCCGATAACCGATCGAGGTCTGGCTGTTATCGTCATATCCCCAATATCGGACTTCCTTCGTTCCCAGGAAGGTGCAAGTCATCCCTTCATCCGCGCAATAGGTCCAACCAGGACTGCCGTCCGGTCCAGCGTTGCCTCCGCTTGCCGATGCATTTAACGCAAGTGAAGGCGCGAACAAACTAAATAACATTAATCCCACTAACAAACGAATCGTGAAACTTCGCAGCACTCTTGTAGAAGCTGATAATTTTAATAGAAACATCGTTGTTCTCCCACTCCCATGATTGATCCTACTTGCATAATCTTAACTGTACACGTCGAAACAAGTCTCAATGAATATTGCAATCTCTATTCTTTAATTTTACTAAAGCCCAATAAAAGAATAATGAAAGACTTTGTATAAAAAAGAACAAAAACCGCGTAGCATCAAGGCTTCGCGGTTTTTGGGGAGTGATGTAAATATTTATTTGTTTTCTTTTAACACTTTTCCGTTAATCGCCAGCCCTTGACCCTTAGAGTTTAATTGGCAATGTGTAGTAACCAAAAGCTTTATCAAGTAATGCACTGGCTTCTTGACGACTCAAATTTTGTGTGGAGCGGAAATCAACAGTCTGATCCGAATTAACCTTCGTATCCGGGTCTACAATGCCTTGAGAAACAAGCGCAGTGATAGCTTCAGCCGCCCAAGAATCCGTTTTGCCGATTAGCTTAACATTGGTTCCAGGCGCTGCTTGCTTGAGATTTTGAATCATAACCGCCGCCATTTGTCTTGTGATTGGAGACGCTGATTGATAATTGGGTATTCCAACTATCATCTGTTTCTTATTCCCTTCGAACAAATCCGAAATTGTATGCCAACCGTGGGCGCGCAGCAGCACATCCGCAAATTCTCCTTGTGTCATCGTTCCTTTAGGGTCAAAGCGGTCACCTGACTTGGCTCCCATAATGTCTAATCCGTTTAGATTATCAATATACGATTTAAATAGACTGTCATTAGGCACATCGGAAAATGCCGCTTTCATCTTCACTTTTTGCGCATGAGCAACGAAATCCAGTCCTTTTGGATTCGTATAATAGAAATAGGCGATATTGCCCGATTCATCTTTCTTGAATGCCATTTTATTACCGGCTTCGTCTTCAAATAGAAGCGGATGGACCATTCTCAGCGTGTGCTTGCCCGTAGTCCCCGTTTCCATGAGCAAATTCCCGTCCGCATAAGAAATTTGAGTCCTTAACGCATGTACACGCGTATTTTTGTATAATCCAATGTATGCTTGAGCTGCTTGCTCACTGATTGGCGTATAGGTTGGATGGCTGTGTTTTCCCAGTCTTAGGAAAATAGTGATTCATAAATGCCTCGTACACTTCTAAACTCATCATTGAATCGTTGTTGTAAGACATGTAAAAAGCAGTATTCTTCTCTGGCAGGATGGCGATCAACGAGGAATGGCCCGGAACATTCCCTCCCTTGAGTATCACATGCTGGCCATTCATCAAATTGTTGAAATACCCTTCAAATCCAACGGTTGTGATAGGAATTGTTGGGTCAGCGAAAATATGGTAGGTGTGCATCAGATCGACGCTTTTTTTACTTACGATTTCTTTGCCTTCAAATACTCCTTTATTTAAGTGCATGATCAAGTACTTAGCCATGTCTTCGCCTGTTGAAGTCATACTTCCCTCAGGCTTCTCTGACGGCGCAAATCCAATTGTCGGCTGAAGCTCGCCATTCGGTCCATAGTGTGCAGCCATATTGGATAATACCTCAGGAGTTAATCGAACACCGGTCTTGTTCATCCCTAATGGTTTGAATACATTCTTCTCCATATATTGAGAATAAGGCATGCCGCTTACGCTCTCTACCGCATATCCCGCTAACATAAAACCAAAATTGTCATACGTATAAGCTTCTCCGGGGGGTCTTACCACAGTCGGCATATGCGTATTAAAATACCCCTTCATTGGAATGTCCTTATTCAAATGCTCCAGCGAAAAATCAGTGACGATATCCGGTAAGTCCACACCGCTCGAATAAGTAAGCAGATCAAACATCGTCAGCGGTTTTCCCGTTGTATTCGGTACTTTCAATCCTCCAAGATATGCTTGAATATCTTGAGTCATACTCACTTTCCCTTGATCGACAAGCTGCATAGCCGCCAATGCTGTAAAAGACTTGGTAACAGAGCCAATTTGGAAAATAGTGTCTTTATCGACAAGGATATTCTTTTCCTTATTTGCATATCCGTAGCCTTTGCTTAACACTACTTTCCCATCCTTGACGACTACGAAATTGGAGCCGACCGTATTAAATTTCTTCATCTTATCTGCGAATAAGGGATCAGCGAACGCCTCTACTTCTTTCCCATCTAGAGGTCCCTCCAAGCTGACTTTCTCTGTTGATACCGGTACTGATGTTGGTGCACCATTTGAAGCAGTACAAGCTGTAACGACACTCGCAGATAATAGTAGTACTGCGAGACTGGTGTTGCGAATTATTTTTCTCATGATATCCATCTCCTCTTTTTCGCTTTAGCCTGTGAACGCTCGGCCTACCCAGTATTGCAAAACGATTGTCATACGAACAAGTTGCATTTCGTCATCGTTTACTTGGCTTTCCCAATAATGTCATATGACATTTTGGCACTAGATTATTTGACACGGAAAGCAGTAGGATACGGCTATTACATTGAAGGGACGATGAGTTATTCATGAAAAAGAAGATCATAGGCTTCATTCAAAATGGCTACTTCTTACTGTTCACTTTTGCTACAGGATTATTTTACTTTTGTTTTTATCTAGTTACCCTTACCTTAGGTTTTGGTCTTTCTTTTACAGTGGCAGGCATTCCACTTCTCACACAAGTACTGCGAACCACGTCAACTTTCATACAATTCGAACGTATACAAACGAAGATCTATACCGATATCACCACTCCGCCTTACGAACGGAAAATAAGACTAGAGGCGTCTTTCTGGGAGCAAGCCAAAGAGGAGCTTCAAGATCCCCGCAACTGGATCGCTATCTGTTGGTTGATGTTGAAATTTTTGATTGGGCTTCTTTGTCTCCTAAGTGCAGCCATGCTCTATGTGACGCCTCTTTTGTTTATCCTGGCTCCGTTGTTACTTCCTTTTTCTGACATAAACGTCATTGGAATACCGATAGATACATTCACGAAATCTCTTCTTGTATCAGTTGTGGGGATTCTTATGACTTTTGTGAGCGCTTGGTTAGCAAATGGGTTGGTACGGTTGATCGGCGGTTACACACGTCAAATGATCAGAAGGTTAAACTGATAGCTGCTGCGTCCCCAACTTACAGGTATCCACGACTAGCTGAGATAGTATCGTTTAATAAAAATTTGTTCTATACTGGTTAGGAAACAGCAAGAATCAGAAGGTTTAGTAGAGGATGATGGACTTGTTTGAAACAGTAAAACAGTGGTTCTGGTATGACTGGATTATGTTCGTTTTACGACTTATCTTAAGTATTTCTCTCATGGTTACCACCGTGCATTTGCATGCTGAAATACCGCTGCCGCTGTGGGCTTTGATTTTTTGGCAGATTATTGCTTTTTCTGTTCCTTGGCTTTGTTTATTGCTCAACTATAAGTATTATCTACTTACAGAAATCATTTTTTCTGGCGGACTAATCTTGTATTTAACTTCTTTGTTCCCGGAAGCTTATCTCTCATTTCTGACATATGCTTTCCTGATTGCAGTGAACAGCGCTCACCAATCCTATCGTTGGTCAGGGCCCGTCACGATCTTTCTCATACCTCTTTTCATAAATTTGCTTTCTCATCAAAACAATTATTGGATCATGATGAGCCACATCGGACTCGCTTATGCCATTGGGTTTGCCTTTCATTTACTGGTGGTCAATCATCGGCAAAGTGAGGTCATCCGTGAACAGAATACGGTTTTAGAACAGTATTTGTCCCAAATCGAAAGCATCACACTAGCTGAAGAACGCAATCGGCTCTCCAAGGATCTTCATGATACGGTTGGACATTCCTATACCTCTATTATCATGGGATTAGAAACTTTGCGTCCGGAACTTTCTATGGAAGCCGGGGAACAGAAGCTCGATTCTCTGTTGAATTTAGCTCGCAAGGGCATGGACGAAGTCAGAGGATACTTGCATCAATTAGAGTCACCGCAGGAGACGCTTCCGCTGCTTCAGTCGTTGCAGCAATTAGGAGAAGAATTTCAAGCACATGCCAAAGTGAGCGTTCGCTTCCGAACTTTTGGTGAGGAATACCCGTTACCCAAGCAAGCCAAAATGGCCTTCTTTCGTTGTTTGCAGGAATCGTTAACTAACGCTGTACGTCATGGGCAGTCTACGGAAATTACCGTTTCACTGCAATTTGAGCAGCGGCACACTAGACTCGAAGTACAGGACAACGGTACTGGGAAGGAGAAATGGCAGGATGGCTTCGGCTTGAACGCGATGAAAGAGCGAGCCATGAATCTACAAGGGCAAGTCTCTGTTTATACAAAGCATGGTGAAGGAACGCTTGTTACCTGCACATTGCCGAGGCAAGTGGAATTATCGGATGAGGTCATTCGCTTACTGATCGTCGATGACCAACCCTTCATCAGAGAAAGCCTCCGGACCATTCTGGAGGGACACAAGGATTTGCAAGTGGTGGGATTGGCCGAGGATGGCGAACAAGCCATTGAGTTATGCGAGCAGTGTCAGCCACAGTTGGTTCTCATGGATTTGGACTTGCCCAACATGGATGGGATTTCAGCATCAAAAAAAATCAAGCAAGCATGGCCTCACATCCGTATTCTGATTCTTACTACGTTTCAGGACACCGAACAAGCCCTGGAAGTTCTGCGAAGCGGAGCGGATGGTTACTTATTGAAATCTATTGAACCGCGTGAGCTTGCTGAGAACATTCGTCTTGTCTATCGCGGGGGCACACTGATTGATCAGGAAATGTCCCATAAATTGTTTGAGAAGCTCGAAATGGACAATAATGAAATCGAATTATTGAAACCGAAAGCAACCGAAAACTTCGACCTAACTCCACGCGAAATTGAAATTCTACAACTTGTATCCAAAGGTCTACGTTATAAAACCATCGCCTCGAAATTATACTTATCTGACGGCACAGTGAGGAATTATGCCTCAACAGCCTATATGAAACTGGGCGTTCGCAACCGGGAAGAAGCTGTACAGAAGGCATTGGAAGCCGGATTTCTTGAATAAATCCTGGCTTTCTATCCTTACCTTCTCATTCACTGAGCGAGCCTACATATGGACTTGACCAGGAGATTTGCCTCTCGGCACGACGTCCCCAATCCCCCTGGCTTTCTTGTCCAGCAGTTCATCCATTCGCAAACATTTCAAACCCTTCATTTGAATTTCTTCCAATACTTCTTTCAGACCTTCTATCATGTGCCGCGGTGCTTCTTCATCTGCTCCAAGTGTATCGCCGCTATCGTGCAGAACAACGATGGAACCAGGCTTAATCCTTTTCAACAAGGCACGCTTCATTTTTTCAGCGCTGACCGTTGGTTTCCAATCTCCTACAATGACCGACCACAGTGCGATCCGATAAGACTTTCTCATCAAGAGGAGATCTCCTAGATTGAGAAGCCCCCAGGGCGGTCGGTAAAAGGTAGGCCGCTCTCCTGTGATTCGCTCGACAATGTCAGCTGTGCGATCTGCTTGCTCCCGTTTACTCGTCCATGGGGACAAAATCCAGTTGGAAGTGTGCGTATAGTTATGAATGCCGATTTGGTGCCCCTCCCGGTACATGAGCTGAATCAGCTCCGGGTATTTTTCGGCCTTGCTGCCCAGTACGAAGAAGGTGGCCTTTACTTCATGCTCTTTTAACAAGTCCAGCAATTTAGGCGTGTAGCAAGGGTCAGGACCATCATCGAAAGTAAAGGCAATTCCCTTCGCCACTTTTCCTTTGGAGTGAACGCCCCACCTACATATTCTTGTAAGAATAAAGGGAACTATCATATAGAGAATCATCACATCTATGGATAAATTTATTAGCTTTTGTATCATGAGACCGCCTCTTTCTTCCGTTGATCCCGCAGATCCTGGTTACCATCAAGAGATGATGGATTGGAATCTTTTTTCCGTACCGTAAAACGTTCCTTCAGAGACTGTTTGCTTATCACTATCATTATGGGAGATAACTTCTCGATGCTGTGCCCGACTCGCTGTTTCCCTTCCGGATGCAGCATACGAAGAAGAAAGCGAAGATATATCGCATAAAATCGTTGCTGCCATTTGGACTCGATGGGATGCTGTTCAAACCCTATTCCGTGAATGATCCCCCGATGAAGCAGCGTGATCCCGGTTAAGGCCTGGACCTTCACCAGTTCCGGATTGCTATCCAGCTCCTGACTAATTTGCTTGATTGCAATGCGAAACAAGCGTGCAGTACTCAAGCCGGCTCGATCTGCACCGACCGTACGTGTAAGCTTCAGTACCTGCCGGTTATCCAGATGAAGTTCGCCCACCCAATCCCCGGCAAGTATTCGGCGCCCGTCTTGACAGGTAATACTGTTTCCGTGATGCTGTCTGACCACCAATTTACATATGCCATATCTATACACAGACTCGCTTCGAAATCTGTTTAAGAACTCAAACACGTGCTCCCACATCATCCAGAGGGACTGTAAGGATGTTTGCATAAGTGACGCTGTCATGATCTCCTCCTATTCACATTTGATATGCACATTCCATTCATCCTAGACTACAGCTGGAATTCCATATCATCTGTTGTTATCACTTTATTTTCCAGTAAATCCTTCAACTAAACGACGCGTATGGCTTCCAATCATCGTTACCAAGCCATTACCCAAATAAGGGCCGAACCATATTAGGATTGCTCCTGCAAGCATGACGTAGAGCGAGTCGCTAAACGTTCTGATTTCCATCCCTAAGAATGAAAAATAATCTAACAGATTAAAGACGGACAATATGGGCGCTAACAAAAGGATAATCGGTGTCACATAGAAAAGAGAAGCGCAAATCACACTGACAAGTCCGATAACGAATATCAACATCAGCCCGAATATTGCTCTCCAATTACGCGCTTCGGATAGTTCAGCTTTAACCTGATCCCATAAGCTTCCTTCCGTTCTTATTCGGCTTGGAACCGGGCCAATGGAGATATCCGTATAACATTCGGTTTGGATCCGTTCGTGCTCTACTAACGCTCTGGTCGAACGCAAAACATAATGGAGGATTGGAAGCCCTACTAAGGTGAACGCCATCGTGACCCCCATTGTAATACCCACCAAATAAAAGCAAAAATAAAAAAAACCTGTTACAAAAGTAAGCAACAAAAAACAGAAGTTTCTCAGGTGTTTCCGGATTATTTGAATCGTGTCCATCTCTTCCTCTCTAATTTAGAAATCCCTTACAACTCTTATGCTAGTTCTTGTGATGTAAAATCGGCTAGTGCCATAATGTCATATGACAGATCTTTTCGATAAACGTTGTCGGTAAAGGGTCATTCCATGGAAAAAATACCCTATCGTCTAATTCCGAGAAGGAATGTAGAAGGTAGAGCTCCCTTGCCTCAAAGTAAACAAAAAAGAACGCATCCCCGGATATCCATCCGAAATTTGCGTTCTTTGAAATATAAACCATAATTATAATAATTCAGAGTGCAGGGTGCTATAGCCTGCACTATACTGTTTGTGCCTTGGCCGTCTTGAGAACCACTATCCCTTTCACTCAGCATTGCTCATTCGTCAGGAAACTACTTCATCCCGTTAACTTTCGGTTAATTGGATGAGATTTTTCTCGCATCCATTTCTGAGCTGTGGGGATAGTGGGCATTGGTGGATTCTCACAAGCTAGTCTTGCACTTCCGCCAGCGTAGGGAGCGCAGGAATCGCCCCCCTGCGCGTCGTCGTAATTGCGCCTACACGATTGGCGAAGGCGAATACCTGCTCAGCGGCTCCTGTTTTGGCGAGCACGTCAACGATGGTTGCTGGCGTAGCGCCCAGCGAAACCAGCTGATAAAGCATGCCGCCGACAAAGCTGTCGCCGGCGCCAGTCGTATCCACGGCTGCCACAGGCGTGCCGGGGATGACGACATCCTGCCGTGCGGTCACGACACGGCAGCCCTCAGGACCTAAAGTGATGATAATCACTTTAGGTCCTCGCTGCAGCAGCTGCTGCGCACCTGTGGTCACATCCACGCCGAGGAGAAATTCGATTTCCTCCTCGCTGACTTTGACCACATCCGCAAGCGGAAGCTGCGCAAGGATTTCTGCCCGAGCTGCGTCAGCGCTCGGCCACAGCGCCAAGCGCACATTGGGGTCGTACGACACCAATGCGCTAAGTTCTCTCGCTCGTCGTGCTGCGTCCAGCGTCGCGGTGCGGCAAGGCTCGGCGATCAGCGATACCGAGCCGAAATGATAGACCGCGGCGTCTTCCAGCCATTGCGCCTGGACTTCGTCTGCGCGCAGCAGCATGTCCGCCGCCGGGTCGCGGAAAAACAAGAAATCGCGCTCACCATCCGTGCGCAATGAAACAAACGCCAGACCGGTCTTCGCCTCATCGGTCTGCACAACTGCCGTATGCACGCCAACTTCGTCAAGCGTGCGCACCAAAAAATCGCCGAATGGATCACGGCCGATTTTACCGATAAACCTTGCGTCGCCGCCCAACCTGGCTACCGCCGCAGCGACATTGGCCGGCGCTCCGCCCGCCGCCCGCTGGAAGCTCGTAACGTCTGCCAACGCTTGCCCGTTCACCTCCGGTACGAAATCAATCAAAAGCTCACCCAGACATACGATATACGTTTTACCCATTTCTCCATCAATCCCCTTTGCATTGGTATCTTAACGCATTTAGCACATAAGTTGTCGTTTGCTCAATTATAGTCGGGGTATCAGGCCGTTCCTCCGTAAACAAAAGCTCAAAAAACTCCCTCTGCTTATAAAAAAATATCGATCCCAGCACAAACATAAGCGTGCTATCCAGTGATTCAAAATGAAAAATCCCATCCAGTCTTCCTTGCTCTAGAAATTCCCTTACCTTTTTCCATAATGGATACAAGAGCTCTCTCATTTTTTCCAAACGTGGGGTAATCGTAATAATCTCCATTTGAATCAGGCTAATCATTTGAGGATCAGCATTTCTAAGCTCTACGACACCCTGAATGATTGTCCGGATACCTACGATGGGATCCTCAATGGCAATATAATCATCTATCCTGTTCGTGGGGAAAAACTGTTTAAATATCTCGTAGAAAACACTCTCTTTGCCGCCAAAATAATAAGAAACCAGAGCCACATTGGCCCCAGCCTCCTCACATATTTGACGAACACTTGTCGCGTCATAACCGTGCTTCGCAAACAGCTTCTTCGCTGCCAGAAGAATTTTCATTTTCATCTCTAATTCTTGCTCAGCCATTCTATCAACGCCCTCCTCGTACTTGAGCTAAGCGGTTTGTGTACGTTGTTCCATGGCAGGCACTGCCTTTGCTTTTTTCGCAGACACAACCATAATATCAATGACTAGTGCAACTGCGGCAATAAGAAACAAGAAACTGACTTCCTTGGCAACACCCGGTCCGCCGAACAAAATGTTCATTAACCCATTCACCGCATAAGTCGCGGGGAAAGCATTACTGATTGTATGATAAAAATGCGACAAAAGCTCCCTTGGCACAATAGCGCCAGAAGACACCAATTGCAAGGACAACATCGCGATGTTAAATAGCATACCTGCGTTCCCAAACAATGTCAAAAACATTTGAGCGACGAGCGCAAAGGTGAGTAAGAATAAGGTTTCGAACGTCCAAAGGGATAAAAAGCCTTTCTCCACATGCCCGCCTAATGAAACAACCATCGTTGCACTGATCAGTCCCACCACAACGACCGCTATGACTGTCACAACGATTCTTGCGGTCATTTTGCCCATTTTATTAACAGATGCACCCAGTATATTCGTAGACACATTAAAGTTCATTCCCATGATCATTGTACCCACAATAGAAGCAAGCACGAGCATCATAGGAAGCATTTGATTCGGCATATCCTTTACTTTATTGGTGCTTTGAATATCAGAGGTCACCTTAGTAGCGAGTCCTTGAGCGATTTGCCCTGCTTGCTCGGCTGGTAATTTCGGATTCATCTGTGTTAAAACTGCTGATGCCCCAGCTGCTACAGCCTCTTTGTTCACAGACGCCGTGACATTCCCGGCTACCGCTTGCATCACGGACTTCGTCATAGAAGGATTAGACTCATTAATTGTATACGTAATGGGTACCGTCTTTCCTGGTGTTTGAAGCTGTTTAGAGAAATCAGCCGAGATATGCATAACCATCTGAACCTGACGATCATTCAACAGATTCTGTGCTTGTTCGTTAGAAGCTACTAGCTCTGTTTGAAACGGAAGGTTTCCTTGCAGATTCTGAACAATTTTGCTCCCCAAACCTTGATCTTCATTAACAATCGCGATCTTTAATTGGCTCGTGTTGTCGGATACTCCCGCGTAACCCGTCATCCAAATCAAACTAAACAACAACTGAAACGTAATCGCTGTAATAATCCCGACCTTCGTCGTTGCTTGTTTTAGAAATGCACCTAGTGCGTGTTTCATTTTAACCGCTCCTCTTCGTTAAACGATTGTTTAAATTAAACGTTTGTTTAAATTATAGGGCGGAGTTAAAAAGCTGTCAAGATATGTATATCTGATTTGTAGTAGTCTAACGACATGAAAATACCCTCGTTAGCGACAAGAAAGTCCCTACAACCACTCTTAGTGTCAAACATTACGACAAGAAACTCCCTACAATTTGAACAGCAACCTAAAAGTGCGACAAGAAACTCCCTATAAAGTGTACGGGGATCTGCTGAACTTCCGAGGCACTCCATGCTCAAAACACTGCTGTTTTGAATATCCCCATCTTTTAATTAATTTAAATATAAAAAAACCAAATTAAAAAGGTACCCATAGATAGACTAGACACAATGAAAAAAGTGCATAGGCTATGGGTATCTTTTTGTATGAATAGAAGAGAAAGTGCCGGAGTGGATTAAATCATGTCTAATAAATTTTTTTTCGAAAAAAAAAACTCATGCTACAGCTTCTTCTCCCCCCAAACTCCACCAACCATCCGACAATAACTTATTTATCGCCGGAATTAGTTGCTTTTTCCGTCATTTGTGAGGAAATCATTATTCTTCGAGGGAGCGAAACAACTGTACTTTTTATATAAATCCTTATTGTGAGTTCTTTCTTATTCCTCTATTGATTATTTGTTTAATACCTCTATCAGGATCTAAGCATCTTAATTCTGGAATGAAAAAACCTTCCTACTCTACCATAAACTGATCTTCGAAAGAGAATAGTTTATGGTCTTCAGGAAAAGAAACCAGATAAAAGAGTCCAATTTCATGCATTTTACTATCTGAAAAATCTAAAAAATTCTCAACTATCCATACTAGCTTGCTATCTTTAAGCTCTAGTACTGAAATTCCCTCCCTCCTGCTCCAGCATCAAGCAACTTAACCATGTTCGATCCAGGAGTAGTCTATAGTCACCTTTATTTAAACCACTACCATTTGCTAAGACATTTGAGGTCAAGGTTATCTATACGTCACTTGACCAATCTATATATAAAAGAGGCAAAAAGTCCACGCTAGAAGGTTGTAATTCGAATGTGCTTGCATAATTCGGTATAGATACACATAAGTCCCGTCCCTACATAGTTGGTAAAATGAAAACAGGAAACATCCTCGAATGGAGGTAATGTTTCCTGTTTTAAAAAATGGGATGATTGCATTTCCTAGATACTTCTTGTGGTTTTTTCGAAACAAATGTTTAGTTGGAGGTGCTCATTCCAAGCAGGCTGGTCAGCAGTCGCACACTTTCGCTGCTTTCGATGGTCATGACAGTGTCCAAGATAGCTACTGCAGTCTCGTCGGAGCTAACGCCCTTAAGGTTGTTTCGGAATTTGCCCTTGATGTCCTCCGGAGTTGCCGGTGATACCGGATGCCCTCGAAATCCACGCTGGTACCAGACGAAGCTACGACCATCTTTCATGATGATTTCAACGTTCGAGCTGAGGTCAGGATCGCCTTTGGGGATTGGCATTGCGTACGGCTTGATGAGGTCACCGATTGAGAGGATGACCGGGTCGGCCCAACGCTTCGGGTCAAGATAGTCCTGAGGTGCATTTTGTCCGGTGAGGAACTGAAGTCCCACACCGAACGCGAGGCTGAACTGGGCAGAGATCGCGTCGGTCGGACGGGTGAATCCACTCTGTGCTAGCTGCGCCGCCTCCAATCCGGAACGAGATGCGGATCAAACGTGCAATCGCTTCACTTCACCGCCACTCTGGTCGTACTCCATCGTTCCGCCGGCGTCGCTGGTTGCGATTCCGAGGGCATTTGTGATTTCTAGCTCTGTCAGCTCAAGAACCTTGCCGGCAGCTGCCGCAGCGCCAAACACGCCGAGAACCTTTGAACCGTGCCATCCGGAGGCCTGCATCCCGGCGCCAGTCACCGCTCCGAGCAAACTCATGACCTGCACACCGGCAACAACGGCTGTGATCAAGTCACGGCCCGATGCGTTATCGCGTTCGGCTAAGGCAAGCGCGGCTGGTAGCACTGCTGAACTGGTGTGCCATGCCAGCATGTGCGCGTCATCGTACTCACAGATGTGACCGAACGTACCATTGATGTATGCCGCTGTCGCGGCGCTAGTGCGAGCTATCCCGAGCGCCACCGTGCTTTCCGGTACGGCTTTTATTGATTCTGCGAGTCGGCGCACAGGTTGGACGTTGGGCAACGTAGCTCCACTTCTGCAACTAACAAATTACTTCGCTTGGAATCCGCCATCCACGCTGAGTACGTGCCCTGTGGCGAAGGATGATTCCTCGGAAAGTAGCCATACAATAGCGTTAGCGATTTCTTCCGGTTTACCCATGCGATTCATAGGCTGCATTGCGGATACAGTAGCCTCATCATACGTTCCTAAAGCGAGTGAGCCTGCAATGATGTCGGTATTCGTAGTTCCAGGAGCTACAGCATTAATTCGAATGTTTTGAGTAGCGTAATCAAGTGCACCTGATTTTGTAAGACCTACAACTGCATGTTTTGTTGCAGCATATGGACCTGCATAAGGTATACCGTTTAGCCCTGCAATGGATGCTAAATTTACAATCGAACCACCACCTGATTTCAGCATTTCTAGGATTTGATACTTCATACCTAAAAAGACGCCCATTACATTGGTTTGAAGCATTTTTTGGAAGTTTTCAGGATCAGCATCTCCAAGTGCTAGGTTTTCGTTACAAATCCCTGCATTATTTACT
Organism: Paenibacillus sp. Root444D2; assembly: GCF_001426375.1. Lineage (GTDB taxonomy): Bacteria > Bacillota > Bacilli > Paenibacillales > NBRC-103111 > Paenibacillus_E. Next base: position 120,522 of record NZ_LMEO01000053.1, read on the forward strand.
GCCATATCGAGTCTGCCGTATTTTTTTATTGTGAAGTCAATGAGGTTACGAATGTCTGCTTCTTTGTCTACATCCGCAACTACAAAAGAAGCTTCTCCACCTTGCGAACGAATTTCTTCAACAGCTTTTTGTCCGAGTTCTTCACGGCGACCGCTAATGACAACTTTTACACCTTTGCTAGCTAACTTTTGTGCTACCGATTTACCAATACCTGTTGCTGCTCCTGTTAAGATTGCTACTTTGTTTTCCATTTTGTTGGCCTCCATTTTTTTAGTATTAAGGGGTTATTTTATTAAAACAATCTCTTGGATATACTTTAAAGGCATCACCCCTTCCAATAAAATAAATGAATGATCATTTATTAATGCTGAAAAAAAAGAGTTGGTTAGACTTTTACAGCGTCCCAACTCATTTGGATAATCAATTGAAGATTTTCTTGATTCAGTTCAAATTCATTTTTGAAATGCTGTTTCGCTATCTCATCTAATGGAATGAAGGCATAAGTGATCAGTAGTTTCGTGCTAATTTGCTTGAACAACTGTTTTTTCTTGCCCTCTTCAAACAAATTGAATACAGGGTTGAATAACGATTGTCCCTTATCTAAAAACAACTTATCAATGATCGGAGAGTTTGTAAACTGCTCGATAAATAGGAAATAATCTTTGTTGTTCAGGATGAAATTCGCATAATTTCTCAATACTAATTCGAATCCGTCCTTCACTTCAACCGTACCATCGATCCCATGAAACATTTGCAGGCTCATTTTCTCTTTAACGCTTACATACAGCTTTCCTAACATGTCCTCCTTATTTTTAAAATAAATATAAATGGTTGCCGGTGATACTTTGGCTCTTTTGCCTATTTTCGACATGGATATATTTTGAAATCCAATTTCATTGAGAAGCTCGATTGTGGCCTGAAAGATAGCTTCGCTTTTGTTTTCGTCTTTGTGTCTCATGAATATATAATAAATGATCGTTCATTTAATGTCAACTACACTGCAAGGGCTTTTGTTCTTCCCGTTAATACAACAAATCTACAAGTTAGCTTAATACCGTCGCTCAGTCTATAAGTTTATTTTCACGGTTTATCACTTTATTTTCAGTCTAACAGTTGCCCCTGCTAAAACTGTAATATACGGCCCAGATGGAATAGCTGCTATCATTTTCTTTATCACAATTATTCTCCTGTTATTCGCTATTTTCCATCCATTGAAAGTGAAAGCATATCTTTCGATCAAGCCGCTCGAACGTATGCGCCCCAGATGATCCTCCAAAAACATGGTTCACTTTTAACCATTTGTAAAGGTACAAGACTCAACAACTGTTAACCCTCTCATCTCAAAATCCCTTGATTAACCGGTTCTCTGGCCAGATCGTGAGGAACATTTTGCACTTTTTCGGTTCGCATAAACAATCTGTATTCCTTTTAAATTGATACAAGCAGTAATCATAAATACCACCACGATCATCATCATCATACTAAAAAAGACCCCTTGAATCGATCCTATGTGAAAAGCAGATTGAATACCGTTCGTAATGAGAGGCGAAATAAACTGTCCAATGTTAGCAAATGCCGTCATGAGCATAACCGCCAAGGTTCGAAATTCACTATTAGCTACTTCTGCCATTTTATTTAATAGGACAGGATAAGCGAGTCCAAATCCAAACCCTGCGGTACCTACCGCTGAAGCGGGCATACTGCAGCCACAGTATGCCTATTCCTGCTGAGCTGTTTTAGGACGGTGGTTCAATTTTCTCAGTTTCAGTCCTAGCAATAACGTTAACGGAATAATCAATTGAAATAATGTGCCGTATATGGCATAGCTTTTAGGGAATTTGATAATCTCCAATTGATCCCGGAAGGCAATTAATGTTATGGACCAAACGATCAAACCGACAGGAAACAGGTAAACATTAACATTATCGTTTTTTACCAACCTTGAGGAAAGCTTTGCCAATACGTAGTACTCGACAGACAGTTTGATAATCGCTGTAACAAACCAAGCGAGTATGACGAGAGGCTCGATTCTTATTTGAGCGCTTCCGATTGTCAAAGCACCGGCTGCTATTGCACCTGGTATAGAAACATACTTTAAATAATCACCTAATAATCCAACAGTCACGATGTATTTAATTAAGAATGTCCCCAATATAAAAAGGATTGGTAATAAAATCCTTTTTATATGAAATCTGATCTCTTCGCATAATTCCGGAATAAACAAGAACAGAAATATTTCACCTGAGGAATTGGAAGATATCGTATAAAATTCTCGAAACGCAGGGTGAAGACCATTATAAAACAAAGGAAGAAAATAATTACTTTGTATGTTGCCAATGCTCAACAAAAGAATGACGACATTCGTGATAAAACAAATTGTTGAAAAAAATACACTGATTTGTATAATGCTCTTTATGCCGCCCTGAACACAAATCAAAAAAATATGAAAGACCAATAAAGCCGCAATAAACATCGGGGCATGTTTCACTAAAGTTAAACCGCTTATTGTACCCCAAACTATTGCTAAATCTTTTCCGGTCATTATGATAATAAATAACCAATAAACACCCAAAATGAATACATAAGTAAATTTGCCAAATGAGTTTTTGATAAGGTCAATAAAATCTTCACCCTCTTTTCCGAAACGCAACAAAGATCGATAAAGAAAAAACAATAAAAGTATCCACATTCCTCCCAGAATAATTGATATTACTTGATCTTGAGGTTGATCCAAGAAGCTGAAAGGTATTAAAGAAGCTGTGCCAACACATATTCCATAAACCAGAAAGGAAGCTGCTCCAAGTCCTTTATTTCTCATGTTTAATTTCCTCCAAAAATTAACAACGAAATGGGTTTAACCAAGCGAGTCAAGTATATGCTGATGGACATGTTCCCTTTAAGCAACGCCATTACAAATACACAGATTCCAATGAAAGAAACGACCCAATATCCCAATTGCTTGCTGCCTTTTCGATTAAATATTTTGTTGTTGTACACCAGACATAAGACCATAAGAAGGGTAAGTGATATGATTTTTAACATTTACTTGTCTCCCTAGGCATGAAATCCAACATTTTTTATGGTAACTTCAGTTTTAAAATCTATTTTGACTTCCGGTAAAATACGACTCCACTCGTTGTGATTTTTCTTCCAATAAGAAGGATGATAGCGATACAGATGATCACCAAATCCCATTGCATCGCAATGGTAGTCGACTACGATTTTTCTCATTAGTGAAATCAGTTTGCGACTAAGCTCATTTTTGACCAAAATTTGCAGATTCGATATGTCCTCTGTAGTTGTAATTCCACCAAGTGGTGCTTTATTCACATTAAAAGCTAACGCCCCATTAAAAACAAAATTAGGCTTATCCTCGGATAGCTCCGAATGCAACTTAAATTGGCCATCGCCAAGTACGACTTCAACCGGCTTATTTTTATACATAACCTTAATGCGTAAATCGGGTTTCTGATTATTTAGTAAAACTATCAGCCCCATCTCTTTGTCATCCAGATACCCTGCTAACTTACCCAGGTTTAATACAGCTGCTCCGGAAATTATCAATCGTGTCTGACCTTCGGATTCTATTGTATCTAGCTGCGTAATAATCAAACCTTGTTGTTTACCTGATGCTTCTTCGAGAATTTGAACCGCTTTCGTTTGAATGCCCTGACGGTTGATCAGTTTGATAATTGAGTCTGATATAGATTGATTTTCCATTGCACTTGATTGTAACAGATCGTGAGCTTTACCTTTGGCTGCTGCAAGATAAGTACCTCCGCGAATTGAATTTGTTCGGGCAAAGTCCAAAACGACATCTGTAATTCCTTTTTTAAGCATATTCTCACCAATAACGATAGCCTTATTATGCAAGGGTATTACTTCCTTGGGATGAAGCAATTTTTGTTTAGAGATCGCATCGGCTATATTTAGTTCCGAAACCGATTCCAAAAAGTACTTCATGGATTTCTTCCCCTTTTCTTTTCCATCGGCAGGTTCCGTGTTTAATATCTCTGAAGTTAAGATCACGCCTTTTTTTTCTTCATCAATCCCGATAGACAGTGTTATGGCTAAATCCTCAAGTTGTGTCCCTGGACTGCAACCTATTATCAAAGAAAGCACAAGAAATGCTATTCCTTTCCTCAAAAAATCACCCTCACTCTTCTTTATTGCCTATACTTAACAACCATCGTTTTATAGATCGGCCGTGAACTTTACTTATAGGACTCATATAGCTGATTCCGAACGACGTTGTGTTTATAAAATGAGCAAGAATAACCGTAAAGCTTAAGAGTAGTCCGGGTAACCCCGCGATAGCTGAAGTAACTAAGAGAGGAAACCTTAGGAGTCTCGCAGATGATCCAAAGCTATACTTGGGAACGATATAGGATGTAATACCAGTAAATGCGACGATAATGACCGTAGGAGCTGATACAAGGCCAGCCTGAACAGCCGCCTCTCCGATAACCAATGCTCCAACGATACTAATGACTTGTCCTACATTTTTGGGAAATCGCAATCCTGCTTCTCTAAGGACTTCGAACACAAACTCCAATAACAACACTTCTAAGATGATTGGATAAGGAACCCCGGATCTTGCCGAAGCAAAGCTGATGAGAAGCTTAGTTGGAATCAATCCCCAGTGAAAAGTGGTAACAGCAACGTAAATGGAAGGAAGCGTTATGGAGAAAAAGAAAGAAAATAGACGAAGAAACTTCACAAAAAAAATGAAAATCGGAAGATCATAATAATCTTCCGGGCTCTCCATGAATTGCCAAAAAACGGCTGGAAGGATTAAGACATCAGGCGAGCCGTCAACCGAAATTGCGAGCCGTCCTTCAACAAGATTACTGGCAACTGTATCAGGTCGTTGTGTATTTTGAATAATCGGCAAGATTTTCAATTTTCTTCTATCCAAAAATTTTTCGATAAAGCTGGAATCAGTTATGTAATTTATTTTCATTTTTTTTATTCGGTCTATGATTTGGATGACTAAATTTGGATCCGCAATACCGTCCATATAATAAATCTCTGCAGAAATATTTGAGTACTTACCCAACTTTAAAGAGACAATCGTCAAATTTTCTGATTTTAACCGTCTTCTAATCAAACTCCGATTGGTGGATAGATCTTCTATAAAACCATCCTTGGGTCCACGTAAAGTTACTTCCAAGTCTGGACTGTTAATATCCCTTTTATCAAACTTATCGAGCTTAATTTCAAGAAATTGTTTGGACTTATTTTCCAATATAATCAAAGAACCATTTAACAATAAATTTGGTATGTCACTTTCTTTATTTTGAATTGTGATTTTCATGGCTGTTAATGAATTGACAATACTAAGCAATGTCAGATTGTCCGAATGAAGGTTTAATAAAGGCTTTATGACAGATTCTTGACACAAATTTAAGTCAACGATACCTTCCATATGAACTAAGCATATTTCATCTTTATGCATGTATCTTATCTTTAGATCAGGCGGATTTCGAAGCGCATTAAAAATATCATGAATCCGATTTTCCAACGGATTATTTCCCATTATTATCACCCTGAAGTATTATTTCCCAAAAATATTTTCGTATTCACGCTGGCATATAAGTTAAGACGAACGTAAAACAGCCCCGTATTTTGCTTCATTCGTAGGTTAAGTGGTTAAGTATTATTAGCCTTTACGTTGGTAAAATAAAAAGCTGGATCTGTATGAACAGAATCCAGCTTAAAAATTTATTGGATTACATCAATCTTTAATCCGCACTCCAAATTTGAACCTTACCTCCATTATTCCCACTAATGACTTTCATTATATCCAAAACTTCGGGTATTGACGTTGCTCGTCAAGGTTGTTAACCAAAAGCGCGACAAGTACAATGACCAAAGAGCCAATAAGAACAGGATTAATCAAGAACGACCAAGGACTGCCTGCCACAATGACTACGATTGGATCGGCCCCCGCTGGCGGATGAGTGGTTCGGGTTATGTGCATCAAAGCGATGGCCAGACCTACACCGAGCGCTATCACCCAAAAAGAATTACCGAATAAATGAAAAAGAAGTAATCCAACCGCAGTGGATACTAAATGACCTCCGATGATATTTCTGGGCTGGGATAAAGGAGCGTCCCATACGCCGAAAGCCAAGACACAACTGGCCCCGAATGGAGCCATAAGCCAAGCAGCGGATGTTAGGTCAGTCAAGAAAGCCAAGATACCAATGGCGATGAATCCGCCCATGAAACCGATCAGCGCGGTTTTGGAAGATACTTTCAGCGGACTTCTTCCAGGCCCCGCCATTTTGGAAAAATATCGGTGCCATGTAGTTTTCATTTCCATAATGAAATCACATCCTTTTGAATTTTACAACCAAATGAATAGTTAATTAGTTATTTGTTTATGATAATACGTGCCATAAAGGCCGTTGTCAACCCTTATTTTCATAGCACACTAGGTATTCATTACTGATTAAATTTATAGATTCCTTGCGTTTGTACATATTATAAAGTACATTGTAAATATCCAAATGAATAGTCTTTTTATTAAAAAACCAGTAAAATAAGACCATTTTCCTGTGAAAGGAGAATCGATGATGAATAAAGAGTTATTGTTAAAAGTGGATCCCGGATTATCATTTAGCGTAAATATACAAATTAAAGAACAACTGAAATGGTTAATTGGAATCGGTCAGATTTTGCCGGGAGATAAGCTTCCATCGGCAAACCAATTGGCCGACTTGTTAGACTTAAATAGAAATACGGTAAATTTAGTCTATACTCAACTACGTGATGAAGGTCTTTTTTCAATACAAAAAGGCCGGGGAACACAAGTTATGAATAATGCCAAAATTGAGGAACTGCAGAATTGGCGCAAACCTATGCACCAATTAGTGACAAAGACGATTGAGGAGGCCGTTGCCCAAGGAATTCCCCTTGAAGATTTTTTTATCGCAAGCTTAGCTTATATTCTGCTACATCATACGGATGTAGCAGAACGGCAGCGGATTGTATTCGTTGAATGTAAAGAGCACGATCATCTCTTTTATCGCAAAGAAATTGAACGCGTTACAAATGCTGAAGTCAAATCTTTCTTTCTGGAAGATCTTAGATCGACAGAAAATGCGATGATCGAGGCACTTGAGCACTCCAACCTTATCATAACCACATTAAATCATTCTGATGAAGTTAAACAAATATTTTCCCGTTATGAGAAGAAAATTCATGTTATAGCAGCAACAATCGAGATGAAATTACTTCTCGAGATTTCTAAGATGAAGCCTGATAGCACAGTTAGTTTTGTATGTCTCGGAAAAGCAGGCGGACAATGGATGGCAAGAAGCATTCGCGACGCCGGCCTTTCTCAAATCCAAACCAACGCCATTGGCATAGATGATCGTGAGAAGCTGCTTGATACCATCGATCATTCAGATAAAGTATACGCATCCGCCGCAGTTTACATGGAGGTAAAATCAATAGCTCCCGATAAAGTGGAATTTTATCCAATGGTTTTGGAAAAAAGCAGCGAAAATCTGTTAAGAGAGTTTTCCAATTCGGATAAATAAGATAAATATACAGTACAACCCACTTTCCAATTCGGATAGTGGGTTTTTATGTCCAGCGACATTAAATACTCGCTTTATTATTATGATCTGAAATTTTTATATTTAAGCATTTCCGTCAAGTCATTCGAGATTAGCCCTTAATTTTACAATCCGATCACTTTCCAGGAAAAATTGATAAATTCCGATCACTTTATTGCCCGGAAAATCCCCAGTGAACAATACGCGCATGTCGATGACGTTGTTATTCACGTCATATTCTAATATTTCCGTGCATGTTCGGTAGTTTATAAAATAGGTTTGGAAATAACCGCCGATCTCTTGGCTGCCGACGAGCATGCTTCCGATGGATTCTTCAATAATGATGCCATTGTCTGCGAAAGTATTCATATAGGACTCCAAGTCGTGCTCGTTGGATGCCTTGATATAGTCAGACACAATTTCTGGCAATGATTTTTCTTCTCTCATAGCAACATTCCTTTTTATTGATTGATGATTCCTAGCTCATTTGTAAAAATTGAAGTTTCAGCGCTCGGACAACCCCGATCCCAGTTTACTCCTCATCACATCCAAATGGGCTAATAACTTCGCTCGCAAATGCTCAGGAGCGACCTCTTCTAGAAGTGTTCCAAAAGTAAGCAGATAACCAATGAACCAGGTTCCTATGGGAAAGGCTCCTTGTATGGTAAATGAACTATCTTCATTAACGGTAATCATGGCAGGACTAAACTCATCGTACACCCGGTAGGCTCCCTCAACCGATAACCGTAGCGTAACATCCACCGCATCGCGCACTGTATTCTCCTCCGCGAGATCGATCGACGCTACTGGTGGTTTAGGCTTGAAATGATGTCCGGTTATAACAATCTCCCTCATTCGGCTGATCTTAAACACACGCGAATCATCACTTGTCAAGCAGTGGCATGCCAGGTACCATGCGTTGCTCTTAAAAATCAATTGAACCGGCTCGACAATGCGCGTGCTTTGCTTTCCTGCGGCGCTATAGTAACGGAATGTAAGGCTAAGATGGTCGGCAATCGCTTGGCGAAGTAATGGAAAAACGTGACGATAGCTCTCTTCGCTTCCCCATGGAGAAAAATCCACTTCGATCCAACTGCTTTTCTCCTTCTTGAACAGCCGCGCCAGTTTGCTTAACACTTCCTCCGTATCCGGGAATTCTGTCGCAACAAGCGTTTGCATCGCCATGAGGATGTCATCTTGTTCCCGGTTGGTCAACAGCGAAGCATTAAAGACGTAACCGTCCAGCAGCGAAATGCCGCCGCCCTTCCCCTTGCTGGAATAAACAGGAATGCCGGCGGCACTCAATATGTCGATATCCCTATGGATCGTTCTTGTCGATACCTCAAAATGTTCCGCCAGCTCGCCTGCGGTGATCTTCTTTTTGTGCAGGAGCATATATACGATTTCAAAATGTCGACTTATTGGCAATGTACTCACCTCGTAGGCAAAGTATAGACTATAAACAGGGAACTAGACCAGTGGAGATATACGGGTTTGTTCTATCAGCCTATGCCTTACCTGCAGGCAACTCAGGAAGATTGTGCAGTAGGTCTGACAATGATTTCGTTAACGCTCGTATCAGCAGGCTCATGTATCGCATATGCTATAGCCCTGGCAATGCTTTCCGGGGAAATAGCAACATGACTCATCTGCTTCACCCAATCCCTGACTTCCGCACTGCTAATCGAATCGGCCAATTCAGTAGCTGTAAGACCCGGAGAGATGATAGTAGAACGGATATTAGAGACGGGAGATTCTTCTTGCCGCAGCCCTTCCATAATAGCTCTTACCGCGAATTTAGTAGCGCTGTAAACCGCGGAAGTCGGATCAACCCGATACCCTGAAGTAGAGGAAATCGTAACAATATGTCCCGACTTCTGTTCTCGCATGACCGGCAAAACCGCATTGATACCATAAAGGGCTCCCTTTATGTTTATATCGATCATCGCCTCCCACTCTTGAACTTTGCGTTCATGCAGATATGAAAGAGGCATAATTCCGGCATTATTCACCAGCACATCGATTCGCCCAAATTGCTGAATCGTATGTTCCGCCAGTTTTTGCATGTCCTCAGCAGAGGCTACGTCCGTCTTGAAATAGGCGCAAGTTCCACCTGCTTGTACAATTTCATGCGCAATCGCTTGCAGGCGCTCCTCTCTTCGTGCAGCCAATACGACTTTTGCCCCTTTATGCGCCAGCAGTATCGCTGTCGCTTTTCCTATGCCGCTGGATGCTCCCGTAATAATAATAACTTGTGATTGTGACTGTTCCATCGTGCTCTCTCCTTAAAGTAGATTTGATTACATGCTTACTATAACAATCTTAATAGGACATCAGTCTGTCATATTAAGAGATTATTTTTCACAATTAGAAAGGTTACCTTTTTGAAGGTACACCTTACCTTTTTTTATGTTTCATCCGTCGAAAAGCAGATACAATGTAAATGCAAGCGCTGCAAGATATATAGGGAGGGTATGTATGTTAAAAAAAGGAACATTATCTCTAGTAAGTCTTCTTCTAGTTACAGGGTTAGCCGCTTGCTCATCTGGCGGTAATCAATCTGCTCAGACCTCAGGCACAGCAAGCCCAGCGGTTACAGCAACGGCGGAAAAAGCAGCTGACAGCGAGAAAAAAGTAGAGTTGCGAATGACCTGGTGGGGTTCGCAAACCCGTCATGATTTAACTATTAAAGCATTGAAAGTCTTTGAGCAAAAGCATCCAAACATTACTATCAAGCCTGAATACTCCGGATTTGACGGCTATTTTGACAAGCTTTCCACACAAGTAGCCGGTGCAAACGCACCCGATGTCATTCAAATGGACTACGCCTTTATAGCCGATTATGCGAAACGCGGCTCGCTTTTGGACTTATCCCCTTACTCAAGTAAAGAATTAAAAACAGACGATTTGGATAAAAGCATGATCTCGGCAGGAACGATTGATAATAAATTGTATGCGATTACGATGGGTGTGAATGCACCCGGCGTTGTCTATAATGCATCCGTCTTTAAAGAATTGGGCATTACAGAGCCTCAGGAAAGCTGGACCTGGAAAGACTTTCAGGATATTTCCACAAAAATTTCCGCTGCTAAGGGAAAGGGATATTTCGGCTCCTTTGATGCTTCAGGAACGACGAACATTTTCGAAATTTTTGCCAGACAGAAAGGTGTAGGCTTGTTTAAGGACAGCCAAATGGGCGTAACGAAAGATATGCTTACAGAATGGTATGCCATGTGGGCCGGCTTGCGGAAAAGCAACAGCATTACTACGCCGGAAATTACGGCTGCGACCACCAACGCTCTGGAAACCAGACCTATTTCTCTGGGTACGGCTGCTATGGACTTTGCCTTCTCGAATCAAGTTGGCACGTTCCAGAAAGTTAACAAAAATCCAAATGACAAAATAAAGATTCAAGTGCTCCCGCATCTGGATGGTGAGAAGAAAATCGGTGAATATTTGAAGCCGAGCATGTTCATCTCAGGATATGCGAAGACAAGTCATCCCAAAGAAGTCGCCATGCTGATTGATTTCCTGACGAATGACCCGGATGCATACAAAATTCTCGGTGCTGACCGCGGTGTTCCAATTAATGCGCAAATCAGGCAGCAGCTGAAATCCTCCTTGACTGAAAATGATCAAATGATCTTTGATTTTATTGATACCGTCTCCAAGCATTCCAGTAACATCGATCCTCCTTATCCGCAGGGCTTTGCGGAAATCGATAAAAACTTCACCGTTTCCGGACAAAAGGTATCCTTTGGACAATCTTCCGCAGACGACACAGCTAATCAATTCCTAACGAATGCGAATCAAGTTCTCAGCAAAACGAATAAATAACTTTCACCCGGTAACCGTAAACCCGTTTTACGGTTACCGCAATTCCAATAAAAAGGCGGATACGATTCCATGAATTCAACAAGCACTTCCATAGCGTCGGTCCCTAAAATTCGCGTCAGAAAAAAACAGTATAATCGACAAAATGGAGTTGCTCTATTGTTTCTTGCTCCTTGGTTCATCGGGCTGCTTTTTATGACGATTGGTCCTATGTTAGCTTCGCTTTATTTTTCTTTTACCGATTACAGCATATTAGCCGCACCTACATGGGTAGGCACGTCCAATTATACGACCCTTTTCACGGAAGATCCTCTTTTCCTGACATCACTGAAAGTCACATTTATCTATGTATTCATATCCGTTCCCCTGAAGCTTCTCTTCGCTTTGGCTGTTGCCATGCTGCTGAATAAAGGAATACGAGGGCTCGGTATTTATAGAACCATTTACTATATTCCCTCACTTCTTGGAGGCAGCGTGGCCATTGCGATGCTATGGCGCAAAATGCTAGGCGGAGATGGCTTGCTTAATCAATTGCTATTGCATCTGGGCATTCACGCACCCGATTGGGTATCCAACCCGAAATACGCCTTGTATTCGATTATTTTACTGTCCGTATGGCAGTTCGGTTCTTCTATGATTATTTTTCTCTCAGGCTTGAAGCAGATTCCGGCCGAGCTTTATGAGGCCTCAGCTGTTGACGGCGCCAAAGCTGTTAAGCAATTTTTTACAATTACGATCCCTATTCTGACTCCGGTTATTTTCTTTAATCTGGTCATGCAGATCATTACTTCCTTTCAATCGTTCACTCAGGCGTATGTCATCAGCAACGGTACCGGCGGACCTATCAAATCAACACTGATGTATTCCTTGTATTTATATAAAAAGGGATTTTCATTTTTTCAAATGGGCTACGCTTCTGCCATGGCCTGGGTATTGCTTATTATCATTGCAATTTTAACGATATTTGTGTTTCAATCCAGCAAAAGCTGGGTGCACTACGAGGATGGAGGAAAATAGGGCATGGATTCTATGACAGGCAGACTACCGCTGCTTAAACACACCTTGATTATCGCCATTGCATTCGTCATGCTCTATCCCGTGCTTTGGATGGTGGGCAGTTCCTTTAAACCCGCAAACCAGATCTTTACCGAAATATGGATATGGCCGAAAGCATGGAATACGAGCAATTACACCACTGGCTGGAATGGCGTTGCAGGAAACTCTTTTTCAACTTTTCTGAATAATTCTCTCATCGTTTCCATCCTCGCTGTAATCGGCAATGTCTTTTCCTGTTCCATGGCCGCCTATGCCTTTGCACGTCTGAACTTCCGTTTCAAAGCCATTTGCTTTGCCTTGATGCTGATGACGATCATGCTGCCGCATCATGTCACCTTGATCCCGCAGTATATCTTGTTTAACAAGCTGGGCTGGGTGAACACATTTTTCCCGTTAGTTACACCCAAGTGGCTGGCAACCGATGCCTTTTTTATTTTCTTAACCATTCAATTTATCCGAGGGCTGCCAAGAGAGCTGGATGAAGCTGCAACCATTGACGGCTGTGGACCGATTCAAATCTATGGACGAATTATTATGCCTTTAGCGCTTCCAGCATTAATCACAACAGCTATTTTCACATTCCTTTGGACTTGGGACGACTTCTTTAGTCAACTTATTTATTTAAGCGATGTCACCAAGTATACAGTTCCTTTGGGTTTGCGAATGTTTCTGGATTCGAGCTCCCAATCGGACTGGGGGCCTATGTTTGCGATGTCTGTGCTATCGCTGTTCCCCTGTTTTATCATCTTTATATTATGCCAAAAATATTTTGTCGAAGGAATTGCCACATCCGGCATTAAGGGCTAGAATCGAGAGTAATTTCCCCAGAAGAAGGGACACTGACGATGCGAATCCTGTGGCTGCAGCTCCAATCTATCTTTAAACGAAGTAAACTGTCCTCCTTAATGATTGCCTGCTTTATCTGTCTAAACCTGTTTGTTCTGATTGCCATCATCGGGCTTGCTTATCAAGCCTTTTCAGGCGTTACTTTTACCGAAATCAGTAAGGCCAGGCTTGCTTTGCTTAATGAAAGCACCCGGAGGGGCTTTGACTTTATCACCAATGTATCAGGAATTGCCTATTCCACAGTGAGCAACAAGCAAATCGTAGAAAAGCTGGAAGGACCGCTTCAAACCAAATTTGAAATGGTTAGTAATCGACGTGAAATTTCCGATATTCTGCATCATTCCCTTGTCGTGAATACGGGGATTAGCTCCATTGAAATTTATTGCGTTAACTACAAATGTTTCACATACCAGCCGGCTGCACCTGAATATAATGGGTATTATTACCTATTATTTAGTATACATTAAAACTTAGATCTGATGGCGACAAAAAATGAACTCCCAAAGAAAAGGAAGTTTTAAGGTCACTAATCTCAAACTACAGAACAAATTGTTTATATTTGGGGGATATTCTTGCCGTTCGTTTGTAATCGAGGGGGTATTCTTGTCGTTAAACTATTGAGTTCAACATACTGCTTACCTCTATAACAACTGACATTCAATAACACCGTAGCTCTGAATCATTTACCTAAAGGATCCATCAGACAGAAATATTTAGACATTGCACATATATGAGGGATTTTCTTGTCGCTTGCACGTTTTGTAGGGATTTTCATGTCGCAAAAAAAACGACAAGAAAATCCCTACAAAAACAAAAAACCTTGATTTAACAAGGTTTCATTATAGGCACTTTCATGTCGTTATACTGTAGTCCAACTGTCTTTTAATTTACTCCATTTAACTTACCGATTTCTAAAACATCATAGCATAGGTTGAGGATCAACAAAAAAGCAGTTCTCACAGAAGCATTCTCTGCGGTAACTGCTTTCTCCTTCGTCCTACTACTTAAACAAAATGATGTCCACATGACGAACAGAACTTCGTGTCAGCAACAACAACTTTGCCACATACGCATTCTTTTTCATTTTTAACTTCTGTAATTTTTTGTTCAATTTCGCTGATCTCTTGGTTGATTTGAGCTATGCCTTGGCAAAAGTCCTTTACATTGGCCTCCACCTGTGTGTAGTCTCCGGTAAGATAAGAAGTATAGACCGATTCCCCAATTAATTTATAGATTTTATCAATTTCTCTTTCTTTCAATGAAATTTGAGTTTTGTATTTCGTAATTTCAACAGTTTGTTGCGCTTTCTTCGCCGCCTCTGATGCCCCTTGCTTAACTTTATCAAAAAATGACATGCCCCTTCCACTCCCCGGCCCTTAATTTATTCGCTTTCTAACGAATCATATGCAAATTTGTCGTAAAGTAATACTATTCAAGGAACCTCAGTAAGTCATTTTCCAAATTGCTCAATTGGTTTGAGCCCCTCTTCTCTTCATCCATCCCAGAATGAGAATGACAATTGGAAGCAGCATACCAAATATAAGGATATAAAAGGGCCACACTTGAAAAGCGAGCATGACAGCTGGATAGTTAGGGAAAATATCCTTCGCGCTGGTAAAAGCAATGAAAGACAACGGGATGGTCAATGACTTAGCGTTCTTTAATTGAAAAATTCCAGCCAGACCATGTGAAACGACATGTAGAAGTAATGACAAACGAAAAAATATAGTAATATACCATAACACAGCAAACAATTGCTCAAATCGTTCATAGATATCCGCGAAAATCACTGTACGCAATACAAAATAACTTGGATAAGTTAAATTGGCAGTCACACCCTCGCTCAGCGTTCCAATGACTAATAAAGTAATAACTAAAAAGGTAATTCCGCTCATCATGGTACTTTTCAGTATGATGCTCTTCCATTTGGTCTGATCTTGTACATGAGGAGCGAAAAACAAAAAAAGCACACCCTCTAAATAAGGGAACGCTAAAAGTAGTAGAGAACCGTGAATAACCGGCTTAAACCCATACTCGAGAATGGGAAGTATATTATCTATTTTAAACACAGGCAGTAAGCCCGAATATCCAATGATAATTAGAATCAAATAGGCAAAAAACAAGAGCTCCGCTACTCTCCCCGCAACTGTGACTCCAGCTCTAACAACACAAATTACTGCAATGATCATTAATAAATAGATCGCCTCATTGGGTGTTTCAGGGATAATGGACGTCGTTAGAAATGCGCCTAAATCATCCAGAACCAGAGTGAAGGTCAGAAATGGGAAGCACATCAAGAAGAAAAAGAGTGAAATTTTCGCAGGAAATCTGCCAATTAGGTAAGTAAGATGTACAATTACGTCATTGCCTTTCATTTGAGACGCTAGCTTGATATAGACAGGACTGAAGGATAGAAATAATCCGATTGCAACTACAACAGAAATCCATGCATCCTGTTTGGATATGCCAGCCAAGGCAGCTGGTAGAATTAGCAAGGCGCTTCCCAATTGATATAGTGTGAACCACATAGTTGCTTGCCGAGTCGAAATGAGCTGCTTGATCAATTGTAAACCTCTTTCCTTATGAGAGAATTCCTGCAACATAATTACTGACTGGACGAAACACATACTCAATGATCGACATTGGGCTAGGAACTTTCAGATGGCAAACATGTAAAACACACAAGATTACGCCTATCAAAAGAAATCCTCCACTTGCAACTATGTCGCGTTTATGCTTTTGTTTCTTTAAACTCCTGCATTCGATAAGAAAAGATATGACGGCAAGTATCATGCAAAAAACAAGCAGCAAGCGTATTCACTCCTTTTCACTCCTTATCTTTCAGAGGATTATTAGCAATGGGACTGATGATTTTACCAAACTTGCGAAGCTTGTAGTTCATCGTAACTTCAACAGGCAGGTTGCTAAATATGTGATCCCAATCCTTTACCTGATGATGCCAAAAATTTGGATACTTCCTATGGAATAACTCACCAAAGCCATAGATATCAACACCGTAAGTTTCTTGGACATGATGAATGCCATTCGTTATGATTTGCTTCAATTGTTTACTCGCATTCGTTTGCATGGCAAGAAAGGTAGCCTCATCCGTCAAATCTAACTCACATTGCACTTCGGCAACGTTAGCTTCTATAAATACATTCAAATTTACAAATGGCTTGCCCGCTTTCATTGTAGGAACTGCTTTCACCATTGCCTGTTTAACCTCAACATTAAATTCACCATTCGAACGAGGACACTTAATATGAGACACAGTGTTAGATACATGATTCGTAATGTAAGAATATGACTTACTATCTGATTCATTCAGCCAACCAATTAAGCGATCATCTCGGAATACTCCTATCCCCTTAAATTTGAAATTGGCATAAACTAGAGGTTGTTTGATGTTTTCCCCAAGCATCCCTTTCTCGATGTCACCTTCCAAAGTCAGTCCGGTCAAAACAGGTTCAATACCTTTTTTAGTTAAATCCTCCATGATCGTTTTCGCATTGACCGCGGCAGTTGGCGCCCAAGCCTTTTCGGAAACACGAAGCGATTTATATAAATCCATAGCAGGTAATACTTCCATCGGTGTAACAAATGACATGATATCTTTGGCACTGCTCCCTCTGGCTACTGCTATATTAAAGTCAGGTCTAACTTCGTGATCGCGAAATAGAAAATCCAACGGTTCTTTTATACCTGATCGTGCGACATCTTCATTAAATAGCAGTAAAAGCAGATGAGAAAAATACAATTTCCGTGAAGATTGTGTTGTTACTTTACGCATTGCCTCAAAAATTGTGGCGGCTTTTTCCGTGTAAACATGAGTTGGGGAGCGCTCTGCCGCGCGATTTCTTGACATTTGAGATGGATCAACGACTTGAACGGTTACCATATATTGATCGTCTTTATAATCAATCCCCATAGCAAGTACAACCGATAGCTCATTTAACTCTCTACGATTCCAACATCCTGACATTAGGAATAGGATCAGTAAAGCTGCCGTGCATCTCAAAAAAGTTAAATAACCAACTTGTTTCACGGTGACATTCTCCGTTCGGTTCATGGTTGCTTCTTATTTCGAAAAGACAAACGAAAAATACCGTCACTTTGCTCCGTTTTATCGAAAGGTGCAAGGGGACTCATGTACGGAACCCCAAAAGAATTCAAATGGCATAAATGGATCAATAATAGAATGATCCCTATGGTTAATCCATACATGCCAAAAGAAGCTGCAAGAATCATAAAACCGAAACGGACGATTCGTATGGGAATCGACATACTGTAGGATGGAATGACAAAACTGGATATCGCCGTTATGGCTACAACAATGACCATAACCGCTGAAACAATCGTAGCTTCTACAGCTGCCTGTCCGATAACAATCGTGCCAACAATGGACACAGCTTGTCCGACAGTACGAGGCATTCTAATCCCTGCTTCACGTAGTATTTCAAAGGTAATCTCCATAAGAATAGCCTCGAAAAATGCTGGAAATGGAACGCCTTCTCGTTGTGCAGCTAAGCTTAATAAAAGCTGTGTTGGCAGCATGTCCTGATGAAATGTCGTAAGGGTAATGTAGACAGAAGGTGCCAGCATACAAATGGATAATGCAAAGTAACGTAACACTCGAATGAGATTACTAAAAATAACGGATTGATACTTATCCTCAACGGATTTGAAAAAATCAACGAACAAAGCCGGTGCCAATAGAACAAATGGCGTTCCATCAATGAAGATGGCAATTTTGCCTTCCAAGATGCCGGAAGCAATAATATCTGGCCGATCTGTATTGTAAAAAACGGGAAATAACGTGAGTTGTTTCTTCTCTAATAAAATTTCTTCCAAATACTCTCCCTCCAGAATATTCTCTGAATTGGCTTTGTTTAGACGGATCTGCAACGAATTGACGAGTTCCTGATTTGCCAAACCTTCGACATACATGAACGCTATATCCGTTTTCGTCAAGCTTCCAACCTTGATAGCTCTTACTCGTACCCTTGTATCCTTCACTCTTCTTCGAACTAAAGTAGTATTCGTTCGCAGCGTTTCCGTAAATGAATCCTGCGGTCCTCTAACAACTGATTGTGTCTTCGATTCCGAAATGCTGCGTTCTTCCCAACCCTGCATAGGCACTACAATACTTTCACCAGCACCGTCCATTACAAGTAGCACGGCACCTGAAAGCATCAGATCCAATGCCTCCATTATAGAGGACGTGCTTAGCACTTCTGAGGCGTTAAGTATATTCGTTTTGATCGATTGGATCGAGATTTCATTCACCAGAAGTGGCGTTCGCTCGAGTAAACATTGGATAATGCTTTCCTGAAGTGCTTGTTTGTCAACCATGCCATCTAAGTAAAAGAGGACTATCTGTAAACTACCCGGTAGTGTCAAGTTACGCACAACAAAGTCAGAGCTAGCGCCCATTACCGTTTGTAAATACTGGCTATTTTCGTTTAATTGGGCTGAAAAATTCATCATCTGCTCGTCCGTGTGCATTCGCGATCCCACCTCATAGTAAGTATTTCCAGAAAACTGAAAATAATTTTCAAAACCTGTGCGTTTTTAATTAGAGGTGTATACAATTGTTTCAAAAAAACCACAAGAATATCCCTACAAAAGCAAAAAACCTTGATTTAACAAGGTTTCGTTGTAGGTAGTTTTATGTCGTTAGACTGTTGTCGGATAAAAGCTTACTTCCAGAACCAGAAAATCAGAAGCAGCATTGTAAAACGAACGATCTCATATGAAGTATCTACGGCTACAACGAGCCAGCTTTTGAATTGCCATACTTTTTTACCGACCGTGAATGGAAGCGTAAAGCCGGCAGTTAGCAGCATGGTAAACCAGAAAGCACTCGACAAACTGTTTCCATCGTAGCCGAAGGCTTTCCCCCCGGCTCTCCAAAGTTCCAAGCAGGCTGCGAATGCAATCGAGGTTATGAATGAGACTAAAATATAAATCACGAAAGATTGAATCTTGCCTGACGAACTTGCCTCTTTGGACAAGTCCATGCCCCCGTACATACGCTTCTGATAAGGCTGCTTCCAAATAACCGCCATCCACAAAAATCCAAGCACTAAAGATAAAATGCCTGTTACTAAGACTGCCCAATAATTGATCCCTTGCAACAACATTCAGATACCCCTCTTTTTTTGATTTTTTTTGGCATGATCTCTTGCCGGATATGAAACCAATAGGTTTCCCAATTGATTATATACAACCATTTGGTTTCATGTCAAACCCTAAAAAAGCCAGCTGCTTTGCTGCACAATCATTTATTCGATCTTTCATTCTCTAATGTACGACTTCACGTAAAAAACCACTTTCCCAGGGCTTATGCCGTTGGCGAAAAGTGGTTTAGCAGGTCAAATTCGTCCCATTCTATACGGTTTACTTGAGATTTCGTTTCGAAGGTGCCGCCAACACTGAACAACTTACAGATATTCGTTATTTGATTTCCAGGTTTATGGCTCTAAGTCCACTCCGAATATAAAAAAAAGTAATCCACTCCGGTTGAAAGTCCCCGAGGTGGATTACTTTTTTACTGATGACCAGCGAATTAATATTTACAAAACCCACGTGTAATAATAACAAGCAAAATGAACAGAACGAGAATACTTCCTACTGAGTTATAAGAGCTGACTTTGGCTACAGGGTGATGCACAACCGGTTTCGGGAAAACATACGATGTTTGTTGGTAGGATGCGTGCAAGTGGATATCATTGTGGACCGGGCTTTGCATTATTGGAGCTTGCTGTACCGGTAACGGCATTGGGGTTGGCATCGGCATTGGCATTGGAGCTGGCATTGGAGTTGGCATCGGCATTGGAGCCATCGGGTACGTTGGAGCTTTTACATATTCCATGAAAGAGCACCTCCTCAAAGTTTTCCTTAAGGAAAACTTTCATCATAAAATTAAATGGTCTTTAACTACTTGTTTTCGTTTAGGTTGGGTGAATAGCTTACAACATCAGTCTATGGGGGAGCACCTACCTTGAACACGGTAAATACCCAGATCCAAATAAAATGGTTATGTGTCATGGGCGAACGAGCATTCATGTTCCCTAACCCTCAAATAGGTAACTTTTTCGATAAATAGCGAATCGTCGTTCCTCTTAGCTCATTTTCAACTAAAAAAAGACTGCTCCTCAGGCGGGAGCAGTCCTTTCATATTTACACATATGGATTGTTTTCACGTTCGAAACCAATCGTTGTTTTGGCGCCATGTCCGGGATACACAATGACATCGTCATCGAGTAAAAACAGCTTATCTTGAATGGAATCCAGCAATACGTTGTTATCCCCACCGAGAAGGTCCGTTCGACCTACTGACAGTTTGAACAGCACATCTCCACTGAACAGGTGCTTCTCGTATAAGAAACTCACACTTCCCGGTGAATGACCGGGGGTATGGAATACCTTAAGCTTAATGCCAAGAAACTCTAGCGTTTGGCCTTCGTCTAGCGCATATTCAGCCGGGTCCGTTTCAATCGGAGCACCTAGATCAGGCCAGCGTGCTGAGCCGTTTTTCTTCGGATTTGTCAGCCAATCGGCTTCTAAATCGTGAATATACACGGGGCAGCGTTTGAGCTTACGGATCTCATCAACACCGCCGATATGGTCAAAATGAGCATGCGTGAGGAGAATCGCTTCAATATCCAAATCGGCAATCTTTTTGATAAGTGATTTAGGATTCATGCCAGGATCTATGATAATGCCTTTTTTCGTTTCTGGATCAGATAACAAATACGCGTTTGTACTTACCGGGCCTAGAACAAAAGATTCTATTTTAATCATATGTATTCACCTTAGAACGACTCGATTAATTCACGAAGTTCCTTCACAATAACAGCATGATATCCGTTACCTTCACCATATTGACGGCCCATTTCGGCTCTGGCTACTTGAATTTTTTCGCTATAATCTGCCGCTTCACGATCTGGATTTTCTTTTTTGAATTGATTCATGACAGCTTGCACGTGCTTCGGACGCGGACCCCATTGTCCCAAAACAAAACCGCCTGTATCTGTAAATATAACAATTGGAATCGCACGACCGCCACCCGTCAGGAACTGGTCAATCACGTCATAATTTTGTTCAATGATAAGTACTTCCGTAGGGATACCGCTGTTCTCCAGCGCCTTGAATACGACAGGTACATTGCGAACAACGTCGCCGCACCAATCCGCAGCAACGATCAGACAGCGCAGATCATCCCGGTTGTTTAGAGAATCAAAATACTCCTTATCGTCTTCATTATCCCATTCAAATCCATTGTAATAAGCTAAAAATTGTTCTTGATTTTTCTCCATACTGTCAATGAACTGTTGCGGCTTTAAGCCCGTACGTAGTTTATTTGCTAGATTCTTACTCATCGCTAGTCATCCTCCATTTTCGTTTTTCGTTTCTTTTATTGTAGCAAATGCAAGCGAAAGCTCCAAATCTTTGTGGCTTATATCTTCGCTTTTCTTTTCAAATATAATTGATAACCCACATACAAGATTGTTAAGACAATCGCTGCGATAATTAATGGCTTAATGTAAGGTCCTGCGATTTCGTCAATCGTTTCCCAGTTATCTTTGAGCTTCATGCCCAAGTAGACATAGAGAATGGAATATGGAATTAAAGCTAGACCTGTGTAGAGTGTAAACCTACCTAGCGGCATTTTGGCCATACCGCCGGGAAGGGATATCGCATGACGGACAATGGGAATGAATCTAGCTGTGAAGATCATGCCTGTCCCATAGCGGTTAAACCACGACTCGGCAACATCAATATGATGCTTGCTGATAAGTAAATATTTGCCGTACTTCTCAAGGAAGGGTCTGCCTCCGTAGCGTCCGATCCAATAGAGCACCACTTGTGCTAAGGTACCGCCGATTACTGCGCAAATAATAGCGCCTACAAAATTAATTTCACCTTTAGACACCAGATAGCCAGCGTAAGCCAAAAGCAGTTCGTTAGGGATAACTTCCAACATTAATCCGAGGAAAATCCCCCAATACCCAAGCTCTTCCAAATAAAGCAGTACATTGTGAATCAACTCACTCATCCATGAAACCTCTCTCCACTTAGAATATCCGTTTCTAGTCTATAAAACATTCTATCACAGACGGGCTCCTATCAACCAGTTTCACGCTCTTTTTGCGCTAAAAAGTAGGATATAATGTGCTCCTTGCAGGCTTGTACAGGTGCACTTAAATCTTTGCCTGAGCGATGAATGAGCCCATGCTCTAGTAGAATTGTTTTCTCCAATTGCAGTCTCAACAATTTGCCTGATTGAAGCTCTTCCTGAACGGATGTTAACGGCATTAAAGAAAGACCCATTCCAAACATCATGGTCTGTTTAATCATTTCCGTGCTGTCGAACTCCATGGCTGTAAAGGTGGCTAACCCTTTGTCTGCTAAGATCTGAGAGGCCATCGATTGGTAAATGCAGCGGCTTCCAAAACCGATTACCTTGGTATCCGCTATCGCTTCCCAACCATCGTTCTCCATCCGACTTACCAATGCAGGAGCCCCTACCCATACCAATTCGTCTTGGATTAGAGGTATAAAAGTAAGATTGTTAGCCTTCGGGTCGCGTGGAACAATGCCAAGGTCAACGCGGTACGCAGACACTTCTTGGATAATATCGCGCTGAAAGCCAGTTTCTAGCTGCAATTGAATCTGAGGATATTGTTCAAAAATAGTAGGCAGAAGCTGCGGGAGATGCGGTACGCAAAAGGATTCAAGCGCTCGGAGCCGCACCACGCCTTTGGGTTCATGCAAGCCAGTTAATTTATCTTGGAGGGATTCACCAAGCTGTAGGTATCGATACGCATAGGGGGCAACTTCTCGGCCCGCGTCAGTTAATTCTACACCTCGGGGCAAACGCTTAAACAGAGCTTGACCCAATGTTTGCTCAAGCTGATGAATATGCATCGTAACTGTAGATTGCACGTATCCGAGCTTGAGAGCTGCCTTGCTGAAGCTTTTCTCCTCCATCACCGTGATGAAGGTTTTCATGCTGCGCCCGTCCATATGTTCAAGCATTGTATGCCACTCCCACATATCGAATTATCAAATACCTAATATCACAATCATTCGTTATTCAAATGATTCAACTCATGATACCATGAGAATTAATAATGGAAAAGAGGTGTACACAAGCAATGAATAGCCCTGCATCATTCCCCAAAGTATTCGCTCTGCTCATCCCCGGAATCGGCGGGTTTCTCGCCATTCTGATTTGCAGCTTACTCGGCGATTTCACCCGAGTCGCGCTGCTTATGGCGCCCTTCGGCGCTTCCTGCGTCATCGCCTTCGCGCTCCCGCAGAGCCCGCTCGCTCAGCCCCGCAGCCTCGTCGGCGGCCACCTGCTGAGCACGCTCGTCGGGCTCTGCGCGCTCTCCGCCTTCGGCGTCCACGCGTGGAGCCTCGCCCTTGCTGTTGGCGCCGCTATCACGCTGATGCAGCTGACGCGCACGCTGCATCCGCCGGCCGGCGCCGACCCGCTGCTCGTGATGCTCACGGGCGCGGGCTGGGGCTTCCTGCTTACGCCGGTGCTGCTCGGCGCCGCGGTGCTCGTGCTGGTTGCCCTCGTTTATCACCGGGCAACCCGAACCCATTACCCCACAGCATGGTGGTAATTAGAACCCTCACTTGAACAGAAGCTTGAACTGTTCATCAGATCATAATCATGCGCTGACAAGCCTCCGCATAAGATGTACAAGACCCTTGTACAGGAGGCGGACCAACCATGTCCCGAGTATGGATTGTTAAACGTAAGCATCTCTATCTGGCAGCCGCTGCTCTGCTGCTGCTCCTTTCCGGCTTGCTGTATATGAACCGTGGGAGCATCGTTCCAACGGCGGCCGACCCGACCGCGGAAAGAACGATTCACATGGTTGTCGGAGAGTTTAAATCAACCACGGCAGACGGTAAAACAATCGAAGCCTATCGATGGGATCCAGGCACTGTCGTTGTCCAAAAGGGCGAGAGAATCAAACTTAGCATCTATGGCGTGAACGGTCAGAGCCACCCTTTTCTCATCGAAGGGCTAAATATTAGCGGTGAAGTCAAGAAAGGGAAAGAAACCATTGTACATTTCACAGCCAATCAGGAAGGGACTTACCGCCTCATCTGCTTGACGCACACGGATATTGCCCATAGCGGTCCGATGATCGGCTATATCGTGGTGGATTAGCCGTTTTTCTGACGAAAACCTTATCTGCTCTCAGGTCTCCTAACTCCCTCATGGGATTTTGATATCTGGAGTAGCAATAAGGTTTTTTTTCGTTTACACTGTTGCAAAGCTCAATGATTTTAATGAAGAAGGTGCTTTCGTTTTGAAAACTCATATTCTAGTTGTCGATGACGATGCTCACATTCGGGAATTGCTCCGTTTCTTATTTTCAAAGGAAGGCTATGCGGTGTTTGAAGCAAGTGACGGAGAACAAGCGTCCAGGTTGATGGAAACCGAGCAAATTCATTTGGCGATTGTCGATGTCATGATGCCGCTGCGCGATGGTCTGGAGCTATGTTCGGAAATTCGCGAGCATTATGATATTCCTGTCCTTCTTTTAACAGCCAAAGGAGAAATCGAAGATAAAGAGAAAGGTTTTCTGTCTGGGACTGATGACTATATGGTTAAACCCTTTGAGCCCAAGGAATTGTTGTTCCGAGCGAGAGCTTTACTGCGCCGTTACCAGCTTGTCTCCTCCGAGGTGATTACCTTGAACCAAACGATCATCAATCGCAAAAGCTATGAAGTGATAGCCAGAGGCCAAACACTTCTGCTCCCCCTTAAAGAATTTCAACTATTAGCCCAATTAGCCAGTCATCCAGGACGCATATTCACGCGGGAACAGCTGATTCAAATGCTCTGGGGAACAGACTATGAAGGCGACAGCCGTACTATTGATGTCCATATCAAGCGTTTACGGGAACGATTTGTTGAGATGACCGAAGATTTCGTCATTACAACTGTACGGGGACTTGGGTATAAGCTTGAGGTGACCGAAAGGTGAAGACACTATATACACGCATCGTTGTAACCTTTATTGTCATTGCGATGGTCAGCAGTATGCTCGCCCTGCTCCTCTCGAATGGCTATTATTCGGCCAAATTAAGAGGCGAAAATGAAGATCAGCTTTGGAAGATCACAACGGAGATCCGTACCTTGTATGAGCAAGTGCCTGATCTGGAGCCGGCAATCTATTTTACTCATATCGCCAATATGGGATTTCAACTTTATGCTGTTAACGATCGGATGGAAGGAACCTTCTACGGGACTCCGTTCAAACATACCCAGATGGATCCGGAGCAGATCAGGCTTGTCTTAGCCGGAGAACCGTATCGAGGCGTTTTGCAAGAGCGTCATTTTCTCATGGTGACCGGATTCTTTGAAAATAGCCTGCAAAATAGCATAGGTGTCCCTATTCAGGTAAAGGGAAAACCTTATGCCCTATTCGTGCGGCCTAATCTGACGCAGCAAATTGGCGGTGTTCGAATCCTCATGGCCTTTCTGTTAGGGCTTACGTTTCTTTTTAGTATCCTCTTCATTATTATTTTCTCGCAATACATTGTTAAGCCTGTCAAAAAGTTAACTGATGCAACGAAACGGATCGTCAAAGGAAATTTTGAAAGTGCCATGGACGTTTCCCGGCAAGATGAGATTGGAGAGTTGGCCAGAGACTTCACCTACATGGCCCAATCCCTCAAACAGCTGGATAACATGCGTCAGGAATTCGTGGGCAACGTTTCCCATGAAATTCAGTCTCCGTTAACATCCATACAAGGCTTCGCTCAGTCGATTCTGGATAAAGAGACCTCTGAGGAAGAGAAAGAACGGTATCTTCATATCATTTTAGAAGAAAGCAAGCGGTTGTCTTCACTGAGTAAGCAGCTGCTAACGCTGGCCTCTTTAGACAAAGAAAGCCATGTCATTAAGCGAAGCGTCTATCGACTTGATGAGCAAATTCGCCAGATTCTGATTGTCACCGAGTGGCAATGGACTGAGAAAGAGCTAGAGATCGAACTTGAACTGCCGGAAACAGAAATCTCTGCGGACGCCCAGCTGCTCCATCAAGTTTGGCTGAATTTCATCACGAACAGCATCAAGTTTTCCCGGCCTGGGGATACGTTGCAGATCGTGATTCAGAAGCTGGAAACGGAGATCCTCATTCTGATCAGCGATACAGGGATTGGGATACCGGAAGCTGAGCTGCCGCATATCTTTGATCGCTTCTATAAAGCAGATAAGGCAAGAAACCGTGCTCGTTCCGGCAGCGGCTTGGGATTATCAATTGCACAGAAAATTATCCGGCTCCACCAGGGAAGCATTGATGTGCAGAGCGAAGTCGATAAAGGCACTACGTTCACAGTGCGCCTGCCACGATTGTAATCGAACATTCATCGTCCGTTCATATTCCTTTCCTACAATTCTAACGAGAATAAGGAAAGGGGATACGAACACAATGAATCGTTTTTTACCACAGTTAGCTCGTTTTGTTAGCAGCTCCAAAGGAGTCAAAATCGTTTTGATCAGTTGGCTAGCTGCTATTATCTTATTAAGCGCAATTGCGCCATCCTCAAAGGAAGTTGCAAAAAGCGGCGGAGAAGGCAGCATCCATGAAAATACGCTATCCGCGGCAGCTCAGCAAATTCTGAAAGAAGACTATCCATCTCAAGATGGCTTAACAGCCCTTCTTGTCTTCCATGGACAGAACGCAATAACAGATGTAGAACGCAGAAATATCGAAAAAATCAGTGAATGGCTTAGCTCCGATCAGAAGCCGCCCTTGATTACGCGCGCCGTACCTTTCCATCAACTACCCAAACCTCAACAGGATTCCTTATTTTCCGAGGATCAAACAACACTCCTGCTGACCGTCTCATTGCAAAAGGACTTGGAATCCGGGCAAGTCTATGAAACTCTTGAGCAAATTCGACATACTGCGGATCAGATTGGCTTGGGAGCTGTCGGGCTTGAAATCACAGGGCCTGCCGGCATCTCTTCCGATACGATCATGCTTTTCAAGAAAGCTGACTTCGTCTTAATGCTAGCAACGGTTGTTTTGATTTTAGTCATTTTGATCATCATTTATCGTTCGCCTCTGCTCGCCCTGCTGCCTTTAGTTATTGCCGGCATGGTGTATCAAGTTGTCGACCGAATCCTCGGATTGGCTGGTAAAATGGGCTGGTTCTTCGTCGAGAAGCAATCCCTTTCCATCATGATGATTCTGCTTTTCGCGGTGCTAACCGATTATTGCTTATTTATCGTTGCTCGTTACCGGTCTGAACTAAGGAAAACAGACTCCAAATACGACGCGATGTCTACTGCTTTCTCCAAAGTAGCTGAACCTATCCTATTCAGCGGCGGGACGGTCTTTATCGCCATGCTCACTTTGTTCGCTGCCATTTTCAAACCTTACCATCACTTTGCGCCTGTGTTTTCAGTTGCCATGATCATCATCCTGCTAGGTGGATTGACCCTAATCCCTGCCGTATTTGCACTTGTTGGACGCAAAGCCTTCTGGCCCCTGATTCCAAAGAGGGAGATGACACTTTCTGAAGTGAAACAGAAGGGATTCTGGGCAAAAATTAGTGTTTTTATAACAAAAAAGCCTGCTTTCACAGCCGTCCTATTATTAATAGTATTAATTATTCCCTCTTTTACTACGTTAAGCATGAACTATTCATTTAACTTAATGAAGTCCTTTCCTAACGATATTTCGTCGCGACAAGGCTTCGAGCTTCTACAGCAGCGCTTCCCACAAGGGCAATTAGCCCCGGTTACGGTCCTCTTGAAATCGGAGAAAGAGATCGTTTTGGATGCCGCTTTTATTGATAAGACTCGTTTATTGGTTAATGCCATGAAAGAAAGAAACGGGATCAGCGGAATCACACCTGAAATCAATCAGAATTTGCTGACTCCGGGTAACCCAACTGCCCTAACGATTCTCTCTAAGCAAAAACATACCATCAAACTCCAGATGACGTTGAAGCAAAACCCATACGATCAGGAAGCACTGGATTTGATTAACCAAATGCGTGCGAATAGTGAACAATTACTCCGAGACAGCGGATTTGATCCTGCTCAGTTTTCCCTTCATTATGCAGGCCAAACGGCTGATCAACTGGATGTCCGATCTATGAATAGGCGTGATACACTCGTCCTATTTTCGCTAATTACCGTATTTATTACTCTCATGCTCATTTGGCAGGCCCGATCTATCCGATTGGCTTTCACAATGATTGCAACCATGCTATTATCCTATGCGGCAACTATGGGGCTAGTATGGAGTGTCTTCCATTACGGATTTGGCTATGATGCTTTTAGCTATCGATTGCCTGTCTACACGTTCGTCTTTCTCATCGCGTTAGGTGTCGATTACAACATTGTGTTGGTCTCTCGGATTAAAGAGGAAGCTCAGAACTATGTGTGGAAGGAAGCAGTCGGTCGCGGCGTCGCATTGACAGGCGGGGTCATTTCTTCTGCTGGTATTGTCCTTGCAGCTACCTTCAGTGTGCTGATGACACAACCGCTTCAAGAATTGATGCTGTTCGGTTTCGCCATGGCTGCCGGGATTCTAATCGATACCTTCCTCGTTCGCGGCATGCTGCTTCCAGCTCTAATGACTTACCTGGCACCAAAAGGAGCAGACACCAGGCTCCAACAAAGTAAGGCAGTAAATCTATAATCCTCTACCCAAATGGGCGGCTTAGGTTCCTGTCCCCAGTGGCTCTCCGCCCTCTCCATGCATACAAATAGCATAGAGGGAGTGTGGATACAGTCATGATCAATAACAAGCCGAGTGAAAAACATAAGCAGCAATTCCCCAGTGCACGTGGGATTCGGAGGGCTTGCAGCAAGGAATTATACCGAACCGTTAAGCGCTTGAAAGTATGGATTTCCCCCGAGCAGATTAGGGCTGCTGAAGAGCTCTATGTGAAAAAGGTGATGCTGAATCTCCCATTCATCATGGAGAACGGCAGCAACCGCAAAGCGCTTTCCGACTGGTTCGACGAAAACGTAGGGCCAGAAATTGCCCCGCTTTGGAATGTAGAGCCTGAAGCATTAAACCATGCGTTTCGTGACGCATTCGGTGGTTAAAGCAAAGAAGGCCATGGGTATGTTAGACAGGAATGTGACCCCATTCGTGGACATTTAAATGAAAGAACCTAGTTTAATAAAAAGATGGCTCCTGTATTCGGTATTCGCCGGGAGTCATCTTTTTTATTGTCCTAGCTCCAAATTCCGATTTTGAGTCGAGTAGCAACCTCGATGGGCTACCGTGATTACCAATGTTGTAGTTTGTACAACAATTCACACGCCTAAAGGCTATTTTGCAAGTAAAAGTTGCAGTTTGTACAACAATTCGAACCCCTTTGTCGCGAAATGGGCTGTATGGGGCTAAATTGTTGTACATTATGCAACATCGAAGGGATAAAGGTGGCATCTAGGCAGAATTGTTGCACTTTCTGCAACATCATTTTACCGTGAAGATGGAATTCACTCATTCAAACCATATTCCCCTCCTACTCCTGCTATTTCACCCATCTGTAATCCACTTTCATATTCGTGAATATAAGCGCAAAAAGACCCGAAAGAGGTCACCTTTTTCAATGTGTCCATCTTTCGGGTCACGCTTCAGACAAATGCCCCGCCATACGTTCTTTTAAGATGTTTAGTGATATTCAGGCAGCCATTTGCCGTGTGCTTCAATTAACTCATCACACATCGCAACGATATCGTCCATCGACAGCTCTGCTGATGTATGTGGATCCAACATAGCTGCGTGATAAATATGCTCGCGTTTACCTGTGATTGCTGCTTCAATCGTCAGCAGCTGCGTATTGATATTCGTACGGTTGAGCGCCGCTAGCTGTGGAGGCAGATCGCCAACGTAGGTAGGCGTAACTCCATTACGGTCTACTAAGCAAGGAACTTCAACGCATGCTTCGCGTGGCAAGTTCGTAATTAAACCAGTATTCATCACATTTCCGCCGATTTTGAACGGAATATCGGTCTCGATTGCTTCGAAAATGTATGAAGCATACTCATGGGAACGATTGTGTGTCAAATTCGCATCATTTACCAGATCCTCGCGCATTTGTTTCCATCTGCTAATTTGCTCGATGCAGCGGCGTGGATATTCGTCGAGTGGAATATTAAAACGGTCTACCAGCTCTGGATAATTACGTTTGATGAAATACGGATGGTACTCAGCGTTATGCTCGGACGACTCGGTAATATAATGACCGAATTTCAGCATCATTTCATAACGAACCATATCCCAATGCTTCTCTTTTTGCTTTTCCGCAGCCCGCTTCTTAATCTCTGGATAAAGGTCAACGCCATCCTTAGTTACTTCCAGCAGCCACGCCATATGGTTGATACCGGCGATTTTGGCTTTAACGCCTTCCTTTTCCAAGCCCAGACTTTTGAAAAGCTCCGGAATACACGCTTGTACGCTGTGACATAAGCCAACTGTGCGAACACCGCCATACGTGTTCATAACATTGGTTAATACCGCCATCGGATTCGTGTAGTTGAGGAACAGGGCATCCGGACATACCTCGCGAATATCCGCTGCGAAATCCAGCATCACAGGGATCGTACGCAGATTTCGGAAAATACCTCCGATACCGACTGTGTCAGCAATCGTTTGACGCAAACCGTACTTTTTAGGGATTTCAAAATCCGTTATTGTACATGGATCATAGCCACCTACTTGGATAGCGTTCACCACATATTTAGCTCCGCTTAGAGCTTCTTTACGGTCCGTATAAGCTTTTATAACAGACGTACTTCCGCTAGTTTTTTTGATGTTATTCAGCATGTTGGCTGAATCCTGCAGACGTTCATGATCAATATCAAAGAGAGCGATTTCAAAGCCTTGCAGCGCAGGTGTGTGCAAACAATCACCAAGTACATTTTTGGCAAAAACCGTACTTCCAGCACCTAGAAAAGTAATCTTGGACATGTGTGAATCTCCTCCATAGTGAGTTCTTTTTTCTTATCCTCACTATAGCGCAGGACGACTCCCAAGGACATGGATTGAATGAACTCCTATATGGACATTTGTAGTTTATTGATGTACCCTAGAAACAAAAACTAAAAAGAGGCTTCTATGAATCAGGATCATTCCTATTTCGCCCTTCATATCAATCCGCTCCATAGCACCAATGAATTATCCGTACTTTTCAGTGGAGAAGGCAAGCCTATTCCTCTGCATAAAATGGGACCTGCCGTGCATGATTATTACCTTATCCATACCGTGCAAGCGGGAGAAGGCACGTTCGTGATGCATAACTGTACTTACCGGTGCTCTGCCGGAGACACCTTCGTTATTTATCCCGGAGAGTTGTTCAGTTATATCGCAGATAGCGATCATCCCTGGCACTATACATGGGTTGCCTTTTCAGGCCGCGCTGCAGGAACCTTGCTTTCGCAAATTGGCGTTTCCCCCCAACAGGCCGTCATTTCGGGGAGCAACCCCCGCTCTATACGTCATTATTACCGACACATTCGCTCCAGCTTTCAGCATTCTGACACTCCTGTGCTTGAGGATATGGAATCCGCTGCTTGGCTTCGCCTCTTAATCCGGGAACTCGGGCGCATGAACAGCCACCAGATTGCCGTTAAACCAACGACCGAAACTGACATCGAGCGTCAGGTCGGACAAGCCATCCGATACTTAGAACTGCAATACACACAGCAGGTATCTATTGAGGAACTCGCACACACACTAGGCTATCACCGTACGTATTTATGTAAAATGTTCAAACAATCTACAGGCTTAGCCCCTATGCAGTATCTGTTAAAAGTTCGCATGGAACGGGCAAAACAGCTGTTAGAGACGTCCATGACCATTGACCAAGTAGCGGCTTCTGTCGGATTCAACGATGCCCTCTATTTTTCCAAACAATTTCGCAAATGGAGTGGAGCAGCACCTTCGGTTTATCGCAAGGAACATAAAGTCTAGTAGGTTTTCTCTATGAATTCTCATCTATATGGAAAAGAAAGCCTCCGATCCCTCAATTTTCGTTTGGGACCGGAGGCTTCTTTATTAGAGGGCTTTAATAACTAATGCGCTCAATGTAATAGGACCAATAACAACAGCTGTTAGACCTGCAGTCAAAGACTCAATAGATAACGTATAGCCATGAGATCCTGCTGGCGGGTTCACATCGATTGCTTGAATTGTCGGAACATAGTATTTCTCAAAAGCAGATTCTACACCTAGTCGTGCATAGTAAATAACTTGACCATCGCGGAAAATTCGGAATAATACACTTCCTAAACCTACATCTCCTCTTAATCCAACTGTTGCTTTCAATTCTACAACTTGAGGATGTGTGGCTGGAACATTCACTCTGACTTCCGCAAGTCCTACTCCTGCCGGAGTTAAGGGGACAGGAATTTGCACCCCATCTGTAACGGGCGTAACTGTAACACCAAAGTAACTTTCAACAAGGTTTGTCATGCTTTTTTCATCTCCTTTTCTTGTAAGATAATATATTGTATGAAGTTGGTAGATTAATAGATTGGACAAAATAATCATCTTTGAAATTATCCGCATAAAAAAACTGCTGATAAGGACTAATCCCTATCAGCAGTTTTTTCGTATGATTAAATTTCAATATCAACAATCAAACTATCTTCTCTACCTACTTCTCTAATATATGCTGCAACCGCTTGGTGCTCCGGATTTGGACCGTATGCCTCAAGCGCTGCTCTATCCTCAAAACGTACAGATAAAACAACCTGGTAGCCTTTGTTCTTCTCTGAGAAGTTAATGCCCGCTTGAATATCTACGATGCCTGTTAGATGCTCTTTTAACGCTTTAAATCTATCAACGACTTCCTGGAGCTGCTCCTGTGTCGTTGTTTCACCGAATTTAACAAGTACAATATGATCGATCATGATATAAATCCTACTTTCCCTAAGCTGGCTTAGTGTGTTTATGATTAACGTTCAAATAAGCTCGGAAACCGAGATTAACGTCTTTAATCATATCAGGAAGGCGTGTACACGTCGATATGGAGCTTCTACTTCGAAGCAAGCTCAGCAATCTGAGCTGACAGCAGCACATGTGGACCTATCTGGCCTGACTTTGCAGATTTAATTAATCCCATGGCGATCGTTTTCGCATGGATGGGCCGATAAGTCCGAAGTCCACCGATCATAAGCGGGGAAATGGCTCGCGACACCACACTCCCCCATTTCTCACCCCGTCGAGTCTCATCTCGATCACCTAGAATGAGTGAAGGACGGAGCATGTAAAGCGCACGCAGCTTTAGCTCTCTAAGGCCCTCCTCCACTTCTCCCTTTACCCGGTTGTAGAAAATCGTGGATTTTCGGTTCGCTCCCATCGCAGTCACAATGGCAAATGCATCTGCCTTACCCGCACTAGCGATTTGACCCAATTTCAAAGGGTACGCCAAGTCTACTTTCCGAAATTGCTCTTGGGATCCTGCCTTTTTAATCGTCGTACCCAGCGTGCAAAATACATGTGCATGTTCCATGTCAGACTGTTCAATAACAGCCCCCAAATTGTTAAAATCGGTTACAATTTGAACCAATTTCTCACTTCCGCTGATATGACTAATTTGCATATTTTTACGAACCAGTGCAATCACTTTCGTGTATGCTTGATCTTCTAAAAGCAGCTTGATCAGCTCACGGCCAACTAATCCGGTACCACCTGCTACAATGGCCGTCATTCCCATATGAGCCCTCCTAATTAAACTTCCCAATCGTTTCTCAGCTTCTCATAGAGCTGGGCTAAATATGCGGCAGGATCCAGTGTAAATCCTAGATCATGGCCTAACTTCTTAGCAAAATGTTGAGCAATCGGTACGGCTAACTCCTGTAGTCTTACATTGTGCATCGTCGGTATTCGCTCGACCCAAGCTTGCAAAAGCTGCCAATCTCCCGCAGTGACCTCTTGTCTTTCGGCTTCCTCTATCTCAACAGTGAGGATGGGGAAATTCTTTTTGGAGATTGCCTTGTCGATATGTTTTCGACGTTTCATTCGCTCAAAACGAGCTTCAATCACAACAATGGTTCCGGCAACCATATCACCGATGCGCTTATCTTTTGAACTAAAGATGATACTAACTGCACCTAGGAAGTAGAAAGTTGGCATCATATCCAGCAAACGAAACAAGTTGCGAATTAAGATCGATAATAAGGTTGCAGACTGTCCGTTATTTTGAAGCACGCGAAGTCCTAGGATTCTTTTCCCAGGCGTTTGCCCTCCCATGAAGGCTTCCGTGCAAACGAAATAGCCTAAGTTCACTACAATCCAAAGAATGATGGCAATCGCGATCAAATAATCTGCAAGGGCAGGCAGCCAATCACCCGAATATAACCTGCTCATCAAAATAGCGAATAAGAATAAAAGGCCATTCATCACAAGCAAAATCAAACAATCAAGTAGATGTGCTATCGCTCTGCTGCCAATGCCTGCGGTTTGGAATTGCAATTGCACCTGCTCAGGTGTAACGATGGTTAGTTCTTTATCCAGAGACTCGTTCATAGCATCTCCCTATGATTTCAAAATTATGGTAACGAATGTCATTGATATGCTAAAATGAACAAGCAAAACTCGGAGATAATGCTTACGATGCTGCGAAAGCCCCAAGCTCATGCTTACGAGGCAAGTTTTCTATGAAAACTCTAAGGAGGTCCTCCCATGAATATCTCGCGCTTTATTCGAGAACATAAATCGCAATGGACAGAGCTTGAGCAGCTGCTGATTAAGCTAAATAAACGGAAGAGCAGTTTGCAGGCCAGCCATGTGAATCGATTCACTGAACTTTACAAAGTCGCATCCGCTCATCTTGCTACCTTACAAACTCACATGCCTACGGATGAGACAACCCTATATTTGAATCATCTCGTATCTCAAGCCCATAATGCGATGTATAAAGAAAATAACAAAAGCAGTAAACAGATGAAGGAGTTTTTCCTTCACTATTTTCCATCGCTAATACGCGTGAGAAGTATTTTTGTGGGCTTTGCCTTTTTCTTATTTTTGCTTGGTGGGCTGCTGGGCTTTCTATCCGTATGGAACGATCCGTTAAATCTGTCCATGATCATGCCTGGGGCAATGGCCGACAGTATTGACCCTTCCAAAACAGCCGATCCACGCGGCGACCTGCATTCCCCACTCGTATCCACAGCCATCATGACGAACAACATTCGGGTCGCTGTTCTCGCCTTCATAAGCGGTGTAACGCTTGGGATCGGAACTATCTATTTAATGATAAGCAACGGACTTATTGTAGGAGCTTTGGCTGCGGTCTTTATGCAATCTGGGAAAAGCTATGTATTCTGGGCCTACATATTGCCGCATGGCATTATTGAGCTTACCGCTATTTTCATCGCAGGCGGCGCCGGCTTATATATGGGCTATCGATTCTTCGTTCCAGGACCCTATCCGCGCAAGCTGCGTTTTCTGGAGTCGGCCAAGGAATCCGCCCAGCTCCTGATCGGCACAATTCCTTTATTCATCATTGCAGGGATTATTGAAGGTTACATTACACCGTCCACGATGTCCCTTGAGGTTAAATATCTCATAGCCGGAGTGACTTTATTGTTACTCGGACTCTATTACGGATATGGCATAAGCAAAACATCTAAACAAAAACAATTAATGCTATAAACGATCTCGTGATTTCAAATCCAAATACGCATTAACAGCACTAAGCGTCAGCTGGTCGGCAGGGACATCCATCACTGGGATGCCTCGGCCGGCCATTTTATTTACATAGGCATAACGGTCAGTCGTAAATTGGTGGGCAATACTTTGCCGATAAGCCTGGCGGCTGTCTTCGGCACGAATACGCACCCATTGATGAAGAAGCGGATCCTGCAAGGACAAGAGCAGCACATGGTGACCTCTGCGCAACCGCTGCACATAAGGCAGCAACTCTTGATCATACAGATAACTTTCCATATCGGAAAATAGCACGACAAGTGAGCGTTTTTTCAGAAAACGCAGCACATGAGAGAAGGCGATCTGTGTGTTAGATTCCACGAAATCCGTACGCAGATCATAAACTGCCCTCGTCAACTCCTGAAGATGGGAAAGCCCTTTTCCAGCTGGCACGTACACTTTCACTTGGCTTGCGTAAGCAATTAACGCAACCTGATCCCCTTGTTTAAGGGCTACGGCAGCAAGTGTTAATGCAGCTTCCAGTGTCCGATCAAGCTTCACTTGTCCCTCAAGCTCGATAGCCATTTGCCGACCACAGTCCAATACTAGGGTCACGATCTTCCCTTTTTCCGGCTGAAAAAGATTCGTCATCAGCTTCGTCGTCCGAGCAGACGCCTTCCAATTGATATGCCGAATATCGTCGCCTTGCACATAATCACGAATATAGTGAAATTCGGAGCCGCTGCGCTGTTTTTTGAAAAGTCGCTGGCCTTCTAATATTAATGCATCCTGTACAGCGCCTAGTACACCTCGTACCTGAGTTAAATCAGGATAGATATCAATCTTATCTACTTGTTTCAATCGCACCTGCTTCTTCCAAAGACCCATGCCTCCGGAGTAGCGCAAGTATACGTGTTCGAAGACGTATTCCCCTCTTTCGAGAGCCAACGTTGTATAAAAGAAAGAGGCTAAGGTTCCTCGAAACGCACCACTCATATGATTGCGGACCATACTGAATGTTTGGGGCAAATGATCCATTAATTCAACGTAAACAGTCGGCTGTTCCTCGGATTCAAGCTCAAGACTCACCTCAAAGCTCTTTCTGACATCCATCTGCTCCGGAAGTTGACGTCGGATTCCCCAACTACTGCGTTTAGGGAGCAGCAAAAGATCTACGCCACTAAGCACGCAAAGCAGGGCATTCCAGCTCCAGAATACAGGTAGGGCGGCATCAAATATGGAAGCTATTAAGGTGACTACAGCACCTACGAGTACGAGTAAAATGAATCGGTTCGTTGGCAGGATAAAATCCTGAAGCAGGAATTTATCGAGGAACCGGAATAGAGCCGAGCGTCTCTTGGATGATGTGGTCACTTGTTCCGCCCTCCAATTCCGCTTGCGGTGTTAACAGCAGTCTGTGCCGCAGCGCAGGTCGCGCTACAAGCTTAATATCATCAGGCGTAACATACGTTCGCCCATCCAATAAAGCCCAAGCTTTACTTGCCATCAGCAAGGCAATTCCTGCCCGAGGACTTGCTCCCAGCTGTACGCGTTTGGACTCGCGGGTTTTGCGAATAATTGTGGCAATATAGGTGTATAAGGATTCCTCCACGACAACATCGGAAAGCCGGCGCTGCAGCTCGGTGATGCGTTCTGGGGTCAGAATAGCCGCGAGTGACTCCTCTTGAAGCTGCTCAAATGGTACGTGGCGGCGAAGAATTTCTACTTCCGCTTCTTCACCAGGATAATCAAGCACTAGCTTAAACAAAAAGCGATCGAGCTGCGCTTCTGGAAGTGGATAAGTACCTTCGTATTCAACGGGATTTTGGGTGGCTACGACAAAAAACGGATTGGGCAGCTTATATGTGTTCCCCTGAATCGTGACTTGGCGCTCTTCCATCGCTTCTAGCAGAGCCGCTTGTGTCTTCGGTCCGGAACGGTTAATTTCATCGGCTAACAGAACATTTGTGAAAATAGGACCTTGAATCGTAGTAAATGAATGATCCTGCATATGATAAATGACGCTGCCCGTAATATCACCGGGCATTAGGTCTGGCGTAAATTGAATACGGCGGTAGTCGCCGCCTGATAATTCCGCAAGGGTGCGCGCCATCTTGGTCTTTCCGAGACCCGGCACGCCTTCAAGCAGTACATGCCCCCCTGCCAATAGGGCGGTTACGAGCAGCCTTATGTTCAGCTTTTGGCCGAACAAGCGCTGCTCCATCGATTGGATTAATTCATTCATTGCGCTCACTCCTTCTCCAAGTAGGCGATCATCTCGCCCATCTCCCGCGTTCGCTGTACGAACGCCCCACTGCTCACGCCCCGCTGCTTCGCAGCGCGGGGCCCGACAGAGCCGCCGCTAGCAGGCGGCTCCTCCAGCAGGCGCGCGAGCTGCGCCGCCTGCGCCTCGGACATCCGGCCGCGCGCAGCTTCCGCGGCCTGCAAAGCACTTGCGCTGGGGCTAAGCCCCCAGCGCTGATGCAGCAGCTGCCGCAGGAACAGCTGCTGGTGCGCAAGCGCCTCGTGCTGGTAGCCGAGGCGCTCGTACCAAGCGGCGACGGCGTGCACGCCTTCGTCGCCGCGGCGAACCGTCCACGCCCGCGGCGTGTAGACGGGGCCAAGGCGCTTGCCGCGCAGCCAGAGCCACAGCAGCAGCGCAAGACCAAGCTGCACGCTCGCGAGCACGAGCCACGCGGGATAGACGGCGAGCAGCCCGGGCTTCGTCCCGAAGCCGTGATGGGTCTCATCGACCCACACGGCGTCCCAGGACTTCGCGAACAGCGGCCAGATCAATTCGAAATGGGACTCCTGATCAATCGTCCCATTCTGCATCCAGTTCGGGGTCAACACCACGGTGATGCTGCCCGAACCTTCTTCTATACGGCTGGCGAGCACGCCGTGTTCATCTTCGAACAGCACCCGCCCGTTTCCACCGGGCTTAATCCGGTACGGTGTATCCACCCGCCCCGTCAGCAGCCCCTCTGCTCGCGTATAATCCGGCGAGACCTCAATCGTCGAGACAGATGCACTTTCTTTTGAACTCTCTTCTGTACTGTCTTTCGTACTGTCTTTCGTACTGTCTTTCGTACTTTCCTTCGTACTTTCTTCCGTACTTTCTTCCGTACTGTCTTTCGTATTGTCCCTCATTCTCTTTTCCGTACTTCCCGTCCCAATTTCCCCCGTCAACACAGTCCCCCAAGGCTCCCACCCTTCGGGATTGCGATCAAACAGAACCACGTCATTACCCTTCCGAACCCAATCCAGCAGCTGCTCGCGATCAGCCTTGGTTACACCAAACGGCTGTGTGGCAACCAACAGCATCTTTTCACCATTCGGCAGGTTTTTCCAGCTCAATCGCCATTCCTTTACAGCCTTCTGCTTCGTACTCAGCAGCTCTTTCCAAGCTTTCGTGCCGTCAATATCCGCTGAGAAGGACAGATAAGGAGGTTGATCTGGAAGCTTTGGCTTCACTAGCCAGCAGCCTAATGCGAGAAATAGCAGGATACTGAGTGCTAGTCCCACATGCAGCTTATTCAGCCCTCTCATGTGCAGTCCCCTCCTCCCTGCCGATAACACGGGCAACCTGTTCAAACATGGAAGTGAACTGCTCTTCTGTTACAACTTCCTTGCCGTACCAAATACGCTCAAACAAAAGCGAGCTATCATGGAACAAAGGGACTAGGGAAGAAGCTGAACTTCCCAGCTCCTCCGCATACTCCCAGTTCGTCTTCCACTTCTCCACACGAATCATACGTTTAGCTTCCATAAAGAACAGAAGCGACAGAAAGACCGAACGCACGCCCTCTCGCAAGTCACCAGTTCCCCTTAACTCCGCTGCTTGCTGCCAATAGAAGCGATAAGAACGGCTTATTTCCCCTACAGGCAAGTAAGCATCAGAGCGGATTCTCTTTTGCCAAATCATTTGCTTCACGAACCAATAAATCGCGAATGCAGCAATTCCAAGAAGTGTAACGACAACACCAATGGTTAGCCAGTCCGTTACCGAATCAGAAACTTGAAAATCTGGCAGCCAGCTCCGTATTTTACGAAAAAGCTGCTTCAACCATGCCCAAAACGAACTGTTCTCTTTAATCTCATATGCCGTGTATTCGCTTTGATTTAAGATTTGTTTTAATTGCTCTTTATCCTCTTGCAAAGAATTCTCTAAAGCTGCATTAATCATTCTTTTTATCCAAGTCTATCGGACGAAGATCTTCAAAAGTATCAAACGGCTCCAGTTCTTCCGCTGATTCAGTTGGAGAAGTTTGTAGGGTACTTTCAATCAACGATTCTAGCCCTAGACCCTCATTACGAACCTTGAGATCGAAGAAGCTAACTGCATAAGGCAGCACCCATAGAGGTGTAACCAAGATTGAAATTAAACTTTGCAATAACTGCCCACCAAGTCCTAAACCAAAAATTGCAACAATAATCAAATCAATGACGGCTAGGAAAAGATACAAAATGAGCGTAAGTACAAAATACATCAGAAATAAGCGCCAGAAGCTCTTGCGAGTCAACTTCCAACTGCGGCCTAGACCAATAGACTCTTCATCCATCGCGACAAAAGGCAAATAATAACACCAGCGAATAAAAAAATAGGAGAAGGTAAAGATCGCTCCAAGACCAAGGATGACGAAGAATATGACGGATAGTACAACTGCACCTCCACCCAATCCTCCTACCGAACTGGATAAGTTTCCTCCTATTGCAAAGACGATAACAAAAATGACAATAATAATTGCGAGACCTATGTATATTCCGAACATGATAAGTGCATCCAATAACGTGCTTCCTGCTAATGGCCAAAATCGGCGGAAAGATTTGCGCAATAACCCCCCGACTCCCGGTGTCTCTTCGCCGAAGAGGCTTGCTTTAACAAGATGTAAGACGGAAGCTACCGAAGCTGGCATAAGGCCAAGAATCATGATTGGCATAAGAACCAGCAAGAAGAATAGTACTTTCCCTACGTCTATCGGCGTCTGTTTATTTTGCATGAAAGCACCGGATCCAAACAAATCTTGCATGGATGCTCCGCTGCGGATCTGGTCAAGAATGGATGATGGCGTACTTACCGCTGTCTCTTGATACGTAAGCAGTTGCTCTAGTAAGTAAAATGGACCATACAAGATCAGCATGATAATTGTCAATGTCACAAAATGCTTTCGATACAACTGGAAACTGCGATCTAAGATTCTTCCAATTCCCATTGGTCTTAATGATGCGTTTTGCATGGTAAACCCCCTAAATGTTGGTAATTCAAATACTCTCTGACTATTATACACCAAACCCTCCAATTCCTGACCATCAAATTCTACACAAAAAAAACTAGATCAATACCCATCATCGATCTAGTTCTACTCTATTTCTTCCACCAGATTTCGCGCGATAGAGGGCATGATCTGCTCTGGAAACCATATCTTCAAGCACCATCGTACCGAACTCCAGTGTAGGTGAATATTCTGCTATGCCTATACTCGCTGTAAGATGTACGGTAACCTGCTCATCCAAGTAGGGTTCTTCCATGATATGTCGTCTCAGATCTTCTGCTAAGCTTACACTTTCTTGGGCATTTTTACGCAAGGCAAGCAGGATAAACTCTTCGCCTCCATAGCGTGCAACAATCGTATCTGTTCCCGAATGCCGCTGTAGTATAGAAGCAACGTGATGTAGGACGCGATCACCCACCAAATGCCCATAGCTATCATTGATTTTCTTGAAATGGTCAATGTCGAACATCATAACGGAGCACGTTTGCCCTGCAGCAATACAGGCTTGAAGCTGTTTATTTCCTTCCTGCATCATATAACGGCGATTATGAATCTCTGTCAATTGATCTACCAATGCGGAATGCTCCAGTAAAGAAATATTCGCTTTGAGCTTGTTAGACATGAGGTTGAATGTATTGACCAACTGTCGTAATTCAATCGGAGCCATTCGAATTTTATCCGCATCAATCTGGTAATCATAGTTCCCGTTCTGAATAATTTTGGTACCGCGAAGCAAGTATCGAATCGGCCTCTCCATTCTAGATGCAATCGTAATGGCGGCAACGATACTGAGAATAAGTGCAATAAGTGAAATGATAATAATCGCAATGCTTAATTGATTTAATTTCTGAAACACTTCTCTCTGTGTGATCTCACCTACGACAATCCAGCTTTTTCCCGTAGACCATTTATACTGACCATATACCCTTTCACCGCGAAATCCGATGTAAGAATCATTTGAAGTGCTCCCTGTCTTCGCTCTTTGCACAATTTCAGTTTTCATCGGGACATTGACGAATTCTTCGCTTTTTCTTGTATCACTTGAGGCAGTGACAATATTCCCGTTCGAATCCAACACATAGACTTCCCCTGTTTCACCAAAACTTAGCTGCTTCATTAAACCGTTCAGCATTTCCAGTGTGACTATTCCCAGCACAGCACCTTTGAAATCATTATGGTCGCCAAGCACGGGGGCTGAGAACGTTATGATGGGTTTTCCAGAATCTTTGGATATAATAACGCCGGAGATAAAGCTTTTCTTCTCAAGCGCTTGTTTAAAATACTGCCTATCTCCAACATAATACGAAATAGCTGGATCTGCAGAACGGATAAACCCGTCTTTTTCCACGTAAGCAATCGATACGAATTCAGAATTAACTCGTGAATAATCTTGAAATTCTCTTTTCAACTCGCCTATTTCATGGAATTTTGCATGGTCGGATAAGGCAAAGCGTTTAATTGTATCCAGTTTTTCCTGATTCCATCTTTCGATATACAGACTTTGCAAGGTGATGACTTGCTTTAACTGATTCTCAGCTTCATCTAAACGATCTTTCTTCTCTATAAAATAAAAAGGGACAATAATTGAAAAGGTAAGTGTCACAATGACAACAACGATCCATAATTGAAACCTCATTTTTATTGTTTGATTAGTAAAATAAGAAAACATGGGTCTCATAAAGATTTTGGCTCCTCTTCATCCCTTATTTCCTCATTATACCCTTATATTAGGACAAGAACAGACATTTTTCTCCTTTTTTTTCAACACAAAAAAGCTCTCATTCGAATAGATTTGAGCTTCAGTTTCGAGCTGCATTGCATTGAAAAGCATGCTTTTTTCGCTTATGCTAATTTGTAAGCAGAAATGAGGTCATTTTCCCTATGAAAATTCTTGTACTTTCCGAAAAACCAAGCGTAGCCAAAGAAATTGCTCGCGTCCTTGGCTGCAACCAAAAGCAAAAACACCATTACGAAGGTGCCAACTATGTCGTTACTTGGGCACTGGGCCATCTTGTTACCCTTGCTGAGCCCGATGATTATGATCCCAAGTACAAAACCTGGAACCTGGAAGATCTCCCCATCATCCCTGAGCGCATGAAGCTTAAGGTGATGAAAGAAACATCGCAGCAGTACCGTGCAATCGAGCAGCTCAGCCGCCGTGGTGACCTTGCAGAGCTGGTCATTGCGACGGATGCGGGGCGCGAAGGCGAGCTCGTCGCGCGCTGGATTATGGAGCTGATCCGCTGGAAGAAGCCGTTCAAACGGCTTTGGATCTCGTCGCAGACGGATCAGGCGATTCGCGAAGGCTTCGCGCAGCTGAAGCCGGGCACGGACTACAACCGGCTGTATCAAGCAGCCGTCTGCCGGTCCGAGGCCGATTGGCTGATCGGCCTGAATGTGACCCGCGCGCTGACCAGCAAGTTCGGCGCGTCCTTGTCTGCTGGGCGTGTGCAGACGCCCACGCTGGCTATGATGATCAACCGCGAGGCGGAAATCCGGGATTTCCGGTCCGTCGACTACTGGTTGATCGAAGCCGATCTGGGCTCTTTCCGCGCGGTGTGGCGAGACCCCAAAACAGTCGATACGCGCATTTTTGACCAAGAGCGCGCAGATGCCTTAAAAGCGAAGCTGCAGGGCCAGAGCGGCAAAATCCTGCACGTGCAAAAAACCGAGAAGCAAATTCCGCATCCGCTTGCTTATGACCTAACCGAATTGCAGCGCGATGCTAACCGCAAATTTGGTTTCTCAGCCAAGCAGACGTCGAATGTGCTGCAAAGATTGTATGAGCAGTACAAGTTGGTCACCTATCCGCGAACCGACTCACGCTACTTGACCTCGGACATGGTGCCGACCCTGCTTGGCAGACTTAAGGGTGCAGCTATTGGCCCCTATGCTGCGCTAGCGGCTCCTTTTATACGCAAACCATTAACAATTACGAAACGTATTGTCGACGATAGCAAGGTAAGCGACCACCATGCGATTATTCCAACCGGTGAAGCCATCTCGCTCGCCACCTTAAGCGCAGATGAACGCCGTCTCTATGATCTCATTTTGCGGCGATTCCTAGCCTTGTTCTGCGGTCCCTGCCGCTATGATGAAACCAAGCTGACTGTGGAAATAGCCGGAGAGAAACTGTATGCATCAGGTAAAGTGGTTAAACAAGCTGGTTGGAAAGACGTGTACGGAGCCACTGATTTCTCCGATCCAGATCGGGAAGAAGCCGAGTCTGATGAAGACTCTGCTCAGCTGTTGCCCCAAGCTGCCGAAAGAGACGCCGTAACCGTTCGTAACGCCCGTCAATTGAGCCGTCAGACGAAACCGCCGGCTAGATACAACGAGGCCTCCTTACTATCTCAAATGGAAAAATGGGGCCTTGGCACACCCGCTACACGCGCTGACATTATTGAAAAGCTTGTGTCTTCCGACACCATTGAGCGTCAAGGCTCCTTACTCGTTCCGACTGGCAAAGGCACTCAGCTCATAGAACTCGCTTCGGAGGAGCTGCGTTCTCCTGAGCTTACAGCCCGCTGGGAGCTGGAGCTAGAACGCATTTCCAAAGGCAAAGGCAGCATGGAGCAATTCCTAAGCGGCATTCGAAAAAAAGCAGCCGAGCTGGTCGATGAGGTCAAGAAAAGCTCTGCCGCCTATAAACCGCATAACTT
This sequence comes from Paenibacillus sp. Root444D2, assembly GCF_001426375.1. Lineage (GTDB taxonomy): Bacteria > Bacillota > Bacilli > Paenibacillales > NBRC-103111 > Paenibacillus_E. The sequence continues at coordinate 165,428 of NZ_LMEO01000053.1, forward strand.
AACGGGCAGCAAATGCCCGGATTGCGGGGAGTTTCTTCAAGAGGTAAAGGGAAAACGAGGCCGTTATCTCGTTTGTTCCAGCCGCGAGTGCTCCTATAAGCGCGAAGCTGACGGACAACTGACCAACCACCGTTGCCCGCAGTGTCACAAAAAAATGGAAATCCACACCGGCAAATCCGGCAAGTATTTCCAATGCCGTCCTTGCAACGTCGTGGAGAAAATAGACAACGAATCAACCGGCGGTGGCCGTCGCGCCTCTGCCAAAGCGAACCGTCAGCTAATCGAGAAGTTTTCCGATCAAACCCAGCTGGGCAACTCGCTTGCTGACAAATTGATGGCTGCGCTGCAGCAGAAGAAAGACGAATAGCGTGCGTGTAACCAATGAGGTATCTACCTCGAAGATGGTTACTCGTATCCATGAGGACTTCCGCCAATAAGGGGAGGTCCTTTTTAGTCAGCGTTGTTCTTAACGGAACATACATATAGATAGGTACGTTCCCGTCTCTGGAGCAGCCTCTCCCTCTCCAAACAAAAAAACCAAGCGAGACTAGTGTCATCGCTTGGTTTAACTTTCTTAACTACTCACAGCTACTGTTCCTTTTACCGCTAGTTGAAGCTGCTCCAAACTCGTAATTCCCAAACTAATGAGCGCTTCTCCCGCTTCCATGTGGACATTCGCTAACATATGCATACTTGTATTGGGGACAAGTGATTTTCGGAATTCATGAAACAAGACTACGTTGTACGTTTTAAGAACTGTCATGAATTCTACCGTTGGAGGGATAAATGAACGGATTTCGGAAGCTTTCCAGAAAAAATCCCTCACTAACATAATATCTGCACCCGTACGTGTCAATTTTCGAATCATTGCAAAGAATTCATCAATCAATATCTGTTTATCCGGCCTCATGTGACCATCCTCCAGTTTAACGTCTTCTCGATCAAAACCGTCTACTTGAAGGATATCATAAATAGTACTTTTGATCTACCTATATAGTTTAATATACCTACGTTTATTGAAATTTTTTCTCTTTTGGCAGCAACTTATGCCTGTAAGAGAGAAACAAGTCCAGTACAAAAAACACCACACCCAAATTAATGGCTAAGTCAGCCAAATTCATCACACCATGGCCAGAGCGAAACACGATGAAGTCGGTCACTTTGCCAAATAATAATCGTTCGATTCCATTCCCGATAGCACCGCCTACGAAAAATGCGGCACCACACTCTTTGAAGAATCCTTCAAAGCTTCCTTTTTTCCGGTAATACAAAATAACGGCAATAATCACAACAGCAAGAATTCCTAAATAACGAGCTGAGCCCTGCAGCGAACTACCTGCTGCTCCACTATTTTGATAATGCGTAAACGAAATGATGTCTTTATAAAACGGCATAGATTCGCCTACTTTTAGGATAGACCGAATCCATACCTTCGTAATTTGATCCACGGCTGTCACGACCAATATGATGAGATAAAATAACATTAGACGCCTCCTCCAGCAAATATCACTTCATAGATCTATTTTACATGATGACACCGCTCGACTGCGAATGTTGCAACAGCACTTACAAAAAGCAAACACAAATAACTACCCAGACTCAGTCTGTGATAGCTATTTGCTCCCTCTTTTACCATCCTATCAGGCCAAGGACAGAAGTGTTTTTAGCAGCTCTCCCGGAGAGTTTACCAAGTAATCAGGCTTTCCACTGAGCAGTAAATGCTGAGAATCATAGCCCCATGTAACAGCAACTATGGGAACGCCTAGTTTCCTGCAAGCCTCGATATCCCTTAATTCATCTCCAACATAGATCATCCGCGAGGGAGGAGTCCCCCATTGTTTCATCACTTTGCGAATGGAATGATGCTTGCCAAATATATGCTTAGCCGAAATGATTTCCTTGAATGCGCCATCCAGCTTATTATTTTTAAGAATCTGACGAATATTTACTTCGGAATTGGAAGAGAGTATGGAGCTTTTCATCCCTTGTGAGGAAATTCTGGCAATAACCTCTTTCATCCCAGGTACAATGTGCAGTGTACGAATATTGTTTTGATAGAGCTGTCTTCCAGCCGTTACTAGCTTGGGAATTTGGAGTACCGGAACACCTAAGCGATCCACCCGCTCAGAGATCGAAAGTGATCTCAGAAGCGCGAGATCTTGATCTCGAATCCTGCGAAATTGATACTGCACGGCCATTTCATTATAAAGCTTAACAAGCAATGCTCTAGAATCGACCAGTGTCCCATCAAAATCAAAGAGAATGTGTTTTACCATTCTGTTGTATATAGAAATAAAGCCGGACCCTCGGGCGGCACTTGTCGGATTTGATTATGAATAAACTCCTCAAGCGGGTCTAGAGCGATATGCGGATTGCTAACGACACGTACATCTTCCCATACACAGGATACACCCGTTCCATGTTCATCAGCATCACCGGCAAACATTTTACATCCAGTGCAAAATTGCTCTTTCTGTTGATCGTCAAGCTTCACAATTTTATTACGAAGACAGCAGTAAATTTCATTCTCTGTATTACATACATTAACATGGGTGATTAGAGCCATTGACTGTCAACTCCTTGCGGCACTTTTTGTGTGTAATAGTAAGTTTATAGCGCTACTATTAAGTGTATGACAGTTTTTTGTAAACGGAATAAAATTTTTTATCTAATAAACTGCCTAAATTTGTTACAATAAGAAAAAACTACGATTCTCTTGGAGGAACTCTCATGCAAAACTGGATGCATTATGCCATCCCATTCCTATTTATTGGTTTTTTTATTTATCGAAGAGCGAAGCGAACCATTGGTTTTCAAAAGCTATCCCGAGGCAGACTTAAATTCCGACTCACTCTCTTTAGTATCCTCGGAGCCGTCATCTTCCTGCTTGGCTTTGTCCACCCCATCCATTTCATTGGCTATATCATCGGCCTAGCGGCAGGTATCGCACTCGGACTCACCGCGATTCGCCACACCCTTTTCGAACATCGTCCAGACGGATGGTACTATCGCACTCATTTATGGGTCGAAATTACGGTTCTGGTGCTATTTCTTGGCCGAATCGTCTATCGCTTGGCCTTTATCAATCTTTCAACAAACTCAGCAAACATGAATCCAGTAGATCCAGCTCAATTTACCAAAGATCCCCTGACTGCAGGTGTCTTCTTCATCATCGTGTCTTACTACATCTTATTTTTCAGCTATCTACTTCGCGAAGAGGCGAAATTGAGTTCAGCACCTTTAGTCTCAGATGATTCAAGTGATCTTGTGAGTTCACAGGCAAACGTTAATGTGGTTAAGTAAACTACATCAACAAAAACAAAGAGCAGTCCAAAACTAGAGAATATAGTTTTAGACTGCTCTTTATGATTGAACTCGTTATCAGTAATTTGACCCTTTAAGGATACCAGTATAAATAAAATTGTATGAACACTGGGCTAATTGGAATAATAAGGACTTAACATAAACAAAGGAGTTCGAAATCCCTTGGTTGCGATTTTATACTCGGTTTTATGGTTGCTAGCAGCTATTCGGTTTGCGGACCGAAATTGGGAGAAGTACTACCCAACACTCCTCTTTGCTGCGTTGTGTAATGGTCTTTATGAGTTGATCTGTTATCAATATCAACTTTGGCAAATGGAGCCGAATGGTCTTCCAGTTGCCACGATTCCGATCTTATTGCTTATTCTGATAGGCATGCCTGTATCGACCTGGGTATACCTATCGAACTACCCGCGAAATCGCAAACTCCTTTCCCAGGCTTATTACATCATCTTTTTCACTGGCATTTTTGTTTTGCTTGAATTTGTATCTGTGAAATGTGGATCAATAACGTATCATAACGGATGGAACCTGCTTTGGTCATCTCTTTTCGATATATTCATGTTTATCATGCTGCGTATTCATTATCGCAAACCGTTATTCGGTTTGCTCATGTCGGTACCCTATACCGGATTATTGATGATTATTTTTCATGTCGGTTTTGATAAAATGAAATGAACCTCGCCCTCCCTCCGGTCTTAAGATTCCATAAAAACAAAATAAGCTCTCACCCAAAAGGTGAAGAGCTTATTTTCATTGTTGTGTTAAATATTCAGCGCAGCTTGCTTCGAAGAGCTGACACCTTTGAATCTAATAAAACTAATGATCCGCCAAGTCGCGATGTAGCCAAAGGTCACCAGATTGCACATAAAGCTAAGTGTGCTTGGATCGATTGATTTAATAGTCGCAATCGCGAGGAAACGCAGTGCAAAGATCACGATCAGCAGTACAAAGACCGTTTTGTTACGCTTAATAAACGTGCTGCCATTGTCTCGAACTTCAAAGCTGGTCGTCAAGATAAGCGGAATCGATACAATCATACCAATCAACAAAGCAACGATGACTTGCTCTTCACGGATATGCAGCGATGGATCGAACAATTGCATAAGCGAAGTAGAAATGTATAGGATAGGCAACAGTAACGTTACACCTGATTTTTTTAGCGGCTTACGCATGCCACTTAATTGTCCACGCAAGATAAAAAAGAAAATCAAAGCCGAAATCATCATCGATACAGTTGAATTCATAGTAATGAACACTCCCTTAAAGGATTTTATAGTCTTATTATCACCTTTTAGAGAGTGTTTCAAAAGTGAATCAAGTCACCGGATCAAGGTGACAATTGTCATATTCGTATAAGTCGACCTTAGGAGCTCATACCATTCTGAATTTTTTATTGTTCATAATTTCTTCTATGACCTGTTCCAAATCTTTTACGCTTTTTTTACTTGTATCGATGGATCGGAGTTTCATTGATGGTCATGATATTGGTTCATCAGATCCATCATTTTGGCTGCGGCATCATCGGAGAAGCATAGCTTGAGATTCGCATCCGATACCTCGGCAGATTTTGACGAATATGCGTACATTTTTTCCTCGTAGGCTTCAACTGCTTTATTCACATCGCCATGCTGAACGATGGACAACGCCAGCTCCGCGGCATCCAGCATCGCCAAGTTCACACCTTCTCCGGCGAAAGGAGACATCAGATGCGCAGCATCACCGATCAGTGTGACACCCGGTTTGTGGACCCACTTGAGACCGACAGGCAGCATATAGATGCGTCTCGGGAGCATAGGGCCATCAGCGGATCGGATATAATTCGTAAGCGACTCATCCCAATCTCTAAAATGTTGCAGCATCTGCCGTTTCACTTCCTCAGGCTGATCGAACGGAATGTTATCCAGCCAATCTCGGTCAATTTGAAACGCCAAATACACACAGATGCGGCCGTCTCCATTCAACTGTCCTAATATGCCCTTATGATCCGCAAGGGCAAACAGTTTTCCGCGTCTGTTAATAGCAGTGATTTCTGGATGAGCGATAGCGGCATTTTCCAAGTAGAACTCTACCATGCTGAGTCCGGTATATACAGGTACAGAATTCGTAAGAAGCGGACGAATGCGCGAGAAGGCGCCATCGGCAGCTACGACAAGATCGACGATATCCACATGCCCATTCTCAAAGTGAAGTTCATGCATGCCATTTTCCAAAGGGATCGCTTGGATCAAATTGTGCCCCCAGTGAACGCAATCAGAGTCAACGGAGTTTAATAGCAGCTCGCGCAGCATTCCGCGATCTATCTCGGGACGTTCTCCTTCATTGGGCTCAGCCACATCATCCAGATAGACTTTGCCAGTTTTATCAAGAAGCCGAAAGTCTTGTCCTTCAAACCGGGCGAGCGCTTCAAATTGTTCAAATAAGCCCGCCTCTTTTAGTGCCCATTGTCCGGAATCTTGATGAATGTCTAATGAACCACCTTGCTGGCGACTGGCGGAGGATAGTTCGCGTTCATAGACGACTGTTTTTACGCCATGCCGCTGCAGGATCCGGGCCAACGTCAACCCTCCCGGACCTGCCCCTACGATTGCGATGCGTTGTTGTTCCTTTGCTTTTGCTATTGTCATGATTATCAACACCTCGGAGTTAAAGTTTTTTTCAACTGCCGATAGCATACGATGACTTTATGAACTGGATATATACTGAATATTAATGCTCATTATTTAAGCAACGAATCATTTTCTGTGATGAAGTATCTAGGTTTAATTGCCATATATCTGATGCGGTACATATGGATCTTCTAGGCTCATAATTTCTTTTGAATCTAACTTCACCGACAACGCAGCAACTGCATCCTCCAGATGATTAAGCTTTGTTGCACCAACGATCGGCGCCGTTACCTGCTCCTTTTGCAGTACCCACGCAAGCGCGACTTGCGCACGAGGAATGCCCCGCTTAGCGGCAACTTCGGCAACTCTTTCCACGATCTTGCGGTCGGCGTCTACCATTGCTGCAACTAGCCTTTGTCCGGCTTCGTCTATCTCTGAACGGGCACTCTTTTCATCCCAATCTCGGGTTAACCGACCTTTAGCAAGCGGACTCCATGGAATGACACCGATTCCCTCTGAGCGGCAAAGCGGCAGCATCTCCCTTTCTTCTTCCCTATACAGTAAATTCAATAAATTCTGCATGGAGATAAACCGGGTCCAACCGTTGCGTTCGGCGACATGCTGCGCCTTCAAGAACTGCCAAGCATACATCGAGGATGCTCCTATATACCTTGCCTTGCCTGCCTTTACTACGTCATGGAGTGCCTCCATCGTCTCTTCTATAGGCGTAGTGTTATCGAAGCGGTGGATCTGGTATAAATCGACGTAATCCGTACCTAACCGTCTTAGGCTGTTATCAATTTCGCTCATGATTGCCTTGCGGGAAAGTCCCGCACCATTCGGACCCGGACGCATGCGGAAGTATACTTTGGTCGCAATGACGACCTCATCACGACGGGCGAATTCCTTCAATGCACGTCCGACAATTTCCTCGCTTGTTCCGTCAGAGTATACATTCGCAGTATCGAAGAAGTTAATGCCTAATTCTAACGCCTTTTTAATGAATGGTCTGCTTTCCTCTTCATTCAGCGACCATGGAGCGATTCCGCGTTCGGGTACCCCATAACTCATACAACCAAGGCATATTCGTGAAACGTCCAAACCGGTGCGGCCAAGTTTTACATACTCCATATAATCGATACACTCCTAAGTTTTATTATTTTTTTCACTAGTAAAAGAATGCAAGCCGCAGCGGAGCAGCGTTAATTGGTTTCCGAGGGAAGAGAACCGGTGTTCAGAGGACGAAGCCCTTTGTTTTTCAACAAACGTTTTACAAAGAAAGTAAACAGCAACAAGGAAAATGAGACCGACACAGCGCTGACCGTAAACACTAGCTGGTAGCTCGTATACTGGGAGACCCAGCCTAGCATGATCGCACCTAGCCCGATGCCAAGGTCGGTAGAAGTCAAGAGAGAAGCCGTGGCAACCCCTTTACGGTCCGGGTGCGCAAGACGTATCGTTGCCGCTTGAAGAGCCGGATTCACGGAACCAAAACCGATACCGTACAGAACGGCCGAAATGAGCACGCCGAACAATCCGGTCGATAAGCTCAAGGTAATCAAAGCTGAAATCGTAATCACAAGAGCTGGTACAATGACAACCGTCTCGCCGTGCCGGTCCGAAAGTTTTCCCGCAACGGGACGGATCAGGGCAAGCGTTGCGGCATAGGCCAGAAAGAACGCGCCGGGATTGACCTTGATCGAATTAGCGAACAGTGGGACAAAGGTGGTAATGCCGCCATAAGCGAAAGCATGAAAAAAGCCCGATGCCGTGACTGGCAAGACCGATTTTTCAAAAAAATCGATTCTCCTTGTGCCAGATTTCGGCCGGAGAGGCATTTTTGCACCAAACGTCAAGAGCAGCGCTGCGGCAGATAGGAGGACGGCGAATAGAAACAGAGCATGGTACGACAGGTTCTGTGTAACCCAGATGCCGAGTATCGGGCCGACCGCCATAGCCATGGTCGTGGCCGTGCCAAACCACCCCAAGCCTTCTCCGCGGCGGGCCGATGGGATCATATCGGCAATCGCCGTGTAAACGGCGGTTGTGGAAACCGCCCAGCTCATCCCGTGTAATATTCTGAGCCCCATCAAAACGACGATTCCGCCGATCCAGTCATACATATACATCGCTAAGGTGAAGAGAAGCAGCCCCCAGATGATAAAGGGACGCCTGCCAAACCGATCCAGCAGCACACCGACGATCGGGCGAAAAATAACGGCAGACAACATAAACGAGCCCGCCGCCAGACCGACCTGCGCTTCGTTGCCGCCCATCTGTTTGATGAACAGCGGCAGCGTCGGATACAGCGAATAAAATCCTGTGAATAGGAAAAACATTCCTACCGTCATGAGAATAAACGGCCCGTCCAAATACGTTCCACCTTCATTCCTCCTCAAGTTCTATCAAGAACTCTTGTGTGTTAAATGGCGTAACCTAATTATGCAATAAATGAAAAAAAGACCGTTATCCCATTTGTCTTAAATGATTGCCTAATCCTCTCACTATCACTAACGCTTCAGACGTATATGCTTTATAATTGAAAAAAGATAAAAAAACTACGAGGAGGAGCTTATGTCTGAGGAAATAATAAAACAGCAGAATGAGCTTGCCAAACTGATTGAGCGCCACTCAGGACAGGACGGAGTTTACCTGACAGCTATCCCATCTTTATTTTTTATTCACAACTCTAAAGTGACCGAGCCCGTCTACAGAGTTTACAAGCCTTCCTTATGTTTTATAGCTCAAGGTTCGAAAGAGATATTGCTGGCACAGGAGCGTTTTGAATATGGTCCTGCCGACTACCTTATTTCATCCATGAACTTGCCGGTGATCGGCCAGGTCATAAAAGCCTCTCTTGACGTTCCGTATTTGAGTTTCAAACTTGAATTTACACAAAGTCAAATTTTAGAGGTTTTAAATAACTCTGAAATTCAAATCACCCCGAAAGAAAATGCTAAGCGAGCTATGTTTGTCGGTCAGATAGAAGTACCTATACTAGATGCGATACTCAGATTAGCTCGTTTGCTAGACAATCCTAAAGACATTCCGTTCCTTGCTCCCGTCTACACAAGGGAAATTCTATATAGGCTTCTGCAAGGGCAGTATGGAGTTGCGCTTGCACAAATCGCAATGGAAGGAAGCAGCACCTATCGAATCAGGGACGCTATCGAACAAATTATCAATGACTGTAATAAGCCTTTGCGAATTGAAGAGCTTGCAGAAATAGCTAATATGAGTATTTCTTCATTTCACAGACACTTCAAAGAGGTAACAGCTATGAGCCCAATTCAGTTTCAAAAACAACTGCGATTGCAGGAAGCTCGGCGCCTATTATTATCCGAGTCAGGGGATGCCGCTGATGTCGCATTCCGGGTAGGCTATGAAAGTGCATCCCAATTCAGCCGCGAATATTCTCGTATGTTTGGTTCTCCTCCCAGAGCAGACATAAAGCGTCTGAAGGAAAAATATGACCGAGGATTAAACGTAAGATGATCCAAACGGCCCTACGATGTAATGATCATTTCTTACGTTTTCCATCTTGATCGCTGTAACGTATACTTTTAATAAAAAATCAAAACAAGGTGTGATGACATGTCTCCCCGCACAAAGAAACAGAACGAGTTTATTCGTGAGCAACGTAAGCAAGAGATTTTACATGCGGCCGTTCACGTCTATGTGGCAAAGGGCTATTCGGCTACGACATTGAGCGATGTTGCAGATCAGGCGGGTCTTGCACATGGTCTGGTATATTACTACTTCAAGAATAAAAAGATGCTTTTTCGGGAGCTTTACGAAAACATGATGGACCAGTCCCTTCACTACACAACCGTGTATTTTGAACAGGATTCGCCCGTACTCGCGCAATTCAAAAACTATGCCATGCTCATCTGTGAACGTGTGATCAAGGATCCACAGACCCAGCGTTTTTATATGCGAATCAGCCTGGATCTGCATCATCTGTATGAGCCCGGAGAATTGTCGCCCTTTGAATGGATGAAGAGCTTTATCAAGCCAATGGTTCAAGCGATTGACAAAGGAATTGGGCATGGTGTCATCCGTCAGGGAGACGTGAATCTTATGGCCATGCAATATTGGGGAGCTATTTCCCAAGGAATGAGTTATCTGGATCAGATGCTTCAAGATCTTGCCGCTCAGGGCTTGAAGGAGACGGAAATTAACAGCCTAATGGGGGAAAAATTCCAACAGATCGCCGAATCGGCAATTTCGTTATTCAAGCCAGATTAAATATACAATTTATGGTTGACTGAGTTCTCAATCAAAAATATAATGAGCTCAAGGAGTGTGATCATTTGCCAACGATTTACAAGGAGATTTTGATTGATGCCTCGCCGGAGCAGGTATGGGACGCGGTGAGCGACGTAGGTGCTGTCCATCATCGACTGGTACCCGGCTATACCGAGGGTACCCTTATGGACGGTCACGAAAGAACACTCATCCTGCCGAATGGCGGCATGGTACGCGAGTTCATCGTATCCGTTGATGAAAAGGAACGTCGAATGGCTTACGCGGTACAAGAAGGACGAATGCCGCTGCTGCATCATCATGCATCCTTCCAAGTCTTTCCCCATGGCGAAAGAGGCGCCAAGCTCGTCTGGATAACCGATTTCCTTCCCGAGCATCTCACTGCTGAGATTCAAGCACGTGTAAATCGCGGAGCAGAGGTTATGAAAGCGACCATCGAAGCAGAAACAAAGGGAGGAATTTGATGCGAATTCTGGTCATTGCAGCTCATCCGAACGTTGAACAATCACGTGTAAATAAACGCTGGTTGGCGGAATTGCGCGGATATCCCGATCAAATTACAGTTCAAGAACTATATAAGGCATACCCCGATTATGAAATCAACGTGGAGAATGAACAAGACCTCATCGCAAGGCACGACCGCATCGTATTTCAATTTCCAATCCAGTGGTACAGTATGCCGTCTTTACTCAAGCAATGGCTCGATGACGTGTTTACGACCTCCTGGCTTTTCGGAGCCGGCGGTAAAGCTGTTGCGGGGAAAGAACTAGTCCTTGCCATGTCGATTGGAGGCGATGAATCGTCCTACCAGTCGGGTGGCTTGATTGGTTATACAATCAGCGAACTGATCCGACCCTTTCAAGCGTTTGCCAATCAAATCGGCATGACTTTCCTACCACATTATAAATTTTATGATGCGGTCAAGGCGAAGGATGACCAAATCGAAAATAGTGCCTTACTTTATGTGAAACACATCTCCTCTCCCGATCTCAGCCCCATGATCGTTCGAAAACGTATGCTCGACGAAATGAGTAAGGCTAGTTCAAATCCCTTATGATTTTCGAGTCTATCTTAAATTTAAAAAGCGCGATGCTAAAGTGACATCGCGCTTTTTATGCTGTTTCTACATCCAAAGAATTAACTAGAGACCAACTCTTTCTGGTTTAAACCAAGCGTCTCTGTTGTTGAAGTATGAATTTTGTGCAGAAGCTCTGGATTTTCCATTAGAGACACGCCATAAGAAGGAATCATTTCTTTAATTTTCGGTTCCCACTCTTTCACATGTTGCGGGAAGCATTTTTTAATTACCTCAAGCATAACGTGAACAGCCGTAGAAGCACCTGGGGAAGCACCTAGTAATGCTGCAATCGAGCCATCAGCGGCACTAATAACTTCCGTACCAAATTGAAGCGTACCTTTGCCGCCAGCTTCAGTATCTTTGATAACTTGTACACGTTGGCCAGCTGCTACTGAATCCCAATCTTCGCTTTTGGCGTTCGGGATAAACTCTCGTAACTCTTCCATGCGCTTTTCTTTCGATAACATGACTTGCTCGATCAGGTATTTTGTCAATGACATGTTTTTTGCGCCTGCCGACAACATGGTTACGAGATTATTCGGTTTTACGGAAGTTACCAAATCAAACATGGAACCGGTTTTTAAAAACTTTGGTGAGAAGCCCGCAAACGGTCCAAATAGCAACGATTTTTTATTGTCGATAAATCTTGTGTCAAGATGCGGAACAGACATTGGAGGAGCTCCAACTTTTGCTTTGCCGTATACTTTTGCGTGATGCTGCGCTATAACATCCGGATTATTACATACCATAAATATTCCGCTTACCGGGAATCCTCCAATATGTTTTCCTTCAGGAATACCGGATTTTTGCAGTAAATGCAGGCTTCCTCCCCCGCCTCCGATAAAGACGAATTTTGCAGTGTGCCGTTCGACGTTGCCGCTGTCGTTTCGTACTTTCAACTCCCACGAGCCGTCGCTAGTACGTTTCATATTATCAACGCTATGTTTGTATTTGATATCGACGTTTTTACGCTTTAAGTGGTCAAACAAAATGCGTGTTAAAGCACCAAAGTTGACATCTGTTCCAGAGTCGATTTTTGTTGCCGCTATAGATTCACTCGATGGACGATTTTGTATAATAAGCGGAATCCATTCCATTAATTTTGCAGGGTCATCGGAAAATTCCATCCCTTGAAACAGAGGATTATTTGACATCGACACAAAACGTTTCTTTAAAAACGTTACATTATCTTTCCCTTGTACCATACTCATATGAGGCAATGGCATGATAAAGTCATGCGGATTACTTATCAGCTTGCTGTTTACAAGATAAGACCAAAACTGCATGGAAAGCTGAAACTGTTCATTAATTTGGATAGCTTTGCTAATATCTATAGATCCATCTGGTTTTTCGACAGTGTAGTTAAGCTCGCACAGTGCCGCATGCCCTGTTCCTGCATTATTCCATTCGTTAGTGCTTTCCTCTCCTGCATTTTCGAGCTTCTCAAACACTGTAATTTCCCATTCCGGTACTAATTCTTTCAGAAGTGTCCCTAAAGTCGCACTCATGATTCCGGCACCAATTAAGATGACATCTGTTTTAGTTTCTCCGTTGCTCATTTTTACCATCCTTATACCCTAAAATTTGCAGAAAGGATGTAGGCGCTCCTGCTTAGGCGTCATACCAAACCAAGGCGCGAACTAGTCACACACCTTTTCTGTTTCAATTATAACCATATCATAGTATTATCTGATAATTATAAGCTATTTAAAAGCTGGTGAAAAGTGAGAAATCCGTCCACAAGGCCCAATGAACACAAAAAAACCAAGACCTTAACCCAGCTTTTGCATGGATTAAGGTTTTGGTTAGCTCAACACAACTTGCATCATCTCGCGGGCGCCACTCAACTAATCTTCAATTAATGATATTTCCCCTTCATGAATCCCATATACAGACCCATAGCCAGGTTACTGAAAACCAATGATTGGGTGAGGGACATACGGTTCTTCCAGCGATGCGACTTCTTCAGTTGTTAATTTAATTGAGAGAGCAGCTACCGCATCTTCGAGATGAGAGACTTTTGTCGCACCGATAATTGGAGCTGTTACCGGTTCTTTCTGCAGCAACCAGGCAAGTGCGATTTGAACGCGGGGAACGCCATGTTTTTCTGCGATTGCCGCAACCCGCTCCACGACCAATCGATCGGTACTTGCAGTCGCATCGTATTTCGCTTTTGCAATTTGATCGGTTTCGGAACGATGTGTTGTTTCCTGCATATCACGCGTCAATCTTCCTCCTGCAAGCGGGCTATATGGAATCACACCGATTTTTTCAGCCCTACAAAGCGGCAGCATCTCCCTTTCCTCTTCACGGTATATGAGGTTCAAATGATTCTGCATCGATACGAATCGGGTCCATCCATTTTTCTCAGCTACATGTAAGGCCTTCAGAAACTGCCATGCGTACATGGCTGAAGCACCAATGTATCTTGCCTTCCCTGCCTTCACCACATCATGCAAGGCTTCCATCGTCTCTTCGATGGGCGTACTGTAATCCCAGCGGTGAATTTGGTACAGATCCACATAATCTGTTCCCAGTCTCTTAAGACTCTTATCAATTTCACTCATGATTGACTTTCGGGAAAGTCCGGCACCGTTTGGACCTTCATGCATGCGCCCATGTACCTTCGTTGCGAGCACAATTTCATCTCGGTTAGCATAATCCTTTAGAGCCCGCCCAACAATTTCCTCGCTTGTCCCGTCGGAATATACGTTCGCCGTATCAAAAAAGTTGATACCCATCTCCAAAGCTTTTTTAATGATTGGACGACTGCGTTCCTCATCAAGTACCCACTGATGGATCCACCGCCCTGCTTCACCAAAGCCCATACAGCCAAGACAAATACGGGATACATCCAAGCCTGTATTTCCAAGTTTTACATATTCCATTCGTATGTGCACTCCTTTTTTCTTATCATATAAGAAGCCTCACCCGGCACTCTTTATTGCCCTTCTGAAAACACTTTTTTGGCAACCATCATAGCAGACATCGATTTCGGCCATCCGGCGTAAAAAGCGAGATGAATAATCACTTCTTTGAGTTCTTCTTCTGAAATCCCATTTTCTTTCGCTTTATTCAAATGAAAAGTCAGTTGCTCCGTATTTCCTCCGGTGATCAGACTCGCTACGGTAATCAGGCTGCGGTCTCGCTGAGACAGTTCCTTGCGTTCCCAAACACAATAAGTCAATAATAATTCTTGATACATTAATGGACACGTGTCTATAATTATAAGCAAATATAGAACATCTGCAATTGTTAAATGAACGTGATTTGTTAAGAAATGAACAGCTGCTTAATAATTGTTAATTATTTACGAAAGCTTGGTGACCGCCAGTTGGCTAAAGTGGATCGAAGGATACTCAAAACGCAGGAAGCGTTAAAAAAAGCTGTTATTGAACTAATGTCAGAGAAAAATTTTGATGACATTACGATACAGGATCTTTCCGACAGGGCGAATGTGAGCCGCGGGACCATCTATCTTCATTATTTGGATAAATTTGATCTGCTGGATAAACTCATTGAAGAACATATAAACGTTCTAAGGGAAATGTGCAGAACGGCATCCGAATTGGATTTTATCGAAGCGACTCTGATGTGGACCGAATACTTTGAGCGTAATTATTCATTCTTCTCAATGATGTTAGCGAGTAAAGGTGCCCCTTATTTTCGTGGTCGATTTCTTGACTTACTTATCGAAGAATTAACGAATGAGGTCGATGTGACCAAAGGTAAGAACGAGAGGTTAAATGAAGATCTTCTAGTTAGGTTTGTTGCATCTGCTTATGTAGGGGTAGTGGAATGGTGGTTTACTAATGGAAAGCCTGTCACCCATCAAGTTTTGGCAGAACAACTGGGGACATTGTTAGATAGAAATGTGTAATCAGTATGTAGCTCAAGCACCGTATTGGTACTTGAGCTTTTTTCGTTTCTTTTTCCGTGGAATACTCAATAACTAGTTCACTTTTCCCTCACACTCAGAATAACCCCAACAATAATAACCATTCCACCGATCAAATCAAATATATGCAAGACTTCATGTAGGAATACGGTTGAGAATAACACGCCAAAAGGAGGAACGAGGTTCATCAGCGCCATTGCAGTTCCAGAGCTGAGGTTGCGCAGTCCATAATTATAAAGCATAAAAGCTGTTACAGAGCAGAAAACCCCAAGATAGAGCAGCACCCAGAGAGACTCTGCGCTAGGCACCTGCCATCTTGACCGCTCTATCAGTGCAAGCGGAATGAATGCAACCGTCCCTGCAATCGTCTGGTAAAACGAAACGGTTACCATGGAATAGTTTTTGACAACTTTGCGTGTTGTAAAGTTATAAGCTGCAAACACAACGCCCGCCAGAATTAGAATTAGGTTACCCGTCAGCTGTCCTGAACTCTCCCCCGAACTGCCGCCCGAAATCTGATACACTCCGAGAACGGCCATCACAATCCCAACCCCCTTCACCCAGGAAATCTTTATGCGAAAAAAAATAAACTCAAGCAGCGCTGTTATGGCCGGGTAAGAAGCGACGATCAGCGCGGCGCTGGATGCCGTTGTCAGCTCAAGCCCGATATTCTCCAGAGCAAAGTAAAGAGTCGTTCCCAATATTCCGCTCAGCGCCATCAATCCCATATCCTTCGGTGCAGGCCTTATAAATTCTTTTCGAGACAGCATAATCGCTCCTAAAATGACCGAAGCAATTACAAAGCGTGCTGCCCCCAATGTGAGAGGCGGAAAGGAAAGGTATGCAATCTTAGTCCCAACAAACGAGGTGCTCCATAGCAAAATGGCAATAATGACGGCGATTAAGTAAAGGCTGCTGCTTTTTTGGGCTTTTGCTATTCGTACTTTTTGAATTTCATTTGATGCATCCATGCTGTACCTCCAAGGAATTCCAAGTAATTGAATGTAGTAGCTACTTTTGTAGCAACTATATAAATGGTACACCATTGGCACTATCGTCTGTCAAGTGTAATAATGGAGTAAATCGGATAAATGAAAAAAACCGGACTTTGTACGATGCGGAGGGCAGGAGGTTAAAAAATGAAATTAGAAATCATTCAGATGTTGCAGGATTTGAATTTTACCGAATATGAAGCCAAAGCGTACCTGGCGCTACTTGATAAATCTCCATTATCGGGGTATGCAATTTCTTTGAACTCGGGTGTACCGCGTTCTAAAATTTATGAAGTGCTAAGCGGAATGGTGGAGCGCGGCGAAGTCATGGTCAGTCTCGAGGATCCTTCGTTGTACACGCCATTGCCGCCGCAAGAGCTGATCCGGCTGAAAAAAAGCAAAATCGACTCCTCATTTAAAGCTGCTGAAACAGCGCTTGCCAACTACTCTTATGTATCCTTAAATCGGGAAAACATTTGGAACATCACCGGGTTTGAAGCCATTTTGAGCCGGGCGGCGGAAGCGATTAATCGGGCGACTGGGCGTGTTCTGCTAGAAATCTGGACAGAAGAAGCCAAGCTATTGGAACCGGAACTGCGGAGGGCTGCGGAACGAGGCGTTGAGATTCTGATTGTCGTCTATGGAGAACTACAGTTCGATTTTGCGCAAGTGTACCCACATGATTCGAGTGAAGAGATTACATGGGAATACGGCGGCCGTTGGATCGTGGCTAGCATAGACGACCGCGAAGTGGTGGCCGGTATCGTTTCTCTTGGAACGGACAGCCGCGCCGCTTGGACCATGCACCCTGGTCTCGTCATGCCGATCACCGAGGTCATCATTCATGACCTATACATCTATGAGATTATGCAAGCGCACCGTGAAATGCTAGAACAGACATTCGGACCCAATCTAATCGATCTGCGAAAAAGGTATAACTTCGGGCCGGCTGGCTACAACATGGCGATGAGGCTAGGCTTTGGAAATTAACTTCAAAGTCTGAGTTAAAAAAGGAAAGCCCCTCGCGGGGCTTTTTGCCATATAGTTAAAAAACAGCGTCAGCTAAGGACTGTGATAATACAGTCCTAGGCTACCGCTTCCTAGTAAATTCAGATTCGCAGGCCAATAAAGTTTTATTTTTTATAAACTATCATTTTCTTTACCATCTGCTCCCTTGCAGTGCCGGACAGCGGGCTGCGGCCAGCTTAGCTTTTACAGCCATCAGACAGCCGCACCAACGGCGGGTTGTGCCGAATTGATAAGCCTCGCAGCTTTGGAAGACCAACATTTTGAATTCGGACGTCTTCACATTTCCGGTTCCCCAAAAGTATTATGCGATTGAATCGCATCGGAGGTTAGTATCCGCCCCGCAACATCGCCGACCTTCCCACCGCGGATTCATGTCGAGGTTGCGGTAGAAAAACCAAGCCCTATTTATTTCACTTGTTCTATAACAGTTGTCGCATTTCTTAATCTGTCTTTCCTAGCAATGGAATGGCTGCGTAACTATGAGAGGAGAGTTCGTTTTGGATTTTCTTAAAATGAATTTGTAACGAGCCAAAAAATACTTTTCCCTGGTTGTAGTGAAGCTCACATTTGTACCCGTAAGAACGGGATGCAGATTGCAGTGCTTTATAACCTGGTAACGCAGTGACCAAAGTAGTAATCCTTTTAATAATATGGTTAGGCACTTTCGTAAACATCGTCGCGTATATCCCATCGGCAACCGATACAAAGCTAGGAAATGTACGCTTGTCGAAATGCGAAAGTGTAACAAAATCGGCGACTATTGCGAGCATATCTTTGTTCAAACGATTTAAATTTATGGTGATATCCTTATAAAAGTAAATACCAAAACCAATTTTGTTCGTTATCGGGTTCAAACATTTTTTCAATTTCAACAATGTAGCTGCCGTATAAGTCTCAAGTTGATCCATAAACGAGTGCCAGTGAATTAGCGATCTCAAACCTTTTTTCATAAAGTTCTCCTTCAGTTCTATATGTTTACGTAATTTAGGTGTTTATTTTATTTGACTCTAGAACAAGACGGATTGTTCGCTAAAAGGCATTGGTAAATGTAGGGAGTGAACTTGAGGGCAGCTTCTTTACATAAAATGGGCAAACAATGTTTGCCAATAACTCATCTCAAGCTATTGGTGTACCGTTTTTAACAGGTTCATCCGGTTTTATGAGAACCACATCACCTTCTGCTGGAACACCGCCGATGACCAACACCTCAGATTTAAACCCTGCGATGCGTCTAACAGGAAAATTCATTACGGCGACTACTTGACGTCCAATAAGTTGTTCGGATTCGTATCTTTGTGTAATCTGAGCAGAGGAGCGTTTAATACCCATCTCACCAAAATCGATTTCTAATTTTATTGCAGGTTTTCGAGCTTCCGGAAAAGGCTCTGCTTTAATTACAGTACCGACACGGATATCTAATTTCATAAAATCCTCAATTGTAACCACGATTGCTGCCTCCATTTTTTACGTAAATTAAATCTTTTTATATGTGTTCAGTAGGACCCGAAGTTGTTGCATAACAAATCCTGCATGCTTACTGTCTCTGTTCAATCTGCTTGCCATCATTCAATAATACTATATTATTCCAAGTCGGAAAGCACAATTGCTGCAACATTGTGAGAATCCTTGTTCGTTGGCAAACTTGTCAGTAAATTAATGTTTCCACAACCAGCATTGCATTAAAGAAATGGAACAGTGTGAAGCAAAAAAGCACAATGGATTAGGAGCTATATGCTCCTGGTCCATTGTGCTTTTTTTGTTTTCAACAGTTATCCTTCCAGCACATCCGCTCCCAATTCGCTCGCAACCTCAATCATCTTAGGGATCACGGCTTCATTGGTGCCAGATACGTAAATATCTCCCTGATAATGCCGGAATGGGATTTTGGTATCGCCATAGCTCCACATGAAGAAATCCCCCTCAATAGACATGCTGGTAGAGCCTGTTACCGTAAACACGGATGTATAGGAAAAGTCAGGTTTGGACGTAAAATACAGCTTGCACTCTTCCAAAGATATGGTTTTCGCAGAATTGTCCTTTTCCTGAAATTCTCTTGTGATTCGATAGCGTTGACTCATTGAAATTCCTCCATGATCGTTCAATATAAAAATAACCCATGTGTAGAAACATGGGCGGTCTCAACTATCTGAGAATTTTACTAACCATTCCCTTATTTTTCAAGAAATCCTGTTGAAGGGTTCGTTATGAAAAACCCTTCTTCCGGCACATGAAAATATTGAACCCAAACCCCATCTAAGAGGTTTTCCCGTTTATCTAGTAAAATTTTAATGTCTTTGTCTGTTTCTACGATTTCATCATGCTCAGTAGGTGTATCAAGCTTCACATCATAATGCGCGTGCTCTCCATGATTCAGCGTAATAAATACACGAATCATCTTCCCCTCAGCTTCTTCACTACTCAACATATCTTTTAAAACCTTAGCTGCATTTCGATTAATTTTACATTTCATGTTTAACGTCCCCTATTCATTTTTATACTGTAATACTATTAGTTACAGAATGGTTTGTCAAGATATTCGAACTATAGCTTCCTTTTTGTCGTTCATCAAATGAAACTCCTTTTACTTCGATAAGCCGTGACCTTTGTTAATCTTATTCCCCTGACGTCGAGCCGTTATTCTTTGAGTTGTTTCTTCCCATGGAACAGAATATGAATAGGCACCCTTCGAGACTCTAAAATAATGCCAGCGGAAAGACAATCCGCTATTTTGGATTAAATGCGCTAAAAATTTGAATTTGCGGAACGTGAGAGCGTTATTCGGTGAAATTTGTGCTATTCGAGGCAAAAAACAAAGGAATAGCGTCTCTACGATCCGCGTTAGCTTGAATTAGAGCTAATTTCACGTAAATAGCGAATATACGTTCCTCTAAGTGAAACCTACCTATGGAAAATGGATGCCTATCCATGAAGAAAAGGCTAGCCCCTCTCGAATATTTATCTATTCTTGGGACAGCCCCTTAGCATGAATTATTAACCGCCGTGGTCGTGTGAACAACTACACCTCAGCAGCATGAGCGAACTGCGTGCTGTACAGCCGCGCATACAGCCCATCCAGTGCAAGCAGCTCGCTGTGCGTGCCCCGCTCCACGACGCTGCCCGCTTCGATCACCAGAATGTGATCGGCGGCCAGCACCGTGGAGAGCCGGTGCGCGATCACGAGCGTCGTGCGCCCTTGCATCAGCTCCTCGAGCGCCGCCTGCACATAGGACTCGGACTCCGAGTCCAAGTGCGACGTCGCCTCATCGAGGATGAGGATGCGCGGGCGCTTCAGGATCGCGCGAGCTATCGCGATCCGCTGGCGCTCGCCGCCGGAGAGCCGGTGGCCGCGCTCTCCCACCATCGTGTCGTACCCTTCGGGAAGCGACACGATAAAGTCGTGGATGTAGGCCTGCCGACACGCGGCCTCCATCTCCTCACGCGTAGCGTCCTCCCGCGCGAAGCGCAGGTTGTCGCCAATCGTCGCGTGGAACAGAAACGATTCCTGCGTTACGTACGCGATCTGCTCGCGCAGCGAAGCCAGCTGAACGTCGCGGACGTTCACGCCATCGACCTCGACGACACCCGACGTCGAGTCATACAGCCGCGCGATCATGCCGATCAGCGTCGATTTCCCCGCACCGCTTGGCCCGACAAGCGCGACCATCTCACCCGGTTGCGCCTCGAACGTGACATCGCGCAGCGCGTACTGCCCTGGCTTATAAGCGAAGGAAACCTGCTTATAAGCTACCCGACCCGCGACCTGCGTAAGCGGCGCAGCCCCAACTGAGTCCATGACATCCGGCACCATGTCCTGGTACTCGAAGATACGCTGGAATACACCCAGCGCAGTAGCCACCTCGACATGTAGGTTCAGCAGCATACCTACAGGCATGTACAACCGGCCAAGATACGCCGCGAAGGCGACGATCGAGCCCAGCGTCATGCTGCCGGATATGACGGAGTAGCCGCCGTACATATAAATAATCGCTGTGCCTAACGGCCCCAGCGTGCTCGTTGCCATCCCGAACCAACGACCGACCAGATTGAGCCGCAGCTCCAAATCCATCACCTTCTGGTTCATAGCCGTAAACTCGATTTCCTGATGCTTCTCCCTGCCGAAAATACGTGTCAACAAAGCACCGGAAATCCCGAAGTTCTCAGTAAGCTGAGAAGTAATATCCGAACGCACTTTCTGCGTTTCCGTGCGCAGCGATTTCCTTAACCTCGATACTTTTTTCACAGGCAGCACAAACAGCGGGAGAATAAGCACAGAAATAATGGCTAGTTTCCAGTCAAGGGCAAACAAAATACCAATCGTCGAAACAACAATGACAATCTGGGTGATTGATGACACAACCAATGAGGTCACAACACTTTGAACAGCCTGAACG
The DNA here is from genome assembly GCF_001426375.1 of Paenibacillus sp. Root444D2. Lineage (GTDB taxonomy): Bacteria > Bacillota > Bacilli > Paenibacillales > NBRC-103111 > Paenibacillus_E. Next base: position 187,012 of record NZ_LMEO01000053.1, read on the forward strand.
TCCCCTGTGATCCGCTGAACAATTTCCCCCGACCGAGCCTCCGTAAAGAAAGCCATCGATTGCCGCTGCAAATTATGAAACAAGGACTGTCCTAAATCACGAATAACCCCTTGGGTTACTTTGGTATTAAGATGATTTTGCCATACCCCAAGCATACCGCTTACGACAGGAAGAAATATCATTAACAGTGCCATCCCTGCCAGAAGTTTCATATTGCCCTGTGGAATCGCTGTATCAATAATTTCTTTCATAACAAGAGGCGGGATTAAACCAATCAAGGCTGCAAACAGCGCCAATCCAATAATGGCCAATAATTGTCCCCAATACCCCTTAAACAACCGCAAAATCCTTTTTACCGAAACATCCTTTAACTTCGCTTTAGGCCGATTCCTATCGGAAAGCCGCCCCATACCACCTGGTCCCACTACTCATCTCTCCGTTCTACCCTAAGCTGCCTTCTAAATAGGAAAAGCATGCTCGATCGCCTTCGTCACTTCATCTGCCATCTTCAACACGCTGTACAGCGATGTTGTTTGTAGTACACTATACTGTCTAGGCCCGTCTGCATTGACGATAGCCGCAATCGTATAATCCCCAACCTGAGGCAGCACCTTCCCTACTGACTTCCCTGGAGCCAAAGGCTGATTAGACACCTGATACATGCCCACAGACAGCTTTTGTCCCAAACATGCATCAATCGCTATCACCACACAACCAAGTGGAATTTCCTGCAAACGCACTGCTAAGTTACTAGCATCACAAGGCGCTTCAAGTGTTCCTATCACATGCGGATACCCCAGTTCCACAAGCCTGCTCCCTACAAGCGGGCCCAATGAATCACCTGTCGATCGATCTGTTCCTATACATACAAAAGCCAACGAATCCGGCTTCATCGCCGACTTTTTCCCAATCGCCTTGAGAAAGATGGCCAACTGTTCGCCATTCATCTTTTTCCAATACTGCTCCCGCGGTTCAATCCGTTCTTCCCCCATCAGATCCTCCCTTAACACGCATCCAGCAAAATTTCCCCTCACTCCTGATGAATGATATAATGCGGTCAACTTCTATTCTTTCAAGATTATGCTTACGATGCAAGTTTTGCTAGCAAAACTTTAAGGAGGCACACCATGTCCACCCTAGGAATTATCGCGATCCTGACCCTCCTCTACTGGCTTTATATCACATTCGATGTGCATAAAGGCATACATTTACTGCATACACTGCCCAAATCCACGAAACTCCCGGACAAGCCTCCACTCGTTTCGGTCATTATCGCCGCCAAAGAAGAAGAGAGTACCATCCTAGAAACCGTCCGTCACCTTCTCACGCAAAATTATCCGCGCCTCGAGATCATTGCCGTCAATGACCGTTCTCAGGACGCTACAGGCGTCCGACTTGAAGAGCTGCGGAAGTGGTCACAGCGCAAAACAGATATTCACACACCACTGCAAATCATTCACATCACCTCACTGCCTGAAGGCTGGCTTGGCAAAAACCATGCTCTCTACCAAGGGTATCAGCAAGCAAGAGGCCAGTACTTACTTTTTACAGATGCGGATATCATCTTTGCACCAGGAACGATTTCAGATAGCGTTACTTATATGAAGGAACATGACGTACAGCATCTCACGCTGACCCCTAACATGATTGCGCGAAGCACGCTGCTCAGAGGTTTCGTTCATTTCTTCCTCTTCTCTTTTTCCTTATTCGTTCGCCCGTGGCGTGCCAACCTTGATAGCGCCCGTGAACCGGGCATCGGAATAGGTGCCTTTAACATGGTCAGCCGCAGTGCTTATGAAGCCATTGGCACGCACAAAGCGATCGCCCTTAGACCTGATGATGACCTTCAATTAGGCATCTCCCTCAAACGAGCTGGATTTAGGCAGAAGGTTCTGTCCGGCAAGCATATCCTTCAAGTCGAATGGTACCGCTCCCTCAAAGAAGCGATCATCGGTCTGGAGAAAAACCTTTTCTCCGGTTTTCGCTACAGCTACACTATTGCTTTACTCGCTTGTCTAGGACAGCTTATCTTTTTTATTTGTCCTTGGCTCGGTCTGATCTTCCTTTGGGACTGGAGAGGTGCCGCCTATGCTGTCGCTGTCATTTTACAAATATGGCTATACCGCAAGCTAATGTTCCGCCTCATGAGCAAACGCGGGGATGAAGCTTTCCTGCTCCCTATCAGCGCTTCCCTGCTCCTTTATACGATCGTGCGCTCCGTTTGGCTAACATGGAAACAAGGTGGCATCAATTGGAGAGGAACGTTCTACTCCCTGCGCGAATTAAAAAAGAAGTAAATTCAGAAAGGAAGATAGCTGCCATGCCTCATGCGCGTTTCCGCACTCTTACTTACACCGTGATGCTCAGCTGTCTGCTCTCAGCAGCCGTTATCTTCCCAGCATCTACTTCTGCACAAGGTACCGTTCAAACACAAAGCCGAACGATTGCTCATAATGGCAAGTCGTTTACTGTACAATGGGTCACAGCGGATCTCACCGATCCCTACTTGCGCGTTAAGCCTGTGACTGCTGAAGCCGGCATCGGTCATGATGAGTCCTTCTCCTCCATGTTAACAAGGAACCATGCGATTGCAGGGATCAATGGGACTTTTTTTGACGCCTATGAAAAGGATGACACCCAGCGCTATCCGAATGGTTTGCTGATTGGCTCCGGCGAAATCATGCATTCCGGCATTAATCCTGCCTTTCTCCTTCATGCCGACAAAACAGCCAGCTTTGGGCGAATCCAAACGGAGCACCAAATAAGCGTTACTCATCAGAGCAAAGCCTACACATTCACTGCTTGGGGTGTGAACAAATATTACGTTGATTCCGCCAATGATCAAGTCGTCTGGTACACGCGCGCTTTTGGACCGACGATCGATTTTCCTAACTCAACCAAAGTTGTCCTCCGCGAGGGCAAAGTTACTGCCGTTACGCCGCAGAGTGTCGATATTCCCGAAGATGGGCAGGTATTTCTACTTGGAAATAGTGCCAACAATAAGACCTATGTGCTGCCTAATATCCATATTGGCGACACGGTGAAGCTGTCTTCATCTCTCCATAATCAAGATACCGTAGAAAGCTCAATACTTACAGCGGTTGATGCTGCTATTGGAGCCGGACCGCATCTGCTTACCAATGGCGCTGTTGATTTGGACTTCGAACGGGATGGCTTTACTGATCCCAAAATCACAACGAGTGCGAACGTACGCAGTTTCATTGGGCTAGACGCTTCCCATCAGTTCGTCATGGGGACGCTCTCCGCAGCTACGATGGCGGATATGGCGCAAGTTCTTCTAAAGCTAGGTTTAACGGATGCAATGAATATGGACGGAGGTGCAAGTTCATCTCTGTATGCGAACGGCTCCATGCTGCGAACTCCGGGTCGGTCGCTGAGCAATGCACTTGTCGTGGAACGTCTAGATCATCCGCAAATCCAATTAGAAGTAAATGGACAATTCGTACATGAGTTCCGTGGGTATTTATTGCAAGAAACAAGTATGGTACCCTTTCGGGGCATTCTAGAAAGAATCGGTGCCAAATTTGAATGGAATGGGACAACCCGTACATTAACTGTTCATCATGGTTCTACTAATCTTGAGCTTCGGCCGGATCATTCCGTGATGACTGTGAATGGGCAATCAGTCATACTCCCTGAAGCACCTACTATACTAGATGGTCATATTTATATGCCTTTACGAGCCATTATTGAATCCTTAGGCGGACAGGTCCAATGGGATCCACGACTTTACCGAGTTTCACTTCGCTTTTAGTGCACACGATTCATTCGTACGATACGGTAATACAGTTGGCTGCTCACCTCCGGCTCCACTTCCAAATAACCTTCCACATGCACATAATCACCCAAAATATAGGTGGATGCATCGGCAGACCCGGAGTGTGTCAGAAAGAGGAGAGCGGCTTTTTCATTTCCAACCACGAACCCTGTTTGCTCATTCACTTGAAACTTATCTAGAACAGTCCCATGGTGAGACCTTGCGATATGATGAAAGCGCCAAGACTGATCCTCTTTTGTTAGAAAATAAAGCACGCGATTTCTCTGATTATTACTGAATTCCCTCGTCACACCAATCATGCAAACCTTCTCGCCAATACGAAGATACTCATCCACAACAAAGGATTTCAATCGCAAGCGATGCACATTTTTCTGCTGAATATAGGCTTCCATCTCTTCAATTGTCCTTTGATCCTTCGGATCCTGTTTCGTTGCGTAAAAAACTTCTTTTATAAACGTATCCGTTTGTAGGCTTCTTGCCCCTTTGAAATGATTATACGTAAGAAAAAATCGATCAATGACTCCCCGAATCTCTTCTGGTATGGCAGGACCTTTTTCCACGATATACATGCTATTTGCTTTATTCGAATGTCTTTTTTTATAAAACCAACTTTTCCAGACACTTAATTGCATGCCGTTCGTGTCACCTGCTTTCTTCCAAACATTTCTTCATTATAGGCTAAAAACCATAAAATTTCGATAAAAATCGCAATATTTCGCGTAAAAAAAGAACATTTGCCTTCTATGCTTTCATTCGAAAGATTCATAGAAAACAAATGCCCGATGATTTAATCCTTTTTCACCACATGGCTTACTTACAGAACTCTTTTGGCTCCCACATATCTGGATCCCCAGTATGAACTGGCGAGACTATCTATCGTTACACCTCTAGACGTTGTCGCTGAAATGAATTGATCATTCCCCAGATAAATACCAACATGATTTACACTGCCTGCTGCAAAAAACACAAGATCTCCAACCTTCAAGTCTGTAACCCTAGTTCCGGCTTGATCGTACATTTGAACCGAAGTTCTGGGTAGATCAATGCCTTTAGCTTCGTACAAGTAGCGCACAAATCCGGAACAATCAAACCCTCTGGGTGTTGTGCCTCCCCAAACGTATGGCGTGCCCATGAACGTATTTGCTGTTTGCACGATTTGATCAGACATGGAAGGTATAGCTACCGCTGCTACCTTTGGAGCTGGAGCTGGTGCTGGTGGCGGTGCAATCCAGGCTGGCTTGTGCGACTTGCCATCGACATTCACAATCGCGATACGATTCGCTTCATTCCACTCAATCGGAGAACCGAATGTTTCAGTAATGAAACGCAAGGGTACATACGTATTACCTTGATAAAGCGTCGGACTGCTTTCCAGACTAATCTTCTTACTGTTAACGATCGCTTGCTTCTCGTCGGTTGTAAGTTGAATCGTCTGCTGCTTGCTCTTCAACGTGACCACTATTTCGCTTTCTTGCTTCGCCCAGCCTACTTGATAACCCAATTTCTCAGACAGTACTCGCAAAGGAACTTGCAGCGTTCCTGCGTTGTCAATAAATGGCTGTACTTCTGGGAACTGAACCAACTCATCATTGACCTGGACTTTTACAGTGGATGAAGATGAACCTGATGCTGCTTGAACCGAGGGAGCGGACAAAATGGATACTGCCGCACCAACAAGTGCGCATGAGCAAATAAAGCTTTTTGTGAAAAATTTCAAAAACCTTGCCTCCTTGAAGCCTCCGAGGTTAGTTGACGGGTTCGGGAAGAGGTTTCCCTAGCGTGCTCAGTTTAGTAAAACAGCCGAGCATTCATTCACCCCAAATTAAAGAAGTCCCCCGTACCGGAGCTTTTGCTGCTCCGAGATTCGGCATTTTTTGTCTATTTTAGACTAGCATAGTTGAACTATTACTTTCAACTTTTGCATAGTGGTAATAGTTTCCATAGAGTTATAAATGCAAGGCAAAATCTGAAATAAACGAGGCAATCAATAGAACGGCCATGACACCTCCCGCAAGACGTGTACGCCAAATTAAGTTTCCGTCTGTTGTCATTTGTTTTGACAGTTTAGCGGTATTACGAAGTGTGTGGAAGTAAAGGATAGAACCTGCAACCACGAGAATAATCTCAAGAGCAGCGCTCACCCACGGCCACTGCCACAGACTAAATCCTACTAATGGAAGTCCTCCAGCATTCCCCGGTAAGAATGGCATATCTGTACGATGAACGAGAAGATCAAGTATCCAGTGACTGAAGGTAAGCCCTCCTATAGCTGCGCCTCCTCTTTTGCCCCACAACTTCCAAGCCAATAGTCCTGATAAGATAGCAATGAGCAGCGCCCCAACTAATGAGTGTGTATAGTCAGCATGAATAATCCCTTCCCCATATCCCGTACCGATGCTTGTATCGATCGTTTCAACACCAGAAAGATATAAAGGGACGAATACAACATCAAGCAGCTGAGTACTAAGCATGAGCGCCCAGATCGGCACCTCCGGTGTTCTTGCTTTCACTGCTGCAGCAAGCCCAAAATGTCCAGCAAACATTTACATTCCCTCCCTTTTCGAGCGACTGAGAACAAGACTTTCCAGCCATCCACATAACACTGTAAATAAGAGCATAAATACAATAAATGACATGTCGAGCACCATCCCTTTCTGTATGCTAATTTAATTAGTATATTAACTAATATAGTTAGTTTTGACAAGTGTTTTTTCCAGCACAAAGAAGAAGCCTGAACGCTAACGTTCAAGCTTCGATTTCATGCATATGCGATTATGGCTTGAGACATGTCTATTTCGATATCGATCCACCTTCGCTTCAATGCGATGATATTGATATTATCACTATTGAGAAGTTATTATGCTTTTGATTTCGCTTGTAGTCACAGAAAATATGATGCTCCAAAAAGCCCGACGAATTGAATGATTCCTCTTTCGCTCACATTAGAACCAGATCCGATCGTCATTGGATCTCTAGTGTAATAAAGTGACTGGCTCCTTACGAAGATCAGTTGTCAGAGTCACAGGCTTGGGCTGGTATCGGCTTATCCTTAAATCTTCACCGACAGGACGATCATCCTTCTCGGGTAAGTCCTTCGATACCTTCATGGACGGTCGAACCCCTGCGGAATCCCTCCTATCCGGACAAACAACTAAAGTTGTACTACGCACAACATTACTCAATCAAATCAAGCGTTTTCTCTACGCGTGTTGTAAAAAATGCAACAATTTAGACCAAAAGTGGCCTTTTAGAACGAATTAAGGCTAAATTGTTGTACAGGATACAACATCTCTAGCTAGGAGAGTAGGAAACCAAGGAAATTGTTGCACGAAGTACAACTACTTCCCTACTTATAAGCAAGAAAAATCCTTTATACAGGCATACTAATTCAGCTGCCCCCTTCACCCTAAACCAAAAAGCGAATCCATCGGTGTTAAATAGAGTGGATTCCCTTCATTTACCCCAAACAAGGAAAAACGACTCCGTCGTCCTCCTGAGACGAACGCGTTTGTCAAGGTAGATTCGAAGCTAAAGTATAAAACTTATACTTTCTTATCTACAGAAAAAGACCACCCGAAGGTGGTCTTTTCACATACTATGAAGCGGGCGGCGGGAATACTCCAAATACTTATTTCAAATGCTCCATACGGAAGCGACTAGTGGTATATTTGGACGCGCGTCCTACTTGGGTATATTCGATGATGTCTTCACGGACGGTCGAGCCCATACGGCTTCTCTTCCTTTCCCGTTCAAACGAAAAAGATCACCCGAAGGTGATCTTTTTCTGTGAAGCGGGCGGCGGGAATCGAACCCGCGCGATCAGCTTGGAAGGCTGAAGTTCTACCATTAAACTACGCCCGCATATTAAAAGGGATTGATGGTCGGGACGACACGATTTGAACATGCGACCCCCTGCTCCCAAAGCAGGTGCTCTACCAAGCTGAGCTACGTCCCGATGCGTTAAATGAAAATGGCGCGCCCTGAGAGATTCGAACTCCCGACCTTTTGATTCGTAGTCAAATACTCTATCCAGCTGAGCTAAGGGCGCAAATTAGTTGGAGCGGAAGACGGGGATCGAACCCGCGACCCTCGCCTTGGCAAGGCGATGCTCTACCGCTGAGCCACTTCCGCATCGTATAATTGCCTGTCATTCTCGCTAACGTTTCTCCGAGGCGACAAGGAATAATATATCAGGAATCGAAGACAAATGCAAATGTTTTTTCTTTCCTTTTTTTATTTGATGAAAATACCGCCAAATGGCAGTACTTCTCTGGCAATGCGACGCATTAAACTGTCATTTTTCATATGCTCATCCAATTTGCGATCTGGCTTACAGGGCTGCATGAGAACATGGCCTTGCCCCGTCATTTCCCAATGATAATTCATATGCTGACTTGCCAGTGTATTGCCGTACACACATAGACGTAGCTGAGCATTCCGCGGGTAGGCAACAAGACAGCTTATATCGACATACAAGGGCTGCTTAGCGTCCAATGCCATTTGGTAAATCGGTCCTGCAGTCAGAAGTCCTAGTTTACCTGGACCTTTGAACTGCATTTTCACAAGATCCTGCGTAATCAGTGTATTCTTAACATTTTGCAGATGAGAAGTGTAGCTGACTCCCTCTGTGTAAAACAGAACATGTCGAAATTCATATAGAAGATTATCATCCGCTCCTATGGGTATAACAGCCATGCTATAACCTTCAGGCAGCCCTAACATTACATTGGCAGGACCATGCAGCCGTGACTGGACAAAACGCTTCTTCCTATACATACTCGGCAGCTTCATAAAAGAATCTTCTCTCTGCTCAGACTTTCCTTGAAAAGCGACAATTTGGTTCGGATGCAGCACATGAACAGACTCCCTCTGTTCGATGCGCAACGTGGCTATCTTTGCGTGTGAGCTTACTTCCTCGAAAGATACCTCCATACACACCGACCTCCTCGTAGACTACATCTATCTCATTCTGCGCTTCTGCCTCCGCCAAACAATGAATCGAAACACGCGGCCCAGCACAAGATAAAAAATAATCAGCAAAACAGCTGTCACAGCCATATAGGTTAATTTCTGATTTCGTTTTTCTTTATCTAGGGCTATTTGTTCCATGGCCTTTAAGCGTTCTTGCAATTGTTCATTTTCCTTTTTAAGCGTTTCGTTTTGCCCAAGAAGCCGTTCCTCAGTTTCTTGCGAATGCCGTATGGCTTTAGAAAGCTTGTCCTTCTGATCCTCTAATTGCTGCTTCGTAGTCTCATAGTCTTTCTGAATTTGTTCCACATTCTCTGGCAATTGATAGATGTCCTTCACTCGATCCAACCATGAGGCTTGGACCGCAGAAGCTGGATACATAAACCCGACCATGATGACGAGTAAGCCAAAGACTTTTATAGCCCCCGCCAAAGAACGTATCTGCATCTGCTGCCCCTCCCCACGTTCATATCGACATTTTCTTTTATTTTACCGCAAAAATCACCCGGTCACCACTTCTACTGATTGAACAGGATATCGTAAAATCGTCTTCATTTTCGAAGGCTCTACCTTCCTCGGGTCTGATAAATAAATCTCATGATGGAGGCCGCGGATCTTCCGTCTATGTTCAGTTAAGAAATGCTCGATTTGTTTCAAAGATTCCGGTTCTGCTGCATAGGGCCCCACATGAAGCATTTGTACACAAGCTCCCTCATGCAGGGTTTCATAATTGATATCCGAGATAACGGTTAGCTCCTTTTTCTTCGACATTGCAATAGAACGTGCATCTTCGATACTTTCGGCCCTCACATAATCTGGCATTCGAATCAACAGCTTCCAGTGCCATTCTTCTCTTGGTACATCCAGGGCTTTTCTATCCCCATCCACCCACCATAAGCCTTCTAGTTTGGCCACAGTAAAGTCTTTCTCCTCTTTCTTATAAATCCCCTTGATGCTGTAGGAAAGCGTGTAAAGTGCTTCAGTGGCATTTGAGAAGGCTATGCCGTCCGGATCCCCTTGACCTTGAATCGTGACATACCAGTTAGGCTCAAATTCGACCAATTGCGGTTTCGCGGGTGCTGTGTAATAGCTTTTATACGTTTTAGCTAAATCCAACTTTTCCATATTGCACATCCTTTACATTTTCTCCTAGTATATAAAAGGATTCCTGACAGCTGCATGTCAGTAGACATAAAAAAACTTACCCTTCGCCAAATTTCGCGAAACAGGTAAGTCTCATCCTCATAAAAGTCGTATGTAATTATACCGCTGCTGGTGGCGTGAACGAACGTTGAGCAAATTCAGCATCCAACATGTAGAAGGCGTTACTGTCTTTATCAATGCGTTTCAATTTATTAATAATGCTGTCGAACATTGCTTCTTCCTCTACCTGCTCATCAATGAACCATTTCAAGAACTGCATAGTCGCATGCTCTCTATCGTTCAATGCCAAATCTGATAGATGATAAATACGTCTTGTTACTTCTTGCTCATGTTGATAAGCATGTTCAAAAGCATCTAGGATCGATTTGTACTCATTCACAGGCGTATCCATACCGGCAAAGCTAACCTTTTTCCCACGATCATTTATGAATTTGAAAATTTTCATCGCATGGAATTTCTCTTCCTCAGCTTGTACAATAAAAAAGTTTGAAAAGCCATCTAAGCTTTCCGCAGCACAATAACCAGCAATAGCCAAGTAGACGTGCGCGGAGTAAAACTCATAGTTCATCTGCTCATTGAGCGCTTCTGTAAGTGTATCGTTTAACATAGATGCACACACCCTTTCTGTATGGTTATCTCTTGCGTATTCCCCATACATACAAGATTACCAGAACTCCGCATACAAATACAAACGGAAGAAGCAATTTAAGAAGGGTTAAGTTCAAACCATCACGCTTTCTGCTCTAGATTCAGCAATAATTTGTTTGATCTGAGCATAAAGTAAGTCAGGCGAAGCTGCACACAACAGTTCCTTTTTACCGATCATGGCGATACACTCTTTCTTACAATGCTTGCAATTGCCTAAGCAGTCTTTCTTCTTCTGCTTCAGGTCCGGATATTCGTTTTTCAAGGACTTATATATTTGTTTGGATCCGAATTTTTCATTTCTACAGCAGTATTTAATCGTTTTCATGTTCGATCTCTCCCCGCCATCGCATATATCACTACAATTGATATTAGTGATAATAATAATCAATGTCAACTGAAATTACGGTGAGCTTGTTCAAAACCTTCGCATGAACCTCATTTCAAGCCTACTATATAGATTTCGGAAGCTGAACAGAACCTCAAGCATGCAGAATTAAAACATGAAAAAAGTATCGATCAAAACGAGCGCCACCATTATTCATAGAAAATGAACAGGGGTGGCGCATTGTTTCATTCTCAGACTATCACTTGCTTACTTGAACAATAACCCTATCGCTGGATGTTGTTCCTGCATAATTAACAAGCTCGCATCGATACTCGTACGTGCCAATCGGTTTATTATGGATCATCGTAGCTGCAGATTGCGCTTGTGGCGTATAATCGGTGAATGTTTGCGTATTGATAAGAACGCCGTTCTCATATAGACGATATGTGGTGCCGTTCGTGCCCCACCACATGTTCATATTGATGCTGAAATTTCCATCCCCATCCCAGTTATCATGGGATAGGACCGTTTTGGCCGGCGCTGCTTGCGTGACGTTCACTGTTAACACATCACTTCTCGTTGTACCGAATGCATTGACGAGTTCCGTATAATAACGGTAAGTGCCATTCTTTTTGTAGGTAACGGACGTTACGGTCGTTTGGGCACTCGGCGAGTTGTCCGTGAGGATTTGTGTCTCGATTAATAAGTTATCCTCATAGAGCTTATAGATTTTACCGTTATTGCCCCACCACATATTCATTGTAACCTTGTAATTTCCATCAAGAATTCCTGTATCGTACCCATTGTCGTCCGAGAGCACTGGCTTCCCAGGTACCCCCGTACTTCTGTATACGATATTCGTTACGGTAGCCGTCGCAGTGCCATGATGGCCCGCGGCATCGATAAATTCGAATGTGAAGCTGCCGTTAAAGTTGAACGTATAGCTGCTCGAACCCCCGTTGTTCGTGATCGTTACAGGTTCGCTCGGCGTAATGATCGCGACCACACTGTCCGAGGTGGGTGCTGTGCTGCTGTAAGCTGCCGCAGCGGTCGGCACTGTCCTGTCAACATGGAAAGTAACTGTCTGCTGAGCTTCCACATTACCCGAAAGATCTATAGAACGGTAGCTCAGGTTATATTGCCCGTCTTGTTCGAAGGTTAACGGGGTTGTATACTGCTGCCATGTGCTCCCGCCATCCAGGCTGTATTCGGTTGATGCTACTCCCGACAAGTTATCTGTGGCCGACAAACTGACCGTTACAGGCAGTGCATACCAGCCATTTTGTCCATCCGGTTGTGCAGGCGACACCGTAGCTGTAGAGACAGGTGCAATCGTTTCAAAGACCGTCAATGTGAGGGACGCCGTCTTGAACGTGGATCCAATGCTCGCGGTCACCGTAATCTTCGCGCTGCCCGGCTTGATCGCCGTTACTTGTCCGAGCGCGTCCACGGTCATTACGGACGTGTTATCGCTGCTATAAGCCACAGTAGCTACGCTCATATCCGCAGAGGAGCCGTCATCCATCTTCCCGCTAAGCTGCAATTGCGCAGATTTGCCCGCTTCCACATATGGAACAACATGAGATAAGCTTATAGACTGAACTCCCGGTCCTCCTGGGCCGCCCGACTGCCAGGTCGTGATGCTAACAATGTTGCTCAGCCCCGAGAGATTACCGCTGGCATCAAACGCCCTGAGCGAATAGGCATACGTCGTTGACGGAGTAAGAAGCTGATCAATATACGCATATACATCAGAAGCTACTGTCGTCAACGGCAGCTCATTCCGGTAAATCCAATAGCCCTTGACCGCAGTATTGTCGATGTACGGCTCCCAATGAATCCGGATCGCTTGAGCCGATAGGGCTGCTCCGTCGAGCGGCTGGCCCACGGTCGCCACAGGCGGCTCCGTATCGGGCTCAGCCTGCTTGGTTGTGATCAGCAGATAAGGCTCATTCGCCTTTCCCTTGCTCTCGATGACGGCATTGATGCTCGCGACAGGCAGCGTCAGGCCTAGGCTGAGCTGTTCATTGGAGCTATCGGCTTTTACCAGACTTATGACCTCTGTCAGATCGATCTCGCTCCATCCCCAATCGGCGGCGAGTCCAAGTCCGGCCAACCGGTCCAGCCGCGCGGGCTTCGTATTCCACGTCACCGTCCCTTCCGACCAAGCCGCACTTGTCCGATACACGTCCGCTGTGACCGCTGAAGGGCTTCCAATGCCGTACATCATCAGCCTAGCATTCGTAATTTCGCCATCCAGACCGCTCACATCAAATTTGATGAAGCTTTCACGGGTAAAGCTCTCGCTGCCGTCCTTCTTAATCTCGAGATTACTCGTCCGGTAATTCGAGTTAGCATAGCTGCCTCCACGCACATAAGCATCATCGGTTGGCAGCAGCTTCGTCACATTGCCGTCGATCACCTGGAGAAAGCTTTCTGCGCTACGCGACACGCCGTTCAGCGTTACCGTGACGCGAATGACCGCTGTACCTTCGCCCAACGCGGTGACCTGTCCAATAGTATTGACCTCCGCCAAGCCGGGCGTAAGGCTCTCATACCGGATCAACGCACTCCCAAGCTGTGCCGCATAGCCCGAGTTCATCACTCCAGCCGTTTGCAGCTGTGCCTGCTGGCCTATACCTAGAAACTGCTTGTCGGCCGTAAGTGTGACGCTCTCCAGCTCCCGCGTTGCGGACGTCTCGATCCGTAAAAATGGCTGATGGTCGCTCGACTCCCGGCTGTTGAACAGTGTGTACACGCCCGCCGAAGTATCCTGCACGACTGCGAGCGACATGATCCCCGCGGCCGCTTCGTGACCACCACCGGCGTTCAGCTGCGCCCTAACATAATCCGTAGCATCGAAAACCCGCCACGCATAATCATCCTTGGTGAAGGGCGACGTCGACAGCTTACCGCCTAACGCAGGCTTATTCGCCCAGACCATGCCGGAACTGCCGGACTCGATCCAGTCGTCGCTGTCCACACCATACAGGCTATTCACCGTATCGCTGCCCGTAGCCGAGGCCCTGCCGTATACCAGTAGCTTGGCCGAGCTGACAGATCCGGTGAGGGCGCCCAGATCAAACTTCAGAAACGACTGGCGCGTGGATAGGTTATTGCCTCCCTGGACGATCAACGATCTATCCGTCCCCGTATTGGTCGATGTCCCTTGTCGGACCGACACATCGGCCACTGGCACATAATCGCGCACTGTCACCGTCCGGTTGTCATAGTCGATGCCCGTGTTGCCCGACAATTCATTGCCGGACAGCACAATCCCCGTGCCCGCCTCGATGAAAATTCCGTTCGTATTGCCCACGATCCGATTGCCTTCAATCCTGATGTCGCGGGGCTCACCTGCGCCGTTGCCCCCGTCGCTCGGATTCCCGATATCGTACAAAGTATGAATAGCCCAGAAGCCCGGCCCCGTATTGTTCTCAATCACATTATCCCGAACCTGGGTGCCCGGAGCATTTTTCAATCGGATTCCCGTCGTACCGGGCTTCATGAAGTTGGCGATGACATTATGATCAATCACCGTATCTGGTGACCCCAGATAAACCTGAATCCCATACAGGGCCGAATTCTCGATACGGTTGTGATGGATGTAGTTGCCCGGTCCGGCTGCGTCATGCGTCGCCCCTGGATTGCCGACGCCGATGCCCGCTTCGCCGCTGCCGATCACAGTGTTACCAACGAATTCATTCATATATTCGTCCTCGCCGTGCATGTCGATCGAGTCCAGCTTCGTCTGGTATAGCTCATTGTCCGCAATCAGATTATTATGCGTCCAATTGCTCAGTAGGATACCATGGCGAAGGGACGGCCCGTAGAAGCGGCTGTTGCGAACCACGTTGAATAGTGAATCGTTGTCCCGGCCCAACCGGCTTTCCTTTGACAACCCCTCCAACGACACCCCGTAGCCAGCTCCGCCCTCGGCGGTATCAGTCGCATTGCGCAGCGTGGCATACTGGATAACGACATCGCGGCTGCTGCGGACGAGTACGCCGACGCGCTGGAACTTCTCGATCGTCACATGGTCTAGAATGATGTCCTGCGAAGGATTCCCGTTAGCCGCTGAAATCAAGACAGCGGTCTTCGGACCGCCCCGCTCGGGATTGGCTACCGTTGTGCTCGTTGGATACGCACCCTGCCAGCTTGCCGTCAGCGTCATACTCCGAACGGCGATGCCCTGCTGACCCGCGATACGCAAGATGATGCCTTCGCTCGTCGCATAGTCGCCGATGTTCTTGGCATGGTCGGAGACGAGCAGCACCCCGTCCTCGCTTTCCCCGCGAAGCTGAATGCCTGAGTGCAGCAGCAGATGCGAAGCGCTGTCGCTCGCCGTGCTGGTCAACTGGTAATGCCCATTGGGAAAGTAAACCTCGTCCCCGGGCTGCGCCGCTGCGATCGTAGCCCGGATCGCAACGGCGTCGTCCGTCCCGGTAGCCGACGTAGTCGCGCCGTAATCCACGACATTAAGCGTCCGCCCCGTCACCAAAGGAAGCTCGGGCACCGAATGGGACGTCTCGTCCGGCTCATACAGCCCCGGCTTTGTATGAGGCAGCGCTGCAGGATCGGGACCAGTCGGGGGAAGCTCAAGTGGACTCAGCACGAAGCCGTCCGGATGCGGCTTATATACCTGGACCTCGGTAATACTGTTCCAGTCCGTCGATCCGGTGCCGAGCCCCACGATCCGCACATATCGGCCCGTCGTCGGGGTGAAACCGAACGCCTCCAGTTGCAACGAGTTGCCGCTACCGCTGCCCGAGAACACGGTCGTCCAGGTATCGGCATCGGCAGACACCTGAATATCGAACTTCAGACTACGCTGATCACCACGATAAAAGGCCATGCCGATATAGCCAATCGTCTGTATGGCCCCTAGGTCAAGCTGCAGCCATTGGCCGACGCCACTTGCCGACCAACGGGTCGTCAGATCTTGATCGATAGCGTTGTCAGGGATATTCTCATCACTCATACTGGCGCTGGCAGCTACAATCGTAAGCGCTTTCACAATTTCTGTTGCAGAAGCAACCTGAACCTCTCGCGCAGCAGAAGAAATCTCGCCTGCCCTAAGCTCTTGTCCGCTTACTCCCTGCGTCGGTGCCCATGCCAGCGAAGAAAACAGAAGCAGCCCCGCTACTCCCGCGCTCCAAATCCGTTTTATCCTCTTCATCCCATGCCCCTCTTTCTCCTTTTGATAAGCCGATCCGTCCGCCCGGTCATCCGGGCGAACCATCAACTGTTTTCCGTATCGCAAAGCCTATTTCATATATCGGTCATAAGCAGCCTGCTGAATACTAATCACTTCATCCAGTCCCATCGCCTTAAGCTGCTGGCGGAACTTCTCGAAGTTGCCCGCTACCGGCTCCGTTCCCAGCACCCACTTTTGGAGCTTCTCGTCGGTGAACGTCTGGATGCTCTTCATGATCGAATCAAGCTTTTTCTTCTCCTCATCCGTAAACGTCAGGACTGGAAACTGCTCGATCGGGTATTTCTTCTCATTGTACTCCTTCACTCCAGCCAGAGCGGTCTTGTTCGTCCATTGCTCCTCATAGGCAAAATCCTGATAGAAGCCAACTTCCATCTGCGCCCCCTCCGCCTGCAACGCCTCAAGCACCGGCTTACTGCCTGTCAGCAAACTGTCCTTGAATTTCGGCTTGCCGTCTACGAGATTGTAGTGCACGCCTTCGATCCCAAAATTCATCAGTCTCCGTCCTTCCGGAGTAAACCAGAAATCGAAATATTTGATCGTTTCGACCTGATGCTTGTTGGAGGTGGAAATAGCCCACCCACTCTCACTCACCGTAGGCCGCTTCGTTTCTTCACGGACGACCCCGTCGCTGCTGGCCGGAGGGGCCATCGGTGCGAACAGGATGCCGGGTACTTTATCCTTGAGAGTATCATTATAGCTCGCCGTACTGGAGAACCAGTCATGTGAAACGCCACCGACGTTATCGCCGAGCAGCACCTCGCGTGCCTTCGCCCCGCGGGTGAAAATTTCTGGATCAATCAGACCTTCCTTATACCACTTAGCAATATTCGCGACCGCCGTCTCGTAGTTTGCCTCATAAGGGCCATACTTCACCTTGCCCTGGTCCGCATATATGCCGCGGTATGAATTCCAGAACAGCAGTAGATCTTGTGCTCCTCCTTTGTTCACACGGTTGAAGTACGGAATTTCATCAGCTTTGCCATTTTTATTGGGGTCCTTCTCCTTGAACGCCTTCAGTACCTGGTACAGCTCGTCAACCGTTTTCGGCTGCTGCATATTAAGCGCTTTCAACCAATCCTGACGGATAAACCAGCCCTTCGCGACCAGTCCATCCGGGACGAACGAAAGGAAATACATCTTGCCGTCAGGTGCCGTAGCGAATTTCTTCACATCCGGCCGCTGCTCCAGGAACGCCTTAATATTGGGCGCATGCTTGTCGATCAGCTCATTTAGTGGAGCGAACGCGCCCTCGGAGCCGTATTTGTTGAAATCCCCCTTCACGTTGTAATGCACAATGTCGGGAATGTCGCCGGATACCATCATCAGATTGAACATTTCTTTGCTGTTGGTCGCCGTCTGCGAAGCGGTTCCCTTCAACGTCACATTCGTACGCTTAGCCGCTTCCTTGAATACCGGGAAATTATTGTCGTAAATATACCGATCGCCGTAATGCATATGCATCGTCAGCTCCACCGGCTTGCCCTTCTCCGTTCCTTCGTTCGGTGCAGACGAAGGCGCCGCTTCCTTGACATCCTGACCGCATCCTGCCGCCGATAAAGCCACAACCAACGTCAGCGCAGCCCCAACTCCTTTTTTCCATACCTGTTGCTTCATATTTGTACGTCCCCCTTTTGTGTAGTGGAGCCAACTTACCCTTTCACGGAACCAACCAAGGCCCCTTTGGCAAAATATTTCTGAATCAGTGGATAGACGACCATCATCGGGATGATGGAAACAATAATAGTGGCGTAAATGACCGTTTCCTGGGAAACGAGTGTCGCGGAGCCGAAATCGACCAACTGCTCGCTCAGGTTGTTTTCCACGATCAGCTTCTTCAGCAGCACCTGCAGCGGAATTTTATCTTTGTCCTTCAGGACGATCATCGCCCAGAAGTACCCATTCCAGCGCGTAACGGCATAGAACAACCCGACGGTCATCAGCGAAGCCCGGGACAACGGCAAGTACACCGTCCATAAAATCCGGTAATCACCTGCGCCGTCAATCTTCGCCGCCTCCTCCAATTCCACGGGCACGCTTTGGAAAAACGTACGCAGAAGAAACACGTAGAAGGTCGTCACCGCGAACGCGATAATGATGGTAAACCGCTCATTCAGCATACCCATATCCCGCAAATTCAGATAGAAAGGAATCATCCCGGCGTGAAACCACATCGTCAGCGCGATCAAAAAATTGATGACGCCCTTCCCCTTCAACCTTTTCTTGGATAGTGGGTAAGCTCCACAAATCGTCAAAAGCAAGCTTACCAACGTGCCCACGACCGTGTAATAGAGCGTGTTGGCGTAGGCCACCCAGATGCTTTTCTGCATCAGGACCTTGACATAAGCCTCCAGATTGATGTTCACCGGCAGCAACAGCACCTTGCCAGATACGACCGCATCGCCAGAGCTCAGCGAGGCCGACAGCACATACACGAACGGATACAGCGCGGCAAGCCCAATCACCGATAACAAGAGCATATTGACCGCATTGAAGCATTTATCACCTAACGAGGTTCTCATTCCATTCACCTACCAAAGTCCAGTATCGGTCAGCTTCTTGCTGAGCCGGTTAGCCATAATAACGAGCAACAGACTGACGCTGGCGTTGAACAACCCGGCGGCTGTCGCCAGATCGTACTGCCCTTCCTGCAGGCCGGACCTGTACACATAGGTGCTGATCACGTCCGCCGTCTCATATGTTGAGGGCTGATAGAGCAGTATAATCGATTCGTAGCCAACTTCCATCAGCTGTCCGATCTTGAGGATCAGCATGATCGCAATCGTCGGAATGATCGAAGGCAGCGTGACGTTCCATATTATCTGGAATCGACCAGCCCCGTCTATCTTTGCCGCCTCGTACAGCGCCGGGTTCACCCCGGCCAATGCCGCAATGTACACGATGGCGCCGAAGCCCATCTCCTTCCATATATCCATGAAAATAATATAGATGGTCCGGAAGTACTCCGGCTTCGTCAGGAAATACAGCTTCTCCCCGCCCAGCAGCTGGAGAATGGAATTGACGATACCGGTGGAAGGGGCGAGAAAGTTCGTGACGATACCTGCCACCACCACGATGGAAATAAAATGAGGCAAATACGTAAATGTCTGGACGAATTTCTGGAACAGCCGGTTTCTCACTTCGTTCAGCAGCAGCGCCAGCACGATCGGCGCTGGGAAGGCGAAGATCAGCTGGTATAAGCTGAGCAGCAGCGTGTTTTTCAGCGTTCTCCAGAAATACGGGCCATTAAAAAATTGTTTGAAATGCTCCAATCCAACCCAGGTGCTACCCTCGATGCCTTTGAACAGGCTGAAATCCTTGAAGGCGATTTGCAGTCCATACATCGGTTTGTACATAAATAACACATACCATGCCAGGAATGGTATCAGCAGTAAATACAGCCGCCATTCCTGTACAACATGCTTTCTGATCGTTACCACCAAAAGCGCTTTCAACTCCCCCTACTTCTAGGATCATTTGTCGTATCCCGGATACAATCCTCACTATAATGAACAGGGTTAGGGGCGTCTATCACCATGATTTTGGTATCACCATCATTTCACGATGGGGAGAAAAATCGATGTGTTTTAGCTATTTAGCTTCGTTCAGACCACTATTACTCGCATATTGACCGGGTGAGACGCCCTCATATTTGCGGAACATGCGAATGAAGGTGTTAACGTTATTACAGCCCACCCGCAAAGCCAGCTCGGCGATTTTCACCTTCTCCGTGTCCATAATTTCTTTGGCCTTCTTCACCCGGTATAAGTTTAAGTAATCCTTGAAGTTCTCACCCGTATGCTTCTTGAAGGCTCCGCTAATATAGCCAAGTGAGAATCGATGCATCTCCGCAATCTCCGACAAAGACAGGTCGCGAGTGTAATGCTCATGCACGTAGTCGACGATGCCTTGCATCTGCGTCTGATCCAGCATCTTCTGCTCCGAATGAATGAGTCCGATCAACCGCTCGAACAGCTCGAACAAGGCCGACCTTGCCTCGGCATCCTCAGCCGCATGATGAAGCTTCCGGAGTGCCTCCGCCACTTCGCCCTCATCCGTATCCAGTACTTTGTTCAACTGCTGGAGAATTCGGTTTACCGTATTTTGTAGAGCGTATACGAAATGCGTCCAGCCGGTCCCGCCGATCGCCTCCCTGCTCCGATTCTCATCCAACAACCGCTGCAGCAGAAGGAAAACGTTCTCCCGTTGTCCGCGAATGACGCTCCCGATCAGCTCGCGCTCCCCATCGAGCGGATAATAAAAGCGGTCGTTCATCTGGCCATCCAGATCGCTTCGGACGATGACGAGACGGGACGTGCGCAGTACCCCATAATCCAGCCACTGCACCGCCTGCCGGTAAGCCCGTTCCCACTCGCCGCCCGCCAGAACCGGGTCGCCAAGCGCAGCGACCAGACGCAAGCCGACGCTTGCCTCGATCTCCATCAGCACCGAGCTGACGATCCGCTTCGCCCGTTCGCTATCATCCCCCTGCAGCATGATGCCCATGCGGCGGTAGTCGAAATCGAATACTTCGCATAAGCCTTCCTCACTCAGCCGCTCCGAGAGCAGCAATTGAAGCTGCGACTTAAACGTGACCAGAGCTTCCTTCGTGTAGTGACTCGCCACCTCCGAGTAGCTGGCGAATTCAACCACGCATACCAGACTTGGCGAGGCTAGCCAGACGAGGCCGTGCTTCTCCAGCTCAGCGGCCGCCCGTTCCTGCGGCAGCAAGCCATGGAGCAAGTCCCGCAGCAGCTTGTCCTTAAGCGAAACCTTGCTTTGCATCATCGCTTCCCGCATCTGTTCGTTAGCTCTCTTCATCCGGGCTGTCGTATCGCGTATAAACGTAAATTCATCCCTTTCCTCCGACTCCTTCTCCTCTAAGTCTTCATCCGAGCGCAGCAAGCTGACGACATGCCCGATCGGCAGGTACATCCGGCGGGAAATCCAGTAGGCCAAGCCCCCGCCGAGCAGCAGCAGCAGTACATAGACAAAGCCCGTTACCGTCAACTGTTCCTTCATCGCCGACCAGGGGGCGAACCGTTCCGCCACGTAGACAAACGTCCAAGTCGGCAACACCTGAGAGCGCAGCGTATGCACGGACAGACCGTCTCGGAACGAAAGGCCGTCTTTTCCTGACTGAACCGTCGGGAGCACGTTGTCGCGAACCTCATCTTTCCGCTCCGGCTGGAAAGCGGACTTGTAGGCGAGAAGCCGCTCCCCATCCAGAATGGCGATGGCACTTTCGCCGTCGAGCCCGAGTACCGGAAGTAGATAGCGTTCGTGGAAGGATAAATAGAAATACAAAGCGCTGCCCGGGAGCGCTTCCACTTTTTTCGTAAGTGTAATCAGGGTATCGGCTTCGTATGGCTTCGGCGTCCGGCGCACCCCCATGTCTTCTGCCTCGTCCGAATCAGGCGTCAAGCCCATTTCACTCCAGTACCGGTCCTTTGTAATCGTGTTGCTGGGCGTGATAACCAGATCGTCATTGTCCTTGGTAATGTCGATACGGTAACCGAAATCACGGAACGCATTGCTGCTCTTCTGAAGCTCATTGTAGATGCTCGTAATGTTCGCATAGTCCCGTTGCGGATTGCGTGCATATGCGACAATCGATTCCTGTTCCTTCATCTGGTCCGACAGCGTAAGTGCGAAGCGCAGTTTCATATCCGCCTGATCTCGCATCTGTTCCAGATAGACCGCCTGTTTGCGGTACAATTCCCGGTTGACGTGTTCGTTGCTCTGGTAAATGAACAAGCCTGCCGCGATCAGCGTGTAGAGAATCACCAGCACCAGATAGGCGGACAGCAGCTTGAGAAAAAATCTTTTTTTGATCATGGGAACCCTCCTCTATCTACGAAAGAGATTCAGATACTATAACCGGAAGGAGCCGGTCTGTCTATCGTCATTATTTTGCTATCTCGATTTCTTCACGAATCCGCTCTCGGAGCTGTCGTACTGCCGCAGATGCATTATCTTGAAGAAGACGCCTCAATTGATCAGCCTCAGATTACAGCATGTCATTCTCCAAGCGTAACTGACGGTCCTCGGCCTGCAAGCGTTATTCTCAGCATGTACATACGCGACAACAATATCATGTAAAAGAAAAAAACCCTTCTTAGGAAGGGTTTCGTGCGTAGAGTATGATGCGGTCAAGAGGACTCGAACCTCCACGGGGGGTTAGCCCACACGGACCTGAACCGTGCGCGTCTGCCAATTCCGCCATGACCGCAAAATCAGAGAAACTTTAGACGTAGTCTAAAGTTCCTTATACTACTGAGTCATGTAGGATTCGAACCTACGACACCCTGATTAAAAGTCAGGTGCTCTACCAACTGAGCTAATGACTCATGTCCAGAAATAAAAAAATGGCGGAGCTGACGGGATTCGAACCCGCGGTCTCCTGCGTGACAGGCAGGCATGTTGGGCCACTACACCACAGCTCCACACTATGTAAACAACTCTCAAAAAGAGTTTGGTTGCGGGGGCAGGATTTGAACCTGCGGCCTTCGGGTTATGAGCCCGACGAGCTACCGGGCTGCTCCACCCCGCGACATTACTAGCATGATATTTTATTATAGATAAAATATGGTGGAGGCTGACGGGATCGAACCGCCGACCCTCTGCTTGTAAGGCAGATGCTCTCCCAGCTGAGCTAAGCCTCCATGGGATAGAACTAGAAAAATGATGGTGACCCGTAGGGGACTCGAACCCCTGTTACCTCCGTGAAAGGGAGGTGTCTTAACCACTTGACCAACGGGCCTCGTAAACAGGCTTTTCTTATGTAAAAGTTTATTGGTGGCGGAGAGAGAGGGATTCGAACCCTCGAGACGCTTGTGACGCCTACACGATTTCCAATCGTGCTCCTTCGGCCAGCTCGGACACCTCTCCATGAAAAGCCTGATATGTTATAAAAAATGGCTCCCCGAACAGGACTCGAACCTGTGACAACTCGATTAACAGTCGAGTGCTCTACCAACTGAGCTATCAGGGAAAACTGCTTGGCAACGTTCTACTCTCC
>NZ_LMEO01000053.1:210173-210435 GCF_001426375.1 Paenibacillus sp. Root444D2
TCGTGTTCGAGATGGGAACGCGTGGGTCCCCTCCGCCATCATCACCAAACAGTCAAAGCGTGGTTTGCGCCTTGAAAACTAGATACGAAACTTGCGTAAAGTAATCATGTGCATGGCTACGTTAGACGTAGGTGCTAGCTGCTTAGTCAGCTGATCAGAGAGACTTTGACTTTCGTCAAAGATCCCTATATTAGGTTAAGCCCTCGACCGATTAGTATTCGTCAGCTGCATGCATTGCTGCACTTCCACCTCGAACCTATCA